>JABUKB010000029.1 GCA_014595895.1 Lysinibacillus odysseyi | reverse complement strand
AAGGAATCTGCGTTTCCGTATTCGGATATGTGATAATTGCTTCAAAATAAGCGGCTCCCCCTGCTTTGCGGATTGCGTCTTCCATATAAGCCTGATCACCATGTCGGTTGAGCGTACTTTCTTGAGGGGTAATGTTATAAGCATTCGATACCCCTCCGAGAGAATCAGCAATGATATGCCCTTCATCTAAAGCGTCACTTTCGACACCGGGAACCTTTGCCTCATCAGAATAGTATCTGCCAGACGATAATATAGGCTCATTACGGTCATCTTGTAGAATGATTTCATCAGCAATGACACGTACTAGCTGCCCGTATTCATTAGTAAATGCCCAATATTCACGGTCCCCATAACCAATATCAACAACGACGTTAGGTTCACGATAACCAGACAAATCACCACCATCAACTTCAATCTGTTTGTATCCTGAGAACAGTTCATTATTTGGCTGAGCTGGTGTTTCCTCCACTACCGGTTCCTCAACAACGGGAGTGATAGCCTCTTCTTTTTCGCTA
>JABUKB010000028.1 GCA_014595895.1 Lysinibacillus odysseyi | reverse complement strand
TAGCGAAAAAGAAGAGGCTATCACTCCCGTTGTTGAGGAACCGGTAGTGGAGGAAACACCAGCTCAGCCAAATAATGAACTGTTCTCAGGATACAAACAGATTGAAGTTGATGGTGGTAATTTGTCTGGTTATCGTGAACCTAACGTCGTCGTTGACATTGGTTATGGGGAGCGTGAATACTGGGCATTTACTAATGAATACGGGCAGCTAGTACGGGTCATTGCTGACGAAATCATTCTACAAGATGACCGTAATGAGCCTATATTATCGTCTGGCAGATACTATTCTGATGAGGCAAAGGTTCCCGGTGTCGAAAGTGACGTTTTAGATGAAGGACATATCATTGCCGATTCTCTCGGAGGGGTATCGAATGCCTATAATATTACCCCACAAGATAGTACGCTCAACCGACATGGTGATCAGGCTTATATGGAAGACGCAATCCGCAAAGCAGGGGGAGCCGCTTATTTTGAAGCAATTATCACATATCCGAATACGGAAACGCAGATTCCTT
>JABUKB010000027.1 GCA_014595895.1 Lysinibacillus odysseyi | reverse complement strand
TAGCAGGGGCGCCTCTTCAGCCTCTTGAGTACTTCCCCATATGGCTCCGAAGGCAGGACTCGAACCTGCGACCTGCCGGTTAACAGCCGGATGCTCTACCAACTGAGCTACTTCGGAATAATTGTATGGTGGGCCTAAATGGACTTGAACCATCGACCTCACGCTTATCAGGCGTGCGCTCTAACCAGCTGAGCTATAGGCCCAAAATGGAGCGGGTGATGAGAATCGAACTCACGACATCAGCTTGGAAGGCTGAGGTTTTACCATTAAACTACACCCGCGATATGGTGGGTCAGGACGGAATCGAACCGCCGACACTTAGAGCTTCAATCTAATGCTCTACCAACTGAGCTACTGACCCACTTTGACCTATTCTAAGCGTGACTTGATAATAGTCAGTCCTATGAATAAAATGGCGGTCCCGACCGGGATCGAACCGGCGATCTCCTGCGTGACAGGCAGGCATGTTAACCGCTACACCACGGGACCATTTGGTTGCGGGGGCTGGACTTGAACCAACGACCTTC
>JABUKB010000026.1 GCA_014595895.1 Lysinibacillus odysseyi | reverse complement strand
GGGGTCGGCGGTTCGAACCCGTCATCCTCCACCATTTATATGCCGGTGTAGCTCAGTTGGTAGAGCAACTGACTTGTAATCAGTAGGTCGAGGGTTCGACTCCTTTCGCCGGCACCATCCCTTGGAGGGGTAGCGAAGTGGCTAAACGCGGCGGACTGTAAATCCGCTCCTTAGGGTTCGGCGGTTCGAATCCGTCCCCCTCCACCATTTTATAGGGGCATAGTACAACGGTAGTATAGAGGTCTCCAAAACCTTTGGTGTGGGTTCGATTCCTACTGCCCCTGCCATTTTTAGAGACAAATCATTTATAATAGTATGGCGATTGTGGCGAAGTGGTTAACGCACCTGATTGTGGTTCAGGCATTCGTGGGTTCGATTCCCATCAGTCGCCCCATTTTCTTTTAATATGTTTGGGGTATAGCCAAGCGGTAAGGCAACGGATTTTGATTCCGTCATGCCTAGGTTCGAATCCTAGTACCCCAGCCATTTTTTAAAGAGCTAATGAGCCATTAGCTCAGTTGGTAGAGCATCTGACTTTTAATCAGAGGGTCGAAGGTTCGAGTCCTTCATGGCTCATCATTTTTTCAAACTACATATACTGTCAGAATAAAAATTCTTTAGCATATTGCGGAAGTAGTTCAGTGGTAGAACACCACCTTGCCAAGGTGGGGGTCGCGAGTTCGAACCTCGTCTTCCGCTCCAATATGCCGG
>JABUKB010000025.1 GCA_014595895.1 Lysinibacillus odysseyi | reverse complement strand
AATACTGTGAGGGCTTAATATCCGATAAAGAACTTGCTTCCGTTGCTACCGGTGCAACTACTGCTGCAGTCGAAGCTACCACAGCTACTGCTGTTGTAACTTTTAAAAATTTTAAATTCTGCTTCTTACTTTTCTTCAAAATAAAACCTCCTAAATAGTCGTTTTGCACCATATAAAAAATATATGAACATTACTTATTGTACCTTATAAGGAATTTAATTTCCAATTTATAAATAAATAAGATTCAAAAAATACAAATAATAGTATAAAACAGCATTTTTAGGGGTTATAACAATTATCTTTGTATTGATATTTTAAAGTTATTCCAAAGCTTTTAAATTAGCTATTTTTTGATATTTCATTATATTGGCGTCGATTGTCGAATTAAAAAAACTTAGCCACTGTTTGTATGCTAAGTTTGGTTTACTTCTCTTCTTAATTTTTGAATAAATTATTAGCCTCTCTTTTACTTCATATAAAAACAGCATCTAGCGTTATATATACTGGATGCTGTTGACTCAGAGTTTTTTAGAAATAATCATGTAACCCAAATAGTACTTTATTTTAAGAGTTCGTCATTTTAATCAAGCCATAACCAGGTGCAAAATAGAAATGTGTGGAAATCGGCGTTCTGAAGTATTTTTACTCAACGTGTACAACATTTTTGAATGTACCGGCAGGCGTTGTTACCGTGCCTGTTGTTGTGCGTAAGAATGCATTTCCAATATGCACATCTACTTCATATTCATCATAGGCATACTCATAGATTGGCGTAGGTTTGTTTTCTACTAATGGTGTTGGAATTTCA
>JABUKB010000023.1 GCA_014595895.1 Lysinibacillus odysseyi | reverse complement strand
CAGGCAGGCATGTTAACCGCTACACCACGGGACCATTTGGTTGCGGGGGCTGGACTTGAACCAACGACCTTCGGGTTATGAGCCCGACGAGCTACCACTGCTCCACCCCGCGATAATAGTAATAATGTTGACTGTTGTTCCCTTATCCACTTGGCTGGCAGTTACTTCGTTACAATCAGCAACTGCTAATCGCTATCTTCGTTTAGCGATTTGCTCCACCCCGTGATAATATCAAAATATAAAATATGGCGCGCCCGACAGGAGTCGAACCCATAACCTTCTGATCCGTAGTCAGACGCTCTATCCAATTGAGCTACGGGCGCTTTATAAATGGTGCCGAGGGCCGGAATCGAACCGGCACGGTGATCACTCACCGCAGGATTTTAAGTCCTGTGCGTCTGCCAGTTCCGCCACCCCGGCATTTATAGGAACACAAACTTTATTTTAAATTTTGGAGCGGAAGACGAGGTTCGAACTCGCGACCCCCACCTTGGCAAGGTGGTGTTCTACCACTGAACTACTTCCGCCATATGCTATAGAATTTTTATCCTAAGAGTATATGTATTTTAAAAAATGATGAGCCATGAAGGACTCGAACCTTCGACCCTCTGATTAAAAGTCAGATGCTCTACCAACTGAGCTAATGGCTCTTGGTGGAGGATGACGGGATCGAACCGCCGACCCCCTGCTTGTAAGGCAGGTGCTCTCCCAGCTGAGCTAATCCTCCAAAAAAAATAAGCGAAGCGACGTCCTACTCTCACAGGGGGAAGCCCCCAACTACCATCGGCGCTAAAGAGCTTAACTTCCGTGTTCGGTATGGGAACGGGTGTGACCTCTTTGCCATCATCACTT
>JABUKB010000022.1 GCA_014595895.1 Lysinibacillus odysseyi | reverse complement strand
AATTTAAAATTTTTAAAAGTTACAACAGCAGTAGCTGTGGTAGCTTCGACTGCAGCAGTAGTTGCACCGGTAGCAACGGAAGCAAGTTCTTTATCGGATATTAAGCCCTCACAGTATTTTTACAATGATGTATTAGATCTTCATGAACGTGGCATTATTAGTGGATTCCCAGATGGGACATTTCAACCAAGTAAGAAATTAACGCGTGGACAAGCAGCAAAAATTATTGCAGGTGTTTTAGGATTAGATACAAAAAATGTTGCAGATCCAAAATTTAAAGATATTCCTAAAACACATCAGTATTATGGTGCCATTGCGGCTTTAAAACAAGCTGGCATTATTGATGGATATAAAGACGGAACATTCCGTCAAGGTGAAAACATCCAGCGTAACCACGTAGCGAAAATCTTAACAAATGCCCTCAAATTAAAAGCGACAGATGTAGACGGATTACCATTTACAGATGTACGAGCAGATTATAAAGAAGCGATTGCCGCATTATATGAGAACAAAATTACGACGGGGAAAACAAAAACAACGTTTGATGGTACGTCAAACGTTACACGTGGACAAATGGCCGCGTTTATTGTACGTGCAGAAAAAGCTGCAGCTGAACAGGGTTCACAAGCACAAACTATTACATTTAAAGTAGAAGATTATACAGAGACAGTGATCACAGTAGAGGGGAAAGACTATTCGTACGATGCAGCTGTTAAATCCATCTTTACAGAAGCCAACAAAGCAGCATTATCAAATGCTACTATTAAAGCAACAGTAGAAGATGGTGTCATTAAAAAAATTACGAGTGTGGCATTAAATAACGCAGGTACTGCAGAATCGGTTCTTGTATTCGATACTAAATCATCCATTGGTTCGTTAGTGATCAATGCAAACTATGTCGCTGTAAAAAATGCAAATGTAACGGAAAGTGCAA
>JABUKB010000021.1 GCA_014595895.1 Lysinibacillus odysseyi | reverse complement strand
TCCTGCCTTCGGAGCCATATGGGGAAGTACTCAAGAGGCTGAAGAGGCGCCCCTGCTAAGGGTGTAGGTCGCGTAAGCGGCGCGAGGGTTCAAATCCCTCCTTCTCCGCCATACATAAAGGCCCGTTGGTCAAGTGGTTAAGACACCGCCCTTTCACGGCGGTAACACGGGTTCGAATCCCGTACGGGTCATATAAAAGTCCAGGACGATAACAATCGTCTTGGGCTTTTTCTTTATTTAAAAAGATTCTATAATATATGGTGAGATATTTAAACAATTTCATACAAAAGGGTAAAGAATCACACTTTTTAATTTCCATTAACGGGTAGTAATTTATCTAACTCGAAAGCGTAGCGGCAGAGGTAAGAATCCCGCCACTAGGCATATCTATGACCGAAACAAGGTCAAGCAGATGCAATATGTTTTACATAAATGTTCGATGCTGTTAACAGAAAAAGAACAGTGTTTATCCATACACATTTCCTATAAAAAGGGGTACGGTAAACTATATCGATATAATCTATCGTTTGATTAATACTGTAAAATTATGCTTTATACTGTTTTTGGCTATCTTCAATTACATAGGAAAATATGTTAAGCGGCAAAAAATGTAGTTATTGAAATCTTATTATAATAAATTTATTTAGTAAGATGCTTAGAAAGTCTGCGTTAAATTCTTTTTTTCCTGCCAGCCTTAAAAAAAGATTTTAAGTCTTTTTTAATGGTATACAGGAAAAGGCTGAAAGATTAGTTTTAGCTATAGATTAATCAATGCAAGGTGTAGCAGTATAGAAAGGAGTTCGCTATTAGAATATTTAGTTTCAAATAAGTGGATACCTGTTTTTGAAACCCCTGAAATAATAAGTTCATTGAATATGTATACTATGTTAAAATAACTAATAAACGTTGATATATTTAGAACATTTTTTATAAAATCCGAGAAAATATTCATCTGAAACTTTTAGTCGATAAAGGGAAAAACTCTTGATAAATGAATGTTGTATCCGTTATCATAAGAGAGTGATTGTATTGGAAGAGTACATAAAAATGCTATCTTTTGAAAAAAGTGAATTTCTTTAAAAAAAATGTAAATAAACTATTGCAATTATTTTGGAAAGTTGATATTATAAATCTTGTCCTTAAGAGAAAGGACATCACCTTCATACCCAGGAGGATTAGCTCAGCTGGGAGAGCATCTGCCTTACAAGCAGAGGGTCGGCGGTTCGAGCCCGTCATCCTCCACCATCATATGCCGGTGTAGCTCAGTTGGTAGAGCAACTG
>JABUKB010000020.1 GCA_014595895.1 Lysinibacillus odysseyi | reverse complement strand
TAACTGCTTGGACGCGGATATCCAATACCGCGCTTACCCTATCCTCCTGCGTCCCCCCATTGCTCAAATGGTGAGGAGGTGGTACAGGAATATCAACCTGTTGTCCATCGCCTACGCCTTTCGGCCTCGGCTTAGGTCCCGACTAACCCTGAGCGGACGAGCCTTCCTCAGGAAACCTTAGGCATTCGGTGGAGGGGATTCTCACCCCTCTTTCGCTACTCATACCGGCATTCTCACTTCTAAGCGCTCCACCAGTCCTTCCGGTCTGGCTTCACAGCCCTTAGAACGCTCTCCTACCACTGTTCGAAGAACAGTCCGCAGCTTCGGTGATACGTTTAGCCCCGGTACATTTTCGGCGCAGAGTCACTCGACCAGTGAGCTATTACGCACTCTTTAAATGGTGGCTGCTTCTAAGCCAACATCCTGGTTGTCTAAGCAACTCCACATCCTTTTCCACTTAACGTATACTTTGGGACCTTAGCTGGCGGTCTGGGCTGTTTCCCTTTCGACTACGGATCTTATCACTCGCAGTCTGACTCCCAAGGATAAGTCATTGGCATTCGGAGTTTGACTGAATTCGGTAACCCGGTAGGGGCCCCTAGTCCAATCAGTGCTCTACCTCCAAGACTCTTACCTTGAGGCTAGCCCTAAAGCTATTTCGGAGAGAACCAGCTATCTCCAGGTTCGATTGGCATTTCACCCCTACCCACACCTCATCCCCGCACTTTTCAACGTGCGTGGGTTCGGGCCTCCATTCAGTGTTACCTGAACTTCACCCTGGACATGGGTAGATCACCTGGTTTCGGGTCTACGACCACGTACTCATGCGCCCTATTCAGACTCGCTTTCGCTGCGGCTCCGCATCTTCTGCTTAACCTTGCACGGGATCGTAACTCGCCGGTTCATTCTACAAAAGGCACGCCATCACCCGTTAACGGGCTCTGACTACTTGTAGGCACACGGTTTCAGGATCTCTTTCACTCCCCTTCCGGGGTGCTTTTCACCTTTCCCTCACGGTACTGGTTCACTATCGGTCACTAGGGAGTATTTAGCCTTGGGAGATGGTCCTCCCGGATTCCGACGGAATTTCACGTGTTCCGCCGTACTCAGGATCCACTCAGGAGAGAACGAAGTTTTGACTACAGGGCTGTTACCTCCTATGGCGGGCCTTTCCAGACCTCTTCATCTACCTCGTTCCTTTGTAACTCCGTACAGAGTGTCCTACAACCCCAAGAGGCAAGCCTCTTGGTTTGGGCTAATCCCGTTTCGCTCGCCGCTACTCAGGGAATCGCATTTGCTTTCTCTTCCTCCGGGTACTTAGATGTTTCAGTTCCCCGGGTCTGCCTTCTCATATCCTATGAATTCAGATATGGATACCACTCCATTACGAGTGGTGGGTTTCCCCATTCGGAAATCTCCGGATCAAAGCTTGCTTACAGCTCCCCGAAGCATATCGGTGTTCGTCCCGTCCTTCATCGGCTCCTAGTGCCAAGGC
>JABUKB010000019.1 GCA_014595895.1 Lysinibacillus odysseyi | reverse complement strand
AATAACGCAGGTACTGCAGAATCGGTTCTTGTATTCGATACTAAATCATCCATTGGTTCGTTAGTGATCAATGCAAACTATGTCGCTGTAAAAAATGCAAATGTAACGGAAAGTGCAATCATCACTTCCAATGTGACTTCTGAAGTTCTATTAGATGGTGTGAAAATTGCCAAAGATTTAGTAATGGATAACGCAATCATTGGTACAGTAGCTTCTCTAAATAACAAGTTTGTACAAACGAATGGCAATGGAGCGAAATTAAAGTTAGTCAATACGATTTTACAATCACTAGATGTAAAGCGTGATAACATCTCCATCGAATCAAATACAACCATTCCTGAAATTACAGTGGCTGCAGCCGTTCAAGTAGTAAATGTAGATGGAACCGTTTCAAAAATGACTGTTGAATCAACATCTAAATTAGAGATTAAAGGTAATGCAACTGTTGCAGAATTAGTTTTAGCAACTTTAGCTGAACTCGCATTAAATATCGCAGGTAAAATAGAAGAATTAGTAGTTGCGAATCCTCAAGCTAGGGTTACAGTAGGTACGACAGTAAAAGTAAATGAATTATCACTTCCAGCAAGCACAACAGCTGCAACAATCATTAATAATTACTCTTCAGTAGTTTCGCAAATTACAAATGTTGTTGTAGGGGGAGTTACAACTGGTCCACCACAGGTACCAAGTGCAGGTGGTGGGTCTAGCTCTGGTGGAAATACAGGTGGACAATCACCAAGTAACCAAACTGCGGTAACTTCAGTTGGGACAATAACTGGCACCCCGAACATAGGTGCAACTTTAACCGCCGGGGCATTAACACCATCAGGTGCAACTGTTAATTATCAGTGGCAATATAGTACGAATGGAACTACATGGACTAATATTGATGATGCAAATAGTGCTACTTACACGGTAGGATCGCCTGTATTGACTGGGAATCATGTTAGGGTTCGGGTGACAGGAACAGGAAGTTTTACTGGAATAGTAAACAGTAATGGTGTGGTGATTCAAACTACGTTAACAATTGGAGATACAACACAATTAGAAGCTGATATTACAGCTGCAGAAGCATTACTTGCGGGTGAATATGCGGTTGGCTCAAAAACAACGTTACAATCAGCGATTGACACAGCGCAAGGTGTGGTAGATAGCGGAACAGCGACAGCTGCAGAAGTAACTCAAGCAGAAAGCGACTTAGCGGATGCAGTAACGGCGTTTGAAGCTGGAAAAGTACTTACAACTTATACAATTGACAGTGGTGACTTAAATAGTGTACAAATTACCTTTACTACAGCAGTTGGTGATCAAGATCAAGAATGGAGTAATATAGTTGGTACACCAGATGGTACAGTTGCTACAGCGTTATTAGACAACTCTGCATTAGTATTAACTCTAACAGTTGTTGGTGGAGCAAAATCAAATGAGTCATTCTCATTTAATTTAACAATTGGAGGAGAAACTGTTGAAGTAACTTTAACGTGGGATGGTAGCAGTAATTGGACTGTATCAGGAACAGGTTTGATAGAGGGGAATTAAATTACTAATAATTGATTGGACTTGGTAGCCACCTCTATAAACTATTAACAGAGGAGAGTTACCGCGTTACTAGCGGTAGCTTTCTTCTCCTATTCTCTTAAAACCGTATTAAAAAATAATTTAAAAATATATTATATTCATAGAATAGTAATCTAACTTGCCCAGCTCTAATTCCTTTCGAGGGATTAGGGCTATTTTTATTTTAGGAGGAATGTAAAATAAGAAAGTATGATTACACCGAACAGTTACCATTTGTTGATGTTGTGAAGGAAGAGAAGGAGGAGTCAGCTAAGCGAGTGGATATTGTGAATGTAAAGTTAGGAATGGAGAAAACAATGATGTACAAAAACGGTCTTATTCGTTTTTAGAATGATGCGTATCTATTAATGAAAGAATTTTTAGATGAGCTGGACCATGAACATTTCCTCCTGCTATGCCTGAATATTAAGAACTAGCTTACAGATATCCAAAATGTTCATATAGGCAGCTCGAATTCTAGTATAGTTCATCCTAAAGGTAAGAAACCCGATTCTTATTTAAAGGAAATCATTAAATGGGAAGCTAGTAAATGAATGTTTAATGCATATCGAACAAAAATACACAAGAAATCCGATGTCTACACATCTTTATTTTACACTTGGTTATGGTTTGATTAAAATAAAGAAATCTCGAAACAAAATACTATTTTGAGTTACATGATTATTTCTAAAAAACCCCTGAGTCAACAGCATCTAGTAGATAACGCTAGATGCTATTTCTATATGAATGAAAGAGAAAAATATATAAATTTAAAGTTTTAGAACAATTTAATAAATATAGGTATAATGGCTATATTTATAATTCTATTATATGATATTAGAATCTAAATTTACAAAAAAGTGAAACTTAAGTCATATATATGTGGATGTTAATTCCTTAATAAAGTATAATGGCAATCAATCATATATCACTTATATGGTTCAAAAAAACTATTTAGGAGGTGTTGTTTTGAAGAAAAATAAGAAGCAAAATTTAAAATTTTTAAAAGTTACAACAGCAGTAGCTGTGGTAGCTTCGACTGCAGCAGTAGTTGCACCGGTAGCAACGGAAGCAAGTTCTTTATCGGATATTAAGCCCTCACAGTATT
>JABUKB010000018.1 GCA_014595895.1 Lysinibacillus odysseyi | reverse complement strand
AGCTGAGCTAAGGCCCCAATATGTGATAATAAGAAATGGTCGGAATGACAGGATTCGAACCTACGACCCCTTGGTCCCAAACCAAGTGCTCTACCAAGCTGAGCTACATTCCGAATCTTATATGGCGCGCCCGACAGGAGTCGAACCCATAACCTTCTGATCCGTAGTCAGACGCTCTATCCAATTGAGCTACGGGCGCTTGATAAAAATGGTGCCGAGGGCCGGAATCGAACCGGCACGGTGATCACTCACCGCAGGATTTTAAGTCCTGTGCGTCTGCCAGTTCCGCCACCCCGGCATTTATAGGAACATAAACTTATTTTAAATTTTGGAGCGGAAGACGAGGTTCGAACTCGCGACCCCCACCTTGGCAAGGTGGTGTTCTACCACTGAACTACTTCCGCATATTATCATTTTTATGGAGGCGACTACCGGATTTGAACCGGTGATAAGGGTGTTGCAGACCCTTGCCTTACCACTTGGCTAAGTCAGATGCTCTACCAACTGAGCTAATGGCTCGAAAAAATGGTGCCGGCGAAAGGAGTCGAACCCTCGACCTACTGATTACAAGTCAGTTGCTCTACCAACTGAGCTACACCGGCATATAATGGTGGAGGATGACGGGCTCGAACCGCCGACCCTCTGCTTGTAAGGCAGATGCTCTCCCAGCTGAGCTAATCCTCCACGACAAAAACAAGCGAAGCAACGTCCTACTCTCGCAGGGGGAAGCCCCCAACTACCATCGGCGCTAAAGAGCTTAACTTCCGTGTTCGGTATGGGAACGGGTGTGACCTCTTTGCCATCATTACTTCACTTGTACATAGATGTTTCTTTGAACATCTCATTGGCTTCTCATACACGGCTGTGTCTGGAAACCTTTTAGAAAGAATTGTTCTCTCAAAACTGGATAATCGAACATTTGGTTAAGTCCTCGACCGATTAGTATTCGTCAGCTCCATGTGTCGCCACACTTCCACCTCGAACCTATCTACCTGATCGTCTTTCAGGGGTCTTACTTACTTGCGTAATGGGAAATCTCATCTTGAGGGGGGCTTCATGCTTAGATGCTTTCAGCACTTATCCCGTCCACACATAGCTACCCAGCGATGCCCTTGGCAGAACAACTGGTACACCAGCGGTGTGTCCATCCCGGTCCTCTCGTACTAAGGACAGCTCCTCTCAAATTTCCTACGCCCACGACGGATAGGGACCGAACTGTCTCACGACGTTCTGAACCCAGCTCGCGTACCGCTTTAATGGGCGAACAGCCCAACCCTTGGGACCGACTACAGCCCCAGGATGCGATGAGCCGACATCGAGGTGCCAAACCTCCCCGTCGATGTGGACTCTTGGGGGAGATAAGCCTGTTATCCCCGGGGTAGCTTTTATCCGTTGAGCGATGGCCCTTCCATGCGGAACCACCGGATCACTAAGCCCGTCTTTCGACCCTGCTCGACTTGTAGGTCTCGCAGTCAAGCTCCCTTATGCCTTTGCACTCTACGAATGATTTCCAACCATTCTGAGGGAACCTTTGGGCGCCTCCGTTACCTTTTAGGAGGCGACCGCCCCAGTCAAACTGTCCGTCTGACACTGTCTCCTGCCCCGCTAAGGGGCATGGGTTAGAAGTTCAATACAACCAGGGTAGTATCCCACCGACGCCTCCTTCGAAGCTGGCGCTCCGAGATCTCTGGCTCCTACCTATCCTGTACAAGTTGTACCAAAATTCAATATCAAACTACAGTAAAGCTCCACGGGGTCTTTCCGTCCTGTCGCGGGTAACCTGCATCTTCACAGGTACTATAATTTCACCGAGTCTCTCGTTGAGACAGTGCCCAGATCGTTACGCCTTTCGTGCGGGTCGGAACTTACCCGACAAGGAATTTCGCTACCTTAGGACCGTTATAGTTACGGCCGCCGTTTACTGGGGCTTCAATTCGCAGCTTCGCTTGCGCTAACCACTCCTCTTAACCTTCCAGCACCGGGCAGGCGTCAGCCCCTATACGTCACCTTACGGTTTTGCAGAGACCTGTGTTTTTGCTAAACAGTCGCCTGGGCCTATTCACTGCGGCTCTCTCGCGCTTGCACGCTAACAGAGCACCCCTTCTCCCGAAGTTACGGGGTCATTTTGCCGAGTTCCTTAACGAGAGTTCTCTCGCACACCTTAGGATTCTCTCCTCGACTACCTGTGTCGGTTTGCGGTACGGGTACCTCCCACCTCGATAGAGGCTTTTCTTGGCAGTGTGAGATCAGGAACTTCCTCCAAATGGAGTCGTCATCACAGCTCAATGTTACAGTACGCGGATTTTCCTGCGTACACACCTTACTGCTTGAACAGAGACAACCAACGCTCTGCTTACCCTACCCTCCTGCGTCCCCCCATTTCTCAAACGGTGGGGAGGTAGTACAGGAATATCAACCTGTTATCCATCGCCTACGCCTATCGGCCTCGGCTTAGGTCCCGACTAACCCTGAGCGGACGAGCCTTCCTCAGGAAACCTTAGTCATACGGTGGACGGGATTCTCACCCGTCTTTCGCTACTCATACCGGCATTCTCACTTCTAACCGCTCCACCAGTCCTTCCGGTCTAGCTTCTACGCTGTTAGAACGCTCTCCTACCACTGACATCAAAGATGTCAATCCACAGCTTCGGTGAATCGTTTAGCCCCGATACATTTTCGGCGCAGCGTCACTCGACCAGTGAGCTATTACGCACTCTTTAAATGATGGCTGCTTCTAAGCCAACATCCTGGTTGTCTAAGCAACGCCACATCCTTTTCCACTTAACGATTACTTGGGGACCTTAGCTGGTGGTCTGGGCTGTTTCCCTTTTGACTACGGATCTTATCACTCGCAGTCTGACTCCCGTGTATAAATATCTGGCATTCGGAGTTTGTCTGAATTCGGTAAAGCGAGATGCCCCCCTAGTCCAAACAGTGCTCTACCTCCAGTATTCTCAATCACGAGGCTAGCCCTAAAGCTATTTCGGAGAGAACCAGCTATCTCCAGGTTCGATTGGAATTTCTCCGCTACCCACACCTCATCCCCGCACTTTTCAACGTGCGTGGGTTCGGACCTCCAGTAAGTGTTACCTCACCTTCATCCTGGACATGGGTAGATCACCTGGTTTCGGGTCTACGACCACGTACTCATGCGCCCTATTCAGACTCGCTTTCGCTGCGGCTCCGCTTTCTCAGCTTAACCT
>JABUKB010000017.1 GCA_014595895.1 Lysinibacillus odysseyi | reverse complement strand
GCAGTAGCAAATCAAGATAAATTACCAGTCGCCCCATTTACAGAGTGCCCAGACAATTTGAAAATCGAATAATGAGCAGACCCCCCTCTTGATTTATTCGACCTTTATATTTTAAATGCTTTCATCCAGTATTTGATTAACATTCCACTCCCCCATCATACATCTTTTGCTTACATCCCAATTTCATGACATAAAAACCCCTAGAACAGAATAGATACAAATAGAACCAAAAAGAGATAACTAGGATAGAAAAGAATAGAAAAGTTTAGCATAGAATCGAATGAAATGGAGTGTGAGAGAATGTGTTAGAAACGAATGAAATGAAAGAGAAGATCATGGAGATGCTGGAGGGCGATCCTCTTTTTTCCGTAATACGGGATACTCCGTTAGAAGAAACACTATATAACGATCCCTATTTAACCGACATCGTAGAAAAGAAATTCTATTCCACACCGGAAGTGGCTGCCTGGTTTGACATCACGGATGCACAGTTGCGCTACTATATTAAGCCGTTTGAACATTACATTTTCAATGACATGACCGATAATCCCACAACAGCGAACGTCATCCGCTTGAATTTGCTTTCTATTTTGAAGCTGCGCATGATTTTGCTGTTGAAAGATGAATACCGGGTGAAGGGGCAGCCGGCTGCAACTACGGCAGTTGCACCACGAGATGAGCTGGCAAATAAAGTAGATGTGCTCAGCAATGTTCTGCAGCAAATCATGCAGACAGGGCTATTCCATATGCAGCAGCATGAGGAAAACGGCGCTATGCAGATTACCCTCAATGAGGACTGCCTGACGCAAAATCTGAATCTCCTTTCAACGGAATCGCTCCAACAGCTGAGCGACATTCAGGATAGAACAGAAAAGCTTACAGAAGAAAGCAAAAGTTTGCAGAAACAAATTACGGAATTGAAAGAGGCAAACAAAAAGGATATCGCACTGAAAATACGCGAGCGGCAAATTGAAAGTGAAGTAATATCTACCCTGCGCACGGAAGCGATAGAACAGTTTTCCACTAAAAAAAAGGCCCAGATTTTCGCAAAACTTTTCCGTTCTTCGCAGCTCGAACTGGAAAAGGAGCGCTTTATCAATCAGTATTTAGCCAAAAACCTGTCGAAACGCTTGGATCAGGCGCTGAGAGAATATCATGAGCCCCCTTTTCCTCCACGATAGGAGAGGGGTAGCATGAGAATGCAGGTTTATAATAATAAGGAATATACACGTTTTTATGCATACTACAAGTTATACCATAGTGATGTATCAAGGGTTTGTGCTCTCTGCATAAAAAACCGAATAAATTATGTTCATTAAAAAAGCCATAAAACGTTGATTGTACAGCGTTTTATGGCTTTGAATATGCTATCAAACTTGCATTTGAGGATGTTTTCTAATCTTATCTTATATAATTTATAAATTTTATTTCTCCAAAATTACTTGCTAGCGAAAGACTAATTAACTAATCCAGATCATTTCCACTTCTTTGGCTTTCCATTCATTATCTTTATAATGCACTCTACATTCAATCCCAACGGCCCCTAAACTAGAATGATACTTGGAACCTTCAAAAACAATTTCATTATTGAACTTAAAATCAACATTTTCAATTCTAAGGAGTATACCATCCAGAGCCATTGTATCGGAATTATACAATCCCTTTTCCTCCAGTTGTTCAAAAGTAGCATCCATTACATCAACTTTATATTTTTCCTTCAAGTAGCTTAAAATTTCTTCTTTATCACTTTTATCTACTTTCTTGAAATTACTCATATCAATCGCTATAAATGCCATCCCACGATTTAATGCTGTATTCTGTTCCATTATAGCGTCCAATGCAACACTATATACTTCTCCTAAATGTTCCTTCGGCTCTATACTGGTATTACAAGCAGAAAGTAATATCGATAGTGCAAATAAAATACTAAAACACTTCAGTTTCAACTTTATCCTGCCTCGATTCGGAATTTTATTGGTAAAATCATTTTCTTGTTTACTGTATTTCGACAATAGAATGTGGATTCCTTTAAAAAAGTTATCACTGCTACATCAGGAGGCATGGTGGACATAAGTAGCCAAAAGCAAACATTCCGTTCAATTGAATGAGATGTTTTACTCTCTAACTTTTATTTGGAAACGTTATTAGGTTTATGTTTGTATACATTATTAGTTCTTGTTGTACTAAAGCATCCCGTTAGTTTAAATTCATACAACTGATTCTCTTTTACCAGAAATATAATAAATCAGATATCCAATAACATTGAATAGCGCAAATACTAATATCCAGCCAACATTTAATCGTTTATGATGATAAGCATTGATTGTTGCCCATATTGTAAAGAGGGTAAGGTATATAGCAATTCCAGAAAACAAAATTATAGCCATCAAGTCGCTAATATGTCTTGTTTCCATATCAACATACCACTGTTTACCATCACCGTTTCCATAAGGGTAGAAATCGGCTTTAAACCATGCAGGATTCCACAATTTTTGTTCATATCGATAATCTGGTTTTGCATCCCTAACATAATCGAATATTAAATTGTTATTTGCAACATCACTTACATTATAAATTTCAACCTTCGAAATTTGATCAGTTGCTTGAACCAGTTTTTTTATTTCTTCTTCCATATCTTTTGAAATTGCTACTTTGCCTTTTAACACATCAAAAATATCAGTCGCTACAATCGAATTTTCATTAGCATTTTCTTCTTCGATCGACCATATTAATCCAAATGCAGTAACAGTAAAAAGAAACACAGCTATCGCAAGATAAAGCATCCATTTAGCAAATACCTTTTGTGCTTTAAATAATTGCCTAACAACAGAACGCATTTCTTGTTCTCCACCAAATCTTTCAATTGCTATATTGATTGCTTCTTTTTCTGATTTCCCCTCCGATTTTAACTCATAAACAGCCTCTATTAAATGACTTTTCATCTCTGATTTTAATTCTTCGATTTCTTTCTTGTTCCCACCGACACTATGATAAACTTCATCAACATATGATTCTATTTGTTTCACGCTTTTTCTCCCCCCTCAATAAATAAATCGATTAATTTTTTAACAAAATCCCATTCCTTTCGTTTTTCTTCGAAGCCTTCTTCACCTAAAGGTGTGAGTTTATAGTATTTTCTTCTTCCTCCTGGTCCTTGTTCATCGCCCCAGTAAGATTCAATCCATTTATTTTTTTCTAATCGCTTTAAAGACAAATAAAGCGTACCTTCTTTCAATTCAAACTGTTCATTACTTTTTTCTCTTACCAATTTAGCTAACTCATATCCATACATATTTCTGCTATGTAGTAGCGATAGAATTATCGTATCAATATGACCTTTTAAAATTTCTTTATTAACCTCCAATTTTGTTCACCTCCTATATAACTTATAATACAAATTACTATATAATACAAGGTATTCATTTAAAAATATCCCTAAAGCGTCGCTTGGTAACTTTATTTACTTAACGTTGTAAATACGAATAAATCTAACGAGACCCCCTTTAAGAGAAAAAGCCCCCTAAATATAGACATTGTTTCTTCCCTCCAATGTCATAGGAGATGGCTCTTTCTCCTGTCGCACTTATTTCAAATGACTTTACAGGGATGAATCAGCCAAACGAACCTTTGTACCCCTGGATTATTATTTTTAGTGAGTTTTTCCTCTCCTTTCATCTATGAAATCCCTTTTGATACAATACTGTGTTTCCTCGATCTTGGTATAAATCACTAATCGAAATAACAGTAAAAATCTTTTTTAAACGTTCAACTGCCATTTCTTTACGTGTTTCTAAAACTCTTTGCTCCGGAAGCTCTATTTAAGGTATATACTGAAATAAAGTTAATCTCTGTTAATATTCCAAGATTTTTAGAATGAACAATATAAAACAATTATAGGAGAGTCCTGAAATGAACAAGAAAATGAATTATTTAATCCTATTTTTAACGGTCATCCTTATGGTTGGCTGTACCGATGCAGAAGATGCATCCATTACAGATGCAGAAACAGATGCACAAGAAGTAACGTCAGTTGAAACAAATGAAAATAGCGAAAAAGAAGAGGCTATCACTCCCGTTGTTGAGGAACCGGTAGTGGAGGAAACACC
>JABUKB010000016.1 GCA_014595895.1 Lysinibacillus odysseyi | reverse complement strand
GGTGTTTCCTCCACTACCGGTTCCTCAACAACGGGAGTGATAGCCTCTTCTTTTTCGCTATTTTCATTTGTTTCAACTGACGTTACTTCTTGTGCATCTGTTTCTGCATCTGTAATGGTTGCATCTTCTGCGTCGTTACAGCCAACCATAAAGATGACCGTTAAAAATAAGATTAAATAATTCATTTTCTTTTTCATTTTAGGACTCTCCTATAATTGTTTTATATTGTGCATTCTAAAAATCCCGGAATATTAACAGAGATTAACTTTATTTCAGTATATACTTTAAATGGAGCTTCAGGAGCAACAAGTTTCAGCAGCACGTAGAGAAATTGCAGCTGAACGATTAAATGAGATTTTTACTGTTGTTTCGATTAGTGATTTATACCAAGATCGAGGAAACACTGTATTGTATCAAAAGTGATTTCATAGTTAAAAGGATAGGAAAAACCCATTGAAAATAATAATCCAGGAGTATAAAGGTTCGAGTTGTACAATCAATGTTACTATTCTTAGAGAAAATATATAGGTTTTATAAACATTTACAAAAGGAGGTTTCATTTTGTTTGGATTTTTTATTTTCATACTAATACTTATTTCGATTTTATTTTTCCTACTAGGATATGCATATTTAAATAATAAAGTCGAAAATATGATAATGTGGAGTTTTACAGGAAAGGTTAAAAACGTACTAGATAAAGAAGGATATAAAAAACAACAAGGAAAGCAATCAATCTTAATGGGAATTATTTTCCTGTTAATATCTATTTCTTTATATTTAGTTTATCAATATAATCTAAATGCAAAATTACTTTACCTTTGGTATCTTGTATTAGTTGGTGCGACTATTTTAAATGCCGTGCAGGTAAGAAAGTTTTTAAGATAAAAAGTACATATAAAAAGCATCAAATAATTTAGTTATTTCTCATTGTATTAACGAGTGCTTTAGTGCAAAAAGCACTGCGAAATGTGTCCAAAAACCGCTTTGGGTGCGTTTTATGTAAAACATTAAAGCGATTCGATTTTTATCTGTGGTAGTATTAATATACTTATTTTTTCCAAAAGGGGGTGTTTGGGATGTTGTTAATAGAGTATAAAGATATAACAGGCGACGATTATCGTTCGTTAATTGAATTAGCTTTTAAAAAATGTGATAAGTTTGCATTTGTTAAAAGACGAGATATGATGGCAGATGAGAAATTGGCTATGAAATATCATAATGAAACAGTAAAAGATATTGAGAATTCATTAATTGAGATGAAAGAACAAAAGAAATGGGAAGTAACTGAAATTGTAGATGGGACTGCTTATGTGTTTTATTATGAACTTAACGAACAGACTAAGCTATTTTTACAAGAAAAAAGTGATTCATTATTTGGATGGCTTACTCCATACTTACCAGAAGATTTAACATTCTATAACGGAGAAGAGCTTTGGCTTGCGAGCTGTTCTCATGAAAGTTTCTTTATAATCAGTGAAGAATTTAAAGATTATGAATACCTAATTAAAGCTTTAAAAAATGTGTAATTAGTTATTATCTTTATTTATACAAAGTAATACAAAATAACGTTCCTAAATGATACTTTGGTAACTAAACGCCCCATTTAATTGAATTAACGGGTTCCGTTTAGGAGTTCAAAATACAAAATAACATCATTAAAAGCATGTAAAATCGCAATGATTTTCACATGCTTTTATTTGTTGTATTCTCAACGTTTGTTCGATTTTTATATAGAAAATTACATAGAAATTTACACTATAAATTTCAATGAGAGAATATTTATTCTACCTATGTTTTTTGGTATACAATTTTGAGGTAAAATTGGTAATATATTCTTATAGGTGATTATATGAGTGCGATAAAATATATTAAACCTAAACATGCCAATGCGAAACAAGTTTCATGGAAAATTTCCGAAAATACTCGAAACATCGTTTCATATTATGCTGAATATACAGAGTACAGTGAAGATGAAGTTGTCGATAGGCTCTTGAAAGAATTTTTAGTAAACGATGAACAATTTATTCAGTGGATAAAATCAAAACGTAGTAATAAAAAAATGTTAAAAGCAGTGGGTTTACTAAAAGAAGAAGAGTCGATTGGAGATAATGTGAATGACGAAACATAAACGCATGTTAAATGCTGATGAATCGGTTGTTGAAGTTATCCCACCTGTTACAGAAGATGAAATTTTGGATAGGAGAAAACATTATGCTGTATTGGCTCCTAAAAAATTCGCAAAAAGATATCAGGATATGTTATTTAGACCTGTGACTTTTTCCTACCAAAATGTTTTACATAGCATCCAGTACAATTTTTGTGGCAATCCTTTTTGTGAATCATTTGGACAACCGCAAGAACGTTATGAAAATCAAAAATACAAACCTTCTCGTTATAAATTATTTGGAAAAGGTGGAAACGAAAACAGTTTTGATAATGTAAAAAAAATAGCTTGTAACCCAGTAAATGAATCGATACATTTCAGTAAAACAACTCATAATTGTAGGAGTGCTATCTATTCTAATTGGTCGATTGCAGAAGAAATTAAAAGACTGATTAACCTACAAACACTAACCAAGCCTACAATACACTATCACTTTCACAAAGAAGGTTGCCTCCATTCGGATACTACACCACAGAAAGAGAAACACTTGTTTTATAAAAGGGGGAAAAGTAAAAGTAATAGTCCTCGTTATCAATGTAAAACATGTGGAAAAATAACAAATATACAGCCCAATAAAAAAGCATCAACAACATACCATCAAAAAAGAAATGATATCTTACCGCAATTGTTCTTACAAATCATTAATCGTGTTCCAGTAAAGCGTAGTTGTGAACTATTGAATATCGGAAGTGAAACATATTATCGAAAGATGGAGTGGGTTTACCGCTGTTGTTTAGAATTTTTAACTAAGAGAGAAAAAGAATTTGAGAACAAAACTCTTGATTCAGTTTGGCTAAATATTGATAAAATGCAATATCATTTAAATAATATTAGACAAAAGAATAAGGCTGTGATTCCCCAAGTAGAGATTGAAGAATCTAAATTCCTTCAAACTTTTATTAATGTGGTAGCAGAAGTGGAATCTCGCTATGTTTTTCGTGCAGATATAGCATACGATTCATCGGCTTCATTCGAGGGATTAAAGGCAGATACTATGAAATATAACGATGACCATGTAGACTTCTTTTGTCGCAAAAACGAGAGATTAAAATATTCTTCATATCCAATGAAGCCAACTCCAAATGATTTCCAAACGAATAGTGACTATTTAACAGAATTAACGGAAGTTAATAAAAGAGCCACATATGTTGAAGGTCTTCATGTCACATCCTCCTATACAACAATGGCTCAATTATGGTTGATTCAACAAATGGTCAAAGCAAATAAATGGCGATTTGTCACAGATGAAGATGGTTCATTGATTAACCCAATTTATCGTGTGTTCTCTCATGAATTTTTACAAGAAAATGCACATCTCTTTATTTATCAATACGATAAAGATAAATCATTGAAACAAGCATATAAGCAGTATTCAGAAGTTAGAGAAATTGTAAGCGATTGGGCGACAATGAATAAAATCAGTGGTTCTTATCATCACAAAGCGTATATGTATTTAAAAGAGTTGTTAGAGCATACCGAACTGGTGGATATGATTGAGATAGAAAACAAACTTGTACCGAAATACAAAAGAACAGAAATATTACAACCCATCGCATTTAAAGATAAAGGCTATGCTTGGGTGATATGTCGAACAGATGTGAGTCACTTAGATAAAGGTCATTTAACGAATCTAATACTCAAAGTAAATGACCATGCAACCAATTCGTTCATTCAACTAATTAGACGTAAAATTTCAATTTTAGAACGACCTTTGTTGACAGCAAAAGCGGATAAAAAATCTTATATTTACGCCAACTACAATCCTAAATATGCACAATATGCGTTAACAATTTTACGAACTTATTATAATTTCTGTATGCCTGTTAAAAGTTACAATGGCGATGATAGAACACCAGCGGAACGAATTGGTATCGCTGATAGAGCATATACGATTTATGATATTTTGTACAAATAATAATCGAAGCCAAAAGGAATTAGTTCGCATAACCTTTCAGTTTAGTGATACAAACATATTAAACAACATTTAAAATAGTATCAAAAATGACAAATGAAACAACGTAAAAGGACTTAGCTTACTTGAGTAAACTAAGTCCTTTTATAAATGATTTGGTATTCGTATATTCAATTTAAGTGCCCGTTAGTTGAATATCAGAATATCAAATTCAACTCAAAATTAATCCTTTTTCTCTAACCACTGTTTCACTTTTTTATCCATCTCTTTTTGTAAATCCTCTATATTCCCACTATCTTGTTGAGCCAATTTCAAATATTTTTTTGGAAACATTTTTTTTAGAGAGGACTGATACAAACTACCGTCTCGTGGTTCTGTGTATTCAATAACAGAATAATTTTCTTCTTTTTTATTTAACCGAATTACGGCAGGTAATGAATGTCCTGCTTGTTTTTCTATTCCAGTGGATTTATTAAAACCGCCATAATAAGACCACATGTAGACGCTTATTACCCCATCTGATTCATTCGTACCATATACTTTATGGACTTCAAATTGTTTTTCTGTATTATAATATAAGGATGAATATTTTTGAATAATGTAATCAGAAATGACCTCATCCATTTCTTCACTTATATTTTTATCCCCATCTTGTAAGTTACCCTCATTTCTACTACAACCAGCTAATAATAACGCTCCAAATAATAAAAATAAAATACTTGATTTAAATGTGTTCCTCAAATGTTACCCTCCTCCCAATATAAAACGTTTTATAATGCATAAAGTATTTAAGTCTTCTTGTGCTAACCTGCTCACATTAGTTTAATGTGTAACATTTTACAAATAGCCTTCCAATGAGATATTTTTACACTTACGGTTCCTCATCAAACTTTGGCCCGTTTGCTGAACAAAGATAAATTTTTAACTTAATTATACTATACGTTTAATATGAAAATATCACCAAAAAGTATTTACTTAACATTATAATGCGAGAAAAAACAGGAGAAATTTTAAATGTGAATTCTCCTGTTTTTTGAATACAATTTAGTATGAAATTTGTATTGTTATTACCTTGTTTGCACTTCAAAACGGAACCCATTATTAATTGAATGTGGGTGTTTTTTTGCTGCTTGTGAATAAGAAAATCCATAAACGAATATTTAGTGACTTGCTTTCCGAAGTAATGTAAAGTACACTTTACCTAAAGTAAAGCTAACTTTACCAAAAGGGAGGATTTACTATCAAAAATAATATAAAAGTTTTACGAGCTCAACACAGTATGACGCAGGACCAGTTGGCAGAAAAACTTTCTGTATCTAGACAAACTATTATTTCACTTGAAAAAGAGAAATATAACCCGTCCATCATTTTAGCTTTTAAGTTAGCAGAAATTTTTAACTGTAAGATAGAAGGTGTATTTATTTATGAGGGGGATTCTGTGAATGAAAAAAGCACGTGAAAATCAATTAGCATACTTATTTTTAGCAATTATTATGATACCAATGGGCGTTTACTTGAATTACTCATCATTTATAAAGGGACAATTTTCGGAATCCATTATACTTTTCTTCCTAGGCACAAGTGCGTTAATGATGGCATACTTGTCTCCACACTTGTTTCCTAAAGATGAGCGTGCAAAAACAATTATTGGAAAGAGTATGTCTGCCAATTATTTTGTATTATTTGCCACAATTACACTGCTATTTTTAGCAGTCAACAACCAAGAAACTAATACTTTGAATGCCACACATGTTTTAATTATTTTATTTTGTATTATGGTCACATCAATCCCATTATCAATGGTTATTTATTCGAAACGGATATAATGATTAATCTATACATTCCTATACAAATAACGTTCCCAAATAAAAGTTTGGTAGCACTACCAAAAGCCACAAAATACTGTACAATCAACGTTTTATGGCTTTTCTAGTGAACATTATTTATACAACTTTTTATGCAGTGAGTATAAATCCGCATTTCTCTGGCGCTACCCCTCCCCTATCATGGAGGAAAAGGCGACTCATGATATTCCCTCAGCGCCTGATCTAAACGTTTGGACAGGTTTTTGGCCAAATACTGATTAATAAAGCGCTCCTTTTCCAGTTCGAGCTGCGAAGAACGGAAAAGTTTTGCGAAAATCCCGGAATTTTTTTCAGCGGAAAACTGTTCTATCGCCTCTGTACGCAGTGTAGAAATCAATTCATTTTCAATTTGTCGCTCGCGTATTTTCAGTGCGATATCCTTCTTGTTTTCCTCTTTCAACTCTGTGATTTGCTTTTGCAGGCTTTTGCTTTCTTCCGTAAGCTTTTCTGTTCTATCCTGAATGTCGCTAAGCTGCTGCATGGACTCCATTGAAAGAAGGTTGATATTTTGTGCCAGGCAGTCCTCATTGAGGGTGATCTGCATAGCGCCGCTTTCTTCATGCTGCTGCATATGGAATAGCCCTGTCTGCATGATTTGCTGCAGAACATTGCTGAGCACATCTACTTTATTTGCCAGCTCATCTCGTGGTGCAACTGCCGTAGTTGCAGCCGGCT
>JABUKB010000015.1 GCA_014595895.1 Lysinibacillus odysseyi | reverse complement strand
GTTTGAAAGCTCATTTGCTTTGCTAGCGCTTCAACCGAAGTTGAAGTCTTTAAGTTGTTCGAGTTCATCACTCAAACTTGTATAATTAACGTTTACTTGTTCAGTTTTCAAAGTTCATGTTGTTCGTTTGTAGCGAACTTTTATATCATATCATCGCTCTAACTCTGTGTCAACAACTTCCTAAAAGTTTTTTAATGCTATTTTTCATCACTATCTTTAACTTTATGATTTGTTATTCACTACTTGTCCTTGGCGACTTATAAAATAATAATTTATTTATAATAAAAAAACAAGTATAAAAATATTTTAAAAGAAAAACTATACAATACTTATGATTTATAAGCATTTTCGGTCAAAAATAAGTAACTGGTAAGAGCCCGTCCTCCAGTTACTCGATTAACATTTATAAAAATAAGTAAATAAAATTATTATCTCTTTAATTTTTTAAATAATGACTCCAAGAAACAAGCACTCCTGCTTATTTCAATCCTGGATAATTTTGTTGCCTTAACGCTTCATAAATCACAATCGCTGCTGTGTTTGATAAATTTAATGAACGAATGTGATCACTTTGAGGAATTCGCAAGCACATATCTTTACGTTCATATGCAAAATCCTTCGGTAAACCTGTTGTCTCTTTTCCGAACATAAAATAAATATCTTTTGCAGTGTCACTAAAATCATGGGTTGTAAACGGTTCATCACTGTATGTTTCGATTAAGAAAACATCTCCATCTTGAGAATACTCAATAAAATCTTCTAGTGAATCATGATACACGACATTGACATGCTCCCAGTAATCTAAGCCCGCGCGTTTTAACATTTTATCGTCTGTCGAAAAACCCAATGGGCGGATTAAATGTAAGCTTGTATTTGTTCCTGCACATGTTCGGGCAATGTTGCCTGTATTAGCAGGAATCTCAGGTTGATATAAAACTACATGTAAAGGCAAAACCAAGACCTCTTTCCTATAATAGGGAAATCCCTTTTTTTATTTCTTCCATTACTTCATCATCTGTCTCTCGCTGCAATGCCTCATTTAACGAATGCGCCGCTTCTGTACCGCCAATTTTCCCCAAGGCCCAAGCTGCTGTCCCCCGTATAACAGGTCTCTCGTCTTTTTGCATGACTTGGATTAAGTCAGGCACTGCAGATTGTTCTTTAAAATGAGCTAACGCTAATATCGCATTTCGCTGAATCGGCTTTTTGCCACGCCACGATCCTGAAACATGACCATATGTTGCCTTAAATTCTTTATTAGAAATGGTAAGTAGCGGCTGTAATAAAGGCTTAGCGATTTCTGGGTCCGGCTGAAATTCTTCATGAATCAAATTTGCTTTCCCTTTATTTTTAGGGCAAACTGTTTGGCATGTATCACAACCGTACAAACGGTTTCCTATTTTAGCCCGAAATTCATCAGGCAAAAAACCCTTCGTTTGTGTTAAATACGCAATGCAGCGCTGACTGTTTAATTGTCCATCTCCTACAATCGCACCTGTTGGGCAAACATCAATACATAACGTACAGTCACCGCACTCATCTTCTATAGGCGTGCTTGGTGCAAATGGAATATTAGTAATAAGTTCTCCTAAATAAACATAAGAACCGAACTCTGGTGTAATCGTCGAACAGTTTTTACCGTTCCATCCAATACCCGCGCGTTCTGCTACTGCGCGGTCTACTAGCTCTCCTGTATCTACCATAGATTTAAAACGGACATTTGGTACTCTCTCCATTAACCATTGTTCTAATTTCGATAGACGCTCTCTTACGGCTACGTGATAATCAATACCCCAAGAGGCGCGGCAAAAGATGCCACGTCTTTCACCTTGCTTTCCTATAGGCGCATTAGGCATTTTAGATGGATATGCAATCGCAATGGATACAATACTTTCTGCACCTTCTAATAGTTGAAGAGGCTCCGTCCGTAATTCGATATTTGATTCTTCAAAGCCTGACTGGAATCCTAACTCCTGCTGGCGACGCAATCTATTTTTCATCTCGTGAAATGGCGAGGCCGTTGTGAATCCAATTTTATCTATACCAATTGAATATGCATAATCAACAAACTGTTGCTGCAATGTATTGATACGCATTTCCTCACCTTCCTTATGATACAATAACGTTAAAAATGAAGAGGTGATCTCATGCATGTTACAATCGATCCAACTCTATTGGACAAAATACCACAATTTAAAATCGGCGTCATCCATTATAACAAAATTATCGTGTCAGATTCTCCTCAAATGATTAAGGGACGTATGCAATTATATCAAGAAAATTTATTTTTTGAGTTACAAGAGCAATCCGTGACAGATCGCCCCAACATAAAAGAGTGGCGAACATTATTAAAGTCTGTCGGCATGGATGTCAATCGCTATCGTCATTCTGCTGAAAGTCTATTGCGCCGTATTGCAAAACAACAATATTTAACACCTGTACATACTGCAGTCGATTTAAATAACTTTTTTTCACTGCAATATGAGATTCCAGTAGGGATTTATGATAAACAAGCTATTCAAGGAGACATTTTCATAACGTTAGGCGAGGAAGGTACAGGGTATGAGGGGTTAAATGGTCGTTTTAACGTTTTACATTCTATCCCTCATTCACAAGATGAAGCAGGTCCTTTCGGCAGTCTTTATGTGGATTCTAAACGTACCGCTACTTCTGAACAGACAACAGAAGCCATTCAACTTTTTTATATAAAGCCTTCTATGAATGAAGTAGAGGCAATGCAATTACTTTCATCTGCCGGCAATATGTTTATTCAAATATGCGGAGGAACTTTTCACACCTCTATCATAAAAGGAGGAGCTTAAATAGCTCCCCCTTTTTAAATGGATTTTATAAAATTATTCTATCCCTGGTAAAACGCGCAATACTTTTTCTTTTGAATCGAGGATAGCTTCCACCCCTATTGGAATACCTATATTTGGTTTACAGTGTCCAATTTTAAAGCCAGCTATCACAGGCTTTCCTAACTTACCTAAATAATGCTCCATCACTTGAAGCACGTCTTCATAAGTTTGACCTTCTCCTAATTCCGTAAAGCTCCCGATTACAAAGCCAGCTGCCTGCTCTAGTTTTCTTGATAATCGTAATTGATTCATCATACCGTCGATACGGTCTAGTGACTCTCCCACATCTTCAAATACTACAATCTTTTGTCTTAAATCCATTTCGTACTTCGTACATAATGTGCTAACTAAACGATTTAAATTACCACCATATAATTCTCCACGTGCCTGCCCTTCTACTAATACCTTTAAGGGACTAATCGCTTCACTATATTGTATTTCCATTGGTGTAAATAGTTGTTGGAACATCTTTTGTGACAACTCATCTAAAGGATCTTCACCTGAAGATAGCATTGGTCCGTGGAATGTAACGAGATTGGCATATTTATTTACTGCGACATGTAAGTATGTGACATCAGAGAATCCCCAGATAATTTTCGGTTGCTCTGTTAATAATTGATAGTCAATTAAATCTGCTATGCGACCAAGTCCATAACCACCACGAACACAAAAAATACCTTTAATATTAGGATCGCGAACCATATCATGCAAGTCTGCGGCACGTTCTTCATCACTGCCTGCCACTAACCCTAACCCTTCTGACATTCCAACCGTTTTCCCTAGCTTATAATGCAAACCTAATGATTCAATAAAATCTAATTTGGTTTGTAATTGCTCCATTTTTAGTGGGCTGCTCAGTGCAACTACCCCTATTGTATCTCCTTGATGAAGCTTTGGTGGACGTATTTTCAAACGTAGCGCCTCCTTTTACTTACTTTCATTTTAGCATAATCATGCATTGCTTTTTACATCATTGTATTACTATAATAATCTTAGTTTTCAAATAATTTTACAAAGGAGTGTTTAAAGCATGAGGTTTCCGCCACAAGCACTGCTTATTATAGCCACCATCTTATGGGGTGGGAATTTCGTAATTGGTCGTGCGATTGCTGGTGATATTCCGCCTATTACATTGGCTTTTTTACGTTGGTGCTTAGCCTTTTTATTCTTCTGGCCCTTTATTGCTAGACGGGCTAAACAAGAATTACCTCTCATCAAAAAACAATGGCCTGTTGTTTTACTTATGGCACTTACAGGTGTTACATGTTTCAATACACTTGTCTATATTGGATTGTATGATACCACATCCATTAATGCTTCTTTGATGAATTCATCAACACCAATTATGGTTTACATACTATCTTTTATTTTTTTAAAAGAACATTTAACAAGGTATCAATTATTGGGGACTGCTATTTCATTAGTTGGCGTATTATTCATTTTAACAAAGGGCTCTCTAGAAGCATTGTTCTCATTTTCTTTCAACCAAGGTGACCTATTAGTACTAATTGCTGTTTTCTGTTGGTCCATCTATTCTTTATTGGTCAAACAGTTTTCGGGAAAATTGCCGGGCTACTCTACATTCTTTATCACAATCTTTATCGGAGCTTTGATATTACTGCCGTTTACAATTTATGAACTGATGACGACATCTATTACAATTACATGGTCTGTCGGTACAATTAGTGCCATTTTATATGTAGGTATTGCTGCTTCTATTGTAGCATTCCTTAGTTGGAATACCGGTGTGGTTGCATTAGGTGCTAATAAAGCAAGCATATACTTAAACTTTATTCCCCTATTTGCCGCTATATTTGCTGTCTTATTTTTAAAGGAAAAACTTTATATTGCACAGGTAATTGGTGGACTAGCTGTTATTTTTGGCGTCATTTTAACAAATAAAAAGCGGTGAATCGAATCACCGCTTTTCTCTGAATTATTATTTTACGTCGCAATAAATGACTGTTACATCTGGGTGTTTATGCAATGCACTTGCTGGGAAGTCCTCTGTCACTTCACCAGAACGCAAGCGATCATAAGCTTCTTGTTTTGATTGCCCTGAGATTAAGAGTACCACTTTTTTCGCATTTAAAATTGTCTTGATTCCCATTGTAATCGCATGTGTAGGAACATCTTCAATACTATCAAAGTAAATCTTATTCGCTTCTCTTGTTGATTCTGTTAGCTCAACAACATTTGTATATGACTCAAATGAAGTGCCTGGTTCATTAAAACCGATATGACCGTTGACACCGATACCTAATAATTGAATATCAATGCCGCCCGCCTCTTCAATCATTTGATCGTATTGGTCCGTATTTTTTTCTACTTGTGATGGGTCACCTGCAGGAACATGAATATCTTCGCGTTTCATATCTACATGATTGAATAATTGCTCATCCATATAATAATGATAGCTCGCCTTATTACTTGGCTCAATTCCAATATATTCATCTAAGTTAAATGATTTTGCCTCAGCAAAAGATATTTCACCGGCTTTATAAGCTTCTACCATTTTTGCGTAAAATCCTTCCGGTGTACCACCTGTCGCTAAACCTAATACAGATTTTTTATTGTTTTGTAACTGCTCTTTAAATATGTTAGCAGCAATTTCACTCATTTCTTCATAGCTTTTCGCTTCAATCCACTTCAGTGTCTGTACCATTCATTTATTCCTCCGTATTTTCAGTATTGTAAAATGTCACATTTATCTTAATCTATTTACCCTTTTTCTACTCTAACTATATAAAAAAAAGCAAAAAACATTTACTTTTTTATAAAGTAAATGTTTTCGATACAGGTGGTGGGACTCGAACCCACACGCCTCGCGGCAACGGATTTTGAGTCCGTCGTGTCTGCCATTCCACCACACCTGCGCAATGATATAAAGAAAAAAAATCGGAAAACCGATTTGAAAAATTGGAGGCGGCAGTCGGATTTGAACCGGCGATCAGGGTGTTGCAGACCCATGCCTTACCACTTGGCTATGCCGCCATTATTTGGAGCGGAAGACGAGGTTCGAACTCGCGACCCCCACCTTGGCAAGGTGGTGTTCTACCACTGAACTACTTCCGCAAAAATGGCTGGGGTACTAGGATTCGAACCTAGGCATGACGGAATCAAAATCCGTTGCCTTACCGCTTGGCTATACCCCAATGATAATAGATTATTTTAAAATGAATGGGGCGACTGATGGGAATCGAACCCACGAATGCCTGAACCACAATCAGGTGCGTTAACCACTTCGCCACAACCGCCACTATATAGATAGAATTTTAATTAAATGGGGCGACTGATGGGAATCGAACCCACGAATGCCTGAACCACAATCAGGTGCGTTAACCACTTCGCCACAACCGCCACTATAATAATTAAAATCAAAAAAAATTGGCAGGGGCAGTAGGAATCGAACCCACACCAAAGGTTTTGGAGACCTCTATACTACCGTTGTACTATGCCCCTATAAAAATGGTGGAGGGGGACGGATTCGAACCGCCGAACCCTAAGGAGCGGATTTACAGTCCGCCGCGTTTAGCCACTTCGCTACCCCTCCAGAATGGTGCCGGCGAAAGGAGTCGAACCCTCGACCTACTGATTACAAGTCAGTTGCTCTACCAACTGAGCTACACCGGCATTTTGGAACGTATTTATATAATGGTGGGTCAGGACGGAATCGAACCGCCGACACTTAGAGCTTCAATCTAATGCTCTACCAACTGAGCTACTGACCCATTCTATGAAGAAAATGGCGGTCCCGACCGGGATCGAACCGGCGATCCAGGCAGGCATGTTAACCGCTACACCACGGGACCATTTGGTTGCGGGGGCTGGACTTGAACCAACGACCTTCGGGTTATGAGCCCGACGAGCTACCACTGCTCCACCCCGCGATAATAATAATATTGAAACATTTTAAAAATGGTGGAGGATGACGGGTTCGAACCGCCGACCCCCTGCTTGTAAGGCAGGTGCTCTCCCAGCTGAGCTAATCCTCCATATGAAGTACATAAGTTAAAAATGGTGACCCGTACGGGATTCGAACCCGTGTTACCGCCGTGAAAGGGCGGTGTCTTAACCACTTGACCAACGGGCCATTTTTAAGTCCATAAAATTCTGGCGGAGAGTAAGGGATTTGAACCCTTGAGACAGCGTTGACCGTCTACACGATTTCCAATCGTGCTCCTTCGACCTCTCGGACAACTCTCCAAGAGAATATGGCTCCGAAGGCAGGACTCGAACCTGCGACCTGCCGGTTAACAGCCGGATGCTCTACCAACTGAGCTACTTCGGAATAATTCAAAAGCGAAGCGACGTCCTACTCTCACAGGGGGAAGCCCCCAACTACCATCGGCGCTAAAGAGCTTAACTTCCGTGTTCGGTATGGGAACGGGTGTGACCTCTTTGCCATCATCACTT
>JABUKB010000014.1 GCA_014595895.1 Lysinibacillus odysseyi | reverse complement strand
CTTGCATGTATTAGGCACGCCGCCAGCGTTCGTCCTGAGCCAGGATCAAACTCTCCATAAAAGTAGTTTGAAAGCTCATTTGCTTTGCTAGCGCTTCAACCGAAGCTGAAGTCTTTAAGTGTTTGAGTTCATCACTCAAACTTGTATAATTAACGTTTACTTGTTCAGTTTTCAAAGTTCATGCTGTCCGTTTGTAGCGAACTTTTATATCATATCACCGTTCAATTTATGTGTCAATAACTTTTTTAGAAGTTTTGTTCGACTTCATTGTTGTTTTAGCGACAAGAAATAATATATCATGATAGAAATAATAACGCAAGTGCTTTTTCAAAAAATATATCAATCTATCATTATTGTTTTTAAAAACTAACCTTGCACTAATTTCCTCCTGTCACTTCCAATCCCAGAAGTGAATCTCATTGAATGTAGCACTGCCTCGGATATCTCTTTTCTCTATATAATGCACCCTCCATTTCTATAATAAAAAAGCTATACGCAACTCATGTTTTTCTGCGCATAGCTTTTCCTATCTTTTTTAAAGTGCCATCTTTTTCAGACCCTCATCCGTCGTAAAGTAAAGATAGCCTTCTTCTATATAGAGTTGTTCGACTTCTTCTCTAACAAGCACCTCTAATGAAGATCCGTCTACTTTCATCCGAGATAAATAAGCACCCTGCGAATAATTACTAAAATAGAGCCAGTCTCCTACGCCGACCAAGTACATCGCTCGCACATCGGCTACACGGTCGATAGAGTTGGTATTTTGTTGCTGACGGTATATTGTATAGTCATCCTTACTATTTGCAAAATATCTATCGCCATTATATTCATATATATCTTGCATTTGATGCCAAGAGACAAATTTTTTACTCGCAGCTCTCGGATAATTTTTACTTTCCCATGTATGATCTTGCTTCATATCTGCGTCATTTTTTAAAAAATACTCGTAACGTACACTATGACCACGGTCTGGCAGAGGGTCATTCCATGTCGTATCTAGGTGATACCATTCCCCGTCCACCTTCACTAAATTCCAAGCATGACCGCCTGTATATACTTCACCAACCACATATAAAGACTCTATCCCCATTGCCGTTAGTAACTTCTGCGCAAATAAAGCATAGCCTTGGCACACGCCGCGCCCTTCATAAGCAACCGCATAAGCGCTATGGGGACTAGCACTTGCCTGCTCACTATACTCAGTATTTTTCACAATATAATCATTCACAAATTTTACTTTTTCATAATCTGACATGGTAGCGATAGGCTGAGACTGTAATATTTGAGTTACAATAGCATCCACTCTTTGTTCTTGGGCTGGCGTGGTTAAATAGCTTTGTGTAACAGAAATGGTAGCTGCTTGCTTTGTATACTCATACTCAATCTCTCGCGTGTCCAGATGTCCCCCTACATAGGGATTCCTGGCAATTGCTGCTTCTGTTGCTTCATTTAGGAGCTGCTCCAACTGCGCGGTGCTTCCCTTATAAGAAATCGTAAACTGTGTCGTGAATTGATCAAAATAATAAGCAAATGCATCGGTCAATTGGGCTACTGAAGTTGCTGTTTTTGGCGGTTGAGCTACTGGAGGCGATGTAGCTTGTGCCGGGAGGACATCGCCTTCTATTGACTCAACTGAAGGCACCGGCTCTGTTGCTACCTCTACCGGGATAGGTGTATCTGCTAAAAAACCCATCGTGATATCATAAGCCGGCTTGGCTAATATCAGTAATATAACTAGCAATATTAGTTTGTTTAGCATGCCTACCTCCTATTTAAAAAGCCACCTAACTAGAGGTGACTTATTTAATTTCTTCTATTGTCAATTCCTCTTCCGTATAACTTTCGCCGAATACCTTTTTCAATAAGGCATCCGCCTCTTGCTTCATTTCATCATCGATACTCAAAAATACCTTAGTCAATGCTGTCGTCACGACAAACAAATCATCGGTTAGACCTACAAATGGTAAAATATCCGCTACCACGTCTATCGGTAAAATAAAATACCCTAACGCGCCGGCAATAATTAATTTATTAGATTTTGACATATTCGGGCTTTTTAAAGCTGTATATAATGTAGCCACCGCGTGCAGTCCTTTAAACCCTAGCTTTTTCCCGTAGTGCTGTAACTTATCTAATAAGCCCTTATCCGAGAAGTGCTTGTCCTTCCCTTCAATCATCTGCTGTAATTTTTGTTCTTCTGTCATCATAGGTCCTCCCTTGTAGCATTACTTACTAATTATGTACGAATGCGTGCCTAAAAAGTTTCATTTCACCTTTTTCTGTTTCAAAAAGGTCTGCCATATTTGCTGAAGCGTTTCGCTCGTACGACCTACTTCATCATAATGCATCAGGGTGTTCTTTTTTAAACGTGCATAGCCGATCGGAATTTCATAAATCGGCACTTGACGGTGAAGAGCTGCCACTAGCATATTAAGATCATAGTTAAATTGTTCTCCCGGTACATGAATCAGCCAGGTTAACTCTTGCTTCGGTATGATACGCAGACCTGATTGAATATCAAGTAAACGTTTATGAAACAGGAGATTAAATAACATCGAGGCAGCCCGGTTTCCTATGTATCCAAGGGCTGGCATCTCTTTTGACCAGAAACTGCGCACCCCTAGGACAATGCCATCCGAAAATACCTTGGATGACTCGGCCAGATGCTCTAAATCCGCTATGGAATGCTGACCATGTGCACCTGCTGTCATAACAAATCGAGCAGTTTTTTCGTGGTGTAAAACATATTGAAAACCGGTCTTCAATGCCCGACCCTTTCCTTTATTCTCTAAATGGTGTAACACAATACAATTATCTAGTAATGTTAAACGGTCAAATATAACTTTGTATTTTTCGTCGCTCCCATCATCTACCACGATGACTTTATCTGTTAACTGTAAAAGTTTCTCTACAAATATGATAAGTGATGGTAAAGGGTTTAATGCTGGTATTAAAATAATGATCCGCTCCATACAACCTTCTCCCTTTCACCTCTTGTACATAATAAAATTGTATAATTATTACACTAACAATTCAATCATTCACTCTCTCTAGAAATCAATGATAAAATTCATTGAATTTCCTTTCAAGAGCCCGATAAAAAGAATAATTATACTTACTTTTACATAATACATTTACGAAAGGGGTGAATATGATGTCCGTTGATCAGGATGTATTGACACATTTATGTAATCGAATTCCTGCTACGCACCGCCCTATCGCTGACTATTTATTGGAAGCTGTGCAATCTCGGATTACGAATCCGAATCTTTCATTGCAAAAATCGAAAATCGCGCTCGGTATTATAGTACGCGATGTTTATGAAAAAGAAATGAATAAGCAAGTATCTGGAATTTCTATTCGTGTGTTACTCCATAATAAAAATTTCGTTGCTAAAATTCATCCACGTCGTATTTATTTACTGATGAATCTTGTGCGCAAAATGACAGCACGCCCTTCTAATGATGCCATTAATTCAAAAACAGCAATCATCGTCCTCGAATATTTAGCTGATATTTGCGAATGGTACCTGCGGCGGCTATCAAAGGGCGATAGGCTTTCCTTTTCAGCCTTTCAGCAGACATCAGCGCCGTTAAAAGCCACATCCCATCGCATCATTGATTTGGAGTTTGCAGCAGATGACTTTGAGGCAGCCGCGCAATGGTTTTTAGTAGCGGCACAAGAAGGGAATAGAAGCGCACAATATAACCTTGGAGTGCTATATAATCATGGCCGGGGTGTGCAGCAAAGCTATACAGAAGCAGCAAAATGGTATCAACTCGCAGCCGATCAAGGCGATTCCAATGCTCAATACTCGCTAGGTGTACTGTATCAATTTGGACAAGGCGTACCCAAAGACGAAGCCCGTGCAGCTCTCTTCTATAAACAAGCGGCTGAAGCTGGCCATGCGGATGCGCAGTATAATCTTGGCTCTTTATATAACCAAGGCTCAGGTGTCCCGCTAGACTTTATGCAAGCAGCAAAATGGTACCAGCTCGCGGCAGCACAAGGTCATACAAGTGCTCAAAGTAACCTAGGCTTTCTCTATCATTCCGGGGCAGGCGTGAAGCAAGATTATACAAAAGCAAAGCAATTATTTAAAACTGCAGCTGAAGCAGGTGATCAGAGTGCGCAATATAATCTAGGTTATTTATACAGTAAAGGGCATGGAGTCGAAATAGATATGTCCCAGGCAGCGCGATGGTTTTCGATGGCCGCATTGCAAGGACATACGAATGCACAGTTCCAACTGGCCCTTTGCTATAAGGCAGGGAAAGGCGTCCAGGCAAACGAAGCAGAAGCCATTAAATGGCTAACACTCGCGGCACATGATAACCATACGAATGCCCAGTACTTACTTGGCCTGATTTATAAGCAGCAACCTACGGCAAATTCCGATTATCTAGCGATTGAGTGGCTATCCAAAGCTGCGGCAAATGAGCATATTAGTGCAAACTACGATTTAGCAATGCTTCATCTACATAATGGCCAATTAGAAACAGCACTCAAATGGATGAAACGCGCGGCCATTAAAGGACATGCCGAGGCACAGTTTGAATTAGGAAGGCTCAGAAAAGAAGGCCTTGGTTTGAAGCAAAATTATACGAAGGCTGCAAAATGGTTTCAAACAGCAGTTCAGCAAAATCATATTAAAGCAGAGTTTGAACTAGGTAGATTATATGAGCAAGGACTTGGTGTACCTAAAAATTATGATGAAGCACGTCGTTGTTACCGATTAGCAGCAGAACAAGGTCATACCGAAGCCCAGTACTATCTTGGGAATATTTTTGATAAAGGTCTTGGAACAGCCGTGGATTATGTAGAAGCAGCAAAATGGATTAACCAGGCTGCGCATGGCAATTTCATAAAAGCTCAGTTCCAATTAGGACAAATGTTTTGTAAGGGCGAAGGTGTCCCCCAAGACTATAAAGAAGCTATTAAATGGTATAAGTTAGCGGCGCAAGGAGGACATGTAAAGGCACAATTCCAATTGGGAATGATGTATAAAAAAGGCCTTGGCGTGAAGCAAGATTATACGGAAGCGACTTATTGGTTGAAACAGTCGATTTCTAGTACCCAGCATTAGTTTTTTAAAAGTAAATATACAAAAAGAGCAATCCGTTCATGTACGGATTGCTCTTACTTCATTATTTTACATTGCTAGTCAATAGATGGTGTAACACATCTACAGCTTTCTCAATATCCACTTCATATTGTTGCTCTTTAAGCGCTTCCCCAATGATTCGAATTGCTTGCTCTAGCTGATCTTCTGTTGTATTCCCCATATGCCCAATACGGAATGTCTTACCTGCTAAATGAGCTAAACCACCCGCTACAATTACGCCTCTTGCGGCCAAGTCACTGCGGAATTTTGTATCCTCTACCCCTTCTGGATATTGAATGCAACTCAATGTAGCAGCAGCCACATTTTCTTCAGCAAGCGGTGTCATGCCGTAAATGCGAAGTGCTGTCCGAATAGCTCGTCCGTAAGCGATATGACGCGCTTCCCGCTTTGCCATTCCTTCCTTTAAGACAATTTCTAATGCTGTATCATAGGCATAGATTAAATTAACAGGTGGCGTTGCAAAATACTTGCCTGGATCTTGCATAATAGGTAACCAGTTTTTAATATCTGCGTAATAAGCAGGGACTTGCTCCATTTCCTCCCGTGCTGCTAAAGCCTGCGGACTAAAGGCGATAATAGCTAATCCTGGCGGTACACCGATGGCCTTTTGTGAGCCAGTTAAGACAATATCAATTTTATGTTTGCCGCCGTACGCTTTACTCATGTCTTCTTGCAAGGCAGCCGTCGCTACTACTCCGTCTACAATTGCTAATGCTCCCGCTTCTTTAATCACTGGTACTAATGCCTCTAAATCTGCGGATACACCGGTAGAAGTATCTGCATGCGTCACTGTCACGGCCTTATATGTATGTTTTGACAGCTGATTCTGCACAACTTGTACACTTACTCTTTGACCCCACTCTGCTTGTAAAACATCTACCTCTATCCCAAAGGATTTAGCCAGCAAAATAAAGCGGTCACCAAAAAAGCCATGGCTAATAACAAGGATACGTTCCCCAGCCTTGACTGTATTCACAATCGCCATCTCCATGGCCAACGTACCTGAACCCGCAACCACAAATACCTCACCATCTGTATTAAATAGCTTTTTTGTATTATCAATGGCACGTTTGTAAATCTGTACAAAACGTGGATCAGTATGCCCTCTCGTCTCACTCGCTAATGCTTCATAAATATCGTCCAGTACAGGTGTAGGGCCTGGTACAAGTAGAATCTCTTTATTTTTCATAATCTATTCTCCTCCTGACTTTGTTGATTATTAAAAAAATGTCTTTCTAGCCCAGCACGACTAAAAAGACATTTATCTTTCAAATATGAGAACCCCAAACGAATCTTATTTAAGAAACCCCTTGTTTGAACGCTATATAATATACTTTATCTATGGGAGGCAAACCCATGTTCAAAAGTTTCCCAACCAACTTTATGACTTTGATAAAAGGTTGAATTGTAACGAATTATTATAGTAAAAGAATTACATGTCTAACTGAAGTTTTTGAATACAGGTAGTGCACCGCATATCATGAACATATTGTCCTTAATAAAGTGTTAAAACAATTGCCACTCGGCATCATGGTAACTGTTTATCAGTCCGTTCCCCAACAGCTGACCCTTTAAACATATATTCTTTTCATACGGATACACTAGCTATATTTTATATATGACATCCCCATGTCGTGTGATTTCCTGTATCCATTCCTAACTCCCCAATTAGTTATGGATGAAATCTAGTTAAATCTTAAGCGAATTGCTCTGATTCAGTAGAACCTGACATTGCAGTAGTTGAGGATGTACCACCAGAAATTGTTTGTGATACTTCATCAAAGTAACCAGTACCCACTTCACGTTGGTGACGAGTTGCTGTGTAGCCTTTAGACTCTGCAGCAAACTCAGCTTGTTGTAACTTAGAGTATGCAGCCATACCATTGTCTTTGTAGTCATGCGCAAGCTCGAACATAGAGTAGTTTAAGCTGTGGAATCCTGCTAATGTAATGAATTGGAACTTGTAGCCAAGTTTACCTAATTCACGTTGGTACTCTGCAATCTCTTCATCTGAAAGTTTAGCTTTCCAGTTGAATGATGGTGAGCAGTTGTATGCTAACATTTTCCCTGGGAACTCAGCGTGGATTGCTGCTGCGAACTCACGAGCTTCCTCTAATGATGGGTGAGATGTTTCACACCAGATTAAGTCTGCGTATGGTGCATATGCTAAACCACGTGCAATTGCTTGTTTTAAACCTGGGTTTGTACGGTAGAAACCTTCTGGTGTACGTTCGCCAGTGATGAACTCAGCATCGCGTGGGTCAATGTCAGAAGTTACCATGTCCGCTGCATCTGCGTCTGTACGAGCGATTAAGATTGTATCTACGCCCATTACGTCTGCTGCAAGACGAGCAGCGATTAAGTTACGTACTGCGTTTTGAGTTGGTAATAATACTTTACCGCCTAAGTGACCGCATTTTTTCTCAGAAGCTAATTGGTCTTCTAAGTGTACGCCTGAAGCACCTGCCTCAATCATTCCTTTTACAAGCTCGAATACGTTTAACGGACCACCGAAACCTGCTTCAGCGTCTGCTACGATTGGTGCGAACCAATCAAACTCATCTTCGCGACCTTCAGCTTGGTCGATTTGATCTGCACGTTGTAACGCTTGGTTAATACGTTTTACAACTTGTGGTACAGAGTTTGCTGGATATAATGATTGGTCAGGATACATTTGACCCGCGATGTTTGCGTCTGCCGCTACTTGCCATCCTGATAAGTAAATTGCCTTTAAACCTGCTTTAACTTGTTGAATCGCTTGGTTACCAGTTAAAGCACCTAATGCATTGATGAATGGCTCTTCATGTAAAGAGTTCCATAAACGTTTTGCACCGCGTTTTGCTAAAGTTTGCTCAATCACTACAGAACCTTGAAGTTTAACAACCTCTTCTGCTGTATAGCCACGCTCAATCCCTTTCCAACGAGGATTTTCAGCCCAATCTTTTTTGATTGCTTCAATTTTTTCTTGACGAGTTGACATGTAATTTCCACCTTCCCAATTGTGTTAACTAGATATCCTGTTAGGAATATTCCTTCACCCCTGTTCCATAACAGCTATCCTTGTTGTAAATTACTATATAACAGACGCGTGTATTTTTCATTATTTTTGGATAAAACACGGGTATATAAAGACGAAATAGTTTATAGTAAGGATGAATCTGGAAAACAGGATAATACAGAAGGGGGAATCTTTATGTTTGAAAAAGGGGATTTACATATTAAAAAAAGTGTATTAGAACAGTTTAAAGTGATTTTAGAAGATTGGATTCCAGAACATGCGTTAATTGCAATAGCAGTAGAGAAACACTTTGTTTATTTTAGCTCTCAGTTTCCTAATCTATCATTAGAAATAGGGTCTGTTGTTCCCGAAGATAGTATTGCTTACAAGGTTCTTCAACAGGGGGAGAAAGTAGATGCCATGATGGATAATTCATTATTTGAATCTCCTTATTATGCTATTGGCTATCCTTTAACAGTTAATGATCTTCCTGGGGCACTCGTAATTGTATTGCCTTCTCTTTTCAAAAAGGAGACTCCTCCTCAATATCGTCATTTAACAGGAAAACATGAGGAAGATTGGGTGCCAGTCATGATTGATGACATTTCTCATATTGAAAGTCTACAAAAACGGACTTGGTTTAATAGTAATGGAACTCATTATAAAACAGCGGTTACGTTAAAAGAGCTCCAACTTCGCCTGCCAGAAAATTTTATCCGTATTCATCGGTCTTATATTATTAATATTTGCTTTATAGAGCGTATTTATCGCGATCTTACTTCGAATTATATTGTAAAGATGAAGGATGGTACGGAATTACCTATTAGTCAATCATATTTAAGTGAAGTACGAAAAGTACTTGAATTTTAGAGGATATCTCATTCAAAATAGATTCCTAATATATTAGGGTCATGAGTTACTACTATTAAGATGATCCTTATTTTTATATGAGAAGAAAGCAAAATTTATTATGGTGCTTTTCTTAGTAGCAATATAGCTTTGAAAAATTCAATCATACTCTTTAATAGTTAATTTAAAAATAAGATGTTACATAAAATATCCGAAAGTTATTTTTTGAAATTTCATTGAACTCTTCATGATTAAATTATTATGAATACTAATAGATACAAAAAAGACCCAAAGCGTTATGCTTTGAGTCTTTTTTCTGTTGCGAAGCGACGTCCTACTCTCACAGGGGGAAGCCCCCAACTACCATCGGCGCTAAAGAGCTTAACTTCCGTGTTCGGTATGGGAACGGGTGTGACCTCTTTGCCATCATCACT
>JABUKB010000013.1 GCA_014595895.1 Lysinibacillus odysseyi | reverse complement strand
TGAAATTCCAACACCATTAGTAGAAAACAAACCTACGCCAATCTATGAGTATGCCTATGATGAATATGAAGTAGATGTGCATATTGGAAATGCATTCTTACGCACAACAACAGGCACGTTGACAACGCCTGCCGGTACATTCAAAAATGTAGTACACATTGAAGAGAAATACTTTAACACGCCGGTTTCTGTACATTTTTATTTTGCCCCTGGTTATGGCTTGATTAAAATGACGAACTCTCAAAATAAAATACTATTTGAGTTACATGATTATTTCTAAAAACTCTGAGTCTACAGCATCTAGTATATAAAGCTAGGTGCTGTTTTTATATGAAGAAGTGGGAGCTGAGGAAATAGGTACGAGATACAAAGGTTCGAGAAAATATATTTATACGTTGGTGTATCCATTACGAAAAATCTATTCTCTACGATGAATAGATATCCAACTTTAAAGTGTCACAAAACGTTCACAATTTAAATTGGTATTCATTGGTTAAATAATATCTTTAATCTAGGTCTTTATGTTCTTATAGAATATAGTCTATTGGAAGTGAGTTTGAGAAATACTTATCAATTAATTATGAGTAATAAAACTTATGAAAGAGGAAATTATTGTACATTGTTTAAAAAAGATGAAAGTTGCCAAAATAAACAATTTTTGAGATTTTATCTTACTAAACTCCTTTTCTAACCTTCCATATTTGGATGTTATTACAAAAGAATGAGTGAATTATATTATTCAATTCAACTAGTTCTTTTTGATTATTTTTTTCTCTGGTTTTATCGGTTGACCCTTCAAAATATTAAGAATATAATTCGAATTGCTACCGTGAACTAGAAAAATAGTCTTGTAAAAGAGATTTTTGGTAGAAGAGTTAAAAATTTAACGTATAACGAGTTTAGAAACATTCAATATTTGGTAATGTATCTTAACTACAATTATATTGACTTTCAAGGAGGAAATTTTTAATGGCTAATCAACCAAAGAAATACAAAAAGTTTGTAGCAACAGCTGCAACAGCTACATTAGTAGCATCAGCAATCGTACCTGTAGCATCAGCAAATGAGCTAGTATTCCCAGATATGGCTGGATACGATGCGAATACAATCGCATTAGTAGAAGATTTAGCAGCAGCTGGGATTATTGTTGGGTCTAACGGTAAATTCAACCCACAAGGTGACGTTTCTCGTAAGCACGCAGTATTAATCCTTGGTCGTTACTTAGAAAGTTTAGGCTTAGAAGCAAGCGAAGGCGTAAAACAATTTGACGATGTAGACGGTTCAGATCAAGAGTTTGCACGTCTTGCATTATTAGTGCGTGACCTTGGTGTTTTCAATGGTAACGATTTAGAGCAATTAAACCCATATGGTAAATTTACTCGTCAAAACATGGCTTTAGTAATGGACCGTGTATTCCAGGTAACAACTGGTAAAACATTAAAAGAAATCGCTGACGAGCAAGGTAAAACAGCTAACGTAGCGGATATCAATAAAGTAAAAGATGAAGCAAAAGAAGCGGTATTAGGAGCTAATGCTTTAGGTTTATCAAAAGTAGCAACTTTCAACCCGGAAGGCACTGCTAAACGTGTACACTTTGCCCAGTTTTTCTATATTGCAGCACCAATCCTTGAAGAACATCTTGATTTAGCAGTTTCAGTAGATACTGAAATCAAAGCCGTAGAAGCAGCGGTAAAAGCTTTACCAGCAGCTAACACAGTAACTGCAGCAAATGCAGCAGCAGCTCAAACTGCAGTAAACACTTTAAACACGGCGATTAAAGCTTTAGAAGATGCAGTGAAAGCAGCTGGCGAAGATTTATTAGCTGATGATGCAGCGGCAGCAACGAAAGCAATTGCAGATGGTAAAGCAGCAGCAAAAGCAGTTCAAGATGCAATTAATGCTACGGTAAAAGCAGAAGTAGTTTCTGTAAGTGCGATTAACGGTAAAACAATTCAAATTAATTTCACTGCAGCATTAGATACTGCTTCCGCAGAAACAGAAGCTAACTACTCAGTTGCCCCAGGACTAAATGTGACTGATGCGAAACTTAGCGCAGACAAGAAAACAGTAACTCTTACACTAGATGCAACAATGTCAAATGGTACAGCTTACACTGTGACAGTTGATAAAGATTTACAAGTTGCGAACGGAAGTGCGTTTGCAGAAAAAGACTTCATTACTAATTTCTTATTCAATGATGAAGTAGCACCAACTGTTTCAGCAGTAAGTACACCAAACGGCAACTTACGTATTGCATTAAATGAAGCTCTTTCAGCTCCGTCTGACGCAAATCCAATTGCTGTCGTAGTGAATGGACAATCTATTACTATTAATACAACAAATAATAATACTGGATGGGTTTCTGACAACGTAATTACGATTCCTAAAGCAAGTTTACCTGCACTTACTAGCGGACAATCATATTCATTGGCGGTTGCAGGTGCTAGAGACTTGCTAGGAAATGCTATGACTCTTTACTCAGGTAACTTTAACTACCAAAATGTTACTGATACTACTGCTCCAACACTTGTTTCTACTAAAGTAACTGGTGAAACATCTGTTGAACTAACATTCTCTGAAGAATTAACTGCTGCAAACGCTGCAGATTTAGGTTTAGTAGTAAAGAAAAACGGTCAAACACTTTCGGGTGCTGTTGCTACTACTACTGATAATGTAACTTATGAAGTAGATTTAAGTGCAGTAGCTGGAGTATATGGCAATAACGAGACTTCTTCTACTCTTGAATTAACAGTTGTCGGGTTTAAAGACCAAGGCAATAACATTGGCGCTTCTGTTACTCGTACTGTTAATTTAGCAAAAGATACAGTAAAACCAACTATTACTCGTGCGGTATATAGCAGCACAAACAATAATGTTACTTTACAACTTAGCGAAGAAGTTACTGTTGCTGGAAATCTAGCTTCGGACATTACAATTATCAATAATACTACTAGCCAAGTTGTTTCACCTTCTGCACCAGCTCAACTTTCCGGAGATGGCAAATCGATTGTAATTCCTACAGCGGGCTTTGCAAATGGTGATTATACTGTTCGTGTAAATGCAGGAACAGTAGCTGATACGGCTCTTACACCAAATCAAAATGCTGCTTTAAGCACGACATTTACTGTTTCTAATGAATTAACAGCAACAACTGTTTCTGGCGTATCTGCAAACCGTGATGTTTTAACAGTTAATTACTCGGCGGCTGTTAAGGGCGGTCAAGGGGCAACTTCTGCCGCAAACGCTGCTAACTACAAATTAGATGGTGCAGCATTACCTGCAGGTACTCTAATTACTTTAAACGCAGCGAGTGACACAGCAACTATTACTCTTCCTGCAGGATCAATTGCAACTACTCACACTGGAATTTTGACAGTGAGTAACGTAGAGGCTGCAAACGGCGCTAAATTAGCTACTTCTAACCACTTAGTTGCATTAGTTGATACTAAAGCACCTGTATTGCAATCTGCGAGAGTTGTTAACGGTGAATTAGTTTTAACAATAAGTGAAAATGTTGCCGGGTTTACTAACCTAGACTTCACTGACTTTGTAGTTCAAGTAAATGGTGTAGATGTAACTGAAGCAGCTGGTACTTTGGCTTCGACTCAAGTTGGTCCAAATGAGTTTAACATTTCAGTTTCTGACGCTAGCCTTGCTACTGGTAATGTAACTGTTAAAGTATCTGATACTGCAGATGCAGCAGATGCAGCAACAAATCGAATTGTGACTGGAACTTCTGTAACGGCAACTCGCTAATTACACGGATTCCTGATACAAAATCAAGAGTCCTGTGGAGAGAAATCTCTGCGGGGCTTTTCTTTTTTAGAAACCGAATTTAATAGAAAAATGAATTTATATTATAATAGTGTATAGAATTACAATCAGCCCTAATTCCTTCTGAGGAGTTAGGGCTTTTTCTATTTGAAGAGGAAAAGAATTGGTGCACACTGATTGGTTTGTAAGGACAATGTAGAAAACAACGTTCAGTACATGCCGAAAAATGAAGCAACTGCACACAATTAAAGGTACTTCGCATTGCACGCACCATTGCAGACTTAGTAGGTACAGACAAGATACAAAAAGCGCATGTCATAGAGGCTATAGAGTAGACAAGGTTAGCGCCGTATGTTGTTTTGGAGGAAGCCTATGTCTAGAAAAAAGCGCATTTGGCACCCGCAGCTCTTTTATTATGTGGTGATGCGTAGCAATAATCGGCAAAATATATTCAATGAGCAGTGCGATATAAATGAGTTTTTTTGTTAGTCTTATGTCTATGAGAAACATCCCTTCACAATCATCAGCTACTGCATCATGGAAAATCATTACCACCTGCTGATTCACTCTTCGGAGGTATCACTGAGTAAAATTATGATGCTCGTCAACAAACGGTATACGGATTACTACAAAAAGAAATACCGATTTTGCGGTCAATTATATGAAAAGAGTTACTATGCTGATGAGGTATTGAGCACGGATAGTTTACTAGAGGTTAGTCGATACATCCAACGCAATCCAATTGAAACAAAGGTGCCGATCGTAAAGCAAAGGGAGCATTATCCATACAGCAGTTATCACTTGTATAAATTCAATCGAATATCAATATATCGTTTCATAGACACCACACAGCTAGCGGCTTTTTTCAAAGTACTTATTCATCAAACCAATCAGTACCTTTGCTTATTTACAGATGATACTCAGTGCCAGTAACTTGGAAAAAATATAAAAAATGACTAGAACAAATCCTCATAGCGATTTTACCAACATCTGATTAAAAAAGCCTTCTACCCCATTCAAGCAAGACCCTCAATAAAACAAATATGTTTAATACTTGGCACGCGAACAATAATAAAAGAATATAACTGAAAGTTTATGCTTTTACTAAAATTCCCCTTTTATAAGATAACTCTTTAAAAGAAAGAGTAGTCTTTTGTTCTGTTGGATATATTTTTAGACTAATGAGGGTGCTATTACTCTGTTAATTTTAATAATATGTTATTTTTTTACAATAAAATTGTATTAATACTATTATGCTATATAATGGTATTAGTTGGTAATTTTGTTAATTAGAAAGGGGAATTCCTGTGAATAAAAAGAAGTATAAAAAATATTTTAATGCTACATTGGCGGCAACAGTAGCTGCCTCGGGAGTCACATTCGTTGCACCGACAGAAACGAAGGCAAGTGCATTATTTTCAGATGTTTCAAAGAATAATAACTTTTACAATGAAATTACGAGTCTAGCAGAACGAGAAATCATAAAAGGTTACTCAGATGGTACATTCCGTCCAGGCGCCAATGTAACACGTGGTCAAGCAGCGAAAATTATTGCGGGTGTATTAGGACTAGACACAAAGAATGTGAAAAATCCGAATTTTAAAGATGTTAAATCTACAAATGCATACTATGGTGCAATCGCAGCCTTAGTCAATGCGGGTATCATTAATGGATATGGTGATGGAACATTTAAACCATTCGAGCCAGTAAAACGTAATCATATGGCGAAAATTATTGCGGGAGCATTTGAACTAAAAACCACACCTGGATATAATACGCCATTAAAAGATATCGGTGGGGAATATGCTGATTATATTACAGCTCTTTATGAGTATGGCGTAACGACTGGTAAAACAAAAACAACATTTGATGGTTTTTCAAATGTATCTCGTGGTCAACTAGCAGCTTTTGTAGTACGTGCTGAAAATATAGTAAATTCAACGAAAGAAAATAACCTTACATTTACTATTGATACAATTTCAAAGTCAAACATTCAGACTTCTGAAGGAGAATTTGCAATCTCTTCTTCGTTAAAAACAATTTTTAGTTCTGAGAATGAAATAGCACTAAAGGGCGCAGAAGTAAAGGCATTGATTGTTAATGGGGAAATTAAGGGTATTTCATCTATTAAATTGAATAATTCAGGTTCGAAAGAGGAATTGGTAGTATTTGATGTTGGTAATACAGAGATTAATAGTAATATTGAAATAAATGCTGATTTTGTATCGTTAAAGAATATTGTTGTAAACAAAAATGTATTACTTACAAATAAAGTGACTAATAGTTTTTCTTTAGAAAATGCATCTATTAAGGGTGAATTAAAAGTAGAAGAAGCTGCTAACAATCCAGTTGCATCTTTATACGGTTTTTTTGCCAATACGGAACAAAAGCTATCTGTTAACTTAAATAAATCTCTAGTAAATATTCTTCAAGTAAATCGTAATAATTTATCGATTACATCTAATGCCAAATTGTCTGCAGTAAAGATAGCAGATGGTGTCACAACATTTAATGTAAATGCAGATATTGAAAATCTTACAATCAGTGGAACTAAAAAGCTAAATTTAACAGGTAAGGGCGCAATTAATAAAGTGTCTATAGAAAATAATGTTGAATTTAATCTCGATATTGTAGGGAATGTAAATGAAATTCAAATTTTAAATAGTAATACAAAAATTAATTTAGGTCAAAATATTGTAATTGACAGATTAGTGCTACCTGTTGGATTAGGAGTATCAGATGTAATTAGTAACTATAGTAGTCATAAGAGTAAAATTAAAGAAGTTGTCAATAGTCAAGGAAGTAAAATCGATACAAGCTCGAACTCTAATGCAGGTGGCTCATCAGATAGCGGGGGTAATACAGGTTCGAATGGTAACCCAAATGGCGGTTCTAACATTGCTCCAACGAATATAACTAGTGCAGGTACTTACGGTCCTGCTACGGGAACTCAAACAATTCAAGGCGATGTAACGATTTCTAGTCAAGGTGTAACTCTACGAAATGTAATCGTTACTGGTAAACTAATTTTAGAAGAAGCGATTGGCGAGGGCGATGTTCATTTGCAAGGAGTTAATGTACAGGGAGAAACTGTCGTAAAGGGCGGTGGAAAAAATAGTGTTTACTTCACCAACTCTCTTTTAGCTACAGTCATTGTCAACAAAAATACGGGCGCTGTACGTATTGTTGCACAGGGGAGCACACAAGTTTATGAAGTACAATTAGACTCTCCAACGATTGTCGTTGAAAATAACTTAAGTGGAAACGCTACAGGATTTAATGACATCATTGTCTCTGAGGCTATGCAATCTCAAGGAAATGGGTTTCATGTTGAGCTTGTAGGAACATTTGAAACTATCAACTCAAGAGCTACAAATGTTCAAATTAATTTAAGTGAACAAACTGATATTGCAACATTAGTTTTAAATGCAGCTGCTACAGTTTTAGGGCAAGGTGCTATTCGTACGGCTAGAATAAATGCTAATGGATCTACACTTGCACAAAGACCAAATAATGTAGTGTTGGACATTACTAACGGGGGTTCTGTTACTGTTGGTGGTAATCAAGTAACAGAAAGTTATTCCGATCCAAACGCTATAACTTCGATTACTTCAGTAAAAGCAACTCAAGGAAGAATTTCACTTGAAACGGAGAACTTTGTTGCATTAACAAAAAATGACTTTATTGTAAGTGCAAAGATTGACGGTCAAGAAGTACAGTTACAAAACTTAGAATATGATACAAATAGACAACAATTTACATTTGATCCAATTCAATTTGATGATAATTTAGATAAAACAGTAAATATTACTGTTACCCCAAATTCTGCTAAATTAACAGGGCAAGCAAAAACTGCTTCGTTTGTTATTGCCACTGGATTTGGTGGACGTATCACAGATATTCAAGGTGTTGGAATACCAAACCTAACAATTCATTTCAGAAAAGGTATAGGGACAAGAGATGGTGAGGTTGTGGCAACTGCAACAACAGATAAGTATGGATATTACAATGTAAATGTCGCTGCAGGTACTTATACTGGTGAAATTAGTAGTCCGGGATATTTAAAAACTTATTTAATCGGCGTAGCTTCTTCCGATAGTTTCTCTATAGACCAAAATGAAACTGCAATGCGTGCAGCAGCTACAAATGAAGTGAAAATTATGTTATCTTGGGGTGAGTATCCAGAAGATTTAGATTCACACTTAAATGGTCCACAACTAGGTGGTGGTAATTTCCATGTGTACTATTCTAATACAAGAGATGTTGCAAATGGTTTAACCTATGTAGACTTAGATTGGGATGATACAGATTCATATGGACCAGAAACAACTACGATTAGAAAATTATTGGATGGTCAATACCGATTCTATATTCATAATTACTCTGGTTGGTATGATAATTATGATGAGATTGATGAGGTAACTCTACGCGAATCCGGTGCAAAAGTTGCGGTTTATTTAGGTAATTCCAATACACCAGATCACACATTTAATGTTCCAATAGGCGATGGAAAAGAACTTTATTGGTTAGTATGTGATTTGATTGTAAGTAATAATGGAGAAAAGATTGAAGTTAAAGAAATAAATGAAATGCGTCGAGATATTAATGATGAAGAAAGTAGCCCGCTTGAGATAACATTACAAGCAGTACAAGAAGCGGTAACAGCATTATTTGGAACAAAAGATGAAAATGGTACTCTAGTTGTAGATAAAACAAAATTAGCGGACGGAGTAAATCAAGCAGCGATTACCGCAGCAAGTGAAAAAGTAGCAGCGTTAGCTGATACAGTAGCGGAAAAAGAGGACTTACAAGCAGATATCGAAACAGCACAAAGCTTGTTAGATAATGCAAGTGCGGCGGCTAAGTTACAAGCAGCGCAAGAAGCAGTAACGGCGTTATTTGGAATAAAAGATGAAAACGGTACTTCAGTTGCAGATAAAACAAAATTAGCGGACGGGGTAAATCAAGCAGCGATTACCGCAGCAAGTGAGAAAGTAACAGCGTTAGCTGATACAGTAGTAGCAGAAAAAGCCGGGTTACAAGCGGATATTCAAACAGCACAAAATCTGTTAAATAAGAAGCTAGCATTAGCGAAAGTCATCAAAGGTGATGCAGTAGATGATGCAGCTACACCGGAAAATGAAACAATAACAGTAACTAAAGCTGACTATGAAGCAGCGGAAATCACAGGTGTAACGGATGACAACCTAGCAAAAGTAAAAGCAACAATTAAAGCAGCTAGTCCGGCACCAACAACAAAAGCAGAAGTACAGGCAATTGTAGATGAAGTTAATGGACCTACAGTAACAGATACATCTGCTACATCGGTAACAGTAACAGTAACAGCACATGGAGATATCTTTATTGGTGGAACAAAAGTTAACACAGGTTTAGACTCTCTTGCGAAGTGGAGCTTTACAAACATAAATGACCTGGTGACATCTGCAACAGTAGCTGCTGGCTTAAGCTCAGGTGGTACTATTGTATTTTCATTAGTTGACGCGGCAAATGTAGATTATACAGAATCAATTGATATTGATTTATCTCAAATTGTAGACGCAGCGGGTATACCTTTGATTAACTCTACAACTGCAGCAAATACTTTACTGAAGATTACAGATGGTGGCACTTCTTGGAGCGCTGATTTAGTAGGAAATAATTAAAATCACATATTTAGAATACTCTTAATTCAATATGTTAGGGAGTTATCGTGATTTCTACGTTAAGTCCCTAATTTTTAATTGCATCAATCACCATGTCAAACATATATTATATTCATAGAATAGCAATACTAACTCACCCAGCTCTAATTCCTTTCGAGGGATTAGAGCTGCGGCTCATTACGAGGTTATGTAACGACTGCTCAGTTGGTAACGACAAAACAAACCTTAGCGCCGCAAAAGTTAACAACCTTTACCCATTTGCGCCCATCAAAGATTAGTTGGATGGAATACGACTTTCATATTTTAGAGGAACCAACTGGCATACTATCTGGCTATCTGGAAAGCCATATTTATGAGAATAGTTACGGGTATGTACCAGTCGGTAACTGGAAAGAATATCAGCCGCTCTATTTGTCATTCCAACCAGATCGCTTTGCCATGGGGATGCCTGAAACGGATTGGACTTGGGCTGAAATTCCAACACCATTAGTAGAAAACAAACCTACGCCAATCTATGAGTATGCCTATGATGAATATGAAGTAGAT
>JABUKB010000012.1 GCA_014595895.1 Lysinibacillus odysseyi | reverse complement strand
TGATGGCAAAGAGGTCACACCCGTTCCCATACCGAACACGGAAGTTAAGCTCTTTAGCGCCGATGGTAGTTGGGGGCTTCCCCCTGTGAGAGTAGGACGTCGCTTCGCAACAGTAAAAAGGCTCAAAGCATTATGCTTTGGGTCTTTTTTATATTTATAATGCCAAAATATTTATTCCTGGTAATCTTATACTTTGTAGTTATTAGAACAGAGAAGTAGAATACTTCTTATCTGAAAAATACAAATAGTAATAATCATAAACCAAGCATGAGTATCTTCTTATTAATATAAAAATGTATACAGCATCCTAGTTCTCTTCAAGTTATAAATGTAATTCTATAAACACTCTAAAAGAAAATAAATAATTTTATGTAGATAGAGATTTCATTCATCTTTCATAGACCTCTATACTTTTACCTTTCTTTATATCTTACAGTAGCAGATATAAATTTACCTCTCATATAAATAAATGTATCAGATAGATCGTATTTATATTAGGGAAATGAAAACGTTTTCCTACTGTTTTAATCAAGAATTCCTTCTGAAAAAACTTCCCAGTTGCTATTTGCAAAAAAGAAGCGTACAATCCAAAACAATATACTTAAAAAAGCTATTAATGCTTCAGTAACAATAATCGGAATTATCTTTCTTTTTAAAGATTCTTGACACTGGAGAACGACGTTGATAACCTTACAATAATATTCTTTTACGTAGGAGGAATTTTTCGAAATGTGGGAAAATAAGTTTGCTAAAGAGGGCTTAACATTTGATGATGTATTATTAGTACCAGCACATTCTGAAGTATTGCCAAAGGATGTAGATTTATCGGTTCAATTAACACCAAAAATTAAGTTAAATATTCCAATGGTTAGTGCAGGTATGGATACAGTAACAGAATCAAAAATGGCGATTGCTATGGCACGTCAGGGTGGTATTGGGATTATCCATAAAAATATGGGTATTGATGAGCAAGCGGAAGAAGTAGAAAAAGTAAAACGTTCAGAAAATGGTGTCATTACAAACCCATTCTATTTAACACCAGAACATCAAGTATTTGATGCAGAACATTTAATGGGTAAATACCGCATTTCGGGTGTACCGATCGTAAACAATATGGAAGACCAAAAATTAGTAGGGATTATCACAAACCGCGATTTACGCTTCATTGATGACTATTCATTAAAAATTGACGATGTAATGACAAAAGAAGACTTAGTAACAGCGCCTGTTGGTACGACTTTAGAAGACGCTGAGAAAATTCTTCAACAATATAAGATTGAAAAATTACCGATTGTGGACGAGCAAGGCAAATTAACGGGTCTCATCACAATTAAAGATATCGAAAAAGTAATCGAATTCCCGAACGCAGCGAAAGATACACACGGTCGTTTAGTAGTAGGGGCAGCAGTAGGCGTTTCTAAAGATACAATGCCTCGTATTGCAAAATTAGTGGAGGCTCAAGTTGATATCATTGTTATTGATACAGCGCATGGTCATTCACAAGGCGTATTAAATACAATCAAAGAGATCCGTGCAGCTTACCCAGAGCTTGAAATTATTGCAGGGAACGTTGCAACAGCGGAAGGCACTCGCGCATTATTTGAAGCAGGAGCTGACGTAGTAAAAGTGGGGATCGGTCCTGGATCAATCTGTACAACACGTGTAGTGGCAGGTGTAGGTGTTCCTCAGATTACAGCTATCTATGATGCTGCTTCAGTAGCACGTGAATATGGCAAAACAATTATTGCCGATGGCGGTATTAAGTACTCTGGAGATATCGTAAAAGCTCTTGCAGCTGGCGGTCACATCGTTATGTTAGGGTCATTACTGGCAGGTACTTCTGAATCACCAGGCGAAACAGAAATCTTCCAAGGTCGCCGCTTCAAAGTATACCGTGGTATGGGCTCTCTAGGAGCAATGGAAAAAGGTTCAAAAGACCGCTACTTCCAAGAAGATGCTAAAAAATTAGTGCCAGAAGGTATTGAAGGACGTCTTCCTTATAAAGGTCCATTAGCAGATACAGTACACCAATTAATCGGTGGCGTTCGTGCAGGTATGGGTTACTGCGGTAGCGCAAACTTAGAAGACTTACGCGAAAACTCACAGTTTATCCGTATGACAGGTGCAGGTCTTCGTGAATCACATCCACATGATGTACAAATTACAAAAGAAGCACCAAACTATTCTCTTTCTTAATGTGATATAAATTTTATACTCCTGCTATCTTCTTTAAAGATAGCAGGAGTATTTTTGCTATTTATGATAAAATGCTCATAGGAAATGAAATTGGAGGTTGCTTTGTGAAAAAATTATTACATAGCTTGCTAAGTGTGCTGGTCATTGTAAGCCTGCTAGCAAGTTTCACTCCTCAAGCACAAGCAAAAGATATTGACTTGGGGTTACCAGTAAGTGCTGCTATTTTAATTGATGCCAATTCAGGTAAGATTTTATATGAGCAAAATGCAGATACACCATTAGGAATTGCGAGTTTGACAAAATTAATGACCCAGTTTTTACTGTTTGATGCCATTAAGGCAGGTACAGTTACATGGGAGCAGGAATACGAAGTAACAGACTCTACTTATGAAGTATCTCAAAATCGGATACTTAGCAATGTCCCTTTACGAAGAGACGGAGCCTATACGGTACGTGAATTATACGAAGCAATGGCAATTTATAGTGCCAATGCTGCAACGATGGGCATTGCAGAAATAATAGCCGGTTCAGAAACAGAGTTTGTAAAGCTGATGAATGAAAAAGCAGAGCTCTTGGGACTACAAGGCTATAAATTTGCGAATTCTACAGGATTAAACAATTCATACTTAAATGGAAAGCATCCCGCTGGCACAGGAGCATCGGATGAAAATATTATGCCGGCCAAATATGTAGCTAAATTAACCTATGCATTATTAAAAGAGCATCCAGAAGTTTTAGAAACTGCTAGTATTGCTAAAAAAGTATTCCGGGAAGGAACAAGCGATGCCATTGATATGCCTAACAGGAATTTAATGCTGCCAGGCTCACCTTATGAATATGAAGGGGTAGATGGTTTAAAAACAGGTACAACGGAGTTTGCCGGACATAATTTTGTTGGCACTGCTAAACGGGGCGATACGCGTTTAATTGCTGTGGTGTTGAATGCCGTGGATGCTAAGACAGGCGTAGCGACTCCTGCCTCAAGATTTGAAGCAACAGCCAAGCTGTTTGATTATGGCTTTGAGGAATTTGACCTTGTAGAAATTGTACCGGCTCATAAACCTATCCAAGACCAAGAAACAATTCGCGTGATTAAGGGAACGGAAAGCAAGGTAGAAATTGCCGCGTTGGAAAATATTAACATGATGGTGAAATCTAGCGAAAAAGATTTATATACAATGCGTGTAGAGTTAAATGAAGAGCCGATTGAAGCACCTATAAAAAAGGGAACGGTTGTTGGTCAGCTCATTGTTGAACATAAAGAAGGGAACGACTATGGCTTCATAGATGGCAAAGAATTAGCAGTAGATGTTGTGGCGATGAATGATGTGAAACGTTCAGGGAAGTTTTCGTTATTCCTCCAAGGGGTAGGCGATTTCTTCGTGAATCTTTGGGATAGTTCTACAGCGTTTGTTGACGGAATTTTATAAAGAAGGAAGCGTACAATTTTTCTATAGATTGTGCGCTTTTTTATTTCTCTATATAAGTGAAGGTGGAGGGGAAAAAGGCAACAAGATTTAGCGAATACGCTAGTCGAAGCGATGTGCTTAAAGGATGATCCTAGCATAGCTGATATTGATAGTTCGCTTTACTTATTTGGCCGGGAAGTAAAAAAGGACTTCACTGTAGCTCTATCTGGCGAATGGGCAGATGAGCTGTTTGGGGGCTATCCTTGGTTTTTCAAAGAGCGGACCTATTTCCCTTGGATTCGCTCTATTCGCGAGCGTGAAGTGTTATTACAGCCTCATTGGCGGGAGAAACTACAACTAGAGGGATATTAAAGGAAATTTACGAGAAGGCAATAGAAGAACAACGATAACAGCTATTTTATTTAAATCGTCATTATTTTATGCAAACATTGCTTGAACGAAAAGATAGGATGAGTAGGGGTACTAGTTTCGAAGTACGGATCCGTTTGCAGATCATCATTTAGTAGAATTTGCATAGAATATTCCTTGGGAAATGAAATCAGTTGATGGGTAGGAAAAAGGGATTTTACGCTGTGCAGTAGAAGGCTTAGTTCCACATGAAATACTATATCGAAAAAAGAACCCATACCCAAAAATCCACCATCCTGTCTACAAGCAAATCCTCAAACAAATGTTGCATGATTGCTTGCAGGACCGTTCGAGCATATTGCATATAGTATTTGATGCTAACATGATGCAAAAGCCGCTGGATACAGATGGAGAAGCATTTAAAGAGCCTTGGTTCGGTCAATGAATGAACGGTCCTCAGCTCTTTGCATATTTTGTATAGTTACATGAATGGGTAAAGCGTTACAATGTGTCATTCGTATAAAAGCTTGTCATCAAAGCATGAATCGCTTCTTCTATTTGCTCCATCGGTAAACCGCCAAAGCCCAAAATAAACGTAGGGTGGATAGTTTGTTGAGGGGCAAATAGATAGCGCGACAATGGCTTGATAGCTAGTCTTGCCTGTGTTGCTTGCTGCAAAAGCTGTTGCTCGGATTTTTCGCTAGGAATGGATAATAACATATGCATCCCTGCACTATCCCCGGTAATACGAATGTGCGGGTAGTGTTGTGAAAAAACAGCCATCACTTTATCATGCTTTTTTCGATAAATTTTGCGCATGCGGTTTAAATGTTTCGAGAAATGTCCATCTCGCATGAAATTTGCTAAAATATGCTGATCAAAGCGCGGAACGGTCGCCGCATAATGGCTAAATTTCTCTTTGTATCTCGGCAATAGTGAGGGTGGCAATACGAAATAGGCGACACGTAAAGATGGCATCAGTGATTTCGAAAAAGTGCTCATATAAATGACATGATCGCCACGATCCATACTAACGAGGGCTGGAATAGGCTTGCCGATATAACGAAACTCACTATCATAATCGTCTTCGATAATATAACGCTCCGGGGAACGGTTGGCCCATTTCAATAATTGTGTACGTCTTGCTGCAGATAGTACAGCACCGGTCGGGAATTGATGGGACGGTGTAATATAAATAAGATCTGCATTTGTTTTTTCAAGCTCTTCGACGATGACCCCGTCCCCATCAATGGCTACGGGAATGGCACGGTCCATTTGGGAATGGGGAATTGCCACATAGCCAGGGTTTTCAAGCGCTATTTTTGTGTCGCTCTCAAATAGCAATAAAATCATCGGTAACAGCTGTTCGGTACCAGAGCCGATGACAATTTGCTCAGGCGAACAATGAATGCCGCGGGATTCTAGTAAATAACGTGCTATTTCTTGGCGCAGAATCCATTCCCCTTGGGGATGTCCGCTTTGCAGTAAATGTTTAGAAGGTGCATCAAAAATATCTTTTGCGTATTTGCGCCATAGATGAAATGGAAAATGTTCTTCATCAATTTTACCAGCAGAGAAATCAAAGTGATTTGTTGGTTTTTCTTGTTCATCACTTATTGGCGAGGGCAGTTCTTTTTCCACATAGGGAAGTTCGTCGATCGCTTCTACAAAATAACCAATGCGCGGCTTGGAAATAATGTAGCCCTCTGCTAATAATTGTCCGTAAGCAAGTTCAATCGTTGTTTGGCTAATATTTAAAAAATCCCCAAGTTCTCTTTTCGAAGGGAGTTTCGTTTCGGTCGGAATTTGCTGGGTAATAATCGCTTGTTTCAGCTGCGCATAGAGCTGTTCATATAATGGTTTATCATGTTCCTTTTGTAAATCGATATACCATAAATCCATTCTTGCATCGACTCCTTTATGATTCCTAGTATAGCAAAATGTCCTTGGTCATAACTTGCAAAAAATGAGGGCATGTAGTAAATTTAGGGTAAATTTAAAATAGGTACGACGATGATAGGAAATAGTAGCAAGCCCGTTTTTTTTAGAGAGTCAGCGGCTGGTGGAAGCTGATAAAAGCACTTGTGAATCCGTCCTTGAGTAAACCACGCTGAAAAGAGTAGGCAGTGGTCGGTTGAAAAGCCGTTATTCGATAAGTGGAACGATTTTTGTTCAATTAGGGTGGCAACGCGGGTAGCTCTCGTCCCTTTTCAGGGGATGGGAGCTTTTTTGTGTTTTAACCTTCTAATAGGGTAAAGTTCCAATCATCGACGACCGAATGGAGGAGAAAACATGTTAGATATTAAACGTGTTCGAGATAATTATGAAGAAGTAAAAAAAGTGCTTCTTACACGTAATGAGGATTTGGGAAACTTCGACGAGTTTGAAAGCCTAGATGCGCGCCGTCGCGAGTTAATCACCAAAGTGGAAGTATTGAAAGCAGAGCGCAATAAGGTGTCTGAGCAAATCGCTGTGATGAAGCGCAATAAAGAAGATGCTTCAGAAGTCATCGCTCGTACGCGTGATTTAGGCGATGAAATTAAAGCATTGGATACAGAGCTAAACAATGTAGAAAACACGTTCAACGAGATGATGATGCGTTTACCGAATATCCCACATGCATCTGTACCGGTTGGTGAGACAGAAGACGATAATGTGGAAGTCTATACATGGGGCGAGAAGACAACATTTGATTTTGACCCAAAGCCGCATTGGGATGTAGCTGCTGCAACAAAGACAGTGGACTTTGAACGTGCTGGGAAAGTAACAGGTAGCCGTTTCTTATTCTATACAGGTTTAGGTGCTCGCTTAGAACGTGCATTAATGAGCTTTATGATGGATTTACATGCAGATGAGCACGGCTATGTTGAAATGTTGCCTCCAACAATCGTAAACCGCGATTCTTTAACAGGTACAGGGCAATTGCCAAAGTTTGAAGAGGACGTATTCAAGCTTGTGCGTGAAGAGGACGAGGCAGAATATTATTTAATCCCAACAGCAGAAGTACCTGTGACAAACTTCTATAGCGGTGAAATTTTAAGCGCGGAAGACTTACCACAAGGTTTCTCAGCATATAGTGTGTGCTACCGCTCTGAAGCGGGCTCTGCAGGCCGTGATACACGTGGTTTAATCCGTCAGCACCAATTCAATAAAGTAGAGTTAGTACGCTTTGTGAAACCGGAAGAATCTTATGAACAATTAGAACTGTTAACAGGTCATGCAGAAAAGGTATTGCAGCTGCTTGAACTGCCATACCGCAAATTATTAATGAACACATCAGATCTTGGCTTTACAGCTGCGAAAAAATACGACTTAGAAGTATGGTTCCCAACACAAGATATGTACCGTGAAATTTCTTCTTGTTCAAACTTTGAAGATTTCCAAGCGCGTCGTGCCAATATCCGTTTCCGCCGTGAACCAAATGCCAAACCAGAATTTGTGCATACATTAAACGGTTCAGGCTTAGCAGTAGGTCGTACAGTAGCCGCTATTTTAGAAAATTACCAACAAGCAGATGGTTCTGTGAAAGTACCAAAAGTGCTTGTGCCATATATGGGCGGCGTAGAAGTAATTAAAGCAAAATAAAGAAGGAAAGAGTCTCACAAGCGTGGGGCTCTTTTTTCACAGGAAGGACGGGACAAATGCAAATTAGAATATATGAACGACAAATTCCTCGTGATATGTTAGATGGTATTCAACTGGTACATCAATCTGTTTTTGAAGGAGATTTATTGAAGGAGCACAAATTACATAAACCGAATTTAGTGGCGGTAATAGCCATCATTCATCAGCAAGTCGCTGGCTTTAAGCTTGGCTACGAAATGGAGGACGGCATGTTTTATAGCTGGCTTGGTGGAGTACATCCGGATTATCAAAGAAGGGGCATAGCTAAAGAATTAATGACTATACAGCACCGGTATTGCAAGGAGCAGGGCTATCAGAAGATGCGCACCTATAGCCGCAACGCAAGAAAGGCAATGCTGATTTTAAATATCCAAGCCGGCTTTGATGTCATAGCAACATTTATTGATGAAAAAGGGCGGCATAAAATTATATTGGAGAAGGATTTGTAAAGATGAAGGGCATTTTATTGTTTAGCTACAGTTTAGTACGTAAAAGAAAGGCGTTACCTCTATTTTACGAACATTTATTTCATGGAAAGGTGCCGCCGGGTTATATAGAAAAAAAGAAACTTGAATATGCAGCGTTTGGCTTAACAGATTCACTGACGCATTATACACAGTCGATTGCACGGAGCTTGGAGGCAGCAACAGGAATAAGAGTCTATATTGGCTGTAAGCATACATCACCGTTTGTAGAGGATGCGATGGAGCAAATCATCCAGGACGGTGTAACAGAGCTCTATATGCTCGCCTTGACTCCCCTTATTTCGAAAACAGGCACCATCAGCTATGAGCAAAAGGTCCAAAGAATAATCCATCAACAAGCTCCTCATATAAGGGCTATATCCCTGAATGGTTACAGTACTGAGGAGCGATTTATTTCTTTATTTGTCCAGCGCATGGAGGAAGCACTAAACTATATCGAGCATCCCCAGCCGAAAATACTTTTTACGGCACATAGCCTGCCGGGTACTGAACAGACAAATCGTGATTTTATAGCACAGTATGAGCAACTAGCCAATGCGATTATCAATCGTCTGTCTAAAAACTATGCTTATCGTTTGGCTTATCGCAGTGCAGGACCGGACACGCAAAAATGGTTGCGCCCCGATATTGTAGCAGTATTGGAAGAAGAGCATAGGCAAAGGACAGAGGCTGTTGTGGTCTGTGAATTATTATCCATTGTTGAAAATATGGAGGTGCTTTCGGAAATTGGGCAGCAGGCAAAACAGGAGGCGCTTACGAAGGAGATGGAATTTATACAGGTGCGTTATCTGAATGATAGCTTCGAATTTGTGCAATTTTTGCGAGCTCATATAGAGGGATTCCTAGTTTAGTAGCGAATGTTACACAAGAGGTGATAATAATGGAATTGCGTGATTTACGTTGTTTTTTAGCAATTGTAGAAACTGGAAGCTTTACAAAAGCAGCAGAGCAAGTATTTGTGTCACAGCCATCTTTGAGTAAAAGTGTGAAGCGATTGGAACAGGAGTTGCAAGTATCGTTATTAGAACGCTCGACGCGCTTTGTGAGAATCACCGATGCGGGACATATTTTATATGAACAAGGGAAAAGGGCATTACAAGTATTAGAAGAAGTACCCGTTCGATTAGAGGATTTAAAGCAGGTACAACAAGGAAGTATTAAGATTGGGATTCCACCATTAATCGGGACATTATTTTTTCCTGAGCTAGCGCGAGAATATCACGATAAATATCCGAATATTCAGTTAGAATTGACTGAGCTAGGCGCGAAGCTCATCTGGCAGCTTGTAGAGAATGGTGAAGTACATATTGGGTTTGTCGTGCTGCCCACAAATGAAGAATTATTTACTATACAGCCATTTATAGAAGACGAATTTATGTTATATGTGCATGAACTACATCCTCTGGCTCAAAAGCAATCCGTATCCATTCGGGAATTAAGAGATGAAAAATTTATCGTTTTTTCCGATGACTTTACATTGCACGATGTAGTCATTCAAGAGTGCAATAGGGCCGGTTTTATCCCGAATATTGTGTATAAAAGTTCCCAATGGGATTTAATTTTGGAACTGGTATCTTCTCAGCTAGGCATTACGTTATTACCGCGCTCCATTTTTGACAAGCATACGAATCCTCAGATGAAAATCATTCCATTAGAAGAACACTTGCTATGGCGAGTCGGCATTATTACGAAAAAAGATGCGTACATACCTTTTGCGGTGAAGCAGTTTTTACAAATGGCAAAGATGTAATTTATTCTTTAAAAGTATAAGTGCTATTCTCTTTATATATTTCCTAATAAATAGGAAATCCGGTACACTATAGAAAACGCATACAAGGGGTGTATGGTATGGATAAAGTCAAGCATTCATTTGAAGAAGTTGTAAAAGATGTATTTGACGGTGCCACGATTATTGTTGGGGGATTTGGTCTTTGTGGGATTCCGGAAAGTTTAATTCGTGCATTGCGCGATCAAGGAACAAAAGATTTAACAGTTGCTAGCAATAACTGTGGGGTAGATGATTTTGGCCTTGGTTTACTGCTGGCAAATAAGCAAATTAAAAAGATGATTTCCTCATATGTAGGAGAAAATAAAATTTTTGAACAGCAATTTTTAAGTGGGGAGCTAGAGGTAGAGCTTACACCACAAGGCACATTAGCAGAACGTATCCGTGCTGGCGGAGCTGGGATTCCAGGATTTTATACAGCTACAGGTGTCGGCACACCCGTAGCAGAAGGTAAAGAACATAAAGAATTTAACGGTAAGACATATATTTTAGAAGAGGCGATTACAGGCGATTTTGCCTTTGTGAAAGCATGGAAGGCAGACCGTTCTGGTAACCTGATCTTCCGTAAAACAGCACGTAATTTTAACCCTCTTGTCGCGACAGCAGGCAAGGTGACAATCGTAGAAGTAGAAGAGATTGTAGAAGTAGGCGAGCTAGACCCAGATGAAATCCATACACCAGGGGTATTTGTACAGGCTGTGCTACTTTCTGAAAATCTTGAAAAACGCATTGAAAAACGTACGACAAGGGCGGGTGCATAATATGGATACACGTGTAAAAATTATTCGTCGTGCCGTAAAGGAAATCGAGGACGGCATGTATGTCAACCTAGGGATTGGGATTCCGACACTGATCGCCAATGAAATTCCAGATGGCTACAATGTAATGCTGCAATCTGAAAACGGGCTATTAGGTATTGGACCTTATCCAACAGAAAGTGAAATCGATGCAGATTTAATCAATGCCGGCAAGGAAACGGTAACAGCGACAAAGGGCGCTGCATTTTTCGATAGCGCGGAAAGCTTTGCGATGATTCGCGGCGGGCATATTGATTTGGCGATTTTAGGCGGCATGGAAGTCTCTGAAACAGGAGATTTAGCTAACTGGATGATTCCAGGCAAAATGATAAAAGGCATGGGCGGTGCGATGGATTTAGTAGCTGGTGCCAAAAGAGTCATTGTCATTATGGAACATACAAATAAACACGGCGAATCGAAAGTAAAGAAAGAATGCACCTTACCATTAACAGGTCAGCAAGTGGTACATCGCTTAATTACTGAGTTGGCTGTTTTTGATTTCGTCGATGGTGAAATGACGTTAATTGAATTGCAAGACGGAGTTACGATTGAAGAAGTACGTGAAAAAACAGAAGCAGCATTTAAAGAAGCACTAACGATTTAAAAAAAACGACTGAAGGCCATGAGCTTTCAGTCGTTTTTTAAGTATTCCATTTCTGTTTTTCGTGCTAATTTTTCTGCCTTTTTTCGCTCACGTAATGCACGGAAAAAGTCAGTTAAAATTTGACCGCATTCGTCGGCCAGTACACCTTCCGTTACGTTACACTCATGATTAAAACGTGGATCATTTAAGAGGCGATACAAGGAATCCACACAGCCTGCCTTCATGTCACGTGCTCCGTACACTACACGGGGAATCCGAGACTGTAAAATGGCGCCTGCGCACATTGGGCAAGGCTCCAGTGTTACATATAGTGTTGTCTCTTCCAAGCGCCAGCTGCCGATTTTTTCACATGCTTGCTGAATAGCCATCAGCTCGGCATGAGTGACGGCATTTTGTGTTGTTTCGCGTAAATTAGACGCTGCTGCAATGACCTCACCCTGATACACAATAACCGCTCCAATTGGCACCTCGCCTAACTCTCCAGCTTTTTTTGCTTCTGCTAGCGCTAGCTGCATAAAACGTTGATCTTCGCTCATCGTACCACTCCTTACCAGACAGTTTATCATCCTTTATAGGCATGTTCCAATACCAACTCATGCTATGATAGAAGGAAAAGGAGATGGAAAGAATGGCTATTCCGTTTGAGTCATTTGTAGAAGCAGACCGCTATTTTCAAAAAATACTTGCGCAATTAGAGCAGCAATATGAAGAAAATTTACATATATTAGCACAGCAGCGAGAGCAGGCCTTTCTACAGTTGCAAACAAAGTATGAACAGGACCGCCAGCAATTAGCCCAAAGCGTGGCACAACAAAAACAACAAATCCACGATGATTTTCATATTGAAAAAGAACGCTTGAAAGCGGATTACCTGAATAAAAAAGCTGCGAAGAAACATGCTCATGAAGCGTTTTATAGCCAAAAACTAACCTATCTCGAGCAGCAGCAACAAAATCTGCTAGAAGAAAAATGGGCAAAGGAACAGCAACTGTTTGCCCGTTATATGCAGGATCAAAAGCAGGCTGATTTTGGGCAAGTGACTGCATTAAGGGAGCAACTTCAGGAAGAATTAATCCAGCTATGTGAGCCATTAGAGGAGCAATTACAAGATATAGAAGAACAACGGGAAGAATTGTTGTATCATGCAGCCGATGGTTTAGATATGCTGTTAGAGCAGCTAGAAAATAGCTATGAAGATGAAATTGCCAGACTAGAGGACCGTTTCGATACACAGCTGGATGACCTACAAACTTATGAGGAGACTCAAGAAGAGGCACTGTATCAACTTTTAGCAGAGCAAGAAGAGCAAACAGACCAATATTATGACGAGCAACAGCAACTCGTAACAGAGGGCTATGAAGAGAAAAGAGACGATGTATACAAAGAGCAGGAAACTGTTTTAGACCAGTTATCATAATACGGGAATATTTAGAATTATAGTGTAATGAGGGACTGGAATTGTTTGTTTTGTCGCCTGTAACGTTACGTGATAGAATGAAAAGCGCTGATAAAAAATGAAAGGGGAGCTTCTATGTCTGTTCCATTTATAACAGTAGAAGGTCCGATTGGTGTAGGGAAGACGTCGTTATCCAAGGCGCTTTCGAGTCAATTTGATTACCATTTGCTAAAGGAAATCGTCGATGAAAATCCTTTTTTAGGAAAGTTCTATAAAAATATCGAGGAGTGGAGCTTTCAAACGGAAATGTTCTTTCTATGTAACCGCTATAAACAGCTTTCGGATATTCATCATCATATCCGCCAGCAATCACCTGTTGTAGCAGATTACCATATTTTTAAGAATCTTATTTTCGCCAAACGAACATTAAAACCAGCTGAGTATGAAAAATACGTGGCTATTTATAAAATTTTAACGGCTGATATGCCGGTACCGAATATGGTCATTTATCTGCATGCCCATACAGATACATTGATGCGTCGTATCGCCAAGCGTGGTCGTGAGTTTGAAAAAAATATTACACGTGAGTATATGGAGCAGCTAGCGGCCGATTATCATGAATTTATCGGACATTTCATAAAGATGCATCCTGAAATCCCTTTGATTCAAATAAACGGAGACGACTATGATTTTGTAGAGCGAGAAGAAGACTTGCAAAACATTTTGCAGTTAGTAGAAGAAAAGTTACCAAAGAGGAGTAAGCACAACCAATGAATTTAAGAGAAAAGTACGGCATCCCAGCTAGTGCAGTCATTACGATTGCCGGCACGGTAGGTGTTGGGAAATCAACAATGACAAAAGCATTAGCGGAGGGCTTACATTTCCGTACATCGTTCGAAAAAGTAGACGCAAATCCATATTTAGATAAATTTTACGAGGATTTTGAAAAATGGAGCTTCCATTTGCAAGTATACTTCTTAGCAGAACGTTTTAAGGAGCAAAAGCGTATTTTTGAATATGGGGGCGGTTTTATCCAAGACCGTTCGATTTATGAAGATACAGGCATCTTTGCTAAAATGCACTTCGATAAAGGCACAATGAATCCAATAGATTACAACACGTATACGAATCTATTTGAAGCGATGGTGATGACACCGTATTTCCCGCATCCTGATTTGCTAGTCTATCTGGAAGGTCCGATTGAGGACATTATTGGTCGTATTCAAGAGCGGGGGCGTGAGATGGAACAGCAGACACCGAATGATTACTGGTATGAAATGCATAGCCGCTATGAAGACTGGATTAATAATTTTAATGCTTGTCCTGTGCTCCGCCTGAATATCAATGATTATGATTTAATGGAAAATCCACAGCAAGTAGAGTCTATTATTGAACGGATCGCCTATATGCTTGAACAGGCTAGTCATCTACGCAAATAATAAAAAACCTTCCGTCTAAAAAGTCATTTTGAGACGGAAGCTTTGCGACGAGGATGGTGGCATTTTGATGCGACCATCGCAGGAGCAATACTTCTTAAGAGCTAATAATCAAATAGAGTAGGGGGGTGTTCAAAAAGTTTTACTTTTTGGACACTCCCCTTTTTTATTTATAGCCTAATCTTATTTTAGAAACAGCATAAAAATAGCGCCAATAGATAGCATCAAACAAAAGACAAAAAAGCTCCATACAATTTGCTTGCCTGCGGACATATTTTTAGGTTTAAGGCTAATTTTTTCATATAGCCGCTCAATGGCCAGTTGTTCTTTACGGTATAACATAGCCTGAAATTCGGGAAAGTCCTCTATAAAATGATTGGGGTTTTCAAAATGGAAACGTAATGCGCGGACATCATCGGTCACATCTTCATCGCCATGCATATAAATAATCGTTGGTGCCAACCCGCCTGTAGACTGAGCAATGACATCAATATCAAACGTTGCCATTTTGTAAATCGTTTCACCAGCCTCATTTGTTTCCCGTTTTAATAATTTATTCAAATCCTTCCCTCCTTCCTATCCGAAAACTATATCTAACAAATAAAAATACGCGAACGCGTAATATAATGCATAAAACAGAAAAATAATGTCATTTACCTTTTATCATAGAAGAAAAAGACAGTAGATGCTATTATTTTTCTCTCTATACAGGAGGAAATCTCTAGCATTCCCCCGCACAAAATCTAGATTTTCAAAAGCATGAGCAAACTCTATTATGTTTTTGCTATCAAATAGTAAAAAAAAGCAATAAATATGCCTATAGTAAAACGCTTTCAAAAAAAGTTATTAATTATAATTATGTCCAAAATGTGAATACAATTAATCCCTGACAGTAAAAAACTCTTACATCCTAAAAAATTTTTTTGCTATAGTAACAAACAGACCGGTCGGCATGGTAAAAGGAGAAGAGCGATATCGATACAAAATCACTGTTAATTGAAGCAGCAACAAAGCTTTTTCAGCAAAAGGGATGTAAGAGTGTAGGTCTTGCTGAGATCATTACAGCCTGTAATGTCACAAAAGGTGCGCTTTATCATCATTTTCCTCGTGGTAAGGAAGAGTTGCTAATGGCTTGCTTACAATCTTTACATGAGACCATTACATCTGATATCGAATCCCTCTTCCAACAACACCAGACGACAAAGGAAGCTATGCAAGAGATGATTGAGAAATTGATTCAAAGCATTGAAGTGGAAGAAACAATAGCTAGTTATACGTTTAGCAGTATGGTAAGCGAGATCATTATTTCAAGCAAGCCAGTTCAAATAGCGTGTAATACATTGTACGAACAAATAGGGCGTATTTATACTGAAAAGCTACAGGCAGATGGCTATGCTGAGCCAGATGCATCCGCAATCTCTGTTTTAATGGTTTCTGCAATGGAAGGGGCTATGCTACTTTGTTTGACGCAACATTCATCGACCCCACTAAAAACAGTTTCGGCTAGTTTACCGAGCTTACTAAAGGAGCAAATTTATTCATGACAAAGCAGTACAAAACAGGTCCTATTATGGCAGCCATGCTTGTGGCGGGTTTCGTAGGGCTCTTTAGTGAAACAGCGCTGAATATCGCTTTAGGCGACTTAGCAAAGATTTTTGATGTACACACAACAACCATTCAATGGTTAGCGACAGGGTATTTCCTGACATTAGCCATCCTAATTCCTGTCACAGGTATTTTGATGCAAAAATTCACAACACGCCAGATGTTCTTTACATCGGTTATTTTATCTTTAGTAGGGACAGTATTAGCAGCTATGGCTCCTTCTTTTGCTCTTGCACTAGCAGGGCGTGTCGTGCAAGCAGCAGGGTTAGCAATTGCTCTACCATTAACACAAAACGTCATCTTCACTATTTTTCCGCCTAACAAACGTGGTGCTGCAATGGGTATCATGGGCTTAGTAATGCTTGCAGGTCCGGCATTAGGACCAACCATTGCAGGGTTAATCTTAGATACATTAACGTGGAACTGGATTTTCTGGGTAATGGTTCCGTTCTTATTATTCTCATTAATTGTCGGGATTAAGTTCTTGCCAAATGTGAATGAAACACGCGATGTAAAAATCGATGTGTTATCTGTTATCCTTTCCACGATTGGTTTCGGTGGTGTGGTATACGGTGTAAGTAGTGCTGGAGAGTTAGGCTGGACGAGCACAACCGTGATTGTAGCAATTGTTATTGGCTTGATTAGTGTTTTCTTATTCTGTGTCCGCCAAATAAAAATGGCCGTACCTGTATTAAATTTAAAAACATTCAAATACCCTGCATTCGTATTAGGAGTAGTGATGAGCTTTATTACATTTTATAACATGCTTTCATTATTGGTCATTTTACCGATGTTCATGCAATTAACATTATTAATGGCTGCCTTTGCAACGGGGTTGGTATTATTGCCAGGCAGTTTGTTAAACTGTTTCTTCGCTCCACTCATTGGGAAAATGTTCGACAAATACGGTCCTCGTGCTGTGATTACACCAGGTACCATTCTAGTGATCGTTGGTTACGCTTTATATGCAACATATGACGGAGGTACACCGGTATGGGCGATTGTTGTCACACATATTGTTTGGATGCTGGGTGTCGGTATGGTGCTGGCTTCAACTCAAACAAATACCTTAAACTCTTTGCCACGTGAGTACTACCCAGACGGTATCGCGCTAACGCAAACAATCCAGCAGGTAGCTGGGGCAATAGGGATTGCAGTCATGGTATCACTACTAGCTATGAGACAAACAAGCCTGTTAGAAACGGGTATAGCTTTACCGGAAGCAACCGCATCTGGTGCATCTCTTGTATTCATCGTTGGTTTAATCTTAGCAGTAGTAAACTTTGTTCTTTCATTATTTATGAAAAAACCAGGTCATGTTCAATTAAAAGGCTAAGTATTACAAAGAGAAAAGCTTACACATGGCAAATCATTATCAGAGTGTTTTAGTAGCAGTAGATGGTTCTAAGGAAGCGGAGTACGCATTTTTAAAATCAGTAGACGTAGCAAACGTAATGTGCTCCCTATTCGCACTGATGTAAGTGAGTAAAAAAGATACGCATTATTCATGTAAAAACACATGGATATGCGTTTTTTATTTCTCATAGTGTAAAATAAAGCCATTTGTTTTAAAATAATGATGTAATTGTTTTAAAAAAATTTTTTCAAGGGGATGAAAAGATGATCACAACAATTGAAGAACGCTTTTTGGCACTGCCGACAACAGCTGTGTCGGATGCAACAGGAGGACATACAAATGTAGCAGCGGATATTAAGCCGCTTGCAGACCATTTTAAAATTGCCGGCCGCGCGCTGACAGTACGCTTGCCAGACGGGGAGAACGGGGCTGTACTGGAAGCAATCAGCAAAGCACAAAAAGGGGATATTTTAGTTATTGATGCAAAAGGCAATACAAATCGCGCTGTTGCGGGTGACTTTGTTATGCAATTAGCGCAGGGCGTAGGGGTACAAGGCTTTGTGGTAGACGGAGTTATTCGTGACTTAGCAGCAGCACGTGACATTGAATTCCCGGTGTTTGCACTAGGTACAACCGTAGCAGCGGGCAATAAGCATGGCGGAGGTGCAGTAGGTGTACCGGTGTCTGTTGGCGGTGTTGTTGTCCAAAAAGGGGATATTATTGTAGGGGATATTGACGGCGTGATTGTCGTACCAGCAGCCGATGCAGAAAAAGTTGCGGCAGATGCCGAAGCAAAGGTGGCGAAAGACGAGGCACGTGAGCAGGAAGCCTTGCAAAATGGGGAAGCATCCATCCGAGCTTATTTAGCCAAAGTGGTAAAATAGAAAAAAAGGTCGATCTGATAAGTAGAGAATACTTACAAGATCGACCTTTTCCTTTTACATTATGCTTTTTTAAAGTGCTCTGCTTGATAAGCCGCGTATTGTTCGTCGTCGAAACGTTTTTCCCATTTCGCCATAACTAAAGCTGCTAATGTGTTACCTACTACGTTTACAGCTGTACGAGCCATATCGAGGATACGGTCAATACCAGCGATGAACGCAAGACCTTCAAGTGGAATACCTACTGTACCTAATGTTGCAAGTAATACAACGAATGACACGCCTGGTACACCTGCGATTCCTTTAGAAGTAACCATTAATACAAGCATTAAAGTAATTTGTTCCATGATAGATAAGTCGATACCGTACATTTGTGCAATGAAAATCGCTGCAATAGATTGGTATAGAGTAGAGCCATCAAGGTTGAATGAGTAACCTGTTGGAATAACGAATGATACGATATCCTTTGGTGCACCCATTTTTTCTGTTTTTAACATGATACGAGGTAGTACTGTTTCTGATGAAGATGTAGAGAAAGCCAGTAATAGCTCGTCCTTAATCATAGAGATTAATCTAAAGATATTGATACCAAAGATTTTAGCCGTAATACCTAAAACTACAACAACGAAGAAAATCATAGCTGCATAAACAAGGATAGCTAATTTACCTAATGGTATTAAAGATGCAAGACCGAATTTGGAAACGGTTACACCGATTAAAGCAAATACCCCGAATGGAGCGAATTTCATAACTAGGTTTGTGACCCAGAACATGGCATCTGCGACCCCTTGGAAGAAAGCAAGTACTGGTTTTCCACGATCACCAATGGCTGCTACACCAAGACCGAATAATACAGAGAAGAAAATAATCGCTAACATGTCACCTTCAGCCATTGCATTTACAACGTTTTTAGGCACGATATCAACAATAATTTGGAATGTGCTTTTTTCTTCTTGTTGCTCCGTCGTTGCTACATATGAAGAAATGTCAGATTTCTCTAACTGACTCATATCGACTCCAGCACCTGGTTGGAAAAGGTTAGCTGCTAGTAAACCGACAATAATGGCAATTGTCGTAATAACTTCAAAATAAATAAGTGTTTTCCCGCCAAGACGACCTAATTGCTTCATATCGCCTGTTCCGGCAACACCAACAATTAATGTCGAGATAATAATCGGTACTACAATCATCTTAATTAGGTTAAGGAAAATATCCCCGATAGGTTGTAAGTAAGTTTGTACGTTTGCATTGCCATAGAAAATAGCACCTACTGCAATACCTAATACAAGACCGATTAAAATTTGGCTGGCTAAACTAATTTTTAACTTTTTCAAAAATAGTTCCCCCTAATGTTTTTAAATTTAGGTCAAGCCTACAATAATCATAAAGGTGGGTTACTGAATCCGACAAAATCCGACTAACTGATCCGATTTAAAATATCAGAGTATAAAACTTGAATAAATTTTTTTATGTTTACCTTGGCTTTTTTATCGCCGTCCATTTCGATTTGATTCATAAGTGTACGAATATCTGTCAGATCAAAATAGCGAGGTGCATAGTATTCAAATTCAGAGTTTGTGTAATCTACAATGCCAAGGTTAGCCAAGTTAATCATCGCCGCTAAAATCGTACGACGTATACGCTGCTCTATGGCTTTGCTTTCCTTCAAAATATCATCCGGTGTTTCTTTTGTGATCATTGCTAAGTTTTCATAAAGCTCTTTTAACGGGGGAAGGGGAGCTAAATGATGCTTTTCAGAAATCAACTGCTCAATAATTTTTGAAATATCCTCGCTACCCACTTCGCCCACAATACCCATATCATTTAAAATACTTTGCACATGGTCGCGCACCGTTTTCTTTGCTGTCAACGGAGCTTCATCAAATCCTGTTAGTGATTGTCGGATGATTTGCATCGACGCTTTCAAGCGATGCTGCTCCGCTGTCTTGGTTAAAATTGTTTCCACTTCTATCCGATTGATTGGTTTATGAATAAAAAAATCCACACCTTGGCTATACGCTTCTGCTACAAGATCTTTATTGACAACTTGCGATAGCATAATAAAGCTGCCTTCGAAACGGCTCTCTCGTAGTTTTTGAATAGTCGCGATGCCATCTAGTTTGGGCATTAATAAATCAATCAATACAAAATCAGGCTGGGTCATGAGTATTTGGGGGATGGCCTCTTCACCATTTATGGCTTCACCAATCACCGTACCCAAGGCTGCGCCATGAATGATATTCGTTAGCATTAACCGGCTAGCACGGTCATCATCTACAATAAAATATCGCATAAAGTTCTCCTTTAAATTAATTTATGAATCGGTATCTGAATTTTAAATTGCGTAGTTTGCTCGCTTTTTATATCGATTGTTCCCTCAAACCGCTGGACAATGGCTTTTACATGGGATAGACCGATTCCTGTTGCGGCATGTCCACTGGCACTGAATTTCGTTGTATAGCCGGGATCTAAGATAACAATTAAGTCCTGCTCGGGAATCGTCGGTCCATTATTTTCTATTGTAAAGATAATCGTGTCCGCGCTCTCTTGTATTTCAAGATGAATCCATCCATTTTGTTCAATCGCTTCAATGGCATTTGTCACTATATTATTAATAAGGGCTAAGACAAGCATTGGTTCCTTTATTCGCAGATTAATCTGCCATGCCATATCCATATGAATGTCCTTTTCAAGAGACTCGGCATATTTCATATTGGCATCATATATAAGTTTCAATAATTCTGTTAAGTCATGGCATCCATTTTGCTTCATTGAGACAATTTTAGATAATCCCGCATAAATACGCTCAGAATCTTTTTTGACCTCATGAATTTCCTGGGATAGCATTAAGGCCTTCAAACTGAGTGCCGTATCGACATCTTTTAGAGACTGATAAAGGGCAAACCCATCAGCCGTAATACGCTCAATGTTTTCCATCGATTTTTGGATATAGAGGGTTTCCACATATAAATCTGAACCGATCGAAAGCAATTGCTCGGTACGCTTTTTTTGTTCGGATAAAGCTAAAGTACTGAAAAGCCCCATGACAAAATAGCTTCGTAAAAAAGCAATTGAGATGACTAAAAGGTACTCCTTAAAGGATAACCAATATTGTGTGAAAAATAATGAAATCATTAGCTGCTCCATTGTATTGGCAATGGTTTCGAGAACCGCTCCATAAGCACCTAATAAAAGAGGACGTGTCCGCAGTCTTTGAACATTAATAAACTGTAAACCACCAGCAAATACGATATAAAATAAAGCAGCCGGTAGATGTTCAAATATAGACGCGTCCTGTCGATAAACAAAAAAGTCTAGAAAAGTTCGAAATAGCAATATAATGAAAGCCGTAATAAGACCTGTTTTAAAAATAGGTATAGGGCGGATTAAAATACATAGAAAGAAAATAATCGTGCCCAGCCCAAAACGAAAAAGGGATTCCTCAGAGGTCAGAATTTTAATTTCACTACCAAGTGCAGTTAGTATCCCAATAAAAATCATGATCGTTAACGGACTTGGGGGTTTAGCAAAACGTATATTTCTTTTCAAAATGACCCCTCCTTTTTTTACAATCTTTTTCTATTGTGCCATGATATATAGAAAATATTAATTAAAAAGCGCTGTACCACATTTACATGGCTACAGCGCTAAAGATTTATTAAAATAAAAAAACCGCTATCATAGCGGTAGAAAATTTAAATGGAGGAGGTAGAGGGATTCGAACCCCCGCGCGGTGTTACCCGCCTGTCGGTTTTCAAGACCGATCCCTTCAGCCAGACTTGGGTATACCTCCATGTTATAGGTCTTTTCGACAATGATTAATATATCATGCTTAAAAAAAAGCGTCAATCATTTTTTTGAAAAAATACCATCAATAATCTCGAAACATTCATTGCAATTTTGCTGAGGTATTAGTATACTAAGTAGTGCCGTGCTAGGTGGGGAGGTAGCGGTGCCCTGTAACTCGCAATCCGCTCTAGCGAGACTGAATCCCTAGCCCCGGCTGACCGTATTGTTTGGTCTGCCTTTTGCACGTAGTGTTGACGGTTGGGTCCTGCGCAATGGGCACCCATGAACCATGTCAGGTCCGGAAGGAAGCAGCATTAAGTGGTCCCGCTCATGTGCCGCGGGGTAGCCTAACCTGAGCTGTCGACAAGAGTAACGCTTATGTGCGGCTGTCAAAGCTAGGTGCACGGTATACATATACCATTACAAAGCATTCGTCATTGATGACGGGTGCTTTTTTTCATTAAAGAAAGGATGATGGCATGTTAAAACTAGAACGACTATTCCGGAGGCTTGCCTATAGCTTTGGAGTAGCAGGTTTTATAACAATCGGCTTTCAGGATGGTCCCGCCATATGGCAAATACCTATCATTACCTATGGAGTTACCTTGATTCTATTTGTTTTTTCATGGCGTATCCAAAAAGAATACAAAGAAATTATTTTAAAGATTGATGGTCCTGATGCTGCAGATCCCTCAAAAAATTGGTTCGGCAATTTATATGAAAGAAGCCCGCACCAATACCATACCCTATGGGAAGGTTTTTATACATTTGGTGCCGTACTAATGGCAACAATAGCAGCAGAAAACTTTGGTTATTCTTTCTACGGCGCAACAGGTTATCTCGCTGGTTTGGTAGCGGTTGTGTTGTTTATCATCATGCGCTTTTTTGATCCCAAATCAAAGCGTAGCTACTATGAAAAGTAACAACGTTTTCAGGCTAAAAAAGAAAGGTATTATGGTATACTGGGTATAATTGAATTTCAAGAAAAGGAGAGGGGAATATTGACATATCAAGCGTTTTACCGTGTTTACCGACCGCAGTCATTCCGTGAAATGTCAGGTCAAACACATGTCAAAAGAACATTGCAAAATGCTCTCCTAGCCAGTAAAACAACGCACGCTTACTTATTTTCAGGCCCGAGGGGGACGGGAAAAACGAGTACGGCGAAGATTTTTGCGAAAGCACTGAACTGTGAGCAAGCACCAGCCAACGAACCGTGTAATGAATGTCCAACTTGCATCAGTATTACGGAAGGTACACATACAGATGTCATTGAATTTGATGCAGCTTCGAACTCTCGCGTAGAAGAAATGCGTGATATTATCGAAAAAGTTCGCTTTGCACCAGCCAGCGCACGTTTTAAAGTGTATATCATTGACGAAGTGCATATGCTTTCAACAAGCGCTTTTAATGCTCTTTTAAAAACGCTGGAGGAGCCGCCGGAGCATGCAGTATTTATTTTGGCCACGACAGAGCCGCATAAGCTGCCTGCGACCATTATCTCCCGTTGTCAGCGGTTCGATTTTAAACGTTTATCCACACAGGATATTTTAAATCGTATGAAGGTTGTTTTAGAAGATATCGAGCTGCCATACGAGGAACAAGCATTAAAAGTAATTGCCCAATCCGCAGCAGGTGGTATGCGTGATGCGCTAAGTTTACTGGATCAAGTAGTATCGTTTAGTAGCGATGGGGTAAAAGCGGAAGATGCATTGCTTGTGACAGGGTCTGTTAGCCAAGACGTGTTTTATGATCTTTCTAGTGCCTTGCTTGATAAAGAAGTAGCAACTGTGTTGTCATATATAGAAGGACTGATTGCAGACGGGAAGGAACCGCTTCGTTTAGCGGAAGATTTAATTACCTTTTTCCGTGATTTATTGCTTCTTCAAACAGGTAGTGAATTAGAAGAATTACTTCAACTTATCGGACCAGAAGAGCAGTTTATTGAGCTAAGTCGAGAGTTTTCAGCGGAGACATTGTATCAATATATTGATATTTTGGCGAAGACACAGCAGGAAATGCGTTTCTCGCACCACACGAAAATTTATTTAGAGACGGCCCTGTTAAAAATGGCACAACACAATACGGTTGCAACCACTATCGACCCGGCGATTCAGCAAAAAGTAGGGCAGCTAGAAAATATGGTGCGCCAGCTGACACAGCAATTAGAAGGAAATGCTCCTGCAGCAGCTCAGCCTCAAAAGGAACGAGCGCGTGTTAAATCGCAAAACACATATAAAGCTCCGACAGGACGTATCCAAGAGGTGCTCAAGCATGCAACAAAGGGCGATATTCAAAAAATAAAATCGGTCTGGGCCCAGGCAAAAGGAAGCCTGCAACCTTCTCATATAGCTCTTTTAAATGATGCAGAACCTGTAGCCGCATCTTCTAATGCATTTGTGGTAAAATTCAAGTATGATATACATTGTCAAATGGTAGCTGATAACAGAGAATTTACTACGCTCTTTACACAAAATTTAACGTCGAATCTGGGTACAACATATGACATGCTTTGTATTCCGGAAGGACAGTGGCTCCAATTACGCGAAGAGTTTATCCGTACAAATGGGATGAATAAGCCACAAGACAATGCTGAAGAGGTTCAGGAAGCTCAATCCTTTATTGAGGATGCTACACCATCCGCCTCAGAGGATCCGTTAATTGTAGAGGCGGAAAATTTATTTGGTAAAGACTTTGTTGAGGTATCCGAAGATTAATTTATTTATAATAGGAGGAATTTACAATGCGTGGTATGGGGAATATGCAAGGCATGATGAAGAAAATGCAGAAAATGCAAAAAGAAATGGTAGAAGCTCAAGAGGCTTTAAACGCACAACAATTTGAAGGTACTGCTGGCGGTGGCATGGTGAAAGTAATCGTCAATGGTCAACGTCAAGTGCTTGAAGTGAATTTAGACGAGTCTGTAGTAGATCCAGATGATATCGAAATGTTACAAGATTTAATCGTTATTGCTACAAACGAAGCGCTGAAAAAAGTAGAAGAAACAACAAACTCTACAATGGGCAAATTCACGCAAGGCTTAAACCTTCCATTCTAGGAGGTAGGGTATGCACTATCCTGAACCAATATCAAAACTAATAGATAGTTTTATGAAGTTGCCAGGTATTGGGCCGAAAACTGCGGCTCGACTGGCATTTTTCGTGTTAACGATGAAAGAAGATAATGTATCAACGTTCGCCAAAGCTTTAATTGATGCTAAGCGTAATTTAATGTACTGCTCGACATGCGGTCATATCACGGATATCGACCCTTGTCATATTTGTTCTGATCAACAACGGGACCCATCAATGATTTGTGTAGTGCAAGACCCGAAAGATGTCATCGCTATGGAGAAAATGCGTGATTACAATGGTCTTTATCATGTATTGCATGGTGCTATTTCACCAATGGATGGAATCGGTCCGGAAGATATCAACGTAGCGGGTTTACTAACGAGGTTACATGATGAGCGCGTACAAGAGTTAATCCTGGCAACTAACCCAACGATTGAAGGGGAAGCGACAGCGATGTATATTTCCCGCTTAGTAAAACCTTCGGGTATCCGTACAACAAGAATTGCCCATGGTTTGCCTGTCGGTGGCGATTTAGAATATGCAGACGAAGTAACATTATCAAAAGCGTTAGAGGGTAGACGCGAATTGTAAAGTGAGATGATGGGAATGTTCTTTTCGCGAAAAGGGAAGTTAAAAAAAGAATTTGACGAGAAGCTAGTGAATTTAATCAAGGAAACAAAGGCAGATTTGCAATCGGCAAAAGTGTTCGAGGGCCTTGTAGATGATCACAATCTTCATCCAGAAGTGCTAGCACAACGCAAAGCTATAGAAAGTGTTCATTTTTACTTATATAAAGAAGCTCGTATTCGCAAAGTCATTATTAGATGAATAAACAGCAGTAACTATTGCATATCCTGCTTATGATGAAAGGGGTATGGTAGGTGATTTGGATCATCGGTAGTTTACTGCTGCTTTTTGTTTGTCTCATAAAAAGGGAAAACATGCGTAAAGTATTTCAAAGAATGAGTATGCAATTAGTTCTGGGTGTGTTTCTTCTATATATAGTACAAATTGTTTTAACTACGTATGGAACAACAATCTATATCAATGCTTTCTCTATTGCAATGGTGACATTGCTGGGGTTCCCAGGTGTATTGACGGTTGTTTTTATAAGTTTTTTAAGATAAATTTTAAAAATGTATTGCTATATCTACTGTAAGATGTTATATTATATAAAGTCGCTAAGGCGACGCTAAAAAACTTATCAAAAATAGTTGACAACAATCAAACAAAGATGATATGATATAAAAGTTGCTGTTGGAAAACAGCGATAAAACAAAATTAAAAAATTTGTTGACGCGAAATTTGATACATGTTATGATATAAAAGTTCGCTACAAATGAACAACATGAACTTTGAAAACTGAACAAGTAAACGTTAATTATACAAGTTTGAGTGATGAACTCAAACACTTAAAGACTTCAACTTTGGTTGAAGCGCTAGCAAAGCAAATGAGCTTTCAAACTACTTTTATGGAGAGTTTGATCCTGGCTCAGGACGAACGCTGGCGGCGTGCCTAATACATGCAAGTCGAGCTGGTTCTGCTATCACTATAAGATGGACCCGCGCTGCATTAGCTAGTTGGTGAGGTAACGGCTCACCAAGGCCACGATGCATAGCCGACCTGAGAGGGTGATCGGCCACACTGGGACTGAGACACGGCCCAGACTCCTACGGGAGGCAGCAGTAGGGAATCTTCCACAATGGACGAAAGTCTGATGGAGCAACGCCGCGTGAGTGAAGAAGGATTTCGGTTCGTAAAACTCTGTTGTAAGGGAAGAACAAGTACAGTAGTAACTGGCTGTACCTTGACGGTACCTTATTAGAAAGCCACGGCTAACTACGTGCCAGCAGCCGCGGTAATACGTAGGTGGCAAGCGTTGTCCGGAATTATTGGGCGTAAAGCGCGCGCAGGTGGTCCTTTAAGTCTGATGTGAAAGCCCACGGCTCAACCGTGGAGGGTCATTGGAAACTGGGGGACTTGAGTGCAGAAGAGGATAGTGGAATTCCAAGTGTAGCGGTGAAATGCGTAGAGATTTGGAGGAACACCAGTGGCGAAGGCGACTGTCTGGTCTGTAACTGACACTGAGGCGCGAAAGCGTGGGGAGCAAACAGGATTAGATACCCTGGTAGTCCACGCCGTAAACGATGAGTGCTAAGTGTTGGGGGGTTTCCGCCCCTCAGTGCTGCAGCTAACGCATTAAGCACTCCGCCTGGGGAGTACGGTCGCAAGACTGAAACTCAAAGGAATTGACGGGGGCCCGCACAAGCGGTGGAGCATGTGGTTTAATTCGAAGCAACGCGAAGAACCTTACCAGGTCTTGACATCCCATTGACCACTGTAGAGATACAGTTTTCCCTTCGGGGACAACGGTGACAGGTGGTGCATGGTTGTCGTCAGCTCGTGTCGTGAGATGTTGGGTTAAGTCCCGCAACGAGCGCAACCCTTGTTCTTAGTTGCCATCATTTGGTTGGGCACTCTAAGGAGACTGCCGGTGACAAACCGGAGGAAGGTGGGGATGACGTCAAATCATCATGCCCCTTATGACCTGGGCTACACACGTGCTACAATGGACGGTACAAACGGTTGCCAACCCGCGAGGGGGAGCTAATCCGATAAAACCGTTCTCAGTTCGGATTGCAGGCTGCAACTCGCCTGCATGAAGCCGGAATCGCTAGTAATCGCGGATCAGCATGCCGCGGTGAATACGTTCCCGGGCCTTGTACACACCGCCCGTCACACCACGAGAGTTTGTAACACCCGAAGTCGGTGAGGTAACCTTTTGGAGCCAGCCGCCGAAGGTGGGATAGATGATTGGGGTGTTTGTTCTTTGAAAACTGGATAAAACGACATTGAAAGCAAAACACAAATTTCTATTAGTAAATAGATCACAAACAAGTCAAGCAATTGACGTGTAACCGAAGTCTTACACTTTCTGTGTAAGCATTAACTTATTGGTTAAGTTAATAAGGGCGCACGGTGGATGCCTTGGCACTAGGAGTCGATGAAGGACGGCACTAACACCGATATGCCTCGGGGAGCTGTAAGTAAGCTTTGATCCGGGGATTTCCGAATGGGGGAACCCACTATCTTTAATCGGATAGTACCTGTACGTGAATTCATAGCGTACTGGAGACAGACGCAGGGAACTGAAACATCTAAGTACCTGCAGGAACAGAAAGAAAATTCGATTCCCTGAGTAGCGGCGAGCGAAACGGGAAGAGCCCAAACCAAAGAGCTTGCTCTTTGGGGTTGTAGGACACTCTATACGGAGTTACAAAGGAATGATTTAGGCGAAGCGACTTGGAAAGGTCCGCGAGACAAGGTAAAAGCCCTGTAGCCAAAAGGTCATTCCCTCCAGAGTGGATCCTGAGTACGGCGGAACACGTGAAATTCCGTCGGAATCCGGGAGGACCATCTCCCAAGGCTAAATACTACCTAGTGACCGATAGTGAACCAGTACCGTGAGGGAAAGGTGAAAAGCACCCCGG
>JABUKB010000011.1 GCA_014595895.1 Lysinibacillus odysseyi | reverse complement strand
AAACAATGATGTTTCCAACGTTGATACAAACGGTAATGGACAGGTGACGATTAAAGAAGCAAAAGCAGCAGGTTATAGTATGCCCATAATGAGTGATCATTGGTTGTACCCATATATGGACGATCGTGATAACGACGGTATGGTAGGTGAGTAAGCCCCCTAGAACTTTGAGGCAAACTAAATTAACGAAAGAACATTCTTTTTGGTTATCTTCAAATTGTTTCTTCTGTTAAAGAGCGCAATTATGGAAAATCATGAGTCTAATTCCTCGGTAAAAATGTATAGGTATTAGACTTTTTAATCTCTCAAAATCTTTAGCAGTGTAAACCTAATGACAATCACTGGTAAAAAATATGGCAATAGTGGTGCATTCTTATGTTCTTAACCCGATGCAATATCGAACTCACTTTGAACAATCAAAAAATCATAAAAACTACTCGCGAATCAGGTATCTGCTACAAATCTGAACTCAAGACCGCTGAAAACCTTCCCCCTCCCCTTCAGTTCGGCGCTCCGCTGATCCGGACTGAAGGTCCGGCTAGTCAGTCGGGCGTGCTCTTCTTCTCTACCTTCTGATATCTCCTATTTAAAAGTCATCACATGATTGCCATCAAATCGCTGTCAAAACACATAGCGACTTGCTGGCACTACCACTCGCTAAAGCGAATAGTTAGTACGTGATGCCCTATATAAAACACATAAAAAATAACAATATTGATAACAATAATTAAATAAAACTACATTCCTTTTCTATATATTTTATGTATTTATATTACATACCATCAGAAAAATACAGGTTTGCAATGCTTAGAATTGAACACATATCGCGTAATTGCAAGAACAATCACTCCATGAACTACTTATATTACCATTCGTTATTGTGAATGCTTAGTCAAAAATACATGCAAATTAAAAATAAAATAACAACAATAACAAGGAATAACAATATCTAAAGGTCGACTCAGTCAATTCAAAGTGGTATAACATAATTAAGAGTCGTTTATGTATTTATATAATTAAAATATAAAAAGCTGATTGGTGTTCCCGCACCAATCAGCTTAAAGGTAAATACATTCATCCTCTTACACGTATTGAACCTAGCTAAGTTTAGCTAGGTCATTTTTTTATTGTATGAACTCGGATCTCCAACTTAAAAACCCCTTTCATATGGCTACTAATTTTTACAGGATATCTTCTAAAAATACGAACAATATAAAATGAAATAATTAGAAAAACAAGAAAGACTAAACTATACAAAGATGACATTCCATTCCCTCCTCAATTAAACACAAAATAGAATGAGGAGAATTGTATTTACCAAATTACAATAGGCTCTTCACTTAAAATAACAGCCTACTTACAGTATACAATAATCGGAATACCAACGTATCAATTCTTTATCTTTAGAAACTATAAAAATCTTGAATCTTTTTCAGATTTCCTTATCAATACAAATTTTAAAAATGAGATATGCCTAAACCCATTCGACCTACAACCTTCGAAAATTCGTCACCATTAAAAACTCAGTGTGGTAGGCAGAATCTGCCACGTTGATTGCCGGTAGTTGAACGCAAATGGCAAAGCCCAGGCAAATGATTTTCCTGCTTGGGCGTATAGCGAAAGAAATCGAAAAAATGCTCACAATCGAAAAGGAATACAACTGCATTCCCTTCCGATTGCCTTTTGTATTTGATTTTGACCTTCACTTCGTTTGATATGGCGACCTTACCGTAAACGTTACAGGAATCTACTCACTGTTAGACACTTACAACGAGTGAGTATCGGAGCTTTTAATGCCAAAGCGACACGTACCCCTTCACATAAAGAGTATTTTGCTTGTGATGAAGGGGTAGTGCTGGCAATAAAAACAAAATTTATACCTGGCACTTCCATCATTTATAAAAAACATAATATTGCCAAAAAATATAATATATGATAATCTCTAACCAGGTTTACTTATTTGAATTATTTTCTAAAATATTATATGTTTTCGGGAGGGTATAAATGATAAGTTTAAAAAACGCTGAATTAAAGGATATTGTTAACATGTTAGTTTATGAGGACCCCGATTTGCAAACTCTTTTAAGGGAAGCCATTAATAATACCGATGGCGACGGTGTAGAAAATAGTATTACTAAAGCTAAGTGGGATAATCGTTATAATTCTCTAGTAAAAGTAGCAAAAAAATATAAATTAAGATTCGGAAAAATCCAGCGTGGAAACTTATGGCAAGCGATATTTATCGTAGGAGAAGATAATTCTGTATATGTTTTCTTCAGCCATCAAAACCTCAAAAATATTCTTAAAAAAGGTAAATGTAATCATTATTTAAAATTACTTAATTTCTTTAACAAGCATTTTAAAAATCATAAACCCCTAGTAGAACAATTAGAACTACCCTTAAACGTAGAAAAAAATTCTGAATTAAAAGAAGCTGTTTTAGAAGAAGAGGCACGTAAAATTGTTAGTATGCTAGAAAAAGAGCCTTCAAAGGTAGTTGTATTTGCATTTAATAAGACTGTAATTAGTACTGTAAAAGCTTATGTATTTAACAATAAACATCAAGCTATTTGGCAACAAGATTATACTCACCTCATCGACCGTAACTATACATTTACTTTAACAGCAGATAATATCGAGAATGAGAAACAAGAAAAAGAGGCTCCTATTAACAGCAAAAAGCAAATCGTAAAAATCAAAAAATTTATTAAATAGTTTGGAGATAGAATTATGAATAAGATATTTAATGGACAACGACTAAAGGAAGCTCGACTTTATAATAAGTTAACGATTACCGAATTAGGCGAGAAGTTAAATGTCACTAAGCAAATGATTTCAAAGTATGAGAATCAAAACATTGACCCTAGCTTTGAAAAATCTTTGCAATTAACTACTATCCTAGGATACCCTAGAGAGTTTTTTTACACTGAGGACACATTTAAAATTCAAAGTGAAGGAACTTTCTTCCGTTCTAGGCTTACTGCAACACAGAAATCAAAGGACCCAGCATCAATTGCTCTGAGATATTCAGTAATTGTACGGGATTTTTTAGAACAATATATTGATTTCCCTCCCTTAGATGAACGAATAAAATATGAAACATTAACGGATTACAACAAAATCGCAAGACAAATGCGGGAATATGTTGGATTGGATAATGGTCCTATCCCCGACATTATTGAAATTGCTGAACTCATGGGCTTTACTGTTATTAGTATGGATTATGATGAAAGTAAAGTAGATGCTTTTAGCAGTATGAATATTATTGAAAATGACTCAGGGGAGGCTGCTCAATATTTTGTAATTGTAACTGGAACAGGTGAATCACGCTCATTTTACAGGCAACAATTTAGCATCGCACACGAAATGGCTCATTGGGTATTACATCAAAATATCAATCCCCAAGAATTAGATAAGGATGAATATAAAATCATGGAAGATGAAGCAAACAAACTAGCCTCTATCTTCTTATTACCAGAAGAAACTTTCGGTGCAGAACTAGCCAGTAGAATTACCGATGAAATTGATACTTACTATAGTTTAAAAAGAAAATGGAATGTTTCTATGGCAGCCATGATTAAACGTGCGCGTGATCTTCATTTGATTAATAGTGACCAGGAAGTGAAACTATATAAACAAATGCATTATAGAAAATGGAAAAATCCAGAACCATTTGATTTAGAAACTAAAACTACAGTGCCCGTCGCATTTAAACAGTCACTAGAACTGTTAATTGATGAAGGTATTTTAAAGGGTCATGAGATTCCTATAAAAATCGCCGAACAATATAACCTTTATCTAACTCCTAAAATGCTGGGGATGATTTGTGGCGTTAATCCAGCTATATTCATTGATAATAGTGAATCTAGAGTCGTTTTGAAGTTAAAAGATTTTAAACAAAAATATAGTATGTAAACAAAGGAGTTGAATGAAATGTCTGAGCCAAAAGTACAAGAATTAACTATCAAGAATGAAACTGACGAAAAAATCATTGAAAGCTTAAATAATTCTAAAGAGAAATTATTCGAATTACTTACATCAAACTCAATTAGTGAAGAGATGCAAGAAAACATTTTTAACCAAATAATCAAAATAGACGACTCTCTAATAAACATTATCAAATATGAAAAACCGAATATCCGGTCCTTAATAAAATTTGGATCTATTCAGGAAGACTTAAAATGTATTAAAAAATCGTTAAAGAAAAATGAAAAAAATAACGATAAAAATAAATAAGTTCACATTAACAATTTTAATTAAACAGGCGTTACTTATAAAAACTTTAAATAGCGCCTGTTCAAAATTAAAATATTTCACGGCTTGTTGTCTTCGAATGCTTCATTTTAATATCGTCTTTAATTAAAACATCCTTACCTTGAACACGTTCTATTATTTCTTTCTCGCCATCCAACACCGGCTTAAAATGCTGTAATTCATCCTTCCCGTAAATATAAGCTTTCACCGTATGATTTTCAGATCCTGCTGCATGAAGAAATGACGCTTTTGCCTCCTTCACTTCACTAAATCCAATAATCGGCTCATTCGTTTTCTTATGATACAGCTCAAACATAGGCTTTGGTACGTGCACTTCACGCAAGGCGAACTGTTCTGAAAAGCTTTCATACATCATCGCTGTTGTTGGCTGCCGGTCAATCACATTCATGAGTAAAATATACTTGTCCTTCAGCATTTCCCCGCTAATCGCCTCGCCTCGTTCATCTATTAACAGTTTCGTCTGCCTGTCATACTTGGCAATTTCAAAGCCGTTATATCTTGCATCAAAAACTTCAATTGCCACTTTAGGCTCCTTTACATAAGTGATGGCAGGTAAATGTTTGGCCAAGCGCTCAAATGAAACAGTTGGTGCCTGTAATTTCGGCTCCTGAATCACCTGTTCTAATTGCTCGTATAATTGTGGATGCAACACAACATCAATCGTTGCTAACGTTTTTTCAAGCGTTGCCTGGATCTCTGTTAACGCCTTTTTCATCAACTCTGTGTCCCTTTTTTGAAACAAATTTAATTGGTTAATTTCCGCTAATAATGCCTAAAGAGGATTACCATGCAACCTCTCCATTACTTATCTTTCACTCCATTCATTTCTAACACATTCTCCCACACTCTATTTTATTCGATTCTACGCTAAAATTTTCTATTCTATTCTTTTCTGTTCTAGGTTTTTTATGGCATGAGATGATTGCCAGCAGTCGTAGTCAAAATATACATCGACCTGCTGGCCAACCTCCTGACGAACTGCCCCGACTACCACTTGCTAAAGCGACTGATTAGTGCGTCATACTTTGTTTCTTATTACATCTCTATACAATATTCACGAAATCCATTTCTAAATATCTAATCAACATATGAATAGGCAAGTTTTTTATATTTTTTATTAATTAAATTACCTATTTTTTTAAAAACATCGTTCTAGAAAGATTTCGGTTATTTTAGACCTTACCTAAGTGAAGCAAGTAAACATTTGTTTTATATTTATTTAAATAAATTTAACCAAATCCTTGTTACATAGGGATTTTAAGGGATAATCCTTATCATTTTATAAATTTAACCTTATATATCCGTATTAAGTTATATTGATTTTATTAGCTAAATTACCTGTTTAAGATAAAAAACATTGATCTATAAAACTTTTTGTTAGTTAAAACATACCCTTACCGATAACAATATTGTTGTTTTAAACCTTATCTAAATGAAGCAAATAAACATTTGTTTTTATATTTATTTAAATAAACTCCCACAAGTCCTTGCTACATAAGGCTTTTCAATGTTCATTAGGATTTAGCTTCCAAATTTACTTAACAATATTTCGCTTTTTTAGCTCATCATAAAACAAAATAACAACTTTGTTATGTTATAATCTTGTGTAAGGGTTTTATGTATTTTTGTATTATTTATTAAACTAATAATACAAAACAGCTATTAGGTGGTAGGACACCTAATAGCTGTTAATACTCTGACCCTGTCTTTCTTAGGTTCGGTTTGATTTACCGGACCTATCTCTTTTCCATTTAAATTTAAACTTACCTTTCCCTTTTCCCGATTTCGATTCTTCTACATACACTTCAATAGCAAATGAAGTCCTATAAAAGTTAGCTATAAAAGCCATTATGAAGGAATTCATAAAGAGTAAAATAAGACAAAACATAAAAATGGAACTACCTAATAATCTCAAGGTCATCACCTCCTCTCAGAAGATATCTAAAAGCAAGGTAATCGTATTACTACCCCTCCCCATATTGATATATCAAATTAAGGAAGAATATATACATTATACAATATGAAATTACTAATATTCAGGGTTTTGTTCACTTTTAAACTTTTAATTCATAATTTCCTCGTAAAATGTACTTTAAATTTAATTATAGAAATCTATAATTTAGTTTTATCATTTAGAAAATTATTATTTAAGATACCTTTTAATAACTTCTAAAAACTTCCTAGAATACACCTTCCTCATTAAATTCTTGTTCATAAAGCTCTCGCTTGCGCTCACTGTTTCAACATACCAATTTACCCTTGCAGTAGCGTGTGAATTTGGAACGAACCTAGCAATATGATTATTTCATCTCATTTCACCGCAACGCCTTTAAACCCGAACAGGCAAACGGTGCGGAGGTATTCATCTATTCGCTGGCTGACTAGACGAGAAAAGGCAATACGCTGGCAACCGATATCCAAAATGCACTGGTTACAGCGGGTTTTACAAATAGAGGGGTTAAACAGGCTGATTATTATGTATTGAAAAATACAAGAGCAGCCGCTGTTTTAGTAGAAGTCGGTTTTATCGATAACAGCAACGATAATGAGCTTTTCGATATGCATTTTGAGAAACTGGCTGACGGTATTGCCAATGCCATTTTAAAAATGGCCGGTAAAACTCCGAAGCAAGTGGTATGTACCGCTTGTGGGCGGGCTATATAAGCAAAAAAGCAACTCTCTGACCAAGAGTTGCTTTTACTATTATGGATAGCGTCAGAAAAATCGGATTTACAACGTTATACTAAAATTTGCCAAACGACCTTGATAACTAAAATCAAGTTTATTTAAATTGTAAAAAGACTTAATTAGGTAAACTAAGGAAAATGAAGCAAATACTTTGTTTTTGACACTAAATGAATGAAAATGAATCAAATTGTATCAAATTTGCACTTTTTACTTACTATTTTATGAGATTGGGTATATACTGTTTATTAGTAACACATATTAGAAAATGCATGCGGTCCAGCATGAGTTATCATCGTCGCATTCTCTCTAGGAAAGAGAAAGCACAAGTTTTGAATTTTAAGCAATAACACAATAGAAATGGAAAAAGCACCGAGCCTAGGAACTCGGTGCTTTTTTCTGTGTTCATTAATACATTTTTTTAATAGCAATGACCTACTTTTGAAACTCCATACATTATGCTCTCTCTTGTAGTAATTGACTGTGACTTAACAATCGAAGCTAGGAACAACGATTGCATGTAGAGAGAACGGTACACCTATTGATGCATATATTAAATAAACATAATTATGATTGCAACGACACCACTAACTACCCATCGGATTAATGGAGTAATCGTTTGGAGTCCTTCGCAGTACGTTTTAAACGTTTGTCCGCGAATTGCCTTGATTTCGGCCTCACGCTGCATACGGTCCAGTGTTGCTTGTGATGGCAAACGAGTATATTTCGTCATTCGCATCCTCTCCTTTCCAGAGAGGCACGTCACAGTCATTTACTATTATAACCAAGTCCATCATATAGATGGGCATTTTTTTATTTTTCAAAATGTGATGAACTATAAGCTTAATCAGATAAAGGAACTATCCGGATAATTTGAAAAAATTCATGAAAATAGCATTTAAAAAGCCTTCACAAGTTATTATATTAATCATCAAGTTCTTTAGATAGAACATTCAATCCTATTGATACATACACTCATTTTTATTCGTATTCTTTACGCTGTAAATTCGCACTTTGTTGGTGGAACCCTTGTAAATAAAAATAGCAACTCTTGTTCACAAGAGTTGCTTTTCCCATTAGATTTCACATGCCCAGCCGTCTTTATCACCGTCACGTGCAGGAGCATATGCCGGATGAGAGGAACGGACACCTTTTGGATAATACACACGCATTGCATCACAGTTTTTGAAAGTAGTCGGGGCACCTGGAATGACATATGTTCCCGAATTCACATCTCCTGATGGTGCAGGTGGCTTCGGAGTAGGTGTTGGCGTAGTACCTGGTACTCCAAATTCTTTCGCTGAAACTGAATGGATATTGCCGTCTGTCTGGACAATAATTGTTCCCTCCTCAGCCGTAGAATAGGCTTTCGCGCCAATTTGCTTAATATTGACCAGTACTTCTTTGTGTGGGTGACCATAATCATTGTCTTTGCCGTAACTTAAAATAACGGCTGCAGGCTGCACTTTTTGCAAGAACTCGGATGAGCTGCTTGTGCTAGATCCATGATGTCCCGCCTTTAAAATAGTTGACTTCACATCATATTTCGCTGCAAACAGTTTTTCGATCTCGGAACCGGCATCCCCTGTCAGCAGGAAGGATACTTTATTGTAAGTAACTTTTAAAACAATCGAAGCGTCGTTATTATCTGCAGCAGCTGCATTCACAGATAAAACCTGTGTTTTTAATTTACCGTCCAGTGCTATTACATCCCCTATTTTAGCTACTGAATACGGAACCTGATAGTTCACAAGAGCCGTCATTAATTGCTCATACGTAGCCGAAGTATGCGTTTTGCCGCTATCGATAAACTCACCGATTTTGAAATTTTCAACGACATCGATCAGCCCACCTATATGATCGGCATCAGGATGTGTGGCTACTACGTAGTCCAATTTAGAAACATGTAAAGATTTTAAATAGGCTACGACTGTATCGCCTGCACTCTTTGCCCCGCCATCGATCAGCATCGTTTTACCACCGGGAGCTTTAATAAAAATCGAGTCCCCCTGCCCTACATCAATAAAATGAACCATCATTCCATTCGGCATCGAAGTTAGCGATTCCTGATATTTCATTGCGCGAGCCAGGAAAGCCGAAATATGCCCTCTTGTTAGGTTATTTTGAGGTCGGAATGTACCGTCCGGATAGCCTGTTGTAATATTAGCAGCAGCTAATTGGCTGACAGCTGTATAAGATGTAGCACCGACTTTTACATCTTTAAACGTTTTTGTGCCTTGTGGCAAAGTGAACCCTCTGGCAATGAATGCCGCCATATGGCCACGTGTCACTTTTACAGTAGGTCGGAATGTACCGTCTTCATAGCCATTTATAATACCCGCCTCTACAGCAGACTGGATATAGCCGCTATTCGGATGAGACTTCGGCACATCTTTAAATTTGGTTGCACGGGGAGTACCGTCTAAATTTCTCGCTTTCGCAACCATTACTGCTACTTCCTCACGAGTCACAATATCTTTAATGCCATACGCTTTCTTATTCACTGAAATAACGCCTTTATCAAGCAGATACAGAGTGTCATGGTAGTTAGGGTGTGTTGCAGGAACATCCGTAAATACTTGATTGGCAGAAGCTGTTGTGCCAAAACTCAAGTTACATACTAATAGAACAGCAGCTACAAGCCCTAATACATAGTTTTTCATTATATGTAAACTCCTTTCATGAATATCATAAACAGCATACTATAATATCAAAAGATTACAATGCAGACTAGAGAGCTATCGACTTCAAGGCTACAACCCCTATCAGTTATTATTACGTCGTGTAGCGACGAAAGGCTCTCCAGCAGGGGGCGCTAAAGTCCTTCACACCCTAAGAAGGTGTGATGTATTTGGCAATTACAGATATTTAAAAACATATAGATTCTATAGAAAAAGGCAAAAATTACTGTTAATAAATAACATATTATTTATTTATAACCATATTTTCTGCATATACGATGTATATAGGTTAAATATACTAATAATTGGTTTAAATATCCATTTTTGACCTTTTTACAAATTTATAATTTTATAATAATAAACATCTGGCCAGATGAATTATTTACGTATACTAAAAGTGGTGTTTAAAATAAAAAAAAGATTACTCTTCCCTATACCTATTATATTAATACTAGTTTTTTCTATATACCATTTTGTTAATGAAACAGAAGGTAATACACGTTATTCTACTGAATTAAACTGGGGATTAGACACAATCAATGCCCCGTTATTATGGAATAAAAATATCAATCAGAGTAATAATGTCAAAAAAGTTAAGATTTCTATATTAGATAGTGGGGTTGATAAAGAACATACTGCATTAAAAGGTTTAGTTAAAGCAGAATTCAATGCTATTAATTCCGGGGAACCAACTAATGATATATTAGGTCATGGGACGGCTGTTGCAGGTATTATTGCTGCACAAAATAATGAAAAAGGATTAATGGGTGTCTCTCCTAATGTAGAGTTATACTCAGCAAAAGTCCTAGATAATGAGGGTAATGGAACTTTAGAAAGTATTGTGAAAGGCATTAAATGGTCTATTGAAAATGAAGTAGATATTATTAATTTAAGCTTTGGTATATCTAAAGATAAACCTTTGTTAGAAAAGACGATTAAGGAAGCAACAAACAACGGTATTATTGTTATAGCATCAGCTGGCAATAGATTTGGTGGTGAGGTTGATTTCCCTGCTACATATGACAACGTCTTCTCTATATCAGCAGTTGACAGAGATAATAAAATCGCCTCCTTTGCTTCAAAAGGCAAAATTGACTTTGTCGCACCAGGTGTAGATATCCCCATTCTAAGACCCAATAATAATTACGGCTTTAATAGTGGTACGTCTTTTGCAACCCCACATGTTACAGGTATTGTTTCACTTATCCTACAAAATAGCGAGAGATTTGGAATAAAGAAAAGAGAAGACATTCATTCCCAAATTTATAGAATTTTAAAGGATTGGTCCTACGATCTCGGAAAAAAAGGTAAAGACGAGACATTTGGGGAAGGTTTAATCATTATTAAATAACATTAAGGGAGTTTATACTTGACCATGAAACATACAATAAAAAAATATTTCGCACTATTACTATGCCTTACATTAATTTTCACTATAAGTTCTCAAAATGTCTCATTTGCTAAATCACAAGACACAGATAATGAAGTGAGGATTTTAGTAAATAACGACAAGAAAATTCAATTGAAATTTGAGCAAGAGGGAATTAAAGGGATTTTAAAGTTTGACAAAGAAACCCAAGAAATCACTCTTAATACTAATGAAAAATCAAAGAAAACTGGTGTAAATAACACAGACTATAAAGTATTAGTTGAAACACTTACAGAAGATAAGATTGAAGCAACGTTTATCGATTTAGAAACAGGCGATGAATATGATGTTAATACAGATGAGTTTAAAGCATCGGTACTTTGGTTATTGCCTGTAGGCGTAATTATAGGGGAAACATTATTAGCCCACCTAGTGGCAATAGGTCTAGCATTTACTTTAGGTGGTATTATTTATACTTATGCTCCAGAAGTCGCGGAAAAATTTAAAAAACAAAAATATAATCATTATCCAGCTCTAATCCAAAATAAAAAAGTATATATTGGTAATCAGGGGCTAACTGAACAACAAGCAGTTGACAGAATCAAGAAAAGTCAAAATGTATGGTCAATCTCATCAGGACATGCCGCTTTACTACCTTTAACAGCAACAGGTAAGCGCCCTTATCATGATGATCCACACGGAAAATATCCAGATTATCTTCCTCATTGGCATACGTTTGACCATGACTCAAAAAAACCTGCAACAAATCAAAGCCATTCTTTCTATTCTTATTAATAAAGGATTGAGAAAAAATTAAAAAAGAAATAATTGATGCTTATAAAAAACTAAACTTACCTAAACAGTTTTCAATAAGCTATGTAGATGAAATTTTAAAAGAAAAATATAAAGCAATAGAAGTGGACATCTCACAACTTGATGACGCATACAGAAATGATCCTTATGTTGATTATCATAAGTTTGTAAAAGCTTACTTTATAAATGACGAAGTTATTTTAAAGCAATTATTTAGTGAAAAAGAATTACAATCGCAAAAAGAAATAATGGCGATGTACAAAGATATGATAGAGCAAGGTGTCTTGAATTCTTTAGACCCTAATGCTACCCATTACCATATTGAAAAAAGAAACGACAATGTAGCCAGTGGCAGACTTATTATTGTAGTACTTGAAAGTGAAGATGGAGAGCATGTTAGTTTCCATCAACAACAAGGTGAATGCAAAAAGTTATCTAGTGAATTAAAAGTGTATTACGGCATTAAAGAGGAACAATGCGTAGAAGGAAATGCAGATTTCGAATTATACTTAAATAACTTAATTTCCGCTGGCTTTATTGAGTTATAATAGTTTCTTAGCCATATTAAAAAATATTACTTCTGTAGCATCAGATTGTAGGCAAATTCAAATAAATTTGCCTACAGTCTTTTTCATTTCGGTTTTAACATAGGGAAAGTTTCATTTTTTATTCAACTATATGACCCTAAAACGGAAAAGGAGCGCCAATTCCTTTGAAATTACGCCTATTAATGGAATTAAAAAGGTAGGCTTTAAAAAAGGGAAATGGTTATAACTAATGCCGATAAAGAACCTGCAAACAGGAAGGTTATCATTTTTCGCCAATGTATCTCTTTCGAAGGTTTTACAGCCTCTCGGGAAACTGCAATCCATATTACAAAAGAAACTATGGCTACTATAGCAATAACACCTTTAGACATATTTAATACCCCCCCTTATTTACATATTGTTTAAATTTTAAAACGGATTGGTTCGTTATTTGCGCAATATGTATAACAAGCGTTTCCCGAACGTCGACAATACGTAAAAAAACTAAGCTTCTGTAAGGTTTTGATGAAAACTAGTAATGTTAATTGCTACAAAGTGCCTTTAGATTTAACCTTTGCCCATTCTATCTCATTCATCACTGGGGGTACACTTCTTCCAAATCTTTCTCGATCAGATTACTCTTAAGCCTAGGGTATATAGTATCCTGAATACTTGGCAAATCATATCCCGCATTTATCTGAATTTTTTCGATTCTTTATTTTATAATATAAAAACCTATTTTTGTGATAGGTTCAGTTAAATTATCCGTTATTTCCTATATAGGCCCTTCAATGAGCGCATCGTTTCCGTCCCCCTACTAAGTTGTGACCTGATCTGCGACAAAGGTTGCTTCATCATTCCACTAGTCCCACCCTATTTGTACAGTTCTTTTAATATTCTAATCATCGCTCAGTAAACAGGATCATCACTTACTTTCACATCTTAGGTACCCCTATTTTCCTGCTTTGAGCAGGAATAAATAGAATTTTAACTTCACTAAACAGAACACACGTTTCTGCAATTAATATAATCCGAATCTAATCATAGTAATGGATTTTAGAGTTAATTATAAAGTTAAAACTAATAATTTCCTTAAAAAACCCCCTTAAATAAATCAATACATTAAATAAGAACAAAGAACTATAAATTTAAAAATCGGCAACTAGAAAAAAAAGGTATTATAGCACCATATGAATTAAAAAATCAAAAATATATAATAATTCAGATTGTAAAATCAAATTTAAATAATAAAGAGGAGCAAAATATGTTCAAGAAATCTCTAAAAATTTTAATTGTTCTTTGTATGCTAGTCGCATTTATTCCATTCGGCAATTTTGTGGAAGCAAAAAAGAAGGATGATTTCCAAGGAAAAAAAGAAAAGAATAAGGATCGTGTTGAATTAATAGAAGAGAGAACAGCACTTTCCAAAACATTTGATAATTTAGATGGTACATTGTCAACGGAAATCACCCAAACGCCTCAACATTATCAAGATAACGGGGGACAATGGAAAGAGATCAGGAACGACTTAGTGCCTGACAAAGAAGGAAAAATCAAAAATAGAGATAATGTATTTACCGTTGAATTTGATGAAAAATTAACTACTCAATCAACAGGTATACAATTGATTGAAGATGCCTATCAAATAAATTTACATTTGGCTGAGGTAGTGAATGATACAGTAGAATATTTACAACCTTCTATAGGTGAAGTAAATAATAACCAAGTTTCTTACCCTGAAATCTTCGAAGATATTTCAGCTATCTATACAATTGGTGAGAACTATATTAAAGAAGATATTATTTTAGAATCGTATCCTCAAAATGGGCTACCTGAAAAATTCACTTATACATTAGATCTAAAAGGATTATCTTATGAAGAAATAAATAATACCGTTTATTTATATGATCCTGAAACTAAAAATACTGTCTATATGATTGAAGCACCGTTTATGTATGATGCTTATCAGCCCGTACATTTTAAGGCAGCTGAAGGAATCATTTCGGTTCCGGAAGAAGCAAAATCTTATGACATCCAAATTAATACTCGTGAAGAAAATGGTCAACTTTTCATTGACTTAATTCCTAACCAGGACTGGTTAGCTTCGAGTGAACGTCAGTATCCCATTGTCATTGATCCTATGCTTGTACGTATTCAGGGCGCAACAGAAATAGACACAGCAGTAGATGATACAACGATTCGTAGTAATTCCCCTACTACGACCGGCGGAAATGATTTTGAATTAGGTATCGGAACAGCGACAGACGGAAACATAGTGCGTAGTTTATTAAAGTTTAACCTCACTAGTATCCCAGCCGCTGCAAATATATTATCCGCTGATTTGAATTTGCACTTAACATCTACTAATAATGCTACAACGGGTATAGGCATTAGTGCACACGCTCTTACAAACCCTTGGAAAGAAAATGAAGCCTCATGGACCTACCGTGATAATAATCCCTACACAAAATGGTCAACAGCAGGAGGCGATTACTCTTTTACGGCATTAAGTACAGTTTCAAGCATAACAGCAGTACCCACTAATATTGCAGATGGCTTAACACAGTGGAAAATCCCATTAGATTCAGTAAAAAAATGGGTTAGTACACCCTCTAGTAATTACGGAGTCTTATTAAAAAGTACTGCCGAATCAACAAGGGTTTATAAAAAATTCGCAAGTAGTGCGTATTCAACTGCTACACAATATAAGCCGAAATTAGTTATTACGTATAAAACACCGAGTCGATTAGGATTAGAAGACTATTGGGATTACACAAGCCATCCTTTAATAGAAGGCACGCAATATGTAAATTTAGGTACGTTAAATAACGTCCTTCAATATCAAGACTTTTCATTACTAAATTACGCTAACTTTGGATTAGACTTTATTCGTACGTATAATAGTAAAGATTTCGAAAAATCAGCATTTGGATATGGGTGGACATTTACCGGTGATCAAAAACTCTTTATTATCGATAAAAATGGCTTGGATATTCAGTATAAAGATGAGGACGGCACGACGCATGCATTTACCAACCCAACAGATGGAAAGTATACATCACCTAGTGGCTTATATGATACTTTATTCAAAGTCAATCCTACGACATATACGTTGACGTCTCCAACTGGTATTATCACAACCTTCACAGTCAAAGAATCCACGACTGATATGGATGTTCAAGTTGCTTATATCACGCAACAAAAAGATTTAAATAATAATACGATTACGTATAGTTACAATAGCAACAATCAACTGACAGCCATATATACGAATGCAGATACAACAAATCAAAAATTATCATTTACCTATAATAATGTTGGTTTAATTTCAAAAATTACACATAAAGATAAAGAATTCAATTACAGCTATACAGGTGAATATTTAACAAGTGTCACGCAGAAAAAATCAGCAACAGCCTGGACTACCACCTACTTTACCTATAAGGACCAACAATTGACTCAAGTAAAAGATGGAAATGGTTTGCTAACAACATTTACTTACAGTTCAAATTTAGATATATCAACGGTATCGGAGAATGGTGCCTCTGACTCTACAACAAAATATAATCTTGATCGCACAACGAGACAAATGACAGTCACTTCACCGGAGAATATGGCAACTACCTATTCTATGAATAGTAATTTTGTTGTGATAGGAATCTTACAGCCATCTGGTGAACGAACAACCTATGAACTAGACTCTGCATATAATGTAACCAAGGAAACAATACACTATACAGATGGGACCATTTATGAAAGAAACTATAAGTATGATGTAAATGGGAATGTGTTAGAAATTAGGGACTCAAATAACCCAGTCAAAACATACACTTATAATAGTAGACAAGCCATTTTAACAGAAAAAGCAGCAGATGAGACACTCGCTACTTACGAATATGACACTAAAAATAACTTGCTATCTACCCAATTGTCAAATGATGAAAAAACATCATACACATACGATATAAATGGGGATTTAATAAAAGTCATTTACCCAAATCACAATTCAGAATCCTATACGCCGAGTTATTCAAACGGACAAAAAACAATTATTTATAAAGATGATGTTTTAGGGACTACCTCAAAAGTGGTTATAGATATCTATGGTAATAAACTGTCAAGTACAGACGGGAAAGGTCAGCAAACTCAATATCAATACAATTTAAAAAACGAATTAACAGGTGTCATTACTGAAAATCCTATTCTTAACGCATCTAAATTAACAACGTCTTACACGTATGATGATAATGGAAATCTTTTAACAAGCACCAATGCACTTGGAAAAACAATGTTGCTTACTTACACACCTCAAAATCAAGTAGCCACTGAAAAAAATGCATTAGGCAAAGTAACATCTTACAGCTATAATCGAGATGGAGATTTAACGCAAATCAAGAAAGCAGATAATACTGTGATCTCTTATAAATCTGACGCATTAAATGGGGAAAATAAGGTATGTACTGATCTATGTAATGATAAGGATACTACTACGCAGTTTACGACTATTCAAAATGGATTGACGTCAACTACTACTAATCATCCAGCAAATCAAGTAGTACAATATATTTCTGCAGAAGATGGTATATTACAAAACATTCGTTTCAATAATTCAAGTATTAACCAAATTCTCTATGGCTATACGAATGAAAAATTAGCAACACTTCAATATGGTAATCAAAAATTAGACTATAGCCATAATACCAATGGACAATTAACTACACTAAAGCTAAACACAGCAACATTGGCCAGTTTTACGTATGATCCCAATGGATTAAACACGGAAACAAGCTTTGGCAATAATAAATCTGCCATCAAAAGGGTTTATAAAGGAACAAGTACACAGTTACAAACTGAAAAATATACAACAAGTCCTGATAACCCCGAAATAACAAATACCTACACGTACGATGCCAATGGGCAAATTACGTCTATTTCAAATGGCACAGGCACAAAAACGTACACATATGATGCATTGAATCAATTAACGCAAGAAAAATTAGAGGATGGACAAATCATCAATTATACGTACGATTCTGTAGGCAATCGAACGTCTAAAATTGTTTCAAAAAATGGTAACATTAATACAATTAATTATACATTTAATGATGCCAATCAATTAACGAAGGCAGGCTCGCAATCGTATACTGTTGATATGAACGGGAACTTAACGAATGATGGACGTTATCAATATGTTTGGAATGCGTTTGACCAGTTAACGGAGGTTAAGGGGCTCACAAATGCTATGTACAAATACGACGAAAACGGTCGTCGTATCTATAGTAATGTGAACAATACAGAAACGTACTACCGCTATGACGGGACAAGCAACCGTGTATTATTTGAGGAAGATGCAATTGGAAACATTACTAAAGCCTATACTTATGATGATAATGGTCATCCATTAACGCTTGTCTATAAAGATGCTACGTATTATTACCTTACAAATTACCGTGGGGATGTGCTCGCATTAATAGATGCAACTGGCGCGTTTGTCGCAAAGTACACATACGACGCATGGGGCAATATCCTCTCACAAAAGGGTAGCATGGCCTCTGTAAACCCATACCGTTATGCAGGTTATCGCTATGATGAAGAAACACAACTGTATTATTTAATGGCACGCTATTACAATCCTGATACAGGTGTATTCCTATCACTGGACCCTGTGCGTGGGGATACGATGAACCCTATTACGATGAACGGGTATAATTATGCGAATAATAATCCGGTGATGTATGTGGATCCTGATGGAGAATTACCTATCCTAATTCCCTTCATCTTAGGAGCTATGGAAGGTGTTTTGGCAATTATTGCAAGGCAAGTAGCAAAACAAGCTATAAAAAAGCTTACTCCTGTAGTAACCAATTTTGTAATAAAATACGGAAAAAGTTTAAGGTTTACTGGACCACATAGAAGTAAAAGTAATAAAGATAACCATACTTTATTTACTTTGTACTCTAATAAAAAACAATTATTACGGATCGACATGAAAATCAAATATACCAAATGGGATGGCTATACAGCTTGGGTACATTATCATATACAACCAAATATGAGTAAACATTTTGATTTATTTGAAATTAAACTAGGAAAAAATTTGAGAAGGTTCCCTTGGTAAAGTGAGGAGGTTAAAAAATGAAGATGGTCAAGAACTATTTATTATATTTACTGCAAGAATACTCTTCTGTAAATATCCATGAATTATCACAATATGTTAAAAATGAAATCATTTCCTCTAAAAAGGAATTTTCTTATAAAGAGGAATCAAATAGAATCGTTATTTCATTAGATAATATTGAAAAAAGCTTCTTCAATAATTTAGCAAATAAGATTTCGAACAAATTTAATTACGATATCAAAGAGTTTTCAATATCTTCGCATGTGCATCTACATTTGGAATTTATAAACGAAGATTATGAAATCATTCATGCATTTATAATATATTTAACACAAGATGACACGTGGGAAGTATATTATAGTGATGGTATATTTATCGAGAAAATTCAACCTATTAAAGGGACTATAAATGAAGAAACATATTTTTTATTTGCAATTAATACAGAAATAGAAGAGGAACTTGAAAACTACTTTACCCCATTTTGTGAAGATTGGGTAGATAATCAAAGTTAATGTTGATTATGTGCCTACTTAGTCTATTAACTTTTTGTATCGAATACAGAAACAGTAAAAACAATACAATAGAAATATAAAGCGTCAAGGATGGACCAATTATCATTTATTATTTAAGCGAAACTTAACAGAACTAATTGCCAAAGCTATATATGGTGCCAGCAGTCATCTATTAAACTTAATATATGATTAAAAATATTACAACTTTACAAACTATCAGTGAGATGATTTAAGATTAACCGATGCCCGTATTACTGTTGTCACCGAGTAAACTTAGAAGTACCACCAACATCCTAACACGAAGTGGGGTAAGGGCTACAACCAAATTCTTGCCTTTACGCATGCTGTCGTTATGATGAAGAAATAAAGCTATATTACTTAACAATATTTCAGTATTGTTTCATTAAAAAGCTATTTATAAAAGCTGAGCAACACAAACAAAATACATTGTGTTGCTCAATTTGCTTTACCCAGTTAAAATATTTCCCCTTATCCCTTTTGTCTCACTTTATTTTTTGACTTCATCAACTCACGCTGTATTGGCAACTTTTCAAACTCTTCATCTTCCAATTTATCTAAAATCCGATTAACGGATTTTCCTTTAAAGAAATGTTCAAATAAATATTATGGACTGTACACTTTTAATTGCTTTTCACTAAGCTTATTATTGTACATCACAATGCCTTTACTAGGTTTATATTTCAATCACATCTATATTACGATTTGCCTGTTTCTCGAACATAAGCGCTCTAGCAATACAATTACTTAACAAAAATGTCCGGTGACAAGGATGAGCTAACCCTTCAGTAACTCTGTGTCCATTTTTTCTGTCTCCCTAGTAAATCTTCTGATTGTTGAAAAAGAAGCTACAGAAATGGAGAAAACTAAATGACACGTAAAAATATTATCCAAACAGACGCGTTAAACGAGCAGATCGGCTCAACAAACGAAAACCCGCATCAAACTGCATTCGCTACCCCGCAACCGCGAGGACTGGCGGCAATGGAACAAACCCCTGCACCTGCTGCACCGGTGAAAAAGGAGAAAGTAGAACGCCGTAACATTCTGGGTTCAGCAGATGCACACTTCTACTTCAAAACAACAAGCGCCCAGCACGATATTAAAATGCTGGAGCTTATTGATTTTGCAGTAGACCAACTGCGTCAAATGGAGCCGGAAGAATTAGCTGCGAAAATCAAGCAATTCTTAAATAAATAATGATATTTTAAAACCTTACATCAAAAAAGGCTATCCTTTGATGTAAGGTTTTGTTTTTTATACCCTTTTTGGGGTCTTACCAGATTGACAACATTGAGAAAAAGCTTCAAAAAAATGTTTTGGGAATGATTCTAAATAAGCTTACTTCTATAATTAACAATATTTAATAAAAATTGGGAGTTATAGGGATGTTTTATTTATCAATCTCTATAGTGATTTTAATAATATTAATACAAATTAATACTAATTCTAAAAAGTTATTTTATTTCTTCCCATATTCTTTTCCTTGATTCTCCTAATAGCACTCTTTCTACTCACAGAATTTGGAATACTTGCAAGACCGTACATTTTATTGTTAATAATTTTATGGGCATTATTCATATACAAAAAGATTCGTATGAACTAATTTCAACAAGTTTCTTGATAATTTTTATATTAATATTTCTTTTATCTATAACCATACATAAAACTTAAAAATAATGTTTCCAAATGAAAGTTAGGGAACGCATCAAAAAGCCATAAACACTGCTAAATCAGCGTTTGTAGCTTTTTGGATGTAGCATTTTCTATACGCTATTTTAGGCGCGTTTCTACAAAGCCAGCGCCAGCAACAGTTTGAGCTTGGTTTGGGGAATGCTGTATTATTGGGGTGTTGCATAAAATATTGTATATAACTATGATTCTAATTTGTTTATTTTTGACAAATAAGATCTAATATGGTAAAAATAAATTACGAGTCTTATTCGTGTCGGATTAAAGGAGGTTGAAATTATGACCATAGATGAAATAATGGAGCTTACTAATCAAAAAAGAGGGACAGTTGAACAATTTAGAAATGAGCTTCAACAGTATCATTTAGTCGAAAAACACCAGTCTTTAGATAAGAAAGCGTTTGAAACATTTAAGAAAGCAGTAAAATATAGAAAGGACCTACAAATCACCTGGTCGGCATCAATACAACGTGCTATACAAGAAGAATATGGTGAAAATATGAAACTGCCTTTTTACTGGACAAAAAATAGTATCCTTAAAAATTTAATCTGGAATATAGATGCAGGTAACGTTACTGTAAAAAAAATTAATACTGTTAATAAAAAACATGATGAAGATTACCATATCATCTATGAGATTATAATACCGAACTTCACTGATATTGGAAGGACTATAGAAGCCTACAATAATAGCTACGAAACAGATGGAAATCCTATGACTACTTTTATTTGCGAAAATAAAGCTGCTGGATATATATATTATTTAGTAGGAAAATATAACACTATTACTGGAAATGAAGATATGCATGTGTTTTATAATGATGGACCACATTTTAATATAATGAAATGTACTCATATCTGTGGTGGAGATGCCAACAAAGGAAAATTAGCGGAATTGTATGAAAGGTGTGTAAGTAAATTTTCGGCTATTGAGTAACTCTGATACTTACATGCTATGATCACAGTTTTTAATATTTAAAAACAAAAAGTACGTTCTCCTCTGGAAAGGAAAACGTACTTTTATAATATTTATTATCAAATTAATTATGGACCACCGTTACATAAAAATTAGAAATAAATATTATCAACTTTTAGTGAATTAAAATATACTTTAATTTTTTTTTTCCAAATCAAATTTAAAAGTATACCCCATTGAATCCACTAATTTATACAAAGTTGAAATTGAAGGTATGCTCAATCCATTTTCCATTCTAGAAATAGTTTTTTGAGGAACACCTGAGCGTCGTGAGAGTTCGCTTTGTGAAATACCTTCTCTTACGCGTGCATATCTAATGCGTGCAATTAGTTTTGTCGCATATTCCTCTTCAGGTGTTATAAGTCCCTCCTGAACGAGTGCACCTCGAATTTGAGTTAAAGTAGTCATAGCATTTCTCTCCTTATAATTTAATACAAATAAAATTAACTGTTAAATAATTATAATCTCTAAGGCAATACTTATTGTCTGGTTACCTCTCAAATAAACGTCCCTCCTCTTTTTATTTGGGTGCAATTACTGTTACTGTGATAATTAATTATCATCACTTGCCCATTAGCCCGTAAGGCTAATTCCTTAAAAGAATGAATAAAATTTATAAAGCGGTTGCCTTCTGGTATTAATAAACTAACTTACCATCAGAAGTAACTTCAACCTAAGAAGGCTGAAGAACTCCAATGGACAATCTTCAAATGCAACGGAATTATATCTACAATTGGCTGGGTAAATACATTTCCAAAATAACACTCTTTTAACTACTAGTATTTAGCTACTGGTGTGTTCTTTATTCTTACCATTTAAAGTTTCAAGTAAAGTGGAAACTTTAACTTCTTCCGCAGGTACTGCTTTTTTTAACATTTGAGGAATGGAACCTTTGAAGCGCTTAGGAGTACCGTTTTTCTCTTTCTTAAAAACCTTCACGTACTCCAAAGTTCCATCCGATTTGACTTTATACCATACTCGATATGGACCAGAAGTTAATTGCATCACTTTACCTTTTTTCGTAATGATTGGCTTAATGTCCAATTGGTCTTCTTTCCTAACCTGGTCGCCTTCTGAAATAATGAGCTCCAATAATTCCAAGTCCGTTAAAATCTTTAAAAGTGCTTTCGGATCTTTTTCGCCAATTTTACCAAGAGCTTTCGTAAATGCATTTGAAGATTGTTGAGTTTGATTATTAACCATAAAACAACATTCTCCTTTTATAAATTTATTAAATTTTAATAGTATAATTACGAACAACTATACCATTTCTGTTATAGATTACTATATATTGAAAGTTAAATCAACTAATTAATACACAAAAAGGAAAGAAATTAGTTAAAGAAATCTACATAACAATAGGGCTCCGCATTTTTATAACAGGACCCCTTTTGCTGTCTCATTCGCTTACGTTGTGCCTGCAGCTTTTCAGACTCCTCGTATTCCAACTCATCTAAAATTCAGTCAATCGCTTTTCCTTTAAAGTATTGCTCAAATAAAAATGGTACGCCGTACACTTTCAATTGCTTGTCACCAAACGTATCTTTATAACGAACACCCCGTCTTTCGTCTGTACAAGGACAAAGGCTAAATGACGATTCGCTTGTTGCTCAGATAACACACCTTCCTCTTTAACACAAACGCTCAGTAACGAGGATAGGCTAAGCCGTGTATCTAATTGCCTCTGTAAAGCTAGTAATTGATGGGGTGACGCCTGCTCGCCTTTTAAAATTACAATGTCATATATCTGATGAAGCGTTAAATAACGATCGACCAATTGGAGCTGCTCTCTCCCATACTTTTTCGGTGGTCTATGAGAGAAATCATCCAGCTGTTCTTTCTTAAATGCCTCAGCGTAATAATTCATCGCTATCACTAGCCATTCAAGCTCTACTAGCGACTTGTCCTATACATCTAAGCTAGGCATCCGTAAATGAATTCGTTCATCGTAGTCAGCTCCAAAAACCTTCATTGCTAACAGCAACCTTTTCAGCTCTTTTAGCTGCTTTTCAAACTCTGCTCACTCTGCCTCCGGTAAACGCTCAACCGTCACTTTATTTTGCAAAGACACACCACGCTTTTGCATAAAGGCTACTGTACGTTGTTGCACTTTCTGTAGTCGTTCCTCTGCTTGTCCAACAGTCGCAATCAGTTGCTTCACAACAGACTGAATATGACGGATTACTTCCTGCATACTGGATAAATAACTTAACCGTTGTCCAACCCGTTTCCGCCCCTCTTCCTTTCTCTGTGACCGTTTTTACAAGCTGTTTCGAATGCTTTATCACTTCGTTCAATGTACTTTACGCCATTCCGGCTGGGTCACATAGCTCTTTTTGCGTACGCCAAATAAACGGCTCCGAAGACGCTTTTTCAGCCATAATGTACTGAAGGATGTCTCTTACTCCCATTCATCTTAATAACTGCGTATACGGTCCCCTCACTCCTTTTTAAACTTATACCGGGTACGACTGCCAAATGACACTGTATATTGCGTGCCATTTTTCATGTGTAAAGCTAGTAATGCCTCTACATATTCCTTGCTTGGACCGTTATATTTTCATGAATAAGTAGAATTGATAATGGCTTGTAAACCCACCGTGCCTAAAGAATCCTGAAGGCGATAATTAAACTCATCAATAAAGTTCTCTCTACGCTCCAGATCCCAGCCTTCTGCATAACAAATCAGAGCGAGTGTAAAATAGCGTGCTGTTACTCCCTAACATACCCTTGTTGCCTTTAATATTCACTGTAGTACCAATTCATCAAACCACTCTGTATGCATCATAGACTGCTTGTGTTTATTTTTAGGAACAACGAATAGAGGACATCATCGTCCTTACGCATCGACCAGTCAATGAGTATGGTCATTGAATACGTGTTATGGAAGTTCTTATACCATATTTTCTTCTTTTGGTAGGCGGAAAAAACCAAAGTCATTACAAAATAAATCAGCTTCAACTGACTGCAAACTACGCTTTAAATTATCGCTAATATGCTTGGTCACTTTCAGTCTACGGAATCTTTATTCAAGATGAATACCGGTGATTCCAACAAAAAATACAGCTGATAGCTACTATCCGATGCCATGATAAAAGTTGGCAGGCCAATTGATTTATCTATACAAGCTAACAGTAGTTCATTTTTTAAAAACAACATAAAAATCCCCTCTCATGCCTTACTACATAAGGATTTTCATGAAAGAGGACGAATAAATACTTTATTTCAAAAGTAGAAATCTCTACTTTTCTACTTTTGCGAGGGGAAATGCATTATATTACATTTTTGTTACAAAAGATGTGGAGCTATCTTTAACTAACTAAATATTGACTTAACGCAGGTAAAAATGGTGCAACAACTGTGACATGATCTCCTAACCTCTGAATAAAACGAGCATATTTATCGCTAAAATTTCCTTTGCCTATACTCTGCTGCATTTCATTCACATGCTCTAAAAGAGAATTCAATTCGCTTTCATCTATGCCTTGTTTTTGCAGAGTTTGCCTAATCTCATCAAATAATTTTGTATCCTCATTTACTAAAATATTAATAGAATTATCAATAGAATTCTCGTTATATCTAGAATTAGGAGCATTGAAGTAATTGTGAATTGTTCTGATTGAAGGAGTTATTTCTTTTAAAGAAGTTATTTTTCTCACATCACATTGATAGTGAGCATCAAACGCACCAAACTCTTCATAGTATCCTCTATCTATTACTTCGTATTTTTCTGTAGCGCCATTAGACATCGTACGTACTAAAATATCGCCTTCTTCAATAAGTAAAGTCCCGTCATTAATAAAAATTTTATCTTTTTGTACACATGCATCTATATTTTCTATAACAGTTCCATTCTCCTTCATTAAAGTCACTCTATCATTAAACATATCGGAATCGAAAAACATGGAACTCCTCCATAATAAGTTTTATTTTAAATACGGTAATATATTATTTGCATAAATTTCTTTTATAACCTCTTCATATGACAAATTCTTTTTATTATTAGAAAATATATTCATAGGCATAGATAAAGAAAAATTGAAATTCTCATCTACCTCAATATTGACTGAACCATTCATACTATTATCATTATTTACATCAACATAGCGACCTACCGAAAATTGAATTTGCTTACTACTCCCAAAGAAACTTCCTAGCCATAATTTCAAATTGCTTGTATTCTGCCCGTTTAAATAAAAGGCATACACTGTTTTACTACTAGTTAAATTCTCTTTTTGATAATAAAAATTAGGATTTTCTTTTTGTACTATAGTCAAAATTTCATCTAAGCCTTCAATAATAAAATTAAAACTTTCTTGTATAAAAGTATTTTTTTCTAAATCTGTTGGTGGATTTAATTTTGGAATTTTAAAGTCTTTCATAATTGTATTCGCAGTAGTTACTACCTCTTTTCGAGGTTGCCGAACTTTTTTTTCTCCCACTGGCTTTAATTCAAACATCGGTACTTTTTGAAGTCTGTAAATTAATTCTTCGAAACATTCCTCAAATTTCCCCGAATCAGAAAAATCAAGATAATTAATACCTTGTAGATGGAAAGGAATATTTTTTTTCACATAGCCAGGTTGTTTTATTATTATAATTAATTTATCAAGATTTTGTTGAATGATAGGTAATGAAAGGAGTGTTTCAAAACCCACTCCCCCTTCAAATCCATCTGCCTTCATTGTATACTTGTCGGTTAAAACCATAATAATATAATCATCATCACGCATATGTTCAACCATCATTTTATTTAGATTGACTGTGCTTGTAGAAGTTATTCCTCTATCAAAATTAGCATCATAACCTTCTTCGCGAAGCCTGTTTACTAAATCTAAAATCCATTGTTGATGCTCTAATGAATCCCAACTGTAACTAACAAAAACTTTTTCTGGACTGTGGCTCATAAATATTAAATCTCCTTTTGAACTATTGAAATGACATCAATTTCTTTTCCACCCAAGTATAAAAAATCTGGACCCAATTCATTATTAAGATAATCTACATTTATAATGATTGGTCTTAGTGGGATACTGCTACTTAAAACATCGATAGTTTTTATATGTTTAAATAGCAGTTCTAAAAGAACAGATAAATCTTTATTCCGCTTAAATGTAGTCGAATGATTATTAGGTAAATAATTATCACAAAATGATTTCCATAGTTGATTGAACACTTCAATTGACTGATTATGGTAAATCGTATTTTCATATTCATAAGGTCCTTTGAATTCATACTGTTTAATACTTCCACTTTGATAATTAATAAAATCACCAGATATATATTTATTATTACATTCGATTACTAATCTAAGTTCACTATTTTCTCCTGTAATTTGCTTTAGTAAATCATTATATTGCATCCTTTTTAATAAATAATCCATAGCTTGTACTTCTTTTAATGAATACATATAAATTGCCTCCAGGATTGTTTTTAATTAAGCTAAACATTCTAAATCTATTATACCAAATCACCTCTTTAACTGTTTCATTTTCAGGATTAAAATCCCATAAAATAAAAGTAGAAACTTGCAAAGAATATTTTTGCAAATTATCCTTTGATAAGATGTAGTTCAGTTATTAAAATGTTAAGTTCAATATATATCTATGAAGAGATAATAAGATGACAATTACAATCGTGGTTGGTAATTTTAAAGGTGGCGTAGGTAAGACAAAAGTTTCAGTAATGGCAAGTTGGGAGTTAGCCTTCGCTCGTGAGAAGAAGTTTCTTTTTTTGATATGGACCCGCAAGGTAACGCAAATAAACTAATTGCACTTTCTACAGGTGTAACGGAGATTAACACAAGTATTTTGAGGGCTTCCAAACTGGTTCATTAAAAGGTTGCATCGTTGAAGTATTGGATAATATGTATATGATTCCAGTACAAGGATTGTTTAAAAATTTCCCTAAATTTTATATTCAAATATAATGGAAAAAGTTATATTTATGCTAATTTCAATCCTAAGTATACTCAATATGCCCTTACCATTTTAAGAACATACTATAACTTCTGGTAGACAGTTAAAAGTGGCAACAAAAAGATGCTCACTCCTGCTCAACGGATTGGATTAACGGATAAGGTATTTGATTTTGAAGATATTATTTATATGTCGTAAAATTAGTAAGCGTATTAAGAAGAAAATGGTTGATTCTTTTACTGAATCAAGATCGGAAGAAACTTCTAAGTTCAAAAACTTGCCTTTAATCCAGTTTGTTGTAAACTTCACAAGAACATCAAATCCCTCTGGTAAACCTAACACTATTTCGTCTAAACTGACAAAATGCTCTTTTTGCTCTTCATCTATAAAATACCCGCTTCCATTCCAACTTTTGGTTGAATCCTCAAGGTTTTTGTTTAGGTATTTTAAAAATAAATGTTTCATATCTTCATCCAGATACTCAATCTCTTCTTCAATTAAAATAGTCTGCATCAAATTTCACGCCCTTATTTACAGTTAAAATTACAGTATTGACACTTCATTTCAGAAAAATCTATTAATTATGAACTCTAACTATTCCGCTTTGTACTGTATGCTTTGTATTCCTCTCGTTGTTCACGTATTTCTTCTTCAACTAAAAATTCTTCTATCTTTCCATATCTTGAAGATGGTGTTAATAATAGTCCAAATGCCTCAATAAGGTATTGTGGTCCATACATAGCTGGAAGCATACTAAAAAAGTAATACGTAATCTCCATGGTGTATGACCAGTAAGTTCTTATATATTGATTTATAAACCTTTTGCTAACTGGTTTATCTCCATAATAATATGCTTTAGTAACGAATAGATAGGTTTTTTTATCTATATTTTTTATTTTTGCTCTTTCCTTCCTTTGTCAGCCATTACTTTTCTTAATCTCCACTTATGATACCAGTAGATCTATACTCTAGCATCGATCTGCCGGCAATCTCATAATAACGTTCCTATTTTTCTTATTGAACTTTTCACCTTTCCCAAATATAGTTGTTGTAACAGACTATATAGGAGGAGCAAACCATGAAAAATTTCCGTACTCTAGCGCAGATTAAAAAAGATATACAAACACTGCAAAAACAAGTGAAACTTTATCAACGCTACATTTCCCTCATCGAAAATTACAAACCACAGACTTTTACCCAGCATGTCATCCACCACTACGTTCAAGAAGGCAGTACTGTACGCACAGCTGAAAATTTAAATCGACTTGGCATTACTATAGACGGACGCAGCATCGGGCAAAAAGATGTTTCCTCCATTATTCAAAGCCTTCCCCATCCCCATGATTTACTCCATAAAGAGGTACGCAGACTGTTTCTAAAAAAGATTCGCAGTAGCAAATCAAGATAAATTACCAGTCGCCCCATTTACAGAGTGCCCAGACAATTTGAAAATCGAATAATGAGCAGACCCCCCTCTTGATTTATTCGACCTTTATATTTTAAATG
>JABUKB010000010.1 GCA_014595895.1 Lysinibacillus odysseyi | reverse complement strand
TGATGGCAAAGAGGTCACACCCGTTCCCATACCGAACACGGAAGTTAAGCTCTTTAGCGCCGATGGTAGTTGGGGGCTTCCCCCTGTGAGAGTAGGACGTCGCTTCGCAACAGTAAAGGATCCAAAGCATAACGCTTTGGGTCTTTTTTTATTGATAGCTCTGTTAATGTTTATTGTTGTTTATGATGAAAAAATCAGAATTTCCGTAAATCGGAAGTTCTGACTTTTAATAATGTCTTCTTCAACTAAAGCCCTTCGTTAGTTTATAAGAAAGTTATTATTATGTTTCATTATTAGGGTGTGGATAAACCCACTTGAATGTATAATTCCAAAAAATTAAAGAATGAATAAATAATATAAACATTTTATATTTTTTATTCTCTTTTATCTTTTTCCATAAATAAAAAATAATTAGAAATGTAATTATAGATGGACCAATTTCTGGTACTGCAAATATAAATGAGAAGTCCGCAAATACAATAAAAATTTCAGCTATAATTAATGAAAAGAACAATGAAATATGTTGAAGTTTATACTGAATTTTAAAAAAACATCGATAAAAAAATTCAATCAATTTCATCCTTTCACCTCACTTATTTAGTTTTAAATAAAGGATTATTTTCCTCTTTCAAATTAATTCTTTCCTTTTTTACGAATGAGATTAACAAAAGATTCTTTATTTAATTAACCTGCCTGTTAGTTGAATAAGCAGAAGTGTTTATATGGAAAATTTAGTTAATATAAGTGTGTCATGTGCTTCTATATCATGTATTAAGTTTCCTCTAATAATCAATTCTTTCATCGTGACTTCATTTCTTTGATGTTGAAAGTTTTCTAATACAGAAATTTTTCAAGGGCTGTTTGAATAAAATAAAAGCAGGGAAGAGCCTAGTAAAAGTATGGAAACGAATTATGGGGGTGCGTACTATGACTAGGCAAAAGAGTTTTTTACTATTAATTGTCGCTATAAGTTTCATTTTAGTAGGTTGTGGCTCAAATTATAGGTTAGCTATTGAACAGTCCAATGCCTACTCATGGCAAAAATATATGAATGAGGATGAGTTTGCGCAATTGGAAGAGGGAATGACATATGATGAGGTCATGAAAATAGCGAAAGGCGCTGGTAAGCAGAAGGCGGAAGATGTCTATCGCTGGCCTGATGAGCAGTTAATGACACAAGCATACGAGATAGAATTTAAGGATAATAAATTAGTCAAAAAAGAAATTGTAGAAATACGAGCTAATTCTACACGTGGCTTTGAAAAAGAAGAAGCAAGCAACAACTAAATCACGTTTTAGGAAAGAGGTGGCTGACGTAGCTACTTCTTTTTTATTGGACATAATACTTACTGCAATAGGGTTTTTAAACGTAGCCTTTGAACATTTGATGAGCATCAAGTAAACTAAAGATAATGCATGTTGGAGGATAACAAAATGACTTTTGAACAACAAATTCATTCATTAGAAGAAACACAAGCCCTTGCTCAGCGTTTAGCTGATTTGGTAGGGCCAGGAGATACAATTACACTAGAAGGCGATTTAGGAGCTGGAAAAACAACATTTACCCAGAGCTTCGCAAAAGGTTTAGGGGTGAAGCGTACAGTTAATAGTCCAACTTTTACTATTATGAAGCAATATAACGGACGTATACCGTTGAACCACTTAGATGTATACCGTCTCGCCGATAGCGAAGAAGACTTAGGGTGGGATGAAATCTTCTTTGGGGACGCTGTGACTGTTGTAGAATGGGCCCATCTAATTGAAGAGGAATTACCAAAAGAGCGCTTAGCGATTTCAATTGAGCGCTTAGGAGAGACCGAAAGACTATTTACGTTTAAAGCGACTGGGGAAAAGTATGTGGCGCTTTGTGAGGAGCTAAAGAAATGATTTGGTTAGGAATTGAGACAGCTAATACGCCTTTATCGGTTGCTATTGTGAAAGATGGCAAAGTATTGGCAGAAGTTGTACAGAATATAAAGGTGACCCATTCCGTCGGGGCAATGCCTGCTGTGGAGGAAATATTTGCGAAAGTAGGAATGAAGCCAGAGGAAATAGATGCGATTACTGTATCAGAGGGACCAGGCTCGTATACAGGGGTGCGTATTGGGGTGACGATTGCTAAAACCCTAGCTTGGACATTACAGAAGCCTCTAGTAGGCGTATCAAGCTTACAAGCGCTAGCAGCCAATGCTAAGCTTTATACAGGCGTGGTTTGCAGCTTATTTGATGCAAGGCGGCAAAATGTCTATGCAGCAGCTTATAAAAATGGTGAAACGTTGATTGCCGATACACACGTTCATATCGATGGATTAATGCTGCAACTTGCTGTATTAAATGAAGAAGTGCTATTTGTCGGGGCTGATGTAGAGCAATTTTGGGATAAAATTGTAGAAAATCTAGGCGAACGAGCATTATGTGCTCCTTTTACACTTCATTTACCACGAGCTACGGAAATCATTGCCATAGCAGAGAACAAACCTCTGCCAGCCGTAGAAGAAGTCCATCATTTTGTCCCGCAATATCGACGTATCGCAGAGGCTGAGGCAAATTGGATGAAGGAACAAAAGCAGGTGGATGAATGATTCGTCAAATGACAACGCAAGATGTGGAAGCGGTTCATCGTATTGAAGTAGCTGCTTTCCCAACTCCTTGGACCCTCGATTCCTTTTACTACGAAATAAATGAAAATCAATTTGCGCATTATTTAGTGTACGAGGATCATACGGGAATTATCGGATTTTGCGGTATATGGCTGGTGATCGATGCTGCGCAAATCACGAATGTAGCAGTGCTGGAGCAGGCACGTGGACTGGGTATAGGAGAGGCACTTATGCGTGAAGCCATGCGTGTGGCACGTGAAGCCAATATGGATACAATGAGTTTAGAAGTGCGGGTAACAAATACAGTAGCACAAAATCTTTATCGCAAGCTCGGCTTTAAAAATGGTGGTATCCGGAAAGGGTACTATACAGATAATGGCGAAGATGCGTTAGTAATGTGGGTGAATTTAAATGAGTAAATATATATTAGCGATTGAGACAAGCTGTGATGAAACGGCAGCGAGTATTATTAAAGATGGTACAGAAATTGTCTCGAATATTGTATCATCACAAATTGAAAGTCATAAACGTTTTGGTGGGGTGGTACCGGAGATTGCCTCACGCCATCATGTAGAACAAATGACACTTGTAATTGAAGAATGTTTAAAGCAAGCCAATCTAACACCAGCGGAATTAACAGCTGTAGCCGTTACTGAAGGACCTGGGCTAGTAGGAGCGTTATTAATCGGTATCAATGCAGCAAAAGCATTTGCCTTTGCACATGGTTTGCCAATTGTGCCAGTTCATCATATTGCGGGACATATTTATGCCAATAATTTAGTGCAGCCGATGGAGTTTCCGCTATTAGCACTTGTTGTGTCGGGTGGACATACAGAGCTTGTGTATATGAAGGAGCATGGTCATTTTGAATTGATTGGGGAAACACGTGACGATGCAGCAGGGGAAGCATATGATAAAGTCGCACGCGTATTAAATTTACCATATCCGGGCGGTCCTCATATCGATCGTCTTGCCCATGAAGCAGAAGAAGCAGTCCCATTCCCGCGTGTCTGGCTAGAAGCGGACAGCTATGATTTTAGCTTTAGTGGCTTAAAATCAGCAGTGATAAATTATAAGCATAATATGGATCAGCGGGGCGAGGAGATTGTGCCAGCTGCTGTAGCAAAGGGTTTCCAGGATAGCGTAGTAGAAGTATTAACAGCTAAAACATTGCGAGCAGCAGAGGAATATAAGGTAAAGCAAGTGATTGCAGCTGGTGGTGTAGCTGCTAATAAGGGGTTAAGAACATCTTTGGAAGCAACCTTTAAGGAGCGAAATATCCCTTTTTATGTGCCTCCGCTAAAACTTTGTACAGATAATGCAGCAATGATAGGAGCAGCAGGTCATTATGTATATGAAGCGGGTATCCGTGGTGATATGAAAATGAACGGGAAGCCAGGATTAGAATTAGATAGCTGGAAATAGCAATGAAAAGGCACTACGCAGTTCTGTAGTGCCTTTTCATTTTTGCGGGAAAGTAATAACTGTAAAAAAATTCATGAAAAAAGTACATATCCGCTCATTTTTTCAATGCCCTTCTAATGTGTAATTTTTCTGAAAAATTATCCACAAATATAGGGAGCTTATTATCATTTGTCAACGGGAACATTCGTACTTATGCACAAATTGTGGATAACTTGTGCATAACTTGTGATTTATTCCGTTGTTTTGTGAATTATTTATTTAAAAAACGTGGATAATTTTTTTTGCTGCTGTGTATAATGTGGAAAAGTCTGTTGATATGTTGATATAAAAGGGTTCGTTCTGTGTATAAAAATGTGGAAATTTTTAAGTTTATAAAAAGGAAGTATAAGATGCCGGTGATAAATGAGCAAAAGGGGCATTCATAAAGAAAAAGATATGATGCAATAGTATTTATACAATATCAAAAAAAGAAGTAATAAAGGGGAATAGGGAACGCGCATAGGGAAATTCTTGACATAAAAAACTCGACAGCTACTCACAGAGTGTTAGCTTGTCGAGTTTCTATATTATAAGTTTTCAAGTTCCTCATTAAGTTCTAGCCATTCGAGTTCCAGTGCTTCATGGGCTTCTTTTGCGGCATCAAGTGCAGCCTGCACAGTCATGGCTTTTTCATGATTAGCAAACACTTCAGGGTCGCATAAAATTTGCTCCTGTGCAGCAATTTCTGTATCAAGTGCAGCCATCTTTGCCTCTAATTCTTCAATGGCACGGTGAATTTGGCGTTCGCGTTTTTTTGCTTCTTTATCAATAGTGGAGGTAGTAGCTTTCGCAGGAGTTGGAGCCGTGTTTTTCTTTGCAGCTTCTGTTGCTAACTTCATGGCAGCCAGCTCTTCTAGCTCTTCTTTCTTCTCTACATAATAATCATAATCTCCTAAATATTCAAAAGCGCCATCATGCGATAATTCAATCACTTTCGTTGCAATGCGATTAATAAAATAACGGTCATGCGATACAAAAAGCAATGTACCTGGATAATCGATTAAGGCATTCTCGAGTACTTCTTTGCTATCTAAATCTAAATGGTTGGTCGGCTCATCAAGTACGAGGAAATTGCATTTTTGCATCATCAGTTTAGCAAGGGCTAGACGTGCCTTTTCCCCACCGGATAGAGAGTTGACGGTTTTAGAAATGTCATCGCCACTAAACAGGAAATTGCCTAGTACAGTGCGAATATCCTTTTCGTTCATTAATGGCCATTCATCCCATAGTTCGGCCAGTACTGTTTTATTGCTTGTCAGCTTCGCCTGCTCCTGGTCATAGTAGCCAATCTGTACATTCGTCCCATAGCGGATATCGCCAGCTAAGGCGGGTAAATCCTTGACGACTGTTTTCAGTAACGTAGATTTTCCGACACCATTTGGACCAACTAGGGCGATGCGGTCTTCACGGAAAATACGCATCGAAACATTTTCAGATACTTTTTTCCCTGGATAACCGACTGACAAATCATCGATAGAAAGTACATCATTGCCGCTTTGCCGTTCAATGCTAAACCCAAAACTTGCGCTTTTTTCAGCACCATCCGGAGAGTCCATCCATTCCGTCCGTTCTAACATTTTCCGGCGCGACTGGGCCATTTTGGTCGTTGAAGCACGCGCAATATTTTTTTGGATAAATGCTTCTAACTTCGCTTTCTCATCCTGCTGGCGTTCAAACATTTTTACATCACGCTCATAGTTTTTGGCTTTTTCGTCTAAATAGCGGCTATAGTTCCCAACATACTTTGAAACTCGCGTACGGGAAACCTCATAGACGATAGATACCACTTGGTCCAGGAAATAACGGTCGTGCGAAACGATTAAAATAGCACCGTCATAGCCCTTTAAATAGCTTTCTAACCACGCTAATGTTTCAATATCTAAATGGTTGGTCGGCTCATCGAGAATGAGTAGATCCGGCTTTGAGAGCAGTAATTTAGCGAGTGCCAGTCGTGTACGCTGCCCCCCTGAAAGAGAGCGGATGGGCTTTTCATAATCAGCAGGGAAAAACTGCATCCCGTGAAGAACAGAGCGCGTCTCTGCCTCATATTGGTAGCCGCCGATTTCTTTGAAATCATGCTGCAATTGGTCGTACTCTGCCGTTACTTTTGCATAAGCTTCGCTATCTTCATAGACAGCGGGATCGGCCATTTTTTTCTCAAGCTCGCGCAGTGCTGATTCTTTTTCTCGAATAGCAGTAAAAATTGTCATCATCTCATCCCAAACGGATAGTGCAGAATCGATGCCGGCATGTTGCTCTAAATAACCTACCTGGACATCCTTTGGAATAATAATTTCACCGGAATCATAAGATAGTTGTCCAGCAATTATTTTGAGCAATGTCGATTTGCCCGCTCCATTTCGGCCAACTAACGCTACGCGGTCTCGATGTTGCACTTCTAATTTAACGCCGCTTAATATTTCATCTGTGACGAATGATTTATATAATTGATTCACTTGCAATACAATCATTATTTACACCTCTGTTTCTACTGTTAGTGTAAATGATTTCCGAGGCTGCTACAACATCGATACATCTTTACTTGTGAATAGTTGTTTAGTAAGATTAAAGCAATTTCCAATTTATTATAGGAGGCACATCTGTGAGCAAAGAAAATAAAATTCCACAGGCAACAACAAAAAGGCTTCCTCTTTATTATCGATTTATCCAAAATTTTGCCAACGACGGGAAAACACGTATTTCCTCAAAAGAGTTGAGTGAGGCCATGAAAATCGATCCGGCCACAATTCGCCGCGATTTTTCCTATTTCGGTACGTTAGGTAAAAAAGGGTATGGTTATGATGTGCAAAATCTATTGGCTTTTTTTAGTGATACATTAAATCAGGCAGAGGCAACAAAAGTAGCACTCATCGGTGTCGGGAATTTAGGGAATGCCTTTTTAAAATATAATTTCAGAAAGAATCATAATACACAAATTGTGGTAGCCTTTGATTCAAAGGCACCATTAGAGGGGAATATAGTAAGCGATATCCCTGTGTATCATCCAGATCGTTTGGAAGAAATGTACGAGAAATATGGTGCAGAGCTCGCTATTTTAACGGTTTCTTCTCGTTCTGCTCAAGCTATGGCAGATCGCTTGGCTAAAATGAATGCAAAAGGTATTATGAATTTCACGCCTATTCGTTTGACAGTGCCTGAGTCAATGAAGGTAATGAACATTGATTTATCGGTAGAATTGCAGGCTTTGATTTATTTAATACGCAATAGCGAGCATTGACGTAAATTCTTCACATTTATGCCATTAGCCAAACTGTTATACTTACGGTAAAATAATACATATACTAGAGGAGGTGGCTATAGTGGTTGTGCATCTAAATGCGATTACACCTGTCAGCCTAATTATCGTTGGTGTTGTAGCTCTTTTAATCTTTGGACCAAAGAAATTACCAGAGTTAGGAAAAGCGATGGGGTCAACATTACGTGAATTCCGTCATGCAACAAAAGGTTTAACAGACGATGACGATGATGTAAAAAAGAACGTCATTGAACACAAAGATAAAGATAATATTACGAAGTAAGTTGAGGATTAAAGATGAATCCGAAAGAACTCACTGTCATAGAACATATGGAAGAACTAAGAAAACGACTGTTTTTTGTGTCGATTTTCTTTGTGATTGCTTTATTCATAGGTTTTTATACGGCCAAGCCCATCATTAAATTCATTCAGAGCAAAGACGTGCATAACTTAACGCTCAACGCGTTTAATGTTGGTGAACCATTGACTGTTTATTTGCAAGTAACTTTTATTGTTGCTTGTATTATTATTTCACCATTGCTATTACATCAAATATGGGCATTTATAACACCTGGGTTACATGAAACAGAGCGCAAAGCTACGTTGAAATATATACCGTACTCGTTTCTACTGTGCCTTGGGGGGATTGCATTTGCTTATTTTGTTTTATTCCCTTTCATTATGCGTTTTATGGTAGGGTTAGCCGGTGATTTAGACATTAAACAAACAATTGGCATTAATGCATATTTCAATTTCTTATTTAAATTGATTGTTCCGTTTGCCCTTCTGTTCCAATTACCTGTTATTGCGTTATTCTTGTCTCGTATCGGACTCATTAATCCGACCCTGATGATCAAGTCTAGAAAATATGCTTATTTTGTATTGCTGGTTATTTCGATCTTATTAGCACCGCCAGATGTGGTTTCCAATGTGATTATTGCGATTCCGTTATTTATCTTGTATGAGATTAGTATTGTTATTGCTCGGGTTGGTTATCGCAAGTTTGAAATAGCAGAGGCACAGCGTATAAAAGAAGAGACAGAGCGGGAACAGCAGCTGCAAGTAGAAGAATTATTAGAAGCCCAGCGTCGGCAAATTGAAGAAATGCAAAATATAAAAGAGTGATCTCCTGTTGAGGAAATCACTCTTTTTTTCATTACTGAAGATTCGTTAAAAAGTTTTGGATGTTTTCTGCGTTGACAACGAAGCTATTTAGTAAAACGTGTGCAATAATCGATGTCAGCAAGCGTTTTGTTTTATAGTATAGGAAGGCGAAAATCAGTCCGCAAATCGTATACAAAATAATATGTGTGAAATCGAAGTGGATTGCGGCAAAGATAATAGCACTGATAATAGCCGAAACCCAAAAGTTCTGAAACTGGATAATGGAACCAAAAACAACACGGCGGAACACGACTTCCTCTAAAATAGGAGCAATGATTGCAATGACTAAAATCATAATCGGCGAAAACTTGGCAATTTCAAGTAGCATCTCTGTATTTTCAGAGCCTGCGCCGATTCCCATCGCTCGCTCAATCATCACACCAATAGACTGCCCGAATAGCACCATGAAAAAGCCGAGAATCCCCCACCCAATCGCTTCACCAACGGATGCTTTGGGTCCATCGAAAATATCGAAGTATTTTTTATCGGCAAAAACAAGTATCCAAATAATCAGGAGGGTAACAATGCCAGCTGTAAATGACCACCAGCCGGTTAAGATAGAGCCTTTCTCAGCAGGCGGGGCATCAATCAGCCCGGAGACAATATCGCCAACAGGAGGGATCAATAACAGTAAGGCGGATAGCTGGAAAACAAATACATAAGCAATAAGAATAAAAATAGACGTAATAAGAGATTTACGTTTTTCTGCAAGTGTTAATTTCAAAATGAATATCTCCTTTTGTTTAAGACTATATATATACAAGGTCTTTCTTTATTTTAGAGGAAAGACTATAAAAAACAAAATTTTTTGATGTTTTGCCTTGCAAAAAAATACAGAATTATTTACACTAGTAAATGTGTTAGCACTCTACTGTAGAGAGTGCTAATAAATACTTATATTCATTTGTAGGAGGTTGTTTCACTTGTTAAGACCATTAGGTGATCGTATCATTATCGAACTCGTTAAGGTGGAGGAGACTACGCCACTAGGCATCGTACTTCCAGATTCAGCGAAAGAAAAGCCGCAAACAGGTAAAGTGGTAGCAGTAGGTACAGGTCGTGTATTAGATAACGGCACTCGTGTAGAGCTTGACGTGAAGGAAGGCGACGAAATCATTTTCGCTCAATACGCTGGTACTGAAGTGAAATACGATGGCCAAGAATACTTAATCTTACGTGAAAATGACATTTTAGCTGTTGTTTCTTAATTTCAAAATTTATTCTAAACAGCTATAGGGTTGTCTGAAAGTTTTTTCAAGACAATCCTATTATGATGAAGGTGGTAGAATCTTGATTCGACCACTGCAGGAACATTCGTTCAAAGCTGGTATTTATGAAGAAGATATAATTTATTTTGATGGAGGGTATTAAACGATGGCAAAAGATATTAAGTTCTCAGAAGAAGCACGCTCATTGATGGCGGCTGGTGTAGATAAATTAGCAAACGCTGTAAAGGTAACGCTTGGTCCAAAAGGACGTAACGTTGTATTAGAGAAAAAATTCGGTTCGCCGCTCATTACAAATGATGGTGTTTCAATCGCAAAAGAAATCGAGCTTGAAAACCCATACGAAAACATGGGGGCAAAATTAGTAGCAGAAGTTGCTTCTAAAACAAATGAAATCGCTGGTGACGGTACAACAACGGCAACAGTACTTGCTCAAGCAATGATCCGTGAAGGGTTAAAAAACGTAACAGCTGGTGCGAACCCAGTAGGTATCCGTAGAGGGATCGATAAAGCAGTAACAGCTGCATTAACAGAGTTGCAAGCTATTTCGCGTCCAGTAGAAAACAAAGAATCGATTGCACAAGTAGCAGCAATTTCTTCTGCTGATGAAGAAATCGGTCAATACATTGCAGATGCAATGGAAAAAGTGGGCAACGACGGTGTTATTACAATCGAAGAATCAAAAGGCTTCACAACAGAGCTAGATGTAGTAGAAGGTATGCAATTTGACCGTGGTTATTTATCACACTATATGGTGACAGATACAGATAAAATGGAAGCAGTATTGGACAATCCATTTATCTTAATTACAGATAAAAAAATTGGCAATATCCAAGAAGTATTGCCAGTGTTAGAGCAAGTTGTACAACAAGGCCGTCCATTATTAATCATTGCTGAAGATGTAGAAGGCGAAGCATTAGCTACATTAGTAGTGAACAAATTACGCGGTACATTCCACGCGGTAGCAGTAAAAGCACCGGGCTTCGGTGATCGTCGTAAAGCAATGCTAGAAGATATCGCGACATTAACAGGCGGTCAAGTGATTACACAAGAGCTAGGCTTGGACTTAAAAACAGCAGACCTTACTTCTTTAGGTCGTGCAGCAAAAGTTGTAGTATCAAAAGACAATACAACAATCGTTGAAGGTGCTGGCAACGCAACAGAAATCGAAGGACGTATCGGTCAAATCCGTGCGCAACTAGCTGAAACAACATCTGAGTTTGATAAAGAAAAATTACAAGAGCGCCTTGCGAAATTAGCGGGCGGTGTAGCAGTCATCAAAGTAGGTGCTGCAACAGAAACAGAATTAAAAGAGCGCAAACTTCGTATCGAAGACGCATTAAACTCTACGCGTGCAGCAGTAGAAGAAGGTATCGTATCAGGTGGCGGTACTGCACTTCTAAATGTATATGCAGCAGTAGAAAAAGTGTTAGAACAAGTAGAAGGCGATGTAGCAACAGGAGTACGCATTATTTTACGTGCGCTTGAAGAGCCAGTACGCCAAATCGCTGAAAACGCAGGTCTTGAAGGTTCAATCATCGTAGACCGCTTAAAGCGTGAAGAAATAGGTGTTGGTTTCAACGCAGCAACAGGCGAATGGGTTAACATGATTGATGCGGGTGTAGTAGACCCAGCAAAAGTTACTCGTTCAGCATTGCAAAATGCAGCTTCTGTAGCAGCATTATTCCTAACAACTGAAGCAGTAGTAGCAGACATTCCAGAGCCAGCTGGTGCAGCAGGTATGCCAGACATGGGCGGCATGGGTATGCCAGGGATGATGTAATCACACGTCCTCTAGTAACGTGAGATAAAAATAGAGCGGAGGCTTCTCAAGAGTTATATAAACTTTTGAGAAGCCTCTTTTTTATCTTTTATTAGATTGTTGATTTTTATCGTGGTTCGTTTTATTATTTTTATTTTTTAGCTTAGCATCGAATTCCTCAGCAAACTCGGCTACATTATCTTCGGGATTGTGGTCGTGGCTCGTTTTATTATGATGTAACTCTTTATACGTATCAAAGGGGTTATGCGTTCTTTCGTTCAATGTTTTTTTATTATTTTTGCTCATGTATCTTCACCTCCTACTGATTTAATGTGCACGATGCAGAAGGTTTTATACAAATGCATGTAATCTTTCAAGTTTGTCCCGCTTTTTCGTTGTATTAGATTGTTCTTTCAGTGCATATCGTATGATGAGAAGGAGATGACTGATGCAAATACATGTTGTGGAACCAGGTCAGACGGTTTATCAACTAGCAAGAGCTTACCGCACTACTGTGCAAGCTATTGTAACAGCAAATGAGCTGCCTGACCCAGCCAATCTAGTAGTAGGACAGGCGTTAGTGATGCCGATTTATGGACGACTTTATTGGGTACAGCCAGGTGACAGCTTGTGGTTAATTGCGCGGCGTTATGGAATTGATATGCAGGCGTTAGCCCAATTAAATGGTATCTCGTTAAATGCGCCACTTGCCATAGGAACGCAGCTCTATATACCGCCTCGCACAAAATATCCAGCAGAAACGCTGGCTTTTTTAGAGCCGCGCGGCGATGCTATTTCAAGTGCTTTATTAGAACAGACAGCAGGAGTAGTGGATGACTTAACATATGTAGCTTTATTTAGCCTCGAAGCTAGAAGAGACGGCAGCTTGATTTTGCCGCCAGCAAATGGGTTGCGAAATGTTGTAGATTCGGCTAACTCCAGTATTATGTTAACGATCACTAATTTAGAGCGTGGCGCTTTTAGTGGAGAGCTAGCTGCTTCCATTTTACAAAGTACTGCCGTACAAGAGTTATTGCTAGAAAATATTATTGCTTATGCCGAACAGGTTGGCTCGGTACAAGCGGTGATGTTTGACATTGAACATATTCCCGGAAATCAGCGCCAAGCTTATGTACGCTTTTTACAATTAGCCAAGGAGCAACTAAACGAAGCTGGCATGCTAGTATGTGCAGCATTAGCACCAAAAACATCGGCTGATCAGCCTGGAGAATGGTTTGTAGCGCATGATTACCGAGCTATTGGGGCTGCCGTTGATTTTGTAATGGTGATGACATATGAATGGGGTTATTCAGCAGGACCTCCCATGGCAGTATCACCCCTTCCCCAAGTAGAGCGTGTTATACAATATACTCTGACTGAAATACCATCTGAAAAAGTGCTGATGGGTCAAAACCTATATGGCTATGACTGGACATTGCCTTTTGTCCAAGGTGGAGAATACGCACGTGCCGTTAGCCCTCAGACCGCGATTGAATTAGCAAGGCGCTATGGTGTGGCGATTGAATATGATGAAACAGCACAAGCTCCGACATTCCGTTATCGGGATGAACAGGGAAGGGAGCATATCGTCTGGTTTGAAGACGCACGGTCGATACAACAAAAATTAAGATTACTCATTCGCTATAATTTGCGAGGGATAGGCTATTGGAAATTAGGTCTATCTTTCCCGCAAAATTGGCTAATGATAGAAGAATATTTGCAAGTTAAAAAGAGATAAAAAGGCTGTCTTATCGTAAATGAGAAAGTCCTATATAAATAATTTTTATGCAAAAAAAGGAATTTTATTTATGGCTACCGAAATTTAGTTACGTAAGACAAATATAAATGAAAAGGAGGATCAATGTAGTGAGACTATTAAAATTTATAGCAGTATTTGTTCTAGCATTTCAGCTAGCCAGCCCGGTAGCGGCTATGACAGGCAATAGCGGAAAACCGGCGCATTATTTAGCGCTAGGCGATTCATTAGCTGCGGGAATGATTGAAAACGGCACTATTGGCAACGGATATGCAGATTATTTAGCAGAAGAGCTGGAGGAAGAGAAATTACTCGCTTCTTATAACAAAGGATTTGCTTATCCAGGATATAAGACGACTGATATTTTAGCAGATTTAGAGAAAAATGTAGTGAAGCCTTCAAGTGAAACGGGTAAAAACGTCAAATTGCATGACGAAATTCAAAAAGCCGATGTCATCACATTAAGTATCGGAGCAAATGATGTTTTGGAGTATGTAAAGCCCAATGCACAGGGGCAATATGAATTCGATATCTTAAAAATTACTGCTGGCATAACAGCTATGGCAAAAAATTTCGATCAAATTTTAACAGAAATTAAAGAAATCAATCCGTCAGCGGACATCTTTGTGATGGGGTATTATAACCCATACCCGTATTTAAAGGATCATAGTGCTAAATTGAATGGCTTAGTAAGCAAATTAGATAGTGACATACAAAATGTAGTAGCAAAACATGAGGCGTATTTTGTGAAAGTAGCAAGCGTGCTAGCGCAAGATGTTCCAGCTTATTTGCCAAATCCATTAAATATCCACCCAAGTGAAGCAGGGTACGAAGCGATTGCAGAGCAATTTGAAGGACCGGTAAAAGAGTATATTATGCTAGTGCCTCTTCCGCAGGTCATCCCTACTCCTGTATTTAAGGATGTTGAAGGTGAGGCAGCGGAGTATGTAGGGAAAGCAGCAGGCTATGGTTTTATAAAGGGCTATCCAGATGGTACGTTTAAGCCAAATAAGAAATTGACACGTGTACACGTTACATCTATCTTGGCTCGTACGTTGCAGTTGAAGGCAACAAAACAAGCACCGTACAAGGATATTTCAAAATACGAGGCAGCTACGCAGGCAGAAATAGCAGCGGCATTCGAAGCGGGGCTATTAGGTGCAAGCAGTCCAGCCTTCCGTCCAGAAGCGCCTATTTCTCGTATTGAAGTAGCGCGTATGTTATATAAAGCACATACGTCTATCACGAAATCGCCATATGTAGCGAAGGGCGAAACACCTTTCACAGACATGAAGCGTTATAGCAAGGAAGATCAATTAGCAGCAACGATGCTTTATGAGCTAGAAATTGCTACTGGAGATAAGGGAAGCTTTAAACCCGAAAGCCCTATCACACGTGCACATGCCGCTAAAATGATTGTGAATTTTTATGAAAAAGTAATGCAGTAAAAAATAAAGCACCTACGAGATTGGGGAATCTCATAGGTGCTTTTGATATATAGCAGAAGGGGTATTCTGCTGGGGATCACAAAATTAGTTCTTCCATTTTAATGCTTCAAAAAATCGATATACTTCTTCATAAACTAAATCGCGTTCTTGACCGAGTGTCAAAATGTGACCGGAGTTCATGAAAGTTTTTACTGATTTTACGCGAGATTTGACAGAGCTATAAATTAAGTCTGCACTTTCGCAATAATATTCATCATCCTGCAAGCCACGTAAAATATGGACAGGTGTTTGAATCGTATTTAACTTATTACTAGTATCATTAATCATTCCTTGCAAATAGTCAAGTGATGGCATCCGAACTAAATCGGCTACACGCTCTGGCTTATCTGCTTCTGGATCATATGTCCCGGAAAGTTTTTTATAATTAATTGCATAATCAACAATGCGGTCTTGTAGGCTCTTAGGGCTTTTTGCGATAGCAGGTGCTGACATTGTGACAATCGCTTTTGTCGGACGTTCTTCACCGAGCTTTAATGAAAATATACCACCAAGAGAAACGCCAGCAACAGCAATTTCTTCATAGCCTAGATTACGTAAATGATCGTAACCTTCATTGGCGCTGTTCCACCAATCTATTGGATCTGTGTGAATTAATGTATTAGGATCGCCGCCGTGCCCTTTATATAAAGGTGCATGTACAGTATAGTTTCGATCGCTTAAATATCTTCCTAAACGTTTTACATCATTCGTATTACCAGTGAAACCATGTAATAAAAGCACGGCGCGTTTGCCAGCCTCAAACGTAAATGGTTTCGGCGGGATAATTTTCATTTCTAAAACAGACTCCTTCACATGTTGTTGTGATAAAATATGATTAAGTTATGTCAGAAAATGTGACAATCAATCAAAACTTAATGAAAATAAGTTGTAATTTCAAAAAAATTTTGATATGGATTTTCTTCGTTATAGCTATTATAGAAGGTAATATATATAAATACAATTTATTATTTTTATCATTTTGATAACTTTTCGTTATCGTAAATGAAGGGAGCTAAATCAATGGAAATACAGCAGTTACAATATTTTAAAACGGTGGCAGAAATGCAACACATGACACGCGCAGCGGAGCAGTTAAGTATTTCGCAACCAGCACTAAGTAAATCGATTGCCAATATTGAACAAGAACTGGGTATACCATTATTTGATCGTCAAGGACGGTCTATTTTTTTGAATCGCTATGGGCAATTATTTTTAGACAGCGTTCATATTATATTAGATGAGTACGAAAAAGTAAGACAGCAATTCGATGAGTTAATTCGACCGGGGCATGGGGAAGTAGCATTTGGTTTCATTCATACGTTGGGGATGGAAATAGTACCCAAGCTGATGGCAAAAGTGCCGGAAAAATACCCTCATATGGAGTTTTCTTTAACACAAGCCACTTCTCTTAATTTATTGAAACGTTTAGAAGAAGGTGGGATTGATCTTTGTCTGTCCCAGGAACTGGATTCTAAAATCATTGATGTGGAATGGCTAGAATTATGGAGTGAGGAGCTCTATGTCATCGTACCGAACGATCATCCATTGGCTCACCGAAAAGAGATTGAGCTCCGCGAAATTAAAGATGAGCCGTTTATCTCGATTAAACGGGGCAATGCACTGCGTCAATTTGTCGACCAGCGTTTTAAAGAAGCAGGTCTTGTACCGAATACTACTTTCGCTGGGGAAGAGATGCATACGATTGCGGGGTTTGTGAGCTCGGGATTAGGTGTATCGATTATCCCGCATATTAAAGGGCTAGAATCATTTGAGGTAACAAAAATATCGGTCACACCGACATGCTTGCGGAAAATAGGGGTAGCTTCTGCCCGAAATCGCTATTTATCACCTGCTGCTAATGAATTTAAGGTATTTTTAATTGATTATTTTAAAGGAGAATTCTGATGTCAAATTTAGAATATTTATTTGAACAATGGACGGAGCAGCTAGGGGGAATGGAGCCGGCACGTCATAAAATTGCCATGATGCTATTTGAGAACCAACAAATAGACGAGGCAATCGAGTGGTTAACAATTGCAGCAAATAGTCATTATGCTCCGTCACAATATGAGCTAGGCAATGCCTATTATGCTGGAATAGGCGTAGCAGAAAATATGGAAAAAGCTTTTTACTATTATGAATTAGCTGCTTTGCAAGAACATGCCGATGCGGCAAATAATTTGGCGGATATGTATCTGAATGGTGAGGCGACAGAGGTAGATGAAGAACAGGCACTGAAATGGTTTCATCTAGCAGCCGAACAAGGAGTAGTGGAAGCGATGTTTACCTTAGGTCTGATGTACGAGCAAGGATTAGGTACAGAAGCCGATGAAGAGAAAGCCTTTCAGTATTATGAAGCATCAGCAAATGGCCAGTATGAGGATGCCCAGTACAGAATGGGAATGATTTTTCTAGAAGGGCTCCTAAACCAGCACCCCGATGAAGCGCGTGCTATTGAGTGGTTTGAGCAAGCCGCTCATCAATTCCAAGTAGATGCGATTTTTAATTTGGGATATTTATATGAGCAGAGAGGGCAGTGTGATAAAGCCCTCATCTATTATAAGCAAGCTGCGATGTTAGGGGATTATCAAGCGAAATGTCAATTGGCTGATATTTACCGTCAAGGCATATTAGTTGAAAAAAATGAGCAAGAGGCAATGAAATGGCAACAAGCGGCTGAGAAACAATTGGCACTAGTACAAATGGATGAGTAAATTTCGGTGTTTTTGTAAGATAAGGTTTAGCATACGTATAAAAAAGGTTATTAAATACTAACGAGAATGGTTATTGGAGGAGGAGTACTATGTTGTTATTTTCTTTGCCAGATATCTCAGCCCATGAGTCAGATATGAATGACCAAAATATACGCTCCTTGCGTGAAGTGCTAATCAGCCAACGGGAGACGATGAAAGAATTAATGACCATCATGAACTATTTGCAAGGGTTACAAAATGGGGGTCTTGATGACCAGGATAAGCTGAAATATACTCATAAGATTTCCCGCATAACAGATAGGCAAGAACGACATTTTGTAAAGATAGATGCAATGATCAATGAAAATATTTTAGCGATAAAAAAAGGAAAAACAGCAGATAATAATGTCTTGCGATTTGGAAAAGAAGTGCGGAAATTAGAAGCCGGTGTCCGGACGTTAAGACTTTTTGTAGGTGATGTCATAGAAATGACCCAACTCACTGCTATCGAACGCCAGCAGGTAAAGGACCGGATAGCATATTTTGATACGCGATCCACCGCTCTGGAATTTGAAATCGCACAGTTGCTTAAGATAATGCCTGCTTAAAGAGAAAAAGAGAGGATTTCGATTCACTTTAAGAAGGGGGTAAGCATAACTAGCGCAAAAAGTAGGTCTAAAGAACTTTGTGTTGCAAACTTTAGTACTGCTTACTAGGAAGTAATGTCTTAAGTTGTGCTTACTTTATACATAGATAAGTCTAATTTAGTAAAATTCATAAATTTGAAATTATCTCTTGTTAAATTGTAAAAAAATAGTAATACTAATTGAAGATGCTAAAAAGAAAGAGGCGTGATTTCGTGTTTTTAAAGAAAGTATCACAGCAAGAACGCATCGAGGCAGAGCTTCAATTAGTAAAAATCGATGTTAATTCTGAAACCAAATTATATAGACAGTTAAGCATGTTACATTTAACAACGAGTGATTTACAATATTTAAAAGCCTTCCAACCATATATCGAACGTCATCTCAATGAAATCGCCGATCTTTTTTATGAAAATTTAGGAATGGATCCAGAGCTAATAAAGATTATTAATGAGCACAGCTCTATTGAACGCTTGAAAATATCATTGAAACGGCATATCTTTGAAATGTTTAATGGAGAGATTGGGGAAAACTATATTCAAAAACGAGAGCGCATTGCGCGTGTTCATGTACAGATTGGTTTACCCATACAATCTTATTTGGCTGCTTTCCAGACCTTGAATATCGCGTTTATGAAATATATACAACAATATACGGCTCATCCAGAAGACCGTCATTCCATATTAACAGCTATTTCCAAAATACTTAATTTAGAGCAGCAGCTTGTACTGGAGGCTTTTGAGGCATATTTAGAAGCCGGAAGACAACAAATAGCGGAACAAAGGGATAAAATTGGACAAGTCATTGTTCAATCCTCTGAAAACTTGGCGGCTGTAGCAGAAGAAACGAATGCATCGGCTCAGCAATTAAATGCACAGGCAGAGCAACTGGCTAATTATGCGTATCAAGCCAATGAGCGTTCGGTCGAAACAGAGCAGCGCGCGAGGGATGGACAATCCCAAATTCAATCTCAAGCAGAAAATATGGCAAGTATTACCCATTGTGTGGAGGAGATTTCACAGGATGTTGAGTGCTTGACTGCTATGTCCCAGCAAATGGAGGAAGTAGTGGTGATGGTCAAAAACATTGCCAATCAGACAAACCTATTGGCTCTCAATGCTTCCATTGAGGCGGCGCGCGCAGGTGAGGCAGGGAAAGGCTTTGCGGTCGTAGCAGACGAAGTACGTAAATTAGCAGAGCAAACCAAAAACTCGACCGATACAGTGAGCGAATTGCTTCAGCAAACGAATGGACAAACAACTAAACTAGACAAATCGTTAGTAGCCATTCAACATTCGGTGAAGTTTGGCGAAGAAGGGATGCAACAAACAGAGCAACAGTTTATCAGCATTATGGATTCCATGAATGAAACCAAATCACAAAGTACGCTAATGGTGCAGGAAATCAAAATTTTGAATGAAGTAATCGGCGAGGTCAGCATGGCTTTTGAAGAAGTGGCAAATGCTACAGAAGAACTGGCCGATGTCTCTAAAAAGTTAAAGGAATCCATTGAAGCCTAACAATTGGACTTTAATAAGTAATCATTTCTATGTAAATGAATTCTTACCTGTTTATGCGGGATCTCCAAATGAGTTGCTAGAAAATAATTTTCTAGCAACTCATTTTTAATGTACAAAGTTCGGACACGTTATTTACTAGAGAAAACGTTTATACTAGAGGAAGAATAGAGTGGAATATAGAGGAGTGGGCAAGATGAAAACAGTAGTAGTCGTTGGCGGAGGAATTACAGGGCTATGTACTATGCATTATTTAAAGCGTGAACTACAAGCAAAAAATGAGGAAGCGAATTTAATATTAATTGAAAAAGGCGATTATTTAGGCGGCAAAATTCACTCTGCTTATAAAGATCATTTTATTATGGAAGAAGGAGCAGATTCCATTGTCGCTCGTCACCCGGGCGTACTGGAACTTGTACAGGAATTGGATTTTGAATCGGAGCTTGTTTACAATGAGACAGGTATTTCGTACATCCATACAAACAATGAACTGCATGCCATTCCGGCGGGCTCGACATTTGGTATCCCGATGAGCCAGGAGTCATTGTTTGCGAGCACCCTATTATCCGAAGAAGCGAAAAATCGAGTACTAGAGGATGCTGATATTCCAAACACCTCCTTTACGAAAGAAAGCTCAATTGGGGAGTTTCTGGAATATTTCTTAGGAGAAGAAATCGTGCATAAACAAATTGCACCGGTGCTATCAGGCGTTTACTCAGGCGATTTGTATCAATTGTCGCTGGCATCTACATTGCCTTATTTGATTGACTATAAAAATGAATACGGCAGCTTGATGAAGGGCTTTGAAGCAAAACGTGAGCAATTTGAACGAGCAGCCGATAAAAAATTCATTTCATTCCGTAAAGGGCTCTCAACATTAATCGATCGCTTAGAGGAGCTATTGCCGGAAGTACGCTTCATGAAGCGAACAGAAACACATGCCATTCACAAGCAAGGCCACCAGTATGAAATAGTAGCTGGGGATGAGAAAATTCTAGCGGATGCTGTTGTGTTAGCTGTACCGAACGTGACTGTGCAACAGCTTTTGCCGGATCAGCAGCTGCAAACGAGTTTCGAGCAATTCTCAAATGCCTCTATTATTACCATGTATCTAGGCTTTGATGTGCCAGATAGTGTACTGCCTGCAGATGGTACAGGTTTTATCGTTTCGCATAACAGTGACCTTGTATGCGATGCATCGACTTGGACGAGCCGTAAATGGAAGCATACTTCAGCAAAAGGGCAACTATTAGTGCGTCTTTTCTATAAAAATAGCAATCCGCGCTATGCCGAACTAGCGGAGATGACAGAAGAGCAGTTAGTGGCGGTGGCGCGTCAGGATATCGCGCTTAGTCTTGGCGTTGAGCAGGAGCCTACGATAGTCAATGTTACAAAATGGATTGACAATATGCCGCGTTATGATTTAGCGCATCAGGAAGCATTAACGGAATTACAGCAGCGGATGAGCAGTAGTTATCCCAATTTGATGCTAGCTGGTGCTTCTTATTATGGTGTCGGTATCGGTGCTTGCATTCAAAATGCAAAAGCGACTGCACAGGAAATATCAAAAATATTCAGTTGATTTACTATTGAAAATTGTCGCTGTTGCAAAACAGCTTGACGTTTGCTAAGGTAAACGTTATGATTCTTTTAATTATTTATTGAGATATTTGTTGACAAAATTCATATTGATCTTATCGAGAGAAGCAGAGGGACTGGCCCTATGAAGCTTCAGCAACCAACAGTAAGTCAGGTGCTAAATCCAGAAAGATAAGAGGGGATATCGAAAAGCCTTCTTATGCCAAGAAGGCTTTTTCTTTCATATAAAATATCTGAAAAATTCATTAATTCATGCAATTGGAAAGAGGGACATACATGACGTTACTTGAAGCTTTAAAAACGCGCGTTCTGACAGCTGATGGCGCTATTGGAACATTGCTTTATTCATATGGATTAGATTACTGCCATGAGGAAATGAATGTCACAAAGCCTGAAATCGTACAAAAGATTCATGAGCAATATATCGAAGCGGGAGCAGATATCATTCAAACGAATACGTATGGTGCCAATGCTATTAAACTAGCTCGTTACGGCTATGAAAATCGTGTCCAAGAGTTTAATGAAGCGGCTGTTCGATTGGCGAAGGCTGCTGCTGGAGACTCGACTTTTGTTTTAGGAACAATTGGCGGTATCCGGGGTATCCGCAAAAGTGACGCAACATTAGAGGAGGTTGTGGCTGCGATTCGCGAGCAGGCACGAGTGCTGATAGCAGGCGGTGTTGACGGGATTTTACTAGAAACGTTTCATGACTATGAAGAGATTCAAGCAGCAGTGACAACTGTACGCGAGTTGACAGACCTGCCAATTATAGCCCAAGTATCAATGCATGAACCGGGGACTTTGCAAGGCGGCGTGACGCTTGACGATGCTTTTACACAACTGGAAGCACTTGGCGCAAATATCGTCGGCAGTAACTGCCGCTTAGGTCCTTTCCATACAATTCAGGCCTTTGAAAAAGTAAACCTACCTGAAAAGGCATATTTATCCGCTTATCCAAATGCTTCTCTATTAGATGTGGAAGATGGACGCATCGTATATGAATCTGAGGCAGATTATTTTGCTCGTGCGGCGGAAAAGTTAGTGCAGCAAGGTGTACGTCTTATTGGAGGATGCTGCGGTACAACGCCAAAGCATATTGAGGCGACGAAAAAACGCTTAGCCCAATTGGTGCCGATTACGGAAAAAGAAATCAAGCCGGGCATGACGGAGTTTGTCCGTGTGCCAGAGCCGCGAAAACATGAGCCGCTCCATGAAAAGGCAAAGCGTGAGCGTTCGGTAATCGTTGAGCTTGATACACCACGCCATTTAGAAATCGAGAGCTTTGTCCATGGAGCAAAGAAGCTATATGAAAACGGTGCCGATGTCATTATGATGGCAGATAATTCCCTTGCCTCCCCTCGTATTAGTAATATTGCGATGTCCGCCATTTTACAAAATGAAGGGGTGCGCGTGCTGCCTCACTTAACATGCCGCGACCGTAACCTAATTGGTTTGCAGTCACATTTGATGGGTCTGGACGCACTAAATTTAAATGATATTTTGGTCATTACAGGGGACCCGACAAAGGTAGGCGATTTCCCAGGTGCGACAAGTGTTTATGATGTGTCATCGATGGAGTTGATGACAATGATCAAACAGCTAAATGAGGGAATCTCGTTCTCTGGCAAGCCATTACGCAAAAAAGCAAACTTCTCGGTTGCGGGAGCATTTAACCCGAACGTGCGTGTTGTATCGCGTGCGGTAGATCGTTTGGAGAAAAAGCTAGAGCACGGCTGTGATTACTTTATTTCTCAACCCGTCTATACAAAGGAAAAAATCGAAGAAATTTATGAGGCGACAAAGCATTTAGATGCACCGATTTATATTGGCATCATGCCGCTTACATCTTTCCGCAGTGCGGAGTTTCTGCATCATGAAGTTCCTGGTATTAAGCTATCTGACGATGCACTGGAACGCATGAAAGCTTGCGGAGAGGACAAAGAAAGAGCAACGGCAGAAGGTGTAGCGATTGCAAAGGAATTGCTTGATACAGCTTGCCGATATTTCAATGGAATTTACTTAATCACACCATTTTTACGATATGATATGACGTTGCAGTTAATGGATTATGTGAAAGAACTGGACGCGAAAAAAGGAGTAACGACGAATGCTTAATCATCCGATTTATGAACAGTTAGAAAAGCGTATTTTAATCATCGATGGGGCGATGGGTACGATGCTCCAAAATGAAAATTTAACGGCGGAAGACTTCGGGGGAGAAGAGTTAGATGGCTGTAATGAAAACTTGGTCGTAACACGCCCTGATGTCATTGAAAAAGTCCACCGTGCTTATTTGGAAGCAGGTGCAGATATTATCTGTACCAATACCTTTGGGGGGACACCGCTTGTCCTGAATGAATATGCACTGGGTGACCAAGCAGATGAATTAAATACACGTGCAGTAGAGATTGCGAAAAAAGCAGCGGCTGACTATTCAACACCTGAATGGCCGCGTTTTGTAGCAGGGGCAATGGGTCCCACGACAAAAACATTGTCTGTTACAGGTGGTATTACATTTGATGAGTTAGAAGAAAACTTTTATCGACAAGCATATGCCCTAGTCAAAGCAGGTTCCGATTTAATCTTACTCGAAACAAGTCAGGATATGCTGAATGTAAAGGCGGCGACAATCGGTATTAAACGTGCCTTTACAGAATTGAATACGGAATTGCCGGTGATGATTTCGGGTACGATTGAGCCGATGGGGACAACACTTGCAGGTCAAACAATCGAGGCATTTTACATTTCAATCGAACACATCAATCCACTGTCTGTTGGGTTAAACTGTGCGACAGGTCCAGAGTTTATGACAGACCATATCCGTTCATTATCCGATTTAGCAACAAGCTATGTCAGCTGTTATCCAAACGCCGGTTTACCGGATGAAGAGGGATGCTACCACGAAACACCAGACTCTTTATCAAAAAAATTAACCGGTTTTGCTGAAAAAGGCTGGTTAAATATTGTAGGCGGTTGCTGTGGTACGACACCAGCGCATATCGCGGCAATCCGTGAGGCAGTAGCCGACCATACGCCGCGCCCACGTCCGGAAAAAACGCATGAGCATGTGGTATCAGGTATTGAGCCACTTCAGTATGATGATTCAATGCGCCCGTTGTTCATAGGGGAGCGTACAAACGTTATCGGTTCACGTAAATTTAAACAGTTGATTATCGATGGAAAATTTGAGGAAGCAGCTGAAATTGCCCGTGCGCAAGTGAAGAACGGTGCGCATGTCGTGGATATTTGTTTAGCGAACCCTGACCGTGATGAAGTGCAGGATATGAAGGACTTCATGCCGGAAGTAGTGAAAAAAGTAAAAGTGCCAATCGTTATCGATTCCACAGATGAAAAGGTAATGGAGGAAGCACTCAAGTTCTGCCAAGGGAAAGCAATCATTAACTCGATTAACCTGGAAGACGGGGAAGAGCGTTTTGATGCGGTGATGCCGCTTGTCAAAAGGTACGGAGCAGCAGTGGTTGTCGGTACAATCGATGAAACAGGAATGGCCGTGACACGTGAGAAAAAGCTGGAGGTAGCGAAACGTTCATACGATTTATTGACTCAAAAATGGGGTTTATCTCCTGAAGATATTATTTTCGACCCATTAATGTTCCCGGTTGGTACAGGTGATGAGCAATATATCGGTGCAGCTGAGGAAACAATCGAAGGGATTCGTCTCATTAAGGAAGCATTACCGGGCGTGCTAACTGTGCTTGGTGTGAGTAATATTTCATTCGGTTTACCACCAGTAGGGCGTGAAGTATTAAATGCGGTGTATTTATATCACTGTACAAATGCAGGTCTAGACTATGCCATTGTGAACACAGAAAAATTGGAGCGCTATGCATCCATTCCGGCAGAGGAAATCAAGTTAGCAGACGATTTGATCTTCCGTACAAACGATCAAACATTAGCAGACTTTACGGAATTTTACCGTGATAAAAAGAAAGATAAAGTAGAGGCACAGCTACCAGAAACGGTAGAAGGTCGTCTTGCCTATTATATTTTAGAAGGTACAAAAGAGGGATTAATAGAAGATTTAGAGTTAGCTCGCGAAATTTTTGAGGCACCGCTGGATATCATCAATGGTCCACTAATGGACGGAATGGCGGAAGTAGGGCGTCTGTTTAACCAGAATCAGTTGATTGTTGCCGAAGTACTGCAATCAGCAGGCGTGATGAAAGCTGCGGTAGCACATTTAGAGCAATATATGGAACGTAGCGAAGAGTCAGCAAGCAAAGGAAAAATGGTGCTTGCAACAGTGAAGGGCGACGTGCATGATATCGGGAAAAACTTAGTAGATATCATTCTGTCAAACAATGGTTTTAAAGTCATTGATCTAGGTATCAAAGTAACACCGGCAGAATTAATTGAAGCCATTCGTCGCGAGAAACCGGACTTTGTTGGCTTGTCAGGCTTGCTTGTAAAATCAGCTCAGCAAATGGTATTGACGGCACAGGACTTTAAAGAAGCAGGCATCGATGTACCAATTATGGTTGGTGGTGCGGCATTGTCTCGTCGCTTCACAGAAACAAAGATTGCATCAAACTATGACGGACCAGTTATTTATTCGAAAGATGCGATGGAAGGTTTAGAAGTAGCCAACCGTCTAATGAATCCGGCTGAGCGTTCGAAGCTAGAAACAGAGTTGCAAGAGGCGATTGACAAGCGTGCAGAGGCAGATAGCCAACGCGCTGCCCGCCCGGTAGCAGAGGTAGAAAAGCCGGTACGTACGATTTCAGATGCTCCGGTGTTTGTGCCGAGAGATTTAGTACGCCATGTGAAGCGTGATTATGCTGTGTCACATTTATATCCATATGTGAATATGCGCACATTGATCGGTCATCACTTAGGCTTAAAAGGGCAAGTGGAGAAGTTATTAACAGAGGGTGACAAGCGTGCGGTTGAATTGAAAGAGCTTGTAGATAGCTATCTAAATGACCAAACATTACAGCCTTCTGGAATGTACCAATTCTACAAGGCCCAGTCTGATGGTGATGATGTGATTTTATACGCAGAGGACGGTACAACTGAAATCCAGCGCTTTACATTCCCTCGTCAAGAGAAGGCACCATTTATGTGCCTGGCTGACTTCTTAAAAACAAAAGAGTCAGGTGAGATGGACTATGTAGCATTAATGGTTGTGACAGCAGGGCATGGTGTATCAGAAAAAGCACGTGAGTTAAAGGAAACAGGTAGATTCCTAGAGAGCCATGCTTTACAAGCAACAGCGCTTGAGCTTGCGGAAGGCTTTGCAGAGCGTATCCATCAGGAAATCCGTGACCAGTGGGGCTTCCCGGACGGTGTAGATTTCACGATGCGCGATCGTTTCGCAGCAAAATACCAAGGACAACGATTCAGCTTTGGCTACCCGGCGTGTCCGAACTTAGAAGACCAAGAAAAGTTATTTGCTACATTAAAACCAGAAGATATCGGAGTTCATTTAACAGAAGGCTTCATGATGGAACCAGAGGCGAGTGTATCCGCGATTGTCTTTGCCCATCCAGAGGCACGTTATTTTAACGTATAAGTTTCACGTAGAGACCATTCGGGAAGTTATTTTCCGGATGGTCTTTTTCTATGGGAATAGAAAATGGAAACATAGCCATCCAATCCCAACCGATAGGCACTTTTTGCTGTTGGAGACTTGTCAATGTGACAACTGTCATATGAAAGTAGTGATATTTGTTTCTATTGGTTATACCACTTTTTATATATAGTAGATTTAGAACTTATTGATAGAAAGAGGGATTCGTATGACAATGCCAATGTCAGATGCAGAAAAAACAAAACAACTGCGTAAAGAAGTGGCACCGTTCGCAAAATCAAATACTAATAAAAGCATCATGCAAATCGTTAATACGGTTAGTCCATTGCTTGCTTTTTGGGCACTAGGATTTTATTTACTACAATTTTCACCATGGTATACAGTAGCATGTAGCGTTGTGGCAGCAGGATTTGTTATTCGTACATTTATTATTTTCCATGACTGCACGCACGGCTCGTTTTTCAAAAGCAAAAAAGCAAATGACTACGTTGGGTTTGTGACAGGTGTATTAACTTCCTTCCCGTACGAAAAGTGGAAGCGCGAGCATACAATTCACCATGCGACAAGTTCAAACTTAGATAAGCGCGGTATTGGTGATATCGATATGCTAACAATTGACGAGTATGCAGAAAAATCACCGTTAGGCCGTTTAGGATACCGATTCTACCGAAATCCTCTCGTGATGTTTGGTTTAGGGCCTATTTTTATGGTACTAGTATTAAATCGTGTCAACCGCAATGATGCAAAGGCAAAAGAACGCCGTAATACGCATTTAACAACATTAACAATGGCGATTATTTTAGGCGGTCTTGCGTTGCTAACAAGCTGGCAGGCAGTAGTGCTTGTGTATGGTGTAACACTGTTTATCGCCGGTTCTTTAGGAATTTGGTTATTTTACATTCAACACACATATGAAGATTCATATTTTGAATATGATACAGAGTGGGATTATGTAAAGGCAGCTGTAGAAGGTAGTTCATACTACAAGCTACCGAAGATTTTACAATGGATTACTGGAAACATTGGTTTCCACCATGTGCATCATTTAGCGCCGCGTGTACCAAACTATCTTTTGGAACAGGCACATGAATCGATTCCGCCATTGCAAAAAGCAACAACAATTACATTAACAACAAGTTTAGAATCCATTCGCTACAAATTATATGACCCGGAAAACAAAAAGTTCGTGTCATTTAAACAAGCAGAAGAAATTTTAAAAGCGCGCAAAAAAGGGGTTTCAAAAGCTGCATAATGAAAAAGGGAGGAGGTGCTGCAAATGATGCGCCTCCTTTTGCGGTATAATGGGAGAAAAACAAGTGAGGTTATTATGCAAAGCTGGTACAGTATTATCCCGAAAAGTCCTTGGCTTAGTGTGTATATATGGATTATTTTTTGTATTATGCCATTTTTCTTTATCGTCAGTTCCTTTAGCCCGTATTTAATTGGGCTAGGTATTTTCTTTATTTTTCTTTATTTCTTATGTCACCGTTTTTCAGTCCGTTCCGAATCGGGACTGAAGTATATGTGGGTTAGCTTTCAGATGGTACTGAATATTGTGATGACATTGCTGTTTGGCTATGTTTATTTATCACTCTTTACCGCCTTCTTTATCGGAAATATTCGTCAAACGGTCGGCTTTTATATTATGTATGGTTTACATATAGCCTTTACGATTATATCGATCGTGGCAGGATACTTTATTTATTTGGAAATGTTTTTATCCCAAACGCCGTTTATTATCATGACTGTTATTGGAGTCGTACTATTGCCGTTCACGCTGTTTACACGTAATCGTCATGAAAATCTGGAGAGTGAATTAGAAACAGCAAAGGACCGTATTTCGGAGCTAACTGTGCATGAAGAACGCCAACGTATCGCACGCGATTTGCATGATACATTGGGTCAAAAGCTATCGATGATTGGACTGAAAAGTGATTTAGCGATGCGTCTCGTAGAAAAAAATCCACAGCAAGCCATTCAAGAGATCAAAGATATTCGCCAGACAGCCAGTGTGGCCTTAAAAGAAGTACGCGAGCTTGTAGCGGATATGCGTGCCGTGCGCATTGAAGAAGAATTATTGAGGGTGGAGCAAATATTGCGTGCTGCCAATATTAAGTTGAAAATCATTGGCAATCCTGCTGACATCGCTTTGCCTGTTCTTTCAGAAAGTGTTATTAGCATGTGTTTAAAAGAAGCTGTTACGAATGTAGTCAAACATAGTAAAGCGACATCGTGCAGGATTCGATTGCAGCAAGATAGCACGGAATTTATCCTTACTGTGAAGGATGATGGGCTCGGCTTTTCGGAAAGCTTTTCGCCGAATGGGAACGGCATTAAAGGCATGCAAGAGCGTGTAGATTTCATTAATGGCACTGTGGAAATAAAAAAAGACAAGGGCACAAAAGTAATCATCAAGGTGCCTGTTACGATTACACATCAAAAGGGAAGTGACGAGCAATGATTCGCATAGTAATAGCGGAAGACCAAGGAATGCTTCTTGGCGCCATGAAATCTTTATTAAGTTTAGAAGAGGATATGGAAGTTGTAGGACTCGCTAAAAATGGGGAAGAGGCCATTGAGCAAGTTCACTTACTGAAGCCGGATATCTGTATTATGGATATCGAGATGCCAGTCAAAACGGGTTTAGATGCAGCAGAAGCATTGAAGGATACGGATTGTAAAATTATTATTTTAACGACGTTTGCTCGTCCGGGTTATTTTGAACGTGCTCGAAAAGCAGGTGTACGAGGGTATTTATTAAAGGATAGCCCGATAGAGGAGCTGGTCAACTCCATTCGCATCATTATGGATGGACGCCGTATCTATGCACCGGAGCTTGTGGATTTTGTCTATGAGGATGAAAGCGAAAATCCTTTAACGGATCGTGAAAGCCAGGTGCTGGAACTCGTAGCAGAAGGAAAAACGACAAAAGAAATCGCCGCAGAGCTATTTTTATCAGCCGGAACAGTGCGTAATTATATCTCTACCATTCTAGATAAACTAGGTGTAGGGAACCGGATAGAAGCCATTCAGCGTTTTAAAGAAAAAGGCTGGAATAAATAAAAGCGGAGGTGCTGTCTTGAACGGATCATTCAAGCAGCACCTTCGCTTTTTACTTATTGCGCTTTGATAGGCGACCGAGGATGAATGCACCGGCAGCCACAGCTAGAAATGTATTTGTTTTTTTATTAAATACTTGTTTGGTTACTAAGCTGATATTTTGTGGGCGTTCTATCAAACGGCGCATAAAGTATCCGTACCAGTCTTTCCCGAAAGGCACATACGTACAGCAATGGTAATCATTTGATAGTCTTTCTTGCAGGTCTGTACGGAAGCCGTAAAGCATTTGGAATTCGAATTTTTCCTTCGGGATATCATGTTCCTCGACGAAGCGGATGAGGTGTGCAATCAAATTATGGTCATGTGTCGCAATTGATGTGAATTTCCCGTACATTAAATGATACTCCGCCAGTTCCAGGAAGCTGATATCTATATCTAACTTATCTTGGTAAGCCACGTCTTCTGTTTCGCTGTAGGCCCCTTTTACGATGCGTAATCGATAATCGGTAAAGCGTTTAATGATGTCTTTTGCTTCTAGCAGATAGGACTGGACAACCGTTCCGATATTTGAAAAGCCCTTATTTACCTCTTCAACCATATCCAATGTGGCATGCAGACGCTCATAGTCTTCAATATCTACATTCACGAAAATGCCATGGGTCGATGCATATTCTACGATTTCAAATAAATGATCGTAGCAAAGATCGATGTCAACATCTAGACCGATTTGAGAAGCCTTCAAAGTAATATGGGCGTCTAAGTTATGCTCTACAATAGCATCGATGACGTCGATAATCCCATCTTTACATTGGCGTGCTGTCTGTTCATCTAATACAAACTCCCCTAATTGATCGATCGTTGCTTCGATGCCTTTAGCGTTTAGCTTTTTAACTGTCGCAATCATTTCTTGTAAGTTTGTGCCGGCGACTACTTTTTGAGCCCCTAATTTTAAGCCGTATTTTTGTGCAGCTGCATTTAAAGTTTGGTTCTCTGCTAATTGTATAAATGTCTCGCGTAACATAAAAATCCCCCGCTTTCCTATTGTTGTTTATTATAGCATAGTACAAGAAATGCCTTCTTATTTCTGACACATTAGGTATGCATTCGTTTGACGCGTTGCATACGGTCATTGAATAAGGTTGGGTAGGTGAAGAACCCTAATAAAATACTTGAAACGGTCGCACATGTTAACAGCGCGAAAATGATTAAAATCTGAAATTGAACGGCTTGTACAGGATCGGCACCCCCGATAATTTGACCGCTCATCATACCGGGCAATTGCACGAGGCCGATTGTTTTTTGTGCTTCAATCGTAGGAATCATACTTGCTTTAATTGAATCAATCAGCTGCTGGTGGACAGCCTGTTTCGGTGTGCCCCCAAGTGATAAAATGAGCTCGATTTGGTCTTCGTTTGCCTCCAGTTCTGCGCGGAAGCGATTTAAAAATAACACAGAGATGACCATGGCGTTCCCAATCATCATCCCGCTGATAGGAATTATATATTGCGGGGTAGCGGGCACAATTTGAAATCCTAATAGCACACCTTGTGTAATAAGCTCCACGGCAATGAGGGTGACTGCAATTTTCCATGTGATTCCTGGTATGCCTTTTCCCTTTTTTCGTGCGTTTAATGTCGCAACAATAATCATAATGGCAATCATGAGGAGCATATAAGCCCAGCTATCTGTTTCAAATATAAAATGCAGCACGTAACCAATCGCTAGCAATTGAATGGCCGAGCGCACGGTAGCGATCGTAATGTCTTTTTCCAGCCCTAATCGTAATGTTTTCGAAAGAACAAATGGGATGAAAATAAAAATAAGTGTCAGTGATAAAGATAGGTAGCTCATGCCTGACCTCCGTGTAAAAATTGCTGAATCTTAGGATTGTCAGAATGCTGCAATACGGATACATCGCCGCTTGTGATCAGCTGTCCTTCCTGCATCACCCATGTATAATCACTCAATTCGCGCGCTTGTGCCAAGTTATGTGTAATCCAGATAATCGTTACATGATATTTTTGATTGATGCTTAAAATGAGCTGCTCGATTTCTTTGGAAGAGGCAGGGTCGAGTGCCGATGTAATCTCGTCCAGCAGTAAAATATCCGACTGATTAATCAAAGTACGGGCGATAGAGAGGCGTTGCCGTTGTCCGCCCGATAAGCCTTGTGCTTTCCGTGTTAAAAAGGAAGCATCTAATTGCACATCTTCTAGAAATGCGACTGCTTCGTCTTTTGATAAGGATTCCTCCTGCAATTTGCGGGGGAGGGCTAAATTTTCGAAAACCGTCGTTCGTAAAATAGGGGCACTTTGCAAGGCAATGCCGACTTTGCGGCGCAGAGTTGTCGGTTCATAGTGTTCGATAGCCTTTCCATCGATCATAATGTGCCCGGTTGTGGGGGCGAGCAGGCCATTGCACAATTTTAATAGCGTGCTTTTGCCTGCACCTGAAGGGCCGACAAGCGTAGTGAGCTTGCCCTTATGAAAACCGCCGGAGATATTTTTTAATATCGATCGCTCTTCGGATTGGAAGGAAACATTGTGCAATTCAATTGCTCGTGTCATGTTGTAACACTCCTAGTAAAAAGATTGGTATGTATTCGCCTTTATTATAACCAAAAAAAGCACAGATAAAGTTTGTCGTCTTTATCTGTGCTTCGGAAACGTAAGAGAAGCTTTATGAAAGATGTTTAGTTGGGATGTCAGGTTGTGTGCCGAGAGCAGTGAGGCGTTGAGCAAGAGATTCGCTTTTTGACGTTAGACCGGAAAATGCGGTTTGTTGATATTCATAAGCCGTGCTGCGGTGTTCAGCCATATCTAAGCCTTCTACTTCCTCTTCTCGTGTTACACGTAATGGAACGATTAATTTAATGATAAATAGACTGACGCTCATTGTGCATGCGACCCAAATGATGACTGCTAGAATGCCGATAGCCTGCACCCCCAGCAGGGTTGCCCCGCCACCGTATAATAATCCGCCACCTGTCGCATCGAATAACCCAACAGCTAATGTACCCCAAATGCCGCATAAACCGTGTACAGCCACAGCGCCAACAGGGTCATCTACTTTTAGCTTCCATTCGATAAAACGAACACCTTCTACTAGAATAATCCCTGCGATAAAGCCGGTAATGATCGCACCGACTAAGCTTAAGTTAGCCGCCCCTGCTGTAATTCCTACTAAACCAGCTAGTGCGCCATTTAATGTGAGAGAGCCGTCAATATGACCGTAGCGGAATTTTGTATAAAAAGCAGTAGAAATAACGCCAGCTGATGCAGATAAGAAGGTACAAGCGATGACAGTGGGTACTAAGGAAGGATCCGCTGCTAAAGTTGAAGCTCCGTTAAAGCCAAACCAACCTAACCAAAGAATGAAAACCCCTAAAGCGCCGAGAGGGATCGAGTGACCTGGAATAACGTTGACGGATTTTCCTTTGTATTTTCCGAATCGGGGACCAATCACAGCAGCTGCAACTAAGGCACCGACAGCTCCCGTTAAATGCACTACAGTAGAACCAGCAAAATCTACAAAACCAAGCCCCGTCAACCAACCATCACCTTGCCATACCCAGTGACCGACTACCGGATAAATGAATAATGTCATGACAATTACTATTGCCATATAAGCCATAATGTTTGTACGTTCAGCTACCGCTCCTGAAATAATAGTGGCACACGTAGCAGCGAACATAGTTTGGAAAACGAAAAAGGTAATATCCTCTATGCCTTGTAAGGCAAACCCAGAAGTACCAATAAACCCGCCGGCTGTGTCGCCAAACATGATGGCATAGCCAGCTAGGAAATAAATAATGCCGCCGGTGGAAATGGTTAAGAAGTTTTTCATTAAAATATTGACCGTATTTTTAGAACGAGTAAATCCAGCCTCTACCATTGCAAAACCTGCATGCATGAAAAATACCAAGATGGCACCAAGCATAATCCAAACTAAATTAATCGCAAGCTCTAACGCTTCATTTGTCATAAGAAATTTCCCCCTTTAGTCAACGGCTACTGAGCCGACTTCCTTTGTACGAATTCGAATGGCCTCTTCTACCGGGTAAATAAATATTTTCCCGTCACCCACCTTGCCCGTAGAGGCCTCCTTCAAGAGCACATCTACAATATTTTGCACTTTGGCATTATCCACTACCATCTCGAGCTTCAATTTAGGCGTAAAAGCCATAGAGTAGGAGTTGCCGCGGAACAGAGCAGTGCGTCCTTCTTGGCGACCTACACCTGCAATTTCCGTAATGCTTAACCCATCAATACCGACTTTGGCTAAGCCTTCACGAACAGCTGCAAAAACTTCCGGACGAATAATTGCTTCAATTTTTTTCATTACAACCACTCCTCGCGTTAAGATAACTAACATGATAAATGGAATTGAATGAACTTTCAATATTTTCATGTAATAAAAACTTACATGTATTTTAGATGAATATTATCTAGTTATGAGATAGAGCAGAAAAGCCTTTGTGATAAGGGCGCAGACAGGGGAGTTTATGGAATTGTTTCAGGACATGAAGAAGTGGAAAAGGAATATTATCTATAAGCAAATGAAGGAAGTTCAGGAAAGAGGTGAGGAGTTGCATGCTGACAAAAAGAGCAATAGTGTATACTATAGAATAACTATGTTGTGAAAAGAAGGGATTAATCAAATGACTGGAACATATGCAGATGACAGCTTAGCGTTACACACAGACTTATACCAAATCAATATGGCAGAGAGTTACTGGGCAGATGGTATACACAATCGGAAAGCAGTGTTTGAAATGTATTTCCGCCAACTACCTTTTGGGAATGGGTATGCTGTATTTGCCGGATTGGAACGTATGTTGGATTATTTGCGGAATTTCCGCTTTACAGAATCGGACCTTGCTTATTTAAGGGAAGAGCTAGGCTATAAAGAAGACTTTTTAGATTATTTAAAAGATATTCGCTTTACTGGCTCGATGTACTCTGTGCGAGAAGGGGAATTGGTTTTTGCTAATGAACCTTTAGTGCGTATCGAAGCACCATTGGTGGAGGCGCAATTGATCGAGACGGCTCTATTGAATATTGTCAATTATCAAACATTGATTGCTACGAAAGCAAGCCGGATTAAGCAAGTTGCAAAAGAGGAAGTAGCGATGGAGTTTGGTACACGCCGAGCGCAGGAGCTAGATGCAGCCCTATGGGGAGCAAGAGCCGCGGTAATTGGCGGTTTTGAGGCAACGTCCAATGTAAGAGCAGGCAAACTCTTCAACATTCCGGTTTCCGGCACCCATGCTCATGCCCTTGTACAAGCCTATAAAAATGATTATGATGCATTCCACTCTTATGCCAAACGCCACCGCAATTGCGTATTTTTAGTCGACACGTACAATACCTTAAAGTCGGGTGTGCCGACTGCGATTCGCGTAGCGAAAGAGCTAGGCGATAAAATTAACTTTGTCGGCATTCGTTTGGATTCAGGGGATATTGCGTTTCTATCCAAGGAATCGCGCCGCATGCTAGATGAAGCGGGATTCCCGGATGCAAAAATCATCGTTTCAAACGATTTAGATGAATACACGATTTTAAACTTAAAGTCACAGGGCGCACGCGTTGACATGTGGGGCATTGGCACGAAGCTGATTACGGGGTATGACCAGCCTGCCTTAGGTGCAGTTTATAAAATGGTCTCGATTGAAAATGAACATGGGGAAATGGAAGATACGATGAAAATTTCAGCCAATGCTGAAAAGGTCACAACACCAGGCTTGAAAAAAGTATGGCGTATCATTGATTTATCAAACGGTAAATCAGAGGGTGATTATATTGCAATGGCTGATGAAAATCCGAATAATGAATCACGCATTAAAATGTTCCACCCCGTGCATACATTTATTTCAAAATTTGTAACGAACTTCGAAGCACGCGATTTACACGTGGAAACGATTAAAAATGGGGAAATCGTCTATGAAAATCCGTCGCTCCAAGAAATTCGCCAGTACGCTGCGGATAGTCTGGAACTGCTGTGGGATGAGTACAAGCGCTCTTTAAACCCTGAGCAGTACCCTGTAGATTTAAGCCAAAAATGTTGGGACAACAAAATGGCAAATATCGAAGAAGTACATGAAATGGTAGATAAATTAGGAAAAGAATAAGGATGTGACAATGTGTCTGAATTGCAACGAAAAATTATCGAAGAATTAAAAGTATCGCCAGTTATTGATGTAGAACAAGAGGTACGCAAATCGATTGATTTTCTGAAGGCATATGCGAAGAAACACCATTTTCTTAAAAGTTTTGTTCTAGGAATTAGTGGCGGGCAGGATTCCACGCTGGTCGGCAAGCTAGCCCAAATGGCGGTCGATGAGCTGAACGCAGAGTCTGGCGGCAAGAACTATGCTTTCATTGCCATTCGTATGCCATACGGAGTGCAATTCGATGAACAGGACTGCGAGGATGCACTTGCCTACATTAAGCCGACGGAAATCATCACGGTGAATATTAAGGATGCAGTGGATGCTAGTGCACGTGCGTTACAGGCGGCAGGCATTGAGCTAAGTGATTTCGCTAAAGGAAACGAAAAAGCGCGCGAACGCATGAAAGTCCAGTTTTCTGTTGCGGCAATGAGAGATGGGGTCGTATTAGGGACAGATCACGGGGCAGAAGCGATTACAGGCTTCTTTACAAAGTTTGGGGATGGCGGAGCAGATTTAATGCCGATTTACCGCTTGAACAAACGACAAGGTCGCCAAATTTTAGCCTATTTAGATTGTCCGCAGCACCTGTATTTAAAAGTGCCGACAGCGGATCTGGAAGAGAATCGCCCAGCTATACCAGATGAAGTAGCACTCGGTCTAACGTATGATCAAATTGACGATTACTTAGAAGGCAAGACTATTCCTGACGAGGCACGTGTTGTATTGGAGGCGCACTATTTGCGCTCGCAACATAAACGTCATTTACCGATTACTATTTTCGATGATTTTTGGAAATAATATAAAATGGTTAGCCATTAGAATTGAGGAACCACACGCATTTTTTGGTGTGGTTTCTTCAATTTTTCTGGAAAATGCCGTAATAATAGTACAGGGAGGTGACGACCGTGAGAACAACACGTGTAGGAATGGCAGCTTCAAGCACATATCGCAGTGCAAAACGGTACTTGGATACGGAAGAGGCATTTACGATTTTGGGGGAACAGAGCGCTTTCAATCAATTTAACCGGCAACAACACCAGCCTCAAAAGAAAAAGAGTAAAGCACCGCCTCCTAAACGGGTCCTCGTCCAAAAGAAAAATCATATCTTAATAAAAGGCATTTTATTTGAAGCGGATACGGTGACCCTCGTGCGTAATCACTTGCTCTATCGGTCGATTAGCATAAGTCACCTTCAAAATAAAAAACGCCGTAATCATACATATCGTACATCTATTTAAATCATCTGGAAGTATTTCGATCAGCTTTTGGTCGTATACTTCCTTTTCTTGTATTAAAGAGTGCTTTTCGCTATGCTTACATTAGTTAGAAAAGTGGCATAATTGTTAGATAGAGGAGGTTTTACCATGCAGCAACAAATCAAAGCAGTTATTGAAAATATAGAGAGAGTCATGATTGGAAAGCGTGAAGTAGCAGAGCTGAGTATCGTCGCGCTCCTGTCGGGTGGACATGTCCTGTTAGAAGATGTCCCAGGTGTGGGAAAAACGATGATGGTACGCTCGCTTGCCAAATCAGTCGGTGCTGATTTTAAACGTATTCAATTTACGCCGGATTTACTGCCGTCTGATGTAGTAGGGGTATCGATTTACAACCCAAAAACATTGCAATTTGAGTTTCGCCCAGGCCCGATTGTCGGCAATATCATTTTGGCAGATGAAATCAATCGTACATCCCCTAAAACGCAATCTTCGTTATTAGAAGCAATGGAAGAGGCTTCTGTGACGATTGACGGAGAAACATTAGCGATTGCTAAACCATTTTTTGTGATGGCTACGCAAAACCCGATTGAGTACGAAGGAACATATCCGCTGCCAGAAGCCCAGTTAGACCGCTTTTTATTGAAGATTAGAATGGGCTATCCAGATGCGGAACAAGAGCTGGAAGTGTTGCGGCGTGCAGAAAATAAAAAGCCAATTGAAGAAATTGAAGCTGTCATGACATTAGAGGCATTGCGAGATTTGCAGCGCCAAGTAGGACAGGTGCATGTAGAAGAGAATGTGAAGGATTATATCGTACGTATGGCTCGTGCAACGAGGGAGCATATGCAAGTGTATTTAGGCGTGAGCCCTCGTGCATCGATTGCCCTGATGAAAGCCGCGCAAGCTTATGCCTTCATGAACAACCGCGACTTTGTCAAACCGGATGACGTGCAGTATTTGGCGCCATTTGTCTTCAGTCACCGCTTGATCTTAGCACCGGAGGCACGTTATGAAGGTGTGACAGCAGAGCAGATTATGAATGAGATCGTAGGCCAAGTCTTTGTGCCGATCCAAAGGCATGTATGATGAAATGGAGGCAATTGAAAAAGCAAGGTAGCCGGTTTTTGCTGGTCGTTATTTTGCTTGTCTTTTCGTTTTGTTTTGCGATGTTCCAAGGAGGATTTGTCAGCTGGTTTATTTTCTTTACGATTCTTCCGTTTTTAATCTATTCACTGCTACTAGCCGTGGTACCGCTAAAAATGGAACAGCTTGAGCGTGAAGCCTCTCCCGCTTATATAGAGCGAGGCGATACGTTACATATGAAAGTTCGTTTTCAAAACCGTACGTTTCTGCCGCTTGTCTTTTTGACGGTGAAAGAAATGGAATTAGATGAACGCTATTACCGGGTAGCCCTCGGGCAATCCAGCCACCTGTTCTTAGGCGGTTGGAAACGTTCCTTCGAGTGGACCTACAGCCTCGAAAATATCCAGCGTGGCGAATATGTATTTTCACAAATGGAAATAACGGTAACGGATTTTTTTGGCTGGGTTGTACGAAAAGTAATGCTGACGCAGCCAAAGCGTGTCATTGTGTATCCTAAGACAGTGGATATCGCCTATACGGCACTGCAGGAGCAGTATGACCAGGGTGCCCATGCAGCAAAATATGCCATGGTGAAAGATACTACAATGGCAACAGGTGTTAGAAATTATCAGCCGGGCGACCGCTTCTCGTGGATTCATTGGAAGTCGTTTGCCCGCAATGGAGAGCTGCGGACAAAGGAATTTGAAGATCGGCAATCACAAAATATCTTCCTATGCTTAGACCGATCTTCTGAGCAATGCTTTGAACAAGCGGTGGATTTGACAGCTTCCATCATTAAAGAGATTGTGAAAAAACAAGGGGACTTAGCATTTCTTTCAGTCGGACAAACAAGCCTGAATATGCCAATGATTCGCTCGAATGTACAGTTAGAGCAAGTCCAACAGCATTTAGCGGTTGTGGAACCGGATGCACAGGCTGTGACACCGGCATTGTTTGCACAAGGGGCCCGGTTGAATAGTTCCATTTTGTTGCTGGTGACAGGGAATCTGTCAGATGAATTGAAGCATTTCTTAATGAATGGCTCTAAATATGCACGCGCTGTTATTTGTTTTGTAGTGACAGAGGATGAAAAAAGCCATAAGTCCGCCAATTTTTCAAATAGTACGGTAATTTTTACAAACCCGCTGCAGTTTGAAAATGTATTTGCGGAGGTGATGAAACGATGAAACGCGAAAATATGCATTATGTAGAAAGTGCCATATTTTATGTGATCTTGTTTTTTATCTTAAGAGAATGGTTAATTCCTATCGTAGAATTAACCCAAACGGGCAAATTAAATCTGCTGCTTATCTTTGTGGGGATTTGTTGTGTATTAAATATTTTCAATGCACCTATTCTTGTTTCATGGATTGTAAAAGTGGGTTATATCGCTTGGTTTTTAATCGATGTCTATACGGATGCTACGTTTCTTAGTGGAGAAGGGATAGCATTTTTATCGCAGGAGATGCAGGCAAATGTCTCGGTGATTTTGGCAGGCGACTTTGGACAAGTAACGAACCCTTTTCGATCTGTGCTCTTTTTCTTGCTCATTTGGATGTTCATTTATCTGATTGATTATTGGCTAAAAGTACGCATGACTGTTTTTTATTTCTTCGTGTTTACGGTGTTCTTCATCGCAACATTGGATACATTCACTCCCTATGACGGATCAGCTGCGATTGCCAAAGTGGTGCTATTAGGACTGGTGATGACAGCCCTTCTTTACTTGAAACGCTTAATGGTACAAACCGGCACGGATTTTCCGCTACGGAAATATGTTGCCTATGTGCTGCCGGTTATCATCGCCATCAGTGTAGCGAGTGTCGTAGCGATTATGTTGCCAAAAGCAGCGCCGCAATGGCCGGACCCAGTGCCATATATTAAGAGCTTGGCGGAAGGGAGCGGTCCGTTCCCGGGAGAGCGTGTTTCCAAAGTAGGGCTAGGGAATAATGACAGTCAGCTTGGCGGTTCCTTTGAAGCAGATAATACAGTCGTGTTTACGGTAGAGGCAGATTCCCCGCAATACTGGCGTGTAGAGACGAAAGATTTCTATACAACAAAGGGCTGGGAGTCATCTGCGGAGGGTACATATCCGCTCGAAGTGCCGCGAGATGCACTATCATTGTCTGTGGCAGGGGACCCGGAAGCGGAAGAAAAGGTAGCTGTCGTCCATTCGCAAACAGAACGCAATTATTTATTGCAGGCGTATGGAATAAATGGATATGAATATAGTGAGGAAGATGTCGGCGTTTATCTGCACAGGGCAACCGAACGGCTATCCACACATCATTACGCAGGAGAGGCAGAACAGCCCCTGACGAATTATCAAATCATGTATCAGTCGCCTAACTATAGCTATACGGGCTTAAAAACGCCGCCGACACAGTCTGAATTGCCGCTCATAGACAGCCGCTTTTTGCAGTTGCCAGAGGAATTGCCGCAGCGTGTCGTAGATTTAGCTTTAGAAGTGACGGCAGCATATGGTTTGCCTTATGATAAGGCGCGGGAAATTGAACAATACTTCAGAAGGAATAGCTTCTGGTACGAAACGCAAAATGTACCAGTACCAGCGGAGGATCAGGATTATGTAGATCAGTTCTTATTTGAAACAAAGCGCGGTTACTGTGATAACTTCTCAACAGCTATGGTCGTCATGCTGCGTGCCAATAACATACCGGCGCGTTGGGTAAAGGGTTTTGCAAAAGGCGATGAAATCGACCGCAATGAAGACGGAACGCGCACCTATCAAGTGGAAAATAACCATGCCCACTCTTGGGTGGAAGCGTATATTGACGGTGTGGGCTGGATGACCTTTGAACCGACGATTGGCTTCTCTGCACCTAGCCAAATCGATTATGATGTCGATACGTCATTAAACGGGGCACCGGAATTGTTAGAAGAGCAGGAGAAAGATCGTACCGTGCGAGAAGAGACAGAAACGGAAGCTCAGAAAAAAGCGACAAAGCCAAATCAAGAGCGTTCATTCATGTGGCTGTACGTCCTTATCGGTATAGTGGCGCTGCTCGCAATATATGCCTTTATCCGTCGCCGCAAATGGCTGCCAAAAGTCTATATTGCCAATCAGCGTCGTAAAGAGGATGATAAAGAAGCGGTACAGTCTGCCTATAAAGTATTACTCAAACAGCTCGACCATGCAGGACTGCCAAAGGCACCGGATGAAACACTGTCAAGCTTTGCAAAACGTGTGGACCGATACTTCGGGACAAGCGATATGTCTACTGTCACAGAGGTGTATGAGAAATCGATTTATAGTAAAAACCCGCAAGACTTTTCTTATGAAGAAATTAAAGAAAGTTGGGAATATTTAATCAATCGCACTACCGGTTGATTTTACGCTTATTAAAGAGTAAAATTTAAAAAAATCAATAATAAAAATGCCTTCATATAGGTCCGATAATATGGTTCGGATGTTTCTACTAAGTTACCCTAAATAACTTATCTATGACGGTAGACGGGCGTAGTGTATACGTCTGTTTACCTGTATATAAATGTGAACGCGACGAATGTAAATTTCTTCGCGTTTTTTTTAGAAGTAAGGCTAAGATTATTAGAAGAGGTGGAAAACGTGTCAACTCCTTTATTAAAAGAGCAAGAAAAAATCGTCGTTCTAGATTTCGGCAGTCAGTTTAACCAGTTAATTACGCGTCGTATTCGTGAATTTGGTGTATTCTCAGAACTACACCCACATACGATTACAGCGGATGAAATCAAAGACATGAACGCTGTAGGGATTGTATTCTCAGGTGGACCAAATTCAGTATATGATGACAATGCTTTCAAAGTAGACCCGGCTATTTTTGAACTAGGTTTACCGATCTTAGGTATTTGCTACGGTATGCAATTAATGGCGCATACAAACGGCGGTAAAGTAGAGAGCGCGGCAACACGTGAATACGGGAAAGCAGAATTAACTGTGACAACAGATAATAAATTATTCGCTGAACTGCCAAAAGAACAAGTTGTATGGATGAGCCACGGTGACCACGTAACAGAAGTGCCAGCTGGTTTTGAAGTAATTGCTACTAGCCCTTCATGTCATATCGCTGCAATGGCCAATGCCGAGAAAAAATTCTACTCTGTACAATTCCACCCAGAGGTACGTCACTCTGTATACGGAAATGATTTACTGAAAAACTTCGTATTCAATGTATGTGAAGCAAAAGGCGACTGGTCTATGGCGAACTTCATTGATATTGAAATCGCGAAAATCCGCGAGCAAGTGGGCGACAAAAAGGTTCTTTGTGCATTATCAGGCGGTGTTGACTCTTCAGTAGTAGCTGTGCTGATCCACAAAGCAATCGGTGACCAGTTAACATGTATGTTCGTAGACCACAACTTAAACCGTAAAGGTGAAGTTGAACAAGTTATGAAAACTTTCACAGAAGACTTCGATATGAACTTAATCAAAATCGATGCACGTGAACGCTTCATGAACAAGCTTGCAGGCGTGTCTGATCCTGAGAAGAAACGTAAAATCATCGGTAACGAGTTTATTTATGTATTCGACGAAGAAGCTTCTAAATTAGAAGGTATGGATTTCTTAGCGCAAGGTACGCTTTACACTGACATTATCGAGTCAGGGACAGCAACTGCACAAACAATCAAATCACACCACAACGTAGGTGGATTACCAGAAGATATGCAGTTCGAGTTAATCGAACCACTAAAAACATTATTCAAAGACGAAGTACGTGCTTTAGGTCTAGAGCTTGGCTTAGACGAGAAAATCGTATGGCGTCAACCATTCCCAGGTCCAGGATTAGGTATCCGTGTACTTGGTGAGGTAACAGAAGAAAAACTAGAAATCGTACGTGAAGCAGACTTCATCCTACGTGACGAAATCGCAAAAGCAGGCTTAGAGCGCGACATCTGGCAATACTTCGCAGTACTTCCAGACATCCGTTCTGTAGGTGTAATGGGCGATGGCCGTACGTACGACTACGCAGTCGGTATCCGCGGCGTAACATCAATCGACGGCATGACTTCTGACTGGGCACGTATTCCTTACGATGTGCTGGAGAAGATTTCGGTGCGTATTGTCAACGAAGTAAACGGGGTAAACCGTGTGCTGTATGACATTACGAGTAAGCCGCCTGCTACGATTGAGTGGGAATAATTAAATAATAACTAGAAAAGACTCGGAATAGCCTATTTGAAGGTGATTATTCCGAGCTTTTTTTATTTGATGATACTAAATTTGATACCAATATATTTTATTTAAATGTTATAATTTGTAAAAGAAGGGGTGGGTTTATGGAAAGTAATAAAACTGAAAATTTATTTGAAGAAGAAATGTTTGAAGAAGAAATGTTTGAAGAAGAAATGTTTGAAGAAGAAATGTTTGAAGAAGAAACAGAAAATGAACATTTCTATCTTAACTTTTCAATGAAGTATTATATAAATTCAATGAAGTTTAAAGATTCAGGTTCGAAAAGAGATTATAGAACGTTATCTGAAGATGAACTTTTAAATTTGATAGAGAGAGCTAAAAATGAGAAGTGGGAATTTCTAGATTTATCTGATTGTGGAATAAATAATCTCCCTAGTGAAATTGGTGATCTAGTTGATTTGAGGTATTTAAAATTAAGTAATACGTTTTTCAAAGATGGAAATGGTAATTATAAAAACTCGGATTTAGAAAGAATAAATACATTAAACTATTTACCCAAAGAAATAGGTAATTTGAAAAATTTAGAAGAATTAAGTTTGTACTCTTGCAATGTGAAAATGTTACCCAAAGAGATATCAAATTTAAAAAAACTTAAATACCTCAATATTAATGGTAGCATTTTCGAATCTTTTCCAATGGAAATCATAGAGCTTGAAAATTTAGAGTCATTAGCAATAAGTACAGTAGATTATAATTTACCTCCACAAATTGCAAATTTTAAAAAATTGGAAGGTTTATATTTACCGGATATGAAGAATAGTGATTTACCGGAAGATATAGGAAAACTTAGTGAATTGAAAATTCTTTATTTAGGAAGGGCTAATATAGAATCTTTGCCGAGATCGCTATCAAACTTAACGAATTTAAAGATCATTAATTTGGAAAATACGCCTCTAGCGCAAAAGATTCCTCCAGAAATTTTTAAACAAACGGCTTCTCAAATTATTAATTATATAGTTCAATATCAAGATGATAAAAATAAAATTAATTTAAATGAATCTAAAATGATAATAGTAGGACAAGGGGGGGTAGGGAAAACTACCTTATTAAATAAAATCATAAATGACTCTTACATAGAATCACCTTCAACAGAAGGTATAGATATTGAAAAATGGAAGTTTCAAAGTAAAAATAAAGAATATACTCTAAATATATGGGATTTTGGTGGGCAAGAAATTTATCATTCTACACATCAATTCTTCCTTACACAGCGTTCCTTATATATCTTTGTTTGGGATGCTAGGCAAGAAGATGAATATGGTCGGATTGATTATTGGTTAAATACAATCCAATCTTTTGCGAATGATAGTCCTATCATTATGGTTATTAATAAATGTGACAAAGATAGAAAGAACATAAAGTTACCAGACATTGACGATTTAAGACTTCGTTTTCCTCAGATTGTTGATTGTTTTGCAGTCAGTTGTTTGGAAGATATAAATATAGATATTTTAAGGGAAGAGATAATAAAAGAAGCAAAATTATTGCCTTTAATGGAAACTGAGTGGTTTTCACGATGGATAAAAATTCGAGAAGAACTAGAATTAGCATCAGTAAAAAGAAATATAATAAATTATGATGAGTACCTAGATCTATGTGGAAAATATAATCTAGATGAAGAAGAATCGTTAAGCTTAATAAAATATTTACATGATTTAGGGGTAGTACTTTATTTCCATAATGACGAGTTATTAAAAAATCTTGTAATCTTAAGTCCGGAGTGGGGAACCGATGCGGTTTATAAGATATTAGATTCACAAGCAAATGTATTGAAAAATAGAAATGGTGTATTTTATTATAAAGATTTATGTGAAATCTGGACAGATAAAGAAAAATATCCGTTAAATATGTATCCGTATATTTTGAAACTCATGGAGAATTTTGAACTCTCATTTACTATTGAAAGCAATAATGTTTATTTGATTCCGGAATTACTAGATAATAAAGCAAAACATCTGGATTTTAATGATGAAAATGTTTTACATTTTAGATATAAATATGACTTTCTACCAGCTGGTATTATGACGAAGTTTATCGTGAAAGTCCATGATCTTTTGATGGATAAAGATGGAGTAAAAGTATGTTGGAGAAAAGGTGCTTATTTAAATTATCAGGAAGCCGTATGTGAGATTATTCTAAAAGATGATATTAGAGAAAGGCATGTTGATATAAAAGTTTATGAAGGTACAAGAAAAGCTAGAACTGAATTATTAGCTATTGTCAGAAGATGCTTTGACAGCATTCATAAAAATATAACAAAAATAAGTTTAAATAAATATATTCAGTGTAATTGTACACCTAATTGTCAGCACTTACATGATTATGAATATCTTTTGAAATTAGAGAAGAATGAAATTATGTCTGAGCGATGTAGGGAGTCTATGCAAGAGATTAATATATATACTTTATTGGATGGGATAAAAGTGGGCATGAAGAATGAAAACAAATATGAAATTAATGTATCTCCAGTATTTAATAATAATCCTGTAATTCGATTGAATACACAGAATTTGCTTTCGAATGAAAATACTATAACAATTGAAGTAAAGAATAGTTTAAATGACCTTTTAGGTAATATCAGAGAATTACAACTCGAAGTTCCAGAAGCTGCTGAAGATATTGAGAAAATGGCAAATGCTTTAGAGAAAATCGAAAGCTCTACTAGTGCTGAAGAAATAGTTAAATCAGGTGCACTAAATAGAGTAAAAAGAGTTTTAGAAGAACTAGGAGATTCGGAAAGTTCTGTGGGTAAAATGATTAGTGGGGCTAAGTATGGCTATGATATTCTTCAGGATATTGCAAAAAACTATAATAAAGTAGCGGAATGGTGTGGAATGCCTGTTGTTCCTAAGTTTTTTTTGAAAAAATGATAAGTAATTTAAATAGTAATCAGTTAGCCATTGCACTGATTACTATTTATTTTTATTTTACCCTAAATTTACAAAATGCTATTCCTTGATTATACTGACTTCCTATTGTGGTTACACATATTTTTCTCCTAAATGTTCTTTCATAACTGATTTATATTTTTCAATATCTTTATTACGTATCTTATTCATTTTGTATTCTCCTTTATAAATATATTGTTTTATACATATGTTATGAGCTTTGCTCAATAAACAGTTAATAGTTAATCTGTTATTTCGTTATTAGGTTAATTGTTAATAGTTATTAGTTAAGGTATTAAAATAAGACTTCTAATCAATACCATTCATAGAATTCATTTAACAAAAGGAGATAGTTTGCTCTCATCTCCATGAAATTGTTGTAGCAGTCCTTTCTAGTCTTTCCATTCACAACAGATTTAACTGTACCTCTTTGTACATCAAACATCGGCTCAATCTCCAAAGGTAATAATCCCTTGTGTTTATCTAGCCAGAGGATGTAATACACAACTTCATCTGTAAGTTTGTAATTGATATTTTTTCATCCTTTCTAACTTATTCATTTAAGTAATTAGAGGGAATTTTAGCGGGTGTGACAGATGAAGTAATTAAGGTGACAAATATAATTAAAGTTTTATATATATTTTTCTGTATCTTTATTTGGTTTATAATGGTAATAAAAGTGTGGAGGGGATAAACATGTTGGAAGATGTAGTGTCTAAAATGATTGAGAGTGAAACAGATTATATTATAAGAAATGCTATAGATTTTTATGTAAAGCCTAAATTAAATAGTATAAAAAGTAAGTTTACTAATGATGCAAGCGAAGTTGTCCATTTCTCTATACAATTTGAAGATTATTTAAATCGAATGTATAAAAAAAGTGGCAACCTTACTACAATTATCCTTCATAGAATCCCAGCCTCAATTGAAAAATTATATGTACCATTAACATTGCAAAGTGAACAACAAAGTATTAATGATTTTGTAGTTAACAAGGATATTTCCAATTTTATAAGCACCTATAACAGAATAATAATTACTGATTCGGCAGGAATGGGAAAATCTACAATTATGAAATGGATGTTCCAAAAAAGCTTAGAAGAGGGAAAAACAGTTCCTATTTTTATTGAGTTAAGAAAGTTGACTAAAGATACACAAATTATAGGTTTAATTTGTAGAGAATTAAATTGTATTAATAAAGAAATCGATGAAGATATAGTTATGCAGATGATTAGTACAGGAGATTTTACTTTTTTCTTTGATGGATATGATGAAATAATTTTAGAAGAAAAAAACAATATAATATTAAGCTTGCAAGAATTCATTGATAAAGCATATAAGAACAATTTTATTATCACTTCTCGACCAGAGCCATCATTAGCATCTTTTGCATCATTTTATAATTTCAAGGTACAACCTTTAGAATTAAGACAAGCCTTTGAGTTAATAAAGAAATATGCAAAGTTAGATGGCAGGTCGTCGGTTATAGATAATTTAATTGCAGATATTAATGATCAAAAGAATTTCTCAAACTTAGAGCCTTTCTTAACAAACCCTTTAATGGTCTGCCTACTTTACAAGGGTTATGATTATAAACCTCAAGTTCCTCTAAAAAAGCATTTGTTTTATAGACAAGTATATGATGCTTTATTCGAAATGCATGATTTAAGTAAAGGGGGGGCATTTTCTAGAATAAAAGAATGTGGTTTAGATATTGATTCTTTTCATACAATTATGAGAACATTAGCATTTTTATCTTTTATTCAGAATAAAGTCGAATACACTAGCAAGGATGAAATTGTTCAATTGATAAAAAATGCGTGCAAAATAGTTAAAATTGAAGTAGAACCTAGTTTGCTATTGAATGATTTAGTTACAACTGTACCATTATTTTATGAAGAGGGTTACACATATAGATGGGCACATAAATCTTTACAAGAATATTTTGTTGCTTGTTATTTCCACATGGATGCTACTGAAAAACTAGCAGATATTTATGAAAAACAACTAATCTGGAGATACTATAATGTATTAGATATTTGTTATGATATGAAATACAAATCTTTTAGAAATTATTTGATTAGTAAATTGTTAAATGATTTAAAGAAAAATCTAGAGAATTTAGATAATAAAGAATATCAGATAGATTTTTATATAGAATTGTATGTGGCTAGTTTCCCAAATGTTGAAGAAAACTTCACAAATTTAGAAGTTAAAGAAGATAGAAGGAAACAAATGCTAGATTTTGCTCATAAAATTGGGAAAAAATCTTGGGGGTCTAACATTAGATCTGCTCATCCAATACAGTACTTATGGTTTTATAGTTCTGAATACCATTTAATGGATATATTATATAGTAAAGGAGAAAAATTTATAAAAAAACATGAACCTAAAATTGAAGATATAAGATTTGATTATGCGTTAATTGATAAATTGCTGGGTTTCTTAAAAAGTATTGATGAAAATTTTATGATAAGGGTACATATTGATGATCCAATCTGGAAAAATAAGCAAGAGTTATTTGATATAGCTTTTTCACTGTTTTGTATAAGTAATATGCATCCTGTTTACTATGTAGATTTTGAGGAATTATTAGTGCAGATAAATCAGATAGAACAGGATAAACAAATAGATGAATTATTAAATCTATAATATGCATATTTTCACCAAGAGAGTATGTGAAGGATATGCTGTATTACTGCTATATTTAACTTTATAGTTAAAGATGAAATAGCTTATGTAAGTAGCTAGCAATCTATATCCTGTGTTTGTCTGTTGTTAAGTTGTTGGATTGCCTATAAATAATGTTGTAAAAACACTGTTTGCCTGCTACAATTGCATTAAATTTTTGATTGTATTTCAGAGCCATTAAAATATCATAAATAGCAACAAACCCTCGAAGTAAAAGGCATCAATCGTGTGCTGTATGACATTACGAGTAAGCCACCTGCTACGATTGAGTGGGAGTAATATTTACGAATAGCATAGTTTGAAGAAGCTATGAATCCAGTTGTATCAAGATATAGCTGATAATGATTCTGAGCATACTCGGAATCACCTGCAACTATTCATCTGTCAATTTTAAATCTTCTTTCAGTTAGTTTTAACAGACTAACCGAAAGGGGATTTTTTAATATATCAATACATCTTCAAAAAATTTACTATCTATAGGATGAAATTACTATTATAATGAAGATAAAATTTCTCATAAGGGAGCCTCTATGACAATGGTCATTTCCTCAAGCGTGAATAGCGGTACTCAAATACTGAATGAAACATCTGTTTTAGCTGCACTGGAATCAAATTTAGCGATGATTGAATTTAATTTAAGTAGAGAAGTGATTTGGGTAAACGAAAATTTTGCTAAAACCTTAGGGTATACAGTTCATGAGATGAAAAATATGCAACATAATCAGTTCTGTACTATGGAATTTGGAAACAGCAAAGAATATAAAGAATTATGGGATAACCTCAGAAAAGGGGAAAAGTTTCAAGGGAAAATCCAGAGGGTTGGGAAAAAAGGCAATTTACTTTGGCTTGAAGCTACCTATATTCCTATTTTGAATGGAAGTGGGAAGGTAGAGGCTATTCTTAAAATAGCAACTAATATTACAGAACGTGAAAATACTACAAACAAAATTACATCCGAGTTAAGAGATATGCAAATCGAATTAGTAAATCTGGTAGTTGAAAATTCCAAAGAAAAAATACAAGCAGTTGAATCGTTGAACAATCAGATTGATTTAATTACGGGCATTACTAAAACCATACGCAATATTTCTACACAGACGAATGTGTTGGCTTTAAATGCAGCGATTGAAGCAGCACGTGTAGGAGCACAAGGGCGAGGCTTTAAAGTTGTGGCTGATGAAGTACGTAAATTAGCTAGCAATGTTGATGATGCCATTAAAAATGTCAACATGAATGTTGAAACAATTACAAGGGATGTTGGAAAAGTCAGCGAAATTACAGAGGAATTGGAAAGAATTATCACAGAAACTCAATCGAAATTCAATAAGACGATTACAGAACTTGAAAATGTTACTAAATAGAATAATCGTTTTCACAGAAGAGCGTAATTCCAGAGCGGATATTACGCTCTTTCTTTGCATGTTGAGTTAATTAGATGATAATAAACACTCTTTTTCTTTCGTTTTCATTACAAAATGTTGGATTTTGACTACTCTAGTTTATTTTTTATGGGAAAAAGGTATTGACTAGTATAGCCAATCTTAATAACAAATTGGTATATCCAAAACTATAGAAATAAAATGGAGGAATGAAACATGGAAACACGTGATAACAAACTATATGGTATTTATGATAATTTAACAGAATTACAGGAAGAAATGGATCGCCTTCGTGCACAAGGTTATAGCGAGGAAGATATGTATATCATCTCAAACCAAAACCAGCATCTTTCTATGTACCGAGGCTCGGCATCTTATGAAAATGATGTAAAAGAGGAATCTTGGTGGAATCGATTTAAAGCATTTATCATGGGTGAAGATTTAGTACGTGATCGATATTTTTCACAAATGGGCTTAACGGATGAAGAACGAAACCGTTACTATGATGATTTACAGGCAGGTAAATATCTATTATATGTTGATAAAAACTATGGCACGTATTTTGATGAGGGTACAAAAAACTATGGTATGAATGGTACTTTGAACCGTGATTATGAAACAGCGGATGAGGAGCGTTTGACACTTCATGAAGAACGCCTGCATGTTGATAAAGAACGTGTACAAACAGGTGAAGTAGAAGTAGGAAAACACGTCGTGGAAGAACACCATACGGTAGAAGTACCTGTTGAGCGCGAAGAAGTCTATGTAGAAAGACGTCCTGTGAATGAAGAAGTGCCACGTAATGGAAATGGAGCCCTTGGCAGTAACGGTATGACTCATGCCTATGAAGAGGAAGGGAAAATCCATATTCCAGTAACAGAGGAGCACGTGGACGTGACGAAGAAAGATGTAGTGACAGAAGAAATCATTGTCGGCAAACGAAAAGTGAAAGATACAGAAACGGTATCAGATACGTTGCGCCGCGAAGAGGTCGATATTCATGATACAACAAACAACTTAGATGATCCTTTAAACGATCCTTTAAATAAGACAGATCGCAGATATTAATATCGTTTTAAAATGGAGAGGAAGCCTATATCTATCTAGGCTTCCTCTTTTTTATGTTAATATTTAATTATTTCTCGATAGATTTTTTTCTTGGTTTTCCTATTCAATTCTGCTAAATAAACACCCTAGAAACCTTAACGAACTGTCATGTTTCTTGTATTTTTTTAAAACATAAAAAAATCTGATTTTTAAAAACTTCTGATATACTCATATAAATAATGTTGCTTTGGCAGCCAATAGTAGAGAAGGAAGAGACAACATGGATAGCCTACTTACATACATTTCAATTGCAGCCATGATGGTTATAATACCTGGTGCAGATACGATGCTTCTCGTGAAAAATACGCTTAGCTATGGACCAAAAGCTGGACGTTATACGGTTCTTGGGATGGCATCAGGACTTTCCTTTTGGACACTGATTGCAATCCTCGGATTATCGGTTGTCATTGCAAAGTCTGTCATTCTTTTTAGTATCATCAAATATTTGGGAGCTGCTTACTTAATTTATTTGGGGATAAAAAGCTTTTTTGCTAAAAGTGTATTTTCTTTAAAGGAAATTCAGGAACAAGCGAATGTACCTACGATGTCTTCAAGCAAGCATAATAAAGAGTCCTTTATGCAGGCATTGCTTAGTAATGTTCTTAACCCAAAGACTGTTTTGGTTTATATAACGGTCATGCCTCAATTTATCGATTTGAATAGCAATGTAAATCAGCAATTGATTGTATTAGCATCAATTCTTACTTTCCTTGCTGTGTCGTGGTTCCTAATCCTGGTTTATGTAATTGATTACGCAAAAAAATGGTTGAACAATTCCAAGTTCCAGAAGGCATTCCAAAAATCCACGGGTTTAATTTTAGTAGGGTTTGGCATAAAAACGGGCATTTAAATTCAGCTGGTGATATATCTAATACCTAATTCGATTCCCTCCGTTCAGGCAACTGGACGGTTTTTTATCTTCATTTGATTGAATATGCAACTACGACTTCATTAGTATCAATACCTCCCTTCGCAAATAATGTCGTTCCTATTCAGTTTTCATGCTATTAGAAAATAAAAAAAGCCGCTTAAATTGAAAGCGGCTTTAGGTAAAGAAGAAATGCTTATTCTATTATTATTTTTTAAAACAATAACCAAGTGAAAAAGATCAGAAAGCGTATTATTTCTGAAGAATTTTACGGTTTTTCTCTATTATCTCTCTATTTTTAGCGATTGTTTCCTTTATATTTTTATGAATTTCATTACCTTCAGTATTGTTCGTTTCATGATTATTTGTTTTGTTCTCATCTACGTCAGATGGCTTGTTCTCTTCAATAATCATTTCATTCACCTCTCATATGAATCTATTCTTAGTATAAACGATAAAATGCGAACCTGTATATTAAATTTAGGTAACGTTTACAGAATCTTTAAAATATTGATTTCCTACTTATTAAGAATTATGTCATAACTATTGAGTTGTAACGCTGTTCATAAGGCATTTCATTTGAATATGTTATAATCGATTTCTATAGAAAATTGTACTTATATTAACGATTAGTAAAAGAGGAGTAGAGGGATCATGGAAAAGATTACACCATTTTTAATGTTTCAAGATGGCAAGGCAGAGGAAGCAATGAATTTTTACATATCTCTTATTGAGGATGCAACCATTACAAATATTGTTCGATATGGTGCCAATGAAAGTGGGGATGAAGGGACTGTCATGCAGGCCACTTTTACCTTAAAAGGGCAGGAATTCATGTGCATTGACAGTAATATAAAACATCAGTTTACCTTTACACCTTCATTCTCCATATATGTTACTTGTGATACCGAAGAAGAACTTGGCGACCTTTATGAGAAACTGAACGAAGGCGGTCAAGCACTTATGCCTTTAGGCGACTATGGTTTCAGCAAAAAGTTCGGATGGGTAAATGACCGATTTGGAGTTTCATGGCAGCTGAATCTTCCTAAATAACGTGAAGAAAAGTTAAAAATAATGCAGCTATCGCATAAGTGTTTTGCCTATGCGGTAGCTGCTTTTTTACGTATAAAGGGTGTGCCAATATACAGCAGATAAACTAGCAAAAGCTTAGTAAACAAGGAGGACAGATAGAATGTCAAAAGGTAATCAGATAGCATGCTGGTTGCCTTTTTTAATCGAATCAATTTACATTTAATAGGAAATAATATACCCTTATAGATGATAGGGGGAAGGTTAGATGCGGACAACTTTTATCAATGGGGTTGCGAATTATCTCGATTCATTCGGAAACTTCCATTCATCCGTAGAGGATGCAAGAGATAGCATCTTAGATCAGTTAGAAAGTTTAATAGATGGAAAATGTTCTCCGTTTGTGGAAGCGATTGAGTATGCTCCGCATTTTGAGGAAATCCATTGTTTTATAAAGTATGAGAATTTCGATATGTTGTGTACGACTAGAGCGTTGCGAACGCTGGTCATTAGTTGTGGTTATTATAATGCCTTTTTAGGGAAGTCTCTTGAAGAGTTTACTATAAAAGTGATGATAATCGATCCAGTCACGAGAAACGTTTATCGAACAATGATTTATCCAGAAACAAAATAGAGGCGGCAAGTGCCGCCTCTATATTTTATAAATAATTTTTAAATGTTGCCCAATCCGTTAAGCGCGTATGCTTTACATCTTGGTTATAAGAACGATCCCTGACGATTATTTTAGTGCCGATACCTTGCAAAGTGTCCAGAACGGCCGGCTTATCATCTACATAGATATCCAGTTTGAGTGATTTGATAATATCGATTTTCTCATGATCCGCCATACCGCAGAAGAAATTTTCATCTTTGACGGGGAAGCCTTGCGCTTTGACCCACGCTTTTGTACGCGGGCAGTGATGCTTGGGGCGTGACGTAATATAAAAAATTTCATGCCCATCAGCAGCCAGCTGATTTAATGTGTCCACCGCTGCATCAAAAGCAGGGCAGTCTGTAAAATAGATCTCTTCCATGCAATCTTGCCACATTTGCTTGCCTTGCTCGGATGTTAATTCAAATGGAGCGTGGATTTCCACGGTAGGGATTTGATGATAAATCTCTACTGGTAAAGCTTTGTTTAACTTTTTATTGTATAAATGAAATGCGTGTTGACGCAAATCGATCAGTGTATCGTCAATATCGAAGCCTATACGCATAATTTCCTCCTATACCATGACAGCAAATTGGGAGACAAAACCTTGTTCTTTTTCAATTTGAAGTGCCTGGATTTTTTCGATTTGTTGCTTTCTCTGCGAGCTGCAAGCCATGCTATCTAGTTGGTCAAGCGTATGTTTCTCCAGTAAGCTTGCCAATACATCTGCGTCCTTCATTGCGCTATTTAAACCATATGCGCCTGTAGGAGTCATTGTATGCACCGCGTCTCCAATTAACGCGAGACCATTTTTCCCCCAGCAGTCCGTATAGCTGCTAAAGACATCCAGTAAAATGAAATCCTGCCAAGAGGTAATGTGTTCTTGCACTGTTTGTGTGAGCTCCGGGAATGCCATAACCAATTTATCGATAAAGACGTCAAAAGGCTGTTTACGTATGACAGGGTACGAGCCCGGTTCAATTTGCCAACCGATTTGGACGTAATCATGCACTTGTGTAAATAAAGAGATCTGCATGCCATCAACAAGGGCCATCTTAATAGAGGGCTTCCAATTGGCAGGCGCAGGGATCCGTGCCCATAACAGGTCATAGCCATGTTTGCGGATTACCGGTTCGATGTTGGCTTGTTTACGGACCGTAGAATAGCGCCCGTCTGCCCCGACAATGAGCTGACAACGAACGGTAAATTCTGTATCATCCCGCTGTACTCGCACACCCGTATATTGTCCTGTTTCATCTTGTAAAAGAGACGTCACACGGGAATTTAAGGAATAGGAAAAAGTGTTATAGGGCTGTGCTTTTTGCAAAATCGCTTCTAAAAGATGAGCCTGCGGGACATGAATGCCTAAATGCCCAACGGCCGGGTCAGCTGTAATGGTTTTTGTTAATCGGCCATCTAGCCAATATTCTAGCTGTTCCATTTTTAATAATCCGCGCTTTGCCACTTCCTCATAAAGTTCATGCTTTTTTAGCACGGCTTCTCCTTCTTCATTTAAGTGTTCACCGCGGAATGTTTTCGCAATATGATTGGCACGCTCTAATAGTAAGACAGATATATTTTTCTTTGCCAACAAATAAGCAAGCAGCATCCCCCCGGGACCTGCTCCTACAATACAAACATCCACTTGTTGTTCCATACAATCAGCCTTTCTTCGGATAGGCTATGATGCGCAGATCATCGCCTATTTTCTCCACATGATCAAATGACAATAATGCAGCAGCGTCAATTGTATCCACATCGGCTCCCGTAAATGGTGTAATGGACTGGGCTCCACCTAACACTTTAGGTGCTACATAAACAATAAATTTATCGATCAGACCGGCACGCAAGAAAGAAGCATTGATCATGCCGCCGCCCTCAACCAATATATCCGTGATTCCGTGTACATACAAAGCATCAAGCGCGGCATGTAAATCTAGCTGTCCGTCTGTCACTCGCACGTAGATAAATTCCACACCGTTATAAAGTGCAGCCTTTTGTTCATTGCCTTGTGCCGTTACAATAATCGTGCGAGCAACATCGGTTTTAGTAACCTGTGCATCAACCGGCGTGCGCAATGTAAGGTCAAGAATGATACGGATCGGGTTTTTGCCAGTGCGATCAGGGAGGCGGGTCGTGAGGGCTGGGTTATCCTTTATTACCGTGCCAACGCCGACTAAAATCGCATCTACTTGATCGCGTAGCTCGTGAACGTTTTTCCGCGCTTCTTCGCCTGTAATCCATTGAGAGTGTCCATTATATGTAGCAATTTTGCCGTCTAATGTCATCGCGAATTTCGAGATGACAAAGGGCCTTGCTGTTAACATATTATGAATAAAACGTTCATTTAGTTCTAAAGCCTGTTCTTTCAGGACTCCGACTTCTACTTCAATGCCTGCCTCGCGCAATAAATTGATGCCGCGTCCTGCTACGGATGGGTTCGGATCTTGCATTGCGACCACCACACGCTTAACCCCTGATTCTTTGACTAAATTAGCACAGGGGGGTGTTTTTCCAAAGTGTGAACAAGGTTCTAGTGTTACATAAAGTGTCCCACCTTGCGCATGATCGCCTGCCATGCGAAAAGCATGAACCTCTGCATGAGGCTCTCCTGCTTTGCGGTGAAGACCCGTCCCGACAATGGCGCCGTCTTTTACGATAACAGCGCCAACTAATGGGTTCGGGTTTGTTTTCCCTTGCGCGCTGGCTGCTAAATCAAGAGCGAGCTGCATATAATACTGGTCGTTTTGCATTGTCTACGCCTCCCTCCATCAGAATATGGCCCGCTTTTTCTACTTTCGTTTCCAAGTAATGACGGTTCGTGTCTGTCGCACCGCCCCAAAGCGGGATATGTCCATCAGCTGCTAAACCGTGCAATCGCAAAGCCGCTAATTTATTTGGATTGTTTGTAATAAGTGTCACCGGTTTTTGGCGTAACACTTGCAATACTTTAATCGCGTCTTCATAGGAGCGCGTGTCATCTTCAAAGCCTAGTGCATGGTTGGCTTCCACTGTATCAAGCCCGTCTTCTTGCAATAAGTAAGCTAATGATTTTGAGAATAACCCAATCCCGCGACCTTCATGATCGGCTAAATAAAAAATAGCACCACAGCCATGCTCGACAATCATCTTCATCGATTCATGTAATTGATACCCGCAGTCACAGCGTTGGCTGCCAAAAATATCACCCGTATGACAGATGCTGTGCATGCGAATTAATGCATCGTCACGATTGGCAAAGTCCCCATATACAAGAACAGAGGATTGCTGACCAAACGCTAAATTCATCGAAGATAATTGATCAATCATTTGCTCCTTGGAAATCGCAGCATCGATTGCAAGCCATGAATACCAATTGAAAGTAGCTTCGAAGTCTCCTTGCTTAATCGGTAAACGCACCGGTCCCACTACACTTAAATTCTCTATATCATTACGTTTTGTAAATTGTATTTTCTCAACAAGTTTATCTAATTTATTTTTCATATTCATACCTCTACACTTTCTAGAATGTGAATCCATCATTTTTAATAGTAACTACAGTTATATTATAACCTTCTTTACTTACTTTATGTAACCTAGTTTAAAAAAGTATGTTTGTTTTGTCTAGTACTTTATTTCAATTATACGATTTGTTTTTTTTGATTCCTAAAAACAGGAATATATAAAAGAGAGAGAAACATACATAGAAAGAAGGAGGCGATTAATATGTTTACGGGAAACAAAGTGGTACAAATGATAGGTTATACACCGGAGTCAGTGAAAAAAATAGGCGTGAGACTAGTAGAAAGCGGAGAGACACAAGAGCTAGCTTTTTCGGCTCGTAAATTAATTATTGCATTAGCACGGACAATTTTAGCTCTCCAACCAAAGGACCCTCTGCTAATCTATCAGGCAATCAGTTCTTATAGTGCACTTTATCCTCTTATTAGTGATGGGCAGGAATTTGGATTTATAGAAGAAGTAGATACGAAAGTGCGGGATTATTTACTATCGACAAGAACAGGGGAGTTAGCGCCGGCGATGGGATACTTATTTGCGCAGCAAAATCTAGAAAAACCATTTGTCGCGGATTTTTCAGCTATCCTGCATGAGAACAGGGGACAGGCTTTCCCTGATTTAGTAGCATTGGATACATCGGGGAATGCTTCTTTTATCGAGTCAAAAGGTTCGAGGGATGTGCGCAATAAAGGGAAGCTAAGAGAAGCGCTATTAAGAAGCGAAGCAGCAACCGATTGGACAAATCTGATGGCGAGTGATTTTTATGCGCTCTTTATTTCAGTAACGAAGTCCGATAAGGACGCCGTATCGGCCATTCACTATACACATACGGCAAATGAAGCGCCAACTGCTGAACAAGATGTCCGAGCCGTTATTTACCGGCATTATGCTACGTGGTTTAACTTGCTGGGCTATACACAGGAAGCAACGAGTTTAACGGACGGGCAACCCATCGAATTAAAAAAGCTGAAAAAGACTATTAACCTCAAAAAACAAACTTATTATATTCTGGATACGTCTGCTAGCCTATTCTTTAATACAATCAAAAGCTGGGATGACCAATTTGTAGGCGTGCGTTTTGCGATTTCAGCCGAAGTACTAGATTACCTGCGCGGAGGCGCGGAGCTGCTACTGCCGAAAACCAAGCATGTCAGTCAGTTAAAAAGAGAGTATGATCTATTTGCTGATGGTACACTGTTGGTTTACTAGGTAATTCAAATATTATAAAAAAAGTGACGACTTCACGAACTATAAATAAAAAAAAGATAATAATGTTCGGATTTACTATTGATATCTAAAAAATGAAGTGATATAGTACTTACGTAAATTAAATAATGTCGTCGTATAATATTGGGAATAAGGTCCAAAAGTTTCTACCAAATCACCGTAAAAGATTTGACTACGATAGTGGAAATGGTTGTATTCATTACTAGATAACAATCAAAGCGTGCGACTAATGATAATAGTAGGCATGCTTTTTTTTATTTTCTTATTCTTGGGATAAAGCGGCACATAGACGGAGGAACAGTACAAAATGAAAAAGTATTTCCAATTTGATGAACTCGGCACAAATTATAAGCGCGAGATTCTAGGTGGTTTTACTACATTCTTAGCAATGGCTTATATTTTAGTCGTTAACCCAAATATTTTAACGTTGCAAGATGTTGAGGGATTGCCAGACGCACTACGTATGGATTACGGAGCGGTATTCGTGGCAACTGCGGTATCAGCAGCAATAGGTTGTTTCGTTATGGGGATTTTAGCGAGATATCCCCTTGCATTGGCACCTGGTTTAGGGTTAAATGCATTTTTTGCTTACACAGTTGTTTTAACAAATGGCAGTCCATGGCAACATGCTTTAGCAGCGGTATTTGTATCAGGAGTTTTCTTCTTATTATTAACAGTCACTGGATTGCGCGAAAAATTAATCAATGCGATTCCAATGGAACTTAAGTTAGCAGTAGGAGCGGGGATTGGTTTATTCGTAGCGTTTATCGGTTTAAAAAATGCCGAAATCATCGTAGCGAATGAAGCAACAGTAGTGGGTTTAGGTAATTTACATAGTCCAGAAGTGCTTTTAGCGATTTTCGGTATCATCGTTACGGTTATTTTATTAGTACGCGGAATAAAAGCTGGCGTATTCATCGGTATGGCGTTAACAGCGATTGTGGGTATGATCTTTGGTTTAGTAGATTTACCAACACAAATTGTATCAGCACCGCCAAGCGTAGAGCCGACTTTCGGTGCGTTATTCTCAGCATTCGGTGATCCAGGGTTTTATACATTAACAATGTTGTCAGTGATTCTTTCATTCTTATTCGTAGATTTCTTTGATAATGCAGGTACATTAATGGCCGTAGCAAACCAAGCAGGCTTTGTAAAAGATAATAAATTACCTCGTGCAGGTAAAGCGTTAATTTCAGATTCGATTGCTACAATTACAGGTTCGATTTTTGGTACATCAACGGTTACTTCTTATGTTGAATCTTCTGCAGGTGTAGGTGCAGGTGCACGTTCTGGTTTCGCGTCTGTTGTAACGGGTATCTTCTTCTTGCTATCACTGTTCTTCTTGCCGGTATTAATTGTCATTACAAAAGCAGTAACAGCACCAGCTTTAATCATCGTAGGTATTTTGATGGTAGCTTCACTTGGAGAAATCGATTGGAATAAATTCGAAGTAGCAGTGCCAGCGTTCTTCACAATGTTGATGATGCCATTAACATCATCGATTGCGACAGGTCTTGCAGTAGGTTTCGTATTTTACCCATTAACAATGATCTTAAAGGGCAGAGCAAAAGAAGTGCATCCGATTATGTACATCTTTGCAGTAATTTTCTTAATCTATTTAGCGACAGTAGGAGCTATGTAAATAAGAGACGAAAGCCAGTCATACATTTTGTATGGCTGGTTTTTGTGATTTATTGAGCCGCTTATCGCTTTACTGTCAAAATAGAAAGTAGCGAGCAGACCTTCATTTGCAAGGAAAATATAAAAATGAAAAAATGTTTTAACATCGTATAAATGAAAGAGTAATAATGACAAGTGAAAAAGCTTTACGATTTTTGGATGTTTATATAATAGGAAGAAACACCAATTAGCAATGAAGTAGAATCGGTAATTAAAATCTGAATTATTTTTCTTTTAACGAAAGGGTTGCTAATTGTATAAAAGGGGGTTATAGTTATAAACGTTGCTAAGACAGCAACAAAGAAATAAAAAACTTAATAGATTCTGTTGACAAACGTACAATAAGAATGTTAAGATAATAAACAGTCGCATAAGTAAATGTGACGGAAAAATGAACTTTGAAAACTGAACAAGTAAACGTTAATTATACAAGTTTGAGTGATGAACTCGAACAACTTAAAGACTTCAACTTCGGTTGAAGCGCTAGCAAAGCAAATGAGCTTTCAAAC
>JABUKB010000009.1 GCA_014595895.1 Lysinibacillus odysseyi | reverse complement strand
GTTCGAGTCCTGCCTTCGGAGCCAAGGCCCGTTGGTCAAGTGGTTAAGACACCGCCCTTTCACGGCGGTAACACGGGTTCGAATCCCGTACGGGTCATACAAAAGTCCAGGACGATAACAATCGTTTTGGGCTTTTTTATATTTTATAAACAAAGCTTTCATGTATGTGCATCTCGTAAACTCTAGAGTACTTGAGAAACAATGAATTCATGCAACAGTCCTTCAAGAAAGTTATTCACTGATTTAAATAGTAGGAATGAAGCTTACTAGTCATTATTTGCCTAATTTAATTTACTCCTTTAAAGAACAGAGTATTAAGTTTGTAGTGGTAAATCCTCTGTATATCTTTCAACTAAAAATGATGTATAGGATGCAAAGGGCTATTGTACGGTTAGTTAAAGAAGGGAATATGTAGAACTTCGAGTGGCAGGGAATAGAGCATCTACTAAATAAAAAAATATAAACTTATAATAGAAAAATTTAAAGAACTGGAAACTGACATATTGCACTACTTTAACGTTGTAAATCTGCCTCTCTGATAAAACCCTCAAAAATAATGAATGATAGTTATTGTTTTTTACAAGGAACACTTGTTCATATATAATAAAAAAGGTGTAGACCGAAATAACTAGTTCGTTTAGACTAAAGAGGGTATAAGTAAGCTTTTTAAATGGGGGATTTGAAGTGAAAAAAAAGTTAAAGTTCAAATTAATGGTGACTTTTTCTATTCTGTTATTAGTTACATGTACAGTAATGAGTGTTTTGCTAGTTCGTTCTTCCATGACGCTTGTAAAAGATTCCATTGGAAAACAAGTTTCGAACACGGTTGAAAATGCAGCTAAGGTCATTGATTTACAAGAGTACATGCAAATGGATACCGAAACAGATTATTACTATACCTTAAGAGAACAACTCAATCAAATTAGAGAGCTGAATAATATGAAATACTTGTTCACGATGTCCCGTGAAAAAACGGATAACGAGTTCAATTATTATTACGTTGTAGATGGAATGCCACTTGATAATGAGGATGCTTCCGTATTAGGAGAGAAGGAAGAAAATGCAAATTCCTATCCAGGAATGGCGAGAGCATTCGAAACAGGGCAAGTGGAATTTGAAATGACGAACGATGCAGATTACGGTGCCCTTATTTCTGTATTTGCCCCAATTAAAAACGTGAATGGAGAGATTATTGGTATTATTGGAGCAGATATGGATGCAACCCAGGTGTATAAGGATATGGGGGCCAATAGATTAAAGGCAGGCATCATAACGTTAGTCATTTTTATAGTAGGATTAGGTTTTATATACTTTACCTCAGATTATTTAACAAAGCCGTTACAAAAATTGACGAAAGCAGTAGAGCAAGTTGGCAAAGGAGACCTTTCTGTATTGGTTGAAACGAATAGACAGGATGAAATTGGTGTTTTAACCAAAACATTTGGAAAAATGGTTGTTGATTTGAGAGAGCTCATTCTAGGGATTCATACTAATTCTGAACGCTTTTTGGACTTATCGACTCAATTATTATTTACTAGCAAAAAAATAAACGAGGCGAGCAAAAATATTTCCATATCCCTTGAAGAAGTGTCAGAAGGAGCTGATCAGCAATATCAGTATTCGGAGGAAAGCACTGAAACATTGGATCAAATATCTCGAGGAATCCAACAGGTGGCAAGTTCATCAGCAAATGTTTCTGATTTATCAAACGAAACTCTTAATAATGCCCATCAAGGGAATCAAAGTATAGAAAATGTAATTACCCAAATGAGTGTAATAAACAAATCTGTTCAATTATCTTCTAATGCAATAAAGGCATTAGAGAACCAATCTGGTGAAATCTCATTAATTATCGATATGATTCGGGATATTTCTGCTCAAACCAATTTACTAGCATTAAATGCTGCTATTGAAGCGGCGAGAGCTGGAGAAGCAGGAAAAGGGTTTGCTGTTGTGGCCGATGAAGTGAGAAAGCTTGCAGAACAAACAGAGCAATCTACGAATAGCATTTCAGAGCTTATTCGAAATATGAATGAGGATACGGTACGAACGGTTGAGTCAATGAGTGTGGTTGCAAAAAATGTGAACGATGGTATTGGAATGGTTGAAGTTGCGGGTGACTCGTTTGAAAGCATCGTGGATTCCATTGAACATGTTTCTGGCCAAGTAAAAGAAATAACCATGACATTAGAGGAAATGTCTGCATCTTCTGAGGAATTAGCAGCTGTAGTTGAGGAAACAACTTCCTTTGCTGGCCAAGCAGCAAATAATACGAGGGATGTTGTCAAACTAACCATAGAGCAAAATGCTAATGTTGATGAAATATCGGAATCCGTTCTTTATTTAACCGAAATGTCTAAAAACTTGGATGACTTAGTGAAAAAATTTGTCCTTTAACTAGTAAATGAAATGTAAGATGAAAAAGTTATAGGCTTCTAGTACAACCCAATAATTATGCCGAATATATTCATTTCAGGGTATTTATCCATGAAAAAAATAAGGAAGGTATTTTCAAATTGTGGATAAGGGGGAGTAATTAGGCTCATATTGTGGATAATACTGCAGGTTATACACAAATTTTCTGAATAATTAAGATTTACTGCGATAATAAAAAAGTTATCCACATTTCTGAAGGTGTGGATAACTTTTTCGTTTATTTTATGGAAACTGAAAATAACTGCAATTTTTCAACACGTTGAATCGCTTCTTTTAAACGCTCTTCCGAAACGAGAAGACCAACACGAATATAGCCTTCTCCATATTCTCCGAAACCGTGACCGGCAGCTACAGCAACATTGGCTTTTTCGAACAATAAATCAGTAAAAGATTCGCTTGTATGACCTTCTGGGACGGGTAGCCATGCAAAGAAGGAACCCTTTGGTGCTTGAACATCCCAACCGATTTTTCTCGCTTCCGTAATGAGCACGTTACGACGACATTCGTATGTAGCACGCAGTTCCTCTACACAGGCTTGTTCAGCTGTCAGGGCAGTCGCAGCCGCTTGCTGGATAGCAGGGAAGATACTGCAAAATAGATGATCTTGAATTAAATTGATAGCCTCAATCATTTTCGCATTGCCTACTGCAAAGCCCACGCGCCAACCGGCCATATTGTAAGTTTTGGATAACGTATAAAGCTCAATCCCAACTTCTTTAGCGCCGGGAGCTTGCAAAAAGCTTGGTGGTTTTTGATTATCGAAGCCAATTGCCCCATAAGCAAAGTCATGTGCAATCAAAACATTATGTTCTTTGGCAAAGGCTACTGTTTCCTCGAAAAATGCCTGATCTGCTACACCGCCTGTCGGGTTGTTAGGATAGTTGATATACATAAGCTTAGCTCGTTTTTTTACGTCATCAGATAATGCCTCATAATCCGGTAAAAAACCACGCTCCGCTGTTAAGGGCATCGTATCAAACTTTACGTCAGCCAGTGCCACACCGGATAAGTAATCGGGGTAGCCTGGGTCTGGTAATAGCATATAATCACCCGGATTTAATAAAGCCAATGGTAATTCCACAAGCCCAATTTTTGTTCCGCCTAACACAGCAACTTCTGTGTCGGGGTCAATATCGACATCATATTCCCATTTATAAAAATCAGCTGCTGCTTGACGTAGTTCTGCGATACCACGAAACGGTGGGTATTTATGTGTTTGAGGATCTGTCGCCGCTTGTTGAAGGGATGCAATAATATGGGCAGGGGTAGGCTGGTCAGGGTTGCCTTGCCCTAGATTGATAATATCACGACCATCAGCAATCGCAGCTGCTACTTTGCCTGCTAAAGCAGCGAAAAACTGGTCGGGTAGTTGTTGTAAACGCTTGGAAAATTCCATTGGATATCACCTATTTTTCTGAATATAATAAAAATTATATAAGTTATGTTATGATATTTATGATGAAAAGTCTATAGGTGGTGTAGGAATTATGAAGATTGGTTGTATTCAATTGAATGTTGGATTTGGAAAGGTCGAAGAGAATTACGAGCGAGCAGAGAAATTCATTCGTAAGGCTGCGGCACAAGGAGCAGAAATAATTGTCCTGCCGGAAATGTGGAACTCAGGCTATGCGCTAGAAAAGCTAGAGGAATTAGCGGATATCAATGGTGAGCGTACACAAAAGTTTTTAAGTCAATTGGCAGAAGAATTAGGTGTACATATCGTTGGCGGCTCGGTATCGGTAAAGCGAGATGACAAATTTTACAATGTAATGTATACATTCGACAATACCGGCCGGCTAGTAGGTGAATATTCAAAAGCACATCTATTCCGCTTAATGGACGAGCATTTATATTTAGAGGCAGGTTCAGAAATGAATCGCTTTCAGCTAGGTGATTTGGAAGCGGGGGGCGTCATTTGTTATGATATTCGCTTCCCGGAATGGTTGCGCAGTCATGCCTTAGCAGGTGCGAAAGTATTGTTCGTGCCGGCACAATGGCCGACCCCGCGTATCGATCACTGGAAAACATTATTGCAAGCACGTGCCATTGAAAACCAATGCTTTGTCATTGCGGTAAATCGTATTGCCAACAAAAAAGAAAACTTTAATGGTCAATCGATGGTCATCCAGCCTTGGGGCGAGTTGCTCTGGACTGGCGGCGATGATGAGGAGCTAGCTATCATTGATGTGGATTTCTCTATCGTGGATGAAGTACGTACCCGTATCCCTGTCTATGAAGACCGTCGACCAGAATTATATCAAACAGTCGTAAAAGATTAAGAGAGGGAACTCCTGTTACGGCTAATCCGTTTAGTTGTCTGGTACAAAACGAAATTAAATATACATCTGGGCTGCTGATCAGTATACTTTTCAGCAGCCCAATTTTTATTGCTATGAAGCGATTTTTCCTGAACTCACATGGCTTTTAGCAGGTAAATTAACATGATGGTTTATTGAAAGTTAAAAATGAGTGCTAATTAGCTTGTTAATCATTCTGACAAAAGAACCTAAAAAGGAATTAAATATCCGCTTGAGATAACAAGGCTAAAAAACTTTTACGTGAATATTTATGAAAGCATCATACACTATAAGATGATTTTAAAATTCTGGGTTATTCAAGTAGCGGAGCAGGTTACTCTATTAAGGGCTTTAGTGTATTGAGTGGATGTGGCACTTTAAATGAAGCAAATGGTATAATTCATATAATTGGTAAATTTCGGGAAGGAACTGGATTATATGGCGAAAAAAAATATTATTATACTGGGTAGTTTGATTTTAGCGACTATATTTGGAATATATGGTCAAGGAATGTCTTACTATCTGAATGAAAATTTAGTTGAAATAGCTCCGATCTATTATTTAACTTTCTTGACGATACTAAGCGTATTTTTATACTTTATTTCTTTTGTTTTAACATATCTTCAATATAAGAAACATAGAAACAATAAAAATAAATTGGGTTTGTATTCTCTTTATGCAATTGGCTGTATATGTTCAATAATCGCCTTACAGTCTGTATTTATTTTAGCTATGTGGTGGGGTTAATGAGAAGCTATTCAACTAACGGGTGACGGAATGCAGCTTTAAATTCACCTGTACTTTTTAGTGACCGTTATTTTCTTCAAGGGGCACCAAAAGTAGAAGCGGCACTTGGCAAAGTAAAAGAAGATTTAGAAAAAACAGCAACAAGTTACAATCCAAACTTTGAGGGCAAACCATTATCTTTCTTGGTGGATCATTTAGTCGCGAAGCAGGAAGTTGGCCAGTACGGTCAAATCGTGCGTCCTTTAGGGAAATTTCAATAAGAGTAATACGTTAATCAGCGGAGTTTTCTTTAGTCCCGCTGATATTCATTGTATCCTTGGCGCCTTTTTCAAGCTGTTAGCATAAAAATAGGATATCAACCATATGGAAGGATGAGGTCTTGAGCGGGATAGTAACACACTTTTTCGGGCGAGCGTTAACAGGGCAAGGGGTAAAGGATCTATATAAAGAACTAATAGAAAATGAAGCAAACACAATTTATCTCCTTAAAGGGGTATCGGATTTTAAAGCTTCAGAGTTATTGCAAAAACTTGGCTATTACTACAATAATCAAGGCGCTGACATTGAGTATTTCCACGATCCGCTATTCGAAGATGTATTCGAAGCATTATTTATTAAACGACCTCACAATATTCTTTTTCTCCATGCCGCAAACATCACAATTAACCCAGATCTAACAAAGCGTACCATTACAATTCCATTACATGAATGCGTGGATGTACAAAGGCTTTTAGAAAATGGTGAACAACTATTCCATTTAAGCGAAAAGAAAGACGATTATTACAAAAAATACTTTGCAGCGATGGCAAGTGCCTTAAAAATTCATGACGATTGGGAAGTTGAAACAAGACGTTATATGGATTGGGACGGCTTAAATAAGCAAATTGAGGAATTCTTTCACGATTTGTTCGGTACATCGCAGTTAGAAAAAGAGGGGAAACGCACTCACCGTTTACTGGGGACGTTAACCCCTGCTGGAGCACGAGATACAGTTCAAAGCATTACGCAAAATCTAGAACGAAGAGTATTTATTAAAGGGTATCCGGGTACGGGGAAATCGTCCATGCTGAAGAAGCTTGCCGATGAAGCTGAATCGCGAGGATATGATGTACAGTTGGTTTGGTGCGGGCTAGACTCTAATTCAATTGATATGGTCATACTTCCTGAATTGAAGTTTTGTATTTTTGACAGTACCGAACCCCATGTATATTTCCCTGATGAAACGCGGCCAGGTGATGAAATATTTGATATTGCAAAACATTGCCACCTAACCGAAGTAGAGGAAGCTAATATTAAAGAAATTGTCGGAAAATATAAATCAGCTATTTCGGATGCAATCGCTTATTCAAAACTTTATGTAGAAGCTGAACGAAAAGTTCGTGAAATACATGATAGTGCAATGAATGTCGATGAATTTGAAAAGCGGGTTAAAGGGTTGTTTGAGGAGTAGGGATTTTTGGTTTGAGCGTTTATCGAAAAGTTACTGTACAATATTATAAGAATTCAAAGCAGAAAATATGATTTCAATATAAAAGGGATTCCTTCTAAGCTCCTTGCTTAGAAAAGAATCCCTGTTTTCATGCAATTGGCTGGTCTTTAAATATCCCTAACTTCCCAATTCATCCAATTGCTCCTTTCATGCGCTTTTCATCTAATAATAATCCAACACGTACCTGTGTTCAGGGAATTTGACAATTTAATCGTTTAAACTAGCAATCTATAAACATATTTCAGAATAAACAGAAAAATTTTTGCAACAAATCTTATTATATAATAAAATGAAATTGTTGGGAGAAATTTCAATTTAGAAGGGGAGTAATTTTATTATGATGCAAACACCGCTTTTATTAGTTGATATGCTGAAACGGGCAGAAACGTATTATGCACACAAACAGATTGTGTCAAGGACAAGCGATACAAAGATTCACCGTTTAACTTATGCGGAATGGGGGAAACGTACCCGCCGATTAGCACATGCACTGACAAAGTTAGGGATGAAACAAGGGGATAAAATTGCTTCATTTGCTTGGAATCAGCACCGCCATTTGGAGGCGTATTTTGCAGTACCATGTGCAGGTGCATGTTTACATATGGTAAACATACGATTATCAGCAGAGCATATTGCTTATATTATTAATCACGCACAAGACAAAATTATCATGATTGATGAGGACCTTGTACCATTAATTGAAGAGGTACAGGACCAATTAAAAACAATAGAACATTTTATTATTATGGCAGATGGGGGTTTACCAGAAACGACTTTACCGAATGCATTAAGCTATGAAGAGTTACTGGCAGAGGCGGATGAAACCTTTGAATTCCCGATGGACTTAGATGAAAATACAGTAGCAGGTATGTGCTATACTAGCGCAACAACAGGCAATCCGAAAGGTGTAGAATATACGCATCGTGCGATTGTCCTTCACTCGATGATGCTGTCAATGGCAGACACATTTGCCATTTCAGAGCATGATACGATTATGCCGATCGTGCCGATGTTCCATGCCAACGCTTGGGGAATGCCTTATGCAGGAGTAAATGTCGGTGCTACACAAGTATTAGTAGGACCACAATTTACAAATCCATTAATTCTAGATTTAATTGAGCAGGAAAAAGTAACAAAAACAGCAGGCGTACCTACGATCTGGCTTGGGGTAGAGCAGGAGCTAGAAAAACGACCACGCGATATTAGTGCACTGAAAGGCATCTATGTAGGTGGTTCTGCATCGCCAAAAGGATTGATTAAAAATTATGAAGAGAAATACGGCGTAAACTATATTGTCGTATACGGCATGACAGAAACAACGCCAATTGTTGCCCTTTCTACACATATGAAGCATATGGAAGAGTGGGATGTAGACGAAAGAATCGAAGCACGCGCCATGCAGGGGATTACGGTACCGGGAATTGAGTCGAGCATTATCAATGAAGAGGGCGAAGTACCGTGGGATGGTGAGACGATGGGAGAATTGCGTCTGCGCGGTCCTTGGATTGCCCATGAATATTATAAAGATGAGCGTACACAAGAGGCGATGCGTGACGGTTGGCTTTATACAGGCGATATTGCCGTCCGCTCAAAGGATGGGTACATTAAAATCACAGACCGTACGAAGGATTTAATCAAATCGGGCGGGGAATGGATTTCTTCAGTAGATTTGGAAAATGCCCTGATGTCACATGACCAAGTATTTGAAGCAGCAGTAATTGCGATGCCACATCCGAAATGGCAGGAGCGCCCGCTAGCATGTGTAGTCGCGAAAGAAGGCTCAACAGTGACGAAAGAAGAACTGATGGCATTCTTAGAAGGACAGTTTGCGAAATGGTGGATGCCAGATGACATCGTGTTCTTGAATGAAATACCGAAAACATCAGTAGGCAAGTTCCTGAAGGCAAAGCTACGTGAAAACCTACATGAAATTTATCCGCAGCTAACAGTATAAAGTGAAACTTCAATCAGTGGGGGGCCTCATCCCCCATTGATTGGTAGTTGAACCAATCGGACTTTTAGGGGTAGTTGATCTCCCGCCTTGTGGTGGGAGTCTTACTACCCGTTAATGCGGGGTAAAGAATAAAGAAAGACCAAGTTGCACATCGCAACTTGGTCTTTTTATATTATTTCAGCATATTGAATACTTGCTCTACGTCCTTATCGCCACGTCCTGAAATGTTAACAATAATGCTATCATCGGTAGATAATGTAGGTGCTAATCTTAAAGCGTGGGCTACAGCATGAGAAGATTCAAGTGCTGGAATGATGCCCTCTACTTTTGAGAGGGTTTGGAATGCTTCCAGCACTTCTTCATTTGATACTGTTACGTATTCCGCACGACCAATTGTATGCAAGTAGCTGTGCTCTGGACCGACACCTGGGTAATCTAAGCCGGCTGCGATGGAATAAGTCGGCAGTGGGTTTCCTTCTTCATCTTGCAATACGATACAGCGGAAGCCATGTAAGTCGCCAGGACGACCTTCTGTAATCGATGCTGCTTTGTCTGGCTCGACACCAATTAACCGTACTTCTTTGTCCTCAATATAGTCAGCGAATGAACCAATTGCGTTACTACCGCCACCTACGCACGCAATCACAGCAGTCGGTAATTTCCCTTCCTTCGCTAAATGCTGCTCTTTAGACTCTTTTGAAATTACTGCTTGGAAATGCTTCACCATCGACGGGAATGGGTGAGGACCTACCGCTGATCCTAATAGATAAAATGTATGGTCATAATTTTCTACTAAATCAGCAAATGCTTCATCTACTGCTTCTTTTAGGCGACCTTGCCCTTTCTCTACCGCTACCACTTTTGCGCCTAATAGCTCCATACGGAACACATTTAACGCTTGGCGTTTTGTATCTTCTGCCCCCATATAAATTGTACAGTCCATACCGAACATCGCACATACAGTCGCAGTAGCTACGCCGTGCTGACCAGCGCCCGTTTCTGCGATGACACGTTTTGCCCCCATGCGTTTCGCGAGAAGGATCTGTCCTAATACGTTATTGATTTTGTGGGAACCTGTATGGTTTAAATCTTCACGCTTTAAATAAATTTTAGCGCCCCCGCATTTTGCTGTTAAATTTTCAGCAAAGTAAAGAGGGGATTTACGGCCCACATACTCTGTGAAGTAATAGTTTAACTCTTTATTAAATTCCTCATCATCTTTAAAATGATAAAATTGCTCCTCTAAAATATCTAGTACTTTCTGTAAATCTGCTGGTACTTGGCTGCCGCCAAACTCACCAAAAAATCCCCGTTTTTCAGTTGCTTCCATATTATTTTACCCCCAATTGTTTTGATGCTTGTATTAACTCTTCAATTGTTCCCCAATCATTATTGGCAATAGAATCTACAATTTTACTGCCGACAATCACCCCGTCACTGTAGCCTCCGAAACGCTGTACTTGCTCTGGTGTTGAAATACCAAAACCAGCCAATACTGGTAAAGAGCTTGCCTCTTTTAACTTTGCAAAATGGGCATCTAAATGATCCGCAAAATCTGCACGTGCTCCTGTAATCCCGTTCACTGTCACAGCATAGATGAACCCTTCACTGCCTGCCGCTAATTTGGCAATCCGCTCGGCAGGACTTGTCAGTGAAATTAATTGGACAAGTGCTACACCAGCAGCCTGTAAATCTGAATGAATGATCCCGCGCTCCTCATAAGGCATATCAGGCACAATCACGCCGCGGATACCTGCTGCATATGCGTCTTTGGCGAAATTAGGACCATACGCTAGCACAGGATTTAAATAAGTCATGGCTACTAACGGAATGGTCACCTCATCAGCAAAGCTTTGCAATGTTGCGATGACATTCCGTAAATTCGTGCCATTTTGTAAAGCACGTTCGCCTGCCAGCTCAATCGTAGGACCATCTGCTACAGGATCGGTAAATGGAATGCCGACCTCAATCGCTGATACCCCTAACGTTTGAAGACGTAGTACTGTGTCACGTAATGTCTCCAATCCACCATCACCAGCCATAATATAAGGAACGAAGGCTTTACCGCCATCCGCATTTACCTTTTCGATTGCTTGTTGTAATGTCATTGTTTGCCGCCTCCTAAAGCATCGATTAATGTATGCACATCTTTATCACCGCGACCAGATAAACAGATCACTACGATTTGTTCTTTATCCATAGTGGCTGCTAATTTTGATACATATGCAATAGCATGAGAGCTCTCTAATGCTGGTAAAATACCTTCTGTTGCGCATAGAAGTTTCACACCTTCTAAAGCTTCAGCATCTGTCACCGCCACGTATTGGGCACGGCCGATATCGGCTAAATAACTATGCTCAGGGCCGGTTGCCGGGTAGTCTAAGCCTGCTGAAATCGAATGAGCTTCCTGCACAAAGCCATTTTCATCTTGCAGTAAATACATATAAGCACCGTGCAGCACTCCTTTTTGACCACCAGTAATAGCCGCCGCATGCTTGCCAGTCTCAACGCCTGACCCCGCAGCTTCCACACCGATCAGACCGACATTTGAATCCTCTACGAAAGGATAGAACATGCCGATTGCGTTACTGCCACCACCGACACAAGCTACGACTGTATCTGGTAAACGATTTTCCTGTTCTAGGATTTGAGCACGTGTCTCATCGCCGATCACGCGCTGGAAATCGCGTACGATTGTTGGGAATGGGTGAGGTCCTAATGCAGAACCTAAAATATAATGCGTATCCTCTACATTGGTAACCCAGTGACGCAGCGCTTCATTTACCGCATCCTTTAATGTCGCGGAGCCTTTATCGACGCCAACGACCTTCGCGCCTAACAACTCCATACGGAATACATTTAATGATTGGCGTTTCACGTCTTCAGCACCCATATAAACGATGCATTCTAAATCGAGTAGGGCACATGCTGTAGCAGTTGCAACGCCGTGTTGACCGGCGCCTGTTTCTGCTACGATTCGCTTTTTACCCATGCGAATTGCCAGGAGAGCTTGACCGAGTGCGTTATTAATTTTGTGTGCACCTGTATGGTTTAAATCTTCTCGCTTTAAATAAATTTTCGCACCACCTATTTTTTCTGTTAAACGCTCAGCAAAATAAAGTGGTGTTTCACGACCAACGTATTGTTTTAAGTAATAATCTAATTCTTTTTGAAAAGCTGGGTCCGCTTTTGCTTCCTCATAAGCCTTTTCAAGTTCAATTAATGGTGTCATCAGTGTCTCTGGAACGAATTGTCCGCCGTAAGCACCGAAACGTCCTGCTTGTGTCATAATGTGTTCGCTCCTTTAGCTGCTTGTAGAAAGCTTGTAATTAATGTTGTGTCTTTTCGACCGTTTTGTTCGACGCCACTTGAAACATCCACAGCAAATGGCTGCACAAGTTGAATGGCATCGGCTATATTGGCTGGGTGTAGTCCACCTGCCAAAATAATTTGATTTTTAGGGAAGTCTTGGAGTAGCGACCAATCAAACCTATGCCCGCTACCACCTCTAAAATCTGTCCCTGGAGCATCAAATAAGTAATAATCTACGTCATAGCTAGCTGCTCGTTCGACATCCTCTTTTGTCCGAATCGAGAATGCTTTAATCGAGGGTAACCCTATGTCTGCAATGTCTTCATTGGACTCATCGCCGTGATATTGCACGTAGTCGAGGGGGACACGGTCATATACCTCTTTGATAAACTGCGGCGTAGCATTGACAAATACGCCAACCTTTTTGACAGAGGAGGGGATATGTTGTGCTAATGCTGCAGCCTGTTCAATGGTTATTTCGCGTTTGCTCGGTGCAAAGACGAAACCGATCCAGTCTACACCAGCTGCTACTGCTGCCTCCACATGTTCAACTTCCTTTAGACCGCAAACTTTCACGAGTGTCACTGCACTTCGCCCACTTTCAATGGTACCTGCAAGCTTTGTAAATCACGCGTTACATCACCACTACGCATTAATGATTCGCCAACAAGCACGCCTTTTGCACCGTACTGCACGACTTGCTGTGCATCTTGTTCATTCCAAATCCCGCTTTCTGAAATAAAGGCGATATCCTGACGGTTGAACTTTTGTGCAATTTTCGCTGTTTGCTGTAAATCGAGTTCGAATGTTTTTAAGTTGCGGTTATTCACACCAATAATCCGAGCATCGATAGCTAGTGCGCGGTCTAGCTCTTCTAAATCATGCACTTCTACCAGCACCTCTAAATCAAGGTTTGTGGCATAGGCATGTAAGCGGCCGAGTTCCTCATCTGTCAGCGCGGTAACAATCAATAGCACAATCGAAGCTCCCGCTGCCTTGGCATAATCAATCTGTACTTCATCAATGATGAAATCCTTGCACAGCACGGGGATTTCGACTGCATTGGCTACGGCATTTAAATCAGCGTAAGAGCCTTTGAAATATTTTGTCTCTGTTAAGACAGAAATGGCTGCTGCACCTGCTGCTTCATATTGCAATGCTTGCTCTACAGGGTTTGTATCCATTGAAATGTCTCCTTTAGAAGGAGAGGCACGCTTCATTTCTGAAATAACCTGTAATTTTTTTGTGTGAATCAAAGTTTCATATAGGGAAGGGCGCGCTTTCTCTACTGTATCGAACTGCGGTCTTGCATTTTTAAGACCAGGCAGCTCTGTTTTTTTATGGTCGATTATCTTATCTAAAATGGTTGTCATGACTGGGCACCTACTTTCTGAGAGTATGCTACAACGGCATCTAATTTTTGAAGGGCGCGGCCAGAGAAAATACTTTCTTTTGCCATTTCAATGCCTTCTTTTAAGGATTCAGCTAAGCCATAAGCAAAGAAGCCGATACCTGAGTTCAGAATGACAGTATCAAAATACACGCTTTGTTTTCCGTCAAGCAAATCGCGCATAATGATAGCATTTTCCTCTGGCGTACCGCCGCGAATGGCTGATAATGGCTGTGGCTCTAATCCCACATCCTCGGCGCGTAGTTTGAACGGTAAAATATCACCTTGATCAAGTAGCACAAAGGTGTTTTGCCCGTCTAAAGAGGCTTCATCCATACCTTGGGCGCCCGATACCACAATGGCCCGTTTTCGCCCGAGCATATGCAGCACCTCCGCATAATCCGTCACAAAATCAGGGCGGTTAATGCCAACAAGCTGTGTTTGCAATGGAACAGGATTTGTTAAAGGGCCGACCATATTGAAAATGGTCGGTTTGCCGATTGCGCGGCGTACTTCACCGATTCGCCCAAGCTTCGGATGCATATTCGGAGCATGTAAAAAAGCAATTCCTTCCTGTGCTAATAATTCCTTCGTTTGCTGTAAGTTTGTAATCAGTCCGATACCTAAAGCTTCCAAAACATCTGAGCTTCCCGATAGGCTGGATACTTTGCGATTGCCATGCTTGGCAATGCGTAAACCACCACCTGCCAATATGAAAGCAGAGGTCGTAGAGATATTGAACGTTTTTAATCCGTCGCCACCTGTTCCGCAGTTATCGATATAAAGACCTTCTGGTACATCAACTGCAACAGCATGGGATTTCATAACAGAAGCAAGGCCTGCTACTTCATGTGCGGTTTCGCCTTTTTTGCTCATTGCCATTAAAAATGCCGCAATGTCATCCTTAGGTGTTTCTTCATTAAATATAAGTTGAGCGGCTTGCACCATGTCATCGAATAATAAGTGTTCACCGGCAATTACACGTGACGTATAAGTTGATAATGTCATCTCTTTATTCATCCTTCCTGTGGGAAAAGTGCCTTTGCATCACTTTCAGCAGTAATCGTTGTGCCGATTTCCATCATTGCTTCGTTTTGTTGCACAAGCACGGTATGAGAAGCAAGGGTAAAATCCAACTGGCCATTAAAGCCGATATAACCAATGGCACCGCCAAATAGGTCACGCTCTGCTGTTTCTGCTTTTGCAATGATTTGTTTCGCTTGCTCATGCGGCACGCCTGTGACAGAATCGGCAGGCAGCAGGTGAGTAAGAGCATCAATTGCATGTAAAGTCGGCAATAGCGATGCTGAAATTTGATTGCCGTCCTTTTGAATAGAGCCTTTCACACAAACTTCTTCTAAATTTGTCGCTGTTGTCGCATGCAATTCTCCGTCATGTACCTGAACAATACTTTCAGGTGATGCCCCGATTACTGTATGATCATTAAATTCAATGTAATACATAAAAGGAGAAGGAATCTTGACACGTAGTTCGCGATATAACGCAAACGCATCGCCTTCAAAATCAGCTATCTGTTTGCGTGAAAGCACTACTTGCTGAACATCGCTTTTTTGCATCTCTTCTTGCGCAAGCTGTACTTGTTTTTCAAGGTCAGTGAGAGATGTTTGCTCCTTAAAGGCGCCTAAACGACAAGGTTTTACTTGCTGGGAAGACCCATTCACAATTTGCTCGATAATGTCATCGATATTGCAGCGTGATTTTTCTGCATCAATATCGGTATGAATCACGGTTAATTCATCTTTCACATGGTCGTAAATGACGATGGTGTCATATACGTGGAATTGAACAGCCGGGATATTGGCTTGTGCACGATTAAAACGAATATAACCAATAGCGCCCCCTGTAAATGGATATTCTGTATCATTTGAAATACGCGGCATCACTTGCTTCATTAAATGAACTAAGTCTCCCTCGTAGCTATATGTTTTACTGTTTGCATGGACATACTCTATGAGCGTTGTGCCTGCTCCCGTATAAGTTTTGCGCGGGTTCACGCCAATGAAAGAATAGCGACCTGTTGTCTCATGTTTAATAGAGCTTTCTAATAAAAATTTATGTGATCCTTTTAGACGGTTGAAAATTAATACAGGTGTTAAACAATCACCGTTGACTTTTTTTACTGTCGTACGCAATGTATGCTTGATCATGTTAGACACTCTCCTTTTTAAATAAAAAAAGTCCTCTACAAAAAGCTTTTTGCTTTTTGTAGAGGACGATCTAGACCGCGTTGCCACCTCAGTTAGGGAAGAATAGCTCCCTCACTCAAAATCTCGTAACGTGAGATAGACGTCTGTGACTCTAGCCACAGCTCTCATAAGGCCCATTCACAAGCATAGATGACACGTTCTCACCAACCACGTGCTCTCTAGTACATCTAAAAGCTTGCTACTCTTCTTATTCATCAATTTACTCTGCTATGCTCAACTCTGCTCTGATGGCGATATAGGCTCTCCCATATCTTCTACCGATCCGAACGAATAATTACTCTCATTCTAAAGGTTAATTTCACACAAGTCAATATTTTCAGAATATGATATATGAAAAAACAAGGCAACAATGTGTCGCCCTGTTGAAAAAATCAATTATATCCCGGCATTATTATACTGAAATCCACTGTACGAGAGAGTTCCTTTTGTATCGACTGACTTGCCGGATGCTTACCTCTTTCAACCGAAAGAAGTTAAATTAATTTTTGGAAGTTTAAACGTTTATTTAATAGGTACATAATCGGTGCGCCGATAGCCAAGACGACAAATTCGCCAATGGCACAGAATAGCCATGTTTCCCAGAACGGCAGTGCAAGGACAATGTTAAGCTCCCAGGCGATGATAAACATCGTCACCGTAAATAAAAGCGTATTGATTACTAGGCGCGCCCAAATATTTTTCACAAATTTGCAAATTGCAATAAATATACCTAGCGTAATAACGGAGTGACCGACACCAAAGATTAAATCCATCACACCGATTGTCGAAAATAAAGCATTTGAAATTCCCACACCGAGTACAACCCCAACAAAATAGCGCGGATTGAATGCTACTAAATGGTTGAATATCTCAGCGATCCGAAATTGTACTTGTCCAAAGCTAATCGCAGAAAAAACAAGCGTAATAGCGATGTAAAGTGCAGCAATAATGGCACTAGTCGCTAGAAATTTTACCTTCATATTAAATTGCCTCCTAGTTTTTTTTACGTGGGATGGTTTCGAACCACGAAATTTAACACAGAGTAATATTCTATAGGAATGCTAGATATGTGTCAAATTATTTCTTTAATCGAAATTAATTATTAGAAAATTGCAACGAAAATAAATTTGATAAACATCTGATTTTTAGTAGTTAAATTATAGATAATTGCTGAAATAATATAAAAAATAATAAAGAATTAGGAATATGGTTAGTTCTGAAAATTCTTAATGTTATTGACTATCTGAAAATATGAGTGTAATATAGCGATAAATTATACTTTGCCCCGTTGAATCGGCAAAGTGATTTAGAGAAGAGAATTAGGGGGATTTTTTGAGATGGCGATCACATTAAAGAAGTTTTCATTTTTATCAACCGCTGCGTTAGCATTGATGTTAGCGGCATGTGGCAGTGACGATTCAGAAACGTCAACAGATAAGACAGGCACAGATAAAGATACTGATGCTAAAACGGAAGAGTCGTACGTAATTGGTGTATCACAAATCGTAGAACACCCGTCACTAGACGCTGCATACGAAGGGTTCCAAAAAGCAATTGAAGATGCTGGCTTGGATGTAGAATATCAATACAACACAGCAAATGGTGACAGCAGCCAAACAGTTACTATTGCACAAAAATTAGTTGGTGAAGGTGTAGACTTAATTTTTGCTAACTCAACGCCATCTGCACAAGCAGCAAAATCAGCAACAGCTGATATTCCGATCGTCTTTACTTCTGTAACAGATGCTGTAGGGGCAGAGCTAATTGCTTCAATGGAAGCACCCGGCGGCAACGTAACAGGTACAGTAGACTTACATCCAGATACAATCACGAATACAGTGAAGTTCTTAAAAGAGCAATTAGGTGCAAAAGCTGTTGGTACAATCTATAACACAGGTGAGCAAAACTCAGTTGCACAAGTAGAACAAGTAAAAGCGGCTCTTGAAGCACAAGGTATCTCTTTAGTAGAAGCAGCTGTAGCTACATCTGCTGAAATTAAGCAAGCAACGGAATCTCTAGTAGGTAAAGTAGATTCTTTATATATCATTACAGATAATACAGTCGTATCTGGTTTAGAAGCAGTAATAGATGTAGCGAATGCTAATAAATTACCAATGATGGTAGGAGAGTTAGATTCTGTAGCACGTGGTGGTTTAGGTGCATATGGCTTCGAATACTTTGATATCGGTTATGAAGCAGGGGAAAAAGCAGTTGAGATTTTAACAGAAGGTAAAAAAGCAGGCGAAATTCCAGCAACATACCCAGGAAACTTGAAATTAGTAATTAACAAAGCCGCAGCAGATAACTTAGGCCTAGAAATTAAGCCAGAGTGGAAAGCTGAACTTAGCGAATAATTTATAGGAGATGATTTCAACATGTTTACTGCTCTATTCGGTTCTGTTGAGCAAGGAATCATCTATGCAATTATGGCACTCGGATTGTATCTTACATTCCGAGTGTTAGATTTTCCGGATTTAACGATTGATGGAAGCTTCGTAACAGGAGCTGCGACAGCCGCGATGATGATCGTATTAGGCTACTCGCCATTCATTGCTACAGTGGTTGCCATTGTTGCTGGATTTATTGCAGGATGTATGACAGGACTTTTACACACAAAAGGAAAAATCAATGCCCTGTTAGCAGGGATTTTAATGCAGATTGCCTTATACTCTATCAATCTACGTATTATGGGAATGACAAAAGAAGGTGGCGGCGGTGTTTCCAATGTACCGCTATTAAGCTCAGAAACATTGTTTACTCAGTTCCAAAACTTTTGGTCTGGTTTAGGCATTGATACCGCGATTAATGATATGTTACGTGGAATTGGAATAGAAACCTTACCGTCTACTTACGGTGCATTAATCGTTGTATTAATTATAACGGTTGCAATTAAGTTTATCTCAGACTGGTTCTTGAAAACAGAAGTCGGCTTAGCGATTCGTGCAACAGGTGATAACAAGCGCATGATTCGTAGTTTTTCTGCTAATACAGACTGGCTGGTGATTTTAGGTTTAGGTATTTCAAATGGTTTAGTGGCGCTGGCCGGTGCCCTCATTGCTCAGTACAATAAATTTGCTGATGCACAAATGGGAATCGGGATGATTGTAATCGGTCTTGCTTCCATTATTATCGGGGAAGCAATTTTCGGTACAAAATCAATTATGCGTGTCACATTTGCAGTTGTGATCGGTGCGATTATTTACCGTATTATTTACGCATTGGCATTGCGTGTAGAGTTTTTAGATACAGGGGATATGAAGCTAATTACAGCAGTGATTGTTATTCTAGCTTTAGTAGTTCCGCAAATTTTAGAAAAACGAAAAGAAAAGAAACGAAAGGCTAAACGGATGGCAGAACGTCATGCAGGCCTTGTAACTGAGCAGGGAGGTAATCCACTTGCTTAAATTAGAATCAATTAACAAGGTGTTCAATGAAGGGACGCCTGATGAAAAAATTGCATTAGATAATATTAATTTACATTTAGCCCCTGGTGACTTTGTAACCATTATCGGTAGTAATGGTGCTGGTAAATCAACGATGATGAATATGATTTCTGGTGCTTTAACGCCGGATTTCGGTGCCGTAAAAATTGATGGAAATGACGTGACGTTTTTACCGGAGTATAAACGTTCACAATATATCGGGCGTGTATTCCAGGACCCTATGGCAGGTACCGCACCATCGATGACGATTGAGGAAAACTTAGCGATTGCTTATTCACGTAACCAAGCGCGTACATTGCGTATCGGTGTCAATAAAGCACGCCGTGAATTTTTCAAAACGTCATTAGAAAGCTTAGGGTTAAATTTAGAAAATCGTCTCGGAGCAAAAGTAGGTTTACTATCGGGCGGTGAGCGTCAGGCCCTGAGTCTGCTGATGGCGACTTTTACAAAGCCTTCGATTTTACTGCTGGATGAGCATACAGCGGCACTTGACCCGTCACGTGCAGAGCTGATTACGCGCATTACAAAAGAGCTTGTCGAAAAGGATAGCCTGACAACACTCATGGTTACGCATAATATGCAGCAGGCGCTAGATTTAGGGAATCGCCTCATCATGATGGATAAAGGCCAAATTATCTTAGAGGTTGGCGCAGACCGCAAGCCGGATTTAACGATTCCGGATTTGATGGCGGAGTTCGAAAAAATCCGCGGAGAAAAAATGAATTCAGACCGTGCACTTTTAGGGTAGTTGCCTCGCGCAACTGCTCTTTTTTTGTGCGATTTCCTGGGGAATAATAGGGGAATATGCTAAGGAATGTCGAAATAAGGATCGATCTTTTAAAATGTCAGATAGTCTTTTTACTAAAATAAACAAAATAAAACCTCGGATTTCTGATGAAAGCCGAGGTGTAATCTTATACTAGCAAACCAAATAGTGTGCTGTCTTTATTTACTTCTTTATAGTCAAATCCATTTGTTTTCATGCGTTCCAGTAGCTCTGGATAATCATTGCGATCGGATACTTCGATTCCCACTAAGGCAGGGCCACTTTCTTTGTTATTTTTCTTTGTATATTCAAAATGTGTAATATCGTCAGTTGGTCCTAATACTTCTGTTAGGAACTGGCGCAGGGCACCAGCACGTTGAGGGAAATTGACGATGAAGTAGTATAGTAAGCCTTCATGTAGCATTGATTTTTCCTTAATTTCTTGCATACGTCCAATATCATTATTACCGCCTGAAATGATCACCACCACGGATTTACCACGAATTTGATCAGCATACAAATCAAGTGCTGCTACCGGTAACGCTCCAGCAGGCTCTGCAATGATCGCGTGTTTATTATATAAATCTAAGATTGTCGTACATACTTTACCTTCTGGTACAACTGTGATCTCATCTAAGTATTGACGGCATACTTGATAAGTTAATTGACCTGCTAACTGAACAGCCGCGCCGTCGACAAATTTATCGATAGATTCTAGTGACGTAGGCTCATTATTTTTGAAGGCAGTTGCCATACAAGCAGCCCCAGCAGGCTCTACACCAATTACTTTTGTTTTAGGTGAAAGGTTTTTCACGTAGGCTGAAACGCCAGACATGAGCCCGCCACCACCAATACTTCCAAAAATAAAGTCAATTGGCTCTTCGATATCATTCATCACTTCAACTGCGACAGAACCTTGACCGGCCATGACATCCATATCATCAAATGGGTGAATGAAAATCATGTTATTTTCTTCGCAGTAGGCAAGTGCGCTTGCTGCTGAATCATCAAATGTATCACCAGCTAAAATAATTTCGACAAACTCGCGGCCAAACATGCGTACCTGACTAATTTTTTGTTTTGGGGTAGTTTTTGGCATGAAAATTTTTGCGTGGATATTTAGGTGAGCGCAAGCATATGCTACACCTTGTGCGTGATTGCCGGCACTCGCACAGACGACACCCGTTTGACGTGCCTCATTTTCGATTTTTTTAATTTTATAGTAAGCACCACGAAGTTTAAATGAGCGAACATGTTGCAGGTCTTCTCGCTTAAAATAAATTGTTGCGCCGTATTTCTCTGATAAATAATCATTTTTTTGAAGTGGTGTATGCAATACTACATCCTTTAAAAAATGATGGGCAATTAAAACATTTTCCACTGTGATATTTTTGGGTTGAGCGACTTCTTCCATCTTTATGTAACCTCCAGTATTCAAAAAACATGGTCTCATTTTATCATAAAATTCAGAATTAATGTGCGATATTGTTTTTTTATTTAAAAAAGGGGGTGTTCAAAAAGCAAAACTTTTTGAACACCCCTATTCTATTTAATCATTATCCCTTAGGAAGCATTGCTCCTGCGTTGGTCGCATCAACATGCCACCATCCTAGTCGGAAAGGAACCGTCTCAAAATGACTTTTCAGGCGGTTCCTCTGTTTTAAAATAATAAATGTGCAATAGTTGCAACAATTGGAATGGAAATAATAGTACGAACTAAGAAAATCACGAAAAGATCCCATAATTTCAGCGGTAGCTTTGTGCCTAAAATGAGTCCGCCGACTTCTGACATATAGATAAGTTGTGTCACGGAAACAGTTGCGATAAAGAAACGTGTCAATTCCGACTCGATGCCTGCCCCTAAAATAGAAGGAAGTAGCATATCCGCAAAACCAACGATCATCGTTTGGGCCGCAGCTCCTGCTTCAGGAATTTGGAGCAACGCTAAAATCGGCTCGAATGGCATCCCTAAAATTTTGAAGAAGCTTGTAAACTCAGCCAGTACTAACGCAATGGTACCAAATGCCATAATAACAGGTGTGACCGCAAACCACATTTCTAACACATTTTTAACGCCATTCCCAAAGACGTTGCCTAGGTTTTTATTGCTTTCTGCTTTCGTTAAAGCATTATGCAAGCCAAACGTGATTGCATTATAGCCTTGGGGAACATCCTCGCGGTTTTCCGGAGGCGTTGTGCCATCAATAAGTGTATCCGCTTTGCGAGAAAGCGGGAAGATACGTGGCATAATGAAAGCTAAAATTAAGCCAACTAAAATGACAGCGCCATAAAACTTAAGGAAATGTTTGTCTAAGCCAATCGTTTCGATTACGACAATGCTGAATGTAATCGATACAACAGAGAATGTAGTCGCAATAACTGCTGCTTCACGACCCGTATAGTTTTTGTCTTCATATTGCTTCGCTGTTAAAAGAACGCCGATTGTGCCATCTCCTACCCATGAAGCTAAACAGTCAATTGCCGCACGCCCAGGAATTTTGAAAATCGGTCGCATCACTTTTACCATCATCGAACCAAAAAACTCCAGCAACCCGAAGTCTGTTAATAATGGTAACAGTAATCCTGCAAATAAGAATAACGTAAACATAAATGTGACTAAGCCCGATGATGGGTCGATTAAAATCCCTGACGTAATGTCGCTTCTAAAGCTTTCAGGACCTATCTGGAATAGGAACATGCTAGCAAAGACAACGGCTAGTACACGCATAGTTGTCCAGAACCAATGCACACGGAATATTGAATCGAGTAATGTACGTGGCCCTTTCTGCGGAACAAAGTGCATGATGATAGAACCAAGTGCTGCAATGATAAATGTCCCATAAGCAAACCAATGGATAAACGGTTCTACTTTTCCTGCTAACCAATTGGCTAAAATAGCGATTGGTACTTTTATGCCGTTATCGGTACCAATGGGTGTGATAAATAAAAATACTCCGATAACAGATAATACAATGAAAAGGAACCAAGTGTAAGCTGAAAATTTTTTCATTTCTTGATACCTCGAATAGTTTATTTGAATATTTATACACTATAAATGTTTTATATACATTTGTCTATTGTTTTGCATAAAGAAAGACTATTCTGATAAATAGGGTGCATACAATCTGTATACATAAGTTGAAAATATTGGATTTGTGGGATAAGAAGTGAGCTATAAATAGTTCAATAAAGAGATTTTAGAGAGTGGAAATGCTTGTTTGAAAAATGAAAATTATGTATAAAAAAACGTATATTTGTATATGTATTTTGAAGGGCAAAAGGAGGATTCTATGCAAGGAGTCCTATCCAGTGTGTTGTCTATAAAAAACGCCATTCAGCAATAGACTGAATGGCTTTTTAAAGAGTTTAAATTGTCGCACTATCAAGCGAATGATCATTATCATCCGGAAACTCAATCACATAAAACCTTTCAACGTTCAGCCAGCTATCGCTCATTGGCTGACCATCTTCGACCCGCTTAGCGGAATCGCTCATCATCCAAGCAGTCTGCGACAAGTGTGCTCGTAAAGCAGCTACTTTATCTAGTTTGACAGAACTCACATCTAGCTCAATATGCGGCTCTCCATTGCGTTCGACCGTATCATTCGCAAAGCCGCATGCCCAAACTTTTGGACGCTTTTCTTTTGGAAGGCGACGTACAGCTTCCACAACTGCTCGCGCTGTTGCTTCATGGTCTGGGTGCACAGAGAAGCCCGGTAAAAATGTGAAAATAAGAGATGGATTTAATTCCGCAATTAAATCTAGCACTAATTGTACCATCTTTTCATCATCTTCAAATTCAATCGTTTTATCACGGAAGCCTAACATACGTAAGTCAGAAATTCCCATCGCTTTACTAGCGGCCTGCAACTCTATGCGGCGGATCTCGGGTAGAGACTCACGTGTGGCAAATGGGGGATTTCCTAGATTACGACCCATTTCTCCCAGTGTCAAACAGGCATACGTGACAGGAACACCGTGATTTGCTAATAAACGAACAGTGCCTCCACATGTAAACGCCTCATCATCGGGATGTGGAAAAACGAGTAGAGCATGACGTTCTTTTTCTAATTGCATCGGTTTTCCTCCTTAATATGTAAATGGTGTTTCGCTAATTTCAAGTGCTACGGCTAGCTTGCCTGTATAATCCAGACCAGCCATTAATAAACGATTTTGATCATCTAATAAAAAGTGGGTGAGGCCCTGTACATAGACCCAGCCATGCTCCAGCTTTAAACCGACACGGTGAGGTGCGTCACCAACAACCTTGCCTAGCTCATACTTTAGGCGAACATTGCGAATAAAAGCACCAGCATTAAAGAATTTCTCATCATAGTGGCTGGCATATGAGCCATTCGTCGTCTCTACATGAATGTACACATCTTTATGTGCAAAAGAGTTTAGTAAATCTTGAAGCTGATCAACCTTTATTTCCTGCATCCAAATCCCTCCTTTAAATATGTCTTTTTATAAGTATAGTAAAAAAAACTTATAGATGAAAAGAAAAAGCACATTTCACCTATATTTTGAGAAATGTGCTTGGTCAATATCGATTATACAGTTGTTACTTCTACTGTAGGAGCACCGAATCGCGGTTTTGCGCCGTGCATAACTGGACCGACAAAGTCATTTAATGCAAATCCATGTTTAATGGCAGCTGTTACGAATTCTTTTGCTTCTATTACTGCCTCCGTAACAGATAGACCATTTGCTAAATTGGCGCAAATACTTGCAGCAAATGTACAGCCAGCGCCGTGATTGTAAGTAGAGCCTACTTTCTCTGTTTCTAATAAACGGAACTCTTGTCCATCATAGAATAAATCTACAGCTTTCTCATGAGCCAGTGCTTTACCGCCTTTAATAACAACATTTTTCGCTCCTAGCTCATGAATTTTTACAGCAGCCGTTTTCATCTCTTCAATTGTTTTTGGTGTGCCCGTACCTGCCAATTGTCCCGCTTCGAATAGATTTGGCGTTACAACCGTCGCATAAGGCAATAAATATTTAATCATGGCTTCTGTGTTGCCAGGATTTAATACTTCATCTTCCCCTTTACATACCATAACCGGGTCGATAACCACTACATCCGTACCTGATTTTTGAATGGCGTCACTTGCTATTTGAATAATTTCCTCAGAAGCTAACATACCTGTTTTAATAGCATCGACACCTGTTGATAACGCTGTATCAATTTGTTGTTGTAGTAAGCTAGTTGGTAGGGGTGTAACAGTATGACTCCATGTAGATGGATCCATCGTTACGACTACTGTTAAAGCAACCATGCCGTATGTACCGTGCTCTTGGAAAGCTTTTAAGTCTGCTTGCATACCTGCCCCAGCGGATGTATCTGAACCTGCGATTGTTAAAGTCTTTTTTAATGTCATGAAAAAACGCTCCTTACTATCTGAATAATTAGTACAATTAGTATACGGGGGGGCTGACTTTTTAAAAATAGCCAGAATATCATTTTTTTAAAGGGTCAGATAGGCGGGGAAGTTGCAACATCCTTGAAAAATGGGTACGTTAAAGAAAAAAGGTGGTGCCTTATGAAAAAAGTTTTTGAAAATGACTGGCAACAAATATTAGCATCAGAGTTTGAAAAACCATATTATGAGCAATTACGTCAATTTATTGCAACAGAGTACGCTACTACCACAGTCTTCCCTCCAAAAGAAGAAGTGATGAGTGCTCTGCAAACAACGAGCTATGAAGATGTAAAAGTGGTTATTTTAGGACAAGACCCATATCATGGTCCGAATCAGGCTCACGGCATGAGTTTCTCGGTAAAGCCAGGTGTGCGTCAGCCACCAAGCTTGAGAAATATGCTGAAGGAATTGCATGACGATTTAGGCTATCCTATTACTGATCACGGCTATTTAATGAAATGGGCACAACAAGGGGTACTATTATTAAATACTGTCCTGACTGTTCGGCAAGGGCAGGCCAATTCTCATAAGGGAAAGGGCTGGGAGCAGTTTACGGATGCGATTATTCAGAAATTGGCTGAACGTGAACAGCCGATTATTTTTGTACTGTGGGGAAAGCCTGCACAAACGAAAAAAGCCATTATTAGCAAGCACTCGCAGCACGCCATCTTAGAAGCGCCTCATCCAAGTCCTCTTAGTGCGCGTCGAGGCTTCTTTGGTAGCAAGCCTTATTCGAAAATCAATGAACAATTAGTAAAATGGGGACAACAGCCCATTGATTGGCAACTCTAAATAGACGCTCTTTTCACCCTATTTTAAACATGGTAAAGTGAGAGAGGAAAAGGAGGGGTGCTCGATGCAAGTCGACTGTTTTAAATGTGCTTATTTTAAAATAACTTGGGACCCGGCAAATCCACGAGGATGCCAAGCATATGGTTTTAAAACAAAGCAAATTCCTTCTGTAGTAGTAAAGCAATCTTCAGGTATGGAGTGCTTGAAATTTATGCCAAAGCAAGGAGGCAAATGATGATTTCTTATGAAACGGTGCTAGGTCAGATGGAGCAATTAGTAGCACAGGCAAAAAATAATTCGTCAGATCAGCAAATACGCGAGCAGCTTACAGCCATCCGTGCACTGTGCGATATCGTCCTTCAGCAATCGACAGTACCCGCACAACAGGCATCAAAGCCGGCTGTTGCGTCAACTATCATGCAACCGGCACCATCTTTGCCGACAGCGTCACATAAATGGCAAGAACAGGATGCCAACGGAGATTCGATATTTGATTTTTAAAGTGAGGTTTTATTGATGAAGGGTGCCATTATTTCGGGCGCTATCCATGGTTTTTTGGCTGTAGCATTAGGTGCATTTGGAGCGCACGCATTGAAAGATATTTTAGACAGTTATAGCCAGGGGATTTGGGACACGGCTGTACAATATCAAATGTTTCACGCTGCTGCATTGTTAGTAGTCGGTATTTTGGCTAGCACAAAGCTTTTCGGTCCAAGCAAGCAACTGAAAACAGCGACAGTCTGCTTAAATCTGGGTGTCCTATTTTTCTCAGGTAGTTTATTTATCCTGGCGTTAAGCGGCATTGGCATACTAGGTGCTATTACACCCATTGGGGGCGTGTTATTTTTAACGAGTTGGGTATGTATCATTTTAGCAACACTAAAAGCAACAAAATAAGAAGATAAAGGGGTTTTCTAAAAATTAATTTTAGAGAACTCCTTTATTTTTGGGTTTATAAAGTTCTGCTTTAAAGTATTTTTTTGTAAAAATACAGATAATTAGTAATGTTATATAAAAAGGGACTTATGATATAATGGAAATTCATAGGAATCTATTCCTGTATTTTTATTACATTTATATAATTAAATTTTTAGGGAGTGAGAGTATGAGTGTTGGGAGAAAGTTGAGTATAGCGCTTTATTCTATTATTGCTTTACTGTGCATTACTACCGCGGTTACATTTGTTAATTTGAAAAACATCGAAAATAAATCAGAGGAAGCTTTAGATAATCGAGTGAAGCGATTGCAAATTATTGATGATCTTCGCGTAGATATTGCTATGCAAGGTCTGTATGCTCGTGCACTACTGTTAGAAAATACAAACTTTAATAGAGAAAATTTAATTGATTATGCTAAGCAAGTAGATGAGGGGATAGCCACATTACAGGAGCTAGCTTCATCCTCTCAGATGAAAACCTATACGGCAAATTTTGATGAAAGTAACACAGCTTTTAATGAAGAATTGGAAAAAGTATTAGCTGCAGCTGAAGCAGGAGATATAGAGCAAGGGATATCGATTGTAAATGGTCCTTTACAGAAAGCTAATTTGGAGTTAGTAGAAACTTCTGTACTGATGGCTGAATTTCAAAATGAACAGATGGATCTGATTAAAGAAGAAACAGCGAGTGCCATTACCCAATCGGAGGTTATTTCGACTATTGTGCTAATTATCAGCTTTATCGTTGGAACTGGTGCTGCAATTTATGTAAAACGTGCGATTTCTAAGCCATTACAAGAAATGTCAGCAGCAGTGGCTGTTATCGCAGATGGGGATTTATCGAAGGAATACAAAACATTTACTTCTAAAGATGAAATTGGGAAGTTATCCAATGGTTTTAACGTCATGCAAACCAATTTGCGCAGTCTTATCGAAAATGTGCAAATCAATACTGAACAGCTAAGTTCCTCAGCAGAAGAGTTATCTGCGAGCACGGAAGAAATTACAGCAACTAGTGAAGATGTAACTCGTCAAGTCATGCTAACTTCTAATGCAGCGCAAGGTTCATCGCAAGCTGCCAGAGAAAGCGCTAACGCAATGGAAGAAACAGCGCATGGGGTGCAGCGTATAGCAGAAGCATCACAGGCTGTACATACTGCCTCGCTAGACGCAAATGATACAGCAACACATGGCGCTAAAATTATTGGCGATGCACAGCAGCAAATGATGACGATTAATGATTCTACAGGTCTCGTAAATGATTTAGTGCTGAAATTAGCCAAGCAAACAGATGAAATCAGCAATATTACGAAGGTTATTACGGATATCACGGATCAAACCAATCTACTGGCCTTAAATGCATCTATTGAAGCGGCCCGTGCAGGGGAACATGGAAAAGGGTTTGCAGTAGTAGCGGCAGAAGTATTAAAATTAGCTGAGGAATCGAAAGCTTCGGCAAATTCTATTGTGGCTTTAACGAATGAAATTAAGGTAGATACAGATAATGTAGAACGTGCCGTAGCAAGCTCTTTAGTTTCTGTAAAAGAGGGTGTCGATATTATTACAGAAGCCGGTGATGCATTCAAATCGATTGTCAGTGCCGTAGAGAATATGACAAACCAAATTCAAGAAGTGTCGGCCACAGCTGAACAACTGTCAGCAAGTGCTGAACAAGTATCCGCTTCTGTACAAGAAATCTCTAATAGCACGGAGTCAGCTGCAGAGAGTGTTGACACGATTGCAGCCGCTATGGAGGAACAGTCTGCTACAATGGTGGAAGTAAGTGGAATAGCACAGTCGCTTAGCAACAGTGCTCAACAATTACAAGAGGAAATTAATAAATTTAAAATTTGACCATAAAAAGCAGGTAAAGTCTGGGTAGACTTTACCTGCTTTTTTACGGTTGTGGCGGTGTATTGAAATAATTCACTTCTTCATCGAATACAGCATAATCAAAATAAATCATCGGAAATAAAAAACGGTGATTCGTTCGCAATTCGCGCAGAATCACATGATCGCGTCCGGCTGCCTCTACAACACCTCGTACAGAACGAGTTTTAGCACCCTCTATAGCGTTCTCGAAGGAAAAGAAAAACTGTCCAGGCTTTCCTTTGTTTAACCGTAAAATATTTTCAATGTAAGATTCTTCGCGTCGAGGTACCTGCTGTGTAGGCATTTGTGCCATAGGAGGGGTAGGGGGTTGCCAATAATAACTCAAAACATCTTCCTTTCATATCCTTAAATTTCTCAACATTCTAAAGTTAGATTTTAATTTTTAGGAAAAGTTCTTTCATAAAAGTAGCTTTTTAATGCTGTTTCCAATCAACCGGGGCGCTGGTGCAACATTTGCTCAATAAACACTCATATTTCCTGTCATGAGCCTACCGAGTTGACCTTCACCTTCCGCCTGCCTAAATCTTGCTGCTGAGACAGTTTGTGCATCTGTTGTTTGAATGACTGGGATAATGTCATCTCCTTTGCCCCTATTGTATGAAGTTTTTCAAAAATGTTGCATGTATAGCAAGATATTATTTGTATATAATACGGAGAAACAGTATCCCAAACGCGTCATACTATAGAAAAAAGGGTAAATAATATTAGTCGTTAGTAATTTATGTAGGAAGTAATGGAAAGGGAGTGGAAACAATGCAACTTAGTACTTGGATATCAATTATCGTAAGTGCCGTGTTGGCTTTTAGCATTAGCTATGTATTAGAACAGCCATTGCATTGGTATTTATTCGTTATTTTACTTTTCGCCGGCGGGCTGTTAAATAGCATTATTCTTATCTTAAAAACGGACAGCAAACAAAAATCAACAGATACCCACTTTAAGGGGAAAGCGTAAGCGCATGCTTGCGCTTTTTATTATGTATTGAATACTTAGGTGGCAGTAATAAATAACGTGTCCGCCGAAACGGAATTAACAAAGGCGAAGAAAAAGCGAGTACAGGAACGATGTTTGTTCTTGTGCTCGCTCATATGTGCCAGGATGAATTTTCTGAAACGATTGTTTTAGTGAAGCACTACTTAAATGGCCAACATTTTCGTTAATCGTTCTTTATCTAATAGCGTACCTACTAGGAACTCGCCGAATTCACCATAGCGTGCAGATACTTCATCAAAGCGCATTTCGTATACGATTTTTTTGAACTGTAACATATCATCAGAGAATAATGTAACGCCCCATTCGTGATCGTCTAGACCGACTGAACCTGTGATGATTTGTTTGATTTTCCCTGCATAGCTGCGACCAATTAAGCCGTGATCGTACATTAATGCTTTGCGTTCTTCCATAGATAGCATGTACCAATTGTCATTGCCCTCGCGCTTTTTATCCATTGGGTAGAAGCACACATATTTTGTTTGTGGCAATTCAGGATATAAACGAGCGCGTACATGTGGATTTTGGTATGGATCTTCGTTTGATTGGCCAGCTAAATAGTTTGATAATTCCACTACAGATACATACGAATAGGTAGGAATCGTAAAGTCAGCAATGGCTAATTTGTTGAATTCTGTTTCGATTTCATTTAGCTCTTCAGGTGTCTCGCGTAGCGTCATCATCATAAAGTCAGCTTTTTGACCAATGATTGTGTAGAAGGCATTTGAGCCAGTTTTTGCTACATGTGCTTCATTTAATTTTTCAAGAAACGCAATAAATTCATCTGTTGCTGCTTGTCGCTCCTCTGCAGAAACTAATTTCCAAGAAGTCCAATCGATTGCGCGGAAATCATGCAAAGCGTACCAGCCGTCTAAAGTAATAGCTGCTTCATTCATAGTGTTAAGACACTCCTTTTATTGATATTCAGTCATCTTTCAGTTTATCATAAATAGACAATGAATGATGAACTAAAGGAGTTATTTATGTATACTTTACCAGCCAAACAATGGCGTTTTATTGACGAATCACTTATGCAAGCTCGCTCACCATTAGAATCATTCGCAACAGACGACACATTATGCCATGTGACGGGGCATGGAGAAAGCCGTGCAACGATTCGTACATGGGTACACCGTCCGGCTGTTGTGCTTGGTATTCAAGACCACCGGCTGCCGCATATTGAAAAGGGCACTGCACTACTCATAAATCGCGGTTTCCATCCGATTGTCCGCAATTCAGGAGGGCTGGCGGTTGTGCTGGATGAGGGTGTCTTGAACATATCCATCGTTTTTCAGGATCAAAAAACGGATATCGATACAGCCTTTCAATATATGGTGGATTTGATAAAGGCATTGTTTCCGCAATTAGCTGAACAAATAGAAGTCTATGAAATTGTAGATTCTTATTGCCCTGGGTCATTTGATTTAAGTATCGGAGGTAAAAAATTTGCCGGTATTTCACAGCGCCGTATGCAAGGAGGCGTAGCAGTTCAAATTTACTTATGTATTGAAGGTTCTGGAAGTGAACGGGCAGCTTTAATTCGAGATTTTTATGAAGTGAGCTTACAAGGAGAGAAAACAAAATTTTCTTATCCGAGCGTAAACCCAGCGGTGATGGCATCCATTCAGGAGCTTAGCAATACGGCTATCACGGTCCATGAAGTCAATTTACGCCTCCAGCAATTACTGCAAGAATACGATCCTACTTTGCAGCAAGGACCACTGCAAGAAATCGAGCTATATACGTATTATTTGGAGCGTATCTTTAAACGCAATGCTTCCTTATTAAAATAGAGAAACCCATATTGTCTTTTTTACACAAACGAAGGGAGCTGCATTATTGCAGCTCCCCGCCGTCTGTGGCAATTAAGTTACCATTGCGTTCCATTTTAAAAATAGGCGCTATTCTTTCTTCCTCTGAATCAAGTGTCACTAGACGTCTAGCGCGATTCATAATAGACACAAATTGCTCATAGTCACCACGAATCTCCTGGTTCTCCTGCTCTAGAGCTGTCAATTGATTTTCTAAATCTGCTATTTTTTCAGTAGCCGCCTGTGCAACATGTTTCCATTTTAAAAGTTCATGTTCATTCGTTGTTTGGTGCTGCAATCTAGCTAAATAGGCAATGACAATATCAAGAGTAAGCGCAGATAATGGTATAGAGCGTGTTTCCTCATTTTGTGTATTTGGTAGTAAGTAGATTTGCTGAGCGCGTCGTTTGCCGATCGATCCAAGGACACGTAAACGTTCCTTGCGCTCTTTCTTTGCCTCAGATAACTGTTCCTCATAATAGCGACGCACGACTGCGTTCCAACGGAAACCGCATGCTGCTGCTGTTCGATTGAGTGCATCGCCAGCCTCTTCAAAAGCATTTAGTTGCGTACTACCTTCTCTCACATGGCGTAGTACAGCCTCTGCTAATAGTTCATCATTTTCTTTTAACCAAGCATCTTGTCTAATTTTCATCAATCAATCTCTCCTTTCTGAAATCATTTATAATATGTTCAGTTTTACGAGAGTTTATACTATAAATGTAGAAGTTTTCAGACCTTAGGCTGAACTATTCGCTTTCTACTTGAATAACAGACAAAAGATAAGCTAAAATAGGAAAGGTTTATAAGGAGAGTAATATATATAAATTGAAACTAACTAGAAAGGGTTGTTGACACTATGGCAAACTTATTCCATGTTTGCGATGAATGTCAGGCCGTTAATTTAAAAACACTGATTCCTAAGTTAAAAGAAATCGATCCCGAAGCGACGATTGAAATCGGCTGCCATTCATATTGCGGGCCAGGCCGCAAAAAAACATTTACATTTGTAAATAACCGTCCAGTAGCGGCATTAACAGAAGATGAGCTAATGGAAAAAGTACAAGCAAAACTAAAAAAATAAGTCAAAAGAGATTGTTCATATAAGGAACAATCTCTTTTTTTCGTGCTATCACTGTAGATGTTGCATATAATAGTAAGAAAAGAGGAGGGCGAAGCGATGAATTACGCAACAGCGAAATTAGCAGAAGAAAAAGTATTTAAGGATCCTGTGCATCGCTATATACATGTACGCGACCAGGTGATTTGGGATTTGATTGGTACATGTGAGTTTCAGCGTTTGCGCCGAATTCGTCAGCTAGGTACGTCTTACCTTGTATTTCACGGTGCTGAACATAGTCGATTTTCTCATTCTTTAGGGGTGTATGAAATCGTGCGCCGTATTATTGATGACGTCTTTGATGGGCGACCGGATTGGGATAATAGCGAACGACTACTCGCTTTATGTGCAGCTCTTTTACATGATTTAGGTCACGGACCGTTCTCTCATGCCTTTGAAGCTGTGTTTGGAACAGACCATGAACATTTCACCCGTCAAATTTTGTTAGGCGATACGGAAGTCAATGCTGTATTACGTAAGGTACATAAAGATTTTCCTGAACGCGTAGCGCAGGTGATTGATAATAATTATACAAACCAACAAGTGGTGAGTCTGATTTCTAGCCAAATCGATGCAGATCGGATGGATTATCTACAGCGTGATGCTTACTTTACTGGTGTCAGTTACGGACATTTTGATATGGAGCGTATCCTGCGTGTCATGCGCCCTCGTAAAGATATGGTGGTCATTAAGGCAAGCGGAATGCATGCCATTGAAGATTATATTATGTCACGCTACCAAATGTATCTGCAAATTTACTTCCATCCAGTATCGCGCAGTGCAGAGGCAGTATTGAATCATATTTTAAAGCGCGCTAAGTATTTAAGTGAGGTAGACTATCCATTTAAGTTGGAACCGAGTCATTTTCGGCCATTTTTCAATGGGGACGTTTCCTTGGCTCAATACCTCGTATTAGATGAAAATATTTTAATGACGTATTTTCAATTTTGGATGGAAGAAGACGATGCCATCTTAAGCGATTTATGCCGCCGGTTTGTCAATCGCGATTTATTTGCGCATATTGACCTCAATCCGGAAGAAGAGCCTGAGCGCTTTGCGTGGCTAGTCGAGCAAGTGAAATCGGTCGGTCTCGACCCAGCTTATTATATCAAGCCAGATTCTACCTCGGACTTGCCTTATGATTTTTACCGCCCTGGTGTCATTCCGACAAAGCGTCCCATTTATTTGGAGATGCCTAGCGGGGAAATTCGAGAACTGGCAGAGCAGTCTCATATTGTATCAGCGATGGCCAATAATATTAAAACGGATTATAAAGTATATTACCCAAAAGAGATTCATTTTTTAGGGTAGTCTATTGAAACGCTAAAAATAACCTATTTTTAGTGTTTTTTTTTATGATTTGATAGAGAATTGTACACTCATCAATTATTTTTATGCAAATAAGGGATTGTTTCATAAAATCCAGCATACATGTTTTTAGGGGATATTTAGGATTTTTACAAAAAAATGTAACATTACGAAGAAGATGTATTAAAATAGAAGATATGAGTAATTTAAAGAGAATTCTTATAAAGGAGGCGGCATATATGTTTCCCACTATTTATTCCATGCAATATGTGCAATTGGATATAGAATTTGCTATGTATTTTGTTGTGCTTTCCGTACTGATTGCAAGTATAGCAGCATTTGCAGCAATAGGTTTAAATGCACGTATAGGTCAATATAGTTTCATTCAGGGAAATATTTGGGTAGTTCTTGCTTCTCTTGCATTGAGCTTGGGCATCTGGTCAATGCATTTTATTGGTATGTCCGCCATCCATATTCAAGATAATATGAAGATTAACTATATCCTCACCATTCTGTCGATTTTACCTACCGTGGTGATTCTGTATTTATGTTTTGTGTTAATCAATAAGGAACGAGCAAAATTTAGAGATTATATACTGGCAAGCATATTGATGGGGACGGCTATTGCAGTCATGCATTATATGGGTGTGTCCTCGATGACCTTTGAGCATGTAAAATATGAGTATAATTATGTAATGGTGACGGGTTCCCTCCTGGCAGCCGTTGTTCTATCTGCCGTGGCTTTGTCGATTCTTATTCATTATAAAAAACATAAAAATTTTATTGGTGTGCAAACGGTCGTAGCTCTTTTACTAGGGGTGGCTATTTCTAGTACCCATTATCTAGGGCTTGAGGCTATGACTTTTTATAAAGAGACCGCGTTTATGGATACCCATGGTCAAACCCCGCATAATATGAAAACAATGAATTTAATCGTAACGATTAGTGTATTTGTAATAATCATGTTGATTTTTGGGGCGAGTGTAATCGATCGTTATACGAGCCATCGCTTAAAAATATTAGACGCTTTGACTAGAATACCAAATAGGCATGCTTTTATGAATGCTATACATAGCGAAAAGCAAGCTCATAGTCTAGCAATGGTTAGCTTTGCCAATTTAGAAATGGCGACCGGGCAGTATGATTTTGTAGTCGATGATTTAGTCGTGGAGAAAATCGCAACAGCATTGAAAGGGAATTTACCGAGCATGACAACAGTCTATCGCTTAAAGGAGCATACGTTTGTTATTGCGGCGATGGATCAACAAGCTACAATAGAACTTCTGCAAGTTTTAGAGAAAAAGATGAAACGTTTTTCCAAAGGTTTTTCAGTAGGGAAAGATCATATTATCATGCCGGCAGTATGCTCTGTGGCGGTAGGCGATAGCTTGATGCTGCTAAAAGACCTACATGCCAATGTCATGTTAGTTGAGCAGCACCCTGGAACAAGTTATGACTTTTCCATTATTCATTACAACGCAAGATACCATACGCGCCAATTTACAGAACAGCTGCTGCTAGACTTGCAAAAATCATTAGAGCGTCGGGAATTATATTTAATGTATCAGCCTAAAATTTTTCCGCGTCATAAAACGGTCGATTCTGTAGAAGCGCTGATTCGGTGGGAGCATTCCACCTATGGCTTTTTATCACCGGGCGTATTCATCCCTGTGCTAGAAGCGCATAACCGTATAAACGAAGTAACGGACTGGGTGATTGAAGAAGTATGTAAACAATTGCACCAATGGAAAAATCAGCAGCACATGCCTACGAAGGTATCAATTAATATTCCAGGACCTTATTTGACGACGAATCGTTTGAAAATACATTTATTGAATATGGTTGCCAAGTACGAGCTTCAACCGGAACAGATTGAATTGGAAATTACGGAAACAAGCTTCGTCAAGTCCATTGAAGAAGCACGCAAAGCCGTGGATTACTATCGTACCACAGGGTTTGATGTGGCGTTAGACGATTTCGGAATCGGTGTATCTTCCCTAGCTTATTTAAAAGATTTCCGCTTCACGACGTTGAAAATCGACAAATCATTCGTGGATCATATACCAAGTTCCCCGAAAGATTGTTCTATTATGCAATCGATTATTTCACTTGGCAAATCATTGAACATGAAGGTAGTAGCAGAAGGCATAGAAAAAAAAGAACAAGTCCGCTTTTTGCTCGCTACGAATCGTGAAATTTTGATTCAAGGATACTATTACGCAAAACCATTGAAGTCACAGGATTTAGCAGTCTGGCTTAATCAAGAAAAGTTTGACTACGATCAGCAGAACTTTATTTCGCATGGATGAGCAGCAATCCAGAAAAGGAACATACCTAAAAGAGCGCAGAAAAAGTCCGCTTACGACTTTTTCTGCGCTCTGAAAGATAGACTCCATCATTTTTTCTTGGAGCACTATTTATCGCTAGCACGAACCCCGCCACTAGCATAATGCGTTTTTGGCATATCCTCGATAATAATCGTCACATTTGCAGCAGGTGCTCCTGTTGTTTCAGCAACAGCTTCTGTTACTTTTTCTACTAGCGCACGTTTTTGGTCATCTGTGCGTCCTTCTAGCATTTTTACAGTTACGATTGGCATAATAAAACCTCCATTGATAAAATGATGATACTCTTCTCATCATAACGTATCGAGATGACGGTGAGTAGTCCTTTTCAGTGATTGTTTGCTATAATAAATCAGAGCAGTAAAGGAATACGGAGGGATTAGAATGGTTGAAAAAAAACCAAAAATGGGTTTTACAATTATCAAAAATGATCCAACAGATGGTCATGGCGGTTTCGGAATTGGCTCGCTGACATTAGAAAATGTATCGCCTGTTATTATTGATGTAGAAGAAAAAGCAGCCATTGTTGATATTGGAGCCATGCATGCAAAGAGCGAGGTAGAACGCGGTATTAAATTTACGACGAATCGCGAAGACTCAGCTGGAGGCAAAGCATACTGGCTGGTATGGGTAACGATTGACTATAAAGAAGAAGGCCCGTATTTTGCCGGAGTGACAGCCTGTGAAATGGTCATAAACCGGGAAAAACGCCGAGGCTATAAAATATTACCGGAGCACGTCAATAAAATGGATAAATCCATGAAACGTCATATCATGGTTGATTTTATGGATGATGAATCAAAGGAAGTATTAAAGAACTTCTTTATTACGCATAATGAGGAAATGTGGCAACGCAGCGAACAAAAGCTTCATGAAGAATTAGCTGTATAATTCATGCGATTAGTTAGGAAAAGTAAAATAGTCAATGCCTTTTCTAAAAATGGTCTAAATTGGGTGAACAAACTGTGACATTTCTATTTGGTATAGAATAGGTAGTTGAAACTGTTCTTGAAAAAAAGTACACTTGAAACAGAGCTTACAGTAGTGAGCTAGGACACGTGGTCAGATGAAAAGTGATGAGAGCTATGCGGCATTTGAACAATTCCCAAGCCAAATGCCCCATGATTCTCATTCTTTCATTTGCCATAAAAAAGCTGCTTCTTCTTACGGAACAAGAGATTCCGAAGAAGAAGCAGCTTTTTTATTTTCTATTGTATTTCTAAAATATACCAAATGGGTTCCAGTCCAATAGTTCTTCCCAGCCATCAAACCAAGAACCATTGTTTGAGTCTTCGGAATCGCCGCTGTCACTGTCTGGCGTGAACCAGTTCTCAAACCAAGACGACGAGCAAGATTCCGTTGGGATATCTTCAGTCTTCATATAGACAGTGCGTTGTGCATCAGGGCAGGCATTGGTAGCAACCTTGCCAGAATAGATATCCACTGTGACACTTTCTACACCCTTTGGTACTTCAAATTCTTCATTTGCTGTTCCCGCATGAATCGCTTCCATAAAATCAATCCAAATTTGCTTGTTGGCACGCGTATCACCAGGAGGTGTAAGGTTTTTGCCTTCATCATAGCCATTCCATACACCTGCCGTGATGGAAGCCGAATAGCCAACTAACCATTGGTCGCTATTCGTAGAGCCGGATTTAGCCGCGTACGTATGTGTCATTTTTGAACGTATGCCTGTACCTGTTGCAGGTGAGTAATCGTTAAATGTAGGATCGAAAATACCTGTCAACATTTGCGTCATAATAAAAGCATCCTCAGCAGCTATCGCTTGGACAGGCTCGACTTCCTCATGTTCATAAATGATGTCCCCTTTGGCATTAGTAATGGACATAATCGTAGTAGCACCGTGCTCCACACCATTAGCTGCTAATGTTGCATACGCAGCTGTTAAATTATAGAGAGAATTTTCCGTAGTGCCAAGTGCAGTAGAGGGAACTTTATTCTTGGGTTTCGCTAAGTTCACTCGCTTTAAAACATCATGAAAGGCACCGTAGCCAATATCCTGTAATGTTTTAACAGCGTAGATATTATCAGAAATCGCAATGGCTTGGGCGAGCGACATGTCGTGATCAGCAAATTGACCATTGACGTTTTTAGGTGTGTATTCCTTTTTCCCATTGTCATAGGTGAAAGTTGTTTGAGATACGTCCATATATGTCAATGGAGAATAACCTTCTTCCAAAGCAGCCGTATATAAAAAAGGTTTGATCGTTGAACCAGGCTGACGTTTAGCAGTGATGACACGGTTATAAGAACTTGTACTATAATCGCGACCGCCCACAAGAGCTGTTACAAATCCGGTATCATGCTCCATACTGACAAGACCTACCTGCAGTTCGCTCTTAGGCATATGCTTGGCAACAGCATTTTCAGCAGCTCGCTGGTGTGCTTGATTCAATGTAGTTTTAATCGTCCAGCCGCCTTCGCTGATATTGTGGTTATGACTGGCTAAAATTTGCTCAGCCTCTGCCCAAACAGCATCTAAAAAATAGGGGGCTACTGATTCAGCTGTAGTCCATTCATCGTGTTTATATACAAGTTGCTCAGCTGTTGCGTGCTCCTTTTCAGCATCGGTAATGTATGCTTGAGCATGCATCAATTCTAGTATAAGCTGTTGGCGAGTATTGGCCTTCTCGAGATCGACAAGTGGCGAATAATAGGTCGGGCCCTTTGGAATGCCAGCTAGCATACTGGCTTCTGCCAATGTTAAATCACTGGCAGATTTCCCGAAATAATAGCGACTGGCCGCTTCCGCACCGTACATGCCATGACCATAATAGACGGTATTTAAATAGCCCTCTAAAATGTCCTCCTTATCGTAAAATATTTCTAAACGATACGCGTAGAGCGCTTCGTTTATTTTACGTGTCCATGTTTTTTCATGCGTTAAATAAAGGTTACGTGCATATTGCTGCGTGAGGGTACTTGCTCCTTGTGCCATACTGCCTGCCTTAATATCTGCTAAAATGGCACCGGCTATTCGAGAATAGTCAAAACCATTATGCTTGTAAAAATCTTTATCTTCTACAGCTACCGTTGCATCGATTAAATAAGGAGAAATCTTGTCAAACTCTACCCAATAACGGCGTTCGCCTGTATAATGGTCGCCGATTTGATTATTCTCGCTATCAAGAAAAATAGATGCCTTAGGTACTGTGAGTGGTGGTGCACCGGCTATTTGTGCGTAAATCCGTAATGAAACAAGCGCAATCACAAATGCGCTGATACAAGCGATGAAAAATAAGGATATTTTTCGTAGGCGTTTTCTGCGCATATGCTTTTTTTGATAGTCGCTCCTTTTCATACCACGTCACCCCAATCTTTTCATATATGGTAGTATGTGCGTTTCAATGATTTTCATAACGAAAACTATTGCGCTTCACAGAAAAACATTTATACTGTTTTTGAACTGCACTATTTATTACGATACACTTCTATAAAAGGTTTCGAATGTTACAATAATGTGTCAATAGTGTAAAAACACAGCTATAGCAAAAAGCGGATTTTTATAAAAAGGTTTTTGTGCGAGAATTCATCGTATGCGACAATAATAAACAATGCAAAGAATATGATTGGAGATGGAATGTATGCGTTTTGATGAGACTTATTCAGGTAATGTATTTATTAAAAGTCATCCGAATTATGAAGAAAGTACAGCGGTGCTTTATGGGATGCCAATGGACTGGACAGTGAGCTACCGTCCTGGATCACGCTTTGGTCCTGCACGTATTCGTGAGGTATCTATCGGTTTAGAAGAGTACAGCTTATATTTAGACCGCGAGTTAGGAGAAGTGAAATTTTTCGATGCAGGCGATATTCCGTTGCCATTCGGCAATGCAGAAAAATCACTGAAAGAAATTAAAGACTGGGTACGCAAATTATTAGCAGACGGCAAGATTCCTGTGGGGATGGGCGGCGAGCATTTAGTATCTCTTCCTGTCATGGAGGCTGTTTACGAAAAGTATGATGATTTAGCAATTATCCATTTTGACGCGCATACAGATTTACGCACGGATTATGAAGGGGAAGAATATTCTCATGCGACACCAATCCGCAAAATCGCTGACCAAATCGGTCCGAAAAATGTATACTCGTTTGGTATTCGTTCTGGTATGAAAGAAGAAATGGAATGGGCAAAGGAAAACGGTATGCACATTTCGTTATTTGAAGTATTAGAGCCATTGAAAAAAGTATTGCCAACACTTGCAGGACGCAATGTGTATGTGACAATCGATATCGATGTACTAGACCCAGCACATGCACCAGGTACAGGAACGGTGGATGCTGGCGGTATTACATCAAAAGAGCTTTTAGCATCGATTCATGAAATTGCACGTTCAGAAGTAAATGTGGTGGGCTTTGATTTAGTAGAGGTTGCTCCGGTTTACGACCATTCAGAAATGACAGCGAACGCCGCGGCGAAATTTATTCGTGAGATGATTTTAGGCTGGGTGAAATAGCAGGGGACTTAGAAATTCAGTAATATCAAGGGTTAAAGAGGGGTTAGTTAAAAGCTAGCTCCTATTTTTATTTAAAGAGTTGCAAGGTAAAACGCTAGAAAAAATCGCAGAAGATATCGGATATAGTGCCAGCTATGTGAAAAGGCGACATGCTGAAATTGCACATACGATTCATCTCATCGAAGTATATAGTGGCATTAGAGAATACACGAAAATAGTACTGTTATTAAGCATCAAAACTATTGCTTATCCATAATATGATAGTAGTGTGGCAATTTTGAATCTGATTATTACGGCATAGAAATTCCCCCTTTGTGAGACTGTATCGAATCGATGTGGTCTTTTGTTCTCTTTCCATTTAATTTGCAATAAATTGTAAATAGATGGGAGGTGACGAAGGTGGCAAAAACGTATATAGTTTATATGAAAACTGGTAAAGCAGTTGAAGTGAACAATATAATCCAAGTTAAAAATGTTGAAGGAGTTTATTATTTAAAAGAACGTTCGAACGAACCAGGTAGCGAGAATGAGAGTAAAACAGTTTTTACTACATCTGTCGAAAATGTAAAATACATCATTGAAAAATAAAGAAAAAAGTCACACTCCTTACGAGTTGTGGCTTTTTCTTATACATAAAAAAGGGAATTTGAAGCTATGCGAATTGAACAGATCTTAAATCAACATCTTACGTTTTTCAAGTGAATAGTAAAACTTAAATGAATAAAGAAATCTTAATAAACAGCGATTTCATTTTTGTTAAATAATTTTATTGCATGTACCTATTTTAGGGTGGGTGAAATAAATTCAAAAAAAGGAGCTGGCCAACACCAGCTCCTTTTCTCGTTACATCGACCAAAGAAGCAAAATTAATAATCCAAACGATACAAGCACTCGTATCATTTCCATTCGATATACAAATGGAGATGGGGCGATTTTTTTTATGATTTTCCACATGACGAGACCAAATGCCACGGGGAAAATGATCAACAATGGCTTGAAAATTGGACCAATTTGCTGATGGTAGAACATGGACGAACCCATAATGACCAGAAAGCCCATAATAACAGGAGCGTTATATTTCACCGGTATTTCAAAAGTAATGTTTGCCTTTTTATAACGGTTTGATATAACACCGTGCAGAATTATGACTACGATAGGCATAAATATGGCAAATCCCGGATCGTTATGCGGTGTGTAAGCGATGTTAAAAGCGTCCTCATATGTTTCATCCCCTTGATAAAACACGCCTGTATCCACATTCAGCAAATACGTATCACTCATTTGATAGCGAGTTTGTTTCCCGTTTTGAATCATGACAATATCTGCAATATGTTCCCCAAGCTTAACGTCTTCTGTAACAATCATATGCTCATCGAATGTCCGGAAAAAGTCGAGTAACTGTTCATTTTCTTCGTGATATACGCCCGTATAAAGTGTAGAAGGCCGTGCAAAAAATTGCCCAGGCTCACCGCCGAATGCTGTGAACAATGTAATATCACCTGCTGAAGTCGTGGTTTGCTGAGCTGGTGGTAAGATAAATAAAAAGAAAGCAATAGCTATCATGATCGTAAGGAGCAGGGCTTCCTTTAAGCCAGTAAATCGCTTTGGTTTCTTTGTATGAAGTTGCCTATAAATTTTTTCTTTTAGCTGTTTATCTTCAGGTAACTGTTTTAGCTCCTGTAGTTGCTTATCTAGCATCGTCATCACCTCCTACATGCTTTGCGAGTGCTTTCATTGCGGTACGTAAAGTATTGGCAACTTTTGTTTGGTTCCAGGCGAGGAGCTGCGCGGTTTCCTCGATGGATAGCTCCTCGATTTTGCGATAAATAATCACTTCTCTGTGCTCTTTTTTTAGCTTTTGCAAGGCTATGTATAACGTGCGCCGTTCCTCGGATTGAGTTAACCATTCATGCGGTATATAGTCCGTTGCGTGACGTGGGTCTTCTCTGAAAGGAAGCCATTTAATTAATGCTTGCCGTCTAAAATAATCGTAGACAACATGGCGCGCAATTTGTCGAATATAGGTGCCTAGCTGTGCCTCGCCGCGGTATTGTCCCTTGAGGAGTCGCAAAAAAGTTTCTTGCGTCAAATCTTCCGCTACCTCATTATGCCCCACCATATACAGGAAAAAGCGATAGGTCACTTGAAAATGCTCCTCATACGCGCGCTCAAAATCCATGTCCATCACCTCTTCTCTTTGTTAGACGAACGAGCTTTAAAAATTTGTATCACTATATTAAAAAATTCTCTGCCCATATTGACATAACGGTTGAAAAAATCACTGCCTTCACCCTATAATAATAAGGTTATATAAAAGACGTAGAAAGGTGGTCCGCGTAATGAGCAATGCAGGGACTGATGTGAAAATTAAATTAATATCTTCCATCATACCAGTAGAGGGAGATGTAGAAACATACGAGATGTGGCTGCAAGGCACCTTTATTGAGAAGGCGGGTACACCGTATTTACGTTATGACGAAGTGCAAGAAGATAAAAAAATCCGTACCGTTGTGAAGCTGACGGGCGATCAGTCGTACATTATGCGCAGTGGTGATGTCAGCATGCGTCTGCCATTAAATCCTGCGCAAAAAGAACATGGACGCTATGAAAGTACATATGGAGAGATTCCACTTGTAACCAAAACACATCAATTATCATTCCAAAAACAAGACAACAGCGGCCAATTTAAAGCGCAATATGATTTAATCATTGGCGGTTCTTCTGTCGGTAACTATACATTAGAAATTCACTTTACGGAGGTATCATTATGAATGCTGTAGAACAACTACAACAAGAAATCAAACAAGCCCTTGCGTCTGCTATTGAAAAAGCAGGCTTAGTAGAAACAGGCACAGAGTACAATATCCATTTAGAAACACCAAAAGACAAAGCAAACGGTGACTATGCTACAAACGTTGCGATGCAATTGACAAAATTAGCAAAAAAGCCACCTCGTGCTATTGCAGAGGCAATTTTAGAAAATTTAGAAACAGCTGGCACGGCTATCGAGAAAATCGATATCGCAGGTCCTGGCTTCATGAATATTACAGTACGCAAAGATTTCCTTGCTGATGTAGTGAAAGCAGCATTCGAGCAAGGGGAAGCATACGGTCGTTCGAATGCAGGAGCAGGCGAAAAGGTGCAAGTAGAGTTCGTATCGGCCAACCCGACTGGCGACTTGCATTTAGGTCACGCGCGCGGGGCTTCAGTAGGGGATTCTTTATGCAATGTGTTGGATTTTGCAGGGTATGATGTGTCTCGCGAATACTATATCAACGATGCCGGTAACCAAATCAACAACTTGGCGTATTCTCTCGAAGCGCGTTACAAGCAAGCATTAGGCATGGATGCGGAAATGCCGGGGGATGGCTACCACGGTCCTGATATTATCGAAATCGCTGGTAAATTGAAAGAAGAGTTCGGTGCGGATATTTTGGAAAAGTCGGATGAAGAACGTTTCAAATTCTTCCGTGAGCATGGTTTGCGTTTAGAATTAGCAAAATTGCAAAATGACCTGAAAAACTTCCGCGTAGAATTTGATGTGTGGTATTCAGAAACTTCTTTATACGGCAACGGCAAAATTGAACGTGCATTAGATAAGTTAAAAGCAAATGGCCATGTATACGAAGAAGAAGGTGCGACTTGGTTCCGTTCGACAACATTCGGCGATGACAAAGACCGTGTATTAATTAAAAATGATGGTTCCTTCACTTACTTAACACCAGATATTGCGTACCATGAAGATAAATTACAACGTGGCTTTGATAAACTAATCAATATCTGGGGTGCTGATCACCACGGTTATATTCCACGCATGAAAGCAGCTATTGAAGCGTTAGGGTATGAACGTGATACATTAGATGTAGAAATTATCCAAATGGTACAGCTATATAAAAATGGCGAGAAGTTCAAAATGTCAAAACGTACGGGGAATGCCGTGACAATGCGTGAATTAGTAGAAGAGGTAGGCTTAGATGCAGTACGCTACTTCTTCGTGAAAACAGCAGGCGATTCACATATGGACTTCGATTTAGATTTAGCAGTATCGCAATCGAACGAAAACCCAGTGTACTATGCACAATATGCGCATGCACGCATCAGCTCTATCTTACGTGCAGCAGGTGAGCAAGGCTTCACAGCGTCCATCGACAATCTGTCAGTACTAACGGCAGAAAAAGAAGAGGATGTACTGAAAAAAGTGGGTGCCTTCCCGCAGGTTGTAGCAGATGCAGCAAAACACCGTACACCACACCGTGTAGCGAACTATATCCAAGATTTAGCGGCTACATTCCACAGTTTTTATAACGCAGAAAAAGTAATCAATGCAGATAACAAAGAGCTGACAGAAGCACGCTTAGCATTAATTACAGCGGTTAAAACAACATTAGCCAATGCACTAAGATTGATTGGCGTATCGGCTCCGGAAAAAATGTAATCTAATAACACCCTCGTGTTCATTGCGAGGGTGTTTTTTTGTATAAGTGCGCACATCTGTTGTATAAGTTCCCTTGGCATATAACCCCTGCCGCTTGAAGAAATCCCCAATTAGCGAGAGAATAGAAATAGCTTTTTCGTTAGAAAGTGGGGGAAAAAATGAATAAATCGGTATTTTATAAGAAACCAAGTCATCAGGAGTGGGATGAAAAGCTAGAGGCATTACGCCCGGTATTTGACCGAACGGCACGCCAGATTGATGAAGACGGGGCGTTTCCGACTGAAAATCTAAATCGATTACGACAAATTGGCTATACCAAATTAACATTACCAACTACATATGGCGGGGCAGGCTACAACGTATACGATGCCGTGCTGGCACAGGAAAAGCTAGGAAGCCTAGATGGCAGCACAGCCCTGATTGTGACATGGACGTTGCTGACAGTGGGGGAGCTCTATGAATATCGCTACTGGCAACCACAATTACTAGAGCAATTCGCAGAAAAAGTGAACGCTGGTGCAATCACAAATCGTGCAGTAAGTGAATTTGCGATGGGAAGTCCGCTGCGTGGTGGTCAAATGGCGACAAATGCGGTACGCCACGGTGAAGGCTGGCTGCTGAATGGGCGTAAAAATTACACAACAGGTTCTTACGGCTTGGATTATTTTCTAGTAGCAGCATCAGTAGAAGAGCTTGGAGAAACAGGCTATTTCCTTATCCCCCACGATATGCCGGGTGTCACGATTGAGGAAAACTGGGATGTATTGTCGATGCGGGGAACAGGTAGCCATGATTTGGTATTAGAGAATGTGCATGTGCCGGAAGAAGCCTTTGTCGAACTTGGATCTGATCGTAAACGTATCGCACAGCCCGGTTGGCAACTGTTAATTCCAGCTACCTACTTAGGAATTGCACAAGCAGCACGGGATTATGCCGTTCAATTTGCGAAAACACATTCGCCCAATAGTATCAAAGGAACAATTTCAGAGCTGCCAAATGTGCGCGCCCTCATAGCAGAAATCGATATAGCCATTGCGCAGGCACGGTTTGCTCTTTACGGGGCGGCTGAGTGCTATGATGATACAGAGCGTCGTATGCATATGACAAATGAGTTAGGTGTAGCAAAAACGATTGTCACAAATGCTGCAATTGAGGTAGTGGATAAAGCAATGCGACTGGTAGGAGCAAAGAGTCTACAAAATGATAACCCATTACAGCGTTATTATCGCGATGTGCGGGTAGGATTGCATAATCCGCCGATGGATGATGTGACAATGATTCGCGTAGCAGAAACTGCTTTAAAGTAAGCGGTGTAAAAAAATCATTCTTTGCATTTGCAGATTTTGATGTATAATATGTAGCAGTTGGAAAATTTCATAAGTAGTAAAGGTTCTTTGCTTACAGGCAAAGATAATAGGGAAGCCGGTGCGATTCCGGCGCGGTCCCGTCACTGTAAATGCTAGTTTTTTGCGAATGCCACTGATTGAATTGGGAAGGTGCAGAAAACGTTTGATGCATAAGCCAGGAGACCTGCCTTTATGAACACCGAAAAAAACCTACGAGGATAGGATGGTGGCTAGATGCTTTTTTATATATTTATATTTAGCCGATTCCAGGTTTCTCTTTAGGAGAAGCCTTTTTTTATTATCCCGCATTAACGGGTAGTAATTATCTGCCTCGAAAGCGTAGCGGCAGAGGCAAGATTCCCGCCTCTAGGTTTAACAAGGGCGAAAAGGATAGGCGGGAGATCAACTACCCGTAAAAGCCCGATTGGTTCAACTAACAATCAGTGGGGGATGAAGAAAACCCCCACTGATTGAAGTTTCACTTTATAAGGAGGAAGTAAGGATGAAGAAGTTTTGGGGATTAGCAGGAGCAGCTGTATTGGCACTAAGTTTAGCAGCATGCGGTGACGAGAAGCAGGACAGCACTACAGAAAAAGCAACGGATACAACAACAGAGGACACTGCAGCGGCATTCCCTGTAACATTAAAGGATGCGTTAGGGAATGAAATCACGGTAGAAGAGGCGCCAGAACGTATTGTTTCATTGACACCTTCGAACACGGAAATTTTATTTGAATTAGGGCTAGATGAAGAAATTGTCGGTGTCAATGACAATGACAATTATCCAGAACAGGTAGCAGAAAAAACACGTGTCGGCGGGATTGAATATAATTTGGAAACCATTGTTTCCCTTGAGCCGGACCTTGTTTTTGCACATGAATCAAGTATGTTTTCAGATGAATTGATTACACAATTAGAAGCAGCTAATATTGAAGTATTTGTTGTAGATAATGCGACAACTTTTGAAGAGACGTACGAAACGATTGAAGAAATCGGTGCTTTAACAGGCCGTACAGAGCAAGCAGAAGAGATTGTAGAAAATATTGAAACGAAGCTGCAAGCTATTCAAGACAAAGTGAAGGATGCCGAGCCGCGTACTGCATTTATGATTGTTGGAACAACACCGGATATCTATGCGGTGGGGCAGCAGACATTTATGAATGAAATGCTGAAGGTGATTAACGTAGAAAACATTGTGCAGCAAGAAGGCTGGCCGATGTATAGTGCGGAGGATTTGGTTGCAGCAAATCCAAATACTCTTATTTTTACATATGAGGAAGATGTCGATGTTATTAAAAACAATCCGGCATTTAGTACAATGACAGCAATAAAAGATGATGCAATTGGGCTTGTAGATGCAGATACAACAAGCCGTCAAGGTCCACGTATAGCAGAAGGAGTAGAGTCTATCGCTAAAGTGATTTATCCAGAGGTATTTGCTGAATGATAAAGAAATATACAGCGGCTTATATCGTATCGTTCGCTGTATTATTGATTAGCATTTGGTGCGGGGTATCAATTGGTTCTGTATCCATCCCGCTCACTACATTATGGGATGACAGTGATGCGGCAGCCTATAGTATCCTTTGGAATATTCGGATGCCGCGGGTCCTATTAGCCGCTTTAGTGGGAGCGTCACTTGCCATTGCCGGTGCAGCCTTCCAAGGATTATTAAAAAATCCGCTAGCCGATCCGTATACGCTTGGTATTTCATCGGGTGCTTCGGTCGGGGCAGTTTTCACGATTTTCTTTAGTGTTTCTTTGCCGTTCATCGGCGCATTTTCCTTGCCGCTGTTCAGTATGATCGGGGCGATTATTACATTAATTGCCGTTCTAAGCTTCGCCAAGATAGTAGACCGTTCTCTTAAAATGGAAACGCTGATTTTAACAGGTGTCATTTTTAGTTCGTTTTTAAGTGCTTGCATTTCACTGATGATTGCCTTAACAGGTGAAGAGCTGCGTTCCATTATTGGCTGGCTGCTAGGTAGTGTATCCATGCGCGGCTGGTCACATGTTCGGTTAATCTTACCTTTCGTCATTGCAGGCGGCTTGATTTTATGGCTTTATCGACGTGAATTGAATGCCCTTGTCTATGGTGAAGAACGCGCGAAATATTTGGGTGTCGATGTAAGGCGCAGTAAAATGTTTATTTTGGTAGCAGGGTCGGTGTTAACCGGGGCTGCTGTTGCCGTATCGGGAACGATTGGCTTTGTAGGGCTGGTCGTGCCGCATATGGTGCGCATGGTCATCGGTCCCGATCATCGCCATTTGCTTGTCATTTCCTTTTTAAACGGGGCGAGTTTACTCGTGATTTGCGATTTAGTGTCTCGTACGATCATTGCGCCGACAGAATTGCCCATCGGTGTGATTACAGCATTTATCGGTGCACCGGTGTTTGCGTATATTTTCTTGAAGCAGCGAAAAGGGCGGATGAGCTAATGTTAAAAGTTGAAAATATTTCAGGCGGGTATGGCGGTGTACCTATTGTTAAAAATGTGTCGTTTAAAGTAGAAAAAGGTAAAATCCTCGGGATACTGGGTCCGAATGGAAGCGGAAAAACCACATTGCTGAAATGCATAAGCGGGAGTGTGTCGCCGTTAGAAGGGGAAGTGCATATCGAGGAGCGCAATATGAAAACGTACTCGACAAAGGACTTGGCCAAAAAGATGGCTGTGCTCCCGCAGCTCCATGCCAATGGATTTTCAAGCACTGTATATGATGCGGTATCGCTCGGTCGTTATCCGTATCAAACAGGTTTTTTCTCTAGCTGGTCAGAGGCGGACGAGCAAGCGGTAGTAAGCGCAATGATTCAAACGGATATCTTAAAATATCGCGATACGCAGATGGAATTTTTGTCAGGCGGGGAGCAGCAACGGGTCTTTATCGCGCAAGCGTTAGCCCAGTCTTCTCAAATTTTACTGCTGGACGAGCCGACCAATCATTTAGATATTGCCCATCAAAAGCAAATTTTAGATTTAATCCGCAAAGAGGCGACAGAGTGCGGTGTAACAGTCGTGTCGATTTTCCATGATATCAATTTGGCTTCTCTTTACTGTGATGACTTATTATTGCTAGAAAACGGAATGGTGAAAGCATATGGTCCGCCGCATGAGGTTGTACTACAAGAGCAAATTAGCACAGTGTATGATGCTCAAGTATCGACTTATGCCCATCCGGAAATGCCAAAGCCGCAGATTACGATGATGCCATCTGAGCAGGCGGTAAGACAAGAAACAGTCACGGCAGAGCATATTCAAATATTGCCTGCATATATACAATTGAAGACAGATAAGGCCCTGAAGGTGATTTCTTCTGCTGTCCACAATCCGGGAATGGGTTGGTATGACACATTGCTCAACCGTTCGATTGCCCCTGATATAGATCTGGCACATGTCAAAGAGGAAGCCAGACAGTTTTTGCAGGAGCAACAATTTTCTTCGACAAATACCGTCATGATGCTGACAGCGGTTCAGACAAATTTAGCGGCTATTCGCTCTTTTTCACATGAAACATGTAGCATTGTTGTAATGGTAACAGCAGGAGTGGGGAACGCTGTCGATGCTACGCGAACGTTTGAACGAGATGATCTCCCGCATATTGGCACAATTAATACTTGGGTCATCATCAATGGTAAACTAACAGATGAAGCTTTTTATCAAGCAATGATCACAGCGACAGAGGCCAAAACAAAAGCTTTAGCTGAGCAACAAATAAGGGATTCGCACACAGGTACGATCGCTACGGGTACTGCTACGGATAGTTTACTGATTGCGGCTACACAATATGGTGAGGAAATGCCTTATGCGGGACCGATTACAGCAGTTGGGAAGCTTATCGGCCAAGGCGTTTTTGAAACCACGCTGACGGCAATTGAGCGGTATAAGCAGAGCAAAATAAATGAAAAAGGGTGATGGAGATGAAGCTTTATACAAAAACAGGGGATAAAGGCAAGACAAGTATCATCGGAGGACGTGTACCAAAAGACCATGTACGTGTAGAAGCTTACGGCACAATCGATGAACTGAATTCATTTATCGGGAAAGCGATGACAGAGTTAGAGGATCGAGAGCTGTTTGGTGATATTTTAAAAGATTTAGAAGCTATCCAACATGAATTATTTGATGGAGGCGGGGATTTAGCAAATGTGATGAAAGAGCGTGTCTATAAATTAACAGAAGCGCCGATTGAAGTGTTAGAAGGGCGTATTGATGTTCTTTCAGAAGAAGCACCACCGCTGAAAAAGTTTATTTTGCCAGGTGGTTCACCAGCGGCTGCGACATTGCATATCGCTCGGACAGTGGCTCGCCGTGCAGAACGCCAAGCAGTGACGTTGATGACAGAGGTAGAGGATGTATCACCAATCGTGCAAAAATACTTAAATCGTCTATCAGACTACCTGTTCGCTGCTGCACGTGTCGTTAATTTCCGCTTGAAAATTTCAGACATAGAGTATGAAAGAAGCGCAGATGTATTTAAATAAAGTGAAACTTCAATCCGTGGGGGTTTTTCATCCCCACTGGTGAATAAGGAACACAAGCTAAGTTCGCCACGTCCTGTGGCAACGCTTGTGTAACCAACATCGTGTTGGCCCGAACCAATCGGGCTTTTACGGGTAGTTGATCTCCCACCTATACTTCTTGATTTTTTTAACCTTTTAGGTGGGAGCCTTACTACCCGTTAATGCGGGGTAAAATAATGAAATCGTCATTCATCTTCTCGTTGAGTGACGATTTTTCTATTTTTCGTGTGTTTTATTATAGAAATCATTTCTAGCATATGCTACTTTAATAAATAATACCAAATTTTCTGACGTTTACTAGGAAAAGGAGTTGACTGAATGCTCATTCATTATTACAATATTATCAATAGTGCGAATATGGAAGTGCCATAAAATACTAGTAAATGGTTGGGGGACAAGCATAAGAATATAGAGTAGCTTGTTGTACAAGCAATTACGGGCAAGGGGGGAAATGTTTTGAGTACATTATTAATTATTAACTGGGTAGCAACGATTGCGGTGATCTTATATGCAGTAGGATTATTTGCGTATCTATTAAAAACACGCTATCAATTTATCCAGCTAGGAAAAAAGGATACTTTCGATCAAAAATTAGGGGAACGTATTAGTGATTTAGTAGAAAAAGTATTTGGACAATCCAAATTATTGAAAGATAAGAAAATGGGACTTATCCACGTACTGTTTTTCTATGGTTTCTTAATGGTGCAGTTCGGTGCGATTGATTTAATTTGGAAAGGTTTAGCTCCAGGTTCACATTTACCACTTGGTGGATTTTATGGGTTCTTTACATTCTTCCAGGAAATCGTAGCCGTTGTCATTCTAGTAGCAGTATTAGGAGCATTTTACCGTCGCTATGTAGAAAAGTTAGCACGTCTAAAACGTGGTTGGAAAAATGGTTTAGTATTAATTTTTATTGGTGGTCTGATGGCTTCCACATTAATCGCTAATGGTATGGGACTGATTTGGCATGATCATGGTTTAACGCTTTATGAACCAGTTGCTTCAAGTATCGCATGGGCTTTCCAATGGTTACCTGAAACAGGTGCTGTGGCTGTCTTTTATCTCATGTGGTGGGTGCACTTATTATTCTTATTAACGTTCTTAGTGTATATTCCACAAGGCAAGCACTTCCACTTAATTACAAGTATTGTCAATGTCGGGGTTAACCGTTTAGAACGTAGAGGCACGTTACGTCCAATCGACTTTGCAGCATTGGAAGAGGCTGAAGATGAAGAAGATATGCCAGTGCTTGGTGTTGGGAAAATCCAAGACTTCACGCAAAAGCAATTGCTAGATTTATATGCTTGTGTAGAATGTGGACGCTGTACAAATATGTGTCCTGCAACGGGTACCGGAAAGATGCTTTCGCCAATGGACCTACTTGTAAAAATGCGTGATCACTTAACGTTTACAGGAGCTGTTGTGACAAAGCAAAAACCATGGGTGCCGTTCCAATTCTTTAATAATACACAAGGGAACCAATTGGCGATGGCGGCAGCAGGCGGAGCAACACTTGAAACAGCCTATGACCGCGAGCTAATCGGCGGCGTGATTACAGAAGAAGAAATTTGGGCTTGTACAACATGCCGTAACTGTGAAGATCAATGTCCGGTAATGAACGAGCATGTAGATAAAATTATCGACCTGCGCCGTTACCTAACGATGACAGAAGGAAAAGTGAACCCAGATGCACAGCGCGCGATGACGAATATCGAGCGTCAAGGAAATCCGTGGGGCTTAAACCGAAAAGAAAAAGAAAACTGGCGTGAATTGGATGAAACGATCCATATTCCAACAATAAAAGAAGCGAAGAAATCAGGGGATGGCTTCGAATATTTATTCTGGGTTGGTTCAATGGGGTCATTCGACAGCCGCTCACAAAAAATCGCTTTATCATTTGCTAAATTGCTGAATGAAGCAGGCGTGAAGTTTGCGATTTTAGGAAATAAAGAGAAAAACTCCGGTGATACACCGCGTCGTCTTGGAAATGAGTTCTTATTCCAAGAGTTAGCACAAGCGAATATCGATGAGTTCGAGAAAAATGACGTAACAAAAATAGTGACGATCGATCCGCACGCGTACAATATTTTCAAAAATGAGTACCAGGATTTCGGCTGGAACGGTGAGGTTCTTCACCATACAGAACTGTTATATGATTTAATCCAGCAGGGACGTTTAACTATGAACTATCCTGTTCATGAAACAATTGTTTTCCATGATTCATGCTACTTAGGTCGTTACAATGATGTATACGATCCACCACGTGAAATTTTACGCGGTATACCAGGGGTTAACCTTGTGGAGATGGAGCGTAATCGCCAAGATGGTATGTGCTGTGGCGCAGGTGGCGGTCTCATGTGGATGGAAGAGCATGTGGGTAACCGTGTCAATGTGGCCCGTACAGAGCAAGCACTGGCAACAGATGCTTCCGTAATTTCGTCAGGCTGTCCGTACTGCTTAACGATGCTGTCGGATGGTACGAAAGCAAAAGAAGTAGAAGACTCTGTAGGCACGTATGATATCGCAGAGCTATTAGTACGGGCGGTATTCGGTAGTGGAGAGCCACAGGTGGAAGAAACGGCAGAAGAAACAGAAGAAATCATCGCTGAAGAAGGTGTCGTAGCTGTACCGGTGGCAGAATCACCAAAAACGGATGTAGCACCGCCATCGAGCAGTGCAGAAATGGTGGCTCATGAGGCTGTAGTGGAGCAAGCATCTACGGTAGAGGAAACACCAATCGATACAATGCACGAAGAAGTACATCCGGATGTAGAAGGTGTTGTAGCGGTAGATGTACCGGAATCAGATACGCCAAAAGCAGATGTCGAAGCACCTACTGTTCACGCTGCTGAAGAGGCAGTCGTAACACCTGAAGAAACAAACGAACAATCAGATCAACATAAAGCATAGAAAAAAGGCTGCTGGATAAATTTACATTTATCCAGCAGCCTTTTATTTATCCCGCATTAACGGGTAATAAGACTCCGGGCAAAAAGGATAGGCGGGAAATCAACTACCCGTAAAAGCCCGATTGGTTCGGGCCAACACGATGTTGGTTACACAAGCGTTGCCACAGGACGTGGCGAACTTAGCTTGTGTTCCTTATTCATCAGTGGGGGATGAAGAAAACCCCCACTGATTGAAGTTTCACTTTATTGAATTAAAAATATTTTTGTCATACGTTTAGATAAGGGAGCCCCGGTGTGGCCTACAATGCCCGGCTCAATATGCAATGTGTAAATATGACCGGATATATAGCCCCCAGCAGGCAGGACTTTTACTTTCTTGCCTTCTACAAGGAGAGTCACATTTACCTTTTCCCCCCGGTCATTCATCACATAGATCGTATCCGCGTTGACAGAAGCGGGTTTGATAGCCTTATTAAAAGTAATGCTCCACTTTTTGGAAGGACTATAGGTATCAAGCAAGGCATAGTTATAGTAGCGTAATTGATACGAATAATCGAATGCATTTGCCGTATAGGTAATAATATCTTTCCCGCGATTGGTCTCGATATAATCATCTGCACTTGGTATCGTCGCGATTTTCTCTAAAGTATCGCTATCATAGACAAGGCTAGCTTCTTCCGTATTCATGCTCCGCACAATAAGGTACTGAGAAAGCTTTTTCAATCCATTATAATGCGCACCTGGACGCTCAATCTTTTTACTGATTTGAAACTTCTCATCGAGCAAATACAGGGCGCCGTCAGTTACAAGTTTCATGGCATCCTGGTCAATGGCTAGATAGTTAAGAGCGCCTTCTAAAGAAGACTGGCTATCTATACTAAAATTATGGAGTTGATAGCGTACATAGTGATTGTCATACACAAATCCGAAAATACAACCATTTGTTGCGTAATCAAAATTACCTTGAACTGCTGGCAACTCTAACGTCCGTAGAATGCGACCTTGTAAATCAAATTCAACAATAAAGTTTGCACTTTCATATTGTTCGTTTTCCGTATTGAAAAATAAAAAATAGCGGTCCGGTTGTTTCCAGTCGATTTTGTCATGTGCGCCGTCTTGATAGTACTTCTCGATGTTATAAATAAAAGGGAGTGTTTGTGTAATGTGATGACCTTCAGGAATGGAAGGCTGCACAACGACCGTTTTCTCAATTTTCCGTATAGAGTCTTTAATCAATACTTCTACCGTATCAGAAGGAGGGCAATAAAATTCACCTGGACACTGCTCGACAGAAGGAACGGCATAAGCGATTGTTGGGATAGGTACTTTCTTGCCGGTTAAATCGAAACCGAAGTAGGGAATGGCTGGATTTTTTGCCGTATAAAATAAAAGCGTATCTTCCTTTGCTTCATGGTGGGCAACCTTACTAAAGTCTCCGAATGTGTTGTCCTGAGACCAGACAAGATTTAATTGCTCATCATAAAGGAATACAGTATTCGATTCTTCTTCATAAGTGACTAGATAGAGGTGCTCCTTAGCTGTTTGAAACACATAGGAATAACCGCTAATTGAATGAATCTCCTGTTTTACAGAGCCTGTCGCAGCATCTAATACAAAATAATCAAAAACTTTTTTTCCACTTTTTTCTATAACAGAATAAGAGATAATCAGTAAATCTCCCGTAGAGGTAGTATGGACCGAATAGCCATCATAATCGAATTGGTTTTGCCACAGTAGATTAAAATGAACACTTTGAGCAGAAGCCATAGGCACGATCAAGATGCTGCTAAGCAAAATAAAAAGCGGGATGGCTAGCCATTTTTTCATCTGAGTTCCCCCTGCATGTACGTAATATAATTTACTATAACAGAAAAGTAATTAGAGTAATGGAAATATTTTAAAAATTTTATTTGAAAAAACAGTCAGTATCTAGTAGAATTTTATATAATAGCAGTTTTAGATATTTTTTTCACCTTTTACCGAGCGAGCGTTCAGTCAGGTGTGAAAGTATACTAAAACTCAATCAAAACAAAGGGGTGTTGTTGATTGAATAAGACAGTTATTTTAGACGGAGCACGTACGCCATTTGGAAAATTCGGTGGGGGACTTAGCAGCTTAACAGCAAGTGACTTAGGCGGTATAGCGATTAAAGCTGCATTAGAGAGAGCAAACGTGGAGCCAGATAACGTAGGAGAAGTCATTTTCGGTACAGTATTGCAGGCAGGGCAAGGGCAGATCCCTTCACGCCAAGCAGCAACAAAAGCGGGCATTCCATGGACAGTGAAAACAGAAACAATTAATAAAGTTTGTGCCTCTGGATTACGCAGTATTACCCTGGGCAGTCAATTGATTCGTTTAGGGGACGAGGATGTGATTGTAGCTGGCGGAATGGAATCCATGTCTAATGCACCATATTATTTGCCACATGCGCGTAATGGCTTCCGCATGGGTAATTCGACGGTAGTGGATGGTATGGTGTACGATGGTTTATCCTGTGCATTCGATCCAACGAATCCTCATATGGGTACATACGGGAACTCGACAGCGAGCGAGTTCAAATTGACGCGTGAGCAGCAAGATGAATGGTCGGCAAGAAGCCATCAGTTAGCAGCGGCAGCTCGTGAAAAGGTAGCGGAGGAAATTGTAGCAGTAGAAGTGCCCCAACGAAAAGGGGAGCCTATTGTAGTGGCACAAGATGAAGCCATTCGTCCAGAGACAACGGCAGAAACATTAGCGAAACTGCGTCCAGCCTTTGATAAGGACGGCACGATTACAGCCGGCAATGCACCAGGAGTGAATGATGGCGCTTGTGCAGTGGTGCTTATGAGCGAAGAGCGTGCGCAAAAAGAAGGCCGCACACCACTTGCTACGATTTTAGCGCATGCAGAAGTCGGTGTAGAGCCTAAAGATTTTCCGCAAACACCTGGCTTAGTCATTAATACTTTACTTGAAAAAGCAGGAAAATCGCTGGAAGAGGTCGAATTATTTGAAATCAATGAGGCTTTTGCAGCTGTAGCACTTGTGAGTAATCAAATCGCAGAACTAGATCCGGCAAAAGTCAATGTTAATGGCGGCGCGGTAGCACTAGGGCATCCAATCGGAGCAAGCGGTGCGCGTATCGTTCTTACATTAGCTTATGAATTAAAGCGTCGCGGCGGGGGCATCGGTATTGCGGCTATTTGCTCAGGCGGTGGTCAAGGTGACGCAATCATGATTGAAGTCAAGGGGGATAAGTAAGTGGCAATTCAAAAAGTAATGGTCATTGGTGCAGGTCAAATGGGTTCAGGTATTGCGCAAGTATGTGCACAAGCAGGATTTGAGGTAAAACTGAACGACATTAATCAAGAATTCTTGGATCGCGGAGTAAGTGTTATCACGAAAAACTTAACACGTGACGTAGAAAAAGGTCGTAAAACAGAAGAAGAAAAAACGGCTATTTTAGAGCGCATTACGATGTCACTGAATCTAAACGATGCAGCAGATGTGGATATTGTGATTGAAGCAGCGGTAGAAAATATGGAAATCAAGCAATCTATTTTTAAACAACTAGATGAGATTGCGCCAGCACATGCAATTTTAGCGACGAATACATCAAGCTTGCCGATTACAGAACTTGCAGCGGTGACAAAGCGCCCAGCCCAAGTTATTGGTATGCACTATATGAATCCGGTGCCAGTCATGAAGCTTGTAGAAATTATTCGCGGTCTCGCTACATCTGATGAAGTATATCAATCAGTAGAAGAGATGACGCGACAACTGGATAAAACCCCAGTAGAGGTAAATGACTTCCCTGGCTTTGTATCGAACCGTATTCTGATGCCGATGATCAATGAGGCCATTTATACGCTGTATGAAGGGGTTGCATCAGTAGAAGCGATCGATGATGTGATGAAACTCGGAATGAATCATCCAATGGGACCGCTGACATTAGCTGACTTTATCGGATTGGATACATGTCTTTATATTATGGAAATTTTACATGATGGACTTGGCGATTCAAAATACCGCCCATGTCCATTGTTACGCAAATATGTGGCAGCAGGCTGGCTAGGTAAAAAATCTGGTCGTGGCTTCTATGTGTACGAATAGGGGTGTGAAAAATGGAGTTACGCTTCACAGAAGAACAGCTAATGATTCGCGATATGGTGCGTGATTTTGCTAAAACAGAAATTGAACCTTTTGTAGAACGAATGGAACAAGGGGAATTTCCACGTGAAATATTAAAAAAAATGGGTGAGCTAGGTCTGATGGGTACGACAGCACCGGAATCTCTTGGTGGTTCAGAAATGGACTTTATGTCGTATATCATTGTCATCAATGAACTCTCACGTATTAGCCCGACGGTTGGGGTTATTTTAGCGGTGCATACTTCCGTAGGAACGAACCCTATTTTGTATTTTGGTAATGATGCTCAAAAGCAAAAATATGTACCGAAGCTCGCAAGCGGGGAGTATCTCGGCGCCTTCTGCTTAACAGAGCCTAGTGCGGGTAGCGATGCAGGCTCCTTAAAGACGCGGGCTGTGAAAGATGGCGATCATTATATATTAAACGGCTCGAAAATATTTATCACAAATGGCGGTGAGGCATCTGTTTATATTGTGTTCGCCTCGACAGACCCGGAAAAAGGATCACGCGGGGTGTCAGCATTCATTGTAGAAAAAGATACACCAGGCTTCCATATTGGAAAAGATGAACACAAAATGGGCTTGCACGGTTCAAGAACAGTTGAGCTATCATTTGAAAATTGTCGTATACCAGCGGAAAACTTACTTGGTACAGAAGGGGAAGGCTTTAAAATTGCGATGTCTAATTTAGATGTAGGGCGCATTGGGATTGCAGCACAGGCACTTGGTACAGCAGAGGCTGCACTCGCAGCAGCAACTAATTATGCCAAGGAGCGTATCCAATTTGGTAAACCTATTGCGGCCAACCAAGGTGTCGGTTTCAAGTTAGCCGATATGGCAACCGCAGTGGAAGCCTCACGTTTACTCGTGTACCGAGCTGCAGATTTACGAACAAAGGGACTACCATGCGGTATGGAAGCATCGATGGCCAAATTATTTGCCTCAAAAACAGCAACAGAAGTAGCGATCGATGCGGTCCAAGTATTTGGTGGTTATGGCTATACAAAGGATTATCCTGTTGAGCGCTATTTCCGCGACGCCAAAGTAATGGAAATTTACGAAGGTACATCCGAGATTCAGCGCATTGTGATTGGTAAACATTTATTAGGCTAAATATAAAAAAACATTTTAAAGGGGATTTTAGAATGAACTTTCAATTAACTGAAGAACATGAATCATTACGTGAAATGATTCGCGATTTTGCCATTAATGAAGTAGCGCCAACAGCAGCAGAACGTGATGAAAATGAAACATTTGACCGTGCCATTTTCGATAAAATGGCTGAACTGGGCCTGACAGGTATTCCATGGCCGGAAGAGTACGGTGGCGCTGGATTTGACTATTTAGCATATTGTATCGCTGTAGAAGAATTATCGCGTGTTTGTGCATCAACAGGGGTAACGTTATCGGCTCATACCTCATTGGCAGGCTGGCCAATATTCAAATACGGAAATGAAGAGCAAAAACAAAAATATTTACGCCCGATGGCAGAAGGCAAGAAAATCGGTGCATACGGTCTGACAGAGCCTCATGCAGGAAGTGATGCAGGCGGCATGAAAACATATGCCGTAAAAGAAGGTGACCATTATGTACTGAATGGTTCAAAAATCTTCATTACAAACGGCGGTATCGCGGATATTTATGTTGTCTTTGCGGTAACAGATCCAGAGTCAAAACATAAAGGGACATCGGCATTTATCGTAGAAGCGGACACACCAGGATTCTCAGTAGGGAAAAAAGAGTCGAAGCTCGGCATTCGTTCATCTCCAACAACAGAAATTATGTTTGAGAACTGCCGTGTGCCTGCTGAAAACTTACTTGGTGCAGAGGGAGAAGGCTTTATTATTGCGATGAAAACATTAGATGGTGGTCGTAACGGTATTGCAGCTCAAGCCGTAGGGATCGCGCAAGGGGCGCTTGATGCAGCGGTTGAATACGCAAAAGAGCGTGTACAATTCGGGAAACCAATCGCAGCAAACCAAGGGGTATCATTTAAATTAGCCGATATGGCGACAGCGACAGAAGCGTCCCGTCTACTTACGTACCAAGCAGCTTGGTTAGAGTCCAATGATCTTCCATACGGGCAAGCATCTGCAATGGCCAAATTAATGGCGGGCGATACAGCAATGAAAGTGACGACAGAGGCAGTTCAAGTATTCGGCGGTTATGGTTACACGAAAGACTATCCAGTAGAGCGTTATATGCGTGATGCGAAAATTACGCAAATCTATGAAGGTACACAAGAAATTCAACGTCTCGTAATTTCTCGTAACCTTACAAAATAAACAATGACGAAGAGGATTCGTGTAGAAACATCTGTCAAAGATGAAAGCCTCATTGAAGCACGCCGTAGACAGATTGTGCAAGCTGGCGCCAAATTGTTTCGAGACAAGGGCTTTCATCGAGCAACGACAAGAGAAATAGCCAAAGCTGCTGGATTTAGTATCGGTACACTGTATGAGTACATTCGTACAAAAGAAGATGTCCTGTACTTAGTATGTGACAGCATCTACAAGGAAGTAATGATGATCCTTTCCCATTTTCCGAGAAGGGAAGGTACCATTGAAGGACTTCGTGAAGCAATCAAACAGTATTTCCTGCTCACTGATAGTATGTCTGACGAATTTACGATTATGTATCAGGAAACAAAGTCCTTACCAAAAGAAGCTATGCGTTATGTGCTAAGTAGAGAGATGGAAATGGTTGCAGTGTTTGAGGAAATTTTATCGAGCTGTGTGCAATCAGGGGTTCTCAAGCTATCAGATGATGCAATCTATTTAGCTGCTAACCAGCTTGTCATCCAAGGGCAAGCATGGGCTTTCCGAAAATGGGCATTGAAAAAACGTTTTAACATTGAGCAATATACAGAACTGCAAACAAAACTATTTTTAGATGGGATATTACATGATTAAGCATCGCCTCGGCGGTGCTTTCATGGCATTTCGATAGGAATACGAAATTTTTTATCACATGACAAAGGGGCGAATAGTATGGTAACAAATGTTGAGGAGAACGTTGAAACAAAGAATGGTGTCTATAAGCCGAAAAATCATATCCGCTTCGTAACAGCGTCTAGTCTATTTGACGGACATGATGTCTCAGTCAATATTATGCGCCGTATTTTGCAGGCAAGCGGAGCGGAGGTTATTCATCTAGGACATAGCCGCGCTGTAGAAGAGGTAGTGAATGCCGCTATCCAAGAAGATGCACAAGGAATTGCTGTTTCTAGCTACCAAGGTGGGCATATGGAATATTTCAAATATATGTATGACCTGCTACGTGAGAAAGGTGCACCGCACATTAAAATTTACGGCGGTGGCGGCGGTGTTATTTTACCACGTGAAATTAAAGAGTTACATGAATACGGTATTGATGGAATTTTCTCTCCAGAAGACGGGCGTCGTCTCGGCTTGCAAGGAATGATTAACGAGAAAATGAAAGGTGCGGATTTTTCAACACTAAAAGGCGATTACTTGGAGAAATTTCAAGAGCTTTCACCTGACCGTCCAGAAGTTTTAGCCAATTTGATTACAGCGGCTGAAATAGGTGGCGATGGTGTAGACGCATTATTACAAACAGCACGTGCCAATTCTAAAAATACGCTGGTACTTGGTATTACAGGAACAGGTGGAGCTGGGAAGTCTTCATTAACGGATGAATTAATTCGCCGCTTCCTAGCCGAGTTCCCGGATAAACGAATAGCCATTCTTTCTGTTGATCCGACAAAACAAAAGACAGGCGGTGCGCTACTTGGAGACCGCATCCGTATGAATGCCATTTTCAATAACCGTGTATATATGCGCAGCTTAGCAACACGTGGCTCTCGTACAGAACTGTCTGCTTCTATCGGCGATGTTCTCGATGTGGTAAAAGCAGTGGGTTATGACCTGATCATTGTAGAAACAAGTGGTATCGGCCAAGGGGACGCGGAAATTACAAAATATACGGATTTATCGATGTATGTGATGACAAGTGAGTTTGGTGCACCGACACAGCTTGAAAAAATCGATATGATTGATTACGCAGATATTATTGCCATTAATAAATTTGAGCGCAAAGGTTCAGAAGATGCCCTGCGTCAAGTACAAAAACAGATGCAACGCTCCCGTGAAATGTGGGACAAAAATCTTGATGAAATGCCTGTATACGGAACGATTGCTTCACAATTTAATGATAAAGGAACCAACTCCTTATTTGCAGCAATTGTACGGCTGATTAACGAAAAATTCGGCTACAATTGGCACACTTCTTATGAAGAATTTGTAAAAACGCAAAAACAAGACGTCATTATTCCAAATGAGCGCCGTTATTATTTACGTGAAATTACAGACACGGTGCGCGGCTATCATCAAAAGGCAGCGCAGCAGGCAGAATTCGCGCGTAAATTATATCAATTAGAAGGGACATTACAACAGCTCCCTGCACATGAAGAAGCACTCATTTCTTCCATTAATTCGTTAATTGAAGGGGTACGTGATGAACTAACGAAGGAATCCAAAACAATTTTAGCCAACTGGGCTCAGCTGAAAGAAGCGTACAGTGGCGATGAGCTGGTAACAAAAGTACGTGATAAAGAAATTCGCACGATTTTACGTACGACATCGTTATCAGGAACAAAAATTCCAAAGGTAGCGTTGCCGAACTTTGTAGATTACGGTGAAATTTTACGTTGGGTATATGCAGAAAATGTGCCTGGCGAGTTCCCGTATACAGCTGGTGTATTCCCGTTCAAACGTGAAGGAGAAGATCCGAAACGTCAATTTGCCGGGGAAGGAACACCAGAGCGTACAAACCGCCGCTTCCACTATTTATCGAAGGACGACGATGCGAAGCGTTTATCAACAGCGTTTGACTCCGTAACATTATACGGGGAAGATCCACATGAGCGTCCGGATATTTACGGGAAAATTGGTGAATCAGGTGTGAATGTATGTACCTTAGACGATATGAAAAAGCTATACGATGGCTTTGATCTATGCGCACCATCCACATCAGTTTCGATGACGATTAACGGTCCGGCGCCAATTATTTTAGCAATGTTCATGAACACAGCTATTGATCAGCAGGTGAAAAAGCGTGAGGAAGAGCTTGGACGCACGTTAACTGTGGAAGAATTTACAGAAACACGTGAGCGTACATTACAGGTTGTGCGTGGTACGGTACAGGCGGATATTTTAAAAGAAGACCAAGGTCAAAACACATGCGTATTTAGCACAGAATTTGCGTTGCGTATGATGGGGGATATTCAGCAATACTTTATCGATCATAAAGTGCGCAACTACTACTCTGTTTCGATTTCGGGCTACCATATTGCTGAGGCGGGTGCAAACCCAATTTCGCAGCTAGCCTTTACCTTATCCAACGGCTTCACATATGTGGAATATTATTTGAGTCGCGGTATGCATATTGATGACTTTGCACCAAACTTATCCTTCTTCTTCTCGAATGGTCTAGATCCAGAATATACGGTAATCGGGCGCGTGGCGCGACGTATTTGGGCAGTGACAATGCGTGATAAATACGGTGCAAATGAGCGCTCGCAAAAGCTGAAATATCATGTCCAGACTTCTGGGCGCAGCTTACATGCACAGGAAATCGATTTCAATGACATTCGTACGACATTGCAAGCACTTATGGCATTGCAAGATAACTGTAACTCTCTGCATACGAATGCTTATGACGAAGCGATTACGACACCAACAGAGGAATCTGTACGTCGTGCGATGGCGATTCAGATGATTATCACAAAAGAGCACGGTTTATCGAAAAATGAAAACCCGTTACAAGGTGCTTTCATTATTGAAGAGCTCACACAGCTTGTAGAGGAAGCCGTACTTCAGGAATTCGATCGTATCAATGACCGCGGCGGTGTGTTAGGCGCCATGGAAACACAGTACCAACGCGGTAAAATCCAAGAGGAATCCATGTATTATGAGCACTTAAAGCATTCAGGTGAATTACCGATTATCGGCGTCAATACGTATTTAAATCCGAATGCCTCTCAAGATTCTATCGACTCAATGGAAGTAGCGCGTGCCTCAAAAGAGGAAAAAACGTCTCAAATCACAAATTTACGTGGCTTCCAAGCGAGAAATGCGGAAAAAGCGGAGGAAGCATTGAATCGATTAAAGCAAGTTGCTATATCAGGCGGCAATATTTTTGGGGAGCTGATGGAGACGGTAAAAGTGGCGAGTCTGGGGCAAATTTCCAATGCTTTATATGAAGTAGGAGGCCAATACCGTCGTAACATGTAAAGAGCTGCTCACTTTACAATTGCATGCAACATTACAGATTTACAAGTTTTTTACACGACTCCACCTTCACAATTCTGTATACTATATATAGTAATAATTGTGGAGGTGGCGTAAATGAAACAATATACACACTATATTGTCATGCTTACGGGTTTGATCGCCATCTTTTGTCTTTACAATCAACAATTGGCTTCGGTTCCGCTGCTGCTCTTGTCCGCGTATCTCTTTACCTTGTTTTTTATAGAATGCGGCAAAATAAAAAACAATAAATAGAAACTAGCATAGTACTAGCAAGTTTGTATATAATGGGTATTATGCATTTGTAATGTATTTAAAGAAAGGACGTGCACGATTTGAACTTTCGTGAAATGACAAAAGAGCAATTAGCAGAAGAATCGTTAATTGATTTAGCATACGCAATTTTAGAAGAGGGTAAAGCAGCACTTGCTTTTAATGACCTTGTAAAAGAAATTCAAAAACTTAATGGCTTTACAGATGAGGAAATCCAGTCTCGCCTTGTACAATTTTATACGGATATGAATATTGATGGTCGTTTCTTATTAAACCACGAAAGCGGCTGGGGTCTGCGTGAGTGGTATAAAGTTGAAACAATTGAAGAAGAGACTGCTCCGACAGTAAAGGCACGCAAAAAGAAATCAAAAGCGCTTGTTGATGACGATGAAGAACTCGAAGACTTAGAAGAAGACGACATTCTGTTTGAAGAAGATTTCGATGAGTTTGTAGATAGTGAAGATGACACGGACGAAGACGAAGATGAAGAAGTGGAAGATTTAGACTTTGTCGAAGAGGATATTGAAGATTTAGATGAAGATCTGGACGAAGAAATCGATGAAGATTTAATCGAAGAAACTGATGAATTTATTATCGAGGACGATGAAGAGGAAGAAGAGTTAGACGAAGATAAATAATAATCAAAAACAAGCAGCCTATTGTCAAAGGCTGCTTGTTTTAATATATTCTTTAGCTGACTCCTATAACATGAATATACTCTCTGTAGTGTACAAACAAAAACGCTTGACTTATTTTGTGGTTCCGTATAATCTTTTACTTGGGCTCCTTTAAAGAGGAGATTGACCGTAGATGTTATACGCTCCCCCTGCCATATTGCAGGAGGAGCGTTTTTTTTGTTTTTATAAAAGGTTTTTTTCGCTCGATTGTTTGTAGTACAAACGTTCAAGCTTTTCTTATTTTAAGGAGGAATTTAGCATGACAAAGTATATTTTCGTAACAGGCGGGGTTGTATCGTCACTGGGTAAAGGGATTGTCGCGGCATCTTTAGGTCGTTTATTAAAAAACCGCGGATTGGAAGTAACAATCCAAAAATTTGATCCTTATTTAAATATCGATCCAGGTACGATGAGCCCTTACCAACACGGGGAAGTATTCGTAACAGATGATGGCGCAGAGGCTGATTTAGACTTAGGTCACTATGAGCGCTTCATCGATATCAACTTAGGAAAGCACTCAACAGTTACTTCTGGTAAAGTATACCAATCTGTACTGAACAAAGAGCGTCGCGGCGATTATAACGGTGGTACAGTACAAGTGATTCCTCACGTAACAAATGAAATTAAAGAGCGCGTACAACGTGCTGGTCGCGAAACGTCTGCGGATGTAGTGATTACGGAAATTGGCGGTACGGTAGGGGACTTTGAATCATTGGCCTTTTTAGAAGCAATTCGCCAAATGCGTACAAACTTAGGACACAATAACGTAATGTATGTGCATTGTACATTAATGCCTTACATTAAAGCAGCAGGCGAAATGAAAACAAAGCCAACACAGCATTCTGTGAAGGAATTACGTTCATTAGGTATTCAGCCAAATATTATTGTGCTACGTACAGAGCAACCTGTGCCGCAAGATATGAAGGAAAAAATTGCTCTATTCTGTGATGTTCGTGCAACGGATATTATTGAATCACGCGATGCAGAGCACTTATATGAAGTGCCTCTAAATCTTCATGCACAAGGCTTTGACCAAATCGTATTAGATCACTTTGGCATCGAAGCACCACCGGCAGACATGACAGACTGGAAAGAACTTGTGTATAAAGTGAAAAATCTGCAAAACAAAACACGTATTGCATTAGTAGGTAAATATGTAGAGCTGCAAGATGCCTATATTTCTGTTGTAGAAGCCTTAAAGCACGCAGGGTATGTTTACGATTCAGATATTGAAATTGATTGGGTCAATGCAGAAGAACTGAATGCAGAAAATGCGAAAGAATTATTAACACAAGCAGATGGTATTTTAGTACCGGGCGGCTTTGGCGATCGCGGAATCGAAGGGAAAATCGAAGCGATTAAATATGCACGTGAAAATGATGTACCGTTCCTAGGGATTTGCTTAGGCATGCAACTTGCCACAGTTGAGTTTGCGCGGAATGTGCTTGGTTTAGAAGGTGCCAATTCAACAGAATTAGATAAAGATACAAAATATCCAATCATCGACTTCTTGCCGGATCAGTCAGAAGATATTGATTTAGGTGGCACATTGCGCCTTGGTTTATATCCATGTAAGCTAAAAGCTAGTTCAGTGGCACGCAATGCTTACAATGGCGAAGAGCTTGTGTACGAGCGTCACCGCCATCGCTATGAGTTCAACAATGAATTCCGTGAAGCAATGGAAGCAGAAGGACTAGTGTTCTCTGGAGTGTCTCCTGACAATAAATTAATGGAAATCATCGAGTTGCCTGAGAAAAAATTCTTTGTAGCTGCTCAATTCCATCCAGAATTAGTATCGCGTCCACAACGTCCGCAACCATTATTCCGTGAATTTGTTGGAGCTGCGTTTAATAATAAATAGTAAAAAAGGTCAGGCTATTCAAAAATAGTCTGGCTTTTTATTATATTTTAAAAAAAGTGGTTTTTGTAGAGGTGGTTATTTCCAATATGAAAACTGAAAAACATAGAGGATAATTGTGCTGCAATTATTATATTAAAAAAAGTGAACGAAGAATTAACCTTCGTCCACTTTTTAGTAATTAGCTAAATGGGGAATGTCCAACATCGCCCATCCCTTCTTCTGCATCCTCGTCATCGTCTATCATTTCATTGTATTCTAATTGAATGGCTTCTAAAATAAATAGAGCTGCCATTGCATGGGGGAAAACGGCGCGTTCCGTTAGGTTAGAAGGATGGGGAATGAGCCCACCGCGAATTTTCATGCTAATATACGTATAGGCAAGCCCGCTTAATGGGTTGTCCTCGCCTTCTCCTTCACTAGCAACTGCTGCAAACGGAATGAACGTATCATATAGATGTTGGGCGAGCTTATTTGCCTCAATATCGTGACAGCTACGCGTAAAAATAATCACGCGGTCTGCTTCAGATAATTCGACGTTCTCATGCCACACCGCAGCTTTTTTAAATGGTGCCATTCCCTGTAAGGCATTAATTTCTACTGCTTTTAATTCACCAAAGCAGGCAAAATAAACCGTTCCTTCTCCAATCGCAGCCTGTGCTAATAATCTAGCTGTATCTTCAAATGCAAATTCTTCACTCGTTTGAATGCGCTGCAATAAACCAGTCATTTGCGTAGTTAATATTTTTGACATCGTTCCACCTCCTCTATATTATAAAATTCTACATACCAAAAAGCAAAATGCGTTATTTAAAATAAAGAAAATAAAATAGTAAAAAAAAGGGAAAACAGTAAGGTTAAGCGAATATGGTAAATTAATCGCTAATAAATTTGATGGGGGATGAATGTGAAAAAGATTTTAATTGTAGATGACCAACAAGGGATTCGGCTTTTATTAAATGAAATTTTCCGTATGGAAGGCTATGATACTTATTTAGCCGCAAGCGGTTCAGAGGCCCTTCATTTATTTGAAGAACATGAAATAGATGGTGTCTTACTGGACATGAAAATCCCAGGAATGAACGGTCTAGAAATTTTAAAGGAAATTAAACAAAAAAAAGAAAATGTGTATGTGTTCATGATGACGGCGTATGGAGAACAAGATATCATTAAAGAAGCATTGGCACTAGGTGCTATGGGCTACTTCACGAAACCGTTTAACATTTTTGAAGTACTGCAGGAAATAAACCAAGTGCTGCTCCCAAGTAAAACAAAGAGATAAATTTTCACATAAATAAATAGCGAGATTTTGTAAAGATGTAGCGGGAAAGGCAGAATGATTCCTCATATGAAAGGAATTATGTTTGGTCATGCACCCCTCCATTTGCTCGTCGCAAAAACAAGTTGGTCTGAAGCTTTTCAGACCAACTTGTTTTTGGTATGATTATGATAAATGTTTTCCTATCAAATTGTCCTAAGGAGGATTTTTATAATGGCGTTAGTTTCAATGAAAGAAATGTTAATCAAAGCAAAAGAAGAGAAATATGCAGTAGGGCAGTTTAATATTAATAACTTAGAATTTACACAAGCAATTTTACTGGCAGCACAAGAAGAGCAGTCGCCGGTTATTTTAGGAGTTTCTGAAGGTGCAGGGAAATATATGGGAGGATTTGTAGCCGTTGTACATATGGTAAAGGGATTAATGAAAGCTTACGATATTACAGTGCCGGTAGCGATTCACCTAGACCACGGTTCATCATTTGCAAAATGTAAAGAAGCAATTGATGCTGGATTTACATCAGTGATGATTGATGCATCTCACCACCCATTCGATGAAAACATAGCGACAACAAGAGAAGTCGTAGAATATGCACATGCACAAGGTGTATCAGTAGAAGCTGAATTAGGCACGGTTGGCGGAGATGAAGATGGTGTGATCGGCGGCATTATGTACGCAGACCCAGCTGAATGTAAGGCAATGGTAGAACAAACAGATATCGATTGCTTAGCGCCAGCTTTAGGTTCAGTACATGGTCCATATAAAGGAGAGCCGAAATTAGGCTTTGCTGAAATGGAGCAAATCGGCAAGGAAACAAATCTGCCACTTGTTTTACATGGCGGTACAGGAATTCCAGACGAGCAAATCCAACGCGCGATTTCTCTAGGAACAGCAAAAATTAATGTAAACACGGAAAACCAAATTGCAGCAACGAAAGTCATCCGTGAAGTATTGAATAAAGACGAAAATGTTTATGATCCACGTAAGTATTTAGCTCCTGCTCGTGAAGCGATTAAAGAAACTGTAATCGGGAAAATGCGTGTATTTGGCAGTTCACAAAAAGCGTAATACATTAGAATTAGCAGGAGAAGTGTCTTTTATGACCTTCTCCTGTCTTAAGATACATGAATAATTGTGCAACATGGCACTAGGAGGAAATTACATGAAATTTTTTATCGATACAGCAAATTTTGAAGAAATCAAAGAAGCATATTCTTGGGGCATTTTATCAGGCGTAACAACAAATCCATCATTGGTAGCAAAGGAGCCGAACGTCAATTTCCACGATCGTTTACGCGAAATTGCTGAATTAGTAGACGGTTCTGTCAGCGGTGAAGTCATTGCTCTAGACGCAGAAGGCATGATTCGTGAAGGGGAAGAATTAGCAGCGATTCACCCGAATATCACAGTAAAATTACCAATGACACCAGCCGGTTTAGAGGCATGTAAGCATTTTTCTAATAAAGGCATTAAAACAAATGTGACATTGATTTTCTCAGCTAACCAAGCATTAATGGCAGCACGTGCCGGAGCAACTTATGTATCTCCTTTCATCGGTCGTTTAGATGATATTGGTCACAACGGTGCAGAGTTAATTTCTACTATTGCCGATATTTTCACAATCCACGATATTCAAACAGAAATTATTGCGGCTTCTATTCGTCACCCACAGCATATTACAGATGCGGCATTAGCAGGTGCGCATATTTCCACAACTCCATTTAAAGTTTTACAACAATTATTCAAACACCCATTAACTGACAAGGGGATTGAAGGATTTTTAGCGGATTGGGAAAAGCGTCAAGGCTAATACTAAGGCAAAATATACTTTCCATGTGATGAGGAGAATCAAGCTTTATGGATGTTTATAAAATTAAGGGTGGTCATCGCTTAAAAGGAACGATCAAAGTAAGCGGAGCAAAAAATAGTGCAGTAGCTTTAATTCCAGCATCGATTTTGGCGAATTCTTCCGTCACAATCGGAGGGATTCCAGAAATTTCAGATGCTTGGACGTTAAAAGCACTGCTTGAAGAAATTGGCGGAGAAGTGACATTTGAGAATGGGAAAATGACCATCGACCCTTCGAAAATGATCGCGATGCCGCTACCCAATGGTAACGTAAAAAAACTGCGCGCCTCATACTATTTAATGGGTGCGATGCTTGGCCGCTTCAAGAAGGCAGTCATTGGACTGCCAGGTGGCTGCTTCTTAGGTCCACGCCCGATCGACCAGCATATTAAAGGATTTGAAGCATTAGGTGCTAAAGTAACGAATGAGCACGGTGCCATTTATTTGCGTGCAGATGAATTAATCGGTGCAAAAATTTATTTAGATGTGGCAAGTGTTGGAGCCACGATTAATATTATGTTAGCAGCAGTGCTAGCAAAGGGACGTACAGTGATTGAAAATGCAGCAAAAGAACCAGAGATTATCGATGTAGCAACCCTATTATCCAATATGGGGGCTAAGATCAAGGGGGCAGGGACGAGTGTCATCCGAATCGATGGTGTAGAGGAATTACACGGTACAAAGCATGCCATCATTCCAGACCGTATCGAAGCCGCAACCTTTATGATTATGGCGGCTGCGATTGGAGATGGCGTAACGATCGACAATGTCATTCCACTGCATTTAGATTCAGTAACGGCAAAGCTGCGTGAAATGGGCGTCAAGGTAGAAGAGGATGAAGAAAGTGTATTCATTCCTAAACAGGAAAATTTCCATGCGGTAGATGTAAAAACTCTTGTATATCCAGGGTTTCCAACCGATGTACAACAGCCGTTATCCGTGCTCATGACACAAGCTACAGGTGCTTCCAAAATAACGGACACTATCTATTCTGCACGCTTCAAGCATATTGATGAATTGCGTCGCATGAATGCAAAAGCGCGTGTTGAAGGGAATACAGCTATCATTGAAGGACCTGTTGCATTAGAAGGATCGTCTGTTACAGCAACAGACCTTCGTGCGGGGGCAGCATTAGTGTTAGCAGGCCTGCTAGCAAAAGGTGAAACAGAGATTCACGATATTTATCATATTGAACGCGGCTATAGCTCATTAATTGAAAAATTATGTGCACTCGGTGCGGATATTCGGAAAGAGACGATTATCACATCCGATAAAATAGTGTAAAATTAGACAATTCGAATATGTTACAATAGAACATAAAGTTTTAAAGCCACAGGAGGCAAACATAAAATGGAACGTAGTTTATCAATGGAAGTTGTACGTGTAACAGAAACCGCAGCGATAGCTTCGGCAAAGTGGATGGGACGCGGACAAAAAATCGAAGCAGATGATGCAGCAACTTCAGCAATGCGCCATATGTTCGATACAATCCCGATGCATGCAACAGTTGTCATCGGTGAAGGTGAAATGGATGAAGCACCGATGCTTTATATCGGTGAGGAACTTGGATTGCGAAATGGTGGACCGGAAGTGGATATCGCCGTTGATCCACTAGAAGGCACGAATATCGTAGCAAAAGGGACAAATGGTGCAATGACCGTATTAGCAATTGCTGACCGCGGCAATTTATTGAATGCACCAGATATGTATATGGATAAAATTGCAGTAGGTCCAGAAGCTGCTGGTAAAGTGGATATTAATGCATCCGTTACTTATAACTTATTGCAAGTAGCGAAAGCGAAAAATAAAGATATTTCAGATGTGGTAGCAACTATTTTAGATCGTCCGCGCCATCAAGCCATTGTGGATGAAATTCGTGAAGCGGGTGCCCGCATTAAATTTATCCAAGATGGAGACGTAGGTGCTGCGATCAATACCGCGTTTGATGAAACAGGTATTGATATTATGTTCGGTATGGGCGGCGCTCCTGAAGGTGTAATTGCTGCTGTCGCATTAAAATGCTTAGGCGGGGATTTCCAAGCCAAACTAGTACCAGAAGATGAACAGCAATTAGCCCGCTGCAAAAAAATGGGCATTGACGTAGATAAAGTACTTTATATGGAAGATTTAGTAAAAGGTGATGATGCAATTTTTGCAGCAACAGCAGTGACAGATTGCGAGCTTTTGCGCGGTGTTCAATATAAAGGGGCATACACATTAACGCATTCCGTTGTTATGCGTGCAAAAACAGGGACGGTTCGTTTTATCGAAGGTCGCCATAGTGTAGAGAAAAAACCGACAACGTTTGAAAAGTAATACTTCTGCCCGGTTTTTCCGGGCGATTTTTTCTTCTAGAATTCTCCAACTTTAAATGAAACTCCTACTGCAAAAATTTAATAATATGTTGTGTTAGGTCGTTTATTTGTGCATGGCTCGCAATAAAAATGTAGTAAAAAAAGGTTTATATGGTAAAAGGAGGCTACGTATGTCAGCTGTTACAATTGCGCAATTAGAAAATATGACATTAAAAGAGTTATATACACAAGCGCGGGAATTTAAAGTATCTTACTACAGTAAGCTAAATAAAAAAGAGTTGATTTATGCCATTTTAAAGGCACAATCTGAACGTGAAGGCTATTTCTTTATGGAAGGTGTACTAGAAATTGTTTCTCAGGAGGGCTTCGGCTTTTTACGTCCTATCAATTATTCACCATCGAAAGAAGACATTTATATATCTGCATCGCAAATCCGCCGCTTTGATTTACGAAACGGAGATAAAGTAACAGGAAAAGTTCGTCCGCCAAAAGAAAATGAACGTTACTATGGTTTATTACAAGTGCAGGCAGTAAATGGAGAAGACCCAGAAGTAGCGAAAGAACGTGTGCATTTCCCGGCCTTAACGCCATTATATCCAGACCGCCAAATCAAATTAGAAATGGAATCTAATAAACTCTCAACACGTATTATGGATTTAGTAGCACCTGTAGGATTCGGGCAGCGTGGGTTAATCGTGGCTCCTCCAAAAGCGGGTAAAACATCGTTATTGAAAGAAGTAGCCAATGCCATCACTACGAACTATCCAGAAGCAGAACTGATTGTATTATTAATCGACGAGCGTCCAGAAGAAGTAACAGATATCGAGCGCTCTGTAAAGGCAGACGTTGTTTCTTCAACATTCGATGAAGTACCAGAAAATCACGTAAAAGTAGCAGAAATCGTATTAGAACGTGCACGTCGTTTAGTAGAGCATAAGCGCGATGTCATTATTTTAATGGATTCCATTACACGTTTAGCACGTGCTTATAACCTCATCATTCCGCCAAGTGGCCGTACACTTTCCGGGGGGATTGACCCGGCGGCATTCCACCGACCAAAACGTTTCTTTGGCTCGGCTCGTAATATTGAAGAGGGTGGAAGCTTAACGATTTTAGCAACTGCACTTGTCGATACAGGCAGCCGTATGGATGAAGTCATTTATGAGGAATTTAAAGGAACAGGTAACTTAGAATTACATTTAGATCGCAGCTTAGCTGAGCGTCGTATTTTCCCTGCGCTTGATATCCGCCGTTCGGGTACACGTAAGGAAGAGTTATTGCTAGCGCCAGACCAGCTAGAGAAGCTATGGGCCATTCGTAAAACATTTAGCGATACACCTGATTTTGCAGAAAAATTCTTGCGTAAATTACGCACAACAAAATCAAACGAGGAATTTTTTGAAAAGCTGGATGCGGATATGAAAAAGGCAAAAGGCAAAGGATTGCTGCAATAGTTTCTTCAAGAAAGCTACGCTGCATATAGGATAGGGGTGGACAAGGGAACTGGACCGACTATCGCAGCTAGAAGCAATGTTATGAAAACTATTTCAAATAAGATTCTTGCAAATGCAAAAAAAACTTGCTATAATCTTTTAGGTATGAAACGTGCGCATATATAGCTGACCTCAAACACTGTGCAGCAGTGCATATTCGGGCTATGTAAGGTGCAGTTCGAAAATAACTCTGTTCCAGATGGTTCAGGGCGAGAGGAGATAAACGAATATGAAACAAGGAATTCACCCAGATTACAAGGTTGCAACAGTAACATGTTCTTGCGGTAACACTTTCGAAACTGGTTCAGTGAAAGAAAAAATTTCTGTCGAGTTCTGTAACGAATGTCACCCATTCTACACAGGTCGTCAAAAATTCGCTTCTGCTGATGGTCGTGTTGATCGCTTCAACAAAAAATACAACCTTAACAAATAATTGTCTAAAAATGCCTGCCAAACGGTTTCGTGTGGCAGGCATTTTATCTATATGTTGGAAGGGGCACCTAGTTACATGGCACAATTATTTTACAAACATGGTGCGATGAATAGCGGAAAATCCATCGAGATTTTAAAAGTCGCTCATAACTATGAAGAACAGAATAAACCAGTCCTTATTTTTACCTCAGGTCTTGATACACGAGATGAAGTAGGTGTTGTATCTAGCCGTATCGGCTTACGTAGCCCTGCTATTGCTATTTTTGATGATACAAATATTTTCGATATCGTGCGCAATCATGGTGAAAAGCTCTACTGTGTATTGATTGATGAAGTGCAGTTTCTTAAAAAAGAGCATGTCTTGCAGCTCACGAAAATTGTCGACGAATTAAATATTCCTGTCATGGGCTTCGGACTAAAAAATGATTTCCAAAATGAATTATTTGAAGGCAGTCGTTACATGCTAACATACGCTGATAAAATTGAAGAAATGAAGACAATTTGCTGGTTCTGCCATAAAAAAGCAACGATGAATTTGCGAGTAGATGAACAGAAAAAACCTGTCTACACAGGTGAACAAATTCAAATAGGCGGTAATGATACATACTATCCAGTGTGCCGTAAATGCCACGCCAACCCGCCATTATAGAACAAGGCAGTGTTATAACAATAACAGTAGCACATCGCCTAACAATTCATTATACTGATAAAGGTAGATTTTATATAAAAATTATTTCAAATTTAACAGAGGTGAAATATATGTTTGATCGATTACAAGCGGTAGAAGATCGCTACGAGCGTTTAAACGAATTATTAAGTGATCCAGAAATCGTCAACGATAGCAATAAGCTACGTGAGTATTCAAAAGAGCAGTCTGACATCCAAGAAACAGTCGAGGCTTACCGTGAATACAAAGAGGCAAAGCAAAACTTTGCAGATACACGTGAAATGCTAGAGACAGAAAAAGACCCGGATATGCTAGAGATGGTCAAAGAAGAGTTCAACGATTTAAAGGCACAAATCGAAGAATTAGAAGAACGTCTGCGTATCTTATTGATCCCGAAAGACCCGAATGATTCGAAAAACGTAATCATGGAAATTCGCGGCGCAGCTGGCGGGGATGAGGCGAATATTTTCGCAGGGGATCTATTCCGTATGTATACGCGCTATGCGGAATCTCAAGGCTGGAAAATTGATGTGATGGAGGCATCGCCAAACGCATCTGGTGGTTATAAAGAAGTAATCTTCATGATTAACGGACAAGGAGCTTATTCGAGGTTCAAGTTTGAGAATGGTGCACACCGCGTACAACGTGTACCTGCTACAGAATCTCAAGGCCGTATCCATACATCTACAGCTACAGTGGCTTGTTTGCCTGAGGTGCATGTAGAGGAAGTAGAAATCCACGAAAAAGATATCCGTGTGGATACATTTGCTTCTTCAGGAGCTGGTGGTCAATCGGTTAACACGACGATGTCAGCTGTTCGTATGACCCACTTACCAACAGGTGTTGTGGTATCGATGCAAGATGAGCGTTCTCAAATTAAAAACCGTGAAAAAGCAATGAAAATTTTAGTGGCGCGTGTTGCTGAATTACACCGTTCAGAAGCACAAGCTGAAATCGACTCTACACGTAAATCGGCAGTCGGAACAGGCGACCGTTCTGAACGTATCCGTACGTACAACTACCCGCAAAACCGTGTGACAGATCACCGTATTGGTCTAACTATTCAAAAATTAGATCAAATCGTCGAGGGTAAATTAGACGAAATCATCGATGCGTTAATTTTAGAAGAACAAGCTTCTAAATTGGAGCGCTTAAATGCAGATGCATAAAACTATTTACGAGGCCCTTAGTTGGGCTTCGTCTTTTTTAATAGAAAAAGGTCGCGATGAAAATGCAGCACGTTTATTGCTGCAGCATATTTTAAAAACTAATTATTCCGGTCTGATGATGCGCATGCATGAAGAACTCCCAGCGGAGCAACAGAAAGAGCTTCAGCAAATGGCAGAGCAGCATGCAGCAGGACGTCCGGTACAATATATTACCGGGGTAGAAGAGTTTTACGGACGGACTTTCCGCGTAGATGAATCAGTCCTGATCCCGCGTCCTGAAACAGAAGAGCTTATTGTGCATACATTGCAACAATGCCAGGGTCTATTTCCTGAAGGGGCAAAGTTTGTAGACATTGGAACAGGGAGTGGAGCGATTGCCATTACCATGAAAAAAGAATGGCCGGTACTCGATGTCACAGCAACGGATATTTCACCAGCTGCATTAGCCACGGCACAGTGCAATGCCGAACAGCTAGAGGCAGACATTCATTTTCTGTGTGGGGATTTAACAGAACCGATTGCCCATACAAAATGGGATATCGTATTATCCAACCCGCCCTATATTGCCTATGAAGAAGCAGAAGAAATGTCAGAGGTAGTACTAGAGCATGAACCGCATAGTGCACTTTTTGCAGAGGAAGATGGCTTGCTATTATACCGTAAACTCGCACAAAGTTTGCCGGATCTTGTGAATCGCCCGGCGTTTATCGCTTTTGAAATTGGTTATCTGCAAGGTCCAGCCGTAGCGGCGATGCTTACGCAAGCTTTTCCGCTAGGGAATGTTCAAGTAATCAAGGATATAAACGGCAAGGACCGGATTGTGAGTTGCCAAATTATTGAATAAAATAAATTCCCCTTGTCCACAATGTGGATAAAGGAGGAATGAAATATGCTATCTCGTTATGAGATTCGTAGAAAAGATTCATTATCAATCATTTTAAAACTATGTATTTGTGTAATTGCATTATTTTTAGTAGGGGAGTATATGCCTAAGTGGTTTACAGAGCTAGATGAGATAAGACCAAGCTATAATGAACCCGTCATGCGTGTGGTAGCGCATAGCAATACGGTCCAAGACCAACAGCTAAAAGAGCAAATTGTCCATGATATTGAGCGGATGGATGGTACAAATATAGAAAATGAACAATATATTGAAAGTATTAACAAACTGTTAAAAGAAAACTATAGCCAAGTGCCTGTCCAACTTAAAATTGGGGATAACCTATTGCCGCCTAAACGCGTACACCATATGTTTTACCCGCAAATGAAAAGCAGGGCGGTAGTCATCGAAATTGGTGCTGCCCGCGGGGAAAATTGGTTTTGCACTGCATTTCCAAAGGTTTGCGGAAAAGAAGATCGCGACAAAGTGCGATTTAAATGGTGGGAATGGGTAAAGGGAAAAAGTAGCTAAAAGTTATGCACATTTTCTGAAAACTTATACACATTAAAGCAAATGTTATACACAATATGTGGATAAGATTGTAAATATGAAGTAAATAAAGAGGTGAGAAGATGGAAACAATCGTAGCAACTGTGGATAACAATGTGAATAGCCATCAAACTTATTTACAGGCTGTGCATTATTTAAATAATAGCGAAGTGGTAGCTTTTCCAACAGAAACTGTCTATGGGTTAGGGGCCGTTGCAACAGATGAAGTAGCAGTCAAGCGTATTTTTGAAGCGAAAGGTCGCCCTTCTGATAATCCACTGATTGTACATATCGGAACGGTTGAAGAGGTGAACGATTATATTGAAGAAATGCCAGCAGTCGCTAAAAAATGCATGGAAGCTTTTTGGCCGGGTCCACTCACGATTGTCATGAAAGCAAAACCAGGAGTACTGGCAAAAAGCGTTACAGCAGGTTTGATGACTGTCGGGGTGCGCATGCCGGACCATCCTGTTGCACTTGCGTTATTGCAGACATTAAAAAAACCGTTAGCTGCCCCGAGTGCCAATCGCAGCGGAAAGCCGAGCCCTACAAGAGCTGAACATGTAGCCAAAGATTTAAATGGCATCATTCCCTATATTATCGATGGGGGTGCGACTGGCATTGGAATCGAGTCTACAGTATTGGATGTCACAGTGGATGTCCCGGTTATTTTACGTCCCGGTGGCGTGACAAAGGAAATGTTAGAAACTGTTATTGGATCTGTAGTAGAACCAACACAAGCAGAGCAAAAAATAGAATCGACACCAAAAGCGCCAGGTATGAAATATACGCATTATGCACCGGATGCACCAGTTTATTTAATCGATCAGGAAACAGATATACAGCAAGCAATTAGTCAATTGCAGGCACAAGGGCATAAAGTGGCGTTATTAGCCCCCTATTCCTTCGAAAATGCAGGGGCAGATTACTTTTTCTCACTGGGAGAACAAGCAAATGCTGAGCAAATGGGAGAATATCTCTATGATGCGCTAAGACGCTGCGACCAGACAGATGCGACCCTTATTTTAGCGATGGCAATCGAAAAAAATGGCGTAGGAACCGCAATCATGAACCGTCTCGAAAAAGCAGCAGGTGAAAAATGGTTCCGCCTTTAGTCATAAATTCATATTTTTGCATAAAAGCAATTTTTTCATAATGGTAAAAAGTTATAGATATTGCTAATTTTTTCTATTTAAAGTATCATATTATGTTGATAAGGGTTTTTCGGTTACTTTGGACTCATTTTAAGATGATAGATTTATAGTATTTACAGTTTAATTTTATGGATAGGTTTGTTATGCTAAAATTTATATTAAATTGATAACAGCAAGGAGATTTTCACATGAATATTTATTTTGTTTGTACAGGTAATACATGTAGAAGTCCAATGGCAGAGGCAATTTTAAAACATAAAAACCTACCCGATATTTCAGTTAAATCTGCTGGCATCTATGCCATGGACGGAGGGGAGATGTCTCCCCATGCACAAGCTATACTCACAGCGGAAAACATTTCGCACCAGCATAAGTCCAAGCAATTAAAGGAAGAAGATATCGCCTGGGCTGATGTAATTTTAACGATGACTAGAGCGCATAAGCAGATGATTATAGATGCCTTTGACGATGCAGGAGGAAAAACATTTACATTGAAAGAATATGTAAATGCGACTGATGGAGACGTATCAGACCCATTTGGCGGTACGATTCATACATATAGTGCAACATTTGAACAATTGCGACAGTTAATTGATGCATTATTATTAGAAAGGGGATTAGTAGATGAAAAAGGGGTTTAATCTACGAAAAAAGCTCGTACTATTTGTTGGGATATTAGCGCTAGTTACGTATTCAACGAGCTTCGTCTTTATTGAATATATTCAACCAGCATATTTTGCATCATTTGATCGTAAATTGTTTGAAATTATTACCTATTTATTAGGTATTGGATGGTCATGTGTTTTGGCTGCTATTTTCAGTGTAGTAATTGTACGACCATTACAGCGTCTGGAGAAAACAGCTATATTAGTGGCGGAAGGCAAGATTGGCCAAGATGTAGAAATGCCGAAAACACATGACGAAATCCGTTCTGTGGCAGTGGCGTTCCAGGATATGCTTGTGAATCTGCGAGGCATGGTGGATGGGATTGAAGAAAACTTCCAGATGACGAAAGCAACGGTACATGACCTCTCAGAACAGGCGACAGCGGCAAAACAAAAAGCTTCGAATGTTGCGGCTACAGTGGAGCAAATTGCGTTAGGGGCCGACAGTTCCGCCCATGCGATCCAGGACACAGCAGAGGCGATTGAAGGGGTTCGCACGATTGCCGAGGAAGTAAATGACCTCGCAGAAAGTTCAGCAGCGCAGTCAAAGGTTATTTTGAACGATTTATCGGCAGCGACTGCATCTATTCAAGGTCTAGTAGAAGGTATTCAAACCATTGCAACAGGAAATGAAAAGGCATTGGGAAATATTCAAGAGCTTGAAAAAAATGCACAGCAAGTAGAGCATATTATTGGATTAGTAGGGGACATCGCGGCGCAGACCAACTTACTAGCCCTCAACGCCTCTATTGAAGCGGCTCGTGCAGGCGAACACGGCAAAGGCTTTGCTGTTGTAGCAGAAGAAGTGCGGAAACTTGCCGATGAAAGTGCAAAAGCTGTACAAGGAATCACAGAGCTTATTCAAACGATTCAAAGCAATGTCCATGTAGTTGTAGCGCAAATGAGTGACCAAGTTAACTATGCTGTCAAAGAATCAAACCGTGTATATGAAACAACCAATGCTGTAGAAGGAATGGCAAGCGGCGTACGTGAGATGGCCGATTCGGTTATTCATATTTCACAGCTGGTTGAAAAACAAATGACCACAATTGAAATGACAGCTCAGCAGTCGCATGACGTAGCTGCGATTGCAGAAGAAACATCAGCAAGTACGCAAGAAGTGAGCGCGGCAACAGAGGAGCAAGCGTATTCGATTAAACAGATTGAAGACCTTGCGCAGAACCTGCAAGAGCAATCTGATGAACTTCATAAGGTGATTTTGAAATTTGACCGTTCTAAATAAAAAAAGTTGATGGAAAGAGATTACCTCGTTCCATCAACTTTTTTGTTGTCTTACTATCCGCTAATGCTAGATATAAACGGACATACACGATGTATGTCCGTTTTTAAAAAATCAAATTAATTTACTGCTTCGTCACTATCATGTGTGTATACGTGTTCATAGCCATCAATCTTTGCTGCATAAGGAGAAGCCATCAGCTTTTCATAAAGGATTGTGTCGATTGGGATATTATTGTCGCGAATAAAATTGACTTTACTGTTGATGAGCTCACCGTATAATGTCGGTACCGGCAAGTTTAAGGCTTCATAATAATGCAAGGCATTCATTAAGTCATCCAATGTCAAAAATTCATAGTCTGTCCCTTCAAATGAATAATCTTCATTAATCTGATACCATAAGTCTCCTGTGTAAGGATTAATCCAGTCGGTTCCGATATCTTCAACGGCTGCTTTAATCTGTAACGCAGTATTTAAATAGTCTTCATTTTTCGAGAGTTGATAAGCATTAAACAAGAAATTCATCTCGCCTAAAGCATGGTTTAACGAGACATGGGTTTTCTTTGTTTGAGCGGGTGAATAGTAATCGAGCACATAGTAGCCGTTTTCTGTCGGTAGAATATTGCCGATGTCCTGCTGGCTTACTAAGAAGTTAGCATAGCGTTTGTAGCTTGAAGCTAAATCGTCATTCTGTAACACTTCCCCAGCCCGCTCTAAAAAGAGGGCGATGTTTTCATTGTGGCGTGTATCTGTATACGGAGCGGTAATCCCGTATTCACGCTTTAACCAGGTGCTTGTATATTCCGTTTGCCACAACTCCTGATTGCCTTTAAAGTCTAGTAGATTGTTAACATTGTCGATTAACATATTGTAATAAAAGCGGTCTTTTGTTTTTTTGTAGTGATCAATAAATAGTTTTCCTTGCAATTGGACCAAATTGCGCCCATAGCCAAGCGTTGTGCTCGGTTCCACTGACCAAGGAAGCTTGGAATAGTTTCCACCATGCACCAGCCATTTTTGTGAACGAATGAAATAATGGTTTGTGTAATTTTTATAGTAAGCCATTTCCTCATCAGAGCTAAATAAGGCATCGTTGCCAATCACAAACCAGTTTTCGCTAATTTGGCCGCCGGCTGTCGTGCGTAATTTTAAGTCAAAGACAGTATCCTGACCTGAGGTAGCTTCCATATGCAGATCCTCATTGACTAACTCACGCAGCACGCTTTGCTCGCCGTTTCCATACTTCTCTATTAATTGCTTCGAAATGTAATTTTGAGACAGCATCATTTCTTTTTCACTCTTATTAAATGAAAAAATACCTTTTACATTGGTTGTATAGTCAATTCCGAAAACATTGTCATGCTCTTGTGGAATGTCCTGTTGATATTCAAAAATATCATAAGCTGTCTGGTCTTTATATGTTAGCTTGAGCGGAATTGTATAAGCTTGATCCGATGTGTTTGTGAAATTGCTGAAAACAAATAAATCTCCATTATCGATTTGACGTGCTGTAATAGTTAGCTCTCCAATCTTCTCGTCGTTGTGTAATACATCGGCCGTATGTATATAGTCAGTAGCTTGTAATTTTTCTGCTACTTCACGTGTGCCATTGGCGAATGAATAGCTATAAGCTTCATATGTTACATCCTCAAAAAGCTCGATGGAAAGGCGATCAGAATCAAACGTTGAATTCAGTGCAAAATCGTCTAGCGGAAGTGCAGAAGTGCGAGATTCTAAGGCGATTTTACTAAATAAAGCGATAAATATAACAACTATCACAATAAATGAAGATGAAAACAAAACTTTTTTTTGCAAAAAACTCATTCCTTTATGAAACATAATATCCTATTATACAGAAATAAGAGTTTTTAGGCAAAAGGGTATAGAAATTTAAAAAGGCGAATTTTATAGTGGATTTTTAGGTAAATTATAGGTCAAAAATGAACATTATTGCGTTTTTAATTAATAATATTCGTATTTTTACTCTTTAGGTTGTCGCAATATTTGAAAAATGCATGTTATATTTATCGAAGAAATGGTACACTGTAGTTGACTATAATTGAAATGAGGGAATCTTAGTGAAAATTGCTATTTCTTCAGATCATGGTGGGAATAATTTACGTAAAGAAATCATGCATCTGTTAGATGAACTGAACATTAGCTATGAAGATTTCGGTCCGCAAACGGATGACTCAGTCGATTATCCTGATTATGCGCGACCAGTAGCAGAGCGTGTAGCAGCTGGGGAGTTTGACCGTGGTATCTTAATTTGCGGGACAGGTATTGGCATCTCGATTGCTGCCAATAAATTCAAAGGGATTCGTTGTGCGTTAGTGCACGATACGTTCTCTGCAAAGGCAACACGTTGCCATAATGATTCCAATGTATTGGCAATGGGTGAGCGCGTGATAGGTCCAGGTTTAGCGAGAGAAATCGTTGAAACTTGGTTAATTACAGATTTTGAAGGTGGGCGTCATACACGTCGTATCGAAAAAATCACGGAGCTTGAGGGGTAATAGCTGATGACTTTACAGCAAGTGAAGCAACAAATTGCACAGTTGTTAGCAGATGTGGAGCAGCAAATCACCTTCAGCCCAAAGCAGCTACTCGTTATTGGTTGCTCTACTTCGGAAGTAATAGGAGAGAAAATCGGCACGGCTGGGGCAATAGAAGTTGCCGAAGTGATCTATGATGAGCTAGAACGCTTTGCAAAAAAACATACTATTTATTTAGCTTTTCAGGGCTGCGAGCATATTAATCGAGCATTAACGCTTGAGGCAGAGGCAGCAGCCTATTACCAGCTAGAGCCTGTTGCGGTCGTACCTGTACGTGCAGCAGGAGGGTCAATGTCTGCACATGCTTATACGAAATTGCAAAGACCGGTCGTTGTCGAGCAAATAAAAGCCCATGCCGGCATTGATATTGGCCAAACATTGATTGGTATGCATTTAAAGCAAGTAGCCGTACCGGTTCGTACAACTGTTAAACAGGTAGGCGAGGCAATCGTGACAGTGGCAAAAACGCGTCCAAAGTATATAGGCGGGACGCGGGCACAATATTGCTAGAAAAAGCGATCATAAATTAAGGGGGATTATTAAATTATGGCATTTGAAAAATTAGCGGCACAAGATAAAGCAATTTTAGACGGTATTTTAGCAGAAAAAGGGCGCCAAAACTCAAACATCGAGTTAATCGCGTCTGAAAACTTCGTATCGGAAGCAGTAATGGAAGCACAAGGTTCTTATTTAACAAACAAATATGCAGAAGGCTACCCAGGCAAACGCTACTACGGCGGTTGTGAGCATGTAGACGTTGTAGAAGATATCGCGCGTGATCGTGCAAAAGAATTATTCGGTGCAGCCTATGTAAACGTGCAGCCTCACTCAGGTGCACAAGCAAACATGGCAGTTTACCATACTATTCTAGAGCCAGGCGATACGGTACTGGGCATGAACTTATCTCACGGCGGTCACTTAACACACGGTTCACCTGTAAACTTCTCTGGGATTCTTTACAACTTCGTAGAGTACGGTGTAACAAAAGATACAAATGTAATTGATTATGAGGATGTTCGCCAAAAAGCTTTAGACTCAAAACCAAAATTAATCGTAGCAGGTGCTTCTGCTTACCCGCGTGCAATCGACTTTAAAAAATTCCGCGAAATCGCTGATGAAGTAGGTGCTTACTTCATGGTAGATATGGCACATATCGCTGGTCTTGTGGCAGCAGGTGAACATCAATCACCAATCCCATATGCTGATTTCGTTACAACAACAACACATAAAACATTACGTGGTCCACGTGGCGGCATGATTTTAACAAATGATGCAAAATGGGAAAAAGATTTAAATAAATCAGTCTTCCCTGGTATTCAAGGTGGTCCATTAATGCACGTAATCGCGGCAAAAGCAGTAGCATTTGGTGAAGCATTACAACCGGAGTTCAAAGAATACGCAAAACAAATTAAATTAAATGCAGTAGCGCTTGCTGAAAGTCTTCAAGAAGAAGGCGTGGAAATCGTATCAGGCGGTACAGATAACCACTTACTATTAGTGAATGTGAAATCTTTAGGCTTAACAGGTAAAGTAGCAGAGCATGTGCTTGATGAAGTAGCGATTACAACAAACAAAAATACAATTCCTTATGATACAGAAAAGCCATTCGTTACTTCTGGCGTACGTATCGGTACAGCAGCTATTACATCTCGCGGCTTCAAGGAAGAAGATGCAAAAGAAATCGGTAAAATCATTGCATTAGTACTGAAAAGTCCAGAAGACGAAGCAGTAAAAGCACAAGCACGTGAGCGCGTAAAAGCGTTAACAGATAAATACCCATTATATGCATAATCAATAGAAAAAAGGTGCAGATAAAACCGAGCGATTGGTTTTATCTGTACCTTTTTCTTCTATTATAGAGTCTTTTTTATAGAGTCTTTTTATTTGTTAATAGAAAATAGAATAAAAACAAAGATGAAAGATATTGCGTTTTTTATGACAAATAAAAGTGACCAAAGATATTATTTCTATAAATTAATGTCTAGCTAAGAGAAGGAAAAAAAGAATATGTTAAAATAAAGTATGAAAGACAAGTTGCTTTCTAATAGTTAAAAATAACAATCTATTTCAAAAGAATAAATGAATGAAATTGTCAAAAGTGTCATAATTAAGAGGGAAAGACCATTTTGTCAACGGTCCTTTTTTATGCTACACTGTTTCAGATAAACAACAGTGAGGAGAGACCCGCATATGAGCAAAGTATACGTTTTTGATCATCCATTAATTCAGCACAAAATAACTTATATTCGTGATAAAAACACAGGTACAAAAGATTTTCGTGAGCTTGTAGATGAAGTAGCTACATTAATGGCTTTCGAGATTACGCGTGAGTTACCATTAGAAGAAATTGAAGTAGAAACGCCAGTCACAACGGCTAAAACAAAAGTATTATCAGGCAAAAAGATTGCGATTGTCCCTATTTTACGTGCAGGTATCGGCATGGTAGATGGCGTTCTGAAATTGATTCCAGCTGCAAAAGTAGGTCATATTGGATTATATCGTGATCCTGAAACTTTAAAACCAGTAGAGTATTATGCAAAACTCCCAGCTGATGTAAAAGAACGTGATTTTATTATTGTAGACCCAATGCTAGCTACGGGCGGTTCGGCTGTTGAAGCGATTAACTCTCTAAAAAAACGCGGTGCAAAAAACATTAAATTCATGTGCCTTATTGCGGCTCCTGAAGGTGTAAAAGCAATTCAAGAAGCACATGAAGATGTAGACATTTATATTGCAGCACTTGATGAAAAATTAAATGACCATGGCTACATTGTGCCAGGTTTAGGTGATGCAGGAGACCGTTTATTCGGTACAAAATAATACGAAAAAAGGGGATGTTGCGTGTTGCAGCATCCTATTTTCAAATGAAGGGATAGAGTAGCAAGAAATGGCAAAGAAAATGAAAGTGATGACAATCTTTGGGACACGTCCTGAAGCAATCAAAATGGCGCCGCTTGTTTTAGAATTGCAAAAGCATCCGGAAAAAATAGAATCGATCGTAACGGTTACAGCACAGCACCGTCAAATGCTCGATCAGGTGCTAGACACATTCAACATTACACCGGATTATGATTTAAATATTATGAAGGACCGCCAAACACTTGTTGATGTTGCAACGTCAGCGCTGCAAGGCTTGGATAAAGTAATGAAGGAAGCTCGTCCAGATATGGTATTGGTGCATGGTGATACAGCGACTACTTTTGTTGGTAGCTTAGCTGCATTCTACAACCAAATTGCCATTGGGCATGTGGAGGCAGGCCTGCGTACAGGTCAAAAATATTCGCCGTATCCAGAAGAAATGAACCGCCAATTAACAGGTGTCATGGCAGATTTACACTTTGCGCCAACAGAACAGTCCAAAGAAAACTTACTGCGTGAAAATAAGCTAGCAGAAGCTATTTACGTGACAGGAAATACAGCAATCGATGCTTTGAAAACGACAGTAAGTGAAGATTATACGCACCCGGTGTTAGAAGCGATGGGCGATAGCCGTGTGATTTTATTGACAGCGCACCGCCGTGAAAATTTAGGAGAGCCGATGCGCAATATGTTCCGCGCGATCAACCGCCTGCTAGCAGAGCATGAAGATGTGCAAGTGATTTACCCAGTACACATGAATCCAGCTGTGCGTGAAGTAGCGAATGAAGTGCTAGGAGACAATCCGCGTGTTCACTTAATTGAGCCATTAGAAGTATTTGATTTCCATAACTTTGCGGCGCGAAGCTTTATGATTTTAACTGACTCGGGTGGTGTACAAGAAGAAGCGCCTTCACTCGGAAAACCTGTTCTTGTATTGCGTGATACAACAGAGCGTCCAGAAGGTATTGCAGCGGGAACTTTGAAATTAGCTGGCACAGATGAGGAAACGATTTATCGATTAGCCAAAGAGCTATTAGTAGATGAAAAAGCATACGAGGAAATGTCAAAGGCTTCCAATCCATATGGTGATGGACATGCTTCAGAGCGAATTGTCGATGCTTTAATTAAATTTTTCGAAAAATAGTCAAAAATTATATTTTATTCTATAAAAATAATGAAAACGTTCTAAAGTAGAGAAAAAATGCATTACTGAAAAAATAATTTATGGATATTTAGAATAATATACACAAATTTGTCAACAATTTGACGAGAGAGAGACACACATGAAGTTTTTACCTATTACCAATTGACATCAAATAACCCCTATTGTATGCTAACAAAGGGTAAGAATGATAAGGGTTTCATGTGGTCAAAAGACGTCGAAACACTTGTTATATCAAGTTTCTACTAGATTGACAGTTGAAAAATAAAATTGTCAATTTGCAACGTTTTTTATGCGTCTGGATAGATGTCCACCAAGTGCTTGACGCCTTTGTAAAAAGGAAGGTTGCAAAAGACTCGTACTTTTGTACTTAATCTTTTAGCGTCATGAGCTGTAGTGATTGACTACAATTTTATTTCACTTAATGGTCAGCTTAGATTCTTTCTTAACTCGAAAAAATGGTTCAGGAGATTAATTGCCAATGGTAGATTTGCATCACATTTTCGCTATGCAAAAGAAAGCGCTCTTTTTTTTGCTCGCTCTTTGTGCATTGGGTTGGGGCTTCACTACATACCAGCCGGTGTTTGCCGGTATCGCCATCGGTGCATTCTTTGGCACTTATAACTTTTGGCTTTTGCTTCGACGAATGGAAAAGTTTGACCGTTCCATGAGTGAAGGGACGAAAGCACCATCATTAGGTTCGGCGTTACGTTTTGGATCTGGTGTTGCTGCAGTCGCAATTGCAATTTCGTTGCCAAAATATTTTCACTTAATTAGCACGGTCATTGGGCTAATGCTACCATATATCTTTTTGGTTATCCTTCAGATATTGAGAGGCATTAAAAACCATTAAAGTGCACTTGGAAAGAGAGGTGAATGCAGAAATGGATCATACAAGTCCTGAGGCACACTTGGACCTTGGTTTTATGACATTAACGTTTAACTTATCTACAGTTCTTATGTTAGTTGTCAGTGCAGTTATCGTGTTCTTAATTGCTTTTGTTTCGACACGTAGTTTAGCACTTAAACCAACAGGTATGCAAAACTTCATGGAGTGGATTTTAGACTTCGTGAAAAATATTATTGGCGGTAATATGGACTGGAAAACAGGCCGTTCATTCCACATTCTTGGTATTACACTGATTATGTTTATCGCTATATCCAACTTACTCGGTCTTCCGTTCGCAATCGTATATAATCATACGTTATGGTGGAAGTCACCTACAGCGGACCCAACTGTAACAATGACATTAGCAACTCTTGTTGTTGTATTATCGCACTACTACGGTGTGAAATACCAAGGCACAGGAGGATATGTAAAAAACACATACTTCAAGCCAATGTCATTCATGTTCCCGTTAAAAGTTATCGAGGAGTTCGCGAATACGCTAACGCTTGGTCTACGTCTTTACGGTAACATCTACGCCGGTGAGGTACTGCTTGGGTTAATCGCAGGTATCGGTGGAGCAAGTATCTTTGGCTGGTTCGGAATGTTAATTCCTGGATTAGCTTGGCAAGGGTTCTCGATTTTCATCGGGTTTATCCAAGCTTTCATTTTCACTATGTTAACGATGGTTTATATTTCTCACAAAGTGAGCGCGGACCATTAATTATAAATTCCTACGTAAGTGCGTAGTAATTTGAACCAAAAAAAAACAACATTCCAAGGAGGAAATTTTACAATGACAGGTTCATTAGGTTTATTAGCAGCAGCAATCGCAATCGGTTTAGGTGCACTTGGTGCAGGTATCGGTAACGGTCTTATCGTTTCAAAAACAGTTGAGGGGATCGCTCGTCAACCAGAAGCTCGTGGCGTATTACAAACTACAATGTTCATCGGGGTTGCATTAGTTGAAGCCCTACCAATCATCGCGGTAGTAGTAGCATTCATCGTAATGAACCAATAGTCTTTGGATTATTGGAAAACAATGGCGAAGCGCACCTTCGCCATTCCTTTTGTATAGCTAGCGGTTCATCCGGTAGCACTATTTTCAAGTAACCGTTTTAATTTAGTATTTAACACTGAAAGTAAAGTTCGAAACATTATAGATTTTTTAATTTTATAAGCTCTTGAAGGGAGTGAAACAATCGTGGTATTAGATTATTTTGTACTTGGTGCTGGGGCTACTGGTCTTAACACAGGTGATATCCTTGCAACTGCAGTTATCTTCCTAATCTTGATGCTTCTTCTAAAGAAGTTCGCATGGGGTCCGTTAATGGATGTTATGCAACAACGTGAAGAGTTGGTTTCAAGTGAAATCGATGCAGCTGAAAAAGCGCGCAAAGAAGCACAAACGTTATTAGAAGAGCAACAAGCAATCTTAAAAGAAGCTCGTACAGAAGCACAAACTATTTTAGAGGGTGCGAAGAAACAAGCGGATGCTTCTAAAGAAGAGATCGTATCTGCAGCACGTGCAGAGGCAGCTCGCTTAAAAGAGTCTGCAGTACGTGATATCGAAGCAGAGAAAGAAAAAGCAATCGCGGCTGTTCGTGAAGAAGTGGTATCATTATCAGTTCTTGCTGCGTCTAAAGTTCTTGGAAAAGAAATTTCAGAAGCTGATAACAGCGCATTAATTAAAGAAACGATTGCGAAGGCAGGCGAAGCGAAATGAGTCGATCGACTATAGCTAATCGTTATGCACAAGCATTATTCCAATTAGCACAACAACAAAATGCCGTTGCTGAAGTGAACGCTGATTTAAAAGAGCTAGTAAAAGCATTGGAAGCAACTCCAGAGTTACTTGCACTTTTACAAGCGCCAAAAATCTCAGCAGCTAACAAAAAAGCAATGCTAGCTAACATCCTTTCATCTGCACATGTAGCAATTGTAAATACATTAAATGTATTAATTGATACAAAACGTATGAACGAATTGCAAAACATTGCAAGTGAATTCCGTGATTTAGCAGCAGCCTCAGAAGGTTCTGCACAAGCAACAGTTTATTCAACTCGTGCTTTAACTGACGAAGAGCGTGCAGAAGTTTCTGCTTCATTCGGTCAATTAGTAGGAAAAGAAAAACTAGAAATTACAAACCTAATCGAGCCATCATTAATCGGTGGTATTCGTGTACAGATCGGTAACTACATTTATGACAGCACTGTAGCGTCTAAGCTAGAGGGTCTGAAACGTACGTTAGTTGGTTAAATTTTAAGAAATGTGAGAGGTGAACATACATGGGCATCAAAGCTGAAGAAATCAGCAGTCTGATTAAACAGCAGATTGAAAACTATCAATCGGAATTGCAAGTAAGCGAAGTAGGTACAGTTATCACAGTTGGTGACGGTATCGCTCGTGCTCATGGCCTCGACAACGCCATGGCTGGAGAACTTTTAGAGTTCTCAAACGGTGTTATGGGTATGGCACAAAACCTAGAAGAAGGTAACGTTGGTATCGTTATTTTAGGAGACTACCTAGGCATCAAAGAAGGCGATGAAGTTCGTCGTACAGGTCGTATTATGGAAGTTCCAGTTGGTGAAGAACTAATTGGTCGTGTTGTAAACCCACTTGGTATGCCAGTGGATGGTTTAGGACCAATCAACACAACAAAAACTCGTCCAATCGAAAGCCCAGCTTTCGGTGTAATGGCACGTAAATCAGTACATGAGCCATTACAAACAGGTATCAAAGCGATTGACGCTTTAGTGCCAATCGGTCGTGGTCAACGTGAGTTAATCATCGGTGACCGTCAAGTTGGTAAAACATCGGTAGCAATCGATACAATCTTAAACCAAAATGGTGAAAACATGATCTGTATCTACGTTGCAATCGGTCAAAAAGAATCTACTGTACGTGGCGTAGTTGAAACATTCCGTAAACACGGTGCACTTGACTACACAATCGTTGTAACAGCAGCAGCTTCTCAACCAGCTCCATTATTATACTTAGCTCCTTTCGCGGGTGTATCTATGGCAGAAGAGTTCATGTTACAAGGTAAACACGTATTAATCGTATATGATGATTTATCTAAGCAAGCATCTGCTTACCGTGAGCTTTCATTATTATTACGTCGTCCTCCAGGTCGTGAAGCTTACCCAGGTGACGTATTCTACTTACACTCACGTTTATTAGAACGTGCGGCTAAATTAAATGAAACGTACCAAAATGGTTCAATCACTGCATTGCCATTCGTAGAAACACAAGCAGGGGATATCTCAGCTTACATTCCTACAAACGTAATCTCAATTACAGACGGTCAGATCTTCTTACAATCTGACTTATTCAACTCTGGTGTACGTCCAGCGATCAACGCCGGTTTATCAGTATCACGTGTAGGTGGTTCTGCTCAAATCAAAGCGATGAAAAAAGTAGCTGGTACATTACGTCTTGACTTAGCAGCATTCCGTGAGTTAGAGTCATTCGCTCAATTCGGTTCTGACTTAGACGCAGTAACACTTGCTAAATTAGAGCGTGGTAAACGTACAGTTGAAGTTCTTAAACAAGACTTAAACAAACCACTTAAAGTTGAAAAACAAGTGGCGATCCTTTTTGCTTTAACAAAAGGTCACTTAGATGATATTCCAGTACAAGATATCGTTCGTTTCGAAAACGAATTCCTTAGCTGGTTAGATTCAAACCACACTAACGTTTTAGATCACGTTCGTACTACGAAAGAACTTGCTCCAGATGAAGAGTACGTAGCAGCTCTTACAGAGTTCAAAAAAACTTTCGCTAAATCTGAGTAAGATTTGAACAGTTTTCACGCGCGTTTTTATAAGGCGCGTGAAATGCTGAACAACTCTTTTTTTCTAGGAACTTGATAAAAATCAAAAGGTGGTGAAATACCAGTGGTAAACTTACGCGAAATTAAAGGTCGTATTAACTCTACAAAGTCTACGAAACAAATTACGAAAGCGATGCAGATGGTTTCTTCTTCGAAATTACGTCGTGCAGAGCAAAACGCTAAATCATACGTTCCGTACATGGAAAAAATCCAAGAGGTAGTAGGCGCTATCGCTTCAGGTACAAAAGACAGTGGGCATCCAATGCTAACTTCTCGTCCTGTAAGAAAAACAGCTTACTTAGTAATTGGTTCTGACCGTGGTCTTGCTGGTGCTTACAACTCAAGTATCCTACGCGAGGTGCAAAACACAATTAACCAACGTCACAAGTCGAAAGACGAGTATGTTGTTTTAGCAATCGGTCGTGTTGTTCGTGATTACTTTGTAAAGCGTGGACACAATGTGATCGCAAATGTAGTTGCTCTTCCTGACCAACCATCATTTGCCGATATTAAAGAAATCGCTCGTAATGCTGTTGGTATGTTCACTGATGGTACATATGATGAACTTTATATGTACTATAATCACTTCGTATCAGCAATTTCAAACGAAGTGACTATGAAAAAAGTTCTTCCTTTAACTGATATTGCTCCTGCTACAAGCAGTGCTTCTTATGAGTTTGAGCCATCAGGCGAAGCTATTTTAGAAGTATTACTTCCACAATATGCGGAAAGCTTGATTTACGGTGCTTTATTAGACGGAAAAGCGAGTGAACATTCAGCACGTATGACAGCAATGAAAAACGCTACAGACAATGCCAACGACCTTATCGCAGACCTTTCTCTGCAATATAACCGTGCACGTCAAGCGGCGATTACACAAGAAATTACAGAAATCGTTGGTGGAGCTGCTGCCTTAGAATAGGCCGCACTCTACTGGCGTCGTATAAGAATACGATAGGAGGGTACACAGTAATGAACAAAGGACACGTTCTTCAGGTAATGGGTCCAGTAGTAGACGTAAAGTTTGCTAACGGTCAATTACCAGCAATTTATAACGCTTTAACAGTTACAATTGAACGTCCTAATGAAGCACCGACTACTCTTGCATTAGAAGTAGCGCTTCATTTAGGTGATGATTCTGTTCGTACAATTGCCATGTCATCTACTGACGGCTTACAACGTGGAGCAGAAGTAACAAACTCAGGAGCACCAATTTCAGTACCGGTTGGTCAAGCTACATTAGGTCGTGTATTCAACGTACTTGGTGAAGTAATCGACTTAGGCGAAGAAATTCCTGCGGAAAACCGTCGTGATTCAATTCACCGCGAAGCTCCAACTTTTGAAAACTTATCAACTACTGTTGAAATCCTTGAAACAGGTATCAAAGTAGTAGACTTATTAGCACCATACATCAAAGGTGGTAAAATCGGTCTATTCGGTGGTGCCGGAGTAGGTAAAACAGTATTAATCCAAGAATTAATCAACAACATCGCGCAAGAACACGCAGGTATCTCTGTATTCGCAGGTGTAGGTGAGCGTACTCGTGAAGGTAACGACTTATTCTTCGAGATGACAGATTCAGGCGTAATCAAGCAAACAGCGATGGTATTCGGACAAATGAACGAGCCACCAGGTGCACGTATGCGTGTAGCTTTAACTGGTTTAACAATGGCTGAATATTTCCGTGATGAAGATGGACAAGACGTATTATTATTCATCGACAACATCTTCCGTTTCACACAAGCAGGTTCTGAGGTTTCTGCCTTATTAGGTCGTATGCCTTCTGCGGTAGGTTACCAACCAACACTTGCTACTGAAATGGGTAAATTACAAGAGCGTATCACATCTACAAACAAAGGTTCTGTAACTTCTATCCAAGCGATTTACGTACCAGCCGATGACTATACGGACCCGGCTCCAGCGACAACTTTCGCCCACTTAGATGCAACAACTAACCTTGAGCGTAAACTTTCTGAAATGGGTATCTATCCAGCGGTAGACCCATTAGCTTCAACTTCTCGTGCATTGTCACCAGAAATCGTTGGTCCAGAACATTACGCAGTGGCTACAGGTGTACAACGTACAATCCAACGCTACCGTGAATTACAAGACATCATCGCGATTCTAGGTATGGATGAGCTTGGTGATGAAGACAAAAAGACAGTAGAACGTGCTCGTCGTATCCAGTTCTTCTTATCTCAAAACTTCCACGTAGCAGAACAATTTACTGGTCAAAAAGGTTCTTATGTACCAGTTAAAGAAACTGTTCGTTCATTCAAGGAAATCCTTGATGGCAAATGGGATCACTTACCAGAAGACGCTTTCCGTTTAGTTGGTTCAATTGACGAAGTAGTTGAAAAAGCTAAAGGCATGGGCGTAGAGGTTTAATTCTAGCGGCGAGGAGGAAAATCGATGAAGACAGTAACAGTCAATATTGTAACTCCCGACGGCCCGGTATACGATGCTGAAGTAACAATGGTAATCGCCAAAACAACTTCAGGAGAAATGGGTGTCCTAGCAGGCCATATTCCTATGGTAGCTCCACTTACTATTGGTGCAGTGAAGCTTAGAAAAGCAGATGGACAAACTGAGGTTGCAGCTATTAGCGGCGGTTTTATTGAAGTGCGTCCAGATAAAATTTCAATTTTAGCTCCTTCTGCAGAGATTGCTAGCTCAATTGATCTTGCTCGCGCAAAAGCAGCGTTAGCGCGTGCTGAGCAACGCGTTCAAAAGAAACAAGATAATGTTGATTTTAAACGTGCGAACTTAGCGTTACAACGTGCGATTAATCGTATCAAAGTTCATGAGGGTAATATTTAATATTGAAGGGCGGGCACTCGTTGTCCGCTCTTTTTTCATCAATGAAAGGAGAAGAGGAAATGGAAATCTATACACAGTTAGGACAGCAAGCGTTATTCGGCATTTTAGCGCATATGTTTTTTATTGGCATTACCTTTTATGCACTGCAAGCTTTCCGGTTGGATCAAATCTTTAAAAAAGGAAAAACATTTCAAATTCAAATTATTTATATTTTATTTAGCATTGCCATCGGATCTACGGTAGCCAACTTCTTCATCAGCTTTTCTGGCTGGTCCCAGCAGCTCCCCTACTTATTCTAATGATTATAATATTGTAGGGGAAAATACACAGATATTCGTCGCTACAATATTAATAATTTCCTGGGAAATAAAAAATAAGTTTGCATTATTATGGATATGGGGTAAGTAAAATATTAGCTCTTACTTTTTTCACCAACGGGATCCCCTTCCAAAGGTGGCATAGATGGATGCCAACCTTTTTGTTTTTCATGAATGGATAAAAGCTAGCTAAAAAAGATAGGTTTCTGGCCGAATCTAGGCACAAATATGCTCCGGTATATTTCATGGATATGTAACTCTGCAGAAATTCACAATTAATACATGTTGTGCGTATGATAAAGGTAGATAATTTTATTGAAATACTTTAAAATAGTAATTTGGGTGCTTGTTTAAATACAGCATCCAAGGTACCATTAGGTTGTTTGTATGACTAAGACTATAAAACTTTTAAATAAATTAGAAGAACAGTTTCGTAACATTGTATTCGGAGGGACGAAGTGTGGATAAAATCATTGTAACTGGTGGTCAGAAGCTAAAAGGCAGTGTGAAGGTAGAAGGAGCAAAAAATGCGGTATTACCGATTTTAGCAGCGACTTTATTAGCATCAGAAGGAAAAAACATTATTAAAGATGTACCAAATTTAGCAGATGTTTCGACAATAGGAGAAGTATTAAAAAGCTTAAATGCAAAGGTAGATTATGTTGTAGAAGAAAATGACATGATTATCGATGCATCGATGAACTTATCGAGCGAGGCGCAATTTGAATTTGTGAGTAAGATGCGTGCATCCATTTTAGTAATGGGTTCTTTATTGGGACGTAACGGCTTTGCGCGTGTAGCATTGCCAGGGGGCTGTGCGATTGGCTCTCGTCCAATTGAATTGCACCTAAAAGGCTTTGAAGCAATGGGCGCTAAAATTTCATTTGGTCACGGTTATGTAGAAGCAAAAGTAGAAGGACGTCTAAAAGGCGCGAATATTTATTTAGATTTCCCGAGTGTCGGCGCAACGGAAAATATTATGGCAGCTGCTGCATTAGCAGAAGGAACGACAGTTATCGAAAATGCAGCGAAAGAGCCTGAGATTGTTGACTTAGCGAACTTCATCAATGGGATGGGCGGGAAAGTAGTCGGTGCAGGAACAGCAACCATCCGTATTGAAGGTGTCAAAACTTTACGCGGTACGACACATCATATTATTCCGGACCGTATCGAAGCCGGGACATTCATGGTAGCGGCAGCGATTACACGAGGCGATGTCCTCATCGAAAATGCTGTCCCTGAGCATATGACAGCTTTGATTGCGAAGATGCGCGAAATGGGTGTCGAAATTACAGAAGAATCAGAAGGACTTCGCGTTCGTGCAGATGGTCCATTAAAATCGGTAGATATCAAAACGATGCCACATCCTGGTTTCCCAACGGATATGCAATCGCAGTTAATGGCACTTATGTTAACGGCTGAAGGCACGAGCATCATTACTGAGACTGTATTTGAAAACCGTTTCATGCACGTAGAAGAATTCCGTCGTATGAATGCCGCAGCAAAAATAGAAGGACGCTCTGTATTTATCGAAGGGGGCGCTACTCTTCAAGGTGCGGAAGTAGCTGCAACAGATTTACGCGCAGCTGCATCACTGATCTTGGCTGGCTTAGTATCAGAAGGCATGACGCGTATCACTAAATTACATCATTTAGATCGTGGCTATGTAGATTTCCACAAAAAGCTAGCTGCTCTAGGAGCAAAGATTTCACGTATAGCAGATGAAGAAAAGAAAACAACAGACAAAGATACAGTAAATGAACAAGTAGTTTCGGCTTAATATTAAATTATGTAGATTCTAGCATTTATATACCTTTATAAAAAAACGCCAATCCTGGCGTTTTTTTCATTTTCCTCGTACAACCCTCATACACTGCGTTATGAAAAAATACATGTTGATTTTTATTGTCTTGTTGCTTTTGTTTTTGGTGCCTTTGCAATGGAAAAAGCAAGAAAAAGAAAAAGGGAAAGAAGCGTGTGTTTTTCAAATTCCGATTGCTAATAGCGAAACTACCATTCCGCTCGAGGATTACATTATAGGTGTCATCAACGGAGAGATGCCTGCTAGCTTTCATTTAGAAGCCCTAAAAGCCCAGGCTATTGCTGCGCGCACCTATGCCATCTATCAGACCAACTACGGACAGAAACCCATTCAAACGACGACTGCTCACCAAGTTTACTCAACGGATATCGATCCTGCTTACAAAGACAAGCTCGAACAAGCCGTCCTCGAAACAGCAAACCAAATTCTAACGTATAATGGCCAGCCGATTAGCGCAATGTTTCATGCCGCTTCGAATGGTCAGACAGAATCTGCTGAAAACTACAGCGGCAGCCAGGTAGCTTATCTGCAATCGGTTCCTTCCCCTGAACAATACGTTGATACAAAAACATTTACCCTCGCTGAAATGAATCAATTATTGCAAACAAATTTCACATTACAACATATTCAGAATGCCCGCATTACTAAAAATTCTACGAAACGCGTATCTGCTATTCAAATTCACAACAAATCTTTTACCGGTCGTGAGTTTCGGGAGAAATTATCGCTTAAATCCACCGATTTTAGCCTCTCTGTGAGCGCGGATGAACAAATCCATATTACAACTCATGGATACGGCCACGGCGTCGGTATGAGCCAATACGGGGCAAATGAGCGTGCGCATCAGCAGGAAAAGGCGAGTGACATTCTTGCTCACTATTATCCTAGTACCAAAATAGAGGAACTTCATTGTAAAAAGTGAAAAATTTGAAATAATTTGTTTAAAACAAGCATCACCTGTCCACACTGCACTTGAGGTGATGACTATGCAGGAGGATAAACAACCAACTTCTCCAAAAACATTGGCCAATCAAAAATGGTTTTGGCCAGCAGTCTACGGTGCTATTGCAATTTTAATCATGGGACTACTTATTACGTACAATTTATTAGCAGGAACTGAAGAAACAGATACATTACAACCTGTTTCCCAAGAAGTCGAAACAGAAACACCAACTGAACAGACTGCACGCGAAGAATCAATGAAATTCCCATTCGATGAAGCCATGTTGAATAACGTCAAGGTGCTGCAGGACTATTATGATGTCCAAGCTGACGCAGCTACACAGGAAAAGGCCTTGCTCGTATTTAATCAAACATTTGCTACATCGACAGGTATCTCGATTGCTATCAATTCAGAGCCGTTCCAAGTATTGGCGGCGATGAGCGGTACAGTGACAGACGTAAAGCTTGATGCATTCACAGGCAATACGATTACGATTGAACATCCAAATGGATACGAAACGAAATACACATCTATCCATGATATCCTTGTACAACAAGGGGACGAAGTGAAACAAGGAGATCCGATCGCTACGACGACACAAAACGAGTGGAATCCATCGGCCGGTATCCATCTGTATTTTGAGGTACTGAAAGAAGGAGTACCGGTTAATCCAAATACACTTCTTGCATTCTAAAAGTTCTAACGCTCGCGAAATGTGCATAAGCTGTCACAAACACGCGAGCGAAAGGACGAGGGCGTGCATGAACATATAAAGCATCGCTGCGTGAAACTCGGGCAGCTGCTAGTGGAAACCGGAGAAACTGTTCGTGCCATTGCGAAACGAACAGGATATTCAAAAAGTACTGTGCATAAGGATTTAACAGAGCGACTCGCACAAGTCAATGAGCCGCTTTCAACAGAAGTCAAACAAATACTTGCTTATCATAAGTCTGTCAGGCATCTTCGTGGAGGAGAAGCAACTCGACGAAAATGGCAATCCAAGCAATAACTCCAATAACATTACGAAAAAACTGTTTCTAAGTGTACATCACAAAGAAACAGTTTTTTTGTGGTTATTATGCAGAAACTAGTTCATAAGTGTCGCTGGCTTCATGACAAGTTCAAGGAATCGTACTAATAAATATAAGTGTAATTACCCTATGGATATGATAGAATATTCTAGATAAATAGAGATGGTCACGTGTTTTGATGGAAGAGTTGGGAAGGAGATAAAACACACATGTTTTCTAAAGATATTGGAATCGACCTTGGTACAGCAAATGTACTGATTCATGTGAAGGGGAAGGGCATTGTTTTAAACGAGCCTTCAGTAGTAGCAATTGACAAAAGAACAAATAAAGTTTTGGCCGTTGGGGAAGAGGCGCGCCAAATGGTAGGACGTACACCAGGAAATATCGTAGCGATTCGTCCGTTAAAAGATGGGGTAATTGCAGATTTTGATTCAACGGAGGAAATGCTACGCTATTTTTTAAATAAATTGGACGTAAAAGGCTTTTTAGCAAAACCGCGTATTTTAATTTGCTGTCCTACAAATATTACAAGCGTAGAGCAAAAAGCGATTCGCGAAGCCGCAGAAAAATCGGGCGGTAAAAAAGTATTTTTAGAGGAAGAGCCAAAAGTGGCGGCAATCGGTGCAGGGATGGACATTTTCCAGCCGAGCGGTAATATGGTAGTAGATATCGGCGGCGGTACAACAGATGTAGCGGTACTTTCCATGGGGGATATTGTCACAAGCGAATCCATTAAAGTAGCAGGCGATGTATTTGATAATGATATTTTACAATACATAAAAAGGCAATATAAGCTACTTATTGGCGAAAGAACAGCAGAACAAGTTAAAATAACAATAGGTACGGTATTTCCGCAAGCGGGACGCAATGAAAAAATGGATATCCGCGGACGGGATATGGTAACGGGATTGCCACGTACGATTGAAATTGAATCTTCAGAAATAGCACGTGCGCTACATGAATCGGTGGGGATGATTGTACAATCGGCAAAAAATGTATTAGAAAAAACACCGCCGGAGCTATCTGCGGACATTATTGACCGTGGTGTCATTATTACAGGCGGCGGAGCGCTATTGCATGGTATGGATCAACTTTTGATGGAAGAGCTAAAGGTACCTGTTTTCATCGCAGAAAATCCTATGGACTGCGTTGCAATTGGTACAGGTATTATGCTGGATAATATTGATCGTGTAGCGTCAAAAATTTAACCTTCGAGGGGAGCAAATATGTTTAAAGGATTATATACAGCTATGTCAGGCATGACTGCCCAGCAACGTAAAACAGAAATCCTAACAAATAATATGGCCAATGCCAATACACCTGGTTTTAAAGCGGATCAGTCAACTGTTCGCTCATTTCCGGATATGCTGCTGTCTGCCGTGTCGTCAAATGGAGTTCCGACAGAAAAAGGCTTGAACTTATTGCAAACAAACGTAATCGGTGAACTGAATACAGGGATTTATTTGCAAGAAACGTTAGCGAATTTTGCGCAAGGCTCTTTACAGCAAACCGATTTAACAACAGATATGGCGTTAATTGATGGGAATATGCCTATAGATGAAGCCTCGGGCAATGCGGGCACGGTCTTTTTCCGTTTACAGCATGAAGACGGTCAGGAAGCTTATACACGGAACGGGAATTTCACATTAGACGGTGAAGGGAATCTAGTGACAGCGATGGGACTTTATGTACTAGATCGCAACGGCGAGAGAATTCAACTGGAAAATGATAGCTTTTCCGTAGCAGCAGACGGGACGATTACAGATGAAAACGGCAACCAGGTGGCGCAATTGGGCGTTGCTTTTGCAGCTAATGCAGATGTTTTGATGAAACAGGACAATGGTTTATACCGGATGCTAGAGGGAGCAGCATTGCCGTCAGCCTTTGAAACAGAAGGTGTTACATTTGGCATGCAGCAAAAATATTTAGAAACATCCAACGTAGATGCATCCCAATCGATGACAGAATTGATGACAGCTTATCGGGCGTACGAAGCCAATCAAAAAGTGCTTCAAGCATATGATAAAAGTATGGAAAAAGCCGTAACAGAAATCGGTAGAGTATAGGAGGCGATTGCGTGATTCGTACGATGATAACAGCTACCAACACAATGACACAACTCCAAACACAGCTCGATACTATCAGCAATAATATCGCTCACAGCAATACAGTTGGCTATAAAGCGAAGCAAGCGAACTTTCAGGAGCTGATGTATCAGCAGTTTAATAACGACAAGCTAGACAAAGTATTGCGTCAATCACCAGTAGGAATTCGCTATGGTGTAGGAGCGCATGTCAGCCAAATTCAGTCCAACGAAAAGCAAGGCTCATTGCAAATAACGGATCGTGATTTAGATATCGCGTTTACAGAACCGAATCAATATTTAAATATTGCTATGAATGACGGATCAACCGTGTATTCAAGACAAGGAAATCTGTATATGTCGCCGCAGCAAAATGGACAAGTGTTGCTTGTAAATGGCGATGGCTATCCTGTGCTTTCTGCAGCGGACGAGCCGATTGCGTTCCCGGACGGTGCAACAAGTATGACTGTATCGGAAACGGGCACATTAAATGTAACCTATGAAGATGGACAGGTTATTTCGTTTGACTTGGCTGTAACACGCTTTGATAAACCGCAAATGCTAGAACAGTTAGATGGCGGTACGTATATGAAGTTACCGGATAATTTAGCTGCCATGAACCTAACAGAAGCGGATATTTTAACCGATTTATTGGGTGGAAACCGTAACGCTATTCGTTTACAGAACGGCGCGTTAGAGCAATCAAATGTAGATGTATCAAAAGAAATGACAGAATTAATCGCAGCACAGCGTTCTTACCAATTCAACTCACGTGCTGTGACAATCGCGGATCAAATGCTAGGATTAATTAATGGCATCCGATAAGGACATTAGGGAGAAATAACGATGACGAATGAACAACTACTTATAGAAAATCAAGAAGAACCTACACGTACTAACGAGCAGCAAGAGACAGAACCAGTAAAGCGTGAACGACTGCGTCTATTACCGATCTGGTTGCGTGTCATTTTAGTTGTTCTGTTATTTGTTATCCTAATAGCACTTGGATTGATAATTGGTTATTCTGTGATAGGTGATGGAACCGCTCTCGATGTTTTCAAATGGGAAACATGGAAGCATATTCTGGATATTATAAATGGCGTAGAGGAGTAATAACTATATTGCTTCTCTCTGCTGTTTTTATTCAGTGTCAGTGGTTTCAGAAACGTAATTGAGGGGGAAATATAATGCTAAACGCACAACAAATTCAGGAAATTTTACCACACCGCTATCCTTTTTTATTAGTGGATCGCATAGTAGAGCTAGAAGAGGGAAAAAGAGCAGTGGGTATAAAAAATGTAACGATTAATGAAGAGTTTTTTAACGGGCATTTTCCCGACTATCCTGTTATGCCAGGCGTGCTAATTATTGAAGCGCTTGCACAGGTTGGGGGAGTGGCTTTATTAAAAGCGGAAGGCAACCAAGGGAGACTCGCTTTTTTAACGGGTATCGATAATTGCCGCATCAAAAAACAAGTGGTACCAGGCGACCAGCTGCGATTAGAAGTGGAATTTATTAAATTGCGCGGTCAAATGGGTAAAGGAAAAGGAATAGCGACAGTTGATGGCGAGTTGGTTTGTGAAACGGAAATCCTGTTTGCATTAGGACCTGTTCAGCCTTAGTTTGCATTTTTTTCACAAACGAGATAAAATGAAAAGGTTGAATTTTATTTTCACAACCCAGGAGGTTTGGCTTTCAACGTAGGAGGTTGAATAGATGTATAAGGAATTATCTTCGGGCGTCAAAATCAGCATTACTCGTTCTATTTCTATTGCTTTTGAATCGTATTTAGCAAGTATTGCCTGGGACGAAAATCAGTTTTCGATGGAAGACTTTATGAAAAGCTGGCAAAAATACGTACAGGAAAATGCAGCCTGGTATGACAAAATACCGCAAGAAGTACGCGAGAGTACTGAGTTTCACGAAGAGCTTGCTGCCAAAATTAACGAAATAGTAGAAAAAATATTGAGTGAAGAGCCTACGAAGAAGCAAATTGATTCTATTGAAAAGCTGCAAAAAAAGCTAGGCACGAATTACACATACGATTGCAAAGCGGAAGCAGCGTATGTGGAGCAACTTTTAAAAAAGCAGTTAAAATAGATTTGTAATATTAGGATAACACCCTCTTTTCTCGGGCACTCTACAAATGAGTACTGGAGAAGGGAGGTTTTTTTATGTGGAAATGGTTTGCTATCCTGATGCTAAGTATGACATTGGCAGCCTGCAACGGCGGGAACGGGAATAATGACAATGACAACGCCATGGATGAAGCTACGGATTTAGTCGTGCCGGATCGCAACGATAACAATGTCTATGACAACAATAATCGTGTCAATGACAATAACGGTTATAACAATAATAATAACCGTGTCAATGACAATAACAACGGCATGAACGACAATAACAACCGTGTCAATGATCATAACAACGACATCATTGACAATAACGACGGCATCATTGACAATGATAACCGTGTGAATGACAATAACCGTCCTTTCGTCAATGATCAAGACGGCATTATGGAAAACGGTTTAGATGGCCGCGATAACAACAGAGTAGTCGAATAAATGAAAAGGTCGCAGAGATTGCGACCTTTTTATTTATGCTTTTTTAAAGCTGGGCGTTCCCGCATGCCTTGTTCAAAGCGAGCCAATAATTCCTCAACAGACACACCTTCTGCTAATAACTGCTGCAAAAGCCCCTCGGCATAGCGTTTCCGCTGGGCTTTCAATGTCCCGCGGCACAACACGGAAATCTTCCCGCGGATATCCTGAATTTTTGACACCACCAATGTAAAGCGGGCAGGTTCATTGTCCGGGAAGGAAATCACCACTTGTGCTTCAAATACTGTATTATTTGCCAGTAGCTCCTCAAATAATGACCGATATGTAGTGGCTATATAAAGCTCCAAAATCCAGGATTTATGGCTATTTTCCTGATTGATCAGAATCCCATCGATTAACGGAATGGACTGCCTTGCCGTGTCTGCTATATATTCGAACTCCAGCATTTTAAACGTCTTCACACTCTCACCTCGTCTTTTATAAAAAATTATAACATATGCCAAAATTCAATTCTTGAAATGCCCCCAAAGACTATAAAATCAACGCATACCTGAAAAATATTTTTCCAAGCATGCCAGATTCCAGAGGAAAAGGCAGTTATCCACAAGAAAAGTGACCAATTTTGCGTTTAGGCGTTTTGCCTGCGAAGCGGTCGCTGTCATATGATAAGACCAAGAACAGGAGGTGAGTACATGAATCAAGTCGGATTAGTCGGACGCCTGACGAAGGATCCCGTGTTAAGACAAGTAGGGACCGATAAAGTAACCATTCGTTTTGTCATTGCGATCAATCGCAACTATCGAAATAGTCAAGGTGGTGTAGATGCAGATTACTTATTATGTGTTGCTTGGGGGAGGTTGGCTGAACGGATTGCCGGATATTGTGGTAAAGGCTCTCTGATCGGTGTCAATGGTCGCTTGCAATCGAGATCCTATATAGGTCGAGACAATATGAAAGTATATACTACAGAAGTTGTAGTAGATGATATCCGATTTTTTGCGCTCAAACAGCGTGCTGATCAGCTAGTTGCCGAAACGGTAGAGCAATTGGTCTATCCAGATGACAGGATAGAAGAACAATTTCAAATTCTTCAGGAGGATGAGGAATTTGAAGAATCGATTCTTGGTGAGGACAAGGTGACAGTATAAAATACGCAAATGCTAGAAGGTAAAAAGAGATGTTTTCGTTATGACAGGTAAGAAGGCTGTACAAGAAAGACCGTATCAAAGTAAACAAATTCGCTCTCCTTTGTATATGTTGTCTATCAAACTACAAAAATATACAAACACATTCCACTCAAACTTACAACTGAATATCGCAAAAACCGTTAAAAAGAGAGTCTTGTGCCTAACCGAGCAAACAAGACTCTCCCTCTCTTTTCTATTGAATCGCTGCTGTATCCAACATCATCAAATCCACTAATTCCGCATCATCAAGCTGTGTCAGCCATTGACTGGACTGGATTAATTCTTCCGATAAGGCGGATTTAATCGACAGCATTTTATCGATTTTTTCTTCTACTGTACCAATCGTGATAAACTTATGCACCTGGACAAATTGCGTTTGACCGATCCGGTAAGCGCGGTCAGTCGCTTGATTTTCCACCGCAGGATTCCACCAGCGGTCAGCATGGAGCACATGGTTAGCGGCTGTTAAATTTAAGCCCGTTCCACCTGCCTTCAGCGACAATAAGAAAATCGGGAACTCACCCTGCTGGAAGCTTTCCACTAAGCGGTCTCGCTGCTGTTTTGGCATGCTTCCCGTTAAAAACGGCACATCAATCTCATACAGTTCTCTAAAGAGATACTGCAGCAGTTGCCCCATCCCAATGTATTGCGTAAAGATTAAGCACTGCTCTCCATTCGCCACGATATCTGTCGCTAGCTGGACGAGACGCTTTACTTTTAATGAACGCTCTATTTCTACTGTTGCATCATCAAAAGGCTCTTTTAAATAAAGAGCGGGATGATTACATAATTGCTTTAACTTATTGAGCATTTTCAAAATGCGACCCTTTTTCTCAAAGCCTGTTAGCTGCTCCAAATTAGCCATCGTATCTTGAATATACCCCTCATATAGCGCGGCCTGCTCGACTGTCAGCGGACAAAACTCCTGCATTTCCTGCTTGTCGGGCAAGTTCAGCATCAAATCCGGATCACGCTTCGTGCGGCGCAGTAAAAACGGGCGGATTTTCATGCGCAGCACTTCTTTATGGCGTTCCGATTCATCCTTTTCAATTGGCATGATAAACTGCTCTTGGAATTTACCAAAGCTGCCTAAATAGCCTTTATGCATAAAGTCAAAAATAGCCCAAAGCTCAGAAAGACGATTTTCCACCGGTGTCCCGGTTAAGGCAATATGATGCTCGCCCTTTAATTTCCGTATTGAACGGGATTGCAGGGTTTGCATATTTTTGATATTTTGCGCTTCATCGAGTACTACCGTTGACCAAGGAATAGCCTGCAAAAACTCGGCATCTTGCGAAATCGTACCATACGTTGACAAAATAATATGCGGACGCTCACGAACAATCATCTCCAGAAACGCTTCCTCCTTTACCCGGTTGGCACCGTAATGTGTGTAAACCTGTAAGGTAGGAGCAAAGCGCGCCAGCTCCTTTTGCCAGTTTCCAAGTACAGATGTCGGGCAAATAACAATAGCGGGGTCTGTGACGTTCAATGTGTCGACTGTATATAAAATATACGAAATCAGCTGCACGGTTTTCCCGAGCCCCATATCATCCGCCAAACAAGCGCCAAAACGCTGCTCGCGCATAAAAGCCAGCCATTCAAAGCCCTGTTGCTGGTACGGACGTAACCTTGCCTGCAAGCTAGCAGGAGGAGGGATTTCTGGTAAACCTTGCTTTGATTGCAACTGCTCTAAATAATGTTTCAGGGATTGCTGCATCTCAAAGGCAAAGAGAGGATTGTCTCGCTCCGCATCGTCTTCATCTTCAATGGGTGCCGTTAAGGTTTCTGGAAGCTCGCGGAATAATAAATCGCGTACGGTCCATTCTTCCTCTTCTGCTTGTTCCATCAGCTGGCGCATCTCTGTCAGCCAGTGGGCATCGATTCGGAACCATTCTGCGCCTACTCGCACAAATTCTCGTTTTTCCTCAACAATTTTCCGGAACTGCTCGGCAGTCACTTCCTGCCCGTTCATCGAAAACTGCCAACGGAACGTTAAAATATCATTGAGACCGGCTGTTTTCGTTGGAGAGGCATTCCCTGCATTGACACGTACCCGCATTTTCGACTGCTTCAAATCTTTTAACCATGCCGGTAAAATAATCTCAAAGCCCATTGCCTGCAGTTTCGCTAAATCATGCTGTAAGAAATGACGCACATCGTAATCCGTTAATGGCATAAAAAAGAACTGGGTAGCGGATGGGGCGTGACTTGGCAATGTCAAAAGCTTCGCCATCTGGTCTTGCAATGCTTCAATATCTGGCGCTAAGTCTTTCCATTTTGCTGGCAGGGTTAGTTCAATTGGTAATTGACGCTTTCCTTTTGCCGGTACCCAGTGCTTCGCTGTAGAAGGGGCAATAAGTACCGTTTCCAAATACCATTCTTCCTCGTCTTCCACCGGTTCACTCAGACGTAACGCCACTTGCACATTCCCAGCCATACGTCTTGTTTGCAATGGCCAGCCACCATTTTGAAAATACGGCAGTAAAGACGGGACATCCTCCATTGTCAAGCCAGCGCCTGCTAAACGCTGCATCACCGCTTGCTCCAATAGCGGCTCTTGTTCGAAATGCACACCTTCCTCGGACAGGGAAGCATGCTGCCAAAGGTTCTCGCTGTGCCAAAGAGGCATTGCTCGTTCAAATTCAGCAAGGTACTCGACAGACTGGACATCATAGCCTTCCAATTGCAAAAAAGGATGGCGATAGGTCGGCGATAAAATATCAAGGAAATTGGCTGCACTGATAATCAGGTCACGTTCATCTAATTTTGCTGTTAACCCGTAAAAGTTTGCTTCATATTTATAAAATAGCAAGGGACCCCACGTATCTGCGGCTAAAATGTTACCGTCTTGGTTGAGGAGCAACAGGGAGTAATACCCTGGGTGCATGGGTTCTATTTTTAAGCGGAGTGTATTTATAAATGGCATCATTACTGGTCACCCCTTAAGTTTGCTTTTTCTAATTCTTCTTGCAACGCACGCAGACGTTTGAATTTACTGCGTACTGTCTCGATATAGTCTTCAAAATAAGCCATTTTCCCCGACTTTTTGGCAGCGCTTTTCATTTGTTTCCAAATGCGCACGGCCTGTTTATAATTCATCCGTGATTTTTGCTCGACTTCCTGCATGGCATATTTATGGTAGAGAGGCAGTAAGGCTTCTGGCTGTTCGGTTAACACTTGCTTTAAGCCATTTGCCTCCAAATACGGAATGGATGACGGATACAATAACTGCAGTGCAGTCCACTCCTCAAAACGTTTGCGTGTCAATAAATACATGGAATAAGGCTGTACCCCGTGCCGGCCGAATGCATTGAATAATTGCATTTCCTCTTTCTCATGCAAATCGATATGTGTATACAAAGTATGGATATGCATAATAAATTGCGGTCGCTGCTGTGGCGGTAATTTTTCTGCAATAAATGCTTTCAAATGGGGCAGTAATCTCTTCAACAATTGCTCTGCGTATTGTACAGCGCCAAGAGAAAGAGCGAATTCCGCGACCATGGTATAGAAAGATACATGTTCTGTCTCTGCTGTCGCAGGTGCTTGCTTTTTCAAAAGGATTTCTGGTACTAGTCGCAAAATCTCTACTGGAATATCTGATTCTTTTTCTGTGAATGCATGCAGTTCATGCTGCGCACGTTTCGTATCGTTGAATAACGAAGACCAACAGTCCAAGTATACTTGCAGGCGGATGGCTGTGCATCCAGTCGGCTGTTGCACGAATTGGCGCAATTGTTCCTGAATCGCATCGTAAAACGGATCAGTCGCAAATAAGCGCGATTTATCCAAATCCTCGATATAGCTTTGCATAATGGTATAGCGGCGATCGATGGCGTACTCAAAATAATCCGAATGGATGGGGGAGTCAGTCGCAAGAAAATGCGCCCAAATGTGATTGAGCACAGCCAGCTCGATGTATAGACGGTAAATAGGCTGCCATTCGCGCTCTAGCGGGGTGTAGCGCCGCAATTTGGTATGGGCATTTTCCAGTAAATTGCTCACTAGATAGCTTTCCATCCGGCGTCCCTTCGGCAGTAAATGATCCATGACTTGGTCTACCATTTGTCCCCAGTTTTCAGGAGTGCGTTCCGTTGCTAATGTTTGCAGCTGTACCGATTTTTGTCCAGCCCACTGCGCCCGCCATTCCTGCACAGAGCCTAAATATTGATACATCCCAAGCAGTACTCCTAACTTGTGGCGGCATAACGGCTGAGGGCAGGTACACTCTATGATTTGTGAGTTGAAATCGACCGTTACTTCGGCGGGCTTCACGTCCTGAACAACGGAAAATAATTTATTGGTCGCTGGATTATAGCGCTCAAATAATACAGCTTTATTGCGCACGGAAAAAATAGCGCGGCGCACTGCTTCCGCATCCTCCACAGAAGCAGGGTTCAATCCGCGTGCTAAATTCTCCAGCTCTTTATTAATGAAATCGGCATAATCCCTCGCAACGACGGGAATCGATAAGCTCATACAGTCACTTCCTTAAAAAAGTCATTCCTTTTATTATAGCGTGAAAATGTGCCAACGGGGTGAATAAACTACAGGACAAAAAAATTGACAAGGATGCACCTCGTCAATCGAGCTTATGTGTAATTTCAAAACATTTTTTACGGTTTCCGCAATCCGAAGTTTGAAAACGGTAAACTGCGGGCATAATAGTTATAAATTAACCCTAATCAGAAAGAAATACAAATTTTTACTTAAATTAGACAAATTTGACTTGTTAAAAACATCCTAAAATTGGTGTTAAAATCATACGACTTCGAATATTTTAAATGAAGGAGGTTATTTGCATGATTAGTGTTCAATATATGAAGCCATTTTATACAAAGGTAGCAGGAACAAAACTACGCCTTGTATTTGCATATCAATATTTTTCCATTACAAAAGATGATGAAATATATCATTTTATACCGATAGAAGGCAAAGAAATTACCGTTGACTTGACAACAATGCAAGTGGAAAACCTGTCCGAGGTCTTTGTGTTCCAGTGTGGAAACCGCTTCATCCGTTTGCCGTTATATCAACTGCTGCTTGTTTCCAATGTACACGAGCACTTAATGCCGATTATCGAAAATTCTAATGTGACCATCCCTCATAAACCATCAGAGGAGGTAGAGGAAGTGAAGGATGAGGAAATTTTAGAACTAATCCAAGTGTTAGAAGAAGATAATTTATCACGTTTAATCGATGCAGCACTGGCGGAGCGTAACGAAGAATTATTTTACGCCTTAATGATGCAGAAGGAGCGATTAAATGGAGGATATGCAATGTGATGATATTTGATGATTAGGGCGCTTGGAAGGAAAATCTTTCTAAGTGCTCTTTTTATTTTATATGACTTCCCGACAATACACATTCTCCAACTTACCAGTAGAGGAACAAGTATTTTTTAATAGACACAAAACTGAAAAATCCCCCTCTTCCCGATTCTCGTTCAAAGTTGTATACTATAGTATAGTTCTTTTCAAGAGCTACCTGCTGCTTAGGCGAGTAGGGAAGGAACTATTGTAGTTTTATGACGTTTTATAATATAATAGGTAGTTTTTTTATAGATGAAAGGAAGTCACAACATGACAAAATCAATCTGTGTCGTTGGCCTAGGATATATTGGTCTTCCAACGGCAGTAATGTTTGCCAACTACGGCATAAAAGTACACGGCGTGGACGTCAACCCAGCTGCTGTAAAAAGTATTCAAGAAAAACATTTGCATATTGAGGAATATGGCTTGCAAGAGCGTTTAAATAAGGCGGTAGACGAAGGTTTCCTGACAGCTTCGACAACACCAGTAGAGGCAGATGTATTTATCGTAGCGGTTCCATCACCGATTAACCCGGATAATACCGCAAACCTAGAGTATGTTCGTCAAGCGACAGCTTCTATTGTACCGTATGTAAAGCCAGGCAATTTAGTGGTACTTGAATCGACTGTGCCGCCGAAAACAGTAGAAAACGTAATGCTGCCGGAACTAGTGAAGTCTGGTCTTATTATTGGAGAAGAATTATTTGTTTCTCATTCGCCAGAGCGTGTCATCCCAGGTAAGGTATTCGAAGAGTTGATTAGAAATGACCGTATTGTAGGCGGCATTAACGAAAAATCTTCTCAAATGACAAAAGAACTGTATGAAGTATTTGTACAAGGCACAATCCACTTAACAGATGCAACAACAGCAGAGCTTGTAAAAGTCATGGAAAATACGTACCGTGATGTCAATATTGCATTTGCCAATGAGTTGGCAAAAATGGCTGAAAAACTAGATGTGAATATTTGGGAAGCGATTAAATTTGCGAACTATCACCCACGCGTAAATGTCCATTTCCCAGGTCCAGGGGTAGGAGGACATTGTATCGCCGTCGATCCATGGTTCTTAGTGGAGTTAGGCGGAGAAACAGCACAAATTATTCACCTATCACGTAACACAAATGACTCGATGCCAAGCTACACTGCACAACGTGTACAAGCTATTTTAAATCAAGCGGGCATTGCTGGCGCAACAGTTGGTGTAATGGGACTAGCATTTAAAGGCAATATTGATGATATGCGCGAAAGTCCGTCGACAATTGTGATTGATGAGTTGGTAAATTTAGGACTAAACGTGATTTCATATGATCCGCATATTAAAGAAAATAAACACGTAACACAAACGCAGGATTTCCAGGAAGCGGCCAATGCGGATATCCTATTATTCTTAACAGATCACCATGAATTCAAAACGATTGACCCAACAACAATCCGTGCGAAACATAAAATTGTCTTCGATGCAAAAAATTGCTTAAATCGACACAATTGGGAAACAGCTGGTTTTGAGTTCCATTTATTAGGTGACGCAAAGAAACTAAAAATGACGGAAAGCAGCGTGCAATAAGCGCGCTGCTTTTCCTTTGAAAGAAGGGAATAGATAAACTATGAAGGAAACAGTTTTGGGCATTCAAGTCAATACAGAAAGCTATGATGAGCTGCTCCCAAAAGTATTCGCTCAAATTGAAAAACAGGAGAAATCATTAATCGTAGCCATCAATCCGGAAAAGATTATCAAAGCAAAGGAAGACCCCGCATTAAAAGAACTTCTGAACAAGGCCGAGTTCCAAATTCCAGATGGCATTGGTGTGATTCTTGCATCAAAAATTCAAAAAGGCAACATCACATCCCGCGTAACAGGTGTCGATATGATGATGCGCCTATGCGAAGAAGCCGCGAAGCGCCAAAAACCAATTTTTTTATACGGCGGCAAACCGGGTGTTGCCGATCAAGCTGCCGAAAAATTAAAAGAATTATATCCGGACATTCAAATCGTAGGCACACAGGATGGCTACGAAAAAGATCAGCAAAAAGTCATCGACAAAATCAACGCAGCCAAGCCTGACTTACTGTTTGTTGCGATGGGTTCTCCAAAGCAGGAAAACTGGATTAACGCCAACCGCAATCAGCTTCACCCGACGATTTACCAAGGAGTCGGGGGATCATTTGATGTGCTGGCTGGCAATGTCCAGCGTGCACCAGAGGCATTTCAAAAAGTAGGAATGGAATGGTTTTACCGCCTCTTAAAAGAGCCGCATCGGATTAAACGCCAAATCAAATTGCCATTATTTTTACTGGAAGTGGCACGTAATCAAAGGAAATAAATGAAATTAATTAAAAAAATGAAATTATTTTATTGTTCTTTTTTTAGAGGGGTGTTACACTGTCCGTAGTAGGATTTCCTCTTATTAGATAAAAGAGAAATTTTTCCCTGCAAGGAAAAATCGGTTGGTAGCCCGAAAAGAAGAGCCAAGCATATCGTTGCTTGGCTCTTCTTTTGTTCTACTAATTACTAACTCATAATAAAATAATCAATGATGAAAATTATTAGGACGTAAAGCGGACTCCCTTTATTATTACCAATATTTATACATAAAAGGAAAGTGTTAACAATAAATGATTATGGATGAAAAAGGCTCATTTATTGGATGTATTCTAAAAGAAATGGTAAAAAACAATTGACATACCAAATATATACTAATAAACTTTAGTTTGTACCTAGTTTAAAAACACCCTAATAGGTAATGTGTCTACATCCTACATAGGTAATGTGTCTTAAACTATCATTATATTGACTTTCAAGGAGGAAATTTTCAATGGCTAACCAACCAAAGAAATACAAAAAGTTTGTAGCAACAGCTGCAACAGCTACTTTAGTAGCGTCAGCAATCGTACCTGTAGCATCAGCAGATGAGCTAGCATTCTCAGATATGGCTGGATATGATGCGGATACAATCGCATTAGTAGAAGATTTAGCAGCAGATGGGATTATTGTTGGAGCTGACGGTAAATTCAACCCACAAGGTGATGTTTCTCGTAAGCACGCAGTATTAATCATCGGTCGTTACTTAGAAAGCTTAGGCTTAGAAGCGAGTGAAGGCGTAAAACAATTTGACGATGTAGACGGTAAAGATGCAGAGTTTGCACGTCTTGCATTATTAGTACGTGACCTTGGTATCTTCAATGGTAACGATTTAGGTCAATTAAATCCATCAGGTAAATTTACTCGTCAAAACATGGCTTTAGTATTAGACCGTGTATTCCAGGTAACAACTGGTAAAACGTTAAAAGAAATCGCTGACGAGCAAGGTTTAAAAGGTAACGTAGCAGATATCAACAAAGTAAAAGCTGAAGCAAAAGAAGCAGTATTAGCTGCTAATGCTTTAGGCTTATCGAAAGTATCAACTTTCAACCCAGAAGGTACTGCTAAACGTGTACACTTTGCACAATTCTTCTATGTTGCAGCACCAATCCTTGAAGAAAACCTTGATTTAATTCTAACGGTAGACAGTGCAATCGAAGCGGTAGAAGAAGCTATTAAAGCTTTACCAGCAGCTAGCACAGTAACAGCGACAAATGCAGCAGTGGCTCAAAAAGCAGTAGATACTTTAACTAAAGCGGTTAAAGCTTTAGAAGACGCAGTAAAAGAAGCTGGCACTGATTTAACTGATGCTCAAAAAACAGCAGCAGCAAAAGCAGTTACAGATGGTAAAGCAGCAGCAAAAGCAGTTCAAGACGCAATTGATGCTACAGTACCAGTAGAAGTAAGTTCAGTAAGTGCGATTAACGCTACAACTCTTGAGTTAACAGGAACAGGTCTTAAAAATTTAAAAGCAGAAGAAGTTACATTTGATGGTAATAAAGTAAGTGCAATTACAGCATCTGCAGACGGAAAAACAGCTACGGTAACTATTTCTGGAAAATTATTACCAGACGTAGAGTACATTGCAAAAGTAGGTAACAAAGAATTCAAAGTTAAATATACACTTAAAGCAGATTCAGTAACTGTTGTTAAGGCTACATTTGATGATGATAGAGCAGACCAAAAAGTAACAGTTAGATTAAATGGTCAAAATACGGATGTTGATTATTTAAGAGCACTTGGATATTCTGTGAATTTCACAGCAATTGATCCTAAAAACAATACTGCTGCTAATATCTTTGCTCCTACGACATTACCAAATCCTAATGTTGCATCTTCTACATCAGGTAAATTAGGAACAGGTTTAACAAAAGGTGATTATGAAGTACAAGTAACTATTTCAAAAGATGGTACTTCAATGGTTTCTACTAAAGAAACAATTACAATTGCTAATATAGATGCTGCTACTTCTAGTATCAATGATGTGAAGTTTGCTGTTGGTGGAACTGGTTCAGCAACTTATAATACAACATTTACAGGTACAGAGTATGTTTTAAATAGCACAACTTTAGTCGTAGGTGAATCAGCTTCTGTTTCTAAATTAAAAGCTAATGTTAATGGGGTTGAATCAACGGTTCCTTACGCTTCAATTGACGTAAAATCATCTAATCCAGCTGTTATTTCAGTAGCTTCTAATGGTGTTTTAACAGCTAATGGTGATGGTACGGCTACAATCACTGTGAAAGTTGGAACAGTTGAAAAAGCATTTACATTCACAGTAGCAAGTAAAGCTCGTGAACTTGCAAAAGTAACAACAGATAAATCAACTCTAAGTGTTGTTAACGGTGGATCTTCTACTGTTGAATTCAAAACTTTTGACCAATATGGTGATCCATTCGCAGTTGTAACTGGTGCTACTGGTAACAGTGCAATCGTGGAAGAGATTCCTACTGTAGATGGAACTCCAATTGTTACTTTAGATATTGATACAGATGACGCTAACTCTATTGGGGTTAAAAAATTCACTGTGACTGCTGCTAAATCAGGTAAAGAAACAGTAATTTTCCGTGAAAATAAAAATAATAAAGTAATTGGTTCATTATTTATTGATTCTACAGTAGCGAATACAGTAGCAACTAAGAAATTAGAACTGGTTAAAGTAAAAGATCAATCTGAAGATAATGCTTTAGATGTTGCTAATACAAAAGATAAAACAGTAACATATAAACTTTCTAAATTCAATAATTCAAATCAATATGTTGGTGCACAAGATTTAAACGGTTATAAAGTTGAAGTAGTTGACGGGACAATTGCTAGTGCACAATTCTACAATACTGGAACAAGCTCGTTAGGTACTGCATCTACAACTACTGCAAATGCAATTATCACAGGTTCAGCAAATGATGACCAAATTTTTGTTACAGGACTAAAAGCAGGTAGCACAGATGTATTAGTTAAAGATGCAACAGGTGTAGTTGTTGATAGATTGACTGTAACTGTTTCGAAAAATGTAACTGAAGTTCAATCAATTAACTTCAAGTCTGTTCCAACAATTGGATACTCTGGAGAAATTATTAACCTATTTGATGTATTAGATACAGTTAAAAGTACTGGTGATGATGTAGTAAATGGCGTGATTTTAACTAGAGCTTCTCAATCTAAAGTGCGTTTAGCGGAAAATACATCAGGTATTATTGCAAATGATAAGGCTGGTGTAAGTCAAACTGTTACTGAAGGTGATTTATACCTAGATGAAGATAATGACGCTCAATTCTCTGCAGGCGATGTTAAATTAGGTAAATTTACTGCTAGTCTAACTAGTGATTCTAATGCTGCTCTAACTACTGCTTTTGGCGCATTTAGCACAGCTAAATTATTAGAAACTACTGCTGGTACAGGGTTAGCTACTACAGCACAAGGACAAAAAGGTACTGTTTTAATCAAATTTACAGCTATTTTAGCTGATAATACTACTAAAACTATTTCTTCTGCAGTTACTGTAGATGTAAAATAATTTTGTCTTAAATAATAGTATTCTAATGATGTAGGTGTTCTCACCACACTCATAATTAGAAAACCCCGTAGATAAATCTCTATGGGGTTTTCTTTTGTTTATGAGACCGAATCAAATAGAAAAATAAGCTTATATTATAATTATGTATAAGATCAACAGTAAGCCCGTATTCAAACCACGCATATTTTCTTGCAAAGTTAGCTGACAGAGTAAATCAAGCAGCGATTACTGCAGTAGGTGAAAAAGTAGCAGAAAAAGCTGGGTTACAAGCGGATATTCAAACAGCATAAAATCTGTTAGTAGCATTAGCGAAAGTTATCAAAGGTGATGTAGTAGATGATACAGGTACATCAGAAAATGAAAAAATACCAGTAACTAAAGCTGACTATGGAGCAGCGAGGATCATAGATGTAACGGATGACAATTAGCAAAAGTAAGAGCAGTTAGTCCAGTACCAACAACATTAACAGTAACAGCACATGGAGATAGCTTTATTGATGGAACAAAATTTAAGACAGGTTCAAATTTTCTTAAGAAGTGGAACTTTATAAACACAAATAACGTGGTAACATCTGCAGCGGTTGCTACTGACTTAAGCTCTGGTGGTACTATTGTATTTACATTAGAAGATACAACAAGTCCAGACCATACTGAAACAATTGCTATTGATTTATCCCAAATTGTAGACGCAACGGCTATTCCTTTAATTAACTCTACAACTGCAGCAAATACTTTATTGAGGATTACAGATGGTGGCACTTCTTGGGGTGCTGATTTAGTAGAAAATATTTAAAATCAGATATTTAGAATACTTTTAATTCAATATGTTAGGGAGTTATCGTGTTTTCTACGTTAAATAAAAAATACAGTTGCTACTATTCGGAAGCGCAAACGAGAAAACCCCCCACTGATGTAACACACTGTGAAAAAAAGTGAAATTGTTAATTACTTATGGAAACTTGAAGCTCAGTTAACAATAGAGCAAAAAGAGTGCCTTCCTTAAACATTCGAAAAATATCCTATTTTAAAAAAAATCGATGTTATTGTTCAAACATTCTGCCTAATAATAGCATTATTAGACTTCCAACGATTTGAGGATTGGATGAATCAACAAAAACAAAATAAGTAGCAACTGTTTTATCATTATGTGGTTCGTCTTCATCAAGATTGTGCGGCGGTGACTAATGCATTTTATTACCTTTACACTAATGGCTATACCGAAGGAAAGGTAAATCAATTAAAAACTGAAAAGCGATTTTTGGATAGTCGTGCTAATGTCATCCTATTAGAAAAGCAATTGACATATTATTGGTGATTATCATTTTGGGATAATTTTAAAAACTTTTCATACATACTGAGGTTTAGTTTCAATAAAAAAGCGTAAGAACCAATTTTTATTGCCAAATCCAGATTTGTTTTACTAAAAGTGTGTAAGCACCATTCTTGAGTGTTAATTCCACCAATCATATTAGATGTACATCTTTACTGTTCTTGTATTAATCCTATTTCGTTATATTAAAATATAAAATTCCTTTCTTTAATAAAAATTGGTATAATCATGTTGTATTTTAAAAAATATGTAAATATATCATTATAAAGATGTGGGAAATTAGGAGGAAAATCATTTGAAGAAATTGTTTTTCGGTATGATTGTAGTATTATTTATACTCGTATCTATTTTGACCACAGAAACAGAAGCTTCATCATTTCGGGAGGTGAAGCAAGTACAAATTCAAACATTGCTTTATACAGCAGCAAGTCCAAGTGCTAAAACGGTGTCCACTTTACCTAAGGGTACATTGGTTACGCAGTTCAGCACAGTAGCTGGTGGTTGGTCTTATGTGCAAGCAAATGACCAAAAAGGTTATGTGGCGACTGCTACTCTTGTCACACCTAAAAGTACAATTAAAATCGCAAGTTCTAAAAGTGGTTTAGTTGTAAAAGATACAGCGACTATGAAAACAAAAACGGTTGCGACATTGAAATATAATATGATCGTCGAAGACTTTGGGTCAGTTGGTGGCGGTTGGTCATTTGTTCAATACGGGAATGTTACGGGTTATGTCAATTCAAATTTCATAGGTGCTCCCAAATCAACGAAAAAATATACGAAAGCGAATGTGACATTACGAAATATTGCAAGTCCTAGTGGGAAAAGTACAGGGACACTGGGGATGAACGCAGAAGTATACGAATACTCACAAATTGCTGGTTGGTCTTATGTGACAAGTGGCTCCTTACGAGGCTATGTACCCACGGCTCAGTTGGCAACGACAAAACAAACGATAGCCCCGCAAAAGCTAACAACATTTACCCATCTGCGCCCATCGAAGGTTAGTTGGATGAAATATGATTTTCATATTCTAGAGGAACCAACTGGTATTCTATCCGGCTATCTTGAAAGCCATATTTATGAGAATAGTTACGGGTATGTGCCAGTCGATAACTGGAATGAATATCAACCGCTCTATTTATCATTCCAGCCAGGTCGCTTTGCCATGGGGATGCCTGAAACGGATTGGACTTGGGCTGAAATTCCAACACCATTAGTAGAAAACAAACCTACGCCAATCTATGAGTATGCCTATGATGAATATGAAGTAGAT
>JABUKB010000008.1 GCA_014595895.1 Lysinibacillus odysseyi | reverse complement strand
GAAAGCTCATTTGCTTTGCTAGCGCTTCAACCGAAGTTGAAGTCTTTAAGTGTTTGAGTTCATCACTCAAACTTGTATAATTAACGTTTACTTGTTCAGTTTTCAAAGTTCATGTTGTTCGTTTGTAGCGAACTTTTTAATATTAACATTTACAGAAGTCTATGTCAACATTTTTTCGAAAGTTTTTTCGTAACTATTTTTTAAATAGTAACTTTTGTATTCTATTGCTTTTAAAAGATTTAAAGCAACTATTTTTCAACGTCGTGTTAACGACTTGTAATAATATATCACGATAATTCTCTACGCGCAATACTTTAATTAAAAAAATATTAATTTTTTATTTAATATCCTACCACTAGTCTTTTAAGCATCTCTTTCTTATAGTAGAGCTTTTGCTTATGTTACTATCGCTTGAAAAGTTTCTAAACTAAAGCAAAGGGTGTCTTACGCTTTTTAAATCATCTTGTTAAGTTCTAATCTCTTTTTAAATATGTACTGTCGTTTTTTAATATGTTAATTTCTATCTATTCATCATGTTACTACGTGTACAAACCTTACATAACACTCATTAATCTTCATCTTATATCTATAAATACGAATATAGTTATGCTCCTATATGCGTTTCTTTTTAAAATGGCATTAACTTAAAAAATCTTCTATTCACATTATTTTAGTTCTTGTTTACATCTAATATGGCAATCGTTATGCATTATTCTTTTCAGAGGAAACCAATTCACCTCTCCCCCATATCTATGAGCGCTGCTTCAATTCTTTATGCTCTTCCTGAAGTTCCTCACTTCCATAAAAAACAGGAGAATTTATATGTAAATGTCATCTGCCACAATGTTAAAAAGCAGCATTTCTCCAAAGAAGGAGAAATTGACTGCTTTTTTATAGCCCATATTCTAACTTGACCTTAAATCATAAAGGTCAATTAGCTTTTTCTACATGGTTCACTGTATCCTGGTTATTCTTATATTTAAAAATTATCGCAAAAACGATTCCAAGAACGATGGTATAGGCTGCAAAAACCAACCAGATGCTCTGCCAGTCTTTTACGCCATCCACTGTGAAAGAATCCACTATACTTCCACTAATCACAGCTCCTAAATAAGCCCCTAGTCCGTTCACCATTGTTATAAATAAGCCTTGAGCACTCCCACGGATTCGATGATCCACTTCTTTATCTACAAACATCGATCCAGAAATATTAAAGAAGTCAAACGCTGCACCGTACGCTATCATGGATAATAGCAATAAGATAAACCCTAATCCAGTTGGATCTCCAAAGGCTAATAAACCAAATCGCAATGTCCAAGCCGCCATACTCAAAAGCATGACCGTTTTAATCCCGAATTTACGCAAGAAAAATGGTATGGCAAGAATAAAGACTACTTCTGAAAATTGTCCAATTGATAATAAAATCGCCGGATATTTCACAGTAAGACTTTCTTTATAGTCAGGATTTAGTGCGAAATCATGAAGGAACGGGTCGGCAAATGCTAAATTAATTTGCAGCGCAGCACCTATCAGCATTGCAAACAAGAAAAAGATGGCCATTGTCTTTTGTTTAAACAGGACAAAAGCATCGAGACCTAATTGGCTTACCAATGACTTATCCTTATTCACACTTGATGTTGGACAATCAGGCAGTACAAATGAAAAGAGTACTAGTAAAATGGCAGCCCCGGACGCAATGTATAACTGAATATTGCTTAATTCAAATCCACCAAGACTAATGATCCACATAGCAAGAATAAAACTAACTGTTCCATATACACGAACGGCTGGGAATTCTTCCGTCGTATCGAGCCCTTCTTTTTCTAAACCAATATAGGAAATGGTATAAGATAATGAAATTGTCGGTATGAAAAATATAGCGTTAAAAAACATCACCCAAAACATAATGGTTGGGTCTGAAGTTCGTGCAGCTATAAATAAGCAAATCGCACCTAAAAAGTGACAAACACCATACACTCTATTCGCTTTTACCCATCGGTCAGCGATAATCCCTACAAGGCTTGGCATTATAAGAGAAGCAAGCCCAGATGAGCCATACACCGCCCCCACTTGTGAGCCAGAAAAATGCAATGTATTGATCATGTACGAACCAAGTGTAACTAGCCAACATCCCCAAATGAAAAACTGGAGAAAGATCATAATTTTAAGTCGATTTTTGATTGTCATAGGTTTCCTCTTTCTAAGTTGTTAGTGTCTATGCTGTACTTTTCTAGTCATTAAGCTTTTTTAGCTAATTCTGTAATGTAATCGAAGAAAGCAGCGCCATGAACATCATGGACTACATTGACAGGGCGCCCATCAACAATTGACAATTTATTAGCTGGCACTTATCAAGATTACTAAACCGTATTTTGCAGGATTCGTACAATTAGAATATCTCTACCATTCGGATTCTGTTGTTTCTTATTTGCTAAGTAAAATTAAAAATATATATGCTGTTTAAAATAATATGCAATTGCTATGTTGAACTCCTATTCTTCTACAGCTTAGTACCTTTCCTTTTTTAATTTAAGTATACGACTATATAAAAGAAATATACTTTCCTGATTTGTACAGCTATACTGCTCATTAGTTTGAGTATATTTCTTCATATTCTTAATGACTTTTCTACATTCATACGTTCCTCATCCTGGTCGAATACACAAAGAAAGAGCGCAATTATTTAAGAATTGCGCCCGCTTGTTTAAGTAAAATTCATTATTTTTTTCTTATAGATCGCTTTATATCAAAATTTCCTATTCAAAAAAGCATCACGATGTCTGAAATTGCAAAGTGAATCGTGAAAATATACAGGCATCATTATTAAGTCATCCTATTCCCAATCGCTCTCCCCACACAAAAACAGGAGAATCCATGCTTGAGACGCATGGATTCTCCTGTTAACCAATTATTTAGCTGTGTGTCTCATTGTTGGGAATAATAAAACATCACGGATTGACGCTGAGTTTGTTAATAACATAATTAGACGGTCGATACCGATACCTAAACCACCTGTTGGCGGCATACCGTATTCTAATGCTTCAATGAAATCATTGTCCATTTCATGTGCTTCATCATTACCGGCTTCTTTTTCTGCCATTTGCGCTTCAAAGCGTTCACGTTGATCGATTGGATCGTTTAATTCTGTGAAGGCATTCGCATGCTCACGGCGAACGATAAATAGCTCGAAACGATCTGTAAAGCGTTCATCTTCTGGATTTTTCTTCGCAAGCGGTGAGATTTCTACTGGGTGACCTGTTACAAATGTAGGTTGTACCAATGTTTCTTCTACTTTCTGCTCGAAGAATTCATTGATAATATGACCCACCTCATGTGCAGGTTTGATTTCTACTCCATGCTCAGCAGCTAATGCACGTGCCTCTTCCACTGACATCGGTGTCCAGAAGTCTACACCTGTTGCTTCTTTAACAGCATCTACCATGTGTACACGTTTCCAGCCTACTGCTAAATCGATTGTGTCTTCGCCATATTGTACAGAAGTTGTGCCTAATACTTCTTGTGCTACGTGTGCGATAAGGTTTTCTGTTAAGTCCATAATATCCTTATAATCAGCATACGCTTCGTATAATTCAATCATCGTGAACTCTGGATTGTGACGAGTTGAAATCCCTTCATTACGGAATACACGGCCGATTTCATATACTTTTTCTAAGCCACCCACGATTAAACGTTTTAGGTGAAGCTCGATTGCGATACGCATATAAAGCTCCATATCTAATGCATTATGATGAGTAATGAACGGACGAGCCGCTGCACCACCAGCAATTGTGTGTAGCATTGGTGTTTCTACTTCTAAATAACCGTTGTTATCTAAGTAATTACGGATAGCACGGATGATTTTAGAACGCACGATGAACGTTTCCTTGCTCTCTTCGTTTGTCATTAAATCAAGGTAACGTTGACGGTAGCGTTGTTCTACGTCTTGTAAGCCGTGGAATTTTTCCGGCATTGGGCGCAATGATTTTGTTAGGAATGTGAACTCAGTCGCTTTTACTGAAAGCTCTCCTACTTGTGTGCGGAATACATTCCCTTTAATTCCAACGATATCACCAAGATCTGCTTTGTTGAACAGTTCATACGCTTCATCACCAATTGCGTCTTTACGTACATAAATTTGAATTTGACCGCCTAAGTCTTGCACATGTGCGAAACCAGCTTTTCCTTTACCGCGCTTCGTCATAATACGACCGGCGATGACAACCTCACGCGGATTTTCTTCTAATTGCTCTTTTGAAAACTCTTCGTTTTCTGCTTTTACTTCATTTGATAAATGTGTGCGCTCAAAACGGCTACCGAATGGGTCCAGTCCGCCTTCACGAATATCAGTCATCTTTTGGCGACGAACCAAAAGCTGGTCATTTAATTCTTCGATGTTTGACACGTTTGTCACTCCCTAATTAAAATGTCCGCACGTTTGGCGGGGCTAATTTTTCATATCTTCTTATTGTACACAAATTCTGCGTGGTATTCATCTGTTTCGGATGATTTAAGTAAAATAAAGTGAAACTTCAATCAGTGGGGGTTTTCTTTATCCCCACTGATTGTTAGTTGAACCAATCGGGCTTTTACGGGTAGTTGATCTCCCGTCTATCCTTTTCGCCCTTCTTAAGCCTAGAGGCGGGAGTCTTACTACCCGCTAATGCGGGATAAAACGAAAAGAGTGCCACCAAAGTGACACTCCTATCTTATCCATTATGCCGAGGCATAGTCACGTACGGATTACTTCTTTCAGCCGCTGTTTACATACCTGCTAGAAGAAGTTATACAATACCTGCTTGTGCTTCACTTTCAGCAAGTGCTTCGTAATCTGCTACTACACCTGTTAAGAGCATACGTAACTCCGCTTCTGTCTCTGCCTGGTTGATAGCGTTGCGGATTTTACCGTTACCGCGGATTCCTTTTAAGTACCAAGAAGCATGTTTGCGCATTTCACGTACAGCCACTACTTCGCCTTTCAGTGCCGCCAAACGTTCAAAGTGCAATAAACATACATCGATTTTCTCCGCTACGGATGGCTCAGGCATTAATTCGCCTGTTTCTAAATATTTCACTGTGCGGTACATCATCCATGGATTTCCTAATGCAGCGCGACCGATCATGACCCCATCAGCACCGGTATGCTCTAAAATACGCTTTGCATCCTGTGGTGTTTCCACGTCACCATTTGCGATAAATGGAATCGTGATATTTTCTTTTACTTCTTTTAAAACATCCCAGTTTGCTTTGCCTTCGTACATTTGCACGCGTGTACGACCATGCATGGCGATGGCAGCAGCACCAGCGCGCTCAGCAGCTTGTGCGTTTTCTACAGCAAATACCCGTGCGTCATCCCAACCGATACGCATTTTTACGGATACAGGTTTATCCACTGCATCGACTACAGCTGATACCATTTCATAAATTTTATTAGGGTCCAGTAACCACTTCGCCCCTGCTTCACATTTGATGATTTTATTGACTGGGCAACCCATATTGATATCAATAATATCGGCTGGCGTGTTTTTATCTACATATTTCGCCGCTTGGACTAGGTTATCTTTATCGCCACCAAATATTTGCAATGTCAGTGGGTTTTCACGCTCATCGATGTACAGCATATTCATTGTCTTTTCATTGCGGAAATTGATAGCTTTGTCACTGATCATCTCTGCGTATACTAAGCCTGCGCCAAATTCTTTGACCGTTAAGCGGAAAGCCGAGTTACAGATCCCAGCCATCGGAGCTAGCACCACACGGTTGTCCATGACAATATCCGCAATTTGGAACGGCTTTTGTTCGGTTGTCATCTCATATCCTCCTTCTTATTAACCTTTTAATTCTTTTATATCTATTTGCAATTCTGTTGCAATTTTTTGGAGCTGTTCAGGAGAAGGCATTTTTTCGCCTCGCTCTATTCTTCCTAAAATCGTTGTCGACATGCCAATTTGTTTGGCTAATTGGGCTTGTTGCAGTCGTTTTAATTTACGGAACGCACGAATTCTTCTGCCGTACCGCTCTGCTTCCATTGCACGACGCCTTCTTTCTTTAAGTCCATCGATTGAAGTGCTTGCTGTGCACGTAGCAATTGTGCTGTATCTTCCTTTGCGATTTCCAGTAAAGGAACTAACACAAAAGCACGTTCAAACATACGTTCGTGCGGCACAATTAAGCTCTCCGTTTCAATATTTTCATGATTATATAGCAAAATGTCAAGGTCAATGATTCGAGGTCCCCATCGAATTTCACGCACACGACCGAGTTCTGATTCTATTTGTTGGCAAGCGGATAGCATTTCCGCTGCAGGCAATGCAGTCGTTAACCTTACTGCAATGTTTAAAAAAGCTGCTTGATTGAGAAAGCCAACAGGTGCCGTTTCATAAATAGAAGATACGGCTTTCACGTTAATACCCGGCATTTCCATCAGTAATTTTACTGCCAGTTTTAAATTTGCTTCACGATCACCTATATTGGTGCCGAGGGATAAATACACTGTATTCATACAAATGTACCTCGCACAATTTCTACCGCTACTTCTTTATAATGACCTGGTATCGGTGGATCTGGCTTTATAATTTCCACGCGGCAACCAAAAACTTGTCCTTTATACTGTTGTAAAATACTTGTTGCTACTGATTCTGCAACAGCTTCTATCAATTTATATGGTTTGCCTTCGATTACTTCCTTACAAATATCATAGACACCGACATAACTCACGGTATTGTCCAGTTCATCCGTTTGGCCCGCTTGCTGGATGTCAACGGCTAACGATACCGAGGCACGGAAACGTTGACCAAGAACCGTCTCCTGCTCTAGTACTCCATGATATCCGTAAAACTGCATATCTCTTAAATGAATATAATCCATGTGCTTTCTCTCCTAATGTCTCGGCGCTAATTCGCCCTCTACGATAAATTTTCCTACTAGTGCGTCAGTCATCTTCACCGTACGTGCTACCTCTTTTACATCATGGACACGTACCATGTGACAGCCTTTCATTACGCCAAACGCACATGTTGCAGCTGTTCCTTCCACACGTTCATCCACCGGTAAATCAAGTACTGTACCGATAAACCGTTTGCGTGACGTAGCAAGCAGTACCGGATATCCCAATGCCACCAGCTCATCTAAACGCTGCATCGTTTCCATGCTTTGCGCTAAATTTTTCACAAAACCTATGCCCGGGTCTAAAATAATATGCTCTTCTGGTACACCAGCCGCCCGTGCAAGCTGAATGCTTTCCTGTAAGTCTTCGATAAATTCCGGCCAAAAATCGGTATACTGCTTATCCTGACGATTATGCATTAGAATAATTGGTACCTCAAGCTCTGCCGCTACTTTTGCCATTTCCGGGTCGGCCTTTGCTCCCCAAATATCATTGATGATGTGCGCCCCAGCCTTTACAGCTGCACGCGCTACTGCTGATTTATACGTATCGACTGAAATAATGGCTGGTACCTTACGTACTAGTGCCTCGATTACAGGGACAATCCGCGCGATTTCCTCTTCATCAGAAATACGCGTATAGCCCGGACGTGTCGATTCGCCACCCACATCGATAATCTTGGCACCATCTGCCACCATTTTTTTCGCCTGCACAATCGCAGCTTCTACTGTATGAAACTGTCCACCATCTGAAAATGAATCCGGTGTGACATTTAAGATTCCCATAATAAATGTTTCTTTTGAATAATCTAACGTAATGCCGTTTATTGTCAATGGTTCGAATTTTTTAGCCATATACTTTCTCCTTTAGTACAGAGTTGCTTTTTAAATAAGGCGTATACAGTATACCATCTTTTCCTCTAAAAGCAGGTGTGGTATTGCTCTGTAAGAACAAAGCAGAAATCAGAGCGGTATGGATCAGAAAAGGTTCTTGTTTTGTCAGTAAGAAGTAGCACGGCGATATGACACTTTTCAAACAAAAAAACCATCCCAGAAGCACACACTTCCAGGACGGTTTACTTATAAAGAGGATTAGTCTTCGAATTGATATAAAGGAGTAGATAGGTAACGCTCACCGTTTGATGGTACCACTGCTAATACATTCGCGCCTTTACCTAAACGTTTTGCTGTTTCGATTGCTGCATAAATTGCGGCACCTGAAGAAATACCAGCTAAAATTCCTTCTTCGCGTGCTACTTTACGCGCATTTTCGAATGCCACTTCATTGTCCACTGGGAACACTGAAGAATAGATTTCTGTATTTAATACATCTGGTACGAAACCTGCTCCAATTCCTTGGATTTTGTGCGGACCTGGGTTACCACCAGAAAGAACTGGTGAATCTTTTGGCTCTACAGCGATAATTTCGATTTCTGGGAATTTTTCTTTTAACACTTCACCAGCACCTGTAATCGTACCACCCGTACCGATACCCGCTACGAATGCATCTAGTTTTAAACCTTCTGATTCAAAAGCTTCTACGATTTCTGGACCTGTTGTTAGGCGGTGGATTTCTGCGTTTGCTTCATTTTTGAATTGTTGTGGCAAGAAGTAACCTTCAGAAGCTGATAATTGCTCAGCTTTTGCAATGGCGCCTTTCATCCCTTCTGGACCAGGTGTTAATACTAGCTCTGCTCCATAAGCACGCAGTAAGTTGCGGCGTTCTAGTGACATTGTTTCTGGCATTACTAAAATAGATTTATAGCCTTTTGCAGCAGCGATCATTGCAAGACCAATACCTGTATTCCCAGAAGTTGGCTCAATGATTGTGCCACCTGGTTTTAATGTGCCGTCTTTTTCGGCAGCTTCGATCATCGCTAATGCCAGACGATCCTTTACAGAGGAACCCGGGTTGAAATACTCTAATTTTACATAAACCGTACCTTCATTTTCACCTGTTGCTTTGTTTAACTTCACGATTGGCGTGCGCCCCACTAAATCCGCTACAGAGTTTGCTAATTTACCCATTTATAACCTCTCCTTTTAATTCCTACCTAGTAAATTGGTTTTCTTATTAGTTGTATCTTATCAATTTAAAAAATAACTGTCAATAAATCTCAACTAAATAATCTAAATAAATTTTCTGACTACTAATCTTAAAAAATAGCGACGCATGTTGCCCCGCTATTTTTTCGTTTCATCATAAAACCATGTTGTATTAAATTCAGACCAAAATGCTTCTGGTGCTACATCTGCCGCTATTTGCTCAATTGCCAGCTCACGTTCGATATGTCCTTTTACATCTTCAAATGTGAAAGATTGACCTTCTCTGATTTCCGATAGATGGACAAGGGCAAATCGACCGCCCTCTAACTGAATCGGTTCACTTGTTTCTCCCACTTGCAAACTACCCACTACTTTTCGAATTGCTGGGTCGATCGATTCTTGCGTAGCAGTAATATAGCCAATATCGCCCCCTAAACTAGCAGATGCGCTATCTGTTGATTGCTCACGCGCCAGCACGGCAAAATCAGAGCCATTTGCTAGCTCTTGTGCAACCGTTTGTGCTTCTTCTTCAGAAGCTAAGTAAATCGCACTCGTACGGTAGGCGGTAGAAATATTATATAAAGCTTCATTTTCTTTATAGTATGTAGCAACTTGTTCATCTTCAATGATGATATCTTTTGATAAAACCTTTTCTAGAATGAGCTGTGAACGAATCTGTTGGCGTGTTTGCTCCTCCGTTAGATGTTCTAACGTTGTTGCCTCTTGATTTAACCCCATCATTGCAAATTCTAAATCAATTTCCTCATCTGTCACTTCTATATCGTATTTTTTAGCAGCCTTTTCCATTACTGCTTCATTGACTATATCCTGCAATGTTTCTTTGCCGTACAGCTCTTCCATTTTAGCAAGCCATTGTTGCTTAGTGATGTCGTCACCATCGACTGTAGCAACGATTTCCTCGTCGCCACGGTCATTAGATGGCCACAACCATAATATAAACCAAAATAAATTACCTAATAATAAAATCGCCATAACTGTTAAAGCTGGCTTTGTTTTTAAGCGTCTTTTTAGTAATGGTTGGTTTGGTGTAGGTGTTGTCTGTTTATTGTGCGTTGATTTCATCGATTAACCCTTGCAATTCTGCTTCCGAAAAATCGTATGTTTCCAAACAGAAGTGACACTGTGTTTCGATTGAACCTTGTTCTTCAATCATTTCCGTAATTTCCTGCACACCTAACCCCATAATTGCTGCACCATAACGCTCCTTAGAACATTGACACTGGAACTTCACAGGCATTGAACTTAAGATTTTCACATCGCCGCCTTCACCTAATACGGCAGCCAGAATCTCCTCTGGTGTCATGCCTTTTTCAATCATTTTCGATACTGGCTCGATGCTTGCTAATTGCTTTTCAACGGCATCAATTGTTTCTTCTTCACAGCCGGGCATTAATTGTAAAATAAATCCACCTGCCGCTAAAATGGTATTGTCCGGATTCACTAATACGCCTAGACCTACTGATGAAGGTACTTGTTCACTCGTTGCAAAATAGTATGTGAAGTCTTCTGCAATTTCGCCTGATACGATTGGTGTTTGACCTGTAAACATATCACGTAGACCTAAATCTTTTACAACTGTCAATGTCCCTTCTGTTCCAACACCTGCACGCACATCTAGCTTGCCGTGTTCATTTAAATCAAAATGGACGTGTGGATTCGTCACAAATCCGCGCACATCACCTTTTGCATCTGTATCGATAATCATTGGCCCAATCGGACCGTTTCCTTCGATTTTAACAGTCATTTTGTCGTCACCTTTTAACATTGCTCCCATCATCACAGAAGCAGTCATTGAACGACCCAGGGCTGCTGATACGATTGGCCATGTATTATGGCGACGTTGTGCTTCTCCTACCGTTTCAGTTGTACGTGCAGCAAAAGCACGTACTTGGCCATTAAATCCGATGGCTCTAACTAAATAATCTTCCATTGTTGTTATTCCTCACTTCTATTGATTTCTTTTATAAATGATGTGTAAACCCTTCAGTGTCAATAAAGGTTCTACCATATCAATCATCTGTGTTTCATCGGCAATTAAGCTTGCCATGCTCCCTGTGGCTACTACGAGCGGATCCTCTTTACTTTGTGCTTTCATGCGGCCTACGATACCTTCTACTTGTCCAATAAACCCGTAAAAAACACCTGCCTGCATAGCTGCAACTGTATTTTTCCCTACGATTTGTGCTTGCTTTGCAATTTCGATTCGTGGAAGTTTTGCCGCCTTATTGTATAAAGCTTCTGTTGAAATAGAAATACCCGGCGCAATAGCACCGCCCATATATTCGCCCTTTTCATTGATATAGCAATACGTATTGGCTGTGCCAAAATCCACCACAATCAGCGCTCTGCCGCCAAATAAATGCAGTGCTGCTACCGCATTCACAATACGGTCCGCTCCCACCTCGCGAGGGTTTTCATATTTAATATTCAGCCCTGTCTTCACGCCAGGTCCGACAATCATTGGCTTTACACGAAGATACTTTTTGCACATTTCCTCCAGCACAAACATGATTTGGGGCACTACAGAGGATATGATAACACCCGTGATTTGGTCAAATGACATGCTCGCATGCTTAAACAATGACTGTAGCTGCATCGCATATTCATCTTCTGTTTTTTGACGTTCCGTACTAATGCGCCAATGAAATGCCAGCTGGTCTTCTTGATAAACGCCTAACGCAATAGTTGAATTGCCCGCATCCAGCACTAAAATCATTTGCCCCACCTACCAAGTCTATTTGTACAAAATCATACCATAGAACAATCTGAATAGAATAGCAACTCGCCTATAATAGATGCAATACATAGGGAAAAGGCTATCCCGTAAGTATACTAAACTTTACGTGATAGCCTCTTTTTTTAACATGATTAAGTAAATTTTGGTTTGCGTTTTTCTTGTATAGCCGACACGCCTTCTTGATAGTCCGGAAGCTCTGTGACGAGCCCCATCGCTGAGGAAATATAATCTAGCGAGGCTCTCAGACTCATCTGCTGACTTTGATAAACAGCACGTTTCACGAATTTAATCACTTCAATAGGACCATTCGCTAATTTTTCTGCGTAGGCTTTTGTATAGGTCTCCAGCTCCTCATCTGGCACAACAAACGTCACGAGCCCCTTTTCCTTTGCTTCTGTTGCCGTATGCATACGCGCTGTCCACAGCATATCCAGTGCCTGATCGATACCTACTAAGCGCGGTAAAAAATAAGCTGCGCCGTCTCCTGGTACGATGCCGACGTTTACGTAACTCTCTGCCATTTTAGCGGACGCGGCAGCTATGCGAATATCGCACATGAGAGCCATATCCAATCCTGCTCCTAGTGCAAAGCCATGCATTTGGGCAATCACAGGCTTATCGATTTCTTCAAGCAGCAATGGCACACGCTGAATTTTTTTCCACAAGGAATTTTTGCGTGCAAGCCCTGTCGATGATATATCATCACGGCTTTCATAAAAACCGCGCCCTTCCCCCATCGCTTTAATATCGCCACCTGTACAAAATGCCTTGCCATTCCCCTTTACAATGACAACACGAATCGTATCAGAATCCCGCACTTCCTCTAATGCCTGAAGCCAGCGTTCGATCATCTCCTCACTAAAGGCATTCATCTGTTCTGGTCGATTGAGTGTGATGGTAGCAATTTTGCCATCTACGTCAAATAATAAATCCGCCATCCTGCATCCCCCTTGTCATGACTCGTTCTATTTGGTGCTGGTCAAGTAAGTCCAAAAATCTTCCTCTGTTGCAGTTAACAATGCGTTCGCTCGTTCCTTTTTCCAGTAGCTAGCGGTGAAGCCTTCCTCACGCCACGCCCAAAGCCTGCGCGTATATTGGTGCAACCGATGCTCATGCGTCACACCAACCGCTGCATGAACCTGATGGGCAGACGCTGTCACAGTGCGAATAGCTTCATCTAAGCAAATCGTTGTATAGGCGACTTCATCAAGCGCAGTGCCTTTCAAAAGCGCAGCACTCATGTTTTCAAACGCTGCACTGGCCATGGCCTGTTCGCCAGCTAAATGAGCAATATGCTGCTGTACTAATTGAAAGCGGTGAAGCGGTCGCCCAAATTGTTCACGCTCTTTTGTATAACGAACGGTAAGTTCAAAAACACGATCAATCGCTCCGACCATTTGAGCATTTTTCGCAGCAGTATGCCAGCACGTAAACAGCTGCCACTTTTGTGCTGTGATTGGGTATTGTTGCAAAATCTGAGCCTGTTTTAGCACGACTGTATCCCTCGGTTCACTCGCTAGATTTTGCTGTAAAGTGATGTCGGCATCCTGAAGCGATACATGAATGATAGCAAGTTGGTTATCTATCTCTGCTACGGTAACGAGTTCTTCGACATGCCTTGCCCATGGTACGTTCGCTACTATAGCAGTCGCTTGACCACCCTTTATTTGTACACCTTTTTGCAAATGAATTGTGGCGTTATTAGCTGTTGGCTTCCCGCCGCACTGTTGCAATATTAAGTTGGCCAATGTTGCTTCTATAACCGGAATCGGTACAGCATACTTCCCTGTTATATGATACAAGCCAAGCAAGTCTGTAATATCGCCACCTGCTCCACCATGTTCTTCGGCAAGCGCCACATTCACTATTTCGCTATCTGTTAAAATACCCCAAACGGCAGATGCCCAGCCACCTGTTTCCACTACATCCACGACTTCCTTTGTGACATGCTTCTTATAAATACGCTCAATGGTTGTTACTAATATGTCTTTCATATCACTCATTCGCTACCACCCCTTTCGCTACAATGCCATACAGCACCTCTGTCGTCCCGCCGCGAATGGTGAATCCTGGACCATGTAAAATCGCTTCTGCCATATAACGGTCCAGCGCTCTTTCTGCATCTAGCCTTGGGAATGTTGCTGTCAGTAGACGTGCTATTTCCGGGATACTTTGTTCAAACTTTGTGCCAATGCTTTTCACGAGTGCGGCAGGCACTGCCACTTCTCCTCCTTGCGCTAACACCTGAGCTACACCAATTGATAAGTTACGTAACGACCACAGTCGCGCTACTAAGCTTGCCACTTCCTGCAAAGCTACTTCATTTTGCTGTGCCTTTAACTCTTTAATGAGCTCTTGCAGCAACGGCAATGTACTTAAAATACGCTCTGGACCGCTACGTTCAAAAGCCAGTTCTGCTAACCCTTGTTCCCAGCCGTTGCCAAGTCCACCTACTACCCTGTTATCCGGTACAAACACATTGTCAAAAAAGATTTCGTTGAAATGGGGCTTCCCTGTTAAGTAGCGAATTGGCTTAATCGTCACCCCTTCTGCATGTAAATCGATAATCAGTTGACTTAGCCCTTTATGCTTGGCAGTGCCATCAAAAGGCTCTGTGCGCACAAGCGTAATCATATAATGGGCATCGTGGGCATTACTGGTCCATGTTTTAGAACCATTCACAAGCCAGCCACCAGCTACCTTTTCTGCTCGTGTGCTGATCGACGCTAAATCCGAGCCACTATTTGGCTCACTTAAGCCAATCGCAAAATAGCATGTGCCTTTGATGATTTCAGGTAAGAAGGTTTGCTTTTGCTCTTCTGTTCCGTAGCGTAGTAGCAATGGGCCTGTTTGACGGTCTGCAATCCAATGAGCAGCGACCGGGGCTCCAGCTGCTAAAAATTCTTCGATTAAAATATAACGGTCAAGCGCGCTACATTCTGCTCCTCCATATTTTTTTGGCCATGTGATGCCAATCCATCCTTGTTCACCGATTCGTTTTGAAAAGGCGGGATTACTTCCGCTTAACCAAGAATCACATTTTGTTGTGTACGTTCCTTGTGCTTGCTGTTGTTGTAAGAATTGCCGTACGGTTGCTCGAAATTGATGCTGTTCCTCTGTAAATTGTACAACGGGTAATTTCATAAGCATCCTCCTCTTATTGATAAACAAGCCATCATACATATTTTACCGGTGAGAAGCAGGGGGCGTCAATTATATTCAGAAAATTTAAACGAATGATGGAGATAAAAAAATGCACAAACAAAGCCTACTGACTTGTTTGTGCATTCATAATATTATCCACGATCTTCATCGATGCCTTTAGGCTTCTCTGAAGATGATTCTTCTTTTGGTAAATCCGCTACAGTTGGGTTGGACTCTTTTCCAACAACGTCATTATTAATCGTTGGTGTCCCAGCCACTTCTATAGTCGGCTCTCCTGCTTGAGTATCCTCTTGTGTTTTGCGCTCTTTATTCTCTTCCATTGCTTTCAGAGATTCTGGAGGTAACTCACCGTGGTCGCGTAAATGCTCGATTTCTTGCGCATTTAATGTTTCTTTCACCATTAATGTGTTCGCAATTAAATCAAGTAAATCACGTCTCTCTGTTAAGATTGTACGTGTACGCTCGTATTGTGCATTGACAATACGTTGTACTTCTTGGTCAATCTCATAAGCGATTTGGTCAGAGTAGTTTTGATCAGAGTTGAAATCACGTCCTAAGAACGGATTACCACCTGAGCTTGAGCTAAACTGAGTTGCCCCAATTTTATCACTCATACCATATTCTGTAACCATAGCACGAGCAATACTTGTTACCTTTTGGAAGTCGTTGTGTGCACCTGTTGATACTTCACCAAGTACGATTTCTTCCGCTACACGACCTCCTAGAAGACCAGCAATACGATCTAATAACTCTTGTTTTGTCGTGAAGAAACGCTCTTCCTTCGGTAACATAATCGCATAACCACCCGCTTGACCACGAGGTACGATTGTTACTTTGTGTACTGTGTCTGCTTCATCCAACATTAAGCCAACCACTACGTGACCTGCTTCGTGGAAGGAAACCAATCTTTTCTCTTTTGCCGAGTACACACGACTTGTTTTCGCTGGACCTGCAATTACGCGGTCAGATGCTTCATCGATATCAATCATGGAGATTGACTTCTTATTTTTACGAGCAGCTACTAGAGCAGCTTCGTTTAATAAGTTTTCTAAATCGGCACCGGAGAATCCAGGTGTACGTTGCGCAACAGCCCCTAGATCAACTGTATTTGATAAAGGCTTGTTACGTGCGTGTACTTTTAGAATTGCTTCACGGCCTTTTACATCTGGATGACCTACCGTAATTTGACGGTCAAAACGACCTGGACGTAGTAATGCTTTATCTAGAATATCAGGACGGTTTGTCGCAGCGATGATAATAATACCTTCGTTGGCACCGAAGCCATCCATCTCAACTAGTAATTGGTTTAGTGTTTGCTCACGCTCATCGTGACCACCACCAAGACCTGCACCACGTTGACGACCTACTGCATCAATCTCATCGATAAAAATGATACATGGCGCGTTTTTCTTTGCATTTTCGAATAAATCACGTACACGTGACGCACCGACACCGACGAACATCTCTACGAAGTCAGAACCTGAAATCGAGAAGAATGGCACGCCCGCTTCACCAGCTACTGCACGAGCAAGTAATGTTTTACCTGTACCTGGAGGACCTACAAGTAAGATCCCTTTTGGAATACGTGCACCGATATCTGTGAATTTACGGTGATCTTTTAAGAACTCCACGACTTCTACAAGTTCTGCTTTTTCTTCATCAGCACCTGCTACGTCTGTAAAGCGTACTTTTTTCTTTTGGTCATCATAAAGCTTAGCTTTTGATTTACCGAAGTTCATTACTTTATTTCCGCCGCCTTGAGATTGACTCAACAGGAAGAAGAAAAGAATGATGATGATAACAAATGGAATAATACTCGTAAAGAATGTTACCCATCCACTTGTTTCAGGTGCTTTTTTCCAATGTACATCTGGATATGCCGCTTCCAAATTTGTTAAGCGATCCATTAATGCCTGGTTATTTTGAGGTAAGTTTACATTAAATGTTTCTTCCTCTTGAGCACCCTTCATAACGCCCGTTACCACATATACACCACTATCTGGTTGAATATCTACTGACTCAATCTCTCCAGCATCTAGGGCTTGTAAAAACTCATGATATGTCAGCTCTTCAGTTGGTGTATTTCCACCGTTAAATGTGCCAAAAATACCGATAATCACGAGAAAAATTAATAAATAAAATATGGTGTATCGAAATATTCGATTCATCCCCAGCCTCCTCACAACATTACAGAAAAACCCTAAGTAAAATCTTAACATACGTTGTTTTCTACTGACAAAGAAAAGCACTTTTTAAAATACGATTCTTACCATCTTTGACAAAATTGTTGCGTATTTTAATTAAAAAGAATAAACTTCTCTTTTTAAGATTCCAATGTATGGTAAGTTACGATACTTTTCTGCGTAATCTAAACCATAACCTACTACAAATCCATCCGGCACTTCAAATCCTACAATATCCGCTTTTAAATCCACCTTGCGACCAGATGGCTTGTCTAAAAGCGTCACAATACGAATTGATTTTGCCTTACGATATTTGAATAAGTCCACTAAATAACTAAGCGTCAAACCACTGTCGATAATATCCTCGATAATGATTACATCACGCCCTTCAACACTTGTGTTTAAGTCTTTTAAAATTTTTACCTCGCCAGAAGACACTGTTGCATTACCATAGCTTGAAACGTCCATGAAGTCGATTTCGATGTAAGAATCAAAACGCTTCATTAAGTCCGTCATAAATGGCACCGCACCTTTTAGCACACCTACTGCTAATGGGAACTCATCTTTGTAGGTTTCTGTTAACTGCGCACCAAGTTCGGCAATTCGTTCTTGGATTTGTTCTTCCGTAATTAAAATTTTTTCAATATCATTTTGAATCATTATTGATTCCTCCTCGAGAATGTTCAAACATGCCCATTCGCCACTTTTTTTATTCTAAACACATAATCATCTGTCGTACGTGGGTATTTTGAAAGCTTACTGCTGATACGTAACCCTACTACTGCTAAAATCTCATCGTTTGCATCAACAAGTAAAGGCCATTGTTCTCTTTGAGGGAGAGGCACTTTTTCATCAATAAAAAGACGGGACACCCTTTTTGGCTGTTGCATACCTGCCAAATGTATACGATCTCCCTTTTGACGTGTTCTTAAACGCAGTGGAAACGCAACATCTGCTGCACTGAAATATACATCGCTAACATCGGGATTTTCCGGCGTCAAATCAGTACAATGACCTAGATAATAACACAGATCTAGATACTGTTGCCATTCATTGACCGTTAGCTCAACAATAGTATTCGGCATCTTTCCTTGCTCTCGTCGGAAATACAGCTTACCATACTCTCTACTCACTTTATACGCTTTTGGTAAGTATAGCATTGCACTACCTTTTTGCGTCTGACATAACTTCAAAATGGCTGTGCATAATGTGTGACTTGGAAACGTGTTTGCTTCGTTATAAAGATAGTTTAATAGTATTAAAATGAGCCTTCTTTGTAAAGCAGTGGGCTCTTTTAAAAACGCAGTTATTTCAAGTTCCGCATAATTTCCATCCTTTTTTGTGACTAAACGGTCAAAAATAGCTTGGGCTAGCTCCTGTAAATAGGCATCGTCCTGTGCCAACTGTAATGAAAATTGTGTCGCATGCTGGGAAACAAATTTGTTTTCTTGCTTTAAAAGGGGCACGACATGATGACGATAACGATTGCGGGTATAATAATCCTGTTCATTACTCGCATCTTCCCTGTAACGAACTTTTGCCTGTTGTAAATAGAGGGTGAGTTCCTCTTTACTTTCCATCAGAAATGGACGAATGACATATCCCCCTGCAAATGGACGTTTCACCTGTATACCTTGCATACCATTCATCGTACCTGCCTTTGTCAGTGCCATTAAAAGCGATTCTAACTGATCATCTGCATGATGCGCTGTCACTAATGTATCTATCGATTGTTGACGCATCGTTCGCTCAAAAAACTGGTAGCGCTCCGTCCGGCAAACCGCCTGTGAATTGCCTCCGCCTTGTTTCAGAATATCGGCAATCGGAATCGCTATACTAAAGCATGGAATGGACCATTTCTCGCAAAACTGCTCGACAAATAGTCGGTCCTCCGCGGATTGCTCTCCGCGTAACATGTGATCGACATGTGCTACAAATAATTCAACATGCGCTGGGCACTTGCGTATCAAATAGGTCAAGAGGGCCATGGAATCGACCCCACCCGAACAGGCGACTAATACACGTTTGACCCCGCTTAACAACTGCTCCTGCTCTATAAATTGTTCGACTCGTTGTTCAAAATCGACCACTTCTACACCTTCTTACCTTACGTTTAATACAGACCACTCCGGCTGAATGTGTTGCACGCGACAAGCAAGCAACGTGCAATCATCCTCTAGAACGAATGATTGTTTAAATTGTGCTATTACATCGTACAATAACACATCTACCGCTAATTTTTGACGGTTTTGCTGTTTTAATAATTTTAAAAAGGCCTTTTCCCTTATCATAAACCCTTCTTGTCCATCAAACAATCCATCTGACACCATGAGCACAAGGTCGCCATGCTGTAACACCGTCGTTGCTGTTTCTATTTGGATATCAGGCATAAACCCAAATGGTGGGCTATTCCCTTCAATTTTCAGGACTTGTTTCCCTCGTACAATATAAGTCGCTACACTGCCTGCCTTCCATGACCATAATGTCCCCTGCTGTAAATCCACTATGGCAAAATCTAGCGTGGCATACAAATCGGCATCCTGTTCCAGGGACAAGGCATAATGCACCGTATGCATCGCTGTTTCGGGCGGCATAAACGCCAAGCAGTCTTTCAATAGCGAAACGAGTTGTCCGCTTTGTTTTTTTGCACGCTTATCATAGCCTACGCCATCTGACAAAACGAGGGCCACGAGCTGCTCCTGCACATCAAAGACTGCATGTGTATCACCAGACACCATTCCTTTTTTCTCTTTATACACCTTGTGCAATAATTGGAAACGCTGTGCCGGCTTCAGCAAAATTTCCATGTAGCGAAACGGTCGATCATATGCCGTCATTTTTTCTACTGTATACGCTTGAGCCAAGTTTTCAAACAAGATTGGCAATAGAATACGCTCTGCCCACTCTGTCATTTGTTCCTGTTTACCTGTACAAGCTACGTGGATTTTTTGGCTTCCTGTACTATCTCTAAAAATATCTATTTGAAAGCACGGAAACCCAGCTTGCTGGAGCTGATGAATCAGTTGCTCTTCTATTTTCTGAAATGGCGGCACCTCTTGCATTTCATCTAAAAGATGATAAATATGCTCAGACATATGCTGCAGCTGAGTGGCAATCATTTTACGACCATAAAATAACTGTTGCTCCATTTGATCTTTATAGAGCTTTGCCCGAATCTGCTCCATTAATGCATCCGCCTTCACACATTTCCGTCGCAGCAATTCCTCTCCTTGGGCACTGGCGATGGTTTTATTTGCATACTTGGCTGCATAATAGTCGACAATCGGTTGCTCTATGTCACGATCCCCTTGCCAGCACTTGGCGTAGCGATAACAGTCTGCGCAAATCGGATACGGCAAGACTTCATCCTTCGCATCGTGTACGAGTTGGAAGCGTTCGAAAGTGAGGTCCTTTATAAAAAAGACAAATTGCTGAAATTGCTGAAGAGATTGCGCCATATGATGGGAGAGCCATTTTTGTCTTTCAAGTAAAGTCTGTTCATTATTTGGTGAAATAAACCTCGCGATTGCCTCCGTCCAATACGTAGGCGTACATAAAAAAATGACCGCAGCCACGCTGATAGATGAAAAATGAACAATATCTAACGGTAAAGTGGCATCATATAAAAAGAATAAAACACTTGGGACAAAGCTCGCTGGTGCGATTGCCCATTTGCCTAACCCTTTGCAGCTCCCGGCAACGAGTCCTGTCACAGCGTACAAGGCAATCATGCCGCTAAAGGACAATGTGCTCATCCCTATTACCAAACCGAACACCGTAGCCGCTACTGTGGCTAGGCTGACTCCCCCTATGACAGCCATGATGCAAATGATGACATATCCAATGATAAGTGCAATGTTAAAGAAAGCTACCGTTGAACTAGCCATCCCTGTCAGCAAGGTAGCTGCAATCACAAATAAAGCCAATAACCTTTCAATATTCCACTGCATCACAAAAAAGCGATGCGTTGGCAAGAGGACAAAAGACAAAAATAATGTCATCACCATCCCTAATATAGCCTCACTTGCGACATAGAATTGGACGATGGCTGGCGGTATGCCTTGATACATCATCAGCTGCCAAAAAACCTGGACAATTCCGATAGCAAGCAACACTCTTAAAGCAAGCGGAGGTGTCATACGTTTCCCTAGCAATTGCCATACAATAAGCTGGCCGATTGCCAAAACAGCCTGTCCAATTCCTAATGTCAATGCTCCTGCTAACCCTCCAAATAAGGTCGCCTTTTTTAAAAAAGGATAACGTAAACTAATCACCGCATATAAAGAAATAAAAAACGGAACTGCCGCGTCGAAAAATACTGTACGTGATAAAAAAAAGCTACATATAAATAGTAGCACGTGCCATTTATATGCTATGGTTTCTCCTTTTGCCTCTTGCTGTATATATGGTCGTGCAAGCGTCTCTACTTTTACCAAATATCCGCCTCCTTTGTGACCGCAATTATACGAAAAACAAGGTGCGAAATCTGTCTATTCTCTACTTATATTTCAAAAAATTGCTCGACAAAATATAGGGTGAACTGTCACAACCAAATATTGGGTAGAAAAATATCAAAACCTTGTATTGACAGTTGCCCCAATGTCGATTAAGATTGATTTTGTTGTGATTTTTGGCTACCTAGCTCAGCTGGCTAGAGCATTCGGTTCATACCCGAAAGGTCGTGGGTTCGACTCCCTCGGTAGCCACCACGGCCCGTTGGTCAAGTGGTTAAGACACCGCCCTTTCACGGCGGTAACACGGGTTCGAATCCCGTACGGGTCATACTAAAAGCGCAGGACGAATGTCATTTCGTTCTGGGCTTTTTTATTTTCTCTTCCTATGTCTGCTCTATTTCATCAAAATACAACATTCTCCCTCTTTATCTATGAGATAGAGCTAGGCAGGAATGCGTTTCATTTTTGCAACAGTTGCTATTTACTATAAAGTTATTTCTTCAAAAATCATCTTGATTAAAATTCTATCCTCTCTTTCGTCTCTCTGTTAATTTCAGTATGATAGTGGAAGGAGGCGTTTTTTATGGTGAAAGAATTTCGTACGTTAGCACTGCTTTGTTCGCTGAGTGCATTGCTTATTTTAATCGGATTTTTCTTGACAAGTATTCCGGTTCCCCTACAAATTATTATTTTGCTTGCTGGGGTGGGTTTTGGTATTTACACACTTATTGGGCTAATCCGGTTATTTATCGGACAGTCAAAATAAAGTGAAACTTCAATCAGTGGGGGTTCCTCACCCCACTGATTAATAAGAAACACAAGCTAAATTCGCCACGTCCTGTGGCAACACTTGTGTAACCAACATCGTGTTGGCTCAAACCAATCGGGCTTTTACGGGTAGTTGACTCCCCGACTTCTTAAACCCGGAGGTAAGCATACTGTATCTGACGCTAACCCTTTCAATGCAGCTAAATTACTACCCGTTAATGCGGGATAAAAAAAGAAGCTGCCTTCTAAAGGTCAGCTTCTTTACTCTATATCACACTTTTTCAACAATTAAACCAGCCAGCAAATTACCCTCTACGTGCTCCACGGCCGCCTCGTTTAGATTCTGTTGCACGTTTTAATGTTGTTAAGCGTTCATCACTATCTTTTAAGAAACGTGCCATTTTTTGTTCAAAGTTTTCTTTCGGTTGACGATCGTTACGCTCATTTGAACGATTGTTGTCACGACGAGGACGTTGAGGACGCTCTGGTCGCTCAGCTTGAGGCTTCGCTTTACGAATTGAAAGACCGATCTTTCCATCCGCCTCTACATTCATCACCTTTACTTCAACTTCATCCCCAACTTTAAGATGCTCGTTGATGTCTTTTACATAGTTGTCTGCCACTTCACTGATATGAACTAAACCAGTTTTCCCATCTGGCAGCTCAACGAATGCTCCAAAATTAGTGATTCCTGTTACTTTACCCTGTACTTTGCTGCCTACTTCAATTGACATAAAAAAAATGCTCCTCCTTAAATTTTAAACGACTGCACTAGCTATAAGTCTTTATATACACTAGTTTACCTGTCTCTATTCCTATTATAGCTGACAAAAAAGTAGTGTCAATAAGAGTATCTTATGATAAGCCTATAACTTACTGAATTTCAATCGTTTTCCCCTATTTTATCCATTTTAAAATATACTGACGTAGTATTATTCCCGTTTATAAGAATGATAAACCTAAAAAAGACAAACTAATAACTAGCTAGTTTGCCTTTTCTGCCTTTTTCCCTTCACCTTCTGTAGGAATGGTAAAAATAATCTCGCCTTCCTCTGATAAGAAGTATTCTTTACGTGCTAGTTTCGCGATATATTCATCATCTTCAAGTTTAGTAATTTGTAAATTTAAGAGTTCCTGTTGGTTTTGTACTTCTGCTAGACGCTGCTCAGCTGCTGCCTTTAACTCTTGCTTCTCCGCTAGGCGGCTTTTTTGGTTCATTAACATGAATGTTGCACATAAACAACCCACTAGACCCAGCGTAAGCAAAACAGCAATTCGACGACGCGCTAAAATTCGCAACCGCTGGGCAAGTTGCCGTTCACGCATATAGCTTTCACTTGAACGTACAAAATCATTATCCAGCTTTTTAACAGGTTTTGTATGTACTTTCTGTTGTTGACGAGATTCCACGCCGCCACCTCCATTAATTGTTTTATACTATTATACAATATCAAAATTGCACTATAAAAGTCATTCTTTAGAAATCTTTAAATATTTGCCAATATACCTAAACCCTCTATATGCCATTCGCACTATATTTCTTATCACTACTACGAAAATATGAGCAACAAAGAAAATAGGTCTAAATATTATATTCACTAAACACCTTCCAATGAAACGTAAAATACGTTGAAACAGCAAATCATATGCAAAAATACCTAGAATTTGGGCTAGAGCATCGACCGCGCGCCAGTCTCCTCCCTTGACCAAAAATAATAAATAAAAAGTGACGCCACCTAGTATAATCCAAAAAGTAACTTCGATGATATAAGACAGCTTATAAATGATTGATTTTGTAGAGCAGTATGATATCAGTGTCCGAATACAATCTATTGCTGCTCCTACCATGACACCTGCCAAAAACATGACAATCATACTAACAAGCTGGGCTGACATTAACCAAATAACTTATGCAATAAACTTTTCGATAACGTGCTATCTTCTTCGTCATATTGCACAACTTTGATGAGACCTTCTAACGTCAACAACCCCTTGTCCACGTCTAAATGTACAATGCGTAGTTCTTCTCCTCGAATGAGTAGTTGTCCTTGAGATGTACGAATAGAAAACTCCTCTTGATCGAAACGTTCGATTTCCTTAATGGAGGTCATATCCAAACGTTTACGATTGCGCATCGTCACTAAGTGCTCTCCTGACGGAATTGTATAAGATGCAGTTTCTGTATGCATGTCGTTCCCCCTTGTCCATTTGTACACTGTATGCCGCAAATTGGACAGACATACCCATAAAAAAGAAATGCACTATAAAAATAGTGCATTCAGAGTAAAAACTAATCTTCGTCATCAATAAATTCAGGTTCGATTTTTTCTAAGCGTTCCTCTTTTAAAATAGTAAACATCTTAGCGGCATCTTCCTTGCGCGCATTTTCCTGCAGTTGCTCTACACGTGCCGTGACAATTTTTTGTCCAAAGCGAATCGCTAGTTCATCGCCTGCTTTTACCGCGCTGGAAGCCTTAGCTACCTTATCATTGATTGTGATACGCCCTTGTACTGCTACTTCTTTTGCTAATGTCCGGCGTTTAATTAAACGTGATACTTTTAAAAATTTATCTAAGCGCATTGCTATTCCCCTTTTTCCATTCTTTTTGCTTCATCCCAAAAAGCATCTAGCTGTTCCAATGTAAAGTCTGCAAAATCTTTACCCGATTGTTTTACTTGTTGTTCTACAAAGTGAAAGCGACGAGCAAATTTTTCATTGGCATGAAGCATGGCTTCCTCTGGTGAAATTTTGTAGAAGCGCGCAATATTGACCAATGTAAACAGCACATCGCCAAATTCATCGATACGCGTCCCGTCATTGCCACTCGCCATTTCCTCCTGGAATTCCTTTGCTTCTTCTAAAAACTTCGCCCAAGCATCCTCGACCTCGGGCCAATCAAAGCCTACTTTTGCCGCAGCCTTTTGATAATTGTACGCTGTAAGTAATGAAGCCTCTGCCCGGTACTCCCCGTCTAGCAAATGTTCTGGTGCTTGTCCTTTTTCAGTGCGTTTAATGGCTTCCCAATTGGCAACCACTTCTTCGGCATCCTCCACTGCAGTATCGCCGAAGACATGTGGATGACGGCGAATCATTTTCTCGCTAATCGTTGCCAGCACTTCCTCTAACGTAAAGTAGCCATTATCCTCGCCAATTTGTGCATGCAGGAATACTTGCAGCAGCACATCACCAAGCTCTTCAATCATGGCAAAGTCATCTTCCGCATCGACTGCCGCTAAAAATTCATGCGCTTCCTCAAGTAAATATTTTTTCAATGATTCATGCGTTTGCTTTTGATCCCAAGGACAGCCGTTCGGACCGCGCAATGTAGCAATAATTTTACGGAAAGTTGTCCAGTCACGCAGCGCCTCCTCATCTGTCGCTACCGGTGGCACATAGACAGTCGTTAAATTATTAAGCTCAGCCACGTGATCAAGCTCATATAGCGGCACTGTCACCAGTTTTTCCTGCGACGAACCGGCAGCTGTCACAATTGTTACCGGGTAATCGTCGCGGTATTTCTCCATTAGTGTTAACTTCACTTCAGAAGCGCTAAAGGCATCGTACACTTGCGCAATTAAAACGTGTTGACGCATATGAATATCATGCATTGATAGACTAGTACCATCGAGCAATTGGAAGCCTTCAATCGGGTCGATACGCAGTGCTCCGAAAATTGGATCTAAGAAACTTTGACCGCCTTCAATAACAAGTTCCACCTTACCATTGCGCTCTGCCTCAATTAAATGCTGCACGGTTTGCTCTGCCACTAATGGATGACCCGGTACGGCATACATAACGTCTTCCTGCTGTGATTTATCGATAAGAACCTGCGCTATTTCCAGATAAACCGGTTCAAAAGTGTCGTACTTTTCATACACATGATCAAAACTTTCACATACCACACCTTCCGCCTGTAGATCTGTTAAGACAGGATGATCTAATGTACGTACATAAAGCTTCTGTGCTTGCTTCAATTTTTTATAAACGCCCATTTGCAACTGATCTAAATCAGCTGCGCCTAGACCAATGACTGTTACTGTCACTCTGAACACCTACTTCTTGTTATTTAACCATAATTGATATGCGGCCATTCTACGACCAAGAGGAATGATAAACCATTCCCGTTCACTTAATAATTTCATTTTGGCAATAGCCGTTATAAATGTAGTGGCACCTATCACAATAAGCACGGCGCTATAAAGCATGGATTCCATACGCCCTGCTTCATACCCAAGCACTAGACGCATGATAATCGCTGCTGTCTCTAATACAACAATCATAGCCACACTTGCCCCTGCCAATTGACGGTAAAAAACACCCTCAGCTAGACGAATGCCTTTTATCTTTTTTATATACAAAAGTAACGCTGCTGCACAAACAAGCAGCCCCGTATTGCTTGCAATAGCAGCCCCTAATACGCCTAATAGCGGTACGAGTACTGTATTCCCTATGAGTTTTATAACGAACGCACTCATTAAAAATAAAGAGGGCATCTTCAGCTTCCCATATCCTTGCAGAATCGCTGTAAATGTTAAAACAATCGATAACGGAATGATCTGCATTACATATAATATTAAGACAAGCGTCAGCGAGTCTGTTTTAAATAATAACGTATTAATATATGGCATTACTAATATTAAGCCGAGTGACGCGGCAACACCAAAGATCAGAGAAGCACGGTATGTTAATTGAATATATGGAAATTCACTGCTGACCGATTTTTTGGATTTATACGCGACTAACGGCACAATGGCTAGTGAAAAGGAAGAGGCAATAACTACCCCAAGCTGCACAAGCGGTTGTCCCCGGTCATACACTCCTTTCGTCTCCATTGCTTCAACCACCGGTATTCCGGATTCGAGTAACATCGAAAAAATCGTAAAGGAATCGACAAGCTGAAATGTTAATAACAGCAAACTGCTCATGCTGACACTTAAACTAAAAATCGTAATCTCTTTAATAATAGGCCATTTCGGCAATATTTCTGCCGTACCGAATAGCAGCTTCTTTTTTTTCATATACCAGAGTAACAAGATAACACCTGTCAGCTCTCCAATGACGGTCCCTAAAACAGCCATATTCCCCGCTGCATAGACGGGTTGTGAGGCTATTCCTATTACAATCACCGTACCGACTAAAATCACAGTTACACGGACAGTCTGTTCAAACACTTGTGCATACGCTACTGGCTTCATCATTGCACGCGCCTGAAATCGCCCTTTCATCACGGCCAATATAGGCATAAAGAGCGTCACAAAGGAGCCTGTACGTAATAGCGGTGCCAGGTTTGTATCACCCATCCACTGGGCGAGTCTATCCGCACCAAAAAATAACACGCTAAAAAATATGAAAGACAGCATCGTTAAATATTGAAAAACCACTTTGGCAATGCCATTTTGCCGCTCTATATTATCTGTATCTGCCAATAGCTTTGACACAGCCACAGCCACCCCACCTGCTGTCCATGTCACAAAAATGGCAATAAAGGGATATACTTGTTGATAGACGTAAAACCCTTGATCCCCTACCATATTTTGGAAAGGGACTCGGTAGACAGCACTTAGCACTTTGACAATAAGTGCCGCAACCGTTAATAAAAGAGCACCTTTCATATAACTTTTCATACTAAATTGCGATGACATATTGAATCCTTCCTCTTCGCTGCAATAGCTAAATTATAGCATGAAATGCCAGCATTAAAAAAACGCTCTTCTTTTTGAAAAGAGCGTTTCTTGTTTTATTCAGCTTTCCATTTGCTTGGCTAAAAAGAGCGCACCAATTTCGGCACTTTTCTGTTCGACAGCGCCAATAAGACCCTCTGTCGACCATACGTATATAGCACCTAAAACATCCCCACTTGAAATAATGGGCGCGATACAATAGGATGTCACTTCTTCAAATTGACCATTGACGATTTCCAAGACATTTGACTGTTGTTGTAATACTAGACGCCTTTCAGCCATCACTGTTTCTGCAAATGTCGATAATCGACCATGTTCATACGCCTTTTTAGTGACTCCGGCAGAAGCCAGTATTTCATCACGGTCACTCAATAATACTGGTAGCCCAAGCGATTCATGGAGCGCAGCAACATACTCTGTAGCAAATTCGCTTAAATCATTCAGTGGCGAATATTTCTTTAAAATGACTTCACCTTCACGAGCTGTAAATATTTCAAGGGGGTCTCCTTCTCTAATTCGTAAAGTTCGGCGTATTTCTTTTGGAATAACAATACGTCCTAAATCATCAATACGACGAACGATTCCTGTAGCTTTCATATTGCTACCTCACTTTCCATCAAATTCGCTCCATTTCCAAATAGTATGGTGCATATTCGACAATAATATACGGCTACAGGCAAAAAGACTTATTTTGATGAATTAGGGGGAAAACAAGCATATTTTTTAATATGAACGGGTAAGGGATAAGAAAAGGGAAAAAAGAGGTGAGAATAAATGAGGGTACAATCTATTGCTACAAATATTGACGCATACCGCCAACCTCAATATTATGCGGGTGAACATTTAGCCTACTATCACAATCCGAAAGCCTCCGAAATCCGTGCTCGGTTTGTGACGGATGTAGAAAGAGGCATTTTTACACGCTACTTAGAGAAAGAAAATGGCCTGCGAGATATGGTCAGTACTTCATCTACAAAAGAGAAAGAGTTTCTTGAAAAAAGCTTAGAGCATTCAGCTAATGAAGACCTACTTAGACAATTAAATTATAAAGATGGGGTACACTATAGTGCAGCGATTCCAATCTAACTATGAGTAAAAGGCAGATGACTAAAATTTTTTAATCATCTGCCTTTTACTATTTATCTCCCATGAACAAACAATCAGTGAGGACCAAGCCCTCACTAACCGCTATTGTATGCTAGGCGGCTGCCTTTTTCGCTGCCACAGCAATTTGTATCATTTTCTCCAGTACATCAAAAGGCGAGTGCTTTGTGCAGCGCTTCATATCAATCACGAGTCCTAAAGCGGTCCCGTCCATACTAAAGCCAATTGCTCTTTCAAACTGCATCGACTCGGAAACGATTTTCGCCCCATCGACACCCATTGTTCCTTCTGGTGAAAACTGAATAGTAATTTTGCTTTGTTTTTCTTTAATCGACACGATGCCTGCCTCTAACGCCCATACACGCATACGTCCTATACGCATTAAGCGTTCTGTTTCTACCGGTAGGTCGCCAAAGCGGTCCTGCATTTCATCGATGATTTCAAAATAATCTTCTGCGCGTTCCATCCCTTTAATACGCTTATACATTTGAATCTTTTGATAACCGTCTGGAATGTAGGCATCCGGAATATACGCATCTGTTTGTAAAAGGATTTCTACTTCTGGCTTTTCTTCTTTTTTCACACCGCTGCGACGCTCTTCGATTGCCTCTTCCAGCATTTGTGAGTACAGATCAAAACCAACCGAGTCAATAAAGCCGTGCTGCTGGGCACCGAGTAAATTCCCTGCCCCGCGAATCGACAAGTCGCGCATCGCGATTTTAAATCCTGAACCGAGTTCCGTAAATTCTTTAATCGCCTGCAGCCTGTGTTCTGCTACCTCTGTTAGTACTTTGTCCCGTTGATACATAAAGTATGCATAAGCTACGCGGTTCGAACGACCAACTCGTCCGCGCAATTGATATAGCTGCGATAAGCCCATACGGTCCGCATCATGGACAATCAGTGTGTTGACATTCGGAATATCTACACCTGTTTCGATAATCGTGGTTGTGACTAACACATCATATTGCCCTTCTAAAAAGTTCATAATAACGGATTCCAATTCTGTTTCCGTCATCCGACCATGTGCAAATCCAACCCGCGCCTCTGGGACAAGGGCTTGAATCTCTTCCACTCGGCGTGCCATGTCTTCTACACGATTATATAAATAGAAAGTCTGTCCGCCGCGTGACATTTCCCGCTCAATCGCCTCGCGAATGAGCGCACCGCTATGCTCCATCACATATGTCTGAACGGGGAAACGGTTTTGCGGTGGTGTTTCAATGACAGACAGGTCACGCACACCAACCATGGACATGTGTAAAGTACGCGGGATCGGTGTCGCTGTGAGTGTCAACACATCGACATTTGTCTTAAGCAACTTAATTTTCTCTTTATGTGTTACACCGAAACGTTGCTCTTCGTCCACGATTAATAAGCCTAAATCATGATATACTACATCTTTTGATAAAATGCGATGTGTACCAATGATCATATCGACTGTTCCTTCACGCAAGCCTTTCAATGTTTCCAGTTGCTGTTTGCGTGTGCGGAAACGACTCATCAGTCCTACATTAATCGCATGCTCTTCAAAACGCGCTTGAATGGTCTCAAAATGCTGCTGCGCCAAAATGGTTGTCGGCACTAGAAAGGCTACTTGTTTCCCGTCTTCAATGGCCTTGAAAGCCGCACGTATAGCCACTTCCGTTTTACCGTAACCCACATCTCCGCATACTAAGCGGTCCATCGGGCGTTCGCGTTCCATATCTCGTTTCACTTCGATAATCGTCCGCAATTGATCCTCTGTCTCTTCATAAGGAAACGCCTCTTCAAATGAACGCAGGGCATCTGAATCGGGCGAAAATGCATATCCTTTTTCCGCCTCGCGCTTGGCATACAATTTAATCAAGTCATCCGCAATATCTTGTACCGCGGCTGATACTTTTGCTTTTGACTTTTTCCACTCTGCGCCGCCTAGCTTATGTAGCTTCGGTTCTTTTTCACCTGAGGGTACATATTTTTGGATTAAATCAATCTGATCGACCGGTACGTATAATTTATCATCTGTCCGGTAACGAATGTGTAAATAATCCTTATGTGTGCCTGCTACTTCCAGCGTCTCAATCCCCATGTATTTCCCGATACCATGATGAATATGAACCACATAGTCACCTTGCTTAATTTCCGTATACGATTTAATTCGTTCGGCATTCGTCATTTTTTGGGGGCGTGACTTTTTCTTTGCCTGCTGCTTGAATAGCTCGTCATCTGTGACGACAGCGATACGTTGCAGGGTCAGCTCAAAACCTGCAGAAATACTGCCATCTACTAAATAAATACCTGCTTCATTTGGTGTACCTAGCTGCACATGAATATTATATTCTTCAAGCATGCGCTGAATTTGCGCTAAACGTTCTGCTCCGTCTGCAACAAACAGCACGGTAAATTTTTCTGCCATCCAGCGTTCCGCTTCATTTTGCAGTAACGCTATTTGACCATGAAACTGCTGCATGGGCTTACAAGAGAAACTGGTTGTCTTAGAAAATTTCACTCCTGCAAAAGTACGGGTAAACAGAGCCAAATAAACTTTTGGCTGCTTAAGCAGCGCCAAAATTTCTTTTAACGCAAAAGAAGGCTTCACATCATGAAGCATTTTCCCTTCTTCAATCAGCGATAGGAACCATTCATCTTCCTCACGTTCCCACGCTTCCATTACCTCTTGGATACGTCCTAGCTCATCAAAAATGACAACGCCATCCTGAGCGAAGTAATCTCCTAAAAATGTTTCCTTCTCAAACAGCAATGAACCGTATTTATTGATATGCGTTGGCAAATGTCCCTCTTTTAACAGCGTAATATCGTGCTGTATATTCTGCAGAAGGAGCTCTTGCAATTCTGGTTTTTTAACCTTTTTCAAACTATTAGCTAATGCCATCTCTAGACGCTGCGCTATTTGAAGGCGGTTCTCATGAGACAGTAAAATTTCTGTCGCCGGTAGAATACGCACTTGCTGTAACTTTTCAATCGAACGCTGTGTATCGGCATCGAATGTACGAATCGAATCAATCTCGGTATCAAATAACTCAATACGCACTGGAGACTCTGTATACGGAGGATAGATATCTAAAATTCCGCCGCGCAGCGCAAATTCCCCTGGGGTCGTGACCATCCCGTTGCGCACGTAGCCCATTGTCACGAGCTGCGTAAGCCAGGCATTTATATCAATCTCGTCTCCTACAGTAGCTTGTAAGAAATGCGATTGCCATACATCCACTGGTGTCATTCTTTTTCGCATACCGGCCACCGGCAACACATAAATCCCCTTTGCCTTGCTCGCTAAGCGGTCTAATGTTGCAATACGCTGTGCACGTAGCTCCGGCGAGGCAATGGTCATATCTGCAGCGATAAATTCATCAGCCGGATAGTAAAATACATACTCCTCTCCTAGAAGTGACGTTAAATCGTCTACTAGTTTTTGAGCCTGCAATAAATTCGGTGACAAAACATAAATCGGGCGATCAATCTCACGAAAAATAGCTTGCAAAAAGGCTGGTCTCGCCCCGCCTGTCAAGCCCGTCACTAGCTGTCCATCTACTGCTGGCGATTTAAATTGTTGTAATAGCGTATTTATATGTTTATCTTGCGAGAATAGTTGATGAAATACTTCCATATGATAACCCCTCTCTAAATCTAAAAAGGAAAAAGCCTTGGCACACGAGCGCTTGTGCCAAAGCAAAACTGCTTATTGATTATTGTAACCATTGTTTTAAAGCATAGTAATTAGGAAATTGTCGTAGTGAATCTTCACAATGCTCACAAATGGAGTGTACAATCGTATCGCCCTCTTTGGTTTTTTCAATGTAATCGTCTACTTCGCCAATCTCAAACTGATGCAACTTACGCACCGTTTCTTCTCCATCAAAAGGCAATGTGCCCATTTCTGTTTCGCAATGTCTACAGCGGTAACGAATCGTCATTTCGTCCACCTCCAAATACGTTAGTACTCAAAGTATAGACGAGCAGTGGATTTTTTATGCGCCGTTAAAAATGTTCATTACATCTAAAAAATTTTTAGTCAACGCGGCTTCTACAGCCTCACATGATTTTTCGATTGCTGTTTCTACTGCCGGTTGATCGTCTTTTGAAAACTTGGACAGCACATAATCAGAAACTTTCATGCCTGCTGGCGGACGGTTGATTCCTACGCGAATACGATTAAACTCCTGTGTACCTAAGTGCTGAATCAATGACTTAATTCCATTATGCCCGCCAGCACTTCCTTTTTGACGTAAACGAAGCTTGCCTGTTTCTAAATCCAAATCATCATAGATCACGATAATATCTTCTACATCGATATCAAAATAATCCATAAGCGGGCGTACACATTCTCCTGATAAGTTCATATATGTTAATGGCTTTACCAACATGACTTTACCTTCCGGGCGATGTACGCTAGCATACATGCCATTGAATTTTGCCTGATTTAATGGTGCATTCCATTTTTCAGCTAAAGAATCAATGACGTCAAAGCCAATATTATGACGCGTATGCTCATATGGTTTGCCTGGATTCCCTAAACCAATAATTAATTTCATAGTTAAACCTCTTCTACTTATATAATTGTCCTCTATTTTACCATAGTTATGTAAAAAAACACTTTAAAAAGCCATCTCTATTGAGAGATGGCTTCTGTTAAAGTTGTGTAACCACTAATCTTCTCGACCTGGTCTTTCCGGATCTAATTTTTCACCTGTTGCATCGATATCATCCGCTGTTAAATTAGCATCATCTGAATCAACATCTTCCGTTGGGAGTGTCGGTGGTGTAACTGTAGCTAATGTATAGTCATCGTCATTTAAAATCTCAAAATCAATCTTATCACGTACATCTACTAATGATAGTGTGTCCCCTACATTTAATGAAGATACATCTACTTGAATGGATTCTGGAATGTCTGATGGTTTCACTTTAATTTTTAGCTCCCAGTTCGGTTGGTTTAAAACGCCACCTTCTTTTACGCCCACCGCATCACCGATAAGTGTGATCGGTACATCCACTTCAAGCTCTTCGCTCATATTGATTGCTTGGAAATCAACATGTTTAATATGTCCTTTTAAGGCACAGCGCTGTACTTCACTCACAACGGCATTCACTTTTTTACCATCTACATCTAATTTAAATACGCCATTTTGTCCCGTAGATTGAAAAACCTTTCCGAGTTCTTGTGCGTTAATAGTAATTGGTGTCGCCTCTGTTTTGTACCCATAAACATTGGCTGGTACACCGCCATTATTCCGGACTTCGGTTAAAATCGAGCGAGATCCAGTTTCACGTTTCTTTGCTTCTAATACTGTACTCATAGTTCTCATGTCCCCTTTTCCGTAATTTTAAATACTTAATACTGTACCCATTTGGGTATTTTTTAAAACATACGTGTAAAGGGGAGAAAATGTCACCTGTATGAAGAAGAAGCATGACAGCAATCGTTATCCCGCGAAAAATCAGTTCATATAAGGAAAGATCACTTTGCTTCCTTCAATAAAAAATGCTTACATAAAGTGAAAATCACTCTACGTAAGCGTTTTTTAAATCATACGATTAATCAAATAATGTACTTACTGATTTGTTTTCATAGACACGAGAAATCGCATCAGCCATTAAACCAGCAACTGACAGCTCTTTAATTTTTGGCGAGCGTTTTTCCTCACATAACTGAATTGTGTTTGTGACAACTAATTCTTTAATTGCTGAGTTTTCAATACGCTCGATAGCAGGACCTGATAGTACCGGGTGTGAACAACAAGCATACACTTCTTTTGCACCTGACTCTAGTAAAGCATTCGCACCGATTGTGATTGTACCTGCTGTATCAATAATATCATCGATTAGGATACATACCTTGCCTTCGACATTACCAACGATATTCATGACTTCCGCTACATTTGGCTTTGGACGACGTTTATCAATAATAGCGATTGGAGCTTTTAAGCGCTCCGCCATTTTACGAGCACGTGTTACGCCACCATGATCCGGAGATACAATTACCACATCATCCGGATTGAACCCTTTTGTTTTAAAGTAATCAGATAGTAATGGTACAGCTACTAAATGGTCAATTAAAATGTCAAAGAAACCTTGGATTTGAGGTGCGTGTAAATCTAACACAATTACACGTGTAGCACCAGCAGTTTCAAGCAAATTAGCTACTAATTTTGCTGTGATTGGCTCACGCGCTTTCGCTTTACGATCTTGACGTGCATAGCCATAGTAAGGCATAACAACGTTTACTGTACGAGCAGATGCACGCTTAACAGCATCGATCATAATTAATAGCTCCATTAAGTGTTCATTCACAGGTGCAGAAGTTGATTGCACAATAAATACGTCACAACCACGAATACTTTCTTCAATACTAATTTGCACTTCTCCATCACTAAAATGCTTTACTGATGATTTACCAAGTTCTACACCCATTTCCTCTGCAATTTCCTGTGCAAGTGGGTTATTTGAATTTAGTGAGAAGATTTTTAATTTTGAGTCAGCGTACTGATACGGCATGATGGCCTCCTGTTTTGTATAATAATTATTTTAATTTGTTACTAACATAGTTTAATTTATTTTCTTGCTTCGCACGACCGATGGCTAACGCATCTGCCGGTACATCACTTGTCACGGTTGAGCCTGCTGCAATAAACGAGCCCTCGCCTAGTGTCACCGGTGCTACCAGATTCGAGTTGCATCCTACAAATACGTCATTTTCAATAATTGTTTTAAATTTGTTTTTACCATCATAATTGACAGTAATAGAGCCGCAACCAATATTACAGTTGTCTCCAACTTCAGCATCGCCAATATAGCTTAGATGCGATACCTTTGTATGATTACCTAACTGGCTTTTCTTCACTTCCACAAAGTTCCCTATTTTTACATGGTTTCCTAACGAAGACTGCGGACGAAGATGCGCGAATGGGCCTACCGCTGTTTCATCGCCTACCGTACTATTTAATACCACGGAGCTATGAATCGTTGTAGCCTGCCCAATCGTACTGTTGACGATATGGCTGTTTGGACCGATGACACAGTCTGCACCAATGATCGTTTTCCCTTCAATAATGCAACCTGGCTGAATGATAGTGTCTGCACCGATTTCAGCGTCTGCACTAATATGTGTAGAAGCCGGGTTGATGATCGTCACACCGTTGCGCATATGGCGCTCATTGATACGGGCACGCATCAGTTCCTCTGCTTGTGATAACGCAAAGCGATCATTTACTCCTAATGTTTCATCAAAACTGTCTGTCACATAAGCGGCAACTGTTTCACCCTGCTTTTGCAAAATCTCGATGACATCAGGTAAGTAGTATTCCCCTTGAGCATTATCATTTTTTACTAGTTTAAGCGCTTCAAATAATGCTTTGTTATCAAAGCAATACGTCCCTGTGTTAATCTCTGTTACCTTTTGCTGTTCTGGTGTTGCATCTTTTTGCTCAACAATTTGAGCTACGTTTCCGCTCGCATCGCGTAAAATGCGACCGTAACCTGTTGGATCCTCAGCTACAGCTGTTAAAATAGTCGCTTTGGCGTTTTGTGCCGTATGATACTCAAACAAAGCCTGCATTGTTTCAGGGCGAATTAAAGGTGTATCTCCACATACTACTAATGTAGTACCTTCTAACATTCCTAAAATAGGCTCAGCTTGCTGGACTGCATGAGCTGTTCCTAGCTGTTCTGCCTGTAATACATATTCACTTTGTGCGCCTAACTGTTCTTTGACCATTTCAGCCCCGTGGCCCACAACCGTTACAATTCTCTCTACATTTAATGTATCGACATGATCTACAACATGCTGTACCATTGGCTTGCCGCAAACGGGATGGAGCACTTTATATAATTTAGACTTCATTCGTGTTCCTTGACCAGCTGCTAACACGATTGCAAAAATATTAGTCATTCTTAAGTCCCCCTATGTTATACTCTTTGTCTCTTATGACTATATAGTAAATTCACATGATTTTCAAGGTATTCAGGCTTGACAAAACCGTGTCTTATGCCCATTTTCCAATCTTTCCTGATTTTGCAGGAATTGCGCTATGCTAAGCGAAACGGTTATTTTATGTATAGTGAATTTACGATTTTATGAGATTATTCATTATTATTTTAACATGTGGATTTTTAGGGGACATGCAGTTTTAAGGTTTTTTTAAACAAATAGGCAAAATCGAATATTCGACTTTGCCTATCGGTTGTTTAGAGTTAAAGCTGTACTTGCTGCTCCTCTGTTAGCTTTTCTTTTTCAGCAAAATAAGCAGCTAATACTATATTTTGAAGTTTATTGCGTATCGTCGAATTAATTGGATGTGCGACATCTCGGTATTCTCCATTGGTGGTACGCTTACTTGGCATGGCCAAAAATAACCCAGCGTTTCCTTCAATGATGCGGATATCATGAATTACAAAGGCATCTTCCAATGTAATCGAGGCAATGGCACGCATTCTTCCCTCTGTTTGTATGCAGCGTACTCTTACTTCTGTTATTTCCATTCTTCCACTCCCTTCTCTTTTTCAAGAGATCTTTGGTTATGAAAGTTAAATTCTTCAAATAAATAGAAATTCCTTTTAAAAATTATAGAAAATTCAATTTATTTGAAAAACCCCGTAAAAATTAGATTGTTATCTAACTTTTTACGGGGTCATCCACAATGAGTATGCATTAGAATAAATTGCTCTCCCTTAATGCGGGATAAATTATTTTACTAATGCAATTACTTCAATTTCAACTTTTACGTCTTTTGGTAAACGAGCGACTTCTACTGCTGAGCGAGCCGGCTTATGATTACCGAAATGTGATGCATATACTTCATTCATCTCTGCAAAGTCATTCATATCTTTCATAAATACAGTTGTTTTTACCACTTGATCTAATGAAGAGCCTGCTGCCGAAAGTACCGCTTTTAAGTTTTCAAACACTTGATTTGTTTGCTCTTTAATATCGCCTTCCACTAGCTCGCCTGCTGCTGTTAATGGAATTTGACCTGAAGAATAAAACATATTATTGACAATAATCCCTTGTGCATATGGACCAATGGCTGCTGGTGCATTTGTTGTTGCTACTGTTTTCATAATTCTCGCTCCTTTGAAAAATAGTTTCCTTCGCTTAACTCAATGGTACGATCTTTCTCGTTTACTTCATGTAGCTTCACTAAAGAATAGTAATCGTCCACTAGTGTTTTTTCATCGGCATGCTCTGCTTCTACCAATACAGCAACTCCCGCTAGCTCACATTCGAACTCTTCTAGCAAGTTTTTCATGCCGTTCATCGTGCCGCCAACCTTCATAAAGTCGTCCGTAATCAGCACACGTTGACCACTCTTCATGCTACGCTTTGATAATACCATTGTCTGAATCCGACGAGAAGAGCCGGATACATAATTAATACTGACAGTAGAGCCTTCCGTTACTTTGCTATCCCGGCGCACGACCACGACCGGTACATTCAAATGGCGCGCAATCGCATGGGCAATTGATATTCCTTTTGTTGCCACCGTCATAATCACATCTATCTGCTTTTCTGCAAAAGCACTCGCAAATACTTTGCCGACACGGTTCATTAAATCAGGATTACCCAGCAAATCAGTCATAAACAAATAACCGCCCGGTAATAGCCGGTCCGATTGCCCTAACTCTTTTATCAACTCTTGGATAATTCCCTTTACTTCTTGGTCCGACATTTTCGGGATATATTTTACCCCACCTGCCGCGCCAGGTACTGTCATCAGCAACCCGATTCCTTTTTCTTCAAACGTTTCTTTTACAATCGTTAAATCTTCACTGATAGAAGACTTCGCAGATTGATACAGATCAGAAAAATAAGTTAGCGGGATCAGCTGATGTGGATGCTCCAGTAAGTAATACGTCATATCGACGAGACGTTCACTACGCTTCCATTTCATATGATCCTCTCCCATCATTCTTATATTATATCTATGCTTATAAAATACGAACTTTTAATACGTAAATTACCACAAATATACGTATTTAAGCAAGTGCATTTCGCTCCCCTAACAAACGCACAACGTAAACTTCCTCACAAAAGCCACGCAAGCCATTATAAACACGAGAAGCTCTTGTTTCTGTATCCACTAATCCAAAGACAGTTGGACCGCTGCCGCTCATTAATACCGCGTCTGCGCCAAAGCGCTGCATTTGTTCCTTAATGGTAATGACTTCCGGATGGAGTGTAAATGTTACCGTCTCTAAAACGTTGCCAAGAGATGCACATACTCCTTCGTAATCCTCGTTTTCAATCGCTTCAATCATTTGCTTTGTGTTCGGGTGCTCGATTCCATCTAACTTTAAGCCACCGTAGACATCTGCTGTGGATACACCAATTTTTGGCTTCGCGAGTACAACCCAGCATGTCGGCGGCGCAGAAAGTTCTTGAATCTTTTCTCCTCGACCCGTGGCAAGTGCCGTCCCTCCATAAACACAAAATGAAACATCTGAGCCAATTTTAGCACCTAGCTCGGCTAGCGTATCTAAAGAAAGCCCTAATTTCCACAGGTCATTTAAACCGCGTAGCGTAGCAGCCGCATCACTACTCCCCCCAGCTAGACCGGCTGCAATCGGAATTTCCTTCTCAATGTAAATAGAAACGCCTTCTTCGATGTTATATGTATCCTTTAGCAATTGGGCAGCTTGATAGGCGAAATTTCGTGCATCGTCCGGTACAAAACGATCGGCAGAGATAATTTTAATTTGACCATCTTGTCGGGGTTCTAAACCAATGCGATCAGCTAGATCTACAGTCGTCATGATCATTTCGACTTCGTGGTACTGATCTGGTCTTTTATATAAAACGTCCAATGTTAAATTTATTTTAGCGGGTGCTTTTACATACAGCATGCCAAAATCCTCCTTAGGCTGTCGCTTAATACGACTATCATTGTCCTTTATTTTACCATAGACATCCCCAATGAACGTGCAGAAAGTCCGTAAAGTTTTTTGTCCTAGGATTTTCTTTTTCATTAACCATACCACAATAAAAACGCTCGCTGTTCATTATAGATATAATGAATAACGAGCGCCCTTATAAAAATATAAAAACGATTCTTTACTTTACGACAGCTACTGTGTCATCTAAAAAAGTAATTTCTACTGCTTCTGTTAAAATATCTGTGTAGCTGTATGATACGCGTTTGCACGCATTATCCTTTTGGTCTAGCTCGACAACGAATACTGCACGATATGTTTCGCTCAGTACGCCCTCGCATTCAACCGTCTTCTTGCGACCTCCGTTTGCTTTTAATTGCAAACGTTTACCCAAATGACATTCTAATGACTTTTTAATATCAGCTAACGTTTTTGGCATTTCGCATACACCTCACTAATGAATAGTATATAACGAATCGCTCTAAAAGTCAATAGAATATAATATTTTATCAGAGGCAAATATAGTCGTCAACTTTTTTATTTAATTTTTTACGATATTTTTTATACATTTTTTGAGATGTTCAAATTATTGACGATTTCCAAAAACCGGATAAAGCGCATCCGCTAGAAGACCGAACTCCTCAATGGACAATGTCTCTCCACGCCTTGCCGGCTCTACTCCTACAGATGCTAGAGCAGCTAAAATGGCTTCTTTCTTTTCCTTACCGCCTTGCAAGCCAGCTTGTAAATTATTTAAAATGGTTTTACGACGCTGTGCGAAAGAAGCACGCGTAACTTCAAATAAAAAGTCCTCATTAATTACTGTCACTGGCGGTTTGTCATGACGAATGAGACGCAGAACAGCAGAGTCTACATTCGGCTGTGGCATAAATACTGTCTTTGGAACAATCATCGCGACCTCCGCTGTACAGTAATATTGAATGGCAATCGATAATGAGCCGTAATTTTTTGTGCCTGGTTTTGCCGAGATCCGGTCTGCTACCTCTTTTTGCATCATCACGACAAAGCCACGAATCGGTAAACGGTCATTCAGTAACTTCATCAAAATGGGAGTTGTCACATAGTAAGGCAAGTTAGCCACAACCATGATATCCTCAATTCCTGGCATTTCTTCAGCAATCACGTTTATCACATCTGCTTTTAAAATATCAGAGTGTATGATTTTGACATTGTCATATGGGCTTAATGTATCTTCTAGCACAGGCAATAAACGCTGGTCGATTTCAAAGGACACCACTTTTTTAGCAGCACGCGCTAAATGCTCTGTTAAGGCACCGATTCCCGGACCTACTTCAATAGCTCCGCTGTTTGCCGTTAAATCAGCATGGCTGACAATATTGCGCAAAATATTTGGGTCGATCAAAAAGTTTTGGCCCAAGCTTTTTTTAAATGAAAAGCCGTATTTATTTAAAATTTCCTTTGTGCGCACAGGTGTCGCGATGTCTTTATACATGGTTTTCCTCCTGATCTAACTGCGCTACGGCTGCGCCAAATTGCTCTGTTGTAATTTGAAACATCATAAGGCGCTTATGTAGCTGCTTGCCGTTTGTCATTCCTATATTTAAAATGTTGCCCAATCGCTCCCTACGCATTTTGGATTGGGGATGCCCGATCAAACGAGCCACCATTAAATCATCAAGCGTGATTTGCTCTTGCTGTACATCCACTGCTACGGTGTAGACATTTTGCAGCGCTTCGCGTATATCTTCATCGCTCGCATGCTCGATTCCCAAACCCTTTCCATTTTTAGCAATTGTTTTAGTTTTGGCTAAAAAGGCATGCTTTACACCTGGGACATGTTCCTCAATAATCGCCCGTATGCGGCGTCCTGGGTAATCAGGATCAGTAAAAACAATAACCCCGCGCTTTTGCTGGGCGTGTGCGATACGGCGTAAAGTTTCTTCTGAAATGGCTGATCCGTTTGTCTCAATTGTATCTGCTCCGGTAGCCCGTTTAATCGCTGTCGTGTCGTCCTTACCTTCCACCACAATGACTTCTTGTATATTCAAAATGTGTTGCCTCTTTTCCCTCAAGGTTCTCTATGTATTTTACCATACCCCGTCGTCTTCCACCCACAAAAAAAGCCCTCCCGCTCAGTCAAAACGGGAAAGCAATTCATTTTGGAATAAAAGCATCTTATAAAACTTTGATACGGACTTTTTTACGTCCCCATGCATTTGCTGAATCAATATCAGACATAAATAAGTCAATCTTATTTCCTTTAATCGCGCCACCTGTGTCGCCTGCTACTGCATATCCATATCCTTCAACCCATACCTTTGAGCCTAACGGAATTACTGTTGGATCGACCGCGATTACCTTCATAGCAGGATTTGATCGTAAATCAATCCCTGTAGCTGTCACACCTGAGCACCCTTCACAATAGGCTGTGTAGGCTGTCGCTGTTACATAGAACTCTTTGCTGTCAGTTGAAGCTGCTGCACTCGTGCTACGTGATACATTTGCTGTTACAGTCTTTGTGCCAACTGCTACTACTTCATTTATAGGCTCTTTTCTTACATTCTCAGCTCGTAGTGTTTTTGTTACTACTTCACCATTTTCCTTTACAACCTCGTACGTGCGTTCAACAGTACCTTTTTGACCGGTTGTAACCACTTTCTCTTTCCCTTTCAGGATTGAAGAATCATTTTTCTTTTCTGTTGCGAAATCGATTGATTCCTCCACTACATCGGTAACCTTTTCTACGCGAACAACTACAATTTTATCGTTTGGCGCAATGATACCCTCCCCGTTCTTTTCAACGCGGTCAAGTTCGCCCAGCTCTATATTTTGCTCTTTTAAAAAGTTAGCGACCGTAGTCGAAGTGGACCATACTTGTCTTTCTTGTAAGCCATCGACAAGCGTTAACTGAAACGCCTTTTGAATATCGATTTTGTTATCTGCTCCTACCTCTGTATCTAACGCAAGTGATAACTTATCTTGCTCTGTTACTTCAATATTTGCTTCTTCCAAAATGTTCTTCACTCGTTTTTCAGTTGTCCAAATGCTTGACTGATTTCCATCAACTGAAATAATAACTTCTTCTGCCTGTTCCCAAGAGATTTCCATTCCGCTGGTAATCTCATTGTCCAGTGAGGGTGATACTTTATCGTATTCTGATACGGTTATGTTTTGAGAAGCCAATAATTCTTCAACCGTTTTTGCATGCGTTGCTAGTTCTAATTGTTTGCCATTTGCATTAACAATAACTGTGCTTTTCGTTCCTTCATACAGAACGAATGAAATAACTGAAACAAACAGAATAACTGAAATGATTTTTACAGCTGTTTGTTTTTTCCTCAATGAACTAAAGAACAGGTTTTTCATGGTGTGATTTGACATGAAAAAACGCCTCCTTAATACAAAATTGGATTATACGGACTCGTTTTTGAAGTGTCAACCGAAATAAGCGCACTTGGATTGAGTTACTTCGGTGCCACCCTCGCCAAACGTTGTAGTGGAGGCGCGTTCACAAATTAGACACATTTTGAAAAAGTAGTTATTGCTTTACAAAAATCATACGGAGTATTAACTTCTCTTCGCATTCCTACTTTAATCAGCTAACCCAAAAAATTTCTTAGCATTTTTCGTTGTTGCAGAAGCTACTTCCTCTACCGAAATTTCTTTTAAGCGAGCGATTTCTTCTGCTACAAGAGGCACTAAAGATGGTTCGTTTCGCTTACCACGGTAAGGATGTGGCGCTAAATACGGTGCATCTGTCTCAATTAGCAAATGTTCTAACGGAATTTCTGTTGCCACCTCTTTTGGTTGACGAGCATTTTTGAATGTAACAGGTCCCCCTAAGCTAATCATAAAGTTCATCTTGATACATTCTTGAGCCGTTTCCACACTGCCACCATAACAATGCATGATTCCACCCACAGATGCTGCATTTTCCTCACGTAATATACGAACCACATCTCCCGTTGCATCTCGGTTATGAATTACGATTGGTAAATTTAATTTTTGTGCTAAATGAATCTGTTTACGGAACCAGTATTGCTGTATATCTTTTGGTGACTTATCCCAGTAATAGTCAAGACCTGCCTCTCCTATACCTACAACTTTTGGATGCTCTGCTAATTTTTCTATCCACTGTAAATTTTCATCTGTGCAATCAATGGCATCTACCGGGTGCCAACCAATCACCGCATAAATAAATTCATACGTATCCACTAAATCCATAGCGCGCTCAATCGTCTTCCGATCAAAGCCAATTACCACCATTTTTTCAACATTGGCTGCCAATGCACGGTCAATAACCTCCTGCAAATCTTCTTCATATTGATCTGCGTTTAAATGGACATGTGTGTCGATAAATGTAGCCATCTACTATCGCTCCTTTAATCTTCTCAAGTGATATTGATCTATTGTATAGGTTTATACATTATTTTTCCAAATTAGCCGAGTGTATATTAATTTATATCAATATAACTCCCCAGCCTTATATTTCCTATAAAAAGAAAAACCTGCTGAAAATTGCTTTCACCAGGTTTTCATGTGACATATATTATTTCACTTGTGCACCATTTTCAAGTTTTGGATCTACCGTTGCTAGAGTTAGGACACCGTCGTGAGAACCAGCTAAAATCATCCCTTGGGATAGCTCGCCACGGAGCTCCACTGGTTTTAGATTGGCTACAACAATTACTTTCTTGCCGACCAATTCTTCCGGCTTATAGTATTGTGCAATCCCTGATACGACTTGTCGTTGTTCATAGCCAAGATCTACCTGCAATTTCAATAATTTATTTGCTTTTTTGACAGGCTCGCATGCTGTAACAGTTGCTACACGCAAGTCCACCTTCATGAAATCATCAATCGTAATTTCAGGAGTGTCCGGTGCTTCTACTGCTTTTTTTGGTGCTTCTTCTTGTACCGTTTTTACGCTTGCTTGCATTTGCTCGCGAATATAAGCTACTTCCACTTCTGTGTCTAGACGCGGGAAAATAGGTATTCCTTTTTCCACCACTTTTGTATTGGCAGGAATAATATCCCCAAATGTCGTAATGGTATCCCATGCTAATAAGGATTCATCTAAACCTAGCTGCTGAGCAATTTGCTTTGGTGATTCTGTCATGAATGGCTGTAGCATAACAGCAATATGACGTAAGCTTTCGGCTAAATTCGCCATAACAGCCGCTAACTTCGGCTTATCTGCTTCATCTTTTGCCAATACCCATGGAGATGTTTCGTCAATATATTTATTTGTGCGCGATACCAATGTCCAAAGTTCGCCTAATACGACGCTAAATTGCATTTTTTCCATGCTTTCTTCATATTGAATACGAACTTGCTGTGCAAACTCTTTCAATGCCGCATCAAATTCTGTAGGCTCTAGGTTTTCTGTTGGAATCACACCGTCAAAATATTTATTCATCATCGATACAGTACGGTTCAATAAGTTCCCTAAATCATTCGCTAAGTCATAATTTGTACGCTCTACAAAGGACTCTGGTGAAAATACGCCGTCTTGGCCAAATGGCAGCTCGCGTAATAAGAAATAACGTGTCGCATCTAAACCGAAACGCTCGATTAACATTTCCGGATATACGACATTGCCTTTGGATTTCGACATTTTACCATCCTTCATCATAATGAAGCCATGCGCAAAAATTTTCTTCGGTAACGGCAAATCCAGTGCCATCAAGAAAATCGGCCAATAGATTGTATGGAAACGAACGATATCCTTCCCTACTACATGCACATCTGCCGGCCAGTACTTATTGAACAGTTCTTCATTATCTGAGCCATAACCAAGCGATGTAATATAGTTAGATAAAGCATCCACCCATACATAAATAACATGTTTTGGATCGCCCGGCACTTTAATACCCCAATCGAATGATGTACGAGAGACAGATAAATCTTCTAGTCCTGGTTTGATGAAGTTATTGATCATTTCATTCTTGCGAGACTCCGGCTCAATAAACTCAACGTTCTCTTCGTAATATTTGAGTAATCGATCCGCATATTTTTTCATATTAAAGAAGTACGATTCTTCTTTTACTACTTGTACATCTCGTCCGCAATCTGGGCACTTTCCGTCCTCCAATTGTGTCTCTGTAAAGTAAGATTCACATGGGACACAGTACAAACCTTCATATTCGCCCTTATAAATATCGCCATTATCCAGAAAATGCTGAAAAATTTTCTCTACACCCGCTGTATGACGCAATTCCGTTGTTTGAATAAAGTCATCATTGGATATATTCATAAGAGACCATAATTTTTTAGCACTTTCTGCAACTTCGTTGACGTATTCTTGTGGATGTTTGCCTGTTTCTTGAGCTTTTTGTTGAATTTTTTGCCCATGCTCGTCCATTCCTGTCAGGAATCGGACATCATAGCCGCGTAAACGTTTATATCTCGCAATTGCATCAGAAGCTACAGTTGTATACGCAGTACCAATATGGAACTTGCCACTTGGATAATAAATCGGGGTTGTTATATAGAATGTTTTTTGTTCGTTCACTAGAACTGCCTCCATTTTGTTCACAGTATAGTATCTATTCTAACGAAGTACGAAAATTGAATCAATGAAAGATTCTCGTTTCTCTACTTTGTCGAATAATATTTGGTCCTGATTCCTTTTTTTACTTTTATAATAGTCATTTTAGCATCCATAATAGTAAATATCTTTAATTTATTCACTTTATGTGGGTTTTTTACCAAAATTTTTAGAGTTTTAGTGCCTTCCCTTAGTGCTAAATAATTGACGGTTATGGCATTACTTGGTATGATTTATCATAGACAAGGAATAGATGTCGAATTTTGGCGAATTATTATAACATCTAACATTAGGAGGAAAATTTATATGAAATCTACAGGTATTGTTCGTAAAGTCGACGAATTAGGTCGTGTGGTAATTCCCATCGAACTACGCCGTACTTTAGGCATTGCTGAAAAAGATGCGTTGGAAATTTACGTTGATGATGATAAAATCATCCTTAAAAAATACATGCCAAATATGACGTGTGCTGTAACAGGTGAAGTTTCTGATGAAAACATGCGTCTTGTAGGTGGCAAACTGATTCTAAGCCCTGAGGGTGCAGAGTCACTTTTAAAAGAAATCCAAAACAACTTAAAAAAATAAGCTGTTAAAGAAACAGGCTACCCACTGGAGGGTAGCCTTCTTTTATTGGTGATAAACATTATAAACATCGCGCTTTGGCAATCCGCGTAATTTCGCAACTTCTTTGATCGCTTCTTTTGAATTCATTCGAGTTTCTTCCATTATATAGTCTACATGTTCGACAATCGACATTGCCGCCCAGACTTGCTCTTCTTCTTCTACTACCCCGTCGCCCCCTTCGACAACGACAACAAATTCACCGCGAATTTCATTATTTTCTGCCCACACAATAGCTTCTTCTAATGTACCACGAAGAAATTCTTCAAATTTCTTCGTCAATTCGCGCGCTAGGACGATTTTTCGATTGCCCAGTACTAAGTGCAAATCTTTCAAGCTTTCCTTTATGCGGTGCGGAGCTTCATAAAATACCATTGTTTCTTCACGTACGCTCAATTTTTCTAACTGTGCTCGACGCTCTTTTTTATTGCGATTTAGGAAGCCAAAGAAATAAAACGGTTGCGGCACTAAACCAGAGGCAATTAGTGCGGTTAGAGCGGCATTCGCTCCTGGAATCGGCACAACAGCAAAATCTTCTGCAATTGCTTTTGCTGCAATATCAGCCCCCGGATCCGAAATGCATGGTAAGCCTGCGTCACTGACAAGCGCAATTTGCTTCCCTTCCCGTAGCATCGCGAGTAGCTTCTCGCCGCCTGCTTCTATATTATGCTCATGATAACTCACGAGCGGTGTCTCAATATCAAAATAATTGCAGAGCTTTTTTGTGTTGCGCGTATCTTCTGCAGCGATGATATCCACTTCTTTTAAAATGCGCAGTGCTCGTACCGTCATGTCTTCCAAATTGCCAATTGGTGTAGCTACTAAATATAAACACGCTGTCGCTTGACTACTCTTCTGTGATTTCATTTGCATGCTCCTTCATATATCGCTCTTTTTTTTCGCGCGTCAATTGCTTAAATGCATATTCCTGGCGCATCGCTTCCTGCTTCGTGTCAAAATACTGAGCAAAAATACAAATGACCGGCTTTCGCGCATTTGTATACTTGGCACCTTTTCCTGCATTGTGCTTGTCGATACGGTTTTGTAAGTGGTTTGTATATCCGGCATAATATGTGCCATCCTTGCATTGTAACACATAAAAAGTATGCTTATTTTCCATACAATATTTCACGCACTTCTGCTGTGTATTCATTATTTTCTTCATAAACGAAAATTGGTGGCAGCACCTTCAGCCCTGGCTTGCCATCCTTGATTCCTTCTATTAAGAGCGTATTCGCTTCCTTGCCTCGTTTTGGGTATACAAGCTGCATTCGTTTTGGTTCTAACCGATTCGCCCGCATCGCTGTTACAATATCGAGTAGCCTTTCTGGACGATGCACGAATGCCACTTTCCCACCTTGCTTAAGTAACCGGCTCGATGCATGGACAGCTTCTTCTAATGTCAAATGCAATTCATGCCTCGCAATTGCATAATGCTCACTGACATTTTTTTCGCTCAATTCATGCGCCAAAAAATAAGGAGGGTTACACGTAACCGCATCGTATTTTTCTATGCCGAGCGTTTCTGGTGCTTGTTTGACATCCCCATGAACCATATGGATTTGTTCGCTTAATTCATTATAAGCGATGCTCCGGCAAGCCATATCATAAAGGCGCTCTTGCAATTCTACCCCTGTGATTTGAGCTTTCGTACGCGCACTCAAAAATAGTGGAATTACCCCGTTACCTGAGCACAAATCTACAATATGTCCACGCGATTTGGGAATACTTATAAAGCGGGATAATAATACAGCATCGAGTGAAAAGGAAAATACAGACGGACTTTGAATAATCCGTAAATCTTCCGCTAATAAGTAATCCAAGCGTTCATCGCCTTTCAGCCAATCTCTCATAACTAACCTCCAAAAGAAAAGACTGACTCCCAAAAGGGAGCAGTCTATATTAACTATTTTCTTTATTTAAAAATGATAGACAAAACAAGCAATCTTCGCCTTTACGTGAACTTCCAAAATGAACATGACAAACATGGAACCCTTCATGGTAAAGACGGGCTAGATTATCATATCCTTCCCCAATATCTAGAGCAACGTCTTTCTTTTTGCCTTGCTGAGTTTGCTTTTCATGTGACAAAAGCTCTTCTAAACGCTTTCGCAAGTGCATATTTTCCGTCTGAAGTGTCTGATGTTCTTCCATCATGTGTGCAACGAAGTGCTTCAAGGCATTAAATTGTTCCTGCATTGATTCGAGTTGTTGCTCGAAGTCCATCACAGTATCTAAAAAATTACGGTCCTTCACGCCAAGCCACCTCATTAAGTTTCCAATCTATATAATTGGATTCTTTTCATATTCTAATAATTCATCTAACGAATACTCAGCTGTTCGTTCTTGTTCTTGTAAATATACTTGAATAACACGTTCTAGTACATTCAAGCCAATGACTTTGCCTTTGCCATCTGGTGTCATTGTCACTTCACCGATATCCGGCATACCTTCTTTGGCCATTTCATAAGTGTCATTTTCATACTTTAAACAGCACATCAGACGACCGCAAAGTCCCGAAATTTTTGTAGGATTTAGTGATAAGCTCTGATCTTTTGCCATCTTAATGGATACAGGATCGAAATCCCCTAAAAAAGTTGAGCAGCATAGCATGCGACCACATGGACCAATCCCGCCTAACAGTTTCGCTTCATCCCGGACACCGATTTGGCGTAACTCGATACGCGTACGGAATACCGATGCTAAGTCCTTTACCAGCTCCCGGAAATCAACACGACCTTCTGCTGTAAAGTAAAAAATAATTTTATTGCGATCAAATGTATATTCAACATCAACAAGCTTCATATCTAAACTATGCTCGATGATTTTCGCATTGGCTAATTCAAAAGCTCGGTTAGATTCTTGTGTATTTTCATCTACTTGAATTCGATCCCGCTCATCTGCTGGACGCACAACTTGTTTTAATGGTAACACTACATCATTTTCATCCACTTCACGGGTCGGTACGACAACTTTCCCGTACTCAATACCGCGTGCCGTTTCAACGATGACATATTGCCCTACTTCAAGTATGTACGCAGCTGGGTCGAAATAATATATTTTACCCGCTTTTTTAAAGCGAACTCCGACTACGTTATACAAATGTATACCCCTCCTGCAAATTCAGCATCAGCTGTTCCATGAGTAGCGTCTTATTCATATTGCGCTGTAAGTTGGCACGTGCTTGGAGCACTGCCTGCATTTGACTTGATAATCTTTCGTAAGTTGTATCAAGTGCCATATCCTTAAATAGCGGAAGCATATCAGGATATGTACACTGTGCTTCAGGGTTAGCCTTAATAGCTACTATATCACGATAAACAAATAATAACAGGTCAAGCGCTTGCTCCATTTCCTGTTTTTCCTTCAGCACAGAAAGCCACTCTTCATGGACAACCAGCATTGCCTCATGCACGTTTTTTCTAACGGTTTCTACTAATTTTAACACTGTTTTTCTTGCATGTACAAACTGTTCTGTACTTGCAAGTGCCAACGCTGTCTCCAATTCATTGGTAATGACGCTGACAGTTGAAGCCATCGAATGTGTCAGACCTTGCTCGATTAATTGCTCCATTAAAACGGTGCGTGGTACTTTTGAAAATTTAATATGCTGACAACGCGAACGAATCGTCGGTAAAATACTTTGAATCTGTTCCGTCAATAAAATCGCAGTCACTTCACCATCCGGCTCTTCCAGGAATTTCAGTAGCATATTGGCAGAAGCCGTATTCAGCTTGTCTGCATGATGCAGCACATAAATTTTACGCCCTTTTTCTACCCCAGTCATCATCATTTCACCGATTAAACCCCTTACCTGATCAATTTTAATGAACTGGCCATCTGGTTGGATTTGCTTTATATTGGGATGATTACCCGAATCAATTCGAATACAGTGACGACATTTTTCACATGGAACATTGCTTGCTACATTTTCGCATAGCAGTAATTTACTGAAAAATGTCATGACATCGCGCTTTCCTGTACCTTTTTCGCCTTCAAATATATAGGCATGTGCCATTCTATTTTTTTCATAAATTGTTTGCAGCTGTTTTATTACAATGGGTTGTAACTGTTGCAGCTCCTCCACTTGTCGTACCATATGTCCACCCTTGCCTTCATGTTAGAAAAAACCCCGTGTCCTTAAAGAAAACACGGGTTTTACGTATAAAGGTTAATTAATAATCCTTTAATTTCACCTATTTTATCTAATAAATCGACGGTTTCTTTTTCCTCATCCAAGATATCGGCCGCTAATTCTATGAGACGCTCATCTACAGTCTCAACGATTTTTAAGCGACGCCCTTCTCCAAAACGATTCCATGTATGTGATTGTTTCATTTCAAGTCCTTGGTTTACTGCTTCTTGCAAAAAGCGTTTGACGAGCATTTTAAAACGCGTGAGCTCACGCAAATTACGAGAACGCGCAACACGTTCGCCAGCAGACGAAATATCGCCGATTAAGCGCGTGAGCTGCTCTGTTTGTAGCTTAGTGCCTTGTTTGACAACCATATCACCGAAACGTGCGTTGTTTTGGTTGGCTAGCTTTGCCTCATTTTGGTTTTGGAAACCTACACGTAAATCTCGATTGATTTTCATCGAAGAATCTCCTCCATCTTAAAAATGGTGGAACTGTTCAATTGGTAATACGAACACTGTTGCTCCTCCAACTTCCACTTCAACTGGATATGGGACATAAGCATCGGCATTTCCTCCGAGTGGTGATATAGGAGACACTAATTGGTCTCTTGCTCGGCAATTTTCACGAATTACATCCAATAACTGAGGAATTTTAGCAGAATCTGCTCCTATTAAGAATGTCGTATTGCCCGAACGTAAAAATCCGCCCGTACTTGCTAATTTTGTTGCACGGAAATCAGCCTTTGTTAAAGCATCCGATAGGTTGTTGCTATCTTGGTCTTGAACCACTGCTATGACTAACTTCATTCGCACTCACCCTCCCCCGATTGAATAGGTACTTCTATTATAGCACAACACATATTGTGACTTCATTTACTTTCATTCCGGATTCATAATAAATATCCTTTACTCATCTTCAGTGGCTCATTTACTACTGTTTCAGTTGTGTGATTGTCATCGGCAGGCTTGATATACTCTGGATAGATCGCTACTAACAACCGGTAGCCCTTCCCCACCTTCTGATGAAAGGCTACATTTTCTAAATCAAGGTCATTTACCCCTTCTCTTAATTTATTAAACTTACCTAATTACTACATTATCTTTGTTTAATACACTTTATTTGGTCTAAAATAAAACTATCCCATCTAAAGGAGAGAGATATATGCAAACAATCGCAGGAAAAGTGGCAGTTATTACTGGAGCAGGACGTGGAATCGGACGTGCAACAGCAGTAGCTTTTGCACAAGAAGGCATTCATGTAGGCCTGATTGGACGTACGCTTGAAAATTTACAGCGAGTAGCAGAGGAACTGAAACAGTATGATGTAAAGGTAGCAATCGCTGCGGCGAATGTAGCCGATTTAGACTCTATTACTACAGCGGTTGAATCAATTCGCGGCGAGCTTGGAGCAATCGATATTTTAGTAAACAATGCCGGCATTTCAAAATTCGGTAACTTCATGGACTTAACGCCTGAAGAATGGACGAATATTATTGATGTCAATGTAAAAGGAGTGTACTACACAACACGTGCGGTATTACCGGAAATGATAGAGCGCAACACAGGCGATATTATCAATATTTCATCAACAGCTGGTCAAAAAGGAGCACCAATTACAAGTGCATACTCGGCTTCAAAAGCGGCAGTAATCGCACTAAGTGAGTCATTAATGCTTGAAGTGCGCAAGAAAAATATTCGTGTTACAACATTAACGCCAAGTACAGTTGCAACAGATATGGCGGTTGAGCTGAACTTAACGGACGGCAATCCAGAAAAAGTAATGCAACCAGAAGATTTAGCAGATTTAATGGTTGCCCAGCTCAAACTTCATCCACGTGTTGTATTAAAACATGCTGGACTTTGGTCGACGAATCCTTAATAGGACTAAACCAAATATCAAGACGCTATCCGATGTATATTGGATGGCGTCTTCTTTTTTAGGATAATAAGCTCTACTAGGGGCTTGCTAACCGGCCTATCACATGAGCAGCATTATGAAAATGGGTATTAATGATATTTGTGTAAAAGGAAATTTGTCGAGAAAAAAAAGAGCTAAACCTGTATTAACGGTTTGCTCTCGATTGCCTAAAACTGATTACCATTCACTATTCTATTTAATAAAAGGTCTTCTTCCTTCTGAAATAAGGTGATTGATTTTTTCAACTAATGCTGGCAGTTCGCTCATAGATTTGATTGTAAAATCTGCCCCATTTTGCAAAAAGGATACTTCTGTTTTAGAGATGACTTTCTCTTGCTCTGCTTTAGTTAGCGCATTAAATTCATCTAAGCTTAACCCCATTTCAGAGCTGCCGATTATAATGCCTACTGACCAGACACCTGCATTTATGGCCTCTTTCATATCTGAAATAGTGTCTCCTATTTTTACAACCTTCCATGCTGCCGATAATTTTAATGCTTCCATATTGCGATAAATCATATAAGGATATGGTCGTCCAAAAGAATTTGTTCCATCTGGTGTAATATAAAAATCCGGACCATAGCCTTTTTTCAAAGCATTCGGAACAATAACATCCATCATGGATTGTGTATATCCTGTTGTAGAACCAATTTTCAATCCTTGACTTCTTAATACTTCTACAGTCTCCACAACTTCTGGAATGGGATCTGTGTACTCGCTTAAAGAAGACATCAGTGCTGGTTCAAATTCAGCATATAAATTTTCTACATCTTGTTCATTAGAAAATCTATTGTATTTTTCTTTCCATTCCGCTTGAATCCTGGGCATGGACAGCATCGCACGAATATGGTCAATTTTCAACATTCCCATGGGTTCTCTTGCCTCTGCCATTGTCACTTCTATCCCTGCATTTTTAAAAATATCAATGAACACATTTACTGGTGCAAAGCAGCCAAAATCGACTGTTGTACCGGCCCAATCAAAAATAACTCCTTCTACTTTATTCATTATTTATTCACTCCCATGTAGGCTTCTATAATATTGCATAAATCTTCGATATCATCTTTATAAATTTCCCCAATATTTCCAATCCGGAATGTATTTTCATCCGTCAACTTTCCTGGATAAAGTACGTAGCCTCTCTCCTTAACAAATGTATAAAAGTGCTCAAAATTAAAATGCTTATTTGGAAATAAGAAGGTTGTAATAATAGGAGATTGTTTTTCATCTGATATATATGCTTGAAAACCTACCTTTTTCAGTCTCTCTCTTAATCTCTGATTATTTTCCTGATAACGGGCAAATCTTGCTGGGATGCCGCCTTCTTCATCCAACTCATCAAGTGCTTTAGAGAATGCAGCCACTACATGTGTTGGAGAAGTAAATCGCCATTTTCCATCCTTGTCCATTTCCTGCCATTGATCATATAAATCGAATGACAAACTGCGCGAATTACCTTTACAAGCTATTAACTTTTCTAATCGAGCAATGACAAACGCAAAACCGGGAACACCTTGAATGCATTTATTGGCACTGCTTATTAAATAATCAATCCCTAATTCAGAAACATTAATCTCCATGCCGCCAAAGCTGCTCATAGCATCAATAATCAACGTTGTTTCAAATTCTTTGGATAGTTTTGCAATCATGTCAATTGGATTTAATATGCCTGTAGTTGTTTCACAATGAACCATGACTATATGCGTAATGTCTGAATCCTCTTTTAAAATTTCCCTGATTTCATATTCTTTTGGATATTCATTGTAAGGTACACTATACTCTCTAAATGCTAGTCCAATGTATTTGGCCATCTTTACAATTCTTTCGCCATATGCACCATTTGTTACGATTAACACCTTGTCTCGATTCGAAATCGTTGAATTCATCACAGCTTCAACAGCAAACGAACCACTTCCTTGCATCAGTACGGTTGTATATTTTTCTTGATCAACTCCAGCTAATTGGAGAAGCTTAGCTCTAATTTTTTGCGTAATACTCTTATAGTCATTGTCCCACGTGCATCGGTCCACCAGCATTTCTTCTTTTACACTATTTGTAGTTGTTAAAGGACCGGGTGTTAAAAGTTTGTAATTATTCATAGTTATCAAGATGCTCCTCTATTGATGATTTAGTCAGAAGTTGTTGGGAAGTAACGTTTTTTTAACCTTGTTGAAATTACCTCTAATAACAAGGCGATAATGAGAATCGCGTAGGTAATAAAGCCGACTTCCCGTAAATCGAAGTAGAAGCCAGAAGCCATAAATAGTTCAAATCCAATTCCGCCGGCTCCAGCTGCAGCTCCCATTGCAACGGCTACACCAAAATTAATTTCAAATCGCAAGAAAACCCAGGATAGTAAATATGTAAAAGTAGATGGCAGAACTCCACTTCTGACAATATGCCACCAGTTAGCACCAGTTGATCGCAATGCTTCAAAGATTCCGTTATCCACTTCTTCAAAAGCTTCTGAAAATGCTTTAACTAAATAAGCGATCGAATGGAATAGCATGCCAAGAACTGCAGCTTCACTTCCTAGCCCAGCAGCAATTGCAAAGATTAATACCCATAAAACTGTTGGAACCGCTCGAATTATCGCAACAAATATGCGAACGATTCTCGAAACCCATACAGGAGCTAAATTCGTTGCTGCTAACAAAGAAAGGAAAAATGCAACGATGGCTCCGATAATTGTTGCTAAGAACGCTAAACTAAGTGTAATTCCAACTTGATAAAGGGCCTCTTCTAAACTAAAGTGATTTAATGTTGGTTCGAGAAACATCACCTTCAAGTTATAAGCCGTTTCCTTAAGTGCTGAGCCTAATTCCAGTCCAGCATAGTTAAAGAAGAGAAAGGCAACAACCGTCAATACTGCAAGGCTTATTACCGTCCATCCTATAACTCGATCGCCTCTGTTACCCGATTTTAAATGAATACGACCGTCTTTCTTTCTTTTAATATAGGTTGCTTCCATCATAGGATCACCTTCCGTACATGATTTGAAATAAGATCCACTATAATAACGGTAATGACAATACATAATGTCACAAGTGCTACGGCGTTATAATTTAACAGCTTATAATACATATCAAAGGTATATCCAATTCCCGTACCCGTTAAGATTCCTACCAATGTGGCATTTCTAATATTTGTTTCAACCATGAACAAAACCCAACTGACCATCTGTGGCAAACATTGTGGTATGACAGCTTTACTCACAACTTGGAAATAGGTTGCTCCCGTTGCAGTTAATGCTTCAACAGAACTCTGGCTGGCTTCATCGATCGATTCGATAAATGCTCTTGTCAAAAATCCTACTGTCCCAGCAAATAACGCGAGAAATCCTGTTACTGAATTTTGTCCAAAAGAAATGAGCAAAATCAACGACCATGCAACAACCGGGATATTTCTTGATACAGAAGCAACAAAACGGGCAAATATACTTAAGAAATTATTTACTTTTGTTGTTTTTGATCCAAATACCCCTAGAAACAAGGAAACAATAGCCGCTGTTGTTGTTGCCGCTATCGACATAAAAATTGTTTCTGCTAATTTCTCCAGAATCTTTGGCAATTTATCTAATGACTCTTGTGTCACCATTAAATTAGAAAAGATCCAGCCGATTGCTTCAGGTATCGTCGCCATTCCTTCTACAAAATTAAATTTTGTGATAGCTGATGATAAATAGGTGAGCACAAGGATAATAAGAAGAAATATACCTGACTGCCATCTGTGCTTTCGCATCGCTTTTTCATTCACTGTTATTTCTCCTTAAGCTATTATTAATTGCTTTGTTTGGGTTCCGTAAATTTTGTGAATTTTTTCTTCAGAAAGTTCATGACCTTTTCCATTAAAGACCACTTCCCCATTATTCAACCCGATGATACGGTCTGAATATTGTTGCGCCACGTCTACCTGGTGTAAATTCACTAAGCAGGTAATACCCATTTCCGTACTGATGGACTTTAAATGGTCCATGATAATTTTAGAAGAGTTCGGATCAAGCGAAGCAATCGGTTCATCACAAAGAATCAATTGCGGTTCTTGAATCAGCGCTCTGCATATTCCAACACGCTGCTGTTGACCACCGCTTAATTGATTGCAGCGCTTATAAGCATGTTCATGAATTCCCATTTTCTCCAGCAGGTAAAAAGCATGTTCTTTTTCGGCTTCGGTATACCTGCCTAAAATCCCCTGCAGGGTTGTTTTATAACCAAATCTGCCATGCAGTACATTTTCAAGCACTGTTAAACGAGGTACAAGGTTATAGTGTTGAAAAACCATCCCAATATTCGTTCGTAAATTACGTAATTCTTTTTTATTAAGGCTTCCCACATCCTGATGATTAAAGGTAATCTTCCCTTCCTGAAAGTCAACCATTCGATTAATACAGCGTAGCATAGTCGATTTCCCGGCACCTGATGGACCAATGATGGAAATAAACTCTCCTTGTTTTATGTCAAAATTGATATTCTTTAAGATTTGTTTGTCTGCTGTATATGATTTTCCAAGCCCTTCTACCTTTAGCAATGACATACGAAACGACTCCTTTTTATTTGATTAGCAATTAAGGGGGCGATAACGAACATACCTATAGCCCCCCCTGTTTCTATGCCGTTTTTCTATTGATGAAGTGTTATATTATTTTGAAAGTTCACGGATTGGATCATACCATTCATCTTCTACAGCAATTAGTCTTTCTTTGTCCGTTTTTGTAAATAAAGCCGTCTGCCCTGAATCTTCAGAGGCAAAGATTTTTTCGTTGTTTGCAAACTCATCCGAAGTGAATAAATCTTGGATTTTATCAAAATCCTCTTGACCTATTACATCCATGTTCACAACAAATGGTTCATTTAAGACCGGTGTCGCATGCATTAGCGTAAACTCCTTGCCTGCAACTGCATTAAATGGTTCTGCTGCATTATCTTTCCCTCGATATACAGCACCAACTGTATTTTCTTCCCCTTCAGCAAGTTCCACATATTGTTCCACACAAGTATCACAGAATGCGGCAACATCGGCGTTACCTGTTAATAAGTTCACTGCTGAACCTTGGTGAGAGTTGCCAAATAATACTTGGGAGAATAATGGACCACCCTCCATTAAATTCTCTTCCGTTAAATCTGCATAGTCCGTTTGTTGTGTAAAATGAGTAAGAATGCTAATCGCTGGAATCTTAAACCCTGATGTTGAGCTATTTGAGACAAATGAGAACTTTTTATCTGCTATCGTATCAAGTGAAAATTCTCCATTTACTTTGTACTTGTCTTGTTCATCCACATTCACTGCTAACCAGCTATAATATTTAGCATCATCTAAAGTACCAGAGGCACCCGATTTTACCGCTATTGTTTGAACCGCATCATTTCTATTTTTTGCCTGGATGTAACTTTGTGAACCCGTAAATGCAAGGTCTGCTTTGTTATTCACTAAAGTTTCAATCGCAATGGCATAGTCTGTTGTTAATTGGTGCTCCACTTCTTTACCAGTTGCTTCTGAAATCAGTCTGCCAATTTCATCACGAGATGATTTCAAATCTTCACCAGATTCATTTGGATACCATACCATTTTAATTACGTCATCAACTTTTCCTTTGCCTTCTCCAGCTACGTCTCCATCACCTCCGCTACATGCTGTTAAAAAAGCCGAGAATATTAAGAGCATTGTAAATACCATTTTAGTTTTCATCTTTTTCTCTCCCTTTTTCCTTTAATAAATCGATAGCAGAATTTGTGTGACATCTTCTTTCGTTAAAGCGACTGGGTTATTATCCATTCGGCCTTTAGTAAAAGCGTTACTAGCAACTTTTTCGATCATTTCTTCATCAGCATTGTAGTCTCTGAGTTTGCTTGAGAAACCTGAAAGCCGATAAAAATGTTCAATCATCTTTTGAATTTCGCTAACGGCGTTTACTCCAAAGGCTTGGAGCAGCTTATCACTTTCAATAATAGAATCAAAATTAATCTCCATAACTTTCGCTAAAGTGATGCTTGCTGCTATCCCATGAACCATTCCAAGTTCCAATGTCAGCGGATAGGATATAGAATGACATGCTGTTGTTCTTGTATTGCTAAAGGCAAGACCTGCATATAAGCTTCCTAATGCGATTTCTTCTCTACATTTAATGTCGTTTGGCTGATTTAATACCTTTTCAAAATTGTTCACAATCCGATTGATTGCTTCTAATGAATAGATTCTTGAAATTTCATTAGAGTTTTTTGACCAGTAAGCCTCCGTTGCATGACATAAAGCATCTAAAGCAGTTGAAGCTGTTAATCCCTTCGGTAATGTTGTTGTCAATGTCGAGTCAATGATAGCAGTGTGCGCATATATTTTTTCACACTCAACTGACAGTTTTACTCCGTTTTTGCGATCCCAAATGGTTGCCCAACAAGTAACCTCGGAACCTGTACCTGAGGTTGTCGGAATTCCAATCCACGGTACAATTTTTTCATTTTCTATATAAAGCTTTTGTTGAATAACGGAGCGTAGGCTAGAGGTAGAATCTATTTTTATATCCTTTAAAGCAGCTAAGGATTTTGAAAGATCGAGTATACTGCCGCCCCCAATTCCTATGATGCATTGATAGTCAAAGCTTTCAATTTGTTTATAATAATGAAACAAGTCTTCTACATCTGGATTAGATATGTTCACTGCGATTTGCTTGACTTCAAAATTCATAAGACATTTAGAGAGAGTACGTCCAGCATCAGAATCTAAAAAATGATTTCCTCGATGTAAAAGGACAATTTTTCTAAGTTGGGGGTTGATTGTTTTTAAAGCATTTTCAATTACGTCGACTGTATGTATTTTAATATTGACTGGATTGTAGTAGTTTCCCATTCCGTTATATCCTTTCTTTGTTTGGATTCCTGTCTTGCTTTACATTGCAAGATTAATCCGTTTTTTGCTGTTTTACAATGGGTTTTACAGTTTAATTACATAACCTTTATACTTTTTTCATGGAAAATATATTCTCTTCACTTTACAAAATGCGTTTTTGTGCTTCATTTTGCTTTTTTGCGAGTTGTGTTACTATTGTCATACTAGTTATATAAGGAAAAGAGGAGAGCTTCTTGATGTTGCAGGAACAAAGACATGAAATGATTGAATCTTATTTAAAACAGCAAAAAGCCGTAAAAGCTTCTGAACTTGCTGCTTTATTAGATGTTTCAATCGATACTGTAAGAAGAGATTTAGAGGTTCTTGAGAAAAAAGGAGCCTTAAAACGTGTTCATGGCGGGGCTGTGTCAATCCAAAACACCCATAATGCCCTAAACAAGCTTTTTAATGAACGAGAAGTAAAAAATCTAGAAAAAAAACAAGAAGTTGCTTCATTAGCAATTGAATTAATTGAAGAGGGGCAAGCGATTGCTCTAAACGGGGGGACAACGACGATCGAAGTTGCAAAAGCACTTGTTACAAAGTTCAAGAGATTAACCGTTATTACAAATGATCTCCGCATCTTATCGATTCTTGGGGCGAATAAGCATTTCAATATCATCCTCACCGGCGGCTTTTTTAATCCAGAGGAAAATACTTTATACGGAAAACAATGTGAAGAAATCCTGTCTAACTTTAATATAGATGTTGCTTTTATCACGGTGAATGCATTATCCCTTGAACATGGTTTAACAGATTTTAGAATCCATGAAGTAGGCGTGATTCAAACTATGATGTCACGGGCAAAATATAAAGCAGTCGTTGCCGATTCGTCAAAATTTGAGACATCTTCTTATATTAATATTTGCCCGTTGAAAAATATTGACCTTATTGTTTCGGATAGTTCACTACCATTGAATATCGTAGAGGAATACAGTAAACATAATATTCGAATTCTGTATCCGCAATAAGTCACAATCTATTGGAATCCTGTTTGCGTTTTGCAAAAGATTTGGCACTAACATCAAGGAAGTCCTATTTATTTCTCAAACAAGCTTACCCCCGTTCTCAATTTTGAATGGGGGTAAACTATTGTTATTAAAATTTTCAATTCTGGAAAGTTAGATACGCTTTCCTATTTAATAATCGCTTGTTTTTGAATCAATTCAATATGTGCCTGGCTTTTTTCATTATACTTTCACTAGTCTCAACAAATTTTGCTTAAGGTACTGCTCTTAGATTTCCCTACACTTGCCAAATCGCTTGAACACCTACTGCATATATACATAAAACGCGTGTTTCTTCTAATATATCCTCATTAGCACCAAATTGAATAGCATTTGTTTTATGAATGTCTATTCCTTTTTGATATGCGTCACACACGTTTATAGCATAAAGTAAAAGCTCCTTCAAAAGCCTTGAAACTCCCCCGTCCCTCAATGAAGTTGTCCGTAAATTGCTGTATTTCAGCAAAGTATCTGGTCCATAATCTATCAAATATTCAATCCATTTCGGAAGCTGCTCAAATTCCGTTTTATAATATTGAATGCATTGCTCCTGTGAGTCAAACGATGAAATATTTGCTTCATTCAATTGGAAATTCTGTTGGGGTGAAAGCTCAATTGCCTTCGATATTGCTTCAATTCCCGAAAGCCATGTTGGTATACCTCGCGAAATAATTGCAGAAGATATCAGCTCAGCAATTTCAGTAACGGTATTTCCTTCCCTAACTGCATGCTCCACAAAATAAAGCATTTGTCTTTCTTCACGGCGAGCAGCAAATAATCCAACTAGTAATAATGTTTTATCCTTTGCCTTCATCTCACCATCTACAAATAATGAATGAACAATTTGTTTCATCGTCAATTCCCCCTTTAAATATAAATGACTCTCTAGAAAATAGAACTTTATTAGTAAGACACAGTTTGACACTAAATAGATTGAAATGATGTCCTTTCTTATATGAATATCCAAAAAATTTATACTTCCCTCTATCCGCTAAAAAAGCCTTTGTCCGAAAACAAAGGCCTGTACTATTAGAAAAGATATGCCCAAGCTAAAATTGCAATAATGTAAATAATACCTACGAAGAACATAATCATTACAAGGTAGCCCATGATATCTTTTAGCTTTAATCGAGATAAGGCAAGTGCTGGTAAAATCCAGAATGGCTGTACTAAGTCATTCCATGCATTCCCTAACATAACTGACATAGACGTTTCTGCGAGCGACGAGCCTAATTCCTTTGCAGCCTCAATCATAAATGGACCTTGAACTGCCCAGTGTCCGCCTGCAGATGGCGCGAAGAAGTTAATGAAGAATGAACTGATTAACCCCCAGAATGGCAATGTTTGCTCATTCGATAAATCAACGAATACTTTTGACATTGTATCTACTAACCCTGAAGTCGCCATTATTGCCATAATACCTGCATAGAATGGGAATTGCAGAATTATACCTGAAATCGTTTTAATTCCATCCGCCAAATGCTCAATATACCTTGCTGGCGTACCAAGTAATACAATACCTAGGAATAAAATGATAAAGTTTAATATGTTTAAATTTAACGAATTACCTTGCGTGAAGTAAATAACAATGTAAATAAAACCTAATGCACTAATTGTATAGGCTAAAATTTTGCTGTTATTTAGTTTATTTGCTAATGTATTCTCTTCTAGTAAACCGAGTTTCGGTTTTGGTTGATCCGTATAAAGTGCTGGATCAATTTCAACTACATTTTCCGGATTCTTTGGGTGAAGCATTGCATTAAATAACGGTAATGTAATTAACAATACAATTGTTGTTACAACCATTGGTAAGCTAAAAATTGTTTCTGAAAGCGTGATTAGGCCCATTGCATCCTCTAGGAAATGTCCAGGTGTTGAAATTAAAATCGGAATAGATGCTGATATACCTAAACCATAGAATGTAAACCCAGAATAAGCTGCTGCAATAATTAAAGGATAGTGGACACCTTTCACTTTTAACGCTAATTTCTTCGCAATAATTCCACCAATTACTAGTCCGAAGCCCCAGTTTAAGTAACTTCCAATACCACCTACTAAAGTGGCAACAATAATCGCTGCCTTTGGTGTATGTACTAAACTAGCAATTCGATTTAATAATTTGTCTGTAATTGGAGCCGTAGCAAGTACATAACCCATAGCTAGGATTACAGCCATTTGTGTTGTGAACGCCAGCAGATCCCAGAAGCCAGTACCCCAAGCTGTTGTTAAATCTATAAAGCTAATATCCTCAATTAAAAGTGCTAACACAAATGTCAGCAGTGTTAAACCAATCGCAAAAACAAATGGATCTGGTAAGTATTTTCTCATTAATTCCGTAAAGAAATTTGTTAGTTTTTCCATAATTTTTTCTTCCCCCTGAAAGCAGTGAGCATTTATCCCCCGCAAATATGCTTAAACGGAATCCCCTCTGCGCAAATTAAAAACGCTTACATAATTATTATTTTTTAAATTTTTCCGAATAAATAGTGATAAAATAAACCTTAATATATAATAGGGAGGTTATTTTCATGGAACAATTATCCACAGTTATTGTCACTGCATATGCAAAGGCTCCACAAGGAACCTCCATGTATGAAATGTACAAACATGCAGGAATTGTCTTAGAAATTGATAAAGTAACGCATCAAATCGTTGACGCTGAATTTACTTTTATCACAGATTTAGCTCAAAACTATTTTAAACGAATGCTTATAGGCTTTGATATGTCGTCAAACCTTGATGAATTACTTGAAAGAGTCGATAGCCATTATTTTGCGCCTTCAACAGGTTCTGTAACTGTTGCATTACAATCTGCACAAAAACGTTATTTAGAAAAAATAAATTCAAAAGAGGCATAATGACTGAGGCTACTAATTAGCCTCAGCTTTTATATTGGCAATTTTCAACGATTGTTGTAATGCCAAGTCCCCCAGCAATACATAACGTTACTAAACCATAGCGTTTACCTGTTCGCTCCAACTCATGAATTAGTTTTGTCATTAAAATGGCCCCAGTTGCTCCAATAGGATGACCCATCGCAATCGCTCCACCCGTTGGATTTACCTTGCTTTGATCTAAGCCCAACTCTTTAATAACCGCTAACGATTGTGCTGCGAATGCTTCATTTAATTCGATTACATCAATATCATCTATGGTTAAATTCGCCTGCTTAAGTGCCTTTATTGTTGCGGGCACAGGACCAATACCCATAATCGACGGATCCACACCAGCTGAGGCTTGAGCTATTATTCTCACTTTCGGTTGATAGCCTAACTCCTCTGCCTTTTCCTTTGACATAACAAGCAATGCTGCAGCTCCATCGTTTCTGCCACTACTATTTCCAGCAGTTACAGAACCTTCTGGACGGAACACAGGTTGCAATGTCGCTAGCTTTTCGACTGGTGATAGACGAGGATGCTCATCGACCGCAAATACAGTTGTCGCTTTTCGCGTTTTGATTTCATAAGGTACGATTTGCTTTTCAAAATAGCCTTGTTCGATTGCTTCTGCCGTACGCTTCTGAGATTCATAAGCGAATGCGTCCTGCTCCTCGCGGGAAATATTGTATTTTTCCACTAAATTTTCCGCTGTTTCGCCCATTGTTTTAATGCCGTATGATTCGGGCTGAGATCCAGGCTGGCTTTCAGTATTCGAATCTAAAATTACTCCGTTACCTGCTCCGTAACCAAAACGAGCATTACGTAAATAATATGGTGCTGTGCTCATTGATTCAGCTCCACCAGCAATAATAATGTCACTATAGCCTAAAGCGATTTGCTGAGCTGCGTTATTAATTGACTGCAAGCCTGATCCACATTGACGATGCACTGTGTAGGCTGGCACTTCAACAGGAATATCTGCACGCAATGAAGCCATTCGAGCCAAATTTGATTGGTCGGCACTTTGCTTTGCTTGCCCTAAAATTACCTCATCCACTAGTGCAGTATCTAAGTTATTTCGTTGAATTAATTCCTGAATAACCTTAGCGCCTAAGAAATCCGCTGTTTCAGTCATTAATGAGCCACCGATTTTCCCAATAGCCGTACGAACACCGTCTATAATTACTACTTCCTTCATTTTTTCTTACCTCCCTTTCTATAAAGAATTAACAAAATGAGCCTCGGTATTGGCAATTACTTGTTCTAAGGTTATATCTGGCATTAACTCTACAAGATGTAATTGACCATTAATATATTTGAATACAGCTAATTCCGTAATAATCGTATCTACACTTCTAGTAGATGTAATTGGGTATGTGCAATCCTTTAAAATTTTACTTTTTCCATCCTTAGATATATGTGTCATTGTTACAATTACCTTTTTAGCGCCCACTAATAAATCCATGGCACCACCTACACCAATAATGTTTTTACCTGGAACAGCCCAGTTTGCAATGCGAGCTGATTCGTCAACTTGTAAAACACCTAAAATAGCAACATCTACATGGCCACCGCGAATCATACCGAAGGAATCTGCACTATTAAAGAAGGATGCCCCTCTTGTTTCACCAACTGGAATCTTTCCTGCGTTGACAAGGTTTGGATCAATATCCTCCTCATTCACATCATCGACCCCAAGCATTCCATTTTCTGTATGGAAGAAAATGTTCGACGTATGAACGTATTTTGCAACAAGGGTTGGTATGCCAATTCCTAAATTAATTACTTGGCCGTCTTCCAATTCCTTTGATGCTCTACTTGCAATCAGTTCCTGCACAGAATTAGCCATGCTCAACGACCCCCTCTTGCGTTAAAATCTTTTTCGCTAAAATGATTCGGTCAATGAATAAATGCGGTGTGACGATCACATCGCTATTTAACTCTCCAACCTCAACAATTTTATCCACCTCTACGATGACCGTTTTGGCTGCTGTAGCCATTAAAGGATTAAAATTTCGAGCCGTTTTGTAGTAAATTAAGTTACCAAGCTTGTCTGCCATATGTGCTCTAATAATTGCAACATCAGCAGTCAGCGCTTCCTCGAAAACGTACTCCTCGCCTTTAATAACTTTTGTTTCTTTTCCTTCCGCTAAATCAGTACCTACTGAGGTTTTCGTATAGTAGCCACCTATACCAGCGCCGCCTGCACGAATAGATTCTGCTAAAGTTCCTTGAGGTAATAGCTCAATTTCAAGCTCACCTCGTTGATAAGCTTCTCCAACATCTCGATTACCTGTGAAGTATGAGCCAATTGCCTTTTTTACTTTTTTTTGATTAAGCAGCTTCCCTAAGCCCTCTCCCTTTTCGCCAAGATTATTGCTAATAATCGTTAAATCAGTAACGTCTAGCTCAACTAATGTATCGATTAGTGTAAGTGGGCCTCCTACTAAGCCGAAGCCACCAACCATAACTGTCTGACCGCTTTCCAAGCAAGAGAGTGCCTCTCTAGCCGATTCATAAATTTTCATTATGTTACTCACTCCATTTTTTTTCTACAAGCGCATCGCTAATTTCAAACCAAGATGGAATACCTGCTGTTAAAAGGCAAATGTACCCTAGCTCAGCTAGTCTTGGTTCATCAGCTCCATTTTCCCGTGCTTTTTTCGCCCAATAAGCTGTTTCTGCATTTTTCAGCACCGTTGTATAAACACCTGTCATTAAAATGTATTTCATATCCTTAGGTACAACATTTTCTTCAAGCAGTTTTTCTGTTAAAGCGCCTTCATCCTTTGCTGCAAAAAGTGCAATTAAATCATGGTAGTATACGCGACTTTCATTTGTAGAAGCAAATGAGCTGTAATAACGAGCAATTTCTTCTGCAGTTGAATCGTGAGAAATGTTATTCGCCTCAATACCTTTAAGGTTCAAAGCATATTCAAATGATTGGAGTCCAATTTGCAATGCCTTTTCGCCACCATAGTTATACGCTATTAACAAATATTCAACTAATTCTTCTAGCGTTGCGCCCCCATCAATCGCACCTTTCGTATGGTAAACCATGCTTCGGGCATAATGTCTTGCTGCATTCATACCAACTAGTAAAATATCTTTCTCTTTTACCGTGAGAGCACCTGCAGACATTGCGGCTCCACGAAGTGCTGTATAATGATCTAGCATCTCCGGGTTATAATCGTGCATTTTTTGCACCCAGCCCGGAACTATGTCATATACTTTTTTGAAATAATCTAATCCTTTTGACATAAAAAATTCCCCCTTATCATGAGTAATAATAAAAAAAACTACACCAATTCGAGCACGTGAAAAATCACCTGCAGTTCGATTAGTGTAGTCAACAGTCGAATGGGGAGAGTAAAAGAAGGTTGTTCTCTTACGGCCATCCGATAGACATTGCATATTTGATTAATTAAATATTTACACAATTAAAGGTGAATTTCAATAGCTTTTTTACAAATTCGCTAGGAACTTCTCTAATTCGCTATTTATATCCTTACGATTCTCGAATACAAGAGTGTAATGATTGCTGTCAGATGTAACTTTATGAATATTAGCCGCATATTGCTGTGTTTCGATATATGACTCTGCTAAAAATAAGGGAGGCATTTGGCCGATTTCACCTTTTGAGTGAATTAATAAAATCGGACAAGTAACTTTCTTAAAAACATCTTTTGGACTATAGTCATAAAAGCTCTTGAAGTCTTGTAAAAGCTTTGACTCGTCAGATTTATTTTTCCAATAGCCGTCATGTTCAGCAATTTCATAACGTCCAACGCTCTCAAGATGACTTGTCCATTCAACTCCTAAACGGCTATAGATAGCTTTGATTTCCTCGATATAATCCTCTGCAGTCTCGTAATGCTTACTAATACGACCTAATGAAGGCTCTACAATTTTCGCTTGATGTTCTGTACAAGTTGCTGCGCCATCCAGTAAGATGACACTCTTAACATCCTCACGCTTGCTAGCTACATTAGCCATGATAAAGGCACCCATAGAATACCCCATTAAAATTGGATTTTGAATATCTAACGCCTCAATTAGTGCCTCAATGTCCTTTGTATGCTGCTCTATACCTGTGTTTTCTGGTGCAGGTGCACTATTACCGCGTCCCTTTAAATCGACAGAAATAAAGCGATATTCACCTTTTAATAAATTTGCATAATAATGCATTTGCTTATGATTTCCAGTTAATCCATGGGCGGCAATAATCGTCCCTTTCACTCCAGGATAATCTGCATAAAACAATGTACTACCATTTACTTCAATTGTTTTTAATTCCATTTCCATCCCCCTGTTCAATAGTCTAAAATAATATTTACACGTTACTTTCAAAAAAGTCAAAATTATTTTCTATGTAATTTTATTTTAATCACTTATTTATTAACCTAATATAGCATCTAAATAAAGGCTTTTTTGAAGCTGACAATGAATGATCTATATTTGTTCTATAAGAAGTAAAATTTCTTTAATGATATTATTTTTAATATAAAGAAATATATTTTGTTATTTAAATATATCTTTTTTATTTAATAAATTATCTTCTAAAACACTGTTGCTTAATGTTTTATTTCATAATATTGTTATCAAATTATTATAAATAAAAATGCAATAAATTTTATTTTTATTAGTAAATGTATGAAATTAATTGAAGTTCTGAATAATGTTTTATCTAACATACAAAAGGTACTTCCCTTTTTAAAGAAAAGCGCCCGATTATGGATATCACTGACTGACGTTGAACATGGTTATGTAAATCCATTCTTTGAACTTAAAGGATTATAGGTAATTCCAAAGAATCCTTACATGCCTTTTGGGTAATATAAAAGTGTATCCACATTTAGGATAGACGGACAAAACTTTGGAGGCATTTAGTATGAAACACTTTACAGAGGAAGAAAAAATAAAGATTTTATCTGATATAATCGCCATTAAATCTGTTAATGAAAACGAAATCGAAGTGGCAAATTACTTAAAAGATTTATTTGCGGAATACGGTATCCAATCGAAAATTGTTCCTGTTACAGAGACACGAGTGAACTTAGTAGCTGAAATTGGCAGCGGGAGTCCAGTCATTGGCATTTCTGGTCATATGGATGTCGTTTCTCCTGGTGACGAAAGCGAGTGGACTTCCGATCCGTTCACATTGACAGAACGAGAAGGAAAATTATACGGACGTGGAACAAATGACATGAAAGCAGGTTTAGTGAACCTTGCTTTAGTGATGATTGAACTCAAAGAAAATAATGAACTAGAAAAGGGTACTGTCCGCTTTATGGCAACGACTGGGGAAGAAGTCGGCGGCGCAGGCTCCAAAAAATTATACGAAGAAGGCTATATGGATGATGTAGATTATCTATGGGTAGCGGAACCTTCTCATGACACGATTATTTACTCCCACAAAGGGTCACTTAACTTGCGAGTAACGTCTATTGGGGAGGCAGCGCACAGTTCTATGCCTGACCAAGGTTATAATGCCATTATTCCATTGATGAAGTATCTATTAGAAGTGGATAAAACATTGAATGGCGATAATCGCAAAAATGAAGTGCTAGGCAAATTGGTGATGAGTACAACGATTTTTAATGCAGGGAACCAAGTAAACTCCGTTCCAGAGAAAGCAGTAGCTCAAATAAATGTGCGTACTATTCCAGAATTTGATAATGATGAAGTAATTGACTTATTCAACAAAACTGCTGACCAATACAATAAAGAAGGCTCTAAGATTCATGTTGAAGTGACAATGTCATTGCCAAGCGTTTTCACTTCAGGACAGTCTGACATGGTTGAGCTTACGAAAGAACTCGGCAAAAAACATCTAGGCTTAGAGATTTCTCTTAAAGGTTCGCCAGGAGTGACGGATGCATCAAACTTGTTACGGGATAAAGATGAAAACTTCCCATTCATGATGTTTGGTCCAGGGGAAACAAAAATGGCCCACAAAACAGACGAATATGTCTACAAAGAATATTACTTTGCATTCTTTGATATCTATAAAGAGCTAATTTTAGGATTAGCAAGATAGGAAAGGTTTTTAAACAAAACAGAGGTGACTACCCTTTTCGGTAGTCATCTCTTTATGCTTTAGTTTTTATTTCAGCAAAGCACCATCTTTGACTTTTAAATCCGATAAACCTACTCTTAATTTAGAAGGAGTGAATAACATGACAACTTATTTAACACCATTTACTTTTCATAACGGCGTCACAGTTCGTAATCGTTATGTGATGGCGCCCATGACAACTTACTCAGCAAATGCTGATGATACAGTATCAGATGCAGAGATTACATATTACCGTGAGCGCTCATACGGCGTTGGTACGGTGATTACAGCATGTGCTTACGTGATTCCTAGTGGGAAAGGCTTCCCAGGTCAAATCTCGGCGCATAGCGATGAATACATTCCGAGCTTAAAACGTATTGCTGATGCGATTCACAATGGTGGCGCAAAAGCAATTTTACAGATTTATCATGGTGGACGCCAAGCAGTACGTGACCTTGTGCCAAATGGCGATATCGTAAGCGCAAGTGAAACCGTTGCAGCAGATGGTGATGCGGCTCGTGCATTAACGGTAAAAGAAATTGAGGAAATCGTTGTAGCATTTGGTGAAGCGACACGTCGTGCAATTGAAGCAGGATTTGATGGTGTGGAAATTCACGGTGCCAATACGTATTTATTGCAACAATTCTTCTCAGGCTTTACCAATAAACGTACAGACCGTTACGGTGGCTCTGTTGAAAAACGCATGACATTCTTATTGGAAATTGTTGATCGTGTAAACCGTGCAAAAGCGCAATATGCTGATGACCAATTTATCGTTGGGTATCGTTTTAGCCCAGAAGAACCTGAAGAAGACGGTATCACTCTAGATGAAACGGTTCAGCTTGTAAATCGTTTAGCAGATGAAAAGCTCGATTACTTACACATTTCATTAGGTGATTTCCGTTCAGAAGCGCGTCGTTATAGTGGTGAAAAAGAAAACCGTATTACAATTTTAAAACGCGTAATTGACGATCGTGTACCACTTATCGGTGTTGGTTCAATTTATTCTCCAGAAGATGCGAAAGAAGCGATGAAAACAGGGGCTGATTTACTTGCACTTGGTCGTGAGCTATTAATCGAACCACACTGGGTAGAAAAAGTAGCTGCTGGTGAACCAGTTATTACTGAAATGGATATGAGTCGTGAGAATAACATTCCAGAGCCGCTAATGAACATGATGAAACGTAATGTTGGTTGGGTACCAGGCGTAAAATAATTGTAAAAAAAGGTAACAAAGTTTGATTAATAAAACGGATAGAACAAGTAGTATGTATTGATACCGTTCTATCCGTTTTTTTATTTTTCTTATCCACGAGATTTTATAGACCCTACTAAATCAACGTTTGGTAACCTTTCATAAAAGGTTGTTATTCAATAATCTGGCCCTTTTCCTGAAGAAAGGCGCTCTCCTTCTGAAAACCATATAATCTATAAGCATCTTTTACCCTTCATTACTTATATTTATTTAATATTTCTTTTGGAATATGACAATAATCGTCTGGACATCTAGTTAACCGATCTTGATGTTCTTCTGCACTTCTCACATAGTTTGTAAGGGGTAATATTTCAACAACTATACGTTCATAATCATTTCTTTCACTAAGAAATGCACTCGCCTCTCTTAAGTGTTCTTGTTTTTCACTATATACTCCTGTTCTGTATTTCTCCCCAACATCCTGCCCTTGTTTATTCAAACTGTACGGATCAATTATTTCAAAAAAATATCCCATTAACTCTCTGATCGTTACCACCGCTGGATCAAATTCTGTTTTCACACATTCGGCGTAACCATCATAATCACCCTCAAGTGTGTGACTTGTTCCGTTAGCTCTTCCCGCTTCTGTAAACGTAACTCCCGGTAAGGTTTTTATAAAGGCTTGTACTCCCCACAAACATCCACCTGCAAAATATACTATTTCCATATTGTCCTCCCCCTTTTCAACTCATTACATTATCCTGCCTCGATACTTTAAATACATCATTTTACAATCTCCCTAAAATATTAGCATGAACGTCCAGTATTTTCAGAAAATTATATTACCCATTAACCTAGCCTTTAATGAAAAATGGACCTTTTCTATTCAAGGAAAGCGACCGATTGTTGAAGATTATGATTAAACTAAAGTTATCGGTAATGGAATAATTAATAGGTAAATAATTTGTACCTCCCATTTGAAAGCTGAATAAACCAAACTCACCCATGCTTTGCCAAGGACACATGCGATATGTTTAGATCTTTTTTGTTTATCATCCATAGGACTGAAAACATTTTCGTCATAATCCATAATTCTTTCCCGTTCATCTCAACCTTCCCATCCAAAGAATTATATGTATTTAAATGTTTAGAAACCCTGTGGTTACGAAATGCTTCAATATCTTCAGAATGAAAGGTGACCAAATTAAAGGCTTCTCTAAGTTTAGAAGTGAGAAAGAGCAGCATCTTCATTACACCTTCACTTGATTTTTGTTCAATGCCTTTTTTGATTTTATAAGTGTTAAAACTAGTCCGCTGAAAATTAGAATAATACCCATTGTTTGAATAAAGTTTGGATAAAACCCAATAATCATCATATCTAAAAGAATGGCTACAATAGGGTCTAGAAACACTAGAATAGAGATTACTTTTGTTGATAAGAACCTTAAACTATCAAAAAATAATAGATATAGGATCCCTGTATGTATAACTCCCGTAGCAATAGCTGCAGCCCAATTCCCGAATGTAAGTGTGGAAAATGCCCCCATTTGTATAAATGGAAGTAAAATTACAATACCTAAGCCTGTTTGTAGAAATGTTGTAGCATAAGGGCTTAATCTTGTAATACCTTTCCCCAGTAATGTCGTAAAAGCATAAAATAAAGCAGCTGCCAGTGCCCAAAGAACACCGACAGGTAATAGTTCTTTAAATGGGGTAGAATAATCAATATTTGAAATGAATACCGTTCCGAAAAAACAAAGAAGAATAGAAATCACTGATTTTACATTTAGCTTTTCTCTGTAGAAAATACTTCCTAATAATAGCATGAATACAGGTGCCAAATTATATACAGATATCGCCACTGTTATGGACGTTTTTTCAAACGATTTAAATAAAAATACCCAGTTAAAAACGAGAAATATTCCACAAGCTAATGTTTGAAGAACCTCTTTCCTATTCCATTCCTCATTCCTATATTGTCCCGATATGAGCCAACAAGATCCTAAAAATAATGTTGCACTCACGCAACGAATAAAGACTAATTCAAATGACGGTAAATTGGTCATTCCTGCAAAGAGACCAATAGTCCCGAAAATAATCATAGAAATAGCCAGTTTAAGGGAAGCAACTGATTGTTTTTTTGGAATGCCTGGTTGTAGTTGTGCCAAAATAAAACTCCTCCAATACCTTCCTTTAGACCTTAATAAAGGTTGCGATAGATTTTTGAAAATGGCATCTCTAAAGTATTGAATTAGTCAACATTTTAGAGATGCAGTTATATTAATAATAATTATGGACTAAGTCAACGAACAAATAAATCAATTGTGTAATGGACTAACTGATAGTGAGATTAATGAAATTCGTATTTCAATAAAGATAATAAAAGAAAAATTAAATAAAAATATTAAACAAATATTTAAAAAGAGTAAAAAACTAATTAAAAATCAGAAATTTTTCTCTATAACCTGATTCGATTGCTGAAAAACTGTATAAACAGAAGGAAAGTAATCTGCTAAATCTATAATCAAAAAGAAAGGATCAACCGTTAGTTCAGAGGAGCGAATCTTAACAGATGCACTGTTTGAACAACGGTAGAAAGAAGAAAGGGAATCCAAAAAAGAATATTAAATGGCTTGTTATCAAAATACAATGCAAATGTTAATGCAAAAGAATTAGGCTACTTAACTTCCTTAGCATTTGGAAGTCAAGCAGCCTAAATTGGTGTTTTATGTGTATCTCAACTGACTAGGTCAGTTTAACTACATATTTTTTATTGTGTTTCTGGAAAGAATACCTGAGCCGTGCTGATGTCCACTAGGGTAGGAGCATTCGTATTGAGTGCTTCCTCTAGCACGGATTCAAGCTCAGCATCTGATGTAGCACGGAAACCTTTCCATCCGCAGGCTTCTGCCAATTTTACAAAATCAGGGTTGGTTAAATCTACCCCTACCTCTTCCTTCTCTGCCACTTTAAGTTTGTCTCTCTCCATTTGCAAGCTCTCATTATTTAAGACAACAACTGTCATATTGAGTTCATAGCGGGTAGCTGTCAATAAATCAGCAAGCACCATTTGCAGTCCTCCGTCCCCCACTATTGCCACCACTTGTTTTTCAGGTTTCACAAGCTTGGCGGTCATCGCGGCTGGAAGACCAAACCCCATTGTCCGCCAGTAGCCGGAGAATAATACCGTTTGTTCTTTTTGCCGGAAATTGCGATTTGTCCAGACTGTATTATCCCCTGTATCCAGCGAGAGAATAGCGTCCGGTGCCACTGTTCGGTCAAGGGCACGAATAATCCGGGAAGGATGGACAGGGTAACCTTCCGTACTGCCTTCTTTCTCATTTTGCAAGGCCCATTTCTCTTTTATTTCCTGGCATTGAGCTACCCAACCTTCTGAACGGGAAAATCCTTGTAGGCTCTCCGTTAAGATGGGAAGGACTTCTTCTGCTTTACCGATGATTCCAAGTTCTGCTGGAATGTCCTTTACAAACTTATCGAAATGGGGGTCGATCTGGATAATCCGTGCACCAGTTGGCACATACCCTTCCGGCCACCATTTCGTACCCGCAAGAAGTACCACATCTGCCTCCTTAAATAAATCAGAGGCAAAAGGATTGCCCCCTTCACCGATTCCTTGCAAATTGTACGGGGAAGATTCATCCACTAATCCTTTCCCACCCAAGCTTGTAAGGATGCCTGCTCCCCACAGATCAGCAAGTTTCTCTAATTCCCCTGAAGCGGAAGCAGCTCCGGAGCCGGCAAGAATCATTGGTTGCTTGGCTGTTTTCATCATTTCTGTTGCCTGTTTCAAGCTTTCCTTCGTGAAGATGGAAGCGCCCTCTATCACATCTGGCAATGGACGCGGTTCTCCTGTAGCCGGCATCATGAAAATGTCCTTTGGAACGGACAAATGTGTGACAACCCGCTGACCAAGTGATGTTCGTACCGCTTTTTGAAGAACTTCAACCGTCGCATCTGGGCTTGCTAAATTAGCGGAATAAGCAGCAAAAGGCTTCATAAGCTCTTGCTGGTCAATATACTGCGGCGTTTCTGTGCCAATTTGATCGCTGGCTGCCTGTCCAGTAATTGCGAGTACAGGCGCTCTGTCTGCATGTGCATCACCAAGCCCATTCAGCAGATTAGCCGCACCAGGTCCCATTGTTGCGGTACACACTCCAAGCCCACCTGTTAATTTTGCTTCTGCAGACGCCATAAAAGCAGCTGTCGACTCGTGCTTGACCGCAATGTATTGAATTTTATCCTGCTTAGCTAGTGCATCGATGAGACCAAATGTAGCATCGCCCACTATCCCATATATCCGTTTTACGCCAAACAAAGATAATTGATCAAGCATTAATTCTCCAACCGTTCGCTCTGATTTTCCCATGTTATATGAACCTCCTTGATAGATCTTTCTAATCTGTCAGGTATAAAGCATATTTTTATTTTTCGTTCATATTTCATTACTTTCCCTAAGCAATGCTAGTTAATCTTCTTTTTTAAAATACATGGTAAGCTACGGTTAATGTTCCAACATACAAGGTAATCTAATCTTTGAACTACCGCGGTACAATGCCATTTCAAGAGTTTAGACGTGGAATAAAAAACGGGCCTTCCTTATTCAAGGAAAGCGCCGGATTGTTGGAGAATAGAAAGTATAATTTTCATGTTGAACATACGTCTATATGTAATAAATTGAATCTGTTAAACTTTCATGCTGAAAAATTGATATAAAATTATGGAAACTCTTAATAAAGATTCCCCCATACCTTTTAAACTCCATTTACTATATGCTCTAAATATACAATCCCCATAAAAATTAGCCAGACTGCTAATGGAATTGCCAAGCTCTTTATGGCTTGCAACGGTTTATAACCTTTATTTTTCTTTTGCAGAACTCTATCGGTAATAAAGAACAGCAAAGAAGCTCCTAAACTATACAATAGTAATATAAGACCAAAAACAGTGTGTAAGACACCAGAGATAATTATTTCAGATTTTTCATTCTTAATTTTCGTTGAAATAAATTGACTGACTTTATCACTAATGATAGAAGTTAACACTCCATAAATTAAAATTACCGGAAAACTATACATCAAATAAATAGGTGTGGTTAATGCAACAGCAAGTAAATAATCTGGTATTGATGAAATAGTTTTACCAAATGGATTTGGTAGGATTAGACCTAATAAAATAGCAAACATAGAACCAGAGACAGATGCCGAAATAATCTTTCGTGATATTATTTTGTTCACCTCCATATTCATTAAAAACATAGTATTGTTAAACACTATACACTGAATTTTGCCAACCTCAAAATATCGTATGTTTCAGTCATTTCATATACGATAGATAATCGATGTCCTTTAACAGAGTCAATAAATAAAAACCCCGAATTCTTTACGAGCAATTCGAGGCTAGTACAATATACTTTTTCGATTTAATGTTATTTAGCGGTTGTTACGCTTGTTTGCGCATTGATTGCCTTTGAAATTCGCTTCGTTAATAAGCTCTTCAAGCTCACTTGCAGCTCCGTGACGGTTACGAGTGAAGTCTGCTTCTGCTGCAAATTCTTCACGATTATTTACACCTTGGTTGCGATTACGGTTAACGTTTGCTTCGTTAGCAAACTTTTCTCGGTTGTTACGATTGTTAGCCATTTCTATCTCACCTCCACAAATATTGTGTGGAGAAATGGCCTGTTTATACCTTTTAAAAATGTTCCTGAATAAAAGCACCCGATTGTTGAAGTTTGTTATTCAACTACTTAATATGCCAATAACTAAAAGAATAAGGCGTTTAGACATCAACCAAGAGAGTATAGCAGACGATTATAAAAGAACGCAGGTGCTTCCTAAGTTCTTCATTCATTTACTTTTTTTGATTGCAGAAAAAGTGATGATAACACCAAGCAAAATCACAAATATTAACATCCCTAAGCTTATGACGCCAATGCCCATTCCTAGCCAAGAGCCGATTATAAACGACGCTAAAAGAACTACTAAAAAAGTAATTAAACAAATAAAGAACGCCCTTTTATTAGTTTGCTTCAAATTTTTGGAAATAACAAAAACAATTAAATTAATTACAAAACCTAAAACAATTGGTATTAATATATCCATCTTAATCCCCCGTTTTATAATAATTTGCTGCATTTCAGCTTGTTTATTAACTATATTTTAATGTAATTTCCGATTCCTGTTGTAGAATTCTTATTGAATAAACCTAATCCGTTAGTTTAAGGATATGAAAAGGCACTCAAAAGCGGTGTTTAGGAACTATATTTCGCTTAACGTTGTAAATCCGCATAAATCTGACGGAATCCCTGTCAAATCTATTTATAAATAACTAAATAGCGAATATTATTTGTATATATTCTATTATTCTAAAATATAGAAATATTATTTTTTCGTGCGTGCTTTATCGCCTTAGAATAGAATAGTGACTCACGCAATGTATTCAAACGCTAAATTCTTTGTTTCATATCTAAGCAGTACGCTCTGCGCTTTTCTTAATCCAACTTTTACTTGAAATATGCTCTATATGCTGTGATAAAAGCTTCTGGTGAAGATTTCACGATATACGTATATACACCTTGTAGCGTATGTAAATAGAGAATACCACCTTGATTTGCAATTTCTCGATAAGAAAAATCCATCACATTCTTAATCGGAAACTTTCTATTTTGTGTAACGACCTTATCAGTGTATAAGTAAATGATTCGGTCATGCTCAATTTCCAACTGTTCCATACTTGTCACTTTTCTTTCTATTTTTATATAAGGATGTTGCGCTATCAAGCTCATATAATCCTCCTAAAACAAAGACTTCTTATTATATTATCACAAACGGATTATTTATTTGTCGAATCTAAGACCCTTCCATTTGTACATGTAGTTCGCACATTGATGAAATCAATAAGGCGCTGGATCTTATCACATACAACGGCGCAAATGTTATGAGAGTTAACGATGAGTATGGCATCGAAACAGGAAAACCAGCCAACTTTATCGTTTTAGATGCAAAAGATGCATATGAAGCTATTCGCGAGCGTGCAGAAGTACTTGCATCCATTCGTAACGATGAATATCTGTTTAAACGTGAACCAAGAAGAAATGAAATTAAGTTTGATTTCCTGAAACAATAATAAGTTTCTTGAATCCTCCCCAAATAAAAAAACAATTGACCATAGAACGTGATCAACTGTTTCTTCTTTTATGACTTTAAAAAATTTAACACTTCATTTAATGCATCGCTACATACAGTTTCAATATCATTTTCAGCATTCACATTCCTAATTCTTTCCGGAAATTGCTTCAGTAGTATATGATACCCTTCTCTAACTTTATGATGGAATCCCAATGATTCTACATCCAAGCGGTTTACTTCCCTCTTCCCGTCTTTCTCTATCCTGGATAACCCCGTTTCTGGAGAGACATCTAAATATAAAGTTAAATCCGGCATATACCCTTCAATCGCAAATTGATTGATGGATAACACTTCCTCAAAGCCTAACCCTCTTGCATAGCCCTGGTATGTCAGACTACTGTCGATAAAGCGGTCACACAGGACAATCTTCCCCTGTGCCAATGCAGGGATCACCTTTTCCACAAGGTGCTGCCTTCTCGCTGCCGCATAGAGAAGCGCTTCTGTCTTGCCGTCCATCTTGACATTTTTCGTATCTAAAATAACGTGGCGAATTTGTTCAGCAATATCGATTCCGCCTGGCTCTCTTGTCACGATTACTTCGTGTCCTTGTTGCATGAGCGCTTCTTGTATTTTTTTAATGACGGTACTTTTTCCTGAACCTTCTCCGCCTTCAAGACTAATAAAAAATCCCATACTACATCCTCCAACTTGACTCTCTTATTTCATTACTTGTATTAAACGCTCTTCCAAACGGTGCTCTCCTTGGAATGAGGCATCTATCGCCAGAAGCTCTTCTAGCTGGCTCAAAGCAGCAACAGTAATTTTTTCACCCGGTACAAATAGCGGGATACCTGGCGGATACGGAATGAGCATACTCGCTGCTATGCGACCGAGCGACCGCATATACGGAACCCATTCCTTCTCCATCCCCTCCATTTCCTGTACGGTAAAATGGGGTGTACTAACACCAATCAAAGCGCCATAGCTCTTTTGTGGATTGATGATTGTCTGCTTTTGTTCCTTTAATTGAATAATGGCATTCTTCATCCGCGCCAATATTTCCGCGTAAGGAAATACTTCCCCGTGCTTTAGTAACGGTAAAACAGCTACTACTTGCTGAGCGTCCGCCAGCTCTACAAAGACACGATTGGCCTCGAAAAATTGTTTGATCTGCATTCCTGTATAGCCCTGCACACGAATACATATTTTTAATGGATCTGCCGCTTCTATTATCTCTACGCCCGGTACTGCACGTAAAGCCTGTAACCACTGGCTTCTTCTTTCTAAGCAATACACAGCATCGCTCTCTTTATAAGTCGCCACATAATGCCTTGCATCATCAAGCGACGCGAGTAGTAAATAGGACGGACTGCTAGATTGCAGCATCCGTAAATAGTGATTGATTCTTTCGCTCGACACAAGTGTTGATTTTACATGCAAAAAGGAAGCCATCGTCATCGCAGGTAAAGTTTTATGTGCTGATTGCACAACTACATCAGCTCCTAGCGTGAGCGCTGAATCTGGAAATTTTTCGCTCGCTACAAAATGGGCTCCATGCGCTTCATCGACGAGCACCGGGATGCCCGCTTTATGAGCTAGCTCAATTTGTTGCTGCAAATCCTTCGCCGCTACCCCGTAATAAGTGGGGTACGTCACGACAAGCGCTTTAGCTTGCGGATATAAGCGCAATGCTTCCTGTACTGTTGCAAACGACACGGCCCCTGGTGATTGTGTATGTTCATCCCATTCCGGCGCTAAATAAATCGGATTGGCTCCGACTAATTCAATCGCATGAAACACCGATTTATGGGCATTTCGCTGTACTAAAATATTATCTCCCGCACGACAAGTAGCATAAATCATCGCTAAATTGCCGACTGTCGAGCCATTGATAAGGAAATAGCTTCTATCTGCTCCGTATACATCCGCTAGTAATCCCTGTGCCTGTGCAATTGCTTCTTCCGGATGATGCAGATCATCTAGTCCTTCTAGCTCTGTCATATCATAAGCTAATGCTTTTTTCATCTCTCTTGGCAAACCTGATATCGTGCCATTTTTATGGCCTGGTACATGTAATGAATAAGGTTGCTTTTCTGTAAAAGCCTGCAGCGCTTCTACTAATGGTCGTTCACCTTTCATGCTTGTCCCCCCGCTCTTTATCCCGCATTAACGGGTAGTAATTTATCTGTACCGAAAGCGTTAACGTCAGGTACAAGACTCCCACCTCTAGACCTAAGAAAATCGAAAAGTATAGGTGGGAGATTAACTACCCGTAAAAGCCCGATTGGTTCAACTAACAATCGGTGAGGGATAAGAAAATCCCCACCGATTGAAGTTTCACTTTATCATTCCTTCTATTATAGAGGGAAGTTTCTGTAGAATGCTATAACGGAGGGAAAGAATATGCACGGGCTGTTGCCGCAGCAATGTCTAGGCATAATATAGTGACTGAACAGAAAGGCCTGTACACCTCTTGACTGCGTTATTTCACACTATACAGGCTACTTGTACTCAAATCTCCTTCATACTGAAGACTGCCATTCGCGATGAGGGCGCGCAGGCGATAATCTAGCCACCGCGCTCCTGTATAATGCGGCATCTCGGATAGAAAGCCTGTAATAATACGTTTTGCCGGAACAAAACACCCTTCCCCCTGCTGATAATCCCGTATAAAAGATAACAAAAACACATCATCCCTCGTTTCGTCCTCAAGGACGATTCGGCTATCTATAAAGCTGCGCAGCCGGTTATCGGATGCTAAAATTTCAAAGCCTTCTTCGCATAGCCGCCCTCGTTCATCATTTGTTAGCCCAATATGATGTATTTCTTTATAGATGCGGATTAGCTGCTCTGGTATTAGTTCAGCCGTGAGCTGCGGTAACCCCTGCTCTTGCATAACCGGGAAATCATATACATGATGAAATGCATGAAAACTATCAATAAGGACCATATCATTCATATGATTTTGCAGTAATGCCAATGCTATTCTCATCCCTGTTTGTTCATGCGCATTTTGCCCTGTCCAAATAAACACTTTTTCTCTGTTTTTAATCGTTTGGATTTCTTGAATCGCCTGGATGAAGCCCTGCTTCTTCTGCTGCATATTAGCGTCACGTAAGTTTTCGGATAGCCAATCATAACGGCGCTCAATTCCCCTTAATGTATGCACCTCTGTCACAGGACCGATAGATAATATATCGGGTACAAAAATAATCGCCTCTGTGGGCAGCATATCATCCCGCTTAAACGCCCGTTTCAATGAACCGGCGACCTGTTTATCAAATACAATATGCACGTGACGAACGGAGATTTCCCGTGCCTGCTCTTTAAATGTATCAATTAAAGCATGGGCAATTTCAATTACCTGCTCTCCGTAGTCCTCATTAGGCTGTTCTGCTTTCATAAATAACAATAGCAACAACTGACGCACTTCCCGGTCTTCTAAATGGGCGATGGCTTGTTTTAACTTCAACAATTCATCCATACCTGCCTGCCTCCCTACGACTATTTCCTGAGCTTAAAGATGATAGAGCGGATGAACAATATCACAGCATTTTTGCCGCTGATACTATACAATAAAAGAAAAAACTACTAAAGGGGAATGATTGTGGCTTATAAAACACTACTTTTCGACATTGATGACACTTTATTAAATTTTACTATAACAGAAGCGAATGCTTTACAACGAATTTTTGCACAGTATGAAATACCTTATATTGAAGAAAATATCCTAGCATATAAAAGTATTAATCAGGAACTTTGGACAAATTATGAATTGGGGAAAATAGATCAAGATGCCATTTTGCATACACGCTTCCAACGTTTTTTAGCTTTGCATGGCTTTCATGTAGACGGCATTGCTGTCGATCAGCAATATAGAGAATATCTAGCGCAAGGTCACGATCTGATGGACGGAGCAAAAGAGCTATTGGACCAGCTGCATGGCCATTTTGATTTATATGTCGTAACCAATGGCATTTTGGATATGCAGCACCGCCGTTTACATGATGCGGGATTGCATCATTATTTCAAAGATATTTTTGTGTCAGAAGAAACCGGCTATAAAAAGCCGATGAAGGAGTTCTTTGATTATGTATTTGCACGTATTCCTGATTTTGAACTCCAAAACACTGTAATTATAGGCGATCGTTTAAGCGCCGATGTGTTAGGCGGTCATAATGCGGGGATTGATTCTATGTGGCTAAATTCGTCTGCCAAGCCGAACACGACATCTATTCAGCCAACTTATACGATTCATCATCTACATGAGATACTCGGGATCGTTAATGTCCTCGTTAAATAATGAATGACAGGAGCATCACCTTTTCTTCAAAAGGATGGTGCTCTTTTCATTCCATAGAAAAAGTTTACCAGTAAAATGATCGCGTTCAGGATAAAATAGTTAACGTTCAGGCTAAATTATACCCACTTTCTTTATTAAGGTTATAGTGAATATAAACTACATACTACGAACGAGGTAAAATAATGAACTTTGCTCCCTATGAAGAAAGAATATTAAATAAGTTACTTTCATCAGATATGGACAAGCTGCAGATTGTACGCTTACAATTCGGCTTTTCGCTACTCATTGATAGCATTAAAAAAGGGATTATTATCTACGGGGTCGCTATTTTGCTAAATTGCTTTTTTGAAACTTTACTCGTGCATCTTAGTTTTTTGATACTGCGACAAGTTTCATTCGGTTGGCATAGCTCCAACAGTCTTTTTTGTGTGATTTGGAGCGTGGTAAGCTTCCCTATATTTACATTTATATTGGTACAGAGCAATGTCCATTCCTTTATCTTAGGTATAGTATTTATTATTTGCAGTGTAGTGATGTGGTTGATTGGACCGATGGGAACAAGCGTAAATTCACTGTCTAACGTAAAACACAGACAACTTTTGCATAGAAAATTAAAGAAACGTATCCTATTGCTCACACTGGGTACTTTGATCGTTCCTCCTTTCTTTTTTCCCTATATTACATTGGGAATATTTATTCAAACTATGACATTAATAATTCAATTTAAAGAGAATGGGGTTGCATGAAATGTTGGAAAGAATAAAACAAAATAGTTTATCCGCTATAGGCATATTACTGATGAAACTCGGAACTTATGGCAGTGTTCAAATGTGTGCTGGTTTTTTCCATGAGATGAAAGTCCCGAAAGAATTGGAAGAGGAACTAGAAAAAGAATTAAAATAAGGAACTGACTAACATTTATTTATCATTTTTGGAATTCATATTTAAAAAATCCTTTTTACTTACTATAATGAAATAGATAAGTAGGAGGATTTTTTTATGCATATAAACAGCACATTGGGTAATTTGATTAATCTCCCGGTCCAATTTCTTATGATTTTAGTTGGCTTTATTTATTTAAAGAACATTAAACTTTCTACACGCCAGCTTTTCATTGCTATTTCAATATTATTTATACCGTCCTTCATTCTCTATCAAATCGTTTACTGGGCGGGTACTATTTATTTATTTATTTCCTTAATGTTTTTTTTCATTATATATACAAAAAAATTTTCATCTTGTATCTATATAGCCATACTATTTCTAATTGCTATTATTACAGATCACATGGCTACATTGTTAGTATTTAATACAGCTATCAAGCCTGCTAATGAGATACTTCAACTATTATTACGCATAAGCATCTTTATTCTATTCTTTGCAGTCGTAGTGATAGGGTTCAAATCTCTACGTGACTTCTCCCTAAAGAAAGTTCAGATTTCCATAAAAGTACAGTCTTTGTTAGTATTAATTGTTTTCGCTACGGTACTTACTTTTTACTATAATATTTTTACTGTCTTTCAAGATTTGACTATTAAATCATTAAAAATAAATCTCATTATTTTTTCTTTTTATTTTCTTTTTATTTTTATACTTATCATGTTTCTATTATCTATCGTATATAAAGAGCAAAAACTGCAAGCACGCGAAAAAGAATACCAAAACTTTGAAAACTATGTGAGTTCCTTGGAACAAGTGAACCGGGATATGCAGAAATTCCGCCATGATTATTTAAATATTTTATTAAGTTTGCGTGGCTATATTCAGGATAGCGATTGGAAAGGGTTAAGCAAGCATTTTGAAGAAAATATCGTTCGTTTTGAGGAGAAATCTTTCAATAGCAACAAAATCATTGGGCTTGTTGATAATTTACAGATTCGCGGGTTAAAAGGATTGTTGTTTACTAAGTCGAATCAGGCAATTGAACAAAATCTACAAATATCTATTGAAATCCCAGAGCCCATTCATACCATCTCAATGGATATCATCGATTTGAATCGGATACTTGGCATTTTGATTGACAATGCAATAGAAGGCTGTATGGAGCATCAGACGAAACATATTCAAGTTGCCCTCATACAGCAACCAAAAGCAACAACCATTGTAATCCGCAATGAAGTGACTCCATTAGGAATACCGCCCCAAAAATTATTTGAAGAGGGATTCACTACAAAAGTGAATGGCCAAGGCATTGGATTATCTACAGTCAGAAATATCATCAGTCAAACGTCGAATGTTTCATTCGATTTATGGTTTAATGAAAATTGGTTTTCCGTAGAATTACATATCATGGAGGACAAATAAAATGAAAGTTATTTTATGTGAAGACAATGAAAAAATCCTTGAACAAATAGCCCTTTATATCGAAAACTATGCCCTAATAGAAGAAAACGGTATTGAAATTCAATTAAAGGCTACTGATCCATTCGAGGTTATATCGTATATTCAATCGCAGCGTGCCGATTGCTACTTTTTAGATATTGATTTAGGCAGCGAGATAACAGGGCTAGATTTAGCGAAACAAATACGTTCGTTGGATCCTTTGGCTAGTATTATTTTTATTACGTCCCATAGTGAAATGCTGCGATTAACCTTTACATATCATGTAGAAGCATTGGATTTCATCATGAAAGATGAAATGTTGTCCATCAAGGAAAAGGTACTCAACGCCTTAAAAAAGGCACATCAAAAGTACAATAAAATTGGGATACAGCCTGAACTTCACTATTTTCCTTTAAGGCATGGGGAATTTGTGAAGAATATAGAGATGGGAAGTATCATGTTTTTTAAAGTATCAAATATTGCACATAAAATCACTTTGCATACAACACAAGGAATCTATGAATATTATGACTCTTTAAACACTGTCGAAGAATTCGACAGTCACTTTTTCCGTACACACCGTTCCTATGTCATCAATATTAAAAATATCTCTAAATTCGATAAAAAGCAAAAACAGGTTATTATGAAAGATGGCAGTATATGTCCAGTGGCATTTCGACGAGTGAAATCACTTGAGCAGGCTATTCATGAACTGCCTACTAATGAACCGTAAGTTTAGCCTCAAATCTCGAGAATAAAGATGGTATATGGCGCGTCAGGACTTAAAAATATTGGACTCGCTGCTTTTATATAATAAAAAGGTGAAACCGCATCGTCGATTTCACCTTTTCTATTCCCTCTCAAGAAGGTTTTACATCATAAACCTGTACCAAATAGCTAGCTATTCTCCGTGCGTACTGAACAGGTACATCTATTTTTTATACCCCAGACGCGGAATTAGCGCTATTACTATTAAATCTTGTATTATTTAATCGCTTCATCTTTTGTTCTTTGATTTTGTTTTGTTGCGAGAAGTGCTAAAACTAACGATAGGATAAAGATAATTGGATAGATGATAGCAGCTGGTATAATTACCTCATCTAGAAAAATTCCAATCAAAGCAATCAACGAACAGAAACAGAGCAGTATAGAAAGCAATTTAATCATCTTCATAACAATCCCCTACTGTTCTTAATATTTTTTCCAGAAACATTCACCGATACTAAAACCAGATAAAAATGTTAGACCATAAAAGCATGCTGCACACCCAGCTCCAAACGTCACTGCACATGCGCCTCCACAAATGGAGCCTGCTAACGTAATTAATGCCCAAGTTACACCTTTAGAGGCTAAACAATCGTTAAACCCTTTATACCAAGTACTAAAACCAGCTTCTGCAGTTGGTCCTGCTTGATTTCTTTCAAGTTCTATACTTGCATCTTTAAACAATTCTTTAGGCATATTCACAACTTCATCTTTTATTAAAGTGCCGTTGTTCCACATTTTTGTATAACCCTTTAATTCTTCTTCTACAGCATTTAAGTGAATTTCTGAATATGAATCTAACTTATGATCAGAAGTAAGGATAATCACTAACCCTTCCATTTGAGTTGATGTCTTTTTCACCTTAAATGGAACGGATACATAAATTTTACCGCTCTCTATATGTAATTGTGCTGTTATTTTACTGTAATCTAATTTATTTTCGCTATGAATGTTAATTTCTTTATTTCTGATTAGCGATTGAACCGTTTTGATGTTAGGTGACGCGTTGGAAACAGGTTCAAATTCATTAGACATCTGTTGATAATTTGCAGAAGCTTCTTCTAACGAGTCTAAAAGCACCTCAATTTGTTCCGCTTCGGCATTTTGAAATGACATAAAGGGCGTAAATAAACTAGATAGTATTAAAACCCCAGATAGCAATACTGCCGTAAACCATTTTTTCATAGACATTGCACATGCTCCTTCTACTATATTTTATTAATCCTTTGACACTTCATATTTTATAGTAGATTGAGGATGAAACTATAAATAATCCTAAACGCTAATATTTTAGTCTCTAACGTCTAAATAATTGAAATATAACCTGAAAGGGATTCTTTATTGATATAACTTTATTTACTACCTCAGATTATGTAACGTTGCTCTTTATACTGCCATCTGTTGCGGTGTTTTACTTTTATTAAGCGTGTATAAAAATATGGATAGAAGAGCCTATTAGAGACGACAGAGCTAGTTTGAATGCAAGCAATGTAGAATTAAGTTTAAAAATATTTACTTATATTATTGGTACCTTTAATTAGTCTTTTTTATTCATAACTTTAAATTTTAAAATAATAAAATCCTTACTCATTTATTAATTATTCTATTAAAGCTTTCTTCTAGTTTCATCATTTCTTCCCTCGCATTTAATGCATGCTCGCAAATCACTGTCTCTGCAAATTTTGTGTTATAAATAAGCATCAAAAAGTACATTAATAGAGGGTTTGGAATATACATTAATAATAAAAATCTTTTAGGTGTAATATTTATTCCTAAAGATTTTAATTTAGAAAAATTGCTTTTTAATGAGCTAGAGATATATCTTATGGCATCTTTATTTTTAGAGGTACTATAATTATCTCCTCCATCTTTATAGATTCCTTGTGCTAAAGGAAGCACTAAAGCTAGATGACACTTTTGCCAATATTCCATCTCATTAGATGTAGAATGAGGTATTCGTGCCTTTTTAAATATCTTTTTTAAGATCTCAATCCGCTCGCTTTTTGTTCCGTTTAGTTCACCAAAAATTGTTGATTGGATGAACCTTGGTGTAATTTTATAATCCAATACACCATTCTCTATCTTACCTCCTGCACCTGGGAATGCAGGAATTATTCTATTCTTTCCGACGATATTTTCCCACTTCTCGTAACCGTTTGGGTTATTTACCATAGTCACAATATTTCCACACTGTATATTTTTAATTTCTTCAAGCGCACTTTCTATTTGTTCATATCTCACAGTTACAAAAATAAAATCGTAAATCTGATGGTTTGTTATATTACTAACTATATGAACATGGGCTTTCTTAATCTCATTATTCTTTTGGTATACTAGACCTTTTTCATTCAGTTCCTTTAATCTTGTCCCTCTTGCATACATAAATACTTCTTGCCCACTTTTTGCAAACATTAGAGCCATGATACTTCCAATTACTCCTGAGCCAAAAATTAATATTTTCTTCTTCATCGGAAACTTCTCCTTTAAACAGAGTGTATGTTTTATGCTTTACATATTTACATTTATTGTAACTCAATACTTGTGCTTACCTACTATATTAAATTATCATCCCTAAATTTATTTAGGAAAGCTTTGTTCAGAGTCATTGAGCTTACCTTCGGAATTGTCATTTTAATATGGGAATATAATATTTTAGACCACTGAAATGCTAACGCTGAACAAGTATTAACTTTTTTGGAATATCAGTCTCCAAAAACTCCTCCAACTTCTCTATTGTCATTTGTCGTGACTTAATAATCGTTTGAGAAATGCTTAAAGGGTCTACTAAATAATCATCTTCTAACACTTGCCACAATTCTAATTCAGTCCATATATCTGCATATTTCCCAATATAACCAGCAAAATGGATAAGAGAATTTTCAACCCCTTCCACTCTGTAAATATACTTCTTATCCGTTAAATAGCGTGCATATGTATTAGAAGAATCGTTTTTGATAACTAAAGGGCTAGTTTTTAATTCTTCAGGAAGGAAAATGAGAAACACTTTTTTGTCTCTGTCCACTTTTGATAAATCAATTCCCCGAATTTTAATTTGTTCCTCGGTTAGCCCCATTTTTAACAGTTCATTATAAGATTTCATTTTTTCATCTTCTAATGCTTCTTGAAAGGTTGGCAGTTTTTCGTTACAAGCAATAAATCTGTAATTAATCATGGTATCCTCCTTAATTTCTTTTTAGGTATGATTAAATTCGAATTCGACATTAAGAAGTCCATCACCTTGAAGATGTCCCCAAAGTGTAGTTAGGTAACTATGAACAAAGCCTTCCCAAACAACGCTTTGGTAACTTTTTTAAAGGAATCCTTACTTTATTGTCGAAATACAGTAAACAAGACAATGATTTTACCAATAAAGAGTTCGAATCGAGGTAGGATAAAGTTGAAACTGAAGTATTTTATTATTTTACTTATACTATCGGTATTACTTTCTGCTTGTAATACCGCCATAAAACCAAAGGAACATGTAGGAGAAATATATAGTGTTGCATTGGATACTATAATGGAACGAAATCAAGCATTAAATAGGAACATGGAATATATAGCTATTGATATGAGTAATTTTGAAGATGTAGATAAAGGAGATAAAGAAGAAATTTTAAGCTACTTTAGGGAAAAATATAAAGTGGAAGTAATGGACTCTACTTTTGAACAGCTGGAAGCAAAGGGATTGTATAACCCAGATACATTGAGTTTGGATGGCGTACTTCTTAGCATAGAAAAATTTGATTTTAAGTTTAACAAGGAAATCCTTTTTGAGGGTTCTAAGCATCGTTCAGGTTTAGGAGCATTTGGAATAGAAGGTAAAGTTCATTATAAAAATAGTAAATGGAAACCTAAAGAAGTTAAAATGACTTGGATTAGTTAATTATTATTTCGCTAATATGGAGGTTTGATACAACAAGGATTTATAGAGTATGTGAAATAAATTCAAGAACATTCCAAAGATAAGTTAGATGACTATGACTTCCCAAACAATTCTTTAGGAACCTTATTGTTCTTATTGACAAAAAAATACATTTAAATTAATATTACTAAAATTCTAAAATAAATCATTGATTGGAAGTAGTAGGAAAAACTTATTGTTTAGAGAGCTGTTGGTTGGTGCGAAACAGTCAATACATTCCCGAACTCGTCCAGGAGTATTTATGCTGAAACTAAGTAAGTATAAACGGCAACTACCGTTACAGTATTAAGTGGGTTAATGATAAGTTAACCAATTAGAGTGGTACCACGAATCAAACTTCGTCTCTTTTTTGAGGCGGAGTTCTTTTATTTTAAGGAGGAAAAAGAATGGAAACAACGCAATGGCAAAGACAAGATGTTACACAGCACTATTTAGAACAAGTAAGGGGAGGAATACCATTTGGAGCAGAGCAAATCAATGTCATGCTACAGGTAATTCAGCATTTCAAAAAGGATGTTCAAAAAATAATGGATTTGGGGTGTGGCAATGGTTTTTTAGGTAAAGTGCTTTTAGATACATACCCAAATGCACAGGTAATATTTATTGATCACTCTGAGCCAATGGTTGAACAAGCAAAGGAATATTTGGCTGCTTATCAAAATCAAAGCACAGTGATGCATGGTGATTTTAGTGAATCTTTAGGAGAATTTGCTGAGTCTGACTCAGTGGATTGTATCGTTTCTGGCTTTGCAATACACCATTTACCTCATGAAAAAAAGAAGAAGCTTTATACAGAAATTTATACATTATTAAAAGATGGTGGTATTTTTATTAATATTGAACATACAGCTTCTGCTACAGCTAAACTAGAAAGTCTATATGATAAACAGTTCGTGCAACACTTAGCTAATTATAATCAGAAATCAACTGAGGAAATTGAAAAAGAATATTATAGTCGTCCAGACAAAGAAGATAACATTTTGGAACGCGTAGATATTCAAGTGAATTGGTTACGTGAGATTGGCTATCAGCATGCAGATTGTTATTTTAAATGGTTTGAGCTTGCTGTTTTCGGTGGCGTAAAATAGTTAATACTATACAAAAAACATTATCAAACAAGAACTTTAGGATATCTAAAAAACCATGAAATATTGATAAATCAACACTTCATGGCTTTTGTTATATGGTTTCATCTATAAAAGACAATATCATTTATACAGCAAATAATTCAAATTAAAAAGGTTTCCCTTAGAATCTAAAGTTATATTAATAGCGTCATTCAAAACATTTTTTTCATAAAGAAATCAAATAAGCTTCACTAATGAACCTACTGTGCAATTTTCTATATTATGAATCGTCGCTAATATAGCATCTGCATTCGTTGTAGCATCTGCTAATTTTTCTTCTAACTCAGAAGTCTGTAACGGATTATCTGGTGAACCTTTTGGTGTTACTCCGCGTACCGTAATGACATTGCCATCGGTTGTTTTCACTTCAATCAGTGTATATTTTTTAACCGCTTGATGATTGTTAAAGCGTCTTACCTTTTTCATATACGTTTTTATCTCGTCATCCACTTCTTCAGGTAAAAATGACTCCAATGTTAAAGGTCTGCCAGAGAAAATGAGGGAAACGATATACTCGATACTGAAGCGCCCCTCTTCCCCTGTCTTAGGCTCACGAATGACAAGCGCGGCATCGCTATTATTGGAGAATGTAATATTGATTTCTTCAATATCACTAACCGCTAACTCTCCAATTCGTTGTGCAGCATCGATACCGAAATAGGACCCTGAGCAACAAGGATAAAGCTTGAACCAGAGCCCTGGCTTAGAAAGACGCCATTTGAATGTAGAGGTATCCAGTAAAATAGCTTCTGCTTTTTTTACTGTATTTTCTCCATATAAGGATAAAAAGCCGATCTGGCCTTCTAAGCTGTTGTCATTGACATTCATACCGATTTCCGCAAACTGCAATGCTTCAATCGCATGCTTGGCTGCAATTCCCGCATGTAATGGTTTCGTTTCTGTACCAAAATGGATGCGCATACCGCCCGCCATCGTCGCAGCGAAACCAATGGCTCTACATGTGTCTTTTTCGTTCATGCCCTTTAAAAAGGCCCCTGCTATTGTCGCGCCAATAATACCAATCGTTGATGTATTGTGCCACCCCTTTTCATAGTGAACATTAGATAGAGAAAGGGCTAATTTCGCTAGCGCTTCTACCCCTATTGTATAGGCGTGCAGAAATCTTCTGCCAGAAGTATGCTCATCGCTTAATGCAAATAACGTCGGTAAAATGACAGCACTCGGATGCCCTCTAAATTCATGATGCACATCGTCAAAGTCCAGTGCATGCGCCATAAAGCCATTAATGAGTGCCGCTTGTTCCACCGTTGTGTAACGGTCATGTCCTATAATCTTTGCTGGCCCCGGTACTGCCAAATTCAACAGCTTCTTCACACCTGTATCATCTTTCCCGTAGTGAGAAGAAGCGATAAAATCGATTAACCCTCGTTTTGCATCGCGGATCACATCGACATCTAAGGGTTTTAAAAATAACTGTTTTACAAAGCGCTTTGTAATATGATTTATTTCCATTGATCTAACACTTTCACTGCTAAATTAGCAAAGAAATTTGCTGCAACAGGTAGTGCCCCTTCTTGTAATTTAAATTTCGGATGATGCCAAGCATACGGTCCTTCTACCCCTACCCATACAAAATAGCCTGGGATACGCTCTTGGTAAAAGGCAAAGTCCTCTCCAGCAGGAACAGCTTCCGCTTCTACTAAATTATAGCCACTATCCACTACAGCCTCTTGCACTACTTCTGTAAAACGATCATCATTTTTTACTGTTGGTAAGTAGGAGAACCATCTAAAATCAGCACGTGCCCCGTAGCTTTCTGCGATTCCTTCTGCTAAAGCTTTCATGCGCTCAGGAATGCGTGTACGTGACTCATCTTGGAATGTACGCACTGTTCCTTCTAGCTCTGCCTTCTCCGGTATTACGTTCCATGTGTTGCCTGCCTGTAATTTTGTCACAGACAGTACAGAGTTATTAGAAGGCGAGATACTACGGCTAATAATCGACTGGAACGCGCTGACAATTTGGCTGCTAATAACGATTGGATCAATTGAATTTTCCGGAATCCCTGCATGTCCACCGACACCAATCACATCTAATTCAAAACGGTCGACACTCGCCATTAACGGACCTGGTTTTACACCAATTGTCCCTACTGGCAAGTCTGGCTTATTATGCATCCCGAAAATAGCGGATACACCTTCTAGTACGCCTGCATTGGCAACATACTCTGCCCCTTGTGCATTTTCTTCAGACGGTTGGAAAATAAAGCGTACATTGCCTTTTAAAAGCGCTTTGTTTTGCTGTAATAATGCTGCCGTCCCAATGATTGAAGAAGTATGGAAGTCATGTCCACACGCATGCATAACACCTGCATTTTTGGATGGGAACTCTACATCCGCTTGCTCTTCAATTGGTAGGGCATCGATATCTGCGCGAATTGCAATCGTCGGGCCTTCTTGTTCCCCTTGCACTTCCGCAATTACCCCTACTTCAATCGGGTAGTCTAAAATTGTCACACCATATGATGTTAACCAGTTTTTGATTCGCGCTGTCGTTTCATATTCCTGCATCGATAACTCAGGATTTTCGTGTAGCTCACGGCGGTATGAAACTAATTGTTCAGTTAATTGATCTGTAATTTGAATAGTCATCGACATAATCTCCTAACTTTCTGAAGTGACTTGACGGATGAATTTTTTCGTACGCTCATTTTTAGCGTTCGCGAAGAATTCTCTTGCCGGTCCCTCTTCTACGATATGACCATCTGCCATGAAAATAATATGGTCTGCTACTTCTCTGGCAAAATCCATTTCATGCGTCACGATAATCATTGTTGTTTTTTGGTCTGCTAATTTTTTAATAACATTTAATACTTCTTGCACAAGCTCTGGGTCCAATGAAGACGTCGGCTCATCAAACAAAATTACCTTTGGGTTCTGTGCTAATGCGCGTGCGATACTAACACGCTGCTGTTGTCCACCAGACATCGTCACCGGATAATTGTCGCGCTTGGCTTCCAAGCCTACTTCTTTTAAAAGCTGCATTCCAATCTCATTGGCTTGTGCTTTCGGCATTTTTTTCACGACAATCAGTGACTCTGTTACATTCTCAAGAGCTGTTTTATTTTTATATAAATTATAGTTTTGGAACACCATCGCTGTTTTAGAACGAATATTTTGAATGTCTTTTTTGCTTGGCTGAGCAGCATCTAATCTGGCATCATCAATTTCAATAATCCCTTGCTGCGGTTGCTCTAAATAATTCAAACAACGAATGAGCGTCGACTTTCCGGAGCCTGAGGGACCGATAATCGCCAGCACTTCGCCTTCTTTGATTTCAAAATTAATTCCCTTTAAAACATCCAAATCTCCAAAACTTTTCACTAAATTTGTAATTTTAAGCATGTTTGGTCACCTCTAGGTTTTGTATGGACGATCTAACCGTCGTTCCAACATCTTCTGCAAATACGTATAGACGATAATGATTGCCCAATACACTAATGCTACCACTAAATACGCTTCAAAATAGCGGAAAGAATTAGAGGCTTGCATTTTTGCCTCTGCGAAAATTTCGACTACCCCTAATGTAAAGGCTAATGACGTTTCTTTAATTAAAGAAATAAATGTATTACCCGTACCAGGAAGTGCGTTACGCAGTGCCTGCGGTAAAATAATTCTGCGGTATGCCTGGAATTTCGTCATTCCCCCAGCAATACATGCCTCAAGCTGACCTTTTTCCACCGAAGCCAATGCTGCACGGAAAATTTCCGCTAAGAAGGCTGCTTGTTTAAAGCCTAAACCGATAATAGCTGCACTAATCGCATCTAATTTTGTAAAGACAGGGACTAGTTGCGGTAATCCGTAGTAAATTAAGAACAATTGAACGAGCATCGGTATTGCTCGGAAAAATGAAATGTAAAGATTCGCTGAGTAAATTAATAGTTTAAAGTTCGTCTTATAGACCATTGCTAAAGCGACACCAATAACGACGGCAATAATCATTGCGATTATTGCCATCATTAATGTTATGGGTACGTACTTTAAAATGGCTGGTAGAACTTCAATCATATAGGAAAAATCTAAGTTCATATCCTTATTCGCCTTTCCGTACTAGGTTATTCTTCATCTTTTACAGTGATATCTTCACCACCGTAATATTTTTTAGAGATTTCTGATAATGTACCATCTTTTCGTAAATTTTGAAGTTCTGCATTGATCTCTGCTACAAGGGCTTCATTTTCTTGTGTTTTTTGGAATGGGAATGAAACGTCCTCATACAAGAATGGTTCGCCAACAAATTTTAATGGTAAATTACTTTTTTGAATTTCAGCTAATAATGAAGCTTTCGCGTTTACATAACCGTCTACACGTTTGTTGATGACTTCTAATTGTGCACCATCACGGTTTTCGTAAGTGCGGATTTCAATCTCGCCGTTTTTATCAAAGCTTTCTAAGTTTTTCACGTTGTTTGAACCTAGTACACCTGAAACTGTTTTCCCTTTTAAATCCTCTAATGTATTGATATCCGTATTGTCTTCATGCGTTACGATTGTTACCCCAGCGTAAGAGTATGGCTCAGTGAATAAAAACTTCTCTGCGCGCTCCTCTGTTACTGCTACTGCGTTTGCAATTGTATCGATTTTACCTGACTCTAATTGACCCATTAAACCACTGAAGTCTGAGTTCACCCACTCAACTGAATAACCTAAGTTTTCCGCTACTTTTTCAATAACTTCTACGTCAAAGCCAACCAAGTCATTGCCTTCTTTATAAGCATTTGGATATGACAAGCCTGTCGCTCCTACACGCAATACTTTTTGTTCTTCTGTTGTGTCTATTGTTGTTTCTTCTTTAGAATCATTTGAATTTCCACATGCCGCTAACACTAATGAAAATAAAGCAATGACAAGCGTTAATAAAAATTTATTCTTCATGATAAATCCTCCAATATTTGCTTTTTATGATAATTTGTTAAATGGCCCTTTCCTAAATCCGTTTGGGCAAATTTTATATAGCCTCTTTTTTCATACATTTCTCCTAGCCATGGATGAGAGTCAGCTGTACCTAATGTGACATATGGTGTTTTCAGCTGCTTTTTTAAAATCTCACCTTCTAGCCATTGCAGTAAGCTTGTCCCAATTCCTTTTTTGCCTGTGTTTGTTTTGGACGCAAACCAGCCAATATGAGGGTATGGCAACGGTCCAGGGTTAGGTCCCCAGGGCATACGCAGGGAAATCGTGGATAACACTTCTCCATCCTCTTCTAGGAAAAAGCACAGGTTTCTTTCCAGATGGACTTTTATATCTTCCAGTTTGACATACGTCGCATCGAAGTATACACCGTACTTTACGTTTTCCGCATATGCTTCATGTAATAGTTTTTGTAGAGTTTCAGCATCGTCTATTGTTGCAGCTCGGAAAGTAAAGGCCATTACTGTGCCTCCTTTACATTCTTTCTGTAATTTGCAAGCACTTCCTCCACTTTATCTGGTGCAAGCCCAATATAGGATTCATAATCAAAAATGCTTTCCAGTTGCTCCGGTGTGTATGCTTTCATAATGCGTTCATCTTTTAATAGCAGATCTCTAAATGGAAATTTATTTTCTAAAGCTTCCATCGAAATTTCATACAGTATGTGATGTGCTGTTTGTTTTCCAAGCTCATTTGATAATTCAAACATCAGTTTTTCAGATAGCAATAAGCCGCCTAACTTATCTAAGTTCTTCAGCATATTGTCTTTTTTCACTACTAGTCCTTGCAGAGCAGCAATTGTCGATGCCAACTGTGATGACAAGTAGATTGTAATTTCAGGCAATGCAATCCACTCTGCGCGCCATGACATAGCGTCACGTTCATGCTCTACGATTAAAGAATGCTGCATAAGCGAAACGTTTTGCAAGATTGGTCTTGTTAGACTTGCAATCCCTTCAAACATTGCTGGGTTGCGTTTATGTGGCATTGTTGATGAACCCACTTTCCCTTTTGAAAATGGCTCTTCTACTTCATCAATCTCTGTGCGCATTAAATTATAAAATTCATTCGCTAACTTCCCAAGTGTCCCGCTAATGAGTCCTAGTACACTTGCGTATTCAGCTAATCGGTCACGTGATGAATGCCAGCAAATTTCCGGTGCGTCTAATCCGATAATCTCCATTAATCGACGTTCGATTAAAATGCCTTTTTCACCGAAAGAAGCATATGTTCCAACGCCTCCACTTACATTTCCTGTGAACGTGCGCTTTTCCAATTCTTTTAATCGCTCAATATGACGCATTACTTCACTCAACACGACTGATAGTTTGAAACCGAATGTCGTCGGTAAGCCTTGGATCCCGTGTGAACGTCCTGCGATTAATGTGTATTTATGTTCTTCTGCTAGTTTTGCTAATTCATGTGCCACTTGAATGGTGTCACGTTTAATAATTGCATTTGCTTCTTTTAATTGAAGTACAGTACCTGTATCTACAATATCTTGAGTAGTCGCACCAAAGTGAACATACTCCCCGTGTTCTCCGCTAATCTCTTGAATAGCATTGATTGTTGGCATTAATGAATGCTTTAATTTCGCCATATTAGCCGCTAATTGCTCGATATCAAATTGAGCCTGACTTGCTTGCTTTTCGATTTCATCAGCAGCCTCTTTCGGAATTAACCCGTACTCGCCTTCTGCTTTTGCTAAAGCAATCTCTACGTCTATATGCTTTTGAAGTCTGTTTTCGTCTGACCATACATCACGCATTTCTGCTGTGCCGAAATTATTTTTTAACATGGTCATATCTATCACATGTGATGGCAAAATTTATTCCTCCAATACCTACTTTTTAACTTGGTTTTAATACTTTTTTAAGTATAGCGATTTGCTATGATTTTTTCAATACCTTTAACTTAAAAATCTCATTTTCTAGATAATTTAACGTTCTTTTATATTATTCGTGAATAATATTTAAAAAATATTTAATAAAGAAAGCAATGAATACTTCCCATCAACCGCCGACAAGGATAGGACAAGCAGCGAATAATTTGCTAATACAAGATGTTTTAGACTATTGTTTCCTATCTGATGCTTCATTATGTAAGACAACACTTAAAGATTAATGTATAGAATGCCTTTTGATGGTGGAAGAAAGAGCGCGTAAGATGGAAGAGACGAGATCATGATTAAAGAGGAATTTAATTTTAAAAGGAAGTTATTATAATCAGACATCTATAACGACTTTATATATGATGCAAGCACGATCTGTTGTTTCTTCATATCAAATCGCCTATTTCATATGAAAGTGAGTTTCTCGTTATTTTATGTAAAAAATCTTTTTCGTCTTTAACAATCGTTAGTTATCTTTACTTTATATATTAGAAGGAAAAGGTTTATTTCGCGGAAATATAAAAAAGACCCAAAGCGTTATGCTTTGGATCTTTACTGTTGCGAAGCGACGTCCTACTCTCACAGGGGGAAGCCCCCAACTACCATCGGCGCTAAAGAGCTTAACTTCCGTGTTCGGTATGGGAACGGGTGTGACCTCTTTGCCATCA
>JABUKB010000007.1 GCA_014595895.1 Lysinibacillus odysseyi | reverse complement strand
AAACAATGATGTTTCCAACGTTGATACAAACGGTAATGGACAGGTGACGATTAAAGAAGCAAAAGCAGCAGGTTATAGTATGCCCATAATGAGTGATCATTGGTTGTACCCATATATGCAAGATAATGATAAGGACGGTATGGTAGGTGAGTAAGCCCCTAGAACAAAGAAACAATAAAGAGAAAAACGCTCAAAAAATAGCCAGGCAAGTAAATGCTGAAGTAGCGGCTACAACCACGCGCCAATTAAGTAAAACAAACCATGATAAATTAATTATACAACCTTACCAAATAATATTCGACTCATAGAAAAGAATACTTAATAAAACCAATCTTATAGGAAATAAGATCGGCTTTCATAGTGTTGAAAAAAGCACTCCAAATTGAAGTGATCCCTAAAAGTTAGACACGGTTATTTCATTTAGGCAGCGGTTTGGGTATGAGTTCGATATTGAATCGGACTCATGCCTTTTAATTTTGCCTTAATACGTTTCGTGTTGTAATACGTTATATAGTTTTCAAGTTCCACTTTAAATTGCTCGACATTTTCAAATTCTTTTAAGTAAAGAAATTCAGACTTCATGATGCCGAAGAAATTCTCCATCACCGAGTTGTCGTAACAGTTTCCTTTACGTGACATACTTTGCATAATCCCTCTTGATTCTAGGGCGTAGCGATATGGTTTCATTTGATAATGCCAGCCTTGATCCGAATGCATGAGTAACTCATGTTCTGCCGGCAACCTTTTCAAAGCCTTCTCTAACATTTCCGAAACCAATGAATACGTAGGTCTAGAGCCAATCGTATAGGTGATAATTTCTCCGTTAAATAAGTCTAAAACAGGTGATAAATAGAGCTTCTCGCCAAACAGCTTAAACTCCGTAATATCCGTTACCCACTTCTCATTCGGTGCTTCCGCTGTAAAATTGCGGTCTAAAATATTAGGCGCAATTTTGCCAATTGTCCCTTTATAAGACTTATATTTTTTCATTCTCACGATGCACTTTAAACCGAGTTCTTTCATGATACGTTGAACCTTTTTATGATTCACTTTCTGACCACGATTGGCCAGCTCATCACAAATACGACGGTAACCATAACGACCCTCGTGTTCGTCGTAAATCGCTTGAATTTCAGCCTTTAAATCAGCGTCTGGATCTGGTCGATTCATCTTCTTTACTAGATTATAGTACGTGCTGCGTTTGATTTCTGCGAATGCCACAAGCGCCTTCACCGAGTATTTATGCCTTAATTCATAGATGACCTTTACTTTGTCTTCTTTGGTGATTTTCCCTTGGCTTGAACTAAGGCATTCAACTTTTTTAAATACTCATTTTCCATACGTAGACGATCGATTTCTGCTTGGAGTGCTTTAGGTGAGCCTTCTATTGATACTTGTTTTGGTTGTTTGTTCGTTTCTTTTTTCATGTATGGACGCCCCTTTGACTTTGGCCCAAGGGCATCTAAGCCACCGTGCTCCATTTGTTTTTGCCAATTATACACCATCGTATAACTCGGGATTTTAAAAAGAGCTGCTGTATCCATTAGTGATGCACCAGATTGAACCATGTAATTAAGTACATTTAGTTTAAATGGTACGGGATAATTTGTATAGAAATTCTTAAACGCTTCCTCACCATGCAGTTCGTATAACTTCAACCAAAATTGAAATTGCGCTCTTGTAACACCCTTCTGTGATGCATATTCTTTTTGAGAAATCATAAAAGGATTAAATCCCTGAACTATAGCTAACTTGATATCGCTAGTAAATTTAGTCATAAAAAAACTACACCTCCAATTGTTAGATTGTGTCTAACAATTGGGGTGCAGTTCAAATGGAGTGCTTTTTCTTTTTTTAAGCGATGAGGTTAAAGCCCTAAGGTTTAACAAAAGTAATAAGGAATTGACACTTACTATACTTTAGAAAAATTTAACCTTACTTTAATCCATACTAAGAGCTAACATTTTTTCATTCTCATCTACGTAACCTAAAAAAACAACAGTTTCTATGTCGCGTTTATTAAAAAATACATTATAATGTGCTGAAATATTACCACGCGGATATTGGCAAGCAACATAATCAAAATATTCATTACCAGACATTTGAGTTCTACCATAAATCATTATTTGATTTTCATACCCATGAACCTTAACAACAGTTCCTATAGGTAACCATGAATCTTTTTTCTTCATTAGCGTGAAATTTCAAAGTTGAAGCCTAGACCTACTCCAGCTGAAATTGATCCTCCAATTTTAATTCCACTCTTAGTAATTTTAACAGTTGCTTTCACACCGACACTGGCAAGAGAAGCTTCCCCACCAACTTTAACAGTTGTATTACCTATCTTCTTACTTGTACTACCTTCATACTTTACCACATAAGCTTCTGCACCTGTAGTGGAACCAACACTAGCACCAGCACCACCCATTTTTACACTAGCCGATGTATTGTTCTTTTTATATCCTGCTTCTACTAAACTCCCACTTACTTCAGCTTTTTGACTTGTTGTCTTTTTTGAAATGTTGTTTTCAGCTTTATAAGTTAATGCTTTTGTATAAAATCCTTTATTACTACTTTGTGCAACACTTGGCATAATAATCACTCCTGTAATTTTATAACAATAATAACACAAAAAGTTAATTATGGAACCGGTAAATTTAAAAATTACCAGTTTTTTCATTGAACTATTCATAGTACAATACAGTATATAAACCTTATAAGGAGCAATTATAATGAAATTATCTAAAGATAAAAAGTACTACTTTAAAAGAGGAGTTTTTTGGTTATTTTTAGCAACGATAGTCAGTTTTGGGGATGAAGTGATTCAAGAAAGCACATCTAATAATGCTATACTCAATATGTCCACTATCATAGTCTTCGCTATTTGGCTTATCTTCCTTTACTACTGCATTAAATTCTTTACAAAAGCAGCTAAATTTAAATGGATTAATTGAATAAGTAATATATTATTAAGAGAGCAACCAGACGGTTGACTCTCTTTTCGTGTATGAATGACCGAGATCAATAGGAGAAGGGTATATTGGATAACCTAGGGAAGCTTCTATAAAATGCTATATATATCACCAACTATATAAGACAACATTTCATTAAACTTTTTTATGATGTAATTATTTTCTGTCTGTTGTGATTCTTTATTAATTTTATGTATTTCTTTAAAGGTTCTAATGCTAACCTTCATATAAAAATTGGTGCGCAGTACAATCGAAATGTCCGGTTTAGATGTCGATTTTGAATTAAATTTCATATTGAAAAATGGAGAAAAAATTTAATGATGGATCTAAGTGAAGTGATAGTAGCTAGAGCGTCATTAATATAGGCTGTGGTCAGATTTATGGGAATAAGGAATATACACGGTTTTATGCACAATATAGGGTAAACTATAATCCTATAAATATTGATGTATCAAGGGTTTATCCTCCCCATATAAAGAGCTGTCTAAATAATGTTCACTAGAAAAGCCACAAACGTTGATTTAACATGAAGTGACCCCTAAAAGTTAGAGGAAAGCCAAGGGCTATCCCCTCCTAATTGTTCAGTTCTTCCGATAGTTCAGCTACTTGTGACCAAGTAGCTTATAAAGGATACTTCACGTTTCTGTTAGACCTCCCCGGATAAGCGCATACACTTTCATACCATCTATCCACCTCATTTACTCGGTATGACCTTCGACAAAAAGAGCTTTGTTTTGTAGTGCAAAATCACTCAATCCTATCTAGCTTTGTATGAGATTCTTGTTCCTGGGACCAGTGATTTGCCTCCAACTTCCTTCAGATTCCGTGTCGCCATGGACACCCTTGGTCTCGGCTAACCTCTACTTCTGTCTTCGAGGTTCGGAACTTCCCCCTATAGATCATGCGCATGCCTGGCGCAAACTAAAAACAAATATTTTTTAAGGCTGATAGCGAAAAGTAACGAAATTAATCATATCTATGACAGAAGATTTAATTATAAAATAAAACCATATTAAACAAGGAGTGATATACACTGTTCAATTTTTCACAAAATGAGACTATGATTGTTTTAACTATATTAGGAATTATAATCCCAGCTTTCATTTCAATATTTAGCGTACTTAATTACGATAGCTTCGATTGAAAATTAATGCCTCGAAATAAAAGTACAATTACTTTCATTAAACAAGTTGTCGGTATTTTTTAATTATTATTCCAACATTCGTCTCAAGTGCTTATTTTATAGCATTTTTCGTTACTAAGATTACTTTTATCTACTTAATTTTTATGGGTATTTCGTATGTTATGATTTTTCTTTATTTTTCTAGCTTAGTTCTCTCTTTCGTTGAATGGTGTGCAACTAAAATTAAATGGCAACCTATTAGAATATTATTGGACTGGCCATGGCTTTATCAATTAAATCAAAAATGTAAGATACCTATTCTATTTAGTTCCTTCTTATTTTTTCAAGCTATATAGCTACTATGCATTTACAAAATAAAACTGTAGTTATCCTTTCAAAAGTATTTTTATTTGAATTTATTACATATTCTATTTTTACTGGCTTTATGATCATCATCTTATTATTACCGGTCTATGAAACCAATAATAAAAAAGGATACAAACTACTTATAGAAATAAAAAGTGAGGCAAAATTATCAGAACTTCTAAAAGATGAGCCCTTGTTCTTAGAGTATTTTTTAAATGAATCTATTGCCGTATATTCTGCAGCGGATTATAAATACCGAATTATTAAAAGACAAAACTCAGATTCCGACATTTCATACGAAATTTACGAACTAATTATATAAACCTTTTAGCTAAAGCTAGGCATACAATAGTATTAACTTTAAAAGAGCATGTTGAGAGCAATTAAACTGGTTATTTACCTGTTAAATAAGGGTTCGATTGCTCTCATTACAACTTCTCGCTATGGTTTTCATGGAATAAAAAATCTCACTCAAGACGGTGCTGAGTGAGATTAATTAATAAAACTATTCAATTCCTTGTACCAAAATTGTCGCACTTTCCCCATTAATGACTCTATTGAACACATATACCGGTTGATAAAAACCTTTTGAATCCAGCTCATAGCCATTTCTACTTGTTTAATTTCAATTTGTTAAATGTTTTCTTTATATATTTTAAACCCATCATCTAGCAATTCATCCTAAGCTTCTTGAATGCTCTTTAACTCTACTTCTTTCACTTTTTCATATGTGACAATTTGCTGATGGAAGCTTTTCACTATGCCATCATTGTAGTAATCAGCTGTTAATGTGTCATCCAAATAACTTAGCCATATAAAATATTGAAGGCTTATCTTCCTCTCACAGCCCAATTTTATGTTATAAAAAACTACAAAATAGAATAGATACAGATAGAAAAGAATAGAAAAGTTTAGCATAGAATCGAATGAAATGGAGTGTGAGAAAATGTGTTAGAAACGAATGAAATGAAAGAGAAGATCATGGAGATGCTGGAGGGCGATCCTCTTTATGCCGTCATACGCGATACCCCATTGGAAGAAACACTATATAACGATGCCTATCTAACCGACATCATTGAAAAGAAATTCTATTCGACACCAGAAGTGGCTGCCTGGTTTGACATCACGGATGCACAGCTCCGTTACTATATTAAGCCATTTGAACATTACATTTTCAATGATATGACCGACAATCCCACGACAGCGACCATCATTCGCCTGAACCTGCCTTCCATTTTGAAGCTGCGCATGATTTTGTTGCTGAAAGATGAATACCGGGTGAAGGGGCTAAAGCGCCTTTTAGGCATCGATGAAAAAGGTTATATCATCAGACAGCCGGCTGCCACTACGGCACTCACACCAACAAATGAGCTAGAAAACAAAGTAGACGTGCTCAGCAATGTTCTGCAGCAAATCATGCAGACAGGGTTGTTTCATATGCAGCAGCATGAGGAAAGCGGCGCTATGCAAATCACTCTCAATGAGGACTGCCTGGCGCAAAATATCAACCTTCTTTCAACGGAATCCATCCAGCAGCTGAGCGATATTCAGGATAGAACAGAAAAGCTTACGGAAGAAAGCAAAAGCCTACAGAAGCAAATCACAGAGTTGAAAGAGGAAAACAAGAAGGATATCGCACTGAAAATACGCAAGCGACAAATTGAAAATGAATTGATTTCTACACTGCGTACAGAGGCAATAGAACAGTTTTCCGCTGAAAAAATTCCGGGATTTTCGCAAAACTTTTCCGTTCTTCGCAGCTCGAACTGGAAAAGGAACGCTTTATTAATCAGTATTTGGCCAAAAACCTGTCCAAACGTTTAGATCAGGCGCTGAGAGAATATCATGAGTTGCCTTTTCTTCCTCAATAGGGGAGGGGGAATCCAAGGGAAACACAGATTTACAGCGATAAGAAATAGACATGATTTTATGCACAATATAGGGTAAGGCATGATCTTGTAAATATTGAGATATCAAGGGTTTATACTCTCTGTAGAAAAAGCTGTCTAATCATGTTCATTAGAAAAGCCACAAAATGTTGATTATACAGCATTTGTGGCTTTTGGGTGTGCTAACAAACCTACATTTGGGAACGTTTTTAAAATTATAAGTGTATATTTTATACCCTCTTTCTTAACGTAATCACCGCTTTGAAATATGTATTATTTACTGAAGAACCAGATTATTAATAAAAAAGTGGCCATTATTATCCAAATAAGTATTTGTTTATTTTTCATAATTAGCACCCCTAAAATAAATTATGGAGGAAAATTTCTAAAATGTTATTTTGGAAGATTTTATTATATAGTCATCAAAGTCTTATTTCGAAACGTTATTAAGGTTATTTTGTATACTTTATAAACCCTTATAGCATTAAAGCACTGTTATTTGTCAGTTATTAAAATTAATTTTTGGTTTGTTCTTCCTACATTATTTCCGCTTCAATTTCATTATCTTTTTGGATGTTATCACAGTTTCCATAAGTTACATTTTTAAATTTAACAGCTCCATATTTCACTGGGCTTTTCTCATCGCTACTTCCTTGTCCTTTATTGTTATATTCAATTGTATAGTCAACCGTTTTTGGAGCTTTGTCCTCTTATATATTTGATAGTGCTAGCAGTTTGTTGTTCAGTTTCGTTTGTAACGACTACTTCATAAAGAACACCCCAGTTATCTCCACTTCCTGAAAAACTATAACTGTCCCCATTCGAACAGCTACTTATTAAAAATACTAAAGTAACCAATAATAGAATCTGTCTCAAATCAGTCCCTCCATAGAATTTTAATATTACCACTATTATCCATATTTAGGTTTGTCAATATATTGTAGGAAATTAACAATTAAACATAATTTTATTGAACTAGACTGTCCGTTAGTTAAATAAAAAACGAACTTAGATATAAAATTTAATTCTAATAAGCGTTCATATTCTTATGTTTATTGAAAAAATTATAATATTCGTAATAAATTGATAGATTAACTTATAAATATAGCTTTTTATTACACAAATTTAAGCTTGATTAAATGGTGACATATAATATTTATAGCAAAGATTTTATTGCCAAAATATACAGGAAAAGGAAGTGTATTTTTTGAAAAGTAAGTTCTTAAAGGTATCTGTTGTGTTTATGATGGCACTAGTTATGTTTATTTCACAATCTATAATGCCGGTAACAACAAATGCTTCAATTAATGAAGAAGAAGCAAAGTTGTTAGAAATGTATGATGACTTAAAAGAGTTTGCTGTTAAATATGAAGATGCAAGCAAGGAAACAGTTAATGCATTAAAAAAAGATGTAAATAAATTAGTAGCTGATAAAAAGATTATTCTTAGTGAAAAGAGTGCGAAATTAGATTTTACTAAGCTTGTTGTGAAAGAAGATGAAAGCTCACAATTAGTTTATATTCCAATCAAATATAATGCTTTGAAAAAAGGATTATTAAATGAATCTTTCTTCGTTGTAGTCTTTGAAAAATCGGAATTATCTTACTATCAAGAAATTAAGATCATTGGTAATCAAGAAGAATACACATCAAACGTATCATCTTACTTAAATGGTAGTTTGTTAAATGAAGAAACAATATATTTAGAAAAAGAAGATTTTGAAACAACATCTAATGATGAAAACTCTTCAATTTTTGCATTTTTAGCACCTGATACTGCTGAAGCAGGCTGGTATGATAACTTTAAAAAATGTTTAAATGATAAAGGTGTAGCTGCTTGGATTATTACTAGTATTAGTATTGCCTGTTCAGCTGCATGTATTGCTACAGCAGGTGCTGGATGCGTTGCTTGTATACTGGGTTTAGCACTGCTTTCTGAAGGTGTAATTTCTTATTGCGTATTTAAAGCACGAGTTTAAAGGTAATTAATAAAAACTCCCTAATTTACATTAGGGAGTTTTTATTATGTAAAGCTAACTTTACATTTTGATCAATGTGAAGTATACTTTACATTAAGAGGTGGAAATACTAATGAAGAATAATATTAAAGAGTTAAGAGAAAAGTTTAATTTAACTCAAGAGCAGTTGGGTGAACTTTTGAATGTATCGCGGCAAACAATTATTTCGTTAGAAAAAGGAAAGTATAATCCTTCAATTATTCTTGCCTTCAAGTTGTCTGAAACTTTTAATTGCAAAATAGAGGATGTATTTATCTATGAGGGGGAAGAAAAATGAAGAAACAGCGAATTATATACTTGTTTATAGGAATTCTAATGTTGGCCAACACTATTATTTTTAATATCTTCTATCTTGAAAACAGAGAATTCCCAGAATATATAATACTATTAGGGATCACAATCATGGCGTTTTGTTTAGCATATGTAAGTGAACATTTAATCAGAAAAGATGAGCGTTCTAAAAAAATCAGAGAACGAGCCATTTATATCAGCTTCTTTTGGATTTTAGCTGCAAGCTTAGCGGTGTTAGTATTAATTAATCCATCTGTAGGAATGATTAAAATTTCTGCGTATCATTTATTATTATCTTTTGTAACTTTTTCTATCTCTATTGTATTTATAAATTATATATATTACTCAAAAAAATATTAAATAGTTATGTGAACTGCACCCCAATTGGAGGTGCAGTTTTTTATGACTAAATTTACAGCGAAAGAAAAAATACAAGCTGCCTTACGATACTTGGAAGGCAAAGTAGGTAACATCCTACCGAATCTTTTGAATCGTGATTCTAAAGCCGAAGCGCCAAATGAGAAATAGATAACGGATATTACTGAATTCAAGTTACTTGGCGAAAAGCTGTATTTATCGCCGGTTTTAGACTTGTTGAACGGGGAAATCATCATATATACAATTATCTCTAGTCCAACGTATTCATTGGCTTTAGAGATTTTGGAGAAAGCTTCGGAGAGATTGCCAGAGGAACACTAGCTACTGATGCATTCCGATCAAGGATGACATTATCAAATGAAACCATATCGCGATACGCTTCAATCAAGAGGCATTGTGCAAAGTATGTCGCGTAAAGGTAACTGTTACGACAACTCTGTGATGGAAAATTTCTTCGGTATCATGAAGTCCGAATTTCTTCACTTAAAGGAATTTGAAAGTATCGAACTTTTTAATTTAGAACTTGAAAAATATATAACATATTACAACATGAAACGTTTAAAGGCAACCTGATTGAAATGAGTTCGGTATTGTATCGGACTCATTTCAATCAGGTTGCCTCACGAGATAACTGTGTCTAACTTTTAGGGATCAATTCAGATAAAGTGATTTTACTTTTTAATCTGTCTACCAAACGTGGAGCATATCAATCGTACGGAATATGTCTAAGGTTTTATATGTGTTATTTGATTGGGGACTTACTTTACGAAAAATAAAATGCTTAGGTTTTTAATTTTTCTTCAATACTTTTAAACAAATAAATCAATACATTAACAGAAAAGATAGTCACCATAACCCCAGTAATTACTCGCATTAAAAATGTATCATTTGGGTATCCAAAGATAATGTACCCTAAAGAATATATTGTCACTATCCATTTTATTATAGTAAAAATATTTTTTTATAAGCTTTTCCTTATCTTGTTTACTCCTCTAAATGAGTATTTTAAAACCCAAAATTCACCCTATATAAAACCATTGACAGGTGCCCTATACTACAAAAAGCTCCTTTTTGATTGATCCATTGACGTGCCTGTACATACACCGTTGTAGAAAAATACAATGATGCCAGTGAATTTGTCACGCCTCAATTGTTAACTCTTTTTTATTTTATGGAGCCCATTTAGAATGAATTGGTTCCTAGAAAGTTAATATTTATTTCGTTAAAGTTATTTATTTTACTTTGAACGTTTCGCAATGCTCGAATGGATATTGGGCACTTAGTTCCATTTACTAATTCAACATACTTTTTCTTTTTGTCGATTTGGACGACGTACTGGAGATTAATCACAAAACTTTTATGGCATCGAAAAAAGGTTGGCTGAATGTGTTCAATATCTTTCAGTTTTCCGTAAAATTCGTATATACCATTCTTTTCATATAGGATAATTTTATGAATATTTGCGGATGTTTCAAAATAATAGATATTTTCGTAAGGAATATTTTTTATTAACTCTCCAATCTTAACTTGAAAGAAATTAACGGTTTGGGTTACTCCTATTTGTTTATAACGCTGAATAGAGCTTTCAAGTGCGCCAATTAATTTATCAGGAAAATCATCATCTGTTTGTTTTAAAATATAATCTAATGCAGCTATTTTATATTTAAACGTTAATTTTAAACCTTCGGAATAGTCTGTTACAAAAATAATATTGGCTAAGAGGTCTTTTTTTCTGATTTCAGCAGCAAGTTGAAGACCATTACTCCCCCCGCCAAGTTCAATATCTAAAAAAAAGCAATCCGCATTATTAGTTTCCATGAATTTTAAAACTTCGTCAGCACCAGAAGCCACTAATACGAACTCCACACCTGGATGATTAATCATGGCATAATTTCTTAACCTAGTATAAATCATTTCTTGTTGGTATGGATTATCTTCACAAATGACAACTTTCATTGAATCCCCTCTATTCGATTACGATAATTTGAGTAAACAATCCACTTGTTACATTTGTATTTAATGTTACATTTGGATAACTAGTAAGAATATTTTTCACGTTGCTTAATCCCTTACCACGATTGATTCCTTTGGTTGAAAAGCCTTCAGCGAAGATTTGTTCTATATCTATTGATTCCTCAACTAAAGGATTTTCAATAATAATAATCAAGGGATTAGAAACACTTTTAAAAAATGCGATATCAATTTCTTTTTGAAATTCGACTTGATTATTAGCTTCGATTGCGTTATCTAAAAAGATTCCCAAAATTCTAGCTATATCAATAATATTCATATTGATTTCGTCAATTACATCAGGTACTTCAATATTGACTGATATTCCTCCTTTTTCAGCTTGTAATGTCTTGGTTAAAATCAACCCTTTAATACCTGTAATTTGTAATTTTGACAAATTTGCTAATTGTTTATTTTTTTTTAGTGTACCTTCTTCAACCGAGTAAATATGCTTCTTAAAATACTTTTTTAGTCCTTCAAAATCATCTGTATCTATATAGCCCTGCATGGTACATAGAATGTTCCCATGATCATGACGAAACTTTTGCATATCGTTATTGATCAATTCTAGTGAATGCATATAGTCCGTAAACTGTGCGTTTTCAAATTTGACTTTTTGAAAGTTATTTTCTTTTTTTATGTTCTTACTTGTTAAGTAAAGAACAAAAATCATGATAGCGAAATAAGTAACCTGAGTAATGATATTAAATGTTAAGAGATTCTCTTCTGATAGATAATCTGTTAAATAAATATTGATATAGAAGGTGCTCATCGTTATAAATGCCACAAAGAGAATCAGTAGATAAGGACCTTTCGTTTTACCAAACAATTTATAAATCTTTCTTGTCGCTAATTGATAAATGATGATATTAATAGTGAATAAAATAGCGAAAATACAATATTGTTCTATAGCACCTAGTATAAAATCATGAGGTGAAGCTATCACATATTGTGTAATATTATCTGTTAAAACACCAATAATTATGACAAAACATATATGTATAAGTGTGAGGAAGCTTTTAGATAACCCCCAAAAATAGATACAGGAGCTAACAATCAAGATAGTGATTCCTTGCCACTGACCAACCCAAAGATAAATCAGGGTAGTCGGACAAGGAATGATTAAAACGTAGGCTAAGATACGCTTAGTATTAATCTTGATTTGTGCTGTGTAGATTACAGCCCAAAATATCAAAATGAAATCAATGATTAAAAGCAAAAACTTCATATTCTACTCCACATTACATTATTCTTTTGACGCAAATGGATGGTTCTCTAACAAATTCTTTGGAACCTTCTTTTCGTGAAATAATGACGTACACCCTGTAACAGTTGCTGTACCACCTAATGCAATTACAATTGCTGCTACTTTTGATGCGAAAAACTTAATGTTAAATGATTTCTTTTCTTTATTCATTTGCGATTCTCTCCTTTAATGTTTGTATAATCAACATGATTGCTTCTAAAAATACTCCGTAAACAATGAAAATTTTTATTTTTAGTGGACTAAAACAGAACACTGTAACTACTAGTAATAATCGGACAGTCATTTTCTTGCGTAAATAGCTGCGGTGTCTTTGATTGATGATAGGCTGATTTTCTGTTCCTTTCGGTGCAAGTATAAAGATTAATAAAAAAAGAATAATAGTACTTATATATAAGTAGGTTACTGGAAAACTTATGTTTAAACCAGTTAAATAATGGGTTGCTACAGGAAATGCAATAGCACTCCAAATAAGACAAGCATATAAATTATTGAAGTGGTAGCCTAAACAGACTTGTCGTAAAAAAAAGAAGGTAATATGTATAATTAAAGTTGGAACAATGCAATCTAATAAAAATGCTACTAAATAAATGATTAGTAATTTGTAAAGTTCCGACAGGATGATTTGAACGCCAAAATTCAATTTTTCTCGTTCAAGGACTGAATAATGTTCTTGATTCAACAAATTAAAGAGGACGCTTTCAAGTCTGTTTATACAATGTTCCTCCCTTCAGGATATTAATTTATCAACACCTTTATCTCCCAAAACCCCTTCACAATCAATATAATTTTACCATTATTTATAAAATAAACCATACTTTTGTCATTATTGTTCATTTTTTGATAATAATCGTTATTAAGGTGAAGTTAGTAAATACAAAAGGGGCCATATATTTCACATAAGCCATGTCTTTTAGATATAGTATTAGCCTTCGAATAACAAACTTTTTTTCAGCAATTCTATGCTTACACGTCCGTACATGATATGTTTTATCGTGCTTAACCAATTGATCGCTCTCTGTTTTTCGGTAAAAATGCGCTAGCGAAAGCAGCTGAATATACGGAGTCAAGCAACATGGCTAAAAGCATTTCTTGATGATAGTTATTTATAGACCGAATAATAATTTCGCTTAAAATGTAATTCGTCCCATGTGATTGGTCTAAAAAAATGGCTTTTCTTTGTGAGTGAAGTTAGTACTAAAACAAATGTTATTTTATTAATATTGTAATAAAAGAAAAAATCGAACGGCATAGATTTCTATTAATATTTATTCAAGTTACTGAAAGAGCTTTTAACTTTATTAATTCATCAGTAGCCCGAGCTTTTAAGTGAATATATGCCTTGGTTCAAAAATGTTTAATCCGCATGTGCAAAATAATCAAATATCCGAAAAATTGAGTTTGGCATTCTAAATATGGTTATTTCCAAAATTAGTTAAAAAGAGCCTTTTTCTTATATTTCGAGTAATAACATTTTGTTTCTCAACAAATCAAACAGACAACGGTCATACATGGTGCGCTTTACCAATTTTATTTCATTGATTTTCCCTTCGGCTAGACCATTGTTATATTCATAAGCGATGGCACTTTTCACAGCCGTCAAGTCTCTTTCTATTTCATTGATAAAGCTTTTGAGTGGTTGAATATCTAACGTATTCGCTCGTTCCATCCAACTCTGTAACATATAGCTCTTTTTTGTCTTAGATTGACCCGAAAATCATTTACCAAATCTATGGCGGATTTGATTTTAGGATGCAACTTGTAAATTCCCTTTATTTGTTCCTCAGATAATTAGGTTGGGTCTTTGTTTTTTTGATTGGAACAAAAGAGTGATAATCTCTTTTCGTTTCATGAATTCAAACTCCTGGTCATGTAAAAATTAAGGGTCTTTAAATGGGGATTTTTTCAATTTGAAAATATAATGGCACACAGTAGGAGCAGAACCTTTGTATCCTTTCTTTCAAAGAATGGCATCAACCTGAATAGATGTATACCGATTGGTTACGTACTGTTTTATTTCTTCTTTGTAGGGATTAAGCATACTTGTTCTTGTTTGTCCTGCGTTTGTATGTATTCCTGTTGTTTCTGGATTCAATTACTTGGTCTAACACGAGTTGCCGTGCTATACTTCGCTGGGAGCGCCCTTTTTTATATAGTTGCTGTACTTTATCTATCTGTTTTTCTCTCTGTACCGTTTTGTGTTCTCCAGATATTTCCATTGTGCTTATTAGATATTCTTCTTGTTCATTTTATGCTCATGGATAAAATCTTTTTTACTGTTCTGATATCCATCTGTAAAGCTTTCGCTATTCCTTGAAATTTATAGCCGTTATCCTTAAGCTATTCGTCCCTTTTACTTTTTCGGTGAACGGTATATTTAGATGATTCACTTTTATAGAAGGTGCTTCCTTTAAGGCTGTCACCGGGATTTTGACGTTAATCTTTACAGCAGACTTGAAAAGTTTTAAGCCAACTTGTTACCTCTTCGCCATCTCTAGAAGGAATTAAGTCAACCACCCGATGTGTATCTAAATCAACTATAATCTCACAGTTCAGAAAGATGAGGTAATGACACCTTAAAGTCAGGGTGTTATTTACCCAACCAACTTTTGTTTTTATTTGTTCGTTATTGTAGTAATAAATTCACTTCTCCATTTATGTAAAAAATTAAGGGGCTGCCTGAAAAATGAACTGCCCCCTGTCAAAGTATTTTTATTATTTCCACTGTCTACTTGACAGGGAGCGGTTCACATACCTAGAGGTGATGCTCAGTCATATGCGTTATTTGATAACAGACTCACGTTAGATTTAATCTAACTTTTTTTCTCAATTTGTAAATTTTGAGCTTTTATATATATCTCTGTTAATGGAGATTCTAATAAAACATGTAGCTCAAAATAATCACCATCAATATAAACTTCGTCATAAAGCCATAAAGCTGTCTCGATATTATCTTCTAAGATTATATCTTTAACGCCAGTAAACGTTAGTATCACATTTACTTCTTTACCATCCTCAAGGTGATTTAAAATCATAATGAATTCTTGCTTTTCTGGCATGTATTCAGAAGATATAATATCAGCATCGTGTAAAGAATTTTCGTGTAATTGAACAACATTTTTAGGAAGTTTATGTTTAAGTTCTTCATAATTTTTTACACACTCTTTACGAATTTTTCTTAATCTATCTTCAAAATCATCAAGCCATTGAGTCCCCGTTTCTTTCAATTCGGAAGAAGGATACTCAGTCATTAAAGTTTTGTTTTGAATAGAAGGATGCATTGATTCTGGAAGATACTTCAGCAAATCAGGTTTTCGAATTTCTAGGTCATTTCTAATTAAACTAATATAATCCATACCATATTCCTTGTATGAGTTTAAGGTTTCTTCCCATTCCTCTCTAGAGGATGGGAATGATAAGAATCCATAAACTTGCATTTCTTCATATAACTCTTTCGTGTAATATTTCAAAATATTCCCTCCAATATTATTTATAAAATTATTCCATTATAACATATTAAAGTAAATATAAAAAAGAGTCATCTAATAACTAAAAGACTGTTATTAGATGACTAATTCATCAATTTCTAGAACCAAATATGGTTCTTAAATAGAATGCGTTTTCCTGCACTATCGTATTTAGCTGGATGCTGGTGCTGATAGAAACCATCTTCATTACTGTGTCCATCGTGATAGTAGGCATGGCTTGCTCCTTTTGTCTTTCTTGCAGCTTCTTCGGCTTTGGCACCTGTTTTTGCAAATACGTTTACGTCTTTATTATTGGCTGAACTTAGCCAATTAAAAGCAGCTGCATCGGTTAATGCTTCTGCTGAAACAAATACATCATATTTACCATTTTTTTCACGTACCCAAGCCTTCCAGTAGTTATAGTTCTTATTTTCTCTATATTTTGTATAAACATCTGTTAAAGCGTAAGCGGTAATTCCCGCAATTGTTATAGATGCTGCATGTAATGCTAACCATGATAAAAGTGCTCCACCGCCCCATGTTACCAATGGAATAGCCGGAAGTAATTGAGCCTCAACTTTTTCACCTTCTGAATACAATTCAATCTCTTCATTAGTATCCACATTAATTAGGACAGCATCAACTTTACCTTCATATGGATCTAAAGTATGGATTTTAGCTTTATATTTATTTTTCTTACCGTTATGTTTGTCCTTACCTTTATTGTTTAAAAACGGGTTTTGGCTATTGTTAACCGGTGTTTCATTTAAAATTTCTTCAATTGTTACTTCGTTTGTTTCACGATTTAAAGTACCAATGAGCACACCTTCATCCCATGTCCCTTGAACAATAATTTCTGTATCATTCTTTTTTATAAGTTCAAATCCACCATCTTGTCTATTTGATTGATTCTTGCCTTTTGCGAAAGCCTGAATATTCATTGTTGAAAGAAGGAGAATTATAACAACAAAAGCAACAATATATTTTTTAAAAGATAGATTGAGATTGATATTCAACGTGTTTTCCTCCATTTCTAGTTTAAAATAATCATACCTTTTCCATAGACGTTGTCTGGAACGCTAGTACCCAAATCTTTAACGAAGGGTTCCAAAATAGTGTGAATACTTTCGTTGTTAACCTCGTTGTTGGACTGTAATAGTAGGGCGATAAGACCTGTTATAAATGGTGTAGCAATTGAATTACCACTAAAATATTGATACTTTCCATCGTGAGTTATTGTAACAATATCAACACCAGGAGCACTATAATCAATTTTCCCTCGAGACGAAGTTTTAGAGATATTTAAATCTGAATCAATTGCTGCCACAGAAATTACTCCTTCATAAGAAGCTGGGTAGCCTACTATTCCTCCACTAGAGTTTTTAGCAGAGGCAACAATAAAAATGCCAGCATTTAAAGCTGATTGTATTGCATTTTTTAAATTGTTGTGATCTTTTGTTACTGCGAAACTCATATTTATAATGTCTATGTCATTTTCAATGCACCATTCTATACCTTTTACAACATCTTCAATATCTCCAATGCCATATTGATTAAGTACTTTGACAGGGTAAATTTCAACATCAGGCGCAACTCCTATAAATCCCTTGTCATTATAAGTAGCAGCTATAACACCTGTAATGAATGTTCCGTGTCCAAAGTCATCAAGTGGTTGAGTGTTAGGGTCAATGCTATTGTATCCATCCCTTATGTATTCAGTACGTAACTCCGAATGATTATTCAATCCACTATCAAGTATGGCAATTTTCACCCCCTTACCGGTAATCCCTTTTGCGTGATATTTTGTAATTCCCATTATTTCCACTCCCCAAGGAACTATTTCTCTTGTGTTATATACTTCTATAGATGGGAGCTTATTTTTAGGGAAAATAATAACTATAATTATTGATACTAATAAAATTAAAGCTAGTCTTTTTAGCATAACTTAAACTCCTAATGTGTAAGTATCTCTTGCTTTTTGTCTAAATCTAGAATGTTATAAATATGGTAACACTAAAAAGAAGTTTATTATAAAAATTGTAATAAACGTAAAGTTTTTACTCTTATTTGTAATAACCATTTTAAAGGGAACTTATAACCTTTCAAAAGATTATTAGGTGAGATCAAAGCGAGAAAATTTAGGTACTATCTACAAATGTTGAATTTCCATCTAGAAAGTAGAGAATGACATTTTCGATATTAAACAATGAGTTATGAGTTTAGTTAAAATTGAGTGTGCTTTAGCATAATAACGACTTTAATCGTCAACGTTTATATCAAGGTAAATATAAAGAAGCGAAAGAAACCATTTCTAAATTCTTCCATGAACATAGAGGACATTATGGTTATCGCAGAATTACAGAAAAATTGGAAAAATTAGGATTTGAATACATTCCGAAAACGATCCATCGATTAATGAACAAAATAACATTAAAATAGCTGATACGTATAAAAAATATCGTTCTTATAAAGAGATTGTGGGGAAAATTGCGCCGAACCTTTTAGCTCGCGACTTTAAAGCAGAAAAAATAAATCAAAAATGGGTCACTGATAACGCTAGGGAGAGTTGTATGAGAAATACGTGCTCCAACTGAAGAAAAAAATATTTAAGCTGATTTATCACAATTTGGCACCTACTCAAATAGAAAAGTTGGAAACATTAATTATTCCAATTAGTACTACTGAATCCAATAGAACACCACTTCGCTGCTTCGCTGGTTAAAAGAGCCAGCTAATTAATTTAGCCGGCTCGCCATTCCTAAAATATCCCTTTTTCCTTCAAGCTTAAATAAGCTATATCATTCACAATTAAATGATCCAGCAAATCAATCCCTAAAATCTCACCGGCTGCTTGCAGACGAAGTGTCACGTCAATGTCCTCCGGGGAGGGTGTCAGCACTTGCGAGGGATGATTGTGAAACACAATCACCGCTGCACACGACATCTTCACAGCACGGGCAAATAGCTCACGTGGATGCACAATCGATGCATTCAGTGACCCAATAAAGATCGTTTCAAAATGCTTCACCCGATTTTTTGTGTCCAGATACATCGAAACAAAATGCTCCTGCTTTTTTCCTTTTAAATACTGAATAGCGACCTTTGCGGCATCTTCAGGAGATCTGATCTGCATATTAGGCACAAAAGCTCCTTCCTGGAACTTACGCGTAAAACTAATCGCTGCTTTCAGTCTGTAGGACTGTGCTTTCGTTAATCCAAGAGCGAGCATCTCCTCAAAGCTCAGTTCAATTACCTCTGTCGCCCCTATTTCAAGTAACCCCTGTAACGTATCCTCTTTTACCGAATGACCAAGTAACAGCTGCAACGTATCTCCTAGGCTAAGCAGTTCAGCTGAACTATAAAGCTCGGCCACTTCCCTTAATTTTACACGATCCATCATAAACTCCTCCTTTTATTTTTTACAAAATAAAAAAGCTACTGCCATCTGCAATAACCTTTAAAAGTCACAGCTTACGCGATGTAAACCGTTTCGTTACCCTTACCTGACCATACTGACACAATTCCGTGTCATCCCAGCCCATCTTTTTTAAGTCTTTTGCCGCAAACGACAGCAGATCCCACGGATTAATCCCGTCTGCCGATAAACGCCTGGCAATGTCCTTTGTCGCTCCTTTATGAAAGCTCCACGATTCCGCATGAATAAAATCCCAACGTTCATAGCTCGTCTCCACTGCACCATTCGCCTCTACAAATCCCTTTAAATTGCCCTTACACGCTTTCAACACAGCTTCCAGCCTTTCGATCTCCCCTGCAAGCTGTACGGCTTCCTCATGTGTTCTAGGCACTGCATTTGAAATTGTCGTCATACCAGACGCCTCCTTTAAATTTTTATCTGCTCTTCTCGCTTTAAACGCAAAAAAGCACAGAAAGACCCTAAGAGTCTTTTTGTGCTTTAAAAAAATCCGTAAACGGATTTACCTGTTCCCAATCATAAAAAACGTTCAAAACCATCATACCGAATATTTTGCCAAGCAAATAGGACGGCAACTACAAAAAATGCAGCGAGAAAATTAGATACCTTTATCATATAAAAAAGGTTCTGTAATGTCAAAATATTCTCTTAATTAATATTTGTTCCAATTCTACACCTTTTTCAACCTAATAACACCTGCATTAATACAGCCAAACGTAAAGGAATCCGTAGATCCACAAATAATTGCAGTGATACCCTATTCGCTACCCGTAAAACGAATAAATGAACGTATAAGCAATATTCATACAAAGAGCGACGAAACGTTGGTTTCACAACACCTGTGACTCTTTGTTACATGTCCGAACTTTCATTTGGGAAGGTTAGTATGCATTAATAATTCAACATAAAACTTTGGATAGCTACAAACATTGAAAATGCAAATACACCTATTAGCATCCAACCCAAAATTTTTTTACCCCTTTTGAATTCTTGAAGTCCTAACACGAACATTGTTAAGCCTAAAAACAAACTTATATATGAATTAAATTGGAAATCCTTTATAATAGACCATAACCTGCAAGAGCTACACCAATAATTGAAAATAGAATCTGCAAAATCTTTAACAAAGTCACCCACCCCTTTAAATATAAAGCTATTGGTGCTATTTCAGCGTTTATCAATATGTTTTCTTTAAAACTTTCCTAAAGCAGTATTTGGAAATGATTTTAGAAAGACAAATCCTCAAAACTTTATTTACTCTGTTTCCAAAAGCTCGTTAAAAAATACGCAAACATGACAAGGCCAAGTAAAGAGCTAATCAAAAATTTTAAAGGATCCCAATCAAAAATGAAGTATAAAAATAATGAACTACCAATATAGCCAAATGAATAACCCAATAAATTTTTTATATTCCAATTTTCCCTATCTAATTATTTATATTACCATATTTAACCAAAAAGATTATCTTATATTCTAGTAAAAAATCTCTAAACCCTCGTTTAATTACATTCATTGGTTAACACTGTCAATCCTCATAAACCTAAAGCTCCCCAAAAAGCAGTAAAATAAGCCGTTTCATAAAATAATCCTCATAACAACAATATAACTGATCCGTTTAGACAGAAACCTCCCCATTACTACCACTTAATCCAGCTGCTTTCCTTCATCCATCAAGATTGATCACAAAAGACAATCGTATGACACTGCATCATATCCGACCTCTCCACCTGACAAACTATTGGTAATGCCAACAATAACCTATCCATAATCTCATACAACAATTATCCGACTTTACCTCCAAATCATAACTTTCCCATACCTTTTGATTACTATTCAAAAATAAAAATACACTGACTACCCAGAAACACTGCTGAATAACCCAACAATACCTTCCCTCTCCAAAAGAAAAAGAGCCCCCCTCCCCCTGGACACAGAAGATCCCTTAAAGACTCTGACAAACAAAAAGCACACATAACTAGAAATATGTTAGGCAGAGTGGAGTATTAATTTAACCAGAGCCATCAAGGGGTTCCGCTGCTGTGTTCTGATTGTCTCTTTTAAATAATTGGTGCACATAATTCATTAGTTCCTCGTAACCTGCCACTGGCTCCAATTCATCCGTCCAATCCAGCACGACCTGCACCAGTGCTTTACGGTAAGCTTGCTTTTGATCCTTTACAAGATTCATTATGTATTCCATAAATAGCTTTACTGTCGTCCAGCCTGTTTTCGCAGCACGACCTTTCCCAGTAATTGTTTTCACCAGTTTTGTAGAGCATTTTAGTAACGCATTTAGTGAGCTTTGTGCGATACCGACCGCTTCACACATCTCTTTTTGCGTACGCCAAATAAACGGCTCCGAAACCGATTTTTCAGCCGTGATGTAATCAATAATATCCTGTTCCCACTCGTCATAGTGGCTGCGTGTGCGGTCCTCGCGATTCTTTTTGAACTTGTACCACGCACGGTTCCCAAACGACACCGTAAATTCCTTGCCGTTTTTTACATGCAAAGCCAGCAGAGTTTCCACGTATTCCTTGCTTGGACCCGTGTATTTACCGGAATACGCCGAATCAAGCGTTGCCTTTATATCAGCAGCACCCATTGGATTATGCAGGCGACTGTTAAATTCGTCCAGGAAGTTTTCTGTACGCTCAAACTCCCAGCCTTCCGCAAAGCCAATCAAGGCTAACGTAAACAATGTATTGTTTCGGCCAATCACGCCTGTTTCGCCTTTAATATTTGTTGTATGCACCAGGGCATCAAACCAATCTGTACGTGTCAGGTCCGGATTTTCCTTTTTTGTCGGCACAACAAATAGCGGTCGCTCTATATCGTCGTCACGACGCATCGACCACTGGATCAGTTCATGCATGGTATAGGTATTGTTCAAATCGACGTACACGACATTGTCCTTTGTCGGCACACGGAAAAAGCCGAAGTCGTTGCAGTAAATGTCTGCCTCCACGCTCTTCAGGCTACGTTTGATGTTATCACTGATACGCTTGGCCACTTTCAGACCCCGGAAGTTTTCTTTATTGGAGATAAACAGGGGTGCAGACAGCACGAAATACAGCTGGTAGCCACGGTCACTTTCAATGATCCATGTCGGCAGACCAACTGATTCATCCAAACACGCCAGTAACAGATCGTTTACTGTATAACGCTTTGTATCAATATCCACGACAAACGTGTTAATTTGCTGCAGGTTCTCTTCACTGAAGCCTTTGATCATCGTACGGGCTTCATCTGAGTATGTACCGAAACGGTATACGTTTGGCGTAAAGTGTGAAAGTGCACCGGCATCCTCCAGTAAACTCTCTTTTGACGTTAAAATATAGCCTTTTACCTGACCATTCGCAAAGTGTGCCTTCTCACGCACAGCAAACAGGACGCCCTGGCGATTTTGTTTATCCTGCTTTTCAGCAGCAACACGCTTTGGTAAGCTAGCTTTAGAGCCGATCTTTTTATATGTAAGCAGCCCCTTAGGCAGTAACGTATCGAATACTTCTACTAGATTCACTAGTGACACCTCCCCCGATTTTTTCATACCAACAGTATAAAAAACGGAGGTGGTGCAAAACGGGGCTCTCTTAGAGGAAAATGCACCAAAATGCACCACCCGCGAGCCCAGTCATACCAAGGGTTTGTAAAAAAGTTATGATTTTCTTGTGATGGCGGGTTTGTCCTACATTTTTTATGCACCACATGTAAAATGCACCACATTTGCGAATTTATAAAAACATGGTAAAGCCTAATATTACAGGCTTTATCGTACTTTTCCTGTCTTTCCATACCATACGCTTTTGCACCGCTACATTTATAAGTGGTGCATTTTTTGTACACACCTTTGGAAATGCACCACTCACAATCCTCATTAAAATGCACCAAAATTATAAAAATCCCAGTTTCATAGGATTTTCATATACACACCTTTGTTCCAAGTGGTGCATTTTTAGTCTAATACTACACATCTTTGTTCTACATTTGTATACGGTCTTGTCCAAAATAGTGATTTTATTACGTTTTCATAGGGAACTGGACGGACCGTTGCATAATCCGCGTATCATTTTGCACCAAGCCTTTATAAATGACATGGATTACACAATGATTCGGCTTTGTAGTGGTGCAAAACCCGAAAAGCGGGACAAACGCGTGTAGTAATGTGTCAAAACGGTGCATTTTTTGGTGCATAATCATTTAAAAAATACATATTTTTGCACCCCGAGACGTGTATTGGTGCAGTTTTTCATGCAACGAGTCAAATAAATGCACCACTCCATATACAGGTTTGTTCCAAACAACCGGTAATCGTGGTGCAAAATGCTTTAAAAGTACACGCCAATGTTTTCCAAATAATTGGATTGTGCACCAACATCCGAAAAGAGCGCCTTTTTTCACTTGGAATGCACCAAAAAACGCAAGTGGTGCATTTCGTTAGTATTTTCTTTTCAAAGTGGTGCATTTTGATATAATAATGATAAAACAAGTGGACGAATGAGGTGACTTATGGATTATCAAACACTAAGCGACACGAAAATTTTAAATTATGAGCAGCGAAAGATCGCCGTCTTCGAGGAAGTAAAAGAGCTGTTCACGGAGCTTCCTTCCCTACTGGAGATGTGGTACCAGGATGCTTACCTTACACCGCCGGTCGAAAAGGCGCAGTCAGCTCCCGGTGACGAGGTCAGCGAGAGCTTTCGTTCCGTTTATCATTTAATCGTTGAGGAGTTAAGTGATTACAAGCGTTCCTCGAAGCGTATTATCCGTAACACGGTCGCCAACTTTGAAGATACGATTAAAGAGCACGTGACGCCTTATTTAGCGGTATTGATGGAACAAACAAACGATATTCCACTTGCCGAGCGTGATTACATCTATGCGAATACCTCAACGCCGTTCCATTTAATGCGCAATATCGTTACGAATAAAACGAATTTCTCTGAAAAAGATACCGGCTTTATGGGAACCGAGTTAATTGATAACCAAGGGACACTGCACGGGTTTGCCGAGCTGCGTCCTGCACCGTTGTTTCAAACAGAGGCTGACATGGATCAGAACTACGGGCTCGATTTACTCGAAACGACACTCAGCTCGCTAGATGAATTAACCGCTGATATTTTCGACCTTGTGAGCTATCAGTGGATGACCGGAAAACGCGACAGTGAAGGCTTTATTGAATTTCACAGCGATGATGCCCTGCTGCTGCGTCACTGCGAAAAAGGGGAAACACCGGAAAAAATCAAGTTTAAAGAACGGGACCGCTTCACCATCATGCGCCGCGTGGCAGCACTTTCAAGCGTCTGGATTGCCCTGCATGACGGACCGGAGCGTGTGAAAATCGTCAATGCGAGTGAAATTGATTCCAAGCTTTACAACTTCCAGGATTTCAAGCGCATGTTTGATGTCGGGAGCGTACGGATTGCCTTCGATAAGAAAACGAATAAGCCAAAAGGGATTTACGCGCTTCAAATCAAGCCGTCCACCCTCCTCCAGCCGTATTTGGACGGCACAAAGTCGTCTCTAGGTGTACTCGACCTGAAGGTATTTAAATACAGCTACGTGTCCCAGCGTGAGCACAAACGCCTGACACGGTATTTAAGCCGCCAGTGGAAAATCCGTTCGATCAAAGGAACGCTGAATCAGCCATTTAAAATAGCGACATTATTAAATGAAATCAACTTCCCTGTCAGGATGAACGGTGTGCAGCTGCGTGACCGCTTTGAAGAAGTGCTGGACGACTTGCAGCGTGACGAAGTCATTGCACACTGGTCCTATACGGAGGAACTTGATGAATCACGTGTAGGCAAACGTGGTTGGATTCAAAATTACTGGAGCCAGATTAACGTCCTGATTACACCGCCACCTGTCGTGATGCTTGAGAACAAAAAGAAGGTGACACTGCCAAATGCACCACTAGCAATAGAAAATGCACCAGTCGAAACAAAGGCGTCTACAAACAAGGATACGATTGTGGAGGCTGAATACACGGAAGTCATCGTGGAAAAATCGGAGCAAACGGAATTTGTCTTTGAGGCACCGGAGAAAGTGCAGGAGCTCACACCGGAGATTATGCGCGCGAAGATCGATGAACTCGGGTACTCCATTCGGAAAGCAGCTGAAGAAATCGGCATTAGCCATACGACCCTTTCCCGCTACATGGCACGTAAAATCAAGCGTCATAACAAGGATAACGATCAGAAGATGATGTTGTGGCTTGAGATGAATTAATATATTAACGAATTAACCTATTAATACATTACTGTTTTAATAGGTTTTTTGTATATCAAGAATTGACTAACCTATTAATAATGTTGAAAGGAGAACAAAGTAATGGAATTTATTTTAGATAGACTAAAACGTAATTTAAACATTATAAATACCAAAAAACATTCCTATATAGAGGTTGAATCTGGAAAATATAATGGACGGCAACTAAATTTAAAGGAAAAACATGATTTAACTTACCAATTGGCAATGGAATTAATAACTTGGTTAATAAACACTGACGATTTATTATACAAAAACTTCCCGTTGTATAAGGATTTAAAAAGACAAAGCCACATATATAACCAATCAATGTATGGATTACGCCATGCGTATAACCTATTTAAGCATGACATGACTATATTAAGTGTAGAAAAACAGAAACATACGTTATTATTTCAAACTGGAAATACAAATTACTTTTTAGAGAGTACTATTTGGGTGAACATTGATAAATTACATGTATCTGATGAAAATAAAAATGCTAGGAAAGCATACAAAAAATACCTTGAAGAAAAAACATTATATGACGTCTTTAACTACCTAGTCCGAGAATTAAATCATTATTATTATAAAATTATAGTATAGTATAAATAGATAAATATGGTAAATTATTCATAAAAGCATCTTGGTGGTGACTATATGAAAATTGCATTCCATGTAAACAATGAAGATTATTTTACTATGCCCGATTTTTTGACCCCTCAAGAAGTAACCAATCTAAAACGACTTGGTAAAAAAAACACATTTCAATGCCCGTTTTGCAAAGCATTTTTGGAGGTTATTTCAGGTCCAGAACGATCCCCTTACTTTAGACACCGTCATAGCGAAAGTTGTGAAGCCTATGAGGATTTCGAAAGACGTTCAACCACTTATACTAAGCAAACCGAACGTGAAAACACACGTCATCCAGTTGTTGTGTCTTTTTTAAAAAATGAGCTAGAACTACTCAGTAAACTTTATCCACAGTTACAGGTAATTGAAGGTCGATTTGATCTAAATTTCCAAGCATTTATTCCAGATTTAGTCGTCTACTTAAATCAAACGTTCTATACATTAAGTGTTATCACTCAGGTAAATGCTGCAACAGATGAATCGCTTGCAAAAAATCTAACGAAACGTAAACAATATTTTGAAGATAAAGGCTATACATCCCTATGGTTTGTAGAGCGTACGCATGCTACTACTGAAGTAACTGGCCAAGAAATTGTCTTATGGCAATCAGAGCAAACATTATTAGCTGTATCAATAGAGGATAAAAAATGGACAAAGTTTCTCCGCTCATTTACATCTGCTGAACTTTTGACGACTATTTTAAAGATTAATAAACCCTTAACCTCATTAAATGTTCAAAGCATTTATTATTTATCCGCAAAGGACAATGCAAAATTTGACCTTTATCGAACAATAGAGGAAGAAAATACCAGTCCCAAACGAGCATTCATTGTAAGTACCCCTTATGAACTTACAATTCAGGATGTATTTAAAATCGAAAGTGATTCCTTTTTATTAGAAAAATCAGCTCTTGATGATGCAGCGCGAATTTTATTTAGAGAACAATACGATCAAGCTTATAAAGCTTATCTTTTAGAGCAGGAGCTCATTGAAACTAATAAGCGGATTCAAAAAGAACGTGAAGAGGCAGAGCAAATGCAATTATTTGAACACGTTCCTACTTTTGCAGCAACTTACGAAACAAATATTCATGAAATAAATCAAGAAAAGGAGGTTGCTATTCAGAATTACAAGCTTTATTTACGTAACTTTACACTTGAGGAAGAACGCCTGAACATGCCACCTCAATACCTAACGCTTTTCGACTTATATATTCAAAACTTCCAACTTACAACCACTAACTTTCCTGGCATTTGCAAGATCAAAATTCTTGGCTATGAAAAAGTACCGGTGCCCGTAACACTATGGCAGCTTTGGGTAATTGATAAAATTTTAAGCATTTATCAAAATGAACCGTTGACTGTTTATTCACTAACAAATCGTTTTGGCTATCAATTTAACATTCACCGTGTACATTTAGGTCCTATTCGGGAAGCATTTGATCGCTATTTATGGATACTTGAGCAAATCGGGATTTTAGGGCATAAAAAAAGCGAGTTCTATAAAGAACCACATCCGGTAAACATTCAGAAACTTCCACTTATTAATGCGTTAAAAGAAAATAGTTATATTGCATTTTACTTTTCAAATTATTATTATGCTGATGATCCATTCGGTGTAGAAGCCAAGGATAACTATTTGAAATACAAACACTTAATTTCTGAATTGTAACTTTCGATTGATACTTTATTTAGCTATACTTAATACTAAGTAGCCCTTCATCTATTGAGCATTTGCACTAGGTATGTGGGTTCAATTCCTACTCCTAATTACTAGCGTACTTCTAAAAACTATTAATTCCAAATGTACGAAAGGAAAGATGCAAATGAAAACAGCTACTTGTAATTCTATTTATTTAGCATTGTTAAATACCCTCTCCAATATTATTGACAGTATTAATGCTGGTTTAATTTTGACTGGTGTTGCCTCAGATGCTGAATAGATGAATAAAAGCCTCCCTCTTACTGTATATTTCTAAATAACAGTGGCTTGGGTGGCTTTTTTATTTTTCCTCTAACTAACATATAAAATTTATTTAAATACTCATAAAACTTCTTTCATAATGACAGATCCCTTTAGATGTTATATCTTATATATTTTCTTTACTAGTAATTAATCCTTCACTTCACAAATATTCAATCGCCAATTCAAATTCTCTCGTTACATTACTCGATCCAATAATAAAGTAACCTTTGGGACCTCACCTTTTTTATAAGAAGGACTAACTCATTCAGAAAAGTATTGTCTAGAAAAGTGCTGAAAATCGTTTTTTGCGAACTTTTTTAATTCAAAGATTTAGAACGCATTAGAGGCATCCTACAAATATTCAGCTTATTGTGTTGTTAGGAGTAGTACCCCCTATCAAAATTTAGTATCACTTAAGATGAGAATAAGACTTACTTATCCTAGAGGTAACCTATTAAAGCTTTCAGTCTTATCTTGTTTATATTTACTTAGTCTTTTTTCCGGTTAATAAGATCTACTATAAAATCATTCTTAATACCATTTGGAATTATTATATCATCATTAGGTAAAATACCCTGATGGAAGAAAATATCCTTTTCTGTAATTTCATACGCATTAATAATCCTCAGACTACATTTATTTTTTCTAATTCCTAATTTAAAATGAAAATCTGGATTTTGCATATTCTTATCGAAGATAGCAGGTACTAAAAAATACGTATCAAAAACCCCTAGTGTTGTAATTAGCAAATTAAGATTGTAATCTGATGTTGCCTCCATTGTATGGATTCTTTGGATATTAGAAATCAAAATATAATCTTTTTCACTCATGAAATTCTTCAAATCAAAGTCATTACCTATTATAACTCTATACCAAAACGGATTCTTTTTGCTAATTCCCTTTATAATTCCTACTATAATCTCATCGGAGGAATCATAATCCCCATATTTCGCTTTCCACTCTTCAAATATTTTCTTGCCGTATTCATTCAAATATACTGGTGAAACAATTGGTGGAAAACTATAATCTGCTGAACTTTTTACAGCCAACCCTTTCCACTCAGCTTCATTCCAATAATTAACATTAGTAATGGAACTTATTAATATTTCATCATGCTTTGCATTTTCATATAAATCTTCTGGTGGTCTTTCAAATTTCAGCTCTTTTATAATTTCTGATCTTGATACGTTTTCTCTTTCATCTTTCAATTCAATATTTATAGGGGTAACTCTAAGTAATTCATATCTCTTAAAACGTATATCATCTGATTTCAAATCCTTTTTATCAATATAATATTGTTCAATTGATGTTAAAGTCATTGAAGCCCTAATAAAACCATCTTCTTTTACAACAATATTTTCAATTTTTTTCATAAAACTTTCATAAGGAAATAATGATGACACTACATACGCAAATATCTCTTCAAAAATCCCTTTATTTAGTGTCTCTAGCTCATAATCATTGAAATTCTTTGAAATGGTTAATATAGCAATTCTGGAATTCTTCTCATTTATTTCAAAGGTATATTGGCTGTCATAATCATCGATTTCTTTAATTTCCAAAATTAAATTGTTCGCTAAAGGGTAGAGATCATGGTTTAAGCCTGTCACAAAAAAGCTTTCCAATGAAGAAAGTATATTATATGAAACTTTTTTTAATTTATATAAATTTTGGGTTTTAATTATAACCTCACATCCCAGGATCTTAGTTTTAAGTTCTACCAAGGCTGTTAACCCAAATGTTGGAACGATTTTTAACTCCTTATTAGCTGGTTGGTTTATCCACTTAAGCATAAAATCGTCATAAATCCCTTTATCCGATTCCATTTCACTCAGCATATCTTCATCGTAATGTCCTAAATTATACATTAAGGCCATTTTAGAATAAGGTAAATCTAGTTCAATTAGATAATCTGGATAATGCTCAAGTTGAGATAATTCTTCCAGAGGTAATTTAAGTAGCTGTATCCCTAAAATATAGTCAAATTTATCCTCAAAGTCATACTTATCCATATTTGAAGTGTAAATTTGTATTGCAATGTTTTCAATTTTATAAGTCTCAATAGCGTTAAATAATTGTCCCAGTTTTAGCTCGATAAACTTCAATCTACTGGTAGCTAAGATTAAGAGTGGACTAATTATGCCTTCTTTAAAATACGAATTAAAGCAGATGTTAATACAATTTATATAATAATTTCTCGCACTCCACAGAAGACCTTTATTCTCAAATATATTTGCCATTGAAGCCATTAATCTGACAAACTCTTGCTTAGATTCATCATAAGCAATTTTTTCTAAAGCTCTACTGTAATACTGCATTGCCTTCATCGGGGAGTCGTCCTGAATATCATCGCCCCTTTTTATTAATAACCTTGAACTACTAATATTACTAGTTTTTTCTGAATTATATTTCACTAACATTTCAAATAACTCATCATATCTTTCAGCTTCCGAATAAATATCAGTTTCAATTATCAATTTACTAATCGTATTTAAATTAAAATCTAATTTACCTCTACTTTTGCTGATAATATTTATAAAACTATCAACAATATGGTTTATATCTTTTCCGCGTATAGTATTTATAACCTGAATATTTGCTTGAGCTTCTAAAGCCGCATTAGGAAATTTTTCATCCCTAGCAAAACTTTCTAATTGTTCTAGTAGAAAGTTTGTGTGTGCCTCTATTTGAATTTCTAGCTCTTTTAACGTTGCTTTCGGATATAAACTAATCCATAGTGTAACTAATTTTGAAATAAAGTGAATGTTGGGTTTATCTTTCACTAAACTCTCTAGTTCTAAATATTTCTTATAATATATTTCATCATCTGGGTACCACCAAAATATAGTCCAAGCATATAAGTATATTATTTCCATCTTATCTATGATTGTTCCATATTTAGAGACAACACTAACTCCTCGCTCCAACACCCCCATAATTCTTTCTTTAGGCACTTCTAGTTCTCTACTTAGAATAATTGACTCACTACATAAATTTATTAGTTCCTTGTGGTTAGAATTATCAATGATAAGCCTTTCAACTTTATTTAATCTTTGAGTTCTTTTATAATCCTCACTACCCATTTCAACTTCGTCACGAAATCCTTCTGATAGTTTAAAGCTAGCAATAGCAATATCTTTATTGTTGTTGTTAAAAGTCTTTTCTAAAATCCAATTTCTATCTAAAATCCTTATTTCTATTTCATTTTCTGCCTTCAATAAATCTTCAACTTCTGCACGCTTTTTATCTGATATATACTGATTACTTATAAAAAATATTTTATTATAGCCTCGTGAATCATTTATGTCTACTATTTTCCTAACATCTGATTTTACCTTCGATCGCCAGTCTTTCTTTGCGCTTATAGCAAATGCCCATCTATTAGCTGCAGAATCATTTCCTTGATACCACTTCATAGCTATATCAGCCGAAACAGGATAGGTCTCCGTATCAACTTTACTATCTCCTCCTCCAGTTGGACCAGTTTGTGGTAAAAGGTTTGGACAAATTTCAACTTCACATAGTTTTCTAGCAAAATCTTCAAACTCTTTTTCTCTGCCTTCACTAGTAAGAGTCTCTAAAAAAAATGAAAAGAACTCTCTATTTAATTGACCTGTACGAATTATCTTAGAATCTGAAAACTTGTTTGGATAAAGTTTTTTGAAAAATTCTTTTTGTTTCATGAAAAATCTCCTCCTCGTACACTAGTAATACACAATTTGTCCCTTAAAATTTTTATTAAATTGGGCTAAATACCGATTTTATTACAAAAAGATGTCAACATAGCTTGCATTATTTAAAGGTTCATTGAGCCTAAAATCTAAAAATGACCCATTATACGCTTTCTGTTGATTATCATAACGAATAATATAAGTTGATTTCTTAAAAGCTAAGCCATTATTTGCTAACCACATCAATATTTGATCAGCACCTTTACTAATTTTAAAATCCGAGCTCGCGAATTTTTTTTGCCTTGTTAAATAATGTTCAATTGCACCGGCTATTAAATCAGAAATACTCAATAAATCCAAAAATAATGTATCTTCCTCTTTAGCAAAAGGTTTAGCAAAAACTACCGTACCGTATTCAACATTCTCATAACTATAAATCGCGTTATTTAGGAGGTTCCCCATGTTCTTATGCATATCTTCTGTTTCTATTGTTGCATCATGGTCCGACATCCAAAATATCTTTTTCCCATTAGGTACCAGCAGATGGACTAAGTATGAAATCAGATTCGTTATTCTATAAACTTTTTCTGCTACATCGGCTTTATATGTACCAAAACCCCTTTCTTCTAAAATTTTTGCTATTAGGTATTTAGATTCTTTCTTATTTTCCTCCGCTAATGAATGGATTTCTTTATCAACAACTAAAGTAAAGCTAATACCATTAACGAAATTATTAATAGCTAACAGATATTCCTCCAAAGAATCCCTAATTGGTCCATACCTTAAATCTTTAAATCCAATTTCTTTAATTGGATTATTTAATTTATATTTCTCTCGTATTTCACTCATTTTTTTTTCAAAAAAGGTCAATTGATTGTAACCTACTAAAGTGACTGTATAAGTAAAAAACTTGCTATCTTTAGATTCTCCACCGTAATCTGTGAAAATGGCTACTGTTTCACAATTCTTAAAATTAGGTAATACTAATTCCCCTCTAGAAAGCCTGACCCCCATCCCTTGATTTAATGATTTAAATAATAAAGGTAGTTCCTCTCCTTCATTCAGAGATGGAATAACAGGAAGCTTAATGTCTTCCTTTTTTAATAAACAAGATTGTGCATAATCCTTGAATATTTTTTCAATTTCTAAATAGTTTACATTCATAACTATCACCGCCAAAAATAAATTATGTAAAAATTAATATGTATTAATTTTACATAATCAGAAAATATATTAATTAAAATAATACATATTTTTTAAATAAAATTTTAAAACAGAATACTTGAATTAAAACATATACTGAACATTTTAAGATATAAAAAAGCTATTATCTCCAGAGATAATAGCTTGATAACTACTTAAATTTTTTTAGATAACACTCAATCGAGAACGGACACGTCTTACACCTTGACGATGGTCGAGCCGGAAACAATACATGCTCCAGCTTCGGCTGCTTTTCAAGCTGCTCTAACGCCCACGTAATTTCACTGGCAAGCCCGATCGCCCACATCCGTGCTGCCTGCATGTCACTTTCGGTAAATACGGTGCTGCTTTCTTTATTAAACCGTAGAAACGAAAGTGTACCTCGCACTTTTTCAAGCCTGTAAAACTCGCTCACTGCCCAGGCATACAGAGCAAGCTGTTTCGTATCTTGTACATCATACATTTTGCGGTTTGTTTTCCAGTCAATTATGTCCCCATTTGTCGTTACTAAATCAATCACGCCCCGAAACGCTACTGTGCTGGTTAACGGAAGCTGAAAGGAAAATTCCACGGCTTCTAAATTACCAATGTACTTCTCGTACGGCACCCGGCGCATCAGCTTCTGGACTTCGTTAAAATTCAATTCACGTTTGAAATTTGCCTCGATAAAGCCCCGTGCAAGTGCTGCATCTTCGGGAAAGCCCTTCAGACGCATTTCAATTGCTTTATGCACGGCTTTCCCAAGTGCTAAAGGCAGGCTTTCTGCTTCCCGTTCGCCATCCACATATACTTTCTTAAAGCGGTACGGACATTCCTCGTAGAGACTCAACCTTGAATAAGAAAAAATCACACTGATCACATCCTTAAAAGAGGCAGCAAAGTTACCTTTGCCGCCTTTGTCCTTTAAAACGGTAAATCCTCCGACATTACCTTCTCTCTCCGAGGGCTTACGTGTTCTTTTTTACGCTCGGTATCCGTGCTCACGACCTTTGGCTCTAAAAACTGAACCGTCTCTGCCACAACCGTCGTTGTGTACATACGTGTCCCGTTTTTCTCGTAGCTGCCCGTCTCAATACGTCCCTCGATACCAATTAACTGTCCTTTTGTCATAAAGTTCGCCAGGTTTTCTGCCGTTTTACGCCACGCCACACAGGAAATAAAGTCCGCTTCCTGTTCGCCTTCTTTATTTTTAAACGGACGGTTCACTGCCAGCGTAAACCGTGCCCGTGCGATACCTGACTTTGTATATTCAAACTCGGGATCTTTCGTTAAACGACCAACCAAAAAAGAATGATTCATCATAGGAAATACCTCGCTTCTGTTAGATTTTTTATAGGGAGCGGGTGACCAAATTTCGTTTCATACCGGCCCCACTGCCACATCTCTACTTCGTCCTGCAGGGTAGAAAACAGCAAAAAGGCGGTGTTCACGACAATATCTGCCAGCTCAAAGTCACCGGTTGCCCTGCACACCTCAAACGCCGTATCGGCAATGTGCGCACCTTCCGCTTGCCAAGGGGCTGATTTGCTAAAGCCCTCTAGCACTATCGTGGTCATGGACGGGATCTCGGTTCGCCGGACCTCGTCGCACCACCAATCCACAAGCTCACTGCGCCTGATGTCGTCATCAATTAAGCTGATGACTGACAGGTAGGCGAAGTATTTGCGGCACATGAAAAACTGATAGAGCTGCCAGTCTGCTGTCATATCCTCTGCATGCTGTTTATACGTTTCTTCTGATTGCTTTTTGAATTCATGCCAACCGATTTTCTTTCGCTGCCTGGCATTTAGAGAACTTTTCGCTTTTAGGGGGAAATACTGCTGTTTGATTTCCGTGAAGGTTTTCCCTGTGAGCTTTGCCTCAAAATCAAGAACCCCGCCGCTTTCACCGCAGTGCCAGCACTTAAATACGTTCTTCGCCGGGTTTAATGAAAGCTTTGGATTATGATGAGCACAAAATGGACAACGGTAGTATACTTCCTTTTTGCTCCGTGTCCGCTCCACACATTCAAGCCCCAGTTCATTCGCTACATCTACAATGCTCGGTAGCATGGGCTTCACCTTATACTTTCAGGGATTTTAAGAGATTAAAGTTATTTCGTTTGGCGATGACGGCCAAAATGTCGGTATCGTCCTCTAGCTGGCTTACTTCAAAAGCAAGATCCCCTTTGGCAATGACCTCAATTTCCTCTCCGTCTTCGTCCTCCAAAATACACGTGAAATACCATTCACCGTTTTTCGATTCATTTTCCATGGCGGAAACCAATATATACGGCTTCACATCGCTGTCATGCTGCTCCCGGACCTCACGCTTTGGTGCAGCTTCCTTTGATGTAGCATCTGCCACTTTCCTTGCTTTTTCAAGCCACGCGACAAGGCGCTCTTTCATTTCCTTCACTTCCGGCTCTTTTAAGCTGGAAAGATTCGCTTCCTCCAGACCAAACTGCTCCCACACACGCGTTACATCGGTTTCGCGCAGGTTCGCAAATTGACGAGCGAGTGCTTCAAGCTCACGCAGCTGCTCGTTTGACACAGGCGCAGATGGCTTGGTTTGTACTAAATTCTCCTGGAAGCTATCGGGATCCTGGGCATCCGTTGCAATGACAAACTGCGAAAGAAAGAAGTTCTTTGTGGCGTACGTAAGTGCTTTTCCAACGCCCTTCTCTCCCGCGATTTCCATGCCCTGCGAATAGAACGGAATTTCCAGCATGTCCCCACTTTCCGCATCAATGAAGGTATACAGTAAATCCAGTTCCGTTGTCAGCGTCAATGTGACCTTTTCGTTGCCGTACTTGTCTTTATTGCGCACCTCATCATAGCGTACCGCTTTATCAACGATTTTCGTCACAAGGAGTAACCCGACACGGTCCAACTCCGGTCGCACAGCTCCGAATACCTGCGAAGCCGAAACGTAACTGTACTGATGACCACTGTTGTTCTTTTGTAAATACGGCACCGACTTGCGAACCTCGACCAACTTTTGATACACACGATTGGTTGCTGCCATACTAAACCCTCTCCTACCTTTTTATTTAACCATTTTCTTTACAAGCACCCCATTTATACATTAACCAATTAATAAATTAATATGTTTATTAATTAAGTAACTTTTTGCCACATAAAAAAACGCAACAAACTAAGCCAAAGCTTAATCTGTTGCGTTTATATGGACTGGCCTGAAAATGGGCAGACTACTCTTATTCTCAGCGGCGTAGAAAACACGCCCTCTACCTAACCTCATAGAGTATGCTTGAACCGAATATTTCCGAAAGGAATGGGACGGCTTATCTTCACATAGAAGACAGAAAATGATTATAGATCAATTATAATAATTTTCTGATATTTTTCAAATGAAATGCACAAAAAATACTGAACCTAAACTATCAGATATTCTAAATTCAACGTCTTCACCCGAAATCCAATGCCTAATCTATAAATTTCCCTATAAGCCAAGCATGGAAGATATCAAAGGGTTTTTGGTGGGAGATCACTTTGATACCTCATAATAAAGTTGTTTAGCTTTTGGCAAAATCGCTAAATAGGAATTCATGAATGTGAAAATATAGTCGTTTGAAAGTTCAACCTTTATGTAACAATGACGCTCTTTTCATGAAGTAAGACACCTTCTTTATTTCAAGAAAGCGCTCGATAGTGATATAAGTTGAGATTTGCCTAACCCGTTTTTATAGCTGTTGACTAGCATACTTACAGGGTTGTATTAAAACGTTTGTAAACGTCTAAAAAGTATTGCAACTTATAAAAACCCTTTATTTTTTTATAATCTCTATATTCCGTACCTGACTATTCGGTTCACCATCATCAAAAAAGAACCGAATGATGATTCCATTTTTCTTATCCCTGTACTCAATTCCAACGCCATACATCTCCACAAATCTTAGATTTCTATAAGATTCACCATAATTATGAACGACCTCGGCAAATGTACTTTTCATATTAATTCCTTTCATTGTAGATATCGATGTATTTATAGGTTCAGTGACCAAGGTTAATTCCTTAATTATATCTTTTTCCACCCGTACTAAAATTCCGGGATTACGCTTCAAAGCAAGATAAATTACATTATCTTTTATTTGAGTTGTCTCGTCCTTCTCAATCAAGGTGCCGACTTTTATTTGATTTAAACCCTCACCTGATAATTCAGTGCTCTTTTGAGATAACACCGGAAACTTGAATACTGATATAATAACTACCGTAAGACAAACGCCAACAATAATAAAGACCTTCCATTTTTTAGATAAAATGACGACAACAAATAATATAAGCAAAAGAAATGCGATTATCATGGTAAGCCCCATTGTTTTCTACCTCCATTTAGCATCATATCCATCCTATCAAAATCATTATTAAATTTGTAAAAGTTCATTTCAACACGTTTACAACATATGACCCTTTAATGGAATATCACTCTTGAATAGCCATACTACCTTGATAGACGAGAAGTAACTTGGATATTAATTATTTAAAGCAAGCGCTGATCCTTATTACAGAATCGCGCCCGATTCTTGAAAGGTACTATACTTTATCGTATTACATATATAAGAACTCTCGTTATTATTATTTTCTCATATCGCATTAATATAAAATTTACCTTGTGGTGCTTTGATTTCAATGTAATATTTTTCATTCCTTTTCAAGCCCTCTAATTTAACACTATTTCCTGCAGGTACTTGAACTTCATCAATTACTACATTGCCATTAGCATCTTTTATTCTTAATAATACATCCTTTTCATTAATCGTATTATTAACGATTTCTTTACCCCAGAAAATACTATCAAATATTAAATGATTTTGATCATTAAACTTCACGCTCTCCCACTCTTTCATATCATCATCTATCACAGTCACAAAACCCATCGCCCTTGGGAAAAAGAATTGATTGACAGCCCCAACTTCTTGAACCACGAATGCCCCTATTGTTGTCATCATAAAAGTAATCACAATTGCTACAAACACTTGAATTCGTCGTTTTTTATTAATTCGTTTAAAAGGCTCTTTTGCTGCCTTTACTTCTTCAGAACTCATTTGAATCCTTTTGATTGGTTGCTTCATCATATGTATATATCGCTAACATTCTTCACAGTGTTCTGTATGCTCTTCAACAGCCTTAGCAGTATCTCCACTACAAATTTCATCAATATAAGATGGCAGTAAGTCTTTAATAATATTACAATTCATGCGGGTCAATCCTTTCTGATAGTTTTAATTTCGCACGATAATAGGTCACTCTCGCCCAGTTTTCACTTTTATCAAATATCTCACCGATTTCTTTAAAACTAAGTTGAAAAGATGCTCTAAGCAAAAAAATTTCACGATAAGGCTCCTGTAATCGATGAATTTCTTTATGTATTGAAATCAGTGTACTTCGTTTTATTACCGTAACATCTGGTAAATCCTTATTAGAAGGAATGTCTAAGCCCATTTGCATCATATTTTCTACAGTGGCATTATGATTGTTCTTTTCCTATTTTAAGTAGTTGTAATAGGTGTGTTTGGCAATTTGGCATAACCAGACGGATACTTTGCATTCACCGTTATAGCGATGAGTTGACTTGATTGCTTGATAAAAAGTTTCTTGTGTTAATTCTTCCGCCAAATCCCTATTCGACGCCAAACAAATAAGAAACCGTTTTACTTCATCTGCATAAGATTGATATATTCTACTTAAATCCTCCACCTGCCCCCTCCTTTCACCAAATATTCACTGGGATACTTATATATAGATTTAAAACGTTTTTCGTTACAAGAAATTGGATTTTTTATAAAAATAATCTATTTTACTTTTCTGTTACTTTATAACATATAAAAATTATGATTTATCGTCCAAATAAGATTTAGATTCTGAAACGACTGGCTTATTCCATAATGAAGAGATAATAGGACTTGCCATTATTGATGGTAATGAATAGATTTTATTCCATAGTTTTATGGAGTCCTATCAGAAAATCGTGTTTATCTTAATTATTCATAACGGATAATTTTAGAGTATTTATGGAAAAATACTAAAAGCGAAAAAAGAGTATAAGGTTGCCCAAAATGCTGATAAACAGGTTATAGATGATATTTCCAACTGGATTCTCACGGTTGGAAATTATAAATAGAAAACAGCACTAAAAATAATTGGATGGAGATTCAACATATTAACAGTTACTGCTGAAATGCCGTACCAATAAAAAAACGGTTTATCCGTGTTTTTTCTTTTTACTGAACAACCCTGAAAAAAGGGAGCTAAAGAATGGGGAATTTTTCCCTGACCCATCACTTGAAACGATGAAAAGTCATTTTTAGTAGGAAAAATAAACCATTTTTTGTTGATAAATTCCTTTATTTGTTATATATTTTTGGTTGGATTATCTTCGTAAGAATTCCTAAGGATTATTTACATCAGGAATCTATGAAATCCATATGAAATAATTTTTAAGGAGAAAAAACATTGTGTCATTCAATAATATTTTCAATAAATTAGGAATTTCAAGTTTTAAAGGAAGACTTAGATTTTGGTTTTTATGTTTTATGGCCTTGATGGTATTATTAGCAGCAATTCCATTTGTACTTTTAGAAAAACAACAGAAACGTGAGGATGCCAATGTTTCTATTGAAAAAATGATTGACCTGCAACAAGTGGTCATCGATTATTGGTTAAAAGAACGAATATCGGATGTTAAATCTATTTCTGAACTTCCAACTGTGAAAGCTCTTGATTTAGAAAAAATGAAAGAAGCCTTCGAAGCATTTGATAAAAACCATTCTGAATTCGGTAGCATTTTATATCTCAATGAAGATGGGATTACAGAAATTGATACATTATCACCTACAGGCATTGATTTATCCGATCGAGAATATTTTAAGGAAGCTAAGAAAGGAAACAGCTTCATCACGGGTGTACTGATAGGGAGACAGACCCATTCACCCATCATTATATTCTCTAATCCTATCTATGACTCTAATGGTAATTTTAAAGGATTGATCGCTGGACAAGTACCGTTGCTAACCATTACGGATGTTATGGCTCAATTCCAAGACGAGGCAAGTGAAACCTATCTAATTGACAGAAGCGGGATGCTAATAACCGAATCGCGTCAAGGCGAAGTTGGAGAGTATATTGAATCAACAATATACAAAGAAGCGTTAGCAGAAAACCCTATAACTAACTTCTACCATGCTCAAAATGGAGAAAGGGTTTTGGGAGATTACCGTTGGGTTCATAATAATCAATGGTTGATTATAGGAGAAATAACAGAGAGTAAAATTTTCGAACCATTCTATCGTATGGCCCTAATGTTTTCTTTAGTTATTTTACTTGCAGTTCTTATAGGTTACACACTAATGGTATGGGTGTCTAATCAAGCAGAGGCTCCAATACGAAAGGTATTAGAAGGTACGAGGAAAATTGGTGAGCGTAAGTTTCATTACCGATTAGACAAGAATGAGAAAGATGCAATCGAATTTCAGGAACTCTTTGATAATTTTAATCATATGAATGAAATCATAGAAGGTTATATTATTACATTAGAAGAAAGTGAGGAGAAGTTTCGAACGATTGTAAATTATTCAAGTGACATGATCACAATACACAATTCAGCAGGAAAGTACTTATATGTCTCGCCTGCGGCAAAAGAAATTCTCCAATACAAAGATGAAGATATAATCGGCTATGATAGTTATCATTTTATTCATCCAGATGATTTAAAAATGATTGAGGCGAACCACGATGCTTTACTAAAAGATGGTTATGTGGTTTCTACCTATCGAATTCGCAAAAAAGATGGAGAGTATATTTGGTTTGAATCTTCCATTAAATCTATACAGGGAAAAACACCAGAGGAAACACAACTAATCGTCATATCCCGTAATATTACTGAAAGAAAAACGGTAGAACAAAAACTTCAAGAAGCGAATAAAGTCTTGCAAGAACTTTCAACGAAAGATGGATTGACAGGTATCTGGAATCGAAGGACGTTTGATGAACGATTAGAGTTAGAGTGGAATCGTGCTTTAAGAAACTCCTCTTCCCTTTCACTTGTTATGCTTGATATTGATTATTTTAAAAAGTTTAACGATACTTATGGTCATCAAGGAGGAGACGATTGTTTGATTGAGGTTGCTAGTATGATTGAATTAACTGCAAATGAAACCGGAGGAATGGCGTTTCGATATGGAGGAGAAGAGTTTAGCGTAATCTTGCCTGCAACCAATCTTGCGGAGGCTGAACTTTTAGCTGAATCTATTCGTAGAGCAGTCGAAAATCTAAAAATTTCATATGCAGGTTCGCTAATTAGTGAATGTGTGACGATTAGCTTAGGTGTGAACACCATGATCCCTACTAAGGAACAAACTCCTGAACAATTAATTCTTGAGGCAGATAAATCTCTTTATCAAGCTAAACAAGATGGGAGAAACTGTGTTAGGTCAAATGTTTCTCTTAACAGTAAGCCGAATTAACTTCGGCTTTTTTTCTTTTTGCTGAACAACTTGGAAAAGAGGCTATGGTCCAACTTCAACAAACTTGCCCTTTAATGGAATAACTATAATATGGTCTAAGCCTTCAATAAATTTTTTTCTAATAAGGATCCTTGTTTAAGTACATTGGTTCACATACACTGAATTTTTCTGACGCTCCCCCTCCCCTATAGAGGAGAAAAAGGTAATTCATGATATTCCCTCAACGCCTGATCTAAACATTTGGACAGGTTTTTGGCTAAATACTGATTGATAAAGCGCTCCTTTTCCAGTTCGAGCTGCGAAGAACGGAAAAGTTTTGCGAAGATTTGGGGATTTTTTCATTTGTTAAAAAGGTTTGATTGTTTTGTACTTTTGATATTCCACAATAGTGTCCTTTTCATGAAGAAAGACCCTTTTCCTATTACAGAAAAGCGCCCGATTGTGAAAGTTTGTTATTCAACTAAAATCTCTCGTTAGTTAAAGAAAGAATGTTCTTTATTTATCTTGTTATATAAATCTATTCTCTCTTCAACTTTGTTGTTATTATTATCCTTCCATTTAACAATCATATAGATGCCATCAACTTGTTCAATTGTTATCGGGGCTTTATTTTCATTGAAGTACGCTGGTCCTTCAATTGCTCCAGTCGATTTTTCTGTTAAATCTGTACCTGGACCACTTTTTATATTGTGATGAACTACTGTATCTTTATTGTTAATAACTACATGGGTAATAAACTCAAACCAATCTGTCATATATTTATTCTCATTTTTGATTTTTAATGTTCCGTTACCTGCTTTAAATTCCTCTTGAGTTAGAACAATTTCATAGTTTGTTAAACTCCAATTATCACTTTCACCCGTTAGCGACAAGTAATAATTGTCTACATGTTCATTACAACCTGAAAGGATTAAGACAAAATAGAATAATGAAAACAAACTCAAATATTTAAACTTCTTCACTGATACTAAATCCTCCTTTCGATTAGACGACTTTTCAACTTACCTGTCACAATATTTAATACCAATTATTTCAAAATATTCATTTTTAATCAATAACCTTTCCATGAAAAAAGACGCTTTTCTTGTTTTTGAAAGCGCCCGATTATTGAATTTAATAGTAAATTTTTAGAAATCAATCGAATTGGCTATCTCAACAAGGATTTCAGGTGTTACTATATTTGAAACATCTTTATCAATACTCAACATATATTGCCAATTGTCTTGTTCAAATACTAAATGATTAAAACCCAGGCTCAGTTTTTCCATATACTTCGCATCGCTTCCGTTATTTAGTTTAAAGACTTTCAAAACATTCTTGTCACTGAATTGAATTTTATATTCAATTGGTCGGACATCAATTTTAAAATGGTGTTGTGGTTCTTGCTCACTTATGAATGTCATTTCAAAAGTATCATTCATGTCTCCGTCTAAATTGCTAAATCTACCAAATTGGTGAGTAAAGCTAATGGGTGGGGTTCTAGGAGGTAATTTCAGTTCTCGTTTAAAATGCTCCTCAAAATCCCTAACAGCTTCTTCAACTGTTTTATATCCGATTTCAGGATAGATTTTTTCATAAGGTTGCGACCTTTCTATTTCAATGGCGAAACTGTTGTCACCTATTTTGTTCAAACAAAATATTAAAAGACTAAATATAAACAATAAAAGTAAAAACCTAACACTTTTTTTCATTTACATCACCTCTAGTTACATTTAGGTTTATTTTCCCCCAGATAAGTCCCATTATACTAATGAAAGAATGGTCTGGTTAGTGATCTACCATGTCTATACTTGTCTGACAAATAAAAAAAGACCATTAAAAATGGTAACCCGTTCAGTTGTCTGGTACAAAACGTAAATTAAACACAGAAATAGACTGCTAATTAGCAGTCTATTTTTTATTGATATATATACATTCTTATCGTATTAACAGCAATTTTAACCCGATAATTAGCAACCAAAATATCAATGTAACAATGGTTGTTGTAATGTGGGGGAAACATGCTAATTAGGTTGTTGATTATTACGTTAAAAGATATGTTAAAGACATCCTCTCAAAGACTTGGAATAGCGTCTAAGGTGTATTCGGGAAGATATTATCTATAAACGATGAATTAGAAGGGCTTTTTGAATATTTACAAAATAGTTGTATAGTATAATTGATTGTTAAATTTTGTCTTATTCAGCTAACGTATTAGTTTTGTTGAATATGTAACTTTTTCAGATAATTTAAGTCTAAATAAAAGAGGTGATTGAAGTGAAATCAAAAAACTTATTCTACGGTTTAATTGTATTAGCGTTATTTTTGATTACAGGTTGTAATATTCAAAAGGGTACTACAACAGTGACGATTGATAGCATTGATGCCAAAGAAGTTTTAACATTGGATTCTAATTCCGATATTTTTCAGTATAAGGGTGTAATTTATAAAACTAATATTGATTGGGTTGAAGAATTGTCTTTAACAAAAGATGTTCAAGTCGGTGAAATAAAGACAAAAAATGATACTAATACAAATTTTAAAGATGAAATGTCAAATAAACTTCCTGTTGGTGCAAAGATTTTTTCCACTAAAGAAAGAGGAGATATTTTAATTGTTGAATCTGAGGGAGAAATAAAAAAATATCTTGCTATCGTTGAAGGGTAAACAAAATCTCTTGTTCAACAAATAGAGGATTTTTGATGAATATTAGAATACCAATGTAATTAGAAGGACTTAGTTCGCTTTTAAACTAAGTCCTTTTATGTGTCAAAGTTTATGCTAAATACTGTGTCATTTGTAGTAATATTTTTCTTGTTAATATTTCGTTATTTCGAGTGCTATTTTAAATGTTTGTACCACTGAACTGAACGGGTTATAAAAATGGTCTAGCTTCAACAAACGCCCTTTATTGCTGAGGAACTTAATTATATTATTTGATTGAACGAAAGCCCTCATTAGTGTAAGAATCAAATCTTGTAACCTAGCTGTCACGGCTTTTTAAGAATCTAAATCAAATATTTCAAATTCCCCATTATTGATCGGAAGTTTATTCCAAGTAAATTTAATATGGTAACGGCTATTTAATTCAATCCGGTTATATAATTCTTCTGCTACTTCAATTTTTTGTTCATCAAGAAAGAGATAATACTTTCCGTTTCGTCAGCAGGCTTGTTTTATTTTCTATTTTGTAATCTGATTTCGAATCAATTCATTTTGATACTTTCCTAATTGTTTATTAATAGTCCATTTATCTTCATTAAATATCTCTAAAATAGACTTATTAATCGTATCACTCAAAATTTGCTCTAAATCCGGATTATATTTGTCTTGATTTAAATAATATACCTTAACTGAATTAGAAAATCTTTCTCCGTCAATTAAATAATAAAGTCCTTTTTTAAATATAATTAAATCTGTAGGCTTCTGAACATCGTCAATAATTGTATAACCTAAGCTTTTAATCTGATTTTCAAAATATAAGAAAACCTTAACATATAAACCTACATCTTTATCCAGTTGGGCTTCACTTATTAGAAAATCCTCTATTTCTCTGGAACTGTAGTCCTCTTGAAATATAAATTCAGTGAATGCTTCTAAAAATTCTTGTACATTTAAAACTAATACTGTTTCATACGCTCTTAATTCAGTCAGTTTAAATCTCACATTTAGTGAATTCGTCTTTCCTTGTAGGATTTTAATCCATTCATTACTTTTTTGTATATTCGATAGATGTTTGTGTAAATAGTCATTTTCCCATATCCTAGAAAAAATCACTTTACCAATTAATCCTTTATTACTTCGGATATATTTTCTTAAATGTTCACTTTTATCATTTTTAATAATCCATTGAATAATATTTTCATTGGGGAACAAATCTAAATGGTTAATACTTGCTAGATGTTTTTCAATATCATTTATTAAAAGTAATGTACTATCCCATTCTTTGATTAACTTTTCTAAAATTAGTTGAGAGGGACTTAACTGTAGCTTTTCTTTCAATAATTTCATTTTCTCAATTTGATTTGACCATCTATCAAGATACACTGAAGAAACTAAAAGGTATTTATTAGGTATACTACGGTTACTTATTAAAAAATCATTTAAATCTGGTAATTGATCTGCTAGCAATATTTCTGCCTGGTATTTTTTTAAGTTTGTTTTAGCGTGCTTTGTTTTTACCCCATATTCTTCTACACAAGTACTACCGATACACATCTCTACATTTGTTTTAACATTCTTAACATAAAAAAGTCTTTCAAGATTGGGTTGATCACATAAATCGCATTTTATACTCTTAGGGTCACTTTCGTTTTTTAATCTAGTTTTCTCCGTAAGAAGAATCCATTCGCTCTGACAAAGCTTAATTAATTCACTCAAGACTTCCCCACTTAAATTTAAATGTGCTACATCTTTTTTAGTCATTACATTGTTTAACTGTAAGTGCTTAACAATTTTATCATCTGGATTTTTAATTGCATAATCACTATAGAGTATTATTCTAGATGACTTAGTATCTAAGTGAGTTTTTTGCTGCTTTTTTCGTGAACGTATCGTAATCACCTCTAAAAAATTTTAAACTACACATTAATATTAAAGGAATGTATGTTCCCTAGTCAAATATATTTACTAATTTTCTATATTTTAAAATTAATAGAATATATATACAAATGGTATTCGCTATTTATTTATTTAGAAATAGATTTGACCGGGATTCCATCAGATTTATGCGGAGTTGCAACGTTAAACGAAATATAGTTCCCAAAACACCGCTTTGGGAATGTTCTTTATCCAAAAGAATATGTATTATACTGGAACTTTTGTTATTTGTTTACTTTATAATTATAAACGCATTTTATTTTGAAAGGGGGAGTAGAAATGTTGAAAAAAGTTATAATTTCAGGAATTGTATTCAGTTCAATTTTATTAGTTGGGTGTAATGATGAGGAAGTAACAGATATTACTATTACGGAAAACGGGGAAAATGATGAAAATTTATCACCAGAAAATATATTTTTTGAAGAATTAAAAGATGAAATAAGCGTAGCTATTAAAGAACAAACTGCAATTGAGGCGGATTCAATGATGATAGATGGTGATTTTAAAGAACTTTCTGTATCAGTAGGTTTCCTGAAGGATGTAAAAGTTGATGATACGTTGATTAAACAAATAGTTAAAGATTCTATAAAGAAAGTTTCTGAAACAGAAAACGTAACAATTAGTGAAGATAATATAACAATAAAAATCGAGAAATACTAAGGGAGAATACCTTAAAAGATACAATTGATTTTACATATTTTATATTCATCTCCATACAAAATAACGCTCCCAAATGAAAGTTTGGTAGCACAACCAAAAGCCACAAAACGCTGTACAATCAACGTTTTGGGGTTTTTCTATTGAACATTATTTATACAACTTTTTATACAAGGAGTATAAATCCTTGATACATCGATATTCACATGCTCATGTCATAACGTGTAAGGTGCATAAAATTGTGTATATTAATTATCGTTGTAAAGTTACATTCTCTGGCACTCCCCTCCCCTTCCCCCTATAGAGGAAGAAAAGGCGGCTCATGATATTCCCTTAGCGCCTGATCCAAGCGTTTTGACAGGTTTTGGGTCAAATACTGATTGATAAAGTGTTCCTTTTCCAGCTCCAGTTGCGAAGAACGGAAAAGTTTTGCGAAGATTTGGGGATTTTTTCATTTGATAAAAAAGTTGGGTTGTTTTCTACTTTCGATATTCCACAACAGTGCCCTTTTCATGAAGAAAGGCGCCTTTCTTGTTTCAGAAAAGAGCCCGATTGTTGAAGTTTGGTATTTAACTAAAGCCCTTTGTTAGTCGAACAAGCAAGTTATGAATCGCAACTGTCATCTGTATTATTCATCTTCTTGCTATAACCAAAGTACTTCCAAATGTGGTATATCGACCAAAATAAAGTTGGAAATATAAGTGTTAAAATTAGTGAAACGTAAGGTTTTTCAAGAATATAATCAGGGATAAAAACAACGAACAAGATCAAAATAATTATAGCTGGAATCAAAAGAATCCAGTAACGTTTGTCTTTAAAAGTGCTAAAACTCCACATACAATTCCCCCTATACCAACACGTGATTTTAAACGAAAGATATCCATTTATTATACAACACTGTTCAATTAACCTGCTGCGTTAGTTGAAGTGCAATCCTTCACAAATTCATCTATATCCTAATATAAATATCCATTTACCATTAAAGGTTATTCCACAATATGACCCTATTATGGAAAGAAGGCTCAGTTCTATTACTCCGGAAAAGCGCCCCTTAATTAAATAATCATCACTTGCTACTCATTCCCATTTTTTATTATTAAAGAACACGTCTGTTGATTAACTAATTTTTACCATAAAAAACTAATAAAAAAGAGAGATTCCATGTAAAATGTAAGTTACGACACCAACTTTTACGAGGAGAATCTCTCAGGACTAAGAATACCACGATTTTCACACTACTTCAAAACTTTATTTCACGGGAAGAGATCGATGGGATTCTCGCCGAATTCGGTTTTGAAGATACTGCCCGTAAATGTGACGTACCAACGCTTTTACATTACTTAGTTGGTGCTGCTGCTTTTGAATGGAAAAGCTTACGTTATGCTTCCGATGTGGCGGCGGAAAAAGGGGTAAAACCCGTGGATTACTCCACACTTTCCAAACGTCTAAAGGAACTGAATTACCTCATCGTCAAACGAATGTTTGAGTTGATTGTTAGCCGATTAAATCGAGCTACGAGGCGTAAACTGAATCTTAAAAAAGAGCTGTTAGCCATTGATTCCACGACGATTATGGTTGGGAAAAATCGTTTACCTTGGGCGTTGTATCACGGTGAACGTTCCGGTATTAAGCTGCACGTGAGCTTTACAAACAGCACAGGGATGCCCCTTCAAATCGTAGAAACAACAGGTTTGAAGCATGATGGTCCAATCGGTGTGGAACTGGAAGACAAGCATTTTATCCTCGTAGCTGATCGCGCCTATTTTTCAATTGAAAAAGCCGATCGTTATGCCGATACGAATCAAGATTTCGTCATCCGTTTAAAAGAAAACATCCAATTAAATCGCAAAAAATCCTTAAAAAGAGCACCGATTGAAGGATCAAATATCATCGCTGATTTCACCTGTACACTTGGTACTGCGCAAAATCAAACGAAAAAACGCCATCGTGTCGTGGAATTTACCGATTATGAAGGTGCGATTGTACGTGTAATTACGAATCTTTGTGACGTAACAGCCGAAGAAATCGCGGGCATATACAAGGAACGTTGGGCAATTGAATCTTTTTTTCGCTGGATCAAGCAAAACTTAAATGTGCCGGTGTTATTTGGCACGACTAAAAATGCGGTATTTAGCCAGCTTTTTACGGCGTTAATTGCCTATGTGCTGCTCAAGTTTTTACATAATGAAGGACGCAAGAAACACAACTGTAAATCCCTATCGTTCGCTGGTTTTACACGCCAGCTTCTTTGTGCTACCCTGCCAATCGAATGGTGCATCGGTCTCAAAGAAATCCTCGCATTTCATCGAGAACTCTATCAAATAAATACTAGGTAATTTTGGTTAATTAACACGCGTGATATTACGGGCTTACTGTATAATGATAATAACATATGAAATACAATCAAATAAAATAAAAGGAGAAAACATAAATGAAACTAAACGAAAAAGGAATGTCTTTAGTTGAATTGTTAGCTGCAATAACAATATTAGGTATTGTAATTGTAACCTCTATGTCTCTTTTCCCTCAAATGACTAAATTCAATATGAAAACAGAAAATAAATTAGAAACAATGAATGAAGCACGAATTAAATTAGAACAAGTAAAAGAAAATCCTCAAATGTTATGTTCCTCAGATAATGTGAAAAATAATGGAATTATTACATTCTCACAAGAAGATGGCGATTATAAATATGAAATTGATTATTATCTAAAAGATAACTTGAGCGATAAAGAAGTTGACATATGCAAAACTTCGAAACAAACAACTCCAGTAATTAGATTAAATCAAGTACACATTAAAGTATTCGATGATGACAAGCTGACTAGTGAAATCTTTGGTTACGTTAAATATTGAGGTAAGGGTGAATGATATGATTAAAAACGAAAAAGGATTGACTCTTGTTGAACTTCTAGCAACCCTGGTCCTTATGTCTCTATTTTCCGGCATTATTATGTCTATGATTTTACATTCAATGAGATATAAGGAAATGGAAATTACGAAAACTGATTTACAACAAGAAGCAAACTATGTGATAGCAGAATTACAAAGGATTCATAGATTAGGTGATACCTACACTTTGACTATTGAAGAAAACTCAATAAAGGTTAAAACTGATACGGAACAAATTATTAGTGATAGATATTATTATGATGTAGATGGAGACTTTGATGAAGCGATTATAGATCCAACAAAAAAAAATGTCTACTTGAACGAATTCACAATTAAGAGCAAGACAAATGAAAACTTGAAAGTTGAAATATCTACAGTTATCTCAAGATACAAACATAATTAGGGGGATACTTATGAAATACATTAAAAATGAAAAAGGTTCTACACTCTTACTTGTCCTGTTATTCTCTGTTCTTATTATGATGTTCTTTATGACCTTTATGGCAAAATCAATTAACCATGCAAAACAAGAACAAATGGTTGACAAAAGTCATCTTTCAGTTGTCACTGCAGAAATGGGTGTTGATTATTATTCAAGTAAGATCTCAAATGAATATTATGTTAAAACAACAGAACTTAAAAATGAAGCGAATCGTCGATTATCTCAGAAAAATAGTAAAGGTGAATATATATATACTCAAGAACAAGTTAGAGAGTTTATAAGAAGAGAGTTTAAAAACTTCTTCAATAAGTATTCATTAAGTTACTTTGATGGTCCATTATCTACACATAATTCCAGTGATTATTCCTTTAACTTAACGAATATTGAAATTGATACTTCTAAATTGATTTCTGAAGGGAATGTAGATGTCAAAGGATTTGTATCTGGATATGGTTCACCCGACAACAAGGTTAAAGAGTTAACCTTCATTCAAACTTATAAAATACCTAACATATTCAACGAAAGAGTGATTGAAGAACCGACAGCTAAACAATCATTGTTTCCTGATAACATTATGAAGCAAATTCGTGAGACTACTTGCGTTCCGAAGAAAATAACAGGAGATAATATAATCGAAGGAAACTGTAAAGTAGACAAAGTAGAGTCAATCAACTCAAACAATGGTATTGTTATCAAGAACTCTAATCTTTATGTAGCTGTTGAAGTGACTGCTAAGAACAACTTTGAAATAAAAGATTCAGTGGTGTATATTAATGGAAACTTCAGAGCAGGCCATGGTGGCGGAGGTGGCGCGAAACCTAAGATTACTAACTCAAAGGTATGTGTAACTGGGAGTCTATTGAAGAATGATAACAATCCAGTCCCGGCTGACCCGAATACAGATTTCACTTTGGAAAAGAGTACCATTTATGCAAAGAATTCAGTATCAAGTCAAGTGTGGAAGGCAAATTGTAATTATTCTGATGGTGACGATGAAGAACAAGAGAAAAGAGAGGAAATTCAAATTAATTTGCAAAAACCAAATATAATTGTTGAATATTAATTAATGTGAATGTATGAAAGTTATAAAAATCTGATTATAAGCATAAAAAATCGTGTAGTTTATTTTTCCAGGCGAAAATGTATCGCCACAACTCGTACACGAAAAGTTGCATCTAATTGGGTTGGTTATGTTATTACAATAAAGACTATAATCCAAAAACTTTATTGATTAAGCCGACCAACACGGCATAGTTGAAATCAACTTAACCTATGTTAACATCTAATTTATAAAAGTGCCAAACTTTAATTAATTAAGATTATTCACAAATAGCAACATAATTAACTAATAAATGGTTAATTAAACATTCTATAATACCCTTTCCCCTTATACATTAGCATGACTTACATTTAATCTTTAATCAATCCGAGGGAAAGTTATACCTTCTCACAAACAATAAAGCACGTCGTTCTCTTTGTATCCTATAAAAGTGCCTGCACTATTCAATGTACAGGCACTTTCACTTTGATCAGTCCAATAGCCAGTAATTCACGACATAATCCTCAACATCTATGAGTACGGCACCAAACGAGGTTAACGTATAAAACGTGTACCGCCCCACCCGGTGCTTCGCCACTTTATCGTTGCGCGTAAGCCTCTGTAGTTGCTCCAGCTTCAACTGATACTGCCCGATTGCCTGTTTTTTGGAAAGACAGCCGTAATACCAGATGTCCTCAAGGAAGTTTCTCATTTCTTTTGTGAGATCCTTTTTTGCCATCGCCAAATAGGCGGACTCCTGAAAGTCCTTCGCTAAATACCGGTGAGCCATCTCGTCCTGCCGCCACTCGACCGAGATACCGGCCTCTTTAATTTTTTGCAGTTGCTCCATTCAGACACCTACTTTCACAATTCTTGCGACAATACGGCGCTCCTTGATGTTCATATACTGCACACGTACAAGGACCTTATCGCCAAGGTGCAAGCTTTCAAATTTTAAATGCTGGGCATACGCATCAATCCCTTGCGCAATGTTAATGAAGTTCCCGTAATCCATGACCCCTGAAATGGTACCAAGGTATTCATTGCCGACCTTAAAGCGGCTCACTACATCGGTTTCCCACGGGTCCGGCTGCAGGGCTTTCGCGCTTACCTTTACTTCACCTGACGGATCGATCGCCAGAATCTTCACCTCAAACGCATCTCCTACCTCAAGCTCGTCCTCAATGCGCTGGACCCAACCGTGACGAAGCTCTGAAATCGACATGACCGCTTCAATGCCCCCAATGTCCAGATAGATAAATTTCCCTCTAATCCGGCGCACCACACTCATGACAATATCATCTACTTTGATTTTGCGTCGTGTAATTTCCGCTTTTAGCTTCAAGGCTTCCAGACGTGAACCCACTACTGTTTTCGCCTGCTGATCAAATTCTTTCACAATAAAACTAATCGGCAATCCTGCATAGTCCCGGTATTCATGCGTTGTTTCAAAGCCCGAAAGCGCCAGGGGAATAATGACACGGATATTTTGGTAATACACCACGCCGCATAGCGTATTGCCGATGCGGTCAAAGCCCTCTAACGTTCCTTCCAGTACAAAGTCATTTTGATACGAACGGAAAATATCGGACCAGTCCTGCTTCTCTTCTCCTTGTCCAAATTGCTTCACACGCGATGGGTCAAAGCCCTCCAGTAAACGTCCTTGTACAATATGCTCTGTCATTCGATTCCACCCTTTCAATATTTTAATGGGTTAACTGATTAATTGATTTATATATTAATAGATTAATACACTGCTTTATTTGAATAGATCCTCATCTGTCAGCGTCACATTGGGCTTTTTCTTTACACGCAGCAGCTCTGCTGGATTCACGTCACGCATATCCGGATACTCCTCTTCGATTTCATAGCTCGGTTTTTCATTTTCCACATGCTGTTCTGCTATGGGCTCCTCAGGCGGAGGCACAGGTTCGCTGACAGGCTCCACGTGCTCTTCCGGTTCCTCTATGATCGGCGTTTCCACTACTGGTTCCGCTGCCTCTATCACAGGCTCTTTTTTCTTTCGTTTAAACAGCGAAAGAAAACGCCTGCGCTTCTTCTCCCAACCTCTTGCCTTTTGCCAGTCGTTTGGAATAAATTCGCCACGTGCCACGCCCGGCTTTTGCGGCACACCGCCGACCATGAGTTTATGAATGTACTCAAAGCGCCCGAGCCCATCGGCAATATCCGTTGGGTCAAAGCGGTACTCCTCCCCTTCCTGGTCCCGGTAGCTGCTCGGGAAAAAACTCGGAATGAGGATGCGGTGCTGATACATGGACTGACGAATCAACACCTTATCTTTCCCGAACTCCTCCGCGAATTCTTTGGCATCCTCCATCGACACCCCGCCAAAGCAAATTTTGCTGCGGCAGTTCGTCATGATGGAACGCTTCATGTTTTGAGCCGAGAGCTTGCCCGATTCCACAGCGAGCTGCCCGAGCGACTGCACCGCTAAGGTTGCCGATACTTTATACTCCGCCGCAAGGGATAAAAAGATTTCCACATCCGGATTCATGTAGCGTGAGTATTCATCAATAATCAAAAAGTGAGGCATACGCGATGCCTCACTTCCTCTTCGTCTGAACGTGCCGTTTTGCAGATGCATCGTCACAAACTGCCCAAATGCATCTCCGCTTGTCCCTAGCAGGCCAAGTGCTGTGTTGACAGCCAGGACGCCCCCTGTTTCAAAATGCTCGTCAATATGAACCGAGGATTTCCCCGTCATGATCTTTCGCAGGTTTTTATTCGATAATATATTTTCAAGCTGTGCACGCAGACCTAAAATGAACTGGCGATAGACCTGCGCCTGTTTTTCACTGCCGAGCAGCTCATTTTCAAAAAAGTGCACCAGATCATGCGTTGCATCCCGCTCACGCAGCTCCTTCACTCGTTTTTTCAGGATTTTTTCATCACGCAATGTCATCAATACATCCGTCATGTCCAGATTGTCTCCGTACAGTGTTTTTAAAAGCTTCGTCACGTTACGGGTGGACAATTCCTGTATGGTTGCAAAGAACGCTTCCTGCCGACCAAACAGCCCCTTTAATACAACGACTGCCGCTTCTGCCACGTCCTCAATATTGCCTTCCATGACGTTGAAACGAGCCGAGTGTTCTTTTGTCGGGTCAATGTGGATGCAATCGATCTTCATCTCCTCACAGCATTCCGCTACAAATTCAGCGAGGTCCCCTTTCGGTTCAATGAGAGAAAGCCCCACCTCAAATCCGCGTGCCTTCGCTTGCAGGATTTGATAAATTTGCTGCTTGATAATCGTGGCACTTTTACCGCAGCGCGTGGGTCCACAAACGAGTAAATGGGTGAAGCAATCTGCCCCGCCCCATACGACCGGGTCCCCTGCATTCAAAACAGCCAAATCGTTTGCCTCCTTTCCAATACATAAATATATTAATATTTTTATTAATTAATAAAGGAATTAGTTTATTAACAAGTTTATTTACAGGCAAATGGATTTCTGTACTTACAGGTAAATCAGTTAATGACTTTATACTTTAATTAGTTTATTTGTTAATTGATTAATACATTAATTGATTACTTACTGCTTTGAAAAACCGAATAACGCATCTTTGCCTGCTTATACTCGGATTGAACAGAAAGTGACACATCATGCACCAGAGCATGCACCTGTAATTTTAAAAGCTAGACGAGCAACTTCATTCGTAACATGATGCCTATGGACTACTCAAGGCGAGCCGTATTCCGTTTCGGATTTGCGAGAATCGCCGCACCGCCTTGAAGGGTATTTTTCAGCCGTCGTATCTTTTCTGTACGTAATAGCTAGACCAATACCGGCTCTACGTGAAAGCGTCCGTACAGTTCATGGTGTATTTGCGTCTTCCTCACATCCTTTTATATCAAACCATTAACATATTAATGTTTTAATGTATTTATTTATTAATTAGTTGTATAGCATCGTAAACAGCGCCAGTAATAGAAAATAACTAAAGAACAGACAGACGTTCGCTACAAGTAGGCTCGCTGCTTTGGCTTGATACGCAAAATACGCTCCCATTAGTCCCAGCGGAAAAGACAGGAGCCACAGCGGACTTGGAATGCGTAATAAGGTCGGAAGCCAGAATAAAATCCCAACCAGCAATACAATCAGAGCCAGCTGCCGTTTTCGGTCCAATGTCAGGTTCATGCAGATTCAACTCCATTTATAAATTGATTAATGTATTAATTAGTTAATTTATTTCCGTTCCACTGAGCGACCCAGTGTAAGCTGCAAATCACTCGCTGGCAGCTTTGGTCTTTTTTTTGCTTCCGGACGCAGGCGTGTGTTGCCACGCTTTTCTTTCGTCCTTCGTTCCAAGCGAACCCATGTGAGCTGTATAAAAAGGCTGACACCGAATAATAGGACAACGGTTAGATAGGCGACTGATTTTGCTGAGAGATAATTTTCATAACGCCACCCATTTTCCACGAAATTGCCCGCGATCCAGATCAGCTGAGTGAAAACAAGAAAGCGTACTAGCAGGGGCACCATTCTTGCCTTCGTTCTGTTCAGGAAAATCGCAGTGAGTGAACAGACCATTGCCGCACCGGAAAAAATAAAGAGAATATGTTTTTCCAGATGTTGATTAAAAAACAAAAAACCTGTCCATCCTACAAGCAAGGCAGCCATTACCAGCATGAGATATTTCACAGCTGTCCACCTCCAAATAGATTAATGGTTTTATAGATTAATAAACTAATGTATTAATTTATTTCTTTATTAGTTTATTAGTTTATTAGTTTATTTAAATAGGGTATCGGATCTACCGCCTTTCCATTGACAAGCGTCTCAAAATGAAGGTGGGGACCTGTTGATTTACCGGTACTTCCAACATAACCAATTACTTGACCGACCTTTACTTTTGTTCCGGCAGGGATACCAGGCTTAATCATATGAGCATAAATGGTATGCAACTCATTTCCGTGATCAATGCGCACATAATGCCCCCAGCCAAGCGCTTTCCCGCTGGGCAGAACTTTATAATGATATTCCGATTTAATGACGACACCGGCCATATACGCGACAATTTCCGTCCCGTTAACCCCAGGGCTTGCGATATCGATTCCTACATGATTATTTCTGTTTGGATCCAGGTAGGAGGACGTAATCCGCTGCGTAAAAGGGACCGGCCATGCAATGTCGCCGGCAATCAACGCACCCGCGCTGATTTTCCGTTCGACAAATCCATTGGAATAGGTCATAAAGCGTGTGAACACTTCCTGTACATATTCATCCGACTGATTGTAAATAAAGAGGGCGTTCTTCATTTTTTCTTCCTCTGTTGCACCCTTTAAATTCTGGGAGATATAGTTTGCCATTGTATGAATCGCGTCCTCCAGATCCCATGGGTCCGCTTTTCCGTCATCATTTGCATCGACACCGTAACCGCCGTAGTTTTTGATTTGCCCCGGGGAAGTCAATACGCTTTCCGGAATCGGTGCATTGCCCAAGCCTCCGCATGTCGGGTAGCTCCAGCCAACAAAGGTACAGGGCATGAATTGGGTGTGACCCAGTGCCCCGGCTGAAGAAACAGCCAGATTTCTAGAAAAGTTGGTTTCCTGCCGGTGAATGGAGGCTAGCAGTAACCAGTTCACGCCGTATTTTTCACCTGCTGCTTTGTAATGCGGAATAAACTCCGACGGGATTTCATTTGCCGCCAGCTCTGACATTTCGACTGAATAAAAATCTGACGTTTGCTCCGTTCCGCCGAAGACGGCAACGAGCAGCATGATAAAAACCAAAAGCGCGCCCATAATAAAAAGCGGTGACAATGCAAGTCCCGCTAAAGGTAAAGCTATACTCTTTTTCATTTGCCTCAGCTCACTTTCTGAGGAGTAAATTCCGTGATGTAAAGACGTGCACTGGCGTCTTCCATCATGTAAATGTGATAGTCGTAGGTAACCGTTTCGATTTTTTGATTTTTCTCGTCAAAAACATCTCCCGTCAAACGAACTACCCAATGGATCGTGTTTGTTTGATTATAGGCTTCAAAGATTTCATAGCTTGTCAGCGTACGCTTTCTGCTCGCATTCGTTGGACGCGCATTTTGCAGGCGTTCCCATACGTCGGGGGTGACATAGCTGCTGATTTCACCAAAATCTTTCGGTGCTTCATCGTACGGGAAATGCCACAGCGCAAAACGGGTAGCCAGCTCCCTCGATGCCAAAATTGTTTTTTCATGATAAAGGTTGTCCAAAGTGTAGACTTGCTCGTCATTCGACATTTCGACTTCTAATTTTTCTTCCTCTATCTTTCGTGAATCATTATCATGACCCGTTTCACGTGGAACTTCCCGTGTAAGTGTTTCGACATTTTCCGGTTCCGCCTCAGGTGCAAACATCGATTTTCCGACAGAAAGGGCGATAAGAAATACCGTGCCGTATATAACAAACTGAATAATTTTCGGGTTCATGTTCCTCCCTCATTTACTTTTGGCTTTTTCGGCTGATTTCTACCTCAATTAGAAAATGCACTTCATCCTGAAAGACCTCCCGAAACAATTGGTTTAAATACAGCTGCTCGGTTTCCGTGAAATGCTCGCGAATAAGCAGAACAGCTTTCGGGCTGTCCGCAATACGCATCACCTCATCTAACTCCGCTATTAAAGGATACAAAGGAATACACCTCCCACTATACATACATCTATTTCTGTTTTTATTTATTAATCCATTAATATATTAATGGATTAATTAGTTAGCTAATTCCTGTTCGAAAATCTCAATATCAATTAGCTCAAAATGCACGTGCGGCAGGTGGGCTAACAGTTCTTGGTGTACCGGAGCCAGACTCGGTGTCGTAAATACTTTAAAGCCCCGGATGCGTTCTAAATGGTAGCTGTTATAGCCGAGTATGTTATAGACCTTCACTAAGTCCGTATCGATTAGGTTGACTGCACAATAACCGTCATACGTTTTCCAACGCTCCAAGGGTCTCACCTGATCTTCCTGTTTCACCGGATAGCCTAACTTTCCGATAAACGAAAAAAATTCCTCGTCCGTTGAAATAAAACGGAGATAGGAACTTGTCAGTAAAGGCGGAATGATTTTACAGCTATCCGCTAAACGAAGAATGGTTTCTTCCTTTATGAAAAATTTGATGAGCAATTTAAAGGCAGGCAAGCCCTTCGTGAAAATTACTTTTTCACGATAACGACCGCAGCTCTCCATATCCTTTTTCATTTTGTGTACCGTCGTCACCGCAATGTCCTTTAGCGTGATGAAAAATAACCAGTCCGCTCCGGCTGGGGAGGTTAACAATCCGCGCAGTACACCCTGGCGATCCAAATTGAGCCTTGATTTTACATGGCGGGACTGCTCGAACGTCCAGCCGTACTCCAGCAATTCAAAGGCAATGTCATAGCTTGTGAGTAAATAGACTAACTGCTTTTTCGGAATCCGCAGTGCATCCGCATTTTGCGGAACGTCTATTCCATGCCCGCGTAAAACCGTGATGCCATGACCGGTAATTTGGTAGGCACTGCCTTGTCTTTTTTGATCTCTGTAGCCACCACTAATCGGGTTGCTGAAAATGAGATTTGTGTTCAGTAATAGGTTTAGTTTCCGGCGAATGTAGTGATCTGACAGCCCCATAAATTGGTTCACCTGCTCAACTGTCAGCACCCGGTATTGGTAAAGCAATTTCAGAATGTTTACGTCCGTTTCCGTGATTTGCTTGATGGTATATTTGTTGTTTGGTTTCTTTCTTCCTGCCATACATGATCCCTCCAGTATGATCTGTGCCTGGTACGTTTCGTCTTTCATCACATGACAACACTCAACATATCTTCCCGAAAATCGGGGGAGGCAGTGTATTCGTATTGAAGCGCCAAAATCCGTACTATCGCAAGCAGTATCCGAGTGTTTTTCATGTCATTTAGAATTTCAGGTGCCCGTGTCATTTAGAAAAAAGAGCATAAGCCGGATAAATGACATGCATTTAGCCCGTTTTCTTGCGTTCATGCAGTAAAAAATAAGGGAGGACGTGCTGCTCCATTACAAACACTTCCACCGCATTTTTTTCAGCTAACACACCTTCCTCATAAAAGGAACAATGTTGCCAGGCATCCTCTCCCATCACCTGATTTTTTCTTAGAGCATCGATAATTAGTTTCCGGTTCCGGTTATCCAAATCCCGAATGATGAGGTCCTTAAAATGGTGCCGTAAAAATACAACCGCCTTTGTGATAGAAGGACGTTCTCTATTCGTTCGAAGGGCAGCATCCGTTGCGATTTCATAATAGGTTCTCACATCTTTGTAATAAGGATCATGTCCCGTTGCCGTTCTTGGATTTATATACGGCGGGAGGGCACCTTCAAAAAAGATACGCAAAATGAAAAAGACCTGCTCTCCGTTAACGGTAGACACAGGTAAGGATATTTCTTCAATTTCTGGTATAGGATAGATGGTCGTGTTTTGATAGGCTACATCATCCTCATTCATTTTGGCCAACTCAAGCATCATGTAGGACTTCAAATCCTCCAGTGCATGTAGGACATTTTTGAGTTCGGTTTGCTTTTGCACCTTTACACATCCTTTCTTTAGAATTTATAAATCAGTTAATAAATAAATATATTAAAATATTAATGGTTTAATAAGTTAATGTATTTATGTGGTTAATTAAATAATGAATTTTCGTCTAGAAGAGTTTTATCCTCAAACTTTGAAATACCAAGTCCTTCTTTATCTTTCCAATCTAATGCTGTAATAACAAATTCATTTGTTTTAACCTCCGACTTATCTCCGTTACTGACTTCAAAATAATCAACGGTATATAAAATGTGTACTTCTGGAGCATCAAAACCTTGAATATATTCTGATTTAATATTCTCGATTTCGTAATCCTTATTTTTATCTAGTACTCCAATATAATCTTCAATTTCTGTTTGGGCTCCTACAACTAGTTGTTCCTTTAATTTATTGTACAATTGGGTATCTAACTTACTGTAGTATGCATACATTAACTTTTCACCTGTTGCTCGAACATCCTCTAATTCCGTTTCAGAATGATGCTCTAAGAATGCTGCGTAATCCTCATCTAATGGTTCCGTTACTTGTGTCGATTCATTTTCGCTTTCCGCAACTGGAGTTTCTATTGATGTAGCTTCTTTATCTGGATCACCGCACGCCGCTAATAAAAGACTGCATCCCATGACCATCCATATTTTTTTCATGAAATTCACCCTCTCTACTTTTGATTATCCTCAAACAACTGGACAAATGGCTTTGCCTGCTCACTTTCCATGCTTTCACTTTGAATCACATGCTGATTAATACTCGTCACATCATTAATTCTCGCTTGTCTAGATAATGTTGATGCTGTTTCCAGTGTTACATCACCCTCAATGGCAGACGTATCAACACGTGCTCGCTGATGCAATTCGCCGTAGCTATCAATCACAATGTTTGTTTCAGGGATTGCTTGATATTTACCCTTTGAGACGGCATTGTAATTACCTAATTTAATACCCCCATGCTCACTTTCCTCATATAAGCCCTCAAATCTTGAGGAACGCTGTGACGCTCTTAGTGTATTTAGTACATATTCATGTGGATTCCTTTGATTTCCATCTTGTGCTGCTTGCTCAAAAGAAGGCCGAACCGAACCTTCTATATCCTTTGCATTCAGGTGATTCAATCCTTCCTTACGCATACCCAAAACCGTTTCCTTGGCTGATTGTTCGTCTAAGCCCAGTTCTGTTAAAGTGCTTAAGTTTTCTTTTTCCATTGCGGACATATTAGATTTAGTCACCTCTTTAAAGAAGTTCGGTGCTACCTTATCACCAAATTTATCTTTCGGCTGGGCATCCATCGTTTTCTTTAAGGCATATGCCGAAAAGGATGCGCGTTGCATCGACTTTCCCACACCGGCACTGCCTGTTAAAGCTTGCGTGGCACTGTTACCAATATTCGCCCCAAGTGCCGCACCTTGTGGACCTGCTATCATGCCACCTGCTACTGCACCTGCAAGGGTCCCAGCACCTTCTGCTGTCTTTTTCACCGGAGATAAAGCTTTCTCTTTACCGTGCGCAAAGCTTTCTCGCATTTGGCTTAACTGTACAGAGCCTTTCGAAAAGATATCGAAAATGCGCTTTCTCATTAAAAATAGTGATAGTAGCAACATAAATTGCAATACTCCAGCTGTGATAAAACCAATTAAACTACCATCTAGCGTATTTAATCCATAAATAATCTCAGTTAATCCAAATAAAAAGATTGTCATTATTACCAACCCAATTTTAATAAACAGCGGAATACATAGTTCAAAAAAGAAGCGTTTCAAGACACCTATTTGTTCAGGTAAAGCTGACCAAAGTAATGCAAAAGGTGCTAACATTGCAATTAACATAAACCAAAACTGGCAGAGTATAATACTCAGTGCCAATAAGAGTACGGGTATTGAATTAAACGCATTGATTAAAATTGCTACACAAACAAAAATTAATCGTTCCACTAAGTTCGATGAATGCATCGTAAAATTTCCATACTCTTCAATTTCTTTTTTTGCTACTTCATTTCGTTCCTCTGAATTAGGCTTTTTCGATAATAGATTTTTAATTCGTTCCTCCGTAATATCTAATTCATTTGTAGTCGAATACTGCAACATCAAGTAAGGTACATGAACAAATGAATTGAAAATATTATCATACATTAATGATTGTGTTGTTTGGTTTTCTTGGTTTTCATTTGGAAGTAATAGAACAGAAACCTCATTACTCATTGAATTCATTCCCTGTAAAAAGCCAGAAAAATTCGAAAAGATGAGTAGTGAAATTGTAAAAGCAATAATAGACTGTGCAATTGTTCCAAAAGCTGCTATTTTCTCCCGTTTCGTGACAAACTGCCACAACGCATAAATCACAACTATGACACAAATAACACCTATTGTTCCGCCAAATAAACCCGAAGAAGAAAAATTACCATTCGTAATTCCTGTAAACGCTGAAACAGTAATCGCTATACGAGATATTAGTTGGTTTAATACGTCCGCACTATTTAACGCAAATTCCATAATGCCAATCAATACATTTGTTAGAAATACGTTTAACATAAATAAACCTTCTACAAATTTAAAAAGCGCTAAATCGATTAGCTTAGTACCTTCACCACTTAACGTATCAAACGGATTAAACATCCAATCCGTAACTCCTGTTTCTTCACTATCTACAACAATATCTAAATCATAATAAACCTCAGTTCCCTTATAACGACCATGATTATTAGTATCATATACATTATCAACCGGCGTTCTATCCTGAATCAAAGCCGAATCAACACCTTGTGGAATGCATAGCAGCACTAGAATGAGCAAATACATCACATATTTTTTCATGCAGCTACCTCCATTAATTAATGCATTAATAAATATGTTTATTTATACATTAATGTATTAATTGTTTAATGTTTTTATTTACTCTGTTCGTATTGACGCTCCTCTTCGCTTGCTGTTGAGGAGTCAAAGGCACGTTCGAACTCGACAAAGACCGGGTCAATATAAATCGTTGTGGTGCGTCCGTAAATATCCTGGAATAGGCAATGCCCCTTTTCCAATGTTCGTAACCGTTGCACGTTGCTTTCCGTTTCAGGCAGGTTCAGGAATTTCAGCATCTCACGTGCCTCTTCTGATTTACGTAAACCAAAGGAAAATTTCATCCCGACATTGGCCACGTCATTGCCATGGTCCGTTGCATTTTGCGAGCCCTTTAAAAGCGTCGTGTTATAGTAACGTCCTTTCCGGATGATGAAATCCATCATCCGACGACCTGAAGGATTGGCATCAATCGAGCTAGCTTCGTCCTGCAGGATGATTTTATGGATGCCTCGGTCCTGACGAAACATATATTGCTGCGTAAAGGCGGTAATGGAGATCATGATCGCCTCGGATAATTTCTGGGAAGGCAAAAGCTTTCCGGATTGTGTCTGGTCCGTATCCGGCAAGTTTAAATGCTCCACCATTAAAATTTGCATTGGCTTGTCCACCTTCAGCACTTTATAGTCCTGCCCGACCTCACCAAATAATAATGAGGCGAGCTTTTCATTACGCAGGGAATGGAAAATATCAACGAGGGATTCAATCGCCTGCTGCTTTTTCTCCGACATTTTTGCCTCACTATCCTCCAGCATGCCTTCTAAATGCGTAATCACTGCACCGATGCACGGGTCTTCCTCGGTCGCAACAGCTTCCACAGCAAGTGCGAGCATTTGGTACTCCGTATCACGGAGGTCTACCCCGACAAGGTAGGCCAGAATGTCCTTTGCCGTTGCCTTCGCATTTTCAATCGAATCCGATGTACGAAACGGGTCTAAACAACCTTTATCCGATAGCTCACTCCCGAGTGTCCATTTTGAAATGTATTCTTTATCGATTAACGGCAGGCTATCCCAGTGTTTACGGTCACCCTTGGGATCCACGATCAATGCCTGTGAACCGGTTAAAACGGAAAGTGTCGTATAGAGGTTCATGAAATATGATTTCCCCTTCCCCGTTGCCCCGGCGACAATGGCAGAAATACTATCCTCTAAATTGCCGATATTATAGGCTTTGGCAGCTAAGTCCGGCTGAATGAATACAGGACGTTTCAACCGGTCTGTAAACCCGATATAAAAGCCCCGGTTATCGCCAACGGAGGTTGTAGCCCCGAACATCATCGCTGCAAGTACACCTGATTCTGCTTCAATTTTGTAATCGGTGTTAATTTGTCTTGAACCAAGCAGTTTTTCCATCGCAAGAGCCATTTGCTCACCAAACGGACTGACGACCTTCATGCCGTATTTCAAAAGCTCCTGCTTCAGTTGCTCAGCCCGCAGGCTTAAATCCTTTTGGTTACCTGCCCCGACCTTAAAAATAATGGAACAGGCATAGGCCGGCTGACCGGTCTTTTGAAAATAAGCTTCTGCTTGAATAGCCCCCTGCTCGGATTGATGCAGGGCAAGGTCCGTATCTGCTCCTGCCTTGTAGGCTTCCTGCTTTTGATCAATAAACTCTAGCCGTTTATTCGACAGGCGCTTCACGATACGTTCATTCGATTGATGATACGCCCGAATACTTGTTGACACAGGGAACCCTAAACGTGACTGAAGCAGGTAGAGCCATTCGTTATGCGGAAAGCTCATTTCATTGTCCATCGCATGCACAACTAAATATTTGGTAAAGTACGTTTGTTCCTCGTCGGACGTATCAAGCTTTGTGAGTTTCAATGATGTTGCCGTGTACTCTTCAATATTTGTGCCTTGCAGCTCTAAAAAGTCGCGTGGGTTTGTACGTACTTTTTGGTAAGTGATTGACTCACCATTTAATTCTTCATAGCCCTCTACAACCTCGCCACTGCGAAATTCCTCCCGGCTTGTAACCTCTGCATTGCTCGATGTAACCGAAAACTCCTTTTCAAGCAAATAAACACACTCTGCCGTTCCGGCTTTTTCAACCTTACATAAAAAGCCCGCTTGCAGCTGCTCTTTTAGAAGGTCCGCCTGGTCATGCCAGGCATTAATCTCCGCCTGCAACAGCTCATTACTCGCGACACCGGCTGCTTTATTCACACTTACGCTTAAGCCTTTCCACAGCTCCTTCAGCGACTGAAAAACGGTGACACCGATATTGCCGTCCCTGTATTTATTTTTCGAAGGGTCCAGTTGTACGCCAATATACTGAATGTACTCGCTTGTTTCTTTTTTAAGCTTTTGCTCATCAAAATACACACGTAAATAGTCAAAGTACTGCAAGCCAGCTCCCTTTAACGGATAGTCTTTCCGTTTCATGCTTGCAATGGTGTCCGCTAAAATCGTATCGATATTTGTCGGGAACGGCTCCGAGATGAAATGCAGGTCGTAGCGGTTATTAAACAGGTATGCAAGCTGTGAATGAAACGGGATAAATTTATCCTCGTCATCTAAAAATTCATAGTTAAAGCCCGCTAGTCGGTAATACGCCGTAACCGTGCCATCAGCTCCAAAAATCAAATTTCCGTCAATATGCTTTACCGGATAATCTAGTATGGCAACCACACTACTCCTCCTCTCTTAAGCGAAATGTTAAAGCCGGCTCCTCTTTCGGCTGTAGAACGGGGGTTAATAGTGCTTCCTCTACTTTTGCAGGAAGCACCGGCATCGCCTCTTTTTTCTTTGGCATTTTCGCCAGACGCTTTTGTCTGCGGTTTTCCTCCTTTACCTTTGCTTTTTCCAGTGCCAGTGCGCGTTTTTCGTAATACGGATCGACTGCTGCAAAGTTCAGTGTCACGACTTCCCGGAACTGATAGACGGTTGGCTTTGCAATTTCCCTGCCATAGCAATACGTGACCTTGCGCTGTTTTCTGAATGTATACTGTAAAACGGAACGGAAATAATGTACCGAGGAACGTCCCTCAGTCGCAATGTCTGACAGTAAGTAAGCAACCGTAAACGGAACAATGAGCAGAAATACCTCCGGCAGCATTTTTAGAAAGCCCGAAACAACAGGTACAAAAAATAGCAGCAGCTCGGTAGCCAGTGCCAAAAAGAAGTACACTATCGTTTTCACCTTAATGGCCCGTCCAAAGGAAAAGCCCATGAACTGGTAGATTTTTCGGTCAAACTTCAGATAGTCATTCAATACAAGTAGGGATAGACGTTGCCTATTCATAGAAGCGCCTCCTTATCCGCCTAGATTTACTTTGTCATTTAACCACGTTGACAAGCCCTTAATAATTTCCGGATTGAGTACAAAGATCCCGATAAATGCAATGGCAATAATTGCACCAATCATTGCTGTCCAGCGTCGTTGTGCTGCGGTTATTAAAATAATGATAATCCCAATAATCATTAATACGTAGCCTGCTTGTTCCTTTAGCCATTCGAATAACGTTGATAAATCCATTTCCTCAGCTCCTTTTCTGTCAATCCATTAACCCATTAAACTATTAATCAATTAATACATTCATATTTCCGTAGTTATTAAAGCCACTTACGACAAGCTGCGATGCTTCTTTTACAATCTCCAGCTGATACGTGGTTTTCGTTTGCAGCTTCGTTGTCGGGTCTGTCAGCTTTACCGTTGCGAATGTAAGCCAGCTCCCATTTGTCCCGACATACACTTTCGTACTGACCACTTCCTCAAATACCATTGAATTATTTAGACCTGTCACCAAACGGTCCTCTTTTAATAAATAATTCAGCTGCTCCTGTGAGTCCACTGTATACGCTTTAAAAAATGTCGGTAGAAAAGCTGTGATTTCCTGCACCATTTCAATGGGCGCTTCTTTTAAATCCTGGTATGCTACGGATCCTTTCGTCACCCCTTCATTCACATACGTAAACATCGGATTTGCATAAACAAAAAACTGGTCCCCCGCATAAGCAACCGGAACCACTACATATTTAATGACTTCTTCTGTTTCCTGCTCTTCCTTAGAGATTTCTACCATTGCTGTCGCCGTATCATCTTGTTTATGTGTTTCGGTTACCAGCTGTGAAACACGAAGTGTGATATGCGCTGTCTCATCTGAAATCGCCTTTATCTCTTTTACTTCAACAGCACGTACCGCAGATTTCCACATTGCCCCTGTAATATCCAGTCCTGCAAAAGGCTCTACATTTTTACCTAAAAACGGAGCGAGCTGTTCCTCACGCTCTGTATTGACATGCTCACTTGGCTCCCACGTATAAAAAGCCTTCGCGAAGCGTTTGGCAAATTCCGTTGCCTCAATGGAGGTTACCTTCACAGCCTCACTGCCTGTATCCTCCTCACTCTCTACATTGTCCGGGGCAAGCAAGCTGTTGCCGATGACAAATAGCATAAAGAAAAAGGCGAACCAAAATAGTGCTACCCCCAGCTTTCGCATGAAGTAGCCTCTCGGTTTTACCCGGGCTTTCTTCATTTGTTGTTTCTCTTTTGTTACGGCTACATCAGATTTTATGCCAGCAGAGACCTTTTCAAGCTTAGTTGCGACTTTCTGAAACCAATTCAATCTCATCACCTCTCATCTACCGTTTGTTTAACGATGTTGCTGCAAGTGTAATAATACCAACGGCAATCACCCCTGCGGCCAATGCACCGTATTCTAGCTTCACCTCGTTATAAGTAATGGAAACCAAGGATTTAAATTCATCCCATACCGGCTGAAGACTAGGGAAACTCTCAAGTAAAATAACTCCGACAAATAAAAACGTTAAAAAACCGAAAATAAACAGAAATAGTCCTTTCACTCTGATCACCTCGCTTTCCGATACACAAATACATTAATGTATTAATTAATTAATTTTTTTATTGGTTTATTGATTTATTTATTACTTAAGAGCTGCATTAGCCCTTGTCCTGTCAAGCCTTCCACAATTAAAATAAGCCTTTCTTCCACAAGCTTTTGCTCGTATTGAAGAAGGCTTATATAGGTATATACACAATCGCTGGACGGAAAATATTCCGTATGCGCGATAAAATACTTCGCCATCCGTTCACAGTCCTTACCAGTTGCTCTGTTTTCTAGATATAACAAAAAACTATCCATCAGCTGCTTTTGCTCTACATGTTTTTGTAGAAGCTTCATTAGCTGATGGATAGCAGGGCATTCTGTCTGCATTTATTTTCACCTCAGATTGAGTAAGTTTTTAGGGCGTGCTCCGCCATTTCCCGAAAAGCTTATCTTTCGAGAAAAATAAATATAGCCGAATCCAAAAAGTAACGAATCATCTCCCCTACTACCCCTTCACCGTTTTAGCAAGACCGACTCAGCAAGTGATCCTCCTCTTTCGTATATACAAATGCAAGAGCCGCAGCCTTGCTAAGCGCTCCATAACTTGATCAAAGAAACGGATTGAAGAAGGTACTAGGGAAGTTGATAACCATGTAATTATTTTTGACACAGGGAAAACAGGACTAGGTGCAAGCGTAACAAACATCGCTAAAACCTCGTCTTCCGGTAGAGCATATTGTGAAGGAAATCCAATCACATCTGGAATCTCTTTAATTTGATGCCATAAAACAGCATCCAGTTCATCCTGCTCGGTATTTATATCAATTAAGATATAGCCAGGTAAATAAGGCATCTCGGTACCCATTCGTGCCTTTTCTAAATCCTCTGTTAATGCATGCAGTGTCCTGCGGTAGCTTTGCATCATCTCGCGTGTATCCAATTCTGTATCTGCAAAGTGAAGAGACGTCTGGCGTAACTGCTGCAACGTTTCTCGAATATGCTCTTTATGCAAATAATCGCCCACATCAATCTCAAAAAATGATGCCGAGGATGACAGATGGGCAGACGGAACAGCGGCTGTAAATCGATCCATCGCAAAGACAGACGTAAGCTGCGGCAGATTACGCGATAACAATTCCTGTTGCACTGCTATTTCTTTCCCTGTTTTCACCCATACAGCAAAATAGCCCATCTTTCTCACCCCTTTTACATAATTAAAAGTTAAGTCTGTAAAATTTTTAGCCAGAAAAATAAATTAAAGTTAAGTATCTTTTGATTATTCTGAATTATATAGTAATTTTCTGAGGCTGTCAAAAAATTACGGGGTATAAATGGTAAATATACAATATCTTTAATATTTGTAACAATACTGAAATTGTTGTAAAATAATTTTAAAATATTCTGACTAATAAGGTGGTGGCTTTATGAACGGCATAATTGATATACAGGAAGTCCGGGAGCACCTTCGTCATAGTCTGAAGCAATCTCGCTTAGAAATCGGCTTACGCATATTGGATGTAGCCGAGTATTTAGGGATGACCCCCTCTGCCTACTCCTACTATGAATCTGGTCGCAGTGTTCCGACAATCGACAGCTTAATTAAATTGGCTGCTCTTTATAATAAAGGATTCGATGAACTGCTGGGTTCGCAGGAAATCTTGCTCAAAAACATGCAATACAACCGCTATAATGCAGAAATGCTGTATGTAATGGAAAAAGCCTCTGACTACCAGACCAGCTATCAAAAAAAGCTTGAAAATTTAACGAATGATGCGCTTCGACACTGGCTTGAAGAGGAACTTGAACAGCTTAGCGCTACGCAGGTGCAGCAGCTCCGTCTGATGTGGGAAATTCTAAAACTGAAAGAGCCAAGTGGCGTACCGTCCCCCCATAACAGTGCTGATTATGTAGGTTCCGATTAATCGAAAAGGATTAATCGGATATATTAATACATTAATATGTTTATAAATTAATGTATTAATATGTTTGTCAATTAATGTTCCGTAGTATTTGTAAGACCCCCCTTTCCTTTAAATGCTTTACACTCGCCACCTCATCACAGAAAACTGCCAGTGAAGCCTGGGCGCTTCCGATTAAAATGCCGTACGTGTAAAAATCCTTTTGCTTTTTTACCGTTTGAAAGTTCGTTAAAAACTGCGGTGTCAGATCTGCCTCCCCATCCGTTATAAAAACAATATCCGCTTCCTTAAACATGCTTTTTTCAATATGAGCCAGCGCTTCTTTTAAAGGTTTCTCAAAGTTTGTACCGCCCCCTAGAAAGCTGGTAGCAAATTGTACGAGCTCGTTCTCCGTTACGAGACCTTTCGGAAACTCACGTAGCTCTATTCCATCATCAAAACGAATGACGACAACATCACGCTTTTGCCTTTTTGCCTTTAGTAAAAGGGATAGCGTGAAAGCTTTTGCTTCGTCGATACGGGATCGCATGGAGCCAGATTCATCCAAGCAGATAACCATGGGGCCTAGCCCCGATTCGTCACGCCCTCGATGCTCATACATTGCGAGTTTGCCTTCTACATATTTTTTCCGAAACTGGCGCTTTAATATTGGGTGTCTTAGCCCGGCAAGCTCACTGGCTAATACATGCTCTAGTTCAGCGCCCTGTGTAATATCCGCAACACCCGGTGCCTGTTTCACCTTGGTCTTTTTAAAGCCGCTTGACAGCATCTGAAATCGACCAATCTCATTTGCAATTTTCGTGAGCCTCGGGTTATCCAGTAAACTTTCAGCTAACGCCTGCTGCTGCTTCAGGGGAATATTTTGCATTTTGTGCCCGTGCCCTGCAAGTAATGCTTTTACGCCTTTGACTACAGGACCTGCCTGTTGAACCGCGTCTGAGAATCCCGGCTTACTTTGCTCCCCCAGCGTTGCCAAAGCTTTTGCCAAATCCTCGTGTGCCTGCTGCTTTTCTTCCGTACTCTGTGCATTTTGTAAGTCCTCATATGCTTTTTGTACATCCGGCTCTTTTTTCATTTCCTCTAACCACTCTGCAATTTTTTCGGTAAACAGCAGTGAGGAAATGGCTGCATACAGCGTGTCAAGCGTCGTATTGGGACGTGATTCACTGTACGCCTCGTCTGTCATCACGTTTTGCATGAGCCTTTGATTACCTAAAAGCTCCTGTTCCACATCCTCTTCAATTTGTGGATTCACCTTATAAAGACTGCTCCACACATCTTGCTGAAGTGCTTTAAAATAAGGATACTCCTGCTGTCCTGTAATACCTTGCAGTTTTTTAGAAGACTGATAGATTTTTTCATACGTGTAGTGATCGAATAAATCACTATTTAACACCGATTCCTTTTTCCGTTTCATAATGTGTCCCTCCTATAAAAATAGAGGTGGCAAACGCCACCTCTAAATCTCTAATGTTGCCTGCGCAAGCTTCGCCTGGAACGTTTGAATGTCCTTTAACATCTCCGTGCCTTCCGTTTGTACCTCCGGGTTTCCAGAAACTAAGGTTTCCGTACGGGACGTGATCTCCTTTAGCTGCAAATTCCCCTCAGCAATTTCCTGGTCATTAAAGCTGCCCGCATTCGTTAACACGACACCGTATTTTTGGTGCATTTCCTTAAATACCTGGCGAAGCTGTGTCAGTTCCTTTTCACTTTGTAAATAGCAGTGGCTCTCCAGTATCTCTTTTACCAGCTCCTGCTGCTCCGGTGTTTCCCACAGGGCGTGCTGAAGCAGTAGCATATCTGATAACTTCACTGCTTGGCGACCATCTAAATAAGCTTTCGCCTGCAATACAGACAAGCTCTGCTTATAGCGGCGGTCTGATGCCTGTATCCCTTCATTCTTTAAATCCCCACGCACGACCACTAGCTTTTCCAATATGTGACGCGGGATATCAATTAAACTTACCGCAAACTGTTCATCCTCTAATTCCTCCAGCGTCATCTTTGGCAAAGCGATCTTTTTATTCGGAACGAGCATTTGCAGAAACGTCTGGTCTGACTGGATATAGCTCGTTTCCATACGTAACAGAAACCGATCAAACAACGCTTCAAGCCCCTCACTTTCCGGGTACTCGTTCGATGCACCAATGACGCTCATTAAAGGCGCTCTTACAATATCGCTGCCGTTATAAAAGATGCGCTCGTTAATCATTGTCAGCAGCGCATTTAAAATGGCACTGTTGCTTTTAAAGATTTCGTCTAAAAAAGCGAGATGCACCGTTGGCAGTTTCCCTTCTACATTACGCTCATACCGGTCCTCTTCTAAGCGAGCAAGCGACAGGGGACCGAAAATTTCTTCTGGTGTTGAAAATTTCGTCAATAGCCACTGGAAGTAACCAAGTCCGTCAATACAACGATGAAGCTCACTTGCCAGTGCTGACTTCCCTGTTCCCGCTGGTCCGATCAAAAGCGTATGCTGCTTCGCAAGAACGGCGGTTAAAATGGCATCGACCTCCGCCTCACGCTCAAAAAACTGTGCATTTAAGTAGTCCCTGATTTCCATGACATTGCCCATTTTACTTCCTCCTTTGAACTTTTTAATCAACCATTCGCTTTTTTAAACGCAAAAAAGCCGAATAGACGTAATGTCCATTCGACTTATAGGCACACCAAATAAAGGTGCGGTACTATTCAATTTCATGCCAAATTCCAGCAGAAACCTAACTTGCGTTCAAACTGAATCTTCTCTAGGAGATATGACAGCTGCTACTTACAGTAAAGTAGTGGATTGGTTAATTAAGAGTATTCTAACAAATTATCAGATAACTTTCCATTTAAGGATTTCGTGAGCATTCAATAACATCGCTATTTGTTAAATTTAATGTTTATTCGCAGCAGAAAGCTCTTCACCAGCACTTGGTCTAACAGGATAGCTAGCAAATAACTCCCTATTCGATTTACCTAATAAATTGGCACGTAGAATATTTGGAACTTCGCAAATTGAGCATCTGTCGTCACCTCTCGCGTTAAATAATTGAGATACACATTCGGCTTCATCGTTGGCACTTTTGTATGCTTCAGCTCCTGTGTAGCTCTACGAAAAGCATCGGATGTTCGAATTGGGTTCGGAAAGTATTTCGTATCGATTTTGAATGATCGCATTGTTTGTTCTAATTCCTCACGAGAAATTTCCACATGTTAAATGTTATGCCAAGATAAATGACCGATACTTCCTTGTCCCTCTGTCTTGGCAACTACTTGCCCTGTTTTCAGTTGATTGCATAATGTCACGAAAGCTCTCTACTTCTAAAGTAAGCCCGAAATATAAAAAAGAGCGCACCTTTGCGGTACGCACGACGAATGGCCAACTAGTTGAAATTTTTTCAGCTAGCTGGCTATTTTGCACATGTGGTCTGAATATTTTCTGACCAAGGCATGTAGTTATGTAAAATCTCAGGCTGTTGATGAATCGGTAAAGTAGGTAGCTCCGTTATCAACTTCACCAGATACTGATAAAAATCAATCCCGTTTGCTTTCGCTGTTTCAGCCAAGCTTAAACAGATGGCATTCGCCTTGGCACCTGCTTCACTCACAGAGAAAAGCCAGTTTTTGCGACCAATCACATTTGGACGAATGGCATTTTCAGCAGGATTGTTATCTATTGCGACATGCCCATTGTCAAGAAAGACCTTTAGCTCAGCTGCTCTACTCAAGGTATATTCTGCTGCTTTCGCAATCGCATTTTTCCCGAAGAAAGGGGAACGATCAATCCAATCGAAGAATTCTTCTACGATAGGTTTCGCTTCTTGCTGGCGAACTTACATACGTTCTTCTGGTGAAAGGTGTTTGATTTTACGCTCGATATGAAACAGCCGGTCGCAGTACTCAACACCTATCTGCCCATTCTTGCTATCGGCTTTCAGCCAATAACGTCGTACGTGCGCCCAACAATTGGCGAACTCAATCTCAGGTAATTGACCATAGGCGGAATAGCCATCACAGATCACAGTCCCTTTGAATCCCGCAATTAAATTTGCTAATACAGCTCGCCCTCGTGATAGCGCAATTTTAAATAGAACAATCACAGGACCTTCACTTAGTACACTACGACATACCCAGTTATAGGCGTTCGATTGGCCGGGCTTTCCGTCTGAACGGTTGAGTATTTGTGCGTAAGTTTCGTCCACATGCAGCACTGATTTCGCCGTTAACAGTTGCTTCATCAGGTCATAAAGCGGTTGAAGCCAATCTTCCGCTACGCGAATCACCCAATTGGATAAATTCTTGTCGTTTGTATTTAGACCGTATCGTTCCCACTCCTTTACCTGACGGTAAAGGGGCAGGTACTGGACAAACTTATCGTAGATAAGCTTCGCTAAAACAGTGGGAGCGGCAATGCTTTGTTGAATGGCACCTTGTGGTGCTTTCCCACGTTTAATTTGTGCTTTTTGTGTCGCATCTTTTTTACACGTTTTGCACTCATACACGTGTTCAATATGTTGTACACGCTTCATGGTAGCTGGAATGAATTTCGCTTCTTCACGTACCATCTTGGAACTGAATTCTACCATTTCACCAAGGCAACAGTCACATATCATGTTAGCCGGGTGATGGTGAATTTCTTCTACTTCCATGTCATCACGAAACGAATCATTTCGCTTTTTATTCGTTTTTTTACGGGTTACCGTATAGCGAACGGTTTCCGTGCTTTGTTCTTCTGTCTGCTCAGATTCACTAAAAGACGGATCGTCTTCAAATAAAGAGCCTTGTCCGTCTGGTGCTTGATATTTGGATTTTTCTGATTTAGATCCATATAAAGCTTTCGTTAATTGGCGAACTTGTTCCGTTAACGCTTCAATTCGTGTTAATAAGTCATTGTTTTGTTGCGATAAATCTCCGTTTTGTTGTTTCAAATACGTTAATTGTTCTTCTAGTAGTTGAACCACTTTATCGGTTGTAGTAGAAGTGTTCTCCAAATCATTCACCGCATTTCGTTCAGTATAATGTATGGATGATTATACCATTTAGGATAGCGTGATTAAAAGACACTTTTTACAGATTTTGCAATGGCCTTCGGCTGTTGCAGGGATAGTCCTTCTAATAACCAGCGAAGCTCTTGCTGCGAAAGATTTCGTACTTCCTTTTCATCTTTTGGTCATTGCAGTTGGCCGTTATCTAATCGTTTATAAAGTATGGCGAAGCCATCTCCATCGAAATACAAACATTTATAGTGGTCCTTGCTCCATCCGGAAAACAGAAAGATAGAGTCGCTATATGGATCCAATTCGAAAGAATCTTGAATGAGCGTTGCAAGACCATCAATACCTTTACGCATATCGGTCTTGCCACATATGATGTAGATGTTTTCCACACTGGTAAAATCATGCTTCATCGACTGTTCAGCTCCTTCATAATGGTATGGATAATGTGCTCATCTACGCCATTGAAGAAGAAAACTTCAGCCGTATCGGTTTTAATTACACAACTTGGCTCAGCAGTGTATTGGCTAGAATGGAGCGAAGAAGTTTCAACTGGAAGAGGATCGAGTTTGACGGGAACAATGGTTAATTCGTTTGTTGGCATAAGAATGGCACCTCCTTTGAATGATACATTTAGAGTACCGGAGGTGCCTGGCATTTTATATGCGTTGTTTGATTACGGGCTTACGAACAGTTAAAGGAAAAAGCCAAGAAAAGAGAACTTGAGTTAAAGGTTCATGGAACGTCTAGGAGTGAAAGCCTCGAATGGCTTTTAGAATATGATGCTGATTTACAGCAATGGAATGAATATGCCACGGAATGGATAAAAACGGTTGTAAGAGGCAAAAGCAAAGCACTTTCAGTTCTATCAAACTTCTTTAAGAAATATGTTATTCCCTATAACATCACTAGGTCTGTGCAGGAGTTCATTTCAATAGAATATGACACCCCAGATTTTTACGAGATTATTTATGCAGAAAGAGACTTACAATCCTATGCTTTAACTGAAGCAAAAAAGATTGTTGCATTTGTTGACTGGATTATTGAAGAGAAGTTTTCGGTTGAAGATGATTTAGGAAACAAGCTTACTCCGGCAGAATTTAAAAATCCTCTAACAAAATACTTACCAGACTCTGTAAAATCATCGCGACGTAATGAATCAGATAAGAATGTCCTGCCTTATCGATACATTAAAGACCTTCATAATATACTTTGCCCTCCAAATGCAACCTGCTTTCAAGACTTGAAATTTGCACAAAGTGTAGGCGATTCAAGTACAGGTGGTGATTGGTTCATTGTTGATAAGTCAGTTATTGATGAAAATGACACAGACTGTGTTTACAGGGTCAGAAAAACTTCCAAGTATGAACAGAGAAGAAAAGGACTTTCTGAAGAAGTATATGATATATGGTTTCCGGGGACTACTGTGTTGCTTTTGACAAAGCTCCTTCTTCCTTTGAGAACTTATCAAGTGCGTATGCTTGACAGTGGAGAAATGGATACTTATAAGTATGTGCAGTCTATGCGAAATATGGCTGGAGAATAGATTAAGAATGATTCACATTTAAGTCAAGGGACAGAAAAAAATCCTTTGGAAAGGGGCGTTCTTCGTAAATTTATAGACAATACAACGCAGCTTGAAATGACAGGTTTTTTTATCAACACGAATAAAACAGCAGACATCACCAAAGAGGAATCCGATAAAGACTATGACGTTCCTTGGCAGTACGAAGAAGCACAATACTGGCTTGCAAAACTTAGGGATTGGCAGATGAAGTACAATCCTATTTCTCGACCTGCAAAATGGACGGAAATGACAGGAAACCACTTAGGATTTATGAAAGATGTGAGGATTTTAAAACAAATGGGGGAAATCACATTTCTTTTTAGAAATCCTACTTCAATAGGACAGGAACACTTGCCAATAGGAGTAAACGGATCGAATACTTTTTGGTATAAGACACTTAAACAGCTTGAGGTTCAGCTTAAAGAAAATACATCATCCGAAGAAGAAAAGACATTAAAATTTGTACGTCCAGACCGTCAAGATCTAACTTATTATCCCCTTCATTCACTCAGAGTATCACTTATAACTGCCTATGCTCTTGAAGGTGGAGTTCCCATGCCTATTCTTTCAAAGGCTATCGCAGGTCACGCAAGACTCATTATGACTCTTTATTATACAAAATTAGGTATTTCATATGTTACAGATACAATGAATCAGGCTGAAAAGAGCATTCTTGAAAATGAGAAAGAAGCTTTTGATCGATTTATTAGAGATGCAAAGTATGAACAGTTAGAAACAAGTGTAGCTGCCAATGACCCAATAGCTTATCAGGCAGTAATCAACGCTCAAAAATCAGGTGCAAGTATTGTTTTAAGTGATAAAGGAATTTGTCCTAGAGGCGGTTTTGGATGCGATTCAGGTGGCACATATGTTAATGATGATACGGATAAAATCACTTATGGTGTTGTTCCGGGTTTTCCAGAGCAGAACTGTGTCAGATGTAGATGGTTCGTAACTAGTCCTGCTTTTCTTCCGGGCTTAGTGCATCATTTTAATACCATAGGCTACAATATGGGCGAAACAGGAAAACGAGTGATGAAATATCAGCATGATATAGAACTTTTAGAAAATGAAAAATATGAATGTGAACTGAATGGAACCATATTTACAAAACATCATGAATTGCTTAAATATGAGCAATTATTTGCACAGGAGATACAGAAGAATGATAAGCTAGCAAACGATTATAATGCCACTCTTCGTCTTATTGATAAGTGCATGAAGTTAATCAAAGAAGCATCTTCTGATGATGGATTTCAGCTTGTTACCGTAGGTTCTATATTGGATGTTGGAATTTCTATTAATAACATTGAACATGAACTCGAACAGCTTCAAATCATCTGTAATGGGGCGGAACTGTTTCCTGAAACAGATGCAAGCAAGGCAGTTCTTCAAAGGTCTCAAATTATAGATTTAACATTAAAAAATAACAATAAAACGCCCGTTATGTTCTCGTTAACAGAAGAAGAACAGCTCATTGCAGGAAATCAATTCATGAGGCTTTTGATCAATCGTGCAGGTAGTTTAAAAGATGCTATTCCTTATGCAATCGGGCGTAAGAAACTTGAAGAAATCGGGTTTGAGAATGAGTTTGTTGATGAACTTAAATCTGTGACTTTTAACAGTAATTTATTATCAATATAGATAGTTCTACTATTGATCAAGAATAATTTATGTATTGGAGGATATATGATGGACATGCATCCAGATGAACTATTCTCAAAGTTTTATGAGAACGCTTCTACAAGGAAAAAGAAAACTTTAGAACTCATAAATAATGCCTGTAAAAAAACAGGCCGAGTCTGACATAAAAGATTTTTCCATTGGCACTATAGCCAGACTGATAGCAAATGATGGCGGTCCAAGTGAACAGGCACTTAGGAACAAAAATGCCGAGGATTACAGAGTTTTGATAAGCCATTGGGCTGAATACTATAAAACTACCACTAAAAAGCCTAAAAAAGAAAAGAGAACAACCGTAAACGATGATATCTTAGCAAGTATCTCCGAACCAACAACAAAGGCATTGGTTGGTATGCTTATGGCAGAAAATAAAAAGCTCAAAAGAGAAAACTCTCTGCTTAAAGGACAAACAACCTTTACGATTGATATGCGTCCAATAAACGATCTAAGCAAAAATAAGGATGTCGTTATGGTCGAGCTTTCTTATAAACTGACAGATACCGAAATAGATGCTCTTAGAAATGCCATATCAAACGAATTTATGAACCATCAGGGATGGACTACCGATAATTATGGCAGAGTAAAAGCAAACGGCATTCGGGTATTTAAGGCGGGATATGTAACTGCCCTACAAAAAATTCTTAATGAGATATAAATGTAGCTTTAAAATAAAGTTTGAACAAAAAACATCTGTAAATCCTTACACTAAGATTAATAAGAAGCATCCATTTTGAAAAAAGATCAATCAAAATGGATGCTTCTTTAGCACTTTTTTGTTTACTTATTATAAAAAGTTTGATTATTTTCAACCTGTGTTACTCCACAAACGCGCCCGATTGTTGAAGATCATTATTAACATTTTTAATCCAAGTCATCATTCTAAGAACTTGGAATGGTTCAACCCAAGTAACTTTACCTTTAGTTTAATAACTTCAACAAAAAAACTTTACATCCTTTTAGACCAACACCACCTGTAACATTAAAAGTATATTTCTTTCAAGCTTAGCCATAATAAGATATATTTCCCGAAATGGAGGACAAAAGTGCGAAGTTTTATCATAGTAATATTTCGTTCTATATTTTCCGTCTTTTTTCTTCTAGTGGCGGTCCTGCTGACATTATTAAATCCTAAGTATAATTTGTTAGAAGGAATAAAAAAATGAACAAGTTGCAATATGTTTTAGCTGTTTGTACTTTCGTTGTATTCTGTATTTTATGGACTACCTATGAAACACCACTCATCCACGCTTTTGACAGGGGAGTATCAGATTTAATATATGGGAACAAATTCATTACAATGTTTCATTATTTAGGTGAAACTAAGTTTATTTTTGCTGTCTCAATAATTTTCTTAATCATTATTTGGATTCGCAAACAAGACTATAAATTAATGGTTTTTGTAGTTTTTTCCGTGGGTGGAGGATATGTATTATATCAATTTTTAAAACGCTTAATTGAACGACCTCGTCCTGATATTGTGGATCAATTTTCCACTTTTAGTTTTCCCTCAGGCCATGCAGTGCATGGTTTGTTATATTTATTTACAATCGCATATGTAACAAACCGAACTTTCAAATCAAAGAGGGCTTCACTCATCGTTTGGATAACATCCATTATAATAACTTTATTAATTGGGGTTTCTCGTATAACAGAGGCACGTCACTTTGCTTCTGATGTAATAGCTGGTTGGTTGCTTGGCTATAGTTGGTTTATCCTTTGCTTATGTTGGTATAAAAATGAAAATCGTTATTTTGTACGATTGCGAAATAACAATACTGAAACTTAGATATGTTTGTTTAGAAGCCCACACTTGGCTTTACAACATTTTTCTTATACTGAAGCCTGAACACAGATATGCCCGGACAGCGGAAAATTACTTTAGATTTATTTTTGAAATTTAGGTGATAATAGTAAAAGGGTTGGTACGAAGGATGTGACACTGTGGACTTTTTTTATGGGCAAGAATCTTTAACTGCATTTCAATGGGCAATAAGGGCAATTGTCGCCTTTTTCTTCTTATTTTTTATAGTCAAAATAATGGGGTTACGTTCTATTTCTCAACTACGATTACTTGATTTTGCAATGGCATTAATAATTGGAAATATAATTGCGCATCCATTATCAGATGAAGGGTTAGGATTAGAAGGTTCATTAATCTCAATGTCAGTTCTAGTCGGTCTTTATTTAATTGGTATATATTTAATGAATAAGTTTATTCCATTTAGAGAATTTGTTGCACCTCCGCCACTCACTCTTGTTAAGAATGGTGAAATTAATTTAAAGAATTTAAAAAAAGCAAGAATTTCAGTTGATGATGTCTTATCTGAGATGAGAAAACAAAGTATAGAAGATGTAAAAAAGGTTGCCTTAGCTTTATGGGAACCAGATGGTGAAATTTCAATTTTTTTATCTCCAGAACATCAGCCTGTAACGAAGTCAGATCTCAATATCACATCCCAACCATTTTCATATCCAACTACGATTATAAAAGAGGGAAAGATTAATTATGAAGTGTTAAGTAATTCACCCTACAATGAAGAAACTCTGAAAAATAATATAAAGACAACTTATAACGTAGAAATTTGTGAGATTTTACTCGCAACACTCGATCAAAATAATCAATTGCAAATTTTCCTCAAGTAGAGAATTCAAAGTTGGATTCTTTTTTATTTCTTCTTTTTTAGTTAACCAGCCTCATTAATTTAATAATTTTGAGCTTCGATTCAGTTCCTAAAAATCCTCTTACCTATTCCAGATAATGGCCCTTTAACTGAAAAAGTCGCAATTCCTATTCAAGAATTGCGCCCGCTTGTTGAAGATTAGTGGCTGCTGAAGATGGACTGCACTTTCGGTATTGCATAATTCTTATATTGAAAACCCGACCATTCTAATGGAAGATGGTCGGGTCAAGTTCAATTATGCTTTTAAAGAGAAATTTATCAAATGACACTTTCGAGACGAGCCTCTATCTTCTCCGCAGTCATAATACCTACACCAAGCCCGATAAATTCGTCCCCTTTTTGCAAAAGCAAAGTAGGGTAGCTTTGGGTACCAAGCTGCTGAACTTTCACGAAGTCAGCGTGTGCATCCTCAGTAGAAGCCATGTCTTCAAATCGTGCCAAAACTGCCTTTGGATCAAGATTATTTGCAATAGCAATTTCTCCGTAAGTTGTGGGATCACTAAGGCTCTTACCTTCATAATAAAACGCACGTTGCATTGACGAGGCTAAATAATAGGCACGTTCTGGTGCGAAGAATCGCAATGCAGACAAACCTTTAGCCGCCGCTTCCGAGTCCATGACAAAAATACCTTCTTCCAACAACGCTTGGTAAGGGGTACCAAACTCTGCACCAGTTAGCTGGCTAATTCTTTTATTTGCTTCTGGAATGTGTGGGAAAGAAGCTATTGGTAGCTTTTTATCACCTACAAGAAGACCTCCAGATAAAACTTTCAGGGGTAATTCTGGGTGATGCTTGAAGGCTCTTCGAAAACCCATAACACCAGCCACAGTATGCATCCCACACATAGATAAGAGCGAGATCTTTTTTATTCATAATATATACTCCCTTTAAGATTATTCGATTACATAAAACCTGCTTTTATGTCGTCACTACTACTCTGCTTCACCAACGACAGTAAAACGTTCGTTTATATGCTGTGGATTTTCAATTTCATCTAAAACTGCAATGGCGTAATCTGCATAACTGATATAACTTTCACTTTTTGAATTTACAAGAAGCTGATCTTTTCCTGACTTATAAGTTCCAGTTCTTTTTCCTTCCGCATCAAATACGGCAGAAGGACTGAGGAATGTCCATGTAATATCAGCTGTTGTCTGTAGTTCTTGTAAATTTCTTCCTTGACCTTTTGCAGTTGGTTTCACGAAATCTGGAAATTCAGGTGTATCAATTAACCGAACCGTTTTATTTTCATCGACATAAAGGCTTCCAGCTCCTCCAACAACGATGATTCTTGTATCCTTTCCTTTAACGGCCTCAATGAGAGCGTGTCCAGCATCCACATGGGCTTGCTCTTCACCGAGTGGGGCGCCAAATGCATTTACCACTACTTTAAACTGCTTAACATCATCTTGTGTAAGATTTAAGATATTTTTTTCAATCACCGCAACACTCGTGTCTTTCAGTTTTGATTTATCCCTTACGATAGCCGTAACTTGATGTCCCCGACTAACTGCTTCCTTCAAAATAAGACTACCTACTTTTCCACTTGCACCAATAATTCCAATTTTCATTCTATAGACCTCCTACAATAATAATTTTAGTTGTAATTAATACGATTACATGTAATCATTGTAGTTACATGTTGGTTGAATGTCAACAAAATAATCATTTTTTATTATGATAAAACGTTTAAGTTATAATATACTTGTAATCAAATGAATTACATGATGAACATATCAATTTATTATCTCGTAAAAAGTAAGGAAGGAATGTGACTGAAGATGTCCATTAGCAGCAGATTTTCCGTTGGAATTCATATAATAACTCTAATTGAAATAAATAAAGATGGAGTAAGTACATCTGAATATTTAGCAGAAAGTGTTAACACAAACCCAGCATTCATCAGGAAAATTATGGGGATGCTAAAAAAAGCAGGATTAATAAAAGTACAACCCGGAATTGCAGGAGCAGAACTCGCAAAGGATTTATTGGATATTACATTGCTAGATGTTTATAAAGCGGTAAATGTTGTCAAGGACAACGAGCTGTTTAGCATTCACGATAATCCAAATCCTGATTGTACCGTCGGAAGAAATATTCAAAATACAATTGAACCCATCTTTTTTACTGCTCAAACTGCAATGGAGAAGGTTCTCGAAAGTATGACCATTAAAGATGTAGTAAAAGATATAATTGAAAAAGAGAATTGAAATATATAAATAACAAGACATTCTTCGCTTTTTAAGAATGTCTTTTTTATGTGGCAAAACTAAAAAACTAAGTTTTCTGAGTTACCTTCCCATTAATATGTTATTATAGTGATAGGTAAGCCTTTGACGTTATCTCCAGCTTTTCCCCCACTTCACACCGTACGTGCGACTTTCACCGCATACGGCGTTCCAACTAATCTAATTCATTCATTATTTTATGTATATGCAAGATGAAATGTAGAATCAGATAGCTTCGTTCAGACATTGCTCACGCAATTCATTTACCTTTTTAAGTTGCTTTTTATCTAACTTGAGTGCGTTTAATAACACTTGTATTTTCTCATTATTCCTCATATGAATGAGGCGGTGAACAGATTCGTGCAATATCAATAGGTTCCCGTATGAATCATCTTTTGAAAGATGATACGGTTTTTTATGATGACAATGCCAATCGTCCAGTCCTAATTCGATTCCTGTAACAGCGCATTTTCCATATTGTGCGATAAACCGGCTAATCCGATTATCGTTGTATTCGATGGAACGGTTTGTAATAAACTGTTTCATCACATGAGAGATTACTTGTTTATCAATAGTTCTCAAGTTTTGATGAATCTTATCCCTACCTACGGTAGTATAGTTACAGATTGTTTGAGAGAAATTTAGATTGACCTTACAACGTTGGGCATGAATTGGTACAAGTACCATTTCTTTAATTTTAAAGAGCTTACATTCATAACCCATATACCGTTTTTGTAAGGATTTTGTGAAGTCCTTAAACGTTGCTTCTTTTCTCATTTCTTTTAAACGATTATATAATGCTTTATGAAGACGAGTGTTCAGCTTATTTAAATCATCCGTGATGTGTGACGCAGCGGAATAATAATTTTGAATTCCCATAATAACTGTATTAAAGCGCCAAACGTTCTGGGCTGATGGGTATTTCTGAATCGTTTTAATTGCTTGTTTTACCTTTATCTGTGCATTATCGAGTGCTTTCTTTGTCATATGTGAGCGAGCGACATAGAGAATCCTTTTATTCGTCCTTTTCGGATGTGCTTTTAGACGAAAACCTAAAAACTCTGATGAGTTTTTCTTTAAGTTGACCACTTTTGATTTTTCTTCACTAATTTGAAGGTGTAGCCTTGTTTGAAGAAAATCTTTGACGGCATAAAACATTTTGATCGCTTGAGAACGAGTGCGGCACAAGATCTTAAAGTCGTCTGCGTACCTCACAATATAGCAGTGTTTCAATTTCGATTGTTTCAATGCGTTATATCTGCCACTATACGTTTTATATAGCTTTTGTGTTTCGAAGCTTTCCCATTGATGGCTGACCCACCAATCTAGTTCATTTAGTACGATGTTAGATAAAAGTGGCGATAAAATACCACCTTGCGGTGTACCTTTCGTTGGGAAACCTTCGCCAATAATTTCAGCTTTTAGAAGACGTGAAATAATAGAAAGCAACGCTTTGTCTCGGATGCCAAATGACCACATTTGTTTTAATAGTTTCGCATGGTTCACATTGTCGAAGAACCCTTTTATATCAACATCTACACAATGATATAAGCACGCCCGATTGATGAGCGTTTCAAACCTGGCTTTCGCATGATGTGTATTGCGATTTGGTCTAAATCCATAACTATGTTTATAAAACTTCGCTTCGCAAATCGGTTCAAGCACTTGTAAGATGCACTGCTGGAACAGTCGGTCCCAAATCGTTGGAATTCCTAGAGGACGTGTTTTCCCATATGTCTTCGGAATGAAGACTCGCCTAACAGCTTGGGGGGAATAGTTTACAAACATTCGTTGTATCGTTGATACAACTTCTGAAACAGAAAGGTTCTTTAAGTCTTCAATTGTTAATCCGTCATGTCCAGCCGTTTTACTGCCGGTATTGCGTTTGATATTGCGATAGGCTAATCGAATATTTTCATTGGATTGCATTAAATCGAGTAAACCATAAAAATTTTGACCATTAGCACTTTGAGCATATAAAGAATCAAATTGAGATTGCATATCATAATACTCGTTGTGCCTCAGCTTCTTTCGTTTTAACAAGTCGGTGGCTCCTTTTGGAGCTGAACCTCTATTAGTCTCACAAGAACCTTATTAATCGTTGAAGAGCTGCCTTGCATGGTGAATGAATCTTTTATTAGTCTAGTGGCTATCCCTCGGCGTTCATTACACGCTTCAACGGTACTGTGCCACTACTTTCACTGATATGAAGGAAAGTTATACACTCGCTATTCTCACGAATAGTTTCCTTTCCAACGCTTCATCGAGAGTAAGCTCTCCACGTTATCAGCTTACAACGTTGAGTTACATCTATTATGGAACAAACTTAGGTACTTCCTATGAGCCTGTTAGCATTGCATGTGCCTGTAACACAAGATGGATTTTTATATTGTTGATTCTTACTCATCCACAGCTAACCTCACATTTAGTGATATACACATTTCTATGTATTGCCAGTCTAGACCCGTACATTCAGAAGTTCGCCAGCAACATAGTTTATTATTCTATTTCATTGCATTCTAACCATATCTGTTCAACCCAAGCACCATGATTTAAACCACCCCATCGGGTAGGGTTTCGTCAGCCGGACTGTTACGGTAAATTCTCGCGCCTATTAGCCGAGCTTATAACACACCTTTTCTTACTAATCGGCGTTCTATTCGACGCAGGGGGAGCCTTTCAGAGCGTTACTTCTTCATTCGACTCCTCGATATAACCCTTCAGTTTTAGAAATCTAAAACTGCCTAACCTTTACCGAAATTGTGTGACCACATTTCATTTGAGTCAGGAACATTTCGCACCAACAATATGGCCCGATCGTAATATGAGGTTAGCCAGATTTTTCTGGTTGACCTTTTTCTTTTAGGTCTTATTATAACGGTAGTCGGGGTAGGACGTCTGGCCCGTGGGACTTGATCCCGTCCGCAACACTGTTCACCCCCTACTTGTATAAACATGTTTCGAGCTGGTTGGGACAAAGATCCCGTTTAACAAGCGAACCTATGACATTACAAGCAGCTTTAGGGGTTACCGACGAATTTAGTTTTCTTAAGGAGGAGATTTGATTATGAATCCAGTCGTAGGTCTGGATGTTTCAAAAGGAGAAAGTCAGGTTCAAGCCTTTTTAGATAAAGGCCAACCATATCGTAAGAGCTTTAGTATTAAACATACTCTTGATGGATTAGATAGTTTATTAGAATTTCTTAGGGATATAGAGAAATTGGCTGATGGTAAGCAACCTTCGGTTATTTTAGAATCTACAGGTCAATATCATATGCCTGTCATTCAATTTTTGGAGGAGCAACAATATGTCTATATTATTGTAAATCCACTTATCTCTCATAGAGCTAGAAGTACAAATTTACGCAAAGTAAAGACCGGTGCTATAGATGCCTATCACTTATGTGAATTGTATTATAAGGAAGAGTTAGAACCATATAAAAAAAGAGGTATACAACTCTTAAATCTTCGTAATCTCACTAGACAACAAGAAACGGTATCAAGCACAGCTGCACAAACAAAATTACAGCTTCAATCGATTTTAGATCAAATATTTCCTGAATATAGAGGTGTCTTTGGGAATCTCTATTCAAAGATTTCGTTAGAGATTCTGTCAATCTACCCTACTTCGGAAGAAGTTCTAAGCGTAAGCGAATCTGATCTTACAGATAAAATTGCAGAATTATGTACAACCCGTTCAGAAAAATGGACAAAAGAAAAGGCAATTAAATTGAGAGAAGCTGCATTACGTAATCCATTTCAAAACAACTTGTATCAAAGCCATATCTTTAACCTAAGAATGTTTATTAACATTGTTCTTCAATATCAAGAGCATCTATCAAAGTTAGCAGCAGAAATAGATGCCCTAGCTAAAGAAATTGAAGAATATGAGATAATCCAGTCTATCCCTGGTGTTGGAGAAAAGATTGCGGCAACAATCATCTCTGAAATTGGAGAGATAGAGCGGTTTAATCATCCTAAAAAGCTAGTAGCATTCGCTGGGATAGATCCTAGCGTTTACTCTTCTGGTAGGTTTACTGCTTCAATAAATCGCATAACCAAAAGAGGTTCTAGCAGGTTAAGGCAAGCGTTGTTTATGGCTGTACAATGCGGTATAAGAGATGCACGTAAGCAAAAAATAAGTGATGAAATAATCCCTAGAAATAAGAAATTAAGAGAGTTCTACGATAAAAAACGAGAAGAAGGAAAACCTTTTAGAGTAGCCGTAATTGCTTGCGCTAATAAGCTTTTACATTGGATTTATGCCCTACTAAAAAGGAAAGTATCGTTCCAAAATGCGGTTTAAAAATCATATCTAAGTAAATTAAGCAAAACCTTCCAATTTTAAAGAGGAAGGCTTATTTGGTGTACCCTTTTTTAGTATATCATGTAAGTTTTATTTTTTTTATTGAAAAATCTTGACAACTATTAGCTGGTTTTGTTGAATAAGAAAACTGCATTCCATAAAGTTTTTTTATCAATCTTTATTAAAAGACCACAAAAAATACATCCATTATCTCAATAACGATTTAATGGATGTATATTTATATACAAATAAAAGTTTGATTATAAAATTTGATTATATATAATCAAACTCAAACCCTCTAAATATAAGGTCTGGTTTTATTTTATTATACTATTTACCTTATATTATTATTATATTGTGGAGGGCTTTATTTTATGACTTTAATATGTACTGCTATACCGGAGAGACTAAATTCGTATGGCAACGTGCTGAAGAATCAGTAGATCAATTGCGGACATATCTTTCAGACTTTCCGCAAACTTTTTAGCGTCCTCGTAACTGTCGAATTCATATAGCCCTATTGTTTGGTTGCCATCTAATTCGATCCCTTCAGTAGTAGGTGTATCGAGTAGTACGACAACCTTAAGAGCAGTTTTATCAAGCAGCACAGTTACAATCTGCTCATTCCTACCCATACTAAAAAAGACCTCAATCATTTCTTGGTCTTGATTCATTTTTTTTCTAAATGGAATTACATTATCTTTCATTATAATACCTCCTTTTTACCTATACATATATAATTCTATATTACTAGATAAAACCCCTTCTCAAATTACTGAATATTTAAATATTTAATTTAATAGTTTTTATTGCTACATAATAAAAAAATATCGTAAAAGTTTGATGTTTGTTTAACTTTTACGATACATTTCAAAATGTGATGGTTTTTCAATATTAACTTAAATTATATTTTGTTCTTTCCTCAAAACTGGAGAAACAGCAAGGACATTATTAATTAAAAACGTACGTTTAGCCCGGCGTGTAAAGCAATACGCTGTTATTGAATCGCCTTTCAGCTTAATAATTTATATGTGTCTTTTGGTAGTCGTGCCAGCATTAGATAAGTACATCATATCTATAATTTGTTTATGTTGCATCACTTTCATTAGCTGTTCTTTCATACGAATCCCCTTCCATTACACGCTGTAAATTTTTTAATTGTTCGATTACTATTTTTACACTTTCAACGTTGTTAAAAATCAATGAGATGGGAGCATCATCACTTTTTATTTGTTCACCCTTCTCTATGGTGGGATTGCCTACAGCTAAAGAATCTACTTCTGCGAATTGCATAATACCTTGGGCATGCTTTCTTCCTCCAGTCTGAATTGAAATATCCCCTGTTCCAAATATTACTTTTGTATTGGTAGCGGTAATTATAGGCATCGGAATCCCCCTTGTTAAAAAGAACATTTATTTGTATTTATGATAGAACGAATGTTCCTTTTCATCAAGAAGGAATTTAAAAAAGCCTACTACCACAATGGTAGAAAGCTTCATTTGATTTATAACTATTCAATTTATATTCAAGTTCGGTTGCGCGTGTGTTTAAAAGTCGGTTATCACTTTTAACTTCGTCTGCATCAGTGGCGACCTCTGTGGCAATCGATTTAATACTTTTCATGCCATCATTGACGCGTTCAAATTTATTATCAATATGCTTGAGTGTATTTTTAATCTCCGCATTATCGATGAATAAACTTTGCACGCTGTCTAATACCCTTTGTGATACATCAGTTTACATTGGTAACATATAACACCTCCTGATAAAATAATGCGCCATGTGACGCATCGAAATACTACTTTGTGGGTAGTTGTTTGTTTTAATTACGTGGAAATGCGATTTAATTCATAATAAAAAGCACACTTACATGAGAGTGCTTTAACTTTTTACTGCGGCCCCAACTTCCGCTATTAATACATCTAAACTTTTTAAATCGACCGTTTTTACAATTGCAAACCCTAAGCACATAAAAACAGTTTTGTTTAACGTGATCGTACATGACTCATCTCTAAGCGTGTCTAACGGATAACCTGGATGAAAGTTTTCAAAAAATTTTATTTGAACCCATCCAGACTTATTATGAGTCGCTTTTTCAGTTTCTATATAGACACCTTTTACATCATATATAAAAATTTCACCATTCAATTCAACCGTCATTTTTTCAAATTTCATTAATATAATTACTCCTCTTCCACTGAATTTGTTTCACAAAAAAAGATCATTGTCTTAATTGCTTTTCAGAAGCAATCACAAAAACATCGTATCCAACTTTAGAAACATCAGCAAAATTGGGTTCCTCAATTTTATATTGCGCTTTGTATGCATTCAGGTATAGTTCTAAATCACGGGCTTCTAGTTCTTTTACAATTTCTTCAATAGTTTTATTTTGTTGCATTTTACTTTCAAAGATAATTCTATCCATTGTTTCAAATGACATAGATTTGTCAAACATTACTTTCCTCCCCTTGCTTCCTCCTTTTTCTATCCAACGATAAACGTTTTAGGAGTAATTTCCTATAATAAGATTTTGCCATAAAAAATAACGCTAATCAATGATTGCGTTTTAGTAATTTGATATTTTATTGTGTGAGAGATTTTCCACACAATTTGGCATGATTAAGCCGCAACATACAGCTGTGTATACTGTTTATATTGTTCTGCCGTGATCCCACCGCTCACAACAAATTCACCAAACGCTGTGATTGTTTTCTCTAACCATAATTGGAGTACATGTGCAATTGTATAGCTACCATCCTGTTGTCCTTATGATCTTACGTGCATAATTTTACTGGTTAGCTTGTCACCTCCCCTAGTGTGTTTGCAATGTCGATTAAGGTTTCTGTTTATTCCTGTAACTGGTCGTTTTGTATGGCTACTGCTGTAGCCGCCATTCACTCCAGCTTTTCCGCTTACCGTTGCTCTAGCCGTTTTTGCTCATTCGACGCAATTTCGATTTTTCTCGTCATTAGTAGACCTCCCATTTTTTTACTAGTAATCATATGTATCGCATTAGATCTCCTCTTAGCCTCACATAAAGGAATTTGGTTTTCTAACACAAAACGAATACGACGCGACAAGATACGCTCGTTAATCATCGTCAGTAGTGCATTTAAGATGGCATTGTTGCTTTTAAAAATTTCATCTAAGAAGGCGAGATGCACCGTTGGCAGTTTTCCTTCTACATTACGATCACATAGGTCCTCTTCTAAGCGAGCGAGTGACAGAGGACCGAAAATTTCCTCCGTTGTTGAAAATTTTGTCAATAGCCACTGGAAGTAACCAAGCCCGTCAATACAGCGATGAAGCTCACTTGCCAGTGCTGACTTCCCTGTTCCCGCTGGTCCGATCAAAAGCGTATGCTGCCTTGCAAGAACAGCGGTCAACATTGCATCGACCTCCGCCTCACGCTCGAAAAACTGTGCATTTAAGTAGTCCCTAATTTCCGTGACATTGCCCATTTTACGTCCTCCTTTGATTTTTTTAATCAACCATTCGCTTTTTAAACGCAAAAAAGTCGAATAGACGTAATGTCCATTCGACTTATAGGCACACCAAATAAAGGTGCGTTACTGTTCAATTTCATGCCAAATTCCAGCCGAAACCTAACTTGCGTTCAAACTGAATCTTCTCTAAGAGATATGACAGCTGCTACTTATGATAAGTAGTACATTGGTTAATCATGAGTATTATAACAATTTGTCAGATAATTACTCAATATTTAAGTCCTCAATAGCTAATTTTGCTTCGTTTATTGAACTTACTGGGATTATAGATATCTTTTTGTTTGATTTTTCTAGAGCAAGTTGTGCTTCTTCAAAATTTGCACTTGGTACAATTAAATATTCAAAACCATCCATTACGGAAATTGTAACCTTTTCTTCAATTGCACCTACTGCTTTAACATTACCTTCATTATCTATCGCACCAGTCACGGCTATGGGAATGTTATTAGAAAGAGCCTGTAATTCAATAAAGCTACCTAATGTCATTGCTAACCCTGCACTATCTCCAGCAACGTTTGGCTTGTTTTCCATTTGCTTAATGGTCTTTATTTTCTTTCCAACTATAAACTCTGCATTAGCCAGGGAATCTCTAAAACTATTCCCACCAAAATAATTATAAAAGATCCCTTTAGTGTTTGCTAAGTACCTTTCGATATTAGATATTTCATTTTTATTCAACATAATGTGCCCATTCAGCTTTTGTTCATCTTTTTCATCAATCTTAATAGAGCCTACTGCCAAAATACTAATTTGTGTACTATCCAGTGGTTCCGTTGGAAGATATACTGTCACATGATAATCTAGCTTTTCATAATTAAGAATAGGCACTTCAAAATATATAATCGTCAATAAAGGGATAGCAGAAATAATATAGCCCATCAAAAATGAACGCTGCTTTTTTATTGTTTTATACGAATAGATTAAATAGTAAATAAAAACCAACGTAATCAAACTACAAATAAAAGTAGTGCCTGATATTTTATTATTAAAATAACTTAAATATAATAGCATCACTACAATGAAATTTAAAATGTTATTAAAAATAATTGTAGTTGTATATAGTCCCCACTTACTTTGCGTTTCTAAATTTAAAACAATGAGCGTCACAATTACTACTATTAATTCAATCAATTACAGACCTCCCGGTAGGAGAGCCATCTGGCTGATAACCCTCCACTATTAAAGTAGTTACCAGCTTTTTTATTCAAACGTACAGTGGTCATTTACTACTGTCGCTGAACGCATATGTGGACCTACCCATACTCTTCCATACCGAGTATTTCGAAAATGCCCACGAACCATATGTGCACGACGCATGTGAATAGCGATTTTACACATCAGCATCTCATCTCCTCATAAAGTAATGAAACACTCATTTTATAATTGCAATAAAGGAAGCTCTTATATTACAATGCGTATATGATGATATTTCTGAGTGTTTAAAGCAGTTTGCCGACTGCTAGCTCAACTAAAGTCTAATTGATTGCCGTCAATTAGGCTTTTTCTAATGACAGCGATCTTGATGAGCTTTCAAGACTTTGCCCGCTTGACTCTTTTGAGACTTCGTACTACTTTTACTGCTCAAGGTTTTTGCTGCTTTCGTTAATTTACCACCTGAATGTCGTTTACCCATTTCCCTCACCTCCTTATAAAGCAGAAGCAACTCTTAGATATAAAATGAATTACTCCTGCTCATTTAGGCTAATGGATTTTATTGAATAACGCTTTACTATAATCAGCGATATCTATTGGATTCAGTAATTTATATTTCTCTTTAACTTCATTGAAATATTGTTCCATCAGATGTTTATCAATGACAAAGTTACACGGCTCATTTTCAGATAAATCTCCCCTAGTTTCCACCCAAGGACGCTCCATATGAGTCATTTCTTCTAAAATTTTTCCGCTATAACATCCGAAGCTTTCAATGACACTGTCCAAAACTTCTCTTTCTTTAAACGAAATATCAATTTGGTTATATAAATTAGCGTATACCTGCCCATCTATTGCATTAAATTGGTAATGTCTAAATTCTTCATATGTTTCACGGTAGACTGGACCATGTACCCATGCCTCACAGTCATCTTCAAATAAAAATTCATCATTAAAAAGTTTATTGAAAGCCTGTGAGTAATATAATAATTTTTGTAAGGCTAAAGGTGTTATATCTTCAGTTTTCATTAAAATATAAGTGTAAACAGATGATATTTTTGATTTGGGTTTCTTTATAGCTGATAGATTTAACTCTTTATCCAAAGCTTTTCTGCTTTTTTTGTATGCAACTTCAGTAATATTACTTTTGTTTTTCTCAAGATAATCTTCATAAACTAAAGGATTATCTAAGATTGATTCTAAAGTGTCTTTATAAATACTAGATATAGCAGAATCGTCTTTATAATATCGAGAAATTGTTGCCTCACCCCACCCTAAAATTAAGGATAAAGGTTTTTTACCAATTTTATATTTCATTAAAATTTTATCAATAGTATTTAGAATAGAGCCTTCTGTATAACTCGCTTTCTTCCCCTGTAATACAGCGTTTTGAAAAGCTTCATTATTTTCAGATTCGATTTCAGGCACATATAATTCAGCTCCACAGCTGCAGCAAACTGCTAACTTTTCAAAATAAACTAACTTAGAATCATCAATCTCAACCTCCTTTTCAATCATAGATACTTTACATTTAGAAACAACGTTTCGACATGATTCACATAAAATCTGTTCCCGACCTAGGTCTAAGTAAGTTACCTCCATAAAGTTATTCATTATACAATCCTCCCGATTGGTTTATTAAAATTTAAACCAGATAACGACCGAACAATAGCGTTCGGTCATCGTATGCTTTAAATTTTAATACTGATAATAATCGAACGGTTTGGTTTCATCTGCTTCATGACAAGAAATGTATGTACAATACATTTTAGGTGTCTCAAGTAAATTAATTTTTATATAAACCGTTACATCATCATATTCACTTGTAATTACATTAAAGAAGGTGGTGTCTACTCGGAATACATATAATAGCTCATGCTGAAAACCCGGCTTCCAATTTTGCGTTGCATGCGAAAAATTATCTGGCGTTAGAGATAGAAACAATTCTTCGTACTCTTCTGACTCTATGTCATATACTCTCGCAAATGAAACATTTTTCCCTCTCGTTTTGGAATCTTTTGATACTGTATATAATTTAGCCTTAATACAAGTGAATGTAGACTTTAAATAACGCTGTATTTCCTCTTTAGTATGTTTCCGTTGTGCAGTTTCATCCATTAGTACCGCCCTCCTTTCAAGGATATACCACGTATTATTATAGTATCATTTGATACTATTTTATGTCAAACTTAAATTAATTGATACTAAAACAGATTTAAAAAATTTATTTTTAAACTTATTAAGGCAAAAGTCGAATAGACAATTTGTCCATTAGACTTATAAACATAATTAAATAAGCTAATCATCTCTTCATTTTTTACCTAAATAGGCGTGTCTTAGTTATGGCAATTAACAAGTGCTATAACTGCCAATGTAGCGTATGAATAATATTCTGCATAACTACACTTTATGTGGAGGTTTCGATATGATAGGCTATTTTGCCAACTAAGCCCTCTTCTTGGTTTTATTAGCCGAAATCATATCGATAGAGGCTTCATGTCAAGCAATGTGATTTATGAATAAATTCACGGAAATTTGAATATCCTTCATTGCGATTCATAACATAAACTGAATGCCATAACCACGTGTCTTTTTTATTTTTGATTGAATCTTCTACGAAGAGAGCTTTCACTTATTACTTGGTGTATTGGATTGATTAAAATATATTTAGATTAACTAAAAGAGACTTTTACCTGTAAAGTAAATTTAAAAGGGAAAGCTTTAATTATCATCAATAATTCACAAAATGGAATATTTTTCAGCCTTATAAACACTTATAATGAAAATATAGAATTAAAAAGTGAGGTTAAAACTATGTCATTACAGAAAGAAATCGATGCAAGATCAAAAGAAATACATACTGATGGCTATCCAATGTCTTTAGGTGAATTAATTAATATGTATCGAGATGATGAACTTCAATTACAACCTGACTTCCAACGTTTTTTTCGATGGAATGATGTTCAAAAAACTCGATTCATTGAGTCAATCCTTCTAGGTATACCAATCCCTTCAATTTTCGTAGCACGTGGTGAAAATGGAATATGGGATGTAGTTGATGGACTTCAAAGATTATCTACTATTTTTGAATTTGTAGGTATTTTGAAAAATGATAAGGGAGAAACATTGGCACCCTTATCGTTACAAGGCACTAAATTTCTTCCCTCTTTAAAAGGAAAGAAGTGGGAGGATAAGTACGACTTAGAAAATTCCTTTACTCCTGAACAAAGAATAGATTTCAAGCGTTCTAAATTAGACGTGAAAATTATTAAAAAAGGTAGTGACGAGGAAGCTAAATTTGAATTATTTCAACGTTTAAATACTGGTGGCTCTTCATTAACAAACCAAGAAATTAGAAACTGTTTAATGATTATGTCTAATAAGAATTTTTACGAATGGCTGTTTGAATTAAGTAAGGATTCGAATTTCCAATGCACCTTACCATTAACTGATAAGCAACTGATAGAACGCGAAGATATTGAAATCGCTTTAAGATTTTTTGTATACAGACATACTGATATGTCTGAACTAAGCGGTTCAGAAGATATGGGGGAGTATCTAACAAATGTCATGTTAGAATTAGTTAAATTACCAACATTTGATTTAGAAAATGAGACTCGTATATTTAAACAAACTTTCGAAATTTTAAACAATACTTTAGGTGAAAATAGTTTCAAAAAATTCGATCCTATCAAAGATAAGTTTTTGGGTGCTTTTTTGGTCTCGTCTTTTGAAATTATTGCAGTTGGAATAAGTAAAAATACCCAAACTTATATGGAAATGAGCAGTACGGATCTGGTATCAAAAATTAAAGATATTTATTCTCACCCTACATACCAGGAAGCTACTAAAAAAGCTGGAACGAGAGCCATTAATCGCCTAAAAATCTTATCTAATTTAAGTGAAGAAATTTTTAAATCATGAACCCACCTGAAGTAATTAATGTGTCAAAAAGCCCTTTAGAAAAACTTCAAACGCAATTAGACAAAGATTTTACCTGGCGAAAAAAAGAACTAACTATTGCAAAAGAAAATATTGATAGCTCTACTGGCGAAGCACTAGATTTTAATTTAAAAGTAGCTACTATAATGCTTTACTCTCATTGGGAAGGCTTTATTAAAAACTCTTCTCGAAAATATTTAAATTTTTTAAATAAGAAAAAATATACTTTATCCAAGCTAAAAAATAACTTTAAAGTATTACATTTCACTAAAAATATTCTAGAAGTTGAAGGCACAAAGAAAAAAAGCAAATATGTAGAATTATATGAAGCTTTCTCTAAAGAAAACGAGGATATTTTCTGTGTTAATTCTGAATCCAACCATATTATTAATACATATGGAAATTTAAAATATGAGGCTTTAGAAGAAATATTATATAGTCTCAACTTTGAAACGACAGACTTTCAAACACGTGATAATTTTATAAATTTAAAGTTACTTAGCGTACGAAATAAAATTGCTCATGGTGAATATTATAGCTATATAAAACATGCTAGTTCTGAGGAAAAAGAAACTATTGCTAAAGAGGAATTTTTCCAATTATATAATGAAATAATCCATTTAATGAGCATTTTCAAAGATATGATTATTGACGCAGCACTCAAAGAAAGTTATTTAGCAAATTAAAATAAGGTATCGGTAAATTTTTTATACTTACCGATACCTTTTTATTAATTAAACTTCAAACGAAATTTCATCTTCGTTTATTTTGTAAAGTTTCCATATGTTTGATTGAATTTCTTTAATTTTAGTAGACCTATCGTTCTCCAAAATTTTCCTAGATTTACTATCTAACTTATTTTTTAACTTGCTATTTAAAGCGTAGATATCTCTACTTAATTTTACTATGCTCGTGTACTTTTCTAGATCGTCTGCCCTTTCAAAATCAATCTTCACTATTGGTAATTTCCTCAACAGAGCTGTGCCTCTAGCATGAAAACCATTATCAAATTCACTTGCTGTCATGGAAATAATCCATTCCATTAAAGGGTGTGTAAGAACTGCTTGTAAAAATTCAATTGCATAATCGAAATTCTCTTTTGGAGAAATGGCACAGTAGCCTGCTGTACCACCAGAAGCAATTAGCATATCTTCGTTATCTAAATAGTAAAAGGGCTTACTTGAAAGCACTCCCACAATTAATTTAGGTTTATCGATGAATTTAGTTAGGGCCTGAATACGTCCATAATGATACCAACTTTCACTTGTAGCATGCGGCACATCTCTTTTACCGATTGGTGACACCTGTTTAGGTACTAACAATTCATAATTAGACTCAAGATATTCCCATGTCCCACTATACTCAGATTTCATTACTTCTTCCGAGTAAACTTTTCCATTTAAATCATAAGGAAAAATTATATATTTATTCGTTTTTACTATATCATAGGATCCAAGATTTTTTTCAATTTTCTTTGTAGGTTTATAAAATGGACGTAATATCTTCTTTTCAATCTGAAACGTTTTATCCATTCTATTTATAGAATAGTGTGTTTCAGTCTCTTTAACTATCTCATCCTCAGCAAACCAATAAATTGGCGGTCTTTCAGCACTTGTTTGAATACCATTAAATACATCAGCTATTTCATTTAGTGCTTGAGATTTTCTAAAGACCTTTTCAAGCAAAGCTTGTTCTTTTTCACTTTTCGGAAGAACCCATGGCTTTTCGTCTAAACTGTCCACGGTAAGCTCGTATAATTTATCTGATGTTTTTTCAAAATAATCATTAAACCAGGTGTGTTTATCATTTACTTTTTGATAGTTAAAATGACTGCCATTATCTTTTTTCAAATGGATAATGGAGCTATAGGTAGTAAGATTTTTTGTATTTTTACTACTTCCCCTAAATAACTGTAACGAGCCGAAGTCAATATACTCTTTTAATAACTTCTTATCCGTAATAAGCTCACGTAATTTCTTCCCCGATTCAATCTTCGTAAATTTATTCGGAATTATATAAACTAGCGATCCATCTTTTTTCAGACGCTCAATCGCACGTTCAATGAAAATGAAATATTTATCAAATTGTTTATACGCCGAAGCGTAATGAGACTTGTAGAGTTCATACTCTTCTTTTAGTAATTGTCCTATCATATCTTCTGTTGTTACATAAGGTGGATTGCCGATAATAATATCAAATTGTTCTACTTGACCAGCATTAAAACTCCAGTCAAAAGGATATATCTTCAAGCGTTTTTCTATTTCTTTATCCATTCCGTACATATCTGAATCAATTAAAGCATTCCCTACTTTAATATTTTCATCTAACACTGGCAAAATACGATTACGATTTTCTAAAGAATATACATTTTCTTCTTCTAATAATTTTAACATTAAACTGAATTTAGCAACCTCAACTGCATAAGTATCGATATCTATACCATAAATACATTCAGTTAATACCCTAATTTTTAAATCAATATTTAAGACCTTTTCTCCATTAGCTGCCTCCACTAGTTGATCTGGATTATGTTCTAAATACCATTGCTGTACTTTATTTAATAAGTACTCAAATACTTCAATTAGAAATATTCCTGATCCACAAGAAATATCTGCAATTTTTAATTTTAGTAGTTCCTCTACACTTTTATTTTCACAATACGGTGATAGAGCCTTATCAACCATCACTTTTACAATTTCATATGGTGTTGTTACTATATCACGATTTAAACTTGGATCCTTTTTAATTAAAAGTACCTTACCATCTACAATCGTTATTTTTTCAGTTAAAAATATCTCATAGATTTCCCCCAGGGTATTTGGTTCCAATATCGAAAACGCATAGGGACTAATAGGATAATATAAGCTCTTAATAATATCAGTTAAAGTCTCATCTTTTATTAATTTCAATATTTCACTATCTTCAAAAATATTAGAGTTGTACTTTTTATCAGCATCTTTAATAATTTCTAGCAGTTGATTCTTAACATTCTTATCCAAACTACCCTCTAACTTATGATATAAAGGAAGATTTTTATCTTCACACATTCTTAAGAAAATCATTTGATTAATAAAGCGTTGAATGATTTCATTAAGATATGTTTCGCTTAAACACTTATCTTTAGCATAAATATCATTAGCAAGACTGATTCGCCAACCATTAATTAACTGTAAAAAATGTTCATCAATTGGAGATGCCGAAGCTTGTTCAATTAAATATGAGAATTTCTTCTCAAGACTACCGGTTCTTACGTTTTCATACGAAAGTAATTCTGTGATTTCATCCCATTTTGAAATATATTCTTCATAATAATAAATTTTTAACAAACCTGTTTTTTCATTATCAGATACTGTAGGAGCTACAGTAGCATCAAAAATCAATAGATATTCAAAATTTGTTAAAACTGATATGTAATGTTTTTGGGACCAGCCATAACTTCTTGTTTGGAAAATCGCATTTAAATCTGTAGTAATATTAACGGATGGCTTCTTTGCTTCTAAAAAGAATTTTGATATCCCATTGACTGAGAATTTGTAGTCTGGTCTAAGCGTTGCTGTAGTATAACTCTCTGGAATCACATCCCTTAACGAAGGTTGTTTTCCAAGCTTATTTGCTACATCCCATCCTAATAATTCGAAAAAAGGATCTATATATTCTACACGCGTAGAATGTTCATTGTATTTATTTTTAGCCTCTTTCATAAAAAAATAATTTTTCTTAAAATTCTTCACCAATTGTTCTAACATCATTTTTATCCCTCATTTCGAAAAGGTTATATTCCATTTATTTTACATCTTAAGAAAAAAAAGGGATAGTCAAAATAAAAAAAGCCCTTTCAAATGTAGAAGACAATGAAAGGGCAAATACTAATTACTTGTAATACCTCGATTTATTCTTCTATTTCTCAATTTATGCCAAATAGTTCTACACTGATTGACAACATGAACTGGAATATTTAATCTATCCACAAGTAGTGTTTGATCAATTAAACCTAATACTTCTTCTATATCACGATTTTCTCGAATTGCTGTATTTAAACTGTCAAACAACTCATTTATAATTTCTTCTTCTAAAATCATATCATTAATATTAGGTATTGTTACGTTTTCTAACTCCCGAGGCAATATTTCTAACACGCCTCCACCATAACTTCTGGCTTCTAATTCTGTGAAGGCAAAAGCAATACTATTGTAGTAAGATATAATGGCTTTTTTTCTATCTGTACCCACTAAAAATGACACTCTATGCATAGTATCCGTACTTACCGCACGACAATTATTAAGAACGAACTTAGGATACTGATAATTTCTTCGTAAAAAGAATGCATCTGGTTCCCATATCGATGGAATAGCATACCATCTCTCTCTAATTCGGCATTTGTAACCCGTATTTTCCTCATTTTGTTCGCCTAGCTCTATATAAGCTCTTTGTCTTCCGCTTAACTGCTCATCTGTTAATCGATTAAAATCTAGTAAAAATGTTTTTGCCCCTTGTTCTACATTCCATTGCCAATCAGCCATTTCAAATGTAACTCCTGGAATATTTACACTCCTAGCAATTAATGGTCTTGAAATATCTAATAAATCATAGTCCTCAGCCGTTTCTTGATTTACACAAAAATAGGCGTTGTTTCCCGTTGTAATGCCTACATCTACTTGTGCTATGTCGCCAAATCTAATACAACTTTCTGATTCCCTAAGTAAACTAATAACATTATTCTCCTGTGGATTTAAAAAGTACTTCGTCCATTTCACGTTTGTTGTATCTATATCCTGAAAACCTTGTTCATTATTACGTGTATCAAAATTTGCATTCAAATCATTTATATTTATAAATTCCAAGATTTTCATTTGATGTATTCCGACAAAATCTGAATTTTTACGTCCTAGTAATACAACTACTTCCTGATCAATCCCCTCAAATATTAGTTCATCAAATGTTAGGATAGTAATTTCATTTAAATTTTGCATTAAATAACTACGTAATTGCTCAGCATATTTCACCTGAAATAATTCTGCTGGAATAACAAAAGCTATTTTAGAATTATCTTCCATCAAACTAATTGCTGCAACAGTAAAAGCGACCCAAGCGTTAATTAATTTATTTGGTTTCATTCGATTTTCTAATAATAAATCACTTTGTATATCTCGTTGTTGCTCAGTCAAATATTGATATCTTATATATGGTGGATTGCCCAAAATAAAATCGTATTTTTCTCCTTGATTACTATTATAATACTCATAGAAATCTGAGACTAACACATTAAAACGATCATCAAGTAACAATCGTTCAGAAGCAAGCGTTGCCTCTTCATGGGAAATTTCAACACCTTTACAATTAAAATTCCGATCGTATTGTCGTAATGCTTCTAGGAATACGCCATCCCCACAACTTGGTTCAAGAATCGTATTTACCGTTTCATCCATTCCCCATTTAACAATAAATTCAGCTAAATCTATTGGGGTATAATATCTACCTGCTAATTTTTGCTCAGTAGCGTTTTCTTTTAATTTCATCTAAATATCACCTTTGAATATAATAACATAATCTAAAAAAATTTAATAAATCTAACGAACTTTATATTTACCTTTTCATTCCATTTAAAAGTATCTTGTTCTATAATTATCCAAAGGGGGTTAATTATGACAATTTTACTTTGGGAGAGTGCACCATTATCAATTAGAGATTTAAATATTCCGAGTAGTAATAATACACACTTAACAGGACAAATAAATCTTGATGCCGGGATAAATCTCATCCCTAATTTTCAAACATATTTTAGAGATATCGTATTTAATACTCTGTCTTGGGAATTTAAAAGAGCACAATACCCTCATATAGAGTACGCTGACTGTGATTTTGAAGTAATATTGGAAGGCCGTAATATTGGTAGTTTCTCTTTAGAACTGGTACATAGTACAGACTTCACTTCAAAAACAGCTTTGCAAAATAATGCAATGACAAAAATTAAATGGGGCCCTTTAAGACATTGTATAGACAATCCTGATTATTTAAATAAAACTTTAAAAATATATAGGACTAATTCAAATCCATCCACTTATATATTGGAAATAAGTTAACTTCTACTATGCTCAGATTTTATTATTGAATACTTGCATTAAGATCCACAGTAATTATAAATACTCCTCCACATCCGCATTATCCACTTCTAAATAATGCTGGGTGATGGTTTGCAGTGACTTATGCCCCGATTGTTTGGCAATTGTGGCTAAGTCCGCGTTTTTTCTGTGCATGTGGGTAATCTGTGTTTTACGAAGCGTGTACGGCGCAAAGCCTAGCCAGTCATGAATCAGTCGATTGTAGCTGCGTTCCGTGATCATCCGATTTTTATAATTCCCCCATTTATCCGCTGCCCCGACAAAGTAATCGCCCGATCTAAGCCCCGCTACTTCAATGTATTTCTTCACCGCTAAAACGCAATCAAGTGTCAGGCGCTTTTCCTTCATTTCGCCTTGCTTCTTTAACATCACCCATACCGTTTTATTAGCTAAGTCAAAATCACTGATCTTCAGGCGTACCATTTCAGAAGGACGATTGGCCGTAATCAGATTCACAAAGCAAATAGCACGTTTCCGAATGTCTCCCTTTTGATTGGTATCATATTTATTAATCAGTGCGAGTACTTCTTCCTGTCTTTCAGCACGTACCCCCCGTACCGGCTTTAGGCGAAGATATTTTTCATCATTATATAACTGTCGGATAATTTGTATCCGTCTTTTTTGCTCTGGTGTTTGCCCCATTCCTAATACATCTTTCAAAAAATACATCACACCTGCCGCACGGCGGTTAAACGTGGAATATTTCACCTGCTGCTCGGTAACGGACTGGTGCAGATACTTCTCAAAAGCGTCAAAATCAATGTGGCGCCCTTCTTCCTCACAAAACCTGACGAACTTATCGAAGTCTGGCTGATACATGGCTTTTTTCTGTTCAAGTACCGCTTCAATTGACTCATTCACCTTTCGATTTGTCTCCATGATGTTTAAACGGATGATTTTCGGATTTTCTGCTCCATTCATTTCGCCATTCCTCCTTTTTTCAGAAAAACTATAATTAATACATTAATAAATTAATTATTTTACTAATTTATATATTAACATTTAAATAAACAAATACATTAGTTATTTAATATATTAATAGATAAATAGTTTTAAATATAAATTAATTAATATATTAATAATTTAATTCATAAAAACACTAATATTTTTATTAATTAATCAATAAATTTATAAATTTACATATCTAAGCTGCTTAATTTTAGTATATATTTTCAACATCTAAAAAGGAAGTTTTTTTGTCTTTGAATGACTATTCATTTTTTACTAATAAATCATTAATGATAAATAATTTATTAAAAATAAAATTTATTACTTATAAAATAATTTATATTTTATTACCTATACTTTATAATTATTAATAATTAAATATTTATAAATTATATATAAGGACTGATAGCTAATGAATAATGAAATGATTAAGAGCAAAAAAATCAAAGTGTCAGCGCAGCGTCATTTAGTGATCCCGAAAGAATACTATGACGCGCTAAATATCGGTGAGGAAGTAACAATTGAGTTACATGAGGGGCAGCTTGTGATTAAGCCAGTTGTGAAAGTAGATGAGGACTTTGCGGAGAACTTACTGGAGGAACTGATTGCAGCTGGGTTGAGCGGTGAAGAGCTTGTAACCAAGTTTAAAGAAGTGAAACAAATGGTGCTGAATGGCGAGAAACCACATTTATAACACTATATAATAGAAGAAACTCATTTAAATTAATCTGGTATGTCAATTATGTAAAGCGTGCTGAGGCTCTCTGAAATGACGATTTACTGGATAACTATCCACTCAATTCGTCTTATAGGCTCACAAAAATGAAAAAGCTCACCAATCAAAACGGGTGACTGGCAAGCTTTCTCTATATACTAGGATCCCCTGTCAAAAAGGTGACTGGGGATGCTTTCAATTATTATATCATTAATAACTTTCTATAATTACATTCTAAAAATAAATGATTAACTCTTCCTCTAATAGCTCAATAAATTCATCCGTTGCAACCACACGATTTACTTCCTCATTGGTACCATCGCCTTTCGGTAGATAGCCCATGATTCTACGTTGATTTGTACGAATCATTGAAATATCGTCTAGCTGAAGATGACCATTTAACCATTCCGTTCGTAATAAACTATCTGTACTTAAAAACGTTATTTTCTCTCGTTTTGGATAATGAAAAGCGTTATTTAATACATAGTCTAAAATTTGAGTTTTAATATCACGCACTTCCACATCATTAGAACAAATTGTTACTTGTGAAAGGCGCTCCTGTAAATGCAGTGCCAGTAAAACAGCTAGCACTAAAATCGAGTTCTCTCCTGCGTTTTTCCGAGAACCGTTTATATTATCAAACCCGTACTCATAATAACGCTCAACCCAATCATCCTCAATCTCACCTTGCTGTCGCTCAATTAATGAGAGTTGTTTCTTTAAATACTTAAATGGCGTAGACCTAGGCATGGAAGCCTGACAAAAAAGCTGCATCACCGTCAGGTCATGATAATCAACTAATGCACTATAATCCGTTTCTTCAAGTACAAACACTGGCACAGAAATGTCTTCTACATACGCCAGCCTTGCATGCGAATTTTTGATTTCAAGATGGACCCACTCTGGAATTAATACCGCATCGTAAAATGGAAAAAGTTGGGCAGGCTTTAAATACGATTTGTTTTGCTCACAAAACTGCAAGTTATTATTATCTAAAATACACAGCTTCAATTGATCCTTTCCCTGAATAAAATCAATGAATGTTGAAACGCCTCTAATTAGATGGCTTTGCATTTTTTATAAATTGCTTTAAAAATTCGACATGCTCTTGATAAGTAGAAACCTCAGGGTAAGTTTCTTGCTTCGATTGAATGGCATTTTCTAAAATACGCATATCTAAAATATTACTTGGCTGAATTAATGAAACATCTAAATTTAACTGTTTAAAATGCTGCTCCCACTCGTCTTGTGTAAAATGTCGATCAAAGTGCGCTTCAATATCCTTTTGCAATGCTTCATTTGCCTCTGCAACAGCTGCTTCATATAGTTGAATTAACACCGCTTTATAAGGTGCCTTAAACATATCGATACACACCATAATGCGATCTAAAAAGCTTGATGGCTCCTGTAAATTCATGAAATAACGGTACACGTCTTTTCCTAACAGCATTTGCGCTGCAAAATAATCCGCCTTACGCTCATTTAAATCAAAATCAAGTGTAATCACATGCGATTCTGTGACTTGCTCTAGTAAATGATAGATTTCATGCCAATACATAAAATATTGATAGACCCTTTGCTGTGCCGTATTAATGATGAATATTTTTTTCCCGTTTGGTAGTACGCGAATAGCGCCACCAAAATCTTGGTCAGGAATCGGGATTTGCAAGAAATAGTGCTGTTTAAGGATTTGGAGGGCCTGCTTTTCTGGTGATTGAATCCGAATTTCTTTATACGTCATTTCAACGTATTGAATTAGGCGAGAAATTTCCTCTTCAATCTGGTTATTTCGTTGAATCGTTTGCTGTAAATTTTCTTTTGTAATACGCAATTAGCTTCCCTCCCTATAAATACAATGTCGCAATGTCCAGTAAATCCTCTAAATCCTCTAGGAGCTGCTGATTTTGAGGTGTTCTTTCCTTTGTATGCTCTAAGTGATCAGAAAACTGTAGAGATGGTGCTGCATACGTCTGTTCAATTTGCGGTGGGATTAAAAAAGACTCTTTACTTAATTGAAAAGCTTCTGCAATTTTCTCAAGTTGCTTTAGAAAGGTCTTTTCATTTGGACTTTGCCCTTCTAATAGCTGATCTAATGTCGGACGAGAGATGTTTACTTTTTTTGCAAAGGATGATTTAGAATATCCTTTCAAACGAATAAACGTCCCTAAATTCTCTGCAATTGTTTCTTTGTTTAAAAATAAGCTCATTTTTTTACACCTCTTTTGCTTATAGTATGTTGTTTTGTAAAAACATTATACCATATAACTGTTTTAAATTAAAATTTTTACACTTTGTAAAAAAACGAATAAATTTCGTCCCATTTTCTAACTATTATTCGGGACGAAATGAAATCCTATACACCTAAAAAAGTGCATGGTACACTTTTATTAAAAGGTGGTGGCATGATGATTACCGGGAAAGACCCAATCAGTTTACAGGTCCTTGAAGCATTTACTGCAAAACAAAAGCTTGCCGATATTGCAGCAGCATTTAACCTTTCGCTCGATCAAGTGAAGCGGTTAAAGCGCTTCTATAATTACACCCACACAGTCCGTGATTTAACGAATGAGCAGACTGCCCTGCAATTTGAACAGCTCGGCACAAAGGGGCTGTTTCTCTCCTCTTACATCAAAGCTAAATCAGCTGAGGCACTAAGTGAAATTCTTGCTCTCACATCGGAAAACACCACACGTGATGAGCTAATGGAGCTGATGCGACATTATGATGCGAAGCAAGCACGTATTCAGGCATTCGAACAGATGTATCAGAGCTTCTTAACCGACTACGGACAACAGGAAATCGCTTATCAGAAAAAAATTGATGAACTGGTCCATGAAAAGAAACGCCTGCTAACAAAGTTTCATTTTATAAACAGCTATGAGCCAGCCGTACAAGAACTGCTACTTCATTATGTCGGATTATACAAAGACGGTTACGGGCTGCGTCGCCGACTAGACAGTGGTTTCCGTAAATCATTAAAGGCCAAAAATATCATTCAGTTAAACGAGGAATACATCTGGGAAATCAAATCCCTCGACAAATTCGCCGAGCAGCTTGCCTACCGTTTAAAATACGGGCATTTTATCGACTGGAACTACGAGCGAGAGATGAGTCGCAAGCAAAATGGCAGCTGGGGTGCCCAGTATGTTTCCCCTGCCGAAGATTACAAAGCCATTCAGACCTTTACAGAGGAAACCGAACAGATTGAGCAGGCTATCCAACAACTTGAAGCCGATCTATCTGCACTTGCGAGTGAAAAAGCAAGGTTGCAGACTGAACTGGAAGCCAATAAACGAGCTTCTCTTTATTCTTTCGAAGAAGCAAGCATTGCAAGTAACCTGATGTCTGAACGGGAACTACGGCGTCATAAGGAAATGCAGGCACTTGCGATGAAATGGCTTTATAACCAAGGCTTTGTTGTCGCGAGCGAAGTGGTACTGCCGAATAAAAAGCGGGCTGATATAATTAGCTACAATGAGGAAAAGATCGTGGTGATTGAAGTAAAATCGAGCCGTGCAGATTACAGACAGGATACAAAATGGCCCGAGTACCTGCCCTACTGCGACGAATTCTATTTCTTTTTAGACTTTTACGTAAGCGACCAAGTAGAAAAACAGGTCGGCTTCCTGGAAGAGCATGGTCGCACATTCCGAATCGTGCAAAATGATACGTTCCCCCATTATTGTGAGTACCGTAATGAAATTCAGTGGGCAATCGGACGAGCCCTTTCGAAAAAAGCGACATTTGGGTGGTTCTAAAAAAGGAATTTACCGGTTAACGTCGAATACTATATTTGTAAAAGGTTAACCGGTTAACCATTGATATAATAAGGTTTTTAAGTTAACCTCATTTCTTTAGATTGTTCATGACGTTGTACTTAAAACCCTTTTTCACTTCATCATCTTAACTGTTACCGGCTTTAGTTACCTAAGTTAACTGGTTAACCATTGATTATATTGTAAGAAAAAGATAACTGGGAGGGATTTAAATTGGCAGATAAAACGTTTGGCTTTAAAGTAACGGATGATGTCTATGATCGTGCGAAATTGCTTATTGAAACAAGCGGACTTTCCTCGAAGGAATGGTTTGAAAATGCACTCGCTACTTATGAAGTAAAGGCACTTCAAACAAATGCACCGGAATACACACGCAATTTAAATGAACTCGAACTGCACACGACCCGCATTTATGAGCTTGTGGTGAATATGGTCCAGCAGTCGATGTACTTTAAAGATCAAGCTGTACGTGAAGTATCGGAGCAGCTTGAAAAGAAAGAGCAGCTGCTTACGGAACTTCAGGAGAAACTGCAAGTAACAAAGCAATCCGTGCAAACACTTCAAGCTGAAAAAGAGGAATTAACGGCGCTTCAGGCTGAGCAGTACAAGCAGTTAGAGGAAGCTCGTACAGCAATTGAAAACAGTCAGCTACTGATTGCCGAGTATAAGGAAAAGAATGATTCATTGACAGGCTTGGTTGCGAAATATCAGGGCTATGCAGAGGAAAATGAACAGTTAAAGACTGCTTTTACTGAAGAGAAAGCTGCCTTAATTGCGAACGCTGCCTCTGAAAAGCAGGCTCTTGAAAGTGTACTTGCTGCTGCCACAGATGAAGCTAAAGCCAATGCCAATAAAGTGAGTGAACTTGAAAAGGCACTTGCGGAGGAGCAGGCAAAAGCAGAACAAGCCAACGCCCTTCTACAGGAACGTCATGAGCTTGCACTCGAGCGTGCCATTGTGAAAGCTGAGCGTGAATACCAGGAGAAACTGCAAGCACAGCTTGATACATACAACACACGCATTACAGAGCTTCAGGCTGAGAACAACCGTATACGTCAGACGTATGAGGGTCGTTTGGAAGAGCTTTTAAAAAATAATGCGGATAAAAAGAAATAAGCAGGTGGGGCCGCACTAGTGGCTTCAACTGCTTTACTATCAAGTATATCCCCAAATAAGACTTCAGTGACTATACGATAAAGCTTTCTAAAATGCCATTGGGGAGGTGCTGGTTATGAAAAATAAACAAGTACTTATTTGGACAATAATTACCATTCTTTTATTGATCATATGGTTCTTCAGTAGATAATACATACTTCCAGGCGATGATTACGTTAAGGAAGAAGGTATAAGCTATATACTTATAATTTAAAAAAGGTACAAGCGATTTTGGTCGTTTGTGCCTTCACTTCGTTATCTAACTAAATACAATCGGCTGCAACCCAATCGTTCGTTGCAGTTTGCCCTGCTCTTCCTTTGAATACGCCACTTCAAAAGCCGTTTTATTTCGGATAATTTTAAATCGGTCATACACAAAGAAAAATACATTCCCCTTCTGATAATGAAAGCTGTCCGCTGCAATCTCTTCCGTTAACTGACGCTCGGTCATTTTAGCACGGGTACATTTTGTTTCAATGGTTAGATCACAGTCATCTAGCACGATGTCATAGCGAATACTGCCATAACCCGCATCGTCTGCTGTTTCTGTACGGGCCTGCGGGAAAAAAGGTTTAATCACGCTGTACAGTAAATGCTGCACATCATACTCATTTTGTATGCTGACTTGCTGCAAGGCTTCTGCAGTCTTTGCCTTGCCATGTGGTGCTTTTTGTATAAGCTCCTCCACATAGAGAAGAAAATTCGTCAGCAGCTTTTCAATCAGCAGCAGGGTCACCTCTTTTGGTAGCCTCCTGCTTCACCATGGGTCTATTCGCTAAAAAATGAAGCATACGCTCTTTCGCTGCCTTCACGCTTTGCTCCGTAGCCGCAGGAGAAAAGGCATTTTCTTGATACATGGCAATTTGCTTCAAGCGTACAAATTCTTTTTCTGTTAGCTGGTTTTCTAATACAAATAAGAGCTGTTGAAGAACAAGTTGTATTTGCCTTGTGTCCATTGCTTTTTCCAATTGTAAGCGTAAATTCTTCGGCTCCATCAATGACTCCCCCAACGTAAGTAGAATAAAAAAATTGGGTCTAGAATATAAAGTGTTTGATCTTTCTATTCAAAGACTTTATAAATGTTCTCACGCTCATCAATAATAAGCTGTAGTTTCGCTAAAGCATCACGAGTCGCCTTTTTATCCGGTTTCGGTCCTTCTGTAATAAACGAATCCATTCGCTGCTTCAATTCATCTAATGTCATCCCCATTAATGGGGGGCAATGGCAATCGCTTGGATAATCAGATTATACAAATCCACATGCCCTTCAGCCAATTGGTATTGCTTGCGTTCCCTGCCTCTTGTATAGGGACCGTCCTTTAACACCTTCACCACATCCCGGTATTCAAAGTTCATAGTCGTAAACTTAAAGGCCGTTTCTAAAATGGTTTCCGGAATTTCTTTTACTTCTTTTTCATCGGCATCCAGTAGCGTACAAATGCTTAAGCAAATGTACTGCATCAGTTGCGGTGACGTTAAACTTTCCACAGCAATGCGCTCAATTAATGTTTCATCAATGGAAATCGCTAGCTTTTCAAAGCCAAGTCGTGCAATTCCCTCCAACTCATTTAATTGCCAAGGCTGAATATTGATCAAACTTAAACGTCCTTGCAGATCCGCATTCTTTCGAATCGCATCATCTGCTCGGTGAGGTAATGAAATGATAATGGCTTTAAACAACTGGAAATCTTTAATGCCTGTCGTAGTCGTAGCTCATAATCCGTTTCAATCCCAATATCCGTTGACTTTCTGGAAACATATGTATGCTCAGGAAATGCTGCTGGACGAAAGACAATTTCACTTTCATCACCTCTCACTGCTTTTTATTTGTTTTAACCTATTTTTAATGGTTTTAAAGAGATTTAATATGATTTAACGTATTTTAATATGTTTTATATACCTTTATATCCTTTTAACCAAAATAAAACAGCATAGTCTAGTTAACCATGCTGCTCTTACAAAGGTGATAAAGTACGTTTTTATTGTAGCATACCGAGTTTTTTATTATTTACTTTTTTTATTCTCCCGTTAAAAAAGGAACAAAAGTTCTATTCTTGAAAAATTAGATAATGGGACTGTAACAAAAAATATCGATAATTGTACTGGCAATTGCAATGATAATTTACGTGGGGGTCTCGTCAGATTTATGCGTATTTACAAAGTTAAGCAAATAAAGTTAACGAATGAGGAGTTGGAGACGTCTTACTTCAATTACCTTAATTAAAGATATGGTAAAATCATACAAAAGGAGGCTTTTTAATTGTTCGATAAAATCATAGATACAATTAATCATTTAGACGATACAGAATTAAAATCATTATTACTTCAAGTCTTTTTGCGTATGCAAACTGTCGAGGAGAGAAAAGGCTATTCAGAACAGCAATTCTTTTTAGATATAAAAAATACATTTAACGACCTGTTAGCATATAAAAAAAATCAAGCTAGTGTCGAACAAACACAATTTCACACGACGCATATTGTATTTGGCGATTCCCCTACTGGTAGTTTAAAAATTGCTTTAAAAGAGTCCGATTTGATTCAACAAGAAAACATTATTAACTGTTCCGATTTATTTTCAATAGGTCCGATTTGGAACTTACATGACGCACAAGGAATCAATAATCGGTATGAATGGTTAAGAACACATATAAACATGGATGAAGAATTGCTATTTACCTATGAAAAGAGCTTTCAACAAACTATATTAAATATTGAACAAATTCCAAGTCACCACACAATCGTGATTTGGGTTGGAGAAAATGCCCATGAGCAAACTGCTTTACGGTTGGTTCTCTATGTATTAAAAGAAAAAACAAACGATATTGCGATGATAAATATAAATGATGCCTATAAAACTCATTTCGATCGGCCTGAAATTGATTTTACCCCACGACATATGGGCGAACTTTCATCGAAGCAATTAAAGCAAATTTACGAAAACGGAAAAAATGGAAATGCACTAACGCAAACAGAACGTAAAAAGCTTGAACAGCAATGGGAGCAACTATGTGAGGATAAAGAAGTTTTAAGAATCTGGGAAAGTAATAAAATTATTAGTGTTCCTGAAACTTTTTACGACGAGTACATCATCAATACAGTTAAGAAGTTCCATAAGAAGAAAAAATCCATTGAATTTATAAAATCAGCTAGGATAATTGGTGAAGTAATAGGTCATTTAAATCAATATGTTGGTGATCAATTTATAGAATATCGCGTCAGACGTTTAATCGTCGATGGAATATTTGATATAGAAGGTGTTCCAAAGGCAATGCGATATTATAGTATTAAAATTCGGTAACACCTCAACTTTCTAGGCTATATTGCAACTGATATTTATACAAAGATGGAGTAAATATCTTGAAATAACGCATTGTGAAATTGTTGCAAATTGAAGTAATTAATATTAAGGTAATTAGCTGTTGAAAGGAGTTGGTCTATTATTTTCGAAACTTTAGTAGGTATCATAATTGCAATAGCTATACCTTTAATATGCCTTTTAATTGCATATTGGGCGTTAAGTCGAGTTTATAAAACTATGCAAATGTCGCAAAAGAATGATGATGCAAAATTAATTTTAGAATTAGATTCTTTAAAAAAACGAGTAGAGTTGCTCGAAAAAAAGTTAGATAATAAATAATTTAAAATTTCAATTTTACATAAATTTCATACATTATATATCAGAAACCTCCCAAATCCCGCTTTGGGAACCATTTGATATAAATACTGAATATTGATAAAATTTAATTTCATTTTTGAAAAATTAAATTAAGGAAGTGCTTGGATGCATATTCGTCAATTATCAGTAGCTGATGCAGAATCTTATTGGGCATTAAGATTACAATCTCTAAAACAAAGTCCAGAATCGTTTTTAATGACATATGAAGAAGAATTACAAGTAGAAAATCCAGTTCAAAAATACGCTGAAACAATGCAAATTATTAATCGTTATACATACGGAGCATTTGTTAATGATGAATTAGTCGGAGTTGTCACGTTACAACTTGAAACGCCATTAAAAATTAGACATAAAGCTAACATTCTAGCTATGTTTGTTTCACAAAAACATCGTGGTTTAAAAATCGGGAAATCATTGATGCTGCATCTCATAGAAAATGCAAAATTATTAGAACTTGAACAGCTTCATTTAACAGTCGTATCAAATAACATTGCAGCTAAAAATTTGTATACTACATTAGGGTTTAGTAGGTATGGATTAGAAGAAAAAGCTTTGAAATTAAATGGTCAGTATTGGGATGAAGAACATATGGTTTTATTTTTACGAAGCTCTAATTAATTTCATAATGTAACATTGAACTAGAAATAAAACTAATACTTGAATATGTTATACAACTTCAATCAAATAACGTTCCCAAATGCAAGTTAGGGAATCAAAGCCCCCATTCAATTGAATAGGGGGTATTTTGGCTGCTTATGAACAGTAAGTCTCCAAACTAAGCTTTGGGAATATTGTTAGGATTATTTCCTTTTTTATAAATAAGGTAAAACAAGATAGCCCAAAAAATAATAATTAGATAAGGGACAAGCTGGATTTGGCAACTAAAAAATGTATAAAAGGGACATTAATTTTGCAGTCACTTGCCAACACTATCTTACTTAACTTCTAATACTTGAATTACGATATCGATAGCTCTCACCAGTAAAGATTGTTAGATGTGAATGATGGATTAAGCGATCGATTACCGCCTCTGTTAATACTTGATTGCCGAATACATGGTTCCATTGACCGAATTGCAGGTTGGTTGTGATAATGATACTGCGTTTCTCATAACACATCGAAATCACTTGGAAAAGTAATTCTGCGCCTTCCTTTCCTAGCGGAATATAGCCTAATTCATCTAATATTAAGAGGTCTAGCTTATCTAATTGATTCATCAATCGGTTGAGCTGGCCTTTTTGGTTTGCGTCAATCAGTTGATTTACTAGTCCAGCGACCGTATAAAAGCGGACTTTGTGGCCGTATCTAGATATGGCATTTAACGCAATACATTTACTTAAATATGTTTTGCCTGTTCCCACACCACCGTATAAAATAAGATTTTCATGCTTTTCGAGAAAAGCTCCATCAAGGAGCTCCTCCTTCGTAATTGTTTTTGGTAATTGGACATGTTGCCATTCATACGGTTCTTGTCCGCTTTGTGGTAGCTGGGCTTGCTTTAATAATAAGTTCAATTTGGACTGCTCACGTTGCTCGATTTCTCGTGTAAAAAGCTTTTCTAAAAAGCCGACTTCCTTTGCTGTTAATTCCCCAATATGTGAACGCAATTGACTCAATTTCAAACGCTTGGCGCACTCTACTAATAATTCACTCATGAAGACACCTGCGAATTAAAGAAGACATCATATCGTTCTGTTCCTCTCGATACCTCAGGCAAAGTAGGTATAGCGGGCTTCATCTCAATAGATTCGTAAGGTTGCTGATTAAATTTCCTTGCTCGGAAAGCCTGTTTAATCTGCTCCACTGATGGGTGTCCCATCGTACTTGCGATGCGTAATGCCTCTGTCAATTCGTCAAAAGACGCTGTACTCATTAATTCTGCAAGAAGAGAAAAGGCAGCTTTCTGTTCTGCTTCTTTACACGCCTTCAAATAATGTTGCCATTCATCCGGTAACTGATCATAAACGCCGGAATATTTAATTGCTCTTGGCCTCTGGGCCAATAACTTCAAATAAGGTTGCCAAACCATAGATTTGGCCTGATTGCCATACAGCCTTGGATGGCGGACAATACACTGATATTGTTCATCTAAAATGCGAACCTCGTTATAAAGAACTTCAATTAGTACCTTCTTTTGTGCGAAACGAGGTGAGGTTGAATAAAGCTTTGTTTCAAAATGGACAAGTCCAGATTTGTCTGCCTTTAACGTATGAATTCGGCCACAATGGAACTGCTTCTCTGGTAAAACAAGATGCTTTTCAATCGTTTGTTGATGTAATACATGTTGTTCAATTTGTTTTTCATAATGCACACGCAACTGATCCTTTTCCGCAAGGAGCCATTGTTGCTCATTAAATTCATCCAGATCCGTAAAATAGGGTGCCGGCAATAAGAAGTTATTGCGAATATATTTCACCATATTCTCGACATGTCCTTTTTCATTGCCGCTACCTGGATTACAGAACTCGGCTTCAAAACCATAATGTAAAACAAATCGTTCAAAGCTTTCGGTTAAATCGCGTACACCATTTCTATGAACTTTCCCTACAGCTGGTGATAAGTTATCGAAACGAATGGTCTTCGGTACACTTTCTAATCGTAAGAAAATCCGTTGTAGCCCTTCTAAGAAACACTCTGTATTCTCCGTTGGAAATACCTGATAATAAAATGTATTTGAGAACGGAAATGACATCACTAAGAATGGTAATTCAATCACATTTCCACCATAATTAAAAGGTGCTTTTCCAAAGTCTACTTGCGCAGTACCAGGTACGGTTTCAAGTGGTAACGCCGCTCCTTCTGCCTCTTTCTTTAACTCTGCTTTACGCGCACTTACATACCGTCGAACAGAGCGTTCAGAGCCTTCAAATTGATGCTCTTCAACTAATTGTGTGAACATTCGTTTAGCTGTCCGTTGGAATTTCTTCTTGAACTTTAAATCATCTTCTAGCCATTGATCGATAATTGGCTTCACCTTATCCATTATTGGGGATTTGCGCTTTTGTTTTAATTTCTGAGAAAATTCCTCTTGATCGGCATACTTCTTCACTGTACGCCAATCATGCTTTACACTTTTGGCCACGTCCTTGTAAGAACGCCCTTTTTGATTCACTTCATGTCTGATATAATGAATTTCTACCACTTGTAACATCTCCTATGTTACCTCCTGTCAAACGTTGTTGGTCCAACGAGGAGTGTAACTTTATTGGATAATGTTGGCAAGTGGTTTTTTCATACATAAATTAGTGACCGAAAGGTACATTTTTAGTTTGCCATAACCAGACAAGCGAATAAATACTTTCGAATGGATTTATTTCATTACGAATATCATTAAAAATCTTTACTACTAAGACTAATGAAGAACCTAAAAAAATAGTTAACGCATAATTTTTCATAATAAATACTCCTTTTGGTTTTATAATAAAAATCACCAATGTAAACCCTCACTTTTAAGTATACAATAATTGTAAATATCCTAATGTCATTAAAAATATTTTCTCTGGATGGAGTATTCAACTAACGTTCCCAAACAAAAGTTTGGAAATACAAGAAAAAGGCAGATATGTTGTTAAATCAACGTTTCTGCCTTTTCTATTGGTACATTGTTTATCCGTTGTTTTATACACTTTCACTAAAAGTCAGTGCTGACAGCGGTTTGAGCTTGTTTCAGTTCGTGCTGCGTCATCGGGATTGTTGCATAAATCTCTGCATATCTTTAACGTTGTAAATCCGCATTTTTTCTGACGCTACCCCACGTGTGAGTATTTTGCTAATTTGAATGTTTATACCACTGAATAGAAAGGGTTAACAACCGCAGCCGTCTTTTCGTTATTTGTACATTAATTTTTCAAGCTCCATAAACCACTGGCCATCTTCAATTTTAATCGCCATTACCTGCAATTCTCCAATATCTTCTTCTGTTAAACGAATGTCTTCACGTGACTCCAACAGCTGTACAGGCACCCAGTGCATATCGACCTCACCACGGAGATGAAACTGCACGAGACATTTTTGTTTCTTTTCATCTTTTACTAATACAAAACCTAATTTATGCTGAAAACTAACCCACTCGCCTGTTGTAAACTGCATATAAATCGCCTCCGTTCATTAACTATATATCCTCACTGTAACACGGTCAGACCTAAACTTCACTTTAAAACACTTCATTTATATATTAATGTATTAATATATAAATAACTTTCTATACTAATTCATTTATAAAGTAATGTATTTAGACTGTTTGTTTGCTATACTATCAGTAATCACCTTATTTGAGGAGTGTGACAACTTGGCAATTAAAATTACATTAGGCAACAGTAAAGGCGGCGTTGGGAAAACAACGACAACGTGCTTACTGGCTATCTCACTGGCAAAGCATTTTAACCAGCGTGTCCTTGTGGTCGATTTCGACGCACAGGCTGATGCCACGGACTTTTTAATGCGTACCTTTAAAAATAAAACGGATTTAACGAATCACCCATCGATTTTCACTGCAATCAAAGAACCAAAGCTTTCAGCAGAAACGGTTATTCAGCTAGATCCACACTTACATATCATGCCTTCTGGTCGTGAGCTGGCCGGTCTTGATTTACTGCTATTTGAAAAAGGGGTATTCGGTAAATTTGAGGCAGGATTGTACCTGGATCTTGTCATTCAGCAGGTAGAGGCGAACTATGACTTCATCCTGTATGATGTGCCGCCGACCTCGAACATTCAAAACATCAACGCGATCGTAGCAAGCGACTATTATATCGGGGTTATGATGACGCAGGCAAAGTCCTACCGTCAAATGGCGGGCTTTTTAGAGGAGTCTGCAAAAACCGCAAGCAGTGCCAGAGCTTCCGGCTACGGCTACGAGGGGGCTCAGCTACTGGGGATTTTAATGTACCTGGAAAATAAGAAGAGTAACATCGACTTTACGGTCATTTCAGCAGCGCTGAACACATACGGAGACAATATCCTGTATTCACGTGTCTATGAGCGTGAGCGTGTAAAACGCTACGACCTGGTACCGCCAAACCCGAAAAAGTTCGATCACCATGACCGTAATATTTTCTTTATGTACGATTCGCTCGCACAGGAGATTTTAATCCGGACAGGTAAGTTACCGTCTGACACGACAAAACTGCGCATTGAGCAGCTGTTAGAGCTCGCTAAGGACGATTTAAATATGAAGGACTACCAAACACTTGCAGATGCCTTCGGTAAAGCGATGTTTTACCGTGACGAGGTATTAGAGGACCGTGGCTTTAATGCCGGACAACTCGCAACAGCACTTCGTGATTTATTGAAGGACACAACACCGCAGAAGCGTAAATCGATTGTTAATAAGATTGAGGCATGGATTCACACAGAAGATGACCTGAAGACGCTTGAAGCGGAACTGGTGAAGTAGGAGGAAAACTAAATGACACGTAAAAATATTATTCAAACAGACGCGTTAAACGAACAAATCGGCTCAACAAACGAAAACCCGCACCAAACTGCATTCGCTACCCCACAACCACGAGGACTGGCGGCAATGGAGCAAACCCCTGCACCTGCTACGCCGGTGAAAAAGGAGAAAGTAGAACGCCGTAATATTCTGGGTTCAGCTGATGCCCACTTCTACTTCAAAACAACAAGCGCGCAGCACGATATTAAAATGCTGGAACTTATTGATTTTGCAGTAGATCAGCTGCGTCAAATGGAGCCGGAAGAATTGGCTACGAAAATCAAGCAATTCCTAAATAAATAATGCTATTTCAAAAACCTTAAATCAAAAGGCTATTCTTTGATTTAAGGTTTTGTTTTTCATTCCTTTTTTAGGGTCTCGCCGGATTTATAATGATAAACTCTTAAAATTACCAAGCAAGGGGTTAGGTACGTTTCAAATTTCCCCTTTTGAAGGATTCAATTAGATAATGCCTCTGACGGGATTCGAACCCGCACTCCTTTCGTAAGCATAGGCTACGGGGAACACGCTTCCCTACGGACTTTCACCGGCTAGGAATTTCACCTGCCTCAGCTCTTTTGCTTTTCGGTGCTTCTGAAACCGTTGCCTTGCGACCCGGCGCTACAATTGTTTTCCGGCGCTCTTCCCTTCTAGAGCTACAGAGGCGAATAATTATATTCTTATTATACGAGTATGGTAGTAAACTTAAAATGTTTTTAAAAACTTCTTCAAACACTGCTGTAGTGGCTTTTATGGTAACATTTTAGTAAGAGGTGGTTAATTTGAATACAATTAAACTTGGTGCTAATCAAGGGTTTATTGAAATAAATTTAGGCGATACAGTAGATTGGCAAAATCAAGGAACAGTGTCTATCCAAAGTGGAAATTATTACGTAAGAAATGCGGAAATTTGGATTACCTTAGATGAAATTATTTGGTTATATGAACAACTACAAGAGGCTTATAAAACGTTAAAAGGAAATATTATCTTTACAAATTCAGATGGAACGTTGCATTTTACGCTTCAATTTAATTCATTCGGGCAAATCAATTTAGAAGGTAGCTTTCAAGAATTCCCTAGCCAAGAAAATAATAAATTGAAATTTGAATTTATGATTGACCAAAGTCATTTACCTACAACATTGTTAGCCATGAAGCCAATAGTTGAAGCATATATACAGTAAAATTTAAAGAGTAATATTTTATTCAATTTCATTCAAAATCACTTTCCCAAATAACACTTTGATAACCAAACGTTGCTTATAACGAATACGTGCCTTAGGAGCCCGTATTATAATTGAATTACAAAATTACCCTTAAATGGAGTGAGTTTTATAAAAAAGATTTGGCTTATTCTTATTAGCTTAACAGCAATAGTGATGATAATTGTTATATACCAACAACATCAATTAATTCGTGATTATCGCGGTCTGCTCTACTCAGAAATGGAAATATTAAATATACCCGTAGAGCGTATATTAGAATTTCATCAAGAAGCCGCTAGCTATGACGAGAAAGAACGCAACGAAAAACTTGAGCAGTTGGAGGAAAGCTTTGCAGATTTCTTTAACTTTACTGGCGCTAGTCTACAATTAGAGCCGGAAATACGCGCGAAATATTATGTAACATACAATGATTCCAAATTAGCATTTGCGCGTATTATTGAGCGTTACATCGATGCAACGACAGCAGAAGAGCGTGAACAAGCTTATCAAGACTTGAAAGAACAATATGGCCAATACCAAAGCTTCCTGAAAGTTTCCGAGGAAGAATTGGTTGAACCTATTTAACAGGTGAATTGATGGAAAATAACGATAACCCTTATATAACTTTTGGCTCTCAAATAGGAGATGTAAAAACAGATAAAACAGTATCACCTCATTTACAGCAAGTGAACTACCCACCACTTACCCCCCTTACAGGTTGCTTGAAGTGGGGGCTTCTTGGGTAATCGTCACTTTTGATTAAATATTTAAAGACAATTTTTGCATGTGCAAGGAGTAATTGCTCCCATTCATTTTTCAAAAATTCACCAACTTTTGGAATCCTTTTTTAGTTCATAGTGATCACTTACCTATATAACAAGTTTAAGGTAAAAAAGTATACAATGATTTTTAATATTTTTATAAAAAATAAGGAGCTGTTTAATCATAAACATTTCAAATAATTGTATTCTCCGTACGTACTATAACTTCTGCCTACCTTTTAAAGCGAATGGTAAATATGAATCCCCTGCTCAACGACTTGGAATAGCATCTAAGGTTTATTCATGGGAAGATATTATCTATAAACGATAAATTAAAACCATTAAATGTTAAGGTACTTTTTGAAATAATTAAAGGTTAGTTATATAATATTAATAAAGTGTTGTTGGTTGTTAGATATCTAATTAACAATCAGAACTTAAAGGGGGGAGAGATTTTATGATTTTCGTCATATTAGCATTATATGGAATTTTAGCTGTATTTTTTATTTCTAAGAGAAAAATTAAAATGTCTCAAGCTGTTATACCGATGATAGCTTTTGCAATACTTTCAAGTGCTGCTTTAGGTCAAAATTATACAGTGAGTTTAATACCAGAAGCTAACGATGGTATAGGAGTTTCCAATTTTTTAGCTTCATTTTTATTGCCAGCAGATGGTTGGACAACAGAAATATTTTTATCAAAATTTGAATCATATCTTATGATTTCTATTGCATTAATTCTTATATATTTTATTATGGTAATTGTCGAAAGAACAAGAATGAATCCTAAAGGATAGTGTAAACAAAGGTATATATTGAAATGATGAAATGATTATAAAAGGACTTAGTTCACATTGAACTAAGTCCTCTTAGTTTTAAAACTAATGTTAATCCTATTGCTATTTTAGGTGCTAAAACTCCTTCTATTTTGAATGTTTGTACCATTGAACTGAACGGGTTATTCTATGAACCAAGTCCTTTTATATGGAGTAGTAGTTTTTTATTTAATATCTAGTGCAACTACATAAGTAGCCCTGTTATCCTCCCAATAGCCTACAATCTCGAATATATATTTTCCTTTCTCTATCACTTCTTCAAAGGAATTATACGTTTTAATCACATTGTTATTATCCCAAAGTCTTACTTCATATTTTGTGGGTTCTTTTTCAAAGTCTAACTTTATAGGTTCCATTAGATTAACACTAATACATTGTTCAATATTTACCATCTCGGTTGGAGGTGCATGTTCTGCTTCCACAGCTACTATTTCACCTTTGCGTTTACCCAAATAACTCCAAGAATAAGTCCCTCTGTAAGTTTTTATCTCAACTTCACCGATTGTTAATTTTAAAGCGGGTGGTTTTTCTTCTTCATAAGATATTGAAATTGAATTATTATTTTCATTTTTAATTTTAATTGAATTATTTCCTTCAAGATTACTACATCCTGTTAACACGAGTAATATCACTAAAAATCGTCCCATTCGAACCAAAGAATTTATAATATATCCCTCCTTTATAAATTGGTCGTTATTTGCAAAATAAAGTCTCATACTTTACTCATAACCCATTCAGTTCAGTAATACAAACATTGAAATTGCATGCAAATTAGCAAAACATTAGCACATAAATTATCACTTCAATCAACATAATCATTAGCGATAATTTCAAGACATAAAATGGCTTAGTTCTTTGAGAAATAAGCCATTTTAAAATTATTGCGTATTCAACTATTCATGTCATTTTTTCGAGTCTCAAATAATCTTTGGTTTTCTTCACTTGAATAGTATTCTCTTCACAAAACACCAGTAAATCTTCGAAAATAGTGATGGATGTAAATAAGGAAACCCGAATTGGGAAACCTCTTTCTAACTTAATAACTGCTGATTTTGTTTTCCAGCCAACACGTTTAAAAGTCACTTTCTTAATATTTGACTTTACTACTTCCTTTTGATAAACACTTTTATTAAAAAGATAAACGTTATAGGTTAGATTGCCTTCTTTAATCTTGAATGAATAGTTAATAAAAATTGATAAACTTAAAAATATCAATAATGGCAGCCCTAATATCCAAATCCAAAGATGTGCCCATCCTGTTGTTAAAAATATAATTACTAAAACTACTTGCAATAACAAAAAAGCCCGATGTGATTTTGCCGTGTAATTCATATTCCCCCCTGATAATATTTATTCAGCCTTTTCTACTCAAAGCAACTTGTTAATATTACAAAATTTCAGCTCAATAGACAGCCAAAGAAAATAACGATAGCCAAAAAAGCAAATAACCCTAAAGTAAGTATCATGGTCATAACACTCCTTGTCATGCCAATCCACCCTTCAATACCCCACAAACCGATTACTCCTAAAAGAAAAGTTGTTAACGTCATATATAAGAGCAGATGTAAAGGATGTATACCAAAAATAGAGGAAGTGATGGGTCTCCAGAACGGATCTAAAAATAATAATAAAATACAAATTATTGAAAGAATACATGCCCAAATATTAACCTTTTTTATCATTACAGCACCTCTTATTTTAAGGGCATTTTCAAAACACCTATTAGTTCCATACTTCAGTAATTAGTTTTAGTTTATATACTTAACAATATAAAGTAAATATATGTAAAACGGAATCACCAAACTGTTATTTGGTAACTCTTTTAGCTTAATGTTTTAGATCTTTTTTGACGCTACCCGTAATTAAGAAGACGATAAATCTATAATTATTTTTGTTGTAGGGCATGACGCACTACCCGTTCGCTTTAGCGCAGTAGCATTCGGGACAGTTCAACGGGAGGTTGTGCTGGCGAGTTACCGGTAATCACCTGTTGCCGCTCCAGACTTCATATTGGATTTCCTATATTTACAAAATATAGTATATGTATCAAGACATATAGGAGGAGCGAACCACGAAAAACTTCCGTGCTCTAGCACAGACTAAAAAAGATATAGAAAAACTGCAAGAACAAATGACACTCCATCAACGCTACATTTCACTCATCGAAAATTATAAACCACAGACTTTTACCCAACATGTCATCCACCACTACGTTCAAGAAGGCAGTACTGTACGCACAGCTGAAAATTTAAATCGACTTGGCATTACTATAGACGGACGCAACATCGAACAAAAAGATGTATCTTCCATTATTCAAAGCCTTCCCCATCCCCATGATTTACTCCATAAAGAGGTACGCAGACTGTTTCTAAAAAAGATTTGCAGTAGCAAATCAAGATAAATTACCAGTCGCCCCATTTACAGAGTGCCCAGACAATTTGAAAATCGAATAATGAGCAGACCCCCCTCTTGATTTATTCGACCTTTATATTTTAAATG
>JABUKB010000006.1 GCA_014595895.1 Lysinibacillus odysseyi | reverse complement strand
AAGTGATGATGGCAAAGAGGTCACACCCGTTCCCATACCGAACACGGAAGTTAAGCTCTTTAGCGCCGATGGTAGTTGGGGGCTTCCCCCTGTGAGAGTAGGACGTCGCTTCGCAACAATAAAAAGACTCAAAGCATAGCGCTTTGAGTCTTTTTTTATGGCTTTATAAGACGTATTAAAGTATATCCTATATTGCTATAGATAGTTTAAGACTTATAAATATAGGTAGAAATATAATAGAGAAAATAGAGTGCTTCTGATCAAAAGCTTTATCTGGATTTGAATTAATATTACATTGAAAATGAAATATAAAAATAGAGTGTCCTTAGTGTCTAGTTACATGACTTCATCTATTTCACTGTTATACTTTATCCCACATCAATAGGTAGCAATTTCTTCCTCTAGAAGCTAACTTTCTACACAGGAGGCTTTATAAGGATGGTAAAAATGAAAGGGGGAGAGCTATAATTGTGGGAAACAAATGAAGCGTTAGCTGGCTTACAGAGTTGCTACCATCAAAAATATTAAATATTTTTTAAGCTAAAGTTAGTAATAGAAAAGGTACAAAAGGTATTTAAAATTTAATAAGAGCAACGTATACTACATCGTAAAAAATAGCCTTGGAATTAGGTTTCCAAAGCTATTTCTAATAATCTATTAAGCTTTTGCTATTTGACGAAGTTCAACACGTCGAATTTTGCCGGATGTTGTCTTTGGCAATTCCTCTAAAAATTCAATACTACGAGGATATTTATAAGGAGCTGTTAATTCCTTCACGTGTTCTTGAAGTGTTTTGATAAGCTCTTCTTGATTATGATTACGGAATGCCTCAGTTAGTACGATATATGCCTTTACGATACTGCCGCGAATTTCATCAGGAGCAGCGACAACAGCACATTCTTGCACAGCAGCATGCTTATTCAAAGCGTCTTCCACTTCAAATGGACCTATTGTATAGCCAGAAGAGATAATAATATCATCTCCGCGCCCCTCAAACCAGAAGTACCCATCCTCATCATAGCTTGCCTGGTCGCCAGTAATATACCATTCTCCGCGGAATGCAGCCTGCGTACGTTCTGGATCACGGTAATATTCCTTAAACAATGCAGGGCTTGTTTTATGGACAGCGATATCACCTACTTCGCCTGGAGCAGCTTCAGTTCCTTCAGACGTGATGATTTTTACAATATTGCCCGGTGTTGGTTTACCCATAGAACCAGGACGCTGAATCGCATTGGCCATTGTCCCAATTAGTAATGTATTTTCAGTTTGACCATAGCCGTCACGTACTCTCAAGTTAAATAGTTCTAAAAACTTATCGATAACAGGGCGATTTAACGGTTCTCCAGCGGATACGGCACTGCGTAAGTGAGACAAATCGTACTCCCCAAGTGTTTCAAGCTTGGCCATGATACGGTATTCAGTTGGGGTACAACATAAAACATTAATTTTTTCATTTTGAATAAGAGATAAATACTTCTCTGCTTCAAAACCACCATAATAAACAAATGCTGTCGCACCTAACATAATAGTAGAAAGGAATGGACTCCAAATCCATTTCTGCCAGCCTGGGGCAGCAGTCGCCCATACAAGGTCGCCTTCTTTTACGTCTAACCAACTAGAGGCAGCTGTTCTAATATGAGCATAGCCCCAGCCATGGGAATGAACAACTCCCTTTGGTTTGCCTGTCGTACCCGATGTATAAGATAAAAAAGCCATATCGTCTCTAGACGTTGGTACGGCATCAAACTGAGTATCTTGTTGCTCAGCTAATGTTGAAATATTTGTCCAACCTTCTTCATCTTGCCCGATGATTAAGCGCAATACATCCTTATAACCTTCAATTTTGTTCAGCTCAGCGGTAAAAGCATCATATACAATGACAGCTTTAGCAGAAGCATGCTCAATACGGTATTGTAAATCTGAAGCACGTAGCATCTCCGAACATGCAATCGGCACAATACCTGCTTTTAAACAGGCAAGATAAACGCTATAGGCCTCAGGTAAGCGGGGTACCATTACAAGTACGCAATCCCCACGCTGAATATTTAAAGAAGTGAAGACGTTAGCGTATTGATTCATACGTTCCACTAATTCTTTATAGGAAACAATGCGCTGATTGCCTTGTGCATCAATCCATCGAATAGCTTGACGCTTCTCATCTTGACTATATCTTTCCAGTTCCTCCGTAATATTGTATTGCTCGGGTGCAAGAAGATTTACCTCTAATTTAGCTTCAGTCATGTTAATTTCCCCCTTGAATAATTTGACAGAAAATTTCGATTTATAGCCATTTTATACATTATAATAAAAGATAGTCAAGAAAAAATAGATTTTAAATAGAATTATCATTACGTATCTTAGAAGAATATTAAAAATTTTTAAAAAATTTTATATTAATAGGCATAATATATGTTCTAAAAACTATATAACTTATAATATACATAAAATGTAAATGATATAATCCTATAATAATATATTTGACTTAAAAAGTCCTGATTTTTATAGTAGTACATTTGACATACAAATCCTTTCTTAAGCAGCAGATAGTAGGTTTGAACCCTATTTTTTCAGTAAGTTTTGCTATCTTAATACTTTTATTATGATTCATACTTCCGTTTTATACATTTTTATTTACATTGCTATATAAAAATTATTCAAAACTGCCGTTACTTTTTCTTTTTCTAGATTCATTGACTATATTAGAATAACATTTACTCTATAAATCGCTTGTATTATCTACCAATTAACAAGTATTTACTTAGAAAAAAAGCGTTTTTGATAGAAAAAATAAGCATATATAGAGAAATGATTTCAATTTTTTTCAAAAAAATAAATTGACAAAGTTATTGTTGTTAAAGTAATATTCATGGCAATAGACTATGCAGTCTTTTGACAATCGCAAAAGGGGGGGAAGTAAATGGAGCGAATTTTAGAAATTGAAAATATCTCCTTACAATTTGGTGGGGTCAAAGCATTAGATGGGGTTACGTATCATATAAACAAAGGGGAGATTTTTTCTCTAATCGGTCCAAACGGTGCTGGGAAAACAAGTATGTTGAACTGCATCAGTGGTTTATATCAGCCGACAGGGGGATCTATTCGCTACAAAGGGCAAGAAATCATCAATATGAAACCATACAATCGTACAAATTTAGGAATGGCCAGAGCCTTCCAAAACATTGCCCTATTTGCGCACATGTCTGTTCTCGATAATTTAAAATTAGGCAGACACTCTCTAATGAATGCTGGTATCTTTTCTGGAGGCCTTTATGTGGGGAAGGGGTCAAAAGAAGAGATTGCACACCGTGAAAAGGTGGAAGAAGTGATTGAATTTTTGGAATTGCAAGATATTAGGCATACGCCGGTAGGGACATTATCGTATGGATTGCAGAAACGTGTAGAGGTAGGTCGGGCGTTAGCTTTAAATCCAGAGCTTATTTTATTAGATGAACCGATGGCTGGTATGAATAATGCCGAAAAAGATATGATGTCACGTTTCATTTTAGATATGCATGAAGTGATGGGTACGACAGTCGTGTTAATCGAGCATGACTTGGGTGTGGTAATGAGCTTATCAGATCATATTGCTGTGCTTGATTTTGGAAAACTCATTGGATTTGGTCCCCCAAAAGAGATTCAGCAAAATCCAGAGGTCATTAGAGCCTATATTGGTGAAGAAACAGTCATCTAGGGAGGGATATAAGTATGCCTATAAATACACTACCTGCTCTATTGTCAGAGCGGGCAAAATCAGAGCCAAACGGTGTGGCGCTCAGGCAAAAATACTTAGGAGTTTGGAATGAAACATCATGGCAGGACTACTATAAAAACGTAGAATTGCTAGCATATGCTTTATTAAAAGACTTTAAATTTCTGCAAGGTGAAACAGTAGCCATCATCGGTGAAAACAAACCCCAATGGTTGTTTGCTCAAATGGCGACTCAATTATTAGGAGGCGTTGCTGTAGGAATCTATCAGGAATCGCTAGCCGATCAAGTTGAATATTACTTGAATGATTGCAAAGCTCGAATTGCTATAGTTGAGGATCAGGAGCAAGTAGACAAGATTCTAGAACTAGAAAACCAGCTACCAAATATGAAACATATTATTTATTACAACAAACAGGGACTTCGCCATTATAGCCACCCAAAATTATTCTATATGGAAGATATAATGGACGCTGTGCGAGGAGATGTACCAGCTGATTTTTATGAAACGAAGATGAACGAAATAGACTCTTATCAGCCAGCGATTATTTCCTATAGTGCTGCTACAACAGGAAGAGCGAAAGGGGCGGTGTTAACGCATTTTAACTTAATTGAGGCAGCGCGGAATCTATCTCAATTAGAAAATATGCATAGCAAAGAAGACTATTTTTCATTTTTGCCATTAGCTTGGGTACATGAGCAGGAAATGAGTATCGTCATCCCTCTCTTAGTAGGTTTTGTCACTAACTTCCCGGAAAAGCCACATACAGTTATCGTAGACCTGCGGGAAATCGGACCGCATACGATGCTGGCATCCCCGAGGGTTTACCAATCGCTTATGTCCAACTTTGCGATTCGTATCGAAGGAGCAAGTTGGTTCAAGAAAAAAGTGTACCGGTTCTTTAAAAAATACGGTGATAAAAAAGCACAGGCTGACGCAACTAATACGCAGTTGTCCGGTCTGAACAAATTGATGTACCTGCTGGGGGATATAGTGATTTATAGCGCTATTCGAGACCATTTAGGATTAGGAAGATTACGTCGCGGTTATGTAGCGGGGGCTGCCTTGCAATCAGATGCTGTTCATTTTTATCATAGTATCGGTGTAAATTTGAAGCAAACATATGGTGGAACGGAAGTAGCGGGCATTGCATTTGTACAGCCTGATCGTCAAATTCGCGCAAACAGTTCTGGGGTGGCATTGCCAAATACAGAAGTCCGAGTGGATGAAGACGGATTAGTTTACATGAAAAATAACGCGATTTTTGCAAGGTATTTACATGAAGAGCACCGTCGTGAAGTAGTAGATGGCTGGTTAACTTTAGGAGATGCTGGCTATATCGACGAAGCGGGTCATCTGCATATATTAGATCGCCAAGAGGATGTTATTACCAATAATGCCGGTGAAACTATTTATCCGAGAATCGTAGAAAATCAGCTGAAGTCTAGCCCTTATATTCAAGAGGCTGTATGCTTTGGCAAAGATAGACCGTATATGACAGCGATTTTGAACATCGATATGAATAGTGTTGGTCGCTGGGCGGATAAAAACCGTATTTTATATACTGAATATTCTGATTTATCAAGAAACCCTGAAGTAGTAAATCTGATTGAAAAAGAAGTAAAACAATTAATGGATAAGTTAGAGCCGCAAAATCGTGTGAAAAAGTTCTCAATTTTGCATAAGCAATTTACAGCTGACCAAGGCGAGCTTACGCGTACATTGAAAATTAGACGTGCTTTCGTAGAACAAAAATATGAAAAACTAATCAATGGCATGTACTCCAATACGGAAGAAGTGTCATTAACGCAATTGCAAAATGAAGTCGTAGGTGAAGAAGTGAGCTTGCGTGTTGTACAACTCGAGCTCAAGCAGGGGGTGGCTGTATGACATTCTTTTTACAAATGCTGTCAAACGGTATTGTAGTAGGCAGTATTTATGGTCTCGTAGCACTTGGGTTTGTTTTGATTTACCGTTCGAGTGGGGCGCTGAACTTGGCAAATGGTGAGTTTGTACTTTTCGGTCCTTATATCTGTTTAGTATTAATGACATCTTATAATGTACCTTTCTATCTAGCTTTACTCGGTACATTAGTAGTAAGTGCAATTTTAGGATTAGTAGTTGAGAGATTAGTAGTTCGTCCACTACAACATGCCCCTACTATTTCCGTAATCATGGCTACACTTGGATTGGCTAGTTTACTTGCTGGGGTCGTGCACATGATTTGGGGACATTCGACGAAGACGTTTCCACAAGTGTTTCCTCCAACACCGCTTAAATTAGGGGGAGTAATTGTAACACCTGTCTATCTATGGTCATTTGTGATCGTTATTGTCTTATTAATCATTTTTACAGTATTTTTCAAATACTCAAAGATGGGGCTGGCGATGCGTGCTGTAGCAGATGATCAGCAAGCGGCCTTATCAATGGGAATGAGCGTGAAGTTTGTTTATGCCGTAACATGGTCGATTGCAGCAATGGTAGCCGCAATCGGCGGTGTATTACTAGGAAACATTAGTGGCGTTAGTCCAAATATGGCGACAATCGGCTTAACCGTATTACCAGTTGTTATTTTAGGTGGTTTAGATAGTGTACTTGGTGCGATTGTTGGTGGGTTCCTAATCGGTGTTATTCAAAATATTGCTGGTGGTTACTTAGACCCGTTAGTAGGCGGGGGATTAAAAGAAGTAGTACCGTTCATTATTGTTTTATTCATTTTAATGTTAAAACCGTATGGCTTATTCGGAAGCAAAGGCATAGAGAGGGTGTGAGGGCATGAGGAATATTTTTGTTCGAGAAAGTGGCAACTACAAAACTTCCTATGTAGATGATATGAAGCTGTTTGGTACCACAGGAGAAAAAGTAAAAATAGCACTTATTATAGGACTCGTCCTTCTTGTGCCAGTGTTTGCTACAAATTATTGGGTAGGCTTATTAACGCTTTGTGTTATTTCATCTATCGGTGCAATTGGCTTAAATATTTTAACTGGTTTCACAGGTCAAATCTCAATCGGTGTAGGTGCCTTTTTAGGGGTAGGTGGTTATACATCTGCTATTATTACCTCCACAATGGGCTTAAGTTTCTGGATTTCATTACCTTTAGCAGGTTTAATCACTGCGATCGTAGGAGGAATATTTGGTTTACCGGCACTACGTCTAAAAGGTTTATATTTAGCGATTGCTACATTAGCTGCACAAGTTGTAATTTTGTTTATCATTAGCCGTTGGACAAGTGTAACGGGTGGTACGGCGGGGATGGTGTTAAGTCGCCCTTCTATCGGATCATTTACGTTCTCTTCTAATATATCTTATTACTATTTATCTGTTGTTATTTTATTAATTACAGTATTGTACGCGACTAACCTATTGCGTACACGTGTAGGACGTGCCTTCTTGGCGGTACGTGACCGCGATATCGCTGCGCAAATAATGGGGATTAACCTGTTCCGCTACAAGGTTTTAGCGTTTGCAGTTAGTTCATTCTTTGTTGGAATCGCAGGAGCATTACTGGGGCATTATACAATGATTGTTAGTCCGGAGCTGTATAGCACAACGGTTTCAATTGAGTATTTAGCAATGATTTTAATTGGAGGTTTAGGTAGTGTATTAGGTTCCATTTTAGGGGCTGTATTTATTACATTACTACCGGTAGGGTTAGGTACTTTTGTTGATATGGTTGTGGTTTATTTCCCGGATTTATATTCTTTATTATCTGCTTTTAAGGAATTTGCATTTGGTTTAGTTATTATCCTGTTTTTAATTTTTGAACCAGGAGGACTAGCGCATATTTGGCTTAATATTAAAAAGTACTTTAAGCTGTGGCCATTCTCGTACTAGTTATTTTGGGAGAAAATTAATTAATAAATTACACAAAAATAGGGGGAGTTTATGTGAAGAACAACAAAAAATTATTATGGATGTTGCTAAGTGCGCTAGTCGTATTAGTACTAGCTGCATGTAGCGGAGATGAAGCAACAGACAGTAGTGCAGACACTGAAAAAGATGAAGAAGCTACTACAAGCAATGATGGTCGTAAAGTAGTAATTGGAGGGCTATGGGACTTAACTGGTGCTACGAGTGATGTAGGTGCTCCTTTTGCTGAGGGAGCAGAAGCATATGTAAAATATGCAAACTCAAAAGGCATTGAAGGACTAAATGTTGAATTAACAGGTAAAGATTATGCGTATTCAATTCCAGAAGCGCAAAAATTATATCAAGAGCACCGTGACAAAGCAGGCGCACAAGCAATTATTGGTTTCGGTACAGGGGATACAGAAGCGTTACGTCAACAAGTAGCTGCAGACAAATTCCCATTCGTTTCAGGTTCATTATCTGAGAGCTTAAAAAATGTAGAAGAATCACCATACAACTTCTTAGTAGCAGCATCTTATTCTGACCAAGGTCGTGTGCTATTAAAATGGATCAAAGATAACCACAAAGATGGTACGCCAACAGTAGCATTATTATACAATGATACAGCATTTGGCCGTTCACCAGTAGAAGACATGAAAGCTTATGCTAAAGAAATTGGTGTGGACATCGTAGATGAGCAAGTAATTGATGTAAAAGCAACAGAAGCACAATCTCAATTATTAAACATGGAAAAGAAAAATCCTGATTATGCGATTATCCAACAAACTTGGGCTGCAACATCAACAATCTTACGTGACGCAAAAACTTTAGGTATTGATACACAATTCATCGGGCTTAACTGGACAACAGGTGAAGGCTTATTTGATAACGTAGATGCAGCAACTGCTGAAGGTTATATGGGTGCATTAATCAACGCAATGCCAAGTGAAGATGTTCCAGGTATGGCTGAAGTGAAAGAGTATATTGAAGGTGAAGGTAAAAAATTAGAAGATATCAATGCGAAATTCGTACAAGGTTGGGTAACAGCGAAAATTATGGTTGAGGCAATCAAAGCTGCTGCTGAGAAGTACCCTGAAGGCGAAATCACTGGTGAGCAAATCCGTGAAGGTATGGAGTCATTAAATAACTTAGACCTTGGTGGTGTAGCAGCAAACGTAACATACGGAGCAGACAAGCACGCTGGTACTTCACAAATCAAAATTGGTGTAGTAAAAGACGGTAAATGGGAAGCACTTACAGACTACATCAGCTTTGAAGATTAATTTTATGTAACAGAAAGGAGGGACTTACATGCTTCAGGTTAATAATTTAGAGGCTGTATACCAAAAAATTATCCTAGCCTTAAGAGGAATGTCCCTCCATGTACCCGAAGGAAAAATTGTTGCGCTTCTTGGCAGTAATGGAGCCGGTAAGTCCACAACTTTAAAAGCAATATCTGGGCTACTTACGGGAGATGGGGGACAAATTACAGACGGTACCATTGAGTTTGAAGGTGAAAAGATTAATGGTGTTACACCTGATGTACTCGTAAAAAAAGGTATTTTCTTAAGTATGGAAGGACGTCGTGTATTTAAGGACTTAACAGTTGAAGAAAATTTAATTGCGGGTGCATATACGCGTAAAGATCGAGGGAATATTAAAGCAGATATCGAAAGAATCTATGGCTATTTCCCAAAACTAGACATGTTAAAGGGGCGCAAAGCCGGTTATTTATCTGGCGGTGAGCAGCAAATGCTAGCAATTGGGCGCGGTCTCATGGCGAAGCCTAAGTTATTGTTGCTAGATGAGCCATCGTTAGGAATTGCTCCTTTACTTGTACAGGAAATCTTCCAAAATATTAAGAAAATCAATCAAGAAGAAGGTATGTCCATTTTAGTTGTAGAGCAAAATGCAAATGTTGCATTATCAATTGCGGATTATGGCTATATTATGGAAAATGGTCGTGTCGTAATGCAGGATACAGCCCAAAATTTGCTGGCTAATTCTGAGATTAGCGAACACTACCTGGGAATTGGCAATGATGAAGATAAAAACTATAGAGAAGCCAAATCCTATAAACGGCGCCAGCGCATTGTTTGGTAGTAATTAAATAATACAAATAAGACCATCCTATAAGTGAAAATACTTATAGAATGGTCCCTTTTTAGAGCGGAAAAATATTTGTAAAAAATATAAGAAAACCCTTGCCAATTGATTTGAAAGCTGTTAATATAAATCTTGTCTTGCTGAAGAGATACATAACGGCCCGTTGGTCAAGTGGTTAAGACACCGCCCTTTCACGGCGGTAACACGGGTTCGAATCCCGTACGGGTCACCATTTTAAATATATATGCCAGTATTCTGGAGGATTAGCTCAGCTGGGAGAGCACCTGCCTTACAAGCAGGGGGTCGGCGGTTCGATCCCGTCATCCTCCACCATTTTTAATCATCCTGGAGGGGTAGCGAAGTGGCTAAACGCGGCGGACTGTAAATCCGCTCCTTAGGGTTCGGCGGTTCGAATCCGTCCCCCTCCACCATTTAAATGATTGGGGTATAGCCAAGCGGTAAGGCAACGGATTTTGATTCCGTCATGCCTAGGTTCGAATCCTAGTACCCCAGCCATTTTTTTTGTTTTTATGAGCCATTAGCTCAGTTGGTAGAGCATCTGACTTTTAATCAGAGGGTCGAAGGTTCGAGTCCTTCATGGCTCACTTCTTATAAAAATGCAACTCCTTACTTATCCAAGTAAGGAGTTTTTTGATTGTTTGCAATTCAGCAACCACTATCTATCATAACAACATCACTTCCCTCATGCCCGTTCAAAGTAAATCTCTTTTGCATTTAAAAAAAAATTAAAAGCTTTCTTGTTTTGCATAATCAGTTATATTAGGGAACGCAAAAAATCTCAAGAATGACAAATAAGCTTTTTTAAGGAATATTCTTGAAGGAAATCCGATGTACAGAAAAAATTTTTGTTATAATAAAAAATAATGAAACCTTAATGAGCCGCATACGTAGATAAATATAGAACAGAAGGTGGAGAGGCGAACAATGGATGCGTTAGTGAACAAACGAATAAAGCAGGTGTTAAAAGGTGATCAAAGCGCATATACAGACATTGTGAACCTCTATCAGCACAAGCTGTATCAAATTTGTTATCGAATGTTGGGCAATAAAGAAGAAGCTGAGGACATAGCACAGGAAGCATTTGTCCGAGCGTATGTCAATTTACATTCTTACGATCAAAAAAGAAAATTTTCAACTTGGCTGTATCGTATTGCAACCAATCTTTGTATAGACAGAATACGTAAGAAAAAGCCGGATTATTATTTGGATGCTGAGGTGGCTGGCACAGATGGTTTAAATATGTATTCACAAATTGCATCATCCGAAAAGCTGCCAGAAGATGTGGTCGCGCAAATGGAATTGCAAGAGAGAGTTCAGTATGAGATTAGCCGATTACCGGATAAATATAGGGCTGTAATCGTTTTAAAATATATTGAAGAACTATCGTTGCAAGAAATCAGTGAAATTTTAGAGATGCCTTTAGGTACGGTGAAAACCCGTATTCACCGCGGTCGGGAGGCATTGCGCAAACAGCTTAACAATTTGTAGAAGGGGGATTTCCTATGACTGCTTGTAACGAACGATATGTAGAGTACATGCATGATTATTTAGATGGCGATATCAGCCATGATCATGAAAAAGAGCTGAAGCAACATTTAAAAAGCTGTGCAGATTGCCAGCAGCACATGCATGAATTAAGTGATTCAATTGCCTTTATAAAGAGTGCTGCACATATTACGGCTCCCCTTCACTTTGAAACTCGCGTTATGCAACGTTTACCAAAACGTAAAAATACAGCAGGTATTCAAAAATGGCTACGCCGCCATCCAATTATTGTGGCAGCAGCCGTATTTGTGCTATTTATGAGTGCTACACTAGTAGGCAGTTATTCAAATGATACACAGTTTTCTGTGACAAAACAGCCTAACCTAATAGTAGAGGGGCAAACGGTAACGGTGCCAGAGGGTGAAGTGGTAAAAGGGGATATCGTCGTGAAAAATGGCGATATTGTTATCGAAGGTGAAGTAGATGGTAACGTAACAGTGATTAATGGAAAATATATGGCTTCATCAGCTGTTGTGACAGGTCAGGTGGAAGAAATAGATCAAGCTTTTGAATGGCTATGGTATGAAATGAAGCAAATGTTTAATAGCTTTATTTCACTTTTTAAATAATAAATCATCTAGATAAAACCAGGGGACGGCTATTCCTTGGTTTTTTCTAATGATGCAACTTTATGTCAGTTTTTGACGTTCTATGGAAAATGACAGAGTCTTCTTGAATGGGTACAGTTTTTTCTATAGCGCTAAGTTGAACATCGCATAAATATGATATACTTTAGAAGTATATGCACTAGTTAGAAAAGTGGGGGATGCCACGTGCGGATAATCGAACAATTTACGGATTTACAACCTGTAAGTATTTTTATTAATTTTATCGATGTACTGCTTGTCTGGTACGTTGTATACAAAGTTTTGACCCTCATTAAAGGAACGAAAGCCGTTCAATTATTGAAAGGGATTTTCGTTATTATTTTTGCGAAAATTGTAACAGAGATATTTGGATTAAACACCCTTGACTGGTTATTAGAAGAAATAATCGAATGGGGTTTACTCGCGGTCATTATTATTTTCCAACCGGAGATTCGCCGAGCGCTTGAACAAATAGGGCGCGGAAAGCTATTCCAAAGAACCAATAGCCAACAGGATGAGCAACAGACCGTTTTAATTGAAGCTATGAAAAAATCTGTCAGCTATATGGCTAAACGACGTATTGGTGCTCTCATCTCTATTGAGAGGGATACGGGTTTGACAGACTACATTGAAACAGGTATTAAAATGAATGCCGATATGACTTCAGAACTTTTAATCAATATCTTTATTCCTAATACACCATTACATGATGGAGCGGTGATTGTTCAGCGTGATCAAATTGCTGCTGCTGCATGTTATTTACCTTTATCAGAAAGTGCTTTCATTTCGAAAGAACTAGGGACGCGCCACCGTGCCGCGCTTGGTTTGAGTGAAGTAACAGATGCCATTGTCATCATTGTATCGGAGGAGACGGGTGCGATTAGTATTGCAGAAGACGGTAAAATTGACCGTAATCTCTCACTAGAAGATTTTGGAGATAAATTACGTGTATTATGGTTTGGACCTGAACAAGAATCGAATTTAGCCTCTAAGTTAAGTTGGGGAGGTAAGAAAAATGAATAAACTATTTGATAGTGTATGGGCGCTACGTATTGTAGCGCTAGTCTTAGCATTTGCTTTATTTTTCTATGTAAAGTCGAGTCTAGATGGCGGGCGAGAATCAAACGCAACCAATGATGTGGAAATTTTATACAATGTACCGGTGGAGGTATATTATGATAATGAAAATTTAATAGTAACGGGAGTACCCGAAACAGTAAATGTTACAATTAGTGGTGCCGTACAACATATTTTGCAAGCTCAAACTTCACAAGATTATGTCGTATTTGTCGACCTGAACTCCTTAACTTTAGGGGAGCATCATGTTCCTATTAAACATGAAAATTTTTCTGATAAATTAAATGTTTCCATTGAACCGGCCTCTGTCCAAGTGGTAATAGAAGAGAAAGTTTCAAAGGAATTTAAAGTTGAGCCGGAAATGAATAGTCGATTAATTGCAGAAGATTATGTGTTAAAAGATATGACGGCTAATCCAGAAACCGTGACAGTAACGGGCGCAAAAAGCGTTGTCGATAGCGTTAGTTATATCAAGGCAACGGTGACAGGAGAACAAGGCATGTCAGGATCTTTTGAGCAGGATGCCAATGTAAAAGTGTTGAATATGGACTTAAACCGCCTAGATGTAACGGTGGAACCAGCGCAAGTAAAGGTTAAAGTAGAAATTGAACAATATAGTAAAGAAATACCTATTACAATTCAAGAATCAGGTACTTTACCAGAAGGTGTCACGATTAATAAATTATTACCAGAACCAAAACACCTCAAAGTGACAGGAGAAAGGGTAATGATTGACGAATTAACAGAGTTAGTCGTAAAATTTGATGTGTCGGATTTGTCAGAATCAGGCTCCTATGAAGGAAAGGTTATCGTGCCGGAGGGAGTAGCTGTAGAAAAAGGAACAGTGAAAATTCACGCAGATGTGAATGTTAATATTGCTAATAATAATTAGTAAAGCTTATGATGTAAGCATAAAAATCTACCGATGTGTAATTATTTTACAAAAAGACTGAATGGTCGAGTATCGAAGGAGAGAACAAAATGGGTAAATATTTCGGAACAGATGGCGTCCGCGGGGTCGCTAACTCAGAACTTACACCAGAGTTTGCATTCAAACTAGGACGTATTGGGGGATATGTGCTAACGAAGGATGCCAAAGAGCGCCCAAAAGTATTAATCGGTCGAGATACGCGTATTTCTGGAGAAATGTTAGAAGGAGCATTAGTAGCTGGTCTTTTATCTATCGGTGCAGAAGTGATGCGTTTAGGTGTAATTAGTACACCAGGTGTAGCTTATTTAACACGTGTAATGAATGCACAAGCAGGTGTTATGATTTCAGCATCTCACAACCCTGTTCAAGATAACGGTATTAAATTTTTTGGCCCAGATGGCTTTAAATTAACAGATGCTCAAGAAGCAGAGATAGAAGCACTGATTGATGCACCAGAAGATACATTACCACGTCCAGTCGGAAGCGATATTGGTTCAGTATCGGATTATTTTGAAGGTGGACAAAAATATATTTCTTACTTAAAACAAACTGTAGAAGAAGAGTTTGATACAATTCACGTAGCGTTAGACTGTGCCCATGGTGCGACAAGTCAGTTAGCTACACATTTATTTGCGGATTTAGAAGCAGACATTTCAACGATGGGTGCAACGCCGACAGGTTTAAACATCAATGACGGTGTAGGATCTACACACCCGGAGAAATTAGCTGAGTTTGTCTTAGAGCGTGGTGCCGATGTAGGACTAGCTTTTGATGGTGACGGGGACCGTTTAATTGCTGTCGATGAAAAAGGGCAAATCGTTGATGGTGATCAGATTATGTTTATCATCGGTAAATATTTAAATGCAAAAGGTCGTCTGAAGAAGAATACGATTGTTTCTACAGTCATGAGTAACATGGGCTTCTACAAAGCAGTAGAAGAAAATGGCATGACAAGTGTTCAAACAGCAGTAGGCGATCGTTATGTAGTCGAAGAAATGCGTGCGAATGACTATAATGTAGGTGGCGAGCAATCCGGTCATATTGTATTCCTTGATTACAATACAACGGGTGATGGTCTATTAACTGGAATTCAGTTAGTGAACATTATGAAGGTGACAGGCAAGCGTTTATCAGAACTAGCGAGTGAAATGACAATATTCCCGCAAAAGTTAGTGAACGTACGCGTGACAGATAAGCATGCTGTAACACAAAATGAGCGTGTAGCGGCTGCCATTGCCGAAGTAGAAGCAGAGATGGCAGGCAACGGGCGTGTGCTTGTACGTCCTTCTGGTACAGAGTCTCTTGTACGTGTTATGGTAGAGGCTGCTACGATTGAAGAATGCACAAACTATGTCAACCGTATTGCAGATGTAGTAAAGGCTGAAATGGGTTTAGTGGAATAATATAATACTAGGCAATGCATAAGTGATAAGTTTATGCATTGCCTTTTTGTTTGAAATTTTACAGGACGGGTAGTATAAAAAATGACTCAAAAAAGAAAGGGTGTCATTAATGGCAAAAGTTGCAGTATTAATCACTAATCAGTTTGAGGATTCAGAGTATACAAGCCCGAAGGAAGCTTTAGAGCAGGCAGGACATACACTAGAGACGATAGACAAAGAAGGTAACAAGTCTGTCACTGGAAAACACGATACAATCGTACAGATTAATCATGGTATTGATGATGTGAAGCCGGATGATTTTGATGCATTGTTCATTCCAGGTGGTTTCTCGCCTGATTTACTAAGAGCTGATGACCGAGTAGTGGCATTTGCAAAGCAGTTCATGGATGAGAAGAAGCCTGTATTTGCGATTTGTCACGGACCGCAGCTACTAATTACAGCGAAATCACTAGAAGGTCGTGACGCTACTGGCTATAAATCCATTAAGGTAGATTTGGAATATGCAGGTGCAACATTCCATGATGAAGAGGTATTTGTTTGTCAAAATCAGCTTGTAACGAGTCGCACACCAGACGACTTACCAGCATTTAATAGAGAAATAGTGAATTTGCTAAGCGAAAAGCAATTGTAATATGGAAGGAGCCGTCTGAAAAGCCTTTTCCAGACGGCTTTTTCTTTTGTTTTTATCATTCATATGAATAAAAAATATGGGAATTACTACCTATAGAGAATAATAGTTTGACGGAAGGTTATCCTTTCTGTATGATTGTAATGCTCGTTGTAATTTAATGGTTAAAAATGACAGAAAAGCTCGAGCTTGCGCGATAAAAGGAGGAGAAGACCGCGCATTATAAATGCAAATCGGAAAACAATTATAGCGCCTGAGCTAAAGAAATCGAGCGAAGAAACTTTAGCAGACGAGGTGGAGGATTATCGAAATTTCGGCGGATACCTCCCGATCGCCCGTACCCGATTGTAAAGTTTACGTGGAAAGCAGACAAGTGATTGCCTGTACAGAGCCGTAAGCAGGTACATATTAAAATAACAGAAGCTCCCATTTACAAAAGATGTTAAACAGAGCATCTTGTATTTGTCATGGAGCAATGGAGGACAATCGAATATGTGTGGAATTGTAGGTTATAACGGCAACTTAGATGCCAAGGAAATCTTGTTAAAAGGTTTAGAGAAATTGGAGTATCGCGGTTACGATTCAGCGGGTATCGCGGTGCACAATGAAGAGGGCATCACAATTTTTAAAGAAAAAGGACGTATCGCCGATTTACGTACGACTGTCGATAGTGAGGTAGAGGCTCATATTGGAATCGGTCATACACGCTGGGCTACTCATGGGGTACCTAATAGATTAAATGCCCACCCGCATCAATCCGCTTCAGGCCGTTTTACACTTGTGCACAACGGGGTGATTGAAAACTATCATCTCCTGCAAAAAGCGTATTTAAAAGGAATCCCGATGCAATCTGATACAGACACAGAGGTCATTGTACAGCTAGTGGATCTCTTTTCAAAAGAAGGTTTATCGACAGTGGAAGCATTCCGTAAAACGTTAAGACTTGTTCATGGTTCGTATGCATTGGCATTATTGGATCATGAAGATGCAGAGACGATTTACGTTGCAAAGAATAAATCACCATTACTAGTTGGAGTAGGTGATACGTTTAATGTAGTAGCTTCCGATGCGATGGCGATGCTGCAAGTAACGGATCAGTTTATCGAATTGCATGATAAAGAAGTAGTTATTGTGAAAAAAGATAGTGTTGAAATTTCAACGCTGGATGGTCGTGTGGTAGAGCGTAAGCCGTTTAAGGCAGAGTTAGATGCCTCTGATATTGAAAAAGGCACATACCCACACTATATGTTAAAAGAAATGGATGAGCAGCCGTCTGTTGTCCGTAAAATTATTCAACAGTACGAACAGCAAGAAGAACTGGCGATTGATGAAGATATTTTACAGGCAATCACGGAAGCAGACCGCATTTATATTATAGCTGCAGGCACGAGCTACCATGCTGGTTTGGTAGGGAAAGAGTATTTCGAGAAGATGGCAGGCATTCCTGTAGAGGTGCATATTTCAAGCGAGTTTGGCTATAATATGCCGATTCTATCAGAGAAGCCGTTGTTTATCTTTATCTCGCAATCTGGTGAAACAGCGGATAGCCGCCAAGTGCTAGTAAAGATTACAGAAATGGGGCACCCGACATTAACGGTAACGAATGTTGCAGGTTCTACGCTTTCTCGTGAATCAGATTACACATTATTACTGCATGCCGGACCAGAGATTGCTGTGGCTTCGACAAAAGCCTATGTGGCGCAAGTAGCAGTATTAGCGATTGCTGCCTACGTAACAGGGAAAGCACGTGGCGTGGCATTAGACTTTGATATGAAGCAAGAGCTAGGATTGGCGGCAAATGCCATTCAGTCAATCGTAGATGCGAAAGATGTGATGGAGGAAATAGCGGAAGATTATTTAAAAATCGCACGCAATGCCTTCTTCATTGGCCGTAATATCGACTTCTGCGTGGCATTAGAGGGTGCTTTAAAGCTAAAAGAAATCTCTTATATCCAAGCAGAAGGGTTTGCTGGCGGCGAGTTAAAGCACGGTACGATTGCCTTGATCGAAGAGGGTACACCGGTATTTGCATTGGTGACACAGGAGCAAGTAGCGCTTAATATTCGCGGCAATGTCAAGGAAGTGGTAGCGCGCGGCGCCAACGCTTGTATTATCGCGATGGAAGGCTTAGAAGAGGACGGGGATACACTGATTATTCCTCGCGTACATCCACTATTAACACCGCTTGTATCAGTAGTGCCATTACAGTTAATTAGCTACTATGCAGCGTTACACCGTCGTTGTGACGTGGATAAACCGCGTAATTTGGCGAAGTCTGTGACGGTTGAGTAGGGGATAGAGATGGTGTAGGTTGTGAGTTATAATTAATCTTGTCACTAATTATAATTAAATTTATCACTAGATTATAACATGTTGTGATACTGAACTTTACCTTGATACAGCGATTAACTCCGCTGTATCAAGGTTTTCTGGTTTTTATCTACAATAGTATTTAGTAAGTGTAATTTACTAATAATTATAAAAGTAAGAGTTTAGTTTTATAATTAATATTGGCATAAATCTATTCCTCTTGTGTCCACCAAGCTTATGTTCATTCATGGGACCTAAACCCGGCGTAATTTATGGACCATCAGTGCTGGGACTTACTATAAAAATCTGTGATGATATGCAGAATTTTTCCTATTCCACAATTGGGCCATATTGTTGAATAACAATATTTTGAGAAATGTTTCAAAAATGTTACCAAACGTTGGTTTGGGAAGGTTATACTTCAACTAACGCAGCAGTTTAATTGAAGAAGAAAAGGCATTATACGTTGTAATAGATACACATATATGTAGTAAGTAGAAAGGTGAAAAATATATGAGGAAAAGGAAAATTATCTTTATTTTTTGTATTGTCTTAGTATTATTCATTATTTCGCTACCAATTTTAGCTCCAATATTGCACAATGATAATTCTCCAAGAAGTGCAATAAGAAACTATATACAAAATGCTGGGCATCCTTATCAAAGCTTTTTCGCGGTAATAAAAGACAAAAATTTTAAGGATAAAAAATACGGGACGCTATATGATGTCTTATGGAATGATTGGGACAGTGTAACTGGTAGCACTAGTCACTTATGCTATGCGAAAAAGATTGAAGAAGACACATATAAAATATCCTGTGGTACTGGACCATAATATTAATTCCTACTTCAACTAAAGGGGTATTTTTTAATGTCTAAAAGAATTAGAGCATCTAAAATCGATAAATGGATTAAAGAAGGGCGGGCGTGGCTCTAGGTTTGGCTCAGATTATAAACCGTGATTGAATATTCAAGATGTATCTTCATCAATTGTGAAGAATTATACTTAAACCTAACAAGAGATAATTTAAGGAAATAAGTTATAATTAAATGTGAATACAGTAAAATTTCCTTATTACTATAGAGGTGGATTTATATTCCTAAAATTGACAATATGTTAGCAATTCTGTGGATGCTTCGTTCAGGTGAAAAAATTACTGCAAAACAATTTTCAGAAAAGTTAGAAATTAATATAAGGACTGTATATCGTTATATTGATACACTTTCAACAAGTGGCGTACCTATAATTTCAGAACCAGGACATAACGGTGGATACACTTTATTGAACAATTTTATTGAGGCTCCTCTTTTTTTTGATTTTGAGGAGCAAACTTCACTATTTCATGCTGCTGTTTTTGCAGAAGAAGCCGGATGAATTAATGTGTTAATAATTTGTATTCTTTTCTGTTGTTAGTAGGATTGTAATTTGTTTTTGAAAGGCTAATAGTAAGTTCTTCAAAATCACAATCACGCTATTTTAAGGCACACAGTTAATTGATGATACTCATCGAACTAAGTAAGTACTATAATTCATTACAAGAAATTTATTATATTATCAGAGATTCTTACATATTTCAACGGAAATTACTAGTATATTTGTGAGAATTTTATTAATAATCTTTTACTGTAGATTAACTCTCTATCAATATTTGCCTATTAAACTTAGGTTGTAAGATATTAGGGAGGAGAGATAGAATGTATAAAAAATTAGGTGTTGTAGCTCTAACTGGAGCTCTTGCGTTTTCGGGGTTAAACTTTGGAACGACAGATGCTGCTAAACCAGAAAATGCTGGTAAAGGTAATGGAAATAATGGGAAAGTAGAAAATGTAATATATATGATTCCGGATGGATTTAGTGCGGACTACGCTGCGAATTATCGTGCATATAAAGGTGAGAGTGCCATTTGGGATAACCATTTGAAAGGAATGTTCACAACTTATTCGGCAAACTCTGACACTACCGATTCTGCAGCTGCTGGTACAGCGATGGCAACTGGTGTCAAAACAAATAATGGTGTAATTGGACTTGATGCAGAAGGTAACAAGGTAGAAACGATTCTAGAAGCAGCTGAGAAAAATGAAAAATCTACAGGATTAGTAGCTACTTCAACGATTAGCCATGCTACCCCTGCTGCTTTCGCTGCACATGTTGATAGCCGAAACAAAGAAACAGAAATTTCTAGACAGCTTGTTGAAAGTGACGTAGATGTTATGCTTGGTGGGGGTAAAAGCAACTTCCTGCCAAAATCTGAAGGTGGAAATCAAGAAGAGCGTAATCTAATTAAGGAAGCCGAAGAAAAAGGTTTTGAATTTGTAGGGACAAGTGATGAATTAGAGAATGTAAAAGATCTAAATGTGGAAGATGGAGATAAATTACTTGGTCTATTTGCTGGTGGCTCACTAGCACCTGAATTACATCGTGGTGATACAGAAGAACCTAGTCTTGCTGATATGACAGAAGCAGCAATTGATGTTTTAGAAGAAGATAAAGATGGATTTTTCTTAGTAGTGGAAGGAAGCCAAATTGACTGGGCAGGACATGATAATGATGCTGCTTGGGCTATGTCAGATGTAGCAGCTTTTGAAGAAGCAGTTGAAAAAGCAATGGATTTTGCTGAAAAAGATGGAAAAACTTTAGTTGTAATTGCTGGTGACCATGACACAGGTGGTATGACTACTGGAGGATCGAAAGTAAGTGTTTTACAAAATGTTACAGTAACTGGGGACGCTATGGCAAGTAAGTTAAACAACGATCGTTCTAACGTTCTTGAAGTAGTGGAAGGACATACTGGACTTACATTAAGCGAGAATGATGTTAACTATATCAAGGAAGCGAAAGATGCATCTTATGCTATTAATACAGTAGTAAGTAAACATGCGACTATTGGTTGGACAAGCACAAATCATACTGCTGCAGACATCCCGCTTTATGTTTATGGACCTCAATCTCAGAAATTTGTAGGATTCCATGACAATACGGATTTACCAAAATTAATTGCAGAAACAATGAAGTTGAAATAAGAAGAAGCTAATTAAAAATACTCCACTTGCTAGATAATGTGTAACATCTAACAGGTGGGGTATTTTAATTTTAAACTACTATTCAGTCTTGGATTTTAAAGGGTTCTCAAAAGTAGTTCATTGATTGCTTTACATGTTATCGTGGTAGGTACCTAATGATGATTCTATTCTCAAGTTATTCATAAACAGCACTATATATATAAATTAATCCATTTCATAAATACGTAAAATATTAATCTCCAACCATCGAGCGCGATTCTTGAAAATGAATTGTGACTTTTTAAGCAATAGGGCCATATTGTTGAGGAACGGTTTCATGTATTTAGGTAGAATAATAAATGAAATAATAGGCATATTTAGCCCAATGATTGACGAGGTGGGCAACAGTACAGCAGCTATGCATTTTTTGGAAAGTTTATCTGAGCAGTATCAATTAAGCGTGTTTTAATGAAAAGAAGGTCTAAACAAAAAGGAGATGCCACATTCAAATAGGAGGCATCTTTATTTTTCCGTTAATAAGTGGTTACCTTGGCTGCTTTTTGAGCCGCGTAAATCCAGCGCTGCCACCAAGAGAGGTTATCCTGATATTCTTCCGCATCAAGAGTGTAGAGGGCATCTTCATTCTTCCAAAGCCGTTCAAAATATCGTTCCATATCCAAGGCGAGCGCGCTATCATTTGGAGCGAGGATGCGTACGTTATTTTCCAGGTTGTAATTCTCCAATGTTCGTTCCGTATAGTTGGCAGAACCACTTGAAATGATTGTTTGTTCCGCCGTTTGAATCCAGAGTGCTTTTGTATGGTATTGACCGATTACGGTGTTGTACCAGCGAATGTTGATTTGTTCATTTGTATCCTCAAGCAGTTCGTTCACAACCGGTCGATTCGGCAGACCGGACTTTTCCTGACCGAATGAGTTTTCATTTGGGTCTAGAATCATATTCACCTGCACGCCCCGGTTTGCTGCATCTGTTAAGGTGTTGACAATGTCACGCTGGGCAATAAAGAACATGCCAATCCAAATTTTATCTCCTGCTTTTGTCGCCGCTAAATCTTCAAGCAAGGCGTCCAAAATTTTCTTCTCGGTCAAATATTGTACAGCATACTGGCCGTCACCTTGCTGAGGTATATCAGCCCTCGGCAATTTCGGACCATGCGACATGAGCGACACCGCTTCTTCTGCCTTCAGAATATCGTTTATGACGGGTCCCGTTACTTTCAAACCAAGATTTCCGTGGAAGCCACTTCCATCATGCGGGTTTGATGATGTGATAATCGCTTCCTTTTCCGAAACGGCCGCTTTGCGGTGGTTGGCTTTCACGTTGAGCAGTTCCAAATAGGAAGATACGGTCATTTTTGGCGCTTTGCTTGACATGGGGTTGGCAATCCATCCTTTGCCGTCGTGGTCGAACCATTGAAAAATTAATCGGTATAAGCCTGAATAAATTGGCGTGGAATCCCGCAGCTGTTCTAAATCGGTGTAAACAATTTCTACTCCGGCTTCGCGCATTTTCTTGAACCACGGGGTTTCATAGGAGCCATAGCCCTTATTTAGCGGATCGGTGATGAAAACAACCGGCATATCGGGATTGTTTTTCTTTTTCTCGGCAAGCTTGTCAGAGAGGATATTCGCGATTGGCGGGAAATTTTCTTTTTCATCGAAATACCCATCCATTAAAAAGAAATCCACCACCACAAACTGTTCGGCTTCATCAATCAATGTATAAACTTCATCAAATATATGATTCTCATGTTTCCGATTGGTCCCTTCTTGGTCTTGTGCATAAGTTAAATCCGTTAGCATTTCAATATTGTCTGTTCTATGCAAGTCTCCTTCATAGGAGATGTCTTCCGGCAACGGTTTATATGTATGCCATAACATTTCTCCTATATATAGCAAAATCAAAAGAAGTATAAGAGCGCTTGTAACTTTATTTCTGCGACTCCAGCTGTTCCATTTCTTCTGAACTTTTTTCATTGAAATTCCTCCAATACTGTTGTACTTTTAGTTCCCGTGAACAAGCAAATTTAAACAGCGGTAGCTTGCATGGCGGCTGGAAATTTTTAAGAAAATCCTAGTGGCGCTAGTGTCTTTGGGAAATTACAAGAGATATTAGAAAGAATGAATTTTAGTTATATATTTTAACCATTAAGAAGTGATAGGTTTGGTGCAAAAAGTTACTATTGAGGTGGATTTGGATACGTTAGAAAACACTCATAACATGGTAGGCAATATATATTTATTACCGTCGTTTTTTTCCTGATGATGGATGGTCTGATTTCGTGATTATTATTTTATCTAGGTGGATCGAATCACTTAAAGGACTGGTTATTTCCAAACCAAGAAAAACTTATGTTTTTTACACCTCTTGGTTTTTAGATAAAAAGAGGGCACATTCTGTTAGATTTGAACAGAATGTGCCTTCTTGCCTTGTTTATTTCTTACTTTTACTCGTGATAAAACCTTTCTCTAACGCAATTTCAATGATTTTACCGATTAATAAATCTAATAAATTTATATCTTGAAGACGAATTTTTGCTAGTCCGTAAGTTCAACTATCGCTCGTCGACTAACAGAAAATCATTAAGTAATTGCCTTTAGTCCAACTACCCCAATGATAATTAATCCTACACTGCATATTCGACCAATACTTCGGGATTCTCCAAAAAAAATCATATTGATAATAACAGCACCTGCAGTTCCTATACCAATCCAAACAGCATATGCCGTACTCACTTGTAAAAAATTAAAAGATGAATAGAGACATAGCAATGCTAATGCAAAACCACCAGCATATAAAACTAAATTAAGTAATGTTTTCTGCATACTGTATTTTTTTAATCCAATAACAGCTACAAATTCACTAATTGCAGCCAATGCTACAAGTAACCAACCCATATACTTCACCCCGCAGTTGATGTATTTTCTTTTGTATCAGCAATATTTAATCCAATAACACCTGTAACTAAAATAAATATAAAGAGTATTTTAAGGATAGTTAGCTCTTCGTTGAAAATGAAGGCATCCATTAGCGTTGTTCCGATAGTTCCAAAAGCAGCAAAGACGGCATATACCGTTCCCGTCGGGAGTGTTTCGCATGCTATTGCTAAAAATTTCAAATCAGCCATTACGAGTACAACAATTAAAATCCAATGCCACCATTGTGAAGCAAAGTTTAGACCGAATATCCAAAACAATTCAAATAAACTGGTTAGTATTACATACATCCAACCTTTTGACATAAAAACCCTCCTGTAAAATGAATGAATGTCATTCATTTTAATATTTTTGAAAAGCGAGATTAAATTCATTATCTCGCTAACGCTTTTTTTATAAAGCATAATACATCTTTCTTATCTTGTAAAATTAAATTTTCAGCTTTCTCGTCAAATAAGTAGGCACGTTCAGCAGCTGATTCAATTAATCCATAAATAATTTTAGCTGTTTGAAACGAATCTATTACGAGATTAATCTCATTATTTTCATTTGCAGAATCTAGCAAGCTAGTTAACCAGCTATAATATGGCTCGTAAGCATCTACCCACTCATCTAAAAAATCTGAAGCAGATAATCCTGCATAAATGATCCCAACTAGCTCTTTATGTTTTCTAGTTACCTCAAAAACTGTATCAATTAATTGTTCCATCTTTCCGAAAAATTCTATGTCGTTTGATACATTGCTCTTAATAGATCGAATCATTTCATTAACCATTATTTCTGCTATAGAAGGCATTACAGATAATTTAGATGGAAAGTATAAATAAAATGTACCTTGAGCAATTTTGGCTTTTTTCGCTATATCGGAAATTTTTGTACCTTCAATTCCTTTTTCGCCAAAAAGCTTTATGGCTGCATCAATAATTCGTTGTTTTTTATCCATACAGAACATCACCACTTTTCTTTCAATGATTAAATTTTAGCGCATATTATTCATGGAAACAATGGCAAAAAGAGGATTTCAGATAATTTAGATATATTGTTGACAAATGAATGAGATTCATTTATTGTGTTTTTAAGAAAATGAATTCGGTTCATTTTCGAGAGAAAAGCAGAATTATAGATTATATTTTTGATTAAACGAGTTTGGAGGGGTTATTTTGATGAAAACAGGATACATTTTTGATGAAAGTTTCTTTTGGCATGATAACGGATCAGGAACATTATATTTACCAGCAGGTGGATATTTAGAGCCTGATGTTTTTGTTGAGCATCCTTCAACAAAAAGAAGAGTAAATAATCTATTAAACCGTTGCGGATTAATGGAAAAATTAGAGACGATTTCGCCTCGTTCAGCTACAAGGGAAGAAATTGAGAAAGTACACTTACCTTCGTATGTGGATTATGTCAAACAACTAAGTGATACAACGGGTGGAGATGCAGGGAATCACGCAATTGTTGGAAGAGGTTCTTATGAAATTGCTTTACTTTCAGCAGGCGCAGCAATTACAGCAGTAGATTCAGTGTTAACTTCTAGGGTGAAAAATGCGTATTCATTATCACGCCCACCAGGTCATCATGCGGAACCGGAAAAGGGAATTGGTTTTTGCATATTTAACAATGTAGCAATTGCTGCTCGCCATGCTCAAAAAGAATATGGTTTAAAACGAATTTTAATCTTAGATTGGGATGTTCATCATGGAAATGGGACTGAGAAAGTGTTTTATGAAGATGATGAAGTATTATTTATTTCAATCCATCAGCATCTCAGCTTCCCTAATAATACGGGATATGCTACAGATACAGGAAAAGGAAAAGGGGAAGGATTTAATGTGAATATCCCATTACCTGCTGGTACAGGTGATGCAGGTTATTTAAGCGCTTTCCAATCAATTATAGAGCCAATTGCAAATGAATTTAAACCCGAGTTAATTATCATTTCAGCAGGTCAAGATCCAGGAATGTTTGATCCACTTGGTCGTATGAATATGACTGCAGCTGGTTTTTCTGCAATAACAAATGTCATGTTGAAATTAGCTGATAATCATAGTAATGGGAATATCATCTTCGTTCATGAAGGTGGATATAGCAATGCCTATGTACCATTCTGTACGTTGCGCATAATTGAAGAAATGTCTGGAATCAAAACAGACGTAGAAGATCCTTTTACAGGTTCACAAGCACTTGATGAGGTTAATATCGTTCAACAACAAGCAATTAATGAAGTAATAAAAACCCAATCAAAATATTGGGAATCTTTTAAAAGTTTAATTTCTAGATAATTTGGAGGTGTTTTTTATTGGCCAAAATTGAAAATGTTAGTCATGAATTTATTCCTATTGAAAAACGGAATCATAAAGCAAGTGAAATGTTCTTTACCTGGTTTTCAGCTAGTACAGTATCTACAACAGTAGTAACAGGAGCATTAGCTATTTTAGTAGGGCTGGATTTTTTATGGGCAACTATCTCAATTATATTAGGACATGCAATAGGCGCGATTATTATGGCTCTACATGCTGCTATCGGTCCTAAAAGCGGTCTTCCGCAAGTAGTTCAAAGTCGTGCACAATTTGGCTATTACGGTGCGATATTGCCTATGATTATTATTTTTATTATGTATATCGGCTATGGATCTACTAATACGATAGTAGTAGGTCAAGGATTGCAAGAAACGTTAGGGCTGAACCTGAATTTAATGGTTATTGTGAGTCTAATTCCAATGGTTCTCATTGCTATTTTTGGTCAGAGCATTTTACAAAAATCTTTAAGAGTATTTACAATACTATTTATTTTTATCTTTGTTATTCTAACAATTCTTCTGTTTACAAATTTAAATAGTACTCAATTAATTTCAGGAGAGTTTAATTTATCTGCTTTTATACTAATGACTTCTATATGTGTAACATGGCAAATAACATATGGACCATATGTATCGGATCATACAAGATTTATTAGACCAGAGGAAAGTAAGAAAACATTTTTTTATAGTTATGCTGGCACATTCCTAAGTTCAGCGTGGTTAATGGTATTGGGTGCTCTTAGTGCAACAATGGTAACTGACGGGAATGTCATGGGACAAATTAAAAGTATGGGTACAATCGGTTGGATTATTGCATTTTCACTAACAATCGGCGTACTGGTTATTAATTCGTTAAATATTTATGGAGCAGGGATTATTTTATTATCCATTATTAGTAATTTCATTCCATTTAAAACTACTGCAAGGTTACGTGTTTTTGCATCGCTCTTCATTGCTCTAATCATGGGCCTAATAGCTACGATAGGTGCAGGAAACTTTATGGCTAATTTCCAAATGTATTTAGTCTTTGTTCTATTCTTTATCATTCCTTGGAGTACAATTACATTAATGGACTTCTTTATTCTAGGAAGAACACACTATCATCACAGTGAATATGAGAAGAAAGATGGTATTTTTAAGGTTTTCAACACAAAAACAATTGCTGTATACTTAATCACAATATTGCTTCAAATCCCATTTTTAAATACGGAAATCTATGTAGGTCCAATTGCGAAGGCTATGAATGGTGTTGATATAGCATGGATTGTTGGCATTCTTATTTCAGCAACATTGTATTATGTCTTAATAAAAAACGCTGTACCGATTATTAACACTAACACACCTTCATTAGAAGAATGATAATATAAAGAGAAACATACTCCCATTTAAATACACCTAATAAATCAATAAACCCCAAGTATTGATTTATTAGGTTTTTTATTTTGTACTTTTAAAGCATAGAAGCAATAACTATAAACCGAATAAAGAACATGTTTTGAAAACTACTCAAAACATCTAGGAACAATTATTGCTGTTGTCATAGAGGTGGATAGATTTACATCCCGTGAGTCTGAATGGCTTTTTATAATGGATATTTTTACTATATTTTAAATGCATTAATTTTGTTATTAATGCTCATTCTTAATCCACTAAAGCGTTTTATCATGGGCTCAGCATTATTATTTGTAGCTTCAATTATAAAAAGAGGTGAGAGCATATGGAGAGACAGCCCCACTATTTTTGGGCAGTGCGTATTCCGAATGATGTTAAACAAACAATTCACGATGAACTGACACAAATCAAACCAATGTTCCAGTTTAAACGCTGGGTGGATTTAAATGATTATCATATAACCCTTGCTTTTCTTGGCGCAGTAAACCCGCAGCAACTGTCCTTCGTTATTGAATTGGTCGGCGATGCCATTAAGAAAGAAAAAGCTTTTATGCTGGAGGTTACAGGACTGAATGTGTTTGGTCCTCAAAAATCCCCTCGCATATTTTGGGGAGCAGTGAATGAAGTGAATCAGTTATATCAACTTCAGGAAATTGTCCATAAAACTTGTCTTGCAGCAGGGTTCTCTTTAGAAACACGTCCTTATCATCCCCATATCACATTGGCCCGGAAATGGGGAAAAAATGAAGATTTCAAAATGGTCGATTTAGTCACGCATAACCCTTTTATAGAAAAGGCTTTATCTTTTGAAGTAAGTGAAATTGTCTTATATAAATCAAACCTAGAAAATACACCAAAATATGAATCGATTGCAGCGTTTTCTTTAGTAGACTGATGGCTAAAATATAGTTTTTCTTTAATTGAACTAAGTAGCTATTATAGGGGGAGCGTCAGGAAAATGCGGATTTACAACGTTAAGGAAGTTTCAATATTAAAAGAGCCTAGCTTCTCAACATAAAAATGAGAAATTAGGCTTTTCGTTCCTTCATTCAAAAATGATGCTTGATTAGTTATATAAAAGTTGTAACCGATTTTGAAGTGTATTGATTAGGTAAATAACATCGAATCAAAATAATTTTGTAATAATTTATATAAATCAAAAAATAATTTAATATTATAGAAAAAAATTACAATTAATACTATTATATTTAAAAGGAAAGGATATGATTTTACAAAATTTTTCAAAATTAAAGGAGGTTTATAGCAAATGAAAACTAGCAATAAGTGTACGATTCGAAAAGTTCTTTTTCAAATCAGTATAATTTGTTTCATGTTCGTTATAGTAACAAATGTAGGGTATGCCCAAATGTTTTCAGATGTAAAAAGTGATTCAAAATTAAATAAAGAGCTTACAGTATTAAGTGATTTAGGGGTAATCACGATGAAGCCGAATGAACTATTCCGTGTGAATGATGCGATTACAAGATATGAAGCGGCAGAGTTCATCGTTCGCGCATTAAAAGTTGATACAGAACTGAGTGCAATTCCTACATATGAAGATGTCCAAGCAGATGACCCTCGAATGCCTGTCATAGCAGGAATTGCAGAGTTGGGAATTATGACGGGGTATGAAGGAAAGTTTAATCCTGATGCAAAGCTATCGCGTGCGCAGGCAGTAAAAATTCTTGCGAAAGCGTACCAATTAACAGGGCAAGCCACAACTACATACGCAGATATTCCAAAAAATCATAGTGCATATAATGCGGTTCAGGCATTCATAGCAAATAAAATTATAATTCCGGCAAAAAACGAAAAATTCAACCCAAATACAATGATGACGCGTGGGGATTTCGCTTCCTATATGGCAAGAATTATTGAGCCTTCATTGCGACCTACGGAGCCAGCACCGCCAGTATTCGAAAGCTGTGCAATAGAAACGGGCAAGAAGCGATATGTTGTCGATGTAGCCGTAACAAACCTATGGAATAAGCCAAATCAAGCGCGTGTTGTTGATCGCCCTTCAACAAACAAGCCAGTTGAAATGCAAAAATGGATTTCATCATTAAGCTTGTCACAAAAGAAATGGTTAGTTGATCGAACAGACACACAAGCATTGTATGGTGATGAAGTTTCATTACTTGAAACGAAAGGTAAATGGCAACGTGTTGCGGCAAAAAATCAATATGTCCCGTATTTAAAGGCGGGTTATCCAGGATGGGTACCACAAGCTCACGTTGTAGCAACGAATAAAAATTACGACGACTGTGCCATTGCTATCGTTACTTCGCAAAAAGCACATCTCTTGGAAGAAGATGCAAAAACAAAGTTTTTAGAAATTAGTTATGCAACGATTTTACCTGTAATCAAAGAGGATGCGAAGTTTTATTATGTGGACACGCCAAGTAAAGGCATTAAGTTACTAAAGAAAAGCGATGCAAAGTCGCATGTATCATATAGCAAAATTCCAAAACCGACTGCTGCCACAATTATTAAGGAAGCAAAACGCTATTTAGGCTTACCATATTTATGGGCAGGGACATCTTCATGGGGATATGATTGCTCAGGGATTCTATATGCGGTATTTAGAACGCATGGAGTTATGATTCCTCGTGATTCATTTTACCAGGCGACAGGCGGAAAGGCCGTTGCGAAGAAGAATTTAAAACCTGGGGACTTCGTATTCTTTGCGTATAATGGCGGCAAGGGAAAAGTATATCATGTGGGGCTATATGTTGGTGACGGCAAAATGTTACATGCACCACACTATGCTTCAAAAGTGAAAATCGAATCGATGAATACGGGAGTTTATAAAAAGAATTATTCAGGGGCAAGGCGTTATTTCTAAAAGAGGGGGTTATATTGAAAGTAAGGAATATTTTGTCACATTTTAGTTATTATATTTGCTGTTTTTTATTATTTAAGCGAATTAGCTAAGCATAATCCTTTAAAAGTAAAGAAGATATTGGATTTGCAAAAAATTATTGCGGAGAAGAAATAGCTGATAATTTCCAGTTTGCAGAATTACTATTCCCACAATATCTACCGGTATATGATGCATCATATAGACAAATTTTTGTGACTGAAAACAAACAGGGGAAATGGTTTGCGTGGTTTAGATATCATTGATGTCTTTTCAGCAATTGGACTATATAGTTGAGGAAAGTAAACCCATATTTATATATACAATGCAATGGAGATTATGAAAGTATACATTTAAACAAGATCATGTTAGTTCATGGCTTATTGGCATGTCGTTTTGAGTAATTGTGTGATTAGAAAAGGGAAGTGTTCAGTAACCTGGCAAATGAATATAAAGTAAGTGCCGAATAGCCCACATCTATAGAAGATGTGGGCTATGACGCTTACGTATTAACGTTCAGATCTATGATGGTGGTGGTGGTGGTGAGTGTGGTGGTGAGTATGGTGTCTTACAGGTTGTGTGGTATGCTGCCCCATGTGCTGCCCCATATGATGTCCCATATGTTGCCCCATATGTTGTCCTGTGTGGTGTCCCATATGCTGTCCCATGTGCTGCCCCATATGATAGTGATGATGATGGTGTTCATGGTGATGTTGTTCAGGCATGTTATCTTCCTCCTTTCTTGCTCTTACCTATGTTATGGTAAGCCTTAGTGAAGATTTGGGCTATCAGGAATCGAGAGCGATTGTATGCTTTTGATTTTAGTGAATGTCACGCTAACCTTTTTGTTGAGTAATCATTCCTCGTCAAAAGGAAGAGCAATAGAGGTTTCACCGGCAGTAAGTTTAGAGAAGAGGGATAAACTCCGTGGAGATAGCAGAATTATGAGTCAAGTAAATGATGAATGATCGAAGAAAGATCATGTATTCCGAACAGGACGTATGGCTTATTCGAAGAAGGATATCGCATGATAATTACCTAAGAAAATAAAATTAAACTTTTATGGGTGAATGGAAAAAAATATAGGCATTCTTTGTCGGCTACCAGTATTTCTAAGTTGTTCGCCATTATATTCTTTGGTATTGGTCAGATCCCCCTTTAACGCGATACGAACAGCCTTTCTCAAGAAGACAAGGCGTAACGGAGAATACCTATCTAAAATTCAAGCAGCACTCAGCTATATTCCTATCCATGTTAAAAAGGGTGCTATCCTAAAGTCACCTGGACTTCTGGGATAGTACCCTTGAGTTTATTTAAGCTATCATATTTAATGTGAATCGCCTTTAATTTTATTTAATTGAGATGGATTCATTACTCTTAAATCATTTCCTGTTGGGTTTTGGAATATTCGCAGACCAAACTCTGGTGCTACTGCCAAGAGATGATCGAAAATGTCAGACTGAATAGACTCATATACCGCCCAATTCACATCGTTTGAAAAAGCGTATATTTCAATTGGCAAACCCGTTTCACTTGGCGCTAATTGCCTTACCATTATCGTCATTTCTTTATGGATTCCCGGATGATTTTTTATATAATTACTGATATAAGCTCGAAATACACCGATATTCGTCAGCGCTCTACCATTTACGTGATTGCTCATATTGATACGGTTTTTGATATTATATTCTGCAATTTCACGTTGTTTTGTATCAATATAATCCGTGAGATAATGGATGTCCCGAAACTCCTCAATCATCTCCTTCGAACAAAACGAAATACTTGTTGTATCAATAAATAATGAACGCTTGATTCGTCTGCCGCCAGTTACCTGCATACCTCTCCAGTTTTTGAAAGAATCGGAAATTAAAGCATAACTTGGAATGGTTGTAATCGTTTTGTCGAAATTCTGTACTTTTACCGTGTTTAGGGAAAGATCAATAACATCCCCATCGGCTCCGTATTTCGGCATTTCAATCCAATCGCCTACACGCACCATATCATTCGATGTTAACTGAACCCCTGCAACAAGCCCTAATAAGGAATCTTTAAAAACCAGCAGCAATACAGCAGAAAGTGCGCCTAGCCCACTTAAGATAATGAGCGGACTTTCGCCGATTAAGTTGGCTATGACCAAAATAATCCCTAAGACAAAGACAATGATTTTAATTACTTGAATATATCCCTTAATCGGTCTTGCTTTTGAAACTTCAAAGCTTTGATATATGTCAAGAATCGCGTCCAATAAACTGCTTAGTACGCTTAATCCAGCAAGAATTATATACGTAATTGCCCCTTTTTGGATGAGTTCTTCATAGGTTGGAAAAGCTCGGGCGAAATAATAAATGATAATCGCTGGAACAACGTGAGATAATCTGTGGAAAACTTTCTTTTCTAAAATAATTTTATCCCACTTAAACTTATTGTTGTTCACAATATGTGTAATGAATCGAATGACAATCTTTTTCGTTATAAAATTTGCGATGATGCAAATGAGTACGATAAAAGCAATCATCAGTGCTACTGAAAGATAATCAGCTACTATTGGATTTACTCCATAATGGATCAGTTGTCTGTAAATAAAACGCATTTGAATTCCTCCTGTTTTACTATGTTAACAAAGATTTTTAAAAGATGAAATTATGCGAAACAGCTAGAGAGATTTTCTTCTTTCCCTAACATATTGGAATAACTTTTACCGAAACAAATCTTCAGCAACCGTGCATATTTATGGATTTGAAATCAAATTGAACTATTATAGAAAGTTGCACCGTGTCCAAAAAAGATAAACCGAAATTTCCTGTCTCCATAAATAAGGGATTCCATTTTTCTTGTAGGTTAAGAGCCTGTCACGTGATAATAAAGTTACTCCATTAAAGAATCATCTAATGGAATAACGCATTGAGATGTATAGGGGGAGATAAAGTGAATATTAGGCCAAACAAAAATACGGAAGTCGATAGAATAGTAGAAATATGGTATGAAGGTTCTTTAAGAGCCCATGACTTTATTGATAAGAATTATTGGCAATCACAGCAAATGGAGATGAAAGAAAAGTATATCCCGATGTCTGAAACTTATGTTGTAAGTAAGGGAAAAGATGTTATCGGCTTCGTATCGATGCTGGGTAGCTATTTGGCGGCATTATTTATCGATGTGAACCATCAAGGGGAGGGGCATGGGAAAGAATTGTTGGATTTTATAAAAAGACAAAGGGAGACCATACAATTAAAAGTGTACAAGAAAAATAAAAAAGCTGTTGATTTCTATTTGAAAAATGGCTTTGCAATAAGAGAAGAAACATTAGATGAACAGACTGGCGAGGAAGAATTTTTAATGGAATGGAAAAAGTTAAGTATCGTGATATGAACAACCTTTAAACGATTTTGCCATATGCACAGTGCGGGGAAATGTATGCTAATTCAAACAACAACAATGAGAACGTCTGAAAAGTCATTTTGAGACGACCACCGCAAGAGTAATGCTTCCTAAGAAATCATGATTGAATGGAATAGGGGGTGTTCAAAAAGCTTTCCTTTTTGGACACCCGCTTGTATAAAATCATGCAATCATTTAATCTAACGAATCTAATTTCTCTCTTATATATTTCGCCCGTGCCTCAATAAACTCGCATATATACTCCGGTTCCTGATCAAATATATGGATATCGTCTTTTTTATAAGGGTCCTTTTGAATATAAGGTCTTATTAAATCATGCATGGCTTGTATTTTCGGTTTCAAATGGTCTACATTGAATTGATTGTTTAAAATAACTTCTAGCAGGTTTTTGTATTGGTGCCGAAATGTTTTTACATCGAGAATTCTTGCGGTAAGCGTATTAAATCCTTCAATACGCAAATAATCTTCCTCCATCACTCTCCCGTTTACATCCCGTCCCCATGTGGCATCGTAATCCCACGGAATCACTTCGAATAGTTTCGTTTCGCTATTCTGGTATAAAGCGTAATTATGAACAAAACCATCAAAATTTTGGGTGAAAACAACACCAGCCAGCCACTTAAGGTACTGTGTAACATTGATGTATTTCACGATTTCATTTTCAAATTCAGCTTTTGGAATGGTATTAATATCCATAATCATTTTTTGCAAATGAAGTTCATCTTGTTCTGTTCCCAATTTCAGCTCATATCCAATCATAAGCGATTTCTTTACATCTTGATCAATATCGCTCATCAATGAAAAGTTAGCATCGCCATCAACCCCATAAAATATTGGCCCTTGCGGAAGTTGACGATTCTTGAGAAAATACTCATCCACAGATTCTAGTTCCAAATAAAGCCCCTCATTTTTTCCGTTTAATTTTAAATTTATAAATTGGGACTTCGGCGCCAAGCACCCTATTTCATTGAAAAAATCGAATGATAGTTTATTTCTTAATAAAGAGGGATCTTTATATTCTGCATTGATATGAATTTCTTTAGTATTTCTATACGTATGTGGCTTAGTAAACAAAATGTGATACGACTTCTTTCGAAATCCCCGGATATGGGAGCCGCGATAGGCGATATCAATAATATACTTTCTTTTATTGATAGTTAGCTTGGCAGGAACAGGATCATCACACCAGATATCTTTTCGAAGTTCAATTAACTCTAAAGGCTGAATAAAAAGCTGATATTCCGGTACTATTATGCCATTATCCACGTGAAATCTTTCCTTTCATTTTTGAATTGTTCTTATAAAACAAAACGCAAGGTTCCACAAAAAGGTATAAAATTTATATTTTAATTTTGGAAATTATGCGATTGTCTCTGAAGCCTTTATTAGAACCTCATACATTACGTTAAGGGAAAGAAAAGTACAGAAACGTGGGTACGATTTTTTTTTTGAAAAAAGAATTTCCCTTCTTTCCCTTATAAAGATGAAAGGAGGTTTGAATATGTCACGTATACGAAATGCAGTAGAAATGGCTAATAAATCAGGGTTAGGTCACTTCATGCACCAGGATCCTGTTAGTAACGAACGACGCACTAGTAGGAAACGCCGAACTTCGCGCAAACACCACCGCACGAGTCGAGTACGTGGAACTTCGCGCAAACACCACCGCACGAGTCGAGTACGTGGAACTTCGCGCAAACACCACCGCACGAGCCGAGTACGTGGAACTATGCGACACAAGCGCACGAGCCGAGTACGTGGAACTATGCGACACAAGCGCACGAGCCAAGTACGTGGAACTATGCGAAACAAGTGCACGAGCCGAGTACGTGGAACTATGCGACACAAGCGCACGAGCCGAGTACGTGGAACTATGCGACACAAGCGCACGAGCCGAGTACGTGGAACTATGCAAAACAAGTGCACGAGCCGAGTACGTGGAACTATGCGACACAAGCGCACGAGCCGAGTACGTGGAACTATGCAAAACAAGTGCACGAGCCGAGTACGTGGAACTATGCGACACAAGCGCATGAGCCAAGTACGTGGAACTTCACGCAAACAACGTTGCAGAAGAAGAGTACGTCCAGCTTCGCGACACAAGGGACGCAAGCGCAGACCAATTCGGAATATGCGAAAATACTGATACACCAATAGCAGCCCCTCTTGAAAGGACTTATTGTTTTAAAAACTTCAGGCGATTTTTCGCTATTTGAAGAGTATGTCACTCAATGTTTCCTATGAACTATGAAGTGCGTCTGTATAAAAAGTTAACTAGTTTTTACTAGTTAGCTTTTTTCTATGTTATTCTGATTGATATCCAAGGTTGAAAGAAAAGAGAAAAGTCAGCTGAAAGTGGATGATGTTTTTTTACGTAGATTCAGTAAAGGGTATGTTTAATGAATGAAAAGATTTAGACTAAGGCCTAGATTTAATTTATCAAGAAGATTGTAAAGTGAGATACGTTGCTTTAGGTAAACTATTTATCCCGCATTAACGGGTAGTAATTTATAAGGAAAATATAAAAAGGGCTACATATTGCAACCCTTTTTCTTTGTATAAATTATTTATTTGTTTTTTCTTCCTCGAACAGCATTGTGCCTTTTTCTTTTAAGCTTGTATGGAACGAGAAGGCTTTTTCAAGGATATGCGGCGTCTGACCGCCCACTTTTTCTTTTGCTTCTTCAAAGTAAGCACGTAATTGTGGCTGGTATTTAGGATGTGCGATTTCAATTAATTTTTCCGCACGTTTCACTGGCGGTAGTCCACGAAGATCCGCATATCCTTGCTCTGTCACAATAATATCTACATCGTGCTCCGTATGGTCAATATGGGATACAAAAGGAACAATTGTCGAAATCGCCCCGCCTTTTGCTAAAGAAGACGTCACAAAGATTGTGATGCGAGCGTTACGAGCAAAGTCACCGGATCCGCCAATACCATTCATCACTTTTGTTCCGTTCACGTGCGTTGAATTTACATTTCCATAAATATCGACTTCAATGGCCGTATTAAATGAAATTACGCCTAATCGACGAATAATTTCTGGATGGTTCGAAAGTTCCTGAGGTCTGAACATTATTTTATCTTTGTATTTCTCTAAATCTTCAGCAAGAGAATCCACACGCTTCTTAGAAAGCGAGAAGGAAGTACCCGCTGCAAATTTCACGACACCTGCATCAATTAGATCAAAAATACCGTCTTGCAGAACTTCAGAGAACACTTCGATATCTTTAAACTGTGAATTTTTCATTCCATTTAGAACGGCATTCGCTACTGACCCTACGCCAGATTGCAAGGGAGCTAATGACTCTGTTAAATTGCCTGCTCCTACTTCACTAGCTAAGAAGTCCAATAAGTGATTTGCGATTTGCTGTGTTTCTTCATTCGGCTCAAATAACGGTGAAGGAATATCAGGCTGTTCTGATAAAACAATGCCTTTCACTTTAGCTGGATCTACTTTGATTCCGATTTCGCCAATTCGATCAGACACTTTGTAAATTGGAATTTCCCTGCGTTCACCTTGGGCAGGCGGTACGTAAATGTCATGGAGCCCCTCATATGCTTTAGGAGAGCTTGTGTTTAGTTCAATAATAACGTTTTCGGCTTTTTCTACGAAAATAGGGGAGTTCCCCACAGAACCGGTCGGAATGATTAGCCCATCTTCTGTAATAGCTGCTGCTTCGATAATAGCGTAATCAATTTTCCCCAATGTCCCTTTTCTTACCTCTTCTGCTGTATGGGATACGTGTTGGTCAATGTAGTAAATTTCACCAGCATTGATTTTCCCGCGCATAACAGCGTTCCCTTGATAAGGAACACGTAAGTTAATAATCCCTGCCTCGGCCATGGATTGGTCAGCCGTGGGACCTAGCGAAGCTCCTGTATACAGGTTGACTTTAAAATTTTCTTTCTCACCGCGTTTAGAAAGCGCAAGTGGAAATTCCTTCGGCTCACCAAATAATGTAAATCCACTCATTCCAAGGTTCATACCGTCTTCAATCCAAGAAGCTGCTTCCTCAGCAGAAACAATTTTGCCTAAAAATGCTTCATTTCTGATGAATTGACTTAAGTTCTTGTCCATAAACAATCACCCCATATTAGTTTTTTATTTGGATATTGCACTATGGATTTTGTAATAAAAACCATAGTTATCGCCAATTGAAAAATACCCTGCACTTTCCATTTCTTAATGTTCTTGCCATTATTGTATAGAATGTTTTACTATTCGTCTATTACATCGTTTCTCAATAATAATAGATTGCATCTATGATATTAAATTGTTTAAATATTAATGGTCGCTTTCTCTGTCTGAAAATGAAGCTTTTCAATCTCGCATAATAATTTCATGTATGCACACGCCGCATAATTAATAAAACAGTTCTTTTTCATTCCGAGATACACCAATCTAGTCTTATCTAATAGCTTCCTGCATTGATGTGTAGCAGAAAATAACTGAGAGGTTCATTTAAAATAGAAGAAAACGAGATATTCTGTCTTTTATTACTATGATTGCTAGTTAGATAAAATTCGTCATTATATAACTTTATTGCCTGTAATAACTCGTGTTTATCAAATTGAAAGCAATACCAAAATCAGCTTGATTGTCTAAAGAAGTATAAGTGTATAAAGGCTAACAAAAAAGATATCATTTCTCCCATCAGGAAAAATGATATCTTTGTTTTGTCCAAACTTCTTGTCCTTATTCAGGAAACACCTTCACCCAACGCAGATTGCGCCGAATGATTTGCCTTCTTCTGCAGGGTTCTTAGATAAATATTATTCGATAAAAGAGAAATGATAATTAAAGCTGTCCCTACAAAGTCGAAAATAGTCACGGCATTTCCCTGAATAATCGAAATGAACAGTGTCGTAACAGGAACAAAATTAATAAATAGCAATGCGTTTAAAGGTGACAATAACCCTACACCAATGTTCCAGCCAACTAAAGCAATGACACCGGGGAAGACAATCATAAACAATAAATGGGGACCTACTGCCTGGATGTCATGTACCTGCGGAACAGGAATGTATCCAATCATTGTTGCTCCTAACGTAACGAACAAGGCTGTAACCGTTCCGAGTAAACAGCTTAATGTAGAGTATCGCAGAGCGGACCAATGACTGAATTCATTGCCACCCATTGTGTAGATTACCCATCCAATTACCGCAATCAAGATTAAGAGTGACGGGATAACGTGATCCGTTGTTCCAAGAAATGCTTGAATATCTCCTTTTGTAATCACCAATACAGCACCGATAAACGATAGGAATACACACAGTAATGTAAAAGGATAAGGACGGTGTTTAAAAATCATCCACGATATCACAATAGAAATCATGGGCATCAGCGATTCCATAATAGAAGCTGTCATCACTCCCGATTGACCTAGTAAGTCTTCTCCCCAGAAAATGAATAGATTATAAACAGTAAAGGCCATCGTACCGAAGAACCATAGATGAAGCCCTCTTCCTTCAAAACGGAAGGCTTTCTTTCCTTCTTTCCACAATAGGATAGCGATCAAAATAACCGTTACGGCTCCATATCTGAAAATCGTAAAATAGAAAGGATCTATATGCTTAAAAGCATCATGTGCTACCGGGAACATCGCTCCCCATGATACCGCAGCAATAAAACATAAAATAGAGCCTAGAAATACACTGTTTTTCAACCTCATTTACCCTCTTTCATTAAATTAACATTACTGCCTATCTTACAATCCTACTGATATCTCGTAAAATGAATAAAAATAATGATTGATATCATTATTAGTGATATCATAATAGCGCAAATAGAAAGAGAAAGGGTGGCGGGTTGATCGTGGAATTTAAAGACTTAGAAATTTTTCAGTTAGTAGCAGAGAAAGGGACAGTAACAGAAGTAGCAAAAGAGCTGAATTATGTACAATCGAATATTACCTCGAGAATTCAGAAGCTTGAAACAGAATTGAGTACGCCCCTATTTAACCGTCATCGTCGCGGCATGATTTTGACACCTGAAGGGAAAAAATTATTAGCTTACAGTAAAAAGATATTATTGCTAACAGATGAGATGAAAAGAGCTGTTTCAAATAAAAATGAACCCATTGGAAAATTAGAAATTGGAACAGTAGAAACGGTCTATTATTTGCCGAACATTTTATCTTCCTATATTAAAAAATATGAAAATGTAGATTTATCATTAGTAACAGGTGTTACAGAAAGCTTAGAAGAGGAAGTATTGCATCATAAACTGGACGGAGCATTCATTACAGCATCAAACGTGCATCCAGATCTTGAATCTTATGAAGTGTTTGACGAGGAGCTAGTTTTAATTTCAAACAATCGTCATCTTGCGCTGGAAGAATTAAAAAATGAACCGTTTTTATGCTTTAGGGAAGGTTGCGGATACCGGGCACGTTTAGAAAGGTGGTATCAAAATCAAAATATAGTACCACAAAAAGTGATGGAGTTCGGGACATTAGAAACAATCTTACGTAGCGTTTCGATGGGACTGGGGATTTCATTTGTGCCGAAGTCAGCGGTGGCGCACTTAGAACAAAACGGGGATATCACTTGCCACAAGCTACCAAGTGAATACAGTAAGGTGAAAACAGTCTTTATTAGAAGAGCGGATTCTTATTTAACTTCATCCATTGAAAAATTTATAGAAATAATTGAACACAATAGGCAAGGAGCTTCTTTATGATAAAACTTCCTTTAGTCATGAAAATGAAAAAACTCTAATAATCAGCTGAATGGTCGTTAATCAACTAACGGGCTATTTATCATGTTAAAAAATTTAGAATATACAAATAAAAAAATTCACTTATCACTTTACATACCTTACTGGGGTATAGTATTATGGAATTGAGTTAGGAGGTTTACCTGATGGAAAACATAAATGAAGAAGTAGCTTGTCATACAGAAGATGTTACATCTTGTCGCAAAAGTCATCATCCGGCCCATGTAAAGAAGGACTTAACAACTCGATTAAATCGCATTGAAGGTCAAATTCGTGGCATTAAAGGAATGATCGACAAGGACGTTTACTGTGATGATGTCATTACACAACTCTCGGCCACACAATCTGCATTAAATAGTGTAGCCAAAATTCTGTTAGAAGGACATCTAAAGGGCTGTGTAGTAGATCGCCTTTCAGAAGGCGATGAAGAAGTGTTGGATGAATTAGTTGTAACGATTCAAAAGCTAATGAAAAAGTAATTCTTTGAGTTCTGTATAACGTTAGAGTGTATTTTAATTTTAAATAACATTTCGATTAAAGGAGAGAAAAATTATGCAAAATGTAACATTAAACGTAAAGGGTATGTCATGCGGACATTGTGTAAATGCTGTAGAAGGTAGCGTTGGGAAATTAGAAGGTATTAACGAGGTAAAAGTAAAATTAGATGCGGCTCAAGTGGAAGTAACATTCAATGAATCGCAAGTATCCCTTGATAAAATTAAAGAGACAATTGAAGAGCAAGGTTATGATGTAGAATAAGAGTGCTATCGTAGCACTCTCTTATTTTCAAAAAAATATACCCTATGCAGGTATGAATGAGAAGGTGAAGAACAATGAGCACAGAAGCCAGTAAGATAAAAGAAGCGAGTATTCAAATTACCGGAATGACTTGTGCCGCATGTGCGACACGTATAGAAAAGGGCTTAAATAAAATGGAGGGTGTCGAACAGGCATCGGTTAATTTAGCGCTTGAAAAGTCATCGATTAAATATGACCCTTCAAAGCTGAGTGAAGCTGATTTTGAAAAGAAGATTGAAGCGCTGGGCTACGGAATTGTAAAACAAAAAGCGGAGTTTGATATTACCGGAATGACCTGTGCCGCATGTGCGACACGTATAGAAAAAGGATTAAAGAAAATGGAAGGTGTTGCGACTGCGAACGTTAACTTAGCACTTGAAAAAGCAACAATCGAATTTAATCCTTCAGAAGTAGCTATTTCAGATATCATTGCTAAAGTAGAGAAGCTAGGTTATGGTGCGCATCAAAAACAAGACGAAAAAGAGCAAGTAGATCACCGTGAAAAGCACATTAAAGATCAACAACGCAAATTCATTATGTCAGCGATTTTATCATTGCCATTATTATGGACGATGGTAGGGCACTTTTCCTTTACATCGTTTTTATATGTACCAGACATCTTAATGAATCCATGGTTCCAAATGCTATTGGCAACACCAGTACAATTTATTATCGGGAAACAATTTTATATAGGTGCCTATAAAGCACTTCGGAATGGTAGTGCCAATATGGATGTACTCGTTGCGATGGGTACTTCAGCCGCGTATTTTTATAGCGTCTATCAAGCGATTGTTACAGCAGGTACACATCATGGTCCGCATCTATATTTCGAAACAAGTGCGGTACTGATTACACTGATTCTTTTAGGCAAGCTGTTTGAAGCGAGAGCAAAAGGCCGTTCCTCAGAAGCAATCAAAAAATTAATGGGGCTTCAAGCAAAAACAGCCATCGTTCTACGGGACGGGATTGAAAAAGAAATCCCGCTAGAAGAGGTTGTCATCGGTGACACGATTTTAGTGAAACCGGGCGAAAAAATTCCTGTTGATGGGGAAGTAGTAGACGGAAACACAGCCGTGGATGAATCGATGTTAACAGGTGAAAGTTTGCCCGTAGATAAAAAAACAGGCGACATCTTATACGGCTCAACTATTAATAAAAATGGTTTTATTAAAATGAAAGCGACAAAAGTTGGACGCGACACGGCTCTGGCTCAAATTATTAAGGTAGTAGAAGATGCACAAGGTTCAAAAGCGCCAATCCAGCGTATGGCGGATCAAATTTCGGGTATTTTTGTACCGATTGTCGTAGGGATTGCCATCCTTACTTTCCTCGTATGGATGATATGGGTTCGTCCGGGTGAGTTTACACCGGCACTTGAAGTGTTAATTGCCATTCTTGTCATTGCTTGCCCATGTGCGCTTGGGCTAGCCACGCCGACTTCCATTATGGCAGGAAGCGGTCGTGCGGCAGAGTTTGGCATTTTGTTCAAAGGCGGCGAGCATTTAGAACAAACACAAAGCATCGATACGGTAGTAGTGGATAAAACAGGGACAGTTACACATGGTAAACCAGTATTAACAGATGTGTTAGTAGCAGATGGCCAAGACGAAGAGAAGTTTTTATCTCTGATTGGCGCAGCGGAAAAGCAATCGGAGCATCCATTAGCACAAGCAATTGTTGAAGGTATTCAAGAAAAAGGCATTGAACTTGGCAACGTTCAATTTTTTGAAGCGATTCCGGGCTACGGTGTGCAAGCAACCGTTTCAGGTCAAGGAGTAATCATTGGGACACGCAAACTGATGCAGCAATACGGGATTAATATTGCATCCGTTCTACCAGTAATGGAGGAATTAGAGAGAAACGGGAAAACGGCAATGCTAGCTGGAATCAATGGTCAATATGCAGGGCTAGTCGCGGTAGCAGATACGATTAAAGATACCTCTCTGGAAGCGGTACATCGATTGCAAGAAATGGGCATCAAAGTCATTATGATGACAGGCGATAATGAACGGACAGCTCAAGCCATTGGAAAAGAAGTAGGCGTTGATGCAGTGATTGCAGAAGTGCTGCCTGAAGGAAAAGCAGAAGAAGTGAAAAAACTGCAAGAACAGGGCAAAAAGGTGGCAATGGTCGGCGATGGCATTAATGACGCACCGGCACTAGCGACAGCGGATATTGGCATGGCTATTGGTACGGGTACTGATGTGGCGATGGAAGCTGCGGATATTACACTGATTCGAGGCGACTTAAATAGTATTGCGGATGCCATTTTAATGAGCCGCAAAACAATGCGCAATATCAAGCAAAATTTATTCTGGGCATTTGCCTATAATACGATTGGGATTCCCATTGCAGCAGTAGGATTATTGGCACCGTGGGTAGCGGGCGCAGCGATGGCATTTAGTTCTGTGTCGGTTGTCTTAAACGCCTTACGTTTACAAAGAGTGAAATTACAAAAATAGAATATTTGATATTGCTTGTCGCTAACTTTAGTGGCAAGTATCATATCAATCAACTATGTGGTCATTCATTGGAAGAAATGGGTCGTGCTGAATGTAGCGCGATCTTTTTCATGGGATAATTGTCAGCTGAGCAGAATGCATAAGGGACTGAACTTGGAGGTTATGGAGTTGCGTAGGTACCTCTTTTTTCTTATAATGAATGGGCTTTAGAGGAAAAAGCAGCATGTGCTAGTAAGGAGAGAAATAGCATGAAAGTTTTTCAGGATTTTTTAGCAAAAATTGATGATCCTAATCATCAACATCGTACAGAAGAGGTATTAACATGGGTAGCAGACACTTATCCAAATTTAGTCCCTGTTGTGAAATGGAATCAGCCGATGTTTACGGACCACGATACATTTATCATTGGCTTTAGCGTATCTAAAAATCATCTGGCAGTAGCCCCTGAAGGTGTAGTTGTTGAGCATTTTTCATCAGACATTGTGGAGGCAGGCTATAATCACACGAAACAGTTAATACAAATCAAGTGGAACAGTCCGGTAAACTATGAATTGCTGGCAAAGATTATCCAATATAACATACGTGAAAAAGCAGATTGTGCAACATTTTGGCGAAAATAAAATGGTTACTATTTCATCAGCAGCATGATATAGATTCTGCAGCTGGGAAAGCCTATAATGAAAACAGCAAATAACAGGAAGGGCAGGCAAAGGCAGCTTTAAGTGCATCCATTGCTTGCTTTTTTTAATGGAGAAGGATTTTTTAAAAGAGGAGGATGGCTGTGGATATAGTAGCTGTAGGAATAGGCGGTTTCTTCGGTGCCATGCTGCGTTACATAGTGGGAATTTGGATTCCTGCAGTAAATGGATTTCCATGGGGAACACTGATTATTAACGTTTTAGGATGTTTCTTTCTCGGGTGGTTTTTTACGATGACGATGAAACGGTGGAAAATCAATTTACACCTTAAATTAGCGATTGGCACTGGATTTATCGGTGCCTTTACTACATTCTCTACTTTTTCGGTGGAGACGTTATATTTACTGAACAATAATCAATGGCTGCTTGCTCTTCTGTATGTCTCGCTAAGTATAGTTTGCGGAATTGGGTTAGCCTATTTAGGAGTAAAGTTAGCTTCAAACAGAGAACGGGTAGAAGGTGAGCAGCAATGATACTATTGGTCGGTGTTGGCGGTATGTTAGGTGCTGTTATCCGGTTTCTTTTAGGGAAATGGATTGCACATAAGCTAGCTGGCAGATTTCCCTTTGGTACTTGGATCATTAACCTGTCTGGCTCATTTGTTCTAGGGATTCTCTCGGTGTTCTATGCTGATTATGTGATGCCAGAATGGGTTTGGCTCTTCTGTGGCATTGGGTTTCTAGGAGCTTATACAACTTTTTCGACATTTGGATATGAAACCATTCAATTGTTGCAGCAGAAAGATCGAAAAAAGGCAGGAGTTTATGTGGCAACGTCTGTGATACTAGGTGTTATTTTTGCACTGCTAGGGGGAGTTCTGGGGAGGGTTCTGCTTTCCTCTCTAGGTGTATAAAAAATAAATAAAACATAATGGAACGAGATGGTGATGAACTTTTTTATAGGGCATCACCATTTTTCAAATTCTCTCATAAACTAATAAAGTCAATAAAAGATACTTGACTACTAGGTATTGTAAGGATTAAGATGTATATAATTAAAAAATGCAATTTAACGAGCTGATTAGACAAACTAAAGGCTCCCTAAATGAACCTGTTGCTGTAAAGATGCAGGTAGTTTAGGGAGCCTTTTTATATTTTCAGCACAAGGCTGACCAAGGGGGACTGGCAAGATGGATTTTAAAGACATTGATATTCACACACAGCAAGAGGACTATTTTCCATTACTGCAACAACTGTATCCATCTTTAAAGCACCAGGATTTTCGAAGATTAATTGGTGAGATGATAGAGGGTGGCTATCGCCTATCGGGTTTATATGATCATGGGCAACTAGTCGGTATTGCAGGCTATGGAATAGCTTTTAATCTCTATGATGGTAAACATTTGTACTTATATGATCTAGTGTGCGACGAAACACTGCGTTCAAAAGGTTACGGTAAGCGAATCATTGAGCATTTAGAGCAAGTAGCACAAAAAGAGCAATGTCAAAAAATCGTTCTATGCTCGAAGTTTGAACGAGTGGATGCCATTCGGTTTTATACAGAAAAGCTAAACTTTGAAAAAACGAAATATGTTATTGAACGAAAACTATAGAAAGTGGCGACAACATGACAGAAAGAAAATATTCCATAAAATTGATTTCCTTCATTTCCATGATCACAGTGTTCATTGTTTGGACGATGGTTACTCATTTTGGTTGGGTAAGTCCTTTGTTTATGCCATCGCCAGCAGCCGTTTGGTCAGCTTTTGTAGATGTTATACAGAATGGCTATAAAGGCAACTCCTTATTTTCACATATTTTTGATAGCTTATATCGATTAGCTATCGCTTTTATATTGGCTTTAGTAACAGCTATTCCGTTAGGGCTAGTGAGTGGATCGATTAAATGGATACGTGCTATTTTTGAACCATTTATTGAGTTTTATCGACCATTACCACCACTTGCTTATTACACATTACTTGTCCTTTGGCTAGGGATTGAAGATGGCTCGAAAATTGCCCTGCTGTATTTAGCCGCTTTTGCACCGCTTTATATTGCAGCGATGTCGAGCGTTCAAAAGATTCCCCAAGACCGTATCCGTGTAGGGTATTCATTAGGAGCGAGTAAATGGCATTTGTTTTCAGAGATTATCTTGCCATCGACATTACCGGATTTGTTTACTGGTATTCGGACGGCAATTGGTTTTACGTATACGACACTTGTGGCAGCCGAAATGGTAGCAGCTACAACTGGCTTAGGCTGGATGGTACTCGATGCGAGTAAGTTTTTAAGAAGTGACTATGTCATTATGGGAATCTTTATTATGGCGATTTTAGCCATGCTATTAGATCTCGTTGTAAGAAGCATAGAGAAAAAATTAGTTCCTTGGAAAGGAAAAGAATAGGGGAGATTGAGATGAAGAAATTTAGCCTTTTAGTGCTTGTATTTATAGTGGGATTAATCGTTAGTGCATGTTCAGGTGATACAGCTGATAAGAACACTGATAAAGCGCAAGGTAGCGCGGAAGAAGCGATACCGGAAGAGGTAACAATCGGTTATCAAGTGATTCCAAACGCAGAACTGTTAGCCAAGGAACTGGGTTTAGTAGAAGAAAAGTTCCCAGATACAAAAATTAACTGGGTGCAATTTGATTCAGGACGTGATGTCAACACAGCGATGGCTTCAGGCGCAATTGATTTAGGTTTAGCAGGCACAGTACCTGTTGTAACAGGGGTTGCGAATGATTTACCGTACCAGGTGTATTATATTCATGATGTTATTGGAGAGGCAGAGTCATTAGTCGTACATGCAGAGGCCAATATCCAAAGTTTCGAAGATTTAAAAGGCAAACGTTTAGCAGTACCATTCGGTTCAACGACACATTTTAGCTTATTAAAAGCATTAGATTTGAACGGTCTCAAGCAAGGGGATGTGCAAGTATTAGATATGCAGCCACAAGATATTTTGGCTGCATGGCAGCGCGGAGATATTGACGGGGCGTTTATTTGGCATCCAACGTTAGGTAAGATTCAAGAAACAGGTGGTCAAATCTTAATTACAGCAGAAGATTTAGCGAATGAAGGCATTATTACAGCGGACCTTGGTATCGTAAACAAAGAATTTGCAGAGCAGTATCCGCAGTTTATTGCAGACTATAAATCGGTATTAGATGAGGCTGTTGCACAGTATGAGGCAGATGCGAATGCCGTTGCACAAAAACTAACAACTGTTTTGGGAGTAAGCGAAGAAGAAGTACTGGCACAAATGGAAGGTTTGATTTGGGTCGATTCAACGGATCAACAAACAGCTGACTACTTCGGGACGGCGGATCAAAAAGGCGCATTTGCTCAAGTATTACAAACAACGGGTGAGTTTTTAGTCGATCAAGCGATTATTCCATCAAATCCAGAGGCATCTGTATTTGAGGAATCCATTTATTACGGAAACTAATCAAGGAAGGAGGGGGATCTATGGTCATTGCACAAGTAGAATATGTTGTACCAGATAAGGAGCCTATTGTAGAGAAACCATTGATTCAACTACGCGATATTGAGTTATCGTACGGGAGTAGAAAATCTGCGAAAACAGTATTAAATCATATCGATTTAGACATTCAAGAAGGTGAATTTGTGTGCGTACTTGGACCTTCTGGCTGCGGGAAAACCTCTCTTTTAAAATTAATCGCCGGCTATGAACAGCAAAGTGCAGGTCAGATTTTGATCGATGAACAGCCGCACCGAGGACCGGGTCCGAATATTGGTGTAGTGTTCCAGCATGCTAATTTATTTCCGTGGCTCACTGTTGAAAAGAATATTAGTTTTGGTTTGAAGATGAAGAAAACACCAAAAGCCGAGCGCCAAAAAATTGCTCAGCATTTTATGAAAATAGTAAATTTAAAGGATGCAGCTCCATTATTGCCGCATGAGCTGTCAGGCGGAATGAAGCAAAGGGTAGCCATCGCACGCGCACTAGCGCCTAATCCGCAAATCATTTTAATGGATGAACCATTTGGGGCGCTTGATTCTATTACACGCCAATCGTTGCAGCAGGAGCTGCGCAATATTTGGCAGCAAACGAATAAAACCATCTTTTTCATCACGCATGATGTAGATGAGGCCATTACTTTAGCGAGCCGCATCATTATATTAAACGACAAACCAGGCAGAGTGATGCTAGATGAAAAAAACCCTCTTATTTCCAAGCTCCAGCATGGAATAGACTGCCGGGAGCTAACAGGCTATCAATCCCTAAGACAAAAATTAATGCGTCATCTAGAAAAATGAAAATTTGATAAGAGCTCCACAATATCCAATGAAATGGGTATTGTGGAGCTTTTTCTGATGATGGAGATTTGGAGATGTTGAATATTTGGGTAAAATTGTATAATAGAGAAAGGTATAAAAGTTTATAAAGGAGGATTCATATGTCATTAGCAGTAGGAGAGATCATTACGTTTGAGCGTACCTTTACGACAAGGGATGTAGAATTATTTACAGAGGTGTCAAAAGATGAAGGGGTCCATCATGTCACACCGGATGAACAGGGTCGCCTTGTAGTCCAAGGATTGCTAACGGCAACCTTACCTACAAAGATAGGGGGAGAATATAATGTTCTTGCTCGTCATATGAACTTTGAATTTTTAAGACCTGTATTTACAGGAGATACGATTAAGTGCGAGGTAAAGGTTGAGAAATACGAGCCCACAGAGAAAAATAGAATTTCGATTGCGACTAGCTTTTTATGCACGAATCAAATTGGCAAAGAAGTCGTAAAAGGTAGTTTTTCAGGTGTCATTCTCCAACACGAAATACATAGTTAGTCCATGTAACGACATGATTTAACATATTTCCTGGGGAATATACAATTCTTTTCCGACACTCTTGGACAGTAATAAAAGAACCTCCGAGATCATCTAGGGAACGATGTCGGAGGTTTTGATTATTATTCGGGTTGACGTGTATAAATTTTTGATTCTGGCGGCACAGAATGCGTTAGCCATACATTACCGCCAATTGTGGAGTTGCGACCGATTTTTGTTTTCCCGCCAAGAATCGTGGCACCTGCATAAATCACGACATTGTCTTCAATATCAGGGTGACGCTTAATTCCCTTAATTGGATTTCCGTCTTCATCCAGTGGGAAGTTTTTCGCACCCAGTGTCACACCTTGATAAATAGAAACATGCTGGCCGATTGTACATGTCTCACCGATTACTACTCCTGTACCATGGTCAATAAAGAAGTATTCACCAATTGTTGCCCCAGGGTGGATATCGATCCCTGTCAATTCATGTGCGTATTCTGACATAATGCGTGGAATGACCGGTACGTCTGCCTTATATAATTGGTGGGCAATGCGATGGATACTTAGCGCCTGGATAGATGGATAACTTAATAAAATTTCCTCCATCGAAGTTGTAGCAGGGTCGCCATTATAGGCCGCCTGAATATCCGTTTGCAAAACGCGGCGTAACTCAGGGAAGTAATTGATAAGTTCCTTCACAATCTTTTCAGCGCGTTCTGTCAGCTCTTCCTTAGAAGTAGCAGGCTCTACTGTGAAAAAGGCTTTCTCGATTAAATCGCGTAATTCTACAGCAGCAGAACGCAAGCGTGCAGTCATTGTTACTTGTAGGCGAGTGGCATCTTTAGCGATCGGTCCGCATACACATGGATAAAGGACAAAACGGAAATCACGTAAAATCGTTCTGATTTTTTCTGTTCCTGCAAAACCAATTGTATTTTCTAATGGAAAATGTTCTTTGTGTACGTCCTCTAATGATTGGACGATGTTTTTAATATCATCGTGAAGCCATGTTTTGAATGTCATATATATCCCCCGTCTTTATAAGTTAAGAATATTTAAATATATTAATATTCTATAGCATAGCGAAGTTCACAAGTTTTTGCATCAGTTTTGTCTATTTTAGTACCCGTTTCATTGACTTGTTCATGATTGTAGTCAGCAAGGAGGATTTTCCGACTTCCGCCACTACAGAGAAATGCTGCTGTACATGTCGAGCCTGTTCTGCTTCATCCACCACAGCTAGCGCAAAGTCATAATAGCTAATATAGCTGTAGCCCTTACTGTTCGTTATAACCACATCCTCGCCTTTTTCATAGTGATTGGTTTGAATGCCAGCTGCATCGAAAAATAGAGCGGGGCTTATATAAGTCCACTGAATATCTGAATTTTGATAGTCTGTTAAGTTCAAAGTCTGAGCGAAAAAGGACTCCTTCAATAACACAGGCAATTTAGGACTATCCACGATACGCGATGTTTTTTCGGCATCTAAAAACAATGCCCCTGCAGTGCCGATTGCAATGAGACGTATGTGAGGCAGCTCCCGCAATAAATTAATTAAATGGTGACCAAGTGCTATATGCTGCTCACCATGTGAAGGACCTGCGCCAAAAGCATTGATGATCACATCAAAACGGCTTATATCTTCCGTTGTTAATTGGAAGGCATCACGCACCAGCACATCGAGTCCAGGGGTTGTGACTTTTTTTGCATCCCGAACAATTGCTGTTACCTCATGACCTCGAGATGTTGCCTCCCTAAAAATACACTTTCCGGCCTTTCCTGTTGCACCGATTACACCAATTTTCATGCAAACTCATTCCTTTTCTTTTGTATTCCTATAGTTAATCATAGCAGGACTTTAGGATGTAGTGATAGAATAAGTTTAATAAAAGCCTATATAGGGGGGCTGCTTGTTTATGTATGAATTTAAGTTAATGCGGTTAATCATCATATTAGGTATAGTCGGTGGAATGATTGGCTATTTTTTAAATCAAGTAGAACTAGGATTAATTATGGGGCTGGCAATCGGGAGCGTTTATATGGCAATTCAAGCAAAAACAAAATCAAATGATGAGGGATAAATAGTGAATGAAGCGATGATAATTATAGGGTCTGGGGCTCTAAACATAGCAGAAGTAGATAATCTTTATACAAAGGTTAATCGTCCTGTATACGCGCTGTTGTCACACCAAAATGAGGCATTAGCGAAAAGGGCACAACGGATAGTCGGTCAACAGGGCGAAGTATTATTTATTGTGGATTTGCAACAGCCATTTAAAAAATTGAACAAAAAACAGAATGAACAGTTAGTGGCTTTATATGAAGAGGAATTATCGGCCATTGTGGAAAAACATGAGCATTTCCTAGTGGTCGGTGGAGCAAACGGTCTATTTAGCTCAGTGACGCTTCAATTTTTACTGAAGCTGTTGCATCAAAAAGGGAAGAAGGCAAAGCTTATAACATGGCTTGCCTCACCGCTAGATGGCAAAAAACTTGATAGTCAAATGGAGCAGCTGCTGCACCGCTTGTCTATTAAAGCGACCGTCATAATGCCAAAATCTACTGAACAACCTTGGCTAACGGATAGAGATGAGTTAAACAAAGAGATTGCGGAAAAAATCTTACTAGCATGCGGAAAAGGCGGGAGCATTTAAGCTCACGCCTTTTTTGTAATTGTAATATTCAACCAGCCATATAAAATCGTCAACACAGGGCTCAGTAAGCAGAAGAGCGCAAAAGGCAAGTAACTAATCACATCAATATTCAGCATAGAAGCGATAAACAGACCACATACACTCCAAGGAACTAGAGGGTTGATTACAGTCCCGGCATCTTCCATTACCCGCCCTAAATTTTTAGGATGAAGCTTGAGAGCAGCGTATCTTTCTTTAAATGCTTCCCCAGTAAGCAAAATAGATAAATACTGTTCGCCGATTAAAACATTAATACCGATTGCGGTGAAGGCTGTACTCGTGATGAGACTCCCGACAGAACGAATTAACTGGTCAATCGCTTGAAGCAGCCTCTCCATGATACCAAGCGCGAATAACAGCCCGCCCATGCTCAAGCTTAAAATAACGAGCATGATTGTAAAATACATACTACTGATGCCCCCGCGCGTTAATAGGGAATCAATCACTTCATCTCCCGCCGTGGAAGTAAACCCGCTGTATAAGATTGCTGCGTAATCTGCCAATGATAGTGACAGGTGAAACGTCGATAAAATCAATGCACTAACAGAGCTAACTACTAATGTTAAAAAGGCTGGCACTTTAAAAATCGTACAAACAATAAGAATGAGTAATGGCAGTATGGCATAGCTATGCACCATATTTGTTGCTAGTAAATTTTCTTTATAAGTAGCAATGGCCACTAAATCAAAATTGGATGCTTTAGGCGAGAGGACAGCATAAATGACGGCACTGACGATAAAAGCAGGCACCGTCGTCCAGCTCATGTTTTTAATATGCTCAAATAAATCAACACCAACAACGCTCGCTGCTAAATTGGTCGTGTCTGATAAAGGAGACATCTTATCTCCAAAGAAGGCCCCTGATACAATAGCTCCTGCTGTGATAGCTAGGGAGGCATCGACTGTAGTAGCCACACTTGTAAAAGCGACCCCGATCGTCGCTACAGTGGTCAAAGAACTCCCGATAGCTGTCCCGATAATCGCTGTGATGATGAACACGATCATATAAAAGAAGCTTGCCGATACAATGGATAGTCCAGCATAGAGCAGTGTAGGAATCGTGCCGCCAACAATCCAGCTGCTAATTAACAGGCCGATCCCAAAGAAAATATAAATGGCGCCAAGACCAGACTGTGCTCCAGCAATCATACTTGCTTCTAGCTTTCTGTAAGGAATGCGTTTGAAGAGACCATAAGCGATCAATAACAAAATGGCGCATAAAATAGGAATGTGCGGAGTGGCATCTAGCTCTCTAAGAGAAAAAGAAATCATAAAAACAATCGCCGCTACTAATAGCAAAGCTTCCAATAAAGAAGGTTTATGATAAATAGAATTTGTAAACATAAAATGGCTCCTACATAATAGATTAATTATTTTAGCATTGTATAGTTTAACGCTTCAACGCGAAAAAGTATAATGCCATTCTACCATTCTAGTCAAGAATGTCAATAGTCAGAGAATTGAAGGATGGCTATTTTGAAGGAGTATGTTACAGTAGTTACTAAAAGCGAGGTGGAAAGATGCGGGAGTTTTTATATGAAATGCGGGAAATAGATGTGGCTATTCAAACTTTTTTAGATGAGTACGGCTACTTAGTCTATTTATTATTGTTTTTGATTATTTATTGCAAAACGGCATTTGTTATACTGACTTTTTTACCTGGCGATGCGACAGCATTTGTAGGCGGTACATTGATCGCGTTAGGAGAATTGAGCATCTGGATACTCGTGCCATTGCTCCTTGTCGCCACGGTGCTGGGAGATTTACAAAATTATTCATTAGGAAGATTCGGAAGAAGAATGACGACAAGATGGCGGCCCATGCCAGCAAAAAATATAAAGTCTGCGCAATATTTCCTTGAGGAGTACGGGGCAAGGGGGATTGTGTTTGCTCGATTTATCCCGTTCATGAGGACAACGATTCCATTTGTGACAGGTTATATGGGCTATCCGTTGAAAGCCTTTGTTACGTTAAATAGCATAGGCGGAGCGATGTGGGTTATATTGTGGATCAGTATGGGAATGTTGCTTGGACAGATTCCAGCAGTTGGCGAAAATATGGCGGTATCCCTGCCTCTCATCTCATTATTGCCATTTGTCTTGCCTATCAGCTTTTATATCGTTCGCAGAATAAGAAAAAGAAGAGTTGCTACATCGTAATACATTCAGCTCCTCTTTTTTTGCTTTTTCAAGGAAAAATTCGTTGTACTTTCATTATATAGTGAAATAAACATTCTCTATATGATATCTTATATTGAAAGAAGATTCAGACGAAATGGGGTAACAAGATGTTACAATTTAATATTCCAGCATTACATACAGACAAAATGGAAGAGGCGAAGGCATATATCGATTCGTTAACAAAACCGCCGGGTAGCTTAGGTAAATTAGAAGATATTGCGATTCAATTAGCTGGTATGACAGGAGAAGTCAAACCAGATATCCGTCCGGCTTCACTTGTTTTTTGCGCCGATCATGGGATTGTAGAAGAAAATGTCTCAGCATCACCGCAAGAAGTAACATATGAAATGGCGCTTAATATGGTAGAAGGCGGTGCTGGCATTAGTATCTTTAGCAAAATGATTGGCGCACCGCTAACTGTGTATGATGTAGGGATTGCACGTCAAGTATTCAATCCAAAAGTGATGGACTGCAAAGTGCGCCCTCAAGGTACAGCCAACTTTCTAAAAGAGGCTGCTATGACTGTGGAAGAAGCATGGGCAGGGATCAAAGTGGGTTACGAAGCAGCTAAAAAAGCAATCGATGAAGGAGCAGGCTGTATTATTGTCGGCGAGCTAGGCATTGGGAATACAACGCCGAGCAGTGCTATGCTGGCAGCTATTTTAGAGATCGATCCGGAAACAGTAGTCGGTCGCGGGTCTGGGATTAATAATGAGCAATTGATACGAAAAATTGAAGTTTGCCGGGAAGCGATTGCGCTGCATAAACCGCGCAAAGATGATACCATTGATTTGCTATCTAAAATGGGTGGACTGGATATTGCGGGCATGACCGGTGCCATAATCGGTGCGGCTGAAAATCGTACACCAGTACTGCTTGATGGTTTTATTTGTACGGTAGCAGGCATTTTAGCCGAATTACTTGCACCAGGCAGCAAAGAGTATATGATTGTTTCCCATGATTCAGTGGAGCGCGGTCATCAGGTAGCGGCGCGTTATCTTGGCAAGCAGGCGCTTATTCAGCTTGACCTAAGACTTGGGGAAGGAACAGGAGCGGCGATTGCTTATCCATTACTTCAAGCAGCGAATATCATGGTGAAGGAAATGGCTACATTCCAAAGCGCGAAAGTGTCACAAAAATAGGCGAGCGGAGTCCCGAGCAAAATGGGGCTCTTTTTTCTATAATAAATGGTGGAGGGATCATCATGATAGAAAATATCTTACCGCCAGTAGTGGATGAGAAGACAAAGGTATTGATTGTAGGGTCTATGCCGGGGATGCAATCGTTAGAAAAACAGCAATATTATGGTCACCCGCGCAATCACTTTTGGAGCATAATTGGCCAATTAATCGATGAGCCTGTTCCACAAGATTACGACCAGCGAATAGACTTATTACGAAAGTGCAAAATCGGGCTTTGGGATGCAATCGAGCGTTGTGAACGGGTAGGCAGTCTGGACAGTAACATTAAAAATGAAATACCGAATGATTTTGCTGCGCTATTTCGCCAGTACCCACAGATCGAAGCAGTTCTCTTTAATGGCGGCAAAGCGCATGACGTATTTAAAAAGAAAGTAGGTTTTTCTTTGCTAGCTGGCAGAAATTATTATAAAATGCCATCAACAAGTCCTATTCCAGGACGTAATATTAAGACGTTTGAACAAAAGGTAGAAGCATGGCGCATTCTACAATCTTACATAGGAGGATGAAAAATGTATCGTACAGCACAGGATTTCATAGCAGATTGGCAGAGCAATTCAACAGGAACGGTAAAAGTATTGCAAAGCATTTCGGAGGACAAGAAACATGTAGGAATTGTCGAAGGGCATAACTCCTTAGAATGGCTGGCATGGCATTTAGTAAATGTAGCAGGCGGCTTCGGTCATTTTGCAGGCTTACAAGTACCGGCACCAGGTCCGGATATGCCGACACCGGCGACAGTAGCTGAAATAGCAGAGATGTATGAGCAAATTGTTGAAGCGTATACAACAGAGGCTGCTGCATTAACAGAAGAGCAAATGTTAGAGGAAGTACAAGCTTTTGGCGGCTCTATGCCACGTGGCCAATTATTGCGCTTATTAATCGATCACCAAACACATCACCGGGGTCAAATGACAGTATTATTGCGTCAAGCAGGTCTTACAGTACCCCCAGTAATGGGACCAACACAAGAAATGCAATAAGGAGCAAGAGCCGAGTTAGGATAGACTCGGCTTTTGTTATTGCTGAAGGAGGTTTTAGCATGATTTATTGGACAATGTTTCCATATGAAGAAGAATATTATACGATTGCTGCAACAGAGCAAGGCTTATGCTTTTTTGGGAATGACTTTGTAGAAAAAGCGGATTTCCTGCAGTGGGCAATCAAAAAGGGCTGGCAGGATTTACAGGAGGATGCAAGTAAACTCAGTGAAGCGATTACGGAAATTAAAGCGTACTTTCAAGGACAACAACAAGCATTCCAATTACCATTAGATCCAAAGGGGACTGTGTTTCAACAGCAAGTGTGGGAAGCGCTACAGACGGTACCTTACGGGGAAACGGCAAGTTATAGCGATATTGCTGAAAAAATAGGGAAAAAACAAGCTGTCCGAGCAGTAGCAAATGCTATCGGGGCCAATCCTATTTTAATCATCGTTCCGTGCCATCGTGTCATCGGAAAAAATGGCAAGCTGACGGGATTCCGGGGAGGTTTACCATTGAAGCGGCAATTGTTGGCCATTGAAGGGAATGTCATGACGATTTAATCGGACGTAGTCATTATCAACCAATTTTGCTAGAATGAAAGGAATAATGGAAAGGAGTGAACTGGATGGCATTTTGGATGATTCTTATGTTTTTATTATTGGTCATAGTCATCGGTGTACTCGTATACCGCCAAGATAATACAACGTTCAGCCGATCAACAGGCTATTCATTTTTCGATATATTATTTAAACGACGAGCAAAATATTTCCATAATATGACGCAGCCTCTTGAAGGTGTAAAAGGTCATTATAGAATGCTGCTGGATATGAAGGTTTCTAACGAGCAAGGACAGGGATATGCGGATGTGGTATTTATCCATGAATCGGGGATTTATGTGATGAACGGCGTTGATAAAAGCGGTTGGATTACAGGATCTGAAAGCCAGATAGAATGGTTGGAAGTCCATCATAAAGGACAGCAGCACTTTTATAACCCTATGAGAACGAACAAACATATGATAGGTATACTAAAGAGAATTTTACCCGAAATAGATAGCGATGCCTTTAGCTCTGTTGTTGTACTGTCAGATGCGTGCTCGATTCAAAAAATTGAAATTTATTCACAAGACGCAGAAATACTGAAAATACGTGAATTAAAACAATGGACTGCACAAATGGATGAGAAAGTGTTATCAGCTGATGAAATCGATAGAGTGTATTTAGCGTTAGAGGCATATACAGGCTTTCATAACGACACAAATCAGGGAATGCCTTTTGCTGCCAATTCCTAATAAATTTATTCTGCATTAACGGATAGTAATTTACTTTTCCTTATATGTCAGTATGAAGGTGTTCCACGTGAAATTGGATAAATAAATCAGAGAGGCTCAGTGCAGGAACTATGCAATGAGCTTTTTTAGTTGTTAGCTTGGACAGTGCGAATGGTACGTTGAAAACGTGCTATGATAAGGGGAGGAGGAGTTTATTTTTATGTTATCCAAGAGAGCATTATGCATTCAAAATATGCAACGATATGAATCGATATTTGTCTGTCCCTTTTGTGCAGAGCCTCTTACAGTAGAGGATAGTGGGAGAATTGTGTGTCCGAGCAATCATTCCTTTGATATAGCAAAGCAAGGCTATGTTAATTTTATGACTAAACCAGTGCAATCCATGTATTCCAAGCAATTATTCGAGGCGCGCCATGCAGTGATTTCGAGTGGCCTTTATGATCCGCTTCAGCAGCGACTGGCAGAATTGGCGGTTGGGGAGCTTGTGCTTGATACGGGTTGTGGGGAAGGCTCTCACTTAGCACGCATTATGGAAAAAAGACAAGGCTTTGGTGTCGGGATTGATATTGCGAAAGAAGGGATTTTAGCTGCTGCTAAGTTCCATGCAGGGCTTGTGTGGTGTGTTGGGGATTTAGCGAAAAGCCCTTATCGTAAGGGGAGTTTCGATACCATTTTCAATATTTTATCACCAGCCAATTATGAAGAATTTAAGCGATTATTAGCACCCGGTGGGAAGGTGATTAAAGTCGTACCGCAAGAAGGCTACTTGCAGCAATTGCGGCAGCAAGCCTTTGCTCAGTCAGATAAGGAAAGCTATACAAATCATCAAACGGTGGCACGCTTTAAGGAAAGCTTTTCATCAGTAGAGGTAGAGCGTCTCACTTACACCTTGGAATTACAGAAAGAGCTTGTACCGAAGTTGCTTGAGATGACGCCGATGGGCTGGCATATTGAGAATCAAAAAGCCATTACCTTAGAGGAAATTACGATTGATATGGATATTTTAATCGGGACAGTATAGACATTGAGAATGGCTATACTTTTTAGTAAAATAAAAGCACTAAGCAGATAAGGTAGGAAATGAATCGTGTATAAATTCTCAGCGAATGTGGTTAAATTATTTTTAAAAATGAATGGTTCTAAAGCAAAAGTCTATGGTCTAGAACATATACCGAAAGAGGGCGGCTTCGTGATTGCCTGCACACATAACGGTTATGTAGATATTTTAAATTTAGGGGTATCAATCTATCCGCGCGAAATTCATTTCATGGCGAAAAAGCAGCTGTTTGAAATGAAGGGACTTGGCTGGCTTATTACGCGTCTCAATGCTTTCCCGGTAGATCGTGATAATCCAGGACCGAGCGTTATTAAAGTACCGCGTCAATTAATTAAAGAAGGCAAAATTGTAGGGATTTTTCCAAGCGGTACACGCAGTGCGGAGAGTCATGATTTAAAGCAAGGCGCGGTGACAATTGCCCAGTTATCGAAGTCACCTATTGTACCTGCAGCCTATATCGGACCGAAAGATATCGGAGGCGTTTTAAAACGTCAAAAAGGTTATTTGATATACGGAGAACCTTTTAATGTGGGCAGTGGCAAGGAAGCGCGTGATGAAGCGGCGGAACATTTAGAAGCAGAATTTACTCGTCTATTATCACAACTAGAAGTGAAAAAATAACAATATTCTTCTTTCAAAGTGAGGGATTCGATGATTCGTGTATTATTTGTTTGTCTAGGAAATATTTGTCGTTCGCCTATGGCAGAGGCAGTAATGCGCGATTTAGTGGAGCGCAAAGGATTAACCGTTCATATTAAGGTTGATTCAGCAGGGACGAGCGATTGGCATAAAGGGGAAGCCCCCCATAAAGGCACGCTTGCCTTGCTGCGAGAACTAGGGATTTCAACAAGTGGCATGCTGTCTCGTCCATTGCGTACAGCAGATTTATCGTTCGATTATGTAGTATGTATGGATGCTAGCAATGTAGAAAATACACGCAAAATGCTGCGCGCGTTTGACCATCCTCATATTTTTCGTTTCTTAGATTTAACCGATCATCAAAAGGATGTACCAGATCCTTGGTATACGGGCGATTTCCAAGAAACCTATGAGCTTTGTGTCGAAGGTTGCGAAGCTTTATTAGAGAAAATTATAGTAGAACATCAATTGGAAAGAGCAGCTCATTAATGAGCTGCTCTTTCCAATTGATCATGATCTCTTAGGAAGTATTGCTCCTGCGATGGTCGCATTAAAATGCCACCATCCTCGTCACAAAGATTCCGTCTCAAAATGACTTTTCAGACGGAACCTTTACTTTGATAATCCGCGACGTTGCAATTGTCCCCAATCTTCGCGTCCTCGAATGTAATAGATAATACCTTGCAAGCGATACAGAATCGTTAGAGGACGGAACCAAAATGTTTCTGTTAAGGAGAATAACATTAATTTACATATATCGCGAATACGCGGATATGTATTGATGCTCCAAGTTTCCAGTAGAATAGCAAACATCGATAAAAAGGAACCATATACTAAAAATAGGGTCGTTAAAATAATAACCGAATCCAGATAAATATTGCCTACCATAAAGGAGATAATGAGATAAATATAGCCTGAAAACTCAATGATAGGACCGAAAAACTCAATAATCCAAAAGTAAGGCATCGAGATCATCCCAATGCGTTTATAGCGCGGATTGAAAGTTAAACTTTTATGAATCATTAAGCTCCCCAATAGTCCCTGATGCCAGCGTCTGCGCTGTGTTTGCAAGTCGCGTAAGTTGTCCGGTGCTTCCGTCCAGCAAACGGGATCCGGCACAAACTCAATTCGCTTATTAAGCTTATGTTTTAAAATATAGTGATGCAGCTTGACGACCAGTTCCATATCCTCTCCGATGGTATTAACCGAATAGCCTCCTGCCTTGATAACCCATTTTTTAGAGAAAACACTAAACGCTCCGGAAATGATCAGTACGAGATTAAATTTACTCAGCGCAATTCGTCCCATATAAAAGGCACGTAAATATTCGATAATCTGCATAATAACAACCGGATTATTAGGTATAACAGAGCTCACTACGGTTCCTAATTGAACATCGGCGCCATTCGCAATTCGTACGCTGCCCCCTGCCGCAATGACCCGGTCATTCGATGTGACAATTGGCTGCATTACACGTAACAGGGAGGTATTGGCTAAAATGGAATCGCCATCAATGGAACAGAAATATGGATATTTCGATACGTTGATACCGACATTTAAAGCATCTGCCTTTCCGCCATTCGCTTTATCGATCAACGTAATATTAGGATGAACAGTCGATTCATAAATGCCTATTATTTCTTTTGTCGGCAACTCCCGTTTAACCGTTCTTGATACTTTTTCCATCTGAAACTCTTCAATAACTCTTTGCAAGGTTTGATCTTTAGAGCCGTCATTCACTACAATAATCTCAAACTGCGGATATTGTAATGTCAGTAGTGAATGTACGGTATTGATGATGCCTAGTTCTTCATTATAGGCAGGAACGATGACAGATACAGGTTTCGAATAAATCATTTTTAAATTTTCATCATTTTCGCTAAAACGATCTAACCGTACCCCTTTTTTTATGTGAAAGTAGGCGAAAATCAGCATGGAAGAGTAAATCCCGATGATGAGCACCATATAAAACATAATAAAGTAGCCGAAAAATTCATGTATCCACCAAAAAATCGTTGATATATTCATCGATATTACCCCACTCCCAAAATTTCTTTCGCCATTTCTGCAGCGTATGGGTCTTCCTGCTGTTCCGCAATTTGCAATAGAACCTTTGCTCCGTAACGTACACTATTTAAGGAAACAGCCGCCTGCTTGCGTACCCACCAAGACTCATCCAGCACCATTTGCTCTAGTAGCGGCCGGGCTTCCACATCATCTGCATGTACGAGTAATTTAGCCAACATAAAGCGCTCTTCCCAAGACTCTGAATGAACAAATGGCTTGTATAAATCGATGGAAGTAATCATGCCAAATTGTCCAATTACTTTTAAAGCCCGTACACGAATTTCCGGTTCAAAATGATCCAATAAGCTTTCATAGAAGTGCAAATATTTTATCTCTACTCTTGTTTGAAAGCTCAAGAAATCTAATAATGATATTCGTAAGAATGGCGGTAGTTGATCAAAGTTTTCGACGAAATGTTCAATATAGTGTTCTTCTAAGCGAGAAAGCAATGATTTATATTCAAACTCCTTAAATGGATAATCAGGCTTGTAAAAGTGCGCCAAAAACAAGCTTTCATTGTAAATGGCAATAATCCTTAATAACATCAGATATTCTTCCATAGAGGAATATTTTTTTTGCTTTAAGATTTTTTCGATATCAGGTGCTAAAAAGTCTAAATGAAAATCCAATGTACGATCTAATCCATTCATCCGCACACCCCAATTGCGATGATAGAGCATATTTTGATAATAGGAATGCGCATTTAACCGGGCAAATGCCGAAATGCGTTCGATGATTGCTGTATTGTTAATCATCATGGCATAAGTGACAAAAATTCGGTCGATGGCTTCTTTCACATAAGGCTCTTGTACACGGCTTCCAGACAAATAAGACAGATTTTCCCCTAGTACGAGATAACGATACCAGGCGTCTTCTTGCTCCTCAATGTATTGACAAATGGCTTGCTCTCGTTTCATCTGATAAACACGGTTTATGACTAAATAAATAAAAATACTGATAATAGCTAGAAAAAGAATGGCAATGGCGAACAATGCATAATAGAGTGTTGTATTTTCAATCATCGGTGCAACCTACGTAATATATTTTTTATTTGTGTTTCAAGCAAGCGCAGATTAAAAGGACGTTTAAAATAAGCGTCAGCTCCTTGGTCGAAGGCATGTGTAACCGTATCTTCAGCATCCCGATCAGAAATCAGGATAATGAAATATTTCTCGTCATTCGGTAAATTTCTTAAGGTGTGCGTTACTTCTAAGCCATTTTTCTTTGGTAAAATATAATCCAGAATAACAATATGGACATGACTGGATATATACCAATTAGAGGATAAAAATTCTTCCCCGTCTTTAAAGGCAGCAATATCAAGCTCAATCGTTTCAAAAGATAAATTAGAGACAAGCTTATTTAAAATTGTTGTTGAAATAGGATTGTTATCAATAATACTTACCTTTACCTTTTCTGTAACACGGTGAGAAAAATCAGACACCATAAGCAATGTGTTAGGAGGCTGACCCTTTAATTGTTCAAGAGAACTATTATTTTTGTCTCGCACTTCTTGTAACGTAAAATGGTGATTGGCAATAACAGAAGACGTAGCCAATAAAGTCGGTGCCCCATTCTGGCAATAGTCCGTTAGTTCTTTTTGCGCAGATTCAACAATTCTTCGATAAAAATAACGAGATTCTTGCTCCCCGGTAAATGCCAGCATGGCGATGACAAACCGCTGCTCTTCATCCCAAAATACATGGTCTGTGTTTCTCACTTTTTCTCCGAGAAATTGATAGAGTAAATCATATTGTTCTACTTTGGATAACTGGGTAAACTCACAACTTGGATGCCAGCAAAGAAACAGAAGGGAAAATGTGGTCTTTGTTCGCTCAAGATAAGCCTGCTGTATTCTAAATAGTAGCTGTAACTTTTCCTCGTCTGTACATGTCGGGCTACTTTTAGCGTTCATACTAATCCACTCCTAACCATTTGTCATTATGAATGACCTTGAATATCCTGTAAAATAACACGCATTACCGGTACATAGACAGTCCAAAAGAAAGTGGATTCATCATTGGCGAATACGTGCATTAAGAAATCGCTCTTTTGCCATTTCATTAAATTATCCTTTGTATAATCGGCATAATCACCTGCGAAGTAGTAGGTGTGCTGCTCCTCGTTATGAATAATAGCAGGGAAGACAGTTGGGATATTTGCTGCTTCTAATGTTTCGATCCCTTCCTTTGTTAAGTCTAAATCGTACTGGGCATATACTGTCGTATCCTTCGTCGGGGTTAGAATATCAAACCAATACGGGTAATCTGTATTAATGACCTTTGGAAATTTCTTTTCCCCATCGGGCGTTAGGGTAAATTTTACTTTATCCTTTAACTGGGATTCTTCGAGTACAACTACATCATCTGTGAGGTGGACAAAGGCGATGCCCGCTCCTGTGAAATTCCATTTTTTCTTGTACTTTGTTTCATAGTTTTCAATCAGCCAGCTTGGGATTTCATCACTCATTAAGTCTGTAAAATAACGTCCAGACCAGCCGCTCCAGTCTACACTTAAGGCTTCTTCCATTAATGTGCGTGTCTGCTCTTCTGTCGGCGTAGCGAAGGAATTATACTCCGCAATTAACGTTGTATCGGCTCCTTTGCTTCTTGAAATAGCCTCCCATTCTGCTACTTCCATTCCGCCATAGATTTTACGAGAGCGATCGCCGTCCGCTGCTTCTTCCAAATCATCCGAATACACTCCGTACGTATCAGCAATATATATTAAATCCACTTCCCTATTTAAGTTGTAATTATTCATCGGTTCTAACTGAATAGGGTCAAAACCGAAGTAATCTTTATCAATCTCGTATAATTCACCATTCGTTTTAGTAATTTTTTCATTTGTTAATACCCAAAAAAGACCAAGATGCTCCCGGTAATCATCCGTCGGTACTGTTTTATCAATAATCGCTATATCAATTGGACGCTCCGCTTTAAAGTGCCAATAGATTCTAGGAGAGAAAAACAAGAGGACAATCAAGCCAAGTAGAAGGATTTTTTTCATATCTATCCAACCTCTCTTTCTTAACTAAATATGGGATATTTTTCTTAGCATTGTAAAATAAATTTATTCTAGCACATTTGAGCTATTCAGAAATAGCAATTCAAATTTTAGGTTTAAAATAAATCTTAATACCTAAATTTCCCCTAAAAATGAAAGAACCAATCCTCTCATTCAAAAGATGCAGGGTAATTACTAATATAGTGAATAAAAAGGATAGCTAGGGAGGGGATTTTGGGTAAGGTAATATCAAAAGGAGGGAGCGCGATGGATGTAAAAGGAAGGCGTAAAAGTAAAAACGTAGAAGACCGCCGTGGCATGAGTGCAGGTAAAGTAGGTGGGGGGCTAGGCGGTGTAGGGATTATTATTGTCATTATTTATACATTAATCAGTGGTGGTGACGCAGGAGACGTCGTCGATATTGTAAATGAGAGCGTCATCCAGAACGGGAATATGAATTCCACAGAGGAGTACGTCCCGACTGCTGAGGAGGAGGAAATGGCTGATTTTGTCTCTGTTGTTTTAGCCGATACGGAAGATATATGGCATACTATTTTTAAGGACAATGGACGGGTCTATGAGGAACCTGGGCTTGTTCTCTTTACGAATAGCGTAAGTTCGGCATGTGGTCTTCAGAGTGCAGCTGTTGGTCCCTTTTACTGTCCAGGTGATTATAAACTTTATATAGATTTAAGTTTTTATAATGAACTGAAAAATCGGTTTGAGGCTCCAGGCGACTTTGCAATGGCATATGTGGTAGCTCATGAAGTGGGACATCATGTTCAGACGCTACTCGGCTACTCTCAACAAGTACATGCTCAAAACGGCAAAGTATCAGCAGCACAGTACAATGCTTTGGTAAAACGATTAGAACTGCAGGCAGACTATTTAGCTGGTGTATGGGCACATCATGTACAAAACGAAGGCTATCTGGAAGTAGGAGACTTCGAAGAGGCATTAACAGCAGCGAATGCGATTGGCGATGACACCTTGCAAATGGAAGCGCGAGGCTACGTTGTACCGGAAAGTTTTACGCACGGGACAAGCGAGCAGCGTATGCGTTGGTTTAAAAAGGGGTATGAAAATGGGACATTGCAAGGCGGGGATACGTTCAGCTTGAGTGAATCGCAGTTATAAGAAATGAATGAGGCTATCCGGAAAGGGATGGTCTCTTTTAAAAAGGAGGTATTTGCATGAAAAAAGCAATCATTGGGCTAAGCGTTGTCATTATAATCGCGTTACCTTTTATATGGCGCTTCTTTGAACCAAAAACAGTGATGGATATTGCTATTCTCGATGTGGGCTCAATGGATGATCGACTATTGGAGCGCGAGGGGATTACCACAGCGCTAAATATTGAAAAAGTAGTGAATGACCAGCAACAAGCCTATAAAGCAAGCGAGGATTATTTTGGGGTGTCTGTCTCTCCGCATAAAGAAGATATTGTTTTCAGTGATTTTCCAGCTCGCTATGATACATATGACATGATTTATTTATCGAATACGTATGGTATTCGGGAATCGGATTTAGCCTGGGGAAATGAAGACTCTTCCCATATTTTATACGGCGGCTTATCAAATAGTGCGTGGCGCAATATAAAGTCTAGACTAAAGCAGGCAAATCCTGTCACGCTAGTAGTCGAACAGAATAGTCTAAATAACCACACAGCTGATAAAGTGCAAAAAGAATTAGAAGAGGTCTTAGGTATTGCCTATAGCAACTGGCAAGGGAAGCAGTTTGCTGATTTAGCCGATTGGGATGCATCGCTAAGTGGAAGCGGGCTTGTTTTTCGAAATGAGGTACTGGATGAAGTAATTGTGCTCGAAACAGATGCTGAGGTGACGCTAGCAACGACAGAGCAGGGAGCAGAGATATTTGGCTTTTCGGCGTCAGAGGGCTATACGGAATGGTTTGATGTATCACAGGGTGAACAAGGACAAGCTTTAGCTCATTTCCAACTAGATTTAGAGCCCACGCAGTGGGAGGAGCTAGAAGCAAAGGGGATTGGTAAGGAACTTGTGGCGGTTAATTACCACCCGTATGAAGGGAATCATGTGTACTACTTAGCAGGGAATTTTTCTTACAAGAAACAAGAGAGTAAACTTCCATTTTTTAAGGGCTATGTAGCTTTACAGAAACTGATTTCAGAGGATCGATTTTACTGGCATACCTATTATCCAATGATGCAAGCAATGCTACATACAGCGCAGCATGCGAATTCTGTAGCGGAGGTGCCTATTTCTGTAGACCCTGTAGAAATAGATGGTCTATCTTATAATGCCCGCGTATTGGAGAATGGATATGAAGTGCTCCTCGATGGTAAGTGGCAGCCTCTTACAATTAAAGGAGTCAATATCGGAATGGCTCGACCAGGAACATTCCCAGGGGAGGCCGCTATCTCAAAAGAAGAATATGCGAGATGGTTTAATTATATTGCAGAGATGAACGCCAATACGATTCGGGTTTATACATTGCATCCACCAGGCTTTTATGAAGCTCTCAAGGAGCATAATGAAACGCATGAAAAGCCGCTTTATGTATTCCATGGAGTTTGGGTAGATGAGGGACCAGTGGAAGAGACACTGGATATATACGGGGAACCTACAGAACGTTTCCAGTCTGAAATTAAAAATATTGTGGATGTTATACATGGTAATGCCACTATAGAACAAAAACCGGGACATGCATATGGCACATATACGGCAGATATATCCCCTTATGTGATTGGATGGATGTTAGGTATCGAGTGGTATCCATTTGCAGTAGAGGGGACGAATAATAAGCATGCCACAAAAGCCCAGCACAACGGTCAATTCTTTTCAACAAAGGGTGCATCACCGTTTGAAATATGGCTAGCAGAGCAATTTGAATTTACTGCGCAATATGAAGCGGAAAGCTATAACTGGATTCGTCCGTTTAGTTTTACGAACTGGGTAACGACTGATTTACTAGACCACCCTTATGAGCCAAATGCAGGAGAAGAAGATTATATATCTGTGAATCCGAATGTGATTTACGTAAAAAATCAATCAGAGGCAGTTGGGCAATTTGCATCTTATCACGTGTATCCGTATTATCCGGATTTCTTAAATTATACACCGGAGTATGTGAATTATACTGACCATCGCGGGGAGAAAAATAACTATGCAGCTTATTTAAAAGACTTGCATGCTGCACATCGCCTGCCGGTCCTCATCTCGGAGTTCGGTATTCCATCATCGAGAGGATTAACGCATGAAAATCCATTCGGCTGGAATCAAGGATTTATCGCTGAAGATGAACAGGGAAAAATATTAGCGCACTTATATGAAGATATCATTCATGAAGGGATGCTCGGGGGAATTGCCTTTACGTGGCAGGATGAATGGTTTAAACGCACATGGAATACGATGGATTTAGATAATCCAGACCAGCGCCCTTATTGGTCCAATGCGCAAACAAACGAGCAACAGTTTGGTATTTTAAGCTTTGATACATTGAAGCGCAAAGTAGACGGAGATACGTCCGATTGGTTTGGAGTGAAGCCTTTTTATGAAGGCGATGACGTACTGGAGAAAGTGTTTGTAGATTCAGATGAACGCTACTTATACATTCGTTTCGATATGAAGGACCCGCTATTTACCGCCAATAGATATCCTGTAATTTATATGGACACGGTCGCTGATCAAGGAAATACAAAATATGAAGGAATACCTTTACCAGTTGCAGCTGACTTTATCCTGGAATTAAAGGGAGACGATAATAGTCGTGTGAAAGTAGATGCCTATTACGATATCTATCAGAAAATATATGGAGATCAGTTGCAGTTAGTGCCGTTCACAGGAACAAAAACAAAGGATAGCGGACAGTTTAATCCAATCCTATTTGCGTTAAATAAGGAATTGACGATTCCGATTGTAAATAAAAAACTGCCTTTTGTAGACTATGAAACAGGTAAATTACGAAGAGGGAACGGAAATCCTGCAAGCGATGACTACGACTCTTTAGCAGACTATCAAATCAATGAAGAAGAAGGTGTGGCAGAGGTTCGTATCCCTTGGTTGTTGCTCAATATAACAGATCCATCAAAATTAGAAGCATGGAGCGACTTCTATGCGGGCAAGGAAATGGAGTATGAAATATTGGATGGCATAGGTCTTGGAATGATGCTTGTAGAGAACGGGCAGCGAGCGGCTAGCCTACCGGCAACAGAAGTAACGCGCTATAGATGGGAGAGTTGGGATTTCCCTGAAAGTAAGGAGCGTTTGAAGGAATCGTACTATATTCTTCAAGAGAAATTTGGAGAAGGAAAGCAATAAAACAACAAGCTGCTATTTTCTTGGTTTGTATTTTTCATGTATAATAGTTAAGTTGAAAATAAAATGACATGACTGAATGAAAGAGAGTGAAAATAATGGGTCGTAAATGGAATAATATTAAAGAAAAAAAAGCAGGGAAAGACGCAGCCAACAGTCGCATCTATGCGAAGTTTGGTCGTGAAATTTATGTAGCGGCAAAATCCGGTGAACCAAATCCAGAGTCAAACCGTGCACTGAAAACAGTATTAGAGCGTGCAAAAACTTATTCCGTACCGAAGCATATTATTGAGAAAGCAATCGACAAAGCAAAAGGCGGCGGCGATGAGCAGTTCGATGAATTACGTTATGAAGGCTTTGGAGTAGCCGGAACAATGGTAATCGTAGACGCTTTAACAAATAACGTGAACCGTACAGCATCAGAAGTGCGCGCGGCATTTGGGAAGAACGGTGGTAACATGGGTGTCAGCGGTTCTGCTGCTCATATGTTCCAAAATACAGCGGTATTTGGTATAGAAGGCAAATCAGAAGATGAAGTGCTTGAAATTTTAATGGAAGCAGATTTAGATGCACGTGATATTTTAGATGAAGAAGGCACAATCATTGTCTACACAGAACCAGATCAATTCCATGCTACACAAGAAGCATTTAAAGCAGCGGGTGTAGAAGAATTTACAGTAGCAGAGCTAACAATGTTACCGTTAACAGAAGTAGCGCTTGCAGGGGATGACCTCGTAAAATTCGAGAAAATGATAGATGCATTAGAAGATTTAGAAGATGTGCAGCGTGTTTATCACAATGCCGATTTAGGAGAATAACAAAAAAGGACTTTCGTTTTAAAAGGAAACGAAAGTCCTTTTTTATTGAAAGATAAGTGCTGAAGAATAGGTGAAATGACTCAACGGTTGACCGGAATCCTGGTGCTTTTTGGATGTTTAAAGCTAAAATTGCCTTTGGAGAGAAAAATGTGGATTTAAAGCAAGAAAAAATGCCTTTTAATAGAAAATTTTAAATTGTTTAATTCTGGATTTATGTAATAATAGAGGAAGGGAGAGATTCGTACGAATAGGGGGGGATTTAATGAAGTTTTTAAAGACCATTCAAGGGAAACTTCTTATATTTTCATTTTTCATTTTTATGACACCAAGTTTAATTATTGGGACAGTCAGCTATATAGAGGCAAAACGTGGACTTGATGCAGCTGGGGAAACTGTTATCAAAAATAGTGTAGAAAGTAGTTTACAGTTAATTCACCAAGCACAAGTAGCTGTCCAAAGTGGGAAACTTACACTAGAAGAGGCACAAGAACATGTGAAAATGGCCTTGATAGGAGCACGGGGGACAGATGGGAAGCGTGACCTAACCAACCCGACGAATATAGGAGAAAACGGTTATATTTATATCATGGACCATGAGGGGACTTTAATCGGTCATCCTACTAGAGAAGGCGATAATTTATGGAATAACCAAGACAGTTCAGGTTCATATTATATTCGGGAAGTGAAAGAAAAGGCCTTAGCGGGTGGGGGCTTTACAACTTATGAATTTGAATTGCCGAACCAAACGAAACAAGCACCTAAACTCATTTATTCCAAACTAGATCCAAATTGGGACTGGATTGTAGCATCGGGGACATACATGCAAGATTTTAATGCACCGGTCAATTTACTGTTAAAAGTAATAGCTATTACTTTGCTCGTATCTACTATTATAGGTGGTATCGTAGCAGTGCTGTTTTCACGTCATTTAGCACTGCCGTTGATGAAATTATCAAACCAAGTGCGACAAGTAGCCAAAGGGAATTTAACGGTCGAGCTTCACCAATCAGAAAGACGGGATGAAGTAGGAGTCTTAAATAGTGGGTTTAATGAAATGGTTGGCCAATTAAAAATGTTAATTACAGATGTAGAGCATACCATTGGAGAAATCCAGCAGACATCCTCCGATTTAACAGCGGTAGCAGAGGAGACAACAGCATTTGGCGAGGAGATTGCAAAGGCGACAAATGAAGTAGCGCATGGAGCTGCTCAACAGGCGGTAGAAGCAGAGGGGACAAATCAAATTACTGTAGGATTTGCTCAGGAAATTGAGCAGTTGCAACATAAAAATCAGCTCATGTTAGATTCCTCCGAACAAATGCGTAAGTCCAATGCGGAAGGGCTTAATAATTTAGTGGCATTAAAGGAACACTCTACTGAATCGTTTGAACTGATTCATGGAATGAAAAATGTACTGACAACCTTGATAGATAAAGTAAAAGAAATTGAGGGGATTGTTGGTACAATCAATGATATTTCAGATCAAACGAATTTATTAGCACTGAATGCTTCCATTGAAGCGGCACGTGCCGGGGAGCATGGCAAAGGCTTTGCAGTAGTGGCAGATGAGGTACGTAAACTGGCTGATCAAACGAACCAAGCAACGGTGTTAGTGCGCGATACATTACGTGGTATCGAGAGTGAGACAAGCATTGTCACAATAGAAATGGAAAAAACGTATGATATCGTGCAAGGGCAGCAACAGTCCGTGACGATGACAGAAAACTCTTTCAAAGAAATCGAGTCAGCTGTTAAAAATATCGTGTGCTCGATTGAAGAAGTATCTGTCAGCATCGTTCAGTTAAATACATCGAAAGATACGATGCTAAACTCTATCGAAAACATTGCTACTATTAGTGAGGCAAGTGCCGCTAGGACAGAAGAAGTAACGGCTTCTGTCGACGAGCAGTTACATGCAATACAAATGGTGACAGAGTCTGCTAATAATTTAACGAATGAGATTCAAGGGTTACAAAGCGCTATCCAACAGTTTAATATTAGGTAATACTAAGGGGTGTCGGAATTTATTCGGCACCCTTTTGATTTCATTTGCATTTCCATAAAGTTTACTAAATAATGAAATTAACGTTTCGAAATTCGAATTAAATGAGGAGGACCCATATGAAATTTGCTGAATTTACGTATAAAAGACCGGATGTCCAAGTGATAAAAGCGGAGATTCGCACGTTGTTAAAGCGATTTAATGAGGCTCAATCTGTGGAAGAACAAAGCAAAGTAATAGAGCAAATCAATGGCTATCGCCGTGACTTTTCTACACAGGCAAATATTGTAGCAATCCGTGCATCGATTGATACAACAGATGTGTATTATCAAACGGAGCGCGATTTTTTAGATGAAATATCACCAGAAATGGAAGAAGTGGAATCGGAATATTATCAAGCACTAGTAGATTCACCATTCCGCTCACAGCTAGAAGAAAAATGGGGTACACAATTATTTGCCTTAGCGGATAATCAATTGAAAGGATTTTCTCCAGCGGTTATTGAATTAATGCAACGGGAAAATAAGCTTGTTTCTGACTATCAAAAGCTTGTAGCTTCTGCCCAAATTGAGTTTGATGGTAAAACCTTGACGCTTGCTCAGTTAGCGCCGTACGGAGAATCTACGGACCGCGCTACACGCAAAGCTGCACGTGATGCCTCTTCGAATTTCTATGCAGGTCATCTGGAAAAGTTCGATGCCATTTTTGACGAGCTAGTAAAAATCCGTCACGAAATCGCGACTACACTCGGTTATAAAAACTATGTCGAGCTTGGCTATATTCATATGGACCGTATTGATTATGATGCACAAATGGTTGCCAATTTCCGTGAACAAGTACGTAAATATATCGTGCCGGTTGTCTCGCGTCTTTACGAGAAACAAGCACAACGTATTGGTGTGGAACAGCTTAAGTATTATGATGAAGGCCTAAAATTTTTAAGCGGCAATGCCAAACCTCAAGGAGATGCAGATTGGATTGTAGCAAATGGGAAAAAGATGTACGAGGAGCTGTCGCCGGAAACGGGAGAGTTCTTTAACTATATGTTAGAGCACGATCTGATGGACTTAGTCGCTAAAAAAGGCAAGGAGTCAGGCGGATATTGTACTTTTATCGAAAATTACGATGCCCCGTATATATTCTCGAACTTTAACGGTACATCAGGAGATATTGATGTATTGACACATGAAGCAGGGCATGCTTTCCAAGTCTATTCATCACGCAATATTGGCATCCCGGAATATTTATGGCCGACGTTTGAGTCATGCGAGATTCATTCCATGAGTATGGAGTTTTTCACATGGCCGTGGATGGAACTATTCTTTAAAGAGGAAACAGAGAAGTATAAATACGCTCATCTAAGCGGGGGATTAATCTTCTTGCCGTATGGGGTAGCGGTAGATGAATTCCAGCATGTTGTATATGAACATCCAGAGATGACACCGGCTGAGCGTCGGGCAGCCTGGAAGCAAATTGAGGAAAAATATTTGCCACATCGTGATTATGATGGACATGATTATTTAGAAACAGGGGGCTTCTGGCAACGTCAGCAACATATTTATTCGAGCCCGTTTTATTATATTGACTATACATTAGCGCAAATTTGTGCATTCCAATTCTGGAAACGTTCGCGTGAGGATTTTGGATCTGCCTGGAAGGATTACGTTCATCTATGTCATCTCGGCGGTTCGCAGGCTTTCACGGGTCTTGTGCGTGAAGCAGGTCTTATCTCGCCATTTGAAGAAGGCTGTGTACAGTCAGTCATCGGTGAGATTGAGCGGTACTTAATGAATGTGGATGATGCAAAGCTATAGACAGTAAGAAAGAATTGTCTCGTACAGGTATGCGGGACAATTTTTTTCGTGGATAAGTTGCTAAAAGAAAAGGTTATTCAGGGACTTGATGAATAGGAATATTTCTCTCTGTTTATTTTTTCTAGTAATATTATTTCCACCTTTTAATGGCGATAGACTATAATAATTTTATTGAGGGGATACTAGCAGAAAAAGGATGTGAAGGAATTGACGAAGAAACTTTGGTTTCAAGCGGGTATCGGTATATTAATCGGACTTTTAATTTTAAAATATTTTATCGAAATACACTGGATTTTTAACCCTATTTTTATTATTTTTAAGACCATTTTAATCCCATTATTATTAGGCGGTGTTCTTTATTATATTTCGGAGCCAATTCAGCGTTTTTTAGAAAGAAAGGGGCTGCCGAGATGGGCAAGTATTAGTACCATATTGGTTTTATTGGTTGGTATGATTACAGTTTTCTTCTTTATGATTGGTAAACCAATTTCTGAACAGGTCAACAATCTGGTGGAAAATGCACCAACAATTTCGGAAAATATGCAGGAAACAATGGATTATGTTTTAGAAAATAAAGATGCATTCCCACCACAAGTAGAGGAGTTTGTGGATTCCGTGTCCACATCTATTCAAGACTATGTGGTAGGAGCCAGCACATGGCTAGTGTCAATAATTAGCGGTGCGGTCTCGGCTACGTTTACGTTGATTTTAGTGCCTTTCTTCTTTATTTATATGTTGAAGGATCATGAAAAGTTTGCGCCGAATATTTATCAATTATTTACAGGGGAACGTCGCAGCTGGGTGAAGGAAACACTGGAAAATATAGATACGGTACTGCGCAGCTATGTACAGGGACAGGTGATGATCAGCTTGATCCTGGCCACTATGATGTATATTGGGTACCTGATTATCGGATTGGAATATTCACTGCTACTGGCGATTTTCTCTTTCTTTATGAATATGATTCCGTTTATCGGTCCTTGGCTATCGCTGTTACCGGCTGTTCTTGTAGCGGTTCTTCAAGATCCGGTTTTAGTCATTTGGGTAGGCGTGGTGACATTAGTCGCCCAACAAATAGAAAGTAACTTAGTTACACCGAATATTATGGGGAAAACTTTAGATATTCACCCTCTTACTGTCATTTCGCTCGTGTTGGCAGCAGGAAATATTGCGGGCTTTATTGGGATTTTAGTTGCCATTCCCACGTATGCGGTTTTGAAGGTAATCGTTATTAATATTTATGAAGAGCGTAAAAAAATTAAAGAAGCAGCAACAAAAAATGTATAAATGGAAAGGCTGTCGTATAAGTTATCTGAACTTGTAGGCGGCTTTTTAATTCTCATAAATTGTCCATAAAAGTACAGATTTTGCATGTGCTATACTAAGCTGAAGAAAGTAAATATAAAGGAGCGTTTTATGTTAACATTTGAGCAAAAACAAGCAATTGTAGAGGAATTCCCTCAGCTAAGCAAAAAGGAGATTTCTCTTAAGCGATTCAATTACCATTTTGAGGGTAGTCTATATGAAAAGACAGTTGTAGTAGAGAAGCTTCATCCAAATGGCAACGGCTTTGTGTTTGTAGGGGATTTACTGAAATATGAAAAAGAGGCAAATGATAAAGGTATGGTCAATATACGTGATTATTCTGCGGAAGACTTACGTGCCATTGTATCCGATGCCATTACCTACTTATCAGAAGAATTTGTAGAGCCAGAGCCTATTGTGGAGATTTGGCAGGATCGTGAAAAGGTTACGCTTGAATTGGTGTTTGAAGAACCTAGCTGGAATATTTATCATAAAGGGAATTTAGAAGAGAATTTTGGTACACGTGAGGCAGCGGTAGAGTATCTACGCGAAGAGGGCTTCCGTTTATCAAAATAGGAGGGGTTTTAAATGGGAGAAAAAAATACAAACGGGAAAAAGGTAGCGCTTATAGTGATTGGTTCGATTATTGCAGCTTCGTTAGTGGCGGTCATTGTCATTACAATGTTCTATCAAACGTATGATCCATCGAAATATGGTCGTAATAATGGTGGAGTTGATCCTAATAATAAAGGTGTGCCCGAGACAGAACTAATCGAAGAATAAGACGACTTCTTTGACGAATTTTTTATAACAGTCTATAATTATCTCAAATTCGAGATAATAAAGGAGTGTTTGTTTTGCAACATATTTTTGAAAAGGGTACAAAACCGGTTACGTTCTTGCTACTGCATGGGACAGGCGGTACAGAACATGACTTAATTGGATTAGCAAAAGAAATTGATGCAGATGCTAATATTCTAAGTGTACGCGGTCAAGTATTAGAAAATGGTATGCCAAGATTCTTCCGTCGTCTTGCAGAAGGTGTGTTTGATATGGAGGATTTACGCTTCCGTACAGATGAGCTTCATAATTTTGTACAATCAGCGGCCAAGGAATATAATTTTGATGTAAAAAACGTGGTAGCCATCGGTTATTCAAATGGGGCAAATATCGCAGGTAACCTATTATTCCGTCATGAAGGCAGTCTAGCAGGTGCTATTTTACACCATCCAATGGTGCCAGACCGTGAAGCAAACATTCCATCTCTAGAGAACGTAAAAGTATGGATGGGAGCAGGAACAAATGACTCTATGTGTCCTCCACAAGAAACAGAAGAGCTAGAGCAGCTATTATCAGCAGCAGGTGCTGAAACAGAAGTGGCCTGGTTTAACTTTGGTCATCAATTAACGATGCAAGAAGTACAGCAAGCAAAAGCATGGTATGAAACGAAATTTTAAAAAATAAGGAGCTAGTTCACTAATTGTGAGCTAGCTCCTTTGTTTACCCCGTATTAACGAGTAGTAATTTACTTTCTCTTCGTAAACGGTAGCCACCAATTCCAGTCACCGAATAGTTTCATCAAACTTGGTACAAGCATAAGACGAATGATCGTTGCATCAATAGCTATAGCAATGGCAATACCAACTCCAATTTGTTTGACAGGCATGACATCGGTAAAAGCAAAAGCACCGGTGATAACAATCATGATGAGTGCGGCTGACGTAATGATTTTAGACGTCGATACCAGACCGTCAATCGTTGCTTTCGTATTGGTTGCTCCGTGGTTGTACTCTTCCTGAATACGAGAAATTAAAAACACCTCATAGTCCATACTCAGCCCAAACACCAGGCAAAATACAATCACGGGAAGGATAAGGATGATATTCGTTTCCTCGATTCCCAGATGACCATATTGGAAAATGTATACCAAGATACCGAACGTAGCACCCAGTCCAAGAACATTCATGATGATTGCTTTTAACGGGATTAAAATAGAACGGAAAGCAAGCATTAGAATAATAAAGGTTGTAACAATAATAATTGCCAGAGCTAGTCCCACTTTATCAGCAATTTCATCGAAAATTTCCTGGTTTAATTTCGGTTGTCCGGCAAGGGCAAAATCAACCCCTAAATCACGATCTTTCCATTCCCGTACAAATTGCTGGGCCTCACTGCTCGAACCCTCTGCCTCAATTGTCGCTACCATATACATTTGGTTATCGCGGATAAATTGATCAGCGACTGCCGCTAATAATGGTGCTGTTTCAGGAGATTGACTTGCCGTTTCCCACATGTCAGCTGATTCGATTTGTGCCGCTGTATAAATAGATGTCACGCCGCTCACCAAGGGGTCGTCGAGCAATTCCTGCTGGATAGATTGTATTTGGTCTAAAGCTGCGCGGTCTTTCCAGCCAGTTTCGCTTTCGGCTAGCAAAAATACACTTGTTTGTTCATTTAAGCCGAATTCCGCTACTAATGTATCGTAGGCTTGCCTCGCATCATAGGAGGTAGGGAGCGCATCAGCATCGGGGATGACTGGATTGATATCCTTTATGGGTATCATCGCAATACCTAGCAGAACAAGGGCTGTCAAAATAATTTTAATCGGATGTTTCATCACAAAGCCCGCAAAGCTTTGCCAACGCCCTGAAGTATGCTTGACACGGAATAATCGCCATTTATCTAACCGGTCCCCGAGCAAAACAATCAGTGCTGGCAACAGAGTAAGACCCGAAACAACAGCCATAAGCACAACGATGGAACCACCGAGCGCAATGTTTTCGAATATTTCTACGCGAATGACGATCATAGCGGCTAACCCGATCATTACGCAAAGTGCCGAGAAAATAATAGAACGGCCTGCCGTTTGAATGGCAATCTGTACTGCTTCCTCTATGCTGCCCTTTGCCCGTTCCTCTCGATAGCGATTGATAAATAGCAGCGCAAAATCAATACTGAGGGCAAGACCAAGCATCGGTACAATATTCAAGATAAAAATAGATAAATTAAAGTGCCCGCTGAGTAGCGTTAAAATACCAAATGCACACACGACAGTAATCGCGCCGACAATAATAGGCAGGAGTGTCGACAGAATGGTACCAAAGGCTAATAAGAGAACGAGGATAGCGATGGGAACCCCGATGGCTTCAGCTTTCATTAAGTCTTTTTGGCTGGCCACATTCACGTCCTTTGAAATAACTGGTCCGCCTGTAATGGTGATGCCTTCTTCGCCTTCAATCATCTCGCGCATAGCATCAATGACAGGGAAATAATCGGTTACCTCATAATCAAGGTCGAGCAAACCATAGGCATATGTGTCATTTTGAAGCGTCTCTACTCCAACTGGTGAAGTAATATTCACAATGGCATCGATGGCTTCTAAATCGGTTAATACTTGAGTGATTTCTTCATCTGACTTTTCTTTAAAAAGAATAATAACTGTACTGGCAGGAATATCAAAGTTCTCAGCTAGCGCAGCTGTTACACGTTGATGGTCGCTGTCTGTATAGAAGCCATCTCCCTGCAGCTTAGAAGGCAGCTGGAACGCAAAAATGGCCAGCACAATAAAAAGGACCATCCAAAAAATAAAAATAAGTTTAGCAAATCTCGTGACAAACTGTGCATACGTATGCATACTCTAACCAACTTCCTTACGAACAATTATTTTTTTTATGCGTTACGCATAATGATGGTTTCAATCGTATTGGCAACACTTTGACAGCAATCCGCTACATCCTCAAAGTGCTCGTATAAATCTTTAAATTTAATTAAGCGGATCGGATCTTTTTCGCGCAAGAATAATTGTTTAATGGACGAGCGTTGGATTTCATCGCATTCTCGTTCATAGTCCTTAATTAAAATGGCATGTTGACGCATGCTAAGTAATTCTCTCTTTTTTAACAGCTCCATCGCCTTGACGATTTCATCTGTCGAGAGGGTAATGTATCCTAAAAAGTTGCGCATTGGTTGATCAATTTCTGTAAAAGAAAACATTTCAAAATGTGCAATGCATCCTTCAATCCCATCTAGAATATCATCCATTTTAATCGCCAATGACAAAATATCCTCTCGCTCGATAGGTGTCATAAATGATTTATTTAACATAACAGTTAATTGGTGAATTAATTTATCGCCAGCAATTTCATAGTCTTTCATTTTTAAGCTGATCTCTTTTAGATCTGCAATCGATTCAATACGAAAATCATTAGCATAATGTACAGCCGCACGTACATTTTCTGCGATTGTATGTAGGGATGTAAAGAAGGGATCTTGTTTTCTTGCACTAAACATAGACATACCTCCATTAAAAATTAGGATTGTAAGATAATAAACATCATAACAAAAAATTCCATGAAAACCCAAGTAAATTATTAGAATAAGGTAGAAAAACAAGCGCTAAAAGAGAATTTCAAGCAGGTAAAGATTCTCTTGTATGACTCCTTTTGCAATTGCGTATTTTACTTTCGGCTCCGTATTAGATCGTTGGTTAATATTGACGAGAAAGTATTTAGAGCAGAAGAAGTATTGTAAAAAAGTGCAGACAAGAGCAATGCTCAGCTTTGTCTACACTGTTAGATACCCTAAAAGAGCGGATTATAATAAATTTTGCAGTTCATTCTGTAAAAAAGGCTTGGCGTTTAGCAAAGTAACAAAGGCATCGTAGCGTGCTCTTTGGGCTTCACTTGGCTTTTTGCCGGTAAAATAAGCACGTATTAAGACGTTTTTAGGTGTGTTCTCTATATCGATAAATTCGAGTAACTGTGTGTCATAACCTACTAATGACAATAGCTCTGCTCGTATAGAATCTGTTGCTAAAGAAGCAAAGCGCTCTCGAATCAAGCCGTGTTGGAGCATGACGTCTAAGGCTGGTGTATCGAGCTGGCGATTTAATTCGTGCTGGCAACAAGGCACACTTAAAATAACCTTAGCGCCCCATTTTACAGCGCGAGCTAGTGCCATATCTGTCGCTACATCACATGCGTGAAGCGTGACTACCATATCAACGGCTGTTTCGTCGTTGTAGTCATTAATATCTCCCACTAAAAACTCTAAATCCTCATACCCTAAATCCTGGCTGATACGATTGCATTCTTCAATGACTTCTTTTTTTAGATCAAGTCCCGTAACACGGATATCTAAGCCTTTTTCAATTTTTAAATAGTGATAAAGGGCAAATGTTAAATAGGACTTCCCTGATCCAAAGTCTAAAATGCGGATTGTGCGGTCTTTTGGCAAGTAGCTTAAAGAGTCATCGATAAATTCAACGAAGCGATTAATTTGCTTGAATTTATCGTACTTCTGTTTTTTGACATGACCATCTTCTGTTTGAACACCTAAACGGATAAGAAACGGATAGGCTTTTGAGTCATCCAATAAATATTGTTTTTTGCGGTTGTGGGAAAGGTTCACCTGCTTGGGTGTAGCCTGCTGATCTGATTTCCATAGCACTTTGTTTTTTTTCGATAACTGTATTTGAATATTTTGCGATGTAAATTGTGCATGGATTTGACGGAACTGCTCGAGCAGTTTATCAAATTGTTCCGCAAAGTCTGCTAAGGCAATGTTTTCATGCTGTAAAATACGCTCATATTGATATTCTAGCTGAATTGTATAAACACCGCGCAGCTCAATTGGTTTAAGCTTCACGCGTTTGATTTCATTTGATTTTTGGCGAGGCTGGCTAATGGTCGCTTGTACGAGTGTCTTTTCCTGTAATAGCGCTAAAAATTCCGCCTTCATTTGTTCGAAATTCATGTTATCGTCCCTCTTTGTTTAAAAGTATATTCAGTGTAACACATCGCCATAATTTCGTGCATGAAAGTGAATTTGCTATGAAAATACTGAAAAACAATCTTTATTCTCGCCTTTAATTTATGAATGGGCTGTTCATATGGTTCTAACAATAGTAAAATTTACGGAGAATCAAAAAGGAGTGATTTGCATGTCAGATAATGCATTCCAATTGCTTGCTATTGTCATTTATATGATTGCCATGCTTGCAATTGGATGGTACGCGTTCATCCGTACAAAAAATTTAAATGACTATATGCTAGGCGGGCGAGGACTGGGACCTGCCGTAACAGCGCTGAGTGCAGGGGCTGCTGATATGTCGGGTTGGCTATTGATGGGACTGCCGGGTGCTATCTATGTCAACGGTTTGGTAGATGCTTGGATTGCAGTAGGCTTAACAATTGGAGCCTATCTAAACTGGTTATTGGTAGCACCACGCTTACGTGTTTATACACAGGTAGCGAACGACTCCATTACAATCCCTAGCTTTCTGGACAATCGTTTGCGTGACAATACAAAAGCGATTCGTGTCGCATCAGGTATTATTATTTTAGTATTCTTTACATTCTATGTTTCAAGTGGAATGGTATCTGGAGGCAAGTTCTTCCAAAGTTCGTTTGGCTATGATTATCATACAGGTATGCTGATTGTGTCTGGTGTAGTAGTAGCCTATACATTATTTGGAGGGTTCTTGGCGGTAAGCTATACAGACTTCCTCCAAGGGTTGACGATGTTTTTGGCATTAATCACGGTGCCATTACTGGGAATGTTTTTAACAGGTGGATTTAGCGAAACGATAGAGTCGATTAAACTTGTGAACCCGGAGCATTTATCGTTATTCGCTTCTACCGCTACAGTAGCGGGAGTTATTTCCTCACTTGCATGGGGCTTGGGTTATTTTGGGCAGCCTCATATTATCGTGCGCTTTATGGCCATTACATCGGTAAAGGAAACAACATCTGCTCGTCGCATCGGTATTGGCTGGATGATTTTAAGTTTAGGCGGTGCAATTGCGACAGCTTTAGTAGGAGTAGCTTACTATCAGCAAAATGGCGGGAAATTGGAGGACGCGGAAACAATATTTATCGTGCTGGGTCAAATTTTATTCCATCCATTTATAGCAGGTGTTATGTTAGCGGCAATTTTAGCGGCAGTCATGAGTACCATTAGTTCGCAATTAATCGTGACATCGTCTGCATTAGTAGAAGATATTTATAAATCTATCTTTAATAAAACAGCGACAGATAGCCATTATGTATTCATGGGGCGCATGGCAGTACTGGTCGTATCGATACTGGCAGCAGTATTGGCTTGGAACCCGGAAAACTCCATTTTAGATTTAGTTGGATTTGCGTGGGCCGGATTTGGTGCAGCTTTTGGTCCTGTTATTTTATTGGCACTGTACTGGCGCAAGCTGACGAATATCGGCGCATTGGCAGGGATGGTTACGGGTGCTGTTGTGGCATTCGTATGGGGTTCTGTAGATAGCTTGGCAAGCATTATTTATGAAATTGTTCCTGGCTTTGTGTTATCGCTTGTTGTAGCGATTATTGTGAGCCTTGTAACATACAAACCGACAAAAGAAATCGAAGCGGAGTTTGACGAAATGGTCAAACAGCTTAAAGCAGAAAAATAATGATGCAGGCACCTCTATGTATTGGAGGTGTCTTGTTTTGTATGGTAGGATAAGCATTATTAACGAATGTAGGAGGTCTTTTGTGAGTCAATTAAAAGATGTAGAAACATTGCATGAAAAAGGGATATTAGTGGGTGTTAATTTACGTCAGGATCCGCATTTTGATTATTCGATGGAGGAGCTTGCAAATTTAGCGGATGCCTTGAATGTAGAGGTAGCAGGCTATGTGACGCAAAATTTAGAGCGTGTCAATCCATCCCACTATGTAGGGACAGGTAAAATCGAAGAAATCAAGGCATTTGTAGTAGAGACAGAGGCTAATATTATCATTTTCAATGATGAGCTATCACCTTCACAAATTCGTAACTTGGAGCGGGATTTAGAATGCAAAGTCATCGACCGGACGATGCTTATTTTAGATATTTTCGGACGCCGCGCTAAAACAAGCGAGGCTCAAATGCAAGTAGAATTAGCGCAACTACAATATATGCTGCCGCGTTTAGTCGGGTTACATGCTTCATTATCTCGTCAAGGCGGCGGCACAGGCGGCGGCTTCAAAAACCGCGGTGCCGGTGAGACCAAGCTTGAGCTTGATCGCCGTAAAATTGAGGACCAAATTGCCAAGCTGCGCCGTGATTTAGAGCATGCGAAGGAACAACGCGAAACCCAGCGGAAACAACGCCGTAAAAATGCCGTTCCTGTGGTGTCCATTGTTGGCTATACGAACGCAGGCAAGTCGACTATCATGAACCAGCTATTAATGAAAATGGGGCAGTTAGAGGATAAGCAAGTGTTTGAGAAGGATATGCTGTTTGCGACATTGGATACGTCTGTTCGTCAAATCGAGCTACCGGATAATAAATCCTTTTTACTGACAGATACCGTAGGATTTGTTAGTAAGCTACCGCACCATTTGGTCAAAGCCTTCCGTTCTACATTGGAAGAAGCACGCGATGCAGATTTACTATTGCATGTGGTAGATGTGTCGAATGAAGAATACCGCTTCATGATGGACGTGACCAATGAAACATTGAAAGCGGTAGGGGTAGAAGATGTACCTACACTGTATGTCTACAATAAATCAGACCTGGCCAATGTAAAGTATCCGCTAGTGAGTGGCGATAATATTTGGATTGCGGCCAAACAAGGGATCGGATTGGACGAACTGCTAGCGATCATTAAATCGCATATTTTTTCTGATTATGTGACATGTAAAATGCTCATCCCGTATGATGAAGGCTCCATTGTTTCCTATTTGAACGGAGTCGCTACAATTTTAAATACATCCTATGAAGAGGCGGGGACGCTGCTAGAGTTGGAAATGAAACAAGCGGATTACAATAAATATGAAAAATATATGATATAAGTGCAGAAAGGCTATCTCCCATTTAAAGGGAGGTGGCCTTTTTTATATAAGGGATTATTTTTACCAAAAAAGGTTATATGTGTTAAAAGTGCGAAAACTCTGAAAATTATGGGCGGATATTATATAATGGTTATAGAGACGGAGGAGAGGCTTGAATGAAGCAAGAATTACAGCAATTATCGTCCAGAATAGAAGAGATATTTCAATATTTGCACACACATCCTGAGGTAAGCTGGCAAGAATACGAAACGACGGATTATATTTTTAACCTGCTGCAACAGGAAGGCTTTCATCCGATTCGTTTTGAACATTGTCCAGGTCTCTACGTAGATATTGGTCAGGGCGAGCCATTTGTAGGGTTACGAGCTGATATGGATGCGTTATGGCAAGAAGTCAATGGTATATGGAAGGCGAATCACTCATGTGGCCATGACGGTCATATGACGATGGCAATTGGAGCCCTGTTATTATTAAAAGAGCTGCCAGCATTTCCAGGGACGATTCGCGTGTTCTTTCAGCCAGCTGAAGAAAAGGCTGGCGGAGCATTAAAGGTATTAGAAGAAGGCATAATAGATCCTCTGTCTTATTTGTTTGGTGTACATGTACGTCCGATTCAAGAAATTGATGACGGTCACTATAGCCCTGCTTTATTCCACGGGGCTACATGTACACTCGAAGGAAAGGTCATCGGTGAGGAAGCGCATGCTGCTAGACCTCATCTAGGCCAAAATGCGATTGAAATCGGGGCAGCCATTGTCCAAAGTTTAAGTCTCATTCACCACGATCCAATGGTGCCGGCCTCATACAAAATGACAAAATTCCATGCGGGAGGAGAAGCTTCTAACGTTATCCCGGGGAAGGCGGAATTTTCAATTGATGTACGAGCGCAGGAGAATGAGGTGATGGGCTCTATTCTGAAACAGCTAAAATATCAAATAGATCGTATTGCGGAAGTGTATAATGTGACGATTCTATTAGAAGAAACGGGTGGAATTGTGGCGGCAAATGTCCATCCGCAAGCTCAAGGTATTTTAGCCCAAGCGATTGCTCAGGCGGTAGGTCCAGAATATTTAACGCCTGCCATTCACACGCCAGGAGGGGAGGATTTCCATTATTACGGCGTCAAGCGACCAAGACTGAAGACAGCTATGTTAGGGTTAGGGTGTGGGGTGACACCTGGCTTACATCACCCCTACATGACCTTTAACCATGAACGCCTCTTTACAGGCATAGAAATATTAACTAAAGCTTTACTATTAGCGTTACAACAAGCACAGCTTGAGGGGGCAGAGGAATATGTTAGAATCAGTAGTGGTGAAACAGTTAACAACAGAAGAGCAATTTGAGCAAGCGCGCGCATTAGAGCAGGAAATTTGGCAACAAGGCTATGAACCGATGGAGAAAGCATTCGCACAAGGTGCTGTTTCTGCACTGGTTATTGGTGCTTATCTAGAGGATGAGCTCATTGGTTTCAATTATAGTGAACAGCAGGAAGAAGACGTATTATGTTCTCATGTACTAGGTATAAAGCGAGCATACCGCGAGGCCGGTGTAGGCGAGCTCATTAAACTGAAACAGAAAGAGCTGGCTGCGGATTTAGGCATGACTAGATGTATATGGCTGTTTGAACCGCTAGAAGCTAGGACAGCTCATTTGAACTTTACGAAATTGCGAGGTTATAGTACAGATTATTTTGTGAATCGTAAAGTAGAAATCGGAGCCCCATTGGTAGAGCCGGTAGACCGTCTTCAAGTGGAATTAGATGTAACGGACGAAGATTACCTACGCTGGGATTCCAAAGTGGAAGAGTTGCAAGAAGAAGCGACGGACATTGCGGAATGGTCGCTTAACTTAGTAGGGCTACCGGTATTAGGTGAATTTAATACGGAAATTACCTATTTAAAAGATGCCTATAAATTGCCGATTCCTACTTACTTTAAGAAAATCGCCATTGAAAGTCCTTCGCTAGCAGAAGACTGGCGCTACAAAACACGTGCGGTTTTTAGTACTCTGCTAGGTCAAGGGTATGTTGTCGTAAAGCTAGTACCGACAAATGAACATGTAAGCCATTATTTACTTGTCAAGCGCTCTTTATTTGCTCTGTAAGGAGTAAGCATGAAAATAACAGAAGTAATACTTTACGCATTAAAAATGCAAATGAAATCTTCATTTGCTACAAGTTTTGGCGTGATTCATCAGAAAACGGTCATCGTTATAAAGGCGACAGATGCAAGCGGTACGGTAGGATGGGGAGAGGGTGTGGCCTTTGATGATCCATCCTATACGGAGGAAACCGCTAAGACAACGATGCATATGTTAGAGGATTTTTTGATTCCCAGATTGTTGCACAGAGAAATCACGCACCCTGATGAAGTGAACACCCTATTCAAACCAATTCGTCGCAATATGATGGCGAAGTCGGCGATTGAGGGGGCTGTGTGGGATATTTATGCCCAGCAAACAGGTCAGTCGCTCGCGCAAGCTATTGGCGGTACGCGCGAGATGATTGACGTTGGGGTTAGTATTGGCTTACAAACGTCGCACACAGCACTCTTTGAAGCGATAGAAAACAGTTTGGCACAGGGCTATAAGCGGATCAAAGTGAAGATTAAGCCTGGGCAGGACGTGGAATTAATTCGAGCGATTCGCAACCGTTTTGGAGATGTACCGTTGATGGCGGATGCCAACTCTGCCTATACAATGGAAGATTTACCAGTACTGAAGAAGTTGGATCAGTTTGGCTTACTAATGATCGAGCAGCCGTTAGCACACGATGATATTGTCGAGCACGCACTCTTGCAAAAACAGCTGTCTACGCCGATTTGCTTAGATGAAAGTATCACTTCATTTGAGGATATGAAGCGCGCGGTTCAGTTAGGTAGCTGCAAGGTCGTCAATATTAAAATTGCCAGAGTGGGCGGTATAACGGAAGCAATCCGGATTCACGACTATGCTCAGGAACACGGAATTGCCGTTTGGTGTGGCGGTATGTTAGAAGCGGGAATTGGACGCGCTCATAATATTGCGCTGACGAGTTTGGCTAATTTTACATTGCCAGGAGATACAGCCGGTTCCAATCATTATTGGTACGAAGATATTATTGAGCCGGAAGTGACTGTCCAGGATGGCATGATACAAGTTCCTGCAATAGCAGGGATTGGGTACAATGTAAAGGAACAGATGATTGAAAGCCAGGCAACAATAAAAAAAACTTTCTGTTAAATAGAAAACCGTTTTGGCGAGAGACTAATCTCATCAAAACGGTTTTTCATTTTTCTCTCGCATTTTTACTAATATATAGAGGATGATAAATAACAGTAAAGGATGACTATTTCTTGAAATTGAGCATATATCCATATAAACGATGATAACCATTATCAACTAACATTGATTTTGTACAGTGAATTGGTTTATAATGAAAGGCGAACTCATTAGTGATAATCGTTATCACTATTTTATTGAGAATATACTATATTATGGGGATTGAAAATGAGATTATGGATTTTGATAGTAGCAACTGTCATCCTCTCGTTTATCTCGCTATTCATTGGTGCTATTGACATTAAGCCGAGTGACTTACTTGATTTAGATTCAGATAAGACGCAAATTTTCTTGGCAAGCCGCGTTCCGAGGTTGATGGCCATTATTTTAGCGGGTGCCGGGATGAGTATTGCGGGATTAATTATGCAGTCATTAAGCCGTAATAAGTTCGTATCGCCGACAACGGCTGGTACATTGGATGCAGCAAAGCTTGGGATTGTCATTTCGATGCTATTCTTTACAAACGTATCGTATACACAGCAAATTATTTTTAGTTTTGCCTTTGCATTGGCAGGAACGTTTATTTTTATGCAGTTGTTGGATCGCATTAAATTTAAAGATGTTATTTTCGTACCGCTAATCGGTATTATGTACGGAAATATTTTAAGTGCCATTACAACATTCTTAGGGTATGAAGCAGATATTTTACAAAACGTGCAATCTTTCTTCCTGGGGAGCTTTACGCTTGTTGTTTCAGGTCGTTATGAATTGTTATATGTGAGTATACCAGCGATTATTATTGCCTATATTTATGCAGATAAATTTACGGTGGCTGGTATGGGTGAAGATTTTGCCAAAAACTTAGGGCTTAGTTATAAAGCGGTCTTAAATATTGGGTTAATTATTGTAGCAGTGTTAGCTACTACTGTCGTACTTACTGTTGGGGTTATTCCGTTTTTAGGATTAATCGTGCCGAATATCGTATCTCTATATATGGGGGATAATTTACGCAAAACAATCCCGCATACAATTTTTATGGGGATGGTATTCTTGCTGTTCTGCGATATATTGAGTCGATTAATCGTGCACCCTTATGAGATTCCGGTCAACACAACAGTCGCAGTGATTGGTAGTGCGATCTTCTTAGTGATGTTATTTAGGGGGAAAGCATATGCGAAAAAATAGTACGAAGTTAATTATCTTGGCCGTGATTGCCATTATTTCGATTTTATTGTTCTCTTTATATAATATTCAGGGCGGTTTTAGCTATGCCTTCCCGAAACGTTTGATTCGAGTAACAGCGATGGTGATTACAGGTGTTGCTATTGCGTATGCAACAGTAACTTTCCAAACTGTAACGCAAAACCGACTGCTTACACCTTCCGTAATGGGAATAGACTCGATGTATGAAGTGGTCCAAACAGTAATTTTCTTCTTCCTAGGATCTTCATCGATTTGGGTGGTGGATCGCTATTTAAACTTCGGGGCAGCGATTGTCGCGATGGTACTCTTCGCCTTGCTGCTATATCGCTTTTTATTCCGGGCGGATAAATATCCGATATTCTTGTTATTGCTAGCAGGGATGATTATCGGGACATTACTCGGCAGTTTAGTTACCTTCTTGCAAGTGATTATCGACCCAGTCGAATATGAAAGCTTACAGGGGCGTTTGTTTGCAAGCTTTACGAATGTAAAAACAGAGCTGGTATTGATATCGGCAGTTATATTGATTGGTGCCTTTATATACGGTTACCGCCTGTTACGTGATTTAGATGTCATGTCTTTAGGTCGTGAGGCAGCGATTAACTTAGGGGTTAATTACGACAGAATGATTTTAAAAGTATTGGTTTTGTCGACGATTTTAATCGCTACGTCAACAGCACTAATCGGTCCCATTACGTTTTTAGGATTGATTATTTCAAACTTAGCTTATCAATATTTGGCTACATATAAACATTCTGTGTTAATTGTAGGAGCAAGTTTAATTAGTATTATTGCATTAGTCGGTGGACAATTCCTTGTACAACATGTATTCCACTTGAATACGACCATTAGTGTCATTATCAACTTTTTTGGTGGGATTTACTTTATTTACTTATTACTGAAGGAAAGTAGGAATGGACGATGATTGAAATCAAAGGACTTTCGAAAAGCTTTGGGAAAAAGCCAGTCGTAGAAAATGTAACCTTACAGATCCAGCCAAAGGCAATTACATCGTTTATCGGTCCGAACGGGGCCGGTAAATCCACGTTATTATCGATGGTAAGCCGTTTATTAGATGCTGATACAGGTGAAGTATTTTTAGATCAAACAGATGTAAAAAGAATGAAGTCAGATGATTTTGCAAAGCGTGTCGCTATTTTGAGACAAGCAAACCATTTAAATGTGCGTTTAACCATTCGTGAGCTAGTATCCTTTGGTCGCTATCCCTATTCGAAGGGGCGTTTGACACCTGAAGACGAGAGGCATGTAGACCAAGCGCTTGAATATATGAATTTAATTGATATGCAAGATAAGTTTTTAGATGAATTATCAGGAGGTCAAAAGCAACGTGCGTTTATCTCCATGGTAATTGCGCAGGATACGGAATATATTTTGCTAGATGAGCCGTTAAATAACTTGGATATGAAGCATTCTGTTCAGATTATGAAAATATTACGCAAGCTAGTAGATGAATTAGGGAAAACGGTCGTGATTGTCCTTCATGATATCAACTTTGCATCTGTCTATTCGGACCGTATCGTTGCCTTGAAAAATGGACGCCTTGTGAAGGATGGACCAACGCAAGATATTATCAATTCGGAAGCTTTGCGCGAAATTTATGATATGCATATCCCTGTCCAAGAACAGGATGGCTGCCGCATTTGTGTATACTTCAATTCTCATTCATAAAATTGTTGACAGTGAAGAAGCACTTAGTATAAAATGACGATAGTTAATCGAAAATGATAATCACTATCAATTAGAAGTGAATGAACCCTTAGGAGGAAAAATATAAATGAAGAAGTGGAAAGTATTAACATCAGCAGCAGCGTTAACATTAATGTTAGCAGCATGTAATTCAGAAGAAACAAAACCAGCGGAAGAAAGCACGACAGAAACTGCTGAAACAGAAAATACTGCAACGGAAACGGCAGCATTCCCAATGACAGTTCAGCCATTATCAGCTTCTCAAGAAGGCGAAGAAGGTGGGGCAACAGTTGTATTTGAGGATGTAACGTTAGAAGAGCAGCCACAGCGCATTATTTCTTTCGACTATGGTTTCTTAGATACACTTGATGCGTTAGGTGTGGAAGGAATTGTTGGCTTGCCACGCGGATCGAATATGCCGGAAAGCCTTAAGAAGTACGATACAGATGAGTATCCAAACTTAGGTACACTAAAAGAAATCGACTTTGAAGCGGTAGCGGCTGCACAGCCTGACGTAATCTTTATCTCTGGTCGCCAAGCGCCACTTTATGAAGAGTTAAAAGAAATTACACCAAATGTAATCTTCATTGGTTCTGACAATGAAAACTATATTGAAGGTGTTTATGAAACAATCGATTTAGCAGCGACAATCTTCGATAAGGAAGAAAAAGCAGAAGAGCTAAAAGCGACATTGCAAGAAAAAGTAGACGCAGTAAATGAAAAAGCTGCTGGTTATGAAAATGCTTTAGTAGCTATGTACAACGAAAAGAAACTTTCTGGTTTTGACAATGGGAAAGATTCTCGTTTCGCATACGTGTACAATGACTTCGGCTTCAAACCGGTAACAGAAAACATTGATGCTAGCTCACACGGTTCTGATTTCAGCTATGAGTCAATTCTTTCTGTAAACCCAGAAGTATTATTAATCATCGACCGTACAGCTTCTGATGTAGAAACACTAAAAGCTGACATCGAAAACGATATCATTAAACAAACTCGTGCTTATAAAGAAGGCAAAATCGTATACTTAGAAGGTCCAACTTGGTACTTCGGAAGTAACGGTGCTACAACAGAAGTACAAAAACTTGATGAAATTTTAAATGAATTAAAATAATTTTTAAATAGAGCATGTCTCAGAAATGGGGCATGCTTTTTCTATAAGGAGTGGAAAAGATGTTTGTACAAATTCGTAAATGGACAGTAACTGAAGGCAATGCTGATAAAGTTTTAGAACGTTTCAAAAAGAAGCCAGGTCAAGGTCCCTCTCTAGTAGAGCAGCGCGAGGGCTTTATAAGCCGTGAGCTACTTGTGAAAAATGTACGTCGTGGTGAGGAAGAAGTAGTGATGATTGTGCGTTGGGAGTCTGAGGAGGCATGGAAGGCCTGGGAAAAGAGCCCAGAGCATATTGCAGGTCACAAGCAGAAAATTGCAGAGCATGGCGGCAAACCACCAGTACCGGAATATATCATCAATATGGAACACGGGAATTATACAGTAGTAGAATAAATGGGGGTTACCACGCAGGGTTTCAATGGTGTGGTAATTTTTTTATTAAATTTGAGTAATTACTTTTGTAAAAATCTAAAGTAAATAGGCCGTATTGTAACAGATGTGGTTGCTGACTGTCTTATTCTTATTTGAAAAATGCCGACACAAAATACAATAGTCACGCATAAAACATTTCATAAAAGGATGAGATGTTTTTTTCATTAGTATGCAAAGAAACATGAATTATAAAAGGGGAGAGAAGGAGATGTAAAAACATAGGATTTTGGCTTATCTCATAAGATGTTTCCTGCACTAAAAAAGTTGCACTAGGGAAACAATCTGGTTATAATGAAATTATTAAAATGATGAGGTGTTATGAGTGGATGAAAATATATTATTTGCCTTTGCCTTAACCTTATTTGCAGGTTTGGCTACAGGGCTAGGCAGTTTAATTGCTTTCTTTACCTCCCGGACCAATACAAAGTTTCTATCGATAGCACTTGGGTTTTCTGCTGGGGTAATGATTTATGTATCACTAGTAGAAATCTTTGTAAAAGCGAAAGATTCTCTTACAAGTGCCCTGGGAGATACTGAGGGCTATTGGATGACGCTAGTTGGTTTCTTTGGCGGTATGGTCTTGATTGCATTAATCGATAAATTTATACCGAATAAAACAAATCCGCACGAAATCCGGATGGTAGAGGATATTGAACAAGCAGAAACCCAATTAAAAAGCGAAGCAGATAAGCTGATGAAAATGGGAACATTTACAGCATTAGCTATTGCGATTCACAATTTTCCAGAGGGGATTGCCACATTCATGTCCGCATTGGAAGATCCGAACTTAGGAATAGCGATTGCCGTAGCTGTGGCGATTCATAATGTACCGGAAGGGATTGCGGTAGCTGTACCGATTTTTTACGCAACAGGGATACGTATGAAGGCTTTCAAGCTATCACTCTTATCGGGACTTGCAGAGCCTGTTGGAGCCATAGTAGCGTATTTAATTTTAAGACCGTTTATTAATGATATGATGTTTGGTGTGATATTTGCGGCTGTAGCGGGGATTATGGTGTTTATTTCACTGGATGAGCTGTTACCGGCAGCTAAAAAATACGATGAGACCCATTTATCCATGTACGGGTTAGTAGCAGGTATGGTGATAATGGCCGTAAGTTTAGTGTTAGTTGCCTAAAAATAGAAACCTTTAAAAAGCCTTCCTAAGTTAGGAAGGCTTTTTTCACGAAGCAGATGTCACGTTTTCTGATGCAACGGTAAAGATTGTGTTCATATGATTTTTATTTTCAAGCTCATCAATAACAGCTACGGCAAAGTCCGCATAACTAATATAGCTATTAAACTGTGAATTGACGAGTAAGTTCTCTTTCCCTAAAATGTAATGACCTGTACGCGGACCAGAAGAATCAAACATAGCAGATGGGCTTAAAAACGTCCATTTAATGGATGATTTTTGTAAATCCTCTAAGCTTTGCAATAGATAATGAGCTGATTTACGTAAATTTTCTGGGTACTCCTCATGCTCCATTAGACGAAGTGTTTGATTTTCGTCTAGATATAAACAGCCTGAGCTACCTAGGACAAATAATCTTTTGTTTGTTCCTTCCAGTAAAGAAATCAAATGTTTCCCTGCTTCTACATGCAGGTGCTCTTCACCAGCTGATGGGGCAAATGCATTGATGATCACATTAAAAGGTGCGATGTCTTCAGCTGTTAAGTGAAACAAATCTTTTTCCATTGTCGGTATGTTGTCAATCCGCATCGTTGTTTTATTCATTACAATGGCTGTCACATTATGTTCTCGCATCGTTGCCTCGCGTAAAATATGATTCCCGGCCTTTCCTGAAGCTGCGATTAAACCAATTTTCATCTTTCATTTCCCCTTTCTTACGTGGTATTTTTATATTATACAATAAAATCTGCTCGAAAATGCAAATATAATCTGTCTAAAGTATAAAAATCATACTTTTGGCGTAAGGAAAGGTGACATGAACAAAAAAGCGCTCTCGAGAAGAGAGCGCTTTTTATAAAGGAGTTACAGTAACTCCATTCGTATCGGCATGCGTTAAAATGATGTTATGGCTTGGAAAGCGCTGAGTCATTTGAACTACAAAGTTCTCAGCAATGGAACGTGGTACAAGTGAGATGAGTGTCGGTCCTGCTCCACTTAATGCTGTCCCATATGCTCCATGTGCTTTTGCCACTTCATGAATCTCATGAAAGGCAGGAATTAATTTTGCCCGAAATGGCTCATGGAATAAATCCTTTTCCATATAATGGCCCATGCGTTCAAAATCACAAGCAATAAGGGCAGCGGCTAACATATTAGCATTAGCGCTAGCACGTACTGCATAGGCACGATCGAATTGTTCAGGTAATACACCGCGAGCTTCTGATGTTTTTAACTCGACATCTGGAATATACACTACAAAAGCTGCGTCTACATCACGTACATGCATCGTATCGACAATGCCGTGTTCATCCATTGCAGAAACCGTCAAACCGCCAAGTACTGAAGCTGTTGCATTGTCTGGGTGGCCTTCGATTTGAGATGAAATATTTAATTTATCTTGCAATGATAACTGAAGGTCACAGACGATATTTGCAAGCTCGATAGCGCCAACGATTGCAGCAGCACTGCTACCTAATCCACGCGCTAAAGGAAGCTCGCTTGTCATCTCAACATGGCAAGCAGGCAGTTCGCGATTATATTTTGTCGCCACGTCCCGAGCAATTGTATAAATTAAATGATGTTCTACTGTTGTATCTGTTGGTACATTGTCACCGAGGTGAGTGAATGACCATTTGTCCGCTAAAGACACTGTCAAATTTAAATATAGTGACAAACCTAACCCGATGGAGTCAAAGCCAGGTCCTAAATTTGCAGTGCTTCCAGGAACTTTGATTTGCCATTTACTCATTACAGGATGCCCTCAATATACTCACGGATTTCTTGTTCATCATTTTTCAGTGCTACAACCTCTACTGTCGATACGCTCATCGCTGTATCAGGATCTTTTAGACCGTTACCAGTAAACACGGTTACCACTTGGCTGCCAGCAGGGATTTTGCCTGCTTTTACTGATTTGATGACACCAGCTAGTGATGCTGCAGAACCTGGTTCTACGAAGATTCCTTCTTTGCCGGCAATTAATTGATAAGCAGCTAAGATTTCTTCATCTGTTACTGAATCGATGATACCACCTGATTCATCACGCGCTGCTTCGGCAAGTTTCCAGCTTGCTGGATTACCGATACGGATTGCTGTAGCTACTGTTTCAGGATTAGCAATTGGCTCGCCTTTTACGATAGCGGCTGCACCTTCTGCTTCAAAGCCAAACATTTTTGGTAAGCCAGATTGTTTTGCTTCATGATATTCTTTAAAGCCTTTCCAGTAAGCTGTGATATTACCAGCGTTCCCCACTGGAATGCATAGGAAGTCTGGTGCTTTCCCTAAAGAGTCAACAATTTCAAATGAAGCTGTTTTTTGACCTTCGATACGGTATGGGTTTACAGAGTTTACTAATGCAACAGGTGTTGTTTCAGAAACTTGGCGTACAATATTTAGGGCATCATCAAAGTTGCCGTCGATTTCAATAATTTTTGCACCGTACATTGTCGCTTGTGCTAATTTGCCAAGAGCTACTTTGCCTTTTGGGATGACAACGATTGATTGAATCCCAGCGCGTGTTGCATAGGCTGCCGCCGCTGCTGATGTATTACCTGTAGAGGCACAGATGACACATTTCGCTCCGTCTTCAATTGCTTTTGCTACTGCAAAAACCATTCCGCGGTCCTTAAATGAACCAGTTGGGTTTGCACCCTCGATTTTACCGTAAAGCTCGATGCCAAGCTCCTTCGATAAATTAACAAGGTGTACAAGTGGCGTATTTCCTTCATTTAATGTAAGTGACGGTGTATTTTCGTTCACCGGTAAAAACGATTTATATTCTTCAATTAGACCTTTCCACATAACTAGATAAACTCCTTTGTGTTCTCGCTAGATGAACAGTTGTTTTTTTATAAGAGACATTGTACTCCTATAAAAATGCTATTTCAATAGGAAATGGATAAATAGTCGAAACAATTGGATATTTCAAGATTTAGTTGTCACTTTCTCGAAACAAATGTATAGTAATCATGTAACGTCAAGTGTAAAGACAGGTGGTTTAATATGGTAAATAATACAAGAGGTATACCTGCAGAGGGGCAGCCTATATCTAAAAATAAATTGCTTAAAGTAGCAGGTGTAGGGTGGATGTTCGACGCGATGGATGTAGGGATTTTATCATTCGTCATTGCAGCGTTAGCATCGGACTGGGGACTAAGCGCAGCCGAAAAAGGTTGGATTGGTAGCGTCAACTCTATCGGGATGGCAGTAGGTGCACTTGCTTTTGGGATATTAGCCGATAAAATAGGTCGCAAAAAGATTTTTATGTGGACATTAGTTTTATTTTCAGTGGCCAGTGGTTTATCGGCATTTGCTACAACATTAACAGTCTTTCTGCTATTGCGTTTCTTAATTGGAATGGGGCTAGGTGGAGAACTGCCGGTAGCTTCCACTCTTGTATCAGAAAGTGTAAAGGCGGAAGAGCGCGGAAGGGTAGTTGTTCTACTGGAAAGCTTTTGGGCTGGTGGATGGCTTCTAGCGGCGATTATTTCATACTTTGTTATTCCTGCTGATTTTTGGCCGATTGAAGGATGGCGAGTAGCATTGCTAATTACGGCATTGCCGGCCTTTTATGCCATCTATATTCGTATGAAGTTGCCTGACTCACCGCAGTTTGCAGTGAAAGAAGAATCGAAAAAGCGGTCGATTTGGCAAAATATAAGTGATGTATGGGCAAAGGAATATCGCAAATCAACATTGATGCTGTGGATTTTATGGTTTGCAGTCGTGTTCTCTTATTACGGAATGTTTTTATGGCTTCCAACAGTCATGGTCGATAAAGGCTTTGACATGATTACAAGCTTTAAATATGTACTGATCATGACGTTAGCACAATTACCAGGTTACTTTACTGCTGCTTGGTTTATTGAGAAGTTTGGTCGTAAATTTGTACTTGCTACTTATTTAATAGGAACAGCAGCCAGTGCTTTTGTATTCGGCAATGCCGAAACGATCGGAGTGTTACTGACATCCGGCATGCTGTTATCCTTCTTTAATTTAGGGGCATGGGGCGCCCTATACGCGTATACGCCTGAACAATATCCGGGGCTTATTCGCGGGACAGGCTCTGGAATGGCAGCAGCAGTAGGACGAATTGGCGGTATTTTTGGACCCTCCTTAGTCGGTATCATGCTAACAAAAGGGTATGCTTATGGTTCGATTTTTACAGTATTCTGTATTGCCATCTTAATTGGTGTAGCAGCTGTTCTCTTTTTAGGGAAAGAAACAAAGCAGACGGAATTGCGTTAATTTTTAAAAAGGAGGGGTATGCTCTTTTATGAGTATATTCTTCCTTTTTTTATATTTATACGCAAAGCGAAGTGCGAAAAAATGTAAGCGCTTTAAAAAATATAGTAATTTTTTTTAATATATTAGGTGTTCTGTAGATTTTTTGTCAGTTTTGTATCGAATTTGATTTTATTCTTTACTGTGCGAAAGTTTTTTCAGAAAAGTCATTGTATTCGCTCAATATTCGTGTTAAGGTAATTTTTATTAAATGACCTATACTTAATCGAAAGTAGCATCACGGAAGGCCATCAAACTATTTACATAAGAAAGGGAATGAAGGAATGAGTATTTGCGATAGTATTAAGAAGAAATATATTAGACTATCTAAAGGACAACGCAAAGTAGCGCAATTTGTATTGGATTATCCATATGTTATTGCCTCGCAAGTAGCTTCAGAGGTAGGTAGACAAGCTGGCGTAAGTGAATCTACAGTTATTCGATTTTGTTATGCCATGGACCTGTCCGGGTTCAGTGAACTGCAACAACGAGTAAAAGACTACTTAATCGAAAAAGATGGTGCAGCCCCGACATCTGTATCACGTTTGAAGAAAACAAATACCCCAGCACATGTGATTATGTCACAGGATATTGAATTAGTAGAAAACACTATGCAAAATATCGAAGCTTCCACTTTTGAACAGGCAATTGAATATTTGCATAAAGCACAGCAAATTTTTGTCTTGGGTTTAAGGAGTGCAGAACCAGCTGCATTTTGGATGGCAAAAAATTTAAAGGCTTATCGCGAAAAAATCTACTTAATGACCATAGACGAGAAAAAAATGGCGTTAGATTTAGCGCAAATGGATGAACGAACTGTATTATTTATAGTTGGTGTCAATGAACAGCAAGAAGATGTCATGGCCGTTGTGGAAATTGCAAGGCGTAAAGGTGTAAAGGTGATAGCTATTACCGATGGCGTTCCTTGCCCATTACAAGAGAAATCAGATGTTTTATTTACAATTGGAGCACCAGCAAAAAGCTTCCATAGCTATGACGTCGCAGTGATTTCTTTATTGCATGCATTAGTAGAATCTATGGTAAAACAGTATAAAGCATATTATACAGGAATAAAAACAATTAGCTCCCAGCATTTAGAAGTAGAATCCTTTCGGCTAACTTAAGAAAGTTCGGCAGTGTAACATTACATTGCCGAGTTTTTTTGTTAAAAATGCTAAGTCAGGATCTTCTCATAAAATAATTCTTTTAGGAATTAATCGTCTAAATGGGGAGAAGGTAATATAAATTGCAAGTTCTGTTTTTCTTCCTATATAGACATGTGATAATATAATTAGCGTAGAAGAAATAAGAGAAATATGAATTTCAGGAGGAAATGAAAATATGAGCAAGGTTTTAGTATTCGGCCACAAAAATCCAGATACAGATACGATTACATCTGCTATTGTTTATGCGTATTTAAAGCAACAATTAGGCTCAGATGCAGAGGCTGTGCGTCTTGGAGACTTAAACAATGAAACAAAGTTTGCATTGGAAAAGTTCGGCTTCGAAGCGCCACGCCTTATCGGAAACGTGAAGGATGAAGCAACACAAGTAATCTTAGTAGACCATAATGAATTCCAGCAATCAGCTGACGGCATCGAGGAAGTACAGATCACGGAAGTAATTGACCACCACCGTATTGCGAATTTCCAAACAGCTGATCCGCTTTATTTCCGTGCAGAACCTGTGGGCTGTACGGCAACGATTTTAAATAAAATCTTTAAAGAAAATAATGTAGAAATACCGGCAAATATTGCAGGTCTTATGTTATCAGCCATTGTTTCGGATACATTATTATTCAAGTCACCTACGTGCACAGAGCAGGATGTTATAGCAGGTAAAGAGTTAGCGGAAATTGCTGATGTTGATGCTGCAGAATATGGTTTAGCGATGTTAAAAGCAGGGGCTGACCTATCTGATAAATCATTAGAAGATTTACTGTCATTAGACGCAAAAGGCTTTGAGTTTGGTGCCTATAAAGCAACAGTAGCCCAAGTAAATGCTGTGGATATTGAAGATGTATTAGGTCGCCAGGCAGAGCTTGAAGCATTATTAAACAACAATGTAGCAGAGAACGAACTGGATTTATTCTTCTTTGTTGTGACAGATATTTTAAATAATGATTCAACAGCAGTAGCAGCAGGCGCTCAAGCAGAGGCAGCAGCAAAAGCGTTTGATGCTGCCATCATCAACGGACGCATTAACCTACCGGGTGTTGTATCGCGTAAAAAACAAATCGTACCCGTGTTAACGGAAAATCTGAAATAATAAAAAGGACATCGTAAAACTCAACACTTTACGATGTCCTTTTTATGTTACTGGGAAGAATCCAACTTGAGGGGCTCGACAGCAGGACCTTCAATCACCTGACCGTCTGCAGAGAAACGTGAACCGTGACAAGGACAATCCCACGTATCCTCTGCTTTATTCCATGTTGTTTTACAGCCTAGGTGGGTACAGATAGGTGCATTGGGTTTTGCTAAATAGCCTTCCACAAAGGAAAGGCCAATAAATCCAACTGACTGCAATGCTTTAGTCCAACTCGAAAAGTCACCGATATTTTGGAAGGTAGCTGCTGCCGGGTGAGGCTGTTCAGTCGCATAATGAAGTAATAATTCACTTGCTACGAGACTATTTGACAAGCCCCATTTGTCGTAGCCAGTGGCGATAAATATACGATCAGCGATTTGTTCAATAAATGGTAACTGTGTTGGTGTTTGGACATCTTGCGCACTCCATGAAAAGGCAGGCTGGGAAATATCAAAGTGCTTGCGGAGCTCCTCCGTTAGTGAATCATAGTAGGGCTGTACATTGGATACTGTGCCTGCACGGTGCTCCCTACCTCCATATAGTAAATAAGGCTTTTCATTATAAAGTGCTGTTCGAATCGTGCGACTCGAGTCATCTACTGAAAGGTACTGTCCTTTCATTAGGTCTAAGACAGGGCTTGCTGTCAAATAAGATCGATAAATCTCTAACTGCATAACACGCAATTTCTGCATAGCTGCGATAGGGAAATGGGTACAAACAAATAGTTTCTGAAATGTAACATGACAGCCATTTTCCAATTCAATTTTATCCGCATAAACTTTCGTAGCACGGCTATTTGTATAAATTTCAGCACCGGCTGAGACTGCCTGCTGAGTACTATAGCGTAATATGGCTACAGGGTCGCACTGATACTGCTTGCTGATTCCGACAGCAGATGTAACAGGGAAAGGCAATTCTGTCTCTTTTGTTGTGAAAAACGGAATGCTTAGCTGTTCATAGCAAGCAATTTCCTGTTGTAGCTTTTGGTCGCCAGCTTCTGTCGTTGAATATATATAAGAAGTTACCTCTTGGTAAAGATCGGTTGGAAGCTTCTCAATAAATGAGGTAATTGCCACTTCGTTCGCATTGTAATAAATTTTCGCTTTATCCAATGGAACAGTGTATAACTTGGCTCCATGTTGACTGGTAATTTTTCCTGTTGAATAACCTGTAATACCTAGGCCAATTGCTGGTTTCGCCTCTACTAAAACAACACGAATACCAGCTTTAGCGAGTTTCCAAGCGGTTTGTATTCCGCTCATTCCCCCGCCAATTATACAAACATCACAACTAATATCTTGTTGTAGGGTCGCATTTTGAAATAGTGGTTGTTGTTGTAGCCATAAACTTTCTTGCATAATCATATCACCCTTTTTTTGCAAAGTATGGGGTAACGGCTTAGAATCTATTCATAATACTTTTTCATTGTAAGTGCTCATAAAATGTCTGTACAATTAAGTAGAAATAAAAGGAGGGACCCCCCATGAAAATTGAAGTGTGGTCAGATTATGTATGCCCGTTTTGTTATATAGGAAAGCGTCAATTAGAAAAAGCCATTGCCGATTCAGGTTACGGAGGGCAAATTGAAGTAGAATATAAAAGCTTTTTATTAGATCCCACAACGCCAATTGATACAGAGGAGTCTGTCTATAGCTCTTTGGCTCGTAAATATAATATGACAGTTGAAGAGACAAAAAATATGACAGGGAATGTAGCTCAAAGAGCGCAGGAAGTAGGATTAAACTATAATTTTGATGAGATGAAAACAGCCAATACCACTGCAGCCCATCGTTTAGCTAAGCTAGCTATGGAAGAAGGAAAAGCCGAAGCATGGAATGAGCGCCTTATGCAGGCATACTTCTTAGAAGGGCAAGCAATTGGTCGTCATGATGTACTAAAGGAATTAGCAAAAGAAGTAGATTTAAATGCCGAAAAGGTAGAGCAAGTTTTAACGAGCAAGCGATACGAAGATGCGGTAGAGAAGGATATTTTTGAAGCCCAACAAGTAGGGGTACGCGGCGTACCATTTTTTGTGTTCAATAATAAGTACGGAATTTCAGGGGCACAACCGCAGCCGCTCTTTGAACAAACAATCGAACAAGCGGCTACGGAAGCAGGTCTAAAAAAACAATTAAAAATAGTAGGGAACCCAGGCGATGGTTGCTCCATCGATGGGTGCGAAAGTTAATCTTCCATTTCAGTCAAAAGTAGTAGAATAAGTTACTTGCAAAAAGTAACTTATTCTTTTATTATAAATACTATCTTGAATTCGAGATAAATATTTATAAAGAAGATTGGGGAAAAGATAAATGACAAACGTATTAGTAGTAAGAGCAAACAACCGTCCAGATGGCGTATCAACAAAAATGTACGAAGCTTTCGTAGCAGAAGCTGTAAAAGCAGAAGGTGTAAACGTAACAACTTTTGATGTGTTCGAAGAGAATATGCCTTACTTCGGTCAAGAATTATTCAACGCTTTTGGTAAAGCACAAGCAAACGAAGAATTAACAGAAATCCAAGCAGCTTCTTTAGCAGCTTTCAATAAATCTCGTGAAGCATTAACGGCTGCAGATGTAGTAGTCTTTGCATTCCCATTATGGAACCTGACAATTCCAGCAGCATTACAATCATTTATCGATTACACGTACGGTTCTGGCTATACATTCAAGTACGATGAAAACGGCAACCAAGTGAGCTTAATGACTGACAAAAAATATATGATTTTATCAGCTCGCGGCGGTATCTATTCAAATGAAGCAATGGCACCATTAGAAATGGCTGCAAACTATATCGACAATGTAGTTGGTGGCGTATACGGTATGGAAAAAATCGGTGAAGTAATCATCGAGGGTCACGCAGCAGATCCAGCAAACGCTGAAACAATCATCGCAGAAGGCGTAACAAAAGTAACAGCATTAGCTCAAACATTAGCAAAAGTAACTGCATAATGAAATAAAAGGCGTTTCCAAATAAGGAAAACGCCTTTTTTCTAATTGTTTAATTCTAATTCCACGGTAATGTGAATATTTTCATCAATAATACTGCCACTTGCTTCAATTAGTGAGTTATAGGTAAGGTTAAAATCTTTTCTATTAATGACAGTAGAGCAAGTTATATGATAAATCTTTGTATTGCAATTAGTCACCGTAGCCCCTTTCAGCCAAACATCAAACGTAACAGGACGTGTTACATTTTTAATTGTCATTTCTCCTTCTAATACAGCCAAATCTTCCTCTGTATGATAGAAATTATTCTTCCTAAAATAAATTTTAGGAAAGCGATCTGCATCAAAAAATTCAGCAGAGATCAAATGTTGGTCCCGTGCCAAGTCTTGCGTTGAAATGCTGGCAACATCAATTTCGATGTCAATTGGACTCGTCAAGAAGTCAGCAGGGGATTCTGCTTGGAGATTCACTGTAAAGGATTTGAACGTTCCTTTTACATTCGAAATCCGCATATGTCGAACAGAGAAGTTGATTTCAGATTTCAGTTTATTAATAGTAAGTACGTTCATAGCGTAACATCCTTTCTTCATAGTAGATATGTAAAAAAGCGCAGTATTTTCGTATGTTACATCATAATAATAAAATAAAAGGCAAAAATAGACAATAAAATAAAGACCAATTTTTAGAAATAAAGTTATAGTTACTTTAAATAACTAACTGTAAAATGGTAAACTAATATATATTAGCGTAAAGACAAAATTTACTTTAGTATGCATAAACGTTAAAATAGATACTGTAGAGGTGACAATCAATGAAAGAGACAGCATTATGTCCACGACTGTCTAAAGCGATGGAGCTAATAGGCAAACGCTGGACAGCTTTAATTATTTATCAATTATTAGAAGGGCCACAGCGTTTCAATGCCATAGAGTCTGCGTTGCCGATTAGTGGGCGTCTTTTATCAGAGCGCTTGAAAGAGCTAGAAAAAGAGCAAATTGTGGAGCGTAAAGTGTATTCGGAAGTACCCGTACGAGTAGAATATACTTTAACAGATAAGGGGAGATCTCTCGAAGGTGCAGTCCGTGAAATTGAAACATGGGCGCAAAATTGGACGTAAGGAAGGGTTTAATTAAATGACGATTGAAAAATGGGCACAGGATTTGGCTCAATTTATAGATGAAAAAAATATTAAGTGCAATGAATCGCTTAAGCGCTATACCATGACGAAACTAGGTGGCAAAGCCGATATTTTGGCTATGCCGGAAACTACAGAACAGGCGGTAGCTGTTGTAAAGTACGCACATCAACAACAGGTGCCCCTGTTAATGCTAGGAAATGGGTCAAATATGGTTGTACGCGACGGCGGTGTACGCGGAATTGTGATTACGTTTGCCAAATTGACGGATATCGAAATTACAGGGGATGTAGTCGTGGCGGAATCGGGCGCTCTCCTAAAGGAAGTGTCTAAACAAGTGGCTGCCCACAGTTTAACCGGCTTAGAGTTTGCGTGCGGCATTCCAGGCTCGATCGGCGGAGCAATGGCCATGAATGCCGGAGCTTATGGCGGTGAGATTAAAGATATTATCGTAGAGTGCACAGTGTTAACGAAAGAAGGGGAAATGCTTGTACTCTCCAAAGACGAGCTTGAATTAAGCTACCGCAAAAGTATCATCGCTAAGGAAGGCTACTATGTATTAAGCGCAAAATTCCAGCTAATGAAGGGGGATCAAGCAGCCATTGATGCGAAAATCGCTGACTTGACGTTCCAACGTGAATCCAAGCAACCGCTGGAATACCCATCAGCGGGGAGTGTCTTTAAACGTCCTCCAGGTCACTTTGCAGGCAAGCTTATTCAAGATAGCGGCTTACAAGGCAAAGGGGTAGGCGGCGCTGAAGTGTCTACCAAACATGCTGGATTTATCATTAATAAAAATAATGCGACGGCTACAGACTATATTGAAACAATTCAGATGGTTCAACGTGTAGTGAAAGAGAAGTTCGATGTTGCTTTAGAAATGGAAGTTAAAATTGTTGGGGAAGACTGATTTAAAATTTATTTCGTGGAACGTCAATGGCATTCGTGCCTGTTTGACAAAGGGATTTTTGGATTACTTTAAGGAAGTAGATGCGGATTTCTTCTGTATCCAAGAGTCAAAATGTCAGGAAGGGCAGGTCGATTTGCCATTAGACGGCTATCATCAGTACTGGAATTATGCTTTGAAAAAGGGGTATTCCGGTACAGCTGTTTTCACCAAATATGCCCCGTTAACAGCTTCCTACGGTATCGGGGAAGAGGATACGGAAGATGAGGGGCGAATCATTACATTAGAGTATCCGGGTTTCTATTTAGTGAATGTCTACACGCCTAACGCCCAGCGCACATTAGCCCGGTTGCCGTACCGTCTCGATTGGGAGGATCGCCTAGCACTCTATTTAAAGCAATTAGATGCCAAGAAGCCTGTCATCTATTGTGGTGATTTGAATGTAGCGCATCAGGATATTGACTTGAAGAATGCCAAGGCCAACCAAGGGAATTCGGGTGTGACGTTAGAGGAGCGCGGAAAAATGACGGCGCTTTTAGCCTCTGGTTTTACTGATACATTCCGGCATTTTTACCCAAACCGTACAGATATTTATACATGGTGGAGCTATATGGCAAAGGTACGGGAGCGGAATATCGGCTGGCGCATCGATTACTTCATCGTTTCTGATCGTCTGTTACCGCAACTAACGAAGGCCGACATTCATGATCAGGTGTTAGGTAGTGATCACTGTCCAATCGAGATAGAGCTAAATATAGTATAAGCTTGCTACGAAGTGCCGTTCAGTTTTATGACTGGGCGGTACTTTTTTAATGCTTGCTTAGTGCTACTAAAATTCGATATTTATAAAAAATTTTCTCTTCATTCAAATATAAGTTTGAACATTTTGAAAGAACAGCATATAATAAAGATAATCAAACATACATTTGAATGAGGTGGATACAATGAAACAAACATTTTGCGATGTAAAGGAAATTCATGAAGACGCAGTAAGCCGAGTAAAAGGGCAGATGCCAGAATTAGGTGGTGTCGTTACGTTATTAAAAGCATTAGCGGATGAGACACGACTGAAAATCGCCTTCGCTCTAACGCTAGAAAAAGCACTATGCGTCTGTGATGTAGCAGAAATTATCGGATCTTCTATAGCAACAGCTTCCCATCATTTACGCTATTTGAAAGAGCACGGACTGGCGACTTCGAGACGGGAAGGAAAGCAAATGTATTATTCATTAGCTGACGAACATGTCTATCAAATTGTAACGATTGCCCATGAGCACGCAAAGGAAGTGAAGGAAGATGGCAACTAAGGAAAAGCAGCAGTATCGACTTCAAAATTTAACCTGTGCGAGCTGTGCCGCTAAGTTTGAAAAGAATGTACGGGACATTCCCACAGTAGAAACATGCCAGGTCAATTTTGCCGCTGCTAAATTGACAGTCCAAGGGGACGTAACTGTCGATCAATTAGAAGCAGCGGGGGCATTTGACGGAATCAAAGTGCAGAAGGCAAGCGACCCAATCAATAAATCAGTACCTTTTTATCAGCGGAAAGAAAATATATTGGCAGGGATTTCCCTTGTGTTTGTTCTGATCGGTTTCGCATTCAGTATGATGCAGGGCGAAGGTAATGTTACATCAATTATCTTATATGCGATTGCGATTGTTGTCGGTGGGGTAGATATTTTTAGGAATGGCTTTAAAAATTTATTGCGCTTTGACTTTGATATGAAAACATTGATGACGATTGCCGTCATTGGGGCAGCAATTATTGGAGAATGGCAAGAAGCGGCGATTGTTGTCTTCCTATTTGCGGTAAGTGAAGCATTAGAAGCCTATTCCATGAATAAGGCGCGTCAATCGATCGAAAAACTAATGGATATTGCTCCATCTGTTGCTACCCTTAAACAATCACACGGGGATCATAGTCATGAGGTCTCGGTTGCTACAGAGGATATTCGCATAGGCGATATTATGGTTGTGAAACCAGGACAAAAAATTGCCATGGATGGTATTGTAGTAGCGGGGCGTTCGACGGTGAATCAGGCAGCTATCACAGGGGAATCAATTCCTGTAGAAAAGCAAACAGGCGAGGAAGTCTTTGCGGGTACATTAAACGAAGAAGGCGCATTAGAAGTAAAGGTAACAAAATTAGTAGCTGATACAACATTAGCAAAAATTATTCACTTAGTAGAAGAAGCCCAAGCAGAAAAAGCGCCTTCTCAGAAATTTGTCGATCGTTTTGCCAAATACTATACACCGCTTATTATGATCGTTGCATTACTAGTAGCCATTGTACCATCCGTTGTAACAGGAGAATGGCAGCATTGGATTTATCAGGGGCTGGCAGTATTAGTCGTTGGCTGTCCTTGTGCACTTGTTATTTCAACTCCTGTCGCGATTGTTACAGCTATTGGGCAAGCAGCTAAACAAGGCGTACTCATCAAAGGCGGTGCTTATTTAGAGCAATTGGCCAGCATTCGTACAATTGCCTTTGATAAAACGGGTACACTAACAAAAGGAATGCCTGTCGTGACAGATGTAATAGTAGGAGAAGACCTGACAGAACAGCAACTGCTAGCAATGGTGGGCGGTGTAGAAAAGAATTCACAGCATCCATTGGCTAGAGCCATTTTAAAGAAAGTGCACGAGCTTGAGATTGAACCAATAGCACCTTATGATTTCCAGTCCGTAACGGGGAAAGGGGCTTATGCAACAATTGCAGGAGAAAAAGTGTATGTTGGCAGTATCCACTGGATTAAGGAGTTTGTCTCCTTGCAAAAATTTGAAAGCCAAGTCGAGCAGCTAACGGCTGAAGGGAAATCTGTTATTGCAGCAGCGACAGCACAGCGCTTTTTAGGTGTGATTGCCATCGCAGATCCGTTACGAGAAGAGAGCAAAGAAGTGATTGCTCGCTTAACAACAGAGCAATTAAAAACAGTCATGCTTACAGGTGATGCACCAAGAACCGCCCAAGCAATTGCGCAGCAAATTCATTTAGAAGATGTCAGAGCTTCTTTATTGCCTGAGCAAAAGTTAGCAGCCATGAAGGATATAAAAGAGCAGTTTGGACACGTAGCGATGGTTGGCGATGGTGTGAATGATGCCCCCGCACTGGCAACGGCTGATGTAGGAATTGCAATGGGCGGTGCAGGAACAGATGCCGCACTTGAGACGGCAGATATTGTCTTGATGAGTGACGATTTAAAGAAACTGCCTTATATGATGCAGCTTAGCAAAAAGACATTATCGATCATCAAACAAAATATCGTATTTGCATTGGGATTAAAGTTCATTGCCTTATTGCTGGTCATTCCCGGCTGGCTTACATTATGGATTGCCATTTTTGCCGATTTAGGAGCTACATTACTAGTAATTGCGAACTCCTTAAGGTTAATGAAAAGTGCTAAGTTTTAAGTAATGGAACTATTTTCTTAGTATGACGAATATAATAAATTGAGCAATCAATTAGATAGAAGAATGAGGATGAAGAACATGGCACAACCAATATTAGTGAATGTTACAGAAGAAATTGTGCGCGGGTTGGTAAACTTCCTGTTACGTGGCACAGAGTACCAAACTTTTTGCCAATGTAATATTTGTGCAATGGATATTACAGCAATAGCACTGAATGCCTTGCCAACTCGATATGTCACTACCTCTCATTGGCGCGATAGAGTATTTCAAGAGTTAAATACACCTGAAAATTTAGAGGAAATTAATAAACAAATTATACGTGCAATTCACATAGTAGCTCGTAATCCGAGACATGATAAGAGAGTCGAGTAAAATACTCGACTCTTTCTTGTTTTCAGTTAACTTTTATCCCGTATTAACGGGTAGTAATTTGTCTGCCTCGAAAGCGTTAGCGTCAGGTACAGGACTCCTGCTTCTAGGTTTAAGAAGGGCGAAAAGGAAACTACCCGTAAAAGCCCGATTGGTTCAACTAACAATCAATGGGGATGAGAAAATCCCCACTGATTGAAGTTTCACTTTATCCCTAGGTTGTAGTAAACTATAACTTAGTATGAAGAAAGTGAGGGGACAGGATATGCCGACACCTAGTATGGAGGATCATATTGAGCAAATCTATTTATTAATTGAACACAAAGGTTATGCGCGAGTGTCCGACATTGCGGAAGCATTATCTGTTTTACCTTCCTCAGTTACGAAAATGGTCCAAAAGTTAGATAAAGATGGCTATTTAATCTACGAAAAATATAGAGGCCTAACGTTGACTCCAAAAGGGCAAAAGCTAGGCAAGCGTCTTGTACAGCGGCATGAGCTATTAGAGCAGTTTTTACGATTAATTGGTGTAGATGAAGAACGTATATATGAGGATGTAGAAGGCATAGAACATCATTTGAGTTGGAATTCGATTGATCGTATTGCTGATCTAGTTCAACTATTAGCAGAACAACCAAAGCTGACAGAGCAATTGGAAAAAATAAAAGCACAGCAAAATGTATAGTGAAAGGGAAGAGCACATGAACGAATTGAAATCAGGCGAAGTGGTGACATTGACAGTTTTGGAGGAACAAGGTTCACGTTATGTATTGACAAATGGAGATGTAGATATCCCGATTAATGTTTCAGAAGTGGACGAACCATTAGCTGTCGGTGATCGCGTAGAAGTATTTTTATATACGGGTCGTCGCGGAGATTTACAAGCTACTGCTGCTATTCCAGCGGTAAGACAAGGAGAGTATGGCTGGGCTCGCGTACTAAGAGTAACGCGCGAGGGAGCTTATACCGATATCGGAACATCCCGTGAGATTCTTGTAAGGGCAGAGGATTTGCCAGTCATTCAAGAGCTATGGCCGCAAACAGGCGACCATTTATATATTACATTACGTGTAGATCGCAATGGCGAGTTTTTCGGTCGCCTCATTACAGAAGAAAAAGTAAATGATTTATACGAAGGTGCTTTTGAAGATATGCACAATAAAAATGTGCTAGCTCGCCCGTATCGTTTATTGCCGGTAGGATCATTTTTATTAGGAGTGGAGCAGCCATACCGTGTTTTTGTGCATAATTCAGAAATGCAAGCTGAGCCTCGTCTAGGGCAAGACATTTCAGTGCGCATTATTGATGTAAAAGAAGATGGGTCATTGAACGGTTCGCTACTGCCACGTAAACATGAACGCCTCAGTGATGATGCGGAACAGATTTTCACTTACCTCCAAGGTGTGGGCGGAAAGATGCCATTTGGCGATAAGTCAGCTCCCGAGGAAATTCAGGAAATGTTTGGCATGAGTAAGGGAGCGTTCAAGCGTGCACTGGGCACATTGATGAAGGCCGGAAAAATCAGACAGCAAGATGGCTGGACAGAAATCATATAACAACAATAAAGGCAAAAGGACATATAAGCAATGAAACCTTTTGCTTTTTTTGTCGTATTTAGTATGTAAAAGGAGGCATTTTGGATGAAAAAGATCTTTGCGATTTTCACAACCTTATTATTAATGGTAAGTATAATGGTGCCGGCACAAGCAAGCACAGGTACACCAACGAAAGCCATTAATGAAAAATTAGGGGTACCGATTGTAGTATACGGGGCCAATTTATCCGAAGCTGAGCGTGAACAAATGAAAAAAGCTTTAGGTGTAGATCAGGAACCGGAATTTGATGAAGTTACAGTATCAGGACAGGACTTAGCGAAATACGTGAAAAATAGCAATCCAAACTCACGGATGTATTCATCAGCGAAAATTACACGTCAAGAAGAGGGCGAAGGATTGATTATCAATATTGTGACACCTGAAAATATTACCCAAGTAACTGCAGAAATGTATGCGAATGCAATGTTAACAGCGGGTATTAAAGATGCCATTGTTGATGTAGCAGGTCCAAAGCCGGTGACAGGACATTCCGCATTAGTTGGGATTTACAAAGCGTATGAAGTAAAAACAGGAGAGACATTGGATCCGGAGCGCACAGACGTAGCGAGCGATGAGCTTTCTGTAGCTACAACTCTAGCAGAAAATTCGAATATCTCAGATGAGCAAGTAGCAAATCTTTTAACAGAAATCAAGAAGGCGATTGCTGAACAATCACCTGCGACGAAAGAAGAAGTGCAGCAGATTGTAGAGGAGCAGCTATCAAAATTAGAGATTAATCTAAGTGAAACAGATCGCCAGTTATTAATTGATTTAATGGATAAAATCCGTCAATTAAATATTGATTTCTCTCAATGGTCGGATCAATTAGCAGATATTAGTACGACTTTACAAGACAAGTTTGGAGAAATCGGAAACCTTATGCAAGATGAAGGCTTCTGGCAAAGCGTGAAAAACTTTTTCCAAAATATAATGGACACAATTTCTTCATGGTTCGGTAGTTCGGATAGTGAACCTGAAACACAGCCATAAATTATAGATGCCTCTCATTGGCTATAATAGAGAATATTTTGTTATAGTAAAATTGGGAGGGATGTATATGCAATTTACATTAAAAGAAAGTACGAATCACAAAGCGTACGAGTATGAAGCAGATGGCAAGCGTTTAGCAGAAATCACATGGGTAGAGCAAGATGGGACGATGACGATGAATCATACGTATGTCTCAGATGAGTTGCGCGGGCAAGGGATTGCTAAAAAATTATTAGATGAAGCTGCAAATTATGCACGTGAGAATCGTTTGAAAATGCGTCCCGTATGCTCTTATGTAGTAACAGCTTTTGAAAAATCAGCAGAATATGATGATGTGAAAATATAAAAACAAGGTCGCCTCGGCGACCTTGTTTTTATATAAAGGATACGAAAGCCTGGATGAACAACGTTAAAAGTCCAGCACCGCCTATAAAGCCCATAATTTCATGCCCCTCATATTTAATATCTTTAACTTCAAACATGTTATCGCCTCTTTCCATATAAATCATAGGTATAAGTAATAATATGATTCCCAAACGAAAATAATATCAAACATGGCAATAGGGAAAAATATGAAACACGTTCGAGAATGTTTAAAAGGGAAAACTTAAGGGTATAAATTTTACATAAAATGTTTTTCTATGGAGGGATTTACCGTATGGCTAAATTTAAAGGTAAAGGTGTAGTTATTGCAGGTTTATTAGCAGGGGCTGCATCATTCTTAAGTAAGAAAGAAAATCGTGATAAAGCAATGGAATATTTGAATCAAGCAAAACAAAAGGTAGATGAAAGTGGCGGTGTACAAGGCTTAATGGACAAAGTAAAGTCTAATGGCCAATCAATGAACCAAACTACAAAAGAAGGCCCAGCAGGTGCTATGGCGGCTCAGGGTGCGGATGAAACATATGTAGAAGAATCGTTACAAGATGTAGCTTCTACAGCTGGTGATGCGTCGGATCCGGTGTTAGAAGGCAACCACATGATTGATGAAGGTGGCGTTCAAATAGCAGTTGATATGTATAACGAAGAGCAAGAGCAAAACCACAACCAAAAACATCAATAAAAAAAATCGGTAGACAATTGTCTACCGATTTTTTGATGAAAATTAAGCTTTAGAAATTTCTTTTTTCATTGTTTTATTGTTAGCTAATGATACGTGCCAAGAAAGAGCTTCCTCTAAGATGTGAGGAGTTTGCGCGTTACCTGTTGCTTCAACAGCGCGGTTGTAGTAATCCCACATTTGCTCTTTAAAGTCTGGGTGAACACAGTTTTCAATAATTTTCACAGCACGTTCTTTAGGAGCAAGACCACGTAAGTCTGCGATACCTTGTTCTGTTACGATTACATCTACATCATGCTCTGTGTGGTCTACGTGAGAAACCATTGGTACGATTGATGAAATTGCTCCACCTTTAGCGTATGATTTCGTTACGAAGATACCAAGGCGAGCGTTACGCGCGAAGTCACCTGAACCGCCAAGACCGTTCATCATTTTCGTACCTGAAACGTGTGTAGAGTTTACGTTACCATAAATATCTGCCTCAAGAGCAGTGTTGATTGAGATTAAGCCCAAACGACGGATAAGCTCCGGATGGTTAGAGATCTCTTGTGGACGTAAGCAGATTTTATCAGCATACTTTTCTAAGTTGCCATAAACTTTTTTCTGTAATTCTTCCGTCAATGTGATAGAAGTTGCAGCAGCGAAGCGCACTTTACCAGCATCGATTAAGTTGAATACAGCATCTTGCAATACTTCAGAAGCAACAATTAAGTTTTCGAATTCTGAATCAGCAAAACCATCTAATACAGCGTTCGCTACAGAACCTACACCTGATTGCAATGGCATTAATTCATTTGTTAAACGACCAGCTTCAATTTCAGAGCGGAAGAAGTCTAATAAAATGTTTGCCATTGTTTGTGTTTCCTCATCTGGAGGAACGATTAATGAAGGTGCATCTGGCTCTTCAGAAATAACGATTGCTTGGATTTTAGCCGGATCAACTTTAATTCCGATTTCACCGATACGTTGCTCAGCATTTGTCATTGGAATTGGTTCACGGTTACCTTGCTCAGCAGGAACATAGATATCGTGAATACCGATTAACTCCTCTGGGTGAGAAATATTTAACTCAATAATAATATTTTCTGCGTACTGAGCGAAAATTGGAGAGTTACCTACTGAGTTAGTTGGAATAATTAAGCCATCTTCAGTAATTGCAACCGCTTCTAAAATTAAGTGCTTGATTGGACCCATGATACCTTGACGCACTAATTCAGCGTTATGAGAAAGGTGAGCATCTACATAAGTCACTTTACCTGTGTTAACTAAAGAACGCATCGTAGCGTCACCTTGGTAAGGCCCGCGTTTACGAATAACGCCAGCTTCAGCTAAATATTTATCTACTTCAGGCCCTAAAGAAGCCCCTGTATATACATCAATTTGGAATTTTTCATTTTTAGCACGTTCTACTAATGCCATAGGAACTACTTTTGCATCCCCAGCACGTGTAAAACCAGACATACCTACTACAGTACCATCTTCAATTAAAGCAGCTGCTTCTTCTGCAGAAACAACTTTCTCTATTAATTGTTTTAAACCTAAGCGTTTCTCAACTCGTGGATCCATGAATAAAATCCTCCCCTAAATAAAGTTTAGTAATGGTTAAAACAGTGATGAAAATTTGTTAGAATTTTCTGTTTGTTTAATAGATTATTTTAGTAATCCATATAAAAACATAGTATCACCAAATTGTCACAATTACTTTATATGGAACATGAAAGTGCTTAAAAATTGCATTAACGAGAAAAAAACTACATTTACGATATATTTAAGACTAACCGATAACATGTAAAGAGAAAAAGAGGCATTCTGAAAGGTAGAACATTCAGAATAACCTCTTGAACAAGTGCATAAATAAGGGAGACTAGAACCCTAAAGAACGACGGAAATAACTTGCATAGCGCTGTGAAACTGGAATGCGCGTGCCATCTTTCATAATAAGCAAGAACGTTGAGTGTGAGTCTGGCTGAATTTCATCAATATAGTCTATGTTGACAATATATGAACGGTGGCAACGTATAAACGAATCCGGTGCTAGGAATAACTCCAAATCACTTAAATTTAAGCGGTGATAGCCTTCACGATTCATGGTTTTCACAAACGTTTTACGTAATTGTGTCTCTAGGTAAATTACTTGATTATGCTTAATTGGATACCAGCAGTCATCGATTTTAACTGTAATGTAGTTAGTTAAGAATGGTGATGGTTTTTGCGGGAAGATAGCAGTAATAGCACCTTTTGTTTCGCCTTCTTCAATTAGGGGAATACTCATACCGAAGTATGGTACACCAAATACATCCGGCTCAATATAAGTGCTGATTTTTTGACCATACGTTAAAGCTTTTGATGCAGCTGAACCTTCTTTGATAGGATCACCCGGCTTGATTTTCAGGTCTACCTTCTTACTAGGCTGATAATATAAATATTCATTTGTATCTGAAATAGCGATAGACGTATTTTCTGGGAAAAACTCTTTAATGACGTCCATAATTTCTTCAATTTGTTTAGGATCCACTAATAACACCTCTTTTAAGCTTATTAACTATATTATCATCTATTTTACTACAGATTGCCCCAATTTATATAGAGAAGATTCAGGAATAATAGACAGAATTTAATTCTTTTTTTGAATTTTCTACGGAAAAGTTCAAAAATTTTCTTTTTAATGGTCATTTTCCTTTAATTTACATAATATTTACCTGATTCCTTGAAAATGAGAATGTGAATAATGTTTTCTAAAGAAAGGAAATAATAGAAAATTAAGTTGAAAGAAAAACGTAAAATATGGTAATATTCTCTTGAGTTATAGGATGAATAGCTGATGATTTTTAGAAGGTTTATTAAATTCATATTATATGTTATATAAATTTAATAAAAATCCGAAAAATATATTTCAACAAAATACTTTATTGTATATATTGTACTTATTCACGGTTATTATATTTCGAAAAATAAAATATGGGTTAGTGTTCAGAAGAAAGGTAGGGTAATTAATGCAACTACATCAACACTCAATATCTGAAACGATTTCAAAAAGATACTTTCAAGAAATTGATAATATCAAGGCATTGAAGACTTCTTTACGATTGAGTCGAAGCTATTATTTGAAATTTACCATTTAGAGGCTGCCAAAGCAAAGAAGTCATTACATAATATCATTGATATTTTATCTATTCGTTTCGGGAAACAAGTCATTAAAATTGTCCGCCATTATTTTATTATTTTATCGTCGATTGTCGCGCGTAAATTACTAGATAATCAAGTACCGCCAAAGAAAGCATTTGCTTTTAATTTAGCATGTGCAGATATGATTGAAAATACGATGAAGGATGCCGAGTTCCTTCAGTTTGCTGATGATTTAATCGACTTTTATGTTTATTTTATTGCCGACCGTAAGCAACCAACGTTCCGCCACCAGACAGTGAATAAAGTGATTATGTATATTAATGATGAATTGGAAAATGATTTAACAGTAGAAAGCATAGCAGCCCATTTCCACATTAGTACAAGTCATTTATCACGTATTTTCCGCGAACATGTGGGAATTACATTGGTGGAGTACTTGAACGTGAGACGAGTAGAAGAGTCTCAATATTATTTACGTCATACGAATAAAAGCATCACTTCTATTTCTGATCAGTTCCATTTCTGTAACCAAAGTTATTTTACGCGTATTTTTAAAAAGTATACGGGTGTAACGCCGAAACACTTCCGTGATGAGTTGCACCATGAATTTTACCGATTCGATATAAATGAGCTAGAACTAGAAAAGGTATAAAAAATAGGAGGACACTAGATGCGGTGTCCTATTTCTTTCTAAATGAGTATATTTCCTGTATACTGCAAAGGTAAAGTTATAAGAGAGGTGAAATAGGTGAAGCGATTAAAATTAGGAGTATTATTTTTCTCTCTAACTTTTATACTCGCAGGATGTCAAGCGGTTGAAAATGAAGAAGGATTCTTTTACAGTACATTCGTAAAACCAATGAACTGGCTGCTTGAATTTTTAGGTAATGATGTATTTAATGGTAGCTATGGTTTAGCGATTATTGCCATTACGCTTATGATTCGGCTTATTTTAATGCCATTCATGCTGAAAAATTACCGTACACAAGCCAATATGAAGGCAAAAATGGATGTTGTGAAGCCGCTGATGGAAGATGTGCAAAAGCGCATGAAAGAAGCACAGACAAAAGAAGAACAGATGGCCGTCCAACAGGAAATGCTGGCTTTATATAAGGAGCATAATATCAATCCATTGAATATGGGATGCTTGCCGATTCTTATACAAATGCCGGTTATTACAGGGTTGTATTTTGCTATTTTATATTCTGAAGATGTAAAAACACATACCTTTTTATGGTTTGATTTAGGTGCACCGGACCTTGTCATGACAGTTGTTGCAGGGATTATTTATTTCATTCAAGCAAAAGTTTCGCTATGGACAGTACCAGAGGCGCAAAAGCAACAAATGAAAATGATGATTTATATTTCTCCTATTATGATTGTCTTGATTTCGTTTACTTCAATGGCTGCCCTTCCGCTTTATTGGTCGGTTGGGGGGATCTTCCTCATTATTCAGACATATATAGGACGTCGATACTATTCACCTGTACCGGAAGGAATGAAGAAGTAGAGAAATGAACGAAAAAACGGTTTCTATTATTTTAGTGGCTATTTCTAGTTTGACCTCTTTATTTTTTATGATTAAAGGGAATTTCGAACTAGCGGTACTATTTTTAACATTGATGTTTACATTTTCGCATTATTTCCGCTCTCGTGCTTTTGCACAAAAGGGTTTACATAAAGAAGCGGGCTGGATGAAGAAAATGTCCATTACATTTGCTGTGTTAACAGTGATTGTTCTTGTGGTGACAGTGATGGGCTAATAAAAACGCTTTTTAGTGTAATGCTAAAAGGCGTTTTTTATTGATTATTTTCAGTAAGGGCAATAAGAAAAAAGGTTTAATTTAATAGCAGGAAAATTATAAAAAAAGAAAAATTCCGCCTCCTTTTTGGGAATAGATAGATATAATAGATAGGAGTGTGGAATTATGCAAATTCATAACGGTGAACTTTACTGGCCAACAACTTATGCAAGAGAAGAACATACTAACCCTGCGATTGCACCATTTTATGATGTTGTAATCGTAGGAGGAGGCATGTCAGGCATGTTGACTGCTCATGCATTAGTGGAGGAAGGGCTAAAAGTAGCACTACTAGACAAAAGAAAGCCTGGCGAAGGAAGCTCTGCTGCTAATACAGGAATTCTGCAATATTCCAATGATATTATGCTGCATCAATTGATGAAACAAATTGGCGAGCGAGATGCTGTACGATTTTATCAAATGTGCTATAAGGCGATACAGGAGCTTGAAGAAATGGCGCAGCTATTACCCGATCAAGCTGATTTTATAAAGAGGCCAAGTGGCTATTTTGCGAGTAAAAAGCGCGACATGAAAAAGCTCCAGAAGGAATACGAAGCACTCAAGCAATATGGTTTTCCGTGTGAAATTTTAACTGAAGAAGAAGTGTGGACAAAGTTCGGCGTAAAGAAGGCAGGGGCCATCATTACGTATGAGGATGCGGAAATCAATCCATATAAATTCGTCGTGGGACTCAGTGAACGATTGAAACAGCAAGGGCTGCACATTTTTGAAAATACCATATTAAATATTATCGAAGAAAATAAAGATGACTTCACTTTGCATACAATTGAAGGCATAATAAAAACGAAGCGTCTTGTTTATACAACGGGCTACGAAAAGGTGCCTTTTGGTAAGGTAAAAGGAGCTAATATTAGAAGAACTTACGCCATTGTGACAAATAAAATCCCGGATTTACACCCGTGGTTTGAACGGGCTTTGCTTTGGGAAACGGCACGTCCCTATTTCTATTTACGTACCACAGTAGATAATAGAATTATAGCGGGAGGATTAGATGAGGGAAAAGCTAAGCCACCAAAGAACCCGAAGCATTTGAATGAAAAAGCGGAACAATTATTGAATGTTTTAAAAGATATGCTTCCGCAGCATGATCTAGAGGCAGAATTTATATATGGCGCTTCTTTTGGCGAATCAAAAGATAACTTGCCATTTATCGGAGAACATCCTGACCATCGCGGGCATTATTATATGCTTGGCTACGGTGGCAATGGGACCGTATATAGTCTCATCGGATCTCGTATAATAGCTGATTTAATAATGGAGCGTCCCAATGACGATGCACATATTGTCGCCACGCATCGCAAATATGGTGTAAAGTAAAGCTTTTCAAACAACACTATGATAGCAAATAGATAAGGGAACCATTTAGGAAAGTAGGAGTGATATGAGGCAGTCACGTGTTAATAAGCATAACCAATCCAAGAAAAGTAATAATGTATGGAAGATCATTGTGATGGCACTGATTAGCATTATTACTTCTAGCGTTATTTTTTTATTATATTATCAAGAGGATTTAGCTATCATAGAAAAGCTGAGTATAAAGCCATCGGTCGAAGAAACGGTAGAACAGCCTGTATCTGAACCGGAACAGCCCGCAACTGTGGAAGAGCCGCCACCGGCTGTGGAAGAAGAACCTCCTGTCATTCAAGTAGATGCGGGAGGCTATGCAGTACAGGCTGTCCCTGTGACAGAGCCTACATATATCGATGGGGTATTAGTGGCAAGCAAAAAATATCCGTTGCCGAAGGATTATCATCCAGGGGAGCAACCGGAAGCAAAAACTGCGCTTACCCAAATGTTAGCAGGGGCCAAGGAAGCTGGTTATAATTTGGCTGCCTTTAGTGGCTTCCGCTCTTACGAATATCAAGAGACATTGTACCAAAACTATGTAAATCGTGATGGACAGGCAGCCGCTGACCGTTACAGTGCTCGTCCAGGTCATTCAGAGCACCAGACAGGCCTTGCCTTTGATATTGGCGAGCAAGGACAAGAAGACTTGTGGCTAACCGAACAATTCGGGGAAACAGCGGCAGGGAAATGGCTGATGGACCATGCACACCAATATGGCTTTATTTTAAGGTATCCAAAAGGCAAGGAAGACATTACGGGGTACAGATACGAATCTTGGCATTATCGCTATGTAGGGGTGGAAAAGGCTACAGCAATCAAAAATAGCAGTGTCACGCTAGAAGAATATCTAGGTATAGAATAATGAAAAATAGTCATCTATCTGTTGTGTCCGGATAGATGACTATTGCTGTTTATCCCGCATTAACGGGTATTAATTAATTTATAAAATCGGTGATAATAGACGTGAAATAGATTCTTTAAAACGTATAGAAGCTGTACGTTTATTATATAACTCGAAGGTAAGCTCCATGCTGTCTTGGATATCCTTTTCAAAAATTTCCGCTAACTGATGAGCAATCATATCGTCATATAAAAAGGCATTGACTTCAAAGTTTAAACTAAAGCTTCGCACATCAATATTTGCTGTACCAACGGAAGCAACCTCATCATCTACCACAATCATTTTGGCATGAATGAAGCCCTTATTATAAATATAAATTTTAGCGCCCGCAGCCAGTAAACGTCCCACATAGGAATAAGTCGCCCAATAAACAAACATATGATCAGGTTTATTGGGAATCATAATCCGGACATCTATCCCTGATAAAGTAGCAATTGTAACGGCATCGAAAAAGGCATCATCTGGAATAAAATAAGGTGATTGGATATAAACGTATTTTTTAGCATTCAAAATCATTTTAATATAGCTATATTTTATACCAGCGTACTCTGTATCGGGACCGCTGGAAACAATTTGCAGCGCGGTATTGCCCTTTTTAGGGATAGCAGGAAAATAGCGTTCGGAATAATCGACGACATTTTTTTTGCTTGCCTGATTCCAGTCCAGTAAAAAACGAGTTTGGAGCGGGTGGACGGCACTGCCTTCGAGACGCAAGTGCGTATCGCGCCAATATCCGAATCGTTTGCTGAGTCCTAAATACTCATCGCCTATATTAAAACCTCCAATATAACCGATTCGTCCATCAATTACGACGATTTTTCGGTGATTTCGGAAGTTTAAGCGCGGGTTAATGAGTGGAAGAATAGAAGGGAAGAATACTTCCACTTCTCCGCCGATTGCTGTGAGCTCTTTAAAGTGACGTTTTTTAATACTTCTGGAGCCCATTTCATCGTACAAAACTCTTACTTTTACCCCTTGTTTTGCTTTTTTAATCAGAGCATTTAAAATGCGTGTACCTAAATTGTCTAACTTAAAAATATAATACTGAATATGAATGTGGTCTTTTGCTGCTGCTATATCTTCAATCAAAGCTTCAAACTTATCATTGCCATCATCAAATAGTTGAACGGCATTGTCTTGGGTTAATACAGAATTGCCTGTTGTCAGGTTCATATATACTAATTCTTTATATTCTGGAACTTGAGAATTGGCAAATTCCAAATTATTTTCCTTAATAGCAGCTACCTGGAAACTAATGAGTTTATCGATGCCTATATCTTTTCGGCCGTCCCAGCGAAACAAATGCTTCCTGCGCAGCTGTCTGCCAAACATTAAATACAGCATAAACCCCGCTAAAGGAAGGAAAAACAATACTAAAATCCATGCCCATGTAGAAGAGGGTTTCTTTCTTTCTAAGAAGATGATCGTAATAGCGAATAAGATATTAAGAACCATAATCAAAATCGCCAAAATACCTGGAGTACCTATATTTAACGACCATGGCATAATAAAAATCCCTCCTCTTCTAGAAATAAATAGTTATCCTTTATAATATTAGCCTATTTTTAAGAAAAAGGCATGCGCTTATGAAAGAAAAAACACCTTTGTAGCGTGACAAAGATGTTTTTCGTGTATTGTGCTAATAAGATTCACAATACAAAAGAACATTGGAAAAATCCAGCGCAGTTAAATCTTCGGTACTAATAAAAAATTTAAGGTTGCCGCAGTCTCCCCACATAAAGTCAATTTTATCATCGGATAAAAGTTGTAAAAGGAGCATGTCATACTGGTGATAGTGAGGGTGAGATGACCGAAAATCCGCATCGATAAAATAAGCATAGCCCCCCATTTTATGCTCTGCTGCTAAATTAAACTGGCCATATAGCTCATCAAAAAGCTGAAAATGCTGTTGTGAAAACTGTTCCCTTGTCTCTTCAGAGATGAAGTGAGATAGCTGATAATCCGTCAACGATACAGGCTGCTTCCTGCTATCAAAGAATAATGAGTATTCCTTCAACATACTTGCGGAAGGAAGCAATGCTTTTCCTCTCTCTAAGTCTTGTACATCCGCTTCCGAAATATAGCGTACATGAAATGTCTGATGATGACATATACCATTTAATGTTGATGCTTGTTCATATAGAGTAGATGAAATAAAAAATTGCAATAAGCCTTTTGATGGGAAGGGAGCTGGGAAGTAACTGTCAGCAAAATTAATCTGAGCAAGCAATAGCATATCTTTTCCTAGGAAGTCCTTAGGAAGATGAAGGCAAGGTGGTAAGTAAGGTTGCCCCCCCATTTTACTGGAACAAGCACTTGATTGATGGGTAGTTGGATTGATTTGTATATAATCTACAGTAGATTTCACCAGAACATCGCGAAAATCTTCAAAATAGCTGGGTAATTCTAATTTTATTTCTCTAGCCGTCATTCTAACGTCTCCAATCTATAATGAAATGAAGAATAGGGTAAAGATGAATGTAATAATGTAGATTCCACCGATTCATAACGGTAAAACCTCATACATATTCAAATAGAAGGGGAAGTATGTAATTTCTACGTACATTCCTGATAAAATTTGGATGTATTATGCAGTTGCATATTATAAAAAGTACAGTGGCACTCTAAAGAGATGAAAATATAATCATTTTTACGAATTGCAAGCCTGCAACACTTTTTAACAGTATGTGCAATCATAATGTAAATCTCATGTGAAAAATAAAAAAATATAACATAAAGAGTTTGAAATATGAATAAACAGGAAATAAATGACCTAGCGAAGAGTTTACTTGACTTTTAAAAAGTGTAACATAATTGAAAAAAAACACGCTATATAATGTGCTATAATAAACGTCAGACATCTAATCATTAAAAGAAACTTTTTGACTATACAAACGTTATTATATAAAGAAAGGTTGAGGTGGCTTGTATGGCAAAAGATTTAGAATTAAAAAATATCGTAAAAGGCCTATCCCAATTAGGCGTGAAAGCGACTGTTACCAAATCTCGCTTAGAGCTATTAAAAGTTTTATCACCACCACCAATGCAAACTCCCCAAACACAAAATGTATAAAAAATAGGACTCGTTGAAATATAGATTTCATTGAGTCCTGTTTTTTTATGGGGAAAATTCCGTTAGTCTTCGTCATGAACAGAGAACATATGCTTACGGTAATGGAAACGCATGCTGAACACGAGCCCGATGGCGAGCGCATTTCCCATTAACGAACTGCCACCGTAGCTTAGGAACGGCAGAGGAATGCCTGTAATAGGCAATAGTTGGATCGTCATGCCGATGTTTTCAAAAACATGGAATGTAATCATCGCTATAATTCCAGCGCAGACATACGTACAAAAAGGATCTTTCAATAACAAAGTCGTGCGTGTTAAATGATAAATCAGTAAAAAGTATAAGCAAATAACTATACTGGCACCGATAAAGCCCCATTCTTCAGCGATTACGGTAAAGATAAAGTCCGTATGATTTTCTGCTACATATACTTCACGGTTAAATAAGCCTTTCCCAAAAATTTCTCCTGAACCAATGGCATTCATTGAGGTAATTAAATGGTAGCCTTCAGCTGCTGAATAGGAGTAAGGATCCAACCAAGAGTAGATACGCGCAAATTGATAAGATTTAAAGCCAAATGCCTCTTCTAGGAAGTCTTGCATATATAAAGCCATCCATAATAAAAGTCCGCCTAAGGCCGTTACACCGCCAAAAATCGGTAAAATGATTTTCCAGCTGATTCCTGCTACGATGACAAGGGCTGCTGTGATCGCTAAAAATACAAGAGAGGACCCTAAATCTGGCTGATTCATAATAAAGGCTAATGGGATAGCCAGCGTCACTAAAATTTTTATTAGCAATATAAAATCAGATTTGAGCGTTTTTGACTGAAACTTTTCATGATGCTTACTAATTAAATAAGCGATAGCTAAAATATAAAAGGTTTTCATAAACTCCGAAGGCTGAATACTGCCTGCGGGCGTTTCAAACCAACTTTTTGCACCATTTACAGTTTTGGTTAATCCTGTTGATTCAGGAATGAGGTACAGCGCGAGCAACAATACTACGCCGAGCCCATACAATACCCAGGCTGCTTTTTTATAATGCTCGGGTTCAAAATACATCAAAAAAGCAATAATGACGGCACCAATCAGGTACCAACGAATTTGTAGGGGCACGAAGTTGATTCCGTATTGCCCTGAAGTTTGTGCTGAACCAATAGCCAGCAAACTAACACCTAAAAATGCTAACAATATAAAAAATAGCGTCCAATCAAAACGCTTTGAAAATTGACGATTATTGTCCATCTTACCCACCTTAATACCTATATTAATTAACCTATTAATGCTAACAATCTACTTTATCATATACCTGCCAAAAATACTTCTATTGATATAACATAAAAGTGTGACGAAAAAGAAGATAAATTGTTTCAAAAAATGATAAAGCGATTTATAATATGGATAATATTCGATTAAGGGGCTGGTCTTGCAATGGTGAAAAAAATGAAGAACGCTGACGATTTTATACATCATCTCTATGTACATATGAATGATGTCGATCAGTTTGTCATCTATAGCGGACTATCATTCAAACAGTTTTTTTCATCTGCAGAACCGATGAGAAATATTTTACTATTAAAACATCAGTATGAAGATGGTTCATTTAATATGCATACTCAGCTAGATTTTATAGGAACAGATGATTTAAGCGGTTTCTTGAAAAAACTACCTGATATGAAAGGGGATTTATGTTGGGTCGATTTTGCGAGCGAAAAAAATGTCAATCAGCTATCGCCCGAAGAGCAGTCTGAGCTATTGTATTTCGCACATAAGCGAGAACCTGTCCACTCGCCATTTTTGAGCAAGCTGCAAAATCGCTATGCCTATAGCGGAAGAGCAGAGGACAAATTTGCAAAAGTATATTATCGTTTTTTAGCTGACCATGAATCATTATTAGCTAATTTATTTAATAAAATGATTGTGGAGAAGGAAGGAACGGGGAGCTTTTGGCGCCGAAAGTCGAAGCAACAAGTACCGATGCTGGATCCAATCACTTTGCGAGCGTGTCGTCCTTTTGTGAAAGAAGGTGCCTTATTGTCTCTTTACAAAATGGAAAAACCCTCACAGTATGGGCTGGAAATTCGTGCATTAGGCGATTATAATTTCCCGGATGAGGTTTGGGTGGATTTAAAGGAAATTTTAAAACAACCCTATGATGAGAATCTTCAAATTAGTTAAGGGCTGTTCTGAGAGTCGACGGTATGGGCTTTCAGTGCAGCTTTTGTTTTTTCATCCCGTATTAACGGGTAGTAATTTTTCTGCCTAGAAAGCGTTAGCGACAGAGGTAAGACGCCCGGACCTAGGCTTAAGAAGAAAACTACCCGTAAAAGCCCGATTGGTTCGGACCAACACAATGTTGGTTACACAAGCATTGCCACAGGACGTGGCGAACTTAGCTTGTGTTCCTTATTCATCAGTGGGGGCGAGGAAAACCCCACTGATTGAATTTTCACTTTATAGGAAATACGGAAATTAGTTTATCCACTGAAACAGTCATGATAAACTAAGGATACTTAAGGAGGCCGAAGTAATGAAAAAAAGAATTGGTTTATTGTATGGAGGGAAGTCTGCAGAGCACGAGGTATCGCTTTCTACAGCGATGGCTGTCATCCAGGCTTTAGATTTTGAAAAGTACGAAGTGCATCCGATTTTTATCACGTTGGATGGCGAGTGGCTTACAGGACCTCAATTAACGTCTCCAGCTGAAAACGTAGAACAATTAAAATTTGATTCCAATCATGCACCAAATAATATAAAGCAATTTATTGCGACACATAATGAATTATCATTTGATATAGTTTTCCCGCTGTTGCACGGCACAAATGGAGAAGACGGAACCGTGCAAGGTTTATTGGAAGTTTTGAATATTCCGTATGTCGGTAATGGAGTATTGGCGTCTTCGGCAGGTATGGATAAAGTAGTGATGAAACAACTATTTGAGGTAGCAGGGTTAGCGCAGACACCGTATACGCATTTTATCCGCAGCGAATGGCAAAGTCAGCAAGAAGCCATTTTAGAGGCATGTGAAAAATTGCAAGCCCCGTTATTTGTGAAGCCTGCTAACTTAGGCTCTAGCGTCGGTATTAGCCGCGCAACAAATCGTGAGGAATTAGTAGCCGCTATTGAGTTGGCCCTGCGCTATGATCGTAAAATCATCGTGGAGCAAGGCGTAGTAGGACGTGAAATTGAAATCGCTGTTCTTGGCAACGACCATCCGAAAACATCTGTCGTAGGCGAAATAAAACCGTTGACTGCTTTTTACGATTATGATTCAAAATATAAAGACAACTCAACAGAACTCATTATCCCGGCACAAGTGTCGCAGCATGCGTTGGCTCAGATTGAAGAAATGGCATTGCGCGCTTTCAAAATTTTGGATTTATCCGGTTTAGTGCGAGCGGACTTCTTCGTTACAGCAGATGATGAGGTATTGATTAATGAGGTCAATACATTGCCAGGCTTTACACCGGTAAGCATGTACCCGATGCTTTGGCAAAAAACAGGTCTAAGCTATACAGATTTAATCGATGAATTGATTCGTCTGGCAATGGAACGTTACGATGAAAAACAAAAGTTGCAATATAATAGAGGGTAAAACAACATGAAAAAAACATTAGCACATATTGCCACATGGCTAAATATTAAAGAACAAAAATTTGCAGATACGGTCGTTACTGGTATTTCCATTGATACACGCTCGATCCAGCAAGGGGATTTATTTATCCCATTTCGCGGGGAAGCTGTAAATGGTCATAAATTTGTGGAGCAGGCTTTTGAAAAAGGAGCGGCTGCTTCTCTTTGGATGAAAGATGAGCCAAATCCGCCAATGAATCGTCCGCTTATTTTCGTGGATGATGCAGAACAGGCTTTGCAAGAAATGGCGATCGCGTATCGTGCAGAACACCAAGCAACCTTTATCGGCATAACAGGCTCAAATGGCAAAACATCTTCTAAAGATATTTTAGCTGGAACCTTAGCGCCTTATTTTAAGGTACAGAAGACAATCGGCAATTTTAATAATCAGCTTGGTCTGCCGATTACCATTTTGCAGCTCGATGAAGATACAGAAGTGTCGGTATTGGAAATGGGGATGAGTGGCTTTGGTGAAATTGAGTTTTTAACAAAATTAGCTCGTCCGCATATTGCGGTTATCACTAATATTGGTGAGGCGCATATGCAAGATTTAGGCAGCAGAGCAGGGATTGCTAAGGCTAAATATGAAATCGTGCAAGGGTTGACAGATGGAATCCTCTTGTATGATGGTGATGAGCCGTTATTGCAGTCTCTAGTAGCTGCTGATCAAAAGACAACAGCCGTCTCATTTGGTTTTGGTGATGATAATGCTCTCGTCGCTTCCAACATACACACAACAGCCACAGGCAGTGCCTTTACGGTAAAAGGAGCTATTAATGGGGATTTTGAAATCTCTGTTCTGGGAGAGCACCAAGTGAAAAATACACTAAGTGCAATGCTCATTGCCCAAAAACTTGGTTTAAGCGATGAGCAAATTAAATCGGCATTGAAGCAGGTCTCACTGACAGATATGCGTATGCAGCTCATACCAACTGCTGGACCGCTATTTATCAATGATGCGTATAACGCAGCTCCAACATCGATGCGCGCAGCGATTGAATTTATGAAAAAAACGACGATGCGTCCAGAAAAATGGCTAGTGCTTGGAGATATGTTAGAACTCGGTGAAGAGGAACAAAAGTATCATGAGCAATTGGCGGAAGAGATAGACGGCACTATTAGCCATGTTTGTTTATACGGACCACGTATGAAATGGCTATATAGCCAATTGCAAGCTCGGTTTGATCAGGAACATCTAATCTATACAGAATCGGATTATGCACCGATTATTCATCATATTCAACAGAAAGCTACATCTGATAGCTTGATTTTATTAAAAGGCTCCCGCGGTATGAAGCTTGAGCACATCGTGAAGGCTTTTGAGTAGCAATGGAAGCAGTAAAAAGGTTAGACGTTTTCAGGCGTTTAACCTTTTTGTCTTGAGGAGGAACTAAACATGACTATAGGTGTACTAATGCTTCATGGCTTTTCAGGTGGACCTTATGAAATAGAGGATTTTGCCCATTATTTACAGGGCAAAACCGATTGGTTGATTGAAACGCCTACTTTTTCAGGGCATGGCGATGCGGAGCATTTATCGATGGGCGGCTATAAAGCGGAACATTGGCTGATGGATGCTGAACTAGCTTACCGCCGACTGGCTAAAAAAGTAGATGAAGTAATCGTAGTAGGTTTTTCGATGGGTGGTATCATTGCCATTCATTTAGCGATGCGCTATCCGGTCAAAAAATTAATATTGTTAAGTGCAGCTGCTAAATATATTAGTCCTTTACAACTAGTGCAGGATTTGAAGGAAATTACGATGGATGCCTTAAAAGGCGAGTTAGCCGATAATGAATTGTTTCAGCGCTATATCTATAAATTCCAAAATGTCCCACTTTCATCAACGATAGAATTTATGAAAATAGTTAGAAAAACAGAAGGGTATATTCGTTTAGTAAAATGTCCAACCTATATTGTCCAGGGAGCGTTAGACGGTATTGTACCGAGCATTACAGGACAATGGCTATATGATGAAATTTCGGCAAACGTAAAACAATTGTATATATCGGAATGTGGAAAGCACCATATCTGTTTTAGTGACGATTGTGATATTTGGTTTGAAAAATGCTTGCATTTTTTAAAGGATTAATTGTCAGATTATTATGATTAGACCTTAATCGTTGCATCCCTGGTACCTGCATGTTAGACTATGTAGAGCAATGGATACATTTTGTGCGAAGACTCTTCACGATTATGAATGAAGAGTGCTTTTTTTTGAATTTAACGGTTTTATTCTATTTTGACTATTTTTCCATGTAAGAAAGCATTTGAACTATAGAATTGAACCGCTCGGCAAAGACCGGGCTTTCCTTTTCATATAAGAGAGCTCTGAGAAAGATACAGAGACATTTTTTTAAGTAACGGAAGCGTTCCACAAAGGCCCTTAGTTTGCCGGTACTTCATCTGAAAATGTAACCATTTGTCAACTTTATACAGGAAAAAGGAGATTGAAGAGTTTGACAAATTTTTCAGAATTAAACATTAGTGAATCTACATTACGTTCAGTAAAGCGTATGGGGTTTGAAGAAGCAACACCAATCCAAGAAGGTACAATCACATTTGCAATGGAAGGTCGTGACGTTTTAGGTCAGGCACAAACAGGTACTGGTAAAACTGCGGCATTCGGTATTCCTCTAATTGAGAAAATCGATCCAAAAAACCAAAATGTGCAAGCATTAATTATTGCACCTACTCGTGAGTTAGCAATTCAAGTATCAGAAGAAATTTATAAAATTGGTTATGATAAGCGCGTAAAATTATTAGCAGTTTATGGTGGTCAAGAGATTGGCCGTCAAATTCGTGCACTGAAAAATCGTCCTCAAATTATCATTGGTACACCTGGTCGTATCCAAGACCATATTAACCGTCGTACATTAAAATTAGACGATGTACAAACATTAGTACTGGACGAAGCAGATGAAATGTTAAACATGGGCTTCATCGATGATATTAACGCGATTTTAGAAAACGTGCCTGAAACACGTCAAACATTACTATTCTCAGCTACAATGCCTCCAGCAATCCGTAAAATCGCTGAGACATTCATGAGAAACCCAGAAGTAGTGAAAATTAAAGCAAAAGAATTAACAATGGAAAACATCGAGCAGTACTTTGTAAAAGCTACTGAGCGTGAAAAATTCGATGCGTTATCACGTTTATTAGACGTGCAAAAACCAGAGTTAGCGATTGTGTTCGGTCGTACAAAACGTCGTGTAGACGAGTTATCACAAGCGTTAGGTTTACGTGGTTTCCTTGCTGAAGGGATTCATGGTGACTTATCACAAGCGAAACGTTTATCTGTTTTACGTCAGTTTAAAGAAGGTAAAATCGATATTTTAATCGCGACAGACGTAGCAGCTCGTGGACTTGATATTTCAGGTGTATCTCACGTATACAACTTTGATATTCCACAAGATCCAGAATCATACGTGCACCGTATTGGTCGTACAGGTCGTGCAGGTAAATCAGGTGTAGCTGTAACATTTGTTACGCCTCGTGAAATGGGTTACTTACGCATTGTAGAAGAAACAACGAAAAAGCGTATGACGCCTTTACGTCCACCAACTTCAGAAGAAGCTTTAGTGGGTCTACAGGAAACGGCAATGCAAACATTAATTGAATTAGTACAAAATAATGATTTAGGGGACTACCGTCGATTAGCTGCGCAGTTATTAGAAAATAACGAAGCGTTAGATTTAGTGGCAGCAGCGCTTAAATCAATTACAAAAGAGCCAGACGCAACACCAGTAACGATTACAGAAGAGCGTCCATTACCAATGCGCCGCGATGGTCGCAGTGGTGGCGGTGGCGGCCGTGGTCGTAATGATCGCGGAGGCCGTAGTGGAGATCGTCGTCGTAGTGGAGATCGTGATCGCGGAGGTCGTAGCGGTGGTGGAGATCGTCGCCGTAGTGGAGACCGTGATCGTCGTGACGGAGGTCGTCGTGATAGCGGAGACCGTCGCCCACGTCGTCGTGATGACAGCAAATAATTGGTTCAATGAGCTGTTCCGTAGGTTTTATACTTACGGGACGGCTTTTTATTATATTAAAATTTGAAACGCTTTTTTTCTGAAAACGTATTACAATTATAAGAGGAAGAGGTGATGGAGATGATGGAAGAACCAAAGTATAGAATTCCCGAAAAGGGTGTAACAGTTTGGCGTATTTATGGTGTGCTACAAGTAATCATTTTTGCTGCGTTAGCAGGGATTGCGACTTTTTTTACATATAAATTTGAAGGACCGGTTGTTATTTCTATAATAGCTTGGGCACTCGTAGCAATCGCTTTAATTATATTGGTATTTGTTTTTCCAACAATCAGGTATCGTGTTTGGCGTTATGAAGTAAGAGAGCAGGAAATTGAGATTCAAAGCGGGCTGTTTGTTGTAACGAGAACATTAATTCCGATGGTACGTGTACAGCATGTTGATACGGGACAAGGCCCTATTTTGAAAAAATACGGTTTGTCTAATATCTCTATCTCATCTGCTGCGACTGTTCATACCATTCCATTTCTTGAGACGCAGGAAGCGGATGCATTACGCGCACGCATCTCGGAATTAGCAAGGGTGGCTGAAGATGATGTCTAAATACAAACTGCATCCGATTTCGGCAGCAATTGAAGCATTAAAATCGTTGAAAAGTCTTATTGTACCCGGAATCATTTTAATCGCAGCGAATGGCTTTAATTTTACAGTGGATTTTCGTGATGAGGATTTTTGGGGCAGTATGTTTTCTTTTCTTATTTTATTGGTAATTTTCCTTTTCACGACGGTGGCAGGTATCTTAAAATGGTTGACATTTCGCTACTGGTTTGAAGAGGGAGAGTTACGCGTACAGTATGGACTTATTGTAAAGAAAAAGCGTTATATTCTGTTTGATCGTATCCAAAGTTTAAACTATAAAGAAGGAGTTTTTCACCGGTTATTCGGGTTAGTACAAGTTACAGTGGAAACAGCGGCTAGTACAGACGGTAAACCAGAGGCATCCTTAACAGCAATTAAACGGGTGGCGGCAGATCAAATTGAGAAGGAAATGAATCAAGCAAAATACGGGGAAATCACGCAAGATGATGACATGCTGATTACGCCAAAAAGCAGAAAGGTATATAAAATGTCTGCGAAGGACTTAATCTTATTGGCGACGACTTCTAGTGGAGTCGGTGTTGTCGTGTTTGGGGTATTAGCTGTTGTTTCGCAGTTTGCAGAATATATTCCGTATGATTGGATTTATGATGAATTGGCTTATTTAGTAAAATACAGCGTTATTATTGTTATTGCTCTTATTTTGATGGGAATGCTGGCGGCATGGATTATTTCCATAGCGCTTACATTGCTTAATTATTATGATTTTACCGTGGTAGAAGAAAATAAACGTCTTGTGATTACGCGTGGGTTATTGGAAAAGAAACGAATCGCCATTCCTTTAAATCGAGTACAGGCCATTAAAATTGTCGAAAATCCTTTAAGGCAACCCTTTGGTCTTGCTTCTGTCCAGTTAGAAAGTGCTGGGGGCGGATTTGAAGAAGGTAAAAGCAGCAAAATTGTGCTGTTTCCGCTAATTTCTAAAAAAGCAGCAGTAGCCCCGTTTGAAGAATTATTTCCGCAATTTGATTTTGAAGTGCAGTCATTTATACAATCGCCAAAAAGAGCAAAGCCTTTTTTCTATCGTTTAGATTTTCTTTGGATAGCACCACTAACGGCAGTGCTAACGTACTTTTTCTTCCCATATGGCTTATTGGTATTATTATTAGCCATACCGATGGTGGCATGGGGAAAATGGCAGCATAAAGCGGCGGCCGTGCAACAAGCAGAGCAGCAACTGACCATAGTGAGTCGCACATTTAGCCGTGTAACCTTTTATGTGCAAAAAAACCGCATTCAAGCAATGGAACAGCGCCAAAGCTTTTTCCAGAAACGAAGAGATATCGCGAGCTTGAAGGTAACCGTTATGTCCGGCATGCACGGGGCAACAGCCATAGCCTATCATATGGATCAATCGGAAATAGAATCATTGATGGAGTGGTACCGCCACACAAAAAAGGCAGCTATTGAACAGGATCCTATACTTGAATAAAGAAAGGCTCTCCGGTAAGTGAAATGTTACTTACTAGAGAGCCTTTCGTTTAGCGGCGGTTTACAATAGTTAGCTTTGGTTTGAAGAAATATAAGCCAAGCACAAAGCCTGTCGCCATTCCGCCAAGATGCGCTGTAACATTAATGCCTGGCGATAAGAATGTCATAATGACACTAATGACGATAATCGGCAAAATAATTTGACGAAGTTGCGGCACAAGATGCTTATAGCGGATTAAAATCGCTCCGTATGCACCAAAAACACCAAAAATAGCCCCACTTGCACCGACACTTGCATAACTTAAATCTTGGGTAATGAATGTCAATATCCCGCCTGCTAAGCCAGAAACCAAATAGATAGCAAGGAACTTCCACTTGCCGACGAACTTTTCTAGCTCAGGTGCGAAAACAAAGAGTGAAAACATATTCATCAATAGATGCATAAAGTCGGCGTGAAGAAACATCGATGTAATTAAGCGCCACCATTCCCCGTTTTTAATGGAGTAATTATGGCTCAAGCCGGTATAAAAAGCTTTGTCTCCAATAATTGGAATTAAGGTAATGATAAAGACAACTAAGTTGATGGCAAGTAAAATGGAAACTACAGGGTAAGCCCTCGTGTATTGCTTGAAATTTTCATTACGAAGAAACATCTAACCACCTCAATTTCCATAATATTATATATGGGAAAAGAATACTAATGAAAGGATGAGAAAACATTGATAGCAGGAATCGGATTAGATTTAGTGGAATTAGAAAGAATTAAAAAAGCGATGCAGCGCTCAAGAAAATTTGTGGAACGCATACTAACAGAACGGGAAATGGCCCTTTTCGATCAGCTTTCAGCATCGCGCCAGGTAGAATTTTTGGCTGGACGTTTCGCAGCTAAGGAGGCATATTCAAAAGCTGTTGGGACAGGCATCGGTCAAGGTTGCGAACTCCATCAAATAGAAATATTAAAAGATAAGTTGGGGAAACCCGTTCTTTATTTTGACGGGCAGCCAGCAAATGGCTTTATAAGCATCACCCATACGGGGCAAGTAGCTGCTGCTCAAGTTGTTTTAATGAAGTAGTTCATAAATTGTTGAAACATGCCATACAATGCAGTAAAGTGCGACAAGAAAGGATGGCGAGTTGCGATTTCGGATTATTTTATTAATGCTCGTAGTGTTGGTACTAGCAGCGTGTGGAGCAGAATCAGGGGAAAAGGTATCCAAAAAGATTCAGGAAAAGTGGAATAAGGGAGAGGGCTATGAATTAACAGCGACGATGAAAATGAATACTGGTGGACAGGAACGAATTTATGATGTGGATGTGTGGCATACGAAACCGGATTTTTACCGTGTGTCTGTCACAGATCAGAGTGAAAAAGTAACCCAAGTGATTGTACGTAACGAGGAAGGGGTTTTTGTAGTGACACCTGCCCTTCGTAAATCGTATAAATTCCAAAGCAATTGGCCGAATGAAAATAGCCAAGCATATCTAATCGGAGCATTGGCCAAGGATGTAAGCAGTGACAAAAAAGCATCTATGACAGAGCAAGACGGGACATACACATTTGAAACGGCGACTCGCAATGCAGAGAAGACAGGTTTGCCGATTCAAAAAATCGTAATAGACAAAGAAACAATGTTGCCTAAATCCGTTTCTATTATGAATGAGGCAGCGGAGGAGAAAATTTTTATCGAGTTTAAAAAGATTGACATAGGCACTGCACATAAAAAAGATGAATATGCAGTTGAAAAGTTTTCTAAAAATGAAGAAAATAAAGAAGGAACAACCGATAATGACAAGGAAGCGGCTGATAATGATAAAGAAGCAGTAGAGGATGACAAAGAAGCATTTTCTACTTATTATCCTACAGTCGAGTTTGCCAATGTGAAATTAGCGAATGAACAAGTGGTTGAAGAAAACGGTAAAGAACGGGTTATTTTAACATTTGAAGGGGAGAAAAACTATACGATTCTCCAACAGCCAGTAGTCCATTCAGAACAGATATTGCCTGTTTTTGCACCGGGGGATTTAGCGGATTTAGGATTTACGATCGGTGCAATTACGGATACATCGATTAGCTGGGAAAAAGACGGAATGTCCTTCTTCTTAGCCTCTACGCAATTGACACAAGAAGAAATGATAGAAGTTGCCGCTTCAGTAGCTCCAGGGGGGGCAAAGTAACAGTACAGTAGCGTTTAATAATTTACAAAGAGGGTATAACACAACATGGAACAATTATCTAATTACCGTCCTACAAAAGCAGTTATTGACTTACAAGCGATTCGAAATAACATCAAAAACTTACGTCAGCATTTACAGGATCATGTGCAAATTATTGCGGTAGTAAAAGCCAATGCCTATGGTCATGGAGTAATCGAAGTAGCGCACGCCGCTCTGGAAGAAGGCGCAACTATATTGGCAGTAGCGACACCGGATGAAGCAGTACAAATCCGACAAGTAATTCCAGGTACAGATATTTTAGTATTAGGAGCATCGCCTGTGCAGTTTGTTCCATATGCAAGTGAGCACAATATTATACTGACGGTATTTTCTCCTGAGTGGATTTTAGAAGCAGCAAAACAGCACACTACTAAAACCTTACTATTACATATAAAAATTGACTCAGGGATGGGGCGCATAGGAACCGCATCACAAGACCAGCTGCATCAGCTCTATGATGCTATTCAGAAGGTGCCGAATTTTGAAACCGATGGTATCTTTACTCATTTTGCAACAGCAGATGAGGAAGATGCCGTGTACTTTGACAAGCAAGTCAGCAACTTTAAGGAATTAGTTCATTCCTTGCCGAGTAAGCCTCGATTAGTACATGCAGCCAATACGGCTACGGCTCTAGTAAAAGATCCGACATTGCAATTTGATGCCGTCCGTTATGGTATTTCAATGTATGGTCTAGCTCCATCGGGTTATGTAGCCCAGCGTTTACCTTTCCCGATTGAGCAAGCCTTTTCATTAGAAACAGAGCTTGTGCATGTAAAAGAGATTAGAGCAGGGCAATCTGTAGGGTATGGGGCAACCTATACCGCAGCAGAAAACGGGTATGTCGGCACGTTGCCAATTGGGTATGCGGATGGAATGATTCGCAAGCTAGGTGGGCAAAGTGTATTGGTAGACGGACAGCGTTGCCCGATTATAGGGAGAATTTGTATGGATCAATGTATGATTTTGCTTCCGCAAGCATATAATGTTGGAGAGAAAGTCACATTATTAGGAGCACAGAAAGGCGAGTTTATTTCCATTGATGAATGGGCAGCGCGCTGTGAAACAATAAACTATGAGGTTCCGTGCATTATTACCGCCCGAGTCCCGAGAATTTATAATAATGTAAGATAGGTATGTCGAACCTCGCCGAAACAACTCTGACACGAAATGACAGAATTTTTGTATTCTCATCTTTTCATGACGAACATGTAATGTTAGAATGAAAATGTAATGTAAAAATGTTCGTAAGGTTTTGGTGGAGGTGCTTGTATGTACACAAAAAATGTAGCATTAGAAATAGAACGGCCGCAGGAATTATTCGATGAGATCAACCAGTCGTTCGAAGTAAATTATTTTGGTGAAAATAATATCACGTACATGGCGGCTAATATGTTTTTGAAACATAAGCAACCAAATCAAATACGGGAAGCTTTAATGAAAGGCTATGTGGAGATGTCGCATATTAATCTGACCATTTGTAGTGAATGTCTACAGGCAGAGTATGAAGCACAACATATGGTGGAGCGTCTCGTTAGCGGGGGATGACAAGTTGATTGTAAAACGTGGGGACGTTTTTTTTGCAGATCTTTCACCTGTAGTAGGTTCCGAACAAGGTGGCACTAGACCCGTGTTAGTCATTCAAAACGATATTGGCAATCGATTTAGCCCAACAGTAATCGTCGCAGCAATTACTGCGCAAATTCAAAAAGCAAAATTACCGACACATGTCGAAATCAATGCTAAAAAGTACGGTTTTGAGCGTGATTCAGTAATTTTGCTTGAGCAATTGCGCACTATCGATAAATCCCGATTAACAGATCGGATAACGCAGCTCGATGCACCGTTGATGGAGAAAGTCGATGTCGCAGTGATGATTAGCCTAGGTTTAGTAAAATTTTAATACATAGAAGAGAAGTACCGAACAGCTATCGTTCGGTACTTTCTTTTTGTTTCATAAGAAAAATTCAGGTTTGTAAGTGGAAGAGGGAGAAATTTCCTAAATCCCCCTTAAAAAAGTAATAAAAAATTATAAATTAAAGGAATAATATGAATCTTGTTTATATTAGGTAAATGATGTAAGTTAAATAAATAAGGAGAAATAATGACAAAACGGGGCATTTATTTCTTATTTTTGTTAGAGTTATAGAATCAAATCATAATAATTTAATATAAACAATCATTTGAAATAAGAATGGGGGTCTGGTGGTGAGCAAAAAAACGGTAGTAGACATCGTAACAGAATGGGATATTGTTGCTGCCCGTCAACTAGGCCGCAACATAACTAAAGAGCTTGGCTTTGACACAGTGAATCAAGCGCGTATTACGACAGCAATTAGCGAATTGGCAAGAAATATTTATTTATATGCTCGTGCTGGGGAAATTGAAATTGAAAAAGTAGACACTGAAGATAAAAAAGGCATGATTATCATTGCAAGAGACAAAGGACCTGGTATTGAAGACGTCCATAAAGTAATGGAAGATGGTTATTCAACTTCGGGGGGGTTAGGAGCGGGCTTACCTGGGGTAAAGCGTTTAATGGACCATATTGAATTAAAAACTTCCATAGATAAGGGGACGGTTATACGGGTAGAGAAATGGCTATGAATAGGATGTGATGATGGGTGAAAGAGCTTCAAGCACAATATAAACGCATTTTGGCAGATTACGTTGAAAGCCAGACGGAAAGAAATCTATATATTGGACAAAATTTCATTAGGCAACTGATTCAGAAAAGCGTAACGCCTGAAGAAATCATAAACATTCATAAATCTTCCATGGAAGAAATTTATCCCGAAATCCCTCCGGCTGTATCGCACGGATATGACTTCCTGATTGAAGTAATGGTTCATTTTGGCTTAACATTGCGTGAGCATCAAAGTTTACTAGAACATCAGGAGGAACTTCGAATAGAAATGAATGTGGCGGCAAAAATTCAAAATATGCTTCTGCAAACAGAAATGCCTAAAACAAATGCATTGGACATCGGCCACATCTCTATTCCTATCCGTAAAATGAATGGTGACTATGTTCATTTCCTGCATAATGACGAAGATTATGTTAGTGTAGGAGTGATTGATGTTGTCGGCAAAGGTGTACCAGCTGCCTTGTGTATGTCAATGGTGAAATATGGACTCGACACATTGGAATATACAAATGGAGAGCCCTCTTACGTATTGGAAGTGTTAAATCGTATTATTGAACGCAGCGTAGATGACAGTATGTTTGTTTCCATGTTCTTTGGTCGATTTGATTGTGCTCGTAATATCTTTACATATGGATCTGCAGGACATGAGCCTGCCCTCCACTATAAAGCTTCGGAAGGGAAATTTCATATGCTGGAATCAAAGGGATTGCTGTTAGGTGTAATGCCGGATGTGAGATATTCTCAGCATGAAGTGGAACTTGAAGAGGGAGATTTTATTGTAATGATGACGGATGGGGTGACAGAGTTCCGCAATCAATCAGAATTGGATTCCCGAAAAGTGATTGAAGCCTTATTGTTGCAGCTCAAAGATTTAAGTGCGCAGGAAATGTGTGAACAGATGTATCAAGAGCTGAAAAAATTACAGGAACTTGCTTTGGATGATGACTTTACAGTAGTTATTTTTAAAAAATAATAAAAAGAGGTTTAAACTTTTTTATAACGGGAATTGTAAGATAGTCTAATTGGAGGTGTCTGGATTGAATATTAATGTACAGTTTCGACAAAATGAAAATATAATTCGAGGATTTGTGGAAGGTGAAATTGATACTTACACAGCGCCTGTTTTACGTGAGGAGTTAGATAATCTTCGTATTACAAAAGGTGTGTCAGTAGAGTTAGACCTTTCGAAAGTAAGTTATATGGATAGTACGGGGTTAGGTATTTTTGTGGCCCTTTATAAGAGAGCGACAAGAGAAGAAGCCGAATTTAAACTAGTAGGTTTAACAAGCCGACTAGCAAGATTATTCGAAATTACGGGTTTAAGTGAGCTTATGGATTTAGAAGTTGATACAGATACGAAGGTGGAAATTGGCAATGAGAGCGTTTGATTATGTAGAAATTCGTGTTCCTGCAAAGCCGCAATACGTTAGTGTAATCCGGCTTGCTGTCTCTGGTCTCGCAATTCGCTTAGGTTTTACTTATGACGAAATTGAGGATTTAAAAATCGCTACAGGCGAAGCAGTTACAAATGTGGTCCACCACGCTTATGATGGTGAGGCAGGTGATATTGTCATCGGATGCGCTTTATTTGAAGACAAAATTGAAATTATGGTTTCGGATTACGGTAATAGCTTTAACTTTGAAGAAATCAAGTCAAAAATCGGACCGTATAAAGAAGATGAGAATGTTACTATGTTACGCGAAGGTGGCTTAGGGCTATATTTAATGGAAACTCTAATGGATGAGGTGAAGTTAAATAACGAGGGTGGCGTCACTGTTTTCATGACAAAATATGTCACGAGAGAGCAGGTGGAGCAAAATGTCGAAAGAATCATTACCTAAAAATTCATCTAAAGAAGAGGTGCTAACTTGGATTGCCCACTACCAAGAGCACCAGGATGAGGAATCGCAAACAAAGCTAGTACTCCACTACCAGCAGTTAGTTGAGTCGATAGCACGTAAATATTCTCATGGTAAATCTTATTATGATGATATCGTACAAGTAGGGATGCTAGGTTTGTTAGGAGCGATTCGACGTTTTGACCCCACTTTCGGTAGAAGTTTCGAAGCCTTTGCTGTACCAACAATTGTAGGAGAAATTAAGCGTTTCTTACGCGATAAAACGTGGGATGTCCATGTCCCGCGTAGAATTAAAGAGTTAGGCCCCCGTATTAAAGCTGCTGTCGAGGCGCTGACCATCGAATACCAACGCTCCCCATCTATTAGCGAAATCGCTGATTACCTAGAGGTACAGGATGAGGATGTATTAGAGGCAATGGAAATGGGACGTAGCTATCAAGCTTTATCGATGGACCATTCCATTGAGTCAGATTCAGACGGCAGTACGGTTACCTTGTTTGATGTAGTTGGTCGTGATGATAGTGGTTTTGAAATGACCAATCGAAGGATGATCGTAGCAGATGCAATGGGGATTTTAAATGAACGAGAAAAGCAAATTATTCAGCTGACCTATTTGGAACAACTAAGCCAAAAGGAGGCAGGAGAACGACTTGGTATCTCACAAATGCATGTTTCTCGTATTCAACGAAAAGCTATTAAAAAATTACAAGAAGCTATTGCGACAAGTGGTGGCGTTTCTTTATAAAGGAAAGAAGAGTCTACTTATAGGTAGGCTCTTTTTTGTGGACAATGGTAAAATAAGTGCATCTAGCAGAAAGGAAGTGTCACGATGGAATGGAAAAATATGCTGCAAGCCATCGCGGCTGATACAGCCATTAAGCCACAGCAAGTAGAATCGGTAATCAGTTTATTAGAAGAAGGGAATACTGTCCCGTTCATTGCGCGTTACCGTAAAGAAGTGACGGGCTCATTAGATGAAGTACAAATTAAAGCCATTGAAGACCGATACCATTACATACAGCAATTGGAACAGCGCAAGGAAGAGGTACTTCGTTTAATAGAGGAGCAAGGAAAGTTAACAGAAGAATTATCTGCGGCGATTCAAGCAGCTACTGTACTTCAGCGAGTAGAGGATTTATACCGGCCGTATAAACAAAAGCGTCGTACAAAAGCGACAATTGCCAAGGAGCGCGGTTTAGAACCGCTAGCTGATCAATTAATGAAATTCCCTAAAGTTCCCCTTCATGAAATAGCAGCTAAATTTATTAATGAAGAAAAGGAAGTAGCGACAATAGAGGACGCTTTAGCCGGTGCGCGGGATATTTTAGCAGAACGCTTTGCTGACGATGCCTCCATTCGGGAGCAATTGCGTAAACTATCGCGTCGCGAGGGTAAAATTGTTACAGCTGTGAAAAATGCAGAGCAAGATGAAAAACAAGTATTTGAAATGTACTATGAATACGAAGAGCCGATTGCGCGGATTGTACCGCATCGTACATTAGCCATAAATCGCGGAGAAAAGGAAGATATTTTACGCGTCAGCATTGCGGTGCCTGTAGAGCGAGCAGTACAGACGATGGAGAAAAAATGGATTCCTCCCCATTTTACAGGAGAGGCGATCGCACAGGTAAAAGAGGCAATTGCCGATAGCTATAAGCGATTAATCGAGCCATCTATCGAACGTGAACTGCGTGCTGAGTTAACGGAAAAAGCGGAAGCGCAAGCCATTCATATTTTCTCGGAAAACTTAAGAAATCTATTGTTGCAGCCGCCTATTCGCGGGAAGTTTGTGCTAGGGGTAGACCCAGCGTATAGAACCGGCTGTAAATTAGCTGTAGTCGATGAAACTGGAAAAATGCTAGAAGTAACAGCTATTTATCCGACAAAGCCTAGAGCTGATGTAGAAGGGGCAAAAAAAGTCGTAAAAGCCTTCCTAAAAAAATACCCGATTGAAATTATTGCAATCGGTAATGGGACTGCTTCTCGTGAAACAGAGCAGTTTGTGGCAGATACATTAAAAGAAATAGACGGCGAGGTAGCCTACGTTATTGTCAATGAAGCAGGAGCATCTGTTTATTCGGCTTCAGAGGTAGCGCGTGCAGAGTTCCCGGAGTTGCAGGTAGAGCAGCGCAGTGCCGTGTCGATTGCACGTCGTTTGCAAGATCCGTTATCTGAACTTGTGAAAATAGAACCAAAGGCAGTAGGAGTAGGGCAATATCAGCACGACGTTTCTCAAAAGCAACTGGCAGAATCGCTTACATTTATTGTAGAAACTGCCGTAAACCAGGTAGGGGTCGACGTCAACACAGCTTCTGCTTCACTTCTTCAATATGTATCAGGGCTGTCTAAAACAGTGGCAGAAAACATTGTGGCGGCTCGTATAGAAGCAGGGAAATTTACGTCACGTGCTCAGTTGAAAAAAGTGCCACGTTTAGGTGCCAAAACATATGAGCAAGCAATCGGCTTTTTACGTATTCCTGAAGCGAAAAATCCACTAGATGCAACGGGCATTCACCCAGAGAGCTATAAACTCGCGGAGCAGATTTTAGAATTGGCTGGATTGACGAAAAAAGATGTAGGCACTAAAAAAGCGGAGGAAGCGATTGGTACATTGTCCGTTTCAGCATTGAGCGAGCAATTAGCGGTAGGTGAAGTTACGGTACAGGACATTGTAGATACTTTAATGAAGCCGAGTCGCGATCCACGTGATGCTTTCCCGCAACCACTGTTAAAAACAGATGTTTTACAAATGGAGGACTTAAAGGTAGGCATGGAGCTACAAGGGACAGTGCGAAATGTCGTGGATTTTGGCGCATTTGTAGACGTTGGTGTGAAACAGGATGGATTAGTGCACATCTCGAAATTACAACAAAAGCGTGTCAAACATCCTTTAGATGTTGCGGCATTAGGGGACATTGTCAATGTATGGGTAGACAGTGTAGATGTGAAGAAAGGTCGTATATCACTCACAATGTTACCACCTAACCAACAAGTAGATTAAAATAAGGTGAAACTTCAATCAGTGGGGCTTCATCCTCCACTGATTGTTAGTTGAACCAATCGGGCTTTTACGGGTAGTTGATCTCCCGCCTATCCTTTTTGCCCTTCTTAAGCCTAGAGGCGGGAGCCTTACTACCCGTTAATGCGGGATAAAGGCACGCGTTCATGCGCGTGCCTTTATTTTTTGAAAGGACGAATGTTATGACAGATGAGCAACTACAACAACTAGTAGAAGAATTATCGCTAAATAGCTTTGGGTGGCCTTTTCTGCATCGGGCTTATTTTAATAAACGTTTAAAAACAACAGGCGGGCGCTATTTACTGCGCAGCCATAATATAGAATTAAATAAAAAGTCTTATGAAGTGTTTGGTATAGAGGAATTGCGAGGCATTATTTTGCATGAGCTCTGTCACTATCATCTTCATATAAGAGGTATGGGATATAAACACCGCGACCAGGATTTCAAAATGCTATTAAAGAAGGTAGGGGCTCCAAGGTATTGTTCTTCTGTAAATGAAACTTCTCAAAAGCAATTGAATATTCATACGTATCGTTGTCAACAATGTGGACAGACTTATAAACGGAAAAGAAAAATGAATGTAAAAAAGTATTGCTGCAGTAAATGCAGTGGAGCTATTCATTACGTAGATACGGTTACGATGTTGGCGAAACCTTTATAAAAAACGTTGTTAGGGAAAGAGCTATTTATCGATAGATAAGCTCTTTCTTCAGTTCCTGAAGGTGATGTCTGTGCGGGTTAATATGGCTTCTGATCATTGATTTTGTAAGTTCTTAACAAGCGATGAAATGAATGCCTTTAAACTTTTTAGAGCGGCACGATACGATAGGAGGCAAGTGGAGGTATTAGCGAGCTTTCCATTTCTGTTGAATTGTATCTATACCAAAGGCAAAAGAGACACTTATGGCATTGATTGCCGTCTTAGCATGAGAGGTAATCGTTCTTTCACAAGGGGAAGAATAGAAAACTGATATGTATGAGGTTTGCCCCTTGTTTTAAAAATTAGTGGTATTTTTTATATTAAAATGGTTTATACTAAAGTTTATATGTGAAATGATTCCTCACTAAGCTTGAAATTAAAGGGATTCTCTCTTATGAAAAGTATTTTATAAAAAATACTAAAAAAGTATTGACGATTAATTATACGGTAGCTATAATAATAAAAGTCGACAGCGTGATGAGCGCTTGACAATAGTGTTATTCCGAAGTAGCTCAGTTGGTAGAGCATCCGGCTGTTAACCGGCAGGTCGCAGGTTCGAGTCCTGCCTTCGGAGCCATGGCCCGTTGGTCAAGTGGTTAAGACACCGCCCTTTCACGGCGGTAACACGGGTTCGAATCCCGTACGGGTCACCACTTTTTTAAAAAAATAGATAAAATATTTGGTCCCGTGGTGTAGCGGTTAACATGCCTGCCTGTCACGCAGGAGATCGCCGGTTCGATCCCGGTCGGGACCGCCATGATGAATGGGGTATAGCCAAGCGGTAAGGCAACGGATTTTGATTCCGTCATGCCTAGGTTCGAATCCTAGTACCCCAGCCATTTTTTATTTTTCGAGCCATTAGCTCAGTTGGTAGAGCATCTGACTTTTAATCAGAGGGTCGAAGGTTCGAGTCCTTCATGGCTCACCAGTTTTTCTTGACAACCTACGATACTCTAGTATAATAGAAGAAGTCCAGATTGACGCGGTCGTGGCGGAATGGCATACGCGCTAGGTTGAGGGCCTAGTGGGGGCAACCCCGTGGAGGTTCAAGTCCTCTCGGCCGCACCAGTATATTTCATTCCTATAAAAAAAGATGCGCCCGTAGCTCAATTGGATAGAGCGTCTGACTACGGATCAGAAGGTTGTGGGTTCGACTCCTGCCGGGCGCGCCATATAATTTTAATCATGCGGGTGTAGTTTAATGGTAAAACCTCAGCCTTCCAAGCTGATGTCGTGAGTTCGATTCTCATCACCCGCTCCATATGAACTTTGAAAACTGAACAAGTAAACGTTAATTATACAAGTTTGAGTGATGAACTCGAACAATTGAAAGACTTCAACTTCGGTTGAAGCGCTAGCAAAGCAAATGAGCTTTCAAACTACTTTTATGGAGAGTTTGATCCTGGCTCAGGACGAACGCTGGCGGCGTGCCTAATACATGCAAGTC
>JABUKB010000005.1 GCA_014595895.1 Lysinibacillus odysseyi | reverse complement strand
GTTCGAGTCCTGCCTTCGGAGCCAAGGCCCGTTGGTCAAGTGGTTAAGACACCGCCCTTTCACGGCGGTAACACGGGTTCGAATCCCGTACGGGTCATACAAAAGTCCAGGACGATAAAAAATCGTTTTGGGCTTTTTTTATTGTTTGGAAATAGTAAATTGCAGATTGTACCAACAAAAGTTTATCCAGAAGGGTAAACTTTTTTATTAGGTGAAATAAAATCTATAATTATATTTTAAAATGAACTTTTAGCCAATGTAATGTCTCTTATATATAAAGGGGTGAGAGAGTGACGGATGTGACGCGGTTAGTGAAGAAAGCAAAACGGGGAAATAAGGATGCCCTTGTACAATTGATTATGGCTCAGCAACATGATTATTACCGTTTAGCTTATACGTATGTAAACAATGAAGCTGATGCCTTAGATGCATTGGAAAATATGATTGTCCTACTATATGAAAAAATTGAACAGTTGAAGCGGCCGGAGTCTTTTTATACCTGGAGTAAAACCATCTTGGTAAATGAGTGTCGAACCATTTTGAAGAAGAGAAATAAAGTTGTCTTTCTTGAGGATTATGAAGGTGAAGAAATACATTATAGCCAGGATTTGACGGATATAAGGATAGATTTGGAAGGTTCGCTTGCAAGTCTCTCGGCTGTTCAGCGTGAGGCTATTCAGCTGAAATATTTTTTAGATTATGATTACGAAACCATCGCAATCATGACAAATGTTCCTGTAGGGACGGCCAAATCGCGCGTATTTATGGCTCTCAAAAAATTGAAGAAAGACTACTTAAGGGGTGATGAGGGTGAATGAATGGGAGAAAAAAAGACAGCACATACAATCATTAAAAGCTCCGGAACAATTAGAACAACGCTTACAACAAGCGTTAAAGGGAAAGAAAAAGAGGAAAAGATGGCCAGTGGGGATAGCAGTAGCAGCAATATCTCTATTATTTTTAGTTGTGTTTCATTATCAGGCACTTGCTTATTATGGGAAGCAATTTTTCGGTTATGATGCATTGATGTCAGAGTCATTATCTAAGCTAAATAAAGAGCAAAAAGGGCAGGCGATTGAACAAGAGATCACATTGTCAGATGGAACGACAGTATTTGTAGATGGTGTCATATCGGACCGCAATCGTTTCCATGTGTATTATCGATTAGAAAATGCCAATCAAATTAATGAGGATATTCGATTGGAGAAAATAACAGGGTTTTTGACGAATGAATATATGGACTCTGGCACATTTCAAATGAATGAAAATCAAACAGAAGGATTCGGTATTCAAACCTTTTCAGCTGTTAGTCCATTCGCGAAAAATTTGACAATTCATATAGAGGGGCTAGAAGAAAAAGAAGAGATGACCATCCCGTATCAAGCTTCTGCCGCTGTACCGACCATTTTAAAGAAGAACATTAACCAAACGGTAGCTTATGATTTTGGAGAACTGAAATTTACAGAAATGATTGCTACACAGGCATCAACTGTTCTAAAGGGAAAGCTGACAAAAGAGGATGAACGGAATTTCCCTTTACATTTGGAAGGCATTCAATTATTAGTAGACGGCCAGGTTTTGGAACCTATTCAAATAGGGCATAAAAGCGGCATCTTTGGCTCTTCTTTTGAATTGATGTATGAAGCGATTCCGACTGGTACGGAGCAATTAGAGGTACGTGTGGATACATTCAATGGTTATACAGAAACAGATGCAGAAGTGGGATTAGCAGGAACATGGACGATTGGTGATAGCTGGTTAGAAGTAGTAAGTATAAGACAAGACGAGAAAACATATGTGACGATTGATTCAGAAGCGAATGTTTATTTCGATGATGTTGTCCTTATAACAGGGAAAGGGGATATTCCGTTAGAGACGACGGAAATGTATGATTCAGAGAATCGAACTTTAGTGTTTGATACAGCTGCCTCGGCAGATAAGTTACGCATTGGGGGCGTGTATTATATAAAACCATACGAGAAAACGTTACAGATTAATTTCTAAGAAAAAGCCAGAACGCATTTTAGGTTCTGGCTCTTTCTTATGCATTAGCACAGCATTTCTTATATTTTTTCCCGCTGCCGCATAAGCAAGGATCATTGCGTCCGATTTGATTTTTAGGATCGATAGGTTTAACTGCGGGCACTTTTGATTGCAAGCGGAATAATTCGTCCGTAGTATGACCACGGTGCTCCCAAAGACGAGTCGTACTGCCGATGTAATTAATAATCTGTGCATATTGCTTTATTTTTTCGGCTGATGTCAATCGGTGCTTATAAATAAATTGCTGAAGAATTTGTGTGAGATCTGAACGGAATACCTGTAATAAACCAACTATTTCGGCTACCTCTTGCTGGACCATGATGGTGCTGCCACCGTAAAAATCTTGTGCTAGCATTTGCGCTAATGTTTGTTGGTATGGTGTTTTTTCATAGTAAAAATCATCCACATACTGTAATAAAACTTCTTTTTCAGGAACATAAAACGGTTTCGAAGCGGTTAGGTGTTTGAATACTGTTACATTTTCCTGCTTCAGTACTTCATGCATAATCGCATCGACTGTTACAACAATACCTTTTTTCTCTAATGCGGAGGTTGGCAGCAGACTTTTCAACTGCGAAACAGACAAAGTTGCGTCATTTTGATCATTATAAATACGTACAAAATCAGTGAATTCAATATAACCATATAAATGAGCACAAGCAATGGCATAGGATAAAAGTTCCTCATTTTCGGAAGGCTTGCTTGCCTGTGGACCACGATATTTATCTGATATAATATTGTGGTTTTCGTGATCAATATGTTCCCATGCTGTCTTTTGGTATTTTACATATTTCAAGGAATCATTAATGGCCGCTGTATCGGTCGGGATATAGCGCATAGTGGAAGCCCATTGTTGTATATCCTCATGTTTAGGGTGTTCCATATTATGGTAAATTGCTAAAAATTGTGCATAGCCAGAGGCACCGCCCACATCCTCAGGGGGAGCCGTTCCTTCATAATCCAATAATGTAGGGAAACCAAAATGATAGTCCTCCACAATATCCTTCAATTCAATATCAATATACCAGTCATCGCCAAAGTCATAGTGATAGACAAGTTTCCGATGCGTTTCTAAATATGTATCGATTTTAATCCGATTGGCTGCACGCACTTTGCCACCTGCAAAGCTTTTTCCTTTATAAGCCGTTAAAATTTCTTCATTGTTTGTAATGAATAACCCATCAATGGCAAATGCAAAAAAATGATAAGGTTCTAATATACTTTGAAAATTGGTCACGTGCTGAATCGTTTCATGTAAGCGATTGAAAGTAGCATTGGCGGGCAAGACAACACGACGCCAGACACGTGGATGGATCTCTTGAAACGTAATATCGATTATATAAGCCTTCATAGGTCACCTGCTCTAATAGAATATCAAACTATATTATAGCATTGGATAAGAAAAACAAACAAAAGGAGTACTTATTCTGTGTACTCCTTTTGAGCACGTTGAATCATATAATCAATTGGCTGCAAGTGACATAGCTCATATCCGAGATTTGGATAAATAGCCCGTAATTGCTTTGTCAGCAAAGTATAGATAAGCGGGTTGTGCTTCAGTACACCTCCATTTAAATAAACCGTATGAGCCCCGGACTGGTAGCCAGCCTGCTGCAAGGTAGCAATGACTAGTTCGGCTAAGCTAGCAGCTGCCTCCTTGGCAATTTGCAGGGCGGCAAAGTCATTTGCCGCAACAGCAGGTTCGAGATAAGAAGTTAGGCTAGCAAGCCGGGCATTCGTATAATCGGCAGCGTACAGCCAATTATACAATTCGTCGACCTCTGTAAAGGACAAACCTTGTAGCACAAAATCCGTTAACAGCGTCGGTTCGCTTCGACCATCCTTTTGTCGCATGATGGCTCGTCCGATTTGTTGACCAATCCAATAACCACTGCCTTCGTCTCCCACACGATGTCCCCAGCCCCCAGCGCGTACAACTCGCTCTTTCGTGCAGCTATAACAGATAGAGCCTGTACCTGCTATTAATAGGGTCGCTGGGGGAGTGCTCATTCCGCGTAAAGCAGCTTCTACATCATTTTCTATGATACATTTTTCCACGTGAAACGGTGAGGACATGATACTCTTGTGAATGACTTCCTCTACGATTTGCGTATCCAATTTCGTATCGATGCCGGCAATGCCAAAACAGGCTACTGCGACATCACGGTCAGGTACGGCTTGGGCCAGTTGCTGCCACAAAAGTTCAAAGGCTTTTTGGACTTGTGCAGTGCCAATTGCTTGGTAATTGGAACCTGTTGTCGTAGCGGAAAAGATTTCCGTCCCGTCTTGCATTGCGACAAGCGTTGTTTTTGTCGCACCACCATCGATTGCCAGTATAAGTTTATTCATGTGTCTGCCAACCTTGTAAAATAGTAGTTAATTGTTGTTCTGCTTCTGCAATGGCCTTGTTTTTCTCTTCTAGCCATTGTTCTAAAACAACAGAGTTTTCAGCTGCTGCTTTTAGTGATTCGCGCATCGTATCAGGGGCTGGTCCGCCAAGCACTTTACGTACTTCAACAAAGTATTCTGGCTTTAAGGCATTGTAAAAATTGTCTTGGGAAATTTGTAACGGCTTCCCTGTAATCTCGATAGATACTGTGTTGGCAACTTCCCAAGTTAAATTAGCTAAGGATTCTTCTCCGGCTTCGACAAGTACGCGTACGCAACGGCTGACAATACTATGCGATTGGCGGAATGAAATATTTTCTGAACGCACAAGTGTATCGGCTAGCTCGGTTACATTGGCGAAGCTATTTTTCGCGCGTAATAATAAATTGTCCTTATTTACATTCATTGTAATAACTAAACTGCCAAATAATTTATAGATCCCAATTAAACGGTCCATGCTACGCCATAAAAATGGCTGCATATCATCTTCTGTATCCACAATATCACCAAATGGCGTATTGTGAATCATTTGTAATACAGTCCCTGTATCCCCAACCACTGATGACAATAAGGAACGAGTATGTTCAATTGAAACAGGATTACGCTTTTGAGGCATAATCGAGCTAATTTGAACATATGGGCTGGCTAATCGGAAGGCATTGAACTCCTGTGTAGCCCATAATAAGAAATCCTGTGATGTACGACCCAAATTCAGCGCAGCTAGTTGTACCACACTAGCGGCCTCAGCGATATAATCAGCACCTGCTACTGCATCCCATGCATTTTCAATAATTCCGTCAAAGGCCAGCAGCTCCTGCATACGCTCACGGCTAATAGGGAAACCGGTTGTTGTCAAAGCAGCGGCTCCCATACTGCTTTTATTAATTGTCCCGTAAGCGTGCTGCATACGCTTGAAATCCCGTGTCAGCTGGTCGATCACCGCTTTTAAATAGTGCGCAAATGTAGTAGGCTGCGCTTGCTGTGTATGTGTATAGCCGATCATAATCGTTTCCACATGTTCTTCTGCAAAGGCAATCAATGAAGAACGTAGCGACAGCAGCTCCTGCATAAGAGATAGCATCTTTTTACGTAATGTCATGCGGTAAATAGCGATCCCCATGTCATTGCGGCTACGGGCAATGTGTAAATTGCCTGCTACATCGCCGCCTAGTTCAATTAATTTATTTTCAATACGGAAAAACAAATCCTCAAACTGCGGATTGTAATCTCGTGTTTTATAATATTCTAAGTCTAACGAATTCAATGCTTTCCCAATTACTTTGGCATCCTCAGGCGAGACGAGCTGTTGTTCCTCTAACATTTTTAAATGGGCAATATGAATTTGCACCATTGACGTTAGAAAATGGCGCTTTGCCTCATCATATGCAGGCTGTAATACCATTTGGCGATAGCTATTTGATGGAAATTGAACCCCTTCTATTTCATTGATATGCTTGCGGTAATTTTGAAAAAACATGAATTTCCCCTCCAGTTAGATCGTAATAGTTTCATTATAGAAGGTAAAGAGCAGATAATCTACCTAGACACAGGGCACAATTGTAAGAACAATTCTTAATAGATAGAAAAAAATAATGCGTAGAGCCGGAAAGCTCTTGGTTCATAAGAATGATTGAAATAGGATAAGGAAGGGAAGAATAAAAAGAACCCCATAGAAAAAGGGTGTAAACTATATGTTTACACCCTTTTTCATATTATTTTTTCGCATACTAAAGATAGAAGGCAAACTCATTCCGATCAGTACGAGGACAATTCCAAACAGTTGGAGTGCTGTGATCATTTCCTTTAATACAATGACAGAAGCCAGGATTGCAACAGGTAACTCCATTGCACTTAAGATGGAAGCAAGCCCGCCGCTTACCTTTGGACCAGCGATGGAGAATAGTAAAATGGGTAAAATAATCCCGAATAATCCAAGAGCTAAGCCATATGTCCAAAGCCCGTTTGTTAGTTGGCCATTCCATATAATTTCTGGTGATAAGAAAATAGAAATGACGACTAACGCGACAACGGAAACGATAAATGTGCGGGAAATGGTCGTTACTCCCTGCACCGGACGAGAATTAATTTGAATAAAAACAGAGAAACTAAATGCTGCACTTAAGCCCCAAGCCCAGCCTTGCCAAGCAATGCTTGTTAAATCTAACTCGAAAATCCCGGCAGCGAAAATAGTTCCAGTTAATAAAAAGATAAGTGAAAAAATTTCCAGACGACTAGGCAAGCGCTTTTTCAAGGCACAGTCGAGAAATAATCCTATCCATGTAAATTGAAACAGCATGACTACAGCCAGTGAAGCCGGTAAATAATTTAAAGAATAACCATAGACAATACCAGTAGTGGCAGTGCAAATCCCAGCCAATAATAGTGTGACAATCCCTTTTTTATTTAAGCGAGGCAAGGATCTTTGCGTGACAATCAGTAAAATAAACGCCAATAGAAAGCCAAAAAAATACTGGCTGGTGACAGCTTCTGCTGAAGTATAGCCATCATGGATCGCTAGCTTGACAATAGTAGATAAGATGCCGTAGCTACTTGAGGCAATTACAATTAATAGTGGATATAAAAAAGAAGCATTCATTCTATAATTCCTTTACCATATGATCAAAATCTGCCCCAATAATTGTCCAAGGCTCGGTGACTTGAAAGCCTAGTGACAAATAAAGTTTCCGGGCTTGTTGCTTTTGTTGTTCGACATTTAAAGAAAGCTGTTTATAGCCGAGCTTGCGAGCTTGTTGCTCTGCAAATTGCAAGAGGGCCGTACCGATCCCTTTTCCACGTGCCTGTGGCGTAACACAAACAGTATCGATATAATATTCTGCCAAATGTGCCTCCGGATCAATGGAGATAGAGTGTCCCTTTCTGTGGAGTTCCTCTACCCAGAGCCTGTCCAACTGTCGCCCTTGCTTGCCGTCATACAGCACGATAATACCTAGCAAATCATCATCCTCTGCTACAAATGTATGACGATAGGTATGGCGATTGTTTTCGGATTGAATCATGGTTTCCAATGTACCCACAATAGCAGAGGGTGTTTGTTCGCCTGTTAAGCGATTGGCAATATCCCCGATTGCCTCATAAATAAGAGGTGCAATTTTTGATGCATCATCAGGGGTTGCTTGCCGTATATGAACATTCATTATTTTTCTCTCCTTTTCACAACACTCAGTATATCAAAATTATAACGAACAATCTTGAAAAGGATATTTTTTCATTAAGTTTGAATAGTACAAAACTTTAGTAATTATATGATTTTATGATACTCTATATAGAATATTATCCTCGGAGGTTAGACTACTGATGAATCAGTCAGAGAAAGATTTTATACTTGTTTATGGCGATGCATTTGTCGATTATATAGCAAACGATACAACCAACACATCATTCACAAAGTATTTGGGAGGCGCGACAATCAATGTTGCAGCCGGTATTAGTCGCATTGGGGCACCATCTGCGTTAGTGACGATTACAGGCGATGATGAAACATCGGAATTTGTACGGAACGAAATTAAAAATGAAGGCGTGAACTTGGATTATGCCGTGTATGTTCCAGAAAAGCGTGTCAGCGGGGTATACGTGCATTTAACAGAGAATTGTGAACGTGTGTTTAAAGATTATGTCGATGAGACACCGGATTTACAAGTGACACCCCAGCAGTTAAATGAAGAAGCTTTTCAACGTGCTAGTATTTTTAACTGTTGTTCAGGTACGATGTTTCAACCGACAGCGCTGGAGACAACACGCGCGGCAGTGGAAATGGCAAAACGTAACGGCGCTATTTTAGCGATCGATGCCAATATCCGTCCATTGCGCTGGAGCAGTGAAGCATACTGCCGTAAAACGGTCGCATCGTTTTTCACCGATGCTCATATTTTAAAACTGACAGATGAGGAATTATTTTTCTTAACAGAAACAAATTCCATTGCAGAGGGAATTGAAAGGTTACGCCCGCTACATGTACCGATCATTTTAATTACTGTTGGCGCAGACGGGGCATATGCAGTATTAAACGGCGAAGTGATCCATGTACCTGTAGAAAAGGTAGTACCTGTAGATACAACAGGAGCGGGAGATGCCTTTATGGCAGGGATTTTACGTTATGTACATTTTAATGGCTTGCCCACTACAGTGGAATCATTAACGGACTGTGTCGCGTTCGGGAACAAATTAGGAGCTATGGCGGCGACAAAGCCGGGCGCATTGACGGCATTACCAAAATATGAGGACATCCAGGGATTATTTTAAATCACTAAATAATACCCATACTAAGATAGGTTTAAACTGTAGGCATACTCAAAGAACGATGAGTATGCCTGCAGTTTTTTTATGCAAATAATTTATGTTGATATAAAAAACACCAAGTGACTCATGAAGTTAATGGAAGTTCAGGTTTTTATCCTTATTAATTAGAAATCACTTTTCAATACTACCCCTTCATATTGATAAAGAAACATTGTTATCATTTGGAAACCAATAGTTGACAAATGACATAAAAAGATACGCAGAATCGCTATTCATTCTTTCTTCCATTTATTATAGTAAATGTAAGAGGTGATAAAAATGAACCACTTTCAATTTTCGACCATTTTCTCAAGTCGCCGCAAAGAGTTAGGGGTTACGCAAGAGCAAATTGCCCAATATGCAGGGGTATCACGTGCTGCCGTTTCAAAATGGGAGAAAGGGCAGAGCTATCCGGATATTATGTTGTTGCCGAAGTTGGCTACCTATTTCAATATTTCCATTGATACATTATTAGGCTATAAGCCACAGTTGACAAAGGAACGCATTATTGCGATGTATGCAGAATTAGCCCAGCAATTTGCAACAAAGCCTTTTGAAGAAGTGGAGCTGCAAATTGAACAGCTATTGCAAGAATACTATGCCTGTTTTCCATTGCTGGTTAAAATGTCGCAATTGTACTTAAATTATGCTCCAAAAGCCCCCGAGCCATTGAAAATCGCATTGCGTATTCAAGAATTATGCCAGCGAGTACGCGAGGCAAGCGGTGATTATAGCCTCACGATGGAAGCAACGATACTCGAAGCTCATGCCTTATTAATGCAAGGAAAAGCGGATGAGGTACTGGCTCAGTTTGGGGAGGATGTGCAGGTGCAATACGGCGTGGATCAACTGATTGCCCGGGCGCATATGATGCTAGGTCAGAATGAAAGGGCCAAGGCTGTCATGCAGGTGAGCCTGTATCAAAATCTAGTTTTTTCGGTTTCAACAGCGACGGAGCTCTTAATGCTAGAAGTAGGCAATACTATCTACTTTGATCAAGCAGTCCGGCGTATTGAACATACGCTAGAGGTTTTTAACTTTAAAAAAATTAATATGAACGCAACACTTATTTTTTATGTGAGAGCGCTAACCGGTTACGCAATGCAAAACCGTCCAGAGGAAGCAATTCAATACTTAAAGAAATACGCCAACCTGTGCCCAACATTTAAAATCACTTCTATTTCAAGGGGAGATGATTACTTTTATTTATTAGAGAAATGGCTGCAGTCAGAGATGCAGCTGACTAGCGTAATGCCAAGAGATGAGCATTCGATTAAGGAAAGTATGATTAGTACCATTCTCGACAACCCGGCACTAGCTGCGTTACAAGAGAGAGCGGATTTTAAAAATATTATGATGAATTTACAGCATCAACTAAAAATATAAGGAGGTTAGGTGTAAGATGTTAGATTCGATTAACTGGGCGTTAATTGCGCCATTATTGATTGTACAATTTATTTTAGCGATTGTTGCGCTGGTAGACTTAGCGCGTATCCATGCCACGAATGGACCAAAATGGGTGTGGGTGATCGTTATACTGCTTTTAAATACAATAGGGCCGATTATTTATTTTATATTTGGGAGAAAAACGACATGATTCATGTGGAACAGTTGACGAAAACATTTGGAGCACAGACTGTTGTAAATGATGTGAATTTTACGTTAGAACCACATACAGCAACGGCGCTAATCGGACCAAACGGGGCAGGGAAAACAACCACTTTATCGATGCTGACAGGCTTACTTTCACCGACAAGCGGAAAAATCATTATGCCGGGCGTGACAGATATACGAAAAGAAATTGGTTTTTTACCCCAATATCCACAGTTTTATCCGTGGCTAACGGCATTGGAATTTACGGAAATGGCAGCAGTGCTTAGCGGTTTGCCTAAAAAACAAGCAAAAAAAGAAGCCCAGCGCGTACTGGAATTTGTCGGACTGGCTGAGGCGATGCATAAAAAAACAGCCACTTTCTCCGGCGGGATGAAGCAGCGACTTGGCATGGCACAGGCTATTGTCCATAAGCCGAAGCTACTGTTGCTAGACGAACCTGTCTCGGCTCTCGATCCTGTAGGGCGCCGTGAAATCATGGAGTTACTGAAACAATTGCAAGAGCAGACGACGATTTTGTATTCCACGCATATTTTAAATGATGCAGAGGAAATGACCGATCAAGTGCTATTTTTGCGTGGCGGTCAATTGGTGGAGCAGGGGAACTTGCGAGAGGTGCATGCGAAATACGCAGAGCCGCGTTATCTTATTGAATTTGTCGAGCAGGCACATGCTCAAAAATTTGCGAGTGCCTGGCCGACAGCCGAATGGAAAAATCATATCGTACGTCTGCCGATTACGGAGGGGCAACCGACAATGACACAATTACTGCGAACACTAGCGAATAGTCCTTATACTGTTGTAAAAGTAGAACAAGAGGCAGCAAGCTTAGAAGAAATCTTTATGAAGGTGGTAGAGCGATGAATCAATTTACCATTTTATTGCGCAAAGAATTTCTTGAAGCTTGGCGCAGTTTTAAATTTTTATGGATGCCGCTGCTTTTTATCATATTAGGTATCACTGACCCGCTTATGAATTATTATCTGAACGATATTTTATCGTCTGTCGGGAATATGCCAGAGGGAACGGTCATTCAACTGCCTGATTTGCAGCCAGCGGATATTTTGATGGCTTCAACAGGACAGTTTCAACTGATTGGCTTAGCTGTTTTTGCAGTATCGGTAGCAGGGATGATGAGCAGGGAACGCCAAAACGGCACGGTGACTTTGCTCTATGTGCGGCCGCTTTCTTATACGGCTCTTTTTCTGAGTAAATTTATTATGGCGTTGTTCTTAGGCTGCCTGAGCGCGGTCGCTGGCTATGGAGCAAGCATGTATTATACTGCTCTGTTATATGGTTCAGTCAATGCCATAGATTTTATGAAAATGCTCGGCACGTATTGTTTGTGGCTACTTTTTGTGACAGCGGTTTGTTTAATGTTCAGTGCTATGTTAAAAACAGGTGCGGCTATTGCCATTAGTGTAATCCTTTTCCCGGTAGGCTTGCTATTGGATACGATGATTGGCCAATTTTGGCATGTATCACCGCATAAGCTTGGGAACTATGGTGTGATGTTATTAACAGAAGCTTCTCCATATTACGGGAAAACATTGGCTTTAACATGTTTACTCGCATTAATTGCTATTATCATAGGGATTGTATTTGCCAAGCGTAAGTCCATAACAACAGCTATCTAGTTTTGTAATGTTCCGAATAGAATGATATAATAGTCTGTGAGAAATAATTTGCTGCTATTTTACGGACGTAGTTACCAGATAGTAAGTAAAATACTCGAACACGCAGGAAAAAGCCTCTCCTTTTGGGAGGCTTTTTCTGCTTTTAGAAAAGGCAAAGCCCACTCTTCTCAGAATAAGCTTAACTATGTTAAAGTTAGACAATTAAGAATATAATGATAGGTACAATATAGGAAAATAATATTAATGATAGATTCTAAATAGAAAGTGTGAAATGAATGACTGCAACTTCAATAAAACACAATACGCCAGTCTATTCCATGATGATATTGATTGGTGTTTGTCATTTAATCAACGATACGATGCAATCGGTGATTCCCGCGACCTTTCCTTTATTAGAGAAGGAAATGGGATTAAACTATACACAACTAGGGATGATTTCCTTTGCCCTTAATATGTTTGCTTGTATTTTGCAGCCGGTTGTAGGTGCCGTGACGGATCGCAAACCAATGCCCTATGTATTGCCGCTTGCGATGGTCAGTTCATTTACAGGGATTGCAATGCTGATTTTAGCTCCAAGTTATATGTGGATTGTAATATCAGTTATTTTTTTAGGAATCGGCTCTGCTATTTTCCATCCCGAAGCTTCGCGCGTTTCCTTTATGTCTGCGGGTAATAAACGCGGCTTAGCACAGTCCATTTACCAAGTGGGAGGCAATTCAGGGCAAGCTTTAGCTCCTTTGTTAAGTGCTTATTTAATCTTGCCGTTTGGTATGAACGGAGCTTCTGTTGTGCTTGTATTTACAGCAGTAGGGATTTTCCTGTTAACACGTATTGCGAAATGGTACCGGGAGCAATTAGAAGAGGAAAAGCTTACAAAAGTGAAGAAGGTACTTGTTTCTTCCTTGCCGCCATTGACGAAAAAGCAAGTGGGTATTGCTCTTAGCTTATTGTTGATTATCATTTTTGCGCGTTCGTTCTATGTAACGAACATGACGAACTTTTACATTTTCTATTTGATTGAGGAATATCAGCTCGCTACCAAAAGCGGTCAAATCTTAATATTCCTGTTTATGGGGATCGGGGTAATCAGCACATTTTTTGGCGGTTCTCTATCAGACCGTATTGGACGGAAAAATGTGATTTTATTATCTGTTGTAGGACCGATTCCGCTGTGCTTGATTCTGCCTTACATGCCAATATGGGCAGTCATTATCCTGCTTATTATCATTGGCGGTTTGATTATGATTAGTTTCTCTGTCACGGTTGTGTATGCGCAAGAGCTTGTTCCATCAAAAATAGGAACAATGGCGGGGCTTACGGTAGGGCTGGCTTTCGGCATGGGGGCAATCGGTGCAGTGGTGATCGGTGCATTGATGGACCAAATCGGTATCAAAAATACCATGATTATCGTGTCCTTTTTACCGCTTCTGATGCTTGTGGCTCTAGCTTTACCTAAAGATAAAGTGGCTGCCTAGCATAAAATAGAAGCTCTCTGCTCAAATTAGTGTTACAGTTAGATGGTGAACTTTAAAAACAGGATTAGGAGAATACTATGATTGAAATAAAAACATCGTCCCTCAGTGATGGAGAATTTAACAGAGGGGTATTTGCCACATGTGATATTAAAAAGGGCATGCTGTTGCATGAAGCACCTGTGATTGCTTATCCAAATGAGCAGCATGAGCACATTGAGCAAACATTGCTAGCCGATTATGCTTTCGAATATGGCATCGGTCAATCAGCTATTCTTCTAGGTTATGGAATGTTATTTAACCATTCCTATCAGCCGAACGCAACGTATGAAATTAATTTTGATAACCAGACATTTGATTTTTTCGCCTATACAGATATAAAAGCGGGAGACGAAATCCTGATTAACTATAATGGAGACGAAGAAGATCAAGAATTGCTATGGTTCGATCAGGAAAAATAGACATCCGGTAAAATAGATTATAAAAAATCCGTAAGCATAAGTTGCTTACGGATTTTTTGATAGGTTTGGCCGAATAGATGGCTTTGCATTTTCAGGGATTTTCTCAGGGTTTACAACAATGCCTTCTGTTATCGTTAACTCATGCATTTTTTGATCGAATGTAAATTTGAAAATACCATTATCAAAATCTGTGCCGATTTCTTTAAAGAAAATTCCCTCAATCGCTACAAATTTAGGACAAGTAAAGGCAATTTTAAATTCTTCTTCTCCTTCAATTAAATAGGCGCGAATCCCTTTTTCGTACACATCAAATGCATCATCTTCGGTAGGACGCTTGACAGAGACAATATGAAAATCGACAAATGGCACTTCTTTTAATAAGACGTTTAAAAATGAACCTTTTGTAATCTCTTCCCAGCGGCTTTGTGCACTTTGGCCGACGATAATCTGTGTAATATCGTAGTTGCGTGCCACTTCATTGATTACTTTTTGTATAGGACGCTTTTCATTATCTTTAATAATAAATTCTTCTACTTCCAACTCTTGCGCTAGTTGCTGCCATTGTTCGATATAGCCGGATTTCTCAGCATCAAAGGCATCTAATGGTTGTGCATCTACTGTCATGACGTATAATGGGCAGTCTAGCAATGTAGCCAATTTATGTCCCCTGCGAATGAGACGTTCACCATTTAGTCCGTAGTATACACAAACTAAAATACTCTCATCTAAGCGGCTTTTTAAATATCTCATTTTAGCTTGCTCCTTTATAAAAAAATAATAATATGCGAGTAAAAATAAAGAAAATAGCAAATTTCCGTCTAAAATAGGGTCTATCAAAGTGCAACGAGCACATTTCTATTGTATACTTATTTTTGTGTGAAAGTATTAAGGAAATGAAAAGTTTGCAGTATTTCTTATAGACGTTTTTTAACCTATATGAATCACTATTATGAGGTTCTAGTTATCGTTCGTCAAGAGTGTTGACACGAAATGAAATATTACTGGAGATGATTAGGAGGTAAGAACGTGTGATCATTGTTTTAGCTATACTTTTTCCATTTTTAATCGCAGCATGTATTCCCTTTATATATAGGAGTTTTACAAAGTTGCACTTAGGCTGGTTCGTGCTAGCGGTACCAGTTACGTTATTTATCTTTTTGACTACCTATATCCCTCAGATTGCAAAGGGTCAAACCTTTCAGCACACAGTGGAGTGGATCCCCACATTTAACATTAACTTTACGACGTATTTAGATGGATTGAGCATGATTTTTGCGCTGCTCATTACAGGTGTCGGAAGTTTAGTCATCTTATATTCAATTTTCTATTTATCAAAAAAAGAGTCACTCCAGCATTTTTATTGTTATTTATTGCTCTTTATGGGGGCTATGCTAGGGGTTGTCCTATCCGATAACTTAATGGTTCTCTATGCATTTTGGGAACTAACAAGTGTATCTTCCTTTTTATTAATTGCTTTCTGGCATCATCGTAAAGCATCACGTGCGGGGGCACGGAAATCTATGACTATCACCGTAACAGGTGGTATAGCGATGTTAGCAGGATTTTTAATGTTATATGCAATGACGGGTACGTTTAGTGTTCGCGAGATTTTAGATAGTCTGGGCGGATTACAAGACCACGCGTTATTTGTACCAGCTATGTGTCTTGTGTTATTAGGGGCATTTACAAAATCGGCGCAGTTCCCATTCCATATCTGGTTGCCGGATGCGATGGAAGCTCCTACACCAGTTTCCGCTTATTTGCACTCTGCTACGATGGTTAAGGCAGGTATTTATTTAGTTGCGCGTATGACACCTGTATTTGGCGGCCATGAAGTTTGGTTCTGGGCGGTTAGCTTAGCAGGGCTTATCACGCTATTCTGGGGTTCATTTAATGCCGTCAAACAGTATGATTTAAAAGGTTTGCTCGCGTATTCGACTGTCAGCCAACTTGGCTTGATTATGTGTTTAATGGGCTTAGGGGCGGCCGCATTACATCTAGGCTATTCCAAAGAATCTGTTATTTATACCCAAGCTACGTTTGCAGCGCTGTTCCATTTAATCAATCACTCCACATTTAAAGGAGCCCTCTTTATGATGGTAGGTATTGTCGACCACGAAGTAGGGACGCGGGATATTCGTCGTTTAGGCGGTTTGATGGCAATGATGCCGTTTACATTTACGATTGCCGTGATCGGAAGTGCGTCTATGGCAGGACTGCCACCATTTAACGGATTTTTAAGTAAGGAAATGTTCTTTACAGCGACACTGCGCATTATGGAACTTGACATTTTCTCGTTAGAAACATTTGGTCTATTATTCCCAATTGTGGCGTGGGTTGCAAGCGTCTTTACATTTATTTACTCGACAATATTAGTCGTGCGTACATTCCTAGGAAAAGTGAAGCCGGAGCGTTTAGAAAAACCACCGCATGAAGCGCCGATTGGCATGTTAATCTCCCCGTTTATTTTAGTTGGATTTGTCATCGGGATTTTCTTTTTCCCCAATGTATTGGCGAAGAATATTTTACAGCCGGCAATGGCGAGCGTTTATCCTGCATTTCCATCGGCTGCTGAATTGACACCAAAGATTTCGGCATGGCACGGTATATTGGCGCCGGAGCTTTGGATGACGATTGCCATTATCATCGTGGGTCTGGCGTTATATAAAACATTGCCAAAATGGCGTCCTATTTATCGTATCATTCCGGAAAATTACACGTTAAATGCGCTATATGAACGTTTCATAGGTATGAGTGAGTCTTATTCAGGTCGTATAACGAATACGTATATGAACGGCAAATTATCTTACTACTTCTTTTATATTTATATAGGATTTGTCACTCTGGCAGCAGGCTACTTTATATGGTCTGGGACATTTAGCTGGACTCCGACAACAGATTCACCGATTGAGTACTACGAGCTTATTTTAGTGATTGTGATGATTTTTACGGCTGTTTCTATTCTATTTACAAAAGGTCGTATTACATCGGTATTACTGAATGGCGTACTGGGTTATGGTGTAGCTCTATCCTTTGTTATTTTCCGTGCACCAGATTTAGCCTTAACACAGCTGGTCGTAGAATCGGTAACAACAGCTCTGTTTTTAATTACATTTAAGTTTTTGCCGGAGTTAAAACCAGAGCGTACTTCCGGAGCCGCGAAGTTTAGTAAGGCACTTGTATCGATTGCGGTCGGTGCAACAATCACATTCATAGGACTAACGGCCATCAATTATGATAAGTTCCTCGCTATTTCAAGGTATTTCGAAGATGCTTATGAATTAGCAGGCGGTCAAAATATTGTAAATACCATCTTAGGTGACTTCCGTGCTTTCGATACAATGCTAGAGGTAGTAGTGTTATTTATCGCCGGATTAGGTGTTTATAGCTTGATTAAATTAAAGGCAAAGAAAGGAGATGCAGACGTTGAAAATTAATGATGTAATTTTGCGCACGGTTGTAAAGGGCATTGTATTTATCGTTTTCACACTCGGCATCTACTTGTTCTTTGCCGGTCATAATGCGCCAGGTGGCGGATTTATTGGGGGGCTTGTCCTTGGTTCAGGCGTTATCTTGCTTTATATCACGTTTGATATTGAGACTGTCCACCGAGGCATGCCTTTTGATTTTAAACTAGTGGCAGCCCTTGGTGTGCTGCTAGCGACAGGTACTGCGATTGGCTCGATTGTATTTAATGTCCCTTTTTTAACACAAGCGGATAATTATTTTCATTTGCCACTGCTTGGCGAGACACATTTAACAACAGTGACGATCTTTGAAGCAGGGGTAGCTTTAACAGTCGTCGGTACTTTGGTGACAATTATTCTAAGTATAAGTGAGGATGAATAGTATGGAATCTTTAATGATGTTATTAATCGGTGTCCTAGTTGCTGTAGCGACCTATTTAGTCCTTTCTCGTACTTTTATTCGGGTGATTTTAGGAACAGCTATTTTATCGCATGCGGTTCATTTATTAATCTTAACGATGGGCGGCTTGAAAAAAGGGGATGTGCCATTATTAAATCAATCAAATGGTCCTTATACCGATGCATTGCCGCAAGCGCTAATTTTGACGGCGATTGTCATTAGTTTTGCGGTGACTGCTTTTGTTTTGGTACTAGCTTACCGGGTTTATAAAACCAATGGAACAGATGATTTTGATAAGTTAGGAGGATCATCTGATGAGTAATATGGTTGTTTTACCAATGATTGTGCCCATTATTACAGGGGTACTGCTTGTATTTTTGAGAGATTATATTAAATTGCAGCGGATAGTGAGTCTGCTAACGATGCTATTTGTCATGGGAGTGTCGGGGACTTTATTATACGTCGTACAGCATCAGGGAATTGTTAAGGTTGACTTTAGTGGTTGGCTGCCGCCGTTTGGGATTTTATTTGTCGGAGATACCTTTGCTCTTATATTAGTGCTGACAGCTAGTATCGTAACCATTCTATGTTTAGTATACGCGTTTGCGACAATAGGCGAACGTCATGAAAAAATGTATTTTTATCCATTCGTCCTGTTTTTAATAGCTGGAATAAATGGCTCGTTTTTAACAGGAGATATTTTTAACTTGTTTGTTTGTTTTGAGGTAATGTTACTTGCTTCCTATGTGCTGATTGCACTGGGCGGTGAAAAAATACAATTACGAGAATCTTTGAAATATGTGTTAATCAATGTAGTAGCCTCTTGGATGTTCCTCGTAGCGTTAGCATTTTTGTATGGTGCGGTAAAAACATTGAATATGGCTCATATTGCACAGCGTGTAGCTGAGGTAGGTCAGGATCCGATGTTAACGACCGTTTCGATATTCTTCTTAATTGTATTTGCGGTGAAAGCTGGTTTATTCTTTTTCTTCTGGCTGCCAGGCTCCTATAGTGTCCCGCCAACAGCTGTCCAAGCTTTATTTGCAGCATTATTAACAAAAGTAGGGATCTATGCATTGATCCGTACCTTCACTTTAATGTTCCCGCTCGATCAAGGAGTCACGCATTGGCTAATCGGCACGCTGGCAGGGCTCACGATTATCTTGGGCTGTATGGGTGCATTAGCTGGCAAGGATGTGCGCACGATTGCGACCTATAATGTGGTGATCAGTGTCGGGTTTATATTAATCGGCTTAGCCTCTGGTACAGAAGCCGGCTATGCAGGTGCTGTTTATTACTTAATACATGATATATTGGCAAAGGCACTGCTATTTTTAATTTTAGGAACCGTTGTTTATTTGACAGGGGAAATTGTCGTCAAAAATATGAGCGGCTTAATTCGTAACTATCCATTGTTTGGCTGGCTTTATTTTATTACGATGTGCTCCATTGCCGGATTCCCACCGCTAAGTGGATTTTTAGGAAAGGTACTCATTGGACAAGGTGCGGTAGAAGGTCAAAACTATGTGTTATTAGCGCTTGGGTTTGCATCTAGTATCATTGTGCTCTATTCCTTATTACGTATATTCCTAGCATCCTTCTTCGGCGAAACAACAATCAGTGAAGAAGATCGTATACCGATTCCTAAATTAGCGATGACATCATTTGTGATGTTAGGGGTTTTGATTGTCGGAATAGGTGTAGGAGCAGAAGCCTTGTCTCCATTTGTAGAAGATGCTGCTGAAACATTGGCAAATCCAGCAATTTATATTGATGCTGTTCTAGCAAATATGGAATAAGGAGGGTGAGTACATGTTAACGCAATTTGTTTTGAATTTATGTATCGCAGCGCTATGGTTTTTATTAAAAGACGATCCAGAAGCAGGCTTTTCTACTTTCATGGCAGGCTTTTTAGTCGGTATTTTCATTTTATATGCGATGCATCGCTTTTTCGGCACGCGCTTTTACTTAGATCGCGTACTGAAAATTATTAGGCTCATCCGTATCTTTATCCAGGAGCTGCTTCTGTCCAGTGTGTCGGTTATTCAAACGGTGATTCAGCCTAAAATAAATATTACACCGGGTATTTTTATTTATAAAACGGAGCTGGAAGGCGATTATCAAGTGACGGCACTAGCCTTGCTTTTAACATTGACACCGGGCTCTGTCGTGATGGAAGTGTCCGAAGAGGGCGATGTCTTTTATATTCATGCAATGGATCTAGAAGAGGCAAAGGAATCTCTGCTGCGCTCTATTGGAAAGTTTGAGCAGGCTATTTTGGAGGTGACGCGCAATGATTGAAAATATAATGATAGTATCATTAGCTCTGTTTATGCTGGCGATTGCGTTGCTATTATTTAGAGTAATTGTCGGTCCTACGTTACCCGATCGAGCCATTGCACTCGATACAATCGGTGTGAATTTAATTTCGACCATTGCCATCATATCGATTGTCCTGACAACAAAGGCATTTTTAGAAGCCATTTTAATTTTAGGAATTTTAGCTTTTATTGGAACGATTGCCTTCTCGAAATTTATCGAAAGGGGCGTTATCGTTGAGCGGAAATCAAATGATTGAATGGGCTGCGGCGTTATTGATGTTATTTGGCGCAGTGGTAAGTGTCATTAGCGCCATCGGCATGTTGCGATTGCCAGATGTGTATACACGATCACACGCCGCTACCAAAAGTGCGACATTGTCAGTATTATGTTGTTTAATGGGGGCTTTTATTTACTTTTGGAGTCATGATGGGTATGTAAGTATTCGTCTTATTTTAGGAATTGTCTTTGTATTTATCACAGCGCCGGTTTCGGGGCATTTAGTGACTCGTGCGGCATACAGATCACGGGTGCCGTTAGCTGAAGGTTCGGGAAAAGATGAACTAAAGCCCGTATTGTTTGGTGAAGAAACCGATGAAGAGGTAAGCAAAGGTAATCGAATTGAAGAGGCGGATTTATCACAAAAGGATTCAGATCGTTAGTCTATCGATATAGGAGAAGGCTGTTCGGAAAGTATAATTTCTGAGCAGCCTTTTTTATTATGTGGATAAGTTTTTCAGAGAAGAGAAACTATTCTTTAAAAATGTGGATATTTTATGACGATTGAGGATAACGTTGTGGAGAACTAGAATATGTGGATAACTTTTACGTTTGATTTATAAAAAATGGACTTTTTAGATTATTTAATATATAGTACATTACAACAGTAATGTACTATAACGCCTTTAGAAAGGGGACTAGCTTTTTTGCTGAATCCGAATAGTCAGGTACCAATTTATATCCAAATAGCAGAATGGATTGAAAATGAAATATTAGCGGAACGTCTTGTAGCAGATGACAAGGTATATTCTCAATATCAGTTAGCAGAAATGTTTAACATTAATCCAGCCACGGCTGGTAAAGGACTGACCATTTTACTTGAACAGGACATTCTTTATAAGAAAAGGGGTTTGGGGATGTTTGTAGCAGAGCAGGCAAAGGACAATATTATAACGGCGCGCCGTACACATACACTCAACGCATTAGTTGAAGAGCTAGTTGCCGAAGCAAGGCGTTTATCTGTTCCAGATGAGGAGTTAATCGGGTTAATTGAAAAAGTGCAAAAGGGGTGAATAGTAATGATTCACGTGAAGCAGCTAGAAAAGAAATTTAGGAAAAAAAATGTGCTGACGAATCTTTCATTTGCTGTAGAGGAACCGAAAATCATTGCTTTAATCGGACGCAATGGTGTAGGCAAGTCTACCTTGCTCAAGTTATTGGCGGGGCATCTGAAGCCAACAAAAGGTCAGTTAGAAGTAGTGGGAGAGAAACCTTTTAATAGTTTAAAAGTGGCAAGTAATACTATTCTTATTCAAGAAGAGATCGCCTTTCCGCAATATTTTACGCTTGTTGATATTTTGCAGCAGGGCAAGCAATTTTATCCGAACTGGCAACAGGAGCTTGCTGAAAAATTATTAGCATATGCAGATATTCCGTTAAAGAGTCATCACAGTAAACTGTCAACAGGGCAACGAGCAGTTTTTAATCTCGTGTACGGCTTGGCAACACGATGTGCGGTGACGCTACTCGATGAACCGATGAATGGTATGGATGAGGCAATTCGTAGCGATTTCTACCGCGCTATTTTGAAGGAGTATATCGCATATCCCCGGTGCATAATCATCTCCAGTCATTATTTAGCAGAAATCAATCATTTGGTTGAGGATATTTTGTTGATTGACAAAGGTGCTATTACGTTATATGCACCTATACATGAGGTGCAGGAAATGGCAGTAAAGTTGCGCGGAAACAAAGCTGTGATTGATAGTATGGAGATAGACGAGGCCATTTTATATCGCTACACAGAAGATCAATTTTGTGAAGTAGTTGTTTTTCCGGAGAGGCTAGAGCAAGTAACAGGGGTTGAGGTACTTCCGGTATCGGCAAGTGAAGTATGTAAATATATGACAGATCGAAAAGGGGGAATAGATGATGTCTTCAAATGATATCCGTATGGGAGATAATATTTGGCAGCAAACCAAGTGGAAACTAAAGGCATATAATTCAGGCTTTACGACTGTTGTAGTTGTACAGATTCTGTTTTCTCTATTTTTTCTTTCCGTTTTAGATGGCATGACGCATCTATCGACAGGCAACATGTATATGAATCTTCAGGTTAGTATTTTTTCTATAGATGGTGTATTGATGTTCTCTTTAATTGCCTGCTTGATTGTTAGTTTAATCATGGCTAGTCAAGGAGCTTGGCATGAAAATATGTCAGTCGTGACGACCCGGATAACAGCGACTTTATCGACCGTTGTTTATTTTATTATTTTAAGTGCAGTGGCGACTCTAACGGCTGTTAGCTCCTTTTATATTGCGGTATGGTTAGCGCAGCAGTTCCATGATACGGAGTGGATAGCCAGTGACTATTTATTACCGCTAAGGACGTATGTGATTTGCTTTGTCTTACACTTGGTCGCAACAGCATGTGGGTTTTTAGCAGGTATTGCGCTAGAGAAGTCTAAGTTATTATTTACCGGTGGCGTTCTGGCAGGGTTCTTTATTGTACCGTATGTGCTTTTTTGGAATTTGAAGGGTAGCGAGGAGATAAGTGAAGCGGAGCCTATGAATTATTATGCAGTAAGCAGTGTGCTATTCATGATTGCGATTGTTTTATATACCTTAGCTATTTGGATTCGCAGTCGTCAGGAGGTGAGATAATGGGCGATGTTGTCTTTACAGTTCTTTTCTTACTCGGTATCCTTGTGGTAATTGTAGCCATTATTATGGCTGTCACAAGGCGTCGCCTCGTCACTCTTTGGCGACCGAAATATACGTATATCGGCTTAGGTTTTTACATTGTTCTCGGTGTAATGGCTATGATTTTTGTCCAGCAACAAGGCGGAACTGAGCAAGTATCCGATGCAGAACTTCAGCAAGGATTGCAAGCAGAGATGCAAATGAGAGATGCACTTTTTAATGCTTCTTTTAGTGAACTCAATCCGCAATATTTAAAAAAACAGTGGACATTTCCGGTAAGTGGCGATACCGTAACGGTCAATTATACTAATCAAATAGTTGATCGTGTATATATCAACCACGATGCAGAAGAAGGCAATGCCATCACGCTATCGTATTATGCTACACCAACTATTTTATACCGACTTAATGTATCGAAGTTTGTAGAGCTACCTACCGTATCATTTACTGATGATACATTACAGGTGTACTTTGATATGAACCATCATAGATTTCAATACAACAAAATGCAGCCTGTACTTGGGTTTTTAGAAGCTAGCGCTTTCTACAATACTCAAATCGATGATTCGGTAGGAACATACGCCCTTTACTTGAATGTTCCGCAAAATGTGCATATTATTAATGAAGGTGGTTATTAAACACCAAGTTAGTAATAGAATTGGGCGATTAATAGTGAAAAAATTATTCAAATGGACCCTGCTATTTGTAGGGTTTCTATTGTTTTTATATGCAAATAATCAATATTTAGTAGTAACAGAGCACGTAATAGAATCTGAGAAAATTCCCGCAAGCTTTGATGGCTTCCGCATCGCGCAGGTAAGCGATGTCCATGACGCGACATTTGGTGAAAACCAAGAATATTTAGTTGAGAAAGTGCGTGAAACAGACCCAGATGTGATTTTTATTACGGGCGATTTAATTGATAGCAATCGCTACGATTTGGAGAATAGCTTAGATGCAGTAAAGCAGTTTGTCACATTTGCGGAGGTTTACTATGTACTTGGCAACCATGAGGTGGCGACGAATCGAATGGACGAAATTTATAGCACCTTAACGGCTATAGGTGTTCAAGTGTTACCGAATACAGCAGTTGGGATCAAGCGTAATGGCGAACATTTAACCATTTTAGGTATTGAGGATCCACTGATGGGCTATACAGTACAGGAAATGCTAGACAAAACATTACCGAAAACAGATCCAGATAGCTACCGTATACTCCTATCGCATCGACCAGAAGTATTTCAAACTTATGTAGAAAATGAGATCGATCTTGTGTTTACAGGGCATGCGCATGGCGGTCAAATACGTCTGCCCTTTACAGAAGGTCTTGTAGCACCGGGGCAGGGATTTCTACCAAAATATACGAGCGGTATATTTGAAGAAAATCAAACAAAGATGATTGTTAGTAGAGGGCTCGGAAATAGCGGTGTGCCACTGCGTTTATTTAACTTGCCAGAGATTGTCGTTGCCGAGCTGCGGTCGACTAAATAATTGATAAGGGGTAGGCATATCTTTTAGGGAAGAAAGTGGGGGTAGCAATGTTTTCATACCGAGTAGATGGGGAAGTTTCTTTGAAATTATTAACGCAATCGGACGCGGAGGACGTGTTTGAATTGATTAACCGTAACCGTCGCCACTTGCGGGAGTGGCTAGGCTGGGTAGATGCCTCTACAGAGCTTGCTGCAACACGATCGTTTATTCATTATAATTTGGAGCGCTTTACCAGACGAGAAGCGCTCGATACAGGCATTCTGTATAAAGGGAAGCTAGTAGGGAAAATAGGCTTCAATAACATCAATCATGCCAATAAAACAGCAGAAATTGGCTATATGCTAGGGGAAAAATATACAGGACGCGGCATTATGACCCGTGCCGCAGAGGCGATGGTCAATCTAGCCTTTCACGAGTTCCAGCTGCAGAAGGTGGAAATTCGTGTGGCACCGGGCAATATCAAAAGTAGTGCTATTCCTGAGCGGCTTGGCTTTGTCAAAGAGGGCACCATTCGCAGGGCGGAGTTTTTATACGATCACTATGTCGATCATGTAGTTTACGGGATGTTACGAGAAGAATGGGTTATCAAATAATAAAAAGGTCGGATACTTTCTAAATGGAGAGCATTCGACCTTTCTTTTTATCCCGTATTAACGGTTAGTTCAAAGAACCGCTTGCATATGGGCCAGTAAATCTGATGCTGCAATAATGTGATCGCCGCCTCCCTGCACAAGTGCATCATTGCCGCCGCCTTTACCGTTGATAAGCGGCAAAACGGATGTGGAAATAGTTTTCATAGACGTCTTTACATCAGCGCCGCGTGCGGCTACGAATTGTAGTTTATCGGCATTATTTGCAACAAGGAGAGCCATTGTATCAGGGTTTTCCTGCGTAATAAAACGAGCAAGCTTTTGCAATTCTTGAATCGTACGCTTTTCAAATACAGAGGCAATAATTGTTTCCCCTTGGGCTACTAGCTCTTTTGCTTCAAATTGCAGTAAGCTTTCACGCGCATCAGCCAGCGCTTTATCGGTTTGCTTTGCTGCAACCATCACTTTTTCGAGAGCTGACGCTGCCTCTCTTTCAGGCACACTTAATTGACGTGCCACATCAGAGAGTACCTCTTTACGCATTGCTAACTGCTCCGTTATACGTTTCCCACATACGAAATGAACACGAATTCCGCCTTTCATTTTTTCTGTTTCTAAAATTTGAATCAGCTGGACTTGCCCTGTGGAAGAGGGATGTGTCCCACCGCAACCGTTATAATCATAATCCGGAATGATGACCAGGCGTATATCGCCTTCAACGGCTACATCTTTGCGCAATGTATAGGTAGACAGTTCATCTTTTGTCACCCATTTTGTATCAATCGGGCGATTTTCCAAGATAATATCATTGGCACGTGCCTGGGCAGCTAGTAGTTGCTCTTCTGTGATGGCAGGCGTGTCTAAATCAATCGTTACAATCTCCGTACCTAAATGGAAGCTCACGGTTTGATAGCCAAACAGTTCTACAAAAGCCGCTGTTAAAATATGCTGACCGGCATGCTGCTGCATATGGTCAAAACGACGTGCCCAGTTGATCTTGGCTGAGACAGTGCCGGTTAATGCTGTCGGTTCTGCAGTGTAATGGCGAATTTCGCCCTCGATATTTTCTACATTGATGATTTCAACATCTTCAATCCATCCTGTATCATGAGGCTGTCCGCCACCTGTTGGATAAAATGCGGTATTGGATAAGACAATATAAGGACCTTGCTTATCTTGACTACTATGTACAATCTCCGCGCTGAATGTTTGTCTATACGCATCTTGATAATAAAAGGTATTTTTCACTGTGCTTCACTCCTTGTTCTTATTGTACATGACAGGTGGGATTTGACGCACATAAAAAAATGATTATGATTAAGAGTAGACACTGGCGCAAAAGGAGCGACTTACATGGAAATTACAGCTTTTTCTGTAGAAGAGATTAAAGATCCAACAAATATTATTGAAGGAAAACGTTTTGAGTTTTTATTAGATATCGACGTAGATGAAGAAGATGAACTGTATTCAGAAGCAGGCATCGAGGTACGTGTCATTGTGGCACAGCAAGAAACAGTCAAAGTATTAAACTACTTTTTAATGGATAAAGGAACGAATGAAATACTGGATTTTGCGTTAGAAGAAGAGGAAGAGGCTGCTCTTTTAGCTTTCGTAACAGAACAATTAACACAGGAAAACGCTGGCGAGTAGCTGGCGTTTTTTTCATACTTTATTAAAAGAAAAATAAGGTACAATAGATGAAAAAAGTAAGGCGGGGGAAGTATGAAATACGATGACAAAACAAAAAACCGCATGAAGCGAATCGAGGGACAACTCCGTGGTATTTTACGCATGATGGAAGAAGAAAAAGACTGCAAGGAAGTCATCACTCAACTAAGTGCTGTACGCTCAGGGGTTGATCGTACCATTGGTGTAATTGTAAGCCACAATCTATTGGCTTGCATTCAAGAAGCCGATACAGACGAGGAAATGACAGACACGATTCAAGAGGCCATTAACTTAGTCGTGAAGAGCCGCTAACAAAGGCTTTTTCTATGGGATTAGAGGAAGGGTAGAGAGAAATGGAAATCATCATTTTATTTATTATTATTATTATCGCTGTCATTGGAGTATGGTTTAAGCCGATAAAAGGGGTTCGTAGCCTATCCGCACATCGCTTAAAGCAAGAATTAAATGATTCTCAAAAAGTATATATTGATGTACGAACACCAGAAGAATTCGAAAAAGGTCATATTAGACAATTTGAAAATATGCCAGTAGGCTCTGACTATTCACAATTGCCGCCAGACAAAGAGATTGTTGTCATTTGCCGTACAGGCAATCGTTCAAAACAGGTATGTAAACAGTTAAAAGGTCTGGGGTATGAAAGAGTTACTAATATCCGTGGAGGTATGGGGATGTACTAAATGAAAAGGTTTTTGGAATAGGTTTTCTAAAAACCTTTTTTAGATTGGAAAACAGCTAAAAAGGGGAAGAATAAGGAAAAGGAGTGGGATGTTTATGCAATATGTCATTATCGGTGGAGATGCGGCGGGAATGAGCGCAGCAATGGAAATCATCCGAGCAGATGCCACAGCTAACATTACAGTGTTAGAAAAGGGAGAAATCTATTCGTATGGACAATGTGGATTGCCCTATATTATAGATGGTCGCATCCCTCATACAGGAAAGTTAATTGCACGTTCTCTTGATGTATTTCGCGACAAATATAAGATGGATGCGCGGATTTTTCACGAAGTACAGCATGTGGACAGTAAAGCCCAAACTGTAAGCGGCGTCACCTCGTCCGGAGAGCCATTTGTTGTAGCTTATGATCGTTTATTGATAGCTACAGGTGTACGTCCGTTCATACCAAAGATTGAAAACAGTGCTGTAGCCGGTGTACATACGGTGAAAACGATTCCGCAAATGGAAGCATTGCTGCTTGATTTACAACAAGCGAAAAAGGCGGTCGTCGTTGGTGGCGGCTATATTGGGCTAGAAGTGACAGAAACATTGCGTACGCGCGGTCTGGATGTACGATTAGTCCAGCGAGGGGCTCATTTAATGAGGAGCATGCCTGAAAAAATGGGTGAGATGATCGGGCAGGAAGCAAAGCGTAACGGTGTAGAAGTCATGTTGGAGTCTGACTTAACCGCCATTATCGGAATGGACCATGTAGAGGCAGTTGTCATAAATGAGGAGCGTTTTGAGGCAGATGTTGTCATCATTGCAACGGGTGTCATACCGAATACAGAGTTTATAGAGGCGGAAAAGCTGAAAAATGGTGCCCTTGTGGTTAGCGAAAGGCTAGAAACATCGATTCCAAATATTTATGCAGCAGGCGACTGTGCAGCTCATTATCACCGCTTATTGGAAAATTACACCCATTTGCCTTTAGGAACAACCGCCAATAAACAAGGACGTATTGCAGGACGTACTATGATGGGGCAGGATGTCCGATTTGCAGGCATTGTAGGAACATCCGTGTTAAAGTTCTTTGACCTAGAAATTGGTATGACAGGTCTGTCTGAAACAGAAGCCCAGGAGAAAGGATTGCATTGTCAAGTTTATACCCACAAGACAAAAAATCATGCGGGTTATTATCCAGGAGCGGCCGTTATAGAACTCCAAATGCTCGTAGAAAAGGACACAAACCGTCTGCTCGGGTTACAGGCGGTTGGCCAGGGGGTGGATAAACGTATTGATGTGTTCGCCACAGCTCTTTACCAAGAGCTAACTCTTGATCAATTATTGGAATTGGATTTAGCCTATGCACCGCCATTTAACGGTGTATGGGATCCCTTGCAACAAGTAGCCAAAAGAAATCTATAAAAAAACAACCGTCCTGGAAGAGGGACGGTTGTTTTTTATCACGTTTAAAATAGAGGTGTTTCACATGTCCAAAAATTGGGTGAGATATGATTGCGCATGATTATTCAAAAAGTAGCGATTCTACTTTTGCGGAAGATGAACAAGATACGTAACCATATTTTGCCGCTGCTATGATGGGTAGCAGTAGCTTTTTGGAACAATTACATCATACATCAAAAAAGTATCAAAATGGGCTTTTTAATATAGCTTTAATCTAAATGTAAAACATTTAATATCGAGCAAAAAGGCTATCGAAACGTGATTCTATATGGGTTTATGCTGAACTTCTAGCAGATATTGTGTAACAGTTGCTTTACATATATAACAAAAAAATAGCTTTCGTCAGGCGGGATATCTTGTATTTTTACTTAAAAAATAGCAAGGTGTGACCTTTTTCCTTATCAAAACACAGAACCTTGTCCTAACATGAAATGTTCATTATACTAAAAAAATACAGGAAAGGAGATAAGATACACATGAATAATTATAGTACCGATGTTTCCACACCTTTAGAATCATTACCAGAACAACAATCTACCAAAACATTCGAAACACTTTTTGTAAATGAATTTACCGATGGCTTAATCGGACCGGAAAGCGAGTTTTTAGGTCCTTTAAGAGACGGAGGTACGATTATTGCGACAACAGCACCGGGTTGCTGGGGTCCTATGCTGACGCCCGCTATTAAAGGGACACAGGAAGTCACAAAACCTGTATACATTGAAGGAGCCGAGGTAGGAGATGCGGTCATTATTGAAGTCCAATCCATTCAAATGACATCGTTAGCGACTGCCTCTGGTGTAGAAGAGAGAATAGTAGACCGTTATATTAGTGATCCCTTTTTAAAAGTAAAATGCCCTGGCTGCGGAAAGCTGCATCCCCAAACCTATGTAGAAGGGATTGGACCGCAATCTATTCGCTGTGCTACATGCCAGACGCCGACAGCACCTGTCAAAATGGCAAACGGCTATACAGTTGCCTTCGATGACCAGCAGGAAGTAGCATTAACAGTTGGCAAAGAGGGAACGCGCAAAGTAGCGAGTGAGCCAGAGAGTTACTTGCGACTGCCGGAAAATTCTATACAAAATCCTGTCGTTCGCCTAGCGAGCAGTGATGTAGTTGGGGTTGCCACACGGATGCGACCATTCATTGCGGAGCTAGGTACAGTGCCATCTAAGCAAATACCGGCTTCTAATAATGCGGGCGATACAGGACGTGCGTTATTTAAAGCACCATTGGATATGCGGCTAACAGAGCAAGAGTTACGGGAGCATTGTACAGATGGGCATTTACATACACCGCATCTAAGAGAAGGTGCTGTCTTGATATGCCCGGTCCGTGTGAAAGGTGCCGGGGTTTATATTGGGGATATCCATGCTTTGCAAGGGGCGGGCGGTGTCGCTGGTCATGCACCAAGTGTGTCCGGTATTGTACAGTTAAAAATAAGCGTTTTAAAAAAGGCTGACGTTTCAGGTCCTGTATTATTTCCGTTGTTGGAGGATTTACCGCCATTAGCAAAGCCTTTGACAAGGGAAGAAAATAGACAAGCAAGGGAGATTAGCGAAGATTATCAGCTAAAACAAATCGAGGAAAGTTTTCCGGTTTCTGTTGTTGGAACAGGTGCCAGTTTGAATGAAGCGACTGCTAATGCCATCGCCCGCATGAGTATACTAACGAATATGTCCATTGAAGAAGTAAAAAACCGTTTAACTATTTGCGGAGGGATTGAAGTAGGGCGTATGCCAGGGCTTATTGTAGCAACGGCACAATTTCCGAAAACGGTACTCAAGCAGGCCAAAGTCTTTAAAATTGCCAGAAAGCAATATAATCGCTATTAAATAAATCAATGTCCCAAACAGCCTCCGCTATATTTTAGCGGGGCTATTTTTTACAAGCACTTATTTAACAAGGGGGTACGGGCTTGTCCATGCATTGACTGATAGTGGGCTATAGTCCCGCGATAGACTAATTGAACACGCGGCAGCATCTTAAACTCCATCGGTCGTGTGAAGTACGGGCATAGATCATGTTGAATCCCTGCACGTGAAAATAATGTTGCAATAAACTGCGAGCAAAAGAAAGCATGCTCTCGCTTGAGTCGAATTTGGCAAGGAACAAAAATTAAGCCTAAAAAGTTATAACGGAAACGGTGCTGATACCGCTTGAAATAAGCAAGTTCCCGCCGTAAAGCCAGGTACTGGCTGTCAGAAATCGTATATGTATAAATAGCGCACGCCGCATGACGCAACAATTTTGAATCGATATCCTCCCGAACAAATCCGCCGATCCAGGGGTTGTTTTCCTTTTTCCGTCCAAAGCTATACATTTCTTTAAGCCCAGGGTCAAGCGCGATAGAAATATGGTTAAAGCGATCCTGTGTATAAAGTTTAATAGCACGGGATAATAAGGACCCTGTTTCTGTTAAGACAATATAAATAGTTTTCGCCATTTTTTTTCACCTCTTTGTTTACCTATCGTACCAACTAGAGTTTTATATTTCCTAAAGATTTCCTTAAATATTCTTTAATTTTACATACGAAATACTTACCAAAAGGATTCAAAAATAAAAGGATTAATAAAAAAGGAGCAGATTCCTCGTGTGGAATCTGCTCCTTAAAGCAGGAATAATTTAAGTTAAAATGCCTTTTTCGCGTAATGACTGGATCGTTTCGTCTGAATAGCCTGCTTCTTTTAAAATCGTGTCTGTATGCTCACCGATTTTCACTCCGACAAACTTATAAGTAGGCTGAACGCTATCAAATTTAATGGCTGTACCAATTTGACGCTGGGTTGTACCATCTGCTTTTGGCACATCGACTAGTAAATCGCGTGCTAAAATTTGAGGATGCTCGCAGGCTTCTTCAAATGTTAAGACAGGTTCCACACAGCCGTGGAAATCCTCATTGAAAATAAGCAGCCACTCATCAAAAGTTTTTGTCTTGAAAGCATCGCAAATGGCTTCTTTAAATCGCATTTGTGTATAGTGTGAATCATTGAATGTACTATCGATTAACTCTGGTATGTCGAGTGCTTCACATAATAGCTTACGGAATTGTGGCTCTAAGCTGCCTACAGAAAAGAACCGATCATCTTTTGTTTGATAGTAGTCATAGAATGTGCCGCCATTTAAAATTTCTTCCTCAGGCTGAGGGCTGCGACCGCTGCCGAAGTATTGTGCCCCGTATAAAGCATTCATCGTGAAGGTAGCATCGGTCATCGAGACATCAATGTACTTCCCTTCACCCGTTTTTTCACGGTGCAATGCCGCAGCTAGCACCCCTACTGCTGCATGCAATGTCCCGCCGGCAACATCGGCTATTTGAATTCCCATCGCAACAGGTCTCTTATTTTTGTGGCGTGAGTGGTCAAGAACACCTGCAACGGATAAGTAGTTATTGTCATGACCTGGACGGTTAGCGAATGGTCCTGTCTGTCCATAGCCTGTAATCGAGCAATAAATGAGTCCTGGATTGATTTCCTTTAGTGTCTCGTAATCGAGCTCGAGACGTTTCATTACTCCAGGTCGAAAGCCCTCTACAATGATGTCATACTCTGCAACTAGATCCTTGATGATTTTCACCGCTTCCGGTGTTTTTAAATTCAGTGTAAGTGAACGTTTAGAACGGTTTAAATGTTGATGAATATATGATTCATGATTTTCATCATAAGGCGGCATGATGCGCATCAAATCTACTCTTTTAGCAGACTCAATATGAATAACATCGGCCCCTAAATCCGCAAACATCATCGTCGCAAGTGGTCCTGGTAATAATGATGAAAAATCTAAAATTTTTAAGCCGTTCAAAATTGACATTTTCATATCCCCCTCGTAGTCCCTTTACTGTATTATAACAGAATTGGTAATAAAAATAGTAATATAACAGTTATAGTTATAAAACAATAAATTATAATGCAATTATAGAACAAATTTTCAGAAAATTACAGGACATATGTAAAGATTTAGGGTAATATATTTAAAAAGGGGTTAGAAAAATTTCAATATTTCGAGTGAATTAGGGTGTTTTTGCTGTGAATTGCCTTTAGATGTTTCATTTATGAGGTATGAGGGAAACTACCTGTAAGTCAGAAGGGGGAATGAAAGATGAATTGTCCAAAAGCACAAATCTATGATGGAGTTGTATTTGAACGTTTCGGTCATACTTTAGAGGGGATGGTTATGAAACGTTACGAAAACTCAGTCATCGTTAAGCTATCTGATGAATCATACGAAAAGATTCAAGAGGAACTGCCAAATGATTTAACGGTAGTAAATGATAAAAACTATCGAGTGACTTATAAGGCAAACGCAAATAAAGAATTAGCTTAAAAAATAATAGAAGAGCCATATGAAGCTTGCTTCATATGGCTCTTTTTTGTCTGCTATGGTCGGTAGAAGTTAATTGTGAAGTACGGTGTACCGTCTGATTTGTACTCTGCTCCTACAAAAACATGCGTAAAGTTAGGACGTAAAATATTAGCGCGGTGACCAGCTGAATTCATCAGGGCCTCATGTGCATGAATGGCACTATATTGACCATAAGCTAAGTTTTCACCATACCATGAAAATCTTAGATTGCCAGCTTGCATACGTTCTCCGGCGTCATTGCCATTACGGTCAGTATGGCTAAAATAATTATGAGCGGCCATATCAGCGCTATGCTGGCGTGCAATACTATTATATTGTGGTGTATAAGTCAGCGGGTCTAAACCTTCTGCTACACGAGCCTCATTTATTAAATGAACCATGAGTTCCTCTTGTGATACTCGGTAATTTTCCGTAATATTTGTGCGGAAAAATGTAGGCTTTGTGGCTTCTGTTGCTGCACTAACCCATTGTACAGAGCGCACAATATTGTTTTTATGAATATCATAGAAGAACGTAACATAGTAATCATCAATTAAATAGGTTCCGCTCGTTGTGTTCCCGTAATTATCTGTATAATTTTGTATATATTGCGTATTGCCTTTTCTGATAGACTCTAAAGGTTGTCCATATTTTTGCTGTACCGTACCAGCACTAGCTCCTACGGCAATACCGAAAATAGATGTACCTTTCCTTGTTTCATAACCACCGACATCTTTATTTTGAGAAGAACCAACCAAATAGAAATTTGTATATTGGGATGCATCGATTTTCCAGTCCATTTGATATTCAGATTCTAGCGTCTTGTAATTTGCGCTAGCCTTTGTAGTAAATGGAACCGTTGTGGCAGTCTTCATTTGTTTCCCTTGTAAATCATGGATACCGTTCCCGATTGTCAAAATATAATCCGTGTGATGCTGCAGGGCTTGAGCTGGTTTCACATAAAGTGTATTGTCTTCCACTACTGTCGTAATTTGCAATTTCGCATTTGTTGCTACTTGTCTTAATTCCACTTTATCAGTTACTGATGCTGGGTCGATATGCCGATTGAATTTAATTTTCCATTCTTTCTGTAACGGAACATCTGAGAATCTTTCCCAAGTTTTTGCTTCCGCCGTATTCGTAAAATTAAATAATAACATCGTAAAAACAATGACGGCGATTACTGCTGAAAATTTTTTCATAATAGATGGCCATCTTCTTTCTCTAATATATTTATTAAAAGAATATAATTATAGAATCAAAATGTACATAAAAGAGATTTTGTGATTCATCTGGCAAAAAATTATATAAAAACAATACGATAGAAAAGACCTAAAAATATAATAATATAAGATAATATAAAAGGGTATTTTTATTTAAAAATTAGTAATATGTAACTAAAAAATAACTAAAGAATCAATAAATAAAAAGTTAAATATTATAATAAGTTCTCGAATAATCAAATATATCATATCTATGGAAATCTAAAATTTATTTTATGTCTAAATAGTGAAGGTAAAATAATGAATTTTTATAGGTCTTTATTTTAGGGCGTTGTAGAAAACTCCAACCATATCTCATATAAGAAATGATATTAATTTCTATAAACATTGAATGTTTGCGCTAGACAAGCCGATATAATAACGTAAGCAAAAATGTAATAATGACCTGTCAGGACAGGATAAAGATAATAATAAAGAGATATTTGATAAAGCAAAGGGGTTGGTCTGCGGTGGAAAAGAAGCAGTTTCACAAGGTAAATAAGGCGGTAGTTGCAACGGTATTAGCAGCGAGCGGTATCACAGTGGTAGCGCCAGCTGTACCAACAAAAGCAAAGCCGACCTTTTCAGATGTAGATGAAAAACATACACATTATGAATCCATCATGGAATTATATAGTAGAGGTTATATTTCGGGCTACGAAGACGGTACATTCCGTCCAGGCAATCGTGTAACGCGTGGACATGCGGCGAAAATGTTGTCGCAAGCACTAGGACTGAATATTAAAACCCCTAAAAATCCAGGTTTTACAGACGTGCCTCCTGGGAATAGCTATTATCCGTATATAGCGGCATTAGCAGAAGCAAAAATTATTAGTGGGTATTCAAAAGAAAACACTATGACGGGCTATATTGATAAAACATTCCGTCCGAATGAACCAATCACACGTAACCAAATGGCCAAGATTTTAACATTAGGTTATGAATTTCAACTTGCCGCAAAGCTAACGCATGAGTTTAGCGATGTGACAGCTACCAATCAAAATAAGTATTACATTCAAACTTTATATGATCTAGGGGTTACCCAAGGGACTACACCTGTTACATATTCACCAAGCAAGGCAGTAACAAGGGGTCAGCTGGCATCGTTCATTATGCGTGCAGAAAATATCAATGCCCAAGCAAGCAAGGTAAAGGAAATTGGAGATATTTCAGGGAGTTATGTATATATTAACGGTGCAAAACATTATATAGATGCTTCCCTGCGCAATCTTTTCAATGAAAAAAACAAAGCTGTTTTAAAAGGAGCTCATATTGACGGGCAGATTATCGGCAATACATTAAAATCTGTATCTAAACTAACAATCAACGCCGAAGGAACAAAAAATCGGCTCTTGATATTCGATGGCAACCAATCTACATTTGCTGGAGAAGTCGTTATTCAAGGAAACTACTTGCAGTTTAAAAACTGGAAATTAACAGGTTCCGTGACGGTTGCCGAACAAGCACCGCGTACCATCAGTAAATTCAATCCGCTTTCCAATGCAAAAATCGCAAGTCTAGGGAAATTCGGCTTTATCGATTGGGGCGGAGGAAAGGATGAAGTGGACGAAGAGCCAGACGGTTCATTTGAAGGAATACCAACGACACCTACCTCTCCGGTTCCGCGCATGGGGACGATTGAGAAATATATTGATTTTACGAATAGTACAATTAGCCGTTTAATTATTCAGGCAAACCGTACACATGTGGCAGCTCAATATGAACTCCCGCATGTCACGGTGACGGGCAATGTGCGCGAATATGAAATGTATGCAGATATAAAGACGTTATATATTGATACAGATGTTAATACAAAGATGTATGGTGTGAGTGATATCGGCACAGCTTATAAAAATACACCAAAAAATTTCTATATCAATAGTGATAGCTATATTAATAAGTTAATTATTGATTCGAAAAATGGGTGGACAGACCTTGGGGACTACACATATATTCATACGATCATCATTCCACCAGGTGCTATGCCAAGTGATGTATTCAATGACTTCATCAAGGATGACGGCAAAATCGGCAATATTATCGATAAAGATGGAGATAAAGTAGACCGAGACCCTGTGGGCGAGACAATTATTCCTGATTTGGATGATCCTTCTATTCTAGGTTTAGATGACAAGGTAGACGGCAGCAAAGTGCAGTTTGACGTGCGTGTGAATGAAGCAGGTCAGTACTACTACATGATTTTAAAAGCTGGAGAACGTCCACCAACAATCCGGGATATTTTAGAGAATAAACAAGGCGGACGACTAATGGGAACAGGAAGCAACTACTACGCTTCCTTCAATGTGTCATTAGAGCAAGAGACGAAATACGTCATTTATATGGTGGCAGTGGATGAAGCAGGGAATGTTTCAGAAAAAGTATCTCGTAACTTTGAGACACGTGATGGTACACCACCTGTTATTACGAACCTAAAGGGAGAAGGTCTTATTGGCGGGACAAGGGCTCAAATTTCCTTCCGTCCGAGTGAACCAGGGCGCTACCGGTATATGGTGCTCCCATCTTCAGCAACTGCGCCGAAGTTGGAAGAAATAATGAAACAGCCTGAACAGATTGTGACGGCACAGGATGTGGTGTCAGGCGTTTCCTTTACACATAGAGGTCTCAGTGCTCAAACGCAGTATACGGTGTATATGGTCATGACCGATTTGTCTGGTAATCCTTCAGCCACGAAAGACGGAGAAATTAGTTACTCAGGACCATTTTGGACACAGGCACTAGATAATGTACCACCGAGACTGACGAAAACCGTATTGGATAATAGTGATATTACGAATATTGATCGTGAACCAACGAAAGTGGTCTTAACATTCTCCGAACAACTAGATCCGACCACTGCAACCAACGTGGCGAACTATACACTGGGCGGAACGGGGAACCTAAAAGATCGTCCGTATAAAGCGACATTATCTACAGATGGCAGAAAGGTTACATTAGAAATTCCATCGATGGCTGCTTTTGTAAACAATGATACTTTGACAATCACTATACGCAATGTAGAAGATATGGCGGGCAATAAAATTCTCGATAACCTTACAAATAATATGGCGACTTATACGTATAAAGCGTATACGACACCTATCTTATCGAATCTGGTCGTTAATCCAACAGTGACGAACCCGGTACTTGCAGATATGCCGCAAGAAAAAAGGGATGCTCTAACAGGTGTTACGACTATTCATAGCAATAAAGTGACGTTTAACGGGAACTATACAGGAACGTATTATTATTTAATCATGCCAGCAAAGCCAGGAGAAGGTGTAAAAAAACCGCTTGTGTCACAGGTAGTATTCCCGCGCGATAATTATAAATTGGATGATTTGTTTCAAAAGAGCTTTGCACTCGCTTCAGGTTCTGGGGAGGCGGTTGTAGGAGACGGAAAGGATCCAAAGTTAGAAGGTCGCAATGCGTTTAATATCTACTATGATCCAACAAAAATTGAAAGTAATAGTGATGGTTACTATATTTATATGGTAATGCGCGATCGGAACGGTAACTATTCAAATGTTGAGGTGCAGTACTTCCTGCCAAATAAAAGGGATTGGGACTTAGAAAGCTTCACATTTGCAGGTATTCCTAATAATCCGCCACCAGGTATAGATGACAAAACATTTTATTATCCAGCTGACTATACAGATGTAGGAAATAGTAATTATACATTCGACTTCCAGATGAAATTCAACGCGACAATGGATAAGGCAACAGTTGAAAGTAGAGCAAACTATATATTGGAGGGTAATTTAAATAAATATTTAGAAATAAAGAATATAACGTTAGCGGAGAATGGACGAGAGGCGACGCTAAAACTAGGTTATAAAACAACGATTGCGGAGAGTGATATCCCAGTAGCTAATACTTATATTGCGTATTACCTCACGCATGACCAGACACTTGACATTACAATGAAGGGTTTAAAAACATGGGCTACAAGTCAGGCAGAGGCATTAGCAGGACAAACAAGCTCTGAAGTTACGAATACAAAGAAGGTTACATTAAAATATTTTGATCAATTAAAACCACGCCTCATTGGTCATGATGAATATTCGTGGCCTGCAAAGTCACTGTCGCTAGCGCGTCGTGTCAATGCTAACTTTGAGACAAATGCAGATGGTAGCGTCAAGCAACAGTTACCGGCACGGCTAGAACTGACATTTTCAGAGGCTGTTCAGTTACCTACTGGTTCAAGCTATGCGAATTTTGCCGAATTGCTTGTGACACCACACCTGGGAACAGGTACAGGTTCTACAGTGACGATTAGCGGAATTGAACATGCGAAGGACAAAGACGGTAAAAATATTGAACATAAGTTAATTGTCACATTAACAGGCACATTCAAAGATAAAGAGAGCCTACGCATGACATTAAAGAATGGCACAGGAACGGTATTACGGGATAAACAAAGTAACACAATTATGAATACATTCACAGTGAATTCAGCCGATACATCTGCTTATCAAGCTATTTATGTGTATCGTGAGATGCCAATGGAAATTGTGTATGCAAACTTACGCCGATTATCATTAGAAGATCGAGGAGGCGGGGTATCTGAAAGTAAAGGTCTAGATGTCGGCTTGAAGGGCGGATATAATTATCCAGGGATGAAGCTCCATTATATGCAGGCAACTTCTTTATCAGGAGAAATCACAGCGGATGTCATCATAAATGCAACAACAGAAGTTTCGGATTTGTTTGGTACTCATAAGATTGAAAACTTACTAGCATATGTTCCATTTGAAGCACCAAGTAATACAAACCAAGTGTTCCGTGCTGATAATGATACATCTATTTATATCGTACTGACAGATAGTTACGGAAACGTATCGAACGTAGTAAAGAAGGTTATCCAAAGACCACCAAATACCCCTTAATAAATTTAATTAAACATATTTATCAAGCTCTGCCACGGCGGAGCTTTTTTCTTGCAATTTTTTATTATATGTGATTTTTATTATATTCTATTAAAAAAGCTAAACTGTCATACAAACTGTACTATACGTACAAAATCTGTTTTATAACAAAAAAATCTCGTTCATGAAAAATGTTGCTATATCAGCATTTAGAACCGTTTGTGAAGGTTGTCACAAATCGTTCAATGAAAGCGTTTTGAATATGAACACATTGTGAATAGCCTGGCAATACTCTTTTCTTTCCTAAAAAAAGGGGTAGAATAAGTATCAAGTAAGGAAATTGTTATATAACAAGTTGCAAAAGTCACTGGGTAATTTTTTATTGTTATACTACAATATCAAATGGAAAAAGGAGAAATGAAAAATGTGGGTAATTACAGTATTTAATAATCAGCAGGATATCCAAATCTTTGAGTACACAAATAAAAGTGAAGCTACAAAAGCTTTACAAGGTTTCTCCAAAAACGCAGTGCTAACATATACAAAATAATCATACAAATAGTCTGGTCGGTGTCATTTTTCATAAAAAGGAGCTCAATACTATGTGGGTAATTACAGTGTTCAACAATCAACAAGATATTCAAATCTTCGAGTATACAACTAAAAACGAAGCAACACAGGCTTTACAAACATTTTCTAAAAATGCAGTTCTAACGTATACGAGATAATCATATAAATAGTCTGGTCGGTGCCATTTTATTAAGAAAAGGAGCTCAACAACTATGTGGGTAATTACAGTCTTCAATAATCAGCAAGATATTCAAATTTTCGAATATACGAACAAAAGTGAAGCAACAAAAGCTTTACAAGCATTTTCTAAAAATGCGATCTTAACATATACAAAATAATCCGAGACATCGGGAAAACTTGCTGCTTTCAGCAAAAGGTTCTCACCTTTGTAAGTGGTGAGACGAATAGTGAAACATAATTGATTTAAAAAGGAGAAATGACAAATGTGGGTAATCACAGTATTCAATAATCAAAATGACATTCGAATTTTCGAATATACAAACAAAGGTGAAGCAACACAGGCTTTACAAGCATTTTCTAAAAATGCAGTGCTAACATATACAAAGTAATAGAATAAAGTGAAAGAAACCCGCAGCGGAGAGTTGCGGGTTTCTTTTTTTATATGCATCATTCTGGATATTTGAAAAATTCACTAGCTTATCAGTTATAATAGCGTAAAGGCATGAAATAGCTAGATGTTCTTTTGCATCAGTTTTTCTTCACAATAATTTGGGTGAAAAAGGGGTAAAGTAGTAGTAGATGCTATTGATATGAATCTCCAAGTTAACGCAAAATTTGCCGGAGCCAATCCTCGAGAGAGCCGGCATGACGTTAGTATATGAAAAAGAGAGAACTGCCTGTTGCATAAATGCCATGCAACAGGTGCGGTTGTAAAGGAGGAGAGACGGTGCTGAAGACGCAAAAGGAAATATTTATCGCGTTTTTTCGTTCGGGCTTATTAGGGTTTGGCGGTGGACCATCTGCGATTCCAATGGTACATAAAGAAGTAGTAGAGATTTACGGACTTATGACGGATGAAGAATTTACCAATATTCTAGCCATCGCTAATACGTTACCAGGTCCCATCAATACAAAAATGGCTGGCTATATTGGCTATAGAGTAGGAGGCATACTCGGCTTAATCAATGCACTGAGTGCAACGGTTCTTCCGACGGCAGTAGCACTTATTTTATTCTTAACCGTTTTACGTGAATATAAGGATTTACCATTTATTCAAGGAATGACGCATGGTGTTGTACCTATTGTGGGAGTGATGATGGCGGTCTTAACGTGGGACTTTTTAAAGAAGTCGCAAAAATCGCTTGGCTGGAAAATTGGAGGACTTATTTTTATTGTATCTTTCATCGCGATGATTATACTGGGAGTACATCCCGGCATTGTCATTGTAGGATTACTCGTTCTTTCATTCATTTTGCCAGTGGGGAAAGGAGGTAAAATATGATTTATATTCATATTTTTTTAGCCTTCTTTATTCCGGGAATTATTGGATACGGGGGCGGACCGGCCTCGATTCCGCTAATTGAAAATGAAGTAGTAGGCACGTATGGCTGGATGACGACAGCCGAATTTAGTGATACATTGGCCATTAGCAATGCCCTGCCAGGACCAATTGCGACAAAAATGGCTGCGTATATTGGGTATGAGCAAGGAGGGATTCTAGGAGCGGTCGTGGCGCTTGTCGCAACCATTGGTCCTTCTCTTGTACTCATGATAGTGCTGCTTAGTTTATTATATCGCCATCGTAATTCACCGCGTGTAAAGCGATTATCAAGCTTCGTGTTGCCGGCTATTGCGATTTTAATGGCTGAATTAACATTCGACTTCTTTTCGACGTCAGTTGTCTTTATTGAATGGCTACCCACTATTGCGATTGCTGTTGCTAGTTATTTGGCTTTGGAGCGATTTAAAATCCATCCGGCGATCGTCATTGCTGTCGGATTGCTAATAGGCGGATTTTTTCTTCAGTAGCAGAAGGCATCACATAGAAGCAATGAAAGAACAAAGCCCGCACCGATTAGAAGGATGCGGGTTTATGTTATTGATAGGCAACTGTGATAGCTATTATTTCTCAAAAATAAAATATCCCATATAGAAGCTGTAGCATGTTTATAGTTATTTGGGTGGTATAATAAGGGAAATAAGAAAGGGGGAGATAAGGATGATGTACTTATCGATGATTTTCTTTCAAATTGTAGCACCTATTTTAGTATTGCTCGCAGTAGGGGCTTTATTGCAAAGGAAGTTCCAATTCAATTTAAAAGCATTATCGCATTTAATTACCTATTGCTTCATGCCGGCAGCAGTGTTTATCAATATATATGAAACACGTATCGAACTGTCGGTTGTTGGTCAGCTAACAATATTTATTATTCTTTTTATTGGCAGTCAAATGTTGTTAAGTCATGTTTTAGCAAAGTTACTAAAGCTAGATCGGCAGGAGTCGGCGGTTTTTAAAAATAGTGTAGTCCTTATCAATTCGGGCAATTATGGAATCCCTGTAGCACAGATGATTTTTGTTACCCAGCCAATTGGCGTGGCGATTCAGGTGATTCTTGTTATTTTTCAAAATATGACGACGTATACATATGGTTTATATAACTTAATCTCGGCAACAAAATCAGGCATGGATATTATAAAAGACTTTCTGAAAATGCCGATTATCCATGCTTTATGGCTAGGTGCATTACTCAATTTTTTAAATTGGCCGATTCCTCAAATGTTTCGTCTACCGCTAGATTATGTAGCAGGGGGATTTGTGGCTGTGGCTCTTATTACATTAGGAGCACAGTTATCGACCATCGAAATGAAAACCATGTTGAATAAAACGATCTTTATCAGCTGTTTTACACGATTAATTGTAGGGCCAGTTGTGGCATTGGTTATTATTTTTGCATTAGGTATCGATGGGGTAGTCGCTCAATCATTATTTATCGCGAGTGCATTTCCCACATCTCGTAATAGCTCCAGCTTAGCCTTGGAGTATGATATTGAATCTGCGACGGCCGCACAAACTGTATTATTTTCGACAATTATTAGTTGCCTCACGGTAACGGTCGTTATTTATCTATCGAATATGTTGTTCATGTAGAAAAGGAGCTTATCCATATTGGATGAGCTCCTTTGTGGTTACTAAAGAGATTTTTTTATTTCTAGAATACGTTCGGTTGGGGTTCCCGTAGATTGATGAATAATTTGGATGTCTACATTTTCTTGTAGTAAGGCGATAATCATACTTTCCTTCGCCTCCGTGAGGGAAGCAGCAGACTCACGTAAAACATGTTCAACCTTTTGAGCAGTTAATTTTGTTTCGTCCAGCTTGTTTTTTGGTACGTTCGACATTTTAGCATCTCCTTTATTTTAAAAGCCCCATTACAAAGACTGTAATGGGGCGGATAGGATATCAATTGAGACAGATTGGTGTTAGCGCCCTGTAAGCGGGGACGCCGTATTAGGAAGTAACTTCGTTTGTATATGGATTTGAGAGATCCATATCATCTAACGATAATCCCATTGCTTTCGCAACACCTTCACCGTAAGCTGGGTCAGCTAGGTAGCAGTGTAAGATGTGACGACGTTTGATGAACTCTTCTACACCGTTCATTTCAGCAGCAGTTGTTTCAAATAAACGTTGTTGCTGTTCCGGTGTTTGAAGACGGAATAATTTACCTGGCTGCTCGAAGTAGTTGTTGTCATCTTCACGGAAGTCATAGATGTCAGCAGCGCCATCAAGAGCTAATGCAGGATCTCTATATTGTGGTTGAGCTTGCCATGCACCATAGCTGTTTGGATGGTACGTAATGGCAGAACCATTATTGCCATCAGCACGCCCTTGACCATCGCGATGGTAAACTACGAATGGACATTTTGGTGTGTTGACTGGGATTTGGTGATGGTTTACACCTAAACGGTAACGAGCAGCGTCCTGGTAAGCGAATAGACGCGCTTGTAACATACGGTCAGGTGAGAATGAAATACCAGGCACTACGTTAGATGGAGCGAATGCCGCTTGCTCTACATCAGCAAAGTAGTTTTCTGGGTTGCGATTTAATTCGAATTCACCAACTGGAATCAGTGGATATTCTGATTTATACCAAACTTTTGTTAAGTCGAATGGATTGTCTTTAGAATTACGAGCTTGCTCTTCCGTCATCACTTGGATGTACATTTTCCATTTCGGGAAGTCGCCTTTTTCGATAGATTCGAATAGGTCACGTTGAGAAGATTCACGGTCTTTACCGATTACTTCAGCCGCTTCAGCGCTAGTTAAGTTTTTAATTCCTTGCTCCGTACGGAAGTGGAACTTCACGTATACACGCTCACCAGCTTCATTAATCATCGAGAAAGTATGAGAGCCGAAACCGTGCATGTTGCGGTAACCAGCCGGAATACCACGATCAGACATCACGATTGTTACTTGGTGTAAAGCCTCTGGTAATGAAGTCCAGAAATCCCAATTTGAATTACCGTTATGCATGTTTGTTTTCGGATCACGTTTCACCACGTGATTTAAATCCGGGAAGTGTAATGGATCACGGAAGAAGAATACAGGTGTGTTGTTACCAACTAAATCCCAGTTACCTTCTTCAGTGTAGAATTTTAAAGAGAAGCCACGGATATCGCGCTCAGCATCAGCCGCACCGCGCTCACCAGCTACCGTAGAAAAACGCGCAAACATTTCTGTTTTCTTGCCGATTTCAGAGAAAATTTTTGCTTTTGTATATTTCGTGATGTCATGGGTTACTGTGAAAGTACCAAATGCACCTGAACCTTTAGCATGCATACGACGCTCAGGGATTACTTCACGGTTAAAGTTTGCTAACTTTTCAATTAAGAATACGTCTTGCAATAAAATCGGACCGCGACGACCTGCAGTTAGTACATCATCATGACTTACAACGGGTGTACCAGTTGCAGTAGTTAATGGACGTTTGTTTAAATCAGTCATATGTAATGCCTCCTAAAATAAAATTTGAACCTCTTCAATACTTAATATACCAAACCCACATCATAATTGCTACTAAATTATAATAATTATCATTAAGAAATTATTATATTTAAGAATAGTATTTTGAAATTTTATAATAAAGAATAAGCCTGCATTGAAGCGCTTTTGCAAGAATAGGTGATGCATAATCTGTATGGAGTATGGAAGAGGGGGTTTTTTCACTATTCTCGTGTTGAAAATGATGTGTACTAATTGAAAATAAGATATCGTAAAAAGTATGTAAATCTTGTGATGGATCTCTAGCAAAAGGTCAGGCTTTTCATTACGCTTGTATTATATAATAGCAAAGGCAGATTTATGAAAGAAAGGGTAATATTGTGCAACTTACTTTAACATTTATTATTTTAGCTATGACGATTGTTTTATTTATGACGAATCGCTTGCGAGGAGATTTGGTAGCTTTAATGGCTCTGTTGGTATTTGTCATTACAGGCATCTTAACACCCGCAGAAGCGCTTTCAGGTTTCTCTAATTCCGTAGTGATTATGATTGCGGCTCTTTTTGTTGTGGGTGCGGGGATATTAAGAACAGGTTTAGCGGGAATGGCAGGCAATCTGCTGTTGAAATGGTCAGGAGATAGCGAATTAAAGCTCTTTATTTTACTATTGGTCATTGTCGCTTCAGTAGGCGCCTTTATGAGCAATACAGGGACAGTTGCGCTTATGCTGCCGATTGTAGTAAGCATTGCCATGAGTATAAAGGTGAGCCCGTCAAAGTTTTTGTTGCCGCTGTCTTATATTGCGAGTATGTCGGGCTTAATGACATTAATCGCTTCACCGCCTAACTTAATTGTGAGTCAAACATTAGTCGATGCAGGATATGAGAAACTAGGCTTTTTCACGATTACGCCCATTGGAATCATCGCGACCATTACGGCGATTATTTATTTAGTAGTAATCCGCAATGTGTTGCTTCCAAAAGAGGAAAACCGTTCACAGTCTGATACAGGCTATAAACTGTCTCCGCAAAAGTTGGTCAAAGAGTATGATTTGGATGATAAGCTCTTCAGGATTGGTGTGCCTAAGGGCTCAAAAATTATTGACCAAGCCTTATCAGAGTTGAAATTACCGGCCACCTATCACATTTATGTCATGAAAATTCAACGCCGCGCAACAGAAGGGATCAATTTACTGCCTATCACCTATCAAGAAATGGCAGGTCCAACGAGTATTATTCAGGAAAATGATGTGCTCTACATTCAAGGAATGGCTCCGGATGTGGAAAACTTCGTGTTAGACAACGATTTACAATTAGAAATATTAGCGAATGATGACGTGCAAGAATTAATTTCAAAAAATATAGGAGTAGCAGAAATATTGCTCACGCCTTCTTCTTCATTAATTGGCGAAACCGTCAGTAAAATTGGTTTCCGAGAGAAATATAATTTAAATATTTTAGGGATTAACCGCAAAGGGAAATATTTATTGCAAGAAATGGCAGAACAAAAACTGCGTTTCGGTGATGCTATTCTTGTACAAGGAACATGGGAAGAAATTGATTTATTATCACGAGAAACACAAGATGTCGTGGTAGTAGGTCAACCGCGAGAACATGCAGGGCTTGCTGCGGCTAGCGGGAAAGCATGGGTTGCCGGAATGATTATGCTGCTGATAGTGGGCTTGATGGTGTTTGAGGTATTGGATGCTGTAATTGCCGTGCTGATCGGTGCTATATTGATGATTTTAACCGGCTGCTTACGCAATATGGACGATGCCTACAGCAAAATGAACTTTGAAAGTATCGTGCTCGTAGCGGCTATGTTACCGATGGCGACAGCACTTCAAAAAACAGGCGGGATGACATTACTGGCAGATGGCATCATTAGCTTGCTAGGTGATTTTGGTGCGTACGGAGTACTAATGGGGATATATGCATTAACTGTCGTGTTTGGGCAGTTTGTGAGCAATACGGCTACAGCTGTCCTATTTGCGCCCATTGCCTTAGCAGCTGCGCAAACGATGGATGCTAGTCCGTATACGTTTATGATTGCCGTCGCTGCAGCAGCAGGTATGGCATTTGCCACACCGATTGCTTCACCAACCAACTCGCTTGTCATGACGGCAGGTGGTTATAAATTTACGGACTTTGTAAAAGTGGGGATACCATTACAAATTATTATGTTTATCATCATGATGATTGTCATTCCATTGTTATTTCCGCTTTAAAACGAAAAAAGCAGGCAAGTGCCTGCTTTTTTAGTGAATATCCCGCTTCTTAAAGCTACCACCACGCACCTCTGATACATCCGAAATAACGATGAAGGCTCTTGGATCGATTTCTTTAATAATACTTAACAGTTTCGTTTCTTCCATACGGTTAATGACACAGTTTAACATTTGCATTTCTTCATTTGAAAAGCCGCCCCGGCCAGTACTATAGGTAACACCACGGCCTAGACGATCCTGGATTGTTTGTCCAATAGTCTCCGAATGCTTGCTAATGACACGTACGGACTTCGATTTCTCAAGACCATCTTGTACGATATCGATTACTATTTTAGCAATATAATAGGTTAACGCAGAATACAATGCACTTTCTAAATTGTAGACATAGGCAGCTACTGCAAAGATAAAGACATTGATGAATAGAATGATATCCCCTACAGAAAATGGAATTTTACGTGAAATAAGTACAGCCAACACTTCCGAACCATCTAGCGCTCCACCGTTACGTAATACGATACCGATACCTAAACCAAGTAAAATCCCACCGGAAGCCACTACAAGCAGTGGATCTTTTTCAGATAAAATAGGGTTAATTTCATGCATCCATAATGTGCCAGCAGATAAAGAGGCAATGCCAATTATACTCATTAACGCAAACGTCTTTCCGATTTGTTTATACCCTATATATACAAATGGTAGATTTAAGATGAACAGGAATAAACCCAGCTTAAAATCTGTAATGGCAGATCCCATAATACTGACACCTGTCACACCGCCATCAATCACACTATTTGGGATTAATACTGCTTCAAGCCCGTAAGCAGTAATGGCAGCTCCGATAACAATCATGATAATTTTTCTAAAAATATTCAATCAAACTCCTCCTTTGCCGTACATTATTATACAAGAAATCTTTTAGAAATAGATAAATAGAATTGCTGAAATATTACTTATTTCTCTTAATTAATATACGGATGAGTGTATAAAAAGTTACATAAAATGATAAAAAATACCAATTAAATAAATTTCTATTACATAATAACCTTCAAATAATAAAAAATGAATACTTTTTTATTTAATGAATGAACTTCTGTAAATAGGTAGTATTCATCACGAGAATGAAGAGATAGCTGTACCATTTCAAAGAGCAACCCATCTCCAATCCTGTCCTCTAGAAGGGGGAGTTTTTCGGCGTTTTTTTCAAAAACAGGCTGGGGAGTCCGGCTTGCATCCAGATAATTAGCAGAAGCCTGATTTGGGATCAGGTTTGATTCAACAAAAATAGCAAAGGGCTTTGTGCCATTTGTTATTACCATAAGTATTTACTAGCTAATCGCCATGAATTCTTAGTAGACTGTCTTTTTTGTTTTGCACTTATCTAACCTACATTTAAATTTATTAAAATGGTAGTTATGTTAGGTTAAATTGTCAAATCTCTTTATTGTTCTGTTCTTAATATGTTTTTCCAAAAAAGTGTAAAATTTAGATGTTCTGCTTCACTAAAACATTACTGTAGAAAAAATTGAAGCTTCTTCCACAATCGCGCCCGATTGTTGGGTAAGAGTGGCATCAGATTTATACATTTATAATGTTAAGCGAAGAGATGTTCCCAAATACGATTTTGGGAACGGGATTGGACTATAATTAACGTGGGTTTAATGTTACTAGACGGCGGTTTGGGAACTATTAAAGGATATAAAAAATGATTGTGGAATAGTATGTTTTATACCAAGAAAAATAGAAGGAGCCGTCTGTTGTGAAGTTAAATTCTAAATCTAATTTACATTTTCGTTTCGTATTGTGTCTATCTTACTTAGTTTTTATTTGGTATCCAACGAATTTCTATTTATTTATTTTTCCAATAGCCCTATCTTTGCTGGATGAAAAAAATAAGCATAAAAGATTTAAATCATTAGCTCTGCTAGTAGTTTCAGGAATTATCGTTTATTTTTATCTAAATAATTTAGATATCGAGCAACAAATTGCGTTATCACTCACTGTTTTTGTTTTAGATTTTTCCGATGTTTTGAAAAAAACTTTTAAAAAAAATACGATTTGAGACCAAGATTAATTAGTTTCAGTTTCAGTTTCAGATAAAAACTCACCCAAACGTCGTTTTGGGAGCGTTTTCACTGTTCAATAATATAATTAGATTTTATTATCCTTCACTTTTTAAACGAAAAAAGTCCATCACTAAACAATCTTAGTAATGAACTTTGATTTAGAATTATTTAATATGCTACATGCTAAAAATGATAGTCATCCTCACAAATAACGATTTCTTTTGGTTCATATGGCTCTATATGGATAAGTGCTGTTGCATATGAATTTAACTGCCTTAATACTTGTTCTATTTGTTCCGTAATAGCATGGGACTCACGCACATTTAAATTTGGGTTCACACTTACTGTAATATCGACTAATATAGCACTGCCATGTGATCTGCCACGTACTTCTTCGACTTTGCGGACACGTGGAATTTGTGCAACTTTCTCTTCAATAGTCTCTATTAGTTTCGTATCGAAGCCATCTGTTAAAGAAAACATCGCTTCCTTAAGAATTTCAAACGCTGTTTTAATAATGATTAAACCGATTATAAACGCTGTTAACGTATCAATGATTGGAAAACCTAAGATTGCAGCTGTAATCCCTGCTGCTGTTCCAATACTCACGAGAGCATCCGAACGGTTATCATAAGCCGCTGCTTTTACTGCTATGCTATTTATTTTATTGGCTAGATAGGTATTGTATTTATAAACTCCATACATCACTACCGCACTAAATATCGAAACGACAATCGTTTGTACGCTTGGTTCTTGGTTAATTGGGGTAATCATATTTTTTATTGCCGTAAGCAACACTTGAATGCCAACATATACCATAATAAATGCAGCAATTAGTGACGCCAGTGTTTCGGCACGGAAATGACCGTAACGATGCTCATTATCAGGAGGACGCTGTGAAATTCTTAAACCAATTAATACCGCAATTGATGCTATAATATCCGTCGTATTATTCAAACCATCTGCTTTTAATGCTTCGGAATCGCCCATATAGCCTACGGTCAGTTTTAGTATACTTAAAAAAATATAGGCAATAATGGATAAATACGCTCCTCTTTCGCCTAAGCGTAAGTTTGTATACTGTTCCAAAATGTTTCCCCCTCGAAAAACTTCTTTAAACACGAAAGAGGCTACCCCTTCTCGAATTTTCGAAAACGGATAACCTCTTTTATATATTGTTCTGTAATTATAACAATTATTTGAAATTAATACTATTATAAATCGGGTGGAAGTGATCCTTTATATAAAATCATCCTTATTTTTCTACATGCAAGGGGATGTTTAAGTGGATTTTCTTTCTTCAGTTCGAAGTTTTTACATATCCTGTCACAATTCATTCATAAAAAAGATGGATAGTTATGGAACTATCCACCTTGACACAACGTAAATGTAACTAGGACTTATTGGAGATCTCGTACATGTAGGCAACCCATGCACTAGCGGTATTGTCACGCAAGTTATTTAATAACCCTTGTTCTACTGCAAAAGGTAAAGAGGGAGCTTGTACATGTTCGCATAGTAAACGAATAGACTGCTCAATCAGTTCATTTTCTGCATCTTCTAGGGCTTGTTGTAAAAATGCAATGAGCTCCTCCTTATTTAGCTGTAAGGTTTGGCAGTTTCGTAACTGCAACCATTGAGTAGAAATACAGGTAGTTTGTCCATATTTGGCAATGACCGCTACTTTTTCTGATAAGGAGCGACACAGCACCTCCATATCTACGGGTGTATTTTCCATGATAAATAGCTCACTATACCCGCGGAGGAAGGCTTGAACAAGGTACACGATGTCCGCTGCTCGATTTTCCTCCAACTCAGGAAATTGTTTGTGGATAATCGTACGGACAATCTCGTTAAATGTACTGTTATATTTCGCCAGCCTTTGAAAAATTTCAGCGTTAAAGGCCGTTTTCGGTTCCATTAAAAATAACTTAGCAAGCGATGCGTGTTTTTTTAAAGAGTCGAAGGAATATGTATAGTACATATACAGTAAATCATCGGATGGGGCAGAAGGGTTGACCAAGCGTTCAATTTCTAGAATATTTTCATTCAAAAACTGATCGATTAACGATAAAATAAGAGCTTCTTTTGACTTGAAAGATAAGTAAAAGGCTCCTTTGGAAATCCCGCATTTATCTGTGATTTGTTGAATAGAGGTTGCTTCGAAGCCTTGCTGTGAAAACAGTTCCAGAGCATTCTCCATAATCAATTGTTTTTTAACCATTTATGACACTCCTATTTAATTCGTTGACTTTTGACCGATTAGTCATTATTATAATTATCTGTATAAAGTAAGTCAAATCCAAGGTGGGTGCAAAGGTGAAAGGTTTAGTCAATTTCGTCCTGAAAAATAAGCTGGCTGTATGGTTGTTAACGATTATCATTACAGCGTCAGGTATTTATTCCGGGACACGTATGAAAATGGAGTCGATTCCAGATATTTCAATCCCATATTTAATTGTGATGGGAGTATATCCAGGTGCGACATCAGAACAAGTAATGAATGACGTCTCGATTCCTTTTGAGAAAGCATTAGAGAGTTTAGAAGATGTAAAGGCAGTTTATTCGACATCCTCATCGAATCTTTCTCAAGTGCAAGTGGAGTATGAGTACGGGGTTGATATGGATGAGAAAAAGCGTCAGCTAGAGTCTGCCCTTGATACTGTAAAATTGCCGGAAGAGGTCCAAGATCCGACAGTTATGGCGATTAGTATGAACATGATGCCAGTTGTGGCATTATCGGTGAGCAGTACAGAAGAGGATATTGTGGATTTAACTTCCACAGTGGAGGATGTATTACTGCCTAAAATTGAAAAAATCGATGGGGTTGCTTCTGCAACCATTACCGGGCAGCATATCGAGCAAGTTTCATTTACGTATGATACAGAGAAAATGGAAGCGCTTGGTTTAACAGAAGACACGGTAAAGCAAATGGTGCAAGCAAGTGATATGGCGATTTCGCTTGGTTTATATGATTTTGCCGTTGGTGAGCAAGCAGTTTCAGTAGACGGTAAAGTAAAATCGATAGAAGAATTGAAAGAGCTTTTAATTCCCGTTACGCCAAGCGCAACAAACCCTTCACCGTTCGTTCGCTTAGGTGATATTGCAACAATTGAATTACAAGGTAAGGTACAGTCGGTTTCTCGTACAAACGGTCAGGATGCCATTGCCATTCAAATCGTAAAAGGTCAAGAAGCCAACACTGTAACAGTAGTAGACGCAGTAAAAGAGCTGATCGAGGAACAAGAGGAAGCTATTAGCGGCCTGCAAGTGGATATTTCACTTGACCAAGGGGAGCCTATCAAAGAATCGGTATTTACGATGATTGAAAAGGCAGTTTTTGGGGGTCTAATTGCTGTATTAATTATTTTATTATTCTTGCGTGATTGGAAATCGACAATTATTTCGATTATCTCGATTCCAGTATCGATTTTCATGGCATTACTGCTATTAAATTGGATGGATATTACGTTAAATATTATGACGCTAGGTGCGGTTACGGTAGCAATCGGCCGTGTAATCGATGACTCAATTGTTGTTGTAGAAAATATTTACCGTCGTATGCATTTGAAAGAAGAAAAATTGCAAGGCCGCGCATTGATTCGTGAAGCGACAATCGAAATGTTCAAGCCAATCCTGTCTTCAACATTAGTAACGGTTGCAGTATTTGCTCCGCTTATTTTTGTTGGCGGAATGGTAGGCGAGTTATTCACGCCGTTCGCATTGACGATGACATTTGCGCTTGGTGCATCGCTTCTTGTAGCGATTACAATCGTGCCAGCATTATCGCACTTCTTATTCCGTAAACAGATTTACGGTCAAAAGGCAGAAGGTGCTCATAAAGAAGTAGGGAAACTGGCAATTTGGTACCGTGGCGTACTAGCAAAATGTTTAAACCATAAATGGATTACGTCTATTATTGCTGTCTTATTATTAGTAGGTTCATTGGCATTGACTCCGTTGATTGGTTTCTCATTTATGGGTTCCAATGAAGAAAAGGTAATGTACTTAACATACACACCAGAAGCTGGCGAATTAATGGAGCAGACAGAGAAAAATATTGAAGAAGTCGAGCAAGAGCTAATGAAGCGTGACGATATCGATATTTTGCAAATTTCGATCAATGACCCAGACAACATCGACCCAGCAGCGATGATGATGGGCGGAAGCACTAATGGAGCCTTGATGTATCTGATTTTTGATCCGGATATGAAAGACTTCCCGGCGGCTCGTGAAGAAGTAGAAGAATACTTGTTTAATATTGACCAAACAGGTGAATGGAAAACGCAAAACTTTGCCATGGCAACTGCTTCAACAAATGAAGTAAGCTACACATTATATAGTGAAGATTTAGAAGATTTATCAAAAGCAGTAAAAGATGTAGAGTCGGTATTGGTGGAAGTGGATGGTTTAAAAGATGTATCGACAGATTTTGAAGACGCATATGTAGAACATGTACTGACAGTTGATCAGCAAGATGTTCTGCAATATGGCTTAACAACGGGTCAAATTGTCATGGCCCTAACAGAAAAATCAGCCAAAGAAGTGCTTACAACGGTACGCACGGATGGGGAAGATTTAGAAGTTGTGGTAAAACGTGAGGCAAAAGCAGCAGCGACATCGATTGAAGATGTATTGGATACAGAAATTAAAACAGCGATGGGCACAATGATGACAATCGGTGAGCTAGTAGGTGTAGAGGAAGGCGAGACGCTGAACTCTATTTCACGTTCTAAAGGCGAGTACTACACGACAGTGTCTGCAACCATTACAGAAGATGATATTTCAAAAGCAACGTCTGCTGCTGATGAAAAAGTAGAAAAATTAGATTTACCAAAAGGTGTAACACTGGGAGTAGCAGGTGTCGCAGCAGATATGGCTGAAACATTTACGCAATTAATTATAGCGATGATTGCAGCAGTTGCGATTGTTTACTTTATCCTTGTTGTGACATTTGGAGAAGGGTTAGCGCCATTTGCAATCCTGTTCTCGTTACCATTTGCCGTAATCGGTTCATGGGTTGGTTTATTCCTTACAAACCAAACGATTTCCGTATCTGTTATGATGGGTCTCTTGATGTTAATCGGTATCGTCGTAACAAACGCAATCGTATTAGTAGACCGCATTATTCACATGGAGCGTGGAGGGCTAACGATGCGCGAAGCCATTTTAGAGGCCGGTGCAACACGTCTGCGTCCGATCCTGATGACAGCCATTGCGACAATCGGTGCCATGTTGCCAATGGCGCTTGGTGGCGGTGGCGGCGGTCTGATTTCCAAAGACTTAGCCATTACAGTAATCGGCGGTTTATTATCTTCCACATTATTAACGTTGGTTATTGTACCAATCGTCTATGAAGTGCTTTCAAAAATGCTGAAGAAAAACCGTAGAAATATAGAAGAAAACTAAAAATACCGCGATTGCGGTATGCTGAAATACGAAAGGTACTAGGGGTTTAGGCTCCTGGTACCTTTTTCTATATGAAATATGTCTGAATTAAATCATTTATATAATATATATGTTTGAATAGTCAGGCAAAAGGTTGAGGGAGTTGTTTCGATTCTTCTACAATGGAGATGTGGGGGAATAGAAAATGATAACAATAACAAAACAACAAGAAATGTTAGAGTTTTTGCATTTATATAAAACAGAAAAACAACAATCAGATGCCTGGCTTACAAAGAGAATAGCGCAAATTGAACTAATGGGTGAGTATATTCCAACGACCGAAGAGCTAACATTTGGTGCACGTGTGGCATGGCGAAATAGCAATAAATGTATTGGCCGTCTGTTTTGGTCATCGCTGCAGGTTTTTGATGAGAGGGAAGCGCTAGATGCGCATTCTGTTTTTGAGGCTTTGCTTCGGCATATTCGTTTTGCGACGAATGAAGGAAGGCTGCGACCTGCTATTACTATTTTTCATCCAACTCGTGTCAGGATTTTTAATCACCAATTATTGCGTTATGCCGGTTATGAAACCGCAGATGGTGTGATAGGTGATCCGCATTCTGTGGAGTTTACAGAAGTTTGCTTAAATTTAGGTTGGCAGCCTGCCGGGACTGCTTTTGACATTTTACCGCTTGTTATTCAAATAGATAATGGAGCTCCTGTGTTCTATGAAATCCCAGCGGAAGACGTGTTAGAGGTCGATATTGCTCATCCGGAGCATGAGGAAATAGCAGATTTACAATTGAAATGGTATGCCGTGCCTATTATTTCAGATATGCGTTTTAACTGCGCTGGCATTGATTTTCAAGCAGCACCGTTCAATGGCTGGTATATGGGTACGGAAATCGGGGCACGTAATTTTGCAGATGAAAAGCGTTATAATTTATTGCCACGCGTGGCTGATGTTTTGAAAATCAACCGGGATTCCAATCTCTCTCTTTGGAAGGACCGGGCTTTAGTAGAATTAAATGTCGCAGTGCTGCATTCCTTTAAAGAAGCGGGTGTCAGCATTGTAGATCACCATACAGCAGCCCATCAGTTCAAGTTGTTCCAAGAGTTGGAAGGCAAAGAGGATCGAAACGTGACAGGCAACTGGACATGGCTTGTTCCGCCGATGTCCCCAGCTACAACGCACATTTTCCACCAGCCGATTCCCAATCTTATTCTGAAGCCTAATTATTTCTACCAATCAAGACCTTATTAGATATAGTAACAAGGGGCTGTGCCGCAAGTATTTGCTTATGGCACAGCCCCTTGTCTTGATGGTCGATATTTACTGTTGAGGCAGTAAGTTCTTCTGCAGCTTCAGCCGTTTTTTCGCATAAACTAATGCTTGCTGCGGGTTATTAAGCTGCTCATGGTTTTTCACGTATGTTTCATAAATTTCGCTTAGCGCATTTGCATTTTCCTGCTCTAACGCGAGTACTTCTGCCTGCTCTAGCATTGTCAGGGCAAGCTGCGGCTCGTCATCAGCCAATTGATATTTCGCGCGGGTCAACATTGTTTTGATATGCTCAATTGGCGATATCGCATAATCAGCATGCCGCTCACACTGCGTAATCAATCCGTCCGCTTCTTGTAACCGTCCAAGAGCAAGCATTGTATCAGCACGATTCAGCAGATAATGGAAAAGTTGACCGGTATCCGGGTGAATGACATCAGCATGCTCTTGCCATATAAAATCACTCATTTCCAGAGACTTTTCATAGTCTTCTAGTAAAATATGACAACGTTGAATATATAAGCTTGCCGATACCTTTTGTTTGATAAATTGCTCATCATTCGTCAGAGCCAATACTTGAGTAAAAGCTTTAATGGCATGCTCATAACGCTGGACCCCTAGCTCTGCCAGCCCGCATAGGACATAATATTCTATGCGCAGTTGCAAATCATTTAGCGGTTTAGCTAAAGCCTGATATTCATGAAATAACTGTTGGAAATTTTGCACTTCTCCTCGCACATAAGCAATACACGCAAGTCTATAAAGACAAAGGCAGACTTCTTTTGTAGCTTGCTGTTTTTTATAGGTTTTTAACAGGGAGGTGAAAACGATTCTTGCTTCCTCATATTCGGCCTGGCGAAATCGTTTTGCTGCATAGTCCATTCTTGATTGCAATTGCTTCATCGAAAATCTCCTTTCTATACTTGTTATAGAAAATAGTAATCAATATCCGCATAGAAACCAAATCAAAAACTTAAAAAAACATCTTCAGCAAGGAAGATGTTATTCTAATATCATGCTAATTAGTTCTTGTCGATCGATTAAATAGACGTCATTGATATCTGCTAATTTTTTCGCTTGTTTAGTAAAAGTACTGTTGGTTACGACCCATGCTTCCGTAGCGTTGTACATTTTGACGGCACCAATGATTTCTTGCACAGCCTTCACGCCTACTGTGCTGTTATAACGCTTTGCTTGGACAGCGATTATATCTCCGCCATCCTTCAGAATAAGGTCAGCCCCGTAGTCGCCACTAGCCTTTGTATAAGATACCCTAAATCCCCTTCGTTTAAATAACTCACCGAGAAAGTGTTCGAACTCTTCTCCTGTCATTGTATCGACCTCTGCGATGCCTGCTTTACGCAAGCGTGCAGAATGTCTGGAGTTTGACCAGATTTTAATGAATAACCATAAAATGATATAAACGCCTATCCCAATACCAAAGCCTTGTGCTGTTTCGAATATATACCAGCCGCCAGCACCGGCTATTAAAAATGGCAAGAGGCGCATGAAAGGGAAGTGTTTATTTTTTTTCTTACGACGTCTGCGAAACATAATACTCTCCTTTAAAATAATATGAATCATTATATCACAAATGAGTACATATGTTTGTGTTAATCGCGTATTGTTGTATTGTTACTCGCAATATATGCAAACACAAGCGCTAATAGTGTTGTCATCATGCAAATAATGTTATAGAATGTTCAATTCTTTATTTCATTTTTGAAAAAAGTGCAGTCAATTTACCGCAGCAAGCGTTATTCGAAGGGTCATGGCTAATGAAATAAATGACAGGGCAATCATCCCAATGAATTGTAGTTTTTTGATTTGTAATCATTAGGGGTATTCATATAAAATTATCTCTTTTTTGATAAAAAATATTCTAAATAGACTAAAAATACTGAAAAAGTGAAAAGAGTTGAACACAAAAAAATGCTATGTTAGACTCATACAGTGTTTTAAATTTAATAGTAATTGCCTCATGTGAGAATGAGGTAGAGGTCGCAACCATTATGAGTAATATAACGGAGATTAAAAGAATCGCAGAAGTTATATGAAAGGATTGGCTGCCGAAGTATTGTGGGATTCTTTTTACCGCAATGCTGGGGCTGTACTCGAATAGGGACAGAACTGCCGCGATTTAAGCGGGTGAGCTATCGTTTCAAGTTGATGAGGTATTTTGGATGCCGTCACATGAAGTGGACGGTTTTTTATTTGTATGTTTAATATGCTCAAGCCTCGTTTCCAAAATACACTCAATAAAAAAATTGAGGAGTTTGAATATGAGTAAAGTAAAAATCGATCAGTTAGGCAACAAGCCAAAGCTGAAGCGTGAATTAAAAAGTCGTCATATTACGATGATTTCTTTAGGCGGGACAATCGGTACAGGTTTATTCCTAGCCTCAGGCGGTGCAATTGCGCAGGCAGGGCCAGGTGGTGCTTTACTGGCGTACGCAATCATCGGGGTAATGGTTTATTTCTTAATGACGAGTCTCGGCGAAATGGCAGCTTACATGCCAACATCTGGTTCATTTAGTACGTATGCAACAAAATTTGTAGATCCAGCACTAGGTTTTGCGTTGGGTTGGAACTACTGGTATAACTGGGCAATTACGATTGCAGCTGAAATTGCGGCTGTATCATTGATTATGAAATACTGGTTCCCGGACAGCTCTTCTGTGACATGGACAATTTTATTTATTGCGGTTGTGCTAACATTTAATATGCTGTCAGTAAAAGCTTACGGAGAAAGTGAATACTGGTTTGCCATGATTAAAGTAGCGACAGTCATCATCTTTATCATCGTCAGCTTCCTGATGATTTTCGGTCTATTAGGTGGGAATGATCCAGTTGGCTTTAAAAACTTCTTCATGGAAGATGCACCGTTCAACGGGGGATTCTTTGCCATGTTTGGTATTTTCTTAGCAGCGGGATTCTCTTTCCAAGGAACGGAGATGCTAGGTGTGACAGCAGGGGAAACAGAAGATCCAGGTAAAAACATCCCGAAAGCAGTACGTTCGATTTTCTGGCGTATTTTACTGTTTTATATTTTATCTATCGGTGCAATTAGCTTACTGATTCCTTATACAGATGAGCGTTTACTATCAGAGGATATAGCGACAAGCCCGTTTACACTTGTCTTTGAAAACCTTGGGGTTGCTTTTGCAGCTTCTGTAATGAATGCTATTATTCTAACGGCGATGCTATCTGCGGGTAACTCAGGGTTATATGCAGCAAGTCGTATGTTATTCCAATTAGCGGTAGACGGAAAAGCACCGAAGCTTTTCACGAAGGTAAATACAAGAGGTATCCCGGTTTATGCACTATTGGCTACGTTAGCTGTCGGCTCTTTAGCCTTTTTGGCATCATTCTTCGGTGACGGGGTCGTGTATATTTGGCTATTGAATGCATCGGGTATGTCAGGCTTTATCGCTTGGCTGGGGATTGCTATCAGTCACTATCGCTTCCGTAAAGCATATGTGTTGCAAGGTCGAGATTTGAAAGACTTGCCATATGTTTCGCCACTTTATCCGTTTGGTCCGTTATTTGCATTTGCCCTTTGCTTAATCGTCATACTAGGTCAAAACTATATGGCCTTTATGGATGGGAAGATTGATTGGTACGGGGTAGCTGTATCATATATCGGTTTACCATTATTTGGGGCTTTATGGTTTGGCTATAAAATCAAACACAATACAAAAATCGTCAAGCTAAAAGATGCTGACTTAGATTAAAACTCACCCTCGTATCTGTAAGGTACGGGGGTTCTTTTCTGCTGGCATAACCATGTTATAATGAAAGGAAATCACTATTTTAAGCAAAGGACGGGATGACATGGGGGTATCAGCAGGATTTCAACGTAAAATAGAAGATTGGATTATCGGAGAGGATTGGTCAATCACATTTTGCCCATTTTTAACAACGACCAACCCGTATAAAGCACGCGTAGTAATTGCAGGTGCGTATGCACAGCCAAAAGCCAACATAGATGAATCTTATATAGAAGCGCTATTGAACTTTTACGAATATGATGAGCGTTATGATTTTGTAGCGCATAGCCGAGAAAATAAAGGTGTGCTCACTTTTGCGGAGGCTGTAAATGAAATAGCCCCTACTGTCATTTCAAACGTCAATACATTGATGGTCAATTCAGCTAAAGAAGCATCCGCTCAAAAGAAAACAGCTGATTTTCAAAAAGGGTATGATGTATTCCGCGATGTGCTGCAAGAATTTCAGCCAGAAATCCTGATTTTACACGGCACGGAAGCAGTAAAGCAGTTCCGTCAGCAATTCGCCACACAATTACAGGATGATTTTCCGCATCTAGAGAAGGTACAGGAATTAGAAGCGGTGGGTATATTTGCACGCTTGCAACTGAATGAAAATCCTATTAAAATACTAGCCTGCCGCAATCTCAGCCAGTATGGATCAGGGAAAACATTTGTTGCATTTTTAGAGAAAATAAAGGGAATAGTAGGTTAAAAACGAACATTCTTTCCGTAGTTTGTATTTTATAGAGCTAAATTCCGAATAATCTAAATCATTTTATTATTTATAAGAGGTTGCAATTGAAAAGTTAGGTGATTATAATTGTGACATTCTATAAATTTTATAATGACTTTACTCATATAATAGCGGGAATATGGCTCGCGAGTTTCTACCGACTTACCGTAAAAAAGTCGACTATGAGGGACAAGTGCTGCAGAAAAATGCCTAGCATTCTTTTGTAATCTTTTGATATATACTCGGAAGACTTGTTTCCTCATAGGGGAAATGGGCTTTCGAGTTTTTTTGTGAATGGGTAAGGAAGATACTAGGGAGGAGCTCTTTGCTGTGAAGCTGTTAAAAGAGAAAATGGTTAAAGAAGGCAAGGTTTTATCGGAGACCATATTAAAAGTAGATTCATTTTTAAATCATCAAATCGATCCATTGTTAATGAAGGAAGTGGGCGATGAATTTGCAAACCGCTATGCGGACCAAATCATTACAAAAATCTTAACAATTGAATCTTCAGGGATTGCACCAGCGACATTTTTAGGTTTAACAATCGGTGCACCAGTTGTCTTTGCACGTAAACGTAAATCGTTAACATTAACAGATCATTTATATTCATCAAAGGTACATTCATTTACGAAAAATGAAACAAATGAAATTTCAGTTTCTAAAAACTTTTTAAGTGCGGATGATAATATCATCATTATCGACGACTTTTTAGCGAATGGTGAGGCAGTAAAAGGATTATTAGATATCGCTCAACAGGCGGGAGCGCAAGTAGTGGGTGTCGGCATTGTCATTGAAAAAGGCTTCCAAGAGGGTGGTAAGCTACTGCGTGAAAAAGGCTTACGTATTGAATCTTTAGCGCGTATTAAATCCTTAGCAGGCGGAAAGATCGAGTTTTTCGAAGACGGTGAATACTGATGAATAATGCAAAGGTAATCACATTGGGCTTTCAACATTTATTAGCTATGTACACAGGAGCTGTGCTTGTGCCGCTTATCATTGGCGGCGGTTTAGGCATGACAACTGAGCAAATTACATATTTAGTCGCTATCGATTTATTTATGTGCGGGGTGGCGACAATTTTCCAAGTGTGGCGCGGTAAATATATCGGGATTGGTTTACCTGTCGTGCTAGGTTGTACGTTTACAGCGTTAACACCGATTATTACAATTGGTAACTCAGTAAGTATTGGCGCTATTTACGGGGCGATTATTGCCTCTGGTTTCATCATTGTTGTTATTTCGGGTGTATTCGGCAACATCGTGAAGTTTTTCCCGCCAGTTGTGACAGGCTCGGTTGTGACGATTATTGGTATTTCCTTATTGCCGACTGCCCTAAACAATGTAGCAGGCGGTCAAGGGGCTGAGGGGTTTGGTGCAAGTGAGAACTTAATTTTAGCGGCCATCACTCTCGTTGTGATTATTGTCATATACCGCTTTACTACAGGCTTTTTACGTGCCATCGCCATTTTGATTGGAATGGTAGTCGGCTCTATCGTAGGGCTATTAATGGGTGTGGTGAATTTCGATCCGGTAGCGAAGGCCGATTGGTTCCATATGGTGCAGCCGTTCTACTTCGGTATGCCGGAGTTCCATCTAGAATCCATCGTTGTCATGACGCTGATTGCAATGGTTTCATTAGTAGAATCAACAGGGGTTTACTACGCGTTAAGTGACATTTGCAAAAAGCCAATCAACTCAAAGGATTTAGCAAAAGGTTACCGCGCAGAAGGTCTAGCTTCTGTCATTGGGGGTATTTTCAATGCCTTCCCGTACACAACATATTCGCAGAATGTAGGACTTGTGAAAATGACAGGCGTAAAAGAACGTAACGTAATTTTTGTAACAGGTATTTTACTGATTGTCTTAGGTTTCTTGCCAAAACTTGCAGCAATCACACAAGTCGTCCCAACACCAGTACTTGGTGCAGCGATGGTAGCTATGTTTGGTCTTGTTATTACGCAAGGGATGACGATGTTGGCAGCTGAAATTGCCAAATCAGTGGAGAATGCATTAATCGTTGCATGTGCTATTGGTCTTGGGGTTGGTGTTTCCGTTGTGCCGGGTATCTTTGTAGAGCTACCGCAAACAATCGGCAATTTACTATCAAATGGTATCGTGACAGGTTCTTTAGCCGCGATTGTGTTAAATATTTTATTTAACATGGTTGGGAAGAAGAAGGCATATAATTAATGTAACCACCTACTTATACAATGTGATTTGTATAAGTAGGTGGTTTTTGGCTTAAGAGAGCTACTCAAGAGCATGTTTAATCTAGAATAAAACTTCCTCTTGAAACATATGGAATATTACAGGAAAAGTATTGCATATGATTTTGATTCTCGCTATAGCACTAGCAAATTTTAAAAGCAGAAAATTATCCTCTAGTGTTGAGACATCTTCATATAAGCACCCGAGAGATTATTAGGACAAGCTCTGCATCCCAAGACTCCTGCTATAAGCAGACCAGTTTATTTCTTAAATTTTTAAAAATCCAAATTCTGTTTATTTTAAAATACAATACCAATCGTAAATTTTATTTAAAATGTAAAAAAATTTAGTAAATAAACGTGATATTTGGTGAACAATGATCACATACTTTGTTATAATAGAAGTAATACCAAAAGAAAGGACGTGTTGCTATGGTGACCGGTCAGTTAGAGCAGGCTTTTGAATTAGCAAATAAGCACATGCTCGAAGTTCAGACGATTTTAGATTTAAAACGCATTATTTCAAAAGAGGTTAATTCATCAGCAAGAATGGAGGAAAAGATTCTTCAGACGATGATTCAGCTTCTTGAGAACAATAAGACGATCTTACAGGAGGCACAATAATTGAAACAAACAATTGAATTGTACGATGATTTAGACACATTTGATTAAAGGCGCTACTCAGTCCAAGAAATACGAGTAGCGCCTTTAGTGTTTTTTCATACATAAACAGTCCGTCCTTTTATATATAACATAAATAACACCATTATCAACTGCTTTCGGTCAGCAATGATAATGGTGTTTTACTGTTGTATCAATGTATTGTCCTTAAACGACCTTCACGTAGAAATCACGTCCATCGTTTACGCCTTTTACATCGGCACCTTTCTTCTGTTTATAATAATTTGCGATATGACGTCCTAGACCCGCATGCCCATTGAAATATTCACCGCGTTCAATTTTTCCAGCCACATTATGGAATTCAAAATACGTTTTTGTATCTGGGCACATGTTATTGACGATTTTTTTGAAATCTTCTATTGGAATGTGGACACCGCGTGTATAGCAGCATTCACGACTATATGTGTGGTGTGGGATGTGGATTGGTTTGTCTTCGATAATCATTTTAATTGTGTTCATTCACATTTCTCCTTTCAAATACGGAAAATGCATTTCCCCTGATTTTATTATAGCAAGAAATTAAAAGAGAAGCATCTAAAATATCTGAAATTATAAAATATTCTATAAAATGAAGTTTTTACCACTCTTTTTGCTGCATTTCCTCTGCGACCAATTGCAAATCATAGGCATTGATCCGATGTACTATATAATGTTGTTCTGTAGAAAGTTGCTGGACTAGTTTTAATACATACTGGGGAGAACCTACTTGATCTTCATCATAGACGAGGAGCATGCCATCTGTATTTTGAATAATGAACTTATCTTTTTCGATAAACTGCCATGGTGCTTCATATGGACGCTTTGTTGTACTTGTCACAAAATCGGCTTGGGAGAGTATCTGCTTATACTTTGTCTGTTTTTGTTCATTCCAATTTTTTTCTTGCTCTAAAAATGGAGTAATGACGGATAGCTTGAGGTGAGGGAAGTGCTGTTGTAATTCAAAAACAACTTCACCAGCCCACAGCTCTACACCATACTGTCCGCTAATGACAACCCATTCTAAACCATTATCACAAAATGTATAAAGCTGATCGTATAGCGCTTTTTTTATAACAGCAATACCGTCATGCTGTTCATTGAAAATCCCAAGTTCATGTGCTCGATAACCTGTTACATAGACTGTTTTCATCTCATAGAGTCTCCCTTACTTTTGGAAATGGATGTTATGACATTGTAACAGGTTTTTGTGTACGGTTAAACAACCAATGCCCGGCTGCCAAAATAACAAAACCAAACAGCACAGAGCCACCAGCCAATAGAAGGGGCGCTTTATACGATTGGAAGTACAGCTCTAATTTACTAGCAAAAATAGGGCCAATGATTTGTCCTAGAGCATAAAAAGTAGTCAGCATAGAAACGATAATTCCGCTTTGGCGCGGGTATAATTGGCGTCCGTATGCTGTTGAAACGGAGACAATACCGACAAAGGTAAAACCATATAGCAGAGCACACACGAGTACACTGCCAACAGTCGGTGACAAAGCGGGTAGAACGATGCCAAACACTTGTAAAAGATACGCTAAAAACAAGGTACGAATAGGCTTTAAGCGTGCCATAATAGCCATCCAAACAGGTGCAGCAGGAATAGCAGCTAGTCCTACAATTACCCATGTATAGCCAGCAAATGGACGTAAATTATCGATATTATAAACAATATCTACAATAAATGTACCCGTAATAATATATCCGAAACCTTCTAATCCATATGCTAAAACAAGCCAGGGCATCATGCCTCGCCATATATTCGTACCTTCTTTTTTTTCTGCACGCTCGGTATTGTGAATAACCACTTTCCGCCATAATACCATTGTTGTTAGAAATAATAGTAAGGATAGAATCCCTAACCCGATCCATGTTCCTTCCCATTGTACACGTGCTTCTAAATAAGGAACAAAAAGTCCAGAAATGGCAATCCCAATCCCGATGCCACTCAGTACATAACCAGACCATTTCGATAAATTTTGCGATGCTAAATAATCCATCATAATACTTAATGTCAGTACAAATATAAAGCCGCCCGTTAAACCAGATACAAAGCGCAAAACAAACCAGATACCATATATATGAGTTAATCCCATAATAACAATAGAAGAAACACACAATAACACATTTACTAATAAAAAGTGTTTTTTATGTTTGGAAATAAAGCCGGCCCCTAGCGCCCCCATAAAATAGCCGATATAATTACTCGATGCTAGCCAGCCACCTGCTTGGAATGTTAACCCTTCATCTTCTCTCATAAATGGAAGCATCGGTGTAAAGGCAAATCGCCCGATACCCATTGCTATTATGAGTAATAATATGCCTCCTATTAAAGCGCCAATATGCTGTCGATTCATTGTCACTCCCCCTTGTTAAATAATCATAACATTCTAAAAATTAATTCACTAGTTTTAGTCTTTAAATAGATTGATTAGAAAAGAAGAATATTTTTTCTGATAATCATTCACAAAGGAAAAAACTTTTGGTACGATATTGATAATGATTATCAATAACAATGGGGCGAGAGGAAGTTTAGCATGAATTACACAGATTTAGCCAATTATTTTGCAAATGCTGCGGTTCATTACAAACAAATTTATATAGAGCAAATGCCACAAAATATGAAGGAAAATAAGGAAACCTATTATAGCTTTGATTCCGCTAGGCTTATTGTTTCATTAGAAGGGAAGTTGCACCTGACAGTGGAAGGAACATCCTATATAGCTGAACCTGGAACAATTATTCATATAGCAAAGGGAATGCAGGGGAAGTATGAAAATACCGAGAAAATAGGCGGGCAAATTGCTCACATCTGTTTTGATGCCTATAAAGGCGAATACAGTATAAATAAACATTTTAAAGTAGATATTGAGAACGGTAGTATAATAGCGTCGATAGCGGAAAAACTAAAGCAATGTGCAGATCAGCCTGCCAGTATGGCAGCTCTTAAATGCCAAGTGCTCTTTTATGAGTTACTAGGGAAAGTCGTAGAAGGCATGTCCCAATGCACACAGACAGCGGTTAATATGGAGGAGGTATTGGATTATATGCATCAGCGCTACCAAATGCCGCTTTCCGTTATGCAAATTGCTGAATATTTCCATATAGATCGTCGTCAGCTAGCTTATCTTTTTAAGCGGCATACAGGGATGAGCCCTCTTAACTACTTAACAGAGTACCGGATTCGAAAGTCAAAAGAACTTTTAAGACGGCGAGAGTATCCTGTCATGAAGGTAGCAGAGTTAGTAGGGATTGAGGATAATTTATATTTTAGCCGCATGTTTAAAAAGCGGACGGGTTTATCTCCTACCGCATACAGAGAATCCTTTTCCGATCAAATGACAAATAAAGTTGCCCCGAGCTGAGGCAACTTTTTAAATTACTTTTAATGCATTTTTCCCCGATTTCTTCACGCTGTATAGCTGTTCATCTGCCTTATGGATAATATCGGCAATGGTAAAGGTGTCCACATTATCTAGCAGCACTGCTCCTAAACTGATACTACATGTAATGACATCGTCCCCATATGGTATTTCAAGTGTTTGGATTTTCTTGAAAATCTGTTCGATGGTATGTTGGAATTTCTCTTTGTTTTTGCCGATGATGATGAACTCATCTCCACCATAGCGGGCTGCAAAGAGTTCGTAGGGGACCTCGTACTTTTTTACAATCTTTCCAATCGTCCTTAATACATAATCTCCTGCTAAATGACCATAGCGATCATTTTTTTCTTTAAAATCATCTAAGTCGAATAAAGCGCAGCAAATCGGCGTGTGGTGATCCCGGGCGAAACGTAACCAATCTTCTAGCGTCTCTTCAAAGTAATGACGGTTATAGAGCTGTGTGAGCTTATCTTTATAAGCCCGTAATTGTAAAGCATCCAGCTTTGCCTGCAATGCAAATAGGTGCAGTCTTTCCTGTTGCTGGAGTAGGGTCTTTGATTCTAAATTGGCTGTTTTAATTTTTGAAAATGCTAAAGCCTTTTCAAAATCGCCAATTTTTTCATATCCCGCAATAATATGAGTAAGGGCAAAATTGATAAACAACAGATTGTTCATTCCTTCAGCCGCCGTCCAGCTCTTTTGGAAAAACTCATCAGCTAACTGGGGTTCATTCATTTGCGCATAATATTCGCCCAGTTGAAAAGAGGTAATCATAAATGTTTTCTTATCCTTTATGAGTACAGGGTGTTGCCAGATTTTCATTAAGGTATCATAGGCAGCTGCAAAATTATTTTGCATAAGAAAACATCTGGCTGAGACATTCAGAAAATAGCTGTATATTTGTGGAGAAGCATGTTTAAGCGGCGGAATTAAATGCTGTATTTTATCTCGATAATAAATTGCTCTATCTAGTTTATTTTGAATAGTATACCAGTAACAAAGGGAGATGCAAATATCCATATATACAGGATGTTTTACATTGCTGTTAATGTAAATCAGTGCTTTTTCTAGCATCTCAATTGCCTGATCCGTATCCCCGCTTAACATGAAAAAGTACCCAACATGATAGGGGTAATTGACTTTAAGTGATGGGTGACTGCTGGCAAGAAGGGCATTGTTTAATTTTTCGAGTAACGGTTCTATCGATACGATATCACTTTTATTTATATAAGAAGAAATGATAACTTTCAGATATTCGCTTAATAGGTTGTAGTCTTGTGTTTGCTCCAAATACTCAATTTCTGGCTCTAATAATGAAATGGCAGAATCAAATAGTGTTTTCGAAAACAATTCTTTTGCTACATCTAATTGGGCATTATGATAATCGTACATAAGTCAATCCTCCTTCTTGAATTTAAGTCAAAGACAACTTTCTACCAATATGTATAATCATATTACCCCAAAAAATTAGGTAAAATGTCTTAAAGTTAAAATTTATCGAAAAAATGGTTAAAATATAAAAAAAGGGATATCGGTGCATAAAAAAAGAGTAGGGAAAGAAGAACTTTCGCCTACTTATTTTATTAAGAAATAAGAATTTTTACCATTTTCGAGATGGTAGCTCCTTCAGCTTTTCCGCTCAGTAAAGGCTTTGCTATCTTCATGGCATCACCCATATTCATGCCTGGTGCTACCCCTGCCTCTCTAAGGGCAGCTTCAATTTCTGGCTCTGATAATTGTTTTGGCAAAAAACTTTTTAACAAAGCTAACTTTGCTTGTTCCTTCTCTATTAAATCTTGGCGATTGGCCTGTTTTGCGCCATCTAGCGCTTGGTTAGTCTGTTTGACTTCCCTGTTAATGACAGCGATCTCTTCTGCTTCTGTTAAGGCGCTGCCTTTTTCTTTTTCCGCTGCATCTAAAGCGGCCTTTACTAAGGTTAAAACGCCTTTAGCTAATGCATTTTTTTCTTTCATAGCAGTTTTTAATTGGGCAAAAACAGCGTCTTTCATCATCTGGCATTCCTCCTAAGGGTGTAAATTGTTTATTATTATAACCCGGAAAGGAGTAGGTGCAAAAATAAAAAGGATATGATTGAATATTTTCATTCCTCATATCCTGATTCCAGTCTCCATATTTATTTGTCGTCTCCCTTAAAAATCATTGTCATCAAAACAATCTAAATCAGAAGCATCGTATTCACCTTCGCATAAGTAGGCAACATCATTTTCTTCAATCTCTAAATACGTATAATGTTTCATATTATCAGCTCCTTTTTATTATTATATACTATTCACAAAATTTAAAAAAGTAATTTTCAGAAAAAAGATTTTATTGTTTTTTATTTTTCCGAAATGTTTTTTAAATGCTCTCTTGCAGAAAGATATGAAAAATTTTATTTTTTTATCCATTTTTTATCCAGTTTTTTATATATCTTTGTTGGTTTTGTCATATAAAATTCAAAAAGACAAAATCACGTTTTTAAAATCTTTATTGGACAAAGCAACGGGTTTATGTTAAAGTGATGTTAATAAGGTCCTTTGTAGGAAAAGTTGAATTCACCTATTACAAAAAGTAGTCGTGTTTTTCGTTACTTTTTGTAATAGGTGCATTTTTTTTCTTTTAAAAAATGTGATGTTATTAATTTTAATTTTGGAGGTCATGCAAAATGGCACAAGGTACAGTAAAATGGTTTAACTCAGAAAAAGGTTTCGGTTTCATCGAAGTTGAAGGCGGAAACGACGTATTCGCACACTTCTCAGCAATCCAAGGTGACGGATTCAAAACTTTAGACGAAGGTCAAAAAGTAGAATTCGAAATCGAAGAAGGCAACCGTGGTCCACAAGCTACAAACATCGTTAAACTTTAATTTTTAATTAAATCTACGATTCAAAACACTCTGCTATTGCAGGGTGTTTTTTTATGCTTATTTTGTGCAACAAAAAAAGCCCTCACCGTATAAGTGAGAGCGTTGTAAAAAAAGTTAAATGCCGTTGTTATGTAAAAACAAAGCCACATCGCCGTATTTATTATAGAAAGTTTTAAACCACACTCCTCAAAGTGGGTGTTCGCATGAATCTTCCTGTCTATCCCGGGGTCAAAAGAGCTCGGGCACGCCATTCCAATTCGGATATAAAACTCCCTGTTACAGCATAAAGGTTAAAACTTAATATTATACGTACAACGTAGCTTCAGTTATTATTGTAGGGCAAAAAATCAGTACTTGCAAGTAAGGGGAATGAGAGAAATTTGTCAAATAGCAAGACTTAAAATAGTCATTTGGTTAGGGGAGAGGCAAAGGAAGGCAATTAAAAAAAGCTTTCCATCCATTGGAAAACTTCTCGTGAGATGTCCTATTTCATATTCAGTACTTCGTTTGTAAGTGCGGTAATATCGATTTGTGTTTCCTCTGATATAGCATCGCGCAAGATTTCATTGCGGAAATACTGGACGCTTACAGTTAGAGGTAAATCAAGTAATTTTTTGAGCGCTTGCTGATACATATGAACAAATTCTTTGTCTGTATTGCCGCGCTTCAACTCTGCGAAAGCTTCATAAAACTGATCGAGCTTATCTGCAAATTCTAGGAGTCGACCTTCCAGTGTCTGGTCTTTCCCTTCTTTCATCCTATGGAAGAACACATCTTGGAAATCCGGAGGTATCTCTTCCCGGATGAATTTCTCCATCATTTTTTCTTCGACATGGCTCAGCATAGATTTCAGTTCAGGACTCGCATGCTTGACTGGCGTTTTAATATCACCGATAAACACTTCAGCAAAATCATGATTGATTGTTTTTTCGTACAATGACTTCCAATCAATCTCAGCACCATGACGTTCTTCAAGTGTACCGAAAAACATAGCGTACTGCGCGACCTTCCAAGAGTGTGCAGCGACATTGTGTTCCTCAAATTTAAAGCGACCAGGACAGCGGATAATGCGTTCTAAATCATTTAAGCTTGTGAAGAATGTATGAATACCGATAAAAATCCCTCCCTTTTTACGGACATCTTACTATAATATATACCCGAATAGTGCTATATTTACACGACTTTACAATTTTTTATTCTCATTCATAATAAATTCATCAAAATTTAAAGGGTACTCAGCGTGCAAGCTTGAGTGCCTTTTCAAATTTAAATGAAATTCCTGATTGATTCCCCTTATTAAAAATGCAGAATTACCACGCTAATTATTTATCTCATCCTCCTAAGATACTCACGCCTAAATTCATTCTCTTTTATCCATAACAGATAGAGAGCAAATCATATTAATTCTTTAAATGAAATAGAAAAAATATAGTAAACCCTATAAAACACTTAACTTTCATATATTTACATAGAACAGGAGGAAGTTCTTTCTTTTCACATTACAAAAGCTTCAACTTCGAGATATAAATGTCACACAATTGTAATCTGGCTAATGATAGAAAAATAGGTCTAATGTTGATGAAGTAGAGGTTTATAGAAAAATATAGTTCAATAATTATCCATTTATTATAAAAAATACATTTATGAGTGAAATGTATTTGTAATAACTAGTAAAGTATTTCGTCATATCCATGCAATATTTCTCCTGTAAAGTAGTCCCTAGAGTTTAAGAGACCCCGCTGGTGGAGCAGTGGATTATATAGATTAAATGTTTTAGATAATATTAGGAGGATTCTTCATTATGAATAAAAAGTTATTAGCATTTGCAGCAGCAACAGCCATTTCAACAGGTGCATTCGCAGCAACAGCGGACGCAGCATCACATACAGTACAAAAAGGAGAAACACTTTGGGGAATTTCTCAAAAATATAGTACAACTGTAGCAAATTTAAAATCTATGAATAGTTTAAGTTCAGATATTATTTATCCTAATCAATCATTAGAGGTATCAGCATCAGCTCAACCAGCCTCTCCTGCACAAGTAAACGCTTCTAAAGGAGTGGCTTATACAGTAAAACAAGGGGATACATTATTCCGTATAGCGAAAGCACATGGTGTTTCGGTAAGTAACTTGATGACTTGGAATAATATTGCTTCAGCAGATCGCATCTATGCAGGGGATACACTTGCTGTTTCAGCATCAGCTGCTAACAAAACAAACGTTACAAAGCCATCAGAAATCGTGCAATATCAACAAAAACAACAAGCACCTGCACAAACACAGGAGGCACCAGCAGCAACAGCTAAAACATACACGATGACAGCAACGGCTTATACAGCATACTGCACAGGCTGTTCAGGAGTAACAGCAAACGGTACAGATTTACGTGCCAACCCTGGAATTAAAGTAATCGCTGTAGATCCAAGTATTATCCCACTAGGTTCACGTGTATGGGTAGAAGGATACGGAGAAGCGATTGCAGCAGATACAGGTGGTGCCATCAAAGGCAACAAAATCGATGTGTTTATCCCTTCAGATGAAGGAGCCATGAACTGGGGTCGCCGTACTGTAACAGTTAAAGTGTTAAATTAATTATTGTCCGAGCAAGATTAAAATTATATGTATAAAAGGTTATTCAGAATTTTCTGAATAACCTTTTTTTGGATTTTAATATAAATGTCAAAAAAATATTCAAAATGAAACCCCTTTCAAAACCCTTTTCAAATAAGGGTTTTAGCCTATATTCATAGGTCAAATTTATTAAAATTTTAATAAAAAATAACATTTTTTGTGATAAAGGGGTTGTCATAAAATATATTTTGTTGCTATAATGAAAATATAATCTATATTCTGTAAACTTTGAATATAAAGCTTTAAACAGAAAATAGCAGATTTATAGAGAAAGAAGGAACGCAGGAGATTTAAGTACAAATAGCTGTTCAAAAAATAAATACCATTTTTTGCTTTGGTTTAGAAATTATGTAAGGGGTTTGATACAATGATACATTTTGAAAATGTTAATAAACATTATGGGGATTTTCATGTTTTGCAGAACATCAATTTGAATATTAAAAAAGGCGAAGTGGTAGTTATTATTGGACCATCTGGATCAGGTAAAAGTACATTATTGCGTTGTATCAACCGACTTGAAACAATTTCTACAGGTTCGCTTAAGATCAATGATGTAGAAGTGAACAGCAAAAAAACTGATATTAATAAATTGCGTAAAAATATTGGGATGGTATTCCAGCATTTCTACTTATACCCGCATAAAACAGTGCTAGAGAATATTATGTTAGCACCTGTCAAAGTGTTAGGAAAGTCAAAAGAAGAGGCCAAGAAAACAGCCTTATATTATTTGGAAAAGGTAGGTATTCCAGATAAGGCAAATTCTTACCCTTCGCAATTATCAGGAGGACAACAACAGCGTGTGGCGATTGCCAGAGGGCTTGCGATGAGTCCAGAGATCATGCTATTCGATGAGCCAACATCGGCACTTGACCCGGAAATGATCGGGGAAGTATTAGATGTTATGAAAAACTTAGCTCGCGAAGGGATGACGATGGTTGTTGTAACACATGAAATGGGCTTTGCGAGAGAAGTAGCAGACCGCGTTATCTTCATTGATAAAGGTCAAATATTAGAGGATGCTAATCCGAATGAATTCTTCACAGCGCCAAAAGAAGAGCGTGCGAAGCTATTCTTAAGTAGGATTTTTAATCATTAATTTATTTTAAGGGGGAAAAAATATGTTCAACAAAAAGAATTGGTTCATGCTTATGCTGATTGCTGCACTTACACTTGTACTTGCTGCATGCGGCGGAGATGATAAAAAAGAATCAGATTCAGATTCAAGTTCAGATGGAGAAAAAACAGCTACATCTGCGTTAGAAACAGTTAAAGCAAATGATAAAATCGTATGGGGTGTTAAAAACGATACGAAATTATTCGGTCTTAAAAACCCATCTACTGGTGAAGTAGAAGGTTTTGATATTGATATTGCGAAAGAAATTACAGCAATCATTTTAGGTGATCCTTCTAAAGTAGAATTCAAAGAAGTAACATCTAAAACACGTATTCCAATGTTAAATAACGGTGAAATTGACGCTATTGTGGCAACAATGACAATTACAGAAGAGCGTCGTCAAGAAGTTGACTTCTCAGATGTATACTTCGAAGCAGGTCAATCTTTACTAGTGAAAAAAGGTAGTCCGATTAAAAGTGTGGAAGATTTAGATGCATCTACAAAAGTTTTAGCTGTTAAAGGTTCAACATCAGCTATAAACATCCGTGAAAAAGCACCAGAAGCACAAGTATTAGAGTTTGAAAACTATGCAGAAGCTTTCACAGCTTTAAAAGCTGGCCAAGGCGACACATTAACAACAGATAACTCTATTCTTTTCGGTATGGCTTCAGATGACAGCAATTATGAAGTATTAGATGGTACATTCACTGACGAGCCATATGGTATCGCAATGAAAAAAGGTAGCGATGATTTTGTAAAAGCTGTTAACGATGCACTTGCAGAGTTAAAAGCAAACGGCAAGTATGATGAAATCTACGAAAAGTGGATTGTTTTAGAATAGTTTAACAATGGCTGGCAGATCGGTTTTCTTAAACTGTCATAGTTTTAAGGAATAGCTGCCAGCTTCTTTTCTTATCTTGGTTAGTTAATGGGGTGGTAATGAATGCTTGATTTTACGATACTTTCGGAAAACATGGATATGTTTATGGAAGGTTTCAAAACGACATTGTTTGTTAGTTTTCTAGCACTTATAAGTAGCTTTGTTCTTGGGACAATTTTGGCAATCTTCCGTATTGCTCCTATTAAGCCACTGAACTGGATTGGCGGGATTTATGTAGAATTTATCCGTAATATTCCTATACTGATTATCCTGTTCTTTATCTTCACGGGGCTACCGGTCCTTGGTATACGCTTAAGCGGATTTACAGCCGGGACAATTGCTTTAACAGTTTATACGGCAGCATTTATTGCAGAGGCAATCCGTGCAGGTATTATGGCTGTACCAAAAGGACAAACAGAAGCAGCACGTTCATCAGGGTTAAACTATGTTCAAACAATGTGGTATGTCATTTTGCCACAAGCGATTAAAATTGTTATTCCGCCATTAGGGAACCAATTTATTAACTTAGTGAAAAACTCATCGATTTTAACAATTGTAGCTGCAGGTGAATTGATGTATCAAGGAGACCTAATCTCTTCTAGAACATTCGTGACGTTTGATGTGTATATTTTTGTGGCGATATTTTATTTAATTATTACGATTCCTTTAAGTTTAGGTGTTAACTATTTAGAAAAACACCTAGCGAAGAGTAATTAAGGGGGGTTATGTGAATGGATTTTATTGGCGCATATAGCCCGGATCATTTAGTTTTCTTATTAAAGGGTTTTTGGGTAACAATTAAAATTGCTGCGGTGTCAATTTTCTTCAGTTTTATCATTGGTGGTCTTGTCGGTACGCTTCGTTATGCAAAAGTACCGGTATTATCTCAAGTGCTGGCTGTACTGGTAGAGTTAGTACGTAACTTACCACTACTATTAATTATCTTCTTTGTATACTTTGCTTTACCTGAAATTGGTATAAAGTTCAGTATTACATGGTCAGCGATTATCGCGTTAACAGTTTTTGAATCTGCGATGGTTTCGGAAATTATCCGAAGTGGTTTAAACTCTGTTCATAAAGGACAGATCGAAGCAGGACGTTCATCTGGCTTATCTTATGTTCAAACATTATGGCACATCGTGTTGCCGCAAGGTATACGTCGCATGGTTCCGCCTATTGTAAGTCAGTTTATTTCTTTATTAAAGGATACGTCTTTAGCGGTTGTTATTGCATTGCCAGAGCTGATGCACCATGCACAAGTAATCAATGCACAAAACATCAATTATATTGTGCCGATTTTCTTATTTGTATCAGTCATGTATTTCGTAGTCAACTATGCCTTGTCATTAGTGGCACGCCGTCTCGAATTAAAAGTACAGTAACCATAGATAAGACCTTTCCATCTAACGGAAAGGTCTTATCTCATTTTGAGATAGGTTTTATACTTATTATGCATAAAGAAGCATCCTTATTGCAAAGTAATATTTCCTGCTGTATAGTATATTTATTAGAAAATTCTAAAAATTAAAGGGGCGAGGAAATATGAGTTTATTATTGTCACGTTTCGAAACCTATTTATTAGATGAAGAGCAGCTGGAACTGGAAGTTAAGGTGGAAAAGCAAGAAACAGTAGTATTCGAGCAACGGGAATACCCAGAAGGTTTTTTCTCTAGCCTGTAAAAATAAAAGCGTGTAAATATAGTCGATAGTCGGCTGCATTTACACGTTTTTTTCATGTTGCAGGCGTTAGTTAGGCTAAAATATATTATAGACAACCTGTACTTGTGTATAATAGCACTATAGAAAATGTTTAGAGGTGCGAAGAAATGAAGCAGGTTAATGCACAGCTACACCAATGGTTTGAGGATTTTCACCTTCATCCGGAGGTTAGCTGGAAAGAATATCGAACAACAGAAAAAATCACAACAATTCTTCAGCAAATGCGTATCCCTTTTTATACCTTTCCGGACATCCCTGGAGCAGTAGCGGAAATTGGGCAAGGTAGTGAAGTAATTGCAGTACGAGCGGATATAGATGCATTGTGGCAGGAAGTAGACGGAATCATGCAGGCCAATCATTCCTGCGGCCATGATGCAAATATGACGATGGTTTTAGGCGCCTTGGCCTTATTAAAGGATCTGGCGCTTGAAAAACGTATTCGATTTATTTTCCAGCCCGCAGAAGAGGCAGGGGGCGGTGCCTTGGCCATGATTGCACGCAATGTACTGGATAATGTGACGCAGCTTTATGGCGTTCACTTGCGCCCCGTAGAAGAACTGCCACTCGGAAAAGTAGCACCCGCTATTCATCACGGGGCAGCAGTTTTTCTGAATGGATCCATAAAAGGAATCGACGCGCATGGTGCTAGACCACATCAAGGGAAAAATGCCATCGAAGTGCTCATCGCTCTCCAGCAGATGCTTTATACATTGCATATGAGCCCATCAACTGTATACTCAGCTAAGCTGACGAAGGTAGTAGCGGATGGGGGGAGCATTAATATCATTCCGGGCAATGCTCAATTTTCAATGGATGTACGCGCCCAGCATAATGAAACGATTCGTGAGCTACAACGGCGAATCGAGCAAGGATTCGAGCGTGTGGCCAATATGTATGGAGTAAAAATAGATTGGGAATGGATGGATTTTACACCGGGTGCCCAAGTATCAGAAGAGGCAGCCAAAATCGCCGAGAAATCCATTATAGAAACATACGGTAGCGATTGTTTAGCGCCAGCAGTTATCACACCAGGCAGCGATGATTTCCACTACTATACCATTAAAAAACCATCATTACAGGCTACGATGCTAGCTGTCGGGGCAAATCTAACGCCAGGCTTGCACCATCCAAATATGACATTTCATACAGACGCCTTGCAAATAGGCGCAAATATTTTAGCAACAACATTGAAAAACGCAGCAAAGGGAAGAATAGAATGAATATAGAGAAAATCGAAATTTTTACCATTGATTTACCATTGATTGAACCATTTATCGTGAGCTATGACACGTATCCATCGATGCCATCGATTATCGTGAAGCTGACAACGACATGCGGTCTTGTCGGCTGGGGAGAGTCAGTGCCGGATGATCATGTCACAGGGGAAACCTTAGATGGCACATATGCTGTATTAAAAAACCGTCTGGCACCGAAGCTCATTGGAGCAAATCCATGTGAATTTGAAAAAATTCATGCCTTAATGGACAGCCTTGTCAAAGAAGCACCAGCCGCAAAAGCCGCAATTGATATAGCATGCTTTGATGTAACCGGCAAGAAACTAGGCGTTCCTGTTTATCAATTAATCGGCGGGCGCTATCATGAAAAATTTCCGATTACTCACGTATTAAGCATCGGCGAACCGGAAAAAATGGCTGAGCAAGCTGCGGAAAAAGTGATGGAAGGCTATCGTTCATTTAAAATGAAGGTCGGTCGTGACATTGCGAGCGATGTAGCACGCATTCAGGCGGTACGTGCGCGTGTTGGCGAGGATATCGCAATTCGTGTCGATGTCAACCAAGGCTGGAAAAACAGCGGCAATACGTTACAAGCCCTGCACCAGCTTCAGACAGCAGGCATTGACTGGCTAGAGCAGCCCGTGGTAGCAGATGATATAGATGCCATGGTAGAAATTAAATCAAAAACAACGGTGCCGCTAATGATTGATGAAGGATTGCGCGGTTTCCGTGATATGCGCGAAATTATCGCCAAGCGAGCAGCCGATAAAGTAAATATTAAATTGATGAAGTGTGGGGGGATTTACCGCGCGAATCAGTTAGCAGCTATGGCTGAAATGGCAGGAATCGAATGTCAAATCGGTTCTATGCTGGAATCTTCCATTGGTTCGGCAGCAGGCTTTCATATCGCTTTTTCAAAGAAAATTATCACAAGCGTCGAGCTTACAGGACCGTTAAAATTTTCTCAAGATATCGGCAATCTGCGTGCTAGCTATAAGATTCCCTTTATTCAGATTGGCGAGGGTGCAGGTTTAGGTGTAGAAGTGGATGAATCCGTATTAGCGCAGCTGACACAGTATAGGGATGTAGTACAATGAAGCGTTTATTAACAGCGGAAGATTTGCCCATCATCCAGGCATTGCAGCAGGAAGTAGTAGCAGCTCTTCCAGACCCAGCCATTCTACAACCGCTTTCCAAGGAAGAGCTCCTCTCTATCTTACAAGGGAATGGCATCATGTTAGGTGTTTTTGAGGAAGAGAAGCTAACTGCCTTTCGAGCCTTGTTACACCCAGCGCCAGATGAAGAGGAACATTTAGGGAAAGATGTAGGAGCGACTGATTTGGGACGTGTGCTCTATCAAGAAATCTCGAACGTCCATCCAGACTATCGCGGCCGCGGTTTGCAACAGCAAATGGCTACGTGGATTATGAGCTATGTGAATGAGGCGGACTATGATTGGCTCTGTGCAACGGTCAAGCCTTACAATATCGCCAGCTTGAAGGATAAATTCGCTCAGGGAATGCATATCTATGCCCTAAAACATAAATACGGCGGCAAGTTGCGTTATGTATTCGGCAAAAACTTACCTGTTCAGCCCTTACATACAGCAGAGACAGTCCGTGTGTTGATGAGTGACACAGAACAACAGCAACAGCTCATCGCCCAAGGTTATATCGGTGTATCGATGCAAGCCGATGGTGATGATTGGACAGTAACATATGTGAAATAAAGTGAAACTTCAATCAGTGGGGTTTTCCTCATCCCCACTGATTGTTAGTTGAACCAATCGGGCTTTTACGGGTAGTTTGATCTCCCACCTATACTTCTCAATTCTCCTACACCTTGAGGTGGGAGTCTTACTACCCGTTAATGCGGGATGACAAAGAAAAGGTCGTGCTGCGGCACGACCTTTTCTTTACTTATTCATCGGACAAAACCCGCATGCTAGCAAACCGGGTACATCTTTTGAAAAACAGCAGCTTTTACGGACAGGTACATTGATCAATTTAGATGGATTTACCCCGCCTGTGTATTCTTTAAATAGCGATTTATTAGAAAAATAACTCCATACTTTTGTATCCTCCAATATTTCTAAGTCTTCAAAAGCACGCTCCGCTAATACTGGGTTTTCAAGCAAAGTATGATAATGCCAAAGCATATAGCCGAAAATATTTTCCCAAATCGTCAATGGGGAAATGGTTGTTGTTTTACGTAATTGCTGGACAATTTCAAACGTTTGTTTATATAAAATATTAGTAATCACGCGTTCGCGCTCGTCCTCTTCTACGTAGCGGAAATCATTTGGAGTAATAAATGTACCGAGCGTACGCATCCCGTATTCTTCAACGATAGCAAAACGGATATCTTTCATTTGCCCGTCCCACACTTCATCATACGCGGCTAACATGTAAAATTGCATCGCCACAAACATGCCATACCGGCGACTGAAATGAGAAATAGCAGCCGCTTCTGTAGCCGCATTTGTAATACCCATCATCAGGTTACGAAAGTCTGTTAAGTAAAAATCTTTTTGAATTTGAGCCAATGTGAATAATGGTTTTACTGGATCTTCAGTATAAATACTATAAGAATTTAATTGTCTTATTTGATCATAAGAAAGTGCAGGCATAGAAATCACCTTTCCGTATAGATTGTATCTATTCATTTTACCACTTATTCCTGTACAAAACATAAGGAATGTTTTAAAATTAATAAAACTTATAAGAAAGGTAGGTATTAATATGACAACGAAACCTTTATCGATTCCAAGACCTTTAGTGAGAACAAATCAATGGACCATCTTCTTAGCAGCTGTGTTCACTCTTGTGACTGGACAATATGGATTGTTATTAATACCGCTCATTGCAAATATTTTTGGGTTATTTGGTTTTAATCCTATTATGCGTATCGCGAAAAACTTTTTGAAAAAAGAGATAAAAAACTATATTCCAGAAGATGCAGCACAGCAAAGATTCAACTCGATTATTGCCATTAGCTGTTTGGGGCTTGGGTTTCTAGGATTTACAATAGGATGGCAGGTGCTAGGCTATGTATTTACAGGTATGGTAGGGATAGCATCGGGAATTGCCATTTTAGGCTTTTGCATCGGTTGCTTCATTCACTTTCAATGGAGCCAATTTCAGTATCGCCGACGCCAAAAACAGCCAGTAAAAGAAAATTAAAAAAGTAATTGACTTTATAAATGATAAAGATTATCATTATCATTATAAGAATATCACTTGCAATACAGTGGAAGTGATTATGAACTATTGCTGCTTTTCTCCAGAAGTTTGCTGGTTCATCATATGTTGTAAACCCCCCTCGTGTTACAACGTATAATTTATATGGCAGTGCCAAAACTGTTTGTTCTACCCTTTATTTTCTTCAAAACTTCTCTTTAAAAAGGGAAAAGCGCCAGACCTCTCGGCAAAGTCTGGCGCTTTTTTATGTCTCAATATTCGATAACTGCGATTTTTTAGCAACAAGCATCGTATGGTAGCTGTGCAGGAGCATCCCTATAATAATGACAGCAACCCCAGCCAGTGCGATAGGGGACGGCATCGCGACTTGTAAGAGCAGCATTTCCCCAGCCATCACAAATAATACTTCCGTAGATTGTGTGGCTTCCACGGCAGCCAGCTTACCTTGGTCATGCCGGGCACGGTCTGTGGCGATAAAGAATAAAATCGTAGCAATCACTCCTGAACTCACAGCGACAAGTAAAGATTGGAATACTTGAGAAGCTGAAGGAAGGCCTACTGTGATGAGAGCCCAAATCGCCATCACTATCCAAGCAGGCATCGAGGCAATGGTCATGCCGAGCACACGCTGGAAAGTATCAAGACGACCGCCACAGACATCCATCATTTTACGATTCCCCATTGGGTAAGCAAACGCTGCTACCATCACCGGCAAAATGCCGAATAAGACAGTTTGGATATCTGTACTACTTGCTTGCGGTAGTTGAATCAGAAGAATTCCAACCAAAATAACACCTGAAATTAGAAGGGAAACACGCGGTATTTTGTGACGTATACCTGTACTCGCTACAAATAACGGTGCCAGTAAAACACCTGCAACAATGGTAAATTGCCATGTTCCGGATACCAGCCAACCTGGACCAAAAGCAGCCGCAAAGGTTAATGGGGCATAAAATAACACGAACCCCACAAAGCTCCACAGTAACCACTGCGTAGGTGCAAGCTTGACTTCTTTCTCTAATGATTTGAAGCCCCCGCGCATCATCACAATCAGGATTAAAAAAGGCAGCATAAAAAAGTAACGCAAAGAAGCGCTCCATAACCAACTGCCACCATCCAATTCCATTGCATGATTTAAAATAAATGTAAAACCAAAGAAAAAGGCAGCCAAAATCCCAATCGCAATTTCTTTCATTGTGCTTCACCCCTAACCTGAAAATTCAGTAAATTATAGAAATATAAAAAGCGAAGTAAAAATACTTCGCTTGCCAAAATTATAAAGCTAATGTTCAGTCTCTGTAAACTACTTTTGCTCGAAAAGTTGTACAATTTCTAAAATCACTTTTGTTGCTTGTTCCATTGTTTCCGCAGAGACGAATTCATACTTACCATGCATATTTTCGCCCCCGGCAAAAATATTTGGTGTCGGTAACCCCATATAAGAGAGTTGAGAGCCATCTGTTCCGCCGCGAATTGGCTCTACAATCGGCGTAATATTCAATATTTGCATCGCTTGTTTCGCGATATCGACAATTTCCATTACCGGTGCAATTTTTTCACCCATGTTGTAATATTGGTCCTCAATTTTTAATGTTAAAGCTTGTTCGCCAAACTGTGCTTGGATTTTTTGAGCTGCTTGTTGCATCAATTGCTTTTTCGCTTCAAATTTCTCGCGATCATGGTCACGAACGATATAGTTTAATGTGGCTTTTTCAATTCCGCCCTCAAAATGCATTAGATGGATAAAGCCTTCATAACCTTCCGTTTTTTCAGGCACTTCATCTTGAGGCATTAAATTATGGAACTGAATAGCCATAGTAGTAGCATTGACCATTTTGCCTTTTGCTGAACCTGGGTGCACACTTGTGCCTATTGTTGTCACTGTGACACCGGCAGCGTTAAAGCTTTCATATTGCAATTCACCAAGCGGCCCTCCATCCATTGTATAAGCAAAATCGGCACCGAAAGCTTCCACATCGAATTTATGCGGACCACGCCCGATTTCTTCATCAGGAGTAAATGCTACACGAATTTTACCGTGCTTGATCTCTGGATGCTCCACTAAGTACTCCATTGCTGTCATGATTTCGGCGATTCCTGCTTTATCATCTGCTCCAAGCAAAGTTGTGCCATCTGTCGTAATCAATGTTTGCCCTACATAATTTTTTAAGTTAGGGAAGTAATCAACCTTCATGATAACGTCATCATTTAATGCAATATCTTGTCCGTCATAATGATCGATACGCTGTGGTTTCACGTTTGTTCCCGTAAAGTCTGTTGTTGTATCAACATGCGCTAAAAAGCCGATAGTCGGTACAGCCTTGTCCGTATTTGCGGGCAATGTTGCAAAAAGATATCCGTTATCATCCAACGTAATATCTGTTAAGCCAATAGCAGCCAGCTCATCGCGTAAGATATGCAATAAATCAAATTGCTTTTGAGTAGAAGGTGTCGTATCGCTCGCAAAATCTGCTTGCGTATCAATTTTGGCATAACGAATAAGCCGTTCGATTAATTTTTCTTTCATATGGGAGAACCTCCTAAAGGTATAGTATAGCTAGTGTATCATTTTATTTCGGTTTTCAAAATATTTTGTTATGCTGAGAACGATGAAAATTTGGGCTCCGTAATAAGTAAGCATAATCAATTCATGGGCAAACGGTAACTGTGTAATGAAGCGATTAATAGCTAGAATGGAATCAGAAGCAATAAATAGCAAAGCTCCTGTGATGGCAGAAGGGACACGTGTTCGAAAAGCCATCCAGCCCATGGATAAAATGATTCCGATATAAGCTGTGACAGCGATAGCTAATATACTGTCGCCACGCATAAATAACGTACCGCCAATCCATACGGCCATTATACCTCCGTACGATAACAAGCTGATTTTCACGCGACTAGATAAAGCGTATGCGCCTCTTGAAAAAGCGATTATATAAAACACATGCCCAACGAAAAAGAAACATAGTCCAATGATGAACCACTGTAATGTATAATCACCAATGGCACAAAACACTAAACCTATGCTGATAAACAGTTTATAGCGTACAGAAGAAGAAGGCGAAGATAATGCTACGAGAACCAGGATGATCATTGGGATGAGCTTCACTAGCATGGCCCAATGATCAGGAATGTTAGGAAAGAAAAAAGTATAGTATAGACCAGAAAGTATAGCCAAAGCCAACAGCAACTTTTGCATAAGTAAGCCTCCTAAACGCTTTGTAATAGGTCACACTGTAGAATATATGAAACTTTTCATTATATAGACCGTAAATAAAAGGAAGAGAGGATGAGCATGATGACGAAATTAGTACTACTTACCGCCATAGCCTCAATCATCACGACGATATTTATTGTGCCGTGGTCAAAAAAGATTTTTAAAACAACGCTTACCATCAAACAGCAATGGAGTATGGCAATAGCGATATTTATTTTAAGCTTTGTTTTGGTCTTTTCGGGTGTGTATATTTCTAAAATTGATTTACATTGGTCTGTATTTATTTATCTATTACCCGTTGTGGCATTAATTGGCGCTATTTTATCCACTGGAATAGAAAGAAAAATAAAATCTACAGCTGTTTTCTTAGCTATTGTAGGGGTTGCGTATATGTTAATGGCGCCACTATTGAATGCAAAGGAAAAATATGAATCAGCTGAAATGGCAGAGGATGTAGAGATTCAGGCATTTGATGAAACGAAAACCCCTGCTAGTGTTCCACCGAAATATGTGAAAAATAAAATGAAAAAAGCCTTTGGGCAGGTACCGAATACGAGCTTTTATGAGCTTGGTAACCTGCAAATTCAGAAAGTAAATGATGAATTTGTTTATATCGCCCCAGTTGAATTTTCAGGGGTATTTAAATGGTTCACTGGGAAAACGACACCCGGCTACTTTATGATGAGTGCTACAGATGCGAACGAAAACCCTAAATTTGTTAAACAGGAAATGATGTATGTGCCTTCTGCTTATTTGCAGAAAAATCTAGAGCGTCATATGCGTCTGCAATACCCAACTACTATCTTTTATGGGGATTCCCAATTGGAAATTGCGGATGATGGCAAGCCATATTATATCCGTTCTTATGGGGAATTCATCTCAGCACGCAACGGTTTTGATGTGAAAGGGATTGTGATTGTAGATGCTGCAACAGGGGAAACAGAGCAGCTAGCTCTTGCAGATGTTCCGGAATTTATCGATGGAGCGGTGTCCCCTGAAACAGTGAGCTTGCAAAATAGCTATTACGGTAATTATGTACATGGCTTTTGGAATAGTGTCTTTGGCAAAAAAGATGTGAAACTGCCATCCGATGAAGGAACAGAAGCGAATGTTTCACCGATCTTTATGGAAGACGGAGAAATGTATTACTTTACGGACTTTACGAGCCCGAAAGAAGGAGTAGATTCCATGTTAGGCTATTCCTTGACACATGCCAAGACAGGGGAATCTACTTACTATACAGGTAATTTAGAGGAATCCTATATGGATTCTCAAGGGGCACTTGATATTATCGAGAAGAAATTTATTGAGAAAGAATGGCAAGGCGAGATGCCGATTTTATATAATTTCTACGGCGAGTCGAGCTGGTTAGCACCCGTCTTAGATTCGAACGGCTTCCTGCAAAATTACTTCATTGTGTCAGCAGCAAATCCCGAAATTTCTGCATTTGCTAACACGCCAAATGAAGCGCTGCGATTATATAAAACAGCATTAACACGTGGTGGCAGTACAGTTGAGGGAACTTCTGATGCCGAAGAAGCTACAGTAACAGGTGAAGTAGTACGTGTTTATAAAGAGCGCGGGACGGATTTCACATTAGTATCATTTTTACTTGCGACAGGGGAAAATTTCGTTGTCAGCACAGAAGCAGCACCGATGGCTATTTATTTGCAAGAAGGGGATACGGTCTATGTGACATATTTACAGACGGCTGAACAATTTTTACCAGTAAAAAAATTAATGATTAAAGGTTTGCCGATGTAAATGTTAAGCATACAGGAGAATGAAGGTTGTTCTATTTATAATAGGGGAGGCAGTAATGATGCAAAAAGTACATGTAGAGGATCACTTACAAGAACAAGAGTCTAAAATTGGTCGTATTTTTACGCACGATAAAATGGATATTATGAATATACAGTTACGTGCAGGCGGCCAAGTACCAGAGCACAATGCGAAGGAAGTTGTAACGATTATTGTACGTAAGGGCGAAGTGAAATTTACTGTAGAGGGTACAGAGCATCTGTTAACAACGGATGATATTTTAGTAATGGAACCATTTGAAATGCATAGTCTGCAAGCCATTACGGATATAGATATACTTGTTTTAAAAACGAAATAAATAATAGAGTGTGCTGCTTTATAGGCTACTTAACCACTATACCCAGTAGTGTTAAGTAGCCTTTTGTGCTTTTTGGAAAGATAAAAATTTTGACGCGCACTCGAAGTCTTTATATCTTTCCCTCAATATACAACTGCATTTTTCTTTTCCGTTGCGCGATCATATCGTCTGTATACGGTTTATAAAGGTTAAATAATTTCTTCATTTCCTCAAAAATAGCACGCTCTTTGGAGAAAAGGGAAGCGTCCTCATGCCCTAAAATATATTCCAAATGTAGTAATTGTGTAATCGCTACTTCCGGACTTTCTAAATTATAAGAGAACTTCATATTCCAAATAGATGTATAGGAAATGTATTGTTGGGCAAATTCAGTTGCATGAATATACGTTTCTGCATCTATTTTTTTATTGATGCTTTTATGTGCTTCGGAGAGCCCCATATTAATCTCTTTCATCACCTTTTGTACAGAGCGTTCCCTTGAAGAGTACCAATTCTTTGATGTGATCAACATGAACATGCAACCTCGCTTTCTAGTGCCCTTTAGAATAAGCTTTATGGGTTTGGATTTGATTTTTCCTTTATGAAGGCAAGCATTTGTTGATGACGCTGAATGATTTTCTCCATAGTAAAACAATCTAAAGAAAGAAACTTCTCTTTTTGCTCTTGTAGAATCTCTCTCTCGGTCGTAAAGAGACTTTCCGGTTCTTTAGAAAGTATATAATCCAAATGGAAAATTTGGAGGAGAGCGACCTCGCTATTTTCCATATTCATGACAAATTTCAAGTTCCACACTGTGGTATGGGAAATATATTGGTTAATATAGTCGGTTGCGTACTGGTATTTGGCTCTGTCCAATTCTGGTAATAAATCCTTATGCACATTGGCCAAAGTGTTGTTAATTTCCGCAATACTAACATAATATTTCTTTTGCTTATTTAAATGCTGTTTTTCAATTGAGAGAGCGGCCTGCTTATTCAACTGCATTATCCATCTACCTCCATTTGTCTAAATATACCTTTATTTTAGCAAAAAAAGATAAAAAAAACAGGATTACCTAGTTATTATAGGTATCCTGCCTGTTCATTTATTTCCAAGTAAAGCCTTTTGCTGCTAAAAATTCTTTGATATGCGGGCGTTTTTGCTCAATTAAGTAATCAGCCATTTGTTTCGTCCATGTTGCCATTTTTTGATTAGATGAACGAGAAGCATAGTAATTTTCCATAATTTCATCGTATTCATCTAATAATGTATCGTATTTTTCTACATCATAGCTGTTTTCGTGAAGGACAGCTGCGACAGGCAGACGCGGCTTTGTTTCATTGCGTTTTGTTGGTGTACCAATTGTCATTGCAAATAGCGGGAAAACGTAATCCGGTAAGTTGAATAACTCACTGATTTCTGCCGGGCTTGTACGGGCACCGCCAATATAGCAAATGCCATAACCTTCTGCTTCAGCAGCAATAACAAAGTTTTGAGCAAATAAGGCTACATCTGCCACACCAACTAATACATTTTCAGCAGAATCTGCGACGATATCAGTGTCGTGTTTTTGTCCAGCTACTTGCAGACGTTTAAAATCTACACAAAATAAGAAGGATGCACCCGCTGTTCGGAATTGGAACTCATTTTTAGAAAGTTCCCCCAGCTTTTGCTTTTTTTCCTCATCTGTCACCCAGATCACGCTATAAGCCTGAACGAAATGGGAGCTTGCAGCCATTTGTGCTGTTTCAATTAATTCGACTACTTTTTCGCGCGGAATTTCTTCGCCTGTATACTTACGGACAGAAGAGTGACTACGTAAAAGTTCTTGCGTGTTGTTCAATGTTATTTACCCCCTATATGAAAATGGGCTTAAAGAAAATTGCCCTTTAAGCCCATTTTATAATACTTCTTACAATAAACCAATCCATTGCCAATAGGTTGCACTGAAGAGCAGCACCAAAATGTAGCCAAGGACTGTGAGCGGAATGCCTGATTTCAGGAAATCTTTTGTTGTAAAGGCACCAGTACCATATGCAAGCATGTTTTGCGGTGCACTTACAGGTAATAAGAAACCAAAACAGATCACGAATTGCTGGATTAAGACGAATCCGATATGGTCTACATTGGGCAATGTTACGGATAAGGCAATAAATACTGGGATTAATGCAGAGGCAAGACTTGTCGCACTCGCAAACCCTAAGTGAATTAAAATATTGAAAATCGTTACTAACGCAATAGTAGCTAAAATAGGCATTGTATCAAGACCGAGTGAACCGAAAACAGCATCAGATAGCCAGGCAGCCCCGTTCGTATTTAATAAGATTGTACCAAGGGAGATACCAACCGCGAATACAATTAATGTACCCCAGTCGATACGGCTAGATGCTTCTTTCCAATCGTATACACCGATTTTTGGCAAAAGTAAGAATGCAATTGCCACAATCGTTACAGTTGTAGAATCGAACGGATGAGCAATTCCTTCTGTTGCCCAGAAAAATAACAGCAGTAAAGATACGATAATTAATGTAATTTCTGTACGTTTCAATGGACCTAGTTCTTTTAATTGATCGCGAATGACCTCTTTCCCTCCCGTAACATCGTCTGTTTCGGGCTTAATTAACTTAATCATAATAAAGAATAAGGCAATTGACATGATGATAGAGAATGGCGCGGCAAAGATAAACCATTGTCCCCAAGAAATATCCACGTCGAAAGCTTCATGAATAAAGCCTAGTGCTACCAGGTTTTGAGCAGCAGCTGTTTTAATGCCAATATTCCAAATCGACACTGCTTGTGTAGCTGTAATAACAAGCAGGGCAGCTAATTTACTTTCCTTTGCTAAACCAAATGCTGCGACAACCCCTAACAGGATTGGTACAACAGCTCCTGCACGTGCAGTAGCGGATGGTACGAAGAAAGCTAGCACAATGGAAACTAAAATGGCACCGAAAACAAGTGCTTTTGTTTTTGTTCCTACCAATGATAAAATCCACAGGGCGATACGTTTATGCAAATTTGTGACTTGCATCGCAGCTGCTAAAAATAGTGCAGCTCCTACTAGTGCCACAGAAGAACTACTAAACCCACCGAGCGCCATTTTTAGCGACTCCCCTGTCCCCATCATTGTGGAGGGATCTTCTAGTCCTGGAGCTAACCCGAGTAAAATCGCAGTAAGCGCGAGAATCATCATCGAACTGATAGGGTAGGTTACTGCCTCAGTTACCCATAAAATGACTGCAAAAGCTAAAATTCCGAGAGCACGCTGTCCTGCAACAGGTAAATCAGAACCATCGTTTGGCAATAGTGCAATGACAATTAACGCAGCGAAAGCCAGAAAAATCCAAAGGGGCTTCAAGTTGCGTTTTTTTGGTTCAGATGTTGCGGTTTGTGTAGCCATATAAATCCTCCTTAATCTTTTATGTTCGCCTACCAAAAAAGGCAGAACTTTTATAAATAAAGCTTTAAATAGCTATTTACAATATTTAAAGCTATATTAATAAACCAAAAAATGTAATTAAATGAATTTAACGTTGTTATACATATAGGACTTCAAAGAGATTGTAACAGCTGTTTTTAAAATGTGTGTTAATATTTAGTTAATTTACATTATTTTTGGATAACTATTGTTGAGATGTATATCTTTAAGAGATAACATCTGGATATTAATTTTAGAAAATTTAAAAAATATAGTTGACTTATAGAACAAGATTGTTTTATACTGTGAAACAACAGATGGAACATGAAATAAATATTACTCTTATCGAGAGAGGCGGAGGGACTAGGCCCTGTGATGCCCGGCAACCAGTATAGACTTACAAAGGTGCTAATTCCTACAGATTCGGTATTCGGATTTGAAAGATAAGGGGAGGAAAACTTGCTCATGCGCAGCCCTCTTCTTATTTTGAGAAGAGGGCTTTTCGTTTATTCATTTATAAACCCCCGCTTCCAGATTAAGAACGGTACAGTTTTCGCCCTCCTCGATATTCCATCGAACCATTTTAAGGAGGACTTATTCATGTCACAGAAACCAGAAACATTATTATTGCACGGCGGGCAAAAGCCCGATCCTGTAACGGGTGCTATTGCTGTACCTATCTACCGCACAACGGCTTATGCATTTAACGATACTGCTCATGCGCAGCGATTATTTGCATTGCAAGAATCAGGGAATATTTACTCACGTATTATGAACCCTACCGTAGGTGCATTTGAAGAACGTGTGGCACTAGTAGAAAAAGGTGCTGCCGCAGTAGGGCTTTCATCTGGTTCCGCTGCGATTGCATTCTCTATTCTAAACATTGCAGGTACAGGTGACGAGATTGTTTCGGCCGGCTCATTATATGGCGGTACCTACAATTTATTTGCAAACACATTACCGCGCTACGGGATTACAACGACATTCGTCGATGAAAGCAATCCAGAAAACTTCCGTGCCGCTATTACGGATAAAACAAAAGCTATTTTTGCTGAAACAGTCGGAAACCCATCTTTAAATATTTTAGATATTGAAGCTGTGGCAGATATCGCACATGAATATGGTTTACCATTAATTATAGATAATACATTCCCATCTCCTTATGGTTCTAACCCTATTGATTTTGGTGCTGATGTTGTCGTGCATTCAGCGACAAAGTGGATTGGCGGACATGGTACAACAATCGGGGGGATCGTAGTAGACGCAGGGAAATTTGACTGGACGCAAGGTCGCTTCCCAGGATTTACGGAGCCGGATGCAAGCTATCATGGCATTCGTTATGGAATTGATACAGCAGGCGCGGCGTTTGCAACAAAATTACGTGTGCAGTTATTACGTGATTTCGGTCCGACATTATCGGCAGATGCAGCCTTTAACTTCCTGCAGGGCTTAGAAACGCTTCATTTGCGTGTAGAGCGCCATAATGCGAATGCATTAGCAGTAGGAGAGTATTTACGAAACCACCCATTCGTGGAATATGTAAATTATCCAGGCTTTGAGGACTTTGCTTCACACGGGTTAGCGAAAAAATATTTAAAACACGGTTACGGCTCTATGTTGACGTTTGAAGTAAAGGGCGGTCGTGAAGCAGGAAGACAAGTCATTGATGCGGTAAAGTTATTCTCTCATGTTGCCAATGTTGGGGATGCGCGTTCTTTAATTATTCACCCAGCTTCGACAACGCATCAGCAATTATCAGCGGAAGATTTAAAAACAGCCGGTGTATCAGAAGGGCTCATTCGTCTATCGATCGGCTTGGAAAATGTAGAAGATGTAATTGCAGATTTAGACCAAGCGCTAGCAACCGCTGCTCAAGCAGTAGCTGAAGCTCAGAAATAAGCCTCATATGGCATCGCAATAGGGAATTTTACATATCATTTCATGTTAAAAGTTCTTATTGCGATTCTTCAGAAAAATAAAACCTAGTAATTAGATAAACATTGTTGACAAAAAATAAAAGACTATGTAATATAATACTTAATTAAACCAAGTAAAATTATCGGGAAAAGGAGTGACAGAAATGGGCAATGTCTATAGCGCACAAAATTTTGCGTCATATTTTGTATACGAATTAAATGAAGCAAGAACATTCGTCAATTCAATTTCAATTCAACATTTATTAGGACAAATCGACGCGATGTGGAAAAAAGCGTTTGGGCAAAGTGCATTTACTGAAACTACACATCCCTTTGATAAGACAGGTTATGTAGTAAAGGAAGTATATGATGCTTACCAAGAATTCGGAACAGCTCATCTTGAAGAGCCTGCAAAAGAATGGTTTTTAGCGTATGGGGAGTTCCAACTTGTACACCGTACATATGGCATCCCTCCGTTTACTAAAAAAGAAGAGTTGCTCGTACAAAAAGTACTGAACAATTACCGTAACTCTTATAGCATTGCTGTATAATATAGAAACAAGAGAATTTTTCACTAGACTTAGCCAGCTAGAGAATGGAAGGAGCGTATGAGCATAGAAGCTTGTGCGCTTTTTGTTTTAATCAGTATGTTTCCTGTAAACGAGAATATAATAAAGGAAGAAAAACTAAAATAAAGTACAAATTTTAGATTAGTAGAAACAAAGGGACAGTTCTTCTAAAGTGCTAATTAGCAGGAGATGCATTCTCTTTTTCATGAACACATGACTCATGTTAATTTTTAAGTAGAAAATGACTGTTTCATACCACACTCTTGTCTATCGTGTACATTTTACGTAAACAAATGTTCATGTAGGGGAGATTCCCCTTGTTTTATCATAGAATATAAGGTAAAATTTTTAGAATAATTAGTAATTATTTAGAAATGTAATGCGTTCGGAGGAGAAAATTATGGCAGTAATAAAGGCGGCCATCTTAGGATTTGGTACAGTTGGTCAAGGAATTTATCATATTTTAAATGAGAAGCGTGAAGAACTACGCCAAAAATTAGGTGTCGAGCTAGAGGTGGCAAAAATTGTAGTACGTGACACATCAAGAGAGCGTGTTGCAGGTACTCAGCATTTATTAACTGATAATATCGACGATGTATTTGCAGAACCAGGCTTGCAGGTTGTATTTGAAGCAATCGTGAATGAAGAGCCTGCTTATTCATATTTAAAGCGTGCCATAGAAAATAGATGCCATGTGATTACGGCAAATAAAGTAATGTTTGCAAAGCGCGGCATGGAATTGCAAGAGTTGGCGAAAACGAACGGTGTCTTTGTCGGCTATGAAGCAACAGTAGCCGGCGGCGTGCCTATTATCAAAACAATGAAAAATATTTTATTGGTGAACGATGTGAGCCGTATTCAAGGTATCTTAAACGGTACGACAAACTATATGCTGACAAAAATGCGCCAGGAAAACTTGAGATATGACGAAGCATTAGCAGAAGCGCAAAATCTTGGTTATGCGGAAGCCGATCCATTTAATGATGTATCTGGCCAAGATGCATTTAAAAAGCTAATGATTCTATCTGATTTAGCATTTGACGAACAACCGGATTGGTCTGAAGTGGAAGTAGTCGGTATCGATACATTAACAGAGGAAGATCTAGCAGCTGCTAAAGAACAAGGTCTACGCTACCGTCATGTCGCGGAAGTAGAAAAAGATGCTAGTGGTAAAATTATCGCCAGGGTAGCACCGCTATTGGTAAATGCTGAGCACCCATTATATCCGATTGATGATGTATTCAATGCAGTTGCTATGGAAACAAACTATATCGGCACATTAACAGTGACAGGACCAGGGGCAGGCATGTATCCAACAGCTTCTGTTATGGTAGAGGACTATGCAGAAATTATCGGGAAACGAGCAGGGTTTACTGTTACTATCTAAATAAAAAGGCAGAGCGGAATCTTCGCTCTGCTTTTTTGTTTAGCCTTCTTGTCCTTTAAATGTCCATTGCTGTAAAGCTGGCTGGAATTTTTTCAGGAATATGCCTGTAATTTTACCAATCCCGTATGCAGCAATAAAGGTACCGATACCAATAGCACCAAAAGAATGTAAGGCAAGTAAGCATAAAATGAGCGAAATCATTACATTGAGTAAATCACTTGTAATTTTCGCTTTACCGAATGGTAGCTTCCATTTATTTGCGACCACATATGTTAAAGCATCATAAGGCATGATAGGCAACTTGGCAGTAAAATAAAACAACAAGCCAGCCGCTACAATCACAAGACTTAACAATAAGTATAAAGCAATCAGCCAAATAGAGCGGGCTTCAGGGAGAAAGCTCGTTATCCATAAGGTAACATCCATAAAAGTACCAAAAGCAAAGGCAATAATGATTTGGATAGAAAAATTTCTCCATTTAATCTCTTTCAATAAAATAGCCTGTATGATAATAAAAAGAAAATTGGCAAGAACAGTCATGACACCCATCGAGGTGCCACTAATAAGAGCAAAAGCATAAGGTAATGATGTCACGGGGGATACACCTAGATTGGCAAGGATAGAAAATGTAGCGCCGAGTGCAATAAAAAAAATACCGATAATATATAGAATGAGTCGTTTTGCAGTAAGAATAGATCTATTCATTGAAAATCCCCTTCCAAAATAAATGCCTAACATTTAGTATATCGCAATGATAGATAAACAAAAAATATATAATATATAATGAATTCATATATAAAATATATAAGAGGTGCTTATGGATATTCGACAATTGCGTTATTTTAAGGAAATTGTAGACCAAGGAAGTATTTCGAAAGCGGCTGTTGCATTGCATATGGCACAACCGCCTTTAAGCATGCTATTGAAACAACTAGAAGAGCACTATGGCATGCTGCTTATTAAGCGCTACCGTGAAAAGTGGACAGTGACGGAAGCAGGCAAGGTTTTATATAACCATGCTGTGCAGATGCTGAACGATATTGAGTTGCTGGATGTCAAGATGAATTATTTAAAGCAAGGAACGGCTGGGCGTGTACGAGTAGGAGTATCTTCCAGCTGTGTCCATCTAATCGAACAGGCGATTAAAGATTTTTCCGTGCACTATCCAAAAGCCAACTTGCATTTAGTAAAGGCGGATTCTGCCAAGATTGAACGAATGTTATATGCGAATGAAATTGATATGGCCATTATTTTAATGCCTGATAATATACACATGTATGAAATGGTTATGTTGCCATCTAGTCCTTTCGCGTTAGCCATGCCGCAGAAGTGGTATGAACAAATGGAGGGGGAAAGCTTTTCTTTACAGCAGTTTTCAGGGTATCCTTTTATTTTGCTTGAGGCAATGGAGGGGTACTCTATGCTAGAGGAGATCAAGCATTATTTAGAGGCAGAAAAAGTGGAGTTGAATGTAATTGTAGAGTGCAAAGATATCCCGCTTGTACGCCAATTAGTAACGCAGGAAGTAGGCATTAGCATCTTGCCAACGATTGCGGAAACTCAAAGGATGAAGATACGTTACATAGCACTCCCAAAATTAAATACAAAAATTCAGCCGGTGCTGCTTTATAAAAAAGAAACGGAACTGTCGCCTATTTGCACGAAGTTTATTGAGCTATTTAAATAGAAGGAGTTGCTCGGAATCAGATTCCCAGCAACTTCTTTGCCTTTCAGTGAAACACAATATGTTTAGTCTTCATCCTTCACATCGATATCTTCAGGAATCGGTGTATTACGCCAAATTTCAATTTCTTCTTTGATACGTTCTAGCTGTTCATGATAGAGATCAAACTGCTGGCTGTTGATTAAGAAGTCATCCCCTTCAGGAATAGCTTTAATACGGCCGCTGTATATATATTGTAAAACTTGATATTCAGGCATACCGAGATCTTTGGCAGTTTCTTCTAAGTTTTTGAACATGTTATAACCTCTTTTTTATTTGATTATAACACGGGTACGCTTTTATACGGTCCTCTGATCCTGGTGATTTTCCATCTCTCCTTTTCTTTTAGACGAAATCATAGGTATTAGAAGGGGAATTTACTATAATGGAACAGAGGAGGGATTTTATGCAGTTATTTCCATACATAATGGTGTTGTGTGCGGCTGTACTTTGGGGGACGACAGGAACGACGCAAACTTTTCTGAGCGATGATATGTCAGCTATTGCTGTTGCCTGTATACGTTCAGGCATCGGAGGAGGGCTCTTGTTCATTCTTGTCCTATTCATGCGTAACGTATCATGGCGCTCATGGCCATGGAGATGGAATATTGCTGCCGCTGTGGCCATTGCATTATTCCAAGTATTATTTTTCTCTTCGATTCGGTACACAGGGGTAGCGATTGGCACCGTGGTTACAATCGGTAGTTCACCGGTATTTGCGGGGTTGCTAGAATGGCTCATATGGAAAAATCGACCTGCAAGAGTGTGGATTATCGCTACGGCCTGTGCAGTCATCGGATGCATCTTATTGTTTGCTAATAGCGGAGAGGCAGTAGTTGACCCTGCAGGTGTAGGGTTGGCATTATGTGCAGGATTCTTCTTTGCGCTTTATGCAAATGTGAGCAAAAAATTAATGGAACAGGTGGAAGCACTGCCAGCAGTGGCGCTTACCTTTTCATTATGTGCTCTGTTGCTATCACCGGTAGCATTAACTGATGGCGTTACATGGCTTGCAAAGCCGGAAAATCTGTGGCCGATGCTTTATATGGGGGTTATGACAACAAGTATTGCCTACGTGCTGTTTTTAAGTGGCTTGCGTTATATCAGTTCATCTGCAGCGGTAACACTCAGTTTAGGAGAGCCGTTAACGGCTGCTTTACTTGGTGTGTTTTTCTTAAACGAATATTTATCGATGACATCATGGAGTGGAGTGCTATTGATTTTGGGGGCAATTATTGTACTGACAGTTGGCAGTAAATCAACAGAACACCGGGAAATGAAAGCATGAGCGGTTCACGTCATGCTTTTTTGGTGTCTTAGTTATTAAGGAAGGTACATCCACCTATCATAAAACCTTAAGAATTTCTTCAGATTTTGTATTTATAAATCCTCAGATGTAAGAGTTAGGATAAGATTATAAGAAAAAGCAGTGAGGTGTGACAGATGAAAGAGCTAACTGTACTGGTAGTCGATGATGATCAGGATATTCGTGACGGCATCGAAATTTATTTGAAAAACGAAGGGTATCACGTATTGAAAGCAGAAAACGGTCTGGAAGCATTGGCGCAACTAGAGCAATCGGAGGTCCATCTGATCATTCTGGATATTATGATGCCTCAAATGGATGGTATTACAGCCACATTCAAAATTCGGGAGGAACTCAATATTCCCATTATTATGCTGAGTGCAAAGGCGGAGGATACGGATAAGATCCATGGGCTGTCGATTGGAGCAGATGATTATTTAACAAAGCCCTTTCATCCGCTAGAGTTGATGGCACGTGTCAAAAGTCAGCTACGCCGCTACACGAAGCTTGGTACGTACCAAAAAGAAGATTCACTAGTAGAGGGACTGACTTTGCATCCAGATGCCAAAGAAGTACGGGTCAATGGCGAGTCGGTAAAGCTGACCCCCATTGAGTATAAAATTACAGAGCTGCTACTAAAAAACGCAGGACGTGTATTTTCGATCAATGAGATTTATGAGCTTGTATGGAAAGAGGAAGCATACAATGCGGAAAATATCGTCGCTGTCCACATCCGGAAAATCCGTGAAAAGATTGAAGAGGATCCCAAAAATCCGCGTTATTTAAAAGTGGTATGGGGATTAGGCTATAAAATTGAAAAATAAACGATACCAGTTTTGGATGATGGGTAGCGGAGTGGTGGCAAGTGGTCTTATGATGATGTGGATATGGCGGGGAATTGAGGAACGCGTTATCCAGACGATTAAATTGATAGGCACTTTATTTTAGGAGGAATGAAAAGATGAAAACAAAATTATTCCTCACACTTTTTCTTATATTTGTTGTTATTGTTTCAGGTTTTAGTTTCTTGGTAATGGGATCGTATTTTATAGGGATTAATTACTATGAATCAGAAGATATTATAGCAAAACGCAGTGAGTTTATGGAAAACCTCGAGAAATATGAAATCAATCCTATTGATTTTGAAGCATTGAAAGAGTCGATTGTTGTATCTCCTGACGAAATTCATTATTATCGTGAGTTTTATGGTTCCTTGCCAGCACAATTAGATAATGTACGCTCACAATTTGAAAGTATCTTAGCAGACGAATCGCTATCAAAGGAAGAAAGAACACTCTATGAACAGCAGCGCGATGCAAAGCTAGAGGAAATTCGCAAAAACTTTGAGAACGATGAAGTAGTTAGGCAAAAAATCAGAACGATTAAAGAAGAAGCACTGGCTAAATATGAACAGGATTATGAACGAGGAAAAACTGGTTTTCAAAATCAAAAACAACACTTTGGCTATGATTTAAAAAGCGACCAGGGCGAAAGCTATATATCGCTTAAAAAGGGAACAGTGATCCAACGTGAAAAATTTACGGGGGATTATGAGTGGGAACCAACAACACATGCCACTATTGATTTAAATTATTATCTGGGTGGCATGCCAGGTATAAGCGAGACTTCATTGTATATAGAGCAACAGCCGAAGTATTTAACAGGAGAAGTTATCGTTTATAAATCAGCATTAAATGCATTCAATTTAGCAGAAAGCGAGAAAATATTTAAAAACCGTGCCATCATGTTTTATATATTATGGGCGCTAGGCATCATTGCAGTAGTAGTGCTTGTGTTCCTGAAGCCGGCACGTGCATTATTTAGCTGGCCGCAGGCAGAACAACTATTTGCGCGTTTGCCACTTGATTTTCAAATGGTGCTACCAATTATTACAGGTATTTTAACTATTTCTCTTGTCGATGGCTTCCCGCATCGTGTATATCTTTTAATGGATTCTGCACCACCTTTATTAATAGTAGAAGAAGTTGTGGCTATGGTACTGGCATTTGTCTTTATGAGTACCTTTATTTTAACAACACTCTGGTTTATAGATTATGTAAAAAACCAAGGGATTACAGAGCAAAACTCTTTATTCATACGTGTGGGTAAGGCGGTTAAGGAATCGTTTTTAAATAAGTCCATCGGCAAACAAACTATGGGAATGTTCGTGATCTTTTTCTTAGGAGGAGTAGGGTTTGCTGGGGTGATGGTAGCACCAGGATTATTGGTTATCTATATCCCGCTCTTTATGTTCGTATTTCTGCCTACTCTCTATGTCTATATGAAACGAATGGGCTACTTAAATAAAGTCATGAAGCAGACTGAACAAATGGCAGCAGGGCAATTAACGGCACCAATTAACGTGAAGGGAAAATCACCGATTGCTAAGCATGCCGCTAATTTAAATGAAGTAAGACAAGGCATTGCCGTTTCAATGAAGGAACAAGCAAAGAGCGAACGGTTAAAGACAGAGCTCATCACGAATGTCAGCCATGATTTGCGCACGCCGCTCACATCAATTATTACGTATACCGACTTATTGAAAAATCCCGATTTAACAACTGAGGAACGCACAAAATATATTGATATTGTCGATAAAAAATCGGCACGCTTAAAAACACTGATTGAGGATTTATTTGAAGTCTCGAAAATGGCGAGCGGCAATATTGAAATCGTGAGACAGCAAGTGGATTTAGCGCAGATGCTGCAACAAACGGTTGTTGAGCATGAAGAAGATTTTGTGAAGGCAGGGCTGGATTTACGGGTTACCATCCAGGACCAGCCGATCTATGTATATGTAGACGGTCAAAAATGGTGGCGCGTTGTGGACAATTTATTAAATAATGCCCGTAAATATAGCCTGACGGGTACCCGTGTCTATGTCATGTTAAAAGAATCAAATGGCGTCGCGGAGTTTACAGTCAAAAATGTAGCGAAATATGAACTAGGCGAAAATATTGAGGAACTAACAGAACGCTTTAAGCGCGCTGATACATCTCGCCATACCGAAGGTTCAGGGTTAGGACTTGCGATTGCGCAATCTATCGTTGATCTGCATAATGGTCAACTCCAGCTAGACGTAGATGGCGACTTATTTAAAGTGACCGTCAAGGTAAATACTCTTTAAATTTCAGTACCCTTTCTACAGGATAGAAAGGGTACTTTTATATCATTTTCCTCAGAAAGTGCTATAATTTTTCTAGCAATAAAGGGGGAAAGAAAATGAAATGGCTAATAGGGATTATCGTTATTTTGATATATTGCGGCATTACTTTTTATTTAGGTTGGAATTTGAAGAAGTGGCTTGTTGCAATCAACGTATTCCGCTTTGAATGGGCATACTGGGCGATTATCTTTACGCTCGCTTTCAGTATGATGATTGGGCGATTGCATGAAGCCTTAAAGCCATTTGCTATTATCGGAAACTACTGGATGTTTATCTTGCAATACGGGTTGCTCATTTGCCTGATTGTGAATATAATTGTGTGGTTCACGCCATTAAAAAATATTGTTTGGCTTGGTGTCGCGGGTGTAGCCGCATTAGCGGTGATATTTATGATAGGTACATATTATGCTTATACACCAGTGACGAGAGAATTGTCATTTGCCATAGATAAGGAAGGTGAGCCGCTACGCGTGGTGGTCGCTTCCGACTTTCATTTAGGCGCTCTTTCTAACAAGGGGCATTTACAGAAATTTGTCGATAAAGCCAATGCAGTAGAGCCGGATGTCGTCCTGTTAGTAGGAGATTTAATTGACGATGATCCATCCTGGTACATTGAGGACGGTATGCATGAGGTCATGAAACAATTAAAAACGACATATGGTGTCTATGGCGTGCTAGGCAACCATGAGTATTATGGAGGGAAGATTCCGCTGCTAGTGGAGGAAATGGAAGCCTCAAATGTGAAAATGCTGTTAGATGAAACTATTTTAGTTGGAAATCGTTTTTATTTAACAGGGCAAGAAGATGTAACGAATAAAAAGCGTGCAGCTTTGTCACAATTGAAGCCAGATAATGAGGGGAAGCCATGGTTTGTCATGAACCATACACCGAATGATTTACAAACTCCGATTCAAGCAGGAGTGGACTTTCATGTATCGGGACATACACATAAGGGACAAATGTGGCCGAATCATCTCATCACATCACGTATTTTTGAGTTAGACTATGGATATGAGCAAAAGAAACAAATGCACACGCTTGTTTCAAGTGGCTTTGGTTTTTGGGGGCCTCCAACAAGGGTTGGTTCACAATCAGAACTGTGGGTTGTGGATATCGAATTTAAAGGAGAGAAATAATGGAATTCATTGAGCTATTAAAGGCGCTCATCCTTGGGTTTGTAGAGGGGATGACAGAGTTTGCGCCTGTATCGTCGACAGGGCATATGATTATTGTCGATGATCTTTGGTTAAAGACGACAGAATTTTTAGGACAAGGATCTGCCAATACGTTTAAGATTGTTATTCAATTAGGGTCTATTTTAGCGGTAGTGGTTATTATGTGGAAACGTATACTGAGTTTAATAGGACTCTATAAAATAGAAGGGCAAACAGCCACGTCCAGATTTACGCTTGCACATGTCATTGTCGGTATTATTCCGGCAGGGATTTTTGGTGTATTATTTGAAGATTTTATTGATGAGCATTTATTTAGTATTGAAACAGTTATTGTCGGTTTATTTATCGGTGCCTTTCTAATGATTATTGCCGATAAATTTGGACCGAAAAAACCGATCATTACATCGTTGGATCAACTTTCATATGGCAAAGCATTTAAAGTCGGTTTAATTCAGTGTTTGTCATTATGGCCAGGATTTTCACGTTCAGGTGCCACGATTTCAGGTGGGGTGTTACTTGGCCTGGATCATAAAACAGCAGCTGATTTTACCTTTATTATGGCAGTGCCGATTATGGCAGGTGCTAGTGGTCTGTCATTAGTGAAAAACTGGGATCAAATTAATATGGATCATTTCAGCTTTTATGCGGTAGGATTCATCAGTGCTTTTGTGTTTGCACTAATATCCATTAAATTCTTCCTGAAGCTAATTTCAAAAGTCAAGCTAACACCATTCGCTATTTATCGTATTGTGTTAGCGCTTGTATTAGCATTCATTGTATTTTTATAAGAAAAAGCGTTCCTTTCTGCAAGGAACGCTTTTTCTTATATAATTATCAATTATTGTAAGAAAATTGTGATTTCTGTGCTATTATAACTTTATCCACATATAATGTGAATTTAATAGTAACGGAGCGATAATAATGTTTTTCACAAATAAAAAGCAATCAAGAAATGTGTTAAAAGAAGCCAGTGCAATGGATGTTGGAATTTTTCTTGACGATCAGACTCGGTTATTACAGTTACAAATGATTAATTTAAATGTGGAAGATTTACAGTTAATTCGAGCGGTTAAACCTCATATAGAAATTCAAATAAAAAGAATAGTAGAAGCATTTTATCATACAATCGAATCGGTACCTCAATTTCAGCATTTTATTCGACAGCACAGTACATCAGACAGATTACGGCAAACATTGCGCCATCATATCGTAGAAATGCTAGATGGACGTATCGATGACGAGTATTTGCAAAAGCGGGCAGCTGTAGCGATGATGCATGTGCATATAGGATTAACGACGAAATGGTATCTAGCTGCCTTTTATAAGTTAGAGCAAACCCTTTGTCAGATTGTCAGTGAATTATATTTGACCCAGGAGGAAGAGCGCCGGGTTATACATGCTATCGGCAAGATTTGCAATTTCGAACAACAAATTGTATTGGAAGAATACGAACAGGTTTCCGAACGGCTCATGAAGGAAAGCCAAGACGGGGTGAAACAAGCGGTACGTCAGACAATTGGGCAGATTTCAGAAACCCTTGAGGTGCAGTCACAAGAAACCAATGAGCGGGTCATGGAGCTTGTTTCAAGCACAAAAAATGTGAACGTACAATTGCAAAATAGCATCCAGGAAGCACAAGGTACAAAACAAGCTTCTGAACTAGGCTATGAGCAAATGAGACGTCTCAGCGAACAAAACATGCAAATTAGCGATAAAGCGGTAGAAATGACTGCTATGATTCAACAGCTAAATAGTTCCTCACTGGAAATTCAGGCTGTCGTAGAGATGGTAAAAGGGATTGCCAATCAAACGAACCTCCTGGCATTAAACTCGGCAATCGAGGCTGCTAGAGCAGGCGAGCATGGGAAAGGGTTTGCGGTAGTAGCTGACGAAGTACGTAAGCTAGCAGACCAAACCAAGCAATCCGTAGAACAAATTGCGGTTTTAATTGAAAGTTCTAGTCTCGTTACGTCAAAGGTCATCGAATCTATTCATACTATTCAAGAGTTAGTGGAAAATGGGAAAGAACAAAATGAAAAATCCTTAACAGTATTTCATGATATTTCTTCAGCCATTGACGTAACCATTACAGACTTTGTGGATGTAGCTAAGCAAATAAAAGAGTTATCGCATGTAGTAGAGCATATCGGCGACTCTTCTGAACGTCTGGAAGAAGCCGCTGTACAATTGGAAGCTGCAATTCAAACATTTTAATTTTTTAGAATAAGTATCTTCTGCTTCAAGAGAAACACAATATGGAATCGTCCGTTCACTGATTATGACATGTAAGCAAATTTGTTTATGTGTCTTTTTTGTAGAAAAAAAGGGTTTCAAGTAGATAATATCGAATTAAAACGTTAAATAAAATAATAAATAATATGAGGAGGTGTGGGGATGCAAATTCAAAACTATATTGACGGTCAATGGGTGGAAGTCGAAGGTAAAAAGCTGGCGGTCATTAACCCGGCAAATGGCCAGCAACTAGCGCAAGTCCCGTTATCGACAGCTGTTGAAGTCGATATGGCGGCAAAGGCAGCCAAACGGGCACAAAAAGCCTGGGCTAATGTACCGGCACCAAAAAGGGCCGATTATTTGTATGAAATCGCTTTTCATCTAAAGCAAAAAAAGGAGCAGCTAGCGACCTTACTAACAAAGGAAATGGGAAAAGTGTTAGAAGAAGCGCTTGGTGAGGTACAGGAAGCAATCGATATGGCATTTTATATGGCTGGGGAAGGCCGACGCCTATTTGGAGAAACAGTGCCTTCCGAGTTATCTCATAAATTTGCGATGAGCGTTCGAACGCCAGTAGGGGTAGCCGGTATTATTACACCATGGAATTTCCCTATTGCGATTGCCTCATGGAAAGCCTTTCCGGCACTTGTCACAGGCAATACGGTTGTTTGGAAGCCATCCAATGAAACACCGCTAATCGCATATGAAATGACAAAAATATTTAACGAAGTAGGATTGCCGGCTGGGGTAATCAATGTAGTGTTTGGGGCAGGTTCTACAGTTGGTACGGCTATGATTGAGCATCCGGATATTCAGATTATTTCCTTTACAGGGTCTAATGAAACAGGTAGTAAGGTAGCAGAGCTTGGCGGAAAATTGCTAAAGAAAGTGTCGCTTGAGCTCGGCGGTAAAAACGCAGTCATTGTTATGGACGATGCAGATATAGAATTAGCAGTGGAAGGGATTTTATGGAGTGCTTTCGGAACAGCTGGTCAGCGCTGTACAGCATGTAGCCGCGTGATTGTGCATAAAGATATAAAGGAATCGATTGTAGCACGGCTCCGCGAGGAAATGAAGAAATTGACGATTGGAAACGGTCTCGACTCAGCCAATAAAATTGGTCCGGTCATTAATAAATCAGCTCTAGAAAAAATCAATAAATACGTACAAATTGGCAAGCAAGAAGGAGCTACATTATTAGAAGGCGGCCACATACTAAGTGAGCCACCATTTGATCAAGGCTATTATTTTGAGCCAACTTTGTTCGTAGATGTGGAACCACATATGATTATTGCACAAGAAGAAATCTTTGGTCCTGTTATTAGTTTAATTGAAGTGTCTAGCTTAGAAGAGGCAATTGAAGTAAATAATGGCGTGGTATTTGGATTATCAAGCTCCATTTTCTCAAAAGATGTGAACACCATTTTTAAAGCACAACATTTGTTGGATACAGGGATTGTCTACGTGAATGCCGGTACGACAGGGGCAGAGATTCATCTGCCATTTGGCGGTACAAAAGGGACGGGAAATGGGCATCGTGATTCCGGGCAAGCTGCATTAGATGTCTACACAGAGTGGAAAAGCGTGTATGTAGACTATAGCGGGAAGCTTCAGCGTGCGCAAATTGATGTATAAACATTGATGAAAAGGGGATGGTTTCATGAAAATTGTAGTACTGGGCGCAGGGTTGATGGGGAAAGAAATCGCGCATGATTTAATCGAGAGCAGTCAGGTAGGTCATGTATTTTTAGCCGATTTACACGTCGATCAAAGTCTGCAATTTATGAATGACCTTGGTACGGACAAATTAGAAGCAATTACACTAAATGCTGAACGAGATGACGATTTGCGTGAAGTCATCAAACGCGGCGATGTAGTAATCAATGCACTGCATTATCAGTTTAATGAGCGAGTAGCGCGAGCGGCAATCGATGTAGGGGTGCATCTGGTTGATTTGGGCGGTCATATTGGCGGTATTACGGAAAAAATATTAGCGCTGCATGAAGAAGCGATTAAGAAAAATGTCACAATCATTCCTGATTTAGGGGTAGCCCCGGGAATGGCCAATATTTTAGCAGGCTATGGGGCAACAAAATTAGACGAGGTAGACTCTATTAAACTATATGTAGGCGGCATACCGACCCAGCCAGAACCGCCACTCCATTATACGGAGGTCTTTTCGTTAGAAGGTGTGTTTGACCATTATACAGAACCGTCCAAAATAGTAGGAAAAGGTACAATAACGGAAGTGCCGTCGTTATCAGGCACTGAGCCTATTTATTTTGAGGAATTTGGGGTACTCGAAGCTTTTTATACATCTGGCGGTACGTCTACATTGCCTGAAACATTTAAAGGTATTAAAACATTGGAGTATAAAACAATTCGCTATAAAGGGCATGCGGAAAAATTCCAGTTGCTTGTGGATTTAGGATTTTTAGATAAAAACAATACAGTAGAAGTGAACGGAGAAAATGTTTCTGTACGAGATGTTGTGAGAGAAGCGCTAAGGAAGAAGATAAAACTTGGTCAGAAAGTCGATGCTGTGCTACTGCGCGTTATTATAAGCGGTGAGAAAGCTCAAGAAGCGTTAACATATGAGTATGAGATGGTCGTTAAAAAAGACGTAGAAAAAAACAGAACGGCTATGGCACGCGCAACAGCGAGTACAATTTCGGCAGCAGCGCAAATGATTGGCAATGGGTCCATTGATAAGCGAGGGGTTCATCCTCCAGAAACAATCGTGCCAGGTAAAGAATTTATAGAAGAAATGGCGAAGCGTGGTGTAGAAATTAAAGAAACATCACACCGTTCAGCAATGATTGTGAAGTGGTAATGAAAATGTGCTGTCTTTCTGTGAAGGTAGCACATTTTTGTTATAATTTAGGGGAGGTGGTGTGAACGTTATGAAAAGCAAGCACTATGTAACAGTATTATTCGTTTTACTAGCAGCAGCAATAATCGCCAGTGCTACAATTATCTATCGCCAAGCAAATGAGCCAGCTATTTTACAGCATATTGATGAAGTAATTTATACAGACATAGTGTTAGAAAACCAACCCTTTTACGCGAAATTTGGCAGTCTTATTCAACAACAAAGTTTAGAGAATGGCGCGATCCAGTTACTTGATAAGGATGGTCAAAACGTGGTGTTTGATGGCGAAATTATCGAAGATCGGTTATTAGCCATTCCGGAATTGCCAATCGGTGAGTATCAATTAACGATAGCAGCGGATACATTGGTCGAACCGATGTCCTATGAACAGGTATTGGACTTTGTGGTTTATGAGCAATCAGAGCAAGTAAAATCTGAGGAGGAATTGTACCGGTACTTTAGGGCAAGTCAGCAAAGTAGAGAAGCACGGAATTTAAATGATTATGCTCGGCATAATTTCTTTAATGAAGCGGAAATGATGAGTGAGGATTCAAGTGCCACTTCAAGTGCCGAACCATATGCTACAACAAATAATCAGGTAGAAGGTATCGAAGAAGGAGATATCGTTATAACAGATGGCGATATGATTTATTCGATTCAGGATAATAAAGTATTTCTTACACAAGCAAGTCCTCTCAGTGTGAAAGGAAGCCTGACAATGCCCAATGCCTATCCTACGAAGCTGATGAAATATAAAGATTATTTGCTCGTGTTTTATGAGCATTATAACGAGGAAAGCTATTACGGAACGATGCTGACAAATGTAAACATTTATCATGTAGCAGACCCTGCCAACCCGCAACTTGTACGAGAAATCGGACAGGAAGGCTATCCGATTGGAATGCGTTTAATGAATGGGACTTTATATATTGCGACAGAAAAACAACAGTATGTAGAGGGGAAACAGCAAGGGGATTTGCGTCCGGCTATGACCGATTCTGCCCAGAAGGATGCTCAATTTGTGGATTACGAGGATATTCAAATCTTCCCGGATACACAAAGTGAATCATATACCGTCATTTCAGCGATGGCATTGGATAGCCCGGCTGAAAGTCCCTTTGAAACGTATGCATTCATCGGCAGCGGCGGGGATTTTTATATGTCTAATGGGGCGATTTATTTAGCTTCACCACATAGCCAAATCATTCCGTTTATGAGTCCTCGCGCAATGGATATGGCAATTAGCATTCCATGGGGACCTCCAGCAAAAACGACAGTGTATAAGTATGAACTAGCAGGTACAAAAATTACCCGAAAAGCGGAAGCAGTTGTAGAGGGCGGTGTGCTCAATCAGTTTTCGATGGATGAGCATAACGGCTATTTCCGTATTGCCACGACAACAGGCAATGCTAGCTTGCGGGAGGCAGACGCTAACAACCATTTGACTATTTTAGATGAGAACTTGCAGGAAGTAGGGAAACTAACGGATCTGGCAAGAGGGGAAAGGATTTATTCAGTTCGTTATATGGGTGATAAAGCCTATATGGTCACTTTTAAAGAAACAGACCCCCTATTTGTTATTGATGTGGCAGACCCGAGAAATCCGCATGTATTAGGTGAATTAAAGATTCCTGGCTTCAGTAACTATTTGCATCCAATCAGCGAGACGCATTTAATCGGTATTGGTCATGATACAGAAGTGAAAGCGAAGGATGGAGTAGTGCTGACAAAAGGGATAAAAGTATCGCTATTCGATGTCGGGGATGTCAATCGACCAGTCGAAGTAGACTCTGATGTAATAGGCGGGCAAGGCACGTATAGTGAAGTAACGAATAATCATAAAGCCTTTTATCGTGACCAAGAAAATAATTATTATGGATTCCCTATATCGGTATACGATGAGCATGTGTATAACGGCACGGGAGCAGTTGTCTATGAAATTACAGAGCAAGGGATCGATTTAAGGGGAGAGTTATTGGAAAAAAATCAAAACGACCAATATGAAGAGTGGGATGATGTCATTTCCCGTCTCATTTATAGCGGAGATAAGCTTTACAGTATTCATAATAAGAAAATCAAAGCTTACGACAGGAAGACATTGCAGCCGGTTGGAGAAGTAATTATGCCTTAGGTACAGCACAATACGAGAAGAATAAAACGTTATTCGGGGATGCCTGAATAACGTTTTATCGTTTTATAAGGAACATGTTATGATAAGTACAATCCAGTAGGTTAGCACGTCTCTAAAAGGACAGGTAAAAAGCAGTTGAGCTTTCCTGAAATATTCGTTAAGATGTGTCTAGTCAAAGGAGGCCTCATTTTATGATGTTAAATGAACAAAATGAACTGGCAATCGATTGTATCCTGCTCGCTGGACGCATTATGATGGAAAGCGGCGCTGAAACCTATCGAGTAGAAGATACTATGCTGCGGATGGCCCATTCCCAAAAATTAGATCATGCACAAAGCTACGTCACTCCAACCGGTATTATCTTTTCGCTTGGTCGGACACAGCCAACCAGGATTACTTCAATCAATTCGAGAGTGACAGATCTTCACAAAATTACCCTTGTCAATAATGTATCTCGTAAACTTACTTCCAATCTTACTACATTAGAAGAGGCATATGAGGAACTAGTAAATATACAAAAGACTAATTTTTTCTTGCCTATTTCATTGCAAGTATTGGCGGCTGCTATTATAAGTGGATGCTTTGTAATATTGTTTGGAGGACAGTGGGCAGATGTGCCAGCCGCTTTTATCGCAGGTGGTGCGGGCTTATACATTGTAACCATTGTTCATGATATGACAAAAGTAAAGTTCTTTTCTGAGTTTTTAGCTGCACTTTTTGTAGGCATCATTGCCTTTTTAGCTGTATTTTTTGAGCTAGGGATGAATTTAGACCGGATTATTTTAGGGGGCGTCATGCCTTTGGTGCCCGGGCTGCTCATTACCAACGCAGTGCGAGATTTAATGGCAGGGCATTTTATTGCGGGAATGACAAAAGGGGCAGAGGCTTTTTTAACGGCTTTTGCTATTGGTTCTGGCATTGCCCTCGTGCTAACGTTTTAGGAGGTGTCGCCGTTGGATATTTTACAAAATTTATTGATTAGTTTTATCGCAACGTCTTGTTTTGGTATTGTTTTTAATGTGCCTATTAAAACCATTCCGTGGTGTGGCATGGTAGGTTCAATCGGGTGGACGACTAATTATCTATTGATAAAAAATGGATTGAATGCTGTGCATGCTTCTTTAGTGGGCGCTTTTATTGTAGCCATTGTGGCTTATATTTTTGCTCGCCAATTCCGCATGCCCATGATTATTTTTAGCGTATCGGGCGTCATTCCGTTAGTGCCCGGTGGCATGGCCTACAACGCGATGCGCAGTATGTTAGAAAATGATTATGTAGCGGGAGTGGAAGGCATTGTTCGCGCTTTGATGACTTCGGGTGCCTTGGCGATGGGGCTTGTCTTTGCAGAAGTACTCATGCAGCTATTATTCCGTTCCTTTACAAAAGGCCGCACCTCCATTGAATCCTTTATTAAAAATAAAAAAGCAACAAAGGCGAAATAAAAACGGTTTTATAGGCTCAAGCTTATAAAACCGTTTTTTTTATTTTATTATGCCTGATAAAGTTTTTCGATTTCTCTTGCTTCGGCTGGTTTGCTTACATAGAAACCTTGGATGGCGTCACAGCCGTATGATGTTAGTAATTCTTTTTGCTCAGCAGTTTCTACTCCCTCAGCAATCACTGTTAAATTCATGGATTGACCAAAGTGAATCATTCCATCAATGAGTCGCTTTGTTTTTTCGGACTGCAATAAAGAGCTTATATAAGTCTGATCAATTTTTAAAATTTCTATCGGCAATAACTGCATATAGCGGAAAGAAGCATATCCAGTACCGAAGTCGTCCAACGCAAAGGTAATTCCTTCATTTTCTAGCTGGCGCATTTGCTTAATGATGGATGTCTCAGCCTCTGCTTCCAATGCAAACTTTTCTGTAATCTCAATTTGAATGAGATGAGCAGGACAGCCTGTACGTTCCAATGTTTGTAAAATCGATTTGGCCATATTTTTATCACGAAACTCACGAACAGAAGAGTTGATACTGATTGTTAAATCAAAGCCCGCTTTCTGCCAAATGACTGCTTGCTGACACGCTTGTTCAATCACATAAGAACCGATGCGGTTAATCAACCCTGTTTCTTCTGCAATCGGAATTAGCTCATGTGGAGCAATGACCCCCACCTCTTCATCATCCCAGCGTACAAGAGCTTCTACAGCAGAAATTTTTCCTGTTTTTAAATTCAGTTGGGGCTGGTATAAAACCTTTAAGTTTTGTTGGTTCAAAGCCAGCAATAGCCGTTTTTCGATTAGAGCTTTACGGTTTAAGGCAGTATGAGTCGTTTTAGATAAGGCAATGATTTGATTTCCGCCCGCCTCCCGAACGGTTGCGATGGTTGCCAGCGATGCCTTCATCAATTGAGTAAAGGAATGCTGATCTTCCGGGAAGCGTGTAATGCCTCCACTAATCGAAAGCGGGACAGCGCTATGATTATTATAGATTGGATTTTGCTGTAAATAGGTTTGGAAACCTTGAATAAACCACTCAGGAAGTGGTGTAATGACAACGAAATCATTTTCATTGATACGAGCCATCGTACTATCCTGAAAATACATTTTTAGACGTTTTGTAAAGTCTATAATTAAACTGGATTCTTCAGTATTGGCATGAAGTTCTTTTAGTGTATAGAACTTATCGATACTTAAATAAACAAATGAGAAGTGTCTCTGTTCTTCAATCATATCCGTAATGACATGCTCTAGTCTATGGGTATTCATGAGACCCGTTTCCGTATCGATGTAGGCAATTTTTTCGAGTTGCAGTTGAATCTTTTTATCAGCTGTAATATCTTTTTCGATAAAAATATATTGAGTATCAGCTGGTGTCGCACCGAAAGTTGGGATAGCTGTTAAGTGTACCCAGTAAGGTTGTCCATTTTTGGTAACCTTTTCGACATCCCCTTGCCAAATTTGTCTGTTTTGGAGTGTTTTCCAAATGGCTTTCACTATTTTATTGTCCCCGTCTGCACTAGGGAAAAGGTGCCAAATTGTTTTCCCTAACACACGCTTTGGCGTCCATTGACTAGTTTTTAAAAAGTCCGAATTACAATGAATAATAAAACCTTCATGATCAATTGTCACGGTCATAAAAGATTGATGAATCCCATTATAGAAATCTACTAAGTTTTGATGGCTTCGGTCCACTAATTGGCTGTTCTCCGTTGGGATCATCATGCAAAGGATGACAGGTTTCCCTAAAACTACACATGGTTTAGTAAGGAGGGAAACAGATACCAAATGATCGTCTTTATGGGATAGCTGTAATTCATTAAAGCGTAGGCTATCTTTACTATCCATTATTAGTTCTAAAAACCGGGGTGGTGCTGTTGAAAAAAATGTGCTTTGTATCGGCTGTTCTTGTAAATGGTGTTCTGAAAAGCCTATTAACTTCTCGCAAGCATCATTCACATGTAAAACAACTCCTTCACGGTTTAGTAGGAAAGAAGGGAAGGGCACTTGTTTTAAAAATTCAGGACTTATTTGTTGTATAGTAAATGGACTCATAAATAATATCTCCTTAATTTATATAATGATATAAATATTATATTTAGTATCGGTCTGTTAGTCACTAATGATACAATAATTTTGATTAATTTGTAAGATGTATAGGGACTATTTTCGTTTAAATAAGGAATTTATTTTAAAAAATACCCTTTTTATTTTATCGTGAGTCTTTTACCTTCAAAATGAAAAATAGCAATAGGAAGAAAATCCTTTCGAATAATAATCAAGTCGGGAAAAGATACTGATATATTTCTAATGTAAAGGGAAAGTATGCTATATAAATACATAATGTCGTAATAAACATGGAAAGTTGTGAGGGGTGAGTCTGTGAGAACTGTTTTATCTTATGCAAAGCCTTATTGGGGACTGGCAGTCGTGGCTGTCCTATTGATGCTAATTGAACTAGCCATTGAGCTAATCCAGCCCCTATTGATGGGAAAAATCATTGATGAAGGGATTTTAGTGCGTAATGAGCAAGCCATCTGGCAATGGGGGGCCGTTATGCTAGGATTGGCTTTTCTAGCATTAGTAGTAGGGATTATCAACTCTTATTTTAGCGCGCATGTAGCGCATAGTTTCAGTTATGATATCCGTAATGCACTATTTCGGAAAATTCAATATTTCTCAATGGCGACCTATTTAAGATATCCTGCATCGGGTCTGATTACGAGACTAACCAGTGATGTCAATCAGGTACAAACCATGATTTTTATGGGGTTACGCATTATGTTACGCGCACCGCTACTGATTATTGGTAGTGTGATAATGGCTTTTATCGTTAATGCCAAAGTAGCCATCTATTTAATGATCAGTGTACCGCTTCTTTTACTCTTCTTGTGGTTCATGGTAAGTAGCGGTGTACGTCGTTTTGCAGCGGTTCAACATCGTCTTGATCAAGTAAATCGCCGCTTGCAGGAAGCACTGCAAGCGATTCGTCTAGTCAAAGCATATATGCGTGGACAATATGAAGCTTCACGTTTTCGTGAAGTAGCTACAGCCTTGCAAATCGATACGACAAAAGCATTGCGCAATATGGAAATTATTATGCCTCTTCTATTATTCGTCATGAATAGTAGCTTGCTTCTTATCTTATGGGTAGGAGCTGAGGAAGTGCGTACAGGGCAGGCGCCAGTTGGTGATATTGTCACGGTTGTTAACTATACCTTACGTATGACAAGTTCGTTTTCTGTCTTTTCATTTATCATTATTGCCTTTGCCCGTGCAAAAGCTTCAGCCGACCGGATGGAGGAAATATTGCTAGAAGAGCAAGGGATAGAGGAAAGACAAGGTACCCATCAAATAGATGAAGAGTTAATCGGGACTGTACAGTTTCGTGATGTGTCGTTTAGCTACCCCGAAACCAATCGCACGGTCTTATCTAATATATCGTTTTCTGTAGCAGCAGGAGAGAAGTTAGCGATTATGGGCGCAACAGGAGCTGGAAAATCAACAGTGCTCCAGCTTATTCCTCGCTTTTACGAAGCAACGGCAGGTGAGGTAATCGTGAATGGGCGCAATGTACAAGCGTGGGATGTGGCAATGCTACGTGACATGATTGGTTTTGTACCACAGCAATCTATGCTCTTTACCGGTTCTATTTTCAAGAATGTATCGTGGGGCAAGGCTGATGCTGTGTTAGATGAGGTACAGTTTGCAGCAGGGCAGGCTCAAATCCATGAATCAGTAGAAAGCTTCCCGGATGCTTATGAAACAAAAGTAGGGCAAAAAGGGGTTAATTTATCCGGCGGTCAAAAGCAACGCTTATCGATTGCGAGAGCACTTATACGCCAATCGACGATTTTAATACTTGATGACAGTACTTCAGCCCTCGATGTTAAAACGGAAAACCAGCTTTGGCATGCATTGGAAGGAGAGTCAGCAACGATGCTCGTCGTTACGCAAAAGGTGCGTACAGCGAAAGGGGCAGATCGTATACTCCTGCTAGATCAAGGACGAGTAGTAGGGCTTGGCACGCATGAAGAATTGGTAGCTACGAATGAATTATATCTAAAAATTGCTCGATCGCAGCAGGAGGTGGAGTAAATGTTTGGATATGAAAAAGTATTGAAAAAAGAGGACCTTGGCTCAGGGAAAAGAGCGAAGGGTAAACGTGCGAACAACTGGAAGCAAACATTATATCGGATTTGGTTACTTGTAGATGAACAGCGCGGGCTTTTAATAACCGTTTTACTGATGGTTGTCCTGAGTTCTGTAGCCGCATTGGCAGGACCTTTTTTAGTAGGAAAAATTATTGATGACTATATCGTAGCGGGTCAATTTGAAGGTATAGGATTTATGATCATCGTATTAATTGGTATTTATATCGTGTTGTCAGCTTCGACCTTTTTGCAAAATTACTGGATGATTGGCATTGCGCAAACAACAATCTATAAAATGCGGACCAACGTTTTCACTAAGCTGATGGCTCTGCCGGTGACGTATTTTGATAAGCGTCAGCACGGAGAATTGATGAGCCGTGCTACAAATGATGTAGAAGCAGTGAGCGCCACGTTAAACAGTTCATTTATTCAAGTGTTTTCGAGTATATTGACGTTGGCAGGAACACTCATAGTGATGATTTATTTAAGCCCGCTATTGACAGTGCTAACCATGCTGATTATTCCAGTTATGTTTTGGGCGATGCGCTGGATTACACGTCGTACAAGTAAATTGTATAAGGAACAGCAAGCGGCAGTCGGTACATTGAATGGTATGGTAGAAGAAACGATTTCTGGTCAGCGTATTGTCAAAGCCTTTTCCCAAGAAGAAAGATTAATACAGGAGTTTGAGGAAAGGAATCGGCGCATGCGAACAGTAGGATTTTGGGCACTATCCTACGCCGGTTATATTCCAAAGGTGATGAACGCTCTCAATAATGCTAGCTTTGCGATTGTTGCAGGGGTTGGCGGTTTATTGGCGTTTAATGGTTACATAACAATCGGGACCATCGTCATTTTTACGGAATATGCACGGCAGTTTACAAGACCGCTCAATGATTTAGCGAATCAGTTTAATACCGTGCTATCAGCGCTTGCAGGGGCTGAACGTGTATTTGCGGTAATGGATGAACCAGTAGACGAAGATGAGGGACTGACTGATGTGAAAATAAGAGGAGACGTAGCGTTTGAACGAGTATCCTTTAAGTATGATACGCAGGCAGCCGCAAATATCTTGCATGATATCGAGTTTACAGTGAGGGCAGGACAAACGTTGGCGCTGGTTGGTCCGACAGGTGCAGGGAAGACGACCATTATGCAGCTGATTGCTCGCTTTTATGATACAACCGAAGGGAAAGTTACGGTAGATGGTATCGATGTGAAAGAGTTTTCAAGAGAAGCCCTGCGTTCCCAAATGGCCTTTGTATTGCAAGATCCCTTTTTATTTGAGACAACGGTTTTGGAAAACATACGTTACGGGAAGTTAACAGCCACGAATGAAGAAATCATAGAGGCAGCAAAAAAGGCCAATGCTCATACCTTTATCGAACAGCTACCGCATGGCTATGAAACGGTGCTCTCAGCAGATGGCAGCGGGATTTCGCAAGGCCAGAAGCAATTGTTATCGATTGCCCGTGCATTGGTCGCAGATCCGGCTATTTTATTGCTTGATGAAGCGACCAGTTCCATTGACACTGTAACAGAAATGGAAATTCAACAGGCACTCGAAATTCTTATGAGAGGACGTACGAGTTTTGTGATTGCGCATCGTTTAAATACGGTAAAAAATGCTGATATGGTGCTCGTTCTGCAGCAAGGGTGCATTGTAGAATATGGACCGCAGCAACAGTTAATTGCACAGGACGGTATTTATGCCAATATGCTGCGCGAAGGAAAAGATATGGATGAGTGGTTGGATTGAATATTGCGCAATAGCATATTGTCATCTAAAATAAGAACATCTTTTTAGAAGGAGCTCGATATATGAATTTTTCGTTTATGACGGTATCGTTTCCTGTAGACAAGGAAACATACGCTGAAATGAAAGCACTTTGCGAGACGTGCTATGTAGCAGATCACCTGCATTATGAGTCAATTTTAAATATACCTGTTGCACAAAATTACGAAGCACAAGGCTTTTTTGTACTTGTCTATAATGATGAAGATGATCAATTAGTAGGGTTAGCAAGTGCTATCGATATGATGGGCTTGAACACGTTTGAATGGTCGATTCTGATAGCCCCTATGTACCGAAGAATGGGTTTAGGCGATGCAGTCTATGGAGTGATTCAGGATGGGTTAGAAGTGCGCGCCTCGAATGGAGATTTAGCGTTGATGATGGAGGGCATGGAAGCAGGGCGCTTATTTTTAAATCAGCGCCAATATGCATATAGCTTTTCAGAGGCCACACTAGAAGCACATGCTGAACAAACAACGGTTTCAGAAGGTATAATCGTCCGTCCATTTGAGATGAAAGATATGAATATGTTAATCAATATATTCTGTGAAGCTTTTGGCGATACAGCTGAGGAAGCGCAGGATTTGATCGCTTTTAATACCCAGACAGAGGGCTTGGTGCTATGGGTTGCAGAAACAGAGGGCGAGGTAGCAGGTACAGTCACAACGCGAAAAGATGCTAAGGCACAATGGGTAAGTGCGTTAGCTGTGCATCCTGAAAAAAGTGGGCAAGGTATCGGTACCGCTCTCCTCAATTCAGTGAAACAACTTGCTTATACAGGCGAAGAAAACGTGGTGTTACTTGATGTGGAGATTGACAATAACCGTGCGCTAGCGGTATACGAAAAAGCCGGTTTTACAAAGCTATCGCAAATCGATTATTTCGCTAAACAGTAAAAGAGAGCTGCTCCGTCGCGGGAGCAGCTCTTTTCATTAGGAAAGTAAAAAAGTTGCACGGTCAGGACCAATCATGACTAACTCATGCATCGCCCGTGTCAAGGCCACGTATAGAAGTTTACGATCAATCGCATGAGGATAAAATGGTAGGTCAAATGCGGCAAGAATGACAGCATCAAATTCCAGCCCTTTTGCTAAATGACTTGGTACGACCAGTAATGCCGATTGATCAATGGTTGCCGCTTCATCCAATAAATGAACAGGCAAACCAATATCCCGTAACGCTGTGAAAAAACGTTGCGCTTCTGTAGTCGTTTTGGCGATTAGGGCGATGGAACGGTGATCACGTGACTGGATGTCCGCATACTGCTCTGCAATCATATGTGGATCAAAAGCTTCACTTATGATAAAAGCAGGCTCTTTCCCATGACGGACAACCGGCTCTACTAAGGGCAATTCTTCATCCATTTGCAGCAGTATTTGATTAGCAACCGCCATGATTTCTATCGTCGTGCGGTAGCTTTTTTGCAGTGTCGTGTATGTCGCGCGCGGAAATAACTGAAGCACGCTCTGCCATTCAGTCAAGGAACGGTAGGTATGGATGCCTTGGGCTAAGTCACCCACCATTGTAAACATATCCGTTTCGAGCCCAGCTTTTAATGCAGCAAGCTGAAATAGAGAATAGTCCTGTACCTCATCGATAAATACAACACGCATCTTCCACCGATCAGCCACTCCTTTAATTCGAGCATGCAAATAGTAAAGGGCGGCTAAATCCTCTAAAGCCCAGCTCTCTTTTTTATGTGCCTGTAAAAATAGCTCAATTTCCTGCCATGACCATTCTGCTGCGATTTCGGAAAGCAGAGTACGATCCGTTAAAAAAGCGCGATACAATGGCTTGATTTTTGCTTTTTCGAACCGCTTCATATAGGCGGCAGCCGTCGTTTTCGCTTCTTGTGTTATTTTAGGGATGCGCTCATCACGTTCATCGATATATTTCGTCACAATGCGGCGACGTTTTTCAGCGTCACGTATACCATCCAGTGCGCGGCCGATTGCTTCTTCATATTTTGCATTTAGCGTGTGCAGGACCGCTTTTGTCTTCCGTTTCACCTCAGTTTGGATGACTTTTTTAATACGCTTCAGTCGCTTTTCAATTGGCAAATACGCAAACTCCAGTAAAAACAATTTTTTTAAATTACTACCATGCAGTATGCGGTATTTTTCAATGAAGACATCATCAAAAAGCGCCGCTAGCTGCTGTTCATGCCGTTTCACTAAGCGGTCCATCATATCCCGGTACAGCATAGAGCCTTTTATTTGGGAGATATGAAAGGCCGGTAGAGATGCCGTATGAGATTCAATAATTTCTTCAAGCTGTGCATGGGGATTGCCTAATTTTAATTTAATGCCTGTGGCAGCCTGTACATATTCTGCGTAGGTTGTTTGGAAAATACGCTCTACACCCAGCTCTGGTAGGACATCCCCAATATAGTCAATAAATAATCGGCTGGGCGCTAAAATCATCAGCTGTTCCGGTTTGAAATGCTCACCCATTGTATATAAAAAATAAGAAATGCGGTGCAGTGCTATCGTTGTTTTGCCGGAACCGGCTGCCCCCTGCACGAGGATTGGCTGGCGCAAGTGAGCGCGAATAATATCGTTTTGTTCCTTTTGAATGGTAGATACGATTTCTGTCAGGCGGACATCTGCTTTCCCGGCTAACGCCTCTTGCAACAATTCATCATTCGCAGTCAAGTCGATATCACGGTAGTCGATTAACTTGCCATGCTCGATTTTATATTGTCTTTTGGCAAAAAGATGCCCTGTAAACTCTTCATCGCGTACCGGATAAGTGACATCGCCAAGCCGCCCGTCATAATAAACATTGGCAACAGGGGAGCGCCAATCAACGATGATCGGCTCGTGCGTTTCGCGATGGAATAAAGAGGTCTTGCCAATATATAAAAACTCCTCGGATTCACCTTGGCGCTGAAAATGGATGCGCGCAAAATAGGGTTTGTTCATAACAGCTTCTAGTGCTTCTTTTTGTTCACGAGCCATATCAAAAAAACGGCTATTCGTTAAAATATTTACAAAACTATCACTAGAATCGATATATTCTAAATTGGCCATTGCTGTACGGATATGTTCCTGTGATGACCGCAAATCTTGTTCAGATTGCTGTAGCAGGTTTAACATATAGTCTTTCGTATATTGAAGTCGTTTTTCCTCATTATGGAACTCTTGCGGTAGCATGGTATTCCTCCCAACGCAAATCAAAGTCAGAATTCTATAGTAATATATGTGGTATGATAAAGCCAAGAATATATGAATAGGGGCTGATGGTATGCTTGTTCATATGCTGATGGCTATCTGTATAAGTGCCACTATAATTATGGTGGCAGGTATCGGTTATGGCTGGCTTGCTTATAGAAATGAGCAGCAACAAAAGGCGGAAGAAGAACTAATAAGGAGAGGAGGCTAAAGCGATAACCTCCTCTCCTTATTTTCTCGTGTTCACCATTTGGCTATATGTTCTTCAATACAGCCAAGCATTTGACTGATTTGCAAAGATGCATTTTGCAATTTAATCCGCCCATTATAATAGCCCACCATTTGGTGCACTTCCGATTGTACTAATTTCGCATCGGTTTTGGACACACGTTCAAAAAATGGCGTGAAGGTTAAATCTACGGTTTCGCTAAACTTTGTCCGAACTGTCCAGGGCTTCATAAAGTTCTGCCGATCATATTGGAAAATAACATCTTCCGAAATTTTCGTCATAATGCCCTCAACGAACACGGCATTTTCGGTCATGCCGGTGCCGTCCGTCCACTGTCCGCCAAAATTGAGTCCAATCCGCCTCCCGCGCATCCGTTGGCTTGCCATTGCCCAATTCCAAGTCGCACGGCGCGGCCAAACCCCGCGTCCATAATCAAGCACAGCAAAGCTTTCTTCCTCATTAAAATTATAGCGTCTATCGCCAATTTTAATCATCCCTGTTGTTGGCAGTGTGTGGTGCTTTGCAGTGAATTGGAAAGTTTTACGGTTCCACGGAATGACTACATTTAAGGATTGATCTTGTGGGGGATGGTGAATGGTTAGCTCAGCATGCAACGTCTCGCCATCAAAGTCATCACTCGTAACAAATAGATGCGTATCGCCATCAAAGTAAGAAACATGGATTTGCAACTCGCTAGAAGAATAACTAACCGTTTCTAACACTTGCGAAGGCATCTTTAAACCGGTACCCAATGGAATAAAAATGGTTTTTTCGAAATAGCGCTGTGTTTCATATTCGAAAAAGTACACAAAGCAACTCGCAGCATAATCTAAATGGCTAATTGTTGCCGAGAACAATATATCCTCCCCGTAAATGCACCAGTAATTCCATTTTTTTTTCCGCATAAAATGACCGGATAAGTTACAATCAATAATCGGTTTTTTAGCATAGCCAATTGCCTCGGGGTTGAGATTGCCTTTTTTATCGCACAAGGCAGTAGGGGCAACGATTTCTCTTTCTGCATGTTGCTTCATGTTCACCAGCTCCTATTACACCATGTTGTTAAGATAATTGTAGCAAAATTATAGTAAAATTGTATGTTTGAAGCACTAGAATATTTGCAGTGTTCTTAAATTATGATAATGTGGAGAGAATAAGAGAAGAGGGGGACGCAATATGTCTAAACAATTATCTGTACGTGAGGCGGTAGTAGGTCGTCGTTCGATTAAATTATTCAACGGTCAACCAGTGGACCGCGATGTATTATTGGAAATTATTGAAGATGCAACCTATGCACCAAATCATGGCAACCGTGAGCCATGGCGTGTAGTAGTGGCATGTGGGCCAGAGCTTGAAAAGCTACATAACTTATTAAGAGACACGACAATTCCTAAATGGCAGGAGCTTTCAGAAGAAACGCTTGCGAAACAAATGCAAAAATTTACGACGCCAGGTGCCTATGTATTTGTTATTGTGCCTGAGGATGTTCGCCAAAAAGAGCGTCTTGAAGATTTAGGAGCGGCAGCAAGTTTCATTCAAAATATGCAGTTATTAGCCTGGGATCAAGGCATCGGCTCATGCTGGAAAACGCCGCCGTTTATCGATGCACCAGCCTTCCGTCAAGCTCTGGGAGTACAGGCTGGGGAGCGAGTAATTTCAATGCTACAGTTAGGTCACTATGACCAAAAGCCTCAAGCAAAAGCTCGAAAGCCAGTGGAAGAAATCGTGACAGTCTTCGGACAATAAAAAAAGCGTGGTAGTAAAGGGAGTGTCCGAGAAGCGATTCTGGGACACTCCCTTTGCGACGAGGATGGCGGCATCTTGATGCGACCACCGCAGGAGCACCGCCTAAAAGCGGATGATTCCTACAAGAAGAACGCACTGTCCAAAAAGTCATCACTTTTTGGACAGCCTCCCTACACACGCTTTTTATTTTTCCCCAAGAATCGTATCAAGGTCGTGCGCTTCTTCAATAGCCTGTAAATGCAGGGGCGCTAAAAGGCCTTTCACACCAAAACCGCCTACATAAAACTTGGTCTTAGGTATTGTGCTTGCAAATACATCGAGGTCACGCAAAGATTGTCCTTCGTCAAACCAAATCGCTTTTGTACTGCCCGATAACAGGACGATTTGAGGTTCCGTCAAGCGAACGGCAGATTGAATGGCCTGCGGAGCAGGGGCGGGACCTAGCATAAGGGTACGATAGCCTTTCAGCATGCATTGAATGAGCAATAACTGAATTGGAATTTCATGACGTTCATTAGGTAAACAACTGCCTACTACTAATGGAGCTGTAGAGGGAACATAATATTGTCTACGTACATTGGCTAAAAAATCACGTACCGTTTGGCTGCTGATGGCTTCCTGATATTCGCCCCATACCTTGTCACACCATAATTGACCGACACGCACTAAAAAAGGCACTATAATCTCTTTGAATAGCACATCGATACCGAATAAATGATGCGCTTGTTCTAGCAACTGCATCAGCTTTCCTTCATCCAGTGCTTGTCCGGCTTCCTCCAAAGAAGTAATAAATTGTAAAGCGAGAGGATTTTCCTCGTTAGTGGGAGATACTTCTACTTCTTTATTTTGAATCATCAAAGCAGCTTTTTTCACCGAGTGTCCCTCTGCTGTTAAATCAATTACCTTCTGAAGAATATGCACTTCCTCTATTGTATAGATACGATAGCCGTTATCCAGTCGCTTTGGCTGAATAATGCCATAGCGATCTTCCCATTTGCGAATCACTTGCTTAGATAGACCAGTCATGTTAGATACCTGTTGGATAGAATAGGTTAAATTATCCATCACCCACCTCCTGTGAACGAATGATATGTTGTACAACTATTTTACTAAACATTATACAAGATAAATAGTGAAATGTTAAACTGTGTACAATCATTATACTGTTTTTAGAGTGAATTTAAACATTTTTTCTGTTTTCACATAAAATGTTTGTTTTATATACTATAACGTTATACAATATTAAAAAATAAATTAATTTTTGTACAATGTCTAGAGGGTCAGAAAAAACAGGGGATTCCTGTTATTAAAGTAAGATATGGGAAACCAATCGTCAAATTGTTGAAAGGTAAGTGTAGAAGGGTATGTTGTTTAGAGAAAAGCGATTTGATAGGATGACTTTTTAGTTAAACAATTGAAAATATACACCTACGAAGCAGGGAAGAAAACTTTCTGCGATGCTGCATATAAGTTACATAAAGAAGGTAATTTATGTAATTTTTGTCTTGCGTATCATAAATAGTTTTGAGTACAGTATTTACAGGCATGACCAATTCTATAATCAACATCTAGGGAGTACAATTTTATAAGAAAAGAGGGGGATTATGAAAAAACATCCTTTGGAAAAATGGGGAGCAGCAATGGGCGGTCCCAAAACACGCTGGCTTGTAGCAGCATTATGGATAGCAGCAGCTGTCGTTTTGGCTATGATTTTCCCGCAAGTAAATAGTGTGAAAAACTTTGCGGGAGACGATTTGCCTTCAGAGATGATGTCGATACAGGCAGATAAAATTGTGGCAGAGGAGTTTCCATCAGATTCAGGGATTCCTTTATTGATTGTATGGTATAAAGAAGCGGGCTTGGAAATGAGCGATTTAGAAGGCATTCAAAAGCTATATGCTGAATTAGCCGCGAACCCATTGCCGGGTCAAGAAACGATTCCTCCATTTGACCAGATGCCTACCCAAGCATTAATGGGTTCATTATCTGAAAATGGTGCATCGATTGTGACACCCGTATTCTTTACTACAGATACGAATACGGAAACATTGAAAGAAAACTTAGCCAAAATTACCGAAATAACAGAAGAGCAGATCGGTGAAAATCCATATGAAACGAATTTGGAAGATGATATTTTACATGCACGCTACTCAGGTCCAGTAGGGATTGCGGTAGACGCAACCGATTTATTTAAATCAGCAGACTTCCAGCTGATGATTGCCACAGTATTGATTATTTTAGTGATTTTACTCGTTATTTATCGTTCGCCGATTCTAGCAGTAATCCCATTGATTGTAGTAAGCATTGCCTTTTTGGTTGTAAGTCCATTGCTTGGCTGGATGGCTGAAAGTGGCTGGATTGATAAAGATGCACAGGCAGTAGCTATTATGATTGTTCTGCTATTTGGTGCCGGCACAGATTACTGTCTATTTTTAATCACAAAATATCGAGATAAGCTATTAGAAGAGAGTAATAAATTTATTGCATTAGAACAAGCGGTACGTGATTCTACCGGTGCCATTGTCATGAGTGGTTTAACGGTGGTAATCGGCTTGGCTACGCTAGGGTTAGCTGATTACGGTGCATTCCAGCGCTTCGCCGTACCGTTCAGTTTTGGCGTATTATTGACGGGCTTAGCGGTTATCACATTATTGCCTGCTATTCTAGCTCTTTTAGGACGTAAAGCGTTCTGGCCGTTCATTCCCCGTACGACAGAAATGGCGAAAGAGTATGCTGCAGCGAAAAATAAGCCTTACAAAGAGCCAAAGCAAAATCACCGGATTATGCGTGCAATTGGGGATTTTGTAACGCACAAATCTTGGTTAATCATTATTGTAACAGGGACCATTTTAATTGGGTTGGCCTTTGCCTCGACAAATATTAAATACAATTATGATTTATTGTCTTCATTCCCGGAAGATATGCCCTCTCGCGAAGGATTCTCGTTAATCGAAGAAAACTTCACGCCAGGTGAGTTAGCGCCGGTAGAGGTGATTGTTGATACAAAGGATGAAAACCTAGATATTACAGAAGGCTTACTAGCGTTGCCATATATCGATGTAGTGGATGAAGTGCGTACAGGGAAGCAAAATGCCGATATCCAACTATATACAGTCGATTTAAACAAAAATCCATACTCAAATGAAGCTATGGATGATGTAAAGCAGTTAAAGCTAGATATGGCGGAATTATTAGCAGACAATGCTATGGAAGAGGATCGTTTCTGGATTGGCGGAGAAACAAGTGCACAGTTAGATACAAAGGAAGTTCAGCTAGCAGATGAAAAATTAATTCAACCAGTTATGATTGTTATCATCTTCTTGGTATTAGTGATTTATTTACGTGCCATTGTGACGTCTATTCAGCTAATGGTCACAGTAGTGATTTCATTCTTTGCTGCATTAGGTGGTGGATGGCTGATTATTCATGGTCTACTCGGTCATGAATCTATGGCAAGCTCGATCCCATTATATAGTTTTGTATTTATTATTGCTCTTGGAAATGATTACAACATTTTCATGATTAGTGATATTTGGAAAAACCGCAAGCGTGATCAGGGCCATAAGGAGTCTATTGCTGGCGGAGTGGCTTCTACAGGCGCAGTAATTACATCAGCTGGATTAATCTTAGCCGGTACATTTGGAGTGCTTGCTTCATTGCCAATCCAGTTGCTTGTGCAGTTTGGTATTGTGACAGCGGTCGGCATATTATTGGATACGTTTATCGTCCGTCCATTACTTGTGCCAGCCTTACTCACAGTGTTTAGCAAATGGTCATACTGGCCAAGTAAGCTATGGAAGAAAGATTTATAAACTATATGAGGCCGGTACTTTCGAAACAGATATCTATCTCTATCTATATAGGCAGGAGTTTTGAAACCTTTTGCCTAATAAAACGTATATAGATTATTCATAAAAAGGGAGGCTGGCATATGTTTAAAAAAATAGCATCAGATGCATTGGGATTATCGGATATTGGAGTAGTTATACCACGCAAGGATTTTGATAAAACAGATGCAGATGATTTTATCTTTAGTGAAATTGACGAGGAAATTTACTTTTTAATCAAGACAAAGGCAGATGAGTATTGCTTTACAAACTACGGCTTAATTCACGTGGACGGGACAAATGCGTTAAGCAAAAAGCGCATGTTGCGCCGTTATGATTATGAGTACAATACGATCGACAATGTCCTCCTGGAAACAGCCGGCACGATTGATTTAGATGTGGAAATTAAATTCGATATAAATAATGTGCCATTTTCTATCGATATCCATAAAAAATTCATCACAGAAATTAAAGATCTATATAAAGCTTTACATGCCATTTCACTCGAGCAAAAGGCAAACAGTTACAAACTAGAGGCAGCTCGCCAAAGCTTAACATTGGCTTCTACATCGTTAGGACGTGTAGGGAATGATAGTATTTCTCCGGCGGAATCGTTTGAACAAATTACGAAATTTTCGCATGATTGGCTAGTGGCAAATAAAGAAGCCTATGTGAAAAAGGATTTTGGGGCTGTATTCGAAAAATATATTAATAATTAATACTCGCACTCATGGCTAAATTTGCCATGAGTGTTTTTCTTTGCGACAATAGGTAAAAAGGGGCTAAATGTATGCAAACAAAATTTTGGCTTGCACTTGCGATGAGTCCAGGAATCGGCAATGTCACAATAAAAAAGTTTTATACAGCGTGTCCGCAGTTAACGGAGGATACACTATTTCGGGTAGCCCATATCACGAAAAAGCTGCCGACAGCTTATGAACTGGAAGGGCTTTTGCAGCAAGCACAGCAACATATTGACTGGCATCAGCAGCAAGGAATCGAAATCTTATCAATTGCCTCTCCGTATTATCCCAAACAATTACGAAATATATCAGACCCGCCCGCCATACTATATATAAAGGGGAATATAAATAGTTTAAAAGGAGATATGGTAGCGCTTGTCGGTACACGTACACCCACTCTTCCAGCTCAAAAAGCAACACAGTATGTAGCCGAACAATTTGTACATCGTGGGTATACCATTATTAGTGGACTAGCCCGTGGTATAGATACAGTCGCTCATCAAGCAGCCCTTGCAGCAGGTGGCAAAACAATTGCAGTGCTCGCAGGGGGGCTGGGGCACGTTTACCCCATAGAAAATACATTACTAGCACAGGAAATTATACAGCAGGAGGGCTTACTTATTAGCGAAGTACCGATAGAGACTCCTATTACCCGTGGTCATTTTGCCGCGCGTAACCGCATTCAAAGCGGTTTAGCTTTTGGGGTTTGTCCTATCCAAGGTTCACCATCAAGTGGTACCTTACATACGATCAAGGCGGCAATTCGTTATAATCGGTTGCTCTTTTATCCAAAACAAGATCATTTGGAAGCGGCAAACCCGGTTGAGTCGTTAATCCAGCAAGCAATGAATAAAACACAACAAGTACCTGTTATTGAGCTGCGTCAGCAGGTGCACTTGGACGAAGTAGACAAGCAGATGAAGCAGTTAAAAAAATTATGGTTGTAAGAAATAGATTTGATAGAACAGGGGAGAAAAGGAATGAATTTATTTATTATCAGTGATATTCATGGGATGTACCCACAATTTGAACAAATGCTTGAAAACTGGGACAGGGACAGTCAGCTCGTTATTTTAGGAGATTTAATTGACCGAGGGATGTATTCACGCGAAGTGGTGCAGGAAGCCATGGCACTAAAAGAGCAATATAAGGAGCAGGTCGTTGTACTGAAAGGCAATCACGAGGACATGCTTATTTATTTCGTAGACGGTAAAATGAAGGACCCTACACTATTTTTAGAGAATGGCGGGCGGGAATGTTTAAAGTCTTTTATTCCAAATAGCGAGGAACTTTCGATAGAACAGTGCATTGATATTTTAAATAGCGAGTTTGCTGAGGAAATGCAATTTTTACGTCAGGCTAAACGTTTTTATCAGACAGGCCGTCTGCTTATTACACATGCAGGATTTGAGGCAGCGAAAGAACATTGGCAAGAAACAGCGGAGGAAAGCTTTTTATGGATCCGTAAGCATTATGAAAAGCCTAATCAAACAGGGCTTGTCAATATTTTCGGTCATACACCAACCCGCAACCTTCATCAAACGGATGAGATTTGGGTCAGTCCATGCGGCACATACTATGGGATTGACGGGGGAGCAGCGTACGGCGGTCAACTCAACGCCCTCCATATTACTGATAGCGGAGATGTGCTGAATATGTATGTAGTAAAATCATAAATAGTACGCAAAGCCGTTCAGCTATAGAAAAACTGCACCTCCGATTGTTAGATGTGTCTAACATCTGAGGTGCAGTTCTTTTTTGTTCTAGCTTCCATGCATAGATGCAGGTTGATAGATCTACGTTTCTTTACCTTCAATCTGCATCTTTTTCACGCCATGGAAATCTTTTTGATGTTTTTCAAGCACCGTATCAATTTCATAAATGGTATTTTTCAATTGATTGATTTGCTGTGCTCGTTCTTTTTTCTCAGATTGTAATAAATCAATTTCTTTTTCTGCCTCTTCAATCATGTGAAGCCAGTTCTTCATTTCGGATAAGTCATCTTGAAATACGGCTGGTGCCATTTCAATGACAGCATGAATCCGTTCCTCGACCAATATGATTTTCTTCTTTTCGAGCTGTTTGACTTTAGATTTCATCGAACTATTATCAAAAAAATGACCGATGGATTTGAATAGCCCTGCTTTTTCCTTTTTGCTCGCAAGGTTCTTTCGAAGGGCAATCAATTCACCTTCTATTTCATTGATTTGAGTAGTTAACGACTGATACGTTTCTGATTTTTCTGCATCTGTTAAAGCAGTCAGTCGCTCTCCTAATTGAACTTTTAAATCCTCAATATTCGCTTTCCATTGCTGTACTTTATTCGTATGGTGATGGATTTTTGTATTGTGCGAGGCGACAACTGCTTTTTGGGATGCTAGTTCATTTTGAGCCGCCTGCAATTTATCAGTATACATTTGTTGCAATGCCAGCTTCTTATGCCATTCCTTTATAAGCGGCGTAAAATCCGGGTAGGTCTGTTCACCTTTAATCATGACGGGCAACAAAAGCTGCAACAAGCCCATTGGCAGTAAAGATTGACGCAGCTTCTTATTTTGTCGGTAAAGAAGCAGCCCGCCACCGCCGAGCCCTAGTGTCATAATAAAAATAGGATTACTGACGATCAATAACAGAGAGGCTGCTCCTGTATAAATTCCTAAAGGCATGGACAGCCCTAAAATGGTTGGAGAAGTCGCGATTGCACTAATAAGAGATGTATAAGCACGAACGCCCGCTACTTCCACAATGCCTGACAATACGGCAACAGTCCCGTAGGAATTTACTGCCTCTGCCGTGCTCTCTTGATCAAAGCGCTCCACACGAAACCGTTCCTGTAAGGCAAGCTGCTGTTCAGTAGAAAGAGTTGTTAAAAACTCTGCTATTTTATTTATAAAAGCTTCTTTTTCCTGTACAGAAGCTTGTCTGAGCTTTTGGTCAAATATATTGAATACTTGCTGCATCTGAAACTGTACAATGAGATGGCTCGTAAGCTCTGTCTCCGATTCAGTAGCAAATTGATTATATATTTTGTCCTTTAACATTAGTTCATGAGTAGCTGATACAATTTCTTCGCATTTACTCTCAAGTGCTGAAGGCTGTGTATAATCATCTGCTTCTAAGTCCAGTATTTTTGTGAAATGCAAAAACAATCTTAAGCGCAGTTCGTCATCTGGTATGAGCTCTAGTTTTTGAACTTCTTTTTGCAGCAATTCATTGAAATGGTCGACATCCTTTTTGAAAAGTTCCTTTGCCTTTGTTGCTATCAAACTTGTAAGCTTGGTCTCCACTAATAGGGCATACAGAGTCCGCAACTCTGTACCGCTAGCCGACATCAAACCTTGTGCAAAAATTGCTCCATTCATAGTTGCCACTCCTTTTCTCGGTTGTCTCTATTTTCTGGTTTTAAATCAATTATAGTATAGGTTCGTATGGAATTTCGAATATAATTTGATACAGTATTTTCCACTTATCATAATTGTGGCAAAAGTCTGTTCGAAACTATGTCTTTTGCAAGAAAAAAGTAAGTAAGATAGCGAATCGCCCTGAGTTTAGGTTATACTAGGTGAAGTGAACGAATATATGAGGGAGTCTATAAACAAAAAGATGGAAAAACAATCATATTCTAAAATGTGGGCGCAAGCAGTCAAGACAGGCATTATTAAATCCAATTTAGTGCCAATGATTGCAGCGTTTATGTTAGCGCTATATACGTACGAACTAAGCTTTATCGATCATATACTTGATTTCGTTTTGGCTGTTGCAGGTTCTGCAGCTGTCATAGCAGCAGCAGGCTCTTTTAATAACATATACGATAGAGATATCGATTCAGTCATGCCACGTACGAAGGTCCGCCCAACTGTGACAGGCGAGTTATCTGTGAAGTCAGTCCTAACCGTAGCGATTGCCTTGCTTATAGCAGGTCTAGTCATGCTCTATATGACTACACCGTTAGCAGCATTGATGGGCTTTTTAGGTGTATTTTTTTATGTTGTTCCTTATACGATGTGGACAAAAAGACGTACCATTTGGAATACAGAAGTAGGAAGTATCTCCGGCGCTATGCCACCGTTAATTGGATGGGCTGCTGTAGCGCCAGATATTTGGCATCCGGCATGCTGGGCGCTATTTATCATTATGGTCATCTGGCAGATGCCGCACTTTTATGCGATTGCGATTCGCAAGAGAGAAGATTATGCGGCAGCTAATATTCCGATGCTGCCTGTTGTAAAAGGGGAACGCCGTACGTATATTCAAACGAATGTTTATTTGATTTTATTGATTTTCACGAGTTTCTTATTTGTTCCCCTTAGTTGGGGGCTAACATTAGTATCCATTATTCTGGGTGCGATTTGGTTATGGATTAGCTTCGTACAGTACCGGAAGATGGAAGGAAAACCATGGGCCAATAAAATGTTTGCATACTCGCTTATTTATATGGTCGTGCTATTTGCCACAGTCATTATTTATTCGAGTGTAGGTTTAATTTTACAAGCTATTTAATGTATAAAAAAGGAGCTGCTTGTTATCTATTCAAGTAGCTCCTTTTTGCGTGCAGTATATATTGCAATTTTTATTGGATAGGGTGACAATTTGATTTTTACCTTGTTTTTTAGCCGTATAAAGCGCCTGATCAGCTAATCTAAATAATTGCTTGAATTTGCGTGCAGGGATACCTAAGTTATTGACCATACCCATACTGATGGAAAATGGGATATGAAAATCATCAATGAGTAAAGGCTGACTGCATAGAGCTTGGAATAATTCCTGCGCTTTTTGAATGATATATTCCTCAGGGAAATCCCTGAGAATAATAACAAATTCATCGCCGCCGTATCGACCGATCAGTGTATTCTTTTCATAGATAATTTTGCGGCAGATTTTTCCGAGTGTCTTAATGACCTCATCCCCAACAAGATGACCAAAATGATCATTGATATTTTTAAAATCGTCGACATCAAAAACAAGACAGTAAATCAAATTGTTTGAATCATGAGCTTCTTCTAGCCACTGATTGCAAATCGTCTCTAAATGGAAGCGGGTTAATGTACCAGACAAAGGATCAATATTCGCACGGCGCTCAATGGTCGCTATTCGGTGGTTGCGTTCAAGTTCATGAATAGTAGAATTACGTTGAAGCAATTGCTGTTGTTTGGTAATCTCGGCATATTGTTTCATATAAATATACGCTTGAGCTGGATTTCCCGATGTTTCTAGTATCATTGCAGCATGCCACGAAATAAATTTTTGAAGCGTATAATCATGTACAGATGCCGCGATTGCTTCCGCTTCCGCTAAGAAAGCTAATATATCTGCAAGCGGAGCAGCGGAAATGACCGAATATGCGTAAAGAAACATGCTGCGTTCACGCTGTTGCTGCTGAATAAATGGATGATGAGACAGCACTTCCAGCAATTCTTTTGCTTCATCGAACCTATTGGTTTGCACATATCCAATTGCTAAATAACAGGATATTTGACAGGATAAATAGAGGTCTCCAGGATAATGATTCTCTAAAATTTCTAAAGCTTTTTCAGCATGAATGATGGATTGTTGAAAATGTTCTGTCTGAATCATTAAGCGACTCATCATCGCATGACTAGTAGCTAATTCATGAGGCAATTGCAACATGCTTGCTAGACGAATGCACTCTGCCGTCGCCTCTTTTGCAATATAAAAATGCTGCTCATATTCAAAAATTAAGGCTTTTATATGCCATAAATTGAACTGCTCATGTTGTTCCCCATAATTTTCGCAAAGCTGTTCATAAAGCAAGATGGTTTCGAAGGCTTTTTCGATATCGCCAAGACAATAATAACAAGAAGCCATGCTGAAATAAGCAATTAAGGAGCCATAAGGGTTTTCAGCCTCTTCGCTCTCCATGAGAAACTGCTTCATTAAGAGTATCGCTTGGTGATACTGTCCATCAGCATATAGCCTATCAAATCTAGGTTCTATTCTTGTGATTGGGTGATAATACGTATGCATTAGTCCACCTCTTTCTTTAAATGCCTTTTTTAAAACCCAACAATCTTTTATAGCGCTTTTATTGATGAAATTATACACCAAAAAATGGTATTTCTGTAAGCGTTTGCTTAAAAGACACAAAATGTTTATATTTGAAATGCCCATGCAAAAATTTTTGCATGGGCATTTCGCTTTGGAAAAGTTAAAACGTTATATGAGCTATTTCGTATAAATAATCGCCTAGCACACGTAACCCTTTATCGAAGTTTTCTAAATGGAAGTGTTCATTCGGTGCATGGAAGTTTTCGCTTGTTAAACCAAAGCCCATCAAAACAACAGGTAGCTGCAGGATTTGGTCAAAGGAAGCGACAATGGGAATAGAACCGCCACCGCGCGTGTAAGCAGTCGGCACCCCATATACTTTCTCATAGGCATGACCAGCAGCTTGAATAACAGGATGGTCGAAAGGAGTAATATAAGGTGCTCCCTTATCAAATTCCGAGATGGTAATTTGAACCCCAGTTGGTTTATGTTTTTCAACATGCGCCTTTAGCTTGGCGACAATTTCGTCTGGATCTTGGTGTGGTACAAGGCGGCATGTGATTTTCGCCCCGGCTTCTGCAGGCAATACTGTCTTAATGCCTTCGCCAGAAAAGCCTCCAAATATGCCGTTGATTTCGAGTGTAGGGCGTGCCCATGTTTGTTCTAAATAAGAATAGCCCTTTTCACCGAATAATTCAGTCACTCCGACTTCTTCTTTAATAGCAGCTTCGTCAAAGTTCAAATCACGGTAGGCTTGGCGTTCTTCCTCTGTTAACGGTACTACATTGTCGTAAAATCCTTCAACTTGGATCGTACCATGCTCATCGCGGAAGGACGCGAATACTTCTATTAACGCATGGATTGCGTTTTGGACACCGCCGCCGTAGAGACCGGAGTGAAGATCTCCTTTGGCACCGCGCACATCAATTTGAATACCCGCGAGCCCTCTTAATCCATAACATACAGCTGGTTGACCTGGTGCATACAAGCTTGTATCTGAAATAACGATACAGTCTGCCGCTAATTTTTCTTTATTGTCTTTAATATAAGAAGTCAAGTTAGGGCTGCCAATTTCCTCTTCACCTTCAATAATGAACTTTACATTTACCGGTAATGTGCCATCAAGTGCAAATAAAGCCTCTAATGCTTTTAAATGCATAAATACTTGCCCTTTATCATCCGATGCCCCGCGAGCAAATAACTTATTATCACGAATGGTCGGCTCGAATGGGGGAGACTCCCATAGCTCCACTGGATCCACAGGTTGGACATCATAGTGCCCGTAAAACAAGATCGTCGGTTTGCCTGGTGCATGCAACCAATCTGCATACACAACAGGATGTCCACCTGTTTCCTCAATCGAAATATTCTCTAACTGTATACGTTTCATAGCCGCTGCTAACCAGGAAGCAGCTACTTGCATATCTTGTTTGTGCTCTGACAGAGATGAAATGCTTGGGATGCGTAAAAATTCATTGAGCTCTGTTAAATGCTGGTCACGATGCTCTTGAAAATAGGCGTCTAGTTTCGCTAATTGACTCATCATGCAAGCCTCCTTCTATTTCCTATGATAGGGGTATTATAGCATAGGAAAAAAATTCAACCTACATTCAACCTTACAACATTGTAAGCGGAATGAAAGTAAATCCGATAGAGAGCAAGCGGTTTTTTTGCGAAAATGAAGGTAATAAAGGGACATATTATCACTTTACATAAATAAGAAAGAGCAGGGGAATAAAAATGAATGAACAATTAACGATTATTTACGAAGAATTTAACCGATATATTTACCACTTATGTTTAAAACTAACACGCAATACAACTGAAGCAGAAGATTTGATGCAAGAAGTTTGGGTAAAGGTTGTCCGCTACGAAAACAACCTTCAAAATGTTGACCATGTAAAGGCATGGCTTACTACCATTACTATGAACACATTCCGCGACCGCTATCGCAAAAATGTGCGCCGTAGCAAGTATATGATGAATCAACCTGAACAATTAGACGTACCGATATTAGATTTGGTTCCCAATAATGAAATTTCAACAGAGGAACAAATTGAAAAAACAGAAATTACAAAGCTAGTGCAAGCAAAAATGGCGAAGCTTGATATGATTTACCAAAAAACATTATGGTATTTCTACGTAGAGCAGTATTCATTGGCTGAAATTTCTTCTTTAATGAAAGTATCAGTGGGTACAGTAAAATCACGCTTATTCCGTGCCAAAGCACGTTTAAAAGAAATCTTAGTAGCAGACGAACAGCTTGAGGCTGTCGTGCCGGCTTAAACCTCTCAAATAGTGTAACTTAGGACATTACTCTACGAAAAAACGCAGCTATTAAAGCTGCGTTTTTTCGTATTCTATGATTCTACACATTTCTTGAAAATAGTGTGTAAGGTTTTGATTTCTTCTTCGGATAGCATGCCGAATAAATGGTTAATCAACGTATCGATTTGACTGCGTGATTGTTTGAGTATTTCGAGGCCTTCTTCTGTAATGGATATTTGAGCAGCTCGGCGATCATTCTCGCTAGGTGTTCTCTCGATAAAACCGGCTTTTAATAACTTTGTTGTTAAAACAGTAACACCGCCTGTCGTAACTTTTAAACGCTCAGCGATGGCAGACGGTCGTTTCGGTCCTTCACTTGCCAAATATTCAAGAATTAAGATATGAGATTTTGAAAAACCTAGCTGGTTATGATTATTCCATTCGTTGGCTACTTTACGTTCAAGAGCGGAAATTGAATCAAAGAGTGCTACTAAATTTTCTCGCCTTTTTTGGTCCATCTTCCTCAACTCCATATTTTATGTAATAAAATTAGCGGTGATTATTCCACCGCTAGTTGTTGTAAAGCATTCAGTTCAAATGCGCGGACTTTGCGCGGGATAAAACGACGAATATCCATTTCATTATAGCCGACTTGGATGCGCTTATCGTCCAATAAAATAGGGCTGCGTAACATACGCGGATATTGTTGGATCAAGTTATATAACTCCTGGATGGATAATTGGTCGATATCGATTTTTAAGTTTTTGAAGTCGTTAGAGTTCGTCGCAATAATTTCGTCTGTTCCGTCCTCAGTCATACTTAAAATATTTTTAAATTCTGCTAATGTTAGAGGTTGCGAAGTGATACGTTTTTCTGTAAAAGCTATATTGTTTTCATTTAGCCATTTTAAAGCTTTTCGTGATGAGGAACAGCTAGATTGGGTATAGATTGTTACTGACATAAATAATTCCTCGCTTTCAATTGTTTAGATTTTAAATAGCTTACCAATAAAATATTTATCATACATTTATCTTACCAGTAAGATAATTTGTTTTCAAGGTATTTTTAAAAAAGGGGATATGAAAAACAATATCCAATTATTGTATACCCACTTTTCTATAAATATATACGTCCTAAAACAAAAAAAGTTTCATTTGTTGGGGAAATTCTCGTATTTGCATGAAAGGTAGACACAGAAAAAAGCGTGTAAAAAAATCTCAAGCTAGAGCTTTCTTACACGCTTTTCTATGTTTTATTTTTGTTGTAAGGTAGTCATACGGAATGGATCTAACACGATATCAATCTGTTCTTCTGTAAAGTAAGCATATTTTAAACAAAGCGAACGTACAGACTCGCCTGTTTCTAATGCTTCACGTGCTAATTTTGAAGCTGCTTCATATCCTACGTGAGGTGCAATGGCTGTAATCACCCCGATGCTGCGCTCCACATTCGCGCGCAGTACTTCCTCGTTGGCGCGGATATCTTTTAAGCAGTAATTTGTAAAGGCATCGAAACCGTTTGTCATGATGCGTATAGACTGCAATAGATTGAAAACAAGCACAGGCTCCATAACATTTAGCTCGAATTGACCTGCTTCAGAAGCCATAGAAATCGTTGTATCGTTACCTGCTACTTGGAAGGCAATCTGATTGATGACTTCTAGCATAACCGGGTTCACTTTTCCTGGCATAATAGAAGAACCTGGCTGACGTTCTGGTAGTAAAATTTCAGCAAAGCCTGTTTTTGGACCGGAAGCCATTAGGCGTAGGTCATTACAGATTTTAGACATGTTCAACATGCAAATTTTTAGAGCGCCGGATACTTCTGTATAAATATCTGTATTTTGTGTGCCATCCACATAGTTTTCGCATTCTCTAAATGGAAGCTGTGTATTTTCTTTTACGAATTCAACGGCTGATTTAATATATTCAGCATCTGCATTTAAGCATGTTCCAATGGCTGTTGCGCCTAAGTTAATCTCGTATAAATCTTCCTTCGCTTGTTTAATGCGTTTAATATCGCGACGTAAAACCTTAGCGTAGGCTAAAAATTCCTGTCCTAAACGGATTGGCACAGCGTCTTGCAAGTGTGTGCGTCCCATTTTGATAATATGGTCAAATTCTTTTGCCTTCATTTCAAATGTTTCGACCATTGTTTCCATCACTTTTAATAACTCGATTAACACAAAAACAGTAGATAAATGAATAGCAGTTGGGAAAGCATCATTTGTGGATTGTGCCATATTAACATGGGAGTTCGGGCTAATCACACTGTAGTTTCCTTTTTCATGACCTAAAATTTCTAATGCGCGGTTGGCGATGACTTCGTTAGCGTTCATATTAAGAGAGGTACCCGCTCCGCCCTGAATTGGATCAACAACAAATTGATCATGCCACTGACCATTGATGATTTCATCTGCAGCGGTAATGATAGCGTTTGCTAAAGCTTGATCAAGTTGACCTGTTACGGCATTAGCCTGTGCCGCTGATTTTTTTACAATTGCAAATGCACGGATTAATTCCGGATCAACCTTTAAGCCAGTGATAGGGAAGTTTTCAATTGCTCGCAGTGACTGAATACCATAATAAACATCTTTGGGGATTTCCATTGTACCTAAAAAGTCTTTTTCGATACGCGGTGTCATAAATTTCGCTCCTTAAAAGTAGATAATATCATTCTCATTATCGGAGGTTCTAGATAGGAAGTAAATTAGATAATATATTCCGAATATTCTACATACTATATAGAAAGTCTTAGAAGCCCTTCCATAACCAATCTATTTATATCGTTCCCTTTTAAGCGTATAATAAATTAGTATTTTGAAAAGAGGGAATTTTCTAAGTAGGTGATTCATATTTTACTATTTTTCTTCATGTTAGAGCGCGTAGGATTGATTATTATTTTTGCTTTTTTAGTTTCAAAATTAAAACCATTTCGCACTGTGCTGCAAACAAGGAAGTCATGGGGAAGTCGAGCAGTGCTAATTGCGATGTTTGGCATGCTAGGGGTTATTAGCAGCTATACAGGAATTCGAATAGAAAGCGGTACTATATATAATGCAGGGTTACATACAGGATTAACTGAATCGGAGGCTATAGCCAATACACGGGTGATTAGTACGGCTATTGCCGGGTTATTTGGAGGACCGATTGTAGGATTAGGTGCCGGGATTATCGCTGGTGTACACCGCCTTATGCTCGGCGGCTTTTCAGCAGTCGCTTGCGGCATTTCCACAATTCTGGCAGGTGCTATTGCCGGAATATTAGGGCGCAAATACCGCATTCACCGCACCTTTTCCTTTAAGCACGTGCTAGCTATTGGAATAGCTACGGAACTTATGCAAATGGCACTCATTCTATTAATTGCAAAACCTTTTGAGGAAGCATGGGCTCTTGTACAATTGATCGCATTGCCCATGATTTCGATGAATGCATTTGGGCTGTTTATGTTCTGTCTTATTATTAAAACAGCAGTAGTAGAAGAGGAACGTACAAAGGCTGATCAAATTCATGATGCACTGCAAATTGCACAGCTTACATTGAAGCATTTTAGACAAGGGCTTAATGAAAAATCATGCAAAATGGTCGCGGAAATATTAAGGGAGCGTACAGGTGTAGCTGCTGTAGCGATTACGAATCGCAATGGAATTTTGACACATATTGGGGTAGGGGACGATCACCATATCCCTAAATTAGGTATTTTAACAGAACTGACGAAAAAGGTGCTGGCACAAGGACGCGTCATTACAGCCTATGATAAAAAAGAGATTCAATGTCCGAACCAAGATTGCCGGTTACAGGCAGCGATTGTTTTACCATTAAATGTCCATCAGAAAACGGTGGGGACATTGAAGCTGTACTTTACGGATCCTTCTCATTTGACGACGGTGGAGGAGGAGTTTGCAGAAGGGCTTAGCCGTTTGTTTTCGTCGCAGTTAGAATATGCGGAGGTAGAACAGCAACGGAAGCTATTGAAAGATGCCGAGATCAAAGCATTGCAAGCGCAAGTGCATCCGCACTTTTTCTTTAATAGTTTAAATGCTATTTCTAGCTTAACCCGTACAAATCCGGCAGAGGCACGTAAGCTATTGTTAAATTTAAGCACGTTTTTCAGAAGCAATATGCAGGGAGCCCGCCAAACGACCATTCCATTGCAAAAGGAAATAGAACATGTAGAAGCATATATGGCAATTGAGCTGGCACGCTTTCCTACAAAGTATGAACTGATTTATGACATTGATAAACGGCTTTTAACAGTGGATGTGCCGCCTTTTGTATTGCAACCTCTTGTGGAAAATGCGATGCATCATGCCTTCAAAAATCGTAAATCAGGTCAAATTACCGTTAGAGTAGCTAGAGAGCAGCAACATATGCTACTGCAGGTAATCGATAATGGGTGCGGTATTGATGAGGAACGTCTGCAATCACTCGGACGTGAAGTTGTTAACTCTGACAGCGGGACAGGATCGGCGCTCTGGAATATTGAAAGTCGTATGCGGGAATTATATGGTGATGAAGGTTCTATGCAAATTGCGACAGATCACAATGGGACAGCCATTACGATAAAAATCCCAATACTCAAGGAGGAAGTTATGTGAAGGTTTTTATAGTAGATGATGAAATCCTCGCACGTGAGGAGCTGCGTTATATACTAGAGCAAAATGAAAAAATTGAAGTAGTGGGGGATGCGGAAGATTTACAAAGTTATTTAGAAGAAGAAGCGCTAGGAACCATCGACTGCTTATTTTTAGATATTGAATTGCAAAATGAAAACGGGATGGAGTTGGCGAAAAAGATAAGCGAACGTCCCGACTGCCCGATGCTAGTTTTTGCGACAGCTTATGATGATTATGCTATCCAGGCCTTTGAGGTCGATGCAGTAGACTACATACTGAAACCGTTTGATGACACGCGAATCGCACAAACGGTAGAGAAGGTGCTGCAGCGCTATGAAAAACACCAGCGGCAAGAGCAAGAACAATTCGAGCCAATTCAAAAAATGGCTGTTACCTACGAGGACCGAATCGCACTAGTGAAATTAGAGGATATTTTATACTTTACATCTGAGGACAGCAAAACCATTGCGGTCACAGAGAAAAAAAGCTACATAGTATCAGACTCCTTAGTAACCTTGGAAAAACGCTTACGTCATCAAGGGTATATGCGTGTACACCGTGCCTTTATTATTAATAAAGAGCACTTATTAGAGCTAGAACCTTGGGGCACTTCCAAATATAACGTTATTTTACAAGGGAATATTTCCATTCCAGTAAGCCGGATGTATGTAAAAGAAGTCCGGAAATTATTTGACTTATAAAAAAAGAGTTGTCTGAGACTTACTTTTCAGACAACTCTTTTGCATTCCAATTGCGTATATTGACGTTTCGATTTAATATTCTGACATTTCGACGACAATTCAAGGCAACCTAGTCCAGATTTGCTACTCTTATAGAAATAGAGATTAACAGGGGGTTACATGATGAATGCCATTACATTAGTTATTGGCGCGATCTGTGTTGCAGTAATTGCGTATCGTTTATATGGGATTTTCTTTACGAAAAAAGTATTAAAAATCAATGATGATAAACCAACTCCTGCTCATGAAAAAAACGACGGGCAAGACTTTGTACCGACGAATAGATGGGTAGCATTTGGACATCACTTCGCTGCAATTGCAGCAGCGGGACCATTAGTAGGTCCGATTTTAGCAGCACAATTCGGTTATTTACCAGGATATCTTTGGTTATTAATCGGTGCGGTGATCGGGGGAGCGGTGCATGATGCTGTTGTGTTATTCGCTTCCATGACGAAAGGCGGTAAGTCACTTTCAGAAGTAATGCGTGAGGAGCTAGGACCGGTTGTTGGTTTCTGTACTGGTTTAGCGATGCTATTTATCATCACGATTACGATGGCTGGTTTATCGATGGTTATTCTAGGTGCATTAGCAGAAAATCCATGGGGTACATTTGCTGTAGCAGCGACTATTCCAATTGCGATGTTGATGGGGATGATCACGAAATTTACCGGTAATTTAAAGCTCTCCACCATCATAGGGATTGGATTATTAATAGGGGCTGTATTCTATGGTCCCAACCTTCAAGGTACATGGTTAGGGGACGTATTAACGTTAGATAGAGAAACATTATCTATCCTTTTGCCAATTTACGCATTCTTTGCAGCTGCTTTACCAGTGTGGTTCTTATTGGCGCCACGTGATTACTTAAGTAGCTTCATGAAAATTGGGGTATTCGTTGCATTAATTATTGGGGTATTTATTATCAACCCGACAATTCAATTCCCAGCTATTATTCCGGATTTCTTAAATGGCGGCGGTCCAATCGTAGCGGGTCCAGTATGGCCGTTCGTATCCATCACTATTGCCTGTGGTGCCATCTCCGGTTTCCACGCATTCGTTGGATCGGGTACAACACCAAAAATGCTAGATCGCTGGGAAGATATTCGCATCGTAGGTTTTGGGGCAATGTTAGTAGAGTGTGTTGTTGGGGTTATGGCGTTAATCGCTGCAACAGTTTTACACCCTGGTGACTATTTTGCTATCAACTCAGCTCCTGCTGTATTCCAAACATTAGGAATGTCGGTAGTGGATTTACCGGCATTATCTGAAGCCATTGGTATGGATCTAGAAGGACGTACAGGCGGTGCCGTAACATTAGCGGTAGGGATGGCTTCTATCTTCTCTGGAGTAGAATGGTTCAGCCATCTGACAAGCTACTTCTATCAATTCGTCATCATGTTTGAGGCTGTATTCATTTTAACAGCGATTGACGCTGGTACACGTACAGCTCGTTACTTGATCCAAGATTTCTTAGGGAATGTTTACAAGCCGCTGAAGAAAACAGACTGGCTTCCTGGTGCCATTGGAGCAAGTGCATTAGCCTGTGTCATGTGGGGATACCTACTGAACTCTGGTGATATCGCGTCGGTATGGGCACTGTTCGGTGTATCAAACCAATTAATGGCATCAATCGGTTTAGTGTGTGGTGTAACATTCGTATTGAAAGTAGCAGACAAACGTATTTATGTCTTAACATGTTTAATCCCGTTAGTTTACCTATACATTACAGTAAACGTAGCAGGCTTCTGGATGGTGAAAAACGTCTACTGGAATTCAGCTGCAGGCGGATATAATGTCTTAAATGGTATCTTATCGATTATCATGTTAACGTTAGGTTTAATCATTGTGGTGCTATCGATTATGAAATGGCGTACACTGTGGTCACACCCACGATTTACGAAAGCAGCAAATGCATAAAAATAAAGGTACGGAAAAACAAATTTGTTTTTCCGTACCTTTTTGTTAGTTTTGATATAATAAAAGATAACATTTAATTGAAAAATAGATGAATATTTTTGGGGAAAGGAGAGGAAATCTGTATGATTCGTTCTGTAGGAGTAGGTGGCTCAAATGTCAATAATCAATCTCCCCGTCGTCCGCAGCAAGCACCACAGTCACCATTTCCGGATATTTCGAGTTTACATGTAGGAGAAAAATCAACTGCTTCTACTAAAGCACGGGAGCCTATGATGGTTGGGGTAAAGCCGGCACCACATTTGCAATCGATTTTCGATGAAGAAAATGGCGTTATGCGTTTAAATGCTGACGGGGATCGTCTAGAAGTGAGTAGAAAAGCGATTTCCTTAGCAAAAACAAATTACGGCATGTAAATTACGAAACAAAAATCCCTCAGATGAATATTCACCTGAGGGACTTCTGTTATATTAAAACTCGCTTACAGTACCTGTAGTAAACCAGTCTTGTACATTCCAAATTTTTGTTACTAAACCATCATAAAAATCAGGTTCATGGGATACAAGGATAATCGTTCCTTTAAATGCTTGCATAGCGCGTTTTAGCTCTGCTTTTGCATCGACATCCAAGTGGTTTGTCGGTTCGTCAAAAATCAGGCAGTTGGCTTCGTTCATCATTAATTTACATAAACGTACCTTCGCCTGTTCACCACCTGATAGGGAGTTTAACGGACGTTGGATATGCTCTGATTTTAAGCCTGCACGTGCTAGAGCTGCACGGACTTGGGCCTGTTCCATAGAAGGGAAGGCGTTCCATACATCATCGATAGGTGTGATTTTATCCGCTTTTATTTCCTGTTCAAAGTAAGAAGGCTCTAAGTAATCGCCAAGAATGACCTTGCCGTCTAAAGGCTTTACTTTTCCAAGCATAGTTTTTAATAAGGTTGATTTACCTACACCATTCATACCTACTAATGCGATTTTTTCACCGCGCTCAATCATAAAGGATAGTGGTGGTAACAATGGTTTTTCTTTATCATAACCGATTACTAAATTTTCTGCTTCCACTACATAGCGGCTCGGTGTACGGGCTTCTTTAAAGCTAAATTCAGGCTTCACAGCTGTTTCAGGACGGTCGATACGCTCCAAACGATCCAACTGCTTTGCGCGTGATTTCGCGCGGCCTGTTGTGGAGTAACGTGCTTTGTTTTTCGCAATAAAGTCTTCTTGCTTTTTAATGAACTCCTGCTGTTTCTCGTAGGCATCGATGTGCTGACGCTTGTTGATTTCAGCCAGCTCTAAAAACTTTTCATATGTTGCTGTATAGCGTGTTAATTTAGAGAACTCTAATTGGAAAATAACATCCACCGTTTCATTCATAAATTCCGTATCATGCGAAATTAAAAGGAATGCGTGCGGATAGTTTTTTAAGTAGTTCTTTAACCATGTGACATGCTCTTCATCTAAATAGTTTGTCGGCTCGTCTAGCAGCAGCACTTTTGGTTTTTCGAGTAATAGCTTTGCTAGTAAAACTTTTGTACGCTGACCGCCAGAAAGGGCCGCTACATCACGGTCTAAACCGATTGCATCGAGACCAAGTCCACGTGCTACCTCTTCAATCTTCATATCCAATGTATAGAAGTCCCCAGCATCGAGCGCATCTTGAATCTCCGCCATTTCTTCTAACAGCTTTTCTAAATCTGCCTCTGGGTCTGCCATTTGGGCTGTGATTTCGTTCAGTTCTTCTTCTTTCTTATAAAGAGGTAAAAATGCATCGCGTAGAACATCACGCATCGTACGGCCTGGTGTTAGTACAGTATGCTGATCCAAATAACCATAATGTGTATTAGGCAGCCACTCTACTTTGCCTGTGTCGTGAATAGCTTGACCTGTAATGATGCTCATTAATGTCGATTTCCCTACACCATTTGCACCGACTAAGCCAATATGATCCCCCTCAACTAAACGAAAAGAAACGTCTTTGAATAACGTACGATCGCCGAAAGAATGACCTAAGTTTTCAACTTTTAAAATTGCCATATATATGCCTCCGAATATTGTTTACTTTTTCACGCAAAAAACTCGCGGTGTGACTCCGCGAGTGAAGTATCAGAATGCTGCTAACTGCTTGTTTAATTCTGCTAGACGAGCTTCCATTTTTTCAAGACGCTCTACCGCTTGTTTGACAGAGCCATCATGACCTAAAGACTCAAGCTTTTCTAAATCGCCTTGTAAATTGACATAGTCCATCTTCAGCTCGGTAATCTGACCTTGTACTTGTGCTTTTGTTAGCATAATCAAAACGCTCCTTTTATTGCAAATATGCAAAATTCACTACCCTGTATTGTAGCATAAATTCTCGGGAAAGTGAGAGTGGTTTGATTAAAGCTGAGCCAGGTGACGACCATTCGCAAAATCAAGTAACAGCGATTGTAAAATTTCATTATTGCTCAAAATATCAAGTGACAGCTGTTTATCAATAGCGCGCTGACGGCGGTGATCATGCAACAGCAATTCCATCACGGCATTTTGGATAGAAGACTGTTTTATTTTACGTCCCAATCCAAGATGGATAAAGCCGTTTAACTCACGTGCGAACGCATAAGGAATTTCTCGCTCATGCTGAGCCAGTGTAATGCACGGGATCCCAATCGCTGCCACTTTGTAGGGTGTATAGTTGTTATTGCATACGACAATGTCAGCCTGAGGGAGCAGTTCATACAAAGCATCTTCTTTTTTTAGGATATTGGCGTGACGACGGCTTAACAGCATCATTTGCAAATCGCCAATGGAATGCTTGTAATCATCATCAATCGCAACAGAAATTTGCAGTGGGATATGCAGCTGTGTCAGGTGACGCAATGTCCGGTAAGTTAAATTGTTTTCATCACCATCTTCAAAAGCCACTACAATATGAGGCAACTCTTGTTCCTCAGCATCCTGACGAGCACTTGCTATTTGTTGCAGACGCGGGTGTACAGCAAAAGCATAACTACCAGCGAGTGTATTAGGCGGAAGCGCTTCTCCAGTGCCCACCTCTTCAAATAATGCGAGAATATTGCAATCAGCCAGCTCTCTGCCGCTACCAAAATCATCGAAATGAATAATGGTTTTACAGTATGGACGCAAACTTTCTACATATTCTATGAGTGAATCTTTGCCATCCTGGACAATTAAATCAACTTCTAGTTGGCGTAATGCTCGTCCTACTTCTTCGTACTTTTCGAACATAACTGGAGGAATAGGCAATTGTTTAAATTGTCTATCGACAAACTCTGCATCGGCTTTTACAAACATTGTGACATGATGCTCCTCTAATAATTCACTTAAAATTTGAATTCGTTCGAATGGATAACTACCTTTAATAGGGCAATGTTCGATAATAAAAGCAACTTTTTTAGTATTTTTCAATCATTCGCATCCTTTCTTCTGCTCTTCCTTTTAAAATATGGTGAAAAATTGGCAAGTATGTGTGAAAATGAAAACAAAATGCGGCTGAATGAAAAGGAAAGGGTGATAAAGATGAAAATGCGTGAAGCAATTGTGGTAGGTGCGACCGGTCTGGTAGGGTCAGAGCTAATTCGTCAGCTGTGTGAGCGTGAAGAATACATATCTGTAACAGCCTTAACAAGGCGAAAACTAGATTTTCAACATGAAAAATTAATTGAGCGTATCGTTGATTTTGATGAACTTGCTGCATCCGATATTGATTTTGCCCATGAAGTGTATTGCTGTTTAGGAACAACGATTAAAAAAGCAGGCTCGAAAGAAGTGTTTGAAAAGGTGGATGTAGAATATCCGCTGTGTGTAGCTTCCTTGGCTAAAAAGCGGGGCATTCAGCATTTTATTGTTATTTCTGCCATGGGAGCCAATGAAAAAGCGCTAGCATATTATAGTCGTGTAAAGGGAAAATTAGAAAAAGAGCTGATTGATTTACATTTACCGCAATTATCGATTATCCGGCCTTCTCTATTGGTAGGAAATCGTACGGAGTTTCGTTTTGGTGAAAAAGTAGGTGAATGGATTCTTAAATTGCTGAATCCGCTTATGATAGGTCCCTTAAAAAAAGTTCGTTCAATTTCTGCCTCCCAGGTCGCGCTCGCGATGCAGGTTATTGCCTTGCATGGCAAAAAACAAAAGGTAGCGATTTACACATCGGATCAATTGCTAGAAAAAGCGTGGCCTCCAATAGAAAAAAAATCAGAAATATCAAGCCAAGATTTATTTAATTGGGGTAAATTAACGCAAGATCCACCGCCATTGGACGAGGAAATAGTATTTGATAAAAACAAACTCAACACAAAATAATGAAGAAAATAGCCGGAATTGTCTTCATCAGCCATAAGTCTGAATTTGGCAATCCGTAAGCAACTATGTATTCCGCTACTAATTAATTCTGTTACAATAATAATGACAAAAACAGCAGTATGAATGAGCTGAGTGTATAATGGAGGAACAAATAATGAAAATTTTACTCGTTGATGGCACAATTTTTGGCAAGAAAACAGGTGCCTTATTACAACAAGTTAAACAATATATTGCAGAATACGATAGTGAGTTAGAGCTCGAAATATTATCCTTTAATGAACTAAATCATCAAATCTTAGATGGAAGCCCATTGAACGACGATATGAAGATGATGATTCAAAAATTTGAAGAAGCGGATGGCTATGTATTTGCTTCGCCTATTTTCCAAGCATCCATCCCAGGTGTCCTGAAAAATGCTTTTGATATGATTCCACCGAAAGCAATGCGCTATAAACCGGCTGCGATCGTAGGAAATGGGGGCACATATCAGCATCATTTAGTGTTGGAAAATCAATTAAAACCAATTCTAGATTATTTCCGTTGCTTCGTGACACCAAACTATGTGTATACACATACATCCCATTTCGATGAAAACAATAAAATTATTGATGAAGATGTGCAAGCACGCTTAAAAGAATTGGCACGTATATTCGTTCAATATTGTGAAATGCGAAAAGCTGTTTTAAAAGAAAATTCAATTGAAATTAAATAATAGATCATGCCATTTAGTGCGAAAAGCATTAAGTGGCTTTTTTGTTTGCTAAGAATTAGATTTTATTTCAAAAAGGCAGAAAACCATTGACGAAAGCAAAAATCTATAATACATTAAGTATATAAACATACTAGGATTTAAATAAACAGCTCACCAGAAAACTGGAGGCTCTCAAAAGCAGGTGTAACACATGCTTTCGGGAGCCTCTTTTTACGTATTTCACTAAGTAAGATGAAAGTATGCCTGGGGATTTATACAAGCGAATCTATTTCCTGCCTAAAATAATTTTCACCTTAATTGCGAGTAAATTCATAAAGTAAAGGAGTTTTTAAAATGACAAAAAAGCAAATGAAATTAGGGGCATTTTTCTTTATGCCAGGACATCATGTGGCAAGCTGGCGTGATTCACATACAGACGCAAGAAACGGTTGGTCACTGCCATTCTTAACGAAAATTGCCCAAACAGCAGAACGTGCAAAATTCGATAATATTTTCTTTGCGGATGTATTTGGCCAAAAGATTGAACAAAATTCGAATTCAGGGTTAAAGTTAGACCCACTTGTTATTATTTCAGCGTTAGCAGCTGTGACAAAAAACATCGGATTAACAGCTACATTAACGACAACTTACAATGAACCCTATCATGTAGCGCGCAAATACGCAGCGATTGACCATTTATCAGGAGGGCGTGCAGCATGGAATGTGGTCACATCTTACAATGATAAAGAAGCACAGTTGTTTGGAGTAAATGAACATTTAAAGCATGCCGACCGCTATAAGCGTGCAGAAGAATTTGTAGATGTTGTGAAACAGCTATGGCATTCAGTAGAGGAAGAAGCACTTGTCATCGATAAAGAAAAAGGTCAGTTTTTTGACCTGAATCATGTGCATCCAGTAAAGCATGAGGGCGATTACTTTAGAGTGGACGGTACATTAGATATAGGGGCTACACCGCAAGGGCATCCTGTGATTATCCAAGCGGGTTCATCGGAAGCAGGAAAAGAGCTAGCTGCCAAAACGGCAGAAGTGATTTTCACAGCATGGCAAACATTAGAGGATGCCCAAGCATTCTATAAGGATGTAAAGAGTCGTCTAGCGAAATATGGTCGGTCTGAAGATGAACTAAAAGTAATGCCTGGTGTATTTATTACGGTAGCGAAGACAGAAGAGGAAGCCGTACAGAAGCGCAATGAATTAAATAGCTATATTTTACCGGAAGTTGGTTTGGCGTATTTAACTTCACAAACGGGCTTTGATTTTACAAAGTATGATCCAGATGGTCCGATTCCAGATTTCGGAGAGCATGAAACAGATCCGACGAACCCAAATATTCGTACAAAACTTATCCGCGGTACGATTGAGCAAAACGGCTTTACGACCATCCGCCAAGTATATGAACATATTGCAGGAGCGCGCGGTCACCGTGAAATTGTCGGTACGCCGGAGCAAATTGCAGATAAATTACAGGAATGGTTTGAGAATGGAGCGGCAGACGGCTTCAATATTATGGCGCCGACATTCCCAACAGGCTTTGATGATATTGTCGAGCTGGTGATTCCTGAGCTTCAGCGCCGCGGTCTATTCCGTACGGAGTATGAAGGTACGACATTACGCGAAAATTTAGGTTTGAAAAAGGGCACATATAGCCGCCCAATCACAGTGTAATAGGGGGAGAAAAAATGGCCAAAGTAGTGATTATTAATGGAACGAATAGCGAGACTTCAAGAGTCACTGCCATTCAGCAATTTATACAAAAGCGCGTAGAGGATGCAGCAGTGATTGAAGTGTATAAACTGCCAGCAGAAGCGCTGATTACAGCTGATTACACGAATGCAACAATTCAAGCAGCCAATGAAAAAGTAGCGAAAGCGGATGTAGTTATTATCTTAACGCCAGTCTATAAAGCATCGTATACAGGGGTGCTAAAAACATATTTAGATTTGCTGCCGCAAAAAGGCTTGGAAAACAAAACGATTATTCCGGTTGCAGTCGGAGGATCGGTTCATCATTTATTGGCTATTGAATATGCATTAAAGCCTGTATTATCTGTTCTGGGGGCTACAACGATTTTACAGGGAGTGTATGTAGTCGATAAAGCAATCGAGCGTACAGCACAGGGGTTTGTCATCCAGGAAGAGGAACGTACAAGATTAGAATCGCAGCTAGTGCAAGTCGTGCCTGTTGCAACAGCGTAACGGACGTCTGGAATATTTCACTCTTATAGCGAAAGAACCACCTAGATGCCTAGGTGGTTCTTTCGTTTCATTAAATTGCAACTTCTGTATGGCAGCCAAGACAGGCGATAATTTCCTGCGCGACATCCTCTGCCAGCTCTAACTGAGAGGTAAAGCCCACACAAGAGCAATTCATCTCCCCTAAAATATAAGCATCTTGGCCATTTTCGTCCGTATCTAAAATAAAATCAGCAGTCCAAATTAACGGTAAATCATAGCCGCCTAATAAGGCCGTTACGTCAGGCAGTTGCTGTAGGAAGCTGTCTACCAATGGAGCCCAGTCTTCCGGTGCATCATAACGATATTGCGCGCCGGAGAAGAGGGTAGCGCTAAATGCATCCGCATCGGCTGCAGGCTTTTTATGAACGACATTTACAGGCTTATCACGTAGCATCAATAGACGGATTTCGCCTTCTTTAATGCGCGGTAAAAATGGCATGTCGACTAACATCCCGTTTGCGCCCATGATGTATTGCTCGCAGAAAGCCATAAAAGCACCGAGCTCATGGTATTCTACATGATTGTCCTTGGCTTCTGTACATTTAATTTGGGTATCGAGAGGGATAGATTGAGTATCTGCAGGGAGTTCATCCACTAATTGCACACGCCAAATCCCTTCACCTGTCGAACCGCGGTTTTGTTTTAAGACACGCTCCCCATGTAATAGGCTGGTTGGAAACATTTCTTTAAATTCCGCTACCGTGTAATAGGCAAATGTATCTTCTGGTACAAGTGTTGTATGGCGAAGTTTCACCAAGGCATCTTTAGCCCCGTAGCCAATCATAGCGTCAGGGTGGGGCATACCAATCACACCTGCATCGCAAAGCTCGCGTAGCATCTCAAAGTACTCCGCCTCATGCTTTAAGTTACCGGGATTGATGCGAGACACATAAGCAATGGCATGTTCTTTGACATATTCAAAAATTTCGTCCTTCTTCTCAATATCAAAAAAGATAACCTCTGCATCCTGACCACGTTTTTTCAATGCATCCACCATAGGCATAGTATCCTTACGATAACCATTCAACCATTTATCCGTTCCACCAGGCACCTCAAAAAACACTACTTTAGTCGTCATGTCAAACTGCTCCTTTTGGATTAATTTATTACTTTAATCATAATCACTTCCATGTAAAAAGAAAGTCATGGAATGTAGAAAAATTGTTAATAAAATCCAAATAAAGGGAGAGGGTTTTATACAAATTGATAATTTTAGAGCATAGAAAACAAGAAGGGGTTGCCAATAAATGAATAAAAATAAAGGGTTAGAGAGAGGTAACTTTTTAGGGGGAGGGGATTTTTACTATTTTATGTTTACAAATCACACCAATATAGACATGGCAAAATTGTGAAACTTGCGAAAAGAGATAAAAAAGCACCTCGCGTTCTAATGCCGAGGTGCCAAGAGGTCATGCTTTTTCGAATGCAAGCTTAATGCCAAAGCCAATCAACACAGTGCCTGTTACGAGTTCCATCACTTTTTGTGTAGTTGGACGGTTCATAAATTGACGGATTTGATGCAACAGGAAAATATAAAAGACAAACCAAATAGCCGTTAGGATAATGTACGTAATGCCTAGTATAAAAAAGGGCACTAATGGATTTGTGCCCGTGGCTACAAATTGCGGTAAGAAGGTTAAAAAAAAGACGGCCACTTTTGGATTCAATAAATTCGTAAGGAAACCTTGCAAAAAGAACGAGCTCTTTTTTGGATCCGCTACAGCATCAACTGTTTGCGCTTTTCGCTTTCTGAGAGCAATCAATGTTTTTGCACCTAAATAAATTAAGTAGACGGCTCCTACATACTTAATGATTGTAAATAGCCACGCTGATTTTACTAAGATAGCAGATAGCCCTAAAGCGGCGGCTGATGTATGGATGAATAAAGCTGACAAAGTGCCAACCATCGTTTTAACGCCCGAACTGTGATTCACCGTTAACGTATTTTTCGTAACGATGGCTGTGTCCGGTCCCGGTAGAATAATAAGCAGCATACACATGACGATGTAAAATAAATAATTATCCATCTTTATCCCTCCGTTGAAATTTTATTTTCAATTGTAATCCGTAAACTGAAAATTCGCAATACGAAAAAGGTCTCTGCAAACACACGTACTTGCAGAGACTTGAGAGAAGGGGATGATGTAGTCGAATTACATTAGGGAGGTTTTTAAAATATATAAAAAACAGTAGCACAAACCCTGGTCATGGTTTGTGCTACCGCCGTTAGCTGTGTCTCTGTTTAACCTCTATTCAGATTTGAAGCCTTTCAGTAAATCAGCAAATGGATTATTTAATGGCTCCGCCTCTTTCTCTTGCTGCTTCAGATACTTCTGCACACTTCGTTTATCTACTTTACCGCCACCTTCTTTTTTACGGCGCGCTTCGAAAGCAGATAATTTTTCACGATGTCCACACTTACATACAAAAATTTGGCCATCGCCTTCCCCACGTAATTCAAGCTTTTTCTTACATTGAGGACAACGGGCATTGGTTACACGCGCTACATTTTTCTTATGCCCGCATTCACGATCTTGACAAACAAGCATTTTTCCTTTTTTACCATTGACCTCAAGCATAGGTTTGCCACAGTCAGGACATGATTTTGTTGAAATATTATCGTGCTTATATTTTTTATCGCTTGCTTTGATTTCTGCAACAATATTTTGTGTATGCTGCTTCATCTCATTGATAAATACTTCTTTCTTCAACTTGCCTTTTGCGATTAATTCTAACTTTTGTTCCCATTCAGCAGTTGTAGCAGGGGAGCGTAATTCTTCTGGTACTAAATCTAGTAGCTGACGACCTTTTGACGTAATGTAAATCTCTTTGCCGCCACGCTGTTCAATCATAAATGAATTAAACAGCTTGTCAATAATGTCTGCACGTGTTGCGACCGTCCCCAATCCACCAGTAGATTTCAGCGTATCTGCAAGCTGTTTATCGTTTGTTTGCAAATACTTTGTCGGATTTTCCATTGCAGACAATAAAGTCGCTTCCGTAAAGCGTGCCGGTGGCTTCGTTTGACCGGATGTTTGAGCAATTAAGCGTACATTTAATGTATCGCCTTTTTCGATACGAGGAAACACCTGCTCTTTTACATCATCTGTATTTTCTTCCTCATCAAAGCGGTTTTCATATACTTCCTTCCAGCCAGCTGTCACAATGGATTTTCCTTTAGCAATAAAATTTTCATCACCAATCTTTGCGCGCAGCGTTAATTGTTCAAACTCATGTGCAGGATATAATACTGCTAAGAAACGTTTTATAACTAAATCATAGATTTTACGTTCTTTATCGTTAAAGTTCGAAAAGTTTACATACTCTTCTGTTGGAATAATGGCATGATGATCTGATACTTTAGAATCATCTACAAACGCTTTCGTAACTTTAATTGGCTTAGTCAGCACTTTATTAGCAAGTGAGCGATATTCGCCGATTCCGCATGCTTTTAATCGTTCGGGCAATGTTGCTACAATATCACTTGAAATAAATCTGGAATCTGTACGAGGGTAAGTTAATACTTTATGTTGCTCGTACAGCTTTTGCATAATATTTAACGTTTCCTTCGCAGAATAGCCGAAAATTTTATTGGCATCGCGTTGTAGCTCTGTTAAATCATAAAGTCCGGGAGCGAAAGACTTTTTAGGTTTACGCTCGATTTCAATAACAGTTGCATTACCGTTACCTAATTTTTTTACAAGAGCGTCTACTTTATCTTTATCGAAGCTTCGACTATTGCCTTTTGTATCTTGCCAAGTAAGTTTTAGATTATCAATTGTTTGAGCCTCAATACCGTAATAGGTTTGAGCTTTAAAGTTTTTAATTTCATCTTCACGGGCTGCCACCATTGCAACTACAGGTGTTTGAACACGACCGCAGTTTAATTGTGCGTTAAAACGTGTTGTTAAAGCACGCGTAGCATTTAGACCGATATACCAATCTGCTTCTGAACGTGCCACTGCGGCTGCATATAAATTCTCGTATTGTTTGCCAGGCTTTAGATTAGCAAAGCCATCCTTAATTGCTTTATCTGTTACCGATGAAATCCATAACCGTTTAATTGGCTTTTTGACATTGACCTTCTCAATAATCCAGCGTGCCACCAATTCACCTTCACGGCCTGCATCTGTTGCAATGATTACTTCATTGACATCACCGCGTGTTAGTTGGGATTTTACAGCATTGAACTGCTTTCCTGTTTGTTTCATGACTACTAGCTTCATACGTTCTGGTAACATGGGCAAATCTTCTAGATTCCATGTTTTATATTTCACGTCATATGCTTCAGGGTCCGCTAATGTCACAAGATGTCCGAGTGCCCAAGTAACGATGTATTTGTCGCCCTCTAAAAAGCCGTTTCCTTTTTTGTTGCATTTCAAGACATTTGCTATATCACGAGCTACTGAAGGTTTTTCAGCAATAACTACACTTTTTGCCATATATGTCGAACTCCTTTATTTCCTAATGTATTGTTTAATATACCATAAGTGCTGCTATTCAGGAGGTTGTAAGCACAAAAGAGCGGGCCCACTCAACAGCGGCCCGCTCGTCTCTTATTTATTCAATTCAAACGCTACTTGCGAAAGTCTGTCCGCAGAATGAGTTACCTCCTCAAAAGAAGCAGCTAATTCATCTATTGTGCTGGTAGCAAACTGAATGTTCTCTTCCATTTCCACCAATTTATTCATCGATTGCTCAATGGAACCTAAAATCTTATCAAATTGAGAAGCGGTTTGGTCAATATTACTTGCTCCGACTGTTACCTTGTTCACAACATCCCCTAAACGCGACTCTAGGACTTGTATACGCGATGTTGTGTTTTTTAGAAGCTCGGATACATCTGCTGTAGACTGCTTCGTTTGAACAGATAGGTTGCGTACCTCTGTTGCCACTACACCGAAGCCTTTTCCAGCTTCCCCCGCACGTGCCGCTTCAATGGCAGCATTTAATGATAATAAATTTGTTTGATTGGCAATATTTTCAACCATCCCTAAAATAGTGCCCATTTGGCTAGATAAATCTACTAATAAGTGAATATCGTTCGCGATTAAATCGACTGACTCATTAATGGAATTCATACTATCTGTCTGTGTCACAATGCGTGTCTTTCCTGTTTCGGCTTCTACTTGGACAGTACTGGATTGACTCACCGTCATTTTAGCAATATCAGCAATGGCTTGTGCCTGACTTTGCAATTCCTGAAATGCTATATTCGTCTGTTCTGATATCGCAGCTAAGCTTTCTGAAGAGCCGATGATTTTTTTGCTGATCTCCTCTTTTTCCGCTACATTTTGTAGATTTGTATTTTCTAACACTTCATCAAATGTCTCGAGGACAACTTGTTGCTCGAAATTAAGAATTTTAGAAACTGCCTCCATTAAAGCAAATTGATCAGCTGGATTTTCGATTTCTGTACGAATTAATTGGATAAAGCAAGTCATTAAATTCTGAAATGAACCAATATACCATTGTGTTTTTAGTCCAATCCGTACATGCGCTCTTGCGATACGGTAGCGCTTGTCTAAAAACTCCTGATCGATGACCCCCCCGAAAATCTCTTTGATATGCTGATGTAAAGTAATTTTTAGACGCTCAACGTTACTATTGTCATCAATAATTTTAACAAGACTTTCTTCTAAACCGAGTGTTTCATAGAAATAATCAACAATTGATTCAATATGCTTGTGAACAATAGGTTCAAAAGCCTTTAAATATTGTAAATCACGCTCTGTAAAGCGTAACATTTTTAGCTGTTTTTGAATTTTAGGGTTAGCGATTTGAATGCGAACCTGAAAATTTGCCAAGTCGATCGCTTGCGGAACGCCCTTTTTTTGAAAAAACATGGTGTAACCTTCCTTCATCTAATTTTATAAAAATGGTCAGTTCCATTCGTGTAATGAAATTGTTAAGTGATTGTTAAATCATAAGGTGCTATCAAAGTTCAAAATATTTAATAATTTATATAATCAATAAGTATATTATATAAATAAAAGTACGTGATTAAAAGCATATATAAGGAAATAAGCAAGAAATTATCCTCGTACTTTCATCGTATTTTTTTGGCAAATATTGAGTTTTAAATAATATTTAGTAAAATACTATTAAGGAAGTTTATAAATTTTGAAAATGTGGAAAATAATTGTACGCATTTTGTACCTATAAAAATAAGATACATATTTCAATACAGGAAAGAGGAGGGATGAGATGATGAAAGTTGCGCTGATGATGACGACGAATACTGCATTAGAGGCTGAAAATCGCAAAAGAGCAATACAAAGGAAAGAAATGGGGGAGGCGTACAGGAAAAACCAGCAATATCAGGCGCCTAAAAACCCAATGCTTGAAGCATTAGAAAATTTATTGTCAGGGAAGACAGAAAAAGATATTCATGCAGCCGATCAAGCCATAAAAGAACAAAAGGGTAGAGAAGAGGGGGTACAACCTTCAAACGACCAAAAAGAAGAATTAAGAAACCCCCAAGTCCAAGCAGAAATTAAAAAACTTGAAATGACAGAAAAAGAAGTAATGGCACATGAAAATGCACATAAAGCGGTTGGTGGCAGTTTAACAGGAGCTGTTTCTTATTCATACACAGAAGGACCAGACAATAAGCGTTATATTAATGGCGGCGAAGTACCAATTCATATAAAAGAAGGCTGGACACCTGAGGAAACTTTAAGTATAGGAGAGCGTGTAAAAGCAGCTGCACTAGCTCCAGCAGAGCCATCACCCCAAGATTTGCGTGTAGCTGCTACGGCAACGTCACTCATGCAACAGGCAACAGTAGAAATGGCTAGACAGCAACTTGAAGGACGAACGGCAGAAGAGGAGCGGCTCTTTGCAGATGAAGATTTAACGGTAGAGTTGCCAGAGCGTTTTCTCCGTAATTTTGATAAGCTTGATGCGACACAGACCTCGTTGTTTAGTGGAGATTTAAAAAAAATTTTACAGCAACGATCTTTTCAGTTAGCTAACTCGAGATATTCAAAGCATATGGCTATGGTGAAGAATGACTATCGTTCATTCGATGAGCCTAGCTTCTCAAGAACTGCGTGATAAAGAGATTATCTTGTGGGTTCAATACTTACAGATAGTCTTTTTTGTGTTTTAATTAAAAATACAAACCGTCAGGAAGGAGTAAGGGAATGGCAAAAAAAGTAGTGAAGACAAATGCCGTGCGTATAGTAGAACAACAAAAAATGCCCCATGAGATATTAAGCTATGCAATAAAGGAAGGGGAATCAGTGGATGGTCTAACGGTTTCTGAAAAAATCGGTTATTCCGTAACATACGTACATAAAACTTTATTGGCTACAAGCGGAAAAAATTTTTATGTGTTCGTTATACCTGTGGATAAGGAACTGGATTTAAAGAAAGCTGCTAAAGTTGTTCGTGAAAAGAAAATTGAAATGTTAGCAGCAAAAGATTTGCTAGGTGTAACAGGTTATGTAAGAGGCGGTTGCTCGCCTATTGGCATGAAAAAGTTATTTCCAACTTACATTGCTGAAACAGCACAAAAATTGGATTTCATGATTGTGAGTGGCGGGAAAATTGGGCTTCAGGTAAAGCTTGCTCCTCAAGATTTAGCAAAAATAGTACAAGCGCAATTTGCGGATATCGTTGATTAAAAGAGTGAAATTATTAGACTATATAATAGGAAGCTATTAAAAGAATAATTTTTTATCAAAAAACTATTGACGAATAGAGCGGAAGTCTGTATTATTATAGGAGTCGCCAAGGGAAATGACTCGCAGATTTTAAAAGATAGAAATTATTTTTCAAAAAATGTTGACAAAGACTTCGGATAGATGATATGATATAAAAGTTCGCTGCAAACGAACAACATGAACTTTGAAAACTGAACAAGTAAACGTTAATTATACAAGTTCGAGTGATGAACTCGAACACTTAAAGACTTCAACTTCGGTTGAAGCGCTAGCAAAGCAAATGAGCTTTCAAACTACTTTTATGGAGAGTTTGATCCTGGCTCAGGACGAACGCTGGCGGCGTGCCTAATACAT
>JABUKB010000004.1 GCA_014595895.1 Lysinibacillus odysseyi | reverse complement strand
TGCATGTATTAGGCACGCCGCCAGCGTTCGTCCTGAGCCAGGATCAAACTCTCCATAAAAGTAGTTTGAAAGCTCATTTGCTTTGCTAGCGCTCCAGCCGAAGCTGAAGTCTTTAAGTGTTTGAGTTCATCACTCAAACTTGTATAATTAACGTTTACTTGTTCAGTTTTCAAAGTTCATTTTTGTTACCGCTTGTTTCAGCGACTTCTCTAATTTAACATTTCCAGACTTAACTGTCAACTATTTTCTTTCGAAAATTTCAACAACCGGGGAATGTTTTTCGCCGTCTGTCTCAGCGACAATTAATATATTACAATACTATATTCTTGCTCGTCAATAGTTTTTTCAAAAAAATATTCGAGACATTATCTGCATGTCTCGAATAAATATAATACTACAGTCCGTATGTCTTTTCAACAAACGCTTCATCTACGCGATAATGTCTATGAAACACGCTTACATTTTTAGCAACTACCGGTTCTACTTCTATATATCCTTTTTCGATTAAGTACTCTATGAATACCTCTAAGTCCGTTGAATAATAACTTAGCTCCTCATGCTCATGTAACTGTTGAATTGTCCAATTTTCTCTCGTTAGCATAACTTCCACAATGTGCTGAGCTCCATCATGTGTACGCGCATTAATCAAGAACTCACTTGCCAAGAAGAGTAACTCTAGACGTTTTTCTAATGATTCATTACTCATCACCAGTTCTTCATATAGCTTATACACAGCTGGTTCAATCTTTTTCACCTGTGACCACACCGTTACCTCAGGGTATAATCCGCTATCGATAATGGAAAGACGCGCTAAATGATGCAAAGATTCTACTACATGATTATAAGCATCTAAATAATTGTCACGTTCGAAAAACTTTTTTCCTTCTAAATAGCGTCGAATAAGCTTACTAAACTGAATGCCGGTTTTGATTTTCCGTCCTGAAAAAGGAAACTCTTGTAGTTCGAGGCGTAGCTTATATAGAAATTCATTGCGATCGAATATTACTTTTCCAAAGAAAATCCAGTCGACTAATTTAGGGTTCGAACCAATAAATAGCCACTTTCGCAATCGTCGTTCTGTTACTACGTGCATCGTCATTTTTTTCGTACCATCTAAATAATGTTTCGAAAAGATTTCTTTCTGGCCGTTTTTCACAATTATTAGCAAGACCGCATCAAATGTATCTGTCATATTGCTGGCATCTTCTCGTTTGTTTATTAATATTACTCCTATCGTATCAGGATGACTGGCACGCTCCTGATAAATAGGACGTAAAATATGTTCCATAAAAGTACCCCCTAAAATTCCAATGCTTATTTTTCATTTCGACAACTCTACCATTAACTCCTTTTCAAAATAATATAATTCTAAAACAAATTCAAATTATGGTATAGTATTCCTAGATTGGGAGGCAATGAAATGAAAAAGTATTCAAACAAGATAAATAAAATCCGTTCATTTGCGCTTGCATTAATTTTTATTGGCTTCATCGTTATGTATGGCGCTATCTTTTTTAGAGAAAATGTTGTGCTTGTATTAATTTTCATGGTACTTGGCCTGCTTTGTATCTTGGGAAGTACTGTTGTCTATTTATGGATTGGTTTGCTCTCTACCCGAGCCGTTCAAGTAGAGTGCCCTAATTGCAACAAGCATACGAAAGTGCTGGGTCGAGTAGATATGTGTATGTATTGCAATGAGCCCCTTACATTAGACCCGACCCTAGAAGGCAAGGAGTTTGACCAAAGCTACAATAGTAAAACAAAATAGCAATGGTGGAATTTTCTCCTTATGCATGTGTAGATGAAGTCGGAATTCAACTTTGTCTACACTTTTTTATTGCACAAAAAAACCTAGCCAGTTAGCTAGGTTTGTTCCAATGGTTATAATGCTTGTTTATTTTGCCCCGTTAAGCAGTTTTGGCAAGTGCCATATACTTCTAAACGATGCGAGTTCACTTGGAAGCCAGTTACGTGTGAAGCAAATTGCTCTACTTCATTTAGACCTGGGTAATGGAAATCCACAATCTTACCACAGCTTTCGCAAATCATATGATAATGATCATTCGTTACGAAATCAAAACGACTTGCCGCATCTCCATAAGTCAGCTCTTTTACAAGCCCTACTTCGCGGAAAACGCGCAAATTATTATATACTGTTGCCACACTCATATTAGGGAACTTATCTTCCAACGCTTTATATATATCATCAGCAGTAGGATGAATCATTGAGTTTATTAAATATTCCAAAATAGCATGACGCTGTGGAGTAATTCGAACACCCGTAGTCTTCAACGTGTCTAACGCTTCTTTTAAATGGACGTCATTAGACATCGCCATGCACCTCATTTCATACGAATTTAATTTATAATCGTTATAATTAGTGTACGAAATGTTAACTCCTCTTGTCAACAATTGCTTATTCAGAAGACTTTATTCACCTAAAAATTTCAAGATGTCCCTTTATCAATTACTTTTTCTAACTGATAATGCTAATAGCCACGTAAAATATCCACTTCATTTTCTAGTTCACGTTCTCCCTTTAGCCAGGCTTGTAAACTTGGTTTAAAAATAGCCAAGCTCCGTTCCACGTATCTAGAAGAATGACTTGAAATATGAGGAGATATAGTAGCATTTGATAATTGCCACAGTGGACTCTTTTCACTTAACGGCTCTTCCTCAAAAACATCCAATACTGCGTGGGCTATTTTATTTTTCTGCAACGCATCAATCAGAACGGATTCTGCTACTAAATCACCGCGCCCGAAATTCAGAAAGATTGCTGAATCCTTCATTGCTTCAAAATAGCTTTCATCTAATAGATATCTTGTCTTATCTGTGCTCGGTAAAATAGAAATAATAATATCAGCCTTTGGTAAATGATGAATTAGTTCCGTAATAGGATAAGTCTCATTCATATGACTAGATGCTGTACCGCTGTTATTGATACCAATCGTATGTACACCAAACGCCTGCAATAGTCTTCCGATTTCTTGTCCAATAGCGCCTGGTCCTAAAATGAGCGCCTTGCTGCCATTCAGTTCCGTCAACTGTAAACGTTTATTCCATTCTGTACGTGATTGCTGTTCATAAATAGCAGGCAGTCCGCGCTTCAATGCTAAAATATGAGCTAATACAGATTCCGTCATCGGCTTTTTATGGATGCCTCGGACATTCGATACATAAATATTGCGTGCTGCAATTGCTTCCGCAGGCATCTTTTCCATTCCAGCTGACGCTACAAATATCCATTGTAAACGTTCAGCAACTTCGATTAACTGATCTGTTAAATCCTCGCCATACGTCACTAAAATATCCGCGGCACGTAGTTGCTCTTCGGAAATACCTTTTTCAAATACAAAATCCACTTCCGGAAACTCTGCCACTAATGGCTCTCGTAAATCCGGTCTTGGCTCAAATGTAAAATAAACACGCATCCTTATTCCCCCTTTAATGTAGCTAACACTTGCTCGATATGATTTTTCACACGAACTTTACGCCATTCCCCTACTACCTTGCCTTCTCCATTGATTAAAAATGTCGAACGTTCAATCCCCATATACTCACGTCCGTACATTTTCTTCAGTACCCATACGCCATATTTTTCAGCTACTGCATGATCTTCGTCTACTAATAACGAAAATGGCAAGCCATGTTTTTCGATAAACTTCGTATGGCGGTTCGCATCATCCATACTCACACCTAAGATGACCGCGTTTAGTGACGAGAAATCCTCGTGCGCATCCCGAAAATCACAAGCCTCGGTCGTACAGCCCGGTGTCATATCCTTCGGGTAAAAATAGAGCACTACATTCTTCCCTTTAAAATCAGCTAAACTCACTTTCTCCCCCTTTTCATTTTCTAATGTAAAATCCGGGGCCTGCTTATTTAACAGTTCCATCTAAATCCCTCCACTCTTTTCTCTATCGTACTCTAATCCTCACCAGTCTTTCAATTTCTTTGGCGTTTCATTTCATTTCAGACTACAATAGAACGTACATATAGTACTTGGAGGCAAAAAACAATGAATCATTCAAAATCAGAAGCAATATACAGAGAAGCTTGCGAGCATATCGTCGGTGGAGTGAATAGCCCATCGCGTTCTTATAAGGCGGTAGGTGGCGGTGCACCCGTTGTCATGGCACGCGGGAAAGGCGCTTATTTTTGGGATGTAGATGGTAATCGTTATATCGATTATTTAGCCGCATACGGACCAATCGTTACAGGGCATGGGCATCCTCATATCGCGAAAGCCATCGCCCATGCTGCGGAAACAGGGGTATTATACGGTACACCGACAGAACATGAAGTAACATTCGCAAAAATGTTAAAAGAAGCAATCCCTACATTAGACAAGGTCCGTTTCAATAACTCGGGCACAGAGGCTGTCATGACAACGGTTCGTGTAGCACGCGCTTATACGGGTCGCACTAAAATCATCAAATTCGCCGGATGCTATCACGGTCATTTCGATCAAGTATTAGTAGCTGCTGGCTCTGGCCCTGCTACATTAGGTTCACCTGACTCGGCAGGTGTTCCGCAAGCGGTAGCAACAGAAGTGATCACTGTTCCATTTAATAATAAAGAAGAATTTACACTAGCTATGCAAACATGGGGTGAAGATGTAGCCGCAATTTTAATTGAACCAATCGTGGGCAATTTCGGAATTGTAGAACCTAAACCTGGATTTTTAGAGCATGTGCATGCATTAGCAAAAGAGTACGGTGCACTGACAATTCACGACGAGGTCATTACGGCATTCCGCTTCCATTACGGGGCTGCACATACGATGCTTGGTTTAACACCAGATTTAGTTGCAATGGGGAAAGTAATCGGAGGTGGCTTGCCAATTGGGGCTTACGGCGGCAAAAAAGAAATCATGGAAACAGTCGCGCCACTTGGACCAGCTTATCAAGCAGGGACAATGGCCGGTAACCCAGCAAGTATGCTAGCTGGAATAGCTTGTCTAGAAGTATTAGCGAAGCCTGGTGTTTATGAAGAAATGGACCGTCTTGGTGCTTTACTCGAAGCAGGAATTCGTGAAGCAGCTGCTAAGCACAATATTACGATGACATTGAATCGTCTAAAAGGTGCAATGTCTCTATACTTTACTAATGAAATTGTTGAAAACTATGAGCAAGCAGAAAATTCAGATGGTGCAATTTTTGGACGTTTCTTTAAATTAATGTTATCTAAAGGCATTAACTTAGCTCCCTCTAAATACGAAGCTTGGTTCTTAACGACAGAACATACAGAAGAGGATGTTCTAGAAACGATTGCTGCGGTTGATTATGCTTTTTCACAACTTTAAGAGCGTTTAGAAAGTGAGGGCTCCACAATATGAAATTAGGAGCACGTGTATTTAAAACTGGTGTAGCCATTGTGTTTGCATTATTTCTTGCACAATTGCTTAACATTCCTTCTCCTGTTTTTGCAGGAATCGCTGCGATTTTTGCGATTCAACCGTCTATTTACCGTTCCTATCTGACGATACTTGAGCAAATACAGGGGAATTTAATCGGTGCGATTGTCGCTGTTATTTTCGGTATGGTGTTTGGCCATCATATTGTAGCGGTTGGTATTGCAGCTATTGTTGTAATGGGCTTAATGATTAAGTTTAAACTAGAGAAGTCTTTAACTTTGGCGCTCGTAACTGTTGTCGCAGTTATGGAGGTACAGGGCGATGACTTCCTTATGTTCGGGCTTATGCGTTTTGCCGCGGTGATGGTTGGTGTATTTGCGGCTTTTGTTGTCAATTTAGTATTTTTACCGCCGCGCTATGAAGTAAAGCTTTTTACAAATATCAACTCATTACAGGACGATATTATTCGCTGGACACGACTGGCTATTCGTCAAGCAAGCGAGCATACGTCCACAAAAATGGCGTTACGTAAATTATCTAATCGCATGAATGATATTGAAAAATTGTATGACTTTTATAAGGAAGAGCGCCATTATTTGCACGACAAGAAAAATGCCAAAGTCCGCAAGCTAGTCGTCTATCGTCAAATGATATTGACTTCTAGAAAAAGCTTAGAGCTGCTCCATCGTTTGCATAAGCATGAAAATGAAATTAGTCACTTGCCTGAGCAATTTCGCTTAATGATTCAAGAGCGACTTGACTTTTTACTTACGTACCATGAGCAATTACTTTTAAAATATACTGGGAAATTACGACCGGAAATTTCCCAATGGGCACTGCAGGATGAATATTTACAGCGTAATGAAGTCATGGAAATTTTCATCAAGCAAATCTCTCTTGCACAGGAACAAGAGGATGAAGAAGAGTTTTCGAGCTATCACTTACTCTATATTTTATCTCGCATATTAGACTACGAAGAAAACTTGGAGCATATGGATACGCTCATTGTTTCTTATCGAAACTATCATGGCAAAGAAAAAAACAGCGATCTAGAAGCAGATTTTTATTAAAAAAGACGATGTTGCAACTTCGCAACATCGTCTTTTTATGGATTAATCTAATTTTTGAATTTGGAATAATTGATAATAGGCACCTTGCTCAGCCATTAGTTGTGCATGAGTTCCCTCTTCGACCACTTGTCCATGCTCAATGACAAAAATTTTGTCTGCATGAGTAATCGTAGACAGTCGGTGTGCAATAACAATCGTTGTACGATCATGGGCTAAACGGTCTAATGAGTCTTGAATTAATGATTCACTCTCTAAATCCAATGCCGATGTCGCTTCATCTAATACTAGCACCGGTGGATTTTTTAGGAAAACACGCGCAATGGCTACACGTTGCTTTTGTCCACCTGATAATTTCACGCCGCGTTCACCGACTTTTGTGTCATAACCCTCTGGCAAGCCCATAATAAACTCATGGGCATTGGCTGCTTTAGCGGCTGCGATTATTTCTTCATCTGTGGCATGCGGATTTCCCATTAAAATATTTTGCTTTACTGAATCACTAAATAAAATGTTATCCTGCAAAACAATACCGATTTGAGAACGTAAGGATTCTAAAGTTGTATCACGTACATCTATATCATCTATCTTTACCCTACCGGATGTTGTATCGTAGAAACGCGGAATCAAGCTGACAATGGTCGATTTACCGCCCCCGCTCATCCCGACAAAGGCAGCGGTTTGCCCTGGTTCAATCGTAAAGCTTACATTATTCAATATCGACTTGCCGCTTTCTTCATAACGGAATTTGACATTTTCAAATTGTAATTTCCCTTGTATTGTAGTTAGCTTTTGTGCATTTGGCTGCTCTTTTATATCATAATCCTCGTCCATTAACTCAAACATTCGATCCATCGAAGCAATGGATTGGGTTAACGTTGTAGAAGAGCTCACTAAGCGGCGCAGTGGATTATATAAACGTTCAATATAGACGTAAAAAGCAACCATGACCCCTATTTGCAAACTCCCTTGAATTACTTGGTAACCGGCATAAGCAATAACGAATAGCGGTGCCACTTCTGTAATTGTATTGATGACAGCAAAAGACTTGGCGTTCCATCGTGATTGGGCAAGTGCCTTATCCAAGAATTCACCGTTCGTTTCATCGAAAATTCGTTGCTCGTGCTTTTCCAAGGTAAAGCTTTTGATAATACTCATGCCAGCTACCCGCTCATGCAGATAACTTTGTACCCCCGCTAAAGCTTGAGAGCGATCCTTTGTTAAGCGACGCAGACGACCGAAGAAATATTTCACGCTGATTGCATAAAGCGGTAACGCTACTAACGCCACAATCGTTAACTTCCAATCCATCGTCAACATAATAATGATTACGATAATAATCGTCGCCAAATCCAGCCAGAGATTCATCAGTCCTGTCATGACGAAGTTTTTCGTTTGTTCTACATCATTAATGACACGGGAAATGACCTCCCCTGCCCTTGTATTGGCATAGTATTTCAAGCTGAGCTTTTGTAGATGACCATACAGCTCTTTACGAATATCAAATAAAATGCTATTACTTAAATTTTGAGCAAAATATTGACGGTAATATTCTACAGGCGGCCTCACAATAAACGTCAGGAAGAAAGCAATGCTTAACCAGTAAAATAACTCACTGATTTTTTCTTCCGTTGTCATTGCATCTGCTAATAAAATATCGTCCACTATAATTTGAATCACGTACGGAATAAAAAGAGGAATCGCAAATTTTAATAGACCGATGGCGATTGTCAGTATTAAAAACCATTTATACGGCTTTACAAAGCGCATATATCGTTTGATACTATCCAAGACTAGCAACACTTCCTTTACAGTTCTTCACTTTTCAACAAATCCCATCATACCATACTTAATTTTCAAAATATCCATATCTGCCTATTAGAGCTTCTTCTTGATCAGCGTAAAAAGCCTCCACTGAAAAACAAAAAGCATCCAGCAGAGTCATCTTAACTCTTGCCAAATGCTTCTTATGTTTTGAGAGAACAAGCTCTAAGATCGATTTTATTCATCCTCTTTTACATTCGATTGTTGATTTGTCTGGATATCGCGATACAATTCATAGCGGCTGGTCCATACTTCAATAAAGTCAGGGGCAAATGGTCCTCGGCGTTGCTGAATCCAACTAATGAGCTTTGTAACATTGCGCTTTAAAATTTTATCGATTGCCTCCGGATAGTCCATTTCCTTTTTATGCTGCTCATACTCATCCTCATCGAGTAATGTGTAAGACATATCGGGGAACACTTTTACGTCCAAGTCATAATCGATATATTTTAATGCTGTACTGTCATATACAAATGGCGAACTCATATTGCAATAATAATACACACCATCTTCCCTAAGCATACAAATAATATTAAACCAGTGCTCTGCATGAAAATAACAAATAGATGGCTCACGCGTTAACCATGTACGCCCATCCGATTCCGTCACCAATGTTTTTTCATTAGCACCAATCACAACTTTATTCGTTCCTTTTAGAACCATCGTTTCTTGCCAGACACGGTGGATGCGGCCATTATGTTTATAGCTATGTATTTGTATCGTTTCACCCTCTGCTGGTAATGCCATCTCCGAAGCCCACCTTTTCGTCTATGCTAAAATTAGCCGTTTCCTTTATATTATAGCAATGGATACATAAAAGTTGTAGTTAGAAAACCATAATTCCTTAATAGGTTGTAAAAAAATGCTATAAATTAACTTTTCTTACAACAAAAAAGCTAGATTGCGTAGACGCAACCTAGCTTTTTGACTTTTTACCGCATAATACTATCGGTTTCGGCGGTTTTGTTTTTGTTGATTTTTGTTATTTTGTTCTAATAGCTGACGGAAATCTTGCTCGTTCGCAAACTCCTCGTTATTTTGCTGATTGTTTTGCTGAGCTTGGCGATTGCGTTGCTCGTTGTTACGATTTTGGTTGTTTTCATTTTGATTTCTGCTCATGATGAACTCACCTCCGTGCTATTAATTTGTCCTGCACGGCTTTATTTATGCATTCAATTCTTGCCAAATCTTTAACATCGGCACAGGCATTGGTAACACGGCAATTTGTTGCGGTGTGAAAAATTGTTCCTCATTATTTGATTTTACATGTAATAATTCAGCTTCAATATGCCATGTTAAGTGTGAAAACACATGTTTAAAATGAATAATTTCACCTTTATTTTGCGTTACTTCCACATCATATTGCTGAGCAAACATTTCAAGAGGTTGTTCATTTTCTTGTCGATCAATGAGCGGGAATTGCCATAAGTTAGCAAGTAAACCTTGTTCCCCTCGTTTTTCCAGTAAAAAACGCCCCTGCTCATCAACAGCAATATATGCTTTATAATATAAATGCTTCATTTTTGTTTTTTTCGTTTTTACAGGCAAGTCACTTGCATCTCCTGCTTCAAATGCACGACAGTATTCACGAACTGGGCATAGCAAACATTTAGGTGATGTAGGCGTACAAATAAGCGCTCCTAGCTCCATCAACCCCTGATTGAACGATGAAGCATTGTTTGGATCAATCAATTCTGTGACCGCTTCCTCAAATATTTTTTTCGTTTTGGGGAGAGCGATATCATCATATATATGCAAAACGCGACTCAATACACGCATGACATTGCCATCAACGGCATGCTCCGGTTTGCCATATGCGATGCTAAGCACTGCCCCTGCTGTGTAAGGTCCGACTCCTTTTAGTTTGGAAATATCGGCACGATTATCTGGCACAGTACCACCGTATGTTTCCACTACTTCGCGAACTCCTGCTTGGAGATTGCGCACACGCGAGTAATAGCCCAGTCCTTCCCACATTTTCAAAATATCTTCTTCGGGAGCATAAGCAAAAATTTCTGGGGTCGGAAATTTTTCGACAAAGCGATTGAAATACGGAATGACTGCATTGACACGCGTTTGCTGAAGCATTACCTCAGAGACCCAAATTTTATATGGATCCCTTGTACGTCTCCACGGAAGATCACGCTTTTCACGTTTAAACCATTCGACTAATTCTTTTTGAAACTCTTTTTTATATGGATAGTTCATAGTATTCACCTATAATTCGATTTTAATTTGTCTATAAAGGGTATATTATATCAATAAGGATATTTGTTAAATATTCCCGCTATTCGTATATTGAACTTCAATATACAAGGAGTTGATTTTTTTGGATACAGGTACACATTTAGTGATGGGTATTACAATTGGCGGTCTTGCACTAGCTGATCCAGTTGTGGCAAGTAATCCTGCCATGTTTGGGGCTGTGATGGCTGGCACAATTTTAGGACAACAAGCACCGGATATCGATACTGTTTTAAAGCTTCGAAATAATGCAGTTTATATACGCCATCATCGCGGGATTACCCATTCAATCCCTGCTACATTATTTTGGCCGCTTGCCATCACGGCTATTGTAGCGTTATTTGTGCCGGACGCCAACTACTTGCACTTATGGCTATGGACACAAATTGCTGTCTTTTTACATGTCTTTGTTGATATTTTTAATGCTTACGGGACACAAGCTTTTCGACCATTCACCAAAAAGTGGGTAGCACTTGGCACGATCAATACATTTGACCCTTACATTTTTGGGGCTCACTGTATCGGTATTTTAGCTTGGCTTTTAGGCGCCAATCCTGTTTGGACATTCAGTATCATGTATATCTTGATTGCTTTTTACTATGTGTTACGTTTCTTTGTCCAAAGGGCAGTGAAAAAAGCGGTTCATTATACGTTACAAGATGAGGAATATGTAATTGTGGCACCAACTATGCGCTTCTTCTACTGGCGTGTAGCAGCAGCTTCGAAAACGCATTATTACGTAGGTCGGGCATATCGCCGCTCGGTCAATATTTACGATAAATTCGAGATTCACCCATTGCCGCGCACACCTGTTGTGGAAGCAGCATTGCGCGATGCTAATTTACAATCATTTATTTCCTTTTCACCTATTTATCGCTGGGAGATTTCCGAGCTAGAAAATGATTTAACAGAGGTACGTCTCATTGATTTGCGTTACCGAAGTAATGATCGTTATCCTTTCGTTGCTGTTGCTCATGTTGACAAAGATTTACATGTCACGAACTCTTATACAGGGTGGATTTTTACGGAGGATAAGTTGCAGAAAAAATTACAGATTGGTGCAAGCGATTAGCAAAAAATACAGATGAAGCTAGATAGCCTCATCTGTATTTTTTTATCCTTCTTATTGGACAAGATCATCGTCATCATTTAATAAATGAGCGTATTTCGGGTTCTTTGCTGCAAATAAATGCAGTTTGTCACCATAGCTTGTAATTAATTGGCGTACGAGGTTTTCTGTATAGTCTGAGCCACGGAATTCATAGCCTGCCTTGGCAGATGTCGCTTCATAGTCACTCCACAACAGCTCTACCCATATACGAGCCCGTGCTACAGACATTTCAGGATTTTTGGCTAGTAACTCCTGCGTTAATCGTTCTATATTTGCTTCCATATTATTTCCCTGCTTTCACTGGTATTAAAATGGACACCGGCAATGCTTCCTCAAAACGATCGCCTCCTAAGCGGTAACCCCATGCAAAACGCCCTTTTAAGCGCTCTACCATAAAGTATTCACCTGGGGAACCATCTAGCTTATACATTTCACCTGGAACAATTGTATCCAAATCCACTAAATAAGCAGCGGCCATCAATGCTTTTCGCTCGTAAACTGCATATTCATTGACGATGCCAAGTTGTTCAGCCTTACGTGATTTTTCTTTTAATTTAGCGATTTCCTCGCGTAATTCTTGATCTGTCATTGTACTGTATTGTTTTTCCATCACTCTTGCTCCTTTTCCTCTATAAAGCGATTAATAATTTCTACTGGGAAGCCTTTTTGATAGAGCGCCTGCTTGACCTTCATATTACGTTCCATTCCTTCGAACTTCGCTGCATATTTACGCCAAATTTTATCACCTTGCGCTTCAATCAAGTCATGCCATTCATCCTCAGCTCGCTCAAATGTCATCGATTCTAATATATCACTGACAATCTGAAATGAATAACCCTTTCGCATCAAGACATCTTGAATTTTTTGCTTGAGTTGTGCCGGTGTTCGGCGACTGCCTGCCCGCATCTCTTTTTCCGCTAACTGACGAGCTAACTCCAGTTGTTCTTCATAGGAAAATGTTTCGAGCACTTCATCCTGTAAATTTTTCGCAATCCCTTTCTTATGCAAATCTTGGCGGATTGCGCGCGGCCCTTTTTTCATCGTACGCTTTTTCGTCTCGAGGAGCGCTTTCGAGTAGGTTTCATCATTTAAAAAACCAAGCTTCTCTAATTTAATAATCGCTTCCTGGACAACAGCTTCTCCGTGTCCTGCATCGAGCAACTTTTTACGCACCTCGTATTCGCTCCGCATTTGAAAGCCTAAATAATGCAAGGCTTTATTAAACGCTTTTGCAATTTCATCCTCATACGTAATCTCCTCGATTTCCATTGGCTCTAGTAGCTTGCCCCGCATTAAGCCAAATTTAATCAATGTGCCCTCATCAACAGCAAAAGCATATACTTCATCTAAATAAATATTATAACGTTCAGGATTATTTTTTTGACGTCCTATTTTCGTAATGACCTTCATCAGCCCACCACCTTAATTAGTAGTATACATTTTTTTACGCATAGTTTCACGATTGGGTATAATGGAAAAAAGACCTCCGGAGGTGTAGACCATGAAAATTGCGATTACAGGTGGGACAGGATTAGTTGGGAGTGCATTGAGTAAAGAGCTACTCGCGCGTGGAGATGAAGTCATCGTGTTAACAAGAAGTGAATCGCATACTAAAAATGGCATTCAATATGTACAATGGCTGGGTGATGCAAAGCCAGAACATGAGCTTGAAGGAACAGATGTCGTCATCAATCTAGCGGGTGTTTCCCTCAATGATGGACGCTGGACTGACCGTCGCAAAGAAGCGATTTACCATAGTCGCATGGAAGCAACAGATGAAGTCATTCGTATTATTGAAGAACTCAACAAAAAACCAGCCGTATTAATCAACGCAAGTGCCGTAGGGATTTATCCTACTTCCCTGTCAACAGTTTATACAGAAGAATCTACCGAGCAAGCCTCTGACTTTTTAGGAAAAACCGTGCGGGATTGGGAAGCAAAAGCCCGCCAAGCCCTTGCTTATGGTATTCGGGTCGTTTGTACACGCTTCGGAGTGATTTTAGATCGGCAACAAGGCGCTTTACCGCTTATGACCTTGCCTTATCACTTATTTGTAGGCGGGAAAATCGGATCTGGTAAACAATGGGTGTCTTGGGTCCATATTCAAGATGTTGTGGGGGCGATTCTGTATGCTATCGAGGATGAGGAATTAGAAGGACCTGTCAATGTCACATCGCCCAATGCCAAGCGCATGAAGCATTTTGGAAAAACAGTCGGACATGCACTTAATCGACCACATTGGTTGCCTGTACCGAGTATTGTTTTAAAATTAGCCCTCGGTCAACAAAGTCAGCTCATTCTTGAAGGACAATATGTCGTCCCTAAAAAATTGCTAAATTCTAACTATCAGTTTCAATTTGCCTCATTAGAAAACGCCATTATTGATTTGTATAATAACTAAATTTTGATGCAACCTACATGTTAAAAAAGGAGGTTGCATTTTTTATGAAACGGATAATCGGAATCACCGCTAGCATTTTAATGATGGTGTTCGCTACATGGACTCTTGTATCAGCTGATGAGTTGCATTGGGGTTTTAAAAAGGCGCAAAATGGTGAACAAATCCAAATACCAGATGAGCTGAACCAAATGCTAACAAAATATGATGCCATTTATCGTGGGGACCCCGAACAGAAAAAGATTTATTTAACATTTGATAATGGTTACGAAAATGGCTACACCGAACAAATTTTAGACACATTGAAAGAAGAAAAAATTTCCGCTACGTTCTTCTTAACTGGTCACTATGTGACAAGCGCTAGCGACCTGGTTAAAAGGATGGTCGAGGATGGGCATACCATCGGCAACCATTCAGATAAGCACCCCAATATGGCCCGATTATCTGAATCGCAAATTCTGACTGAATGGCAAAATTTCGATGCTAAATTAAAAGAAGTAACAGGTGTTGAACGCACTTATGTTGCCCGTCCTCCTGAGGGTGTATACAATGAACAGTTACTCGCTGTTGGCGCAAAAAATGATTATCGCCATATTTTCTGGTCCATTGCCTTTAAAGACTGGGAAAAGGATGTCGTCCGCGGTTCTGGTTACCCCTATAACGAGTTGATGAAGCAATTGCATCCTGGTGCCATTATTCTGATGCATACGGTAGCGAAAGATAATGCCGAGGCATTGCCATTATTTATCAAGGAAGCCAAGAGTATGGGTTATACCTTTGGATCATTAGAAGACCTTTAATCATGTTTCTTTAATTTCATTCCGCGCTCGGTTATAATGATGGGATGAACAATAAGGACGTGAAAAAATGAATCAAGTAACAATGGAAGTCGGCCAAAAGTTTCCGTTAACAATCAAACGACTTGGCATCAATGGAGAAGGTGTCGGGTTTTATAAACGTAATGTTGTCTTTGTAAAAGGTGCTATCCCTGGTGAAGAAGTCACAGTAAAAATCACAAAAGTCTCTCGTAACTTTGCAGAGGCAGAAATCTTATCTATTCGTAAGGAAAGTCCGTATCGTACAGAGGCACCTTGTGCTGTTTACGATCAATGTGGCGGTTGTCAATTACAGCATATCACATACGAAGGCCAATTAAAAAACAAGCGAGATATCGTGCTGCAAGCACTGGAAAAATACGCACCGAATGTATTAGCCAATACAGAAGTGAAAGACACATTGGGAATGGAGGATCCCTGGAACTACCGCAATAAGAGCAGCTTCCAAGTGCGGAAAGAAGGAAAACGGGTATATGCCGGATTATTTGCAGAAGGAACAAATGATTTATTAAATATTAATGACTGCCTTGTGCAACACCCGCTCACTTCAAAAATTACAGTCGGTGTACGTAAAGTATTGCAAAAATTAAATATTACCATTTATGATGGCAAAAACTTAAATGGCTTAGTACGTACCATTGTGGTGCGTACAGGTGTGCGTACAGGCGAAACGCAAGTAGTGCTTGTGACTACGCGCAACGAAATGCCACATAAAGCAGAATTGATCGAACGCATTAAACGTATCGATCCATCGATTGTCTCGATTACACAAAACATTAACCGGGAGAAATCATCGCTTATTTTTGGTGATGAAACCATTGTATTAGATGGAAAAGAAGCCATTCATGAGAAGCTTGGGGAATTTGCCTTTGATTTATCAACCCGTGCCTTCTTCCAACTAAACCCGGAACAAACTGTGCATTTATATAATGAAATAAAAAAAGCAGCTGACTTAACTGGGAATGAAAAAGTAGTCGATGCTTATTGCGGCGTAGGAACAATCGGTATGTGGCTAGCTGAAGGAGCTCGTGAGGTACGCGGCATGGATAATGTCGATGAAGCGATTGCTGATGCAAAAGTCAATGCTCGTACAAATCCTGGGCTTCAGCACGTTCGCTTCTTCCCTGGCTCTGCAGATAAGTGGTTATTCCGTTGGAGCAAGGAAGATTATCGCCCGGATGTCATTTCCGTGGACCCGCCACGTACAGGACTTGAGCCTGGCTTTATCCGAACGGTTTTAAAGATTAAGCCAAAACGCTTCGTTTACACTTCTTGTAATCCTTCTACATTGGCGAAGGATTTAAAGGAGCTATCCAAGGCATACGATGTGGAGTATATCCAACCAGTCGATATGTTCCCGCAAACAGCGCACGTAGAAGCTGTTGCAAAGTTAACGCTACGGAAGTAAACAATTATCGTTCTATATAAAAAAGTTGCCCCTATATGGAGCAACTTTCAAAGTGTAGCCAAAGTCCAAATACAACTTTGGCTACACATTTTTTATGCCATTATTTTAGCAAGTAATGGATACCCATCTGTTTTAAAAACATTTGTTAACAAACAGAGACATAGCTTAGTTTGAATAGGGGAATTTTCCCCAGTCCCTCATTTTTTCCTCAATGAAGCTGCAACTGATTATTAGCTTTCGTTACCCCCGCGCCTTCTTGCACGAAGCGAGACACCTCTTTCAGTTTGCCATGATACGTTTTCGGTGCGGATAAATACAAATAGCGTTTAGCACGTGTCGCACATACATATGCAATGCGCCTCTCTTCACAAAGTGCCTCTTCTGCATCCAGGCTACGATCCGGTAATTCTGTTCGTTTATTATCGATAGCATTCATATGTGGCAGCATTCCTTCAAACCAGCCGATACCAAATACAATATCGTATTCCAACCCTTTTGATTGATGAATCGTCATGAGCTCTACAGCATCGACACCTGTCATTTGACGTAACTGTTCCATTTCTCCCTGTTTTTGCTTTAATTGTTCTACAAAAGCAAGCAGCGCACTAATCGTATCAAAACGCTTGGCTGACTCTGAAAACTCATCTAAAATTTCTAAAATAAAGTCTTTATGGACTGTTAACGTTTTACTGGCATCAACCTCTAATTGCTCCTCATAACCAATTATGCCTTTTCGAATCTCCCGAATAATATCGACTGGCTTCCTCTTCTGAAAGGACTGCACAGCACGCATTTTTTCCATCAACTTTTTCTCTTGGTAAGGCTTTTTAGAGCGGGCAATAGCCGTCATCAGCTCTGTGAAAAGATCCTTGCCACTTGCGCTTGCCAGTACTCTTGCATGCTGTTCATACTTTTTCACATCACGTTGACTAATGTAAAACAGCTTGGCTACATCGGCAATGGCCTCTTCATAATTGCCATCCACCGCTAGCTGCATCACTGCTAAAAATTGCTTCACATACGGCGTATCATAAAATGTTTCCGCATGTTTAGCATGAAAAATAAACGAAATATTTTCAAACACCATTTCTTCATATAGAGCACGTGCATATGTATTCGTCCGCGTTAAAATCGCCATATCTCGGTAACTATGCCCCAGTGCATGGAGACGTTTAATTTCAGCTACGACTTGCTGTGCCTCCTGCTCTGGTGACAGCGGGTCCGTCAATAAAATATCCTGCCGAAAATCCGTCACAGATTTCAATGTTTTCGGTATTTGCTTTTCATTATGCGCAATGAGGTTGTTGCCGAAGCCGACAACATCCGCCGTGGAACGGTAATTGATATCAAGCACGACACGCTTTGCATCCGGATAATATTCATGAAACTCTAGCATGTATTTACTCGATGCAGTGCGCCAGGAATAAATGGTCTGTCCATCATCACCAACGATACATAGATTATTATGAAGACCCGCTAACATTTGCGTAATCTCATATTGAATCTGCGATACATCCTGGAACTCATCGCATAAAATATACTGGAATTTCTGTTGGTAGCGGTACAAAGCTTCCCCATCATTTAGCAGCAAATAATATGTTTCCAACAAAAAATCATCAAAATCATATAAATTTTCTAGTTCCTTTTGCTTTTCGTATTTCTTATATACTTCGTACAGCTGGGCAAATACTTGGCGCTCCCCCTCTGTATACGTCTTATCCATTGAAAATGTTAAAATATCTTGCGGTTTCAGCATTTGATTTTTCCAGCCTGAGATTAAATGCAACGCTTCTTCTGGCGTAAAAATTTCCTGTAAGTCCATTTCTTTTAAAATAAGTTTCACCATCAAATTGCGTTTAAATTCGGAAGACAAGATTCCGAAATTGTATCCTTCAGTACGTAAAATCTTTAAGCATAGAGCGTGATAAGTTCCTGTTTCAATAGCACTACATAACGCTCCGTTAGGTAATGTACGCAGCCGTGCTTTCATTTCATCGGCTGCTTTCTTCGTAAACGTCACAAGTAAAATATTCGAAGGCTGAATATGACACTCATGAATCATATAGCTAATCCGACTTGTCAATGTCGTCGTTTTCCCGCTACCCGCTCCAGCAACAATCATTAAAGGTCCTTCTACAATTTGTACAGCTTGCTGCTGCGGTTCGTTCAATACAATCCCGCATTGAGCGAGCTGTTGCAGAAAAGGAGTGGCAGCTTCTGCCTCAGGTTTTACAATTTGTGCAGCACATTGTCCTTGTGCAAATTTCTGCGATAGTTTTTCGTACATGTGATGCCTCCTTCACTGTTTTCTATTATATCAAAAATAGGATGTCGGTTTGACGACCAAACAAAAAAGGCATCTAAGCGACACCTTTTTTCATAGAATAAAAAATATTAATTAGCAAGACAATCAGCAGCACAGTAGCTATTAGCACTAAAAAGCTAATATCAATATACTGCAAATATAAACCACCAAAAACAGGTCCGCTCAAACTGCCTACACTAAAAAATATACTACACAATAAATTCCCTGTTGGCAGTAGATTTTTCGGTGTTAGCTCTGCCATGTAGGTAATTCCTAAAGAGAAAAACGACCCAACACTTCCGCCAGCAAGTGCAAATAATATGTACAGCGCAAGAGCAGAATGTTCAAATTGACTACCCATAAAAAACAAGACCGTGCCGCTGCATAAACCGCCAATAATGACGCGGCTACGCCCCACTTTATCTCCTACAATGCCCAGTGGTAGCTGGGTAATAATCGCTCCTACTGAAAAAGCCATCAGCATGAGCGACACATCGGACACAGTAAACTCCAAACGCAGGGCGTAAACCGGGAATAAGGAATGGATAGATGATTCTAAAAAGCCATATACGAAGGGTGGCAAAAAGCCAATCCACCCGTATTTAAAAGCCAACTTATAACGCTGTAAGCCAGAATTATTAGCATCCCCTATTAATGCTTCCGGTCGCTCATTTTTTATAAAGAAGACAAGTGACCATGCTAAACAGCACAATACGCTTGATAATATAAAGGGCAATGCTTCAGATATCTTTAGTAAATTAACGAATAATGGACCTACTGCAAACCCTATACCAAACGATAAGCCGTAAATAGCCATTTTCTTGCCGAGATTGTGCCTTGCAGCATCTGACGTAATCCATGTTTGCGTAGCGAAATGGAGCCCGTGATCCCCTATTCCGATTAGCATACGCAATATAAACCAAAATGCAGCACTTTTCCAAAGAGGGAATAGCAGCAGTGAAACAAAAACTAAAGCTCCCCCTACTAAAATAATGGGTTTATAGCCGTATTTTCTTAAAGGTTTTTCAATAAAGGGAGAAATGAGCAATGTACCTATGTATAGCCCCGTAGCATTTAGTCCATTCAAAAAAGAGGACACCCCGTCCGTTTCAAAAATGACCGAAATCAGCGGCATGAGCATCCCTTGCGAAAAACCTGAAATCGCGACGATAGCGACTAACACCCAATATTTGCGTTGTTCATAATTTGCTAAAATCATACGTGCCTCCGACTTTTCCATGTTGCCAACATCGTATCACATTTCGGGAGGCGAATTAATAGAAAACACAAATAAAACCCTAGTGTACTTTATCTCTAAAAGTTCACTAGGGTTTTAGCTATCACTCTGTATCATAATTATTAAACTGCTCTACCGGTCATGACCGAAAAACGGTTAAAACTCCCTCCTTTTCAATTTGAGTTAGGTGAATTTATCGCTATTCCGATCAACCCCTTCGCTATATATTAAACTAACTTTAACATAACATTTCATTTTTGTAAATATTCTAAATAAATAAAATATTAAATTAATTATAAAGTACCAATAGAATCCCATTGTTTGGTCAAATGTTGAAATTCATGAGAAAATCCGCTACGATAACCTTACCTTCTTTCAGCGGAAGTCGCTAAAAGAAGATACATTTCCGGCAGATGTTATAAATTCGGCTTTGCATAAGCGCAAGGCCGCATCGAGACACACCTATGCCGGGTCATAAGTGATTAATTGAAAGGTGGCACATCAGATGTCAAAACCCATCACAAACAAAGAACAGCAAGTAACTTACTTAAAAGAGCGTCTTGAAATTTTCTTGGATGTATTAGATGCTATTGACCCAGAAACAACTGAGCTAGAAGATATTGACCGTCTCATTCAAATGATGGATGATTTAGAATTTAAAATGGAACAATTCCAATCACGCGACGAGAGTTAAAAAGCCGAAGCTACGATAGAAATGTGAATTTCTATCGTAGCTTTTTTTATAAAAACTCTACTACTTTCTTCTATTTATCTCTCCAAAAAGTCCGAATTTTTCCCCATATACCTATTGTAAGTTGGAAGCGCTCTTTTTTTTATTTATGTAAACAGTTATAATGTTAGTGGTTTGAAATAATTTTATTTTTCTAGGGGGAAAAATATAATGGTACAATTAAGCACTGTTGAAACATATTTAGAAACATTAGAAAAAAGCCTTTACAATTTAGTAACAGAAACGTCTACTAATTTACCAAAAGACGTTCGTCGTGCAATTAAGGCGGCAAAAGAAGCTGAAAACGCAGGTACGCGTGCAGCGATGTCTTTAGACACAATCACTACAAATATCGTGATGGCTGAAGATAATGTATCTCCAATCTGTCAAGATACAGGCCTACCAACATTCAAAGTGTATACTCCAGTTGGCGTAAACCAAATTGAAATTAAAAAAGCGATCCAAAATGCAATCATCGCTGCGACTGGCGATGCAAAATTACGTCCAAACTCAGTAGATTCATTAACTGGTAAAAACTCTGGCAACAACATTGGTCCAGGACTTCCTGTTGTAAAGTTTGAGCAATGGGAAAACGATTACATCACAGTAAAGCTTATTCTTAAGGGTGGCGGCTGTGAAAACAAAAACATCCAATACTCTCTTCCTACAGAGCTTGAAGGTTTAGGTCGTGCTGGTCGTGACTTAGACGGTATCCGTAAATGTATTTTACACTCTGTATGGCAAGCTCAAGGTCAAGGCTGTTCAGCTGGTTTCATCGGTGTTGGTATTGGTGGCGACCGCTCTGCTGGTTACGATCTTGCAAAAGAACAATTATTCCGCTCTGTAGATGATGTAAACCCTATTGAAGATTTAGCTAAGTTAGAAAAATACATCGTTGAAAAATCAAATACATTTGGCGTAGGTACGATGGGCTTCGGTGGTGAAGCAACACTACTTGGCTGTAAAATCGGTGTAATGGACCGCCTTCCAGCTTCATTCTTCGTATCTGTAGCATATAACTGTTGGGCATACCGTCGCATGGCCATTGATATCAATCCTGAAACAGGTGAAATCTTAAACTGGCACTACCAAGACGGCGAAAAAATCACTTTCCGTGATGAAGTGCAACAAGACAACACTGACAACAAAGTAGTAGAATTAACTGCTCCTATTTCAGAAGAGCAAATTCGTGAACTAAAAGTTGGTGACGTAGTAAAGATTACTGGTCGCATGTACACAGGTCGCGATGCAATCCACCACCATTTAATCGGTGAAGGCGTTGAAGCTCCTGTAGATTTAAATGGTCAAATTATTTATCACTGTGGTCCAGTAATGGCCAAAGACGAGGAAGGCAACTGGACAGTTAAAGCAGCTGGTCCAACAACTTCTATTCGTGAGGAGCCATATCAAGGCGACATCATGAAAAAATTTGGTATCCGCGCTGTTATGGGTAAAGGCGGTATGGGACCAAAAACACTTGCTGCATTAAAAGAACACGGCGGTGTTTACTTAAACGCAATCGGCGGAGCTGCTCAGTACTATGCTGACTGCATTAAATCAGTAGACGGCGTTGACTTAATAGAATTTGGTATTCCAGAAGCAATGTGGCACTTATCAGTTGAAGGCTTTACAGCAGTTGTAACAATGGACTCTCACGGGAACTCATTACATGCTGATGTAGAAAAATCTTCATTAGAAAAATTAGCTGCACATGCTGAACGTGTATTTTAATCGAAAAAAATATCTGCATTCATATTGCACTTTGAACTCGCAACAAAATTGTTGCGAGTTTTTTGTTGCATTTTTTCAATGAGAAGCGTATCCTAATTTATAATAATTCTAAACTAATAAAAAAATAAATTAAATGAAAATCTATATCAATTAGGCAATATATAGGCATTGATAGTGATATTCATTATTAAGGAGGAAAGACAATGGAAATATCTAATCGAGAATCGATATCAATAAATGAGAAATTCCTTACACATCGTGAACTGATCTTTGCTATTATTGCCGGTGTTCTAATCGTTTTAGCTTGGCGAATGGATGCAATTGGTTTAGGCGCTGCTTCCGTTATGACTTACCTCAGTGCTTTCATTATTGGCGGCTATGAAAAAGCAAAAGAAGGTATAAACGATACAATTGAAAACCGTACACTAAATGTGGAAATTTTAATGATTCTCGCTGCTGTTGGTTCAGCTTTAATCGGTTACTGGACAGAAGGCGCCATTTTAATCTTTATTTTTGCCATCAGCGGCGCTTTAGAAACGTATGCAATGAATAGAAGCCACCGGGAAATTTCTGCATTGATGAATATCCAGCCAGCAGAAGCTTGGCTTGTACGGGGAGGCTTTGAGCCAATTGCTATTCCCGTTGAGCAGCTAACAATCGGTGATCATATTTTAGTAAAGCCTGGCGAACGTATACCGGCTGATGGTGTCATTTTTAAAGGACATTCTACGATTGATGAATCAACTATTACCGGAGAATCAATGCCTGTGACGAAAGAAAAAAATGCTGCTGTTTTTGCGGGTACAGTGAATCTAAATGGCGCATTGACAATCAATGTAACAAAACGCAGTACCGATACGATGTTTCAAAAGATTATTGCCCTTGTAGAATCAGCTCAAAATGAAAAGTCCCCTTCTCAGCAATTCATCGAGCGCTTTGAAGGAATGTATGTGAAGGTTGTTTTAGCCATAGTAGGCTTGATGCTATTTTTACCTCATTATATTTTAGGATGGGATTGGTCCACTACCTTCTACCGTGCCATGGTGCTCTTAGTAGTAGCTTCCCCTTGCGCGCTTGTTGCTTCTGTTATGCCTGCCACACTAGCGGCTATTTCGAATGGAGCACGCAATGGGATTTTATTTAAAGGCGGGGTGCATTTAGAGCAACTTGGACACATCCAAACATTGGCCGTAGATAAAACAGGCACGTTAACAGAAGGAATGCCTGTGGTAACTGATTTTATCGTTCGTGAAGGTCTAGACCCTCACGAAATGCTGACAACACTTGCAACCATTGAAAAACAATCGTCTCACCCTCTTGCTCAAGCTATTGATCAATATGCTAAGAGTCAAAATATAAAACATGTAGAAGCAGTAGAAATTGAAGATGTCCCTGGCTATGGGATTAAGGCTTCCGTCAATGGACGTCACTATACCGTTGGCAAACCGGATTTTGTCGGTCGCCAAGATGCCGAAAACTTCGCACAAAGGGCATTGGACCGGTTGGCAAGCGATGGAAAAACAGTTATCTTTATGCGTGATGAACATGGGATCGTGGCTCTTGCTGCGATGAAAGATACGGTACGCGAGGAAGCAAAGCAAGCGATACAGGCTATTCAAAAACGAGGTGTTCATGTCGTAATGCTGACAGGTGATAATCCTTCTACAGCAGCAGTCATCGCCAAAGAATCTGGAGTAGATGAGTTTGTCGCGGAGTGCCTACCCGAAACAAAAGTACAGTATGTGAAGCAGTTCCAACAAAATGGAACGCAAATTGCGATGGTTGGGGACGGTATCAATGATGCCCCCGCTCTTGCTACGGCTTCTGTCGGCATAGCAATGGGTGATGGTACAGATGTGGCTCTTGAAACAGCAGACATGGTATTGATGAAAAATAATTTAATGAAAATCGACTATGCAATGCGAGTATCCCAAAAAATGCAACGAATCATTAAACAAAATATTGTCTTCTCGATTGGGATTATTTTATTATTGATCGTTTCGAACTTCCTTCAGGCGATTAGTTTACCTTTAGGTGTAATCGGTCATGAAGGCAGCACGATTTTAGTTATTTTAAACGGTTTACGTATGTTGCGAACTGCATAGAAAGACAGCTGCTCTTCTAGCTTAAGCGGAAGAGTGGCTTTTTTTGTGAAGATTGATACAATAAGGCAGACAACAGACTCACTAGGAAGAAGGAGTACTACATGCTCGAAAAAATAAATTTATTTATGCAAAAACGAATGGCTATACTTACTCCCCTTTCTCTCCTGCTCGGTGTTTTATTGGAGCATATTGGTCAGCATTTATTAAGTCTTGTGCCTATTATCTTTGCTATTATGACCTTTATCAGCAGTCTCAATATGAAAGTAAAGGATGCCAGAGTTTTTATCAAATACCCTAAAACCATTTTATTTAGCATTGCTTTTTTACATATGTTCATGCCACTATGGGCTTATTTTCTATCTAGATTAATCTTCGATGACTATTTACTAACGATTGGCTATGTATTGGCAGTAGCAGTACCTACCGGTGTCACTAGTATTATTTGGGTCACGATCAGTAAAGGCAATTTACCGCTAGCCTTGGCTATTATTCTAATCGATACATTACTAGCGCCGATTGTCCTGCCATCGCTGATTCACCTGACTGTTGGTGAACATATCACCATTGATATTACATCTTTAATGCTCGGTTTAATCTGGATGGTTGTCATCCCTTCTATTGCTGGAATATTGGTAAATGAATTTTCAAAAGGCAAGGTGCAACAAAAATACGGCAAAATGCTAGCGCCCATTTCGAAACTTTGCCTATTTGCCGTTGTTTTCATTAATAGCAGTGCCATAGCGCCTTATTTAAAAAATGTAACATGGGAAGTATTGTGGATTGTCGCCGTTGTATTTACCGTATCTGTATCCGGCTATATCTTTGCCTTGCTGATCGGGCAAGCCTTATGGAAAGATAAAAGCATCATAGCTACCCTCGTCTTTATTGGCGGGATGCGTAATATTGCCGCAGGTGTAGTTGTTGCTATTACCTATTTCCCGGCAAAGGTTGTGATGCCTGTAGTTTTCGGTATGCTGTTCCAACAAGTATTGGCTTCCTTCTTTTATAAGATTGTACAGAAGAAGCTTGCAGTTGAGGAGCCTTAAGAAACAATGTTTATATAAAGCACAAGGGGGTGTTCAAAAAGTTTTACTTTTTGAACACCCCCTATTCTATTCAATCATTATCTCTTAGGAAGTATTGCTCCTGCGGTGGTCGCAAAGGCTCCGTCTCAAAATGACTTTTCAGACGGTCCCTTTCTTACTATTAAAATACAGGCGTCTTGCTGCTTTCTTTTGACATTTTAGCTTGTTGCCTTCGTTGGAATGTAGCATTGACGAGCCCGCCAAATATTAAAATCATACCCGTAAAGTACAGCCATAACATTAAAATGATGACGCTACCTATACTGCCATACGTAGCACTGTAGTTGCCGAAATTATTAACGTAAAAAGAGAATCCAAATGTTAAAGCAACCCACCCTATTGTTCCAATGACAGCACCCGGTACTACGCTCATGAGAGTAAGCCGAGGGTCTGTATTCGGTACGACCCAATACATTAACATTAAAACGCTAAAAATAAGCAATGGTGGGGCTAGCCAACTAATCCAGGACGTTAAAGTATCCACTGTACCATCTATTCCTACATAAGAATTTAAAAGATTCATGATTTGCTGTCCAAATACAGGGAATACTAAGGCTAGTAAAATAATGATAACGAATGAGATTGTAAATAATAAAGACCATAGGCGATCTTTCCAACCTGCTTGACATTCTACATCATACGCCTCATTTAACGCTTTCATCAAGGCATTAATCCCTTTAGAAGCAGACCAAATCGTACCGATGATACCAATAGATAATAAGCTTCCATTTTGTTTAGTCAGTACCTCTCCTAACGTACCTTCAATCAAAGTATAAATTTCAGCCGGCATCACATTCACTAGGAAATCAAAAATTCGCTGTTGTTCGAGATTTAAATAAGGCAATAATGTCACCATAAAAATAAGTAAAGGAAAAAATGATAATAGGAAAAAGTAAGCAAGCTGTGCACCAAGCCCTCCCATATCTACACGCCGAATACTTAAGATGAGATCTTGCAGAAAACCCTTAGTAGTCGTACGATCAATTTCAGATTCGCTTGGTGCTATAAAAGATTGAACAACTGCAAGAGTTCCATTCATTGAAGTTTTTTTCTGATCTTTCATAAGCCCCCTACTTTCCTATCTTAATTTTTAATTTGGCAGTTTAGAAAATGCCTCTTTCGTTTCTGCTACCATGCTCTGAACTGTACTAGGCAGTGATTTTACTTCATCCGCTTTTTCCAATAAGGTATTAAGATTTTCCTGAGAGGAAAGATAAAGCGAATGAAATTGCTCTGCTTTCGTCTCAATTAAACGAATTAGCTCATCGCTATTTTGCGCATAGTATGTCACATTATCTTTCATTTTTTTAGTTGCCTCTACTGTATGTTCACGAGTTGCGCGGTCAAACATACTGACAACCGCCCCTGCCACTGCTCCAATTAGAATTGCTGGTACTAACTTACTTTTCACCATAGTCATTCCTCCTATATCATAATTTGTACCCAAAAAAGTCCTAGCATAAAACTTTATTTATTTCTTTCTTTATTTTATACATACTTCCATGTTTTTGAAAGTGAACGCTATCTATTTCAGTTTTTCACATTTTTCCGATTCAATAGGAATAGTAGTTGACTTTAAAGTATGAAAATGAAATGATATTTTTGACTATAGAAAGGTGGGATATATATGGACTTGTCTACTCCATCACAAGAGAATGTCATGTTTATGATTGAACAAATGAAAGATAAGTTACGCATGGTAAACGTGGATGCGATGAAATCAGAAAACTTTACCAATGAAAACTATGAAGACTTACTTTATTTATACAATATGGTCATGAAGCGAGATTCTTTCAGCCCTAGCGAGATGCAGGCGATCGTAGCAGAACTTGGTTCACTTCGTAAATAGGCTATAACTGAATATTTCCTAGGAAATGACCTATTCCAACAAAAAACAGCAAACCCTGTCGAGTCTGCTGTTTTTTTGTATTAATTATTAGTTGCTGGCACTTGCGTTGTGACTGGATTGGACTCACCTACAGGTAACGCTGATCCGTCTTCTGCAATACGTGGTTGTACAAGTACTTCTACACGACGGTTTTTGCTGCGTCCTTCTGCTGTATCATTTGATGCAATCGGAATATATTCACCGAAGCCCCTTACACTGAAATATTTCGGCTCTAATGTAGCATTTGCATCGACAATCACTTTCAGGAAATTAACAGCACGCATTACCGATAACTCCCAGTTTGAGCCGAATGTTGGTGAATTAATCGGTATATTATCTGTATGTCCCGTAATGATGACATTACGTGCAGGGTCAAAGGCTAAGATTTGCGACAGCTCTTTTGCAATATTTAAATAGTTAGCACTTACTTCCGCACTGCCTGGTGCAAATAGGACGCTGTCACGAATTGTTATGAGTAAACCTTCCGATGTCATCTGTGTTTCAAATTGATTTTCTAGTTCATTAAGAGCAATTAACTCCTCTACACGTTCCTGTGTTTCTTCTAATTGCTGCTGATCTTGTCGGTACATACTGTCGCTATTAGCATCTAATGATTCCACAGGCGCCGCATAGTCCATCACACCTGAGCCAGAATCAAAAATCTCATTAAACACTTGAGACATTTGTTCCATTTTCTTTTGGTCCACAGTACTAGAGGCAAATAATACGATGAATAAGGCTAATAGTAATGTTAAAATATCCGCATACGGTACTAGCCAGGACTCATCTACATGCTCCTCGTGCTTTTTATGTCTAGTTTTCTTTGCCAAGGCCATCCGCCCCGCTTTCTGAAATTTGCTTACGTTCTTCCATTGTTAAATACGAAGCAAGTTTTTGTTCAATTACTCGTGGCGCCTCCCCTTCTAAAACAGAGAGAATCCCTTCAATCATCATCATTTTTTGTTTTACTTCTACTGCTGATTTACGTTTTAATTTATTGGCGAATGGATGCCATAAAACGTACCCTGTAAAGATCCCTAATAGTGTCGCTACGAATGCCGCTGAAATCGCGTGACCTAGCTTTTCAATATTTGACATATCCTTTAAGGCCGCAATTAATCCTACTACAGCTCCTAGTACCCCTAATGTTGGTGCATATGTACCGGCTTGTGTGAAAACTAATGCTCCGCTTGCGTGACGGTCTTCCATCGCATGCACTTCTTCTGTTAAAACATCACGAATATAATCTGCATTCTGACCGTCTATCGCTAATGATAAGCCATTTTTTAAAAACGGGTCTTCTACTTCTGTCGCCTTACTCTCGAGCGCGAGTAAACCTTCACGACGCGCTAAGTCTGCCCACTGGGAAAACATGCGAATGATTTCAATGTCATCTGCCAGCTTTGTCTCTTTAAATAGTTTCCCAAATAATTTTGGTACCCGCTTTAGCTCAGCCATTGGGAATGCAATAACAACCGCTGAAATCGTACCAAAAATGATAATAAGGATCGCTGGAAGATTCATTAAGGCACCAACTGGTACCCCTTTTAAAGTCATCCCGACTAGCAATGAAACAAATGCTAGTATAATCCCTACTAAAGATGAAATATCCATAGTACTTGTACCTCCAATTAGTCTCTTCTTTTTATTTTCGACTACATTTGCTTTTTATTAATAGTTTTACATTTATAGTATAAAGACAAATCTGGATTTTATCGACCTTGTTAATAGTTTTTTCTTCCTAAAATCGATATATTTGATTATATTGGATCAATATTCAAAAGGAATCTTTAATACTTATTAATAGGAGTGAGAAAAATGACAGTAAATTTTCAAGAAAAGCTGTTAAATTACGCTGAATTAGCAGTAAAAGTAGGGGTGAATCTTCAAAAGGGTCAATTTTTGTATATATCAGCTTCTACAGACACATTGGAGTTTGTCCGAGTTGTGACAAAAGTGGCTTATGAAGCGGGAGCTAAACAGGTGTTTGTTGATTTTACGGACGACCAAATTACACGCTTACGATATGAGCTAGCGCCTAACGATTCATTTGATTTCTTCCCGAGTTGGAAAGTACAAGAGCGCGAATGGTTGGCAGAGCAGGGAGCTGCCTTTATGAGTATTGTTTCTCAAAGCCCTGACTTACTAAAAGGAATTCAGCCAAGCCGCATTGCCACATTCCAAAAAGCAGCGGGCACAGCATTAAGCAAATACCGCCAATATGTCCAATCAGACAAAATTGCATGGACAGTAATCGCCCACCCTTCTGCAGATTGGGCAGCTAAAGTGTTCCCTGACCTGCCGCGCGAGAAACAGGTGGATGCACTATGGGAAGCTATTTTTAAAGCTACACGTGCCGATGCGGAAAATCCAATTGCCGCATGGAAAACACATAATGAAATACTCCATGAAAAAGTCGATTATTTAAACGCTAAAAAATATAAAAAACTTCATTACACAGCACCAGGCACTGATTTAACAATTGAGCTGCCAGCAGGCCATTTATGGTGCGGGGCTGGTTCAATCAATGAAAAGGGCGATGCTTTTATGGCGAATATGCCGACAGAAGAAGTATTTACTGTCCCACATAAAACAGGAGTAAATGGCTATGTGTCTAGCACAAAGCCGCTTAGCTATGGCGGGAATATTATCGATCAATTTAAGGTGACATTTGAACAAGGGCGCATTGTGGCAGTAGAAGCACAAGAAGGAGAAGAGGTTTTAAGGAACTTAGTGGAAACAGACGAAGGCTCTCACTATTTAGGTGAAGTAGCGCTTGTGCCGCATCATTCGCCTATTTCCAATTCCGGGTTATTATTCTTCAACACATTATTTGATGAAAATGCCTCGAACCATTTAGCGATTGGTAGCGCTTATGCATTTTGCCTAGAAGGCGGGAAGAAGATGTCACGCGAAGAACTGCTAGATAACGGGTTAAACCAAAGTATTACGCACGTTGACTTTATGATTGGTTCTGCTAATATGGATATTGATGGAATTACTGAAGATGGAAAAGTTGAACCCATTTTCCGCCAAGGGAACTGGGCATTTTAACCCCTTCAAAATATAGACACATTTTGGGAATTTCCAAAAATTCTTATATCCACTCTCCATCGTATTCATGTATAATTAATTATAATGATTATTTTTATATTAGAAAGGAGTTTTTAGAATGGATCATCGTCACCCATTTCTGTCTGAGTACTATACAATTATAGCTGGATATTCAATCGTCGTTCTTATTGCTTTATTATTCTTTATCTATTACTTACGTGTTGGTTTAGACTCACACGATTCAGTTCGTATTGACTCAAAATCTGATGCAGTAAAATAATCTTTAAACAGTCACATTTATGTGGCTGTTTTTTCATTTCATAGCAAAGTTTGCTCGATTTTTACAATAATTAATTTTATTTTCTCACTTATTATTTGAATTCTCTTACATTTTCTTTAAAATAAATAAGGTAAGGAAGGGAGAGATTAGAGTATGACTTTATTAAATACCATTCTTGAGTATAACGAAGCATTTGTAGCTGAAAAGAAATATGAGCCTTATATGACAACGAAAGAGCCTAACAAGCGCATTGTGGTATTGTCTTGTATGGATGCACGTCTAGTAGAATTATTGCCTAAAGCGATGAATTTACGCAGCGGCGATGTAAAAATCGTAAAAAGTGCTGGAGCCATCGTTAATCATCCATTTGGCGGTATTATGCGCAGTATTTTAGTGGCTGTTTATGAATTAAAGGCTGATGAAGTATACGTAGTAGGACATTATGATTGCGGCATGAGCGCTATAGACCCTGATATTATGATTGGTCATATGATCGAGCGTGGCGTGAAAAAAGAAACAATCGATACAGTTTCTTATTCCGGCATTGACTTGCGTACATGGCTACGCGGATTCGGCGATGTTCGTACAAGCGTCTTAAAAAGTGTGGATTTAATTCGCTCACACCCACTTCTGCCTAAAACTGTGCCTGTACACGGACTGATTATTGATCCTAATACAGGACGTTTAGATTTAGTACAAAATGGCAATACTACTCTTCAAGCAAAGTAATATTTGTATATTGTACTCCATCTTCAATGTGAAGCTGGAGTACAATTTTTTTCGCGGTATTCTTCTTCAATAATGGCGTACATATAGTGATCTACCCATTCTCCATTAATATAGAGTAATTTACGCAACAGTCCCTCTTGCTGAAAGCCTGATTTTTCGATTACGCGAATGGAAGCAATATTTTTCGGTGTAATATAGGCTTCTACCCGATGTAACTTCACTTTTGTAAAGGCAAAATCAAGGATTACTCTCACCGCATCAGTAGCAATGCCTTGACCCACAAAATGCTGATCCATTGAATAGCCAACAAATCCACTAGAGTAAGGCATTCTTTTGATGGCATAAAGGGCAATATGACCGATCAAATGCTCGCTCCCTTTTTCATAAATGCCAAATGTGTATTCGCGGTTCATTGCCAGCATCTCCATGCTTTCTAAAATTTTCTTGTGCTGTGCTTCTACTGTATAAAACTCATCTCGATGAATAGGCTCATAGGTAGACCAAAAATATTTATTATTCTTTAAAAGTGTCGCCAGTGCCTTTGCCTCTGATTCTGAAAACGTACGCAATGTACATTTCTCTCCCTCAAGAATCACTTTGGGACTTCCTTTCTTTCGAAATAATTCAGAAATTTTTCTCACTATATTCTCCTTGATTAGCAAGCAATCTTTGTTATATATTATTGATTTTTATGCTTTTTTCTTTGATCTGTTTTTTGATTTGTTGATGGTTCTTCTGGTGTTAGGTATTCTTGTGTAGCCGCTACTTCGGCATTCACTAATTCAAACTGTAATTCTGCTTTTTTCTCCTTCTCAGCCATTTTAGGCAATTCCAAGCCGCGCAACTTTAGCTCTGCTTCAATGTGCTTCAACGTTTCTTCTAGCACCTTTATACGTGCATGGAGCTTGTTGTTGCCCTCGATTAAAATCCAAGGCGCACGTTTTGAATGTGTCTTTTTAATCATCTCGTCTGCCGCTACAAAGTACTCGTCAAATCTTTCGCGATTACGCCAGTCTTCATCTGTTAACTTCCAAAACTTATATGGATCTAGCGCACGTTCCTCAAAACGTTTTAATTGTTCATCTTTATCGATATGCAGCCAAAACTTTGCTACAATATAATCTTCAGCTGTCAATAATTGTTCAAAATTCTTTATCTCATTATAGGCGCGTTTCCACTCTTCTTTTTTAGCAAATCCTTCGATACGCTCTACTAATACACGACCATACCAAGAGCGGTCAAAAATAGCAATTTGCCCATGTTGTGGTAGTTTTCTCCAGAAACGATGCATATAATTATAACGTAGTTCATGAGGCTGAGGAGCTGAAATAGGATGTACAATATAGCCGCGAGGGTCGATTTTTTCTGTCAAACGTTTAATCGCACCGCCCTTGCCAGCCGCATCCATTCCTTCAAATGCCAAAATTAACCCAATTTTGTTGTTGAATAAAAACTGTTGAGCGTTTAACATTTCATATTGAAGCACTTTTAGTTTTTTCTTATATACTTTTTTGTCCAATGCTAAAGTTAAATCTAAACCTGCTAGTTTTTTCATCCAATCACTCCCCTTAAATCTATTAATCACATTGTAAACTATATGGGAGCGAAATGGTATTTGTTGTTTTTTCTAAAATAAAGTAAAACTTCAATCAGTGGGGGTTTTCCTCCCTCCACTGATGAACAAGGAACACAAGCTAAGTTCGCCACGTCCTGTGGCAACGCCTGTGTAACCAACATCGTGTTGACCCGAATCAATCGGGCTTTTACGGGTATTTGATCTGCCGCTACGCTTTCGAGGCGGATAAATTACTACCCGTTAATGCGGGGTAAATATATTAACTTTTACGAAAGGAGTACAATATATGGGTAATATTTTAACCGTCTGTATTATTCTAGCCGTTGTTGCCGGATATTCCATAGCCGCTTTGTGGTTCGGTATTAATGGTGTCACGACAATCCAATTAATCGACCGGTTCCCTCTCCTATTTGCACCTGCTAATTTTGTCTATATCATTACCATCATTATTTGTTTAGGCTTTCTTTACTTGGCTATTACAGCTTTTAAGGACCGCGGGACGGAACATGCGCTTACAGGACTTCAGTGTCTTTTTATTTTGGCAGCAGGCTTCTTGAATATCAATTTTTTCTATACATGGCATAGCGAAGAGTACATACCAGCTATTATTATGTTAATTCTGCAACTGATTGTACTATTTATCTTATATGTAACTTACCCATTGAAACGCGAGACCCTTATGAAACGCGCTCCCATTGCTTTATGGTTTGGCTGGCAGTTATTTATGCTATTTGTTGTCATTAGCTATGCTGCTGTTTATTATGAATGGAACGGCTTTGGCTTAAGCGGTCCGTTATGGGTAGTTATTATGCTCACAATTTGTACAGCCATTGCCTTGCATCTTCGCTATCATCATGCGGACGTAATTGTTCCTTCTGTTATTATTTGGGGATATTTAGGCATTATTGTGAACAACGGCTTCGATGAACTATTTGTATCGACTGCCAGTTTCTTTCTAATAGGTGTTTTACTAGTAGGCATCTTATTTATTCATAAAAACAAGAAAAAAACAGCTTAAACCAAACGGTTTAAGCTGTTTTTGCATTAGTCTTCTAATGTTGTTAAAATAATCGGTTTACCTTTTGTAACAATAATGGAGTGTTCAATTTGTGCCACTAGCGATTTATCAGGAGTGATAAATGTCCAACCGTCGCCAGATTCTACGATATGCTCAGCAGCTGCTGAAATGAACGGCTCTACGGCTAACACCATGCCTTCCTTCATCATCGTCGTATCCCATGCATCGTAATAATTTAAAATATGATCTGGTGCCTCATGTAAAGACTTCCCTAAACCATGACCTGTTAAGTTCATGATCACCGTTAAGCCGTGATCACGTGCTTCGCGCTCTACAGCTTTCCCGATTTGGTTTAGTTTTGAACCAGCTTTGACTTTTGTCATCGCACGGTCAAAGGCAGATTTGGCTACTGCACAAAGCTTCTCTTTATCCTCGTAACCTTCACCTACGACGAAAGAAATACCTGTATCAGCAAAGTAACCATCTAATGAACCCGAAACATCAATGTTTACAAGATCTCCTTCTTGAATCACTTTCTCGCCTGGAATGCCATGAGCAACCTCATGATTCACTGAAATACATGTAAAGCCTGGGAAGTCATACTCCCCTTTTGGTCCAGAAATGGCACCTGCTTCTTCAAACATACGACCTGCAATTTGATCCAATTCAAGCGTTGTCACACCCGGCTTTGTAGCAGCTTTCATCTCTTCGCGAATTTCTGCTACAATGCGACCAATCTTTTTAAAAGCCGTTATTTCTTCTTGAGTTGTAACGATCATCTCAAAATTCCTCTCTTAATTAAAATGTCCTTTATAACTATATCATACGAAAAGGAACAATATATAGGAAACGAATTTTTAAGCTGTTTTTACTAAGCGAGGTGCCGATGAGAATAACAAGCTTGCTACTACCGCAGTTAAAGCTATGGCTGGGAGCATGTATGATCCATTATAAAGGATTGTGTAAATCCATGGATTTTGGTCGCCTGCATATTCCGCAAAAAAGATGGCTCCCGCTAACGCATGGGCAACAAAACGGCCAAAGCCGCCAATCACAATGCCGACAATAATCCATGCCACCATTTCTCCTTTGCGTTTATTAGCCAATGCCTTTAAAATCGGACCACGCATCACCGCTGCTAAACCAACAAGTGTAAAGGCCACACCATAATCTAGCAAAGCCTGCGCCCAGTGTAAAATATAGGCACCGAACATCATTTGAAGCACACCAATTAGCAGCCCTGTTGTCAATCCTGCTTGCAGGCCCCACCGAATCGCCATCATAACAATCGGCAGCATAACAAAGCTCACCGAACCGCCTTGTGGCATACTAAACGCTATTTTGTCTAGCACAAGCCCAATCGCTGCAAAGACAGCAATTTCTACAAACATTAATAATCTCTTATTCTTCATTTCCTTTGCCTCCTCCTAGATGTACAGAGGTAAGTGGCACCTTTTTATATATGTATCTAAATAAAAACGATGCCAGGACAGAGCCTGACATCGTATATGTCGGTTTTCTATCCACATCCCTACGCAAGTGTTAACTTACAGGTTCAAAGAGTCAGCGCAGCTTATTTGCGCAATCTCAGCCGAATGCTCGGCTCCCCTTGTGGTACATCTTAATTTATCCCTTATTGTACGCAACTCTTTTATTATTTGCAAGTCAAAATAATTTGGAGCTTTTTACTATTTCCCTCGTAAATGCGTGGCAAATATTAAATGTTTTAAATTATTTCTCCTCTGGGTAAAGTAATGATACACGCCTTGGTTTATAAAAGGAGCTGACAAATATGAAAATCGGAAATTTAGTCAAAACAGCTATAAAATGGGCACCAGTAATGTATCCTATTATAAAAAAAATGCTCGATTCTAAAAAAACAAGACCTGCTACGACATCACGACCAGCAACAACACGTCGTAAATAGCGAAAAGGCGTTTGGTTCATTTCCAAACGCCTTTTCCTTATTTCACGACTATTTCCGCCCGACTGCATCCCGTTTTGAGTTTTTCAATTTGAATGATAGCTGGCATGGCTGCTTTTAACTCTTCTACATGCGAAATCACACCGACAATACGACCTGATTTTTGAAGTTCAATCAAAATATCAATAGCACGCATGAGCGATTCTTCATCGAGCGAACCAAACCCTTCATCAATAAACATGGTATCGATTCGCACATTGCCCTGGAAGCTTTGAATAACATCCGCTAATCCAAGGGCTAAACATAAAGAGGCATTGAATTTTTCGCCGCCTGATAAGGATTTCACATCGCGCGGTAAACCTGTATAGCCATCATGCACATCTAAGCTTAAGCCACTTTGACGGCGATTGCCTTCCTTACGATCCGAACAACGTAGTGTAAACTGTCCATCCGACAAGTTATACAGTCGTAAATTGGCGGCTTCTGTAATTTGTTCTAAATATCCAATTTGAATAAAGCGTTCAAAGGAAATGAACTCCTCATTTTGCCCAGTTAGTACTTTATAAAGTTGGACGATTTCCCCTGAGTATTTTTCTAATGCATCTATTTTACTCGCTGCTTGCTGAAGTTTTTCCGCATACTCCTGACAGCTACTCACATAGCCGTTTGTCGTATTGCACTCTAGCAATGCCTCGTCGACCTGCTGCTTGTGCATGGAAACTTCCTGCTCCAACTGCTCCATATCAATCATTGCTTTCCCATTAAGCTGAACTTCTTGCTCTGCAATCAGTTGCTGTAATGTTTGTAATTGCTGCCTAAATTCTTGGACTTGCTTTTGCAATTGTAAGGTTTGTTGTTCACTCCTACATGCCTGTAAAAATGCCTCAACGGATTCAAATTCATATTGCTCCATCGCCTGCGCAAACTCTTGCTGTGCCTGAGCCAGCTTTCTCGTTAATTGCTCGTGCTGCTCTGCTAGATGTGCGACTGTCTGAGAAAGCTTTGCTACCTGTAGTTGTGTCTGTTGATAATGCGCCTCAGCCTGCTGAAAAGCCTTCTTACCTTGTTCTAACTGCTCTGCTTTTTGTGCTAATAATGTTACAACAGCCTCTAATGTAGGTAGATGTGCTGGAATGGCTTGTTGCTTACTATCTAAAACCGTTTGCTTCTCGAATAATTGTCGCTGGGCTTGTTCTACTAACGCACGCGCTTTTTGCCACTGTTCATCATTTTGTTCACGCTGCATTAATAGCTGCTGCTGGATTTGCTTTAGTTTTTTTAGTTGTGCCGTTTTATCTGTTAGGTCCGTTATTAGCTTCTGCATAGCTAGATAGCGTTCATCATAATCGGCGCGCTCATCAAGTAATATATCCTGCGCCTGCAACTGCTCTGCCATTTGTTGCTGTTGTTGCACAAGCACTTCATGTTGCGCTTTCGCTGCCGATGCTTGCTCACGCAATTGCTCTAATACATGTTGTGCCTGTTCTAGCAGTTTTTTATCCGCCTGCCCTGCTGATCGCTGAATATTTGGATGTTCTAAGCTACCACATACCGGGCATGCCGTACCAGGCACGAGCTGATTAGCTAATTCATAAGCTCTGTGACTAATCCACTTTTTTTGCTGTTCCTCATAATAAGCCTGTTGTTCACTGATTTTTTCTGTTGCTTGCTGGATTTTTGCAGCACTTTCAACTTCTCTTTTCGCTATTGCATCTAGCTGCGCAAACAGTTGCGTTGTTTCTTTCAGATGTTGCAGTTGCTGCAGTTTATCTGGTAAACTCTCTGCCTGCTGTTCTAGTTGCTCGATTTCCATAGCCTGTTGCTGGTGCTTTTGTTTCAGTATCTCCCCTTGCTCCTGGCAATGCTGAACTTGTTGTTTTGCTGCTTCCAGCGCATTTTTTAGCTTTGGAAGCTGCTGCATTAGTTGGTCTACTTCTTCATAAAGTGGCTTTATCTGTTGTAACTCATTGATTTCATTAGACAACTTTTCACGTGTACCCTCTAATTGGCGCTGCTGTTCGTATTGCTGTTCCGCTGCCTGCAAGTGTTGCTTAGCAGTTGCGAGTTGCTCTGTCGCCTCTTGCTGCCTTGCAGTCGTCTCCTTAAGCTCTGCAGTCGTTATCTCTACTGCTCGATACATTGGCTGCAGTTTGGCTGCACGGTTTGCCTGCTCATATTCCTGTGCCATCGCTTCAAACAATGGCTGCTTGGATTGTAGCTGGGCGAATTGTTGACGTTTTTGCTCGAGTGCTTGTAGTTGCTCATTTTGTTGCTTAGCCGCTACACTTTCCTCATATTTCTTTTGATAAATTCCTTGTGCAACCTGATAACGCTCCTCGTCTTGTTTCTTTTTCTCTTCGTAATATTGTTTTTCTACCGTCAGTGCCTCTAAAATTTGAAAAATATTCGAATGCTCTTCTAGACGTGTAAACAATAAAGAGTCTCGCTTCGGAAGCGCTCCCGCAATTTGTTCAATATGCTGATCACGCATTTTGCGGGCTAATTTTGCCTCATCCTCTGCAACACGCTTTTTATCTTCTAACTTTTGGGCAATTTGATCATAACGCTCCGTTTTAAATACTTTACGTAAAATCTTTTCTTTATTTTTCGTATCAGACGTCAATAACTTACGGAACTCTCCCTGTGGCAACATGACAATTTGGTTAAATTGATCGTAAGACAGTCCTAAAATTTCTTCTATTTTGAAACGAATATCCGTTAGCTTTGGTTTACATGCCGGTACTTCCTGCCCTGTTGCATCTACCTCAAACAGCGCAATCTTTTCTCCCGTTTCGCTTTTATTTCCTGCCTTTTTATGAGCTAGCTGGCGAAAAATGCGATATGTCTGCCCCTTCGATTCAAAAAGCAACTCCACCGCTGTATGTATTTGTTCATCTGCAAATTGACTACGGAGGCCTTTCGTATCTTCACGGTCTGTCCCGCTTCCATTGCCATATAATGCAAAGGCAATGCCATCAAAAATCGTTGTTTTCCCTGCACCTGTTTTTCCGGAAATAGCAAATAATCGATGTTCCCTCAAATCACGAAAATCAATAATCTGCTCGTCTTTATAAGGTCCAAATGCGCGCATCATTAGTCGAATTGGTTTCATGTTGAAGCCCCCTTACCTTTTTCGTTCCTCTGCCAGCAGTTCATTCAGCGCTTCTTGAAATAGCTCTTCCATTAATGGACTTGGCTCCTGCTTGGCCATTTGCCTATAAAATGCCTGGAACAAAGAAAAATCATCTAATTGTTCGCGCGCGACAATCTCCTGCTCAGTCGATGCAGCTACTTCCAATGTTTTACGTTCAATATGCAAGGCATTTTTATAGACCGTACGCGCTTGCTCCATCGCATTCATTACTGGCACCTCGTCGGTTAATGTAATAAATACATAATCATCGCTTTCCGCATGACGTAAAATTTCCTCCATCTTTCCCTCAACGGCACGTAAATCATAGCGCGGCTTCAGCTCGCGTTTTTCTGCATAGACCGTACCATCTTTTTGTAAATCCACTATATAAAAGCCTTTCTGATGGTGCATTTCGGATTTTGAATATTTCAGCGGAGATCCCGCATAGCGAATCGTATCATTTAGCACTTTATGCGCCTTATGCAAATGTCCAAGCGCTGTATAGTGAAACGGCGCAAAATGCTTGGCATTCACGTACTCGCTGCCACCTATAACTAGTGGACGTTCCGATTCACTCGTATTCTCTTCGGGCTCTCCGTAAGGCGTCACAAAGGCATGGGCGATTGCTACATGGCGTACCCCCTCCTGCATATGTTGCTGAATATGGGCGATCGTCGCTGCCATCGCCTCGTCGCATGTTTTAATATCGTCTTGACCTAACACATGGCGCACAATTTCAGGTTCTGCATACGGAATAAGATGAAAATGTACCTCCCCATGCTCATCCTCTAACACTACAGGTTGCAGATCGGCATGCATTTCACCCGCCAAATATAACCCTGCATCTCGCATTAATTTACTGCCAAACTCCACACGTGTCGGGCTATCATGATTTCCTGAAATGGCGATTACGGGAATTTTACGTTTTAATACAATTTCGGCCAATACATCATCTAGTAAATTGACTGCTTCTACTTTGGGAATGGAGCGATCATATAAATCTCCTGCAATAATAATAACGTCCGGCTGTTCGGCATCAATATACGCTATAAATTGCTGCAAAATATACCGTTGATCTTCCGTCATATATACTCCTTGAACGAGCTTCCCTAAGTGCCAATCGGCTGTATGAAATATCTTCACTACTCCCACCTCTTTTTTTGTCATTTTGTTAAATTATACCATATATACCTAAAAGAAACAAACGTTCGCCTATTAGATATAAAAAAACGATCCTATAAAAAGAACCGTTCAAATAATGCATATCCATAATAAACAGCATAATCCTCAATTGGCTTCAGTGCAACACCTTCCGGCTCAGGAGATTCAAGGCGGCGCTGCTGCTCTGCTATTTCCTCAAATGTCAGTGGATTCGGAGCGGGTAGTTGCATGGATGTTAATGCCGGTAAACCATACACTTTTAAAAATGCATTGGCCATCTCCATATAACCAAGCTGGTTAGGGTGCACATCACCGATATTGGGCAAATAACGATTCTTAGCTGAAAAAGATACCGGTACAAAAACGGCCCCTGCCTCTGTCGCCACTTTTTCCAAAATTTGATTCAATAAATCGAGCTGCTGCTCTACTCCTGCGCGTTGCGAAGTATGTAAGCTGACATACGGGAAGTAATAGCCCATTACGTAAACTTTCGCTTTTGGCGCATGTTGTTTTATCTCTTTTAATAGCTCTACATAGTTTTCTCTCGCACGGTTTAACGAAAAATTCACAGCCAGTTGTGAGTATTGGACAGTGCCGGTTGCAGGGCGATAAGAAACTAGGGGCAATAGATCATTGGCTCCCGCTGATATCGTAATAAGTGTTGCCTGCTCTAACTGCTGCCCATCTTGCTTTACCCGCGCCAGTACATCCGCCACTGTATAGCCTGGAAATGCAAGCTGCTTTGAAAATGATGTTAGCTTTTCATGACCTGCTAACTGCAATGCAATGAAGTCCGTATACCCTGCATCTATTTCTGTATATGGTGTCTGCCCTGCTGCAAGTGAATCACCTAGTGCTACATAACGCTCAGCACTCACCGATCCACAAAACAGAAAAGATGCAAGGAAGAATGCCACTAACTTCTTCATCCTGCATCTTCCTTTCTCTTTCTTTTAAGCCCAGTTCCCTTTTCGGAAAATAGGTTCGATCGTACCATCAGCTAGTTCTCCGTCAATATCCATTTCTGCGCTACCAATCATAAAATCCTCATGTGCTATCGACACATTAATACCTAATGACTCAAGCTGCCCTTCCTGTAAATCACGGCCACCTTCATAGCAAGTTGGATAAGCTTCGCCAATAGCTAAATGGTTCGAAGCATTTTCATCAAAGAGAGTGTTGTAATATAAAATCTCAGAAGCTGAAATAGGCGATTCATGCGGCACGAGTGCCACTTCTCCTAAATAGCTCGCTCCATCATCTGTCGCAATCAGTTGCTGCAATAGGTCGTTCCCTACATTCGCATGCGCCTTTATGATTTTCCCTTTTTCAAATGTCAGTGAAAATTCATCAATAATATTTCCTTGATAGGCTAACGGCTTCGTATTCACTACGGTACCATTTACACCATATTTGGCAGGCATGGTATAGACTTCTTCTGTAGGCATATTAGCGATAAAGTTAATGCCTTGCGGTGTCTTGCTACCCCCTGTTAACCAAAGGTGCTTTTCCGGTAGTTCAATTGTTAAATTCGTCCCAGGCGCTGTATAAATTAATTTTTTATACCGTTTCGCATTGAGCTTTGCTGCACGCGCTTCTAAATTGGAAACATGTTTACGCCAGGCTTCCACCGCGCTGCCTTCTCCAATTCTTACGGTTTTAAAAATAGCATCCCATAAAGCGTCTACCTGCTCAGCAGCCGGCAATTTCGGAAATACTTTTGCTGCCCATTTTGGGGATGGTACCGCCACGATTGACCACGCAATTTCATCATTCATTATAGCTTTACGATAATTGCGCAAGGCATTGCCCGCTGCTTTTTGCTGTGCGGCAATTTTGTCGACTTCGATACCAGCTAGTAAATCAGGATCTTCTGCATCAATCCAGAGCAAGGCTCCTTGCCGCGCGATCAGCTCATCACGTTGCGCCACAATCCATTGGGGGAATTGCTCAATCTCTGCTACATTGGCGTTTTCGTAAAAAGCACGCTCAAATACGCTATCTGTTAAGTTTACCTGCACACGACCTGCCCCCGCTTTGTACGCTTGCTTCACTACTTCGCGTGTAAATGCAAGCGTATCTGTCGACGTATTAATCAATAAATATTGCCCCGGCTGAATATTAACGCCCACTTTTACGGCTAGCTCTGCATATGCAATCATCTTTTCATCAAATGTCACAGGTTATTTCTCCTTTTTAAAAGTACGTTTCCCCTTGAATGAGCTGTTTTTGGATTGATAGGGCTTTTTCGTACTTATTGATTTCTTTTCACTTTTAGGCTGTTTATCCACTGTTTTTGCATTTCCTTCGATTAAGCTACCTTGCGTCCAGATCTTTTGTACAGGCTTGCTCGGCAATTCACGCGTCCATTTTTTATAGGTTTTTTCATCTTGATAAGATAGTAATGTTAAGACTTCTCCGTCTGCACCAGCACGTCCTGTTCGACCTGAACGGTGTAAATATTGCTCGATTGTGCGCGGTACATCCACATGAATGACATGCGTTAAACCAGCGATATCCAAGCCACGAGCAGCGATATCTGTAGCGATTAAAATACGAGCTTCCCCGTTACGGAAAGCATCAAGCGCTTTTTTACGCTCTTCCTTTTTCATATCCGAGTGCAATGTTACAATCGGTGAATCTCTATATTTTAGCTTTGTCTCTTTCATCAGTAGCTGATCTATATTATTGACAAAAGCAAGACCTCGTAACCCTTCAATATGTGCTAAACGGCGCAGTAAGTCAGTTTTATCGCGCTCTTCTACTTTAATAAAGGAATGGACTACTTTACCGACTTTCACCATATCTTCCGGCTTAATTTTGATACGTAGTGGCTCGAACATCATACGCTCGGCTACTAGCTCAATTTCCTCCGTGATCGTCGCTGATACGACAACAATTTGACGACCCCATGCGGCGTTATCGATAAATGATTTCACCACCACGCGGTATTCACGACTTAATAATTGGTCGCACTCATCTAACACCACTGTTTCGATTTCTTTTAATTTTAGTTTACCTGCGCGTGCTAGCTCATTGAGGCGGCCTGGTGTTCCTACAACAATTGTAGGCTTTTTCTTTAGTTTTTCAATTTGTCGTGCTGAGTTGGCACCACCGATGAGCTGTTGCACCGTAATATCTGTGCCAGCTGTCCACTCGCGGATAACCTCGACAATTTGCATCGCTAACTCCTGAGAAGGGGCAACAATCAATGCTTGTGTTTGCTTTTTAGCCCCGTCTACTTTATTTAAAATAGGTAATACATAAGCCAATGTTTTACCCGATCCTGTCGGTGATTCTGCTACAATATCTTTACCGTCTAGCATGGCTGGAATCATTTCTTGTTGGATTTTCATTTCTTCTTCAAATGGCCATTTATTTTGTAATGTTTCATTTAATAGTTCAATAACTGACATGCTTTTACCTGCCTCTTTTTTTATTAGCTTCAGTGTACCATATTTGTACAGGAAAGGTTTTGTATGAGTAACAGAAAAGTAGCTATTATTTCCTCTCTTACTGGACTAGCAGCGTCTTCAATACAGTACTTTACCTATGTTGAAATTTGGCACGTTTAAAGAAGCCTGTCATGAGACCAAATGTTAAACCCGCTAATAGAAAGAATGCATGGAAAAGCATTGCTTCCGGTGTGAACAATATGAATTGCCCGCTTAGACTGGATGTTATAAATAAAGTTGGCACGAAGAATACCAACATACAACCAAGCGGATAGTAGAAAAGTTTAGGGCGGGTGAATAGTTTCTCAACGACTGCAACGGTTAACAAATGGATCGGGAATGCTACTAAAAAGTATGCCACCGCTCCCCAAAACAATACTGCATTCATATCGCCACCGAGCGTTTGGTCCCAAACCATTTTCAGCGTTATAGTATAGCCCAGGAAACCTATACCATACGAAAACAAACCCGAAAAAATATAGTGCATTCTGATTTTCTCCCTTCTCATAACATCTTTATTGACTAAGCTAAAAAGACGCCTAGATAAACGGTGGAGGCCGATAGCTAGACGTTCATTATTGTTTATTTCATTTGTAATGGCAGTAGAGCTTCCGCCTAAGACTTTAGAAAAAAGAGAATCTTAGGTAGAGATCACTGTCCGAAAAAATCTAATTGATGAAGGTTAACAATCCTTGGGATGAAGAAAATCCCGCTAATTGAATGTTACATTATACAGCTTCTATAATCATCGCGATGCCTTGACCGCCGCCGATACAAAGACTCGCCACTGCATACTTGCCGCCGCGGCGCTTCAGTTCATACGCGGCTGTCAGCAATACACGTGTTCCACTAGCGCCGACTGGATGGCCAAGCGCAATCGCCCCGCCATTCACGTTTGTTTTTTCACGGTCTAAGCCCAGTTCTTTTTCGACCGCTAAATATTGTGCAGCAAATGCTTCATTCACCTCTACCAAATCCATGTCTTCAATCGTTAAATTAGCACGCTGTAACGCCTGATGTATCGCTGGTACAGGACCGATTCCCATAATAGTCGGATCCACGCCTGCCACTCCCCAAGAAACAATACGGGCAATCGGCTGCAAATTATTTTCTTTTACAAATTTTTCTCCAGCCACCACGACTGATGATGCACCATCATTAATCCCTGAAGCATTGGCTGCTGTGACAGTACCGTCCTTTTTAAAAGCTGGGCGTAACTTCGCCATTGCTTCTGTCGACACATCTTCCTTTATATGTTCATCGCGATCGATCACTACTTCACCTTTACGCGTTTTCACAGTTACAGGAACAATTTCCTCAGCAAATTTGCCTGTTTGGCGCGCTTGTGCGGCACGTTGATTTGATAAACGCGCGAACTCATCCTGCTCTTCACGTGTAATCTCATATTGATCGGCTAGTTTTTCCGCTGTTAGCCCCATGCCGCTGCCTGTATATTCGTCTGTTAATGTGGCGTTTAACATATCGATGAATTTTATATCACCCATTTTTGCACCGCCAAAACGCTGTTCAAAATTCGAGTAAGGCGATTGTGACATATTTTCTGCACCGCCTGCTAGTACAGCATGAGCTTCACCTAATAAAATTTGTTGTGTAGCTGTTACGACCGACTGCATACCAGACCCGCACAAACGATTTTGCGTTAATGCAGGCACTTCTTGCGGTACACCCGCATAAAGACCGATATGACGCGCGAGATAAGCGGAATTGGGACCTGTTGTAATTACCCCACCGTAGACAACATGGTCGATTTGCTCCGGCTTCACTCCCGCTCTTTTTAACGCTTCCACAGCTGTTGCTGTCCCAAGCTGCACGACATCCACTGCTGCAAATGAACCGCCAAATGCTGTAAAAGCTGTTCTTGCTCCATCTACTATATATACACTCATGCTCACAATCCCCTTTGTTAGTTAGATATGTTCTTTCGGTCTTAATGTATGTTTGAGTACTTTACCCGAAGCATTGCGCGGTAGCGTATCCAAAAACTCTACTTCGTAAGGTACTTTGTATTTTGCTAAATGTTGGTGACTATAAGCTAAAATTTGTTCCTCTGTCAGCGTCTGCCCTTCTTTTAAAACGACGAACGCTTTTGGCACTTCACCGTATATCTCATGCGGTATCCCTACAACCGCTGCCTCAAGCACTTGCGGTATCTGGTAGAGCACTTCTTCTACCTCAATCGGATAAATATTTTCGCCACTGCGAATAACCATATCCTTTTTACGGTCGACAATATAGAGATAACCTTCTTCATCAAAGCGCCCTAAATCCCCTGTATAAAGCCAGCCGTCACGAATAGCAAAATCAGTTTCTTCCGGGTTCCGTAAATATCCCTTCATCACTTGCGGACCGCGCACACAAATTTCCCCGACTTCACCTGTTGCTACTTCTTCTCCCTCACTATTCACCAATTTTACCTCCGTACGAGCTAACGGCTTCCCAACAGAGCCTATTTTCAATAGAGCCGCATCATCCAATAAGGAAGTGGCTGCTGGTGTATTTTCCGTTTGTCCATATAAATTTTGCACCGCTACTTTCGGGAACGTTTCCTTTAGTCGCTTCACCAGCTCATAAGGCATCGGTGCCGCTCCGTAGCAAAGCAATCTTAGATGTTCAAAGTTATAAGATGCTACATTCGGGTTATTTAATAGCAGTGTATACATAGCAGGTACACCAAAGAAAATAGTAGCTTCAGTTTTTACAAGATCCTGTAACGTACTAGTTGGTGAGAAGGCCTCAGAAATGATCACAGCCCCGCCTTTGTACATCATCGGCACCGCAAATACATGACTGCCGGCGCAGTGAAATAATGGCGTACAAATATACATCCGATCTTCATTGGTCATATTCATGGAATCTGACCATATTTCTGCTGTCTCATAAATATTGCGATGTGATAACATAACACCTTTTGGCTTGCCTGTCGTGCCGGATGTGTACATAACAACCGCTGTGTCTTCTGGATCTAATGAGGCAAATTCACCGATAAAGAAGGAATCTCCCTCTACAATTTCAAGTATATTCGCGAGATTTAACCGCTCGTCAAAGTGGTAATTTGTCACATCTAACGTTTCCTGTAAAGCATCGTCATAAAATAGTACCTTGGCTGCTGAATGTGTAAAGATATAGTCTACCTCTGGCGGTGCTAGTTTTGTATTAACAGGCATCACCGTACATCCCGCTAACTGTACACCATAATAAACCGCCATAAACAGATCCGAATTCAGCATAAACTGTGCAATAATATCCCCTTTGCCGTAACCTTTACTTTGCAAGTAACTCGCGATTTTTTTCGCGTTGCGGTATAGCTCCCGATATGTCCACTGCGTGTCTCCAAAAACAATTGCTGTCTCCTCTGCTCGATCCAATGCATGTTGCGTCAATACATTTGTCATAAACATGATGAAGCCCCCTTTGTTTTTAGCTTTCATTTTCAACCCAGTTATTTTAATATTTGCTTGGCAATAATCCCTTTCATGACTTCAGTGGTGCCTGCATAAATCGCCGCAACCGGAATATCTCGATAGCGCCTCGCAATCTCGTATTCTTCCATATAACCATAACCGCCATGAAGCTGTAGACATTCGCTCGCTACACGTTTTGCCATTTCACTAATCCACCACTTGGCCATCGATACTTCCTTGACGATATCCTCACCTGCTATATGCTTCGCGACGAGTGACTGGATGTATGTACGCCCCATATCGATTTCTGTGGCCATCTCCGCTAACTTGAACTGGGTATTTTGGAAATCGGCAATCCGACTGCCAAAGGCACGGCGTTCTTTTACATAATCTATCGTTAACTGTAACATTTCTTCTGCTTCTACCTGCACTTCAATTGCAACAATTAAACGCTCCTGCTGCAGTTTATTCATTAAGTAATAGAAGCCTTTTCCCTCTTCACCTAGCAAATAATCAACAGGCACTTTTACATTTTCAAAAATGAGCTCCCCTGTATCAGCAGAATGCATACCAATTTTGTCTAGCTTTTTGCCTCGTGTAAAGCCTTGCATACCTGTCTCGACAACAAGCAGACTAATCCCTTTATAAGCTGGCTGTGCTTTCGGGTCTGTTTTACATACAACGACTACATAATCAGCCTTTATACCATTTGTAATAAATGTTTTCTCTCCGTTTAAAACATAATAATCGCCTTCTAAACGAGCGGTCGTTTGGATACCCGCTAAATCAGACCCTGCCCCCGGTTCCGTCATAGCAATCGCGGAAATCAATTCGCCCCTTACACTTTTCGGCAACCATTTTTCTTTTTGTGCCACTGTACCGTACGTTTCAATATAAGGGGTTACAATATCCGAGTGCAGCGTAATACCGCTCGCCAATCCTGCTCCCACCCGCTCTAGCTCCTCTGTCAAAATCATCGAGTAGCCAAAATCCAAGCCAAGACCGCCATACTCTTCGCTCGCCATTGGACATAAAAAACCGTTCTCTCCAAGCTTTATCCAGAAGCTGCGCGGAATATCGCGCTCCTTTTCCCATTGTTCAAAATAAGGATACGCCTCTTTCACTAGCATTTTACGTAACGCTTTACGAAACATTTCATGCTCTTCCGTAAACAACACACCCACCCCCATTTTTCTCTAAAAATACAATATATACTCATTTTATCAATTATTATCTAGAAAACACAACGAATTTCCTCACCTGTATATTTTAGTACTTGTATTCTTTTTATTTATTTTTTTACAATAGCGGTTAAGGAGTGGTTTCACATGAAATACGCATTATTAGGGGATTTACACGGTCACTATCAGCATACAAAAGCTACCTTACAGCACATTAAAAAAATAGCCCCGACAGCAATGGTTTTAGGTTTGGGGGATTTGTTCGAATGCCATATCGGAAAGAAAAAAGCTGCCAAGCTAACTTCGTATATTCCTTTAAAAGAAGCTGCTACTATTAAGAAAAAATTTGTTCAGTTATTAACCTTTCCATCGATTATCGGAAATCAGGAGGAGCGGATTGCCCAAGTAACAGGCAACTCTTCTTTTTTGCAATACGAGGAATGCTTTTTGATCAATCAGGCTACGTTATTGCATGGTCATCAATTTGAGTGGGATGAGGACTTCGAACCGAATTTCCCTGCTTATACGACCCCTTTATTATTTTTTGGCCATAGTCACCGTGCAGCGATTTATGTCCATGGGCAGCGTACCGCCATCCGTTATCGTCAGCCTATCTATGTTGGCGATGGCAAGTATGAAATCAATGTAGGTGCTGTAGTAGAATCGTGTGACTGGTGTTTATATGACAGCGACCAGATGACGGTAACGTTTTATCAAGCACCGATGGAATAGAAAAGGACTATGCTGCAAGCGTTTATCCTTGCAGCATAGTCCTGATTTTTATCATCCGAATTTTTGGCGGTAGCCGCATTTCCGGCAAAGCTCTTCCACTGCCTCACGTCTTGAGAAGCCCTCGACTAAATTAGTAGCGCGCTCACTTTCTACAATTTCCGAGAAGGATTGCTCATTAACATTGCCGAGGTTAATCACACCTTCGCCATCCAAGCAACACGGTACCACCGTACCGTCCACTAAAATTGCAGCTTGGCTGCGCAGCGCATGACAGAAGCCTTTGCCACTGTATTCTGGCTCTAGTAAACTCGGCCATTTAAATTCGTGATCTTGGTTTAAATAAATATTTTTAGCGATTTTTACACCTTTGCCTGGTTCCACACGCTCTTCAATTTTGAAATCTAATTGATATTCAGCTTCTAAAATATTCAACGTTTCCGCATTTTTTCGACGGTCCACTTCCGTTTGATCGTCACGTTGTAAATTCCACAAACGATAAGAGAAAATGACATTGTGCTCTTTTGCCTCGCGCACAAAATCCAAAATATCACCTAAATATTTCTCTCGGTTTTCAGAGCCCTCGTGTCCATCAAAACTATGCAAGGAGAAATTCATTTGACGTAAGGCGGGCTTGCCGAGTAATTTTTCGCGTTGCTTCTTAATCAGCGTACCGTTCGTCGTAATATTTACTTTAAATCCACGCTCGTGCGCCGCATCTAGCAGCTGGTCTATGCGCGGGTGCAGCAGTGGCTCCCCTTTTACATGCAAATAAATATATTTGGTATGCGGACGGATTTCATCTAAAATCTTGATAAACTGCTCCACTTTAATAAGCCCTTTTGCACGTTGCGTGGGCGGACAAAAACTACAAGCTAAATTACAGACACTCGTAATTTCAATATAAACCTTTTTAAATGTTTTCAAATTTAGTCACCTGTTCTTTTTTTCATTCCTCCTCATTCTATCAAACTTTCTAGCAATTGCAGACTGAATTGTTTTGGCAAAAGATTAATACATCGAATATAACTCGGAGACCCCTGAATATGTTTGACCATTATGATTTGTATAAAGCTCTGATTTAACCTTACCAATGTACGGCGCTAAATAGACATAGCTCACACTATAATCTGCAGTCGTACGAATTTTTATCACATCGAAAAAAGTGCCGGCCGGTGTTGTCACCGTTTCGTTTACACTTATTACATATTGAGTTACATAGTCTTCTACATAAGCTCTGTGTGTCCAGCTTTTTCCTGTATGAAGAGGAAACTTATACAAGGTTTGCCCCTCATACTGTTGGATGTGCATTTCTGGTCCCCTTAACGTATAGTAATTAGCTGTGAGACTATATTTATCATCGACATCCTCTATCCAACGACCTGAATCCCGAAATTCACAAGTAGAAACCTTATATTCTGTGGATCGCTCCCCATTTTGTACATGTGTGTTTTTAAAGGTGTAAGTTTTTGGACATGCGGGTAAATAATCCTTAGCATAGGCTACCTTATTAGCCTCAACATTTTGTAGTTTGACGGTTTCTACATACCCCTTATTGTTGCCATTCGATACAAACGACCAACCTGCAATCGCTGAATGGACCGCTACTTTTGTGCCTGCTGGCAAGGTGCCTTTCACTGCTCCACTTGGACTAGCGATATTGCGCAGAGACACATTTTCTTTCGTTACCTGTGCTTTCGTGTTGGGCGTGCCGATGAAGCTCGTTACTACATAGCCTGTTACATTCCCATACTGAACAAATGACCATTCATCGTTTACAGCGCCAAAATCTTCTACAATCATACTGTATTGCAGTGTGGCTACTGTTTTGGCAGACCTTGAAGCTGCCTCTTTTACGACCAGACCTCCTTTAGAGCTAGCTATTTTGATGGATGATTTAGGAGTGGCTAAAAAAGACGTGGCTACATATCCTTTTTTATCCTTCGCCTGTACATAAGACCAACCATTCCCTGCAGAATATACCGTGACAAAATCCCCTCTTGTTAACGTAGCTAGAGTTCTAGAATTGGTTGTCGCTTTTTCTTTTATTACAAGCGAAGAACCACTGACCACTTTTACTTCACGGAACGACTGGGCTTCTGCTGTTGACGTAAAAAATAGTGCTACCACAAGTACAAATGCGCCAAAAAACAATAATACCTTTTTCATTCTTTCAGCCTCCTTTTTTATTACTATAGCCTTTTCCCCATATCTTCCACCTCTAGTCGCAAATCCCAAAAAAAGCTCTCCATACGGAAAGCCTTTTTATTAATCACGATATTTCATTGTTAAACCCTTTAGAAAACAGCGAGCAAAACGATCTAAACATTCTTTGTAATTTTTATGTGTAGGATTGCGTAAAATGGCTCCCACTTCTCCCTTGGATACGGTTACGCCGCCCTCATACATTAAGTCCATTACATCCTCACTTGTTAATTCCAATGCAATTTTCACTTTTTTCACCAACATATTATTGGCACTTTCCTTACCTGCAGGCACAAGCGGCGGCATAAGGTTGCCGTCCTTATCCTTTTGAGGACCACGCTTGAATACAATAAAGCCATTTAAAAATGTTTCGAGCGTTTTATTGTTTATCTTTACAAAGTTTTCCGGTGCTTCCTCATCATCTTTCACCTTAATAAGCATATTCATCAGTTCATCTTTTGTAACAGACAAACCACCCAATTTGAAAATTTCTACCATGTCTACATTTTTGATATCAAGTGCATAGCGCAGGCGAATTAAAATATCATTATTTGTCATTCCAGATCTCCTTTTTATTTCCTTAAAATATTAATTGTAAAGGAAATTTAATAAAAAGTCAGTTTTATTTATTAAAAATCTGTCAATAGATATATATGAATATTTTGTGTCAAAAGTATTGATTTTTTGTGACAACCGCTGTATACTCTAATTAACAACAAAATATTCTCTTTAGTGTACAGTTTATTCTCTTTTAATCAAAATTTTAGGAGGTCGATCAATATGAAAACACACATTCCAGCTACAGCTAACTCTGCTCAGGTATTAGGGACGAAGCAAGATTTAATCAACAATGAACGTTTCGTGAAGGGTGTCGTATACCCTCTAGGTATCGGCATTACCTCCTATGCACTAACAGCAACAGGCATGATCATGTATGACGTTTTGTCCAAGTTATTCGCTTAAGGCATAACCTAATTTTTACCAAATAAATAAGAAGCATTCGTTCCATTTAAAGGGGCGAATGCTTTTTTTGAATTTGATTTGCATTTTTTATACTTCATTATACGGTTGAATATATATATTCTCCCTATAAAAAGCGAGTAAGCGAATGATATGCCATTTACTTACCCGATGTGAATTTTTTCAAAAACTACTTTTTGAAACTATCCAAAGCGTAAAAATCAGGAATTCCGGTAAAAAATAGTTCTAATTCATTTTTCAGTCGCAATAATCTGTACTATTCTTTGCCTTTTTTATGCGCTTCTATTTCCTCTTTCATTTCTTCTTTTAGAGCTTTAACGGACTGCTTACGTCGTTTATTTTTCTCTTCAAGCATCTTACCTTGCACTGGATCTAAGAACTCCATGCCAAATTCAGCTTCACGAATATTTTCTTCCGTATTTCTGACGATTTCACGTATTTTATCAATGTTTTGTGAATGATCATTTGATGGGTTTGACTGAGACATATAAACCTCCTGCATTTCATTTTTTTCAAAAGCCTCCATAAAAGCAAATGCTTTTATGAAGGCTGACTTCACTTTCCTTTAAGATTTATAACTGTTTAGATTTCGCTGCAAGTCTCAGCATTTGGTTATGGAGAGTGACTTCCGTTTGACCATTCACCTGAGACTTTTCATGCTTCATCTGTGTCCAGTTTTGGTGGATCTTTTGAGATTTCTGATCTAGTTCGACCTTTTTACTCATGGATGCCGCCTCCTAAGTTTAAAAGTGAAAGCGTCATTAGTATGAGCATTATTTCGTTTTTCATGCTCCCTACTGTCATATTGCTGCGAGAAATTATGTAGAAAAATAACGTAGCTATGTTATGTCTTTTTTAAGATTCTTTGAATAATAAGATGCCGATCAGCCCCATTACCGAAAATAATACAGGCGCAATAAAACCGTAATAATACCCGATACTTGCCTCGCCTGACGTAACTTGAAAATAATCTAATATATAGCCAAAAACAAGAGGCAGCAATACCGCACTTAAAAAACCGCCTGTATTGGCAAAGCCCGAGACAATTCCAGATTCTTTTAAAGGAAAAGCCTGACGAACAGCCGCGAAGGTCAATGCACTCGCTCCATATCCACCTCCGATAATAAAAAAGACAATGGGAAGTATCGCCAATGGCGGATGGTCTGGAAATATTAAAAAGGAAAGCCACCCCAATAACACTAGAAAATGAACCGTTATATAAGGTCTTTTAATCGTTCCTAACCGGCTTGCTATCCAGCTCATGAGAGGCGCTCCAATCAGTGCACCTACAAGACCGACCATCACCAACTGACTTGCCTCCGTGCCATTCATCTCGTAGACATCCATTCCATACGGCACTGCCCACGAACTAATAAACCCTACATATCCTCCAACTACACCGAAGTGGCAAAAAAACAACGCCCAAGCTTGTCGATCAGAAACGATTCGGCGCAATAATAAGGATGTTTTCTCATGTTGTACGTTTTCTTTTTCCAGAGCGACTTCATCCGAAAAGCGGCGATTTGTTTCTTTTATAAGAACCGTATACAAAAGCAGCGCACAGAAACACAAAAGTAGCCCAGCCGATAAAAAGGCATATCTCCAGCCTAATAAAAAAATCCAAAAAGCAAATGGAACGGTCGCCAACAAAAAGCCTAAACTTCCCGTCATTCCCGCAAAGCCAATTAACCGCACAAATTCCCTTCGATGAAACCAGTGGGATAAAATAAGCACCATGTTGACCCAGATGGTTGCATCTCCTATACCTGTCAAGGCTCTTCCCAAAAACAAGACAGCTTCATGTGTCCCTAAACTATAAATAACGGTACCTACCCCTGTAAGAAGAGCTCCAATAATAAGGAAGCGATTTGGTCCAAAGCGATCCGCTAATATTCCTATTGGTATTTGCAATGCTGTGTAGACAAAATATTGGATACTTGTCAATAAACCAATTGTGGATGCTGTCACTTTAAAGTCCGTCATTAATTGATGCGTAATTAACCCCGGCGCCGTTCGCTGACTGGCCATCAACAAGTAAGTAAACAAGACAGAAGCAAATACAAGCCACCTGTACTTGCTATTTCTTTTCTCCAATAACCTCTACCCCTCGCAGTTTTCTTCTATATATATGAATAATATGGGGCAATAACACAAAACCTCCTGCAAATTTTAGATTTGCTGGAGGTTGGTCTGAATTCATTCAAAACTCTTTTTTCTAGCCCTAAACGCTGCTTCGTCCCTCATTTGTTTTTCCATTTTATCGACGGCGCGGCGACGACGGGCATTTTTTTCTTCTAGGTTATCATGTTCCTCAGGGCTGGCAAATTCCATGCTGATTTCTGCCTCTTCAATATTCTCTTTTGTATTTTCGATCATTCTTCCAAGACTCAGGGCATTGTTGGATTTTTGCTGTTTTGGATCCGTCATTATTTCACCTCCTGCTAAATGAAAAGAGACTCTCCTTTTACGGAAAGTCTCCTGGTGACACTTCATCTTTCAAGAACAATACTCTGGCGGATCATCCTGTGATTTTGAATCATTTGCGTTTGATTTACTCATCTCGGTAACCCTCCTATTGCAAGATCGATTGTAAGTGGAACCACACTTAGTATGAACAGCTGCCTAGATTTTATCCTTATTTTTTTAAAAAAATTAAATTAAAAAGACGGCGACGATTGTGGTAACAATTAACCCAATTACCACAGGCAGAAGGTTTCTGCGAGCGAGCTCAAATGGGCTGACATTACAAATAGCAGCAGCTGGAATCAGTGCCCATGGAATTAATGTACCGCCACCTACCCAAATAGCAGCGATTTGGCCAAGCGCTGTTAATGTAGCAGTACCTTCTCCAATAGCAGTACCAAATAATTTCCCGATGGAACCAACTAATGAAATACCAGAAAACCCTGAACCATCTAATCCTGTAATCGCACCAATTCCCATCAGTGTTACTACGGCAATCTCTTTTGTTAACGGTACCAATGATGCAAGCGCGACACCAAGGTCATTGACAATACCATGAGATGTTTTCGGCAAATAATCCCCAAGTATTGCGTTGAAGCCGGAATCCCCCAGGTAGAAGAAAGCCGCAATCGGAATAACAGGTCCAAATACTTTAAAGCCGAATTGAAAGCCCTTAATAAAATACTGAGTCGATGCATCGAGCCCTTTCTTTTTGTGAGCTACTATACAAAGTAATACTAAAATAAATACCGCCGTCCCACCTACTAAAGCGGTCGCATCTCCGCCTTGCAGTTTAAAAGCAGCCATCGCCGCAACATCTAATAAAAATGCCAGAGGAATGAAGAGTGCAAACAACTTCTTTTGACGCATCGTCAATAAATCTTCTACGGTTTCCTGTTCAATGCCATTATCATACGTATCAATTAAAGTAAGTTTCCCGCGTTTCATATCTCGTTTTAAAAAGTAGAAAGCAGTTACTGTCGTTACTAACCCCATCGTGATCACAAGCGGTATACTAGCCGTAATGACATCCCCTACTGGAATCCCTGCCGCATCTGCTGTCAGTTTGGGTGCTCCCTGAATGACAAAGTCACTCGATAGAGCAATACCATGACCAAATAAGTTCATTGCCATAGCTACACCAAGTGCTGGAAGACCAGCCCTTATAGCAACCGGCAACATAACGGCACCGATTAGCGCGACAGCCGGTGACGGCCAGAAGAACCATGAAATGATCATCATCAATATCCCGATTGTCCAAAAACCTAACGTAGGATTTTTAATGATTTTCGTAAAAGGCGCTACCATCACTTCATTAATTCCGGTTTTCGTAAGAATGCGACTCATCGCCACAATAATAGAGATGATTAGAATGGTTGATAAGAGCTCCGTAATGGCATAAGTAAAACTGTTAAATACACCGCTCACGGCAGAAGTTAAGCTTCCTGTGGCCACGATCGCAATGACAAAGATCCCTGCAATGCTAATGAGTGTCGTATCTAGCCGCTTCACCATAAATCCAATAATAAGGACAATAAATACAATATATATCCAATGGAGAGCCACTAACTCAATCCCCATATTCGCCCTCTTTTCCTTTTACGTTTAGAATATGAGGCAAAAGTCTAATGGGTGTGTGCTCAGAATGTTTATTGGATACATTTTTTACTTAGGTAACGTTGTGTAAACATCATAGCAGGAGTATTACGTATTATTAAAACGATAATTACTTTTTGAATAGTTATTTATAGTAGAATTAATAATAACGTTATTGTAAGAAATGGAGTGAAAAAGTTGAGAAGGGAAGAAAAGAAAAGACAAACTAAATTAGCTATAACAAACGCTGCTTTCAAATTATTTTCGGAAAATGGATATGAGTCGACAAAGGTTGAAGATATTGTGAAATTAGCTGGAGTTTCTAAGGGTACTTTTTTTAATTATTTTCCGACAAAAGAGGCAGTCATAGAAGATTTTGAAAGAATTTCAATTTATTCGGAAGCTGAAAAATTAATGAATATCACAAGCCCAGTAGTACCTAAACTACTTTCTTCGTTAATTAATATCGTACATAATTTAAACTATACAAGGTCATTAAGAAGAGCAACTTTAATGGCAACCCTCTCAAGTACCAATAATTTAAATGATCACATGGATAATATGAATAATCTTCGTGCTTTATTGATTCCAATTTTTAAATATGGACAAGAAACGGGGGAATTTACACAAAAATTGCCTCCTGAAACACTGGCAGACTTAACTATTCAAATGTTTATTGGTGTATTAACCCACTGGTGTCTTGGTGGAGGCGAAGATGATCTTATTACACAACTTATGACGAGTTTTGACGTTTTCTTTAAAGGAGTATCTTCATAAAGATCCTGTTAATTTTCAAAGTACTCCTGCGAGAATGACCTGGGTTATAGAAACTCGCAGGAATGTTGTTAAAGAGAGAACTGAAGACAAGCCGAGAACTAATTTATACTCTTCTTATTAAATTTAACGACTAAAGTTTGAGAACGTCTATGATTTGTACCAGAGAATAGTAGACTAATAACCGGTAATTTTCGAATAATGAAATACGATATCAAATGGCTAAAGACAATCCCCAATAGTGAGGCTAATACGAATTTTATATAGCCTGAAACAGGCACACTGATTAAAATATATTGAATTCCAATTAAAACTGGAATATGGATAATGTAAACACAAAAGGAGTTTTTAGCCAGCATCTCAATCCATTTAGATTTTCTATTTAATTTACGTTGAAATAATTGAATAAAACCAATTGAAAGTCCTGTACATAAAAAAGTTTCATAAATTGCATAAATAAGTGAACTACTATCCCATCCACCCCTTGAATGTGGTACAACCCCAATGACATCTAAAGCAATTAATAAAACCCCTATAAATAACCATAAATTACCAATGCGTTTAGGAATATGCTGAATCCAGTTACTATTAGCAGCTGTTATTCCTAAAACTACAAATGCTAAATATTGAGGAAAGTGTGCATACTCCATTTGGATAAAACCTAGTACACCAACCCATTCATCAATCGAATAACTTGTTCGAACTAAAAAAGTGATTAACGATACGATAATAACAAATATAAAAATATGTTTATGTTTTGGGACAATTGAAACTTTTGGTAACTTAATATTTTTAAAAAAATTTATTAATAATAAATATATCAGTGAATAAATAAGAAGATGTTCAATAAACCAAAGATGGCCAAAATTTAGGTCTGGCCAAGATGGTCCTGCCCAATTTAATGGTTTTTCGCCAAATCCTAGATAAATATTTTTATAGTATTCATATAACGATAGGTTAGGGTAATCACGAAATTCATTATAATAAAAGTACATTATTAAAGGAATTATTACTGTAAAACCAAACAATAAAGGTATACCAATCCTCTTCAAACGATCTTTCAAAAAACCTATATTCCCTTTGTGTTTATACGCAAGAGGAATAAAATAAGCAGAGAGAAAAAAATAAAGACTCATATTAAAGGCAGCGTTTATCCCAAAAAAAATGCCCAAGTCAGAATCAACACCCGAATCTCGTACATACCAAAAACCATTTGACCCACCATAAGGTTGACCTGCATGGTGGATGATTACAGTGCATGAAAGAAAAAATTTTAAGAAATCCATAAAATGAATACGTGTATTGACCAACTTACATTTCCCCTTTTTTGAAATTATTACCACATTATTTATAATACTTTTTATACTCATGGTCAATATTTTTCTTTTGATTTTATTAATTAAATTTTAAAATATTAATTTTACAATCGCTATTTATGACTACAGGTCAATTTATATGTGATCAATTATGCGGAATTTCACTAATATCTCAATTATTTAAAAACCTAGCGTAGGATTTTTTATGTTTTTGTTAAAGGTGCGATCATCACTTCATTAATTCTTGTTTTCGTAAGAATCCGACTCACCACCACAAGATATGAGGAAAAAGAACGAGGGGTAAAAAATATTTCGAGTAGCGAATTGAACAAAGTAGTTCCACATGACTTCTTGTTTTTTATATCCAATTCAATTATGTAAAGGCACAATATTCCATAGTAATATAATAGTTAAAATTTTCTAAAATAAATATTGTAAAATGAACCGCGTGTCATTATACTTAAAATAAATGACACACGGTTCATTTATTTTTTTTGGAGGTGCCCTTTTTGCCGAAATTAAGCGAAGAACATAAACAACAAAGAATCCAACAGATATTAATGGCAGCTATGGAGGTATTCAAACGGAAAGGGTATGAAAAAGCTACTCTCAAAGATATCGTGGAAGAGGCAGGAATGAGTCGTGGATGGATTTACCTATATTTCAAAGATAAAATAGAAATATTTGAAGCGCTCATTCTGGACCTTGATCAACAAATACATGATTTCGTATCAACTAAGAAATCGCACCATCAATCTGCAGCAAAAATGCTAAGGGCTTTTATAGAAAATTACAAAGAAACACTTCTCGCCGTTGACGAAAGTATTTATCCAGCTATTTATGAATTTTGGATATCTGGCTGGAGAGACCCTAGAGCAAAAGAATTCTTTATGAATCGATACGAAAAACTTGTTCAGCTATTTTCAAATTTAATTCATGAAGGGATTGAACAAGGTGAGTTCCGCCCTTCTATACCAGTAGAGGATATTGTAAAAATCATCATGTCTAGCGTGGACGGTATCTTAGTCCACAGTTTAGCATTTGGTGTAAAAACAATTGATGCCAATCAACAAGTCGATCATCTCCTCCAAAGAGTTGAAGAGTTATTGAACCTGTCTTAAATCATATGAAAGGAGTATAGCACCACAGAAGATATTCATTTATTAAATATTGGGCTTTAGTAGGTTTACCTATTATTCTTATAAATCCATAGTATTTTCTTAGTGTTTCCAAGTAGACTAGTTCTTCATCGAAAATACTTAGATTTTTAATAAAATGTTGCTTAAAAACATCTATAGTATCGTGAAAACTATTATTATTTTAGGAGGAAAACTTTTGAATAAGTTTAAAAAATATCTAGTCGCTACTTCGTTGACAAGTGTTCTTTTATTTTCAGGATCGATCGCTTCTGCGGCTTCATTTAAGGATATTAGTGATAACAATTGGGCAAAAGACGAAATTGAGTTCTTAGTGGAGCAAGATTTAATAGCTGACATTAACAATTTCTATCCGAATAAATTCATCACAAAAGCACAAGCTGCAGTCATCGTAGCGAAAGCATTAAAATTAAACTCCAACAACACAAAGTTAAACTTTAAAGATGTTAGTAAAAACCATGATGCTTATCAGGAAATTTTAGCAGCTGTGGATGCAGGAATTTTTCCAAATGATAAAAATTTCTATCCAAATAAAACTCTAGCGAGAAAAGATGTTGCAGAAATCCTTGTAAAAGCATTCAAACTGCAAGATAACGGAAATCTCGAATTTAAAGATGTTCCTAAATCTTCGAAATGGCATGATGCCGTTACGACTTTAGCTGAAAATGATATCGTAAGTGGTGAGACGGAGGGAACCTTCAAACCATATAAGAAAGTAACACGCGCTGAATTTGCTGTATTTATCGCACGTGCCATTAATTCTGACTTTTTACCAACTCAATATAATATACCGATGAATATGAACCCTGTTGTTAAATTATTTGATCTTGTCATCAAAAATCCAGACAATATCAACTCCTTATTTACATCAAACGAGGATTATGGATTTAAGAATGTAAAAGTGAAAAACCTTGAAGTCCATGAATTAACGGAACTAGGCCGTTTGCAAGGTGTCACAGAATTTAGCGTGAAATTAACAGTCGAATTAAATGGAAAAGAAAGTGACTTATTAAAAAATGGCTATAACCAACTTTACTTTTTAGTTGTAAAAGAAGGCTATATGGATTATAAAATTCAATCTGTGAATGTTAAACCTCATCATCAAGGTGATGATTCAATTTCCTTTACAGATCAAGAAGCACTTTCTTTATTTCACGAATCACAGAAAGCGTATTGGACAGTTGTTCGAGGCGGAGATGGACTGCGAGATGAAACAACATTTATCGAAAACAAAACGGAATACCGCTACATGGCTGAATCATTAGGAACAAAAGAAAAACTGGAGAGCTTCCTTGGCACGACGTATACCCCAGGAAAGGTTGCAAGTATTTATAAACAACTCAGATTCATCACGCATAACGGAAAGCTTGCTCAACCAAATGCAGATGGTGGTAGTATTTTGAACTGGGAAAAGGCTACAATTAAACTATCGACAACTTCAGCAACAGTCAAGAAGTATGAATTAAAGGTTCCACTAGGCGATACGAAAGAAATTGACACAATGGTTGGCGAACTTCGTTATGTACCAGGTCAAGGTTGGCGTGTTCAAGAATTGGCTAGTAAATAATTATAATTTTGTCTGAAATTAATACTTCCTTTTTTCAAGACCTTAGTTCTGGAATTGACCAGATACTTAGGTCTTTTCCTTTTGCCTGATTCATGTGTAATGATAGATAAACTGCCCTCCCCTTTTTTTAGAAGTACAGAAAGAGACAGGTAGCATTACCGCATCTAACGCTAAAAACCATGAAGAAATCTTCTGTTTTTTGCTATATTCTTTTTCCTTTGTTAGAATTCTTATGATAATAATGGAAAAGGTGATAACGAGATGATTAATAAAATCGGAAAAATTACTGTCTATGTAGAAGATCAACAACAAGCAAAGGACTTTTGGCTAAATAAAGTGGGCTTTGTTTTAAAGTTCGAAAAGCAGATGGGTCCCAATGCATCATGGATAGAGGTAGGTCCTAGCGAGAGTGAATTCACCACTTTGGTTCTCTACTCTAAATCAGCAATGGAGCAGCAAAAACCTTCAGCAGTCGCACATCCAACCCTACTTTTCAGTACAACGGATATTGAAGCCGCTTACGAAAAAATGAAGCAAAACGAAGTGAAAGTAGGAGAAATGTTAAGAATGCCATTCGGTACCATGTTCCCATTCTATGATCAAGATGGAAATGAATATTTATTAAGAGAAGACAAATAAGCTAATTTACTTTTAAAAAAGGTGAAATCAACGATGTGATTTCACCTTTTTCATGTCCATATTTCAAAAATAGGGTTTAATTTGTTGCTTTAAATACTTCTGGTACTGTGTGTAAGTCGATACCCCAGAAAACAGGAAGTAAGTAATAAATAGATATTGTGATGAGTATGACACCAAAGACGTTCAATGCGAAACCAGCTCTCATCATATCCGTAATCTTTATATAACCTGAGCCGAATACAGCGGCATTTGGCGGAGTTGCAACTGGTAGCATAAATGCACATGATGCGGCAACACCAGCTGCAATCATTAATGCATAAGGATGGATTCCTAATGCAACAGCAAGAGATGCCATAATTGGATACATCATGGATGCAGTTGCAGTGTTTGATGTAATCTCTGTTAAAGCAAGAACAAGTGCCGCGACAAGGAAGATTAATACGATGACACTTACACCCTCTAGTCCCATAAGCTGTGAACCAATCCAGTTAGATAAACCAGTATTTACGAAACCAGAAGCAATTGCAAGACCTCCCCCGAATAGCAAAAGAATGCCCCATGGCAATTTCACAGCTGTTTGCCAATCCATTAAGCGTTCACCTTTACGATTCACTGAAGGAATCATAAATAACACTATTGCGAAAATTATTGCAATCATCCCATCGCTTAAACCATTAATAAATTTACCAAGGAAGAACGACCGTGTAATCCATGAAAACGCTGCTAACACAAAGACAACAAAAACTAGCTTCTCTTCAATTGACGCAGCTCCTAGATCACTTTTTTGTTTATCGATAACTGCACGTCCCCCTGGGAGCGTTTTCAATTTAGATGGAAAGGCGATTTTAACGAGGTATATCCAAGTAATAAAAATGAAAACCCAAGCAAACGGTACACCAAACAACATCCATCCAGCAAAAGATAATTCGATGCCGTACATTTTGTTAATGGCACCAGCAAGCAATGTATTTGGAGGAGTTCCGATTAACGTTGCAATCCCTCCAAGGGAAGCAGAATAAGCAATCCCTAACATTAAGGCTTTACCGAATGCAAACCCCTGTGGTGACGTATCAACACTTGGATCATTTTTCAAGCCATCCGCTACTTGATTAATGATGGCAAGTCCAATTGGAATCATCATCATTGCTGTAGCTGTATTCGAAATCCACATGGATAGAAATCCTGTTGCAATCATGAAACCAAGAACAATACGGTTCATGTTTGTACCAACCATTGAAATAATGGAAATAGCAATACGTCTATGTAAGTTCCATTTTTCCATTGCAAGAGCGATGATAAATCCACCCATGAACAGGAAGATAGTTTCATCTCCAAACGAAGATGCTGTCGTCTTCATATCCAAGCTATTGGTTAACGGAAACAAGACAAGCGGCAATAACGATGTAGCTGGTATCGGAATTGCTTCTGTAATCCACCACGTTGCAATCCAAATTGTACTTGCGAGTACTCCCTTAGCTTCTGGAGAAAGACCTTCCGGGTTAAAGAATAATAACGTTAAAATAAATAGAAGTGGTCCTAAAATAAGACCGATTAATTGCGCTGTTGTATAACTGCGTGGAGTATAACCGCCTCCCCCGCCAGCTCCTTTTTCAGCAGATTTTTCAGAATTTACTGTTGTTGCCATTTTAGAGGAATTCGGTTTTATGAAAAAAAGAAACATGTCTTTTACTTGATCATGCATTTCCCATAACCTATTCCAAGTAAATGAAAACATCGCATTTCCTCCTTAAAGTTTATTTTGAAATAGCATTTTCTTGCAATATGAATAACGATAATGCTATTGCTTTTATTATTTTTACTTAAGAACCGAAAAAAAGCAATGCTATTTTAAATAATTTGAAAATACTGAATAGTGCCGAAAGATACTATATTACCGTTGTAAAATACAAAAAAATACAATTTATTTTACGTTAAATTTAATTTTTTTATACGTTTATTTTGTTATATAACAATATAACATTTTTCCAAAATAATAAAAACTATATTATAAATTCTAACTTTTCATTTTTTAAAAAAATAATTTAAATAAAGTTCTTCTTCTTTATCCATCACTTTAAATTCCTTACTCCTCAATGGCTACTCACTAAAATATATTTCATTTTATTTTTCATTAACTTTAATATTTTTTGATTTATTTTGCTTTTATTCTTTATTTATGACTAGTTTTTTGTCATCCCCTCGTAAGAAAACTAGTATTACAGGGTTTGTAATATCTTCCGCCAATAAATATTTCAGGCGAACGGAAATATCCTTAAATCCTTAATTAGTAAATTAGATAACTATTTTCATTAGAATCTTTAATTTAATATTTTATAATATTTTTTCGCGGTAAATATTGTTGTTAAATAAATTTATATTTGTACATTCGCGAACTTACTTCTAATTTTTTATAACTCTATTTACCACCCTGAATATTCCATTTAACCCAAATATCCAATAATTTATACAATCACGAAACTATTATTAGAAATAGCAATTACTGTATGGAAATCAATTTTGGCAATAAAAAAACACCATTTCCTCTTCAGGAGAATGATGTTTTTTGGTTTTGTTTCATTCTTATATAATCTAGTTAAAAATAGGATCCAATTTACATTACTGAGCTGTAAGACCACCATCAACAACGAATTCAGAACCAGTTGAGTAGCTTGATTCATCAGAAGCTAGGAATAGTACAAGGTTTGAAACTTCTTCTGGCTGAGCAACACGCTTCAGAGGAATGAATTTTGAAAACTCCTCAATCGCAGCCTTTGCATCCGCTTGCTGTATCATTGGTGTTTCAATTACACCTGGATGTACAGAGTTTACGCGAATACCTTGACTTGAAAGCTCCAGTGCTGCGGCTTTTGTCATGCCACGTACAGCAAATTTTGTATCTGTATAACCAACCATGCCACCAACAAGTCCGTTAATAGACGAAATATTCACGATGGAGCCATTTCCAGCTTTTTGCATCGAAGGAACAACTGCTTTCATCCCTAAAAATACAGAAACTTGATTAATGTCAACGATACGGCGATATTCATCTAATGTAGTATTCATTAAACCTTTGTTTACAGTAATACCCGCATTATTAACTAAAATATTTACTGGACCAAATACTTCTTCTGCTTTCGAAATAACATTTGTCCAATCTTCTTCGCTTGTTACGTTTTGTTTAACAAACAAAGCATTCTCACCAAGTTCAGCAGCAAATGCTTCACCTTTTTCTTCGTTTAAATCTGTTAAAACAACTTTCGCGCCTTCTTCAATAAAAAGCTTAGCGTGTGTAGCACCCATACCTTGTGCAGCACCAGTAATAATCGCCACTTTATTTTCTAAACGTCCCATTAACGACACCTCCTAATTTATAATTCGATTATATTAACTAATTTACTTTTTGTAAATTAAATATACCAGTATGTTTTTTAAATAGATTAAATCTTTATTCATAAAGGATAGTATTTGAGAAAAACCAATATCCTATACTAACTAACTAATTTACAATCAGTAAAGGAATAGGTCTTTTTTGAATAATAAGCCAGTATAAAGGTAAAATTAGCAAGTTCAAGTCTCTACATAGATGCAAAAAGGGCATTCCGCTCTTTATCTAAATTAACTGTGAAGCTAATGGTGAATGATGATTAGATAACACTCTCACAGTAGTAGTTAAAACAAAAGTAAATCATGATACAATTGATTTGGGTGATAAATAAATGAAACGAATAGATCCGCGGCAATTGAAATCTAAAGAAAAATTATACGAGGCATACTTAACACTGCAATTAAAAGGGCGAAAACAATTTACCATTCAGCAAATTTGTGATGCAGCAGAAGTAACGAGACCAACCTTTTATAAATTGTATAAGGATATTCAAGAGTTACGTATCGATATCCATCAAAGCATTCTCGCCGAATTAAAAGAGGCATTAACAATCAAAAATCCCCGCCCCTTATCTGAAGTACCTAGAAAAGAAATGCCCGACAGTTTAATACTTTTATTTCGGCATATTCAATCTAAGCATATTGCGTATGAGACATTTTTTGTCTATCAACCTGACGCCATTTTTATCAATGGGGTGAAAGATATTATGAAGCAATATGTTACAGACGGCATTCATTATTCTCTAGCCCAAGATAAAATGTTACGGGTTAAAGTAAATTTACTTATTTCATATGTAACAGGAGCTTATATTGAAAGCATCGTCTTTTGGATCAAAGAGAATTATCAAACAAGCCCTGAGGAAATGGCGAACAGTTTAATTGAAGTTTCATTATATGGTCCTTATCTTGAACAACCAGTAATAGATAAATAATAAAAGCAGAAGATTTAGAAATGCATTATCGCACTTCTAAATCCCCTGCTTTTTCTATCCTTATTATGTACTAGATTTCAACTTTAATAATTGACGTTCTGTAAGGAGCAATTTTTGTAAATATAAATTTTCTTCTTGGCTTAATGAGCTTCGAGCTTGTAATTCTTCTATTTTCTGTTCATATGCATCTAAAAGTTCTTTATATTATAGAATGTAACTTCATGTTTACATTTTTAATAATAGCGTCCGTTCATTAAATAAAACCTTATTAATAATTCCATATGTTAATAATAAAAATGGCTTATCGAATCTCGACAAGCCATTTCTATATATATTGATTTATTTTGATAATGCAATTTTTATATGTGCTAAGTGATGCTCTTCGTGCCAAGCTAATTTAGCAACTTTTGCAGCCACTGTTATTTTGCCGTTTATTTGGTGAGTAAAGACTCTTCCTAATTGCTCTTCTGTTAAACTATGCCCTAAAGATACGATGCGCTCATTTATACCTTCTAACATTTTAATAGAACTTTCTACAGGCAGTTCTGTATCTGGCTGAATCGCCCACTTTTCTTCATCAAAGGCTGGTACTGTTGGGTTATCATCTGTTAAAGCCAGCTTCAAACGCTGATACATGTTCAACTGCGAATCTGCAATATGATGTACAAGCTGGCGGACTGTCCAGGCACCTTCACGATACGTTTTGCTTAATTCTTCATCACTTAATGAGTCTACAGTTTCTCTTAATCGAATTGTATACGTTCCGATTTGTTTTAACCATTCTTGAACATTCTCAGCTTTTACGTTTTCAGGAACTTGCAATTCTCCAATTGGGTATTTTACATCCATTTTCAAACCCCTTTTCCCTATTCTGTATTTATTAACATTTAATATATCAACCGGCTCAGTTATTGTAAACCTTCAGCATCAAAACTAAGATGTGAAGATACGGCCATTTGTGTTTATTATTTTTCTTCAAAATGTTGTATTTCTGCACTTTCAGACCGTCTGCTTTGATGATCTAGGTCATGCGTTTCAGTTGCGACAGAAAAAAGCCAACAGCCCCTGTTGACTCAAACTCTTGCAGAAACAATATCCATTCATTTCATAAATTTTATAATTCAGATACTTTACTATCCATTTTATTCTATCAACTTGATGATGACATTGCCCTTTTTATGTCCTTTTTCCACATAACGATGTGCCTCAGGAACTTCTTCCAGTCTATATTCTCTGTCGATTACTGATTTAAGCTTCCCTTTTTCTATAAGCTCCTTTAGAAATTTCATATCTTCTTTATTCACTTTTGCAATTCCCTGCCCATCTACTGTTATATATTTTCCAACAGGAGTTAAGATATTCTTGCAATCTTTTCTTGAGATTTTTCCAACGGCATCAAAGATAATATCATATAGCGCCTCATTTTTTGTAAAGTCCTCATTTTTATAATCAATCACATAATCCGCTCCAAGAGACTTTACCAGGTCTAAATTTGCTGTACTGCATACCCCGGTAACTTCTGCACCAAAATACTTGGCAAGCTGAACTGCCGATGTCCCTACAGACCCAGAGGCACCGTAAATTAAAACTTTCTTTCCTTTTTCAATATTTCCTTTCCTAAGAAAATATAAAGCACTCGTTCCCCCCATAGGAACAGCAGCAGCTTCCTCAAAAGTCATATTGGAAGGCATTACGGATATGACGGCATTTTCATGAAGGCAAGTATACTCCGCATGTGCACCGAGGCTCATTCCCGTTAATGCAAAAACTTGATCACCTTTTTTGAAACGTCTTACGTTCTTCCCTATCCGTTCTACTTCTCCTGCTAACTCTACTCCTAAAATAGGTTGTCTCGGCTTTCTAAGCCCTAATACAAGTCGCATGGGAATCCATAATAATAAAGGACTTTTAAATCCTCGAACCCTAATATCCCCAGACGCAACAGTTGTTGCATGTATTTTAATGAGGACTTCATTCGCTTTAGGGACAGGTTTATTGACTTCTTTTAGCTGAAGTACATCAGGTGATCCATACTTTGTGCACACTATTGCCTTCATAAAAATTCCCCTTCCAAACCAAATGTATTTTTTATACTTATATTTACGTGCTGTATTTTGGAGAGATTCAGTTTTATAAAATTTTATTACTAAAGCACCCTGCACTTGTTAGTTTAATTAAACTTTTTACAAACTCTACTCGAACCGTATCTTATGATCTAAAGGTTTAACCTAATTTTAAATGGGAAGAGGAGTTACATATCAATTTCAATAGGAGGAGATTCGCAAATGTATAATGATTCCCAAACAACAGCTGCAAGTAAAGCTCCTGCTGAAGATCGATTAAAATTGGCAGCAACCGCAATGGTGAGCAATGAAAAATTACATGCAACTGGAGATGGCGGAGATAAAGGCTCGACAGGTTCAATTAATCTAGAAGAGGCTAAAAAAATTATTGAGGAATGGCCTGCTACTTCTAAAATGGCAGCTGAAAATACAATGAAATTTTACGGGCCACCTAATGAAGCAACGCCTAGCCGGTTAATTTGGTATAACAATGGACCTTGGAAGCGAACAATCGCTTATCGTGATGAGGTACCGCATGATTTCCCTGAGCCTCATACTGACGTACTCGAACAATTTATTGACTATCATGTACCGGCAAATAAAGTTGGATTAGTGGCTCAGTTGGAAGGTAGCCTCGTGATTGATCGCACAAAAGGTGAAGTTTCTGTTCACTGCGATAATGAAGGAGCAAATACTCTCTCTTTAAATATGATGCATGAAGTAGTGACAGGAAAACGTACTCCTGAAGAAGCAAGAGCATTCATCGCAAAGGAAATTGTGGAGTATGTATTAGGCCGTCCAGCGCCATATGCTGAGAAGTTCCAATTTGAGTTACCTAAAGGTGAACAGTGGGATCCTGATGTAACTCTTGTACAAGATGAGGAGCTAGAACAAGCCGTTTCTAAAATGAAACAAACACTTGGATTAGACAAAAATTAATATGTTATTCAATAAAAAACAAGAGTCCTCTAGCAAGGGCTCTTGTTCCATTTTATAGTCTAGACAAACATCTATAAATCAATATTCTACTACCAAGCTAAATCATTTAAGAATATAAGAATATCTTTGTTTACTTCTTTAATATCTGCTCCTAATGTCATTAAATGTTTAGAGTTCGGATATCCCTTCATTGCTTTTTGCTTCGTAGCAACGTTATGAAAAATCACCTCTCCACTCCTTTTATACAAAGGTTCATCTAATTCACCATATAATATACGAATTGGTGACGTTAAAAGTGCTAATTTATCCATCGTTATATCAATGAGCTGTTGGAACTCAACTAATGACTCGATAGACATATTTTGAAGACGTTTCATTTCTACATTTATTTGTTCTTTCTTTTTTCCTTCAAGCTGTTTATAGCCTTTTGCATAATGAAAGACACGCTTTTGTAAAAATGTTGCTTCTCTATGTATTGGCACTGACATTGTCGCAACGCCATTTATCTCTAACTCTTGACCAACCTTTAGGGCAAACACACCACCAAGAGAGAGACCAATCACCGCTATTTTTTCAAAACCTTCATCCTTCAACAACTGGTAGCCTTTTAGCACATCTTGCCAACAATCTGACGGTCTATATATGAGTAGTTCTTCTGCCGCTAAACCATGTCCACTATATAATGGTGCATAGCAAGAATAATTGTTCTTTTGCAAATACTTCCCTAACTTTTCCATATCTTTCGTACTGCTTGTAAAAGAATGTAATAGTAATACAGCTCTCTCTCCACTTTTATAGAAAAAAGGCTTAGGGGGTACTATTTTCATCATTATTTTGAATACCTCACTAACATATTTTCAGATTTTGCTTAAATATTTGAATTTAAAATTTTATAGTTCCTTTAAAGTATAATATTCATTCGTTATTGACCTAACCTGTACCATTAGCTTAAGTGAAGATCTTCGCAATCTGGTTGAGATATCCAAAACTAAATAAACCTAATATTGGTAGGTTTATTTAGGCTAGATCATTAAAATCCAGCGCATTAACAAGAGAACTATATTGGAATTTTTCAATTCGTTATTTATTTAGGATCACTAAATTAACTACCGATTCTTAGCTCACCATTCATTCTTTTTAATGTCCCCAGAATACTCATAGCAGCTAAATAGCTCGTCTTTGGATTTTCCGGAAGCGGATTATTCGTAATAGAAAACGTCGCTTCTCCAAAATCGCCTGTTATTTCTATATGATGCACATTTTTTTCGATATGCGGATCGGCTACAAGGCATATTTTTGTATTCTCTATCCCTACCCCTGCCAATGACAGGACAATGCCGACATTGATATTTTTCGGAAATTGCTTAATGGCATCAGCCGCTTTCCCTTCAAACACAATTTTTGCTTCCTCAATATCTTTGCCGATTAGAGAGCGAGCAGGTTTTCGGGTTGTCAATGAAACACTTGTGACTGCGCCGAGTGCATGTGCATTTTGCAATAAGTCCAAGCCGCCTATAGCACCAGAAGGCAAGTGAATTTCATGTTTATGCTCATTAGCAAGTTGGCTTATTTCAGTTAACAGTCCCTCTTCTGCAAGTGCGCCGACACTAATTAATACTACATCCTTTTTCTTAATCACAGATGGCACTAAGGTTTTCACCGCATTTATATTCGCTGCCTCCACTACAACATCGATTTCTGAATCAAGAAATGCTTCTAGGTCAGTAAATAGTCTCACATCGAAGTTCGATTCCAACAATCGATATTTTTCCTTATCCCGCACGAAAATGCTTTTAATCCGTAAGCTGTTATGTTGGTTTTGATTGATTTCCTCCAATAAAAAATTAGCAATAGCTCCTGCACCAATTAAACCGATATTCATAGTCAATCTCCTTTATCATGACAAAAAGCATTAAAGTTCTTTCCCGCTTTTCCTATGTATTAGTAATTCATCCCATCATTCTATATTCTCGTCTATCTATCCTTTACCACCATATCATAATGTAGGGTTTGGGTGCTTTGTTTGAAAACATCATGAAATGAGATACTATATAATTGGAGACATATAGTATTGGAGGAATTGAAATGGAACTTACTGTTTATTTAGCAGGTCAGATTCATGATGATTGGAGAGAGGAAGTTGCGCAAAAAGCAAAGGAAAAAAATCTCCCGCTTCATTTTGTAGCCCCACAAACAAACCATGATCGTTCAGACAATATTGGCGAAGAGATTCTAGGAAAACAGCCATCTAACCTTTATAAAGATGATGCTGCATCAGATATTAATAATTTCAGAACACAAGTCTTAATGCAGAAAGCGGATATCGTCATTGCCTTATTCGGGGAAAAATATAAACAATGGAATACAGCAATGGATGCCAGCACGGCTATTGCCATGAATAAGCCGACAATTATCATCAGACCTGAATCATTAATCCACCCATTAAAGGAGCTTTCAAACAAAGCAAATGTAACCGTAGAAACCGTTGACCAAGCGATAGATGTCATCGGTTACATTTTCGAGTGATAGCAAAACAAGAAAAAAACAGTGAGTTTAATCTACTCGCTGTTTTTCTTTTGAGATTATTTATCATGTTTGAAAAGTCCAGTAATGATTTAATAGAAAATTGACCATCGGGATAATTAAAATCGTGACAAGCTCCCCTATTACGTAATGAAAAGATAGAATATGAACAACGAGAAATAGTAACATGACATTCAATGTAAAGCCAATTAATGACACTAATGAAAATCGAAATAATTTTCGATGGGTAATACTGCTCCCAAACGTAAAACGTACATTCATAAAAAAAGACACGACCGTCATAAGTATAAAAGCGGCTGCAGATCCAACTACAGGTCCCCACCGATACCCCTCTATTAAGATATAAACGGCAAGGAAATATACTCCCACACTAATACTGCCGACAAAATTGTATTTAATAAACCTTCCGACTAGCTCTCTCTGTAACAGCATTTCTTTTCCTTCCCACTCTTTTTTATTAAGGCATATCACTCTATTTAACAATCTGTTTTTCATTTCTCGCTTTTACTAATCTAATTTATGAAATATGCTTTTTACTAAAATCAGGTTTTTTCTTATTATCGATTTTTGAAGAGGTTGTTGTTTACGGTTAATCAGAAAAACCAATTGCAAAAATATAATAGGCAAAAAAGACTTCTTATAGGCTAGATATTTGGGTTCCCAATCTGTCGCAAATTTACTTTTAAAATCTTTTAAGCCTTTAAAATTATACTTATTATGCCCATACAGATAAACTAAACGAATCATTTTTTCGCTGAAAAAGCAGTGTTTATAATTTCCCACATTTGATAGAGGGGCCATTCCTAAACTGCAATTCTGGTAGCCAGCGTTTCTTGCCCATTCAAATACTTTGACGAACAATACATCCATTGCTCCGTGAGGGCTTTGTTCGCTTTTCCTCATTAAATCAATGATTACTGTCTGTTTATAATCTGTGGCTAGTGTAGCAAAAGCGACGATTTTCCCCTCTGGATCATGCAGAAGAGCGACCGGAAAGCGGGAGACATAATCTTCGCGAAAAGAAACTACCGAGAATCCTTTTTCTTTGTCATTACCTAACCAAGAATCTGATATCGCTTTTAATTCCTTCATTATTTTTTGAGAGTGAGGCGGCTCTGCAACGCGAAAAGTAAAATCATTACCCAATAATTTATTCATACTCGTTCGCAATTTCCCTGCCTTTTTCCCTACAAGGGAAAAATGCGTTAGCTTTACAACGGCCTCCTCTCCCAATTTCACAAACCGTAAGCCTATTTCGTGATAAAACTGCATATACTTCGGACTTACTTGATAAAAAACAGGTTTTACCTTCTTTGATTGACAAAACTCATGAAATTCATAAATGGCTGATTGAATTTGAGATTCTTCTCCAATGGGATCTCCAAGTACAACGAACTTATTGAAAATTTGTTTATATATAATTAATACATTGTGATCTTTTGTCCAAAATTCATTTTTATCTTTCAAATAAATAAGATGAGAGGCATGGTTTCCGCCTTTTTCTTTTAAAAAAGATTGCAATTGATCGTTATGGCCAAGTAGCTGTTCTTCACATAAACCTTCGTCAGTAGTTTGCTCTTGAGAGTAGGAAATGAGATTTTTCGTAAAAATCATAAATGTTTCCCCCTGATAAAAAATGTAAAATTGCTGTATTGATATTACCATACGAGAGAGTATGTTCATAGAAAAAATTTCACCATTCTTCTTGACTGCTTATTTTATATATGATGTTACCTAATCGTACTATTGTTTTATCGGTCAAATAAGAAAAGGATTCAGAAAAATACAAAGCATTCCGAATCCTTTTTGTTAATTTATATTATTAGCAATACGGGAGAATAACCATGAACTGTATTGCTACCGTTAAATCTCCCTTTTTAAAACTTATATCATTTCACTATCCTCGTCTGATTCATGTTCTTTTTCAAAGTTATCAAGCAAGGCACGTACTTCATCTGTTGATTTTGTGTGCATCAATTGATTTCTTAATTCCCCAGCTCCACGGAATCCTTTGACATAAATCTTGAAAAAACGGTGAAGTCCTGTGATGGAACGTGGCACTTCTTCTGCATATTGATTTTGAAGATCAAGCTGTAATCTTAAAAGATCAAGGTATTCTTGTCTGTTATGTTCTTTTGGCTCTTTTTCAAAAGCAAAAGGGTTTTTAAAAATACCTCGCCCAATCATTACCCCATCAATACCATATTGTTCAGCAAGCTGCAGTCCCGTTTGACGGTCAGGAATGTCTCCATTGATGGTAAGTAGTGTATTTGGTGCAATACGGTCACGCAATTCTTTGATCTCCGGAATCAGCTCCCAATGCGCAGCTGCTTGGCTCATTTCCTTTCTTGTACGCAAATGAATAGAAAGATTCGCAATATCCTGTTTCAAAATATGCGTAAGCCACTCCTCCCACTCATTCACATCGCTATAGCCCAGTCGTGTTTTCACACTGACAGGCAGTCCACCCGCTTTTGCTGCTTGAATCAATTCTGCCGCAATGTCCGGGCGCAGAATAAGACCGCTGCCTTTCCCTCTCGATGCTACATTCGGTACAGGGCATCCCATATTAATATCGATGCCTTTAAACCCTAGCTCTGCCATCCCAATACTCATTTGACGGAAATATTCAGGATTATCCCCCCAAATATGTGCCACCATTGGCTGCTCATCTTCCGTAAAAGTCAAACGGCCGCGTACGCTTTTCATGCCATCCGGATGACAATAGCTATCCGAATTTGTAAACTCTGTGAAAAATACATCCGGTCGACCGGCTTTACTCACTACATGGCGGAAAACAACATCTGTTACATCTTCCATTGGGGCAAGTACAAAAAATGGTCGCGGTAAATCACGCCAAAAATTATCTATCATTTCAAACTCAAATCCTCTCGCTATTGGATACAACTTTAAACGCTTATTCAAAAAATCATTAAACATCTTACGCCTGGCCATTTATAATCTGTGAAAATCGGCAATGTTTATTTTAACAAATATCGGTCCTGAAAGGTATTTTTATAAACCAAAAAGCAGTTGGCATATAGTTTTTCTATACCCACTGCTTTCTATTTCATCTTTAAAATAAAACAGCAACAAAAAAATTTGTTGCTGTCACCGGTTTACTTATTTCCGTGAAGTATAGAATCCTTTTTGGAATAATGAATTATCACTTTTTCTAATATATCAATACCCAGCAATATATCATCGAGATCGGTATATTCATCCGGATGGTGACTAAGACCATGGAAAGATGGCACAAAAATCATTCCAGTAGGGCATAGTTTCACCATATTCATAGCATCGTGACCTGCTCCACTCGGCATCAACTTGTAAGAGATATCCTGTTCGTTGCAAATCGTTTGTATACTCTCAATAATTTCATTGGATAACAATACTGGTTCCTCGGAAATTATTTCTTCGCTAATGATTTCCAGATTTCTATTTCTGCCTACCGATTCTATTGTTCGATTTAGATGATCTAGCACACGCTGCCTCGACTCTAAAGATGTTCCTCTAATGTCAACTTTAACTTCCACTTCGCCCGGTACCACATTCATGGCACCAGATTGTATATCTAGAACACCCACAGTAGCGACCGTTCCGTAATTTTGTTCATTTAATGCTGCTTTTTCAAGTTCCAATACGATTTCAGATGCACCAAGAAGGGCATCGTTTCGCATATTCATCGGGGTTGTGCCGGAATGTGCAGGAGTTCCGATTATTTTTATAGAAAATCTAACCGGAGCCGCTATTCCCGTAACGATACCAATCTTTTTATGTTCGTTCTCCAGTACTGGACCTTGCTCTACGTGCAGTTCTAAAAAGGCTTTTATATTTTCGCCTTTTCTATCAGCATTTTCAACACTATCAATATCAAATGCACATAAAGAAAGTGCCTCTTCCAATGTAACGCCATTACGGTCTTTTAAATATCTAACTTTCTCTTTATCAAATGATCCCGTCATCGCTTTGCTTCCTAATGTGGAAATGCCAAAGCGCGCTGATTCTTCACAAGCGAATGATATAATTTCAATTGGATGATCTGTTTCAATACCTTTTTCATTAAGGCGTTTAATAACTTCCAGTGCAGCCGTAACCCCTACTACTCCGTCATACTTACCAGCTTGATAAACCGTATCTAAATGAGACCCCATTATTACGGGTGGAAGCCCCTTTATTCTGCCTTCTCTTCTTGCAATAACGTTCCCGCACTCATCTATACGGCTTTCCAAACCTGCCGCTTTACACATACGCATAAACTCTTGTGTGCAAGCCTGCTCTTCATTTGTATACGCAACCCTTGTGATTCCTATATCACCCGTGTTATATTGATTGATTGTATTCAAAAGTATTTGATATCTTTGTCTGCTATCCATATAGATATCTCCTATCTTAATATTTTTATATATTCAGAATATTAAAATCACTAAAATGGGGCATAACAATTCTTAGTAAGTCCCTAACATTTTTTCAGGCTGCTTATAATTATGTATGAATAAAATGATATTCTGGACTATGAAGAAAGAAAAGAATCCCTTAAATACTCATCCGATTCAATTCATGTAAAAAAGAAAAAAGTACTGTCTACCGCTACATTCATAAAGAAAGTAACGGTAAACAGAACCAAAAATATATACTAATTGAAAAACAATTTCTATTCTTTTTATAAAAATTAGTAACGGATTCGAACTAATTTTAGTTCATAACAATACGTGTACCTGTTTTTCCTTCAAGAGCATCTTGTAACTTATCAATAGAAGTAATGATAACATTCTTTCCGCCTTTTTGTAGGAAAAGAATCGCTGCCTCAATTTTCGGACCCATGCTTCCTTTCGGGAATTGGCCTTCTTCCATATAACGAAGCGCTTCTTCAACCGTCATTTCTAACAGGTTTTGCTGGTTTGGAGTACCAAAGTTAATAGCAACTTGCTCAACGCCTGTTAAAATGAATAAATAGTCTGCATTGATATCAGCCGCAAGCAATGCACTCGCGAAATCTTTATCGATAACAGCTTCAACACCTTGTAATTGGCCGTTATTTTCAGTTACAGGAATACCGCCACCGCCAGCAGTAACAACTACGATATCCTTTTCAAGCATTGCTTCAATCGCTTCTTTTTCTACGATTTTTGTAGGTTTCGGAGATGCAACAACACGTCGATATCCTCTTCCGCTGTCTTCTACAAACGTAAGATTGCGCTCTGCTACAATTTTCTCCATTTCTTCTTTTGAATAGAATGGTCCAATCGGTTTTGTAGGGTTGTCGAATGCTGGATCATCTTTCGAAACAACTGATTGTGTTACAACGGTAGCAACTGTTTTATTAATATTTCGTGCAGCCATTTCATTCGTAAACGCTTGCTGGATTAAATAGCCCAAGTTTCCTTGAGTTTCTGCATCAAGTACATCTAAAGGATATTCTGGAACCGCTGATTTGGCCATTTCTCCTCTGATTAACGTATTGCCGACTTGTGGACCATTTCCGTGAGTAATGACAACTGTATGCCCCTGCTCAATTAAGTCTAGCACAGGTTTACCACTTTCGATAATATTTTGCTGTTGTTCTTCGATTGTACCCTTTTGGCCTTCTTTAATGATAGCGTTTCCGCCTATCGCTAGAACGACTTTACTCATTTAAACACTCTCCAACTTTTAAATTTATTTCTGTTTCTATTGTTTGTTTTCTAAAACCAACATTCCAATCAAAATACCGAATGCTGTATCTAATCCTGAACTGTGTCCAACTCCAATCAAATCATGAAAGACTTTCTCAAAATCAGAGGTATTTCCGCCAGCAAGTGCATTGACCACATCGGAAATAGTTGAGCTGTACTCCTGTTTGAGTGCATAGCGCAAATATTCCTTTGCCACATCAGTTGTTACGGACTCGCCTTCAATCAGCTCTGAAACTTTTTGATAAAAGCCATCGGAAAGAAAAGAGGATACGGCATCAACGGCAAGCAGCCCGACAATCATATCGTCTCCCGAAGGTGTCAAACCTTGTCCTCTTCCAAGAAAATATCTCAGAGCTTCTTCAATTGACATTTCATCATCCGACATAGCCGCTTCCATCAGCTTCAGTAAATAGAGTTCAACACCATGCCAATTTTTCTCGCCGGCTGCTTTATATCTATTTACAAATTCATTTATGGAAACATCCAATCCAGTTCGGCTTTCTATTTGTTTTAGTTGTGAACAAAACTGTTCAAAACGATCCTTAAAAATCTCTCGGCTTTTTAATGGAATTAATTCATTCTTAAAGCTTTTCCCTTTTTCCAGACTGATCGCTAGCTCTGAAAATTCAATGGAGTTTGTTGCGCTATTCCATAAAACTGGTTCTCCGTTCTTTACTGAGGAAACAGCCCGAAATGTATCTTCTCCTTGAAGATGAATTCCAAATGGCAGGAGACCGTTTTTAGTATTCCCAATAAAAACTAAGGAATCCTTCATTTTAATATTGAAGCCATTGGAAAACCGACTATGAACGTATCCATTTTCATTTTGAGAAAGAAGGGGAGGAATAAGGTAACTATATTCCTCCCCAAAAAGAATGTAATTATTCATTCACTTCCGGTTCAATTAGACCCAGTTTTACAGCGTATGCATCGATTGCTTTTTCAAAGCAAGCTAATGGAGCACGAACTGTACCTGCACCAATTTGACCTACCCCTGCTTCTTTATGAGCAATACCAGTGTTGATTACCGGCTCGATACCAGTCTCAACAACTTTTCTTGCGTCGATTCCAAGGCAAGAACCTTTGAAATCCCAAGTTGGAATAGAGTAGTTAGGGTTATGATCGATACAAATTTCCATCATATCATTACTTGTAGTAACTGCATCGTCCATACCACCAGCACCTACGAAACGAGTAACACCAGGAGCAGCGATCATCGCCATACCGCCGACACCGAATGTTTCAGTGATGGCACTATCACCCATGTCTGGACAAGCCATGTCTTGATCGTATCCAGTGAAGAATAGACCTTGAGGTGTATTAACAGGTGCTGTAAACCATTGGTCGCCCATACCTGCAATACGGATTCCGAACTCATGACCGTTACGGCACATTGCTGTTACAACAGTACCGTGTTGGATTTCACGTGCTGTATCCATGATTGCTTTACTAGTTGCCATCGCAATGTTTAGGAAGAATTGGTCTGTATCTGCTAAGAATTGAATAACATCTTGCTTATCTTTATCATCTACATCTGTTTGTAAAATATATGGCACGATGTCTTTTAAGAAAATAAGTGAACCAGCGATATTACGTTGGTGGAACTCATCCCCCATTGTGATTGCTTTTGCAATCGCAACGTTTACGTTTAATCCATCACCTTTAACTTGTAAAGCTTTCGATAGTGTTGGACCAAGAACGTCTCTGAACCATCCTAAGCGGTTGATTACTTCTTCAGAATAAGCACCAAAACGTAGAACCGCACCAATACCTTCGTTTAATGTACAGTATGCTTGATTTCCGCCATCACGGTTTTCTACAACAAGAACTGGCATGTTTCCAGATGTAATACCGCCCATTGGACCAACAGCGTTCACATGGTGACATGGAATAAATTCGATTTCTCCATTTTCAAGCATTTTAAATGCTTCATCAGCGTTAGATGCCCAACCTTCAAATAATGTAGCTCCTACACAAGAACCTTGCATTGGGCTTGTCATGTTTTCCCATTTGATTGGTGGTCCTGCATGAAGTAATACTTTTCCGTTTAATTCTTTGATAACAGATTTAGCTGGAACAACATCTACTAAAAATGGCGCTCCTGATACAACCTTATCGATAACCGCTCTGTTTGCTTCATCGATTGTTTTAAATTGTCCGTACATTATGCTTTCCTCCTGAACATTCAATAATTACAAATACTATTGTTTCCTCACATCTTCAACACCGATCCCTGTGTGCAGATCGATGTGTTTTCCCGATTGATCCTTAAGTCACAAAGCCAATTCTCTAACAAGGGGAAAGAACACCTTGTTGAGAGATTAGACTTGTGCTTAACAGGATGTAGCAGGAAGCTTTAGAAACTAATATTAGCGAAGTACACTTAAAATTTTACGCATTCTTGGGTTACCGCCAGCTACTGGACGCCAGTCATATTGAACAACTCTTCCGCCGTTAGCAGTAATTGCTTCTGTGAATTTCTTTAATCCAACATTCACAACGCTTGGTTTTTCAGTTAATAATTTTTCGATAGCTTCTGAAACAGTAATTTCAGCTGTTGCAGTTTCTTTTGCAGCAACTACTTCTTTTTGTACTTCTTCGATTTGAATATCAAGCATTGCTAAAGCAGTTAGAACAGCTTGGTTATTGCTATCACGTAAGATAACGCCAGCTTTTTCTAATTTTGCTTTTTGCTCATCGATGCCTTGTGGGTCTTGGTCAGTACCACATACAGTTGCTAAGAAGTAAATGTTTTTGCCATTTGCTTGTGCTTCTTTTTGGATTTTCTCGATGCCAGGGATAAGCGCGCCTGCCATATCTTCATGAGAACCGTATCCAAGAACAACATCAAATAGGATGATTGCAGTTGACTCATCTTGTGCTGCTTTTTGGAAGTATTGAACTCGTGTCTCTGGATCGATCATTGGGTGTGGTTTACCTTGTGTATAAATATCATCGCCAAGGTCGATTACTTCAAATCCATTTGCATTTAGAAGGTAGCCTTCCTCATGCTCACCAGTATTATCGTAGTTAATACCTCTACTAATTAAAGTAGCGGCTTCATAACCTAATGTACCGCCTGAGTATAAACCTTTAATTGTTTTTTGCTCTGGTTTTAACTCTACAGCAGGTACTTCACCTTGTAATGTATTGTAGTTTGGTTTAATAGTGTTGCCTTTCACAAGATCAACAGCAATCGCAGCTGTTTCTTCTAGTGTATTAGCATAGTACACATTGCCTTCATGGTTATGTGGTTCTTCACCAAGGAAAATTGCAACCACTGGTTTAGAAAGGCTTTGAAGTAAGTTAACAACTTCGTCGCGTACTTCTTTAGCAGGTGGCTTTGAAATTAATGTAATTACTTCTGTTTGGCTATGTTGTGCTAATGCTTTGATTCCATCTAACATTGTAATCGCGCCAATTTTATCATTTAGGTCACGACCACCAGTACCGATTGCATGGCTAACGCCAGCGCCTAAACGGTCGATTTCTGTTGTTACTTCTTGGATACCAGTACCAGAAGCTCCGATTACACCGATTTTTCCAGTTTTCATTACGTTTGCAAATGCAAGAGGCACTCCTGAAACTACTGCTGTACCGCAGTCAGGACCCATTACAAGAAGACCCTTTTCATGTGCTTTTTCTTTAATGCGGCGCTCATCTTCAATTGATACGTTGTCACTGAAAATAAGTACGTGCATATCTCGGTCGATTGCTTTTTCTGCTTCTTCAGCTGCATATTGACCTGGTGTAGAGATAATCGCCAGGTTTGCATCCGGTAATGCAGTAGTCGCTTTATCCCAAGAACGAACAGTTTCGAAAGTTTCTTTACTTCCTGAAATTGCTTGGTTACTTAAATAGTTGTCTACTTCCTCAAGAACCTCTTGGATTTTCTCGTCTGAATCAGTATCAACAACGATACACATATCGTTAGAAGCAGCACCTTCTAGTTCTTCTGTGTATAGGTCAGCTGCTTTTAAGATATCCTTATTGGCTGGAGTTCCCATCATGATTTGAACTTTGTTAATGCCTTCCATTGTTGAAATCTTGTTTGTAAGAAGCATTAAGTTAACTGAATCCTGATAAGAATTCTGTTTTACAATTGTATAAAGCATGTGTATTTGCACCTCTTCTTCTTTTTTACGTTTACCTAAAACGACTTGTATGATTACTACCTATCAATTATCAGAAAATTTTAAACCCTGATATTTATATGCAGGAAATTTATTGAAAATATTACCATTACCCAATTTAAGAAGGGCGACTTTCTCTCAAGCCGCCCTTTCCTACAGCATGTTTATTTATTATTTTGCAAAAGGGCTTTTATTATCATAGGAGTTGTTGTGAACAACATCTGAAGTTAAGTATTCATAGATATGATCTACAATTTCAATGCCGTCCTTTTCATATGCTTCTTCTCTTTCGGCACTTCTCTGTCCTGGATAATACACTTGGTTATATCCTGGAGCTGGTTTAATGTTATTTAAATCTTGCATTGTTTGAGAAATAGCTTCTTTAAAAGAACTTAATCCCGTGAAATACTCTGGATTAATAACGATATGAAGTTGTCCTAGATTTCGATGTTCCGTTAAATCATGGTACATAGAAGATACTTTGTTTCCAAATGGAAGTCCTAATAGGATTCCAGAAAGAACGTCCACCATCATCATGAGGCCATAACCTTTTGGTCCAGCAATCGGCAATAACGCATTTACTTTGAATGGATCTGTTGTTGGTTCCCCGTTGCTATCAACAGCCCATGTATCTGGAATTGCTTCATTCTTCGATCTTGCATGAAGAATTTTTCCCCAAGCCTGAACAGTAGTCGCCATATCAAACGTAATATGTTTGCCATCTTGTCCTGGTGCAGCAAACGCAATAGGATTTGTCCCATAATAAGGTTCTGCTCCACCAAACGGAACGACCATCGGATCAGATTGACATACTGAAATACCAACTAAATCGGCATTGGCTGCTTGCTGTACAAAATAAGAAAGTGCACCGCTGTGACCGATTCTGCTTACACCTACTACAGCCACACCGTTTTCCTTTGCCATTTTGATTGCTTCATCCATTGCCTGTTTAGCTGCTACATGCCCTACTCCATTATCACCGTGAAATACAGCTGTACATGGACCTGTTTTTTCAAATTTAAAATCCGGATTTCGATTAATGCCGCCTTTGGCAATTCTTTCAGCATAATATTCTACTCGCATTGCTCCGTGGGAATGTACACCTCGTGCATCTGCGTGAACAAGAACATCTGCTACACCACTAGCGTGTTCTTCAGTTAATCCAGCCTTATGAAGCTTATCCATAATTAATTTGTGCAACTGCTCTTTCGATACTCTCATTCGCTCTCACCCCTTGTGAATTTGCCTTTCGGCTATTTATCTAAATACGATAAATACTACTTAGCAAACGGATCCTTTGAATCGTATTGATTATTATGGATGACATCCGAACGTAAATACTCCACAATATCATCAACAATTTCAATACCGTTTTGCTTGTATTCTTCAATTACAACGTCATTGTTTTGGCCAGGATATAAAACTTTCGAGAACCCTGGTGCAGGCTTGATTCCATTTAAATCATCCATTGTTTGAGAAATATCATTCTTGAAGCGGTCAATGGCTCCGAAGAACGCTGGGTTAATCACGATGTGAAGTTGCCCTAATTTACGGTATGCAGTTAAATCTTCGTACATGGAAGATACTTTGTTTCCAAATGGAAGGCCAAGTAAAATACCAGATAAAACGTCAACCATCATCATAAGGCCGTAGCCTTTTGGTCCAGAAATCGGCAATAACGCATTTACGCTAAATGGATCTGTTGTTGGTTCACCGTTTTTATCTACTGCCCATGTATCAGGAATCGATTCATTTTTCGATCTAGCATGCAGGATTTTCCCCCATGCTTGAACAGTTGTTGCCATATCTAGCGTGATGAATTTCCCTTTTTCCGCACTTGGTGCTGCAAAAGCAATTGGATTTGTACCGTAGTAAGGCTCTGCCCCACCAAACGGAACAACCATTGGGTCAGATTGGCAAACTGTAAGCCCAATTAAATCTGCTTCTGCCGCTTGTTGCGTAAAGTAAGAAATTGCCCCGCTGTGAGACATATCTCTTACACCAACAATAGCAATGCCACTTTCTTTTGCCATTGCAATGGCTTCGTCCATTGCCAATTTGGCAGCTGTATGACCGTTTCCGCCATCAGCATGGAAAATTCCTGAACAAGGACCCGTTTTTTCAAATCTAAAGTCAGGGTTTGTGTTAATCCCGCCTTTAGCAATTCGCTCAGCGTAATATTCTACACGCATTGCACCGTGGGAATGAATCCCTCTTTCGTCTGCAAATACGAGTACTTCTGCAGCCTGGTCAGCATGTTCTTCTTGCAGTCCAGCCTTATTCAATTTTGTTTTGATTAGACTTTTTAAGTCCTCTCTTGAAATTCTCATTTTTTGCACCTCATTGATTGCAGATTATAATTCTGGGTCACGATTACAGTCTTTAGAATAAACATACGTTAATGGTTCTCTTCCAACAGCATAGGCTGCTTGGTGCACATATGGACCCATGAAAATGTAATCGCCTTTTTTAACCGGAATCCACTCATTGTCAAGGTTATACATACCTTCACCAGAAAGTAAGTAAGCACCGTGTTGCTGATAATGCGTTTCAATAAACGGATGGCTGGCTGCCGGATCGAAAGATAAAATGTGAAAGTTCATATCGAAATCAAGATCCATCGGCAATAAATCTTTAATATGAACATTGTGCATTTCATCATAATCTCTGTATTCAATATCGTTAGAGTGACCTGAAACTACCCAAGGTTTACGTCCTTCAAGCGGTTTATATTTTTGTTTATAAAGGAACAGGCGAGAATCTCCTGCTTCCATGTTTTCTAAATACATTGTTACGCCAGGTGGGCAATAAAGATATCCGCTTTCTCCTAGGATAAATTCTTGATCGCCAGCTTTAGCTTTTACTTTTCCGCTTAATACGTAAACAAAGCACTCCACGTCTGCTTGTCCGCAATAGCCTTGGCTGTTTTTGCCGCCTTCATGCATAGTTACAATGTAATCCACGAAAGTTGCACCTAGTTGTGGAGAACCTAAAATTGACATTGTGCAGTTTTCAAAACCAGGAATAATATTATTCACCAAACCTTCTGGTGCGATTAAAGCGTATAAACCATGTTTAATAATTGAACGACTAGAAAGTAAATCTTTAGGGTATCCCATAATAATATCTCCTCTACCTAATTAGTTTTTTCTCTATGCAATGTGTGATTCATTAACTTCACACACTTTTAAGAATACGTTTACATTTGATGAAATTATTTATAGCCTAACTCATAAAGAGCACCGATAAGTCCCTTTACCCCTTCAGCTAAGTCTTTCGGCTCTGTAAATTCAGCCGGGTTGTGGCTGATTCCTTTTCTGCTAGGCACAAATAGCATAGCAGTTGGCACAACCGGAGCAAAAATTTGAGAATCATGGCCTGCACCACTGTGCATTAATTTATAGTTTAAACCATTTTCCTTAAACTGATTTTCAATAAGTCCAACAATGTTTGCATCCATTGGAACCGGATCAGCATCCATCCACATATCAATCACTGTTTCAACGCCATGCTCTTTTGAAATTTGATTGATTCTTTCCGTCATCTGTTCTGTAAAGTTAACTAATGCTTCTTTATTTGTGTGACGAACATCTATCGTGAAAATCGCCTTTCCAGGAACCACGTTTACAATATTCGGTTGGGCTTCAATCTTGCCGACTGTTGTTACAAGAGGATCTCCCTCTTTTCTAGCCATCGAAATAATATCAAATATCATTTGGCTAGCTGCATAAACAGCATCTTTTCGGTAGCCCATAGGCGTCGTGCCTGCATGATTTGCTTCCCCTGTAATTTCAACAGTAAAACGTCTTTGTCCTACAATGCTGTAGACAACCGCTACCGGAATCTTTTCCGTTTCCAGAACGCTTCCTTGTTCTACATGCAGTTCTACAAATGCCTTGATATCCTCACGCTTTGCTGTTTCATCCGCTTTAAACTGGAAGCCGGCTTTTGACATTGCTTCCACAAAAGGAATATCTTCAAAGTCCGTCATGTCTTTTACATCTTCACTTTTAGCTAATCCCACTATATTTTTGGAACCCCAGAATGCATAAGGGAAACGACTTCCCTCTTCCTCAGCCATCGAAACGACTTCGATGTTTCTTAATGGTTGACCAAAATGTTTTTTCAAGTATTTCAATGCAATAATTCCGGCAACAATGCCGTATGCACCATCAAAACGACCGCCATTTTTTACAGTATCCACATGGGAGCCAGTTAAAATAGTTTCGTTTGTGTTTTTTCCTTTTAAAGTCCCGTATAAATTCCCAATGTCATCAAATTGAGCTTCCAGGCCTTCTTCTTCCATCCATTCTTTTAATGCGTGTTGACCTTCAACCCACTCTTTTGTATAGAGTAAACGAGAAACTCCGCCTTCAGGATCTTTTCCGAATTCACCTAACCATTCAAGTCTGCCAGCTGTTTCTTCAGCTAAATGATCAAGTTTCTGTATAACGTCTTTCATATCGTTCACCTATTTCACCACCCTTTTCCGCGCTATGTAATGTTTATCATTATTAGGTAACGCTATTTATTGTTTGTAATACATGCGGATAGTATGCATTGAATTGTTTTTTCTTTAATATGTGGTCTTTAGCTCCATTCTCATTATAAACATTGCTATAAAAACATTCTTTGGCATAGATAGATAAAGTTTTATACTTCATTTAACCTGTATGGATAAAAGCTGCCTTTTCAGTGCATAACAAAAAGGTGCGAGAAAATCCCGCACCCTTTTTTCATCACACTATTTCAGCAATCTGCCTGTTAATCATTTTTATCGCCAATCGTGCTCACCGCAGCTTTTTGGCTATCTTTCTGTTCATTCCCGTACTTGTCCCAATTAAAAAGGTTCTCTAATAGCAGAGCCAGAATAATCCCTACTAATAATCCGCTGCTAAGAACCGGACGGATGACACTAGGAATGGTAATGAAATACGAAGCTGGCAGGGTCATAATCACAACCCCTACAAATAACGGAACAGCTGAACGATAGATATTCACTGTATTGAATTCTATCTGTTTGAAGAAATTCAGTGAAGAATTCAAAAGCAGTAAATAAGAAACAAATAACGCTGCACTACCCACGCTTAATGGAAGCTGGGAGAAAAAGTGACCGATAGGCGGAATAAGACCCATAACAAGGAACATAAACCCACCAAGCACAAAGGGAATTCTTTGTATAATACCTGTTTGGCTTAGGAAACCAATTGAAGATACATAAGGTGAGTTGGGAACAAGCCCGAAAAACCCTGCTATAAGAGTGAAGATACCTGTAATCGTAAAGGAAGCTCTATATTCAGATTTAGTCGTTTCCACGTTATACATGCTTTCCGTACCTTTTAATGCGCCAAATGTGTTTGCCGAGTTTAATAATCCTGCTATCACAGTCGTAATAATAATTCCGATGTCCCATGCAGGCTCTCCTAACGGGAAGAGCTCAAGGCCAAAAGATGTCGTTTCACTGACTGCACTTGTCGTATCAAAAATAAGTACATATACAATCCAGCCAACGATAATTCCGATAAGTAAACCATATCTTCGAATACTTGAAGGTGCCTTCACACTGATGACAATTACAGCAGCTGCTATTACGATCGATAATAAAGAGACAGACACATTAATAGTGGCATCCGCTGCCTGATTACCAAATGGAATGCCTAGCATCCCTTTTAAAAATATGCCAATTAATTGACAGCCAAACAAGAACATAAATACACCCATTACGGCAGGCTTAAATAACTTGCTTATATGAGGTCCTAGCCCTGTTAGACCAATCAACATAGTCAAAATCGAGGTAATGATAATTCCAACCGTTAAACTGCCCCCTAAAACAGAGAGAGACATTCCTTGGGCTACCGCCGTATTGCAAAGCATTAAAATAACGCCCCACCATAGTCCGGATTGACCTTCCATAATAGCTCGCTTATGTCCAAAAAACGCCTGAATGATACATGCCAATCCTGTCACGATAAAGGACAGCTGAAGCATATTAACAATTGTACTTGGCGAAAGTCCAAAAGCCGCTCCAACAGTGATAGGTATGACAACGATGTTTGTAAAAATAAAAAAGAGCCACTGTAAGCCCGAAATCCAGTTACTTGATTTTAATAACTCGTTAATAGCAATCACCTTTTCTTTTATAAATAACTCTCTTAAATACCCCTAATTTCACTTGAATATGAACATCCTTACGGGATAAAACAATGAGCCTAATAAATACTGAATGACATAATCCTTTCTCACAGTTACAGCTAAGCAAGCCTGTCATTCTGCCTAAAAAGTTTGGAGCACGAATATAAAACATTCCATTTCATAATAGCACAGTTGCAGCTCATGATTTGTCAGTTCTGTCTATTTTAACTTAGGGAAAAATAGGCAACACTAATAATGCACTTCAAAAGACCAGTAACTCAGCGAGATGTGTTATATTTACTTGTACCAAACTAATTTCGAATAAAACAACTCCATTTTGCTCCTGCATTCATATCAATATGGTGCTCTCCAAAAACCAAATTGAAACGACTCCATTGCAAGAGCAGTTGCTAGAAAGTTGCTGCAGGAATGTATCTCCTTTGAATAAAAAATTATATATCCAATCTATAGTATTCCCTTATTTTTGACCTTTATCTATTCTAGTTTACAGTTAGCCATCGAAATTGTCATTGTTTACTATGGCTAATTTACGCTTTGGTTTTTGTTTACTTTCAACTTAAAGTGGACATCCTAACAAGGTGAATTATAGATTTTTTATAGAGGGGATTTTTGCATGAAAACTATCAATGATTTATTTATATTAGAAGGTATGAAAGAAAGTGTTGTACTTGCCGGCCATCGCGGTCTAACAAGAAATGTACAATCTGTAAATATATCTGATACACCTGACGTGATTAACTTTTTGGCTGAAAACCACCTTCTCCTTTCAACTGGATATGCGTTTAAGGATGATACGGATGAATTTTGTAAATTAATCAAACAAATGCACGATTTAAACTGTTCGGGTCTTGTCATCAAAATCAGTCGATTTTTCCAACACTTGCCACTAGAAGTGAAATTGCTTGCCGATAATCTTGCATTCCCAATCATTGATTTACCGACCAACCATACATTGGGTGAAGTTTCCCGCCATATCTTGAATTATTTGAATGACCATGAGGCAGAGCAACTGTACTATGCTTTGCACGTTCAAAAAGAGTTTTCTAATATGCTTATAAAAGGTTACAGTTTAAGTGCTCTAGTAGAACAGTTAAGTCATCTATTGGCACGTCCGGCTCTCTTATTGAATCATAGAGGAGAAATTATTGCGCAAAGCAATGATTTTTCTAAGGAATCAATGCTAGCTATTAAACAAGAAATCCTTCAAAAAGTGAAAGAAGACTTACCTGCTGCGCGTGAAGGGTTAACTTTTTCCCCTCCATCAAGGGATCATCAAAGTGTTTCAACTTTCCCGGTTCATACGAAGCGTCAGTATCCAAGCATGCTGGTTATTTTCGATTCGCTTACTTTACCTTATCCTTCTTCACAAATGGCAATCGAACAGGCCGCCAATGTGATTTCATTTACAATAGTAAAAGAGCAAGCAATCGAAGAAAATTCAAGATTGTTAAAGAATAACTTCTTCTCTGATTTAATCGAGATGAAAATCCATTCCGATGAAGAAATAAATAGCCGTTCGAACTATTATGGGCTCCGAAAAGGCATGGATAATGTTTGTGTAGTATGTACAATAGATGCCCAAGGGGAAGTATATGAATCGTTGCAGCTTTATGAAAAGAAAGTCGGAGAGCTGCATAATACGGTTTACGACCAACTTGAAGATGAAATTATAGACGAAAATTTAGCAGCTACTTTATTCACAAAAGGAAAATATTTCGCCATGATTTTACAATTCCCTAAATATAGCGATGAAGAAATTAATAAAATCACGCAATTCATAGAAAATGTCCAAGCAAGCTTCAATGGAGATTTCACTCTTTCCTTTGGAGTAAGCCATTCAGTGCCCTCGCTTACAGAAATACCAAACGCTTATTATCAGGCTGAGGAAGCAATCCTGACAGGATACGAACAAAATCTAAAGGGCTTTATAAAATATTACAAAACAAAGGATTTGGAGGAACTATTGAAGTCCCTCCCTCGTAAAGACTTAAAAGCTCTTTACGAAAACACCTTAAAATCGTTGGCTTATCCAAAAACAAAGGAAGAGCAGGAGCTAGTAAAGACGATTGAAGTTTACTTAGATGCCCAATGCGAGATTTCGGAAACATCCAGAAAATTATTCGTCCATCGAAATACGGTAAAATATCGAATAGAAAAAATAGAAGAATTACTAAGCTGCTCCCTCCGCGATCCAGCTGACTCCCTGCGGGTACGCGTAGCGCTTATCATCGGCTCTATTCTGCAAGAAGAGGAAGGCGCATTTAGCCAAGGAAAAACGTAAGAATCGTTCCTGAGCAGAGAAAAAAGAGTTGTCTCGTACAGTGGCTGAGACAACTCTTTTTCTGCATTGAATCGCCTTTTGCCATCAAGAAAAAGGCGAATAATATACATTTTAGAAAAACCCATTGAGCAAAGAAACAATAAAAATGCCTCGAGAAGAATATTCTCCTCGAGGCATTTTCAACAAATATTTATTTCTCGAAAATCGTTCCTTTTTTGAAACTTGAATCTTTAAAGGCATATTTCGATAGAAGATAGTAAGCTGTTCCCGCTACTACTAAACCAATGATCCAAGCTAGGTCTACCTCTATAAAGGCTGCGGCTGCACCAATAAACATGGCAAGCAAACCTGCTGGATTATATCCAGTATAAGGACCTTTTTCATCGTATACATCATTAATATCCAATTTTTGTTTTCTTAAAATGTAATAATCGACTAAGAGTATTGCAACAACCGGACCTAAAAATGCTGAATAAATGAGAACAAACAAATTCAGACCTTTAGCCGATGACTCTTGAATAAGCAACCAAGGGAATGCACCTAAAGCAAGTAGTCCTGCTATCGTTACAGAAGCTCTATATTTTAATTTTGTTAGCAATGTAATTACATACGTTGGTGGAATGATATTTGCTACCATATTTGTCGCAATTACTGTAATCACGATAAATGCTGAGACACCTACCGAAAGATACGGATTCTCGATAATCATTGGAAGTGCCATTGCAGGATTCGTTACACCTGTCGCAGCAGCCAACATCGCCCCAATAAGAATAACAAAACCATATGAAACAGTAATCGGAAGGAAGTATAATAATCCGCGCTTTTTATCACTTAGACCCGTTGTCAGTTCTCGAGAATAGTCGGCAGCACTTACAAAGATCCCCGCATAATTCCCTAAAAAGACCATAATAAGTCCAAAGAATGGCAAGCCCCATGAACCTTCTGCTTGTATCAAAGTTTGAGTAATTTCAGTACTATACTGAGTTACAAGAATCCAAAGAACATAAATCAGTCCGATCATGAAAACAACAGATGCAATCGTCTCTACCCATTTAATAGCATGGAAGCCGAATTGGGAAAGGACAATTTGGAATAGTTGAAGAGCTACGAAGCAAATAAAAATGTTATCAAACGATCCATTTGTAACAATCTTTGCTATTTCATTCAAAGCAGTACCGCCAATCCAGCTCTGGATACCGTACCAGACGATGGCGGGTATACCGCGTAGTAATGACGAAATGACTTTCCCTTTGATTCCGAATGTCATTCTAAGCTGTACAACGTATGGTATACCAGTACGATAGCCTACTCGATCATTTAAAGCAAAAATAGTCGAGATGATGGCAATAGAGATTAAAGCTGCCAGCATTGTTTGGAAGATGTTTAAAGTTGCGATTCCCGCTACAATTACGCTGGCTCCTAACGTCATATTTCCTATGTTAACGCCATCGCCTATCCACATAAAGACATAATCCCTAGGCTTAACAGTCCGATCTTTATCAGACTTCGGATGTAGTGATTCATCCAGTCCCGTAATTTGTCCAACCTGCGTAACTTCTGTATCGTAACTGTCTTTCGCTATAGACATTTGCTACACTCCTTTTTACGATATGATGTGTTTAAAGCCACGTTTCTTCTAGATGATAAATAAAAGTTTAACCTTTTAGCATTTTAATTATCCCACTACATAAAATTTTCATTTACAATGGTATTTTTTTGCTATAAAAGGGATTTCATTTCAATTAGCTAAATAACATTAAAACCTTATTTAAACAACATTATCATCTTATCGCAAACGTTTTCATTAAGAACATTATTTATTATACACACCTTTATTAAGGAGGTCTTTATGACCATTAAACAAAATGCACAAACGCCTGCTATGTATACTGCATAACAACCGTTAAGATAACAGCGCAATTGAACAACTCTTTGTGCATAATGAACAAAAATGCTATGAGAAAATACAGAAAATTAAATATAGAATAGGTTGAGCAATATGACAGCATAGTATGCTACAAAATGATATTTTCAAAAAGAAAAAGCACTGGAATTTATACCAGTGCCCTGCGGATCAACTACTCACGCTTTTCTCTTGGCAATCATTTCAATCTCTACTTCCGCGCCTAATGGCAATGCTAAAACTGCCACACAAGTTCTAGCTGGATATGGTTCATTGAAGAACGTTTTATATACTTCATTCATAGCAGTAAAATTATTCATATCTGTTAGATATACATTGACTTTTACGACATCATCCAATGTTAGATTAGCCGCCTCTAATACTTGGATCAGATTTTTAAAGCATCGCTTCGTTTGTTCTGCAATATTTCCTTGCAAATTTTCTCCTGTCTCCGCATTCATTGCTGTCTGTCCAGATAAAAAAACAAAATTGTCTGCTTCTACTGCATGTGAATAAGGTCCTGACGCTGTTACATTTTTTCCGCGATATGTGTTTCTAACCATCTAATAACACTCCTAAATTTTTTTGAGTAATAACTTTTAATATTTATGAATTTTTTCTCGTTCAAGAAGTTCAATAATCTTTAATCCAATTTGAACTAATAGCATCTCTTCGGCATCATCAAAATTCATCCCTGTAATTTCCTTGATTCGTTCAATTCGATAAACAGCTGTTTTATGATGGATAAAAAGAAGTTGAGATGCTTTTGTCGCATTTTGATTGCACTGTAAAAAAACTTTTAACGTTGTTAATAAATCTGTTTTATTGACCTGTTGATAGTTTAGCAGCCTTTGTAAAGATGGCGGGATAAACGTCTTTAACTCTTCGGAATCGGTAAATTGACCGAGCATTCTAAATACTCCTAATTCGGAATAGGAGGTGACGGACTCTTTCCCGTTTAAAATCTCTCCAAATTCCAAGGCATCTTGCGCTTTTTTATAACTTTCGGAAATATTATTTATATGGTCTGATAACGTCCCTATCCCGACTTGAGTAATTATTTCGTTATCTTGTTTTTTCACCAGATGCAAGATAGTGGCTACTTTCTCTTTGATTTTGACCAACCAGTCTTGATCTTCCCTATTGATTTTCCAAAGCACTACTTTTAAACCGCTTTTACTGCCTATAATGGCATTCGGTACATACTTATAAATGGCTTCATGAAGCAATGTCTCTTCATTTCCATTCGATATTCCGCGCTTCACTTGCTGTGTAGAGAGGCGTTCATTATTTTTGGCTATTTTGAATAACACAACCGCAAATGCCCCTTCTATATCCCAGCCAATCAGGTTGGCATTTTGGTAAAGGATATTGGCTGGCAATTTCCCCTCGATCAATTGTTCCAGTAAATCATTTTTAAACCGTTTGTCTACTTCCGCCACAGCAAATTTTTTCACTAATTCAAGCGAAAGCGAAGTTGCCGCATTTTCGACTGCGATAAAATCAAGTTCTTCTAGCGGTTTATTCACTTCATCGATTAATAAATATGTTTTGATATGATTAATCGTTTCAATCGGAACGACTATTTGATGTCCGATTTTCTCGGGTTGTTCCAAGTATTTAACAGTTTGACGATAATGCGGAAATTTCATCTCTTCCTTCTTGTCAAAACGGTAATTTTTTTCCACAATTTCAAAATTAGTGAGAGAAGGGATTGTGGATGCTATACAAAAGAAATTTCGGTCAAACAGGGCTACAGGATTTCCAATCAGCTTCTCTAATGTGGCAATGATTTTCTCCGGACTTTCATCAGCCAATGACAAAGCTGTAAACTGGTCGTGGATTTCTTTATAGTACTGAAGTTTTTTTACTTGCGTATTCAAAATTTCCTCCATCACAGGATACAAGATATCAACATATGGAACATCTTTAGGAATTTGAATAATTGGCAACTGACACTTCTCCCCTTCATCGATGATGGACTGGGGAATCTCTTTTACAAAACGATGTGTTTTAATGACTAATGCACTCACTTCTTTTTCCGCTAGCTTTGCAATAAACTGCTTTTGCTCTTCTTCATCAAAAAAACGGATTGGGTATAAACTTGTTAAAATTAGCTCTCCACCCTTTAACCAGTCCGTAATGTCTGGCGCCTCCATAATCGTGGAACCTGCTACAATTTTATGCAAGTATTGTTCCCCGCTTAAAACAACCGCTCCTTTAAGAGAAGGTAACTTTAAAATATCCCTGACTCGAAATTCCAAATAGCTCTCCTCCCTTCTTCTAGAACAAAAGGGCAGAGAGATGTCTCAGCCCTGTTTTGCCCTTTTTACTGTTATGAAACGTTTATCCTTTTAGAAAATGCCCGCCTTCATAAACAATGTTACCGTCTACAATAGTTGAGTTTACTTTGCCTTTAAATGTCATGCCTACATATGGTGAATGTTGATGACGATAGAATAAATCTTCTTTTTCTAACGTAAAGCTTTCATTTAAATTTACGATAGCGAAATCAGCATCATAGCCAACAGCAATATTCCCTTTATTGGCTAATCCGAAGATTTTCGCAGGATTTGTTGCCATTAAAGTAACAATCTTTTCTAAAGGTAAGTTACGTTTTGCATAGCCTTCTGTCAGCATGATGTTAAACGTAGATTGCGCTCCAGAAATGCCACCCCAACCTTCGAAGTAGTTATCCGTAATTGTCTTCATGGAAGCTGGCGCTGGAGAGTGGTCAGAAGAAATCACGTCAATTTCACCATTCGCAACGGCTACCCATAAATCTTCTAACTCGTCTTGATCTCGTAGAGGAGGCGCACATTTTGCCAAGCCCCCTTTTTCTTCTAGGTCTTTTACAGTTAACGATAAATAATGTCCACATGTTTCAACTGTCACATCTACGCCTCTGCGTTTTGCTTCTTCCACTTCTTGTACTACTTTTCTGCTGCTTGCATGCACGATATGCAATTTACAGCCCGTTGCTTCAGCATAAGAGATAATTCGTCGAACAGCTTCGATTTCTGAAATAATCGGTCGTGATTCTACAAAATCACGCGCAGATGTTTTCCCTTCTTGCAATTTCTTCTCCGCAAGCTGTTCGCAAATCACTGTACTTTCTGCATGGACAGCAAGTAGTGAACCAATAGAAGCAATTTCTTGCATGCCTTTGTAAAGGGTTTGATCGTCTGCATGATGGAAATCCTCAATACCACTTGGCGACATAAACGCTTTAAAGCCGATGACACCGTTGTCATAGAGTTCCTGTAAATTTTCAATATTCTCCGGTACCAGCCCGCCCCAATAGTAAGGGTTCACAACCGACTTTTCCTCGGAAAGCTTTCTTTTCAACTCTAAGTTTTCTTTATTGATTGTTGGAGGTGTACTGTTTAAAGGCATATCAAAGTAAGCAGTTACTCCGCCTGCCGCTAAACTTTTACTACCTGTTTCAACGCCTTCCCATTCTGTTCTGCCAGGTTCATTAAAGTGCACGTGAGAATCTATGAGACCTGGGAAAACATGAAGGCCTTCTGCATTTATTTCTTTAGCGGCTGTTGCGCTGATTTCCTTATCAATTGATACTTCGGCGATTTTGCCATCCTTAACAGCAATATCTCCTTTGGCAACTGACTCAGAGGTTACAATGTAACCGTTTCTTATAATCAAATCATAATTTGTCATGATAAAACGCTCTCCCTTTACTTAAAAAAGTTCGAAATTCTATTTACTTTACAGCAGACAATAGTTTTCCGATTGGTTCCCCTACGATTCCTTCTTGTAAATCGAACACTACATTTCCGCGCACAATTGTTTTCGTTACACGGCAGTCGATTTTTCTGCCCTCGTAGGCACTATGTTTGTTTTTGTAGTATAAATCTTCTCTTCTCACGACATATGATTGATTCGGATCTACTAAAATAATGTCTGCATCCTTAGAAACAGCAATCTCGCCTTTGTTAGGTAAGTTAAAGCGTTTGGCAGGATTATATGCAATCAAATCAACAAACTTTTCAACTGCTAAACCGCGCTGTTTTACAGCTAAATCAAACATTAAGTCCACGTTGTTTTGAACGCCGCTAATTCCGCCCCATGCTTCAAATACGTTTCCTTGTTTCAAGTCTTCTGTACAAGGTGAATGGTCTGAAGTTAGCCAGTCAATATTGCCATTCAATAGCTCGTCCCATAATTTTGCTTGGTCTTTTGGTTTTCGAAGTGGCGGCTGACATTTTGCTCTCGGACCGATTTCCACTAAATCCTCAGTATTCATCGCAAAGTAGTGCGGGCATGATTCCACTGTTACATCCAATCCCTCGAAACGGGCTTTTTGGATGACTTGAATAGCTTCTGATGTACTGATGTGCACTAAATGCAATTTACACCCTGTTTCTTTGGCTAATAAAATGACGCGTTGAACAGCTTCCACTTCGGTGAAAATTGGACGAGAATCCTCATAGTCCGCTGCAGATGTACGTCCTTCTTTAATCATTTCCTCAGTAAGCTTAGAAGTAATAGATGGGTTTTCAGCATGTATACATAAAATCCCGCCCAATTCAGCTATCTTTTGCATGCCTTTATACATCGTATAATCATCGACATGTGTAAAGTCCCCAGGAATATCACTCGTAATATCAGAAAGGAAACATTTAAACGCCAGAACTCCTGCGTCTGCCATTTCTTGTAGCTTATCTATATTACCAGGTACAAGTCCGCCGTAGAAACCATAGTCCACATAGTTTTGATTAACCGCTGCTTCCAGTTTCAGATCAAGTGCTTCTTTATTAATCGTTGCAGGCAATGCATTTAGTGGCATTTCCACATAACTTGTCGTACCGCCGGCTGCCATTGCTTTCGATCCTGTTTCAAATCCTTCCCACTCTGTTCGACCAGGTTCACTAATATGCACATGTGTGTCGACCATTCCAGGCATCACATATTGTCCGCTCGCATCGATCACTTCTTTTGCTTCATCCGTTATTTTTTCAGCTATAGCAAAAATCTTTTCATCCTTCACTCCGATATCCACTTGACGGACACCATCACGAAATACAACATTTCCATTTTTAATAATCAAATCATACGTCATTGCTGTTCCTCCCTAATCTAACTGAAGATAAAGGTTATACTTCCTTTATCCGTTTAAACCACACCGTTCACTACATAATTCGGAGCTTCGCCATTTAATGCTTTTACAATATTTTCAGCAGCCATTACTGCCATCGCATCACGCGCTTCAAATGTAGCATTGCCAATATGAGGTGTTAATACAACATTTTTTAGTTGTTTCAATCCCTCTCCAATGGCAGGTTCAAATTCAAAGACATCTAAAGCTGCTCCCTCAATTACTCTTTCTTTCAAAGCCGCTACAAGAGCTGCTTCTTCTACAATTGGACCGCGCGCACAATTGATTAAATACGCTGTGCTTTTCATCATTTCAAATTGTTTCGCACTAAACATGTGTTTCATGCTTGGGTCATACGAACAATTCAGCGTGATAAAGTCCGCTTGCGTTAGCAATTCATCAAATGAAACATATGTTGCGTTTAATGATTGCTCTATTTCTTCGCTTTTTCGATTTGGGCTGTAGTATAAAACTTTCATGTCAAACGCTGCTGCTCTTTTTGCTACGGCTTGTCCAATCTGTCCAAATCCCACAATACCAATTGTTTTCCCTGTTACCTCACGCCCTCGGAAATACAGTGGTGCCCAGCCGTTAAATCCAACTGTTCGGCATACCTCATCACCTTCTACTACCCTTCTTGCTACTGCTAACAAAAGAGCCATCGTTAAATCTGCTGTTGCTGCAGTAGAGGCGATCGGTGTATTGGTTGTAGGGATTCCTTTGGATGCTGCATACTTAAAATCTACATTGTTGAAGCCTGCTCCATAATTTGCGATAATTTTCAAATTCGGTGCCAGGTCAATCATTTCTTTTGTGACAGGTGTTGATAATAAACTTAGCAGGGCATCCTTATCTTGGATACGTTCTTTCAATTCCTCTTCAGAAATTAATGTATCGCCCGGGAACACCTCTACTTCGTGCTCTGCAGTTAACAGATCTAATCCCTTTTGCGGAATTTCACCTGCTACCAAAATTTTTGCCATTTACAAAAACACCTCTTCAATATTTTTTGCCCTAGGAAAATCATTTCTTCATCATAAATCATTCCCTAAATGCACTGTTTTTATAGATCAATGAAATATGTAGTAAGCGCTTTCAACAAATACCTATTCTACTAACGATTTTTTATTATAATTTTTACTAATTAATTATATAGACAGTGAAGCAGAGATTCATTTGACAATAGAGATAAAAAAACGGGATCTTTTTTAGTAAAAAAAGATAAATTGAGATGAATTATTTTTCTGTGTATCAAAAAATTGATAATTTCACCGTTTTGTTACACTATATAAAAAACATTGACTATTTTAGAGAAGGTGTGGGTTTCAACAAGATGAAAACAACGATCGTTTATAAAAAAAGTGAACAATTCGAAATAAAAGCGGATTTTTATCCTACTTCTATACAGTTTGCTCCTGTTATTGTCTATATTCATGGCGGCGGACTATTGTGGGGATCTAGAGAAGATTTGAAAGCAGAACAGGCTGAATTTTATGTACAGGCAGGGTTTAATGTAGTGTCAATTGATTATCGCCTTGCACCTGAAACAAAACTTCCTGACATAAAAACTGATATTGAGGATGCTCTTTCTTGGGTAAAGTTTGAGGGTGTGAAACAGTTTGACTATGATCCAGAAAAAATAGCTGTAATCGGTGGCTCAGCTGGCGGCTACCTTGCCCTTTTAGCTGGCACATTCGATATCAAACCGCAAGCCATTGTCTCGTTTTATGGATATGGTGATCTTACCGGTGATTGGGCATTGAAACCAAGCCCTCACTATCAAACCATGACAGCCGTTCCAAAAGAACTTGCCGACATGCTCGTGTCAAATGAGATTATTACTGTTGGACCGATCCAAAAAAGATATGCTATTTATTTACATGCCCGACAAACGGGGGATTGGATTGATAAAATAAGCGGGCTGACCAAAACAGAGCTTGCATCGTTTTGTCCGCTTTATTCCGTAAATGCGGAGTATCCACCGACACTTTTGCTACACGGCACACAAGATGAAGATGTACCGTATGAACAATCCGTACTCATGTCTGAAGCATTGACGAAAGCCGGGGTAGAAAACAAATTGATTACTATCCCAAACGGCAAACATGTTTTTGATGAAGATTGGCAAAGCGTGACTGTGCAAAACGCATTTCATGATATCATCCAGTTTCTAAAAAAGCATTTTCAAAAAGAAAATTGATTCAAAATAAAAAGGTGTTCCCTAATTTTAGCGGAACATCTTTTTATTATTTTAAAATATCTTTAATTATTTATAATGCTAACGTCTAAATACGCTTTAATGCACCGTTAGGCTTTGGCAAATCTTGCTCTGTTATCTGATTCATTTTACAAAAATGTTTAAAAAATTGTTGTGCCAGCTCTTGTTCCTTTGGGTCACTTCTCACTGAAACTATATCAAGCAAAATTTGAGCCATCCATACATTATCAAAATAACGGTATTTACCTGTATTCCATGTCATTTTATCAGGGAATTTTTCGTTCACATAATATTTCCAGAAAAGCATCTGATCCGATTCCTTTTCTGTAAGTTGGAGTCTATATTTTGAATGAGCAGGAATATTCCCATCTTCACAAAGCTTACCGATAAAATCCTCCTCCACCATATAGACACCTAAGATACGTCTGTCTTTTTCAGGCATGCCCGAATCTCTTGCTGTTAACAGGACTGCACTATTTTGGTTCAAGCGGATGGGTTTGTTTGGATTCCCCTTGTTATTACCACTTTTTATTACACCAGAGAAAACCTTCCACTCTGAAAAAGATATATTCTGTTCTTCTGTGTCACACCAAAAAACCATTTGGGACGCTGGATGCAGTTTATGATATTTCATAATTTTTTCATGTTCCAAACGGAGTTCCTGGTTTTTTCGTTGTAATTTTATTTCCTCTTCCTTCTTCCATTCTTCCTCTTTTCGTTCCATTTCCTTTTTTTGTATAATTTTTTCAAGTAAATTAGCATCACTTTTATCATGTAGTTTTAGATGCTTTCCAAATACATCAGGGAAAACAAATTTTTTATTTTCCGATGCGAAATTTATTTCAATGATAGACTCATTATGCTTAACTATACTACCCAGACCAAAACGCTTGTGTGTAACTTTCTTATTGATTAGATTCATTATTCCAGTCCTCCTTGTAGAATAAAAACTCGGTTACCGTTAGATAGTAAATCGATCATTTTATTCAATTCACTTCTTTATAAAGCTCACACAACTGTTTGAATTTTTTTCGGTTTAAAAAAGATACTAAAAAAACGTATCCAAACTCTATCTGTAAAAAAGTACAGCGGAATTCGAAATACGATAAAAGAAAAACAATTGTAAGACTATTATATCATTTTCTGATAAATTTACAAATTTGTTATTGACAAGATATTTTATCGCGAGTTAAAATAAAAATTTATTCTCTATAACCATTGATTAACTACAAAATAAAGAACCTCCCAGAATTCATAAAACTACTGGAAAGCCCCTATAAATAACCACTTGATTATCGGTAATAAATAGAAATGGCTTCATGATATAAAATCATAATAAAAGCAGACGGTTGAGAGGTGCATAATCGCACTTCTCAACCGTCTGCTTTTTATGTTTTAATGACTATTACGTTAAATATGCCATAGATGTATTTCCAAAACTATTTCTAATACTCTATTCCCGCCATCCCAAAGCCTCCTGGTCCAGCATGGGTAGAAATCATTGCACCGGCTTGCATCCATGTAACATTCATGAAGCCAGCTTCCTTTGCTGCTTCATCCATTCGACTCTTAATACTTTCATCAAGCCCAATGGAGTAAATCAAATATAGCTGTTTTCGATCAATGTCGTATTCATTTAAGTAATCTTGCATAAGTTTTTCCGCAACGGTGCTCATATTTCCCCGATATTTTCTAGTGGAAACAAGCTTCCCCTCTTTCAATTCGATGCAAGGCTTTATTTTTAGCAAGGACCCGCCAAGATAAGCCATGTTGCTTACCCTTCCACCCGCTCTTAGAAAGTCTAAACTGCCTGGAAGGAAAGCCAGCCTTGTTTTCGGAACGACGGATTCTATTTCTTCTATTAATTCCATATGGTCAATGGATAGGTTTTCCTCAAGCAGAGTGGCCGCATACATCACGATAGCGGCTAATCCACCTGTCACGTTTAGCGCATCAATTAAGAAAATATCTTCAAACTCTTCCGCCGCAATTAATGCACTTTGAAAGGAAGCAGATGCTTTCGACGTATAACCAATGTGAACAATGATGCTATCAGGGAAATCTGCTCTAATCCTTGCAAATAAATCATGATACTCATGCACATTCGTTGCTGTGGTGGATGGTATTTTTTTAGTGCGGCTATGATAATCAAACACTTCCTCTACCGATAGCTCGCCATCTAAATAATCCTTTCCCTCCATAACGACGTGCATCGGTACTACTTGAATTTGATATTTTTCAACTAGGTCTTTCGGTACGTCCGCTCCACTCTCTGTCGATAAAATAATCCTTCTCATGATACGTCCCCCCCAACTCACGCAGCCCTTCCTGCGCATTTATTATGATGTACTCTAAATATACACTAAAAGGGTAAATTGGAAAGGTCATACACATAATAAATATGACATATACTATAAATCGAATCTCCAATCATACTGGCAGTAACAAAGATATGCATTCACACCGATTCAGGTATCGCTAGGTTATTTACTTTTCTCTTACTGTCGTACAATAGGCATAGAACAGCAACGGAATGATCCGCCTGACTTAATGATTTCAGAAAAATCCACTTCCAATACTTGATATCCGTGCTGTCTCATCTGATGATTCACATCACGATTTATCGGCAAACTTAACACTCGCTTTTGACCAATAGACAACACATTCGTGCCCATTGAAAACTGCTCACTTTCGCTCACTTCGATTAAATGATACATGCTCGACAAAATGTCTAAGGATTTTTGATCAAACGCATCCGGATAGATTAATGCATCTTTCGAGGAAAGAATATTGAATACACAGTCTAGGTGTAAGTATTTTGGATTAAAGGGAATCGGTAGAATCTTAAAATCAGGTAATTCTCTTTGCAATGCCTCAATAGCTTTCTTGCATGTGCGATGGCTCACTCCAATAAACACTCGTTTGCCATCGATGATGACATCGCCCCCTTCTATGGGATGTGCGGAAAGCTTCTTATACGACATGTCATGTTTATTCATCCACTGGGCTAATACTTTCTCTTCGCCCCGACGAATTGGATTTGCCATTTCGGAAATAAACAAGCGGCTTCCTAAAGAAAAACCAATATCTCTAGTGAAAACTTGTTCAGGGTGGTCTTTGCTAGGTCGTAGCTTAATGACTTCCACACCCGCGTTCCGTAAAGTTTGTTCAAAGGCACGATGCTGCGCAATGGCAAGTTCACGGTCAATATTATCATTGATATATTTTTTTTGAACATCGTTAATCACTTCTTTAATTTCCATATACTGTGGTTCACATAACACCACTTTTTTAAGTGTGCCATATTCACTTTGGCAATGTATTTGAGATTGCTTTGAAATTGTTTTAACCATAAGTCATCCTCCATCTTCTTAACTCATACCTTTTTCATTCCCTTATTTTTTTATTTACTAAACTATTTATGAAATTGATTCCTTTGCACACCATTGTTTCAAGAGTTTTAGGATGGGGTAATGACTAGCTAGGAAAGAAATCGGTGAATAAAGATACTGGAGGCGATTGTATGATTACAAAGGGGCAGGTTTTATTAACAAAAGCAGATTTTCAAAATAGAACAGACTTGCCAGATTGGCTCTATAAAGAATATAAAACTTTTCATAACACAGTAACAGATAAAACATTCCCGTGTTTTTTTGGAATGAGTGCCGAATTGAAAGGCGAGCTTCGCTATGCTTATATCAATCAAGATGACTGGAGTAATCTGCCGTCTGCATTAAAGGCTTTTCTGGATTTATTTAAATCTCCAGACCACCTGAGGCACGGTCTTTTTGTATTTGTAGAGCCTTTTGAGCAGGAGGGTTCTCTCGAAGATTATCGGGAGCAATTTTGGGATATACTCCAATACTTACATACAGCAGATGAAGTGGAATGGCCCGAAGAAAGCCCTCGTGACCCTGATCATTATTTATGGGATTTTCGATTTGCCGGAGAGCCTGTCTTCGTGTTCGGAAATGCTCCGGCATATAAACAACGCAAGACACGCCATCTAGGAAATGCCATGGTTCTTGGATTTCAGCCCCGCAAAATATTTAAAGGATTAGAAGGAACTGAAAAAGGCGGGATCATGTCACGCGAAAAAGTGCGCAAACGTGTAGAAGCGTGGGATCAGCTGTCCAAGCATCCAGATATCGGCCACTTTGGTGACCCGACACATAATGAATGGAAGCAATTCTTTATTGGCGATGATATTGAACCCATTCAAGGCAAATGCCCATTCCGCCATAAATCGCAACTATAAACGCTAGTTTCCATTCAAAGAGAAAGAATGCATCCCCTACTCGAGATGCGTTCTTTTTTATATATTATTTTCACCCATACAACTGCAACAATTATCGAATCAAGGAATTAACGATATAAACAATATTTCTTGGCCCCTATAAATCAAATCTTGAATTCTATGTTTCTTTAAAAAATGAAGATAGCATAACCGTCCCGCCTATAAAACAATAATTCAGCTAAAATTTAACGAAAAACTCCGGGGCTAAAAAGTTATTATAAATAAACGTAGACAGGTATGGAATAAAATCTTATTTTTCTCCATAACATTTTTTTCACTACCGTCATTTTTAAAATAAAAATAAAAACTCAACAAATAGGACAGAATAAAATTGAAGAATATAAAAAGGCTGTTGATTTCTCATATCCCTTTTCTATATTTTTCATCACTCATTATATTCAGGAGGAGGAGTAGAACTATGCCAGCTGTAGAGGTGAAATGTACTGTATCGAATTGTTTTTTCCATGCCAAAGGGAATATTTGTGGAGCCGAAAAAATTGAGGTCAATATGGATGGTCAAGCTAGCAAAAAAGATAATGCAGAGTTTGCTTCTGATTTTGACTTGCAGTCTTCCCCAAGGAAAGCTACACATTCTACAGATACATGCTGTAACACATTCATTCCTAAAAAAGATGCAGTTCATCGCTTCGAGAATGAATAGTCAGCAGCGCTAGCACTTTTTCCTTCGCTTAGGATATTTATTCATTTTAAGCGGCAGTCAGTGTTGGAGCTGCATTTTCATCACCTGTTTCCTGTACCGTAATGAAGATAGAAGGTTAAAAAGAACAAATTCCACTAGGGAATTTGTTCTTTCCTTTTTTAAAAGCAATTCTTTATCAGTATCCATATGGAGGGTAGAATGGGTAGCGATAGTATGGCGGATAGCTTGGGAAGAATGGGTAGAATGGGAAATGCGGATATTGATAACCTGGACGTCTTCTTCGATGTCTTCCATAGCCGTCATAACCATAACTGGACTCATCATAATGATGTCTTCCACCTCTGCCATAACCGCCATATGGTCCATAACTATTTGGCATAACTGTTCCTCCTCTCGGTCTCGTTTTAGATTATGCTATGTAAAATTGACCATCTCCACATTCGCCTAATTAATGTAGTATTAATGTCCTTGATTCATTAACCTAAATTTGAAAATACTCAAACAAATGAAATTTGTACCCCTTCCCCCTGTGCAACATACACTAATAAAAAAACAAAAGGAGTTTTATTAGTGGAAATTCCTATTTCCGGATTCATGTATCACTCAGATGATGCAGATCCCATGCATTCTCATCACCTTTACATTACCCAATGGGATGGAAGACCTGTTCATGTTCATGAATTCCGAGGGGTCACTTCTTATGATGTAGGTCATAATCACAGATATGCAGGAACTACGGAACCAGCTCCGAGTGGTGTACAACACACTCATAGATACTTTACTTTTACCTCTATAGATGATCGCCATAGACATCAAATTCATGGAGTTACCGGTCCTGCGATACCAATTCCTAACGGCGGCCACTATCATGAATTTAGTGGTTATACCACAGTTGACGGCTCTATCCCGCATAAACACAGTTATGGCGGAAGAACAAGTTTATAGATAATAGAGTAACTAGCAGCATCTCTGATTTTCCAGCTTCTACAGTTGGCCCTTACGATGGAATGTCGTAAATTTCAATTGTTTTAAGTATCGAAAAAATTTTCGTTTCTATTTCCAGAGGGAAAAAACGTATATGTATTAAGTCGCAGAATATTATACAACTGTAAGATAATTCCTTACAATTCGTTTTCTTTTAGTATATACATCGTTTAAAGCCGAGTTTATGAAAACTCGGCTTCTTTATTTCAATCATTCACATTTCAATTTATTGCATTCGACAGAGACTCCACAGTCAGTGTCTCCTAGAGGAATGCCTATATTCTAAGTGAATCTTTTAGAAGGTTTTCTAAATATTCTACATCGGTTATTTGTTTATTGCATACCTTGCTGTCGAGGCAAATAAGATTCCCGATAGCTCTATAATAATCAGGATTATTTACTTTTTTTGCTTTTGTCACTGTAGAAAAATAAGTAACTTCGCTCATGCTATTACACAAACAGCAAATATTCTTTTTGCTAGTCGGTGTAAATTCGCATTCAATACCAACCAGTTCTCCCTCTAGCTCATATATGATAAATTTTTTATTGGATCTTGGGTCAATCCAGCTTAAGTAAGTTAGCTGAGAGTGGTCGAAATTTGATAAATCAGGAAGCTTTAATTTTTTATTTTTCGGGAACATTTTTTTTAATTGCTGTGCAGTGATTGTTGGGAAAGGAAGCGAATACGCTGAAAGATGCTGGATATATTGCTCATATTCTTGATCTGTTTTCAGTCCGGAAAGGTCCAGTATATTTTGTTGTTCTGCTGATGCATGCGGAAAGAGTTCTAAAATTTTTGCGTTGGCTACGTCAATTACAGCGGTCAATACGCCTTTCGGTACGTTTTGCTTTTTGCTGTTTTTTATAAAAGCAACCTGCTTTTTTATAAAATTCAACTGTTCATTTTTTATAAATTTTTCATCCATGATATCTTTCTCCATTCATTTTACTATCATCTCTTTACACTCATTGTAATGAATGCAGTACATTTTTGAAATGGAAAGAATGACTTAGAATCGTTTTTTACATAAAAACAGCACTGATGAAAATTTTCATCAGTGCCTTCCAGCTATTCTTTATGTGAATACACAATTTTTTTAATCGTATCAGTTGAAAGGTAATATTCCTCCGCTAGCTGATGAATGCTGGTGCCATTGATAAAAGCACTTCGAATGGCTGCATTGCGGTCATTTAGCCGCCTTCTTCCACCGCTTAGAGTTCCCCATTTTTCCCGCTTCGTTTCCTGTTTCGGAATATAGAGAGTTTCACCTTGAATATATTTTTGGATTTCCACGATTAGCTTTTCAGGTAACACTTTGTTTGCATTCGTATATTTCAATTTTGCTCGCTCCTTATTGAATGTTGACTAATAAGGTGCAAAGCCAAAATATCAGAAAAGCTTATTTGGCGATAAAATTAGAAATTTCGCCCCATGCAAAGATCGCCTTTCCAATCATAGGCTTTGCATGAGTAGTAGAAGTACTAGAAAATCTTATATGATTTTCCATCTTGAAGCACCCCCTTTAATTCATCATTATATCAAATCTTACCATTATACGGAATTGCTTTGTTAATGACAATGCTATTGATAAAGATAATTTCGAATTCTATATTAAAGTATCCTGGGGCAGAAACCCTCTTGTTGAACAAGAGGATGACAATATACAAACATGCACAGATTGACTCACATTAAGCCGATTTTTCTTCTTGCTGATCTTCCTGCAAAATCCGTTCTTTACTGATTTTCTTTTCGAAAAACGAGAATTTTACAATGAAATTATTAGTTCATTTATATCCGACAAAGACATCTTTTTTGATATTTCGCTTTGATATATTTTGACTTTTTAGATAGGTGGAAACAGAATCAACCATAGATTTTTTCCCCGCAAGATAGTATATCCCCTTTTCTTGATACATGGTTGTAAAGCTATTTATCTCCCGGTACAAATCATCCCTTGAGTCCAAATAGCGGATTATGATGGGTGGATTTTTGGCAATTTCATCAAGTTCATTTTTATAGATATATGATTTATTGCTATCTGTATAGAGTAAGGTAATCGGATTGGCAATTTCCTTCTGCGCCAGCTCGATTTGTTTCAATACGGAACGAAAAGGTGTAATTCCAATGCCCCCGGCTATTAAAAGAGAGGGATTTCTTTCATCTAAATATAATGGTCCAATGGGTCCCCGCATACTGATTTTCATTCCCGGAGTTAAATCTAGCATCGCTTGCTTAAATTCACTTGGGTGATCGCCAATATTCATCGTTATTTTCACCATATTCTCTTCCGGTGCAGATGCTACACTAAACGGTCTTGTTGGTTTCGAAATTTTCTTGTGTATAATGCTAAAAACCCCATGCTGCCCTGCTTTCCAGTTTATGTCCGTTTCTTTTTCAAAAATAAAAGTGTATACCTCTTTAGCTTCTCTATACCTTTCTAAAAACGTTAATTCCGTTTTCTTTAATATGGGTGAAATATCTTGAATAAAACCCATTCTCCCATCCCCTCTTTATCGATTTTCTATCTGAAACAATCAATATTTGCGATTGCAAACTCTTTAAATGAGCGAGGTTTTTTCCCTGTCAGTTTGATGAAATCATCTGTGACATCTTTTGCAGTTCCCATCCTTGTCATAAAATACAATGCCATTGTCACGTTTACATATGCTTTTTCCAATCCTCGTTGTTTAATATAGTGCCTCCTATACTTTAAAAACCCTGGCTTTGCATATTCAATTTTTCTGCCTGTCACTTCACTCAAGATATTAGCAACTTGGAAATAATTCAAAGCCTCAGGACCTGTAATGGTATGAGCCGTGTTTTTATATTTTTCTGGACTGTGAAGTAAAGCAGCAACCGAAAGGCCAATATCCTCAGCATCTATAAAACTTGTTTTACTGTTGCCAGCTGGAATAAAGATTTGATTCATTTCTCTTATTTCAATGGAATGAATACCTGATATATTTTGCATGAAAAACCCTGGGCGGATGTGAGCGAAAGGTATTTTCGATGCTTCAATATACTTTTCGATTTTATGGTGCGGCGGGATTGTGTTTTTCTCCACCCCCATTAGAGACAAGAATGAGACAAGTTTTATCTCGTGCGCTTTCAAAGCATCGATAAAAGGATATAAGTCCTCCGGTTTTCCAAGATGAGGCGGCCTGATCAGGAATACCCTATCCACATTTTCAAGTGCATCTTGAAATGTCTCTTTTTTTGTGAAATCTAAATAAACAGCATCGACCTTATCCTGAAACATATCTTTTAACTTTTGAGGATCGGTTCCAGCAGTAACTACTTGTTCTTCCATGTGCAATAAATTCTCTGTCACATACCTGCCAACATTCCCTGATGCGCCTGTCACTAATACTTTCATCATGACCCTTCTTCCGGTTTTAATTTAGCTTTTTTAAATTTCAACTATAGGTATTTTATATATTAGACCAGTCTATATAATAGATGGTTAAAAGAAACCAGTTTCATCACTTAAGAAGAACTGGTATCTGTTTTGCAACCATTCTTAATGGTTGGCTATCTCCCATTGTGAAGGATAAAAGGAATGCACCTTCAAGCATTGAATTCATAACAATGCCTAACTCAATTGCTCTTTTTTCCTCTAAGCCTGAGCTTAACAATTTTTGAGTAAAAGCATCTTGGAAATTTCCATATGCTGATTGACAAGCGTTTCTTAATGGTTCACTAATTAAAGATGTTTCCAGTGCGATCGATGCAACAGGGACGCCACCCTCATATCCTTCTTTTTCAAATCGTTCAGCCATATCGTGAATAAGACTCTGAATTGCTATGACAGGGTCAGATGATTTCTGTAATCCTTCTGCAATTTGATTTAAAACAAATTTGGCTGTTACTTGTAACGATTCCAGGGCAAGTTGTTCCTTGCCATCGGGGAAATGATAATATAATGAACCCTTAGGTGCACCGCTTTCTTTAATAATTTGATTAAGCCCTGTTGCATGATACCCTTGTATTTGAAAAAGTCGAGATGCCGTTTTTATGATCTTATCTTTTGTACTTTCCTTCTCGTTCATCTTATTACCTCATTTCAAATATTATACCAATCGGTCTACATATATAATAAGGAATGATGTTAATGGATGTCAAATTCAGTAATTACTATGATCAATAAAGAAAAATGAGGCTTCTGTATTTTGGTTATAAACTGAACAAATTTCATAAAGGTATCCAAACACTCAACGTTTAGTTACACAGATGGTCGGCTAATTCGTTTTTCGTTATGTCGCGAAACTAAAAAAACATCGAGATTTGTGCCGGAATAGCCTAAAATCCCAATACCTTTTCATTAACAATGTAAAAAAGGACGGAACCCCCTCTCCTAAATATAGTTGACATTATTTGAATAACAGCATATTCTTATTTTATCCAAGTTTGGATATAAAAAATTGGAGGTAATTATATGTCTGAGTTAGTGATTCTGGGATTATTGAAAATCAAACCGATGCATGGTTATGAAATCCAGACAATAATCCAAGAAAGCAAAATGGACGACTGGGCTAATCTCTTATCGGGTTCGATTTATTACTCCATCTCTAAACTAGAGAAAGACGGATTAATTGAACCTTTCAAAGAGGAACGGACCGGGTCAAGAGTAAGGGTTATCTATAAAATTACGAAGCCTGGTGAAGAAAAACACGTAAAGCTTATAAAAGAGAATCTTGGTGAAAAACCGCATTCCTTAAAATCAGATTTTATGTTGGCGTTGTCAATGATTCACCATCTTGATAAAGATGAAGCCCAATTAATCCTCAATAAGAATCTCAAAGATTTAAAAGAGCTAAGAAAACAGTGGGAAATCAGAAAACAAGCGGCTAGTGAATCAAAAGGAGCCGACCCACTCATGGTGCTGTCTTTCGAGAGCAGTTTAGAGATTCTTGATATCGACATAAAAACAGTAGAAAGAGCAATAGAATTGATTTAATTTTGAACGTATATCCAAAACTGGATATACGCTTTTTATAAATTTATATCCAAATTTGGATATACAACCTTTAAAAGGAGAGAAAATAAATATGAATATCATTGCTAAAACTAGAAAAATAGCTGGTGAAAAGAGCATAGTGAGCATGGAACATGTCCTCATCGGTGGCGTTAAGCAATCGATTATGATTAGAGGAGAAAACCGGAACAATCCTATTCTACTCCTGATTCATGGGGGTCCCGGCCAAAGTGAAATGTATCTTTCGCACATGCTTAATGGACCGCTTGAAAAGTATTTTACCGTCGTGAATTGGGATCAAAGAGGTGCAGCAAAATCCTACTCGATGAGTGTGAAGCCGGAGAGTATGAACATGTCCCAATTGCTTGCCGATGGTGAGGAAGTTATACAATACGTCAGGAAGAAGCTAAATAAACCTAACGAAAAGTTTTATTTGCACGGTCATTCGTTTGGAACTTTGTTAGGGACGTTAATGGCAAAAAAGTATCCACATTATTTTCATGCGTATATTGGGACAGCGCAAGTGGTAGGTCTACTTGCCAATCTTACAGTCTCTTACGATTGGACTTTGAATAAAGCAAAAGAACTTGGCAATCAGCAAGCGATTCATGAACTAGAGCAAATTGGAAGACCGCCCTTTAAACAGTTCAGCAAAGGTTTGTGGAAGTATTCAGTGTGGCTGGCTAAATTCGGCGGGAAAATGTACAACAGCCAAGGAACGGAAATCTTTAAAGGAATTTTATCAGCACCGGAATACAGTTTACTGGATAAAATAAAGTTCTTTAGAGGCTCCCTGTTCAGTGTTAAACATTTACATCAAGAATTACTGCTAACAAACTTACATGACTTAGCTCCTTCAATAGACATTCCTGTTTATTTCTTCTTAGGAAAGCATGATTACTCTGCCCCCTATGAACTGGCACAAGATTATTTTGAACGATTACAAGCGCCCGCAAAGAAATTAATCTGGTTTGAAAAGTCCGGTCACATGCCGCATTATGAAGAAAGATCGAAATATGTTGAAGAACTAATCAATGTATTAAAAGAACAAACAAATTGCCAATCCTAGAAATACTTTTCACCTTTTAAAACCACAATAAAAAAGAACGAATCCCCCACGGGAAATTCGTTCTTTTCATCATCAGCATTCACAAGTAACTTAAATCGTTTCGATATTTACAAACAAATGCTTATTGTGCTTTTGGAGGAGTTCCTTCAGCGTTTGATACAACTACATCGATTTGGATTAACGCATCATTCGGTAAAGCTGATACGCCAACTACTCTACGTGCAGGAACACCGCCTGGGAAGAATGTTTTATAAGCTTCGTCTACAGCATCCATATCCTCAATATTTTTAAGGAAGATATTTACCTTCACTACATCATCCATAACGTGGTCGATACTTTCTACAATTGCCTTCACATTTTTCAAGCACTGTTCAGCTTGCTCTTTTACACCACCAGCTACCAATTGATTCGTTTTTGGTTCTAAAGGTAATTGCGCTGAAAGGTGATTGTAGTGAGAGAACGCTACAGTTTGTGTAGATAGAGAATCCTTTGGTGCATTGTCAGTGTTGTTTGCCCAAATAACAATTCCGTGTCTATCTTCAATTTCTTGTGGAGGCGTACCATCTCCGTGTGACACCACTGCTTCCATTTGTACCAAAGCACCCATTGGTAAAGCCGAAGCTTCCACTACCGTTCGTGCAGGGACATAGGCTACAGATCTAGCGATAGCAGAGTCTGGGAAGAATGTTGAATACACTTCGTTTACAGCCTCCATATCCGAAAGGCTTTTAACGAAGATCGTCATTTTTACAATATCGTCAAAAGGAACGTCCATGCTTTCTAAAATTGCTTTGATATTTTTCAAGCTCTGTGCCGCCTGCTCTTTTACACCGCCAACTACTAGTCTGCCTGTTTTTGGATCGATAGGCAGTTGAGCTGAAAGGTAATTGTAATGAGAGAACGCTACAGTTTGTGTAGAAAGAGAACTTGTAGGTGCATTCGCCGTGTTATTTGTAAGCTTAATAAGGTCGCCTGCTTGCGGTGCGTTTGGAATAGTGCCTTCACCATGTGAAAGAAGCGCTTCAATTTGCACCATGGCATCCATTGGCAGAGCTGCAACTGCAACTGTTGTACGTGCCGGAACATATGTCGGGAAGAATGTTTTATACACTTCATTTACAGCATCAACGTCTTTGATATCTTTAACGAATACAGTGATTCGAACGATATCGCTCATCACATGACCGATGCTGTCTACAATTGCTTTAATATTGTTAAAGCATTGTTCAGCCTGTTCTTTTATGCCGCCAGCTACCAACTTACCTGTTTTCGGATCTACAGGCAATTGTGCTGAAAGATTGTTGTAATGAGAGAACGCTACACTGTGTGAATATAGACCGTTACCATTTGGTGCATTTTCTGTATTTTTTGCTGATACTGCGTTATAACCGCTCATAAGAGGATTCTCCTTTAGAATAAATTTTATAGATGTATTTAGTAACTCATGTTTCGACCGAAAAACCGATAAAACCATGGCTTGTGATTGCAAGGACGAAAAAATGCCCTAAAATCGTGAAGAAACTCGCTAGGCAATAAAAAATTTACATATTTAAATTTCAGGTATTTGCCTCAAAAAAATCGAAAACAATCGCTTCGAGATAATAATGATGAGGTTTCTTCCTATCTATAAATCAATTATAACGACAATGCTTTTAAAGTCATTGACCATTAAGGATAACTATTTACAAAATCTTTGTCGTTTTTATAGATATATTTATCAACTCAAGTATGCACTGAAACAACTGGTCTTAACCATAGTTCTGTCATTGCGAAGAAGAAAAACGGATTTACTTCTTTGATGACATCTTCCGTTAAAGACGATTCGCGTTTTATCTGCTTCATCCCCTATTTTGTACTAATGAAAAAGTTCTAACCATATTCTTATATAATGAAAAAAGCAAAAAGGTGGTTAGGTTGTTGGAAAAAGTTAAAGTTGGTTTACGGCGGATTGTGAGTAATATCAATTTACCCACTGTTTTGAAAACAGCTACCCTTCCAGGTCACACATTCGAAAGCTTATTTATTGCAACCCAGGTAGGAGAAATCTTTTATGTAAGAAATGGAGTTTTAAAAACCTTTTTAGATATTCGTTCCCAAATTATAAAACTAGGTGCTTCTGGTGGATATGATGAACGTGGCTTGCTTGGGTTAGCCTTTCATCCCGGGTTTTATTATAACGGCCTGTTTTATCTTCATTATTCTGTGGCTGGAACACAAGGTCCAAGCGCTCTCCAAGGGAGTTTTAAACCTAACCCCTGTGACCCCAAAACCTTAAACCTACAGTGGTTGGACAGAGAAAACCAATATGATCACATCGATACAGTGGAAGAATGGGTTTTGCAATCGAATGGGCAACCTCAAAAACGGCGGACATTACTCAATATAAGAAGACCATTTTTAAATCATAACGGGGTTAATAGCTTGAACTTTTCACCCGAAACAGGAAAACTCATTTTAACAACCGGTGATGGCGGATCAGGTTATGATCCCTTTAATTTAAGCCAGAATGATCTGGAAATCGCAGGTAAAATCATTGAAATTGATGTAGAGAAAAATACATTTATCAATAACCCACCCGTAGTCACACGTTTTAATGAACTGCCTGCACCTATACAGGAAACACTTACGGTAATTGCTAAAGGCGTCCGAAATATACCGGGCATTTCATTTCAAAGGTTTTATAATCAGTATGTAAAATATGTGGGAAATGTCGGGCAGGATTTGGAAGAGTCTATTTATTCATTTGTTCATTATAGACCCGTACCGGTTCCCCAGCTTGTGCAAGCTTCACTGATGAAATCCGAACCTGATCAGCAAGGGTTTATTAATTTTGGCTGGCGAGGGTGGGAAGGTACGTTTCCTACTTCGCTCATAAGGGAATGCACTGCAAATCCAAGTTTGGATGAGGAAACAATTGCCTATTTCAATGATGCAGTAAAAACTTCATTAGGGCGTCTTCAGCCGTTAACGAGTTATTTCCATCAAGAGTCCCGCCCCGGCAAGTTTAGAGGAACTGCGCTTACAGGAGTGCAAGCTTATATGGGACATAGAATCCCTGGGTTAACGGGCAGCGTTGTGTTTACCGATCTTGCCCAGGATGAGGGCTCTCCTCCCCCGGCTAGAGGAGTTTTAGCTTATACCAAGGGGAGACTGGATGGTCAGTTAAATGATTATAGTGTAATCCAAACTGATTATAATTTCGGGTCCGGCTCCGCTTATTATGTCAGTCTGGGAACGAATTTGGATCAAACTCGACTATATTTAGGGGTTTATGGCTCCCTTAATGTAACCGATTTTAACAAAGGTTCTATTTTTGAAATTATTCCGTGATTGATAACTATAAGATTCGACATCATATCGTTTAATGGATATTACAGATCCTTTACGGAAAGAGGCGTTTGTTTTGAAAAAAATAAGGTTCATCAGCCTGGGAGGTATATTGACAACCATCGCTGTACTATTCCAGTCGGCACCTATATTTTTACCTGCGGTTGGCTTGCTCTTTAGCCCTTTCAGTACACTGCCTGTTGCCATAGCGGCTTTGTCTAATATTTCTCTTGGATTTGCTGTATTTTTTTCTTCTGCTTTCCTTCTTATTTTCGTTCATGTGCAGGAGGCCGTAATTTTTCTCTTTACCACCGGACTGCTTGGTATTGCTTTAGGAACATTCCTGTATCGGAAGAGTTTGGTTGTTTCCATTTTATGTTCTAGCGTAGCATTATCTTTAGGGATGATGTCGCTAACTTATATAGCAGGTATTTCAGCATTTGGAGATTTCGCCAGTTCAGAATCCATCCCTTTCACCTTATTCATTTATATTTTATTTTCTCTTCTTTACGCCAGCATCTGGAATATATGCCTTAGAAAATTCATCAGTTATCTCATTAGGATAAACGTGTTAACTTTAAACAGTTTCACGAAGGCACTCGAGTTTATCCCCTTTAAATAATTTCAAGAAAGTATTTTAAAAATCTTTATACGAGGACCAGTGAATGAAGAGAAGTGCAATATTTTCCCCATCATAAATTCCCCTTCTTTAGACAAACTAATGCTAAATACGAAAAGAAGGTGATGACGTGTTTAGCAGCAACAAACATTACTTTTATGATTATTATAAATCGGCAAGTCATCAGTATTGTGAAAAATCATGAATGAACCATTTATGCCTCAGCTTGTTTATTTTGAACCAAAAGCCTTGGATTATCCACTCGGTATAGAGTTGAAAGAGAAGTTTGAAGGGCTAGGTATCGAGATTCGCTATACGACATCACATAACCAAGTACGAAATATCCCTGGAGACAATGATTTTCAAAAGTACCGTATTGCAAAATCCACGCTCGTTGTGGGTCTTCGGAAGACACTGAAGTTTGATACTTCCAAGCCATCCGCAGAATATGCAATCCCGCTTGCGACAGGGTGCATGGGGCATTGTCATTATTGTTATTTACAAACAACTATGGGGAGTAAACCGTATATTCGTGTGTATGTGAATGTCGATGAAATACTAGCAGCGGCAGACCAATATATAGAAGAACGGGCTCCTGAAATTACTCGATTTGAAGCAGCTTGTACATCTGATATTGTTGGGATAGACCACTTAACGCACTCATTGAAAAGGACCATTGAACATATTGGCCAAACGGAATTAGGAAGATTAAGGTTTGTAACGAAATTTCATCACGTTGATCATTTGCTTGATGCTAAACATAACGGGAACACAAGATTCCGTTTTAGTATCAACGCAGATTATGTCATCAAACACTTTGAACCGGGTACTTCTCCCCTAGCAAAGCGCATCGAAGCAGCTGGGAAAGTAGCACGAGCAGGTTATCCTCTTGGTTTTATCGTAGCGCCGATTTATCTTCATGAAGGATGGAAGGAAGGCTACTATCATATGTTTGAGCGTCTTGATGCAGAATTACCTCGAGATGCACGAGAGGATATTACCTTTGAATTCATTCAGCACCGTTTTACAAAGGCTGCCAAAAAAGTCATTGAGAAAAACTATCCAAAGACTAAATTAGAGTTAGATGAATCTGCAAGGCGTGTTAAGTGGGGAAAATATGGCATGAGTAAATACATCTATCAAAAAGAAGTAGAGGATGAAATGAAAGCCGAGCTATACAGCTATATGGAAAAATTCTTTCCAACGGCGAAACTTGAATATTTTACGTGAGCCCCGTGACAACATGTAAATTCCCTGCATGTTCAATGGATGGCATCAATCAAGCAGCAATTAGAAATCGTTTCATTCATCAAATAACAGTAAAAGCAGACGGTCAATTAGAAGTGCATTATAGCACTTCTAAACCGTCTGCTTTTTACCTTTCACTAAACATTCAATTAGAGATCCCAAAGACGCGTCCCAATTGAACTTCTATTTAGAAACACACTTAAATGAATGCTAATCGACTTTTTGAGCTAGTCTTCTACAATCCATTGTTTTAATAGGTTAAACGTTGTAAAGAGCACCATCAACAGTGTATGAAGATGAACTTACATAAGAAGCCTCATCAGAAAGCAAGAACGCTATCACGTTTGCTACTTCTTCAGGTTCACCGTAGCGTTTCATCGGCACTGCGTCGTTATAAGCTGCCTGCGCTGCTTCTGCTGCACCTGGCGCAACTTTCGATTCGATATTACGCATCATTTGTGTATTAATAACACCTGGATTTACTGCGTTTACCCGAACATTAAATGCTGCAGCTTCCAAAGCAGCAACTTTGTTAATACCCATTACAGCGTGTTTAGATGAGTTGTACAGTACCATGCTTGGTGAACCAATTAACCCAGCTACCGATGATGTATTGACGATTGAACCTGATTTTTGTTCTTTCATAATTGGTAAAACGTATTTAAGGCCGAACAGTACACCTTTGACATTAATTCCATAAACGAAATTGAAATCTTCTTCTGTAATTTCCTCAATTGTTTTCGCTGGGCCTTCAACACCTGCGTTATTGACAAAGCCATCAATACGTCCAAATTTAGAAATCGTTTGAGTTACGTAATTCTTCACGCTTTCTTCATTCGAAACATCTGCTTTTACCGCTAAGCTATTTTCTTCTGTTAAACCAAGCTCAGCTTGAACGGCTTTAATCGCGTCTTCATTTAAATCCACTAATACAACTTTTGCCTGTCCATTCGCTAATTTACGCACAACTTCTTTCCCGATTCCGCCTGCTGCACCTGTAACAATCACTACTTTATTTTCAAAATTCATGTTTTATCTCTCCTCTTTTACTATTGCTGTGATTCTATATTTTTATTGATTATAGAATTTCCAATACTCATTAACGTGCAGTCCAAGCACCAACTAATGCAATGATATCAGCATTAATAGATTTAGATTTATCTGCCGCTAAGGATTGCCATTTTATGCACCTTACTTGATCTGTTTTCATTCGTTAATTATCTCTAATTCAAGATAATTATAAATCCAGAATGATAATTAGTCAAGAAAACGCTTTCAATGTATTTTTTTAGATAGAAGATTCTCCTTTACGAATCATTTCAATTATGTGATATTTTTAAGCAATTGATTCATCTTATAAAATGTTATTTTGTATTTATTATGGATTTATTGTAGATATACAATAAAATGATAAATCAGAAAGCCTCTCCCTCCAGCAGAAATACAGGATAGAAAAAGAAGGGCTTTCCAGTAAGCCTAACTTATTGGAAAGCCCTGTTTTTCATGGAGAAATGAAGGAACAGTGTATAAAATAGAGGGATTATAATGGTGAATATAACAAGTCCATTCCAGTTAAGCCATGACCAGATATGGCTGAGAAGCGTGCTGCCCGATGCTACCCCCACATAATAAGATACAAGGTACAAACTGGAGGCAAGTCCCTTTTGCGTTTGCGCTGTGGATGAAACAGTGCTTGCGGTCAAGGAATGGGCGGTAAAGAACCCAAAGCACGTAATTCCAAGTCCCATTACGACAATGATAATAGAATTGCTTAATGTCAACATAAGGCCAACAAGGAAAATTCCAATTGCCGCATTCCGAAGAAAGTGCAATGAAAAACGATTCGATAGATAGCTGGCCGTAGGTGCGCCAATAATTCCCAAACCATATGCAAAGTACAGTCCAGATATAGCTTCTAGCGACATGGAATAAGGGGGTCCCTTTAAATGAAAAGGCAGATATGTCCACATGCCTGTAAACGACATTTGCAAGGTAATGCCCAGACCGAACATGAGCAGTAACATTGGATTTTTCATGTGCTGATAAAAACCGCGGAAATCATTTTTTATTGTACGATTACCTGACGCGAAGTTCCTTGATTTCGGTAGATAATAGGAAACAAATATAAGAACAACCAATCCAAAGGCACTCAAGTAAAAGAATGCATGCTGCCATGATTGGTACTCTGCGATATAAGCGGTAACAACACGTCCAATCATGCCGCCAAGAGCATTGCAGGAAATATAAAAGGCAGTTGCTAGTGCACTATGCTTTACATCGATTTCCTCCGCTATATAGGCGAGCGCGGCTGCGGGCACCCCAGCTAGCATAAATCCCTGTACGAAACGTATCGCTGCAATCATCGAAAACGAATGCATGAATGGAATGCAAAGGAATGTTAATAGAGAAAGAAAAATAGATAGTTTGATAAACAAAACGCGCCCATGCCGATCAGAAAGGAATCCTAATATGATTAATCCGGCGATGAGTGAAATCGTTGGTAGCGACATTGTCAAACTGGACGCGGAAATAGAAACACCAAATTCTTCCGTGTATAAAGGAAGGAGGGGCTGTGCGGAATACATGACCATAAAAATGAACATTGACGCAAGCCCCAGGCTCAGTACAATCATCCAATAGGCACGATTGCTCGGTGTATAGGCCGCCATAGATAACCTCCTTCCCCATATGCATTATTTTTTCATAAATTCTGGTAGCCATAATGACAATTGCGGCCACAGTATGACAATTACTAGGAATGCAATCATCAAGACGATGAACGGGATAACCCCGCGCACAACTTCCCCTAACTTTTCTTTTGCAATTCCGCTTACTACAAATAGATTTAAGCCTACAGGAGGCGTAATCATACCAAGTTCCATATTGATTGTCATGATGATTGCAAAGTGAACCAGGTTGATATCAAAATGGTAAAGAATCGGCAATAAAATCGGAAGGGTAATCAGAATAATCGATACCGCTTCTAGGAACATCCCTAGGATGAAGAATAAGATATTTACGATAATCATGAATATCCATTTATTCATATCCGATTCGGCAATCCAACTACCGACCGTCTGTGGCACCTGTGCATTTGTCAGGAATAGACCGAATAAAGAGGCCGCCGCTACGATTAAGAAAATCATCGCTGTGATGTTAATGGACTCGACGATGATATGGCGCAGATCTTTTAACTTTAATTCCCGATAAATGAATGCCGAAACAATAAGACCGTAAACGACCGCGATGACAGCAGATTCTGTCGGTGTTACAATACCTGAATAAATAGAGCCTAAAATAATAAATGGTAACAGTGCGCCCCAAATGGCCTTTAGTGATTTCTGTCCGCGTTCAGCCATTGTAGCAGGCTGATCACCCTTGAAGCCATTGCGTTTTGCATAAAAAATTGCTGCAACGACTAAAATTCCTGTTAAAGCTAATCCAGGAATAAGCCCTGCCATGAACAGATCCCCGATGGACTGCTCAGAAGTGATTCCATACATGATTAATGGAATACTAGGTGGAATCAGGATACCTAATGTTCCCCCGGCAGCTACAAGACCCATTGAATAACGTTTATCATAACCTGCAGCAATCATTGCTGGAATCATGATAGAGCCAATCGCGGCAGCTGTTGCAGGAGAAGAACCGGAAATTGCCGCAAAAACTGCACATGCCAAGATTGTCACTACAGCCAGTCCTCCTGGCAGGTGTCCTACCCATGAGCGTAAAGCTTCGATTAAATAACGGGAAATCCCCCCGCGTGCCATGATGATGCCGGCCAGTACGAAGCCCGGAATCGCCATCATCGGAAATGAGTCGAGTGCCGTAAACATACGCTGTGGCATCATATTCATGTTGAAATCAGCTTGGAACAGAGCAAGAATTGTAGAAAGCGCCAAGCTGATTGCAACAGGTACTCGTAAAAATAGTAAAACAAAAAAGCTAATTAAGAGGATTAGCATAGTCTTCCTCCTTCCTACGCAGGATATGAATTAATCGTTCGATGAAACGCAGCAAGAATAATATACCGGAAATCGGCAGAATCAAGTAGACGATCCACATAGGAATCCCGACATCAAGCGATACCATGCCGGAGCTGAAACGCGCATCCACAAGGATATAGCCGTAGTATGTATACATCACACAGAAGACGATGCTTAATGCAGTTGCAACGATATTCAGGATGAACTTCATCCCGTCATTCAAACGGTCGTACAAAATATCGACCTGGATATGCTGGTTGTGTTTCAATGCCATCCCGAAACCTCCGAATACCCCCCAAACAATTGCGTAACGGGCTACTTCCTCTACCCACGCTTTAGGCTCGTTAAAGCCGTAGCGCATAACAACCCCGTAAAAAATCAGTGAAATACCAATGACGAAAAATGTACCCGAGAAAATTTCCTCCGCATAATCCCAAACTTTTTTGAGCGTGGCCATGTTGCACATCCTTTCTTTAACCTTTTAAAGATAGTAAGTGCCGGCGTATAGCCGGCACTTAGTGAATTATTTTTTTAAAGCTTCGATTCCTTCAATCAGATCCGTTGTAATAGCCTCTGAGAATTCTTCATATACAGGTTGTAAAGCTTCTTTCAAAGCATCACGCTCTTCTTGTGTCATCTCATAAACTTCAACAGTGCCTGAATTTTTGATGTTTTCGAATGATTTAGCATTTTCTTCAGCAGCTAATTCATTTGCTAAATCAGTCGCTTCCGTTAATGCTTCTTCTACTGGAGCTAGCAAATCTTCAGGAATAGACTCCCAGAACGATTTGTTTACAAAGATGGCATAGTCAAGACGACCATGTGCTGAAGTAGAAAGATACTTTTGTACTTCTTGATATTTTTGTGTATCGAAGTTATTGAACGTATTTTCTTGACCATCTACAGTACCTTGTTGTAATGCCGCATATGTTTCACCAAATGCAATTGTTGCTGAACCAGCATCTAGTGCATGGAATTGTGACTCCAGTACTTTTCCAGCTTGTGCACGGAATTTAAGACCCTTGAAGTCGGCAACATTTACAAGCGGGTGCTTGTTATTAGAGAAATGCTTGAAGCCGTTCCCCCAGAAAGAAATCCCCATAATATCGTTTGAAGCTAATTGATCAGAATTTAAGATTGTTTGTGCTACGTCAGATTTGAAGAAAGCTTGAACATGCTCGTCATCCTCGAAAAGGAATGGCATGTCAACATATTGCCAACGTGGATCGATTTTTACCATCTTTGTTACAGAAGGCGCAATCATATGGACGTTGCCAGACACTAGTGCATCCAACTCGTCGTTATCTCCGTATAACTGAGAAGAAGGATAAACCTCTACCTTTACACGACCCTCTGTCTTTTCATCTACTAAACGAGCAAACTCATCAGCTGCTTTTCCTTTTACTGATTCAATTGATGTAACGTGAGAAAACTTAATTACCAAAGGCTTGTCGGCAGTGTACTCATCCTTTGAATCTGAATCAGAAGATTTTGAATCATCATCTCCACCGCATGCTGCTAACACCACAACCATGATGCTCAGCACCGATAACAGTAACCATTTCTTCATGTGAAACCCCCTAAATTTCTATTGTTATGTTAAAAGAACGATAGGTTCTTTATAACCAAATAAATTATGAGAATTTGGGCAAAGCTTGAATGAACCGAACTGGATGCCGGATTCTGTAATACTTATAAACAGGCTCGAATGCCTTTTCCCAGGCACGCTGTTCTTCTTCCGAAAGCGTATAGATGTGTACACATTCACACTGTTCAATTTCTTCCAGTTTCTTCATATTTAACTCATTCACCAAATCCCATTCCCATTGCTGCACTTCCTGTAAAGCGCTTACTAAAATCTCTTGCACATCAGGCGACAGGTCCTTCCAAAGTTCATGATTGAACAGGACCAAATAACCGAGGTAGCCATGATTGGAAATCGTTAAATAATCCTGCAGGGCGTAAAGGTTTTTGCTGGATATATTGGACAGCGTGTTTTCCTGTCCATCGATGCTCCCCTTTTTCAACTCTGTAAAGACGGTATTGAAATCTGTCCTTCTGGAGTTGGCACCTGCTATTTCGAATTGCTTATGTAAAACATCGCTCGGCATGATGCGCATATTCAGCCCTTCTAAATCCCCGAAGGTATGAATAGGCCGGACGTTATTACTCAACTGCTTGAAACCGCTATCCCATATACCGAGGGAATAAAGGTTGTGGGTTTCTAGCTTAGTTGCCAGCTCCTTGCCGACATTACTTTGGATGTAGGTATGCACTTCATCCAATGTCCGGAATGCATAGGGCAGATCAAAGACAGACATTTCGGGAACGAGGTGCGTCAACTTAGATGTAGCGGGAGCAATCATCTGGATATCTCCACGCATTAATGCCTCTAACTCCTCGCTATCTTTATAAAGCGTTCCATTCGAGAAAACCTGAACTTCGATGTAGCCATCGCTGCGTTCTTTTACCAGTTCTGCAAACTTCCGTGCTGCCATGCCTTTTGGCGTATCTTCTCCGACGACATGTGAAAAGCGGATGACAAGCCGTTCGTCTTCACTAAGCTGTTCATAGTCGATTGGATATGAGTCGTCTACCTGGCATGCCGATAGGAAAATAAGAACGGCTAGTAGCAGCCAACCGTAAGAGAATAAAATGTTTCTTTTCAATTTGGCACCTCATATTAGTAATAGAGATTACTTAGAATTTTAAATAAAATGTAAAAATAAACAATATTATGTCGTTAATGGACATTTTGGTCTTTTTGATATATAACAGAAAACTATATTGATATAGGTGTTATAAAACAAAAAAGAGCCTCTGCAAAGCCTTTCGCGATGTCTCCTTCGCGATGAGGATGAGGCATTTTGGCACCACATTTGCAGAAACAATGCTTCATCAGTAGTTATTTCTCAAGAAAAACAGGCTGTACGGAAGGTAGAAACTTTCCGTACAGCCCCTTTTGGCTTGTTATTTTAATGAATAATATTTTGTTGGCCGACCGACTGTACCGTACTTTAAATCAATGGTTACTTTCCCGGTATTGGCTAGAAAATCGAGGTACTTACGGACAGTCACTCGTGCCATACCGACATTTTTCGCCAACTGTTCGGAAGTGACCGGCGCACTAATTTCTACTAGACCTTCGAGAATCTGCTTCATCGTAATATCATTCAGTCCTTTGGGCAAGGTTGCCTCATCTTCCTTATGACCAAATATATTGTCGATTTCCTGCTGGGCGTATATGCCGCTTACAGGTTGCTGTTTGATCAATCGCAGATAATCCTGGAGCGCCCTTTCGAAGCGTTCAAACCGAAAAGGCTTAATCAAGTAATCGAACGCTCCCAAGCGCACAGCTTCCTGAACGGTCGGCACATCGCGTGCAGCGGTAATCATAATGATATCGGATGAGATTCTTTCCTTACGTAACCGAAGAAATAAATCCATGCCTGACATATCAGGCAGAAACATATCCAACAGAATCAAGTCCGGCTTTAATTGAGCAATCTTTTCATAGGCCTCTTTTCCGGTAGAAGCTTCGCCTGCATATACAAATCCTTTTACTTTATTTAAAAAGTTCTTGTTTATTTCTAAAACCATCGGATCATCTTCTACAATTATTACTGAAAGATTTGCCATCTCCTATTACACCCCAATCTTAACCGTCATCGTTGTCCCTATATCCATTGTTGAATCGATTAGAATTACCCCTTTATTTGCTTCAATCAGCTGCTTGACGAGAGCAAGTCCGATTCCCCTTCCTTCTCTCCTCTTCGTGCTGAAGCCATACTCAAATATTTTCTGGGGATTGCCGCTGATTCCACATCCGCTATCCTGTACTTCTATGAATAGAAAACGCTTGTCCCCCTGCAGCAGTAGGTGTACGTCCTGGACTTCCCTCTCAAGACAGGCGTCCATCGCATTGTCGAGAAGATTACCGATAATTGTGACAAGGTCACCGCTTGATAGTCCGTTTTTGAAATCGGTCAGGAAGGACGTATCATCAATTGTCAATGATATACCCAATTCCTTAGCTCGGGAATGCTTCCCTAAAAGAAGCCCCTGGACAGAATAATCAAAAATTTTATCCCGTAGAGTCTGGATAAGCTCCTCTTCATCGGTTATTTCATCAATGATGAGGCTGAGAGCTTCTTCCTGGCGGTCAAGTTGGATTAGACCAGCAATGCTATGTAAACGATTCATATATTCGTGCTGTTGGGCACGAAGGGAATCAACAAGCACTTTGATGCCGGTCAGCTCTTCTGCCAAGCTTTGCGCTTCCCGCTGGTTAGTCATCATAATGAGATGGCCAACCAACCGTTCATGCACGTGGATAGGGAAAGTCCTGACCAAATACATCTGATCGTGGAGCAGCAAGGGACGGTAGCTCTCCTGTCTTACTAGCTTCTCTTCAGCAATCCATGTATTTTTGAATATTGCCTTTAATGTAACAGATGTTCCAAAGAAGTGGGTATATTGTCTGCCAAGGCGGTTGATAAACGTAATATTTTCATTTTCATCCGTTGCCAATAAACCGATGTCCATCGCCTGCATCATATTCGAACGTTCCTCCACTATGCGGGCGATTTCATAAGGCTCCAAGTTTAACGTCTGGCGCTTTAGATGATTTGCAACGAGAATCGACCCTACTAGTCCGATGAACAATCCGCATAAAAGAGACACAATGATATCCGACCGGTATTGATAGATGAGGTGATACCATTTCGGAGATAGAATCCCTACATTCACAACGCCAACCTGTCTCGTGCCATCTACATTCATGATAGGCACGAATGATCGGATGGAATAGCCCTGTACGCCATATGCTTTTGATATATATTCATGCTGGGAGAGAGCTTCGTTCTGATCAATCTCCTCATGGACGGTGCCTACTTTCGCGATTGAAGGATGGGAGTAGCGGATTCCATCCATGCTAAAGACGACGATATAATCTACCGCTGTAGCGAGCCGGATCCGTTCAACAATCGGCTGTATGGTTTGCAGCCCTTCCGCTGTCCCAATGGTCTTCTGGATTTCGCTATGTTGCGCAACCGTTCGCGCAATCGCAAGAGCGCGCGAGCCGAATTCCATTTCAAAAGCATCGGAAATATTGTGAAGCATGATAAAGCCACTTGTGAAAACGGAAAACAACACGATAAAAAATGAGAAAATGAACATTTTCAAGCGCAGCGTTATATTCTTTTTGAATCCTTTTTTCATAAAAAGCATGAATTTCCCCTCATACTAAATAGCGTGATTTTATTCTATATTCTAACATAATTAGTAAAATAATAACTGCTATTTTACAAGAAGAGCGAGAAATGTCTTGTTTATTCTTCCATTAAGCCCCTACTTTTTTCTCACCTTAACAAATCGGATTCATCATTTCAGAAATAAAGGAGTAACTTCCTAAAGAAAAACTACAATCTCTAGTGAAGACTTGTTTAGGGTGATTCTTGCTCGGTCGCAGTTTAGGTCCTTTCCCCTGCATTCAGTTTGATGATGTATTTGAGGTTACTTTCATTCAACCGGGAGTTATCCTCCATTTTGCAGATTCACCCATTCACTATTCCCCTGATTTCCCCTTCCATGAACTATCGTTGAAATACATAACAATAGGATGCCCCTTGGATTTTAACATTGCAAAAATTGGGGAAGATTTAAAAGATAAAAGAACGAATTCCCCACCGGAAATTCGTTCTTGTTACTATGCTAACTCCAGCCAAGCTGCAGCGTGTATATGGCAACACATGGTGCTGATGAATTTATTTACATAAGCCTGGTTTATATTTTTTGATGGAACCATCGCTATTAAGTTTTGTTGGCTTTCAATACTTTTATAATGACTATTGTTGCAAAAATACTCAACGAACGTCTTGTTTTACTTGATCGATTTAGATGATTTTCTGCTTTCTCATCCATTGCGTGGCTATCCACTTTTCTCCCTTTACTACTGGAGCTCCCCCGTGCAATGTTAATTCGTTTAACAATTGATCGTTATAAAAATATTCAAAGTACACTGCCATGCCCTTTTGCGGATACATAGAAAAGTTCAGTTTCGGAAAAAAGGTGCTTCCCCCCTCTTCCACATCATTCAAGTACAACACAAGCGTCGCAATTCGATTATTGCTTGCCGCTTTACTTGTAGGGGCGAAATAATCGAAGTGTTCTTTGTACTCTTGACCCGGTTTGTAGTTCAGAACATGAAGCCCCTCCCCATGCTCCATAGGGATTCCCATAATTGTAGATACCCTTCTCTCCACCCTCTCAAGGATATCATTTTTGATGTCTGTTAAAAACGCCCCGCTGCTTGTTCGTATATCACTGACTTCTTTTGTTTCTCCGATTTTTGAACGACGAAGGTTGTCTTTTGCCAACTGAATCAGTGTATCGCATTCCTCTTCATCCAATACCGAACCTAAAATTACAACAAGCGGTTCTTCCAATCTCGCGATAATATTAATCTCTCTGTCCTCTGTTTTTATTGTATTTCCATTATGGTTAAATATAGTGGTTTCTTTTAAATGTGTCATTTTAAAACACCTCCATTTTCATCGAAATACTTACTTATTTCGACAAAAATTTCTCTAGTTCCTTCCTATTTTTTTAATGATAAAAAATAATTTCGACAAAAGAATCTCAAGTAAGATAAAAGATGTAACTAAAAACCAACCTGAAACTTTAATACATAATATGAAAAGAAAAAAGAAGCGAATTCACTGCTCGCTTCTTTTTTCATTCATTTAAATTTAACTACGTAACAGCCTCAACATGTGCTGAGTGTATGTGGCAACACAGGAGTGCTGATGGGTTTACTTCTATAGGGGCGGTTCCTATTTTAGGGGAATCGATTCTTTTTTCTTATTAATATTCTACTGTACCTTCTTCAACTAAAGCGCCCGATTAATTATCGAAGAACTATAATAATTTCTTAATTATAAAATACTTAATGGTTCTCTCACAGGGTAGAACGCACCACATATGGGACTTTGATTGCTTTAGCTATTCAACATCTGCTGGGTAATCGCTTTATTTACTCTGCCTTAACAAGAATCTTCACTTGATTTCGTTCTTTTAACAAGGCATCGAATCCCTCTTCAATGACTTCATCAAGTTTGATTTTTTTCGTAATGATTTTCTCAGCTGAAAAGTATCCTTGTGCCATTAAGCTAATTACTGCTGGGAATACATCACGATATCCAATAATTCCTGTTACATTTCGTTCGTTTAGTACAATATCTTTTGGATCAACAGAGGCCCTATTCTCAAAAATACTAACAATCATTGCTTCTCCACCAACTTTTACGGAATTAATGGACTGAGTTAAGACTGGATCTATTCCAGAAACCTCATAGGATACATCTACTCCACCATTGGTACGTTTACGAATTTCCTCTACCACATCGACTTCTTTTGGATCTATAACAGTTGCACCAAATTCCGCTGCCTTCTGTTTTCGTTCCTCAGAAACTTCACTTACAAAAACTTCTGATGCCCCTGCTGCTCTTAATGCTTCTATTATTAATAAGCCAATTGGGCCTGCCCCAAAGACAGCGGCTTTATCGCCTACTTTAAAAGTACTTTGCTTTACTGCGTATAATGCAACTGCAGATGGTTCTACAAGTGCACCTTGTTCAAAAGAAACACTATCTGGTATTTTATGAAGCATGACTTCAGGAACAGCGGTATATTCTGAAAATCCACCACCGCCACCTGCTAACCCAAAGAACCCCATTTTCACACAAAGGTTGTATTTTCCTTGTTTACAGGACTGACATTCATCACATGCATAAATTGGTTCCACGACAACGCGATCTCCAACTTGAACTTTTGTTACACCCTCACCAACTTCTACAACCTGTCCGGAAAATTCATGTCCAAGTACAATTGGAGCCTTATCGCCACTTAATGGGTGTGTTTCCGTTGGAATAAAAATTGGACCTGCTGTATATTCGTGCAAATCACTTCCGCAAATTCCACACCATTCCACTTTAACCTTTACCTTTCCTCTCTCTGCCTTTGGTTCCTTAATGTCCTCTACTCGTATGTCTTTTACACCATGCCATCTCAACGCTTTCATGCATTTAGCTCCTTTAGTAAAAATTTATTTTCAAACCCAACCTTCACTTAGTATTGGATATTTTATTTATTTTTATTTATATTTTTCACTCTAAGTAAGCTTGAATACGTCAGAAGAACTATTTAAAGGTTTATAGCAATATTCAATTCTTTGTTCAATAAAAAAACGAATTTCTTTTACAGAATTCGTTCTCTCTTTATAAATTACCATGTTACCGCTTCATAATGTGCAGAGTGCATATGGCAATACATTGGTGCTGGTGGGTTTAATTAAATAGCTGGATTCCTATTTCAGTGGAATCTAGCGACTTTCCTAATGCATATTCAACTCAAGCCTTTTTTAGCTTACGTAAAAAATTCCAGAAATATATTTAACAATAAAAACAGACTGAGACATAATTAGCTTCAAATAGAAAAGCCTGCGAAATTTTACAACAAAATTTCACAGGCTTTTTCATTTCAGAGGATTGTTTGATCCCAATCTCTATAATAAAGAAAGCTTACTTTTATTCAAATACAGCTACTAAGCGTCCTTTTACTTCATGATTTTTCAGTTTTTCAATACCTTTGTCGACTTCTTCAAATGGAATTGTAATAAGATTTGGATTCATTTTTCCAGTAGCGAAGCAATCATATACACCTTGTAAGTCTTCTACTGACCCGCCATTACTTCCTAAAAGCTTAATTTCTTTTGTAATCATTAAATACGTGTTGATATTTGATTCTAATTTACCCATACCAACAACGACAACTGTTCCTTGAACTTTTACAGCTTCTAATGCATCGGAAGTTGTTTGTCCGAAACCAGCAAAGTCAACAATGACATCGCATTCTGCTTCTTTCATATCCAGGATAGTATCGTAAACTTTATTAGCTCCTAGTTCTTCAGCAAGTTTTCGAGCTTCCGGAGATACATCTGTAGCATATACTTCACAGCCTTTAATCAATGCCATTTGCAGCGCAAATTGACCAAGCCCACCGATACCGATAATTCCTAGTTTTGTACCTTCTTTTGCTTGTCCGATAGTGAAAAGAGCGCGATACGATGTGATTCCTGCATCTGTTGAAGCTGCCCCTTCTACAAAGGAAACGCCTTCAGGGATGACCACACATTGGTCAGCAGGAACACGCACTTTATCTGCATATCCGCCGTCATAGTTGTACCCAGCAGTTACTTTCGTTTCTCGGTTCATTGGGTTAGCCCCAACGCGGTCTCCCACTTTAATGGCTTCAACGCCTTCACCCACTTCAATCACAACCCCAGCAAACTCATGCCCCATAATAACAGGACCATTTGGGAAAAGCGGCATCCAACCTGGATCTTCTAATGCTGCAACGTCTGAATGGCATAGACCAGCTGCTTTCACATCTATCACAACATGACCTGGAATCGCTTTTGGATTTTCTTTTTCAATCAATTCTAGTGGTTTATTTGTACCTGAAAATAGCCAACCTCTCATACTATCTCCTCCAAGTTGTTCATATCTTATTTTTTGTAACTCCTCTAATAATGGTAGCTACATTTATAGTCTACCAGTTTTCTCTTTCTATAAAACATCCTTAATATTTGCTATAATGTTGAGGAAACCAACACTTTCATCAAATCTGTCTAATAGGAGAGGAACATGATGAAACCCACTTCCAACCAAGCATTGCGGACAAAGCATTTCTTAAAAAAGGCATTTATTGAAATGGTACATAAAAAGGGATTTAGCGCTGTTACGGTGAAGGACATCGTTGACTATGCGCAATATAATCGTTCAACCTATTACGTGTATTATCAAAACATACATGAGCTTGTTGAAGAGTTAATGGATGAAATGTTTGAAGCCATTCAGTATTACAGCATGTCTAAATACCAAAGCGATAGTCGGGTAAAAGTAAAAGAGTTAAAGGCAAACTCTTTCGAATTGCTGTATTATATTTACGATCACCGCGATTACTTTACATTACTGCTTTTAGAAGATACCTTGCCGCATATTCACCAGCAACTGCCTGAAGCGCTATTTAATTTATTGAAAAATAAATTTGATATTCAATACGGCGTGCCATCTGTTGATGATCACTGCCAAAAGCGTTACATGGCATATGGTACGGCAGGATTAATTACGGACTGGATTGCGCAGGATTTTGATGTGACACCCGGCGAAATGACAGATCGCCTCATACGTATTTTTAATACCTTTGCAAGAGGGTTTGTTATAAAAGAAATGTCAGCATTTTAAATAAGTTGAAAGATACACTCACGTTAATACAAAAGAACGAATTCCCCCATCAGGAGTTCGTTCTTCTTTCTTCATACTAACTCCAACCGCGTGACCGCTTCACTGTGTGCGAGGTGTAGGCGGCAACACAGATATTGGCGGTTTTAATAAATGAGGTTCGGTTCCTATTCAATAGAATTAAACCTTATTCTTATGGAGCTTTTCTAAAATTCTCAAACTTCGCTATAACAACGAAGTTCTTCACCCACTTAATATCCATATATCTCTCCATATTAATAACGACTTGTTATTGAAAGAGCACTTTTTCGTTAATATCTATTATCAATTTTTTCCATTATAATTCAATTAATAAATATATACAGTAAGGAGAGAATGGATATGGAAACATTTCAAGGCACAAAAGATCATTGGGATGCAAGTTTATACGATGTTAAGCATTCATTTGTTTCAAAATACGGGAATAGCCTAGTGGAATTATTAGCTCCTAAAGATGGAGAAAGAATTCTTGACCTTGGTTGTGGAACTGGAGATTTAGCAGGTACGTTATATGAATATGGCGTGGAAGTTGTAGGTGTAGATAAATCTGAAAATATGGTGAAACAAGCCATGAGTAAATACCCTCATATACAGTTTATTGTCCAGGATGCAACGAATCTGGTGTACGATTGTGAATTTGATGCGGTATTTTCAAATGCAACACTTCATTGGGTACAGCCACCTGTGAAAGCCGTCCAAAATATCTATCGCAGTTTGAAACAAGGGGGAAGATTTGTTGCGGAATTTGGAGGAAAAGGCAACGTACAAACAATTATTGCTGAAATCATTCAACAAATAAAAAATGCAGGATTTACATTTAAAGCAGAACAATTCCCTTGGTTTTATCCAAGTATTGCGGAATATTCGAAGATAATGGAAGAGGCAGGGTTTAGAGTGACATTTGCTCAACACTATGATCGGCCGACGCAATTGGACGGAGAGAATGGATTAAGAAATTGGATCAATATGTTTGGCGGTATGCTACTTGATGGTATTCCTGAACATATAAAAGTTCAAATAATCGCAAATGTTGAAACCAATTTAAAAGAAACTTTGTATCAAGAAGGAAATTGGATTGCAGATTATAAAAGAATTCGTGTAGTTGGAGTAAAATAAAACAGAACTAATTAAAACCATTATAGGAAACAACTTTTCTTCGTGGTTTTGGAGAAGTTGTGCTATATTCAATGTGTCAGGAGTGAGATGATGAAAAAGTTTTTAACATTTATCCTAATAATTCTTGTTTTACTGGGAGCAGCTGGCTATGCTGCTTGGCATTTCGGGACAAATATCGCTTCCGAGAAAATAATCGAAAAAGTGGAAACTACTTTAGATGATGAAAATCTGGAAGAGGTAAAATCCTATATCAAGAACGATGCGAAGGTTCAAGAAATTATGAGCGAGGCAGCAACTACAAATCCGGATACTCTCCCCTTCCAAACTAAGGAAGAAGCAACACGTGTGTTAATAAAAAAAGTGGGAGTTAATCGTTTGCTGGATATCCAGGAACAAGTGCAAAACGGTTCAATTAGTCAGGATGAAGTATTATCCGAAATTGAAGGTAAACTATCTGAAGATGAAATTTCTGCTTTAAAATATGTATTATATAAAGAATTAAATAAATAAAACTAGCCTTTTAACTGTTTAAATTAAAAAGCAGAAAAGCTGCGAGTCCCATAAAGATTTTCAACGCAGCTATTTTTTATTTCATTACACTAACCCCAAACACATGACAGCCTTACAATGTGTCGGTTTTATGTGGCAACACATTGGTGTTGGTAAGTTTAATTATATAGACTCGATTCCCATTTAGCGGAATCGAGTCTTTTTTCTTATCATCTTCTCCTGTTGCTTATCAAACTAAAGCGCCCTTTAATTGAATACTTCAATTAATTCTCCATCAACTTCTGTTACCCTTCAATCGAATTACATTGTTAAATAATACGTATAGAAATAAAGTGTAAAAATAACGTTTAACTTTGTTAATATAGAAAAATTTTACATTTTCCAAGTCTTTATTGATCTTTCCAGCCATTTAATTAAACGCATTATTGGATAATAAATTTTTCCCTGCCGTACATACTACAGATGAGGTGGGACAATGACGATTGTACGATTAGGTTATGTTGCGATGAGTATGGAACTAAAAAATGCTTCTCCGTCTCAAACGATGACGTTCACTCAATTTCAAAAAATTAAGGATCGGGAAGCAGCCATTCGAAAATTAGAGCGAATTGCACTGAAAAATTTAGAAAATACACTTAGGCTATTAAAACATAATGTCTTTAATGACATTCATTTCTACCGCTTAACCTCTCGATTGATTCCTTTAGCTAACCATGAAGAACTCCCTGATTGGAATTATATAAAACCATTATCAGAGAAGCTAACTGAACTAGGCTCGTACGCAAGAAAACATAATATACGCATTGATTTTCATCCTGATCATTTTGTCGTCGTTAATTCACCCAAAACGGAAGTAGTCAGAAACTCTTTAAAAACGTTAAAGATGCATTATTTATTGTTAAAGGGAATGAAAATAGATCCGACGCACCGATGTGTTCTTCATGTTGGCGGGAACTATAAAGATACCGAGAAATCTTTGGAGCAATTCATTGATAATTGGATGGATGTTCCAAGAGCAATTCAAAAGATGATTATGCTTGAAAATGACGATACTTCTTTTACAGTTGATGATACGTTATATATATGTGAAAAATTAGGAATACCTCTTGTATTTGATTATCATCACCATCTCGCTCATTATTATCATGAAAAATGGGAAGATAAGTGGGACCGAATTGTAGCTACTTGGAAGGATTCACCGCTGCCAATAAAAATGCATATTTCAAGTCCTAAAAGCGAGAGAGAATTTCGTCATCATTCTGATTATGTAGACGTAGACATGTTTTTCAGATATTTAAAAGAAATCAAAGGAACAGTACCGGAAATACATTGTATGATTGAGGCAAAAAAGAAAGATGAAGCATTGTTTAATTTGATAGAAGAAATAAAACATATTGAAGATGTAGAAATGATTGATGGATCTTCCTTTTATTTAAAGTGATAATAACTGGCACTGGAGAAATCTCCAGTGTCAGTATAGACCTTTATTCAATTGACTTTCGCTTTCTAATCAAACAGACAAAATTTGCATAGTAATTGCTGTATGTAAAAATGTTAAGTATCAGAAACCGAAATCATTAGATTCTTGGATAAAGGAGAATCCACTGGGACCTTCCCCTTTTTCTAGGAAAGCGCCCTTTATATCGAATAACTACACTAAAGGAGATGAATGGATGAAAGAACGAATATTCAAGTGGTTGTTGGTTACGGGATTTTTATTTTGTTTGCATATAACAGATATCCTGACTGTTTATGCGAATGAGAGACCCTTGGCAGATGTATCGATGCAAGGGGTGAAAGCGGATTTACCAGATAACCTAAAAGAAAATATTCCTGAACTTAAAAGAGGACCTGAAAATTCCGGGCGAGATCCTCAGCAGCCTATTGACCTAAGAATTCTACAACAACGGTATCCAGATATATTTTTCTTACAAGGTCCTGCTGATCAAAAACGAGTTGCTTTAACTTTTGATGATGGTCCTGACCCACGTTTTTCAAATGGTGTATTAGATGTATTAAAACAGTACAATGTACCAGCAACATTCTTCGTATTAGGTTCAAAAGCCGTTGCTAACCCTCAAATTGTCAAGCGAATGCAAAGCGAGGGGCATGTAATCGGAAACCATACCTACGCCCATCCTAACCTTGTCAAAGAATCCGGCCTCGGAACTCTAGAGAGGGAAGTCACTAGAACAGAAGATGCTCTTAACGACATTATTGGTTACCGGACAAAATTATTTAGACCACCATATGGCTTCTTATACAATGAATTAGTCGAGAAACTTAGGAAAATGAACTATTACGTGATTGCCTGGTCGGTTGATTCGTTGGATTGGAAGGAAGACCCACCAGAAGTTATTGCTTCGAGGGTAGTAGACAACATTCAGCCGGGCGCGATTATTCTCATGCACGATGGGGCAGAACCAGGTAGAGATCGAACTAATACAATCGAATCGCTTCGACAAATTATCCCAAAACTCCAAGAACAAGGATATGAGTTTGTCACAGTTCCAGAATTGTTGAATATTCCATTTAAGAAATAAAAAGCACATTTATTCCATTAAAAAAGACAAAAAAGACATATTCCCCGCGCTAAAGGGAATATGTCTTTTTTTTAGACGCTCAAACTCTCACCAATTAATAACCATATTTTCTTCCCTATATCACTACCCCAATTACTAATTACGGACACTCTATATAGTCGCTATTATTATTTTCTCGTTCAACTAACCTGCGCCTTTAGTTTAAGTGATTTCTTCACAATCTCACTTAAATATCCAGAATTCTATAAGGATATTATTCAAAAATATGGTCTGATTGCGGAACAAGGAATGATTGAAATAAAGGACCCTTCGTTCAATAAAAAAGAACGAATTCCTTTTATAGAATTCGTTCCCCTATTTATAAATTATACGAACTCCAACCAAGCAACCGCTTCAAATACCATGAGTGCTGAGCATGGAGTTATAAAATGCCTTAGGTCTCCCTTTATGCAAATGTTTTACTTTAAATATTCCGCAAAGAAGTCTACCATTGCATTATAAAATTCAATACGGTTTTCTTCATTTGTAAAGCCGTGACCTTCATTGTCTTTTACCATGTACTCTACTTCCACACCTCTCTTTTTAAGTGCTTGTACGATTTGGTCTGACTCTTGTTTATTCACACGCGGGTCATTCGCCCCTTGTGCTACAAATAAAGGTGTTTTAATTTTATCGACATGGAATACTGGTGAAACAGCTTTTAACAGTTCCTTATCCTTTTCAGGGTGACCTATACGCTCATAGAACTGGTTACGTTGCGTTTCCCAATATGGCGGGAGTGTTTCTAGTAGTGTAAAGATGTTTGAAACCCCTACATAGTCAACCGCTGCTGCATATAAGTCTGGTGTAAATGCAATACCAGCCAGTGCTGCATAGCCACCAAAGGAAGCGCCGTAAATACCGATTTTCTCTGAATCAGCAATGCCTAAATCAATTGCCCATTGTACGCCATCTGTAATATCATCTTGGATTTTTAATCCCCATTGCTTGTTGCCCGCTTCAAGGAATTCTTTACCGTAACCTGTGGATGATCTAAAGTTCACTTGAAGAACTGCATAGCCTTGATTTGCTAATAATTGCACTTCGCTATTGAAGCCCCACATATCACGAGCCCATGGACCGCCATGCGGAATGACAACTAACGGTAAATTTTTAGCTATTTTATTTTTTGGCAATGTTAAATAACCATGAATTATCAGACCATCTCTCGCTTCATAAGAAACAGAATGCATCTTCGCTAAATTACTAGCATCCAGCCATGAACCTAACTCTGCTAATAATGTCATTTTATCTGTTTTCGCATCATAATAATAATACTTTCCATACACAGTATCGCTCGAAACGCTTACGATGAATTTCGTCATTTCCTTATTGTAGTCGTTAATTCTAAATTCACTTGCACTTACATCGAGTTTATCTTTCATTTTATTGAAAAGCTTTTCAAACTCGCTATCAAAGAAATTATATTGAACTTTATCTGTGATATACGTAGCATAAAGGATTTGATCTTTTTTTGAGCTGTATAGAGCCCCTGCAATATCTACATGTGGATTTGAGAAAATAACTTCTTCTTTGCCCTTTAAATCATATTTCACTAGTTCCGCTTTATCCCGCCCCTTATTGGATACGGCATAAATAAATTGATTATCTTGAGAAAATCCTAGTGGCGATACTGTTTCACCAGCATCGATTGAGATAAACTGCTTGAACTCAGCTTCTTCTGTTTCACGATATAAAACAGTGCCTACTACCCCGTCAGATGCTACAGCCATACGGATTTTTCCATCGCTATCTGGAATCCAGCTTAAAATATTACCAGGATTTTTTGCTACTAATTTCGTTTTACCCGTCTTTACGTTTAATTTATAAACGTCAAATACAGTTGCATTTTCTTTGTTCATCATGATTAAAATTTCATCCTGAACATCTTTTAAATAACCAATAGGAAGTACGACAACATTTGGGTACGGCGTTAAATCTTTTTCTTCTGCACCGTTAAATGAAGACGAGTAAATGTGATAGTTTTCGTCTCCTCCATTATCCTTTAAATAATAGATATTATTATCCTTCCAGAAAAATCCTGCAATATCTCGATCTTTTGTGCTTGTTACCCGCACAGGTTTACTATCATCAGCCATGTTCTTTACAAACACATTTAAACGACTTTGCCATTCATCAGCGTAAGAAATGTATTGGCCATCTGGAGATAATTGATATGCTAAACTACCAGGATTTCGCATAAAATCTTCGACAGAGATTTCTTGTACCCCTTTGCTGTCAATACCTTTGTTTTGATAGTCTTTTACATTGCTAAACAGTTTAGAAACAGTTGTTTTTGTAATCGGCTTTACAGAGGAAATACCTTTAAATAAGCCTAGTTTTTCGGCTGTTTTTCTGTAATCATCCAGTGTTTTCTCGTTTGTCTCTACACCAAGCGCTTTTACTAAAATAAGTGCCGCTTGTTTTTTCTTAATGTATTCCCCTGTATTTTCGAACTGATAATCACCAAGCCAATTTTCAATGACTTCTGCTCTCATATAGTCCGAAGCATGCTGAAATGTTAAAGCCGTGACAGCTTCTTCAAGAAAAGCTTCAATGGTTACAAGTGAGTCTTGACTGGCAGCTACCTGAGTTGTGGAATCGTTCGCTAAAGCCGAAAACGGTAGCGAGACTAATAATACTGCGGTTAACATAACTGATAAAAAGTTTTTCTTCACAATCTTCCCTCCTTCATTATTATAAATTTAATAATAGCGTACAAAAGGAAGATAATTACATATATTTTTATTATTTCATTATTTTTACATATTTGTAAGATTAAATTCTATTATGATACATATTTCTGAAACTTCATTTGCAGTAATAACGTATATATCCATTTCATTTGAGTAGTGAACTGCAAAAAAGTGGAGTGGCGAAAGGAAGCTATTCAACTCCAAAATGAGTTATTCTGCACTGGGTGCAAGAACAATTCATCTAATTGATTAGAACATAGTACAAAAAAAGCTGTACCAAAATCCAATTATTTTAGGATTTTGGCACAGCTATTTTTTATTAATTAAACTAATCCCAACCAAGCGACCGCTTCGCAATGCGATGAATGCTGCAAGAATGACCTGAGCTGAAACCATCACTTCTGTTCAGTGGGTAGAATTTCTTTTATAGACACCACAAGAATCCTTTATATCCGTATTTTACCGTTTATTTAACAATTACATATCTATACTGTTACATTGCGCTATTAACACGAAAAGAGGGTATATAATAACAGCATATTTTTTTAGAGGTGTATATTGATGAAGAAAAAACGGATAACGTGGGTGGATATTACGAAAGGATTCTTAATGATCCTTGTCGTCATCGGGCATTATCCAGGAGAGCTTGACTTTCCACTCGCGAAATATATTTATTGGTTTCATATGCCTGCATTTTTCATATTAAGCGGTTTGTTCTTTAAGCCGATTTTAGATAAAAAGGATATAAAGCCGACGATTTACAAGCGTTTCATGCAATTAATCGTCCCTTACCTATTTTTCCTTGCTAGTATTACACTAGTCCGTTATGGAATGGAGATTTTTTCAGGCAATTGGAATTTACAATGGTATCTTAATGACTTATGGACCCTTGCCATAGGGGGGCGTTTTATTCGCGGAGCATATGGTGTTTTCTGGTTTGTGACGACATTATTCTTCACATACTTATTATTCATGTGGTTGACGACCTACTTCAATCGGATGAAACAGTTTATAATTCTAGGACTCTTTTATGTTATCGCACATTTTGAGAGCGTCATCGCTATGAAAGTCATCGGCGGCAAGCCCTCCGAAGCAGCGCAATCGATTCCAATGATTTGGAACATCGATGTTGCGCTGATGGCAATCGTCTATTTTGCAATCGGGTATTATTTCAAAGATCTGTGGATAGATATTTCAAAACGATGGATGAGTACGGCCGTGTTCCTGAGTGCGACGGCAGTATTGCTTGATCGCTTCAATATCATCGATTACCGACTGAGCATGAAGTTCTTACGGTATGACCATTTTATACTGGATTTGGTCATTCCCTTATCATTTACAATCGTATTAGTAGGATGCTTCCAGTTGCTCGCAGCAAAACTGTCGCTCAACTGGCTGCAGAAAATAGAAAACCACTCGCTTTCCATTATGTATTTGCATATATTTGCAGATATTATTTTAAATGATTATTTCACGTACGGGCTTATTGGTTACACAACGATTGGGATATTCATTCCTATCATTGTTTCAATTTTAATAAAAAAATTGCTACCGAACGGGAAAATTCTGCTTGGCGGATTTTCAATTAAGAAAGAAAAGACACCTATTCCGACGTAAAAAAAAGCTGGACCTCATCTCTGAGGTTCAGCTTTTTTATATAATTTATTTTATTTAGAGCGAAGCCTATCGACCCAAACTTCATACCCTTTCCCCTTTATATGAAGTCCATCAATTGTGAACTGCTTATCCAGTTGCCCGTTTTTATCGATAAAGCTCGAATACAGATCGATATACTCAATTCCCTTATCATCCGCAATCTGTTGCAAAATAATATTAAATCGCTTCACTTCTTCATTTGTCACTTCATTTCCGAATAACCCGTTATTCACAGGCAGGATTGATTGAATAGCGAGCCTTGTACCTTTTCCTTCAAACGAATCCACGATTTTCTCGACGTTACTTTTAAATACCTCGGCTTTTGTTCCATAACGGATATCATTGACCCCAATCATCAAATACGCCTCTTTCGGGCTGCGGTCCACTACTTCCTGTATCCGATTCAATACACCTTCTGCCCTATCATTTCGGATTCCTCGATTCAGCACAACTTCACCCGGAAAGTATTCTTGGAATTCTCCGTAATCGGAAATACTGTCACCAATGAACACTTTATCTATATCACTAATTGACGAATGTTCAAAGACGCTTTTTTTCGTAAAGTAATAGGCGGAATCCTTCTTGGGAGAAGGTGTTGACTGCATTTTTGTTTTAACAAATTCAAATCCACCGATATTTTTCACCACATAGCTTCCTGTTCCTAACAACAGTACATTTAATAGTAATGAAATTATTAATATAATATAACCCTTTTCCAACATAAACACTCCTATTTCTAACTTGGCTCTGGGATGCTATTCCCGCTGAGTAGCCGAACAAAACGTAAAGTTCACTACGTCCTGTTGCAATGCCTGATTTCCACGCCTCCTGCAGACCCAACCAATCAGGCTTTTACTGGCAGTTGCCCTCCTTATTGACGCAATGCTCTATGTATAATTTGGGACTTTATCGAAACGATATACACTTCGTTATTAGCGGCATGCCTCGAAATACCCGAATCAACCGATTTCACTTGTCATGGCAGTAGCATATCATTCACTACCCTATTAAGATTGAACTGTAACATGGCGTATTTTTTCGAACTTAAACATTTGTCTAAATGAAACTCTATGCACTAAAATTACATCATCAATTTTAGCCCGCTTCATCCAAGTTATAAAAGTAAAAGCAGACGGCCAATTAGAGGTGCATTATCGCACTTCTAAACCGTCTGCTTTTTATGTTTCAACAAATAGTAAGTTAGATATTTCAAAGACGCATCCTAATAAAAGCTACGTGAAAAAACACGCTTAATTTAAGCTTAGTCAGCTAATTCAAGCCACGCAACCGCTTCACAATGTGGTGAGTGTTGAGGATGGACACTTCAAATTAAAAGCTGTGGTAGAATCACCTAAAATCCCATTTTTCCATTAAAAATTTTTAAAATGTAATATTGAATTAATAAATAACGTGTTACCTTCTTTTATTCACTTCAACAAATGTTATATTTTCCACAAAATTTAACATTTCATTCTTAGTTTCATAATCAAATCTAAATAAATGTTCATTTTTGGGTTCAACTTCTTTAGAATATAATCTACCGCCTAAATCAGGTAAACCTAGTTCGAAGTATATATGACTAATTCCATTTTCAAAAGCTTCTTTAATCGAACCTTGCGATACAGATGGATAGTTTACAATCAACTTTTCATTATAATCTTTTGTATTAAAATATTTCATTAATGCGCCTTCAACAAGTGTTATTTTTTGTTCTGTTGAAATATTTCTAAACTTTTTAATAGCAGCTTTTTGTTTTTTAGAGGCGTCCTTATCATCCTTATTCCATTGCATCATAAATTGGATGTTAAAATCAAAAAGTATAATGTAAATTTCTTGATCAGGCTCATTAGTGTTTACTTCTGATAATACTTTTTGTAATTTATGATGGGGGTTTAATCTTTTTTGAATTTTTTCTTGTTTAGTCTGACCAACATAAATTACTTCAAAATCCAATGCATCATGATGTTGTTCATTTTCTCTGCATATACGGTCAAATGTTATTGGAGCTGGATGACTAAATAACTTGCCCTTTGAATCTATAACTTCATATGTATGGAATGGGTAATTTAATTTCGCATTCCCCTCCTCAATATGATTTTCATAATATACACCATAGTCTCCGATAATCTCATCTTCAATTTTATTAGCAATTCGTAAAGAAAATCTAACTTCATTTTTATAATAATTTAAACGTTCATATGTAATTCTTGGCTTTTTCACAAACATATATATACAATATTGTTCATTATTTATTTCAGATAATATCTCCTCATTATATAAATCTATTGGTCTGATAATTTGTATATTACGTGGAGTAATATATGCACCATAAGCATCATCAACTTTAACAGATGTTGGTAGTTCAAAAATTGCAGAACCTTTTTCACCATAAACTGCTTTTAAATCTAATTTCGGATCATATTCCACTTTATAATTTTTCATTTTTTCCTACCTTTTGATTTCAAAAAATAATTAAAACATCTCTATAAACAACTCCCTAAAAGGCTCATCAAGAGTTGCACATACAAGTTTACTCCAAGTGCTTATTTCAATGCTCTCACTTTCAACACACCATATTTTATAATGCTCATCACCATATCTATCAATTGGTACATCTGTATCCGTCATAGCATCTCTATATTTGTCTTCAAAAATAACTTTTGAGTATTGATTTACCGAAAAATCAATATGATTAAATATCCTTTTATCCGGATAGTACTTTGCATGCACATAATTTGTAAGCACAAATTTGTCTTTAACCTTCTCAGGATTCCATAATTCTTCAACCTCAATATGATAAAAACTCCGACCATCTGGATCTCTATCTGGTTTAATTATCATAACCACTTTATCTAAATATTTAGGATCATAATGTACTATAATTTCCTTCTTGTTAATTAGTTTTTCTATATCACCAAAATCAACTGTAATCCCACGATATTTTTGAAAATCCATAGTCGCAGTGCTTATCATTTTATCTGCCGGCACAGCAACTTTTTCATCACACCTAAAATATAACTCAGCTTTAGGAATTTCTGCATTAATTATCTTAATAGTATATGGAACGTCATCAATAGCTGCCCCAATAGTAGTATCAAAAAATATATTATAAAGGTAGTATCGATCATCAAGAATAAATCCTTGCCTCAAAAACTTCGCATCATTTACTAAACTTAATCCGTATTTGTTATGTGGAGTCCGTAACACTTCATATCTTCGAATTTCTTCAATACCTTTTATTTCAATCATTTTACTTTTTATTAAATAACATACTAATGCATATATTAAGAGCTTATTATCCAATTCAAAATAGTCTTGAAATCTTGACTTCGATGATATAACAGACCAGATTAGGGGTACATTTTTATTTATCTCTTCAAACTCTTGTTTAGGTATCAATAATCGGAAACCAACATACCAAAAATTATCGTCATCAAAACATAACCAACATAATTCTTCAATATCTACTTCACTCATTAGATATTCATGATAAGCTTCTTCAACTAGTGCCGTTAAAAAATATGGAATATTATATGGTTCATGAGTAAATAAACGAAATGTATCTGCTGTATAATATTTCAAATATACGTTTGGATGGAATATACGTGCTACTCCACCATGTGGCTGCTTCTTCATACTCCTAAAATAATAATTTACCTCTCGAAATAAATCGGAGGATACTATCCTATCAATCAAATAAGATAGATCTTTATTATCATCCATGTTTAAATATCCTTCCTTTATCGATTGAATTATTTAATTCATATATCTACAAAACGTATCGCAGATTGATTAATCAAATCAATTTGCCATCGTTTCCATTTAAAATTAAGATTACCTACCATAGCGATTCGATATACTTTATTAATATCAATTATGTCTTTATTTCTGCCTCTATAAATTTGTGTTCTGTACTTCCATTCACCGTTTTTATTCAGAGTCCATAAATTTAATAAATAATATTTATAGCTGTCTCCATCATCATTAACTTTTTCTTTTTCAACTATCTCTAATTTTACTTCCCCATAAAATAAATAAAGATCCGTTCCATCAGATTCATCAATCCAACTCGATAAGCTTTTTCTTCTGAGTGATTTCAACTCAATAACATCTTTTTTCACTTCAGGAATTAACATTGGACTTGAGCTATTTTTACTATTAGAGATATTGTTATTAGTTAAGATATTAGGTTTTTGATTTTTTACTTTAAACAACATATGCATAATAGAATTTAACTTTTCTTGGATTTGACTATTAGTTAATCCTTTAACATAATTTTGAATCGTTGTCCTAGAAGCATAATCGTATATATATGAACAAGTATCTTCATGTGAAGATGACGGTTTCTTTTTTAAATGAGCTCTTCTACTAGACGTTTCTCTTACTAAAAACAATTCTGCTTTTTCGCACTCTGGACAAAACATTGCTCCTTCAAAAGGAGTGTAATCACCGTGATTGTTTTTAGCATAATCCATCACATCTTTAACATTACAGTTCTTACCCGTTTTAACATAATAAAATTCTTCAAAACTCTTAGGTTTGGCCATAATATCACCTTAATCGTAATTATTTTAAAATACTCTCTTCCTTAAAATTATAAGTACCATTTATCTTAACATTTTTAGTTGCACTAATAATTCCTACACTATATTTAGCCCTTGTAAGAGCAACATAAAATTTAGCTAAAGTGGTTTCATCTAAATCTAACTCCCCAGTTCTCAAATACTTCTCCATCTTAGCCGTAGGTTTTATAAGCACCCTATCAAATGTTAAACCTTTTGAATCTCCAAAATTAATCGCTCTTGGTAAGACCGTTCTAGCGTCGTATCTTAGACACTGGGGATTAAATTTTTGAAGATACTCTTCCACATCATTTGGATGAACAATAAATACGCCATCGTGTCCAGTACGTTCTTCATTTGTTGATACTGTACTAGTCATACCCACGAATAAGCTATCAGCGAAATCACATATTAACTGATTGCATCTATGACTAATATTTAAACTTTGATCAACATCACAGATATCTGTTCTTTCCATAAAGTAATGAATAATATTTATCCCTTTATATTTTTTGTTCTTATTAGTATTATTTGTTGCATAAGTTGCTTGTCTAATATCACCTACAAATAATACGTTTATGGTAGAATGCATTAAGAAATTAAATATCTCTAAATCATAGCCAGCCATATCTTGTACTTCGTCTATAAAAATAAAGTCATATAATTCACTAATACGAGTAATACTCTTATACTCACAGTTTTGTGCAATTAGCTCTGCTAATTCAGAAAGTCTATCTTTGTTAACTTCATTTTTTGCATTTAAAAAATAAGCCTTAATATTAGTTTTCGTTGCAAATCTATAAATAGGACCTGTAGGAAAATATACACCTTCTATTCGATCTTCATAAACGTAATTTTGATATGGTCTTATTAAGTCGGATAATAAAAATGTATACCAACTTTTCACCCTAATATGATTTGGTATAAACCCATGTAACTCTATAATTTTTTTCTCAATCTCTTCACGATTCTTATTAGTATAGGTAACAATCAAAGTCTTTTTAGGAGCATTATTAATGGCTTCTGTCACTATGTATGTTGTTTTCCCCGAACCAGCAGCTGCGACAATAACTTTATTCTTCAATTGCATCTAATATATACCTCGGCATTTGAATAGTTTTATCAGCTTCAAATATCTTTAATGCACAATTTGTTTTATTGTTTAGCATATACGCTACTAAACGGTCATCTGAGTATTCAGGGTGGCCTAAAATTTCTTTAAGGACCAATAGATTTGGTTTGTTGGCCTCAACAATATTTGGCTCAAGTGTTTTGAGAGCCTCATCCGGACCATAGTAGATTTTTACGAAATCATTTGATGAATATTCTTCATACTTCTTATAAATATTTTGTTCAATATTTCCATCGTTATCTGTAATTATCACAATTTCTTTTTGGAGGTTAGTGGATATCTCTACAAACCTTTTAAAAGACAAACCATCTATACAAAATAAATCCACACCATTCTCTAAAGGTAATTTTCCATACAAATCTTTATATGCTCTTTGTACAATTAAATCTTCAGATGGTCCCTCTACTAAAATAACTTTTTGACTTAACACTAAACGCAAAGTATCATATCCAGGTAACTTCATAAAGAAATCCCTAGTTTCTTCGTTAAGATGGTTGAATGTTGTAATTTTCTTATCATTTGAAAGCAAGATCATTTTTCCTATATCAAGTTTATTTAAAATAAAGCTACTATGTGTTGTAATAATTAATTGTTTATTTTCGTTTTTATTTTTAATTACATTTAATAATTTATTCATATTAGATAAGGATAAGTGATTTTCAGGCTCTTCGATTAAGACTACTGCTTCTAAATCTGTATTTGATTCTAATGCTAATTTCATTTTTATAGCATTTTGCTCACCTTTCCCTATGTAATCAAATGGAACTTCATCTAAATATGCAGTGATAATTTTATCCCAATTAGATTTGCTCGAAATATCGACTGATACATTTAAATTTTTATCAGTAATATCTCCTTTCTTTTCATTTAAACTTTGATTTATTGTTGAAATAGAATGGTTTTCTGAAAACGTTTCTTTAAGCTTTCTATAATGAACGGCTAATTCCGTACGTTGTGAAGGTTCTAGGGAGTCGTTTAAGATTTTATGTAGATATATGTCTGTACCATTTTGATATTTTGAAGTGGATGTATCTATTAATGTTGATTTAGCAGGTATACTTCTTGAAGTTAAACTATTTCCTGCAAACGATCGCCATACCACCTTGTAATATTCAATCGGTAATGTTTTAATCGTGCTAACATCTTGAATATAGGCTTCATACTCAGTTTGGTATGTTGAATCAAACTCAATGCTTATAGAAACTCCTGGGGAATCAATTCTTAATAAGTTATTTGTCCCTTTTAATTCACTGTATATGTTATCTGGATTATCAAAATATAATTCCACAATGATCTTAGGTAATTCAGCTTGTGGATTAGTTATCAACTCTTGTAAATAAGTTCTTACACTATTAATATTGAATAAATATGGGCTTAATTCATTTTGAAGCAATCTATTATTCAATTGCCCCGTCAAAGCCAAATTTATAGCTTCTAAAAGAGTAGATTTTCCCGCTTCATTATCCCCAATGATAATATTTAAGTCGAGATTTAAATTTAATTCAAAATCTTCATAAGATTTATAGTTCTTGATTTTCAATTTATTAATCATGTGAACACCTCAATTCAATAGAGTTAAAATATATTTTACCATAAATGGTAATATAAGGTTTATTATGATGTGTAAATGTATTTTAAAGTACTTATTCGCTTTATAAATCTAAAATAAACAAAAGTTAAAGAAGTTATATAAAATATAATGCGGATTTTTGTAGTAAAAGGGCAGACTCCTCTTGATGACTTAAAGGCACTTTATTTTCCAAATATTCTAGAGGTCTCAACAAAAAAACTGTTAGATAAACAACTCGAAAAGTTACAGTCCAAATCTAATAATGATTTAGAAAAATACCAAGCAAATTAACTAATTTACGTACAAAGAAATAAAAGGCACTCGAAATGCTACCAGATTGATAAAATCAATCAAGAAACCTATGATAGTATCGTAGCCACTTTAAACCATCAAATTGAACAATTAATTGAAAAAGTGAATATGTTTCAAAATGAAGAAATTAATATAACTGTAGACGTTGCTGAACTAAAGGCATACCTCCTAAAAAAACTTAATTTTAAGCAATTTATAATAAAACTACCATCAGAATTATTGGCTTGTTCATCAAAATTATAAAAGTAAAAGCAGACGGCCAATTAGAGGTGCATGATCGCACTTCTAAACCGTCTGCTTTTTATGTTTCAACAAACTATTAAGTTAGATATACTAAAGACACATCCGAATTAAGCGTACGTTAATAAGCACGCTTAAATATGGATTAATCAGCTAGTTCCAACCAAGCGACCGCTTCACAATGCGTCGTATGCGGGAACATATCAACCGGCTGGATTTCCTGTGTTTTATAACCGCCGTCCTCTAATATACGCAGGTCACGCGCAAGTGTCGCTGGGTTACAAGAGACATACACCATGCGTTTTGGGCGTTGTGTAATAATCGTATTTAGGAGTGCCTCGTCACAGCCTTTACGCGGCGGATCGACTACAAGTACATCAGCTTCCTTGCCCTCTGCATACCAGCGCGGGATGACTTCCTCTGCTGGACCGGCTTCGAAATACGTATTCGTGAAGCCGTTAATTTCCGCGTTGCGCTTGGCATCCTCAATCGCCTGCGGCACAATTTCTACGCCCATGACATATCCTGCTTGCTGTGCCAGGAACAGTGAAATAGAACCTATTCCGCAATACGCATCGATGACACGCTCAGTTCCTGTCAGCTGTGCATAGTCAAGGGCTTGCTTGTACAGTACTTCTGTTTGTTCGGGATTGACTTGATAGAAAGAACGTGCTGAAATTTCAAAGCGGACATTGCCGATTGTATCTTCAATCACGTCTTTCCCCCATAGCGTAATCGTTTCATTGCCAAAAATCACATTTGTTTTTTCGCTGTTTATATTTTGCACAATCGATGCCACGTTCGGTATAAGTCGCTGGATGACTTCGACTATCGCCTCTTTTTGCGGAAGCTTGCGCGATTTTGTGACAAGTACGACCATTACTTCGTTAGTAGCGCGACCTTTACGTACTACAACATGACGCAGCTGTCCGCTATGATTGGCTTCATTATACGCAGGCAACCCTAGTGTCACGAGCTCTCGCTTCAAGTCAGCTAATATCGTATCCGCCTCGCCTGTTTGAATAAGACAGCGTTCCATATCAACAATGTTATGGGATTTCGTTTTGTAAAACCCTGCGATTAGCCCTGCCTCTGTGTCGGCAAACGGGATTTGGGCTTTATTGCGGTAGTTCCATGGATTGTCCATCCCTTTGACCGGGTGTACAGGGGCATCGATTTTCCCTAAACGCTTCATGACGTTTTCCACCATATTTTGCTTCCATTTTAACTGCCCTTCATATGAAAGATGCTGCAACTGACATCCACCGCACTGCTTGAAGTACTGGCATGGTGCCTCGACACGGTCAGATGATGGTTGAAGAATATCGACTACCTTGGCAAAGCCGTAGTTTTTCAATGTTTTCAAAACGTGTACGTCTACAGTTTCTGTCGGAAGAGCTCCTTGAATAAATAATGGATAACCATCGACTTTGGCTACGCCATTCCCATCGTGCGTTAAATCTTCTATATAAACGGTTAAGCGGTCATTTTTTTTGACTGGTGCGCTCATCGTAAATCCCCCTCAAATTTCAATTCTTCTATTGTAGCATGGACCTCTGTTTATTGTGCACAAAAAAAGCTTGTGAATGAGTACTCTCACAAGCTTAGGCTGCTAGGCGCGATCTTGTTCCTTGATTTCATCAATCGGAACAAAAATTTCGATATGGCGTTTTAAATTGATAAATTCAGTAGGAGCATCTCCGCCGTACTCCCCGTCTAGGTTTAAATGAACGACATCCTCGGAAGTTACTTTTACACGCCTTGCCTTGCGATAAATGACATGAGGGTCATTGAAATGTTCGCCTCGGACAACAAGCGATAGCACTTTTGCAAACTCTGCCAATGAACATTCCTTTAGAACCATAACTGTAAATAACCCATCATTAATCGAGGCATCCGGCGCAATTTTTTCGAAGCCGCCCACTGAGTTCGTCAAAGCGCATAAAAACATCATCGCTTTTCCTTCAAACACTTCATCATCCATCTCGATCCGCATGTGTGTCGCTTTAATAGAAGGAATCATTTCAATTGCCTTTAAATAATACGCTAGCTGGCCGATTGCTGTTTTCAGCTTGCTCGGTACTTCATACGTCAGTTCTGTAACACGGCCACCTCCAGCAATGTTAATGAAATAGCGTTCCCCGTTTACTTGCCCTACATCTACCGGAATCGTATCCCCTTTTAAGATGATATCAAGCGATTCATCAATTTTTCGCGGAATATGTACGGCACGTGCAAAATCATTGGTTGTCCCCATAGGGATTAACCCCAGCTTCGGTCGATTTTCACATTGACTCATCCCGGACACGACTTCATTTAATGTACCGTCCCCACCTACAGCAATGATGATGTCGAAATTGCGCTTTACCGCCTCTATAGCAGCGGCAGTTGCATCCCCTGCACCTGTTGTTGCATGACAGGAAGTTTCGTACCCTGCTATTTCTAGTCTTGTTAATACCTCTGGAAGATGCTTCTTAAATAACTCGCGCCCTGAAGTTGGATTGTATATAATTCGTGCTCTCTTCATGTATTGTTCACCCTATTATTTGTGATTGTTTAAAGTGACGATACTTCCCATTTTAAAGTTTCTTCCTATAAACATTCAATAATTTTTTTGTACCTATCTACTATACTCCAAGTGACGAAAACAACACAAACTTTACATAAAAATAACAAAAAATTACTTTTCTTAATATATTCTTAATATTTCGAATTAATATTCTTTTTAAGAATTCTTGCATATTAGTTTATATTTTAATAAATTTTTGATACATTATATATTGCATTTCGAATTTCAGAGGATAGTAGCCTGAGGGTTTAATTTTCTGAAAATTGAGGCATATATAAAAAAAGGAGGGATTCATATGAAGAAACATAATAAGTTTCTTACGCTTTTCATGGTTTTAGTACTTTCAGTAGTATTAGCTGCATGTGGAGCTAGTGACGAAAAGACTACTAATGATGAAGGCACTACTGATGAAGGCGGTTCTAAAGAGCTTAACTTATTGGTTGCTAGTGAACCACCATCATTACACCCTGGTTTAGCAACAGATACTACTTCTGGCGTAATTTTGCAAAACACATTTGAAGGTCTTATGACACTGGTGAACGGCGAGCCTACAGAAGCGGCTGCTGAGAGCTATAAGGTTTCAGAAGATGGACTAGTTTATACGTTCACATTACGTGATGCAAAATGGTCAAACGGTGACCCAGTGACTGCAAATGACTTTGCATATGCATGGACTTGGGTATTAGATCCGGAAAACGCTTCTGAATATTCTTCAATTCTTTACCCAATCAAAGGCGCGGAAGCATTCAACTTAGGTGAAGGTTCTGCTGAAGATTTAGGTATTAATGTAATTGATGAAAAAACGATTGAAGTTACATTAGAAGCACCAACTCCATACTTCTTAGAGTTAACTGCTTTCAAAACAATGTATCCAATCCACCAAGCTACACAAGAATCTAACCCAACATGGTACACAGAAGCAGAAACAATCGTTTCTAACGGTCCATTCACATTAACGGAGTGGGTACACAGCGGTAACATGGTATTAACAAAATCAGACACTTACTGGGATGCTGACACAGTGAAAATCGATACTGTAAACATCGCAATGGTAGAGTCTGAAACAACTCAAATGACAAGCTTCGATGCTGGCGAGGTTGATTACTTAGGTACAACATTAGGTGTCGTTCCTCTAGATGCAATCGAGCGTTTAAAATCTGAAGATATTTTAAATGTAGCAGATTATTCAGGTATCTACTGGTATAAGTTAAATACCACTGACCCTGTAATCCAAAACATCAATATCCGTAAAGCATTAGCTTTAGCAATCGATCGTAAAGCATTAATCGAAAACATCACAAAGGGTGAGCAAACTCCAGCTTTAAGTATCGTACCACCTGGCGTTGAAGGTTTCGGCGACAATTACTTCGAAGATGCTGACTTCGAAAAAGCAAAAGAATATTTAGCAGCTGGTTTAAAAGAACTTGGACTTTCTGATCCATCTGAATTAACTATTTCAGTTTCTTACAACACAAGTGAAGCACACTCTGCTATCGCTCAGTTCATCCAACAAGGTTGGGCTTCTAACTTAGGTATCAATGTGAAACTTGATAACTCTGAATGGCAAGTTTACTTAGACAAGCTTTCTAACCTTGACTACCAAGTAGGTCGTATGGGTTGGATCGCTGACTACAACGATGCTTATTCATTCTTAGAAATGTTTAACTCAGCTGAAAATGGTAACAACGATACTGGTTGGGAAAATGCAGAATACGCTGCCCTTTTAAAACAATCAGTAACGGAAACTGATGCAGATAAACGTACAGAAGTCTTAAAAGAAGCTGAAGCAATCATGGTTGAAGAGATGCCGGTTATTCCAATCTACTTCTACACGAACCTATACGTACAAAAAGACTACGTATCTGGTATGGAACCAGACGCTTTAGGTAACATCAACTTAAAATACGCTGATGTAAATAAATAATATTTGTGTCTTTATACTAAAGGCTGCTTAAACTAAAAACAGTTTAATGCAGCCTTTAGTACTATTACAGAAAAAAATTCAAAATAGTATGTCAAAAAGGAGGTCAGTTCATTGCTAAGTTATATTTTTAAACGTTTAGTTTACATCGTCATTGCAATGTACTTAATCATTACCGCTACATTCTTTTTAATGCAACTCGCTCCTGGTAGTCCTTTCGCAAGTGAACGTGAATTTCCTCCAGCAATTGAAGCGCAGTTAAATGCAAAATATGGATTAGACAATCCATGGTATATACAATATAAAGATTATTTAGTTTCTACATTAAGTTTCGATTTTGGTGAATCCATGAAATACAAAGGTCGTTCTACTAACGATATCATTTCGGAAAGTTTCCCGATTTCGGTTGCCCTAGGTCTTGAGGCAATGGCATTGGCTGTAGGTATCGGTATCTTACTAGGTGTCATCTCAGCTCTATACCATAATAAATTTCCTGACTATGTGTCGACTGTTGTTGCAGTATTAGGTATATCCGTACCTTCCTTCATTCTTGCAGGCTTGCTTCAGTACTATTTATCATTTAAAGCTGGGTGGTTCCCTGTAAGTGGTTGGCAAGGGTTTGCCTATACCATCTTACCTGCAACTGCGATTGCGTTAACCCATGCCGGCTTCATCGCGAAACTTACTCGTTCAAGTATGCTAGAACAACTGAATAGTGACTACGTAAAGCTGGCTCGTGCAAAAGGGAACGGCAAATGGACAATTGTCTTCAAGCATGCCCTTCGTAACGCTTTATTGCCAGTTGTCACATATTTAGGACCTTTATTTGCAGGGGTTATTACAGGCAGTTTCGTGATTGAGCAAATTTTTGCGATTCCAGGACTTGGCCGTCACTTTGTTACATCCATTACAAACCGTGACTACACAGTCATTATGGGAACAACGGTGTTCTACTCAATCATCCTATTATTCGCTGTATTAATCGTAGATATTTTATACAGTGTCATCGATCCACGTATTAAATTGAAAGGAGCGAAAAAATAATGGCTCAACATGATCAAAAAATCGAGAACATCTCGCCAGAAATGTTCAAAGTTGTGGGCGTTCGCGAAAGCGAAGCAGAACAGCTTTCTAAAAAGCAAGTTTCATTTTGGCGCGAGGTATTTTATCGCTTCTCTCGTAACAAATTAGCATTAGTTGGTTTAATTTTATTAGTTTTCATCGGTGGTATGGCGATTTTCGTACCGATGTTTTCACAATTTAGCTACGAGCAAAACGTAGGCTTATATAACTCAGCACCATCTGCTGCACATTGGTTCGGTACAGACGATTTGGCACGTGATATGTTCGTCCGTGTGTGGGAAGGTGCCCGCATCTCGTTATTCATTGGTTTAACAGCTGCTGTCATCGACTTAATCATCGGTGTGTTATGGGGCAGTATCGCCGGTCTTTCCGGTGGTCGTATCGATAACATTATGATGCGTATCGCGGACGTGTTAACGGCTGTTCCTTACCTGTTAGTTGTTATTATTCTATTAGTAGTAATGGAACCAGGTTTAGTTCCAATGATTATCGCCCTTTCGATTACTGGATGGGTAAACATGGCCCGTATCGTTCGCGGTGAAGTACTATCGATTAAAAATCAAGAGTATGTGCTTGCTGCACGTACATTAGGTGCTAACCAATGGCACTTAATCAAACGCCACCTGATTCCAAATGCAATGGGTGCGATTTTGGTAACAATGACTTTAACAATTCCAAGTGCCATCTTTACAGAATCATTCCTAAGTTACTTAGGGCTTGGTGTACAGGCTCCGACCGCTTCTTGGGGGACAATGGCTTCCGAAGGTAACAAAGCCTTAACATCGGCTCCTTGGCGTCTATTATTCCCTGCTCTATTTATCTCGTTGACGATTTTCGCGTTTAACGCAGTTGGAGACGGTCTGCGTGATGCACTGGATCCAAAATTACGTAAATAAAAGAGGGTGTACGAAATGAAAAAGAAATTAATAGAAGTAAAAGATTTACGTATCAATTTCAAAACGTACGCCGGCATTGTTCAAGCAGTACGTGGTGTAAACTTTGAATTGTACGAAGGTGAAACATTAGCAATCGTTGGTGAGTCAGGTTCAGGGAAAAGTGTTACAAGTAACGCTCTAATGAAGCTGCTCCCACAGCCGCCCGCTCAATACGCAGGCGGTCAGATTTTGTTTAATGGCAAGGATTTAATTCCTTTAACAGATAAAGAAATGATGAAAATCCGCGGAAACGATATCGCGATGATTTTCCAGGATCCGATGACAGCATTGAATCCAACGATGCGTATCGGCCCGCAAATTACAGAAGTGATTTTAAAGCATAAAAAAGTATCTAAAGACGAAGCTAAGGCACGTGCGATTGAACTGTTAAATCAGGTAGGTATCCCCTTCCCCGAGAGACGTTTCCGCGCTTATCCGCATGAACTGTCAGGCGGGATGCGCCAGCGTGTCGTGATTGCGATCGCTCTAGCGGCTGACCCTAAACTATTAATCGCTGACGAACCAACAACGGCGCTTGACGTAACGATTCAAGCACAAATTTTAGAATTGATGAAGGATATCCAAAAGAAATCAAATACATCGATCATCTTTATTACGCATGACCTTGGTGTAGTAGCCAATGTAGCAGACCGTGTAGCAGTTATGTATGCAGGCCAAATCGTGGAATATGGAACAGTAAACGATATTTTCTATAATCCAAAACACCCTTACACATGGGGCTTGCTTGGCTCGATGCCGGACTTAACAAATAGCACAGATGAGCTATTGCGTGCGATTCCAGGCTCACCGCCAAACCTGCTTGACCCGCCTAAAGGGGATGCCTTTGCTGCTCGTAACGAGTACGCATTAGCCATTGATTTTGAACAGGAGCCTCCGATGTTCCAAGTATCAGATTCTCACTATGCAAAAACATGGTTGCTACATCCAGATGCGCCAAAACTCCCACTTCCAGAAGCGGTAGCACGCCGTATTGAAGGCTACAAAGAAGGAGGCGAATAATCATGGCAGAAAAAATTCTTGAAGTAAAAGGCTTAAAACAATATTTCGGTTCGAAAAAGTCACCGATTAAAGCAATCGACGGCATTAGCTTTGATGTATATGAAGGAGAAACACTTGGTCTTGTAGGTGAATCAGGCTGCGGGAAATCGACAACAGGTCGCTCGATTATTCGCTTATACGATATTACGGATGGCCAAATCCTCTTCAAAGGGAAAAACGTCAACGATTATAAATCCCGTAAAGATGCTATGCAGTTCAACCGTGAAATGCAAATGATTTTCCAAGATCCATATGCCTCATTAAACCCACGTATGACAGCCGGTGAGATTATTGCCGAGGCATTTGATATTCATAGTCTTTACAAAAATAAAGCAGAACGCCGCGAGAAAATCGGTTCTCTACTTGAGTCAGTTGGCTTAAACCGTGAACATGCGAACCGCTATGCTCATGAGTTCTCAGGCGGTCAGCGTCAACGTATCGGGATTGCACGTGCACTCAGCTTAGACCCAAGCTTTATCATTGCCGACGAGCCTATCTCAGCGCTAGACGTATCTATCCAAGCCCAGGTAGTAAACCTATTGAAACAATTGCAGCAAGAACGCGGCCTGACGTATTTATTCATCGCCCATGATTTATCGATGGTAAAATACATCTCGGATCGTATTGCTGTTATGTACCGCGGGAAAATTTTAGAGTTAGGTCAGGCGGACGAGATTTACAATCATCCAATCCATCCTTATACAAAGTCTCTATTATCTGCTGTACCTCAACCAAACCCAGAGTATGAGCGTAAGCGTGTGCGTATCCCTTACAAGCACGAAGAAGCGCCAGAAAATGCTGAAGTGATTGAAGCACGTCCTGGACATTTCGTATACGGCTCTCAAGAGCAAGTATCTCGCTGGATGAATAGTTAATTAAAAAGCGTGTAGAAGCCTTCTAAAGGCCTTCTACACGCTTTTACTTTTATAATGCTGGTACTACCGTTGCTTTGAAGCTTTCATATACATAGTTCCAGAACTCTTTGTTTGTTTGATACTTGTCGCGGAAGTCTTCATACATTTCTTTTTGAGCCGCTTCAAATGCTGCCTCGTCCTCTTCCTTATTAGGAAGTGCTGCACGTGCTTCTGTCACATAAGCTTGCAATTCCGGTGCACGAGGACCCCATTTTGCAATGACTTCCCCTGCTTCGTTTAATACTAAATAAATCGGAATAGCACGTCCGCCATTTGTTAGGTAACGGTCGATCAAATCTGTATCCGCATCGCGTAAGGCTGTGCGTACTTCTACCCCCGCTGCTTCAGCTACTTTACGAATGATTGGGTTGTTGAGCATTGCATCGCCGCACCAATCTTCTGTAATCGCTAAAATATGCACATTTGCTGCTTTCAGTTGTTCCACAAAGCCATCTTGTGGTACTTCGAAATTTTCATAAATAGTCAAGTTGCCTTCTTTTAGCTGATTCATATTTTCCATGTATTCTTGGATTGTCATAGACTCTTCAAAATACTGCTGTTCTGTTTTCATCTAAATCCCTCCTGCTTCTTATAAATTGATTATAGTCTTATTTCGCTTCATTTGGCATGGATTTGGCTTCATGAAAAAAAGCAGCCTCACGAATGAGACTGCTGAACAGAAATTAACGTTTGTTGATTTCTTCTAAAAGGATTTCGTTTGTTAATTGCGGGTTAGCTTGACCTTTAGAAGCTTTCATGATTTGACCAAGAAGTGCTTTGATTGCACGGTCTTTACCAGCTTTGAAGTCTTCTACAGATTTTGTATCGTTATCAAGAACCGTTGTCACGAATCCGCGGATCACTTCTGGATCAGAGATTTGTACCAATCCTTTTTCTTTCACGATTTTCGCAGCATCGCCGCCGTTTGTTACTAATTCAGTGAATACTTTCTTCGCAATCTTAGAAGAGATTGTACCATCTGTAATCAATTTCACCATGCCAGCCAGGTTTTCCGGTGTAAGAGCTGTATCTTTTAGCTCTTTGCCTTCCGCATTTAAATAAGCAGAGATGTCACCCATTAACCAGTTAGCCGCAAGTTTTGCGTCTGCGCCAGCCGCTACTGTTGCATCAAAGAAATCAGAAATATCTTTGTTGATAACTAGCACTGAAGCGTCGTAAGCTGTTAAGCCTAGCTCTGATTCATAGCGTGCTTTACGCGCATCTGGAAGCTCTGGAATTGAGTTTTTCACGCGCTCTACCCATTCATCAGAAATAGAAAGACGTACTAAGTCTGGCTCTGGGAAGTAGCGGTAATCGTCCGTACCTTCTTTGACACGCATTAAGATTGTTTTCCCTGTTTTCTCATCGAAACGACGTGTTTCTTGCTCGATTACGCCACCAGACATAAGAACTTGTGCTTGGCGGATTTCCTCATGCTCTAAACCACGACGTACGAAGTTGAATGAGTTTAAGTTTTTCAGCTCAGCTTTTGTACCGAACTCTTCTTGACCATATGGACGTAAAGAAACGTTCGCGTCACAACGTAATGAACCTTCCTCCATCTTACAGTCAGAAACGCCTGTATATTGGATAATGGCTTTTAATTTTTCTAAGTATGCATACGCTTCGTCCGGCGTGCGGATATCTGGCTCCGATACGATCTCTACAAGTGGCGTACCTTGACGGTTGAAGTCTACTAAAGAGTAGCCATCAGCGTGCGTTAATTTACCAGCATCTTCTTCCATGTGAAGACGTGTAATACCGATTTTCTTTTTGTAGCCTGGTGTTTCACCTTTAGCCGGAATTTCGATTTCAATCCAACCGTTTTTACCGATTGGCTTATCAAATTGTGAAATTTGGTAAGCTTTCGGGTTATCCGGATAGAAGTAGTTTTTACGGTCGAATTTTGTTTCTTGTTCGATTTCCATGTTTAAAGCAAGCGATGCTTTCATCGCGAAATCAACAACGTTTTTGTTTAATACAGGTAACACACCTGGGTATCCTAGGTCGATAACAGATGTATTTGTATTTGGCTCCGCACCAAAATGGTTTGGCGAAGAAGAGAAGATTTTTGAGTTTGTTTTTAACTCAACGTGTACCTCTAAACCAATGACTGTTTCGAAGTTCATATTATTTTACCTCCCATAGCGCTGGAGTTTTTGTATTGAAGTCTGTTTGTTGCTCATAAGCATAAGCAACACGGTAAATTGTTTCTTCATCGAAGTGTTTACCGATGATTTGTAAACCTAGTGGTAGTTCATCTTCAAATCCACATGGGATAGAAATTGCTGGTACACCTGCTAAGTTGATTGGAATTGTTAAAATATCGTTTGCGTACATTGTCAGCGGATCATCAACGTTTGCTCCAATAGCGAATGCTGGTGTTGGCGCAGTTGGTCCAATGATCACATCATAGTCTTCGAATACTTTATCGTAGTCTTGTTTGATTAATGTACGAACTTGTTGTGCTTTTTTGTAGTACGCATCATACGTACCAGCCGATAATGAGAATGTACCTAACATGATACGACGTTTTACTTCGTCACCGAAGCCTTCTGCACGAGAGTTTTTGTATAACTCCATTAAGTTTTTCGCATTTTCAGAACGGTAACCGTAACGGATGCCGTCGAAACGAGAAAGGTTTGAAGAAGCTTCAGATGAAGATAGGATATAGTAAGCTGCTAACGCGTATTTAGAGTGAGGAAGCGATACTTCTTCCACTGTTGCGCCTTGTGCTTTCAGTACTTCCAGTGCATCTAATACAGACTGTTTTGCTGCTTCGCCAACGCCTTCACCAAGGAACTCTTTTGGCACAGCGATGCGCAGACCTTGAATATCGCCATCTAGCTTGCTTGCGTAGTTTGGTACTGGCACGTCTGCTGAAGTTGAATCGTTTTCATCGACACCAGAGATTGCTTCTAACAGTAATGCGTTGTCCTTTACGCTACGCGTAATAGGTCCGATTTGGTCTAAAGAAGAAGCGAATGCTACTAAACCATAACGAGATACACGGCCGTAAGTTGGCTTCATTCCTACCACGCCGCAATAAGCTGCCGGTTGGCGGATTGAACCACCTGTATCAGAACCAAGTGAGAATGGTACTTCCCCTGCCGCTACAGCAGCAGCAGATGCACCTGAAGAACCACCAGGTACATGATTCAGATTCCAAGGGTTTTTCGTCGTTTTGTAAGCTGAGTTTTCGTTTGATGAACCCATTGCGAACTCGTCCATGTTTAACTTACCGATTGTAACCATACCTGCATCACGCAGTTTTTTCACAACTGTTGCGTCATAAATTGGCATGAAGCCTTCTAAAATTTTAGAAGCACATGTTGTTTCTAAGCCTTCTGTTACGATATTGTCTTTTACCCCGATTGGTAAACCGAAAAGTGGTCCACGCTCTTCGAATGGCACTTTATCTAATTCTGCCGCTTGGGCAGTAGCTTGCTCTTTATTTAATGCTAAAAATGCTTGTACATCGCTGTCTAATTTTTCGACACGAGTGAAAGCCTCGTTTGTTAAATCAGCAATTGTTAATTCGCCTGCTTTGATTTGCTCTTGCAGTTCCGCTGCTGTACGCTCAAATAATGTCATGCGGTGCGCCTCCTAATTATTCTAAAATTGATGGTACTTTAACTTGACCAGCTTCTTGTTCTTTGACGTTTAGCATCATTTTTTCGCGAGGCAAGCCTTCACCTGCTACGTCTTCGCGAAGAACATTTGCAATTGGGAATACGTGTGAAGTAGGTTCCACATTCGTTGTATCCAGTTCATTTAGCTGCTCAGCAAAGTCAGTAATTTTACCTAGTTGATCAGCAAATTTTTCTGCCTCTTCTTCCGTAATAGCTAGACGCGCCAAGTGTGCAACGTGTTTTACTTCTTCTTTTGTTAATTTCGCCATTTCTTACACCTCCAAATTTAGCAGGAATACTCAAGACGTCAAAACGACTCAATGCCCCTACCTATACCAAGATATATATTATACCTTTTTTAAAGTTTTAAATAGTAAATAACCACGCCAATTATAATAACATTTTTGCCTCTAAAAATCTCAATTTTATCGAAAATCACCCAATGTAAATTGGTTATGAGGTTTTTTTCTTGTCATTTTATTGAAGTATAGTAGTAAAGGAGCTATTTCAACCATTTTCAGGTGAAATAACTCCTTTCTGTTATTCGTAAATATGAACGAATGGCTCGTCTTCATTTGCTTCTTTTTGAATCAATGCTTCAGGGCCATTGGCTGATGTAATGCTGACATTAATCTGTATATTATTCGGCAAGTGCTGGAGCATGACACCTGTTAAATATTGCGTAAAGCCAATTACCTCTGCTGTCCCGTAAAACTGAATAGGGATATCGATATCAAGCTTCGTCAAATTATTTTCCTGATAAAAGCCTTCCCCTACCACACTTGTGAAGTTCGAGAAATATTTATCGATATCTTGCTTAAAGTTTTGGAACTGCGTATTGATTTCACGATAAATATCATCTGGCGATGACATCGGCAGCGTGACATACTTTTCATTAATCGGCTTCCACTCTCCAATTTTATCCGAGCCAGCCTCTACCTTCGTGTAGGAAAAATACGTGCCAGGTACAATCGAATTACGCGCTTGTTGTTTAAATAAACCGATCATAATCGGAACATTTTGCAGTTCGTCTCGCTGGCGCATACGGTTAATGATTTCCTGTGCCATTTTCTTAGCTGCTTCTTCTAGCTTGGCATGTGGAATGGTTTCCTCGTAGTACTCACCGTACTGCTCCTTTTGATAATAATAAATGGAGTTCAGAGCAAGACCAATGGAAATTCCGCCTAATGTTACTTTATTGTCATCCGACTTAGTTAAATAGTTTTGCTCAATTATATGAGTTAAATAAACAGGGGCTTCTACTGCTTTTACCTCTGGCGGTAGTGGATTGCCACTCGCATCTGTATCTGCCGGGTTCAGCCCTCTATATACCTCCCCATATTCTTTTACTGCTTGGTCCGTCTGATTGCTGCGTCCAAGCCAATTCTGTACCATTCTTTCTGATAAGTACTGACCTTCTTGGAAATAGTAATTATCTGTATCGAATTCCTTTTGAGAAATACGCATTAAGCCATTTTCTGCCTCTTTGACATCATATTTTGTATAAATATTAGACACAACAAGACCGCGACTTGCACTTTCCTTATAAGGAATCAGCGTTTTATAGTAGTTATCACTGAGCTGGATATTCGGGATAATCGTTGTTTCTACTGCTGCTTCTTCCGAGTCTTGCACTAGCTCCTCCTCTGGCGAAACAGAAGGTGCACACCCTGTTAGTACCGCTCCAACTACGATTGCTGGTAGCCAGCGAAATCGCTTCATCATAGGTTTCCCCTTTACTATTGTAAATTTTCAATCAGACGGTTTTCATCCCAGATTTCAATGCCTAAACTCTGTGCCTTGTCCAGCTTTGAGCCTGCATCTTCACCTACAATGACTAAATCTGTTTTCTTGCTAACCGAACCAGAAACTGAACCGCCTAACTCTTCTATTTTCACCTTTGCTTCGTTACGTGTCAATTGTTGCAGTTTTCCTGTTAAGACAATTGTTTTGCCTGCAAAAGGATTCGCTCCCGCTTCCACTGTTACTTTTTTCCCTTTAAACGTTGTATTCACGCCTACATCTTGCAAACGTGCGATTAATATACGCGCTTCTTCATTCGCGAAATAAGCCACAATGGATTCGGCCATCTTGTCCCCAATTTCGTGAATATTTGTGAGGTCTGCGGCATCTGCTTGCATCAATGCCTCGATCGTCTCGTATTCAGTAGCTAAAATTTTAGCTGCCTTTTCTCCGACATGACGAATACCTAGACCAAATAGTAAACGTTCTAGCGAATTGTTTTTAGACTTTTCGATTGCCTCTACTAAATTTGTTGCAGATTTTGTTCCCATGCGCTCTAACTGAACAAGTTGCTCGATCTGTAGCAAATATAAGTCTGCCACATTCGCAATTAATTGTTCCCGTAGTAATTGCTCGACAACTTTGTCCCCCAAGCCATCAATATTCATGGCATTACGCGAAACAAAGTGTTTCACTCCTTCGGCAATTTGAGCTGGACATAGCGGATTAATACAGCGTAACGCAACGTCATCATCAATACGCACTACTTGGCTACTGCAAGCAGGACACTCAGTTGGCATAGCATACGGTTCACTGCCTTCCTCCCGCTGCTCGAGTACGACACCCACTACTTGCGGGATAATGTCCCCTGCTTTACGGATGATGACTGTATCACCGATGCGAATGTCCTTTTCACGAATTAAATCTTCATTGTGCAGAGAAGCACGTCCTACTGTTGTACCCGCTACTAGTACTGGCGCTAAAATAGCAGTCGGTGTAATGACCCCTGTACGACCTACTGTCAAATCAATATCGAGCAGCTTTGTCGTTACTTCCTCCGCAGGGAATTTGTACGCAATGGCCCAGCGCGGACTTTTAGCCGTATAGCCTAGCTCGTCCTGATGGGCATAGCGATTTACTTTGATAACAATCCCGTCAATTTCGTAGGCCAGGCTCGGACGCTCTTTTGTCCACTTATTTATAAACGTCAAGACATCATCGATAGTTTCACAAATTTCGCGTTCTCTGTTGGCAGGAAAGCCTAAATGGTCCAGGTAATCTAACATGTCACTATGAGAATCAATATTATAGCTCTCGCCATCTCCGCCAATTGCATAAATAAATGTCGATAAATTACGGCTTGCTGCAATTTTAGGGTCCAGCTGACGTAGGCTACCGGCTGCTGCATTTCGAGGGTTGGCAAATAGCTCTTCTCCTCGCTCGCTTCTTGCGTTATTCAGCACCTCAAAGGATTTCTTCGGCATATAAGCCTCGCCTCGTACCTCAATCGTCACAGGCTCTTTCAATCGCAATGGAATCGCGCGGATCGTTCTTAAATTGGCTGTAATGTCTTCCCCAACTGTCCCGTCCCCACGTGTTGCTCCTTGCATAAAGCGACCTTCTTCATAACGGAGTGAAATAGCTAAACCATCAATCTTCAGTTCACAAACATAGTTAAATCGATCACCAATCGATTGGCGAATTTTACGGTCAAAGTCACGTAGTCCAGCCTCATCAAAAGCATTAGACAAGCTTAGCATCGGATACGTATGCGTTACTTTTTGAAAGCCAGCTAAAACCGCTCCGCCCACTCGTTGCGTAGGGGAATCTGGATAGATAAGAGACGGATTTGCCTCTTCCAGTGCAATCAATTCTTGCAGCAATTGGTCATATGTGGCATCCGGTACAATGGGCTTATCCAGTACATAATAAGCATAGCCATACTCATGCAGCAGTTTATTCAATTCTGCCACGCGCTGTTCTATTTCGTTCATAAAAACCTCCCTACGCCTTTGTAATTGGCGCTAAACTTGCTAATAATTTTTTGATGCCCTCATTGGGGAATGCTACTTGGAGCTCTAGGTCGTTGCCTTCACCGCTCACCTTCACCACTGTCCCCTTGCCAAATTTCTTGTGTAATGCTTTGTCCCCTACGCGCCAATCCAGTGCTGCCGCTCCCGACGGCTCTGGTCGTGTCACAGGCGCTGCTTTTTGCACAGTTCCTTGTGTACGTCTCGGCATACGGTCATAGCGGCTCTGTTGCATAAAGGCTGCACTACTGCCCGCACGCGAAATTTGCTGCATAATCTCTTCTGAAATTTGCCCAATAAAACGAGACGGGCGATTGGCACTCGTACGACCGAAAATCGTACGGGTCGTCGCGCTCGTCAAATACAACTGTTTCTCTGCTCGCGTCACGCCCACATATGCCAAGCGATGCTCCTCTGCCATCTCTTCCTGGTCTTCCATTGAACGTGAATGAGGGAAAATATTTTCCTCCATGCCAATAATGAAAACAACGGGGAACTCTAAACCTTTTGCTGCGTGCATGGTCATTAGAATAATCGAGCCTTCGTCCGCCGCTTGTTCTTCATCTACTTGGTCAATATCCGCGATCAATGCTAAATCTGTAAGGAAAGCGATCAATGATTGGTCTTCACTACGCTCCTCGAAAGCTTGCGTTACGGATAAAAATTCCTGCAAGTTTTCTAAACGGCTCTCTGCTTCAATTGATTTTTCATTTTCGAGCATCTGGCGGTAGCCTGTCCGCTCAAGCACCTGCTCTACAAGCTCCGTCACTGATAATTCTTCCTGGCGCTGGCTCAGCTCGCTAATTAAGCTATAAAAATCGTCCGCAGCAGCAGCGGCTTTGCCTGTGAGCCCCATAAATACTAATTCACGCATTGAATCGAAAACCGAACGGTCCTGCTCGAACGCATACCCGACGATTTTTTCGAAGGATGTTTTTCCGATACTGCGCTTCGGTTCATTAATAATACGAGCTAGCGCTAAGTCATCATCATTATTCGCAATCAGGCGTAAATACGCTAAAATATCTTTAATTTCTTTACGGTCATAGAACTTTGTACCACCAACGATTTGGTAGTTCATATTCGCTTTTACGAGTACTTCCTCCATTACACGCGACTGGGCATTGGTACGATATAAAATCGCAAAGTCACCTGGTTTACGCCCCTCATCGCGCATCACCTTTTGAATAGTACTAGCCACAAAACGCGCCTCATCCCATTCATCGCTTGCTTTGTAATACGTAATTTTATCGCCTTGTGGATTGTCCGTGCGCAATACCTTTTTGTAGCGATTTTTATTATTTTCGATAATATCATTTGCCGCCTGCAAAATATGTTGTGTCGAGCGGTAATTTTGTTCCAGCATAATCACTTTTGCTTCTTTGTAATCTTTTTCAAATGATAAAATATTCGAAATATCCGCACCGCGCCAACGATAAATAGACTGATCGGAATCGCCCACGACACATAAATTACGGAACTTGCGGGCTAATAATTTCACCAATAAGTATTGGGATTTATTGGTATCCTGATACTCATCAACATGAATATACTGGAATTTATTTTGATAAAATTCTAGCACGTCTGGCGCTTCATTGAATAGTCGAATCGTCATCATGATTAAATCGTCGAAGTCTAAGGAAGAATTCAGCTTTAGACGCTTTGTATAGCCTTCGTACACCTGCGCCACGATACGTTCAAACGGATTTTTTTCATTGATCGTAGCTTTAAAGCCTTCTGCCGTTATGCATTCGTTTTTAGCGGAGCTAATGGTATTTAAAATTGCCCGCGCTTCATATTTTTTCGGGTCGATATTGTATTCTTTCAATAAATTTTTCACTACTGTCAATTGATCTGTTGTGTCCAGAATGGTAAAGCTCTTTGAATAGCCCAGACGGTCAATATTGCGGCGTAGTATACGTACACACATCGAGTGGAATGTCGATACCCACATGCTTTCACACGTACCATTCCCTAAAATACCGTCAATTCGCTCACGCATCTCCCGGGCTGCTTTATTTGTAAAGGTAATGGCTAATATTTTGGATGGATACACTTGTTTTTCCACCACTAAATAAGCGATTCGGTGTGTCAGGACACGTGTTTTCCCTGATCCAGCCCCTGCCATAATAAGCAGCGGCCCTTCTGTTGTTTGTACTGCCTCCTGTTGCTGTGGATTCATACCAACAAGTAAATTTTTCGCAATCTGCTCCACTAGGCAACCTCCTTAAAAAGAACATTCGTTCTATATATTATAACGTAACTGATTTTACTGCTTCAACTGTTTTTAATGCTTCCTTCAAGTCATCATAAATGATATTGCCGACAATAATCGTATCGGCTACTGCAGCCATTTCCTCGGCTTGTTCCTTTGTTGCAATCCCACCGCCGTAAAATAGCTTCGTCTGCTCCAGTACTTCTTTCGCCGCGCGTACCGTCGATACATCACCGTATGTACCGCTATACTCCACATAAAAAATTGGCAGCTTAAAATATTTCTCTGCCATTCGTGCATATGCGACTACATCCTCTTCCGTTAACTCTGTTTTAGCATTTGTTAGCTGGGCCACTTTGCAATCTGCATTTAACACACAGTATCCTTCTGCTACAATCTCATCCCAGTTCATAATATCACCGTATTCTTTAATCGCCTCATGATGCAATCCGCTTACCCATTTTACATCACGACTATTTAACACCGACGGAATAAAGAAATAGTCGTACCCCGGTGTAATCGATTCTACTGTTGATACTTCCAAGGCTACCTCTACCGAAAAACGGCGTACACGCACTAACATGTCGAGCACGTTATCCAGCGTCACATTATCCGATCCCCCTACTAAAATAGCATCCGTACCCGACTCGCAAATTTTCTCTAAATCTTCATCTGAAATTTCCTTTGCAGGATCCAATTTAAACACATGTCGCCATTGTAAATATTCCATTGTTCACAAACTCCTCTAAGCTATTTTTTCTTTCAGTATAGCAAATTTTCTATCCGTTATGCCTCGTTCTACCTGTGTCTGAATCCGACTTGGCCTTTATCAAAAAAACACATTTCCCATTTGCATAATTCGTTGAGGTTTTTTACTTCTTTCAGCTAGCGATTGTTTGCCTGCAAGTACTGAAATAAGAAAAAACTGAGCAGCAAGCTGCCCAGCATTCTTTTCTACATTATTTACCGCGATCGCTAAATGATTTTTCATTTGGATATAGGCGTCCTAGCATTTCATCATATGCATCATTTCCGTAATCGAAGCATCGACGGACACGGGAAATCGTGGCTGTAGAAGCGCCTGTTTCTTTCTTGATTGTTTCATATGTTTTCTTTAAACGCAGTAAATGCGCTACTTCAAAACGCTGTGCTAGAGACTGGATTTCGCTAATCGTGCATAAGTCATCAAAAAACTTATAGCATTCTTCGATATCCTTTAGCTCCAATACCGCCTTAAATAATTGCTCTGTTTGATGCCCTCGTATTTTCTCGATTTGCACTGTCTTCACCCTTCCCTATTATTCAGAATACGTTACAATTTGGTCGAGACCAGGCGAAGCTGGAATAAAGTGAATCCATGACTGTCCAGGTACTAGTTTTGCCTCTGTGCCATCTTCTTCTACAGCTACTAATAGGCCGTCCTTGTTTTCCCAACGCACCTCACGCACCATGCCTTGCTGCGCTATATAAGCTTTTCCGCCTGACGTCATATTAATATCTTTTCTACCTTCGCTATCAATTACTCGATGTTTCATTTCAAAGAATAACACATTGGATAACGTTATAGGCTCATTTGTTAAATAATCTGTTGTCACTGCATTTGCAGATGAACGTGTGTATGTTTTGGAGCTCTGATCGTAATGATATGTGCTATTAAATAACACATTTGAGTTATAGTGCACTTCTATATCATTCGCTGTCATGCCTGGCTGTACTTCTGCATTTTGCTCATAAAAAGAATATAACACTTTTTTATTGTAAAGTAACGAAGCATCTACTTGTTCGCTCGCTTTTTGCAAATTTTCAGCATCGAAATAGGAATTATGCGGTGCTACACGAGTTTTAGAACGCTTGAAAAATGTACCATCATACTTCATTCCATTGATATGATCGACCACTCGGTTCTCTAGCATCTGTTTTGCTTCCGGGCTATAGCCATGCGCAATATAAAAAGCATCTAACCCTTTCGCTAAATCGATAAAGTAGGACCTTGCACTTCTGACCGGTCCGATAGAGTCTGGAATTTCTGTTTGATATAGTGCCAGTAAACGCGTAATATCCCCTTCTGCTAACATTTCATACACCACGTCTGCTGAGCCAAGCCCGGACTGAGGCCTTGCATCTGGATGGTTATTAATTGTAACAAGCAGCGGGCGCTGATTTACTTCCTCCTGTACTAACTCCCCCGTAAAAGGGGCTGTATAGTTCATTGCTTCTCCGTTTGCCCCTTCCTTCACTTCTCCTGAACTCGGCTTTACATCCGCTTGGTCACTGCATGCAGCTAATAAAAACAAGGAACACACAGCAGCTAACATTTTCATTTTCGTCATGATTCATTCATTCCCCTTTACGCCCTCATAACAGCAGGTATCATCACCTGATTTTTCATCACATCAAATAAGCCGCGCTGTGTAATCCGAATATATGGTAAATGTGTAGATTGTAAGAATAATAATGTATAAATTGCATCCGAATGATGGTAGCCACGCTTACGCAATTCATCTTTCAAAGCACGCTCCTGCGGGACTAAATCCTCCATGTGGCCATCATACATTCCACCTAGTATAGTCAGCGGGATGCTTGCAATCACTTCGCCATCTTCTACTAGCACAATGCCCCCATTCAAGCGCTTCATTTCATCGAAGGCCTTTTTCATATCGCTCGTCGATTTCCCGATCAGCAAAATATCGCCTGTATTCGTATAGGAAGATGCAAAGCCTTTTACTTCTGTATCAAAGCCTTTAATAAACGTGTTGACGTGCCATTTCCCCTGACGGTCGACAAGCATCAAGTAACTCTCATCCTGCCCTAACGGCAATTCATTGTGATAGGTCTGCATATTTGTACTGTACGGCTTTGTAATCACATCATTGATCATTTCGATTCCCATTGGCATTGAAAACTGGAAATCGTCATCATTGAGATTAAATGTCAAATCTAGACTACCAAGCGAAGACCAATCGATTGCAGGGAAATCAAAAACACGCTCTCCATCTTTGCGTATCCATGTACCTTTTGACAAGACTGATTCCGGCTGGGGTGTAAATTCATCCTTTAAAATATTCAAGGAAGCAAATCGTCCTGTTGCCACCATGCCATGAAGGCTTGCCATATTGTAATAGCGCGCTATATTATAGCTTGCCATCTGATAAGCGTCAATTGGATCCACGCCTACATCTAGCGCTATTTGGATACATTTGTCCATGACACCGTCCTCATAAAACCCGGGAGTTGCCCCATCAGTCGTCATCATTAAATGATCAAAAATATTTAATTTCTTTTCTAAAATCCCTGTCAGCAACTCTGGTAAATCCGGACGAATGGATGAATGGCGCAATGTCACCTTAATCCCGTGCTGGATACGGCGAATCACTTCATCAACCGTCATCGCCTCATGATCTCCGTCTGCCCCAAGCAGGCGCATCTTTGTTAATGTACGCTCTGAAGCACCCGGGAAATGACCTTCGATTTTTTTTCCCTTCTCTTTCGCCACCTGAATCCAATACAGCATTTGGTCATCACCATGCAATAAACGTGGCCAGCCTGTCAGCTCACCGCCCAGTAATACGTCTTCACGCTCCAGCCATTCCATCACAGAATCTGTCGAATAAAAATTCTCCTCATGAGCCATTTCTGTTTGGGAATCGAAACGACTCCACCAATAATAAGAGAATGGTAGTTTGTTTAATTGATCTATAATTGAAAACGTTTTCTTATTTGGCGTCGATAAAACAAACGTCATATTATCTGAAAGGAATGTTGTCGTTCCTGTTTGTGCGGCAAATTCTGCAAAGGAGTGTGGATTGTATAGCTGAAACGGATGAACATGCGGTTCAATATAACCTGGTACAACCGTTTTTCCCGTCAAATCTACAAGTTCAGTACCTTCTATATTAGATGGCATTTCCTCTCCTACGTAAACAATTCGATTATTATAAATCCATATATTACCAACGAACCATTGCTTAAACATGCTATGTAAATAGCGTGCATTTTGCAATACAATCGTTGGCGATTTTTTTCCATCTATTACCGCGATTTGCTCACGAATATGATGAATTTTCCATTTAATTTCAGGCATTTTTTTACACTCCTTTCAAGGAACTCTATGCATAGTATGCTTTCCATTCCGCATACTACAATCATTAGTTTTATTTTTATCGTATCATAGCACTTTCATAAAGCAAAGTATTTCAAAGGGATTATTTTACTTTTCAGAGGAGGTGAAAAATGTGCTTAAACCAAATATTACAGAGCAAAATGCTTTTATCCGTATTATTTCTGGTGTGATGATGGCTTGTTTTGGCACTGCCCGCCTCGCACGTAACCCGAAATGTACGACCGGCACGATGATGGTTGCAGCAGGTGCAATGAAAATAGGAGAAGGCTATTATCGTTATTGTCCTTTAACAGCAATGGCGAAGGAACAGTCCTCTCAAGCACAATCTGCTCAAGGGCAATCTGCTCAAAGTTAGGAGTGACAAGAAGTTGGCCAGCAACAAATTTCTGGCCAACTTCTTTGTTTTTATGCTATCTGGCAATTTCGCATATACGTGGTTCGTCGAAAGCCCTTCTATATCTTCTCTCCACGAGAGCAACTTTAAAAAACTCCCCATATATCTTGGGGAGCCCTCAACCCTTTATTTAAATGTACGCCAGCCGATATCCTGACGGAAGAAGAAGTTTGTCCATTCTTTCTTCGCAAGCTCTGCATATACTTTTTCCTGTGCTTCTTTTAATGTTGCGGCTTTCGCTCCAACAAGTAGAACGCGACCACCATTGCCAACAAATTTATCCTCTACTAGCTTCGTACCTGCATGATAAACCGGCAATTCGATATCCGCTAAATTCGGTAGAGCATCCCCCTTGACTACATCACCTGGGTAACCGTCCGCTGCTACTACCACACCTAGCATTGCTTCTTCGTGCCACTGTAAATCAAATGGTTGTTCTTCCATTAATGCTTTCATAAATAAGCCGAAATCTGATTTCATGCGCGGTAATACAACCTGTGTTTCTGGATCGCCGAAACGAGCATTAAACTCGATAACTTTTGGTCCTTTGCTTGTTAAGATTAAGCCAGCATATAGAATTCCTGTAAATGATACACCTTCCGCATCCATTGCTTTTACTGTCGGTTCAACGATTGTCTCGTAGGCCACCTGAACAATGTCCTCGGAAATTTGCGGTACCGGCGAATACGCACCCATACCACCCGTGTTTGGTCCTCTATCCCCATCGTAAGCACGCTTATGATCTTGCGCAATCACCATCGGGTAAATTTGCCCCTTATGTACGAATGACATAAAGCTAAACTCTTCACCGTCAAGGAATTCCTCGATCACCACACGAGAAGAAGAATCGCCGAAACGTTGGTTGCCGATCATATCTTCCACTGCCTCAATTGCTTCTGCTTCTGTCATGGCTACAATTACACCTTTACCAGCTGCTAAGCCGTCCGCCTTAATAACGATTGGTGTGCCTTGCTCTTTAATATAGCGAATGGCTGGCTCCGCTTCTGTAAAGGTTTCATGTGCTGCTGTCGGGATATCGTATTTGTTCATAACTTCTTTGGCATAGGATTTAGAACCCTCGATTTGAGCAGCTGCTTTTGTTGGACCAAAAATCACTAAGCCTTGTTCATTGAAATAGTCAACGATGCCTTCCGCAAGTGGCTGTTCTGGACCTACAAATGTTAATGCTACGTCATTGTCTTTCGCGAATGTTGCCAGTGCTGCAAAATCCAATGCATCGATAGCTACAATCTCTGCATCCTGTGCCATTCCATCATTACCTGGTGCTACGAATACTTTTTCTACCGATGGTGCTTCGTTAAATTGTTTGGCGATGGCATGCTCGCGGCCGCCGCTGCCGATTACAAGAATTTTCATGATTTAAAAACCTCCTATTTATTGGATATTGGTTAGTTTTCATTGATTTTACAGTAAATTGAATTTATCGTACGCAAATTTTTAAAAAAAATAGAAAAAAACGCTCGCCTTATCTAGAATTAAGCGAGCGTTTTCGTAGCATTCTACAAAACTTATCTTCAATAATCGTACCCGACCAGAATAGTCATATTGAACATGAGCTGTAAGAATGTTGCTGTTCTGTACCCCCCGACCAAAGTTGATACTTACTAAGCTGAGTGATATTAGCGTCATGTCCGGCCAAAGCCATGCGCTTAAGCCTCCTCTTCTCCCGGCCATGAGAAAAGAGCGGACTTTCTAAACGCTTCTGCCGCACCCGGCCAGAGTGAGGCGAAACATTATTCTATTATAGCGTGATTTCCACGCAGATACTACTGTTTTTTCCTAGTGCTTGAAGTGGCGCACGCCAGTGAATACCATTGCGATTCCTGCTTTGTTTGCAGCGTCAATTGATTCTTGGTCTTTAATCGAGCCACCCGGTTGAATAATTGCTTTAATACCCGCTGCTGCTGCTGCTTCTACTGTGTCTCCCATTGGGAAGAATGCATCCGATGCAAGTGCTGCGCCGTTTGCTTTTTCGCCAGCTTGCTCGAAAGCAATTTTCGCTGCGCCAACTCGGTTCATTTGACCAGCGCCAACACCTAACGTCATTTGCGCATCTGATACCACGATGGCATTCGATTTTACATGCTTCACAACTGCCCAGCCTAGACGTAAAGCTTCCCACTCCGCTTCTGTTGGCTCACGGTCTGTAACCACTTTGATATCTGCTTCATTGAAGCCAAAACGGTCTGGCTCTTGTACCAATAATCCACCTTCAACAGATACAACATTGAATGGATCTTGCTTTGCTTGTGCAAAGTCGATTGTCATCAGACGGATATTTTTCTTCGCTGTTAAAATCTCAAGTGCTTCCGCAGCAAACGACGGAGCAATGATGATTTCCAGGAAGATACCTGATAATTTTTCAGCAGTTGCTTTGTCTACCTCTTGGTTTAAAGCGATAATCCCGCCAAAAATAGACGTTGGATCTGCTTCATAAGCTTTGTTGAATGCTTCTTCAATCGTAGCGCCCGTACCAACACCGCAAGGGTTCATATGTTTAACAGCCACAGCTGCTGGCATTTCGAATTCTTTTACGATTTGAAGTGCTGCATTTGCATCTTGAATGTTATTGTACGAAAGCTCTTTACCGTGTAATTGTGTAGCATATGCGATAGAGAAATCTGATCCAAGACGTTTTTGATAGAACGCCGCTTTTTGGTGAGGGTTTTCACCGTAACGTAAGTTTTGCTTTAATTCATATGTTACTGTTAGGTTTTCCGGGAATTCCTCACCGATTGCTGCTGTTAAATGGTTTGAAATATATGAATCATAAGCCGCTGTATGACGGAATACTTTCGCAGCCAAACGGCGACGTGTTTCGATTGTTGTTTTACCTTCTGCCTTTAACTCTTCCAGTACACCTGCATAATCCGAGCTATCCACAATTACTGTCACATAATCATGGTTTTTTGCAGCTGAACGCAGCATTGTTGGACCGCCGATATCGATATTTTCGATTGCATCGTCCCATGATACGTCTGGCTTAGAAATTGTTTCAACAAATGGGTACAAGTTTACGCAGACGATTTCGATTGGCTCAATGCCATGCTCTTGCATTTGTGCAACGTGGCTTGGCTCATCAAATTTCCCTAATAATCCGCCGTGGATCATTGGGTTTAACGTTTTAACACGGCCATCTAAAATCTCTGGGAATTTCGTTACTTCGTCAACAGCTGTTACCGCTACATTGTTGTCTTGAAGCAACTTTTTTGTTCCGCCTGTTGAAAGTACTTCGTAGCCTAGTGCTACAAGTTCTTTTGCAAATTCTAAAATACCATTTTTATCCGAAACACTGATAAGTGCGCGTTTAGTCACGATAAAATCCTCCAATTTGTCAGCCTTGAAAGCTTGTTTTTAATTTCTATTGCATTCTATAAAACCTGTTGAGGTATTCGCTTCATGTTTAATGCAATTGCGATCTAGCAATAAATAATGTCTGTAACGTCTTTGTGTAAAGTTCATGCTCTACTTTGTGAATACGTTCCTCCGTTGCTTCGCGGTCATCCGCTACTACGTCTACCGCTGCTTGGGCGATGATGGGACCTGTGTCCATACCGGCATCTACATAATGCACTGTAACACCTGTTACCTTCACCCCATGCTCCATCGCTTGTCCGATTGCATCTTTACCTGGGAAAGAAGGAAGCAGTGATGGATGGATGTTGACAATACGGTTTTCGTAAGCTGTTAGCAGTGTATCGCCTACCAAACGCATATAACCCGCAAGTACGATCCACTCCACCTCACGCGAAAGCAGCTCTGCCACGATTTTTTCTTCATACGCTGCTTTTGATTCGAATGATTTGGGAGCCAATTCTACCACTGGTACACCAAAACGGTTGGCACGTGTCACAACAAAAGCGCCGGGTTTATCTGTAATCACAACCTCTACTTTTGCCTGCAAATCGCCGCGCTCGATGGCTTCTTGGATTGCTTGGAAGTTCGAACCGCTTCCTGAAGCAAATACTGCGATTTTTGTCATTACACTAAGCTCCCGTCATGCTCGCCATTAAAGATTACGCCTTCGCCTTTCACCACGCGACCGATTTTATAGGCTTTTTCGCCTTGCCCTTCTGCTGCTGCAATGACTGCATCTGCATCTGCCGCTGGTACTGCCACGACAAAACCGATTCCCATATTGAAGACATTATATAAATCTTTATCTGCTAAATTCCCTTTTTCTTTTAAGAATTCGAAAACGCGCAGCACTGGCCAAGTTCCTAAGTCAATTTCCGTCGCTAGACCTTCCGGCATCATACGAGGCAAGTTTTCATAGAAGCCACCGCCTGTTACATGCGCACAACCATGTACATCCCCTGCTTTGATCATATCCATTACTGGCTTTGCATAGAGCTTTGTTGGTTCTAATAACGCTTCACCGATTGGCCCTAAATCTTCGTAGCCTTCTACTACTGCATCTACTGCATAGTCATTGTCAGCAAATACAATTTTACGTACTAGAGAATACCCATTTGAATGCACACCGCTTGAAGCCAAACCGATTAATACATCGCCTTCCGTGATACGCTCACCTGTAATAATATTGGCTTTTTCGCAAGCACCTACAGCAAATCCAGCTAAATCATACTCATCTTCTTCATAAAGACCAGGCATTTCTGCTGTTTCCCCACCGATTAAAGCTGCACCAGACCCAACACAACCATCTGCTACACCTTTGACGATTTGCTCGATTTTTGCAGGCTCTGCTTTTCCTACAGCTACATAGTCAAGGAAATAAAGCGGCTCTGCACCTTGTGCTACGATATCATTGACGCACATGGCCACACAGTCAATGCCGATTGTGTCATGCTTATCTACCATGAAAGCTAATTTTAGTTTTGTCCCAACACCATCAGTACCTGAAATCAAAACCGGCTCTTTTAAGTTCAGTGTCGATAAATCAAACATGCCGCCAAATCCGCCGAATGTTCCCATGACACCTAAACGATTTGTACGTTCTACGTGAGATTTCATGCGTTTTACCGCTTCATAACCAGCTTCGATATTTACGCCCGCTTGTTCATATGCTTTTGACATACTAATCCTCCTAATTTAGAAAAGCGTCCCCACGATTTCGTGAGGGACAACCTTTTTATGCAAGTAAAAGGTGACTTACCAACCTTTTAATATTCTTTTTCATGTGGTAATACTGTATCCGGGAAAATTTCTGTCGGGTATTTCCCTGTGAAGCATGCCATACATAAGCCGCCTTGTGGTTCATCGAATGGACGGGCAATGGCACGTACCATTCCTTCCGCTGACAAGAACGTTAATGTATCCGCTCCGATCGCTTCACGAATCTGTTCTACATCATGACTAGAAGCGATTAGTTGCTCTGCTGTTGATGTATCAATTCCGTAAAAACATGGATTTGTCATTGGCGGTGAAGAAATCACGACATGCACTTCTGCCGCCCCTGCTTCTTTTAGCATGCGTACAATACGGCGTGACGTTGTACCACGTACGATTGAATCGTCTACCATGACGACACGTTTGCCTTTTACTACCTGAACTACTGGTGAAAGCTTCATTTTTACGCCGCGCTCACGCAACTCCTGTGTTGGTTGGATAAATGTACGCCCAACGTAACGATTTTTAATTAAACCGAGTTCATACGGAATGCCGCTTTCCTCTGCAAAACCAATGGCAGATGATAAAGAAGAATCCGGTACCCCTGTCACGACATCTGCTTCAAGACCGATGCATTCACGTGCCAGCTCTTTCCCCATGCGTTTACGTGCCATATGTACATTGACGCCGTCGATATTTGAATCTGGACGCGCAAAATACACATATTCCATTGCACACATCGCGCGTTCGCCTTTTTCCACAAACGTATCTTCTTCAACACCGTTATTTGTAATAAATAAAATTTCCCCTGGCTCTACATCGCGTACATATTCTGCGCCAATTAAATCGAATGCACATGTCTCAGAAGCTACCACATAAGCATCTCCCAATTTTCCAAGCGCTAATGGACGCAAGCCGTTGCGGTCACGCGCTACCACCATCATATCCTTCGTTAAAATCATCAATGAAAAGGCACCTTTTAATAGCGACAATGCATTTTTTACTTTCGCACGGAACGGCGAATGTGAAGATTTTTTGATTAAGTGAATGACTACTTCTGTATCAGATGATGAATTAAAGAGGCTTCCTGAGCGCTCTAAATGTTGCTTTAAATGATTTGCGTTTACTAAGTTGCCATTATGGGCAATGGCAAGAGAACCTGTAGATGAACGGAATAGCAGGGGCTGAACATTTTCGATACCGCTGCCTCCTGCTGTTGGATAACGCACGTGTGCAATCGCTGCATAGCCTTTTGCTGCACGTAGTTTTTCTTCATTGAAAACATCATTTACCAAGCCTTCTCCTTTGACAGGGCGCAGCGAAGTACCGTCTGTTACGACGATACCCGCTCCTTCTTGTCCACGATGTTGCAAAGCATGCAGCCCATAGTAGCTAAGCTGTGCACATTCCGTGTGACCCCATATGCCGAAGACCCCACACTCTTCATTTAAGCCTCTGATTTCAGTAAACATGGGATTGCTCCTTTCCAAGCAGAACGGAATTCCTCCACTGTACCCTCAACAAGTACGCCAGTTTCACCGTTAATTTTGATTGTTGCGTCTTCTGTTACTGTACCGATTTTTTGAGCATCTTTGACAATAGCTTCAAAGGCTGCTGCATTTTCTTCTTTTACTGTTAAAACAAAGCGAGATTGCGATTCTGAGAATAATGCTGTTGTAGCCGAACCTGCTAATGTCACCTCAATACCGTATGGCGATGCAAATGTTTTTTCTGCTAATGCTACTGCTACACCACCTTCAGAAACGTCATGCGCTGACTGTACAAGACCTGCACGAATAGCTTCTAAAATAGATGCTTGGCGAGCTGCTTCTACCTCAAGATCGATAGCAGGAGCTTTACCTGAGATGGCACCGTCCACTAATTTTTGTAGTTCAGAGCCACCGAATTCTGTTGTTGTTTCACCGATTAAGTACACGATGTCACCAGCAGCTTTCACTTCTTGTGTTGTTACATGTGATAAGTCTTTTACTAGCCCAACCATACCGATTGTTGGTGTTGGGTAAACCGCTTCGCCTGAACGCTCGTTATACATCGATACGTTCCCGCCGATTACCGGTGCATCTAATGCTAAACATGCTTCTGCGATTCCGTCAGCTGATTTTTGAATCTGCCAGAAGATTTCTGGCTTCTCTGGGTTACCGAAGTTTAAGCAGTCTGTAATTGCAAGTGGTTGTCCACCTGAACATACGATGTTACGTGCTGCTTCCGCAACCGCAATTTTACCGCCTGTTGTCGGATCTAAGTAGATATAGCGAGAGTTACAGTCTGTTGTCATCGCTAATCCTTTATTTGTACCACGTACACGTAACACGGCAGCATCAGAGCCTGGCGCTACCACTGTGTTTGTACGCACTTGATAATCGTATTGGTCATACACCCACTCTTTAGAAGCTACTGTCGGCGCTTTCAATAAGGCTGTTAATGTCTCTTTGTAGTCAGCTACTGCTGGCTCTACATTTTCCATTGCTTGATACTCAGCAAAGTAAGCTGGTTCAGCATCTGGCATGTAATAGACCGGTGCATCTTCTGCTAGTGCATCTGCAAGTACTTCTGCTACTACTTCGCCATTGTGAATAAGACGAAGCATTTTATCGTCTGTTACTCGACCTACTGCTACAGCATCTAAATCATATTTATCAAAGATGGCTTTAATTTCGTCTTCACGACCTGCTTTTACAACCATTAACATACGCTCTTGAGATTCAGATAACATCATCTCGTAAGCTGTCATGTTTGTTTCACGTTGTGGAATTAAATCTAGGTTCATCTCTACACCCGTACCGGCTTTCGAAGCCATTTCGGCTGAAGAAGATGTAAGACCTGCTGCCCCCATGTCTTGGATACCGACTAATGCGTCAGATTTTACTACCTCTAGACAAGCTTCGAGAAGAAGTTTCTCCATGAACGGGTCTCCAACTTGTACTGCTGAGCGGCTTTCTTCTGTATCTTCTGTTAACTCTTCAGATGAGAATGTCGCACCGTGGATACCATCACGACCTGTTTTTGCTCCCACATACATGACTGTGTTGCCTACACCTGCTGCTACACCCTTTTGGATATCTTTGTGGTCGATTAACCCTACACACATAGCATTTACAAGTGGGTTTCCTTCGTAGCAAGGGTCAAACTGAATTTCTCCACCTACTGTTGGAATACCGATACAGTTACCATAACCAGCAATACCAGCGACTACCTCTTCGAATAAATACTTGCCACGGGCTGATTTTAATTCACCAAAACGTAGTGAGTTTAACATTGCGATCGGACGTGCACCCATTGAGAAAACGTCACGGATAATACCGCCCACACCTGTTGCTGCCCCTTGGTAAGGCTCGATAGCTGAAGGGTGGTTATGCGATTCCATTTTGAATACAACCGCTTGCTCATCGCCAATGTCAACAATCCCTGCCCCTTCTCCAGGACCTTGCAATACTTGAGGACCTTTTGTCGGGAATTTGCGTAATACTGGCTTTGATTTTTTATATGAACAGTGTTCAGACCACATAACAGAAAACAGACCAATTTCAGTCCAATTAGGCTTGCGTCCCCCTAATTTTTCTACCGCTAAATCATATTCTGCATCTGTCATACCCATGTCCGCATAAAGACGCTGCTCTTTAATTTGCTCTGGTGATGGCTCGAATTTAGTTGTTGACATGTTGTTCCCTCCACTGCTTAACAATTGATTTGAATAATGTAAGACCGTCTGCTCCACCAACGATTTCATTTGCTGCACGTTCCGGGTGAGGCATCATTCCAAGGACGTTTCCTTGTTCGTTCACGATACCTGCAATATCCGCTAATGAACCATTCGGGTTGTCACCTGCATATGTGAAAACGATTTGGTTGTTTGCTTTTAACGCTGCTAATGTTTCTTCGTCACAGTAGTAGTTCCCTTCGCCGTGAGCAATTGGGATATTAATGACTTGGCCTGCTTCGTATTGGTTTGTGAATAATGTGCTGTTGTTTTCAACCTTTAACCCTACTGTACGGCACATGAACTTTAAGTTTTTATTACGCAATAATGCACCAGGAAGCAAGCCCGCTTCCGTTAGGATTTGGAACCCGTTGCATACACCAAGTACTGGTTTACCTGCTGCTGCAAATTCCTTTAATGCTGTCATAATGTTCGATTGGTTGGCCATCGCCCCGCAACGTAAATAGTCGCCATAAGAGAAACCACCTGGAACCAGTGCACCGTCGAAGCCCTCTAAGCTGCGTTCTGTATGCCAAACGTATTCTACTTCTTCGCCTAATTCGTCCTTGATCGCATGATACATATCGATATCACAGTTTGACCCTGGGAAAACGAGTACTGCAAATTTCATTGATTATGCCTCCTCGATTTCGTAGCGATATTTTTCAATCACTGTGTTTGTTAATACTTTTTCGCACATTTCTTTTACAATTGTGTCAATATCACGGTCTGTGTCTCCAATTGTTACTTCTAAATATTTACCGATACGAACATCTGTTACTTCCTCGTAGCCAATTTTACCTAATGAGCCTTGTACAGCCGAACCTTGTGGATCTAAAATGCTTTCTTTTAACGTTACATAAATTTTTACTTTTTTCATTGTCTATTTTCCTCCAAGTCGTGTCAAAATAATGTTATATACATCTATTAAATTACCTAGTTCGCGTCGGAACACATCTTTATCCAGCTTTTGTTTCGTTTTTGCATCCCAGAAACGGCATGTATCAGGGGAAATTTCATCGGCTAGCAACACATGACCAGCCGCATCGCGTCCAAATTCCAATTTAAAATCAATCAGCTGCACACCAACATCATCAAAGAGGGGAAGCAGCACTTCATTCACATGAAGAGCTCCCTCTTTTAAAGCTCGTACTTCTTCGGGTGTCGCAATTCCTAACACATCAATGTGCTCTGTGGAAATATGCGGGTCTCCTAAGTCATCATTTTTGTAATAGTACTCAACGATTGGACGCGGTAATAGCGTCCCTTCCTCAAATCCCAAACGTTTTGATAGAGAACCAGCCGCAATATTGCGCACGACTACCTCAATGGGAATAATGTCTACTTTTTTCACGAGTTGCTCGGTATCTGAAATGCGTTTCACAAAATGCGACGCGATTCCGTTAGCATGTAATTTTTTAAATATCAATGTCGTAATACGGTTATTCAATACGCCCTTGCCGGCGATTTCTTCCTTTTTTTCGCCATTGAATGCTGTAGCGCTGTCCTTATATTCAACTAGTAGAATATTAGAATCCTCTGTTGCGTATAACCGTTTTGCTTTCCCTTCATACAAAAGCTGACCTTTGTTCATGATGTGTTCCTCCTCCATTAGTTCAATTCACACCGTTCAAAAATCAAATCGACGTTTTGAATGTGATAGTTGTAGTCAAAGCATTCATCTAGCTCTTCTTTTGATAAGTAAGAAGTAATCTTTTCATCTGCTTCTACTAATGGGCGGAACTGTATTTGCTCATCCCAAGCACGTGCTGTAAGGGGCTGAACTGTATCATACGCTTCTTCACGTACTAAACCTTTATCAATTAGAGCTAATAAAATGCGTTGAGAATAAATTAAGCCAAACGTACGGTCCATATTGCGTTTCATATTTTCCGGGAACACCGTTAAATTTTTCACAATTGTACCGAAACGGTTTAACATATAATTCAATGTAATCGTTGCATCCGGAATAATGACACGCTCTGCAGATGAGTGCGAAATATCGCGTTCATGCCATAGCGCTACATTTTCAAATGCCGTCATCATGTAACCTCGCATGAGACGAGCCATCCCCGTCATGTTTTCGGAACCAATTGGGTTACGTTTATGTGGCATAGCTGAAGAACCTTTTTGACCTTTACCAAACGCTTCCTCTACCTCCCGAGTCTCCGATTTTTGAAGACCTCGAATTTCTGTCGCAAACTTTTCAATCGACGTAGCGATCAATGCAAGCGTAGACATGTACTGGGCATGTCGGTCACGCTGGAGTGTTTGCGTAGAAATGGGTGCTGCGGCTAGACCTAAGTTTTCGCATACGTACGCTTCTACACGTGGATCGATATTGGCATACGTACCAACTGCTCCACTCATTTTGCCTGTCTCAATCGTTTTTGCGGCTGCTTCAAAACGCTCTAGGTTACGCTTCATTTCTTGATACCAAAGCGCCAGTTTTAAACCAAATGTGGTTGGCTCCGCATGTACACCATGCGTACGCCCCATCATCACTGTATACTTATGTGCCATCGCTTTTTCACGAATGATTTCAATAAAATTATGTAAATCCGTCCGTAAAATATCATTGGCTTGCTTGATTAAATAAGAGAGTGCCGTGTCTACTACATCCGTTGACGTCAAACCATAATGTACCCATTTACGTTCCTCACCTAGTGCTGGTGTTTCAGAAACTGCACGAGTAAAAGCCACCACATCATGGCGCGTTTCCTGCTCAATTTCGTAAATTCGTTCAATATTGAATGTTGCGTTTTGGCGTAATTTTTTGACATCTTCTTTCGGAATCTCACCAATTTCCGCCCAAGCCTCGCATGCTAAAAGCTCAACTTCCAGCCATGCCTGATATTTGTTTTCTTCTGTCCAAATGGCACCCATTTCAGGTCTTGTATAGCGTTCGATCATCTAGTATTCTCCTTCTACTCTGGCCAGATACCAGAATCCTTGATTTGTGTAAGTGTTGCTTCTAGATCATCAGTCATAATCGTGACATGACCCATTTTGCGGTTTACTTTTGCTTCTGCTTTTCCATACAGATGTACAGACCAATCAGGATATTTCGAAATAGAATTTGTGAGTGGCACGACATGCTGCCCAAGCACATTCACCATGATGGAAGGTGCCCATAGTTTAGGCTTGCGTAGCGGCCAGCCACAGACAGCGCGAATATGCTGTGCGAATTGCGATACATTGCAAGCTTCTATAGAATAATGACCAGAATTGTGTGGTCGCGGTGCTAATTCATTGATAATAATACTGCCGTCTTCTAGTACAAACATTTCCACTGCTAATGTCCCCACAAGCTGTAAATGATCGGCGATTTTTGCGGCTTCACGCTCTGCCTGTAAAGCAGTTGCCTCATCAATACGGGCCGGGACAATTGTTTCGTGTAAAATATGGTGGACATGAATGTTCTCGCCTACTGGCAAACAACATGTTTCCCCATGCCCATTCCGCTGTACAATGACGGATACTTCTTTTACAAACGGTACAAACCCTTCCGCGATGCATACAGAATGCTCAAATAGCTCTTTTGCTAGTGGCACGTCCTCTTTGCTTTTCAGTAATTGTTGACCTTTTCCGTCATAACCGCCGCGCGCTGTTTTTACGATGCATGGGAACCCAATAGCCTCTACCTGAGCGACAAGCTCTTCATAGGTTTCCGCTACAATATAAGGGGCTACAGGACAGCCTGCTTCTACTATGGCTGCTTTCTCTGTTACGCGGTTTTGCGTAATGCGCACCAGCTCCGCTCCTTGCGGGACATAAGCCATTTCTGTTAATCTTTTTAATCCTTCATAATCGATGTTTTCAAATTCATACGTAATGACATCACTTACTTCTGCTAGCTCTTCTAAGGCTGTTTCATCGTCATACTGCGCCACGATACGGATATCGGCTACCTGTCCGCAAGGCGAATCCATTGACGGTTCCAGTACCGCAATTTTAAATCCAGCTTCTTTGGCTGCAACCGCCATCATCCGTCCAAGCTGGCCGCCACCGATAATACCGATTGTTTGACCTGGATAAATCACTTTCGTCACACTAAGTCACCCGTGCTTTCTAGTACGGCATGCTTTGTAGCTTCACGACGTGCATCTAATCTAGCAGCTAATGAGAGGTCAGTAGTTCCTAAGATTTGTGCAGCAAGCAGTCCTGCGTTGGTAGCGCCCGCTTTGCCAATTGCTACCGTAGCAACAGGTACACCACCTGGCATTTGTACGATGGATAATAATGAATCTAAGCCATTTAATGCACGGGATTGTACAGGTACACCAATGACTGGCAATGTTGTTTTCGCGGCTACCATCCCTGGTAAATGTGCAGCCCCGCCTGCTCCTGCAATAATGACTTGGATACCGCGCTCACGTGCTTGTTCCGCATATTCAAACATTAAGTCGGGTGTGCGGTGTGCTGAGACAACTTGCTTTTCATATGGCACTTTCAATTCGTCCAAAATGTCACACGCATGTTTCATTGTTTCCCAGTCACTAGAACTGCCCATAATAACACCAATTTTCGGATTCATGTATTTAACTCTCCTTTTAGACATCTGCTCAATCATTGATCTAACTAATAAAAAAATCCTCAAATAAACTACTTTCTACGCAATGCGAGAAAGCAATCTACTTGAGGACTAAGTTTGAAAATATATGCAGATAAAAGCATATAGAGTCACACCCTTTTCTTCAATCATTCCTAAAGTTGCTTTCCCTGCATAGTCCGGAATTTACGGTACCGGGTAGAGACACTAGAGCCATATCCTCTAGCATATATGAGGGGGGTAAATGTTTTTCCTGTTCACATTTTAACAAGGGATCAATAGAAAATCAACGTTAAAATGCGAACAATTAATTTTTACCAAACATTATTGTTCGGTTTTTTAGTGTTTTTTAACTTATTCCGAAAGGTACATACCTTTAAATTGTATTTTTTGACGTAAGTGTACGGGTTCCCCATTTACTTCTTCAAAAATAGGTTCTTCTCTCCGTCCCACCGGCATATAGCCATCTTTCTTCATTCTTTCAAGACACTGCTCGATTGTTTCATTTTCTTCTACTTCATACCATACCTGTTTTTTGGACAATGTTAGTCATCCTTTCTCTTACTAAAACTTTTCCTTACTATAGCATGTTCCATTTTTCCGTTGCATTGTATTCTTGAACAAATTGTGAACGATTATTCTCTTTCCATGTAAAAAGGCAGGGTTGGGACAAAAGCAAAAATCATCCTGAGACGTTCGCCTAAGGATGATTTTTGTTTTTAGTAGATGCCTGTTTCGCGGGACGCTTTTCTGGGGCTCGGTTCTAGCCCTTCCCTTGTTATTTCACGGTCTCCATTTTTTCAATTAAGGCATATGCTTCCTCGAATGTAACATCTGGATGCTCAATGATGACATTGTATGTTACATCGCCTTCAGTCCATTGGATATAACGGAAATCGCCCATTTCGAGCTGTTCGCCTTCTATATTACGCACTGTCACCTTCTCTTCTCCTAACGAAATCTCTTCTTCTGTCTCAGTGGCATTCGCTGATGGGAACATCGAAAGAGTAAGCCAATTTTCGCCATCCTTACTATAATTAAAAGCATATTCTACTCGATCGGCAGAACCATAATCTTGGATGCCTTCTAGTGTTAAATCATTTTCTGCAAATACTAAAAATGTGCCTAGCTTTTCTTTTACTACATCGATCTCCACCTGCTCGAATGCAGCATCCGTATCGATTTCTTCTATAACTGCACCTTCAGGAATATCCAGGATAAACCTCGTCTCATCGACTTTAGGTGATGGATCGAATGTTGTATACTCTGTGACAAGCTCCGTATCTCCATTCATTGAAATGGATTTTAAGATCATCCAATTTTCCTTATCCACCCAAATTTCTACATCGCCAATTAGCCCTTCTTCCGTAGCCTTTGCTACAATATGATACGTATCACGTCCTGCAACTTGTTCCTCACCTGCCACGGTAATTTCATGTGTATCTTCTACCATATTTAACATAATCATAGCTTGCTGTTTTGGTGACTGCCCTGCGATAAGCTCTTTGTCTTCCGCATTCAGGCTATATTCCTGTACCGTATTACTCTTCACATCTAGCATTCGCATCATTTCGCCATCGTTTACAATGATCATATGCTCACCGTCACCACCCTGCATTTCTAAGCGACGCTTGCCATCCTTGACCCATTCATTCACCGTCATTGGTTGATCATCCCCTATATCCATCACATATTGTCCATGATAGGTAGATATTGCCGGTGTTTCCTGTACAGCTTGATCAATAATTTCCTGCGGTGATAAATTGTTTGTTGTATCATTACAAGCCCCAAGTAATAATGCTCCTGTTAATGCACTTGCATATAATAATTTTTTCATTTTTTATTCTCCTTTTTCGGCAGCCAGCATATAATGGCCGTTCCACTTTTTTCTTGAGAGACAACCTGCACTTCCCCACCATGTTTTTCTATAATTTGCTTCACAATGCTCAGACCAAGCCCCGCCCCGCGTTGCCCTTTTTGACTACGTGCCTGATCTAATTGATACATAGGTTCAAATAATTGATGAGTTTGCGAGGCTGAAATACCTTCTCCACTATTTTGTACGATTAGATACACTCCATTTGTTTTTGTTAAATAATACTTTATCCAATTTGGACAAGGTCGCAGAACAGTTGGCTCTTCTATTGCACTCATGATAATTTCGCCGCCTTGCTCTGTATATTGCCAAGCATTAGCGAGTAAATTATCTACAACCCGCATCATTTGTTTAGGATTCACCTGATAGAGCCCCTCCACTTGAACAAATGTCTGAGCTGAAAATCCCTTTTCATTACAAACCTGTTCATAATCCGCCAAGAGCATGTCAAAAAACTCATTGCCATCTACTTCTACCGTATGAAGCTCATAAGAAGGAGACTGCAGGAGTGTATACATCGTCAAATCATCAAGCATTTGCTTCATAAAATCGGATTTATGAATAATCACATTTAAATAATCTTGCTGCTCTCCTTGTGACAGATGATTATTTTTCAGCCCTTCTGCATAGGCTTGAATCGATGTAAGCGGTGTTTTTAAATCGTGAGACAAGCTCGCAATCATAAATTCCTTCTGTTGCTGTTCTCGCTGGATTTGTTTACGCCCATGCTCTATCTCTTGCTGCATTACCTGAAAACTCCAGGCCAATTCTCCAAGCTCATCTTTCTTTTCGTGCAATGTAGAAGGTACATTTTTTCCTTTAGCAAAAGCTTTCATTTGTAGCATCAATTCTTTGGCAGGACGATTCAACCTTCGATTTAAAAAGTAGACGATTGCTCCATATATAATAATGAGTAACAGGATAATCCCAGCCCCGACAATATACATTTGGGTATTAACCTGTTCGACCCATTCCTTACGCAGCAAAGTTACTTCATAAATGCCAACCATCTCTCCCTTTACATACACGGGTTCCTTATACGTAAAGGAGCGATAATTTTGTTTAAACTCATACAAGCCTCGATAGAGAAGTTTTCTGTTTTCAAAACCCGTTATTGGGTTAGATGCATATAAAACCTGCCCATTACTTGTAAACAATCTAACTTGCACTTCATTGGAATCGAAGGATGCCACTTCCGAAAAGTCAGCATTTCTTTCATACAATTTAGATTGACTTACTACTTTTTTTATCGGGTTGAGCATATTACGCTTTTCAAAATACTCCGCTACCTGCTTATCCTGATAATAATCATTAATAGATAAATAAAGCCCATATACACCGATTAAGGGTAGCAGCATAACAAGCAAATACGTAAGGAGAAGCCATGTTCTGATTTTCATAAAAGCTCTCCAATAAAGCGGTAGCCTTTGCCCCACACCGTTTGGATATAATACGGACTCTTTACAGGGTCACGTAATTTTTCACGAAGTGATTTTATATGCACCGTCACGGTATTGGTATCCACAAAATCAGGTTGCTGCCAAACATGCATATAAAGCTGTTCCTTCGTCAAAATTTGTCCTGCGTTTTGTGCCAGTACTTTCAACAATGCCCATTCCTTTTGAGTAAGAGCTAGTTCTGTATCATCTAAAAATGCTATATCCTTTATCCAATCAATCTTGAGACCATGCACATAACAATCCATCTCTGCTACAGGCTGTGTTTTATTGTACCGTTGCCATCTGCGTAAATGAGAAGTCACACGGGCTTTCAACTCTTCCAATGAAAACGGCTTTGCTAAATAATCATCTGCTCCCTGAAGCCCCTGTACTTTATCAGCTTCCGCATCGCGTGCGCTGATCATAATGATAGGTACATCACTTTTCAGACGAATATGCTCGGTCATTGTTAGACCATCCATCTCGGGCATCATCCAATCTACTAGCACTAAATCAAAGGAACCATGCTGAAAATCATCTAACCCTTCCAAACCTGTTGTTGCCCAAACCACGTGATAACCTTCTTGTGTCAATGTATCCTTAATAATGCGGGCAATCTCACTGTCATCTTCTACTAACAATATTTGCTGCAGCATGATCATTCCTCCTACACTCACTATACAAGTAATTCATTTGAAATTTTGTAACTTTATACTTTCTTTATTTTCTCATGAAATCTATTTCATTTGAGAAATACCATCTAATTTTCAAACTATTGTAAGAAAGTTGTCTTTCAGGGTATTTGATTGAAAAGTTATAATAGATGCAATGAAAAGGGAGTGATTTTAATGGTGTTAACTGATTTGTGTGAAGCCTGTCAAAGAAACGAAGTGAATGTTATAGAAACGTCTGATGAACCTAATCAGCCTTATAAATTATGCAACTCATGTCATGAAAGACTATTAAACTATTCATTGCGTCCTATTGAATGGTACAACTTAGCGGTTGTCCATTCTCCCCATAAATTTTTATTGCACGATGATTTTTATGAAGAAAACGGAGAAGCTTGTCAACCAGAAAAAGATACGGTTGTAACTAAAAAGGATAAAGCTCCGACCTTGAGAGACGTTCAACATAATTTGGAGTCTTTATTAGATTTTTCGATAACGAGATGGTTTCTTGAGGATGATGTAATAAATGCTCTTAAAAAACATGATCATCAAAGAATCTTGAATGCTGTAAAATCTAGATTTTATGGAACTGAAAATGATGAAGTAAAATCGCGGATGCTGGAAATTGCAGCTGATGTGTTAGGCACTTGTGCTTCAGAATGGGTAAGGGAACTTTGGGCAGATTACAATGGAAAATTTCTTTACCCCCTTTCTTGGGCAACAGCTAGTAGTTTGCCAGCTGAAGAGGGATTGAATACTATATTTAAGGAATTGAAATGGATAAGTGAAAAAGAGTTGCCAATAGCTGCGTTTACCTGCCTATACCGCTTCCGTTCAAGCCACATACTGGATTGGATGGAGTCAACTTGCACAACTTTTAACGATCATTGGGGCAGGTTGGCAGCCGTATGTTTTCCAACTTGGGAGAGAATGAAGTCTTGGCTAAACAAAGGAAGACCTTTAAGTTTAATTGCACTGGACACCATGGAGAACTGTGTGAAAGGTTATGGTGACATATATGTGGAGCAATTTTCTCCGAAGATACTGGGTACAGACAAAAATGAAGTAGAGCAAATAGTAAATCATTATTACCAAAAAGATAGCGTGCCCCGTGTCAAAATGAAAGTAGCTAGAATATTGGAAAACAAACAAGAAATATTTGAATAAGGTTAATATGTAGATAAAAACGTGTGGATATAAACACATGTTTTTTTACTGCTAAATAATATTTAAACTCTTGATAAATGAAATACTATTTAGCTTGTTATTTAGAGTTTGATACTTCAAATAACCTTTACCATTCTTTATCTTAAGAACAAAAAAAGATCCAAAGCGTTATGCTTTGGATCTTTTACTGTTGCGAAGCGACGTCCTACTCTCACAGGGGGAAGCCCCCAACTACCATCGGCGCTAAAGAGCTTAACTTCCGTGTTCGGTATGGGAACGGGTGTGACCTCTTTGCCATCA
>JABUKB010000003.1 GCA_014595895.1 Lysinibacillus odysseyi | reverse complement strand
GAAAGCTCATTTGCTTTGCTAGCGCTTCAACCGAAGTTGAAGTCTTTAAGTGTTTGAGTTCATCACTCAAACTTGTATAATTAACGTTTACTTGTTCAGTTTTCAAAGTTCATGTTGTCCGTTTGTAGCGAACTTTTATATCATAACATGTATTAAAGTTCATGTCAACAACTTTTAAAATTTATTTAGAAAGTGTTTTTCAACAGCAACTTTTATACTTTATCATGTATCAAGCTGACTGTCAATCACTTCATGAAAGTTTTTTCAAATATTATTTCATCTTTTTTAAAGACTTAATCTATACTATCAATGATTTTATTACATGTCAATAACTTTTTAGTTTATTTAAATGAAGCTTTTTTAATAGAATATATAATTGTTTACTATAAAGGTTATTATATGAAGTAACCTTTGAGATTGAAGGTTGAGTACAAACAATATAATAATATCTGTCACTTATAGGCTTATCCATAAGAAGTACAAAGCCTCTTTCAATTACGGGAGACTATTCTTCTTTCCATTACTATATTTTCACCTCTTTCAACTGGTGAATTCATCCAGCTCTATTTTTATCTGTATTTCATTAATGTGAGGTGCTCATGGCAAATTGACTTTCTTCATCTATATAATAGATTTTCTCATTCCTCTAAAATAGCCGAAAAAAAAAGAAACCGGACCTCTTGTAATGGAAAGAAAGGTCGCGGCTCATTGATTTTTTATCTTGTAATAACACGTGAAATATAGAAATTTCGGATAGTGGAAAGATCGATGATTTCTCCTGTATTCAATAGTTTGATAAACGGCCTTGTTGGCGCAAATTTATTAATAAACATAACTTCAGCATGCTCTAAATTTGAAAGTTCCACTTTTGTACCGATTGGCAAATCTGCAACAATATCGATCAGAGCCTGCACTACCTTAATATCAAACTTCCCAAATTCCTCTTCATTGATCATTTCAATTACTTTAAATGGTGAATGCTTTTCACGATAAACACGCTCACTTGTCATTGCATGGAACACGTCGGCTACTGCAATAATTTGTGAAAACATCGGAATGCTTTCTCCTTTTACCCCTTGCGGATAACCGCTTCCGTCTAATCGTTCATGGTGTTGAGCGATTGCTAGTTTCATATCGTTTTTTAGGGCAGGAATATCTTTTACCATTTGATAGCTATATAGCGGGTGTCGACGAATTTCAGCAAACTCACTTTCTGTTAGGGAAGTTTTCTTATCGCGTATTTTATTGGAAATTTTAGACATACCAGAATCAGCTAATAATCCAGCTACTGCCATTTGAATTGCTGTTCCTTTATCATAACCTAATTTTTGAGCTAACACACCACAAATTAGTCCTGTAGCTACACAATGATGATATACATATTCTTTTGCATTTGAATAACTATTTAAATGAAAAATATAAGAACGCTTTTTAAGCATAGCTTCTATAAGAGGAATCATGACACCGCGAATTTTCGTCATTTCTATTCGTGCGCCTGCTTGCCAGTTAGAAAACTCCTTCATTAAGTACTTCACTGCTTCATCATATTGTCGCTCGAAAGGAAGAATCTTCACTTCCGGTATATCAATAATTAATTCTGAAGGGTCTGTCGTTTGCAATTGCTCTTCGGGATCCCTGAAAATAAGCACCTTTGATATATTGAAGGCACGGAACACACGTAAATGTTCAAATGAAATTTTTGTATCTTTATATAAAATAGGATATTGAGTATTAGCAAAAATATCTTCTGCTACAATTCTCCCCAGTTTTAGCTCACCTACATTTACATAAGTAGCTTCCAATGTAAAACCACCTTTCTATATACTCTTATTTATTGTAACGAACAATAGGTCGAATTGTAAGGTACTTTTATAAATTTCTGGGATGAAGTTCCTATTTTATTTTTTAAATTTGTTCTAAGAATTACCTAAAATGAAAAACAGCCCCTAACTGTTAAAGCAGTTAGGAGCTGTGCAATTTTAAGATTCAGAAGCTTCGGCTGTTTCGCCCTCATCTTCTCCATTATGATCTTCTTCTTTTTCTACTTTGGCTACCGTAGCCACTAGCTCTTCATCACCTAAGCGAATCAAGCGGACACCTTGTGTACTACGACCAATAACAGAAATATCATTTACATCCATACGAATTAGCATACCGTTAATTGTCATGAGCATGATATCTTCCGAACCATCGACGGTCTTCACGGCACTTACCGGACCATTTTTATCAGTAACGTGAATCGTTTTAATACCAACACCGCCACGGCTTTGCAGGCGATATTCATCTTCTGGTGTACGTTTGCCGTACCCTTTTTCCGTTACGACTAAAATTTCTTGCCCCGGCTCTAAAATTTCCATGCCAACAACATGGTCGCCTTCACGTAATTTGATACCACGAACTCCTGTAGCAGTACGACCCATTGAACGGATATCCGTTTCTTTAAATCGAACAAGCATACCGTCATGTGTACCAATTACAATTTGCTTTTCGCCATCCGTTAGACGAACGGAAATTAAATCATCGTCATCACGTAAATTAATAGCAATTAAACCGTTGTTTCTAATATTCGCAAATTGCGATACAGGCGTACGTTTTGCAATACCTGTCTTCGTTGTGAAGATAAAGTAAGCATCCTCGTCATATGACTCGATACGAATCATGGCTGTCACATGCTCGCCCTTTTCAATATTCAATAAGTTTACGATCGGTAAACCTTTTGCAGTACGACCGAACTCTGGAATTTCATAGCCTTTTGCTTTAAACACCTTACCACGAGAAGTAAAGAATAAAATTGTATCATGCGTAGATGTCGATAATAAATGTTCTACGAAATCATCCTCGTTTGTGCCCATTCCTTGTACACCGCGACCACCGCGCTTTTGGCTGCGGTATGTGCTCGCTGCTAAACGCTTAATGTAGCCGTTATGCGTTAATGTCACAACAGAGTTTTCACGTGGAATTAAATCCTCGTCCTCAATCATCTCTAAACCGCCAGCTGTAATCTCTGTACGGCGCTGATCATTGTAACGTTCTTTAATTTCTGTTAATTCAGTACGAATAATTTCGATAACCTTTGCTTCATCTGCTAGAATCGCTTTTAATTCAGCAATTAGGCGTTGCAATTCTTGGTACTCTGCTTCAATTTTTTCACGTTCTAAGCCACTTAAACGAACTAGGCGCATGTCTAAAATCGCTTGAGCTTGACGGTCTGATAAAGTGAAACGCTCCATTAACACAGGCTTTGCTTCATCCCCACTACGTGAACTACGAATAATTGAAATAATTTCATCGATGTGGTCAAGAGCAATACGCAAGCCCTCTAAAATATGTGCACGATCTTCCGCTTTGCGCAGTTCAAAGGCTGTACGGCGCTTGATCACGACTTTTTGATGTTCCAAGTAATGATATAGCATTTCACGTAAAGAGAGTACTTTTGGCTCCCCATTTACAAGTGCCAACATGTTCACACCGAAACTTGATTGCATTGCTGTTTGTTTATATAAATTGTTTAATACAACATTGGCATTCGCATCACGGCGTACTTCGATAACGATACGCATACCGTTACGATCTGATTCATCACGCAGGTTTGTAATGCCATCAATTTTCTTATCGCGTACAAGTTCCGCAATTTTTTCGATTAATTTTGCTTTATTTACTTGGTATGGCAATTCATGTACTAAAATTGTTTCTTTGCCATTTGTATTTTGTTCGATTTCTACTTTAGCACGAATTGTTAGCGAGCCACGTCCCGTTTCATATGCACGACGAATACCAGAACGACCTAAAATTAAGCCACCAGTCGGGAAATCCGGACCAGGGATAATTTCCATAAGTTCTTCTGTTGTGATTGCTGGATTTTCAGAAACGGCTAGTACTCCATCAATCACTTCTCCTAATTGGTGTGGTGGGATATTAGTAGCCATCCCTACGGCAATCCCCGCAGCACCATTTAGTAATAAGTTTGGAATACGTGCTGGCAATACAAGTGGTTCGCGCTCACTACCATCATAGTTAGGTCCATAATCAATCGTATCTTTGTTAATATCGCGCAGCATTTCCATGGCGATTTTAGACATACGTGATTCCGTATATCGCATCGCCGCTGCCCCGTCACCATCAATGGAACCAAAGTTACCGTGTCCATCGACTAGCATATAACGGAAGCTGAAATCTTGCGCCATACGTACCATGGCTTCATAAATAGAAGAGTCACCATGCGGGTGGAATTTACCCATTACATCTCCGACAATACGAGCACTCTTTTTATATGGTTTATCTGATGTGTTCCCTAATTCCTGCATACCGAATAGGATACGGCGGTGTACAGGTTTTAGTCCATCACGTACATCTGGTAAAGCACGTGAAACAATAACACTCATCGCATAACTTAAAAATGATGATTTAATTTCAGTTGTAATATTTCTTGATTCAATATATCCATGTTGAATGTCAGACAAAATAAGGACCTCCTTCCAATTGCACTAAATATCTAAATCTTGCACATACACAGCATTTTCTTCGATGAATTCACGACGAGGTGCTACTTCATCACCCATTAAGTGATCAAAGATACGGTCCGCTTCGATAGCATCATCAAGTTCCACGCGAATTAATGTACGGTGCTCTGGATCCATTGTTGTATCCCAAAGTTGCTCTGCATTCATTTCCCCTAAACCTTTGTAGCGCTGAATATTTGGTTTTGGCACGCTCGGTAAGCGCTCTAAAATTTCATCCAACTCTTGGTCTGAATAGCAATACTCAACATGCTTCCCTTGCTTCACTTGATAAAGTGGAGGCTTGGCCGCATATACATAACCTGCTTCAATAAGTGGTCGCATAAAACGGAAGAAGAATGTTAATAACAGTACACGGATATGAGCGCCATCTACATCGGCATCCGTCATAATAACAATTTTGTGGTAACGTGCTTTATCTAAGTTAAAGTCTTCTCCAATACCTGTACCAAACGCTGTAATCATCGCACGAATCTCAGCATTTGATAAAATACGGTCTAAACGTGCTTTTTCAACGTTTAAAATTTTCCCGCGCAGTGGTAAAATCGCTTGGAAATGGCGATCGCGTCCTGATTTTGCTGAACCACCCGCCGAGTCACCCTCTACGATATAAATTTCGGACTCTGCTGGATTTGTCGATGAACAGTCTGCTAGTTTACCCGGTAAGCTAGATACTTCAAGCGCTGATTTACGGCGTGTAAACTCACGCGCTTTCTTCGCTGCTACACGGGCACGCGCAGCCATTGTCCCTTTTTCAACAATTTGGCGTGCTATACTTGGATTTTCTAATAAGAATCGCTCAAATCCTTCAGAGAATAATTGGTTGGTAATTTGACTTACTTCTGAGTTTCCAAGCTTTGTTTTTGTTTGACCTTCAAATTGCGGATCTGGATGCTTCACCGATACGATGGCTGTCAGTCCTTCACGTACGTCCTCGCCTGTCAGGTTCGTATCATTATCCTTAATCAAATGTGCTTTACGGGCATAATCATTAATTACACGTGTTAAAGCTGTTTTAAAGCCCGATTCATGCGTACCGCCTTCATATGTGTTGATATTATTAGCAAATGACATAATTGTTGAAGCAAAGCCTTCGTTATATTGCATGGCAATCTCAACCGTGATACCGTCTTTTTCTCCTAATACATCAATTGTTTGATGAATTCCGTTTTTATTGGCATTTAAATGCTCCACATACTCACGGATACCGCCTTCAAAGTGGAATGTTTCTGAACGTTCTTTGCCTTCACGCTCGTCCGCAATGGTAATACGAATGCCGCGATTTAAGTAGGCTAACTCGCGCACACGAGTGGCTAAAATATCGTATTCGTATTCTGTTGTTTCTTTGAAAATTTCTTCATCAGCTTTAAAGCGCGTTGTTGTGCCATTATGATCTGTTTCACCAATGACTTTTAATTTTTGCACGGTGTGACCGCGTTCAAATTTGATTTCATGAATTTTGCCGTCACGGTGTACTTGAACGATTGTTTCTTTGGATAAAGCATTCACAACGGAAGCTCCTACACCATGCAGTCCGCCTGAAACTTTATAACCGCCACCGCCAAATTTACCGCCAGCGTGCAGTACTGTCATAATGACTTCGACGGCTGGCATGCCCATTTTTTCTTGGGTATCTACAGGGATACCGCGTCCATTATCTTCTACACGAATCCAGTTGTCTTGCTCGATTGTAACGCTAATATCTGTACAAAATCCCGCTAATGCTTCATCGATACTATTATCAACGATTTCCCATACAAGATGGTGCAACCCTTTTGAACTTGTGGAACCAATATACATCCCCGGGCGTTTGCGAACGGCCTCTAAACCTTCTAATACCTGTATTTGATCAGCATCATAATTTTGCTGTTCTTTATTTATTTCTAAAGACACCTTGTTCACCTACTCTTTCGTAACTTCAATATGCATCTTTTCATGTAAATGCCGTACGCATTTCAACTTGCTGATTATTGCTCAATAGTGCCTTGTTTCACATGGAACATTTTCGCATTTTTAATCGTTTCATGATGAATGCCGTCTACACTTGTCGTTGTTACAAATGTTTGGACCTCACCCTGAATAGTATTTAATAAATGAGATTGACGTGTGTCGTCTAACTCAGATAACACGTCATCTAATAATAAAATGGGTGCCTCTCTTGTTTCTTGCTTAATCAACTCGATCTCGGCTAATTTCAGCGATAAAGCTGTAGTGCGTTGCTGGCCTTGGGAGCCATACACTTGCACATCATAGTTATTGACAAAAAACTGTAAATCATCACGATGGGGGCCCACTAATGTAACTCCACGATCGATTTCACGTTTACGAGTATCCATTAGTTTTTGTTCAAGATATGTCGCCATCTCTTGTACTGACCAATCGCGCTCCATCCCGCTAATTGTGGCATATTTGATGACCAGCTGCTCCTTCCCCTGGGAAATTCCTTTATGGATGGGCTCCGCCCAAGCTTGCAGTAAATCCATAAACTCATAGCGCTTACGAATGATTTTAATCGCTGCTTGTATGTACTGCTCAGTATAGACATCGAGCATGACATCATTCATCAAAGTAGTACGACCTTGGTTTTGTTTTAAATATAAATTGCGTTGTCTCAATATCTTTTGAAAAGTTAATAAATCATGTAAATAAACTGGCGAGATTTGCCCAATTTCCATATCGATAAAACGGCGTCGAATCTGAGGACTTCCCTTTACAACATTTAAATCTTCTGGTGCAAACATGACCACATTCATTTGTCCAACATATTCACTTAATTTGGATTGTTCAAGGTGATTTATCTTCCCTTTTTTCCCTTTTTTAGATATTGTTAGCTCCATCGGAACTTCTCCGTAACGTTTGTGTACAACACCTTCTATTTTACCATATTCGGCCTCCCAACGTATCAATTCTTTATCGTTAGAAGTACGATGTGATTTAGCCATAGCCAGCACATAAATGGATTCCATGACATTTGTTTTTCCTTGTGCATTTTCACCGATAAAAACATTAATTTTCGGAGAGAAATTGAGTGTCAACGATTCATAATTGCGATAATTAGTTAGTTGTAAATGTTCAATGTTCATTTACTCAGCTCCGTAATCGCTGACAACACGAAAACGGCCTACACCCGGAATGTTGACCACATCTCCATCTCGTAATTTACGTCCACGACGATCGTCTACTTCCCCGTTCACAAAAACTTCGTGTTCTGATAAAAACCACTTCGCCATTCCGCCTGAACTGATTGCATCTGTCATTTTCAAAAATTGCCCTAATGTCACAAATTCTGAATCAATACGAATTTCATTCAAAGTATTTCATCCTCCGATAACTAAATTTCATCCTTCTATCATACCAAAAAACTGCACCATAAGTAAAAGAGAGTTGCTTCAAAATATTTTTAAAGCAACCCTCCTGTCTTAAATTAGAAATTATCTTGTTTATCCCGCATTAACGGGTAGTAATTTATCTGCCTCGAAAGCGTAGCGGCAGATCAACTACCCGTAAAAGCCCGATTGGTTCCACTAACAATTAGTGGGGGCCCACTAATTGAAGTTTCACTTTATTGAAATCATTAATACGTGCGAACAGGTAAAATCAATTGTAAAATCGCATCGTCTGATACAGATTTCAAAATAAATGGACGCATTGCCCCTGTAAATTGAATAACCACATCTTGAGTATCGATTGCTTTTAGGGCTTCCATCATGTATTTCGCACTGAAGGAAATTTTTAAGGCATCCCCTTCTAATACTTCTACTGGAATTTCCTCTTGTACCTTTCCGATTTCAGGTGAATTGGATGAAATTTCTACAGCATTGCCTTCTAATGTTTCAAAGCGTACGACATTATTGCGGTCTTCACGTGCCAACAGAGAAGCACGATCAATTGCTTGTAGTAAGGCTTTCCCGTTTAATGTCACATTTGTTTGATAAGAATCAGGAATAAGTCGTGATGTATCAGGATAATTACCTTCTAATAAGCGCGAGAAGAATAATAAATGATCTGCTTTAAATAATACTTGCTGATTTGTCATCACGATTTGTACAGGGTTTGTAGAATCTTCTAGAATTTTATTTAATTCGTTTAAGCTTTTACCTGGAATCACAATATTGGATACCCCTGTAGGTAAAGAGTCTACTTTCACTTTTCGACGAGCTAAACGGTGGCTGTCTGTCGCTACGCATATTAATTCATTTTCATGAATATTCCAGTTTACACCTGTTAGTACAGGACGGCTTTCTGTTGTTGCTACAGCAAATACCGTTTCGCGAATGATGGACTTTAATAGATCAGCTGGCATTGTAAATTGCTCATCTGCTGACACTTCCGGTAATAAAGGATATTCAATTGCATCCTGGCCAATTAGGTGGAACTCTGATTTACCTGAACGAATGTATGTAGCAAAGCCATTCGTTACTTCGATTTCTACCTCGTTTGTTGGTAATTTCCGTACGATCTCATTGAACATACGAGCTTGTAAGACAATGGAGCCTGTATGGCTGATGGTCATGATTTGTTGACCGTCTTCTTCAGCCGGGATAAATGATTGGATCGTAATGTCCTGATCGCTGCCAGTTAAGCTGACACCTTCATTTGTAACGTCAATTTTAATACCTGTTAGAATCGGAATTGTCGTTTTTGAACTAACGGCTTTCATGACATCGTTTAAACCAGATAACAAATGATCTCGCATGATTTCAAATTTCATTTTTTTACCTCACTTATATAATTAATTTTTATTTAAAAGATAATAGATATAGTAATAGGTCCTGTGGATTTGTGGATAAGTGCCTTTATACGAGCAAAACCAGTCTATCCACATGTAGATAGACTGTGCATAACCTTGGGTAAAAAAACAAGGCTTATCCACAAATTCATTTACCTAAAACACTGCGAATTTGTTTCAGATCTTGCTGTAATTGCTGATCATTTTTCAATAATGAAGCAATTTTTTCGTGAGCATGAATGACTGTTGTATGATCACGGCCCCCAAACTCCTCCCCAATTTTCGGCAAAGAGAAATCCGTCAATTCACGTGATAAATACATCGCTACTTGACGGGGAAAGGCAATGGACTTTGTTCGTTTTTTAGCTGAAAAATCCTCTAGCTGAATATTGAAATGCTCTCCGACAGCGTTTTGGATATCTAAAATCGTAATCATGCGCGGCTTATTATTCGGCATGATATCTTTTAGGGCTGCCGCCGCTACTTCTTGCGTTACTTCTTCATTCACCAAAGAAGAATAAGCCACAACACGAATTAAGGCACCCTCTAATTCTCGAATATTCGAATCAATTTGATTTGCAATATACAACATAACCTCATTTGGAATATTGAGACCATCTGCTTTTGCCTTTTTGCGTAAAATAGCGATTCTCGTTTCTAGATCTGGCGGCGCAATATCCGTAATTAAGCCCCATTCGAAGCGGGAACGCAAGCGATCCTCCAATGTAGGAATCTCTTTTGGCGGACGGTCACTTGAAATAACAATTTGCTTTGACTCTTCGTGCAATGTATTGAATGTGTGGAAGAACTCCTCCTGTGTGGATTCCTTGCCTGCCAAAAATTGAATATCATCAATCAGCAATACATCTACATTGCGATATTTATTGCGGAAATCAATGGTTTTGTTATCGCGAATAGAGTTGATAAATTCATTTGTAAATTTTTCCGAAGATAGATACACCACATTGGCATTTGGATTATGTTCCTTTACATAATGGCCAATAGCGTGCATCAGATGGGTTTTTCCTAGCCCAACTCCCCCGTAGATAAAGAACGGGTTATAAGCCTTTGCAGGGGCCTCGGCTACGGCGAGAGAGGCAGCATGCGCAAAGCGATTTCCGGATCCAATGACAAATGTATCGAATGTATATTTTGGATTTAACATTCCGGGTGATGTATCATGCTGGTCATTTGATCTATTGGCCACTTTAGGCGCAGGTAAATCAAAGTCATCTGTATCCTGATCTTTTTGAACAACAAACTTTATAAGTAAATCCTCACCTGTTAGCTCTGTTAAAATCCCCGTAATTAAGTGAACATAGTGATTTTCCAGCCAATCCCTTGCAAAAGAGTTAGGCGCTGCAATGGTCACATTGGTCCCTTTATGGGCTAATAATTTGGTTGATTTTAGCCATGTTTCGAAGCTTGGTTTTGAAATTTTTTGTTCAACTTGTGCCAGGACGTTGTTCCATAATTGCTCTAAATGTTCCAAGCTATAATCGCCCTTTCAAATATATTTTTCTATAAAAATAAATAGATTAAAAAGTTTATTTTAATATTTTTCCCTATCAATGCACATAATCACATGCTGTGGATAACCCTTATACCAAACATGTGAAAAAGCTTGTCCACAGATTATTAACAGTTGTGGATAATTTATTTCCCAGAAAAAGTACTCCACAGAGGAAAACATAATTATCGTATCAAAAAAAATAAGTGATTTCAATACTTTCAAGAACTTATCCACATAATTCATGTTTATTGATTTTGAAATTATCCACAGGGTATGATTTTGTGAAAAAGTTGTAGATAAAGGTTGTGGATAAAATTTTCGGAAGAAAAAAATATCCACATAGATTTTCAGGCAATCAGAAAATCATGTGGATAAGTTTAAACAGAGGATAATAGAGAGAAAAGAGAATTTTGAGATTCAAGTTGACAAAATGTTCGTTTACTATATATAATAGTCGAGTCTGTATGAAAGAAATATACGAACAACTTTAAACTCTTAATATAGGAGGTGCAATATACAATGAAACGCACATACCAACCAAAAAAACGTAAGCACTCTAAAGTACACGGTTTCCGCGCACGTATGGCTACTAAAAACGGTCGTAACGTTTTAGCTCGTCGTCGTAAAAAAGGCCGTAAAGTATTATCAGCATAAGCCCACTGAGCCACATCAGTGGTCTTTTTTTTCTTTATTTTTCGTTATTTAGTTGAAAAAGAGACAAGATGGAGCTGGTATGAGGTGAATAAACGCCAACGTATTAAAAAGGATGAAGAATTCCAAACGGTGTTTAAAAAAGGCAAGTCCTTTGCAAACCGTCAATTCGTTGTTTACTGTTTGCAAAAGGATCAGCCGCATTTCCGTATAGGGCTGTCAGTAGGAAAGAAAATGGGCAATGCTGTGACGCGAAATCAAATTAAACGCTATATCCGTCAAACATTTCTTGAGCTTCGTGATGACGTTCGTCAAGATATGGACTATGTTATTATCGCCAGAACACAGGCGGCCGCATTAAATTTTCATGAGACAAAGAAAAGTTTGGAGCATGTGTTAAAAATCGCTAAAGTATTAAAAAAGAAATAGGTGCTTTATGTATTGGGCTTCAATCGAAACTATTAGTAGAGGGAAGACGTCCACACATGGTAAAATATCTATTATAAATATAATTGAGTAGTTGCTCTAGGAGGAAGAAAACTTGAAGAAGAGACTTTTGGTTGTTCTGACACTTGCAGCCGTTACAATGCTGCTTGCTGGGTGTACAGAATTTGACCAGCCGATTTCAGCTGAGAGTAAAGGCATTTGGAACGAGTTTATCGTTTGGCCGTTGGTTTCAGCAATTCAGTATTTCGCAGAGCTTTTAGGTACTTATGCGTTAGGGATTATTGCAGTAACGATCATTATCCGTTTAGTAATTTTGCCGTTAACAATTAAGCAAATCAAGAGTTCTAAAAAGATGCAAGAGATTCAACCAAAACTAAAAGAGCTGCAAGCAAAATACAGCTCTAAAGATGCGGTAACACAGCAAAAATATCAACAAGAAATGATGGCTTTAATGCAATCATCAGGCGCAAATCCAATTGCAGGATGTTTGCCGATCTTTATCCAGATGCCAATTTTAATCGGCTTCTATCATGCAATTAGCCGAATGAATGCAACACCCGATGCATTCCCATTAGGGGAATTTTTAGGGATGCCATTAGCGGATCCGAGTATTATTTTAGCTGTTCTAGCTGGCTTAATTCAGTACGTTGTATTAATGACTGGTCCAGCAATGGATAACCCGCAAATGAAAATCATGATGTATATCATGCCAGTAATGATCGTAGGTTTCGGTATTATTTTACCAGCCGCTTTATCATTATATTGGGTAGTCGGCAATATTGTCTCTGTATGTCAAAACCTTGCGATTTACAAACCTTGGAGAAAAAAAGAAGAAACTACTAGCACAGGAGGCACAAAATAGTGAACCAGCTTACGCAAATAGGCGCAACAGTCGATGAAGCGATCTCATTAGCGTTACAAAAGCTTGGTAAACCCCGTGAGCAAGTAAGGATTGAAGTTTTACAAGAAGGTAAAAAAGGATTTTTAGGTTTTGGAGCACGGGATGCACAAATCCGTGTTACGGTAATAGAGGAAGTCAAAGTGGAAGAGGAAACAAAAGTCGTTCAGCCAGAGCCGGTAGAAGAGGAAGTAGAGCAAGTAACTACTGATATACCTGTCATAGCTGACGATTCACACGGGGAAGAACAAGTTCAAATCGCGAATGAAGATCAACCTGCAGAACCACAAAAGGACCCGGTTGAAGAGGCAAAGGCTTATTTAGCAGACATTGCGCTTCAAATGGGAATTACTGATTTACAAATCCATGCGGACGTGCGTGGGAAAAATGTAGTATTAAAGCTTGAAAGCCAAAAAGCGGCCTATTTAATTGGGAAACGCGGGCAAACGTTAAATGCTCTCCAGCAATTAACCCAGCTTGTCCTCAATAAAACGGCCCAATCCTTTATGAATATTGAGCTAGATGTGGAAGACTATCGTGAACGTCGCCGCATCTCATTGGAGCAACTGGCGGAGCGTATGGCAGATAAAGCGGTGCGTACCCAAAAAACCGTTAAGTTTGAGCCGATGCCATCATCGGAGCGAAAAATTATTCACAATGCCCTTGCCCACCGTTTAGATATTGAAACCTATTCAGAGGGGAAGGAACCGTATCGCTATTTAGTGATCGAACCAATCTAAATACAGACACAGATGCCCGAAAAGAAATTTTCGGGTATTTTTTTGTGACAGAGCCTTAGGAAACAGAGAGCTTTTTATTCTATTCTTTCGAATATGCTTCAGCACACAGAAAAAGCACATTATTCTTTATCCACAAAAACCCGCTTTACTTTAGATTTTGCTCAAAATGTGGTAGGCTAAATTGTTAGCGGAAATATGCATTTAAAGTTATCCACATGTGGATAGTTTTTATATAGATAGTAGGAGGCTGTAAAATGGAATTCGATACAATTACTGCAATCTCCACACCAATGGGAGAAGGAGCGATTGCCATTGTCCGTTTAAGCGGAGATGAGGCAATTGCCATCGCAGATAAAATATTCAAATCGCCAAATGGCAAACGATTAACAGAGGTTGCAACTCATACGATTCATTATGGACATTTGATAGACCCTAAAACAGAGGAAGTAGTAGAAGAAGTCATGCTTTCCTTAATGCGCGGTCCTAAGACTTTTACGCGTGAAGATGTAGTAGAGATTAACTGTCATGGTGGTCTTGTATCCGTAAACCGTGTATTACAGCTTGTCCTTCGTCACGGTGCACGGCTGGCAGAGCCAGGTGAATTTACGAAGCGCGCCTTTTTAAATGGACGTATTGACTTATCCCAGGCAGAAGCTGTAATGGATTTGATTCGTGCGAAAACAGATCGTGCGATGAATGTGGCTCTAGGACAAATGGACGGGAAACTGTCACGCCTCATCCAATCTCTACGCCAAGCGCTGTTGGAAACATTAGCACAAGTAGAGGTGAATATCGATTATCCTGAGTACGATGATGTGGAAGAAATGACAGTGCCAATTTTGCTTGAAAAATGTACGTGGGTACGTGATGAAATTGAAAAGTTATTACAAACTTCATCACAAGGAAAAATTTTGCGTGAAGGTTTATCGACAGTTATTTTAGGACGTCCAAACGTCGGAAAATCGTCACTTTTAAATAGTTTAGTACAAGAAAATAAAGCCATTGTAACCGATATTGCGGGTACAACTCGTGATATTATAGAAGAGTATGTTAACGTACGCGGCGTGCCATTACGTCTAGTGGATACAGCTGGGATTCGAGAGACGGAAGACATTGTAGAGAGAATCGGTGTTGAACGTTCCCGTGAAGCATTGAAGGGAGCAGATTTAATTCTCCTCGTGTTAAACTATGGCGAAGTGCTCAGCCCAGAAGATGAGCGTCTATTTGAGACGATTCAGCATATGGACTATATCGTAGTAGTCAATAAAACAGATTTACCACAACAAATTGACCTAGCACGCGTTCAAGAATTAGCAGGTAAGCATCCAGTAGTTACGACTTCTTTACTTCAAGAAGAAGGCGTGATTGAACTCGAAGAAGCCATTGCGGCCTTGTTCTTTGAAGGGCGAGTGGAAGCAGGGGATTTAACGTATGTGTCAAACTCACGTCACATTGCGCTACTTCATCAAGCGCATGATACAGTGAATGACGCATTACAGGCTGCTGAGGCAGGCGTGCCGGTTGATATGGTACAAATCGATGTAACACGCACATGGGAAATTCTCGGTGAAATTGTCGGTGACACAATGCAAGAAAGCTTAATTAACCAGCTGTTCTCGCAATTCTGTTTAGGAAAATAACTTATATTCAATACACATTTCGGTGACAGACCGATTTATATAAAGAAAGGAAGATTCAGCATGCCAACAAAATATGAGGCAGGCACATATGATGTAATTGTTGTCGGTGCAGGTCATGCCGGTGTAGAAGCGGCATACGCAGCAGCGAAAACAGGAGCAAAAACATTAATGTTAACGATTAACCTAGAGTTAATCGCCTTTATGCCATGTAATCCATCAGTAGGTGGTCCAGCCAAGGGTATCGTCGTACGTGAAATCGATGCATTAGGCGGTGCTATGGGGAAAGTAATCGATAAAACGCATATCCAAATGCGTATGTTAAATACAGGTAAAGGTCCAGCTGTCCGTGCATTACGTGCACAAGCAGATAAAGTACTTTACCAACGTGAAATGAAGCGTCTACTTGAAGATGAGCCGAATTTACAAATTCGTCAAGCGATGGTAGATGAACTGATTGTAGAAGACGGAGAAGTAAAAGGTGTCATTACACAAATTGGGGCGATTTTCCGTGCACCAGCTGTCATTATTACAACAGGTACATTCCTGCGCGGTGAAATCATTATCGGTGATTTAAAATATTCATCCGGTCCAAATAACCAACAGCCATCTATTGCTTTAGCAGATAATTTGAAAGATCTTGGCTTTGAAATGGTGCGTTTCAAAACAGGTACACCACCACGTGTGAATAGCCGTACGATTGACTATTCGAAAACAGAAATTCAACCGGGTGATGATGTTCCACGTGCATTCAGTTTCGAAACGACAGAATATATTACGGATCAATTACCATGCTGGTTAACATACACAAGTGAAAAAACACATCAGGTGATTCAAGATAATTTACACTTATCACCAATGTTCTCAGGGATGATTAAAGGGACCGGTCCTCGTTACTGTCCGTCGATTGAGGATAAAATCACGCGTTTTGCAGATAAGCCTCGTCACCAAATTTTCTTAGAACCAGAAGGACGCGACACACAGGAAGTATACGTGCAAGGCTTCTCAACAAGCTTACCAGAGCATGTACAGCGTGAAATGGTGGCATCCATCCCAGGACTGGAAAAGGCGGAAATTATGCGTGCTGGCTATGCTATTGAGTATGATGCAGTTGTACCAACACAATTATGGCCAACATTGGAAACAAAAGCGATTACAGGTCTCTACACAGCTGGTCAAATCAATGGTACATCAGGTTACGAGGAAGCAGCTGCTCAAGGATTAATGGCAGGTATGAATGCTTCCCTAAAAATACAAGGAAAAGAAGAAGTTATTCTTTCACGTTCAGATGCTTATATTGGCGTTTTAATTGACGACCTTGTAACAAAAGGGACAAATGAGCCGTATCGTTTACTAACATCACGTGCAGAATACCGTTTATTACTTCGTCATGATAATGCCGATTTACGTTTAACGGATATTGGTTACAAGGCAGGTATGATTTCAGAGGAGCGTTATGCAAAGTTCTGTGAAAAGCGCGCGCAGATCGATACAGAAATTGCACGTCTTCGTGATATTATCGTCAAACCAAATGAAAAAACGCAAGCAGTGGTCCGTTCAGTAGGTGGTACCGAGTTAAAAGATGGTATCCGTGCATCAGACTTCATCAAACGTACAGAGATGAACTATGATTTAGTGGCAGATTTAATCGAGCCATTAGAAACGCCGTTATCTGAGGAAGTACGTGAGCAAATTGATATTCAATTAAAATATGAGGGTTATATTCAAAAAGCGCTGCAACAAGTAGAGAAGCTAAAGAAAATGGAAGAGAAGAAGATTCCAGAGAACATTGATTATGATGCAATCTCAAGCTTAGCAACCGAAGCGCGCCAAAAGCTAAAACAAGTACGTCCATTATCGATTGCGCAAGCAAGCCGTATTGCCGGCGTTAACCCAGCCGACATTTCCATTCTTCTTGTTTATATTGAGCAAGGCAAAATTGCCCGAATTGAAGTAGAAGCTAACTAAAATGAAATAACAAAGCAGGGGCGGTTCGAAATTCGAACAGCCCCCTTTTATAAAGGAGAATAGCGATGAACGAACAACAATTTATCGAGGCATTAGCTGCAAAAGGGATTGAGCTAAATGATACGCAGATTGCTCAGTTTAAAAAGTATTTCGAGTTGTTAGTAGAGTGGAATGAAAAAATGAACTTAACGGCCATCACAGATTTGGAAGGTGTCTATTTAAAACATTTTTATGATTCAATTAGCACATCGTTTTACTTTGATTTTACAAGGGTTGTTACAGTATGTGATGTAGGTGCAGGCGCTGGTTTCCCTTCCATTCCAATCAAAATTTGCTTCCCGCATTTACATATTACAATCGTCGATTCTTTAAATAAGCGGATTACATTTTTGAATCATTTAGCCAATGAATTAAATCTGGATCATATGTCCTTTATCCATGCCCGTGCGGAAGAGTTTGGTCAAAATCCAAGCTACCGCGAGAAATATGACGTAGTCACAGCTCGTGCAGTAGCTCGCCTTTCTGTGTTATCTGAACTATGTATCCCGCTCGTAAAGCCAGGTGGATTCTTCGTGGCGTTAAAGGCGGCAGCCGGTGCGGAAGAATTGAAAGATGCGAAAAAAGCTATTACTACACTGGGCGCATCGTTAAAAGAGGAGTTTCGTTTCTTATTGCCTGTAGAAGAAAGTGAACGCTCTTTATATGTGTTTGATAAAGTAAAATCGACACCGAAAAAATACCCACGCAAGCCAGGTGTACCAAATAAAACACCAATTCAATAAATTTTATTAATACTTTCGTAAGTTTTCGCATATACATTTATATTTAGACTTTGCCAAATGTTTATGGAAAACGTCACAAATTCCTTTTGATTGCACTATGTACATTTCGAGATAAATCATAAATAATAGTAATATCTGAGCAAGATTTCTTAAAGGTGGTGCCATTGGATGAAGAGTCCTTTTTCACGTTGGTTCGGCGCAAAAGAGGCCGAAGTGAAAAGTGAAGTAGAAGCGGTGAGTACAGCTGCAGAAGAAGTAGTGAAAATTCCAATTGATCGAATCGTTCCAAATCGTTTTCAACCTCGAACAGTTTTTGATGAAGAAAAGATTGAAGAGTTATCAAGAACTATTCATACACATGGTGTAATTCAACCAATCGTATTACGCCCAAGTGCAGGAGCAGAGGGCATGTATGAAATAATCGCGGGTGAACGTAGATACCGTGCGATGAAAAAATTACAATGGGAAGAGGTACCGGCAATTGTTAGAATGTTAAACGATAAAGAAACAGCTTCAATTGCCTTAATTGAGAACCTACAACGTGAGGAATTAACGGCAATCGAAGAAGCATTGGCGTATCAACAACTGTTGGAAATTCATTCATTAACACAGGAAGCACTGGCTCAACGACTTGGGAAAGGGCAGTCAACAGTGGCGAATAAACTCCGCCTACTCAAACTTCCTCAGTTTGTACAGGACGCTATCTTAAAGCGCGAGATTTCAGAGCGTCATGCCAGAGCCCTGATTGCTATCAAGGACGAGCAATTGCAACTACAGCTAATCGCAGCGGCAAAAGAATATGATTGGAATGTTCGTCAGCTAGAGGAGCAAATTCAGCAAATTTTAAATCCTGAAGAGACGGTGGAGGAAGAGCAAAAAGCGAAAAAGCGTCCAAAACGTAAAGCAATTAGCAAGGATGTGCGTATTGCTCTGAATACAATCAAGCAGTCATTAAGCATGGTGACAAGAAGCGGTATTAATGTAAAAACGCAAGAAGAAGACAATGAGGATTACTATCAAATTACGGTACGGATCCCGAAAAATAAATAACAATTCACTCCTAAAAGCGGCAATATGCATTTAGGAGTTTTTTTATTGTGCTTTAGATAAAAAAATATCTGTGCCAATCTCCTCCTTCCATACTTGTAAAACAGACAGAAATACAAAGCATAACCGCAATTCAGCAAACAGAAAGCCTCCTTCCATTTTTCCTTCCGAACATAAAAATAAATAAATATTTGCCCTCAAATGTACATTGTTTCATGCGAAACATACTATCTAAATATTTTGACGACTCATAAGTGACAGTTTGTTAGAATAAAAGAATAGTAGCAGAAACATTCGAAGCATAAAACAAAACAGTTGAAAGCAGGTGCAGAATGGGAAAGACAATTGCTATAGCAAACCAAAAAGGTGGCGTGGGAAAAACCACAACCTCCGTAAATTTAAGCGCATGTTTAGCGCATTTTGGTAAAAAAACATTGCTGATTGATATGGATCCGCAAGGCAATACTTCCAGCGGAGTGGGGGTAAACAAAAAAGAAATTGATGGATGTATTTATGATGTCGTCATTGAGGAAGAAAAGATTTCAGATTATATTTTTAGTACACATGTTGAAAATTTATCGATCCTTCCAGCAACCATGCATTTAGCGGGAGCGGAGATTGAGTTGGTATCAGTCGTTTCACGTGAAAATAGATTGAAACAAGCCATTGCAGAAATTCGTGATGAGTATGATTATATAATTATTGATTGTCCACCATCGTTAGGATTATTAACAATCAACGCTTTAACAGCTGCAGATGGTGTGCTAATTCCTGTACAGTGTGAATATTATGCTTTAGAGGGATTAAGTCAGTTATTATCAACAGTGCGTTTAGTACAAAAACATCTCAACCAGTCTTTAGTGATTGAAGGTGTACTTTTGACTATGTTAGATGCACGTACAAATTTAGGTTTACAAGTAATTGATGAGGTAAAGAAGTATTTCCGTGATAAAGTATATAAAGCAGTTATTCCACGTAATGTACGATTAAGTGAGGCACCAAGTCATGGAACACCTATTATTTTTTATGATCCGCGCTCACGTGGGGCAGATACGTATTTAGAGCTAGCAAGGGAAGTGATTAAAAATGGCTAAAGGTTTAGGAAAAGGAATCAGCGCTTTTTTTCCAGAAGAAGCATTAGCAAATAACAGTGTAGAATATATTTCAGTAAAACAATTAATAGAAAATCCATTTCAGCCACGTAAACTTTTCTCAGAAGGAGCTTTGCAGGAGTTAGCAGCATCTATTGAGGAACATGGAATTGTACAACCACTTGTCGTCAAGCCACAAGGGAAAAAATACGTCATTATTGCTGGGGAGCGTCGTTTTCGCGCAGCCAAATTAGCAGGCCTGAGTGAGGTGCCAGCGATTATTAAAGACATGAACGAACAGCAGATGATGGAAATCGCGATTTTAGAAAACCTGCAGCGTGAAGATTTAACGCCGGTTGAAGAGGCAGAAGCCTATCATAATTTAATTAGCAAGCTTCACTTTACGCAGGATGAGCTAGCGAAAAGACTTGGGAAAAGCCGTCCGCATATTGCGAATCATATTCGATTATTGCAATTGCCAGAAGAAATTCGCCAATTAATGAATGAAGGTAAGCTATCAATGGGGCAGGGACGTGCCATCCTAGGGCTCAAAAATAAACGCCTTATGATAGAGGTAGCAGAAAAAGTAGTAGCGCAAGGAATGAATGTCCGTCAGGTAGAAGCACTTGTGCAACAATTAAATGAGGACGTTTCACGTGAAACAAAGAATGTAAAAAAAGATATTTTCGTGCAAGAATCGGAATCTCAACTACGCGATTATTTTGGGACAAATGTACAAATTAAAAAAAGCAAAAATAAAGGAAAAATTGAAATCGAGTTTTATTCTGAAGAAGATTTAGAACGCATTTTAGAAATTTTAAATGTTGAATTGGATTAATGGCTCGCATGAAGGAGCAACACAATGGTTTTATTAGGTTCATTTATTAATGCAGTACTCATAATAATTGGTGGAATAGTAGGACGTTTATTTCATAATATCCCGGAAAAAATGAAGGAAACAGCGATGGCAATCATAGGATTAGCTGTCGTGCTCCTTGGAATACAGATGGGATTTGAAAGTTCAAATTTTGTCATTATTATCATTAGTTTAGTAGTAGGGGCAGTGATCGGTGAATGGGTAGATTTGGAGACTTATTTCAACCGTTTTGGAAGATGGGTTGAGTCCCTACTCGTGCGAGAAAAAAAGAGCGGACATTCTATTGCCGAAGGGTTTGTGACCGCCTCTTTAATCTTTGTGATAGGGTCAATGGGGATTTTAGGAGCTTTGGACAGCGGCTTGCGTAACGATCATAGTGTTTTAATCACAAAAGGGATTATCGATGGTTTCATTGCCATCCTTTTAGCCTCAACATTAGGAATAGGAGTACTTTTATCGGCGATCCCGGTATTTCTGTATCAAGGGCTGATTGCCATTTTTGCAGGTTTCATCAGCACAGCTGTTCCTCAAGAAACCCTAGCCTTATTCATTCAAGAAATAACAGCGACCGGCGGCGTGATGATTATGGCCATCGGGTTAAATATCGCTGGCTTAACGAAAGTTCGTGTAGCCAATTTGCTGCCGGCTCTTGTTGTAGTGACTGGGATTGTCATAGGTATGTCTTTGATTTAATACATAGCGTTGCCAAGCAAGTTGAAGTGCGCGGGCAATTGTGTGACTCATCGTGTGTGTCACATGCAGTCGCGTGTTTTGCAAGACAGCAGTTTCCATAAATCCGCCGACATTGACAACACCCTTAATGGATAAGTCACCGATTGGGGGCAATTCCTTTTGAACAGCTTTGCCAGGATATAATGGACCATCTTTTAGAATGATAGAGCCAATGGATGATTGGTCACCTAAACAAGCATCGATGGCAATCGTAAAAGGATTGGGTGTAGTCGATTCTAAATGGGCTTTTGTTTCTAATAAGTTCAAAGCATGAACAGGTTTTTCCAGTGTACCTAACACTTGAAATGGAAAGGTCAAATCTTGAACCAATTGATTGCCGACTAATGGTCCTAGAGCATCGCCTGTAGAACGATCTGTCCCGATACAGCAAAAAATAAGCTGTTCATGATGAAATGGGATATACTCTAGAAAATACTCGCTTAATTGCCAGACGGCCGTAGGTTTTTCATAGTGAATGACATGGTGGAAAGGGATATTCGCTTTCATGTGCAATCCTCGCTTTTCAATGTTTATTTACTCGTTTTTCATGAGAAAATACGTTATATTAAGGCAGTATATTCAAAAAGAAAGGTTGTTATACAGTAGGTGCCAAATATGGAAGAAAAAATAGATTTAAATATGCTGCAAAAATTGGCTGCTGACTTTTGGGCTTATTTAAAAAGCGAAGATTTATGGCGATGGATTATTACAACGTCCATCCAAATTGTATTAATTATCATAGTCTCTTACTTGGTAGTGAAAATAGGTAACAAATTGATTGAGAAGTTCTTCCTCATTCGTATGCGTACGCCGCTTCATTATTCAGAACGTCGTCAGCGAACGATTCTAAGGCTATTGCAAAATGTATTGGCCAATGTTGTGTACTTCTCTGCTATTATTGGGATTTTATCGCTGCTTAATATTCAGGTAATGGGTTTACTTGCCGGGGCCGGGATTGCGTCTGTAGCGATTGCTTTTGGTGCTCAAAGCTTAGTAAAGGACATCATTACGGGGTTCTTCATCGTATTTGAGGATCAGTTTGGTGTGGGTGACTATATTAAGTTGAACGGAGCAGAGGGGACAGTCGCAGAAATTGGCCTGCGTACAACAAAGATTAAAGGACCATCAGGCGAGCAGCATATTATTCCGAATGGCTCGATTGGGGCGGTTGTTAACTATTCTGTACATGATACATCGACTTACATCGATTTTTCCGTAGCCATGACAGCGGATCTTACCAAAGTAGAAGAAGTGGTAGAGACCTATTTAGAGCCATTAGTGGAGCAATATGAGGAACTGACAAAAGTGCCGGAGCTGATGGGTATCCAAAACTTGACGGCAGATGCGGTTACATTGCGTATTAAAATTGAAACAATCTCTATGGAACACAGTAAAATGGCAAGTGTTATCCGCCGGGATTTAATGGCATTATTAGAGTCATATGGTGTGCAAGTAGAGTAGGAGGGCTTTTGATGGAACCAAAAAAATTCGAATTGCATGATGTAGTAGAGATGAAAAAGCAGCATCCTTGTGGCACGAACGCTTGGAAAATTATCCGGATGGGTGCGGATATTCGAATCAAGTGCGAGGGATGCGGACATAGCGTCATGATTGCTCGTCGTGAATTTGAAAAGAAAATGAAAAAAGTCATTCAATCAGCAAACGAAGCAAATTAGACTTTTAGTAAGCGAGTCACTATAATAGATAAGGTTATACAAAAATAGAAAATTCATTATGCAAATATAGAAAGGTTGTGTCTTCATGGCATTAACAGCTGGCATCGTGGGTTTACCGAACGTTGGTAAATCAACACTATTTAACGCAATTACAAAAGCAGGTGCACTTGCTGCCAACTATCCGTTCGCAACAATCGATCCTAACGTAGGGGTAGTAGAAGTACCAGATTACCGTTTACAAAAGCTAACAGAGCTAGTTACACCGAAAAAAACAGTACCGACATCATTTGAGTTTACTGATATTGCAGGTATCGTAAAAGGCGCTTCTCAAGGAGAAGGTTTAGGAAATAAATTCTTATCTCACATCCGTGAAGTAGACGCAATTTGCCAAGTGGTACGTTGTTTCGAAGATGAAAACATCACGCACGTATCTGGTACAGTCAATCCAATCGATGATATTGAAGTTATCAACTTAGAGCTAGTGCTTGCTGATTTAGAATCAGTGGACAAACGCCTTCAAAAAGTAAGTAAAATGGCGAAGCAAAAAGATAAAGAAGCATTAATTGAAGAGCCAATCTTGGTGAAGGTAAAAGAAGCTTTAGAAAACGATCAGCCTGCACGTGCTGTAGAGCTTTCTGAGGATGAGTTAAAAGTGATTAAAGGTCTTCACTTGCTAACAATCAAGCCTATGCTTTACGTAGCCAACGTGTCAGAGGATGAAGTAGCAGATGCTGACAACAATAAATACGTAAAAATGGTACGCGAATTTGCAGCAAAAGAAGGCTCACATGTTATTACAATATGTGCAAAAGTAGAAGAAGAAATTTCTGAGCTAGAAGATGATGAGAAAGCAATGTTCTTAGAAGAGCTAGGGATTGAAGAATCTGGTTTAGACCAATTAATCCGTGCTTCTTATGATTTACTTGGCTTAGCAACTTACTTCACGGCTGGTGTACAAGAGGTACGTGCTTGGACATTCCGTAAAGGGATGAAGGCTCCTCAATGTGCAGGCGTAATTCACTCTGATTTTGAGCGCGGCTTCATTCGTGCAGAAACGGTCTCATTTGATGATTTAGTAGAAGCAGGCTCACATGCAGCAGCAAAAGAAATCGGTAAAGTCCGTTCAGAAGGTAAGGAATACGTCGTGCAAGATGGCGATGTTATGTTATTCCGTTTCAACGTTTAAAACCTAAACCGTCTCTATAGGAGGCGGTTTTTCTTTTTGCATTTCACTTGCACAAAGATATGATATAGAATAGAATAAGAACATAGGTTCTCTTTATATAAAAAAAGAGATTAATGAATTTAAAGTTGAATGTTGAATGTAACTATGTTACAATTCATTGATGTGAGTAATAAAGTTACTTGCTCCTTGCTCCCTGTACTATGCAGGAGAGCCCAAGTCCATAAGGAGGTGCACAAACAGATGAGAAAGTATGAATTAATGTACATCGTACGCCCAAACATTGAAGAAGAGGCTAAAACAGCTTTAGTAGCTCGTTTTGAAGAAATCTTAACTTCAAATGGTGCAGAAATCGTCGAGAAAAAAGATTGGGGCAAACGCCGCCTAGCTTACGAAATCAACGACTTCCGTGAAGGTTTCTACCAAATCGTGAAAGTTAACGCTGATTCTAAAGCAATCGATGAGTACACTCGTTTAGCAAACATCAGCGAAGACATTATCCGTCATATCGCTGTTCGCGAACAAGACAAATAATATTTAACAAAACTGCTGAAAGAGGAGGTTGATTACTGATGATAAACCGTGTCGTAATTGTTGGAAGACTTACGAAGGATCCAGAGCTTCGTTATACACCAAGTGGCGTTCCAATGGCTCGTTTTACAGTTGCTGTAAACCGCCCATTTTCGAACCAGCAAGGGGAAAAAGAAGCGGATTTCATTGGTTGTATTGCTTGGCGCAAGCAAGCTGAAAACTTGGCAAACTTCATGCGAAAAGGAAGTTTGATCGGAGTGGAAGGTCGTATTCAAACGGGCAGCTATGAAGGACAAGATGGTAAACGTGTTTATACGACAGATATTGTAGCGGATGGTGTGCAGTTCCTTGAGCCACGCGGTGGCAGCGGAATGCAACAAAATACGCAACAACAGCCGTCATATAATAACGGTGGTAATTTTGGAGGCGGTCAGCCGTCATACAATAATCCACCGCAGCAATCATATGAGAGCGCACCAAACCAATCTAATTATCAACAAAATCAACCTGCTTACAATCAGCAACCAAATACAACACGTTTAGATGCAGACCCATTTGCTAACGCAAATAATAATAAAGGTCAAATCGAAGTCTCTGAGGACGATTTACCATTCTAATCTGCATCCATTAAAAAAGTAAAGGAGGAACACGATAATGGCACCACGTCGCGGAGGCCGCAAACGCCGTAAAGTTTGCTACTTCACTTCTAACAACATTACGCACATCGACTACAAAGATGTAGATCTTTTAAAGAAATTCATCTCTGAGCGCGGTAAAATTTTACCACGTCGCGTAACAGGTACTTCTGCTAAATACCAACGTAAACTTACATCTGCAATCAAAGTTTCACGTATTATGGCTTTATTACCATTCGTTGCTGAAGATAAATAATTTGCATAAAAGTACAACAGAGGTTATCTAAACCTTTGTTGTACTTTTTTATTTTTTCATTGAAGGATTCAATTTTAAGAAACAGCTAGGAATTACCTCACTTTATTTTTATAATGGTAATAAAAGGGTTAAGGGGATACTTATGGGTTTCTATGGTAAGGTGTTAGCGGGTTTTATTGTGCTGGATTTGTATTTGAACATTGGAATCGCTAAATCAAGTCAATTTTGGCTGCAGATTTTATTAGTTCTTTTGTTTTTTCCATTATTGAAAGGAATCCTGATGCTCACTAAGGCAAAAGAGTACAGGAATATCGGAATCAGCTTTCATTCAAAGTGGTTCAGGAATTTGATGCTTGGATTTGTGATCGGCTTTTCTTTTTGGCTGGTCAAATACACGATACAATATTCCCTTCATGGCTTTGACATTACCGGAGTAAAACCGTTTCCTGAAATGTTATTGACCCTTTTCATGGTCATGCTCACATTTTTGGTTGGTTCCCTTTTAAACGAAATTATTATTCGAGGGTATGTATTCGGACACTTAAAAGGAAAAATACCAATGAAATGGATATTTTTCATCTCCATAATGATTTATGCGCTGGATGATGCATGGAATGAAGGATTCCACCTATGGAACACCCTTTTTTCTCTTGCACTAGGATTATCGCTTACGTATGCGATTTATAAAACAGGCTCCATTTGGGCAGGTACGGGCATTCACTGGGGACTGAACGTCTGTTACGGAATTTTTAACGGAACGCTTGGCAGTTCAGGTGGCGGCATTTTTCTAATAGAGGATCAATCGGCGACTGTCATTATAGAATCCATCAATTATATAATTCCCCTTTTCATGTTTCTATTTATATTTTTCATGCGACATAAATTTGAAAAAATCAGCTAGGTTACCCCTAAGTGGATTTGTTCTAAGATAGTCAAATAGCGAAAAGGAACGATAAAAGTAGCTCCATTGTAAAGCAAGCGGCTTCCATTTCATACTGAAGGTACGCCATTAAACAAAAATCCAATGAAATCAGAGCTGATTCATTGGATTTTTTATGCAGAAATAATATACAGGATATAAAAGAAATGTACCTCTCCTAAAATGCGAACAAATAATCGCATTTCTACTAAGCTGGGTTTTGTTTGTCTACTTAAAAGATGGTACAATAGTAGAAGTGAAATGTTTCGATTGAGAAAAAAGGAAGGTATTTATGCCAAATAATCAAACAAAAGCAATTACACAAGGGGCGATGATGATTGCGCTCTTTATTGTGCTTTTAGCTATAGCTTATTATGTACCGGTCATTAGCTTGCCAGCATTTTTTATCACACCGGTACCCTTGGCGTGGTATAGCGCTACATATGACCGTAAGTTAAGCATTGGCGTTACGCTTTTAGCTATCGTCATTAGTCTGTTTATCGGAAATGTCATGATTCTGCCATTTGCTCTTATTTTAGGAGCAACAGGCTTTGTGATAGGGGATTGCCTGCGTCTACGCAAGAGTAAAATATTCTTATTTTTAGCAACTGGTACGACAGTGCTGCTGACGTTTGCCGTGCAATATGTGTTGTCTGTGCAATTTTTCGGTGTAGACTTCATTCAAGAAGGGTTAAAAATGGCGAAAGAGTCCTACGAGCAAGGGATGGCTTATTCAGCTAGCATCACGGGACAGCAGATGCCTGCCGAAGAATTGCGAGCTGTTTTTGACACATTAGAAGCGACATTGCCTGCAAGCATCACAATGTCTTTCTTCGCCATTGCCTTTATTATGATTACGGTGATTTTGCCTATTTTAAAACGTTTGCGTTTAGAGGTGCCTAAATTTGCTCCGTTTCGAGACATGCGCTTGCCTAGGTCCGTTCTTTGGTATTATTTAATCGTACTGACGATTAATTTATTTGTGCGCCCTGAAACAGGCACTTTGCTATATGTAGTCATGCTGAATTTATCTTTAGTTTTATGGGCATTATTGACATTACAAGGAATTTCACTGATCCATTATGTGATTGATGCTTACAAATATCCGAAGTTTATCAAAGTATTATCGACAATTTTAGCGATTCCGCTCTATTCATTCGTAGTATTATTAGGCATTATTGATTTAGGCTTTAATATACGCGAGTATGTGAAAAACAAGACTGGACAATAAGGAGCTGATTAAAATGGGTATTTTCAGGAAACGTACCATTCGTTATCCCCTATTATATATATCGATTTTATTAATTATAACAGCTGCCTTTTTATGCACAGTAAATTTATGGGGCGGCCTCGCGTATTTTATAGTGTCCGGACTGATTCTCTATCACTTATGGACAGTGGAAAAAGTGACCTATGAAGAAACGGAAAAACATATTGAGACCCTTTCCTACCGATTGAAGAAAGTAGGGGAAGAGGCTTTTCTGCAAATGCCTGTCGGGATTTTATTGCTGGATGAAGAGTATAAAATCGAATGGTCAAACCCTTTTATGCAAAAAGCAGCGGGGATGGAATCATTAACAGGAGAAGAATTATTTAGTCTATCAGAAGATTTGAAGGTGATTACGCCGCCAGAAGAGTTAAAAGAGCTGACGGTTGCGATGAATGATCGAAGATATCGGGTGTATTCAAAGCCAGAAGAGCGACTGCTTTACTTCTTTGATATCACAGAGCAAGTGGAGATTGAAACACAGTACTATGCGAACCGTACAGTGTTAGCTATTTTATTTATCGATAACTATGATGAAATTACGTCTACCATGGATGACCAGGCGCGCAGCACGACAAATGCGGCTATGACGTCCCTTGTGAATGAATGGGCGGCGGAGTACGATATTTTCATCAAGCGTATCGCTTCAGACCGTTTTATCGCGATATTAAATGAGTCTATTTTAGAAGAGCTTGAGGAGAAGAAGTTTTCTATTTTAGATGATATCCGAGAGAAAACGATTCAAAAAGGTTTGTCTTTGACATTAAGTATAGGTGTCGGGGCTGGATCAGCTTCTTTAATCGAGTTAGGGAAGCTTGCCCAGTCGAGCCTGGATTTAGTATTAGGGCGCGGTGGCGACCAAGTGGCGATTAAGCATCCAGACGGGAAAGTGCGATTTTACGGTGGTAAAACAAACCCTGTAGAAAAGCGGACACGGGTGCGAGCGCGTGTTATTTCACATGCGCTACGTGATTTGATTCGAGAAAGTGATCAAGTATTTGTTATGGGGCATAAAAATCCGGATCTAGATGCGATTGGTGCAGCAATTGGCGTACGGAAAGCAGCTGACATGAATGGTGTACCAGGCTACGTAGTGATGAATTTTAATGAACTGCATGGAAGTGTACAACGTCTTATAGATGAAATTGAGCAAAAGGGCGACTTTTATGAGTCCTTTATTACGCCTGATGAGGCCCTGTCGATGATGACCCCTCATTCGCTGCTCGTGATTGTGGATACCCATAAACCGTCAATGGTTATTGATGAAACTTTATTCAATTCTACAGAAAAGGTTGTAGTCATTGACCACCATAGACGAGGAGAAGAATTTATTGAAAATCCAACACTTGTTTATATGGAGCCATATGCATCCTCGACAGCCGAGCTGATTACCGAGCTATTGGAATATCAGCCGCAGACGAAAAAAATATCCGCACTAGAGGCGACCTCGCTATTATCTGGTATTATTGTAGATACGAAAAGTTTTACCCTTCGCACGGGAGCGCGTACGTTTGAAGCGGCATCTTATTTACGCACATATGGAGCAGACACGATTTTAATTCAGCGCTTCTTAAAAGAAGACGTTGATACGTATATTGAACGTTCGAAAATTGTGCAGACGGTCGATTTTGTGAAGCCGGGGATTGCCATTGCGCATGGGAAGGACAACCTAATATATGATTCGGTACTCATTGCGCAGACAGCCGATATTTTACTGACGATGAAAGATGTCACGGCATCATTTGTTATCGCACATCGGGACGATGGACGAATTGGCATCAGTGCTCGTTCACTTGGGGATGTCAACGTCCAGTTAATAATGGAAGCTCTAGGTGGCGGCGGTCATTTAACGAATGCTGCGACACAAATGGAAGCCGATACGATTGGCGAAGTGAAACAACGTTTAACAAAAGCTATTATTGATGTACTAGAAGGGAGCACGGAACAATGAAAGTAGTATTTTTGAAAGATGTAAAAGGCACAGCCAAAAAAGGAGAAATTAAAGAGGTGGCTGAAGGATATGGCCGTAACTTTTTAATTAAAAATGGCTATGCAAAAGAGGCAACAAATCAGGCATTAAGTGAATTGCAAGGTCAAAAACGCCTGGAAGAGAAAAATGCTGCAGCAGAATTGCAGGCAGCAAAAGATTTAAAAGAAAAAGTAGAAGCATTAGAAGTAACGATTAAGGCAAAGTCTGGTGAGGGCGGCCGTTTATTTGGTGCCGTGTCGACAAAACAAATTGCTGATGCATTGCAAAAACAGCATGATATTAAATTGGACAAGCGCAAAATGGAAAGTGACGGCATCCGTTCTTTAGGCTATACAAATGTACCAGTAAAATTGCATCAAGAAGTAAAAGCAACTTTAAAAGTGCATGTAACGGCGGAGTAAGGAGTAAACAACGATGAACGATTCTATGATGGATCGCGTTCCACCGCATAATCATGAAGCTGAACAATCCGTTATAGGAGCTATCTTTCTTGAACCGCAGACACTGATTACAGCAGCAGAGATTTTAATGCCGGATGATTTCTATCGCACAGCCCATCAGAAAATTTTCCTGACGATGCTGAACTTGAGTGATCAGGGAAAGGCGATAGATGTCATCACAGTGACGGAGGAGCTTTCTGCGAAGAAAGAACTTGAGGATGTAGGTGGGCTTTCGTATTTAGCAGAGCTTGCCAATGCAGTACCGACAGCTGCTAATATTGTACACTATGCCAAAATCGTTGAAGAGAAGGCACTCTTGCGCCGCTTAATCCGTACAGCTACAAAAATTGTAGAGGACGGTTATACACGTGAGGATGAAGTAGAGGCACTTTTATCAGAAGCTGAAAAGAAAATGATGGAAGTGGCCAACCGCAAAAATGCCGGGGACTTCAAGCACGTAAAAGATGTATTGGTGCAAACCTATGACAATATTGAGCAGTTGCAGTTACGTGATGGAGACATCACGGGCATTACAACGGGCTTTATCGATTTAGACCGTATTACAGCAGGCTTCCAGCGCAATGATTTAATCATTGTAGCGGCACGTCCTTCTGTAGGTAAGACCGCCTTTGCATTGAACGTAGCGCGCAATGCTGCCATTAAAGCCAGAGAGAATGTAGCCATCTTCTCGCTGGAGATGGGAGCTGACCAGCTAGTAATGCGTATGCTATGCGCAGAAGGCAATATCGATGCCCAAACATTGCGTACCGGTTCTTTAGAAGAGGAAGATTGGCGTAAACTTACCATGGCGATGGGAAGTTTATCAAATGCCGGAATTTATATTGATGATACACCCGGTATCCGTATCAATGAAATCCGTTCAAAATGCCGCCGATTAGCGCAGGAGCACGGCTTAGGCATGATTATGATCGACTACTTGCAATTGATTCAAGGTAGTGGCAGACCAGGTGAGAACCGACAACAAGAAGTATCCGAAATTTCCCGTTCCTTAAAAGGATTAGCGCGTGAATTAAAGGTACCTGTCATTGCGCTATCACAGCTTTCCCGTGGGGTAGAGCAGCGCCAAGACAAGCGACCGATGATGAGTGACTTGCGTGAATCGGGAAGTATCGAGCAAGATGCCGATATCGTAGCATTCTTATATCGTGATGACTATTACGATAAAGAATCTGAAAGCAAGGACCAAATTGAGATTATTTTGGCGAAGCAACGTAATGGCCCTACAGGAACAGTCACGTTAGCCTTTGTAAAACAATACAATAAATTCTTAGATATTGATCATCATGCAGAAGCACCAGCATTTTAAGTAACACGAACATTAAGGTTTAACGAACCTAACATGTTCGTGTTTTTTGTTGACTTGGTAAAAATAAACTCCTAAAATAAAGAAGTATTCGTAAAAGATACGAACAATCGTCTTGGAGGTGCAATTATGTCATCAATCGTTGTAGTAGGTACACAATGGGGAGATGAAGGTAAAGGCAAGATTACTGATTTCCTCTCGAAAAAAGCACAAGTTATTGCCCGGTTTGCAGGTGGAGATAATGCAGGACACACGATTCAGTTTGACGGCGAAACATACAAGCTTCATTTAATTCCTTCGGGTATTTTCTACCCGGATAAAACTTCTGTCATTGGCAATGGTGTAGTAATCAATCCAAAGTCCATTGTAACAGAGCTGCAAGGTTTACAAGCACGAGGTGTTGATACATCTAATTTACGAATTTCTAATCGTGCGCACGTGATTCTTCCTTATCATATTCATCAAGATAAAATGGAAGAGCAGGCACGAGGCGAACAAAAGATTGGGACAACAATTAAGGGGATCGGCCCTTGTTATCAAGACAAAGTAGCCCGTATCGGGATTCGTATCGCGGATCTTTTGGATAAAGGAGTATTTGAGCAAAAATTACGCGCGAATGTCGCTTTCAAGAATCGGTTATTCGAAAAGTTTTATGAGGTAGAAGGGATTCCATTTGATGATATTTTTGAAGAGTATTATGCATATGGACAGGAGATTGCTCATTATGTGACAGACACCTCCAAGATTATAAATGACGTCCTAGACGAGGGGGGACGTGTGCTATTCGAAGGAGCACAAGGCGTGATGCTCGATGTCGATCAAGGAACCTATCCGTTTGTTACTTCTTCTAATCCTGTTGCCGGGGGCGTGGCCATTGGTGCAGGGGTAGGTCCTTCGAAGGTGGAACGCGTGGTAGGCGTTTGTAAAGCGTACACATCACGCGTAGGAGACGGACCATTCCCGACAGAGTTATTTGATCATACCGGGCATCATATCCGGGAGGTAGGCCGTGAATACGGCACAACAACAGGCCGCCCACGCCGTGTAGGATGGTTTGACACGGTTGTTGTACGCCATTCCCGCCGTGTCTCGGGCATTACAGATTTGGCCTTAAACTCTATCGATGTTTTATCAGGCTTAGAGACAGTGAAAATTTGCACGGCATATGAATATAACGGTGAGGTTGTGACCGAATATCCAGCGAACCTTCATATAATTGAACAGTGCAAACCGATTTATGAAGAATTACCTGGCTGGAGCGAAGATATTACAGGTGTTCAATCGCTGGAAGAATTGCCTGAAAATGCCCGTCGTTATGTGGAGCGTGTTGTAGAGTTAACAGGTATTTCACTAATGACTTTCTCTGTCGGTCCAGCCCGTGAACAAACAAACATCGTCAATAAAATTTGGATATAAACGGCAAGTTAGAACTATTTAAGAGAAGCTTCTCTTAAATAGTTTTTTTTACGTTAAAAGGATAAAAATGTATAAAAAATAGAGATTCAGAACATAAATATAATAAAATAAATACCATTTATTATATTATTTTGGTTTTTTACAAAATATAAGAAACAACATAATTTAATCGCAAAACAGTTGCTTTCTTCATTCGCCATTTTAATGATGATAAATTGTACAAGGATTCATCCTGCTATAGGGCATTTCGCTATAAAAAAGATAGATAAGAAATAGAGGAGTTTACTATGATTTTAAAACATTTGCTGAAAAATGAAGCATTTTATTTTATTGAACAGCTAAAGAACAATAAAATAAAAATTGTGATGGCTACGATGCTGCTGTCTACTGTTACAGTAAGCGCAGGTTTTGCAGAAGAGAATGCGGAGGATGGACTTTCCGCTATCTATCATGTATATGACGATACCGCTTATTTAGGTACGGTATCAAATGAGCAGACAATTGAGAATGTCCTGAAGAAAAAGGAACAACAGGTAAGTGCTCAATACAAAGACTTAGAGATTGAAGTAGGATCAAATATTACCGTAGTACCTGAACAGGTGTTTACAGTAGTAGCCGATGACACGTCTACAGCAGAAAAGCTAGAACAAGCGGCAGATATACAAGCGGACGCGTATACACTACAAATCGGCGACCAAGTAGTAGCATATGTAAAAGATCGAGCAGCTTACACCCAAGCATTGCGTTTATTAAAACTACAATATGTAACAGAGGAAGAACTCACTCTATATGAAACAACGATCGAAAGAGTACCATTAACACAACACAATCAAACAAAAATCCTGGATATTTCCTTTACAGCGCCAGTAACAGGAACGGAAACCAAGGTGCTGCCTAATCAAATTTTAACGCCTGAACAGGTGGTAACGTTACTTATGCAAGGTACAATCGAACCGCAGATATATACAGTCCAACCTAAGGATGGATTATATGCTATTGCCCGTGCGCATTCTTTATCATTGGCGCAATTATTGGCCTTAAACCCAGGAATCTCAGAGGATACAATTTTGAAAGAGGGTCAGACACTAAATGTGACAGTGAAAAAGCCATTACTAGGTGTAAAAGTAGTGAAGGAAAAATATCGTGTAGAAAGCATCGATTTTAATCAATTACTAGAAGAAGATGCAACGATGCCAATAGGCCAACAAAAAATTATACAGCAAGGTCAAAAGGGTGAGAAACAGGTTCTTTACATGATTACATCGGAAAATGGCATACGTACAGGTAAATCTGTAGTGGCTGAAGCGGTTGTAGCTGAGCCAGTCAATCATGTAGCAATAATAGGAACGAAAGTCATTCCATCGCGCGGGACAGGTACCTTTGCTTGGCCAGCAGTGGGGGGTTATATTTCTAGTTACATGGGAGAACGGTTTGGCAGATATCACTATGGGATTGATATTGCCCGTCCTTCTGAACGAACGATCAAAGCAACAGATAATGGAACAGTTACAGCAGTAGGCTGGGCCGGCACATATGGAAATCGTGTTATAATTGATCATAATAATGGCTACCAAACACTATATGCTCATCTTTCTTCTATATCAGTTTCAGTAGGGCAGGTAGTGGAACAAGGAGCCCCAATTGGCATCATGGGCTCCACAGGTAGATCGACAGGCATCCATTTGCATTTTGAAGTGGAATTAAATGGATTAACAGTCAATCCCGTATCAGTGTTACAATAGAGAATGAAGGCAGTCTGCAAACAGGGGGCTGCCTTTTTTCATATAGAAATGATATTCTACAATTATTTCCCAAGAAATAAACCTCTATGGTGCGGAGATTGGCAAAGCGTGATAGAGTATGATTAGAACTATACAAGCAATGCGAAAGGAAGATTAAATATGAGTAAGACAATTTTAGTTGTAGATGATGAAAAACCAATCGCAGATATATTACAATTTAATTTAATTAAAGAAGGCTATACAGTTATTTGTGCATATGACGGGGATGAGGCACTTGAAAAAGTAGAAGAGCAGCAACCCGATTTAATGCTTTTGGATCTTATGTTACCAAAGCGGGACGGAATGGAAGTTTGTCGTGAAATCCGTAAAAAATACGATTTTCCTATTATTATGCTGACAGCAAAAGGTTCGGAAATTGATAAGGTACTAGGTCTTGAAATGGGTGCGGATGATTACGTAACAAAGCCATTTAGTACACGCGAATTAATTGCACGTGTAAAGGCAAATATGCGACGCTTAAATGTTTTAGCGCAAGCAGAAGAAGCTGTAGAGGAAACAAATAATATTACGGTCGGCTCTTTAACGATTCAGCCGGATGCGTATTTAGTATTAAAACGTGGTGAAGCAATCGAATTAACACACCGTGAATTCGAACTTCTTCATTATTTGGCCAAGCATATTGGTCAGGTCATGACACGCGAGCATTTATTGCAGACAGTATGGGGCTATGATTATTTTGGTGACGTACGTACCGTAGATGTTACGATTCGTCGCCTGCGAGAAAAAATTGAGGACAACCCAAGTCACCCTACGTGGATCGTGACACGTCGCGGAGTGGGGTACTATTTACGAAATCCTGAACAGGAGTAGCATGTATGCAAAAAGTAGGCTTTTTTAAATCGATTCATGTAAAGCTTGTACTTATTTACGTATTATTAATTATTATAGCGATTCAAATCATTGGCTTATATTTTTCACAAAAGCTAGAAGAAAATTTAATCGATAACTTTCAATCTTCTATTGAACAGCGTATTGATTTAGTAGAATACAGTATTCGAGAGGAACTGCTCAAACAACGCGATGAGACGATGCCGACAATTGAAGTGAGTCTCACTACCATTTTACGGGAGTTTTCAACAGGTGATTTAAATGAGATTCGGGTCATCGACAGTCGGAATCGTGTGCTGGCTACTTCAGATTTGAACAACCAATTATTGGTCGGGCAAAAATCCAACGACGATATCATAAAAAAAGCGTTTACGACAGAAGATTCATTTGAAAAAATAGCGTTGGATCAAAACACTCAAAATCGTGTTTGGCTGTTAGCAACGCCGATTTTAGATACAATGGGACCAGATAGTGAAGTCATTGGAGCCATTTATATTGAATCTGATATTGAAAAAATATTTGATCAGATGGATGAAATTAACCAGATTTTTGCCATAGGGACAATCATGTCGCTAGTAATTACAGTGGTGCTTGGTATTTTAGTAGCGCGTACGATTACACGTCCGATTTCGGATATGCGCAGACAGGCACAAGCGATGGCGAAAGGAAATTTTTCTCGCAAGGTACGTGTCTATGGTACAGATGAAATCGGTCAGTTAGCGATTGCTTTTAACAATTTGACGAACCGCTTACAGGAGTCTCAATCGACAACAGAAGGAGAGCGTCGCAAGTTAGCTAGCGTCTTGAGTAACATGACAGACGGAGTTATCGCAACGGACCGCAGAGGAAGAATCATATTAATCAATGAACCGGCAGCCCGTTTATTGCATATGTCGCAAGAAGAAACGCTAAACCGTCCTGTCGCTTCCGTGCTCGGCATAGAGGATGAGTATAGCTTCGAAGATTTGATTTATATGAAGGAACCTTTGAATCTTGATTTTTCAACGGACGAGGCTCCGTATATTTTGCGTGCCAATTTTTCGGTAACGCAAAAGGAAACCGGCTTTGTCAATGGATTGATTACGGTACTGCATGATATTACAGAGCAAGAAAAGAATGATATGGAACGCCGGGAATTCGTAGCGAATGTTTCCCATGAATTGCGCACACCACTAACGACGATGCGTAGTTATTTAGATGCGCTCGCGGAAGGGGCATGGCGCGAGGAAAACATTGCACCTCATTTTTTAAATGTGACGCAAACCGAAACAGAGCGCATGATTCGTCTTGTAAACGATCTATTAAACTTATCTAAGATGGATAGTCAAGAGTATGAGCTGAACTTTGAGCTTGTCGAGTTTAATAAGTTTTTTGAACGAATTATTGAGCGTTTTGAAATGTCTAAATCCCAAAATGTTGATTTCATTCGTTTATTGCCTGAAACAAGCTATTTTGTAGAAGTTGACACGGATAAATTGACACAAGTAATCGATAATATTATTTCGAATGCCATTAAATATTCACCAGATGGAGGAAATATTCGATTCGGTTTTACGGTCCATGACAATATGTTAAAGGTAATGATTTCAGATGATGGAATGGGGATACCAAAAGAAAACGTAGGCCGTATTTTCGACCGCTTCTACCGTGTGGACCGTGCAAGAGCGCGCTCTATGGGTGGTTCTGGACTTGGACTGGCGATTGCCCAGGAAATGATCGAGGCCCATGGAGGGAAGATTTGGGCGGAAAGTGAGGAAGGTGCGGGTACGACGATTTTCTTTACCCTGCCTTATGAATTAGACGAAGTGGGGGATTGGGAATGAGATATGTAGAGCCAATGAAATCATTTTTATTAGCATTGCTCGTTATATTAAGCCTTGTTTTAACGTTCATGATTTGGAACTACAAACCTAATTACCCCTTCACTGAAAAAACGCAAATTGAAAATGTTATGATAGGCGAAAAAAAACAGAAACATGATATCATTAAACCTTATCGTGTATTATCCACGCAACAGGCACAGTTAACAGGGACAACATCTGCCGCTGCAATCGCTGCAGTGATGAAGGAATTTAAGCATTTAAAATTATCTACATTGCAGCTAGAGCAGACCAATCTATCACCGGCCACGTTAAATGAAATGATTCGTACCAAAGACCGTATGACATTGTTCTTCCCGGCAACTGTGCCGCTTGATATTTACCGGGAGATGCTGTCATTTGGAGAAAATGAGCTGTTTCAAGCGGGCTTTGACCGGATTATCATCGATTGGCCTGAGTGGAGTGTCCTGCGGCAAGCCAATATTTACTTTATAAGCACAAAGATGAATACTGTGTATAGGACATCGGTTGAACCGAATACGCTGCATGCTTTTAAAGAGGTGCTTACAGAGCAGGTGGAGAATTTTTCGCCATATCAAGAAATTGAGCGTGAAAATATGCTATCTCTCTATGTCACGATGACAGATATGGAGGCGATTCATTTTACGTACTATATCGAGGAAATTTCATCGGAGCTCTTAAAAAATGTGCTATTTGAAGAGCCGAATATTGTCCAAAAAACAGTAGAAGGCAACCAAGAAAAATATACAGATAGTATGTCGCTGTTAAATTTAAATACGACAACCAAAAATATGAATTATGTGTATCCAGCGGCAGAGAGCAGTATAGCTATCAATGCCTATACTTTGCTAACAGATACCATAGATTATATAAATGAACATGGCGGATTTACAGCAGACTATCGTTTTTCAAAAATGGATGTAGATAACCATTCCACTCAGTTCCAAATGTACTTGCAAGGCTATCCTGTTTATAGTCTGGATACTTTGACAAAGATTACAACCATTTGGGGAGATAATCGGATTTTCCGTTATCATCGTCCATATTATATGCTAGACCGAGGAATTACGGCTGAAAAGAATATATCGAAGCTAGTAGCGGGTACAGAGGTTATTGAGTATATTAACGAATATTCAGAGCTGCAGCTCAATAATATTGACGATATTGTCATAGGATATTATTTAGTCCAAAGCGATAATTCACGCTTATTTATCTTAGAGCCAAGTTGGTTTGTGCTGAGCGGTAATAATTGGACACGCCTAACACTTGATAGGGTGGGAGGTAGCGCAAATGGATTGGAGTAAAACAAAGTCAATTTTCATTTTTGTGTTTCTTATTTTGAATATTTTCTTGTATTCTCAATATCTGGATTCTTATAAGGAAGGTCAGAAATTAGAGTTGCTAGGGGACAAAAATATGGAAGCGCGCTTAAAAGATGATAATATTACGTACGATACATTGCCTAAACATATTGAAACAGCGCCGTATCTAACGGCGAAGGTGAAAGGCTATACATTAGATGAATTGCCGTCTGGAAGTAATTTTTCATATAAATTAATTACAGATCATATTTTAATGGCCTCTGCAAAGGTACCAATTAAGCTAGAGGAGCCTACCCAGTCTTTGGAGCTCACCCAATTTGTCGAGAAATATGTGTATAAGGGTTCTTCCTTTGTATTGTGGGATATCGATGAGGAGGCGCGCGTTGCCTTGTTTTCACAGCGCTTTAATAAACATACCTTGTATTTCAATAAGAATGGCTACGTGAAGGTACATTGGAACTCAGACAATGAAATATACATGTATGAGCAATCAATGCTAGAAAACATCGAGGAACTAGAACAGGAAGAAGAAATTGTGCCGCCATTAGAAGCGTTACAGGCTTTGTATGCTAAAAATTTACTAAACACGGATGATTATATTGAAGATATGAATTTAGGCTATTCTACATTGGTGCAATTTACGCAAACACAGGTATTTGCTCCAACGTGGGAAGTGCATATAGAGACGGCCAGTGGCGAAGAAAGACGTCATTTTGTGAATGCAGTAGAAGGGAATGTCGTCGATATCAATAACGATGCACAACAGGTATTAGAAGAATAGGGGAATAAAAAAATGCGTTTTAGTGTGTTAGCAAGCGGCAGTACGGGGAATGCTATCTATGTGGAAAATGACGAACATGCTTTCCTCGTTGATGTCGGCTTTAGCGGTAAAAAAATGGAAGAGCTATTTGCGAAAATTGATCGAAGCATGAAGCCATTATCGGGTATTTTTGTGACACATGAGCATATTGATCATATTAAAGGTGTCGGAATTATTGCACGCAAATATAATATACCCATCTATGCCAATACAAAAACATGGGCAGCAATGGATACGGCAATCGGCAATATTCCAACGGATTTAAAATTTCAATTCGATATGGAAACAACGAAACAATTTGGCTCTATGGCTATTGAGTCCTTTGCCGTCTCCCATGATGCAGCCGACCCGATGTTTTATGTCTTTCATGAAGGAGATCGTAAGCTAGCCCTGATTACGGATACGGGCTATGTCAGTGACCGCATGAAGGGCTATATTCGAGGAGCCGACGCCTATGTTTTTGAGAGTAACCATGATATCGGCATGCTGCAAATGGGTCCTTATCCATGGAATACGAAACGCCGCATTTTATCTGATGTTGGGCATGTCTCGAATGAGGACGCAGCTGTAGCGATGAGTGAGGTAGTATTTGAAAAGCCTACCCAAATTTATTTATCGCATTTAAGCAAAGAAAATAATATGCAAGATCTAGCTCGCCTCACAGTGGAACAAACGTTACAGTCTTGTGGCATTATTGTGGGCGAATATGTACAGTTACATGATACATATGCCGCAACGCCTACGAAATTAGTAACGGTTTAATGAAGGACGCGTAGGGGAAGTTTGAAAGAGACTTTCCTTACGCGTTTTTTCGCATAGTTTTAGTCAATTTTCATGTAATTTTAATTTTTCTCTCGTATCTTTAAGGTAACAAGTATTCAAGGAGGACGAAACAATGAATTATGATAATGAAAATCGAGACAGCGAACATACAGAGCTTTCCCCTCTGCAAGAACGTTTAAAAAGAGAAGAAGAGCAAAAGCAGCAGCGCTCCGCTAAAAAAAGTGGCAGTAAGGCCGGCTATTTTGTCAGTGGTTTGTCAGGAGTGATAATCGGCGCTTTATTAATTTGGCTATTAGCTCCTTCTTTACTCGCGAATGATATCACACATAATCAACCAACCGAGCAAACAACAATACCTGGTGTAACACAAAATGCTACTGTCGTGGAAACGGACATCGTGGGTGCAGTAGAAAAGGTATCGGATGCTGTTGTTGGGATTTCCAATTATCAAGTCGTACAAAATCCATTAAATAACTGGTTTGGTCATGGCGGCTTCACGCAGCAAGAAGGAACGGAAGGTGAGTTGCAGGAAGCTGGCACAGGATCAGGAGTTATTTATAAAATAGAAGGTAATGATGCCTATGTCGTGACGAATCATCACGTCATTGATAAGGCAGAGAAGCTAGAGATTACATTAGCCGATGGTTCGAAAAAAGAAGCGGAGCTTGTTGGCAGTGATATTTGGACAGATCTAGCTGTGATTAAAGTATCCGCAGATGGCATGGATACGGTAGCGCAATTCGGTAACTCCGATGTATTAAAGCAAGGGGAACCAGCCATTGCTATTGGTAACCCGCTTGGTTTAGACTTTTACGGTTCCGTAACAGTCGGGGTTATTTCGGGTACAGAACGTGCTGTACCTGTGGATTTAAACGGAGACGGCACAGAAGACTGGCAATCGGAAGTACTACAAACAGATGCAGCGATTAACGGCGGTAACTCTGGTGGTGCTTTAGTAAATTTAAACGGCGAATTAATTGGTATTAACTCCATGAAGATTGCTGAGGAATCAGTAGAAGGGTTAGGCTTTGCCATCCCGATTAATACGGTCATTCCCATTATTAATCAGTTAGAAAAAAATGGTGAAGTCGTGCGTCCAGCAATGGGTATTTCATTGATCGATTTAACAGATATTCCAGCTTTCTATCAAGCACAAACATTGCAATTACCTGATGGAATTACAACAGGGGTAGTCGTAGCTGAAGTAGTACCAGGTACATCTGCAGAAGAAGCAGGCATGAAGCAGTACGATGTCATTTACGAAATGGACGGTCAGCCTGTCGAAAATTCCATCGACCTACGTAAACATTTATATACAAAAACAGCGGTAGGCGATACGCTAAATGTCAAAGTATACCGCGGTGGTAAAACAATCGAGTTACAATTGGTTTTAAAAGAAAGTACGGAATAATTGTGGATAACTAAAGAGTAGTTACACCCAACAAGTAGGAAGAAAAACACCTTTCTTTCCTACTTGTTTTTTGTTTGCTACAATAAATGTGGATAACTAAAGGCGAAATGTGTATAAGTTTGTTGAAATTTCAGAACATTGGAGGAAAAGTAATATGAAAAAATATAGTTGCGAAAACCATATAGAGCACGCTTTAGACATGGTTGTGGCGGAAACAGAATCGTTTCCTGTTATGGAAATACTAGAGGAAGAAGAAAAGTTATCCACAAAATGTTCTTATTGTGAAGAGCTAGCAACATATCTTGTATCAAGTTAATAACTTTACACAATATATAGAAAACGAATGTTGATATGTGGATAACTTTTGTGGATAACTTGTTTGTAAATGAAGTGTAAAGGTGGATAAGCTGTGAATATAACGATTGTCTCTGTCGGAAAGTTAAAGGAAAAATATTTAAAAATGGGCATCGATGAATACGCCAAACGTCTAAGTGGCTATGCCAAAATTGATTTTGTCGAAGTACCGGATGAAAAAGCGCCTGAGCAGTTAAGCGATGCTGATATGGATATTGTCAAACGCAAAGAGGGCGAGCGCATTTTAGCGAAAATTAGCGAGGGCACACATGTCATTGCATTAGCTTTGGATGGAAAGATGAAAACCAGCGAAGAGATGGCAGCTGATATCGACCGCCTGATGACATACGGCAAAAGCAAAGTCGCGTTTGTCATCGGCGGATCGCTTGGTCTGCATGAGGATGTACTAAAGCGCGCGGACGAGAAGCTCTGCTTTGGGAAGATGACTCTACCGCACCAATTGATGAAACTAGTGCTAGTAGAACAGATTTATAGGAGTTTTAGGATTATTAAGGGGGAACCGTATCATAAGTAAGTGCGGTAATTAAAAAGACCATTTAGAATGTTGATTTAATAGCGTTCTAAATGGTTTTAACTTTTTTTATTTCTTTTTCCATTTATGACCTTCCTTTTGAGTTGGTGGTAATCTATCACCTTGATCTATTGTTACTTCTCTAGGATTATCTAATTTACCACCTCTTGGTCCTACTTCAATGTATTTGCCAGGTTTTTGATTGTCCATACCAGGTTTTTTTAAATCGCTCATTAGTTATCACCTCCTCACACTCTATTATACCATTTACTGGTATAATAGAATTATGGAAATTTATAAATGGAGTTGATTTAATGATAGTTGTTAAAGAAATGAAGTATGAAAATATGCTTAAAATGACCGATCATTTGAATTCAAATAATTACTATATAAATTCGGATGACGGCTTAAAAATAACATTTAAACATTTAGAGTTTATTGAACCTGCAGGAGCAATTTTATTTTTAAGTACAATGGATAAAATAAAAGAAGAAAATATCCCCTATGAAATTGAGCCAATAGATGAATTTAGAAAAAAATCTGCAATTTCTTATGGTGAAACTATGGGTATTTTCCAACAAATTGGTCTTTCAGATGCTCCTTCATATACTTCGGGTTCAACATATATAGCTCCAACAAAAGTTACATTAACGGAAATTTACAGAAAACTAGGTGCCTATGATACAACGATAGAACAATATTATGAAGATATTTCAGAGAAAATCGTAATTAAAGCGTTAGACTTATTAAACTTAGATTTATCAGAAGAAGTAAAAGAATTGTTTATATATGTAGTTAGAGAGATGATAAGAAATATATTTGATCATTCTGGAACTCCTCATTATTACTATGCTTTGCAATCTTATAGATATAGTAATTGTGTAGAAATTGTAATTGCAGATGTAGGTGTAGGACTGCAAAGAACAATTCCGTTTGATGTTGAAGAGAAATGGAACGGTACAAATACGGATGAAGAAGCTATTAGAAAGGCACTAACTCCAGGTTTATCAGCTTTATCTAACCATTCATATGCACCTGATGATTACAAAAATTCGGGATATGGATTAGCATTAGTTAAAAGGATTATTCAATTAAGTGAAGGATTATTTAGTATTGCCTCTGGTAAAAAATCTCTAACTGCTACTACTGATGAAGAAATCTTAGATGACTGTGATATTAATGGAACAGTAGTTAGAATGAGGATAAACTTGAACAAGTTAAAAGATGTAAAATTTGAAAGTGTATTAGCTGAAGCTGAAAGAGAAGCTAAAGAAAAAGGATTTGAACAAATGGCATCAACGGCTTCTAAGACAGTAAAAAGTAAAAACCTCATTTAGATACATTACGGTGAACCGTATCATAAGTAAGTGGGGTTCATAAAAACGAAGAAACCTAAAATTAGTTTCCTTCGTTTGCTAGTTTCTCCATAAGCGTTTGTAATTTTTCTTTTGCTTCTGCTTCTGGAGGATTTAAATTCATCGTAAAATTTTCATGTATAGTTGAAATAAATCCTTTTTTACGTTCAGCAAAAAAAATACCATTTTTCTCGGCGAGAAAAATGATATTTTGGGGTTTTGTCCCATCCTCTTTATAAATCACGTGAATTACTGAGCAGTCATTCCGCCATCGATAACAAATTCTGAACCTGTTGAGTAGCTAGACTCATCAGAAGCTAAGAATAATATCATGTTTGAAACTTCTTCTGGTTGTGCTACGCGTTTTAATGGAATGTGTTTAGAAAATGCTTCTACAGACGCTTTTGTATCTTCTTGTACAACCATTGGTGTTGCGATAACGCCTGGATGTACAGAATTTACGCGAATACCCATTGGTGCTAGGTTGATTGCAGCTGCTTTTGTCATCCCACGTACGGCGAATTTTGTATCTGTGTAACCTACAGCACCAGCAACTAAGCCGTTCATTGAAGAAATGTTCACGATTGAACCGCCGCCTGCTTTCATCATTGAAGCGGCTACAGTTTTCATACCTAAGAATACAGATAGTTGGTTAATGTCTACGATGCGACGGTATTCTTCTACCGTAATATCAAGCATATTTTTCGCCATAGTAATCCCGGCGTTGTTTACTAATACGTTTACTGGACCGAAAGTTTCTTCTGCTTTCCCAATAACTGTAGCCCAATCTTCTTCAGATGCTACGTTTTGTTTAACGAAAAGGGCATTTTCACCTAATTCAGCTGCGAATGCTTTGCCTTTTTCATCATTTAAATCTGTTAAAATAACCTTTGCGCCGTGCTCTATAAATAATTTTGCGTGTGCCGCACCCATACCTTGTGCTGCTCCTGTAATAATTGCTACTTTCCCATCTAATCTCTTCATTGAAAAATCCTCCTTAATTTAATTTAATTCCATAAACCTGCTTTTTCTAACTTTTTCTTCCCATTATAAGCAATAATAACGGCAACAATATTAATAGCGAGCATTACTAAAATTGCATATAATCCTCCCGAATAATTTCCTGTAAACTGGAAAATATATCCGTACGCTGGAAGTGCGACAATCGAAGCTATAGCTAATCCTAATGAAGCAGATGAGTATATTTGGCTGTATTCTCTGTTTCCGAATAAACTTGAAGTAAGAGATGGTGCGATGATGCCAATTCCACTTGTAACGAATGCAAATAGAATGAGAGCTGCAAAAATCATACCAGAACTAGATGCTGCGTATAAGAATATAAATACAGAAACCATTCCCAAAATCATGGATAGTATAGTCGTATTCTTTGTTCCGATTTTATCGTTTAAAACGCCGATAATAAGAGAAGCAAATACAACACCTAACATAAAAATCCCCATTGCATTGCCTGCAAATTCCTGAGTGAATCCTTTAGATACTATATAAGTTGGAATGTGCATCACGAAACTCGCAATGGCAGTTATCAAGAAGAAAAATACCAACAGGGCATAAAAAGCAGAAGATGTTTTCGCGACCGCCATCGTAACGCCTTTTTCTTGAAAAGCCTCATTTGTTACTTGGTCACCTTTTTCCGCTTCTTCCATTCCATAAGGGTATAATCCTTTTTCTTTTGACAATTTTTTAATCAACACAATAGTCGCAAGAACAACAAGAACGATCCCTACAACTCCAATTGCTACATATGAAAATCTCCAACCGTTACTAACAATTAATCTTCCGACAACTGGTTGTACAATCGCACCGAAAATTCCGCCAGTAGCAGCTAAAATACCAAGAGCTAAACCACTGCGCTTTTTAAACCATTGATTAATTAAAACTGGACCTAAAATTACAGTAAGGAACGTTCCACCAACTGCAAGTGGTATTGCGAAAATATACCAACCCCATACAGAATTCATAAAACTAAACGCAATAAAAGCCCCGGCCTGTAGGATAATGGAAATAATTATTAACATACGAATGTCATATTTCGCTACTAGCTTACCAGCGAATGGCAGAAATATTAATGTTACAACTGCAGATATACTTAGATATAAAGTTAAGTTACCCATACCAATGCCAAGTTCTTGCGAAATCGGGGTTAAGAAAAGACTTGCAGAGTTATTTAATGCTCCTTTCGAAACTCCGATGATAATACATAGACCAACAAGAATCCACCATGCATAATGGATTTTAGATTTACTTTTTTCCAATTTTTATCTCCTTCTGGGATTCAATTTTACTCCCACAATCCTGATTTTTTTAATTTTGTTTTGCCTTTATAGGCGAAAATTACAGCAAGTATATTAATAAAAAGCATTACTAATATTGCATATAATCCTCCTGAGTAACTTCCTGTAAATTGGAATATATAACCGTAAGCTGGAAGTGCGACGATAGCAGCGATTGCTAAACCTAAAGAAGCCGTTGAATAAATTTGGCTATATTCTTTATTTCCAAATAAGCTAAGTGCAAGGGAAGGTACAAGAGTGCCAATACCACTTGTTACAAATGCAAATAGGATAAGGGCAATAAAAACGACTACAGAACTAGAATTTGCGAACAATAGCAAGGAAACTGAAATTAAACCACAAATCATAGAAAGTATTGTTGCTTTCTTAGATCCCAATTTGTCATTTACAATTCCAATAACCAATGCACCAAAAACAACGCCTAACATATAAATCCCCATTGCGTTAGCAGCGAAAGTTTGTTCATATCCGCTAGCAACTAGGTAAGTCGGAATGTGCATGGTAAAACTTGAAATGGAAGTCAGGAAAAATAAAAATAATATCAGTGCATAAAAAGCAGAAGATCTTTTCGCAACCACGAATGGCACGCCTTCATTTTGATTAGTATCAAAAGATTTTTGGCTTTTCTTTTCACTTTCGGTCATACCATAAGGATAATGCCCTTTATTAGGGTTCATTTTTTTTATAAGCAGGAGAATAATAGGAACAGCTATTACAATGGCTGTAATCCCAATAGCCAAATAGGCAAATCTCCAACCTTGGTTTGCGATTAAATTTCCGACAATTGGTTGCGAGATTGAACCAAACAATCCGCCTGTTGCAGTTAGAATACCAAGAGCCAGTCCGTTTCTTTTTTTAAACCATTGACTAATTAAAACAGGGCCTGCAATGACTGTGATGAACACACCACCAAATGCCAAAGGGACAGCGAATATATACCAGCCCCACACAGAATTCATAAAACTAAATGCAATATAAGCCCCCGCTTCACAAATTATAGAAATGATTAAAATTAAACGGATATTGTATTTTGCTATCAATTTTCCGCCAAAAGGCAAATACAACATAGTGATAATTGCAGATACACTAAAATATAAAGTTAAATCTCCCATTCCAATATCAAGTTCTTTTGAAATGAATGGTAGGAAAAGACCGGCGGAAGAGTTTAATGTCCCTTTTCCGATCCCTAAAAGAAGACAAAGACCCATCAGTACCCACCAGGCGTTATGAATTTTACCAATCATTATTAACCCTCACATTTATAAAAAAGCAAAAATGTACCATTATTTCATCATGTCTTTAAAATCTGGGATAGTCGGGTTGCTTAAATAATGTCCGCCTTCTACTTGAATAGTTTGTCCTGTTATAAACTTCGACTCATCTGAAGCTAAAAATAATACCGTGTTACCAATATCATCTGGCTCTCCGTGATAAGGTAGTTGATTGTATTTTCCAAAAACATCTAATAATGCTTGTGACATATTGTTTTTTGCTGCAGGCGTTAAAATTAGACCAGGTGCAACAGCATTACAACGAATATTTTGTTTTCCATATTGTGTTGCAATATACTTAGTTAAATTAACTACACCCGCTTTTGAAGCTCCATAAGCAGCACGGATTGAGTCCCCTGCGAATGCAGCCATTGAAGCTGTATTGATAATTGAACCTCCGCCATTTTCAATCATATTAGGAATTGCAAATCGACTTCCAAGTAATACACTTTTTAAATTTAAATTCATTAATCGATCCCATTCCTCAAGATCGGTATTCACAACATCTATGTCTTTCTTTAAATTTGTTGAACCAACGTTATTAAATAAAACTGTTATTTTCCCATAATGTTTAATTGTAAATTCAACAGCTTCTTTAATGGATTCTTCTTTTCCTGCATCCAGGAAAATACCCACTGCTTCTCCGCCATTTGCTTTAATATCATTTGCTGCTTCTTTTGCCCCATCGATACTGTAATCTGCTATAACTACTTTTGCTCCTTCTTTTGCTAAAAGTCGCGCTGATGAAAGACCAATGCCCGAAGCGCCACCTGTTACTAGTGCGACTTTCCCTTTTACTCTATCCATTCATATCATCCTTTTTATCGTTTTTTTGGGGGGGAAATAATAAAAAACATATTAATTAAAACATGTTTAGAATAGGTAGGAACAAATCCCACCTATTCATTCAACTAACATATATATATACGTATTGGTTAATTCCTTTTATCGTAATTTCGTGGAACCACCGTCAACCATAATAGTTTGTCCAGTAATATAATCGGAGTCGCTACTTGATAAGAAAACCGCTACTCTTCCGATATCGCCTTCTGGATCGCCCATTCTTCTAAGTGGAATATTATTTATCATTGCTTCGTATAATTCAGGTGAACTTTTACTCCACTGTTCGACACCAGAAGTTAGTGCAATCGGGGCGATAATATTGACATTAATTCCTTCAGGACCCCACTCATTGGCTGCAACACGTGATATTGCTCTGATTGCTTCTTTCGCTGCTGCATAGGAAGTTTGTGTTGGTTGACCGTTAAGTCCTGCACCGGAAGCAAAGTTTATTACTTTTCCTTTTGTTTTCTTTAGTTCAAGATAAGCTGCTTGCATAAAGTAGAAAGTTGGATAAAATCCAGTTCCAAACGATAAATCAAAAAGCTCTTGTGTTGTTTCTGCAAATAGTGCTTGCTTAGAAGCGTGTGCATTATTAATTAAAATATCTAACTTGCCAAATTTATTAACTACATCACTTACGATTTGTTTTACATTTTCTTTTTTTGAAATATCTGTAATAAATAGCATGCCTTCATTGTATTGGTTAATTTCTGCTAAAGTTTTTTGACCCATTTCTTCGTTGATATCTACTATTGCAACATGTGCCCCTTCTTTTGCTAAGGCAAGAGCCATACCTCTTCCAATCCCTGAAGCACTCCCTGTGATAATCGCTACTTTTCCTTCTAGTCTCATATAGATGCACCCCAATTTTATTATTTTCCATTTTCCAAATTATATAGCTCACCATTTTAGGTTTTGCTAAAATCCGCTTATCAATACATAAATGTGAAGGTAAAAAAAGTTGATTATTATCTTTCGTTTATTCCTGAAAAAAATATCTTGAATTCAAGATAATTAGTTTGTTTATATTATCCTGTATCAACAAAGAACCTGCTGACTCATCACCATTTATGAGTATTTACTTGGCAGCTTGTTTTACCACAACATTAAAATCAGCTAGAAAAACTTTTGCGCTTTCTTTGCTATAAAATGCGCAGTGGCAAAACCAATTCCTGAATTACTTCGTTAATAAGGTGAGCTTTTTTATTAATCTTCCTGTCAGTATCCTTCCTTTCAATTGCACCAGAATATAAAAGGATATAAAAAATGTTACACGTATGTTTTGTTATAGAATGCATACTACCAAAGACTAGGCTACCTAAGTTGTGCAGAATATCTGAATAGATATTATTAGCTCAAAATCACTGCAGAATATAAGCGCGATTATTATGTCATGTTAGTAGAGGACATGAAAATACTTTTGTCGGTAAGCTCTGAATCAGGTCTTATTCTATAACGCTGTAAATTTATTTATACCTAAAATTATTAGATGCTTAATTATTAACGACTAAATAATACTAAATTGTGACTAAAAAAGCAATAATAACGCAAGAATTTGTGACATTTATCAAAAGGCTTCTTTTCCTATAGGACCTATCCTTGTAAATTTTTACGGTTACATTGGGAGAACTGCTGTATCTTTAACTAAGCGATGATGCTAATTACATTAATAGACAACCCTTTATGCTCGGCGGTGGTACACGCCAAGGGTCTATTTATAGATAGGTAAATTAAATGGTAAAGTATCAATTGTAACAAGCAGAGCTTCTGGTAGAGGAGGAATAGTTGACTCATTCCAATGAGAGGGTGCTAATGTAACAGCATAGGCTATTAATGGCTGCGACAACTATGCAGTATTAATCTTGTCATCAGATGATTTTTTCTATATTATAGGGGCCGTGCTTATTATTGCTGGCAGATTTCCAGCCTAATAATATGGTATAGTAAGGAAAAACTGATCTCCCTGATTTAATCTGGGGGATTCTATTTGGAGAGGGGGGAATTTCACATGCAGGAGGAAACCATATTTGAAATTCTACATAATATGGATAAAATGACAAACAATCTGATTATTCAGTGGAATAAGAGTTTCAATAAAGGCTTGGGAGTATCACATATTCTTATCCTTGGTCATTTAAAGGTAAATGGCAAAAGTCGTCCTTCTGATATGGCAAAAGCGCTTGGCTTAACACCACCTTCAGTTACACATTTAACGGAAAAGTTAGTAAAAAGGCAGTTAGTTACCCGCTCCACTGATGAAAATGACCGTCGAATCATTTATTTGGAAATTACATATGCTGGTGAAATGATTTTAAAAGAGGCCAGTGAAGTAGGGCAGATATTAAGGAAGAAAATATTTGAAAAACTTACGAATGAAGAAATACAACAAATGTTGCACATCTATCAAAAACTAAATACATAGTGATGAGAAAGAAGTTCGTTCAGTAGCTTTTTTATTCATAAGGGGATTCTCTATGGAGAGCCTGATGGCATGAATGTTGTCATTAAGCAGAGGGGTGCAGGTGCTGTTTTCTGAAGTAGATATCATTAAAAATAGTTTCTGATTGATGAACAGTTATCTATTCAAGAGCTGTCTCAAATTCCACTTTCTTATGATTAGAAGCTGGTTATGTCCCAGCCTCTTTACTAAAAAAACCGTACTTACACTAGTTAAGGAGAGCCTTATCATAAGTAAGTTCGGTTTTAAAAAGACGAAAGAATCCTGCTCGGATTCCTTCGTCTTTTAGTTTTTAAGAGGCTTTGTTTCCTTGTGTCGGGTACACAAACAATTCAAAAGGAAAGATGAGTGTTTGAATCGTAAATAAAGATATAAAAACGATGTATCTCAAAGAAGCTCCAATTGAACCACCGATGCCAAGTAAAACATACTGCCTAATCGGTAACCAGCAGACAACTGCCAGTTTATTAACCCATACAGGAGCCATTCTAATGGCTAACCCCACGCATGAAAATTTTTATTGATCAATAAATTGCTTCCTGCACCATGCACCAAGAAATTTCCCCGATTCTACTATTACAGTTTCACGTGAAAACTATTATGCTACCCTACTCTTATTAACATTTTAAACTGAATATACTCCTTAAAACTCTAAGCCTTCTGTACTAATTACCTATTTGACAAAAGTAACAACCTATAGTTAATATTAAGTTGTTACTTGTTGATTTTTACATATAAAACATTCTCAGCAAGACAAGAAGAAAGGGAGATTTTATGAGATTCATTAGATTATCAAAGCTAGGGTTGGTTTTAGTATTAGGTTTATTGTTAGCTGCTTGTGCTTCAGATAATGAAGCTACAAAAAATCAAGCTGTTAACTTAGCCTATGTTGAATGGGAGACTGAAGTTGCCTCCACACATGTAATAGGGCAAGTTCTAGAAGATGTAGGATATGATGTAACACTAACGCCTTTAGATAATGGTATTATGTGGGAGGCCCTTGCTAATGGAGAGGTTGATGGCATGGTATCAGCTTGGCTGCCACAGACGCATGCCCCACAAGTTGAGAAGTACAAGGGTCGTTTAGATGATTTAGGTGAAAATCTAAAAGGTGGGAAGATTGGATTAGTAGTGCCTAGTTATATGGAGGTGGACTCTATCGAAGATTTAACAGATGAAGCAGGTAAAACGATAACGGCCATTGAACCAGGAGCAAATATAACAGGAACTACAGAAAATGCGCATGAGATATATCCTAACCTTGAAGGGTGGAAGGTAATTAGCTCATCTTCAGTAGCAATGACAGGGGCTCTTAAGCAGGCGATTGAGAACGGAGAGGAAATCATAGTGACAGGTTGGTCTCCTCACTGGAAATTTAACTCATTTGATTTGAAATATTTAGATGACCCTAAAGGAATGTATGGAACTGAAGAGTATATCGGTACATTTGCACGTATAGGATTTAAAGAGGATAATCCGGGAGCATACAGCGTTCTCAAAAATTTCCACTGGACTCCGGAAGATATAGAAAGTGTTATGTATGATATTATGGAAGGCATGGATCCTAAAGATGCAGCAAAAAAATGGATTAAAGAAAATGAAGCGAAAGTTGCCGAGTGGACAAAAGATATTACTTAAAGTTCCAAGTACAAAATGCAAAAACGATAAAATAGGGGGTATGGCGTTAAATCGTCATACCCTTTTGCTTACTTGAATAATCAGCATGTAAATAGCGGTGATTATTGTACCACCTTTGGGGCCCGCTTCTTTATATTTTCCATTGTTTGTTTACCCATCCCAGGCTTTTCTTAATGGCAACATAGTAGTGTTAACTTTTTATCAGTATGGTTGGTTAGTACATTCACAATAGCTATAGTAGACTTATTCCATAGGGAAGTCCTCTTTTCGAATAATATGTAGTAACTTCATTCTGTTAGAAAAGGGCTTCTTTTTTATACATATGATTTCCATTTACATCAAAACATTAGCAGGAGGAAATATGTGATGAAATCCCTTAAACGGATGCTTTATGAACTAACAATGGACAAAGATTTTGTTGCATTAAAATTTTTAATTGACCGACCAAATGTGTTTCATGTTGTAGGAGCGACTCATCTTGAAACTTGGCACTCAAAGTTTTTATCATGGCTTTTAAATCCGACAGAGCGACATATGTTAGGCTATTATCCTTTTCAAAGATTTTTAATGATTGTAGCAGAGTCAGCGGATAAAAATATTGATGACATTACCGATATTGCGATGCTAAATGTAAATCAATTCCGAAATCCTGAGGTAATCGCAGAAAAGGATATAAATAAACTAGATATATATGAAGTAGAGGAAGAATTGGAGAGAAATGATGAAAAAGGAAGGCTGGATGTCTTTTTCAAAGTAAATATCGTTGATGAAAAAGAGAAAACGAATGAGCAAAAATTGATCCTTGCTGTAGAACAAAAGGTATATGCAAGAGTGGACGTAAATCAATGCAATAAATATTTACGGAAATTTGAGGAAACTTTTAAAGATGATAAGTTTCTACTCGTTGCATTAGTCCCGAAAAGCCAAATGAAAGAGTCGAATGAAGCAACTTTTGGGAGTTCTAGATGGATTGGAATTGATTATCAGCAACTGGTAGACTTCGTTCTAATGCCTTGTTTGGATAATCCGGACTTAAATATATATGCCAAACCTATCATTCAACAATATGTAGACGCGTTACGGATGCCATATAAAAACAAACGCGAAAAGCTAGCTACCATAGAAGAAGAAAGGATTTTGGCTCGCTCTATATACGACCGATTTGAAGATGTTATGAAAGCAATTACGAATATATCCAACGAAGACGATAGTGAAGAAAGAGACTATGTAAAGATGGTCGTAACAGAAACGTACGGTGATGTGTTTAGAACGATTCGCTGGATCCTAGATGAAGAAAATGATGTAGATGAATTATGGAATTTCTCTCCTCAATTCCAAAGAACGATCCATAAAAGATGGGATGAGCTAACCATTATCATTCATCATGAAGGAAATGAAAAGGTCTTAACAGGCGAAAGTGTTCCGCAAATTTGGAACAAGACACTGCAATGGATTGAGGAACAAGGTCTTCCATTAAGAGAACTCGTTGATGAAGGTGTCATTCTTGGAAGCGGTGACGGGGGAAAACGTTATGCAATAGCAATGCAGCCAGTGCATTTGGATAGAAGAAAATTCACTACCATTCGTGAGTACCAATCTACTTTAACGGGTGAAATCTATTACATAGAAGGAAAAATCAACTCTAAAAGTGCTATGCAAACCATTGCAAAACTATTAAAAAAGCTCGGTGTTGAAGCTAAAACACCGCTGTTAGAGAACAATGAGATAGTGGTCAATACTTAAGTGCATTTATTAATCATCATGAGTAAAAACAATATAAGTTTTATTGATGATAAAAAAGAGCCTCCTTTAAAGAGGCTCTTAGAGTGTAAACGGAATGGTCATTCCTCCGTTTTGAAATTTTCCATCGTATCTTTTAATTGTAAAGCTTTATCACTTAGTATTTGAGCGGAAGCAGTTACTTCCTCCATTGCAGCGAGTTGTTGTTCTGTTGCTGCTACAATAGATTGAATATTGTGCTCTGATACTTTTGCTTGGTCAGCTTCTAAATGAATAGAATCATCTAATATTTTCATTTCTTTTGCAACGGTGTCAACCGATTTTATAACGGTATGAATTTCTTCTGAAACATTTCTTGTTCGTTCGAAGATTCGAGTTAACGAGTCTTTTGTTGTATAGATTAAATTTGTGCCAGCTACTGTTTCATTCGATACATTTTGCATAGCGGTTACGGAAGTTGTTGTATCTTGTTGAATTCCTTGAACAATATGGCGAATTTGTTCTGTCAAACGGGATGATTCATCGGCTAATTTTCGTACTTCATCAGCTACAACGGCAAAGCCTTTCCCATGTTCTCCCGCACGCGCAGCTTCAATTGCTGCATTCAAACTTAACAAATTTGTCTGTGCTGCGATGGAAACAATCGCATCTAAAATCAAACCGATTTCCTTGGAACGCTCGTTTAATTGATGGATTACTTCTGAAGTAGTGTCCACGGATTGTGTAATAACAGTCATTTGTTTAGTCAAATTATCAAAGTTTTGATCTCCGTCTTCTACTTCACGTAGTGTAGCGTCAGAAGCATCTAACACATGAACATGTGCTTGTGCAATCATCTCTAATTGCTGAGCTGCATCATCCATTAATTTTACGTTATTTCTTGATTGTTCCAATTGATCTTCGATGATTTCTGATACTTTTTCTATTGATTCAGAAATATAATTTGTCGCTTCTGTTGTTTCTTCCGTGATTGTGAATAAATCTTTACTAGAAGACTCGACAGATTTAGCTGTTGTTTTACTATTTGTAATGACCCTTTTGATTTCTTCAATCATTTCATTTAGTGATGTTGAAATGGATGCAAATTCATCTTTTGATGTGATGGCGACATGCTTTGTTAAATCGCCCGTAGCTAGTTGTTCGGTAACGTGCTGAATCGATTTTACTTTCGTCTGAATACTGAAATAAAATGAGAGTAAAGCATAAAGTAAGATGAACACAATAACTGCAATAACAGCTAATGTTGTAGCACGTTTCTTTTCATATAATGCTAGATCATTCTCTAAACGATGTTGCAGTTCATTCTTTTGAAAATCAATTAAATCGAAAATCGAATCAATGTTAGCAGTCGTTAAATCAAAATAATTAGAAGGGACAATGGTAATCGTCTCAGCTTTCAATAATTCTTTATCAATGATAGCTAAAATCTCTTCCGTACTCTTTAATGATTCATTTGCTTGTGTTTCCAATCTTGTTTTTAACGAAGGATCTAATTTGAAAATCGCTTCATAATCATTAGATGATGCGTCTACATAGCTTTGCATCGTTTGCATTAGAAATAAGAGCTGGTAACGATTGTCGTCAGTTAATTCTTTTTTTGTCGCCACCCCGACTCCTGTCCCACGTGCTTTCGCCATGTTTTCTGTAATAGGTGGTAAGGTTTCAGTTAGTAATTTATTTAAATGATGTTTTGTCGCATCGGATTCTAATGAAAGCTTAGTCTCTTCTGCAATTATCTTAATTAAACCTAATATCTCGGCAATTAAATCACTGTGTAATGCAAAGGCCTCTTTAGAAGTACCATTTGCTGATGTAGATTGTACTTGCTTCCAATCTTCATTCAATGTATTGATGTTTGATTCAATTTCTGTATAAGATGGGTAATTTTCTACCTCTTTCAGTAACACAGCGAATGAATCGTTTACATTTTTACCAGCGTCTTCTCTTTTGGGAGCTGCGGAAGCATCTCCACTCAATAAGTTTACCGTAAGGCCACGGTGTTGTTGCATGAATTTTACTACAGGATAAACTTCTTCAATCAAGTCAATTCCCGTTGCCTCTTTTTTAATCGTAGCAATTCGATTATTTGTTTGTTGTACAATATCCAACAACAGGTAACTAAATGTTAATATGATGATGATGAATAACAGCATAAATTTTTTACTGAATGTTAGTTTGTCTAAAATAACGATTCCTGGTTTAAAAAGATTTTTCATTGCATATCTCCTGCCGTAGTTTATTGCACTCTTGTTTTTAGTGTAATATACGTTAGATTAATCAACAATAGGTCGATTAACAATATTTGTGTTATTTTGGTTTCAGTCACTCAAATAATTATAGAGAAATGACTGTCTTGCTGAGCAAGCTTTGAGAGAAGATAATACAGGGGAAATTCGATATTTTTTCAATTTGTAGTAGTTTGAAAATAATGATTTACAGTTTCTAATATTTGTAATACAATGGAAAATATTAAAATACCTGAGTTGTTCAGGAGAGGTTCATAGCTGATACCCTCTATAAAAAACTATGGATACATGTATATTACGCCATGTCCATATCGGATGTGGCTTTTTTTATGCCTCCGATGTTTGTTTATAGTCGTTATAGTTAGCCCTCCTTAGAATACTCCGGTATTAGCTTAAGGAGGTTTTTTTATGTCTGGTCGTCACCAAACAGAAGGATTAGAGGATTTAACATTATTAGGAAATCAAAATGTGAGTTACACATTTGCATATGCACCAGAAGTATTAGAGTCTGTTGACAATTTACATGTAGACCGTGATTATTTTGTGAAATTTAATTGTCCGGAGTTTACAAGTCTTTGTCCGATTACGCAGCAGCCGGATTTTGCAACGATGTATATATCTTATATTCCAGATAAAAAAATTGTGGAAAGTAAGTCGTTAAAATTATATTTATTTAGTTTCCGCAATCACGGGGATTTCCACGAAGATTGTGTAAATATTATTATGAATGATTTAATTAAACTTTTAGATCCCCGCTATATTGAAGTATGGGGCAAGTTTACGCCACGTGGAGGTATTTCAATCGATCCATGGTGTAACTACGGTCGTCTAGGTACGAAATATGAAGAAATAGCAAACTACCGTTTAATGAATCATGATTTATATCCTGAAAAAATTGATAATCGATAATTTTTAAATTCCATAAACTTTGCTTGCAAAGAGAGGTTATTAGCGACCCTCTATAAAAAACTAAGATCAAACAGCACTGTATCTTAGTGCTGTTTTTATTTTCAAGGAGAGGAGAAAAAATAATGAAATCTGATAAAGCCGTCGTTGTATTTAGTGGCGGTCAAGATAGTACAACGTGTTTGTTTTGGGCTTTAAAAAACTTTAAAGAGGTAGAAGTCGTAACGTTTGATTATGGGCAACGACATGCACTGGAAATTGAGTGCGCGAAACAGATTGCACAGGAGTTGAATGTACGACATCATATTTTAAATATGTCGCTCTTGAATCAGTTAGCACCGAATGCTTTAACACGTGCTGATATCGAAATAAAAGAAGGAGCAGAAGGCGAGCTCCCATCTACGTTTGTGCCAGGTAGTAATTTGGTTTTTTTATCATTCGCAGGAATTTTAGCAAGTCAAATTGGCGCGAAGCATATTGTGACCGGTGTATGTGAAACTGATTTTAGTGGCTACCCAGATTGTCGCGATGCCTTTGTAAAATCACTAAATGTTACATTAAATTTATCGATGGATACATCATTTGTTATACATACGCCACTCATGTGGATCAATAAAGCAGAGACTTGGGCTTTAGCGGATCAACTAGGTGCGTTTGACTTTGTACGTCAAAAAACATTGACATGTTATAACGGAATAATCGCGGATGGATGCGGAGAGTGTCCAGCATGTAAGCTTCGTCTGCAAGGAATGGAAGCTTATGCACAATCGTTAAAATAGGAGGATTTTATGATGAGAGTTTTACTTTATTTAGTATCAATTGTTGCGGCAAATGTCGTAACCGCAAGATTTATGCCGCTTGAATTTGGAATGTTTATTGTACCGATGGGCTCATTCTTTATTGGGGCGACATTTATTTTCCGTGACTTAGTTCAAAATAAATATGGTCGCAAAAAGACATACGCCTTTATTTTCTTAGCGTTAGTTTTATCAGCAGTGGCGTCCTATTTATTAGGAGATACATTAGTCATCGTTGCAGCTTCAGCCTTATCATTTTTAGTAGCAGAAACTGCAGATACAGAAATCTATACACGTTTAAAATTACCGATGGCATGGCGTGTGTTTTATAGTGGAATTGTGGGTGGTTTGTTAGATTCAGTTATCTTTGTAGTTGTAGGCTTAAGTCCAATTGGTGCAGGCTTTGTACCTTGGGTAGCTGTCCCAGCAGCTATCGTTGGTCAAGTGATTGTAAAAATAGTCATGCAAATGATTGGTGCGGCTCTTTTAGCACAAGGTTTAGCGTATAGAGAAAAGCGTCTAGCTAAAATGTCTGTCTAATTAATATAATAATATTACAAAATGTTTTTTTAACATAATTACATTAGTTACGGAGAACTGCATCATAAATAAGTCCGGTTTTCTCTTTGATGCCGTTAATTTTTTATAATAAATAAACAATTTCTTTTCAGCAAACAGTGTAGTGTTTAGATTTAAACTACACTGTTTTTTAATTCAAAAATATAAATGAATATGAACTGAAATTTTTAGTATGCATAGGATATGCAACAAATCTGGCAGTATAGGGAATGGCGTAATTCTGTAAAAGTAATTGAAAAAACGAATTTGTATCGAGTGACCGTAACCATTGAATCCATGCATTTCGGCATCGAGCTTAACAATGAAAAAGAACAACTACCTAGACAAAGCGCATATGATATTGAAAACCAATTAAAAGAAAGGTGGAAGTTATTGTATTATCCGCAAATGATGTTGCAACCATTGGCTACCTCACCAAGGGAAATTACAGTAACAGGGATTGGAGAAATTGTTGCGCAACCGGATTATGCGCAAATTCAAATAGAAGTTCGGACGGAAGGGAACAATGTTAGTGCAGCTCAGCAAGAAAATGCGATCATTATGAATCGCGTCATTGAGTCGCTAATAGAGCTAAATATTCCAAGGGAAGCAATTAAAACAACTGTTTATGCAGTTTTTCCAAACTATGATTTTATCGAAGGAAGACAAGTGTTAAGAGGGTATGAAGTACAAAATGCAGTTACTGTAAAAATAACAGGCATTGGTCAAGTAGGTACAGTAATTGATACCGCGATAAAAAATGGGGCTAATCATATATCGGCTATTCAGTTTAACATAGTAAATGCAAACGCCTACTACCGACAGGCACTTCAGTTTGCTATGAAAGATGCAATGGCAAAAGCAAAATCTATAGCTAAAACGATGCATGTAACTTTACAAGCCTTGCCAGTAGAAATAATTGAAGAGCCAAATACGACTGCACCACTACCCTATAAGTCGCTTCAACTAAGTAATCAACAATATGTTACGCCGATTGAACCGGGAAGGATAACGGTGACTGCCACTGTCCGAGTTAAATTCCGATTTTAATGAAGCATTTTGTATCAATGGAAATTCTCTATAGCCATTCAACCGACACCTGAAAGGGTAGCTCGCTAATGTGATTTTACTTGGGGGAACAGGATGTAACAGATTGCTATTTTCGAAAAGAGATTTCATAGAAAAATGATCTCTCTTTTTTATGTAAAAGACGATAAATGTGCTTACATTAGTCACGGAGAACCGTATCATAAATAGAGGGGAGTCTCCTAAATTTACTTTATTAATTTTCTGGCAAAACTGATATATTAATAACTTTATCTGGCATTTCGAAACTTTCATATAATATCATAAGTGTAAGTGCAGTTTAAAAAAGCACTATTTGCATTGGCAAATAGTGCTATAGACGATTGATTAAGAATTTCTATTTCCATAACATCTCAGCAACGTCAATTCTCTACAATGGTTAATTTAGAGGAAAACCACAGGGACAAGTCGCTTGGCTAAATAAGTCCAAAAATCTATCCTCCTGGTATTGCCCGGGTGATAACTAGCCAATAGGACTAGGGTTTATTTCCGGTGAAAAGATTTTTCTTAATCATTAAGTAGTTCTTAATTTCAAAATTTAAATAAAATAGATTTGCTCTAATTTCAAATTCTTCCCTTGTCTTCGGTAATTCTGTTTCACGTATGGACTCTTCGTACTCCTCTAATTGCTTTAACGCAATAGTGGTATCTCCTGAATCCACGTGCTGACTGATGTTCAGAAAGATATCAGCAAGCATCCCTCTTTGTTTAATATCTAACTCTGATGAAGAAACAAGGCTTACAATAGCTGCCATCCGTTTTAGAATTTCTAGCTGATCCTCGCGCATTTCAAAATAATAATAATCTCTATTTTCTTTTCTTAACAGATGGTTTTCTACATCTTGTATCGCTATGCTCTTAGCCTGATTAAGGAGATTTTCTACTTCGATTAATTCTTTCCCATTCCAGTTTCGCTTACTGTCCTTTAAAAATGTTGAAAATTCGTATAGTATAACGCTGAATTTATTTTCAATGTCTGTTTTATATTTTTGAATGTCTTTTTTAAAGCTAGGCATAATGCTGTTTACGAGTAAGGCAATTCCTATACCAATAAAAATAATATAAAGTTCATTCAATAAATTTTCGAGATTGGCTTCCTCTACTGTATAAATATGTAGAACTATAACTATGCTTGTGATCAAACCTTCTTGAATACGGACTTTTACAAGGATTGGGACAAATAATAGGATAAATAGAGTTAAGACAATGGGTTGATATCCTAATAATTCAAAACAGATGGAACCAAGAATTAAAGATAAAATTGATGCGAAGAATTTTTTCTGAATGGAATGTAATGTCTTTTTCTTTGTCTTCTCAATACACATAATAACGATTATGGCCGCAAATGACGCGAATTCCAGGTCGAGTAAACTTGCAATCCAAATTGCTAACCCTGCTCCTATTGCAGTCTTAATTGTTCGATATCCCATTCCAACCATATATACCATCCTATTGTTTTCTTTATTTTCATGATAACCAGTATTAATTAATTGTAACAAAATATTATTAAGCCGTGAAAGCACAGGCTCCTTGGTCTTAGTTGTATCATATAAAATCATGAAAAAACTTCACTTAAATGAAGTGCAGCGAACCGTAACATAAATTAGATTTTATTTAATTTGGATTAAAGTTTTGGGGGTGGTTAACAATAATAAAAAGATAGTAAGGAGAGAATGAAATGAATAACAATGAATTAAAAGAAACACCTCATATTAAGCCGAATGGAATAGAAATAGCGGAAACTATACTTTTGCCAGGAGATCCACTTCGTGCAAAGTTTATAGCTGAAACCTTTTTAGAAAAACCTGCTCTTTTTAATGAAGTTAGAGGTATGTTAGGGTACACAGGCGAGTATAAAGGAAAGAAAATTTCGGTTATGGGTACCGGTATGGGGACACCAAGCATGGCGATTTATTCATGGGAACTCATTAATATTTTTGGAGTGAAAAACTTAATTCGAGTAGGCTCATGTGGGGCTATGCAAAATGATATTAAGTTATATGATATCGTGCTTGCTATGGGAGCAGCAACCAATTCAAATTATCTACATCAGTGGGATCTACCAGGTCAATTTCCCATAACAGCGTCATATGAATTATTAGAAAAAGCTAAGAAAATAGCTGATGAAAAAAATTATAAGGTTCATGTAGGCAATGTACTATCTAGTGATGTTTTCTATAATGCCGATAAAACAGCAACAGAGAAGTGGGCGAAGATGGGAATATTAGCGGAAGAAATGGAAACGACAAGTTTGTATTTAAATGCCGCTAGTGCTGGAGTGAAAGCATTAACAATTTTAACAGTAAGTGACCACATGATTACACATGAACAAGCAACACAAGAGGAAAGACAAACTTCATTTACACAAATGGTAGAAATAGCTTTAGATTTAGTATAAGTAACGGAAATCATATGAGTTATTACTTAATAGCAAGTATACTTCTGTTGATCCTGAGCAGTATATATTAAAAAATAGAATATAAAACGCCATTTATTTACAATATGGTGAACCGTAATATAAATAAAGACTGTGTAAAAAAGAACTACCTAGAACGCTCATACAACAAGTGTTTTAGGTAGCATATAAAACTTATCCCTAATTCCGTCTGAACCCTGCCCCATCAATGATATCCTCTGTGTTCATCTGCATAAGTTCTTTTATGCTAAATGAACCGCATCTTTCTTTAAAAGCCTCAACAATTCGATACCCTGCACAGTAGCCAATCCAAGGAGGTAGCTTTAATAGATCGTCTCCAAATAAAAAAGGTTTGTGCAGATGTAGTCCTCTTTGATAGAGTGCAGAGACAAAATGTGAATCCCAATAGTTTTGTACGTCCGTTAAGGAGTAGGATTGTGTCCAATCACTTAAATAGTCCCTTCCAAATAAATTTTCAACAGCATCCTCAGCAAGACCTTCCATAACAAGCGAATCCATTAACGTTGGAGGTTCATTTATAAAAGCTCGACGACACATATGGTGATATTCATGTGTAAAGAGAGCTTGTAATTCTTTTGCCGTTAATTTTGCAGAAATAAAGAGGCAAATTCCTTCTCGATAGGCCATCCCATTTTTCTTAAATCCGTTTGCTATCGGGAAAATATAAATGGGAATATTAGGACCTTCCCAATGAAGCATTAACGTCTGAAATTGGTGTTCTATTAGCTGCCAAACATCAAGGGATAGAGATATCCTCCCTTTTTGAAGTAAGCCTTGTTGCAATAGTTCATATTCAATTGCTTCAGGGGGTGCCCCCGGAAAAATCTCTTTCACTAATTCACCAGCAAGTCGCTGTCGATCACTTTCTTCTTCGAAAAGATATTTTGTGGAAAGAACGGGCATGAGCTTCCTCCTTTATTTTTAGTATATGAAATAGAAAATACGCCTGTATGTGCGAAAATTTTAAACATATAGTAGTATATCTTTTTTATGAGAGGAGGATAGAAGATGAATCCAAATCAAGCATATGATTTATGTTGTAAATACCAAGGGAGACGTGTACGAATCAACGATAATAAAGGAAATGTACACGTTGGTAGGATTACAAGGGTAGATAACAGACAGGTTTGGCTTATGCCAGATAATAATTTTGGTGGATACGGACTTGGCTTTTGGGGATTCCGTCCAGGGTTTGGATATGGCCTTGCATTAGGTGTAATTACAGGCATTGCATTAGCTCCAGCCTTCTTCTGGTAGAAGAAATGCAGGGTGAAAGAGAATTCTATCGATTCAATAATCGATAGAATTCTCTTTTGATTTAGAAAAGAACTGCCCTTTTATGAAATTTCAGGATTTTTGCATTCCATTTTACATAAGCTTTTTATTCTTTCTTTCCCATTTGCTACGGCAAAATTTGAATTTATATAGAGTTTATAAATCAAATATATACTCAAAAAGGGTTATGAAAAGGAGGAAAACGATGAATTTATTAAAATCATTCACAGATAAAGTCGCTACAAAAAAAGGAGCATGGATCACTGTTATACTTTGGCTAGTTTTAATGGTTGGGATTAGCGCAGGACCTAGATTAGAGGAGTATAAAGTCACTAATTTCCAATCACTGCCTGATGAAGCGCAATCCATAATTACACAAAATAAATTAGATGAGTATTTCCCGAATGATCAAGGAACTCCAGGGATTTATGTATTCCATAATCCGGACGAGGAATTGGCAATAGAAAACGTTATTGCTATTATTGATGGAATTAAAGCCGCAAATATTGAGGGAATAGAAGACATTGTCGATATATCCGTATTGCCTCCTCAAGCATTATCAGCGTTTTTGTCAGAAGATAAAACCACAATGATTGTTCCGATGAATCTGAAAGCTGGTTTAGGAAGCGGGGACTATGCACAGATTAATGATGACACAACTGAGGTAGGGACAAAAATTGCAGACGAATTAAATACAGATTTTTATATTACTGGTCCGGCAGGTATTGCAGGCGATACGGTAAAGTTATTTCAATCTGCAGACTTAAAACTATTATTTGCAACAATCGCAATTATTTTAGTGTTATTAATTGCTATTTATCGTTCCCCCCTACTTGCAATTATTCCACTATTTGCAACAGTAGTAGTCTATCAAGTAGTTAATCAAACAGTCGCTTTGCTTGGTGCAGGGGGACTTGAAATCAATAACCAAACAACTTCAATTATGAGTATTTTATTGTTTGCAGCCGTTATTGATTATTCATTATTTGTATTTTCTCGTTATAGAGAAGAACTAAATCATTATGAAGATAAATATGAAGCAATGAAAGTAGCAATGCGTGCAACTGCGACGCCGGTCTTATTTGCAGGTGGTACTGTATTTGCAGCGATGATCATTTTATACTTTGCGGATTTCCGTGATTACCAAAACTTTGCGCCAATATTTGGTGCTGCAATGATCGTCATCATGCTTGCTTCTGTAACTCTTATTCCAGCATTATTTGCGTTATTTGGACGTAAAGCGTTCTGGCCAAAGGTACCTAAATATGGTGATACAAAAGAAGTGAAACATGGTATTTGGGGACCTATTGCAAAATTTGTTGTACAGAAACCAGGTTTGGTTGGTGGCACAGTACTATTATTTTTATTAGTCACAGTAGCCAATATATTCAATTTGGATTATGAATTTAACTCGGTAAAAAACTTCCCTGAGGACTTACCATCACGTGTAGCATTTGAAATAGTAGAGGAGAAGTTCAATAAAGGAGATTTAGCTCAAACAACAGTTCTTGTTACTGGTGAAGACCTAACTCAAGAACAATTACAGGAAATTGCAACCTCGTTCTCAGACAATGAACAGATTGGTTCTGCAAGAGCTTCCGGGTTAACAGAGGATGGGCAATACGGTAAAATAACGGTATCGTTAAAGGAAAACCCATATAGTATCGAAGCTATTGAATTTTTGGAGGAATTCCGTGCAGATCATGCAACCTACCGTTTATCAAATGATCAAGAAGTTGAGTTATCATTTACCGGAACAACGTCAAAATTAGTCGATGAACAACAAGTGAATAAACAAGATATCATCAAGATTGTCATTCTGGAAACATTACTTATTCTTGTATTGTTACTAGTTCTTACAAAATCCGTTAAAATGCCAATCTACATGATGGCAACGATTTTAATCTCATTTGTATCAGCGTTAGGTTTAGGGATTTTCTTAGTAGATGTGTTATTTGGCTATGATGCCATTTCAACCCGTGCTCCGGTTTATGCCTTTGTATTTTTAGTAGCGTTAGGTATTGACTATAATATTATTCTTGTGAGCCGTTTCTTAGAGGAGCGTAAACATTTAAAAGTAAAAGATGCCTTAGAAGTTGCTATACGTAATACAGGTGGGGTAATCTCGTCAGCAGGTATTATTCTTGCAGCAACGTTTGCAGCATTAACGACAATGCCGATTACAGATTTATTTATTTTTGGATTTATCGTTGCAATCGGGATTATTATTGATACATTCTTAGTACGCGGAATGTTATTACCTTCACTCATTTTATTCTTTGAAAAAGATAAAAAATAAGTCTATAAAGGAGGAAATGTAATTGCCATTATTGATCGTAGACGACGATGAAGCGATTTTGCAATTAGTTTCTATCCATTTAGAACAGGCTGGATATAATGTGAAAAAAGCAAGCAATGCCGAGGCAGCGCTTGCTTTTTTGCAACAACATCCATTTGATTTAGCAATCATTGATGTTATGATGCCTGGAATGAATGGCTTTCAATTAGCGAACATAGTCACTAAACAGTATGAAATTCCCGTTATTTTGTTAACGGCGAAAGGGCAAATTGAAGATAAAGAGAGGGGCTTTGGGCAAGGGATTGATGATTATATCGTCAAACCTTTTGAAACAAAGGAGTTGCTATTTCGAGTAAATGCCATTTTAAGACGCTATCGAAAAATCCATCAAGCACAAAGTGTAGTTGGGAATGTCAAAATGGATAAGGATACTTGGGAGTTAAGCATTGGAGAGAAACAATTTATTTGGCCAATGAAGGAATTGGAGATTTTATTATATTTATTGCAGCGGACGGGCCGAAACGTAAGCCGCTGGGATTTAATTGATGAAATATGGGGCGAGACCTTAGAACAGCCCGAATTTACATTAAATACGCATATTAATCGAATACGGGAACGATTAAAAAGAGCTGAAGCGACCATTGAAATTGTCACAATACGGGGCTTTGGCTATCGACTTGAGGTAAAAAGATGAAATTACTACAGCGTTTTATTTTATATACAATGATTATTATTTGCATAAGTATTTTCATTGGATTTATTTGTTCCAATATACTGTATGTTGCGTTTGTGAAGGAACAATTGAATAATCGCTATCTCGATATTACAGAACAGTTATCGGAACAAATGGAAGTACATGAAACCACTCTTCAGGGGTCTTCCGATTTTTTGCAGACTATGAGCCACTTGGGTTACCAAATTGCACTAGTTAAAAGAGACGGAGAAATGATTACGTTTGGCGAGCAGTTTCATGACAAGGAATTAAATAATCAAATGTATGCATTATTTGAAGGAGAAGATACGTACCATGGTGTTAAATCCTTTAAAGATTCATACTTAATGATGAGTCATTTTGCAAATGATATAAAAAATACTGTGGGAACGAAAATAGAGGTTGAAGGCGAAGAGTATGCACTATTTTTACGTTCAAATAATACAAGCTTCTTTACAGAGTTTCATTTAATCATTTTTGGGTTTATCTTTGCTGTTTTTATTAGTAGTATCATAGGAATATTGCTGTTATCTCGAAGGTTGACCCGCTCAATCTCAGAATTAACAAGTGCAACGCAAGAAATTGCGAATCATAACTTTAATTATCCTTTGATGATCAATCGAAAGGATGAAATCGGACAGCTAGCTGATAGTTTCCGTATGATGCAACAGAAGTTAGCGAACACAGATGAAGGAAGAAAAAAGTTTGTGAATAATGTTTCTCATGATTTTCAATCACCTTTATTAAATATTCAAGGATATTCAGAGCTTCTTGAAAGGGAAATCTCTTCAGAGGAAGGAAAAGGATACAATAGAATTATCCAAACAGAAGCAAAACGTTTATCCAATTTAACAAAACAATTGCTCATCCTTACATCCATCGATCAAGGAACATACCCGATTAATAAACAGCTAGTACAGATAGATGAGCAGCTCCATCAAGTTGTACATTCTATGTTATGGCGTATAGAAGAAAAAGGGCTTGAAATTAAAATAGAGCTACATCCTGCAACGGTTTATGCAGACCGATCGCTATTGATGAATGCATGGGAAAATTTAATTGGAAATGCGATTAAATACAATAAGGAGTATGGGGAAATAAGCATTCAAAGTATTGAAGAGGAATCTCGAGTTGTCGTGAAGATTAAAGACACAGGCGTTGGCATAGAAAAACATTTATTGGACAAGATATTTGAACGCTTTTATCGAGTAGATAAAGCCCGAAATAAAGATGGAATGGGTTTAGGTTTATCCATTGTGCAGGAAGTGCTAACTTATCATGATGCTTCCATCGAGATTGAAAGCGAAGTAAATAAAGGGACAACTTTTACAATTATTTTTCCAAAGGGGTAGCTCTGAGGCAGTAAAGCAATTTGATTTTTACTTAGCGAGGAAGGACTATATATCCATGGTGTCGTCATTTCAATGGATGGCGGGTCTGCTGCATTATAAACATCGCTATATAATGGCGAGGGCGGTTATGAAAGGTCTCAAATATTTTAAGAGAAGAGGCAAGTAATCATTAACGATTACTTGCCTCTAGTGTGTTTGCTTGTTAAAGCCATTTTAGAATTTGGAAAGGGTAATGGATGTTCAGCTGCACATTGTTTTTCTAATGTTGCCAGGGAGTGCTGTTATGGTGAAATTCTCAAAGCAACTATATTTCCTCTGCTATCTATAAATGCTAATCGAATGACATAGATAAGCTGCTGAAGTTCCCCCAATTCTCTTGCCTAGCAAATTGAGGGTAAGTAGATATAAAATTGACGATGATAGTAGCGCAATCCAGGTAAGCATATTTATTAAATAGTAATCTATCGCCGTATCGAATAGCTGTTAGGGCAAGTGGCAGCTCGCGCCTGAATACTTCATTGCGTTTTGTGGCTGCATTTTGACTATATTCTCCTTGATCTATATATACATATACATAGAAATATAAGCATCCACCATTAACAATCCATTCACCCAAGACCTCATCTCTCATTTTCGTATTCACTTTATCCCAAGCATACTCATTTCCAATCGTTAAAAATAAATCTCCCGTCTCATCTGAGTGAGTAAGTGTGTAACGTCTTGGAATAACAGGTTGTGTTGTAGTTACACCATTCCTATATTGAACGAATAGTTTTTCTGGATTGAACTTGCTCAAGCCGTCAACTCCAGTCGGTTTTTCTATAAGTATGCAGATATAAAGGCGGGAAATAGTTAAAAGTCATATGTATGAAGGAAAATATGCAAATGAACGAAATATAGACCCTTTAGAACAATACTGCAGGGTCCATTCGTCACTTAGTGGTTTACTGTATCTATTTCGAGAGTTAACTCCATGTTTTTTCTTTTTTCTTCTGAATAAGGCCAGATTTGGTTGGCTTTTTCGACTAGCATTTCTAATTGGTTTTTATCAATATTTTCGCCCTTAACTTGTAAGTGAATAGATAATCTATATCCATCCTGCTCATCTTCTAACAATTTCACAGTAGCTGTAACTTGTGATTCCACATTCAATCTTTCCTTATTCGCTACTATTTGTAGGGCGCTATCAAAACACGTTGCGTATGCTGCTGCGAACAATTCTTCAGGATTTGTAACGTCTTCTAAATCCTCGTCTCTATCGGTTCCTGGTATAGCGGTAGCCATATTGATTGCACCGTCTGATGATTCGACTTTTCCTTCTAACCCTCCATAAGTTGTTGCAGTTGAAATATAAAGAATTTCAGACATCTCATTCATCTCCTTCAATTAAAGGTACGTAATCATCATTACTGTTCCCTATAGATGTCTTTTTATGTAGATAAATTTTATGAGAAAAATGGGGAGACGATCCCCACTTTTTTAAACCTTGTTTAGGGAAGGACGATCTTGTAGGTATAGAACTAAATCTGGACTATCTCCTTCCACAATTTCTTTTACAATAATTTTCGACAGTAATTGGCTGTATACCGTCCCATTATCACCAAAGGCAAATAGAAAATAGCATTGGGGATATTGTTCGTATTTACCGATAATAGGAATGCCATCAACTGTGCCGCCGTAAAAGGCAGACAAGTAGAACTCAGCTTGTGCATGTATAGCGGGAAATAGGTTATTCAGTTCTTGAATCAATTGCTTCTTTTTATGAATCAACTTACTGTCCCTGTCATCGGGATATTTCGTATTATCATCAAGTCCGCCTATGATAATCCTGTTGTCTTTCGTTGTCCGCATATATAAATAGGGGCGCGCGGTTTCCCAAATGAGCGACCTGTTATACCAAGAGGATAAATCCTCGACTGGGTTGGTTGTTACTGTAAATGTGCTGACAAAGCACGCTTTCTTCTCCTTTTTGATTTCCATTCCTTCATATCCTGCTGCAAAAATAACGTAGCGTGCTTGTATAGAGTGGCCATTCTTCGTAGAGACAATCATCCTGCCGCGTTCTTTTTCGTAATGATGTCCGTTCATTTCTGTATTTTCGTATACGCGAATTCCTTTTCCTGCCGCATAATCTAATAGTGCATGGGTAAATCTAAAAGGATTGATTTCTGCATCATTATATGAATAAATCGCTGCCTCTCTGCTAAAAGGATACTTGGCTTCAATTTCCTCTCTTTTCAAAAAGGTAAGTTCACAATGGTGCGCCTTTAAAAATTCATATTCCTTTTTCAGCTTTTCTACATCTTCTGGACAGCTGGCGGAATATAAAGTATCTCTTCTGTTGAATTCACAATCTAACGTGACATTTTTTGAGGCTGCTTCAATTTCATCAATGGCTTCCTTTAGTAATTGCAAATGTCTTGTTATGTAATTTGCTCCAAAGGTATTGATTAAATCTGTAAACATTTTTTCGCCGGAGTATTGAAGGAGGGCGGTATTCGCACTTGTACTGCCACTGCCAATTGTTGATTTTTCGATGACAATCACATCTAAATCCGTATCGGCAAGATAGTATGCACATTGAGCCCCGGAGCTTCCGCCGCCAATTATCAATACATCACAACATAGATCTTCTTCCAATGCCGGGTAGGATGGAGCATCGGGAAAAGTAGCAGGCCAATAATATTTTCCGGATTGTAGATTCATGTAAATCCTCCAAATAATAAAAGTATACTGTTACTATCTCCAAATTCATTTTCTATATTCTAAAATCACATTTGGAGTGGCTACGGTGAACCGTCTCGTAAGTAAATGAGGTTTTAACAACAGTCCATTGTAAAATCGAGAAAATAATAAAAAATAAAGCTTCAGCCCCTATTTCATTGGATATTTTCCCCTTGAAAAATAATGCTATTTTGATGAATAGATTAGAATATTTCTCTTCTGGCTAGAAAGACATCATAAACTTAACAAATAGTTTATGTAGCTATAATGAAATTTTAATATCTAAAAGATACTGTTGTAATAATAACTAAAAAGGAGATGATGAATAGAATGTTACATAAGAAAAAAGTTATTACATCGTTGCTATTGTCTTTTTCACTTTTAGGTACAGCAGTTTCAGCTGCTCCTCCTGAGCATTCCAATTACAAAGAAAGGTATATTCCAGTTCAGTTGCTGGGAATGAATGACTTTCACGGTCAGCTTGATGTATACGGGAATGTAGGAGGAAAGAAAGTTGGCGGGGCTGAATACTTAGCGGCTTATTTAAAAGAACGTGAAGAGGAAGCAAAAAGAAATAAAATCGATACATTAATGGTTCATGTTGGCGATGCCATTGGAGCAAGTGCACCAACTTCTTCTTTATTGCAGGATGAACCGACAATTCAATTATTTAATGAGCTGGGTGTGGATGTAGCGACCGTGGGAAATCATGAATTTGATGAAGGCATTGAAGAATTGAAGCGTTTGATTGATGGTGGTAATCACGAGGCTACGGGTAACTTCGAAGGAGCCAATTTCCCATTCACGGTAGCGAATGTGGTGGATGAAAAAACCGGGGAACCGATTCTCCCTCCATATATCATTGAAAAAGTGAACGGTATGCCGATAGGATTTATTGGCGTTGTAACCAAGGAAACTCCTAATATTGTTGTACCTAGTGCCGTCGAAGGCCTTGAATTTATAGATGAAGTGGAAGCGATTAATAAAGCAGCCGCAGAGTTAAAAGATCGAGGTGTCCAGTCTATTGTTGTTTTAGCTCATAATTCGGCTTTATCAAATCAGGATGGTTCGAATCCATCTGGAGATGTGGTTGAATTTGCAAACGAGGTAGACGATGAAGTAGACGTTATTTATGGAGCTCATAACCATCGTTTTGCCAATACAGTCGTAGATAATAAGTTAATCGTGCAATCTTACGCAAATGGAACTGCTTTTTCTGATGTTGATTTGCTGATTGATCCAAAAACAAAAGACATTGTCCACAAAGAGGCTGAAATTGTGACTACCTATCATGAAGGGATCCAACCTGATGCAGAAATAAAAGAAATGGTAGATGCCTATAAGGAAACGGTAGCTCCTTTAGTGAATGAAGTCCTTGGACAAGTAACCGAACCATTAACAAGAAAACAGGACAATAGCGGTGAATCTACGCTTGGCAGTTTAACGGCTGACGCTCACCGTGCAGCAATGGGTACGGATTTTGCTTTTATGAATCCAGGTGGAATACGTGCTGACATCGATGCAGGTGATCTAACATGGGGAGAAGTATACACTACATCACCATTTGGGAATAGTCTGGTTTCGATGGAACTGACAGGGGAGCAAATTAAGGAAATCTTGGAACAGCAATGGAATGGAAGCTATCCTCGTATGCTGCAAATATCCGGTCTGCAATATACATGGAATCAGAACGCCCCGATTGGTGAGCGAATTGTAGAAATCACCGATGCTGAAGGGAATTCGTTAGATCCTGCTCAAATCTATACAGTGACAGCAAACAATTACTTAGCAACGGGCGGAGACGGTTTCACTGTCTTTAAAGAAGGCAAGAACCTAGTGAATGGTCCAGTTGATTATGAAGCGATGGTTGCATATATTAAAAGTTTCAAGGAACCAATTCAAGCACCTGCATTAGATCGAATTGATGTGCAATAATCATATTTCGCTGCTAAATTAAGAATTTATGGATTGTTATTTTTTAATTGATAATAACTGACTAATAAGTCCATAAATAAAGCAAGTGGAGGAAAACAGCTCTTTTTCCTCCACTTGTATTTGTTTTCGCCAAAAGCGGCTAGCGAATGTTTCAAATTAAAACACTATATAGAGCAGAATATTTCCTTTTTCCTCATCTATCACCTGAATATTAAGTGGGAAATATTGATGCAATAAAAGCTTCATCTCACATATTGCTTGGTGATGTAAGAGGCTCGATTGTTTGGTTCATTGCTTGTTCAAAGCGACTTACAGCTTCCTTCACTATAGAGAATGGTGTAGCAATATTCATTCGTAAAAATCCATTGCCATGCTCCCCATACTTAGTGCCCGGATCAAGTGCAAGGTTGTGATCAAGTAATTGCTGCATGATTTCTTCCTCACATAATCCTGTCTGACGATAGTCAATCCATAAAAGGTAGGTAGCTTGTGGCTTTTGAATCTGGATACCAGGTATTTTTGTTAATTGTGCAATTACGTAATCTGCATTTTTAGAAATATAGCTTAAAAATTCATCGAGCCATTGCTCGCCAGATGAATAGGCAGCTTCCACAGCCGCAATAGCAAATGTATTATATTCTACTTGACCGTGTGCGAATCCATAAGATTTTAATTGGTTAAATGTAGCTTTGTTTGGAACAACCATCATCGAAGCTTGGATTCCCGCGATATTAAATGTTTTAGTAGGGGAGATGCAAGCGATAATATTCGCTTCATCTGCACGTGCTACTGTTAATAAAGGCGTATAGCTTTCACCGTCTAATAAAATATCGGCATGGATTTCATCAGAGAGAATTGTGACGTTAAATTCAATCGCAAGTTCAACTAACCGTTCTAAATCTTGTCTATTCCATACAATGCCTGCTGGATTATGTGGATTGCATAGGATAAAAAGTTTGGCTTTATCAAAAGCTAGTCTTAGTGCGTCAAAATCCATTATATAATGACCATTTCTTTCAACTAATGGGCACCTAATCAACGCCCGCTCAAGATTATGCGGAATTTGAAAGAAAGGAGGGTAAACGGGCGTTGAGATAGCCACACAGTCTCCTTTAGCAGTCATTGTTGCTACCACATCGGCAATCGCAGATATGACACTTTGTCTAAAAAGTATTGTATCTTGATCAATTTGCCAGTGATGGCGACGTTCATACCATTGAACGACTGCGGATTTTAGCGTATTTGGTATAGTAGAATAGCCAAAAATCGGGTGTTGCATCCGTCTCGTTAAAGCTTCCATCACAGCTGGAGGTGGCGGAAAATCCATATCTGCAATCCACATGGCTAATAAATCTGAAGTATCGTTCACATTGTACACATCCTGCAAAGTATCCCACTTAACAGAATTTGATTGACGTCTTTCATATACAATATCAAATCCGGACATTCGTTCACCTTCTTATATACTATTTTGTTAATAATGCAACAGTAGTGTCATATAAAATATGTGTAGCTATTTCTATATCTTCTAAGCTTGTGTACTCCAAAGGATTGTGGCTAATTCCGTCTTTCGAGCGGACAAATAGCATGCCCATCGGTGCTTTTTGAGCTAAAAACATGGCATCATGTCCTGCACCGCTTACTAAATAATGAGCAGGCATGTCGCGTTTTTCAATTTGTGCAGCTAAGCATTGCTGAATAGCTGGGTCTGCTTGAGCCGGCTTAACTCTTTGCAATTCTCGGTATGTTAGCTTTAATTGGCGACGGTCTGCTATAGTTTGCGCCATTTGCAAAATGTTCTGTTCATATTTAGCGATAAGTTGCTCATCAATATCACGTAAATCAATTGTAAAAACAACTTTACCTGGAATTACATTTACCCCATTTGGCTCCACATGTAGCTTTCCTACAGTAGCCACCGCAGGCATATGCTGCTGCATCATTTTTTCAATTTCTACAATGATTTCACTTGCCCCTGTTAAAGCGTCTTGGCGCATGTCCATCGGTGTTGCACCGGCGTGCTCACGTAAGCCCTCAATTGTTAACTCAAGCCAAAGAGGCCCTGCAATCCCTGTCACAATACCAACTGGCAATCCTGCACTTTCAAGGACTTTTCCTTGTTCAATATGCAATTCTAAATAAGCTGCTATTGGTTGGATCTCTGCTTCCTTAATGCGAGCAGGAGACAAATCAAAGGATTGCATCGCTTCTGCTATAGAAACACCATCGGCATCGGTCATTTGCAAATGTTCTTCAGTTAATAACCCTGCCATCGCCTTGCTACCGATTAAACCAAAGCCAAAACGAGTGCCTTCCTCATCCTTAAAAGCTACTACTTTTAATACTTTGTTAAATGCAACCTGATTTTCTGAAAGGCTTTGTGCGACTTCAATGGCACTAATCACCCCTAGAAGACCATCAAAGCGTCCGCCATCTGGCACTGTATCGATATGGGAGCCTAACATAATTGTTTCCTCACCTTGCCCCATTTGCCCGATAACATTACCAATCGCATCGATAGAAACCGACATACCCGCTTGTTGCATATATTGTGTAACGAGATCAATTGCTTGCTGCTCTTCTTTTGTAAAGGAGAAGCGGTTAAGACCACCTGTTTCTGCATCAAATCCTATGCGATTTACCTCGTTTAGTCTCTTTGAAACACGTTCAATTTGAATCATGGTTATTTATCCTCCATGTGAAAAATGAAGTGACATTGCCCTTCTTTTAAAACATATTCATCATGGATCACTTCGAAATTATTATTATAGCCATATGCTACTGCAGGATCGATAGCTTGGCAGTACAGAATGCCGTATTCATGCATGTTGTCATCTGCCCACTGTTGACCAAGAGGACAATGCGTGAAAGTCTGCTCAATCGCATTTTCTTTATATATTGTATCGATTTTAAATAAGTCACTGCGCCCCATATCATAATTGTTTAAATAATTTTCGACTGAATTTGGCAAACCATTCGCACGAGCACGTTGCGCAATACCATTGCCGCGTTTTTCGCCATAAATTCGAACAGCTTCCTTTACAGCAAGTTGTCCTTTTTCCCCATACACATCGACAACTTCTTTTGCGATAAAAGCAAACATTTTAGAGAAGCGTGCGAAAGGTGTGAGTTCTGCGTACTGAAGTGACCCCTCAATTTCAAACGGTAAATAATTATAAAATGTATGATTTTCACCTTCAGCTGTTGCCTTTTTTGCCAACATCTCCGCATCCTTTAAACCATAAGCCTCCAGCCCTTTAAAAATAAGCTCTTGTCCATGTTTTCCAAATGCCTTTGTAATCGATGTATCTAATTCTGTAAACATCTTGGCAGTAATAATATCCATTGATAATGCCTTCATTAGCAATTTTTCCTGTGTCATATTGACTCCCCTTTCATTGGAAAATCACTTGCTGTGTTTCATTATAGTAGGTAAAATTTAAATAAATCAAATGAATATTCAGACACTTGAGTATTAATAAAATTCATATTAAAGGAGAACCTATGGCGACATTTTCGCAATACATAGCATTAAAAACATTAATTGAGACAGGTAGTTTTTCAGAAACAGGTATGAAGTTGAATCTAACTCAGTCGACAATCAGCCATGCCATTAATAACCTAGAAAAGGAATTTGATATAACGCTTATTCATCGCCATCGCAATAATATCAAGCTGACAAGTGAAGGCGAAATCCTTTTTGAGTATATTCATACAATCTTGCAGCAACAGGAACAGCTAGAAAATGAGATTGCGAAATTGAAAAATTTAGTATCAGGTACGTTACATATCGGTGTCATACCTAGTGTATCTTTGACTTTAATACCGAAAGTACTTGCTTATTTTGAAGAATATCATCCAAATTTGCATATCCGTTTAATCGATGGAGATTACGATCAAATTGAAGAATGGTTGCAAACAGGGGTTATTGACTTGGGCTTTTTAGTGAATCCTGTGCCAAAGAAATTTGCATGTATCCCTTTATTTCAGGATGCGCTTGTTTGCATCATGTCAGAGATGCATCCATTAGCAAAGCAAGCGCAATTAGATATCCAACAGCTGAAAGACGAGCGCTGGATTATGCCAAAGCGAAATATCGATAGAGATGTTAACCAATTGCTTTTTCAAAATGATATTCGACCAGTCATTGCCTATGAAATTGCAGTAGACCAAGTAATATTGTCTATGGTAAATGCAAATCTAGGGATATCCGTTTTGCCCGAGACATTGTTACAGTTTAGTCCTAAAACTTTAGTAAAAAAACATTTTACAACCCCTTACTTACGCTCAGTAGGCATTGCCTATAATAGGGAAGGACAACTGTCTTCCAGTGCAAAAAAGTTTATAGAAGCCTGCAAGGAGCTCTGTTAATAAAGTGCACAGCAATTTGGAGCATTATTGTATAGTAGAAAAAATTAAAATAGGTATATACAGAACACGGGTGTTCAAAAGTGAAAGCTTTTTGAGCGCCCTTTTCATTTTTTTATAGATTTTACATAGGTAATGTGCTGAAGAGACTATGATGATTTTACTAGAAATCATAAGGGTTGATAGGGGTTTAAAAATTAGAAAACAAGCCGACTTGATATAAATTGGTAAATTTTTCTCATAGTGGTATAAATAAATAGTTTGACAATACAGAGTATTGCATTTTAAAATATTTATAAATATTCGAGAATATTTTATTTATTTTAAAAAGTAAGCGATTTCTTTTTAAAGAATTTTTAAAAAAAGATTTATATTTTATTTTAATTAAAAGGAGAATGATGACTATGACGAATATTTACGGAAACACACCATGTATGCTAGGTGCAAAAAATTTATCAAAAACAAAGGACTATTCTGAGGTGGATGCAATTATCTATGGTATTCCATGGGAAGGTGCCGTTACTTGGGGCGATTACACAGGTTGTGAGTTAGGTCCTAAAGTTATGCGTTTATGCTCAGCACGTTATTCTGGCTATTTACCTGAATTAGATCATATCGATGTATTTGAACATGTACGTCTTGGCGATGTAGGAGATATTGATATCGTGCCTGCAGATGTAGACGAAACAATGAACCGTATTACAAACTTTGCCTCTGATTTATGGGATTCAGGGAAGTTTATTATCGGGCTGGGCGGCGACCATGGTGTGACATATCCAATCGTGCGTGCATTAGCGCAAAAGGGTAAAAAAGTGGGGATTGTTCACTTAGATACACACTACGATAATATGCCTTCTCATAAAGGTGATGAATATGCAAGATGCAGTCCATTTGCTCGTTTATATGAAGAGGAAAATGTACGTAACGAAAGCATTATCCATACAGGTATTCATGGACCACGTAACTGGCCAGAAAGCGGAAAATATGCACGTGAAGCTGGTGCAGTAACAATTACTGTTAATGATATTCGTGAGCACAAAAATATTCGCCAACTTGCAGCGGATATTTATAAACAAGCATCTCAAGATGTGGACTGCGTATATGTAAGTATTTGTAGTGATGTACTAGACTGTGCTTTCAATCCAGGCGGACCTGTTGATGGAAATGGTTTAACTTCTTATGAACTGTTAACTTTAGTATATGAACTGACTAAATTAGGTGTAGTTGGTATGGATTTTGTAGAGGTGTATCCTCAGCAGGACCCAACGCAGCTGTCAGCACACTTTGCATCAACGTTACTACTTTATGCATTAGCAGGCGATGTTGTTTATAAACAAGGTAAAACTAGTACGGAAGCTAATGAAGCAACTACAATCGTATAATGTAAAATATGATTGGGAACAGCTGGCACAAAAATATGTAAATAGTAACGTAGAAGGCTATATTCCAGTAACATTGCCTAGAAATCAAGTAGAGGACAAACAGTATTTCGAAGTATCAATTGCTTTTTCTAAGGAGGAAATTTACTCTAATCAGCCATTTAATCGGCCCTTTACTATACAAAGTATTTCTAAGTTTATCACGCTGCTCTATGTACTTGAACATTATGGACCAGCAAAAGTATCCAATAAAATGAAATTATCAGCTTCAACGGTTGATTATAATACAACGTCTGCAGATCTATTTCTTAGCAATAATTTAATACTAAATCCTTTTATCAATGCCGGCGCTCTAACAATTGCTTCTATGATCAAAGGAGATAATAACAGTGAAAAGGTTAGTACAATCATAGCGTTCATTAGACAATATTTTCAGGTAGAATCTACAGTTGACGAATCTATTTTTCTTTTCGAAAAAGCGAATAGTTATAACAACTATGAAATTGCTGCAAACTTAAAGCAATATGGCTTTTTAGAGGATTCCATTGAAAATACGATAGACACCTATTTACAGTTATGCGCATTACGTATGACAACAAAAGATTTAGCTAAAATCGGCTTTATATTTCAAGAGATGGTCAGCAAAAAGCACGCTGCCGCATTAATGGTGCATGAAGCAATGCTCCAATGCGGTTTATACCGTGCTTCACCTCTCTCAGTTAATGATAAGTATGTACCTGCCAAAAGCGGTGTTTCGGGTAGTATATTAGCATACTCATATTGCCATGATACGCTTTATTCCGATAATATAGGTCTAGGCATCTATAGTCCTTTGCTTAATAGAGATGGAAATAGTGCAAAAGGATATGATTACTTGCGTGATTTTTTTCGGAATTTATAATTTGGGGGTATACAGGCTATGACAGAAAACAAGAATTCTATTTTTGAACCTTATATTCGTATAGCAGATGCAATATATGCGATTTTCAAATCAACTTGTGAAGTCGTTATTCATGATTTTTCTGAAATGGAGAGATCGGTTATTTATATCAAGGGAGATTTGACAGGTAGAACTTTGGGTGCGCCAATTACCGATTTCGTTTTACAGCAATTAAAAAATAACGAAAGCGAAATCGAGGATATATTAGGTACATATTCTACTATAAAAAATGGGAAAAGCATAAAGTCTTCTATTGTGTATATTCGAGATGATGCTGGCAAAGTTGTCGGGCTATTTGGAATTAACTACAATGTGACTGAATTATTAAATATGCAACATTTATTGTCAGATTTATTGTCTCCTTTTGAAGGTGTCAACCAAATTCATGAAAGTTATGCGACAACGATAACAGAGATGTTTGAACAAATTATTTTTGCGACACTATTAGAATTGAACATGACTCTTCCAATCAAAATGAAAAGCAAAAAAATTGAATTTGTGAAAGCATTAGATAAAAAGGGTATCTTTTTAGTTCAAGGTTCAATGGATCGAGTTGCTGCCATTTTACAAGTAACAAAACAGACTGTTTATAATTATTTAGAGAATTAAGAGGCATGCATTAAAACTAGCACGGTTCTAAACGATAAGTACGCTGTCAAATTTGAACCGTGTTATGTCCTATATGAAACGCATAGCTAGAAAATTCAGAATAAGCTAAATATTAATTTAAAGAGATGTTGCTTTTTAATAGTTATTTAATTTTAATATAAATCATAGTAAACCTATTTTATTTATTGTATTTATTAGGGCTAGGGAGAAAGATTTTTTTACAAAGGGGGATTTTTATGGTGCAACAATTAGAAGAAAAGGTAGAAGGAAATGTAGAGGAAAAAAAGAGCTCAGGATTTTTACAAAAATTAAAAGTAATTGGACCGGGTGCTGTAGTAACGGCGTCGTTTATTGGTCCTGGTACAGTAACGACGGCTACTAGAGCAGGTGCTTCATTCGGTTATTCTGTATTATGGGCGATTTTATTTTCTATTATTACAACGATTTTATTACAAGAAATGGCTGCTAGAGTTGGTATTATTGCCAAAAAAGATTTAGGCCAAGCTATTGTAGAGCAATTTAAACAACCGTTATTAAAATTCGGGTCGATTTGGTTAGTTGCGATTGCCATTGCAGTTGGCTGTGCAGCTTATATTTCTGGTGATTTGATTGGTACTTCAATGGGAGTATCTACGTTATTCAATATTCCGGCTAATATAGTAAGTCCATTTATCGGGATTATTATTCTTATCCTAGGCCTGACTGGCAGCTATAAGATCATCGAGCGTATTATGATTGTTCTTATTGTTGCGATGAGTGCAACATTCATAACGACTATGTTTGTTGTGAAGCCAGATTGGTCAGCTGTTTTCCAAGGTGCATTTGTGCCATCGTTACCTTCAGGATCTGTATTGATTATTATTGCTTTAATTGGGACAACCGTGGTACCTTATAACTTCTTCATGCATTCTTCTATGGTGCAAGATCGTTGGGGCAAACCAGCGCATTTAAAAGATGCGCGCCTAGATACAGTAATTTCAATCAGTGTTGGTGGTTTAATTACAGCTGCGATTTTAATTACAGCTGGTGCTACTATGCTAGGTTCAGAAGTTAAATCTGTAGCTGATTTATCAATTCAGCTTGAGCCATTATTTGGATCATGGGCAAAAGTATTTTTATGTGTTGGTATTTTTGCGGCAGGTTTCTCTTCAGCATTAGCAAGTCCTCTAGGTGCTGCTATTACACTCGCTAGCCTATTTGGTTGGAAGGGTGGCATGAAAAACAAGAACTTTAAAATTGTTTTCACAGTAATTATGGTCATTGGTATTATTACTTCTGCAACAGGCTTTGAACCGATGCAAATTTTATTGTTGGCCCAAGCCTTAAATGGTATCTTATTGCCAATCGTTGCGATTTACTTATTGATTATTATGAATAACAAAAAACTACTTGGTGAATACTCTAATAAGCTACTGACAAATGTTTTAGGGATTGCCATTGTATTGGTTTGTGTCTTCTTAGGTGGCTATAGCTTACTAGATGTAATCTCAACATTTTCTTGATAAATAATTACATCCTTTTAAAACCACTAGTTCATCTGGTACGGGCAACTGTATCAGATGAACTGGTGGTTTATTTTTCATTTTGCAACAATCTAATGAATATGATGAGGGGTTTCCACTTTAAGCGAAAATATCTATACCGAAAGAAAGAAGGAGAAAAACAGTCATTGCACACCCAACTGCGATGCCTTTTCCTTTGCGGTTGGGACTAGATATCTGAAGTACGTATCTGAAATAACAAAAAGCCCCAACTGCAATTAAAAGAAATTCTAAAAGGATGCTAGCGGAAACAGATTCCCATAGACCAAAACCAAGAAGAGGAAAATCCCCTGTATTCCCCAGGAGAACTGGCATATCTGGCCGATGAACAATTAAATCAAGAATCCAATGGCTAAATGCAACCATGCCAATCACAATGCCTGCTTTTTTACTCCAAAGTATGCTGGCAAGAGAAGCGGCTAGAATACTTAACAATAGTGCTCCGACTAATGAATGACTATAAAATGCATAAATGATCATCTTTGCATAGCCACCATCACCAATCGGCTCCATTTTCTCTAATCCAGCCAAACTAAATGGAATAAACGCAATATCAAGCAATTGCGTGCTGACCAATAATGACCAAAGCGGAAGTTCGGGTGTTTTGCTTTTTATTGCAGCGGCAACTCCAAAATGTCCAGCAAACATAGGAACATCCTCCTTAAAGAATCTCTTCCCAAATCCAAATAGGCTGTTGTAAAACAATAGAAGTAAGGTTACGGTTAATAGCTTTTGAATCTATGGTCATTTCATTGCTCAGCACAATAACCGTCAGCTCCTCATCCTGGAGTCTTGCGACATAGTGACGGAAACCGCTTGGGTATCCACCAGAATGACCTACTGCTTTATGACCCAAAACATCCTGTGTATACCATCCGTATCCATATTGGTATGGAAATTTTGAAGCATGGGTTGTTCCCATCAGTTTTGTATTTTCCTCAGATACTAGCAAGTTTTGGCGTAATGCCTCATCAAAGAGTGCCAAATCTTCGGCGGTAGAAATAATATCTCCTGCAGCATATGCTGCGGAGTTATGCATGCTTGGACCCGGTTTCCCTTCCACATGTCCTGCTGCTACCGGTAATCCTTCCGCAATAGTGAACATAGAATTCTGCATGCCACTTGGACTAAAGATATGTTCTTCTATATAGTCAGAATAGGGTTGCCCGCTTACTTGTTCAATAATAAGTCCAAGAAGTACGTAACCTGTATTGCTATAGCTGAAGCTCTCACCAGGGGTAAATTCCAGCTGCTCATTGCGTACAACCTCGATAATATCCTCAGGTTCCCATGCTTTACTATAATCAAATTGATAATCTGGTTTTAGGTAATCTGGAATTCCCGAGCTATGGCTTAGTAGATGTCCGATAGTGATGGCATCGGCATTTGGGAAGTCGGGAAAATATGTTGCAAGGGGATCATCTACAGTAAGCATTTGCTTCTCTGCAAGTTGCAGAATGGCAACAGCTGTAAACGACTTTGATAACGATGCTATCTGATATAAAGTATCCGTGCTATTTTGCACATTAGGGGCAGCCGTCCCGTATCCTTTTTTAAATAAGGTTTCCCCGTCCTTAGAAATTAAGACTGTTCCCTGAAATTCTTCATTTGATAAATACTGATCTATTTGTTCAGGAATAGTTCCGGCTAAATCTCCGTGACCGTCACGACCGAATACTAACAAGGAAGCACTACCTAAGACGCCAAGCGTCAGAATGGAAATGAGGGCAATTTTAAAAAGCTTTTTCATAAAGCCAACCTCTTCTCTTCTTGAAATGTTAGTTACATTAAAACCTTTCTTGATAAAACCCCTCCTTTAACAGTCGTTAATGTCTATTATATTAGAATTTTTTACCATAAACATCAATTTAAAGTTTTTAAACTTTATTTCGCTTCATCATGTTGACCTATATATAAATAAATGAGGTTTTTGAGAATTTCATATATTTTTTACTTAAATTCTTTATTGTTAGTCAAGCCCAATACGTACAACTTTCCACTTCCTTATTTACTTTTTTTGTAAAAATACATACATTAGATGGCTAATAAAAGGAACTCCTCAATATGGTTCAAGTTTTGCTGTATTTTTTCTGTCAGTAACCGTTCTATCCATCTTCCTTACAGTCCTCTACATCGAGACAAAAAGTATTTTTATTTGTATCATCTTCCATGCATTTTCGAATTCATTTGGTGCTGTAATAGGGAATTTGAATGCACCTGCTTCTGCGACAGAATGGACCTCAAGATCTATTAAGCTACTTATTTGTTTCCTATTTTTTGCTTGGTATTTACACAATGGAAAGTCTTCCAACATGAATAATAAAGAACAGTCAGTTGTTTTTAAAAGCCAAGACAAAGGAGAAGAGGTTAATAATATCCAATAATATAGAACAATAGAAAGCACTTATCGAGTTATTCAGGTGATTAACCAGTAAAAAAACGGTTTATTCCAGTTTGTAGTTTTATAAATAACGTGTCAAATCTGTTGTCAGATTGCACGTTTTTTTCATTTTACTAATTTTTCTCTCCATAACAGAAAATTTATAGGTAGTAGTGATAAATAACCTTCCTTGGTGGAAATTCCATACATATTATGTTACAGAAAGAGAAATCAAGAGGTGATAAAGATGGAAGAGTCAAGTGTTGATCTTGGTTTTATCTACAATAGTCAACATCGGCTTAAGCTGAAAAAAATGATTCCATTTTTCTCAGAATGGTCAAAGCAAAATCAAGTCAGCATTGGTCTGTATACGTTAGCAGATTTGAATTTAGAGCAGCTGAAAACCAAGGGAATCATCATTCATAATGGAAACGTCATAAATGGTCTTTTAAAGGTGCCCATTTTTAATTTTAATTTTGCCTTGCATACGACAAATAATAATAGAAAAAAAATGAGATATTTAAGGAAAAACGAAAAGATTGTCATCATTAATCCAATCAATAGCTTTAATCAAACAATTCTGTTTGATATGCTTTCCTCTTTTCCTACCTACCTTCCTTTTTTATTCCCTTATGAGAGTTTTACGAAAGAAAAATTAGAGGATGCTTTAGAAACAAAGAAAAAAGCCATTCTCTTGAAAGAAAAGTCTTTTTTGCCCCCGAAAATTATCCAGGTAAAGAAAGCAGAGTCCAACGTCTTTGAAATCTTTTATGGACAAAATAAACAGACTATTAAGGAAGAAATAATGGATTATTTATCGAAAGTGATTCAGGATAAACCGTACTTGATTCTGAAGGGCGAGGATTTATTAACGTGGAAGGGACTTCCTTTAGAAGTTCGTATCTATGTTCAAAAAAACAACGAAGGCAAGTGGAGGATTGGAGAAAAGTTAGTAAAAAGGAGCCTGTTGGCGAAGAATAGTGTGTATACGGCTTCTTTGGAAGAGGTATTCAAAGAAAGTATGCTGCAAGACCATTTAAAAAAGGTAGAGTTATTGGAGCAAGTTTCTTTAAACGTTTTCTCTGCGCTTGATTTTTACATTCCCTTTTTAGGCCACTGTTTCCTTGATTTTGTTTTTGATCATGAAGGCAATCCATACGTTCTTTATATTGGAGGCTGGGATACGGATCATCTTCTATTCCGGCTTGATGACGAAACCTCAGCAGTTGAGTGTATGAAAAGTGCCTTTTCTTACTTACTGGAGTTAAAGAATCAGGCGAAAGAGGAAAAGAGGGATTCAACATGTGGGTGAAAATACAGAAAGCAACGGATAATGAAGGGGATACAACAATAATTGTCCCTTCGGAATTGAACGAGCAATGGCTACATAAAACGCATGTTCAATACGGAGAAAGAAGTATACCCATTACTGTGAAGGTTGATGTGAACCTAGTTTACAATCAGGAAAATAATTATGAAAATCCCCAAATGATTCACTTTTCTTCTGCGCTTATAGAAAAGCTGGACCTGATTGATAAAATAACATACCAAATCAGTGAAGACAATGAAACAATTTCATTGGGACCGATCGTTGGGTTTTTATTGGGAGACCAGCAGTACTATTACCATGATCGCTATTTGCAGGAATTAACCATTTCGATGGAAAACTATGCAAAAATCGGTGGGCTATTTATGGCATTTAATCATTTTTCGGTTGATTGGGATCAAAGAGTTGTGCATGGTCTTTTTTATGACTTTGAATTGAAAAAATGGTCCTACGGAAGAATGCCCATTCCCATGGTAATCTATCGAAGAGGATTTACGTATGGAAATCGTTTCGTTGAAAGATTGCAGCAACTAAAAGGTATGTTTCTATTTAATGAAATCCGTTTCAATAAGTGGCAAATGTATAATCTTCTCCAGGACCATACATCCTTTCAAACTTATCTTCCCGAAACCGTACGATACGTCAATGCAGATTCAATCAAGCAGATGATTGATAAATACAAAAAGATTATTCTAAAACCTGCTGACCTTTCAAGAGGAAGAGGAATTATCGTATTGGAAAAAATCAAAGAAAAAATTAAAGTGCGAGATTACAGAAGCGTGGTACCGTATTTTATTGAGGAAAATAATCTACAAAGTTTGCTCGAAGGCGAAAATTTATTTAAGAACGATTATATTATTCAGCAATATATTAATCTAGCCAGAATTTCAGATGCTCTTTGGGATATACGAATCGTCATGCAAAAAGATCCAGAGCATCAATGGAGATGCAGCGGGATTGAATGCCGTGTGGCCGGAAGGAATCGGGTTATCACGAACATCTCAAATGGCGGGAGGGCTTTGACGCTCAAACAAGCTTTGCTTGAATCATTTGAAAAGGAGATAGACCCGGAAATTACCGAGTTGGAAGTAATTCGAATTTCCGAACAATTTTGCAAGCTGATGGATCAAACAGGCTACAAGTTTGCAGAGTTCGGTCTTGACCTTGCCATTGATGAGGAAATGAATTTTTGGTTTATAGAAGCAAACGTCCGCCCTACTTTTAATGGCTTCAAAACTTTAGATATGGAAATTTACAAAAAAATTTGTGAAAATCCTGTTTTTTTTGCAAGTTCAGTAGCAGGATTCAAAAGGATGTGAATAAATGAAGAAAAAGTACAAAATAATTCCTGATATGAAATTCAGGAGTTGTTTGACTGTCAATCCGTTTAGAATAGAAGAACTAAACATTGCAAAAAAAGGAATATGGTATTTTCGGTTTGGTTTGCAGGCTTTTGAATTGAAAGTGGAAACAAGCGATGAAATAGCAATAGATGAACTTCACCTATCAATCGACGTGATTGATCAAGCAGGGATTCCATTGGATAGTCAATATGAAATAACAATATTCGGCAATGAAATTATAATCGGACCTTATATAGGTATACTTGCTACACATGAACAATCCCGCTTGGAAGAACTTCTCTATGCCTCATACTCTAAATATATTTACGACTATCCAGCAATAGGGGGAGCCATCCTGATATTTTCCTTAGAAGGAGTCGACACCAAGAACGACATAATAGAAGGGTTTATGTATAATCCTGTAACGGATATTTGGGAAAAAGGCCAGTATTGTTATCCTTCGTCAATCTTTAAAACAATCAGCATGAATAAAGAGTTAAGAAGTTTCTTTCAGACTAAGTATAAGGATAGGATATTTAATATCTATAATTTTAATAAGTGGCAGATGTACGATTGGTTAAGTAATATTTCAACAGTCAAAGATTATTTACCGGAAACTTACCTATATAAGAAGGTTAATAATATTGAAAGTTTAATAGTAAAACATGAGGAGCTTTATATCAAACCGATTTATGGAAGTCGCGGTCGGGGAATTTTTAAGGTAAGCAATTTGCAAGGTAAATATAAAATTTCTTATGACAAAAATGATGGAAAACAGGAAGTGATTGTGAATAGCATAGTGGAACTTTTGGAATTCCTTGAAAGCCAAATCAAGCATAAAGCTTATATTATTCAAAGAGCAATTGTTCCGCAAATGATAGATGAACGAATGGTAGATTACCGGATGATCCTTACGAAAGACCAATCGGGCAATTGGAAGGAGAACGGTTTGGTTAGCCGTCTTGGCATGACTGGGAATATCACGAGCAATATATCCACTGGCGGAGAGGCAGAAGACGGGGAGACCATTCTTCAGAAAAGCTTTGGAATAGATGCGCACGAATCATTCCGTCTTCATAAAAAGATGAGAGAAGTAGCTTTTGAGGCGGCATTAGGGTTGGAGAAAAGCGGTGTCCATTGCGGCAATCTTGGAATAGATATGCTCTTAGGGAAGGACCAGCAAATTTGGATTATCGAAATTAACAATATTAATCCGAATGCCCTTATTATGGTTAGAGTTGGAGATCGAAACCAGTATTATAAGGTCAAGCTGGCCAATATGCTCTATGCAAAAAAATTGGCTGGTTTTTCAGAGGAGGAAGCATAAGTGTTGATGATTAAACAAGATCCATCCCTTCTTCAATCCGAAATCTCAATTCCCATGACGCTGAACAACCAACCCCATGAACCTGTACGACGGGTGGTTTTTCATTTCGGGCAGTGGCAGCGGGACTTTTTAGTACGTTATCGGGACGATTCAGAACAGCAGATTGGATTGCCTGAAAATTTGGACCTTCCTTTTCAAATTCCATTGAATCTGAAATACCAAGTGAAGTTAGATGGACATCATTTGATTCTTGGTCCTGTGGTTGGCTTTATCACGAATCAAAAAAAGGAAAATTTAGCTCCAAAGGGTTTGAACATTTCTTACAGGTATATGCGTTTACTCGATGATAATGGCCTTACCTTTATTTGCGCGGTGGATGGAATCAATGTAAAGGAACAAACAATTGAAGGCTATTATTACAGCCACAATGACGAGGAACCTTGGAAAAAGGGGGTTTTTCCTTTTCCTGCTGCTCTTTATAGGAGAGCAACAGTTCCGAATTCGCTCTATTCAGAATTAGTCAATATTATGGGCGATGAGATTTTTAACTCTTATCCATTTAATAAGTGGGAGACTTGGGATTGGTTATCGAGCAATCCGGAACTCCGCCGACATCTTCCTTATACGGAGAGGTTTTCCTCTGTTCAGGTGCTGGATTCCATGTTATCAAGGTTTGGAACAGTGTATGCCAAACAAGAGAATGGAAAAGCAAGCGAAAATCTATTCAAAATCAGCAAAGAAATGCAAGCTTACCATGTATTTGACAGCGAGGGAAAAGAACAAATACTCCCTGAGGAGAAGGCGGAAGAATTCTTTTCTTCCTTTATAAAGAAAAAGTATATTCTTCAACAGGAAATTGAAGTTTCAAGGTATGAAGGTCGACATATTGATTTTCGTATGATTATGCAAAAAGATGGGAACCAGCAGTGGGGTTGTACAGCAATAATAACAAAATTCGGTGAACGAAATGGAATAACTACAATTGTTTCCGATTCAGGCTTTGCCCTCTCAGGGGAGAACGCGCTCAGAAAAGTGTTTAAGTTAAATCGAAAACAAACCTTCAGGAAGCTTGAAGAAATGACGTCGATTTGTATTGAGATGTGCAAGGCTTTAGAAAGAACGGGCGGTCATTACGCCGACCTTGGGGTAGATTTAATGATCGACAAAAATTTAAAAGTATGGATTCTGGAAATAAACAATAAGTTACCGGATCATTCCATGCCGTTCGATTTTTTGAAGGATGCCAATCTGCTTCAAAAGGTGCTTTCGACTCCGCTAGAATATGCCAGAGCAAGAGCCGGGTTTTAAATTGCTGTGCATTTAAAATAAGAGAAAGACCAGCAAAAAAAATACTCATCATGATGAACAGGATATTTTTTATAGTGCGTTCTTTTACGATGAACCATACCAGAAATAAATACAGTTTATGAAAAGAATCACCTAGAACGTTTATATATCAAGCGTTTTAGGTGGTTTTAAAATTGAAATCATATGTATATAATAATTCCTAATTAAAATCTCCATTTTAGAGTATGAAATCCTCATTTGATACAAATGATAAAAATACAATTTAAATGCTTACAGGTTGTTTATGTAACCGAAGAGTAAAGAATTGTATAAAAAAGGTATTTGAATTTAAAGGAGGAATATTTTATGAGAACCCTACAAAGGATTGCCTTAGCATTAACCATCATTGGGGCTATTAACTGGGGATTAATCGGTTTCTTTCGTTTTGATTTAGTAGCGGCATTATTTGGCGGTCAAGATGCCTTTTTATCCCGAGTTGTTTATGGTCTAGTAGGGATAAGTGGATTAATCTGTCTAACCTTATTGTTTAAGCAATGGGACGAGATGGAGAGCCGAGAAGCAGTTAGTGGTAGACATAACCAAAGTAATTTAAATTATGGTACGGAATTCGGCGAGGAAGCAGATTTTTCTTCTGTAGATAAATCTACAAAAGAAAATGAATAAAGGGCTAAACCCTCATTTAGCTTAGGCACGGTTGACTCAGTGCCTAAGTTTTTAGTTTAATGTATCGGATTGGATTATTGATTTCGTGAAGAATTTTCCTCTTCCCGTTCTTTTTTTATTTCCTCGATTTGCTTCATATATTCCTGATACTCCTTCTCCACATCCGAAGTTGCCGGCAGAAAGGACTCTGTACATAAATCGACACGTTTTCCGTACCGAATCATTTCATAAATAATCATTCCGTTATTCGGTTTTCCGTTGAATGTCTTCATTGGTAATGCATCGAATAACACATAATAAAAAGCATAGAAAACAAAGCGATCCCAAAAGGTCTTGTAATCCTCAGCCCACCCGTTAGCAATTAAAAAATTGATAGTAAGGGCAAGGGAGAGGTTCATTAAAATGGGCCCCGCATAGATACAAATATAGGCAAATTTAGTTTCCCGTTTTAATTCATCATAGGAAAACCAGCTATAGAAGTGATAGTATTTCCGGATATCGAACATTCCAAGTTTAATGACCCTAGGACCTGAACCAATTGTGACCCTTGGTTCTATAACACCGAATAACCAGCTGACAATTAAATAGCCCATTTCCCGAAGAAATACAACAGTAGGCAAGATGATAAATGCAGAAATAGCGAGAGAGATGAGATCGGATAACCCAAACATCTAATATGCACTCCTAACGAATAGGCTCATAAGTTTGTAGTTACCCTCTATAAAATATTTAAAACAGAAAAAATAAAAGCCTCTAACAATCAAAGTCGCTAGAGGCTTTAAATTTACTTTTAAGTAAGCTATCGTTTTATTTCTAACATTCAATAACTAATTTCGAATTAGATAATCAAATGCGCCTAATGCTGCAGTAGCACCGGATCCCATAGAGATAATGATTTGGTTATAAGCGCTATCCGTACAATCACCGGCAGCAAATACACCAGGAATTGTAGTAGCGCCACGCTTATCAACAATAATTTCACCAATATTGTTTCTTTCAAGCGTGCCTTCTAACCATTCCGTGTTTGGTACTAATCCGATTTGGACAAACACACCAGCCAATTCGATATGTTTTTCTTCACCTGATTCACGATCTATATAACTCAGGCCATTTACTGTATCTTTTCCTGTAATTTCTGTCGTTTGAGCATTTGTCAAGACAGTCACATTCGGAAGGCTACGTAAACGAGTTTGTAATACATCATCTGCTTTTAGTGATTTGCCAAATTCAAGAACAGTGACATGGTTGACGATCCCTGCAAGGTCAATGGCTGCCTCAACACCGGAGTTGCCTCCGCCGATAACGGCAACGTCTTTTCCTGCAAATAATGGACCATCACAGTGAGGGCAATAAGCCACACCTTTATTCTTAAACTCTTGCTCACCGGGAACATTGACATTGCGCCAGCGAGCACCAGTTGAAATGATAACGGCTTTACTCTTCAGAATAGCACCGTTTTCTAATTCAATCTCAACTAAATCTTTCTTTTCTAAACGTGTGGCACGCTGTAGATTCATTACGTCAATATTATAATCTTTCACATGCTCCTCAAGAGCTTGTGCAAGTTTTGGTCCTTCTGTTTCTTTTACACTAATAAAGTTTTCGATTGTTAGTGTATCTAAAATTTGACCGCCAAAACGTTCTGCTACAATACCTGTACGAATGCCTTTACGCGCTGAATAGATCGCTGCACTAGCTCCCGCAGGACCGCCCCCAATAACGAGGATATCGTATGGCTCTTTATTGGAAAGCTCGTCTGCGTCTGGACCTGACCCTAATTTTGCAAGGATTTCCTCCATTGACATACGACCATTTCCAAATGGAGCGTCATTTAAATACACAGCTGGTACTGCTAAGATATCTCTACTTTCCACTTCTTCCTTGAATGCAGCGCCATCAATCATTGTGTGTGTAATATTAGGATTTAGCACACTCAGGATATTGAGGGCTTGAACAACATCGGGACAGTTATGGCACGTTAGGCTAACATATGTTTCAAAGTTATATTCGCCTTCAATGTTTTTAATCTGGTCGATCACATTTTGCTCTATTTTAGGCGCACGTCCGCTCACTTGAAGCAAAGCTAATACTAAAGAAGTAAATTCATGACCTAATGGAACACCGGCAAAAGTAACACCTGTATCTTCTCCGATACGATTGACGCTAAAGCTTGGCGTTCTCACTAGTTCTGTTTTTTCTACTGTAATTTTAGGTGACATAGAAGCTAGCTCTTCAACTAGAGCTAGCACCTCGTCTGAAACTTTGTCAGAGCCTACACTTACTTTTAGAACGATGTCGTTTTCAAGCAGTTGCAGGTACTGGTTTAATTGAGATTTGATTTCTGCATCAAGTGCCATTGCGTATCGCTCTCCTTAAATTTTACCTACAAGGTCAAGGCTTGGCTTAAGTGTTTCGCCGCCTTCTTCCCACTTAGCTGGGCAAACTTCGCCTGGGTTGTTGCGAACATATTGTGCTGCTTTAATTTTGTTGATAAGAGTGCTTGCGTCGCGTCCAATGCCACCTGCATTAATTTCAAGAGCTTGGATAACACCATCTGGATCGATGATGAAAGTACCGCGATCTGCAACACCTTCTTCTTCAATTAACACATCAAAGTTACGAGAAATTTGGTGTGAAGGATCTCCAATCATTGAGTACGTAATTTTACCAATTGCTTCTGATGAATCGTGCCATGCTTTGTGCACAAAATGAGTATCAGTTGAAACAGAATATACTTCAACACCAAGTTTTTGCAGTGCTGGATATTGTGCTTGAAGATCTTCAAGTTCCGTTGGACAAACAAACGTAAAGTCTGCTGGGTAGAAGCATACAACGCTCCATTGCCCTTTGAAGTTTTGTTCTGTTACCTCTACGAATTCACCATTTTTGTATGCTTGTGCTGTAAATGGCAATACTTCTTTACCGATTAATGACATGAAAAATACCTCCAAAATTAATTATATTAATTACTATCTAGAAATAATTATTATTTAGACCTCGAAATTTGTCAACCAAATACCCTTATATTTTCTGTAGAAAGTAAAAGAAATATACGAGGTTTTCATTGAAAAGATGGGTAAATATTATTAGAGTTACTAAAAGCACAGTAAAAATAGAAAAATTGAACGTTAAGAAAGAATTAGTAAATATGGTTAAATGATGCAGGTTAAAAAATCAAGAATAATAAATTTTAAGAATGTGCTGGAATTTTGTATATTTTAATCTAAATCTCTCGCAATATAAAGCAAACAGCCAAAGTCCACTCCGTAAAAACATATGTAAATAGCAGCCGACGACTGATAAAAGGGCTGTGTGCCGATCCATATTTTTTGGGTAGTTAAACATGTTATAGTTGTTCTATGCATTTGACTAACTTTTAATAAGATTCATATTCCGCAAACGAGCCATGTTTTTGGAAGATTAATGGAGACAAGGAGGATTTAAATATGATAACTAATACAGATTTGAAGCACTTGCAACATTGTATTGAATTAGCAAAAACTGCATTAGCGAAAGGGGACGAGCCGTTTGGTTCAGTCCTTGTCTCAGCCGATGGAGAAGTGCTTTTTGAAGACCATAACCACGTGGCGGGTGGCGACCATACCCAACATCCGGAGTTTGCTTTGTCACGATGGGCAGCTGTGAATATGACAACTGAAGAAAGAAGCAAGGCGACAGTTTATACATCTGGCGAACATTGCCCTATGTGCGCTGCGGCTCACGGCTGGGTTGGCTTAGGCAGAATCGTTTATGCAAGTTCTTCTGAACAGCTAGGACAATGGTTGAATGAAATGGGAGTTGCACCATCACGTGTTCGGAATCTATCCATTCAAGAGGTGATTCGTGATACTGCAGTAGATGGACCTGTTCCTGAACTAGCAGAACAAATTCGTCAACTCCATCAACAGTTTTATACAGGGAAACAGTAAAGATACCACGCTTCTCATGTATTAAAACAGTCATAAGGTCATCCCCCTCCAGCACTAAATTGCTAAAGGAGTGGGGATTTGACCATTTATAAGAGCTAGCCATAAATGAGCAACAGACTATCCTTGAAAGTATTGGGTTAACTTCCAATACCTTCAACTTCTTTAAACTGAAAGAATTTTAAATTTTTAGCTGTTTATATTCCTTATAAGATTCAGCAAGAGTTCCACTGTTACGTTCCTGTACTTGTTTCACTACGTGATGGATTGCTTCCATAACATATTCGGGTCGTGGCATTTGCAGGCTGTGCCCTTTGCGATCACTGATTTTATGGATATGGTTGGTTGAACGAGAGGCCAGTTCTTTTTGCATTTCAGTCCACTCTTCCCCAAACCCCGGGTTGTTTAGCACGGCGATTGGAAGGTCCCCAAATTGAGGGTTTTCAGTGCTGTTATTTAACAGGTTTGCTGCTGCTTCTAGGTGTGCCCATGCACCTTTAAACTCTGCTTGCGCTGTCTTTCTAGCAATAATACTGTAAAACATCCCTTTCCATTGCATATATTCTTCGGCACTGAGCTGCTGTTTATAATATGAGTGTTCATGTGTATACATTGGAAGAATACCTAAAATATTCCCGAAGAATCGTGGAATGCCAAACGGAGACAGCAGTCTTTGTACCTTCAGCATAAAGCCAACAAAGGCAAAACCCTGCTTGAACTTAACATCATCCTTGAGAAACTCATGTGTCGAATCTAAGAATACTAAGCCAGCCACCTGATGAGGATATTTTAAAGCATAGAGCCTTGCAATCAGTCCACCTAATGAATGACCCACAAGTACATAGGGTGCAGGAGCCTCAGTCTTATCTAGCAGATTCCTTAGTTCCCTGATGGTATGTTCGGGAGTCGGTTCGGGACCGGCATCACTTGAGCCCATACCGGCACGGTCATATGTAATTACTCTCGTAAACTTCGATAATTCTTTTTGAATAGGCATCCATGAATAAGAACAATCGCCCGCACCGTGAATGATGACCACCGTAGGATCACCATGACCAACATCTGTTACATGGAGTCGATAAGTACCCATTTCCATCATTTCACCAGTACGGGATCTTTTCGCATCTTTATGCCGTGAAACTTGTTCATATACCAGTCCAAGTAAAAGCAAGCTTACCAATACTGCTAAACCGATTAACATTCTCTCCCTCATTTCTCCTAAAAAAAGTAAAATTTAATTTAAATTATATCATCCAAAAGTACCAATCACAATCTGGTATTTCTAGACTCTCTATAACCTTATGAACAAGTCGCTTTTCATAGCCAAAGAAATCAATAATGTACTAATGATAGCAAGTATTTAGCCTTTAAGTGAGCTCAGTGTTGTCAGCTAAAAAGCCCAATTTCCCAGGAAATATGCAAAGGAAATTGGACTTTTTGTAAAAGTACGATTCAAATATTCTACTGAGAACCGCATCACGAGCAATTAAGGTTTTCTAGAAGGGCACTATTCATATTTGAGGATAGTGCTCTTTATACATGGTCAGAAAAATTATATAGAGATATTTTATAACTGCCGTCAATGAACTAAGATTATATTTAGATTTCCTTTTTGGATGGGGAAAATCGGTGATGAGTAATTATTATATGTAAAAAAGATTGTTCGGATTGTAATTTTAAAAGTATTTAGGAACATTGATATATCAACAATGACAAGAATTTTGCCGCTAGAAAATCAAGATGTGAAAAAGCTTATCTGGTGATTTAAATGAATCTGAAATATTCTCAGTTTAGAAAGGAGACAAATTATGAATTTATCTGGAAAAATTAAAAAGCTAAGAGCAGAAAATTATTTAACTCAAGAGCAATTAGCTGAAAAATTGCAAGTATCAAGATCAACTATATCAAGTTGGGAAACTGGGAGAAGTTATCCAGACTTAGAAATGGTAATTGAAATTTGCGACTGTTTTAATGTTTCTTTAGATTTCCTATTAAGAGAGGATGAAAAAATGGTGCGAAAGTTGAATTTTGGAACCAAACAAAAAAGAATGTTAATAGGGATGGTATTAATATTAACAATATTGTTACTCAATCTATTGGTAAGCACTCTATCATTTCAAGCTAATCCGCAAAGTCTGGAAATAAGCAACGTGAATATGATTCGAGATTTTAGTTACAATGGGGGAAATCCAGAAAGAGATTGGAATACAATGATTAATTTAGATATAAAATCTAAAAATGTGTTCTTTAAACCTGTAGCGGATGATTTGCTGGTTTTTAATGACAACGGAAATTTAGCCTTAAAAACAAATTGGTCATTCAGCTTTTTTAACATTTTTGATACACAGCGAACTGTCCAAGCTGACCAGACCGTCTTAATTAAAGAAAATGTATCAAATGACGAGGTAACGTTGAGGTTGCATGGAGATAAATCGAATGAATTAATGCCTTTTGATATATCTAGAATTAATAACTAAAATATCATGAATACAATAAAGCAATATAAAAATCGGATTTAGGCATAGTACGGAGAACCATATCATAAGTGAAGGAATTTTCTATTAGCGTCAGTAAAAACGAAAATGATTATTTTTGAATGGATTCTTTTTTAAATAAAAATAGATAAGCTTGGCTAAACTTTAGAGTGAAGAGGATAAAAACAGACAATATGTTTTCATCTTTTTCAAATAAAAATCAATGGAGGATGGCTATGTCAAATATGGACACGAATCGTAACAATGCAAAAGCCAAGGATCAGCATAGTGCGAATAAGCTAGAAGTAAACCAAAGTCGCAATAAGTTCCACCAAGAAGAGTTATCTGAACTTGATTTCAATTTCGATGCGGCTGCAGCACAACAAAACGACTTTGTTGAAAAATCACGTAAAACAGGCAGCAAACAGCCTGTAAGTGAACGAACTGCATGGAACTAGTTTATATTTGACATCTATTCAACACATTGAGAAGAAGGACCAAGGCATGAGCCTTGGTTCTTTTATTCTTTGGCTCAGATTACACTGAGAAATCCTAAATTTGTTTCTCAAATAGCAGATGCCGATCGTTATATTTCGCAATCTGCTTCAGTAACACTAGATTAATAGCAAAAATAGCAACACTTAGGATAATCAGCAAGCTTAGCTCCAGGAAAAATAACCCGCTTACTTGACCAATGAGTATGGCGATAATAGGTAGAACGATTACTCCTCCTAGATTTGTCGCTTCTTGATACGTTTTTACTCTAGAGGATATGAGAACATTCAATAGAATTGTCAAAATCAGAACCATTGGCAAGAGAAGGGTAATCAATACAATCCAATTCAGCGAAGGAAAAATGAGTTCCATGAAAGTAGGATAAGATAACACATTGATAATCACGCCGCTAAGTAGAAAACTGATTAAGGAAATACTAAAAGCAGGAATAAAAGATGATAAAACCTTAGAAACAAATAATTCTTTTGCAGTAATCGGAGCAAATAATAAACTCTCCAATGTTTTTCTTTCCTTCTCCCCAACGAAACTGTTTGCTGCTATCGTTGATGCTGTGATAACAGGGACTAAAAGAAATAACGAGGCCATTATATAGTTGACAAACAAGTACACTAACTGTTCTTGTAAAGAAAAAGCCAAGATTTCTTCATTTCCAACCTTTGATAAAAATTTATCTAACATTTTTTGAGTATCAGCATCCAGATCAAAATTAAAGTACAGGATAGAAGAAATGGCACCTGTCGGGACAATAAGACAAAAGATAACTGGAATTAAGATTAACGTAAGCAAGAGTGTTCGGCTTCTAAATATGTCCTTGATATCCTTTTTGGTAATTGCCTTCACGATTGTTCTATTCATGCTGCCCACTCCTTACCTTAAAATAGATGGTTTCTAAATCTTGTTCTTCTATTGTGACAGAATGAACCCAATGATTAACAAGAATATTTTTAAGAAGAAACGAAATCTGATCTTTATAATTGACTGTCACTCGGATATGATTATTTTCTAATTGTTCACCTGGAAATCCGAATGCATGACCGTTCTCTATTTTCATATTGGTATGGATGTTGAGTTTAATAGCAGTAGAATACTTCTCTCGCAATTGCGGAAGTGTACCACTATCAATGATGTGTCCGTTATCTAAAAAGGAAAAAGAGCTACATACATTCTCCAATTGATGAAGAACATGAGAGCAAATAAGAACAGTAGTCCCATTTTGATAGTTATATTCTTTTAAATAAGATAAAACCATTGAGATTCCATCCGGATCTAAACCGTTTGTGGGCTCATCTAAATACAGAATGCTTGGCTCATGCAATAAAGCCTTAGCTAATGCCAACCTCTTTTTCATACCTGTGCTATATGTACCTACGAGTTTGGATTTGTGTTCATCCAGTCCAAATTGCCTCAATAAATCATGGATACGTGATTTTCTTTTAACTCCGTAGATATCTGCAAAGAATGCAAGGTTTTCAATAGCATTCATTTGATGGTAAAGCCCGGCACTTTCCGTAACAACCCCTGTTACCTTTCTGATGTTATGGCCATCTGTCACAGGATTATATCCATTAATGGAAATTTCACCGCTATCAGGCAAGATAACCCCGTTTAGTATTCTAATTAAGGTTGTTTTTCCAGCACCATTCGGTCCTAATAGCCCTACAATTTCGCCTTTTTGACAAGTGAAACTGGCTTGGTTTAACACCTGCTGATTTAAAAAGCTTTTGCTAACTTCTCTAACTGTTATCAATCGATCACCCCTATAAAAAATACTTTCCTTACTTTTCAGTACAGTCTAAGCACCATTCAGATAAATACAATATCTCTTCTATTATTTACCACTTTATTATATGAGTAGTAACTATAATAAGAAAAGCTTTTTAATTGTTTTCAGGGGGATGTGGAAAATATGGAAATTATATACGCATTGATTTAAGTCAATGACAGGTTAAATTCTGTTAATTAAAATAAGGACAATAGCGAAAAAAGGGAGGGGATAGGATGGCTATTTTAAAGGAAGAGGTAGTAAATCAACGGAAATTTGCTCTAACGGCAGGCATTTCGTTAATGATTATGGCATTCGCTGCAGCATTTTCGTATGGCTTTGTACATGGGAGTCTTGTTGTACAAGGTGATGCTAGCACTACTTTTATGAATATTATAGCGTCCAGGGAGCTTTTTAAAGCAGAAATCCTAGGCTGGGTTATTATTCTAATTTGTGACATAGTTAGTGCTTGGGCTATTTATGTATTCATGAAACCAGTCAATAAAAATCTGTCATTGCTTAGTGCATGGTTACGTCTAAGCTATGCCGCTATATTGGGAATCGCAATATTGAATCTCCTATATGTATTGCTTCTCACAAGTAATGCGGAATATTCATCCCTATTGACGGTCAATCAACTGCAACCAAATGTGATGCTAAGCTTGGAGGCATTTGAATCTATCTGGTCTATAGGTCTTATTATTTTTGGAGGGCATTTGCTTACTGTGGGAATTGTCGCTTTCCAAGCAAATCAAATTCCTAAAATGATAAGTATTTTAATATTAATTGCTGCTGTGGGTTATTTGGTTACCCATCTGAGTAGCTCCTTTTTCAATCAATATGATGAGCTGATTTCATTGATAGAAAAGATTTTTATCGTTCCGATGACTGTGGGGGAGTTAGGCTTCGCATTATGGCTGCTGTCCCGAGGAGGAAAGTAACTCATTCCTTAACCTTCCTCACTAAAAACCCGCTTTTTTATTCTGCTTAATGACTCTGGTGTAATCCCTAAATAACTGGCTAATTGATGTTGGGGAACACGATCAATTAAACCTGGTCGCTTGGCTAATAGTGCTGAAAAGCGTTCTTGAGGTGTGGAGGCGATAAATGTTGCAAAATCTTCTTGCGTTTGACCAAAGTTCATCTCTACCATCTTGCGTGTCATCAATTCTAATTGAGCAAATTTGTTATACATGTTCTCTATATTATCTAAATCTCCAACGACTAATATGGAGTCTTCAAGACATGTAAACGTATATTCAGAGGATTTATCCACTTTATGGTGATTGAAAATGGAAATAGTTTGTTCTTCGGTATAGAAATTAGAAGTGATTTCCTTGCCTTTTTCATCAATGGAATATTGCCTTACGCACCCCTTTAACACAAAGTAACATTTAGTAGGAACATCGCCTTGCTGAAGAAGGTCTGTTCCTTTTTTGAATTCCTCAATAAGGATACTATCAACGATTTTCTGTTGCTCTCCTCGGCTAAGTGAAGTAAATCTAGATAAATAGTCAAACAATATATCCTTCATCTTGTTCTGCTTTCTCCTTATCCCTTGATTTTCGGTACTGTCCTTTTGAGCTTATGTATAGAGAACTTTAATAAAAACAATAAATAAAAGAATGTGCTCCCTCAATTGAAAGTGATTTCTGTGAATCCATACTTTGCCGTTGAGGGAGCCGTGAATGTTTTGTTTCTGCTTACGGAGAAAATAATTTCGACTGAAGAATATCCATTGCACGTTCAATATCCTTCAAATCTTCTGGAGTAGCATTTTGAATTCGCTCTAAAAAGCGAGCTTCTATGGATGCAAAAGCTTCATTCATTAAAATTTCTCCGTCTGAAGATAAATGAATGTATTGTTTTCGTTTATCCTTATCATCACTTATCTTTTCAATTAAATTTTTTTCGCTCAATTTGCTTAGTTCGCGACTAGTGTTTGGCATAGACATTTGCATGCAGTCATTAATCTCGCTAGGTGTCACGGGTTGGCTAACTGCAATATTCTCAAGAATTTTATATTGGACGTGGGTAATTGAATCAGGTTTCACATCTTTCGTTAACTCATACGTGACACGATGCACAGATGCCGAAAATGACACAAGTTTATTAAATAGGATACTTTTGTCCATTTTTCTCACCTCTTCTTGCAAAGATAACAAAAAAATTATCAAAATACAATTATCAATTGATAACAAAAGTGAATAGTGATATGATTTAGTTATCAATTGATAAATAAGAGGTGCGCTATGAAGATGCTAATCGTTTATACTTATCCGAACCACAACAGTTTAAATTATGAGTTTTTTCAAAGAGTGATGGAGGGAAGCAGTGACAATCCCCATATTACGGAGATAAAAGTGCTCGATTTATATGAAGAGGGGTTTAACCCGCTTCTCGTATTTAACGAGCAAAAACGAAGACGTGATATGCATACTGATCCTGGTACTGAGAAATACAGAAAACAAATTACATGGGCTGATAAGATTGTTTTTATCTATCCCATTTGGTGGGGAAGACCTCCTGCAATGCTTATGGGATACATCGATCAATTATTTGCTTCCAATTTTGCCTACAAGGATAAAAAAGGGCACTTCCCAGAAGGGCTATTGAAAGGAAAATCTGTAGTATGTGTCTCTACCATGAAGGGACCTACTTTCTATCCACTTTTTTGGTTGAATAATGCACATAAAATTTTAATGAAAAGAGTATTATTTAATTTTGTGGGCATCAAGAAAGTAAAGTTCTTTGAATTTGGAAATATGGAAAGTCCAAAGGGGAAACAGGCGAAAAAGCTAGAAAAGATTTATAGTTATTTCAAAAAAGTAAACAATTAGCAATATGATTAAATGCATATTTATAGTTAGCAATTTTAAAAACAGAGCGATTTAGAACTGTATGAGATACACATGGTAAATGACAAAGCAATTGAGGATTTTATAAAAGATCATACATTGAAATTACGGAGTAGATAGATCATCAGCAGGTGATTTATTTGCTCCTTTTTGAAGTATGCCTGTGTATAGTAATGCAAAAACGGAGCATGATAAGGAACGCATACCAATTAAAGTATAGAATCTTCAAGAATTAGCGAAGTATTTTTTATTTCTGCGCATTTATCATGAGGAATCCCTAGTTACATTACTTATGGGGAAGGATAAAGGGTTAAGAGCAAAATCAAAATAGGTCTTTAGAACGAGTTGGGGCTAGAAATCTAATATTTCATTATAATTATGTTAGAATAAAAAACAGAGTGATATTATCCGCCCCAACATTTTTCTGGGTGGAAAAAATCACTACTTTTTTTGGTCTCTGATAAATCAACAGAATGCTGCTGATATTCCGTAACTGCCTTTTCATCGTAAAAATATAACTGCTCAACCTTATTTAACGTTCCCTGAGACAGAGAAAAAAGTTACACGTGAATAAAGAAAGGATTTGATTGAATGAGGTCTGATATTACTGCAGATCAAAATTTAAGAGAACGAAATTTATCCCACGGCGAAGAAACAACTGGTGACTTTACATTTGATCGTGTCCCGCGTGAAGAACGTAAAATGGGATGGATCAGTATCACCAATATTACATTTGGCATTGCAACTGCCATTTTCTACTTCCAGATGGGAAGCGTCATGGCACTACAATTTGGAGCAATCAATGCGATCATCTCAGCGATTTACGCTATTATTGTCGCAGGCATCCTTGGAAGTATCATCGTTTACTTGTCCGCGAAATCCGGCATGAACGTCAATTTATTATCCCGCGGAGGATTCGGTTACATCGGAGCCTCATTAACCTCATTAATTTACGCATCAAATTTTATTATGTATTGTGCATTTGAAGGCATGATTCTGGTTGCCGCTGTCCATGCTTTTTTCCCAGCCATTCCTGTATGGCTTTTAATCATCGTCTTTGGTTCAGTGGTTATTCCATTGAACTGGTTCGGCATTAAACAATTGGACAAACTGCAAAAATGGTCATTGCCGATTTTCGGTCTCTTCCTAATTACAGCGATTGTTGTCGCATTCAATCGCCCATCGCTTTATGAGGACAATTTCTGGACTTACATGCCTGAAGGTGTCCAAATCGGTGGCACGGCATTGCTGTTATGCATAGGAATGCAGCACGGCATTATGGGACTGACTGCATTGATTGCCTCAGATTACGCACGCTTCCTAAAACCGAAAGATTTAAAAATCGGTTCAATCGCCATTGGTTTTATCCCACAAATTTTCTGTTTTGGCGTGATGGGCGGTCTTGGTATTTGGTTCGGTGTTACACTCGGCGAATCGAACCCGGGCGTTTACATTGTTACCCTATTAGGGCTTGGCGGTGTGTTATTTACAGTGCTCACACAGATTCGTATCAACATCACTAATATTTACAGCAGCTCGCTCTCCCTATCAAACTTCTTTGAAAACATGTTCGGCTTTACGCCGGGTCGACGCTTTTGGGTAGTAGTAGCAGGAGTTACTGCAATCATCCTGATGCTGTTCGGCATTGTTGACCATCTAGGTCTCGCAATGACTTTCCAAGGTGTTGCATTGATGAGCTGGGCGGCAGTTCTAGTGACAGATGCACTAGTTCTCAAGAAGTGGCTGAAAATTGGTCCACTCTATTACGAATCAAGACAGAGCAATTTATATAAATGGAATCCGGTCGGGGTTGTATCTTTAATCGTGCCAACTGTAATCGGGACGATTATGGCGCTCGGATATATGGGTCCATTTCTCCAAAGTACGGCAGCGTTCTTCGCAGCATTCGCGGCAGCAATTCTGACTGTCATCCTGGGAATCGCAACAAAAGGCCGTTATTATATGAGGCAAGAAGCACATGATATCCCGAAAGAGGATTGGATTGCTTAAAAAGTATATGGAATTTCATGAATGAATTACCGGTCCTCCAATTCAGCACTAAGGGTACGGTTTTTTATTTAAGATAGAAAAACGTCCTGCGAAAAGGCAATACCATTGAATAATGTAAATATTTACATTTTCCGATTTCTTGCGCTGTTTTTTCATTATTTATTCAATAATGAATTTCCAGTGTAGGTACCTGAAAGGTTTGTTGAACTTTTTGGTTGGAAACTCCTAAAAAAGTATTGCGAGGCAGCAGCCAAAGGGAACATTTAATAAAATAATCATCACGAGAGAGCAAACATGGGACGAACTTTTGCAAGAGATGATATTCATTTAGAAAAACTAAAGAAAATCAACCATCTCATTTTCATAATTAATGGTAAAATCCGCCATTCAATCTAATGAATAGCGGATTTTACTTTTTTTAATCTTACTTAACTATGTTTTTGATACCCGATTCATAGAAGGGATACATATCATCCAGTTCCATAATATGTGTTTGAATAGGGACACCGTACATCAAGGCAAGTAATTGGCACCCTAATTCATTATGCTGAGAAGGATGAATAGATTGAATCCCTGAGAGGTAGTGGACGAAAATCTGCTGTAGGTTGAGAGGCTCTACCTTCTGTTGAAATGCTTCTTCGTTAAACAAGTAGTACTCATAAGATGAAGGTTCAATAACAACTGGCTTTTCCGTAAGCTTGCTATAATACTGGACAAGTGCCATCATAATCTTTTTGCCGGGAAGCGTATCATCGCAAATGGATTGAAATAGATGATATAACCCATCCTCACCTTGATATTTGTTGCAGAGGATTTCAAAGCTTCTGTCATAAAGCCACTTGCATACAAAGTAATCTAACACCTGCTCCTTATAGCTAAAGTACTTGAAAAAAGTCACTTTTGTAGTATGAATGTTAGAACATAGTTCCTCAATGTGAATATCATTGAGGTTTTTTATCTTTAATAGACGAAGCATTTCCTCCAGTATAGACACCTTCAACAGTGCTGCTTTTTTCTCCCGTATTCCGAAGTTTTCCATCCGTATGCTCCTCCTTAGTCCTGCTACGAATCCATGTTACGCCACTTATTAACAAGAGGGCAATGATTAAAGCATAAAATAGTAAAGCGGACATACTTTTTGTGATAGTAAAAATATCTGTCATGTATACAAGGTATTTAGGAACTGCCGATTTGTATATAAGCATTAAGGATATCAAAATATTTTCTGCATAGTCAGATAACATAGAGATCAAGGAGAGAGACAATACGATTTTTGAAAAGGAAGAATGCAGAGTTAACTGTGATGTAAATTGGACCTTATTATAAAAACGAATTAATAAAGCAAAAGTACATAGACCCATTAAACAATTGAGGACAGGAAATAAAATATCTAAAGGCAATTGAACATATTTATACAATTCATACCCTTTCTCTGATAATTGGGATAGGAATGTGTATGCATACTCGTAACTATAACCCAAGGACTTCATATCAAATAGTAAAAGGCCATCTGCTTCCTGGCGTATTCTTGGAATGGAATAGCTCAGCATGATGGCATAGATCGTTTGAGACATTAGCAGAAATAGTAGCCAAAGCTTAATTGTTACTTTATTCAGACGAGTAATAATCTGATTGATCATATAAAAATCCCCTTATTTTTTATTAACCCAAGTAAAATAATTAACTAGAGTTAACTAAATTGTAAAATAAAGTTATTTCTTCGTCAATCATGTTTTTTAATGAAAATTTTAATCCCAAATAGTCAATATTACAGCAAAATGAAATGCAACAGTTCTTCCTTAAATGTCTCGTATGCAGTTTTCCGGTTTAAATATGTAAAGGTCAACTTATTCTCATCCAAAGGGTTGGTAATCAAGTTTTATCCATCGTTATTCTCTTAAAAAATAATATGTTTCCATACAAATTTTCTTATGAATAATAGGCAAGTAAATAGTTCTCCTAGTTTTCTTTTCATACGTTAGTAAAAACACAATACGAAAAAGGAAGGAGGATATCATTGCCTATGAGAAACCGATTTGGCGCATTTAATCGTAACAGAGGTCCAGGCTTTCCGAATTACCCTACTCAATTACCGACGCAGATTGCTCCTGCTCAATTACCGACACAGATTGCTCCGACTCAATTTGCACCACCGCAAGTATCACCGACACGGGAATATGTACAAAGAAACATATCAAACACTGTTGTACCACATATCCACCCCTCACATTTAACGACTGTGAATCAACATTTTATTAATAATCAACATCATTTCCCACATACTGAATCTGTAGTAAATGAATGTTATGAAACAAATACAATGTGCGGAACACCATTTATGCCACGGGGATGCGGTTGTTCAAGAAGAAGAGGCTGGTAAGCAGGTTCATTCATTAGTATAAAAGCACGTTTCAAAAGGGATTTTTCAAACTTTTGAAGCGTGTTTTCCTTTGTAAATAAGGAGTAGTTATTCGCGAAAGTGGAGAAAATAAACACATTGCCATGGCTATAAGAATAAGATGTTTCTGTAGAAGTACCTTAGAGGTAGGTGTTCAAAAGTGAAGAAAAAGTGGAGCATGTTATTTTGTTTCCTATGTATGATCGGCTTGGCGGGTTGTCTGGGGAAATCGGAGAAAGAACAAATGTTAGAGAAAAAAGTAACCGAATTGGAACAACAGCTTGCAGAAACAAAGAAGCCGGTGAACAGTGAAGTACAGGAAACAACACTAGAGCCTGTAATAGTAAATATTGTGGACCCAAATACTTCGGAAATCATTCACACGCTTTCCCCGCAAGATTTAGGTTACGAGGAAAACTTTGAATCGTATAAAAAGAACATTGAACAATTAGCGAAAGAACTAGCCAGAGGGACCGAAGAAAAATCGGGTTATGACAAGCGAATGGTGTTGGATCGTTTGAGTGGCAATGGGCAAATCATAAAAGGAAGCCCTATGGTGATATTAAAAGAAAGTGAATTAATAGAGAAAATTCTCGCAGCATCAGTGAACGGTGGAAATGTCGAAATGCCTTTGTATTTTCTAGAAAGCGGCTATGATTTAGAAGATATCCCGTCTCTAGAAGATGTAGTAGTGGCTTCCTATACAACGTATTTTAACAGTGCAGACACAGGTAGAAATAGAAATATTGAGTTATCAGCAGAGGCTATCAATAATGTCATTGTTGGAGATGGCGATTATTTCTCTTTCAATACAGTGGTAGGTCCGAGAGATGAGGCGAACGGCTATCAACCTGCACCGGAAATTATCAATAGAAAATTAGTTATGGGTATTGGGGGAGGAATTTGTCAAACGTCCTCTACTCTATTTAACGCAGTCGATCAAGTACCCATTAGAGTAGTGGAACGGCATCATCATTCATTAGATATAGGCTATGTACCAAAGGGACGGGATGCCACGGTTTCCTACGGGGGATTGGATTTCAGATTCCAGAATATAAGCGGCGCTCCTTTCATCATCAAGACCATTTACGGGAAAGACTTTTTGACAGTCGAAGTAAGAACATCAGCCAAATATCAGGAGGCTATGTAAGGCAGTTGCGGTTCATGTAAGGTTGCGTACAATTTTTGAGCACTATCTATATAATGGACGGTGCTCTTTTTATATGTGGTAAGCGCTACGCAAAAAGTGATGTTGTTTTAAATGGATATACCTACATTTTTAAAACAGCATACAGGAGGGATTCCTTGACCCTTTAGTATATTTCTTTTACCTTATTAATATATTGAAAAAAAGTAAAAGATAAGGAGAAATGATCATTCCTAAAATAGCTTCGGTTGGTACATATACGCCACCTTTCTCGTTGACTCAGTCCAATATTGAACAATTGACAAAAGAGCTTTTTCAACACAAAATTTCAAGATTAGATCGGTTATTGAAAGTCTTTGAAAATGGTGAAATTGAAACACGCAATTTTTGTGTTCCACCTGATTGGTATCGCGAGGATCATACTTTTGAAGAACGCAACGAACTTTATATTCGGTTAGCTACTACGTATAGTGTGGAAGTCATTCAAAGATGTTTAACGAATCGCTCATTTTTACGAGAGAATATTTCAACAGAAGACATTGATGCCATATTTTTCGTCAGCAGCACAGGGATTTCAACGCCAAGCATTGAAGCACGTGTTATGAATATCCTGCCTTTTTCAGATCAAACCGTTAGGATACCAATCTGGGGACTTGGCTGCGCTGGGGGAGCGGCTGGCATTAGCAGGGCCTACGATTATTGCAAAGCTTATCCAGAGGCTAAAGTCCTGGTAGTTTGCGTAGAGCTTTGCAGTCTAACATTTCAGAAAGATGATTATACAAAAAGCAATTTAGTGGGTACATCCTTGTTTGCGGACGGAGCCGCGTGTGTACTCATTTGTGGTGATCATGTAGAGTTTAAGCAGGACATCACTACACCGCACATCCTTGGCCGTGGATCAAAGTGGATGCACGATTCCGAAGATGTAATGGGATGGGATGTGAAAAATGGCGGGCTGCATGTAGTATTTTCTAAAAGTATTCCAGCCATCATCTCACAGTGGCTGGGTCCTTTTATTCATGCATTCTTAAGTAACTATGATATGTCACCAGAGCAAATCGATAATTTTGTGGCACATCCTGGCGGGAAAAAGGTATTAAATGCTTATGAGGAAGCGTTACAGTTAACACAAGAGCATACGGCTGTTTCACGTGAAATATTAAAAGCACATGGTAATATGTCTTCCCCTACAGTGCTATATGTTTTAGAACAATTTATGTTAAAGAAAAATAAACCAAATACAGTTGGGTTGCTAGTAGCTCTAGGTCCTGGGTTTAGTGGGGAAGCCGTGTTATTGGAATGGAGGGAGTAAGATGGTTTTTTACCTCATTCTAGCTTTCGTTATTATCCAAAGGTTGGTAGAACTTTTCGTTGCCAAAAGAAATGAAAAATCAATGCTTGCAAAAGGGGCCTATGAAGTCGGAGCTTCCCATTATCCGTTTATGATTTTGCTGCACGTGAGTTTTTTCATAAGTCTTCTTATAGAAGTCAGCTATTTTAAATCCAGTCCTATACCGCATTATGGATTATTATTTGTATTTTTATTGCTGCAACTGTTCCGGGTATGGTGTTTAGTATCGCTAGGTAAATTTTGGAATACAAAAATTATTATTTTACCGGGTGCGAATGTAGTGGCGAAAGGGCCGTATGCATATATCCGCCATCCAAATTATTTAGTCGTTTGCCTTGAGATTGCCGTGCTCCCGCTCATGTTCCAGGCATATGTAACGGCTATTTGTTTTACAATTTTAAATTTCATCATCCTCTCAATTCGGATTCCGATGGAGGAAAAAGCGTTGAAAGAAGTGACGAATTATACCTCCTCTATTATCGAACGCAATGCAAAATAGCAATAAGCATATTTGAGACGTGTTCTAGCCTCAAATATGCTTATTGTTTTTATTTATAGCCTAAACCTTTTAACGTTGCATCTTTTATGCTTTCGTTATTCCTGGCTACTACAAACAACTTGGCCAACAGCTTTTGCAGCAACTAACAGGGCATCTTCATCGATATCAAATTTTGGATGGTGATTGAAATATGGATCTTGAACGCCTTTTGGTGTACATGCAATATAAAAGAAACAAGCAGGGAACTTTTCAGCATAATACGCAAAGTCTTCCGAAGGTGCCATGGGTGGCACTTCCTTTACCTCTTTAATTTCTGTTATACCTGAATTTTTAAGCGCTACAGCGACTTTTTCTGTAATTTCAGGGTTATTGTACAACGGTGGATAGTCTGGAGTATATGTGAGTTCACAACTTACATCGAACTCTGCCTCCAGTCCCTTAACAAGACGTTTTAATTCACGTTCAATCGTTTCTTTTGTTTGCATGGTCATGTACCTTATATCGCCTTCAAGTTCTACGCTGTCTTTTATCACGTTAAAGGTACCAGCTCCATCAAACGATCCGATGGTGATTACGCCTATGTCAAATGGACTTAAGCGACGACTTATGATAGTTTGCACTGCCGTGACAAAATGAGCGCCAGCCACAATGGCATCATTTGCTAAATGCGGTGAAGAACCATGCCCGCCTCGACCTTGAATTTTTAACTTCATATAGGCTCTACCATTAAATGCATAGCCTTTATTGTAGCCCACCATTCCTACAGGAGCAATTGGCAGTAAATGAATTCCATATACTTCCTCTAGATCATCCAGCAGCCCAGATTCTACAATACTTTTTGCCCCGCCCGGCGGAACCTCTTCAGCATGCTGGTGAATGATTTTAATAGTGCCAGATAGCTCTGATTTCAGCTGAATGAGACAATCTGCAAGAACTAGCAAATAAGCCGTATGACCATCATGTCCACATGCATGCATGACACCTTCATTTTTTGATTTGAATGGCACGGGCGTTTCTTCTACAATTGGAAGCGCATCAAAATCTGCGCGCAAGCCAATTGTTTTCCCGGGTTTTCCACCTGCTATCGTTACAACAATCCCGTAGCCATTTCCGACATTGGTTTGTATATCGACATCTTTTCCTTTGTAGAAATCCGCAATATACTGAGCTGTTTTTTCTTCTTTAAATGATAATTCAGGATGTTCATGTAAAAAACGGCGGATTTGAATCATTTCATCTTTACGTTCATCCAACATTTCCATTAACTTGTCCTTCATCATGCAAACACTCCTTATTTAACTTCACTTTTACCGGCATCATTAGGAACCATGAAGATAATTGATAACAATGCGATACCTGTGAAAATAACATTGGTAACAATACCTCCAGTTGCGGCTGCATGTACGCCAGTGTTATTTGCAATCATAGCATAGACAGTCGCAGAAATTGCAACCCCGAAGGCCGAACCGAGAGAACTTGCCATTTTATAAATCCCTGATGCTGCACCGATTTTATCGTTAGGTGCATTTGAAACTGCGGTATCTGTAGATGGTGTTGCATAAATCCCCAACCCTAATCCGAACAAAGCGAATCCGATAAATACCACGATTGTGTAAGCAAAATCTGAGAGGAATGTTAAGCTCATTACCCCAACCCCGATAAGTGTCAACAGTGTTCCCCACAGCATTGGTTTTTTCGCACCGATTCTTTGCAGGATTTTCTCTCCGACACGGATCATCGCAAGTACCGCAATAAGGTAACCTATTGAAAGCATACCCGATTGGAAAGATGTAAAGCCTCTTCCTTCCTGTACATACGTATTCGCAACAACAAGTGTTCCAGCGACAGCATTGAGAAAGAAGTTAGAAACAGTTGCCCCTGTGTACGGCGCGTTTTTAAATAATTCAAAATCGATGAGGGCATTGGGTTTCCCATTTTCCACTTTTATAAAGACAATGGCACCGATGACTGCAACAATTAACAATATGATAGTCAATAAGCTTGTCCAGCCTATTTCCGCACCTTGTGTAATAAAAATATTCAGTGCAACCATCGTTATAATGAAAACGATTAGTCCGCTAACATCAAACTTGGAATCGCCATTTTGCTGTGCCTTGCTTTCAGGGGTATCCTTTATTAACCATAGTGCAAGAATGGCAAAGATAATGGAGAAGATGAAAATCCAACGCCATCCCATATAGGTTGCAATCGCTCCGCCTAATAAAGAACATACACCAGAACCGCCCCAAGAACCGATTGACCAGTAACTAAGTGCTCGTTGACGTTCAGCCCCTTCAAAATATTCCTTCATCAAGGCAATCGTGGAAGGCATAATACATGCAGCCGATAAACCTTGAATAATTCGCCCGATAATGAGTAATGTAGAACCGTTCGTTAATACTAAGCAAAGGGAACCAATAATACTCAATACGAGTCCGATGTTCGTTATTTTTTTTCGACCAACTTTATCAGCAAGACCACCTGCAGCGACTATAAAAATACCTGAAAAAAGGGCTGTTAAACTAATTGCAATGTTTAATGTTCCGGAAGAAATTCCTAAATCGCTTTGAACTGCAGGAACGATGTTGACAATTGCTTGAGCAAAAAGCCAAAATGTTAATACTCCAAATACAATTCCCGTAATCAACTTATTTGTACCTTTATAGGGTGTACTCATTATTTACTCTCCCTTATATTTAGTCCTTGACTCATTTTGCACAGAAACACTAATTATATGCATAAGGAAATGTGGGGTCACTGTATTAGGGAGCGTTAAATAGCACCTGCTAGGATACGTCCTATCTGCTCTGAAATTTTAAATTTTTTAAAGATTTTTTAACTAACGGACAAGCTGGTCTAGTTGTTGGAAAATCTACACTACAGCACCATGTTTTCGTTTTTAGAATATGATAGTTAAAAATATAGAGGATGGTTAAAGGTGCTACAGACATTTCCGGTAAGCATAAAAACTTTCAGGTTCAGCTTAGGTCCGAATCAAACTGTTTTTTACCCCCAAGTGACGAGTCTAAGGAACCAAGAATGGGAAAGGGTGATAAACTGCCTGGTTGCCTATCAGACACAGCAGCTTATACAGGAACAAGTGGGGGATACACCAGCAACTGTAGAACAGATGATTGGCACATATGAAATGAAAAATAACCAGCGCCAAGTTTTGAGCTTGTCCCTTTCTAACTATACGTATCATCATCAAGCAGCCCATGGCATGACTATCATCAAGTCCTTAACCTTTGATATGAAAAAAGAAAAGGTTTGCGAACTACGGGATTTATTTAAGTCAGGAAGCAATTATGTGGAGAGACTGTCTGCCTTAATTTGTGAACAACTAAAACAACGCGATATCCCGCTTATAAACGATTTCATCGTCATACGTCCCGGGCAGGATTTCTATATAGCAGATAAAACGCTGGTCATCTATTTTCAGCTTTATGAAATAACACCTTATGTTGTTGGTTTCCCCATGTTTCCGATTTCCGTATATGAGATTCAGGATATCATAGAGGAAGAAGGACCCCTTGGCCGAATGGCAATGAATAATTAGGAAATAATTATAGGGAAAAGGGACATTGAAAAGAAACAGCCGGTAGACAGGTGGGGCGTATCTGCTGGTTGGGATGATTTATTGATATGGGTGAGGTTCTTCATCCGCATAAGGCGGCTGGATAGGGTAGTCATCTCGCCATCTTCCATGAAACGAATTGGTCGCCTGATGCCATAGTGCATTCTTTCGGTTTGCAAATTTCACATGAAACAATGTCTAGCTTATATAGAGTCAAGCATTCCTGGGAGCAAGCCTTAAAAGAGTTCTTTTTTATACTTAGCATTCGAGTATACTTTCATCCTTCTATATCAATTTTGGATTGTTATAGATGATAGCGATTCCGGAAAAATAAGCCCTGACTGTATTGATTTCTTGTAATTCCTCTCCTTTGTATTACTGGATAGAGGGGATGATTATAAAAATTATGTAACAAACAATCAAGAACTGTATGCAATGGATTGTAAAAGGCAAAAAGACGGGTACTATAAAAAGGTAGAGGTCACCTAGACACTCTATAGGAAGAAAAGAATACAACAGAATGATATAGGAGGAATTAGTGATGGGAAAATTACAAGATAAGGTTGCAATTATTACAGGTGGGGCATCAGGAATTGGGGCAGCCACAGTTCGCTTATTTATCGAGGAAGGCGCAAAAGTGGTACTTGTTGATTTGAATGAAGAAAAAGGGAAAGCATTTGAAGCTGAATTAAAAGCGCAAAATGCAGAAGCATTATTTATAAAAGCGGATATTACTAGTGAAGAAGAGGTAGCCAATCTTTTCAAACAAACAGTTGCTGCATTCGGCAAAGTAGATGTGGTATTCAATAACGCAGGTATCGGTCGCGTTCACCCTTCTCACGACTTAGAATACGCTGAATGGCGCAAAACTGTGAATGTGGATTTAGACGGTGTCTTTTTAGTCGCACGTGAAGCGATTCGCGAAATGCTGAAATCAGGCGGCGGTTCTATTATTAATACGGCTTCTATGTACGGTTGGGTAGGTTCACCTGGTTCGGCAGCTTACAATGCAGCAAAAGGTGGCGTTATTAACTTAACACGTTCATTGGCACTGGAGTACGCGGAGAAAAACATTCGTGTAAACTCGTTGTGTCCAGGGTTCATCGACACACCAATTATTCCAGAAGAAAGCAAACAGGCACTAGCCGCTATGACACCGATGAAGCGCCTAGGGCAATCAGAAGAAATGGCGAAAGCGGTATTATTTATGGCAAGCGATGACTCATCCTTTATGACGGGTAATAGTTTGACGGTAGACGGCGGGTACACTGCTCAATAAATTGAAATCTCAATCAACATAAGCTTTATTCCTGTTAATGAGGAATAAAATATTAAAACAAGCATTCATTCCATAAAAAGGATGAATGCTTGTTTTGTAATTAGCATAATATTTGTACTTTACCTAATCGCATCCTATGATGAAGGAAATGAAAAATAGAAGGTGACCGTATTGGGAAAGTTTGAATTTGGGATCTATACGTTCGGTGAAATGTTGCCAGATCCGTTTACAGGTAAAACCATTAGTGCTGCGGAACGCATAGAAAATATTATAGCCAGCGCACAATTAGCCGACAAACTAGGCTTAGATGTATACGGATTAGGGGAACACCATCGACTTGATTTTGCGGTTTCTGCCCCGCCTGTCGTACTAGCCGCTATCGCAAGCACAACAAAAAATATTCGATTAACGACTACAACGACTGTTTTAGGGACAGCCGATCCCGTACGTGTATTCGAAGATTTTGCAACGCTTGATTTAATCTCAAAAGGGCGAGCCGAGATGATTGCCGGGCGCGGGGCGTTTATTGAATCGTTTCCGCTGTTTGGTTATAGCTTAGATGACTACCCACAGCTATTTGATGAAAAGTTGCAACTACTGCATGCATTGAATGAGAAGGAACGTGTTACGTGGGAGGGGCAGTTCCGCAGTGCTCTTCACAACAATGATATCGCACCAAGGCCTTATCAAGAAAAGCTCCCGATTTGGCGCGGGGTTGGCGGCACACCATCTAGCGCTGTACAAGCAGGGCGTGACGGTATGCATATGGCATTAGCGATGTTAGGTGGGCATGCTCATTATGCCAAGCCTTTAATTGAAGCTTATCGTCAAGGTGGGTTTGATGCCGGTCATACACCCCAGCAGTTAAAAGTAGCGATTACCAGCCATGGCTTTATAGGGGAAACAACCGAGCAAGCGGTGAAAAAATTTACACCGTACTATGCGCGCTATGTCAAAGTTATGCTACGCCGTATGATTACAGAAGACTATGTCAAAAGTTCAACAACGGAAGACAATGCCCTAGCGATCGGTAGCCCACAAGATATAATTGATAAAATTTTATATCAGCATCGTTTGTTCAAACACGACCGCTTTCTGTTGCAGATTGATATTTGTCAGCCATTTGAAGATGTCATGCGCAGTATTGAACTATTTGCAACGGAGGTAGTGCCAGGCGTTCGAAAAGGGTTGGGCGAGGAATAATAACGTCTCTTAAGTGAAGAGATATTTCTAATGAATAGGGAATAGAAGTTATTTCTTATGCAATTATTTCCTAAGAAAGAATTAATAGAAATTTGACATTATCGTTAATTAATACACCGTGATATGGGGTAGAGTATAGAGTGGTTCTTTGCTGAATTTATAAAATGTCAGCTAAGATCAAAGAGCTTGAAAAAGCTTTTTATTCTATTTGAAATGCGAATTTTGAGGAGGCAATCAGAATGACAACATTTCCAGTATTAGAAGGCAAGGTAGCAATCGTAACAGGTGCAGCAATGGGTATGGGGGAAGCAACTGCTAAGCTTTTCGCAGAAGCAAAAGCAAAAGTAGTACTCGCTGACTACAATGAAGAAAAAGGTCGTCAAGTAACAGAGGAAATTAAAGCAGCGGGTGGCGAAGCATCATTTATAAAAGTAGACGTTTCGAATAGTGAGCAAGTACAAGCTATGGTACAATTTGCTGTCGATACGTACGGTAAATTAGATGTAGCTGTAAACAATGCTGCTATAACACCAGACGATAAACCAGCTGATGAGTTTGACGAAAACTATTGGGACCGCTTAATGGCGGTAGACTTAAAAGGTGCAGCGCTTTGCCAAAAATATGAACTCCAACAAATGAAAAAGCAAGGTCAAGGCGGTTCCATTATTAATATTTCTTCTGTAAGTGGTTTCCGCCCACAGCCACATAATATTGCTTATGTCGCAGCTAAACACGGTGTGATAGGAATGACAAAAGTGGCAGCACTTGAAAATGGTCAGTACAATATCCGTGTGAACTCTGTAGCTCCAGGTGCTATCGATACACCAATGCTGCGCGGGGCTTTAGAGCAATTTGGGTTAAACGAAGAAGATTATGCACCACAGCTTTCCCTATTAAACCGTTTCGGTCAACCAGATGAAATCGCACAAGCGAGTCTTTGGTTAGCATCTGATCTATCTTCTTATATTACAGGTACAACTATTCATGCTGATGCAGGTTATACTTCTAGATAATGATGAAAAGGGCTACGGAATTTCCGCAGCCCTTTTTCTATAATTTGAAATGTTGTACAAGTTCACGTAATTCTTCAGCTAACTCAGCTAATTGTTTAGTGCTATATGCGACGTCTTCTACTGAGTTATTAAACTCTAAAGAGGTAGCTGATGTTTCTTCGATAGCCGCTGCTGTTTCCTGGGAAATAGCTACAATATTATCGATAGTAGAAGTCATCTGTTGAGCGTGTTCTACATTGTTATGCAAAGAAACCGTGATTTGTTCAATCATATCGCTCATATGAGTAACAGACATTGTAATGTCGCTGAATGTTTGACCAGTTGCCTGAATTCGGCTAACTCCAGACTGTACTTCCTCATAACCTTCTTTTAACGATGTTTCCATCGAAAGAGATTCTTGTTGCACTGTCGATACAAGGTGCGTAATTCCTGTCACAGAATCTGCCACTTGCTCTGACAATTTACGGACTTCATCCGCTACAACAGCAAACCCTTTTCCGTGCTCACCTGCTCTTGCAGCTTCAATGGAAGCATTGAGCGCTAAAAGATTAGTTTGGTCAGCAATACTTTGAATAATCGTAACTAACGAAGAAATTTCCTGGGCTGTTTCATCAAGCTGGTTCATTTTAGAAACTGCTTCTTGCATAATGACTTGGATCTTTTCCATTTGTTTAGTAGAAGAGTCCATAGCCTGCGTACCTTCTGTTGCTAAAGAGAGTACACTTTGGGAATTTGTATGAATCTGTTGTCCTTTCTTATTTGTTTCTTGAATAGTTCCTGTAAATTCACTCATTGTCGAAGCGATAACTGCTATATTTTGAGCCTGATTCTCGGAACTCGCTGAGATTTCCTCTAACGTAAGAGCTATTTGGTTTGATCCATCCTGAATTTCTGTGGATGTTTGATTTAACTGATTGCTTTGACTAGCTACACGAACAGAAGCAGCATTCACTTGTTCTATTGCCTGGTAAAAGTTAGTTTTCATTGTTTTCATATCAGCAGCTAATTGTCCAATTTCATCTTGGCTTTTCCGTTCCTCTATATCTACGGTTAAGTCACCCGTTGCTAACCGGCGCATTATAGCTGAAGCTTGAATAACAGGCGTACTGATAGATCGGCTGATGAATAGCGCGAGTATAATTACAACAATAAAGGTAATCAAGAAAATAACCAAAGCTATCTTTATAATTTGCTGTTTGGATTGCTGAATCGTTGAAAGGTCTTGTGTAATGCCAATAGCGCCAATTAATTCATCTCCTGTAGGGTCGGCCATTGGTAATATAGATTGTAAATATGTATTTTCTGTTAGCTCCACGATCGTGCCGTGCTGTACTTCTTCTAGTACCGTAGCGTCTAATGTAGGAAGAGACTGTTCGTTTGAAGAGAACATCATTTCTCCATTGCTATCATATAAGCTAATAATTACCCCAGGCAATGCTTCACTCAGCTGCTTCATAAAGCTTGCATTAATGGAGGTTTGCAATGTACCAATAATTTGGCTGTTAGCGGTAATAGGAACAAAAGCCCGGACTGATAGACCACTTTTCCCAAATTCAAACCCGGATAGAGCTTGTCCATTCAAAGCGGCTTGAATAGCAGGTATATCGCTTTTATCATCACCATATTCACTTGGATTATGCCCACGCAAAACGACAATACCGTTTGTATCACCAAACTCAAAGGCTGCAATTCCATGCTCTGCTAGTAGACGGGGGTAAGTCTCTGCCACTTGCTGAGCCAAGGTATCACGATCGTTGGCTCTTAGGCTTTCAACGAAGTCTTGCGAGGTAGCATAGCGCTCCGTCAACATAAGTAAATCTTGTGAGACTGTATCAATTTCTGTTTGTACAAGGTGAATCATTTCATCTTGCTGTGTATTGGAGAGTTCTATAAACCCTTTGTCCACCGCCACCATGATCACAGTCACAGTAATAATTAACGGGATAATTGTTAAGGTAAGGAAGACTAATGTTAGTTTCGTATTAATTTTTTTCATGGAATTATTTTAACATAATGGTTTAATTATGAATAGTTAGATGCTTTGAGGAGGCCGAGGGATAGCTAGAAGTACTATATGGAAAATGATATAATAAAGAGATAGAAATTTAAAAATATAATGAATATCCTAGTTGCCTGGTGCTTAACTAAAAAGTGAGGGAGAGAGATGTTTCTAGATGATATTAAAAATCAACTAAAACGTCCACAGCCATTATTTATTGGCGAGGAAAATGCAATTCGTTCAGCAATTGTTATTCCTTTAGTGTGGAAAAATGAACAGTGGCACCTACTATTTGAAGTACGATCCCACAAGATGCGAAAACAGCCTGGTGATATTAGTTTTCCAGGAGGACGTATAGATCCAGGAGAAACACCAAGGGAAGCCGCTATACGTGAAACTCATGAGGAACTGGGCATCGAACCTTCCCATATTCAAATTATTAGTGAACTAAGTCCTTATATCGCCTCTACTACCTTTGTGATTTATCCCTTCGTAGCAGTATTAGAATATGACGAGCTCCATCAAATTAACAAAGATGAAGTGGAAGAGGTGTTTACAGTACCATTGAATTGGTTGCTGGAGCATGAACCCGAAAAGCACAATATCTCACTTGAACCAAAATTTGAAGAAAGCTTTCCGTTTGAAAAAATTATGAATGGCAAGCAATACAAATGGCGCATGAGCTTTGTCGAAGAATGGTTTTTCTACTATGAACAGTATACGATTTGGGGCTTAACCGCGAGAATTTTAAAATACTTTATTACGTTACTAAAATAACAAAAAACGGCAGGCGTTATAATAGAAAAGAGTTACTTTTTGTTTTATATATTTGGGTATTGCTATTTAAAAAGAGTCGATTAAAAATAGGTATAAAACTACACATGAACGGAAGGGGTATAGGTAATGAGTGCTATTATTGAAAGGAATCGTGTAACGATAATGGGTGAAGGAGAAAAAACGATTCTTCTAGCTCATGGACTAGGATGTAATCAAAAAATGTGGAAATATATTACACCTCATCTACAGCAAAAATATCGTCTTATCTTATTTGATCATGTAGGATCTGGGGAGTCTGATTTATCAGCCTATTATTCAGAAAAATATCAATCATTAGAAGGCTATGCATCAGATGTGCTAGAGATCATTGAAGCGCTTAAATTAGAAGATGTAATCTTTGTTGGTCATTCTATTAGTGCCATGATCGGCATGCTTGCTGCAATTGAAAAGCCCCAATACTTTCAATCATTAGTCATGATTGGTCCATCTCCTTGCTATTTAAATGAACCAGACGGTTATCAGGGTGGATTTGATAGGCAAGATATTTTGGAACTACTTGATATGATGGAAATGAATTTTACAGGGTGGGCCAGTTATATGGCACCGATTGGAATGGCAGCGGAACCAGTATCTGATTTAACGCGGCATTTAGAGGAAGCCTTCGTGTCGAGCAACCCCCGTATTGCAAGAGAATTTGCGGAAGTGACATTTTTCTCTGATTATCGGGAGCAACTACCGTTATTGCGCGTTCCCACACTTATCTTACAATGTGCGGAGGATAGCATCGTACCGATAGAAGTCGGTCATTATTTACATGAACATATTGAAAACAGTGAGTTAAGGGTGTTACCAATCAAAGGGCATTATCCGCATATCAGTCATCCGATTATGACAGTGCAAGAAACATTAAGTTATTTGCAACAGCAAGAGCAATCCATTAAGGGAGAAGGATAATAAATGGAGGAACGTTTAAATAGATTATCCGGTGGATTTGTATCATTAAATCACGAAGGCAATATATTAGAGGCAAATCAGACATTTTTATTATGGATGGGTCTAACAGAGGAGCAAGTAGCTCATTTACATATTGAGGAGCTACTGACTGCGGCTAGTAAAATGATGTTTCACTCTTATTTTTATCCAAATATCAATTTGTATGGTCAAATAGACGAGCTATTCCTTCATTTTCGAGATATGCAGGGATCTTCTTCCGCTTATTTAATGAATGCTAAAAAGTATGTAGGACCGAATGGAGAAGTCATTGACTGTTTAGTGATACCGATGAAAAAACGTATGGAGTATGAGATAGAATTACGTGGAGCAAAAAGACAACTAGAGCAGGCGTATCAAGAAAAAAAAGAAGCATTAAAAAAAGTACAAGCTTTGAATGAAGAAATAGAACAGCAACAGCAAAAATTAGTGCAAATGAATCGAGAGTTGCTCGTGCTATCTAATACTGATAAATTGACAGGGATTGCGAATCGACGTCTTTTCCAGCAGCATTTGGATGAATTAAATCGAGTATTTCAACATGAAAAGAAAAGCTTTTCTGTGTTATTGATTGATATTGATTTCTTCAAAAAGGTCAATGATACGTTCGGGCATGCAGTAGGCGATTTAGTGCTGCAAAAGCTAGCTGAAATTTTGGCTGCTTCTGCTAGACCGGAAGACCATGTAGCTCGCTATGGAGGAGAAGAGTTTGTCGTTTTGCTGCCGAATACGGATATCGATACAGCCCTTCATATAGCTCAGCAGTTGAATCAAACGGTGAGACAAAGCGATTGGCCTGAAATTGGCGGCGGGCTAACAATTAGTGTAGGGGCGGCTACTTATAATGCCGATAGTACGGTGGATAGCATTATTGAATATGCCGATCAGGCTTTGTATTCTTCGAAAAGAAATGGACGGAACCGCGCAAGCCATTATCATTATATTGAAAAGTGAGAAAAAGTGTAGCCTATATAACGTAGGCTACACTTTTTTATATAATGAAATTATTTTTTTCGCATAATAAAGCTCATATGGCGACCGGCTTGTTTATCTTGGCGATAAGAGAATCCCTCTTCACTGAGGAAAGTGCACGTACGGTCAACAAAGATTTGGGCAGAAGGAATGCCTGCTCGCTCACATTGTCGTTGAACCGTCAGTTGATTATCAATATGGTACTTGGCTGTTGCTTCATTATAATAAATAAAGTCATCTGCATAACCAAGGGCTGCAAACTTTTCATACACATCGCGGTCCACTTCAAACTTTTCTTGACTAAGTGCTGGACTTATATAGACATGGAATGCATGAGCGGGGTTACCTTCTTCTTCAATTAGCTGATGCAATAAATGAGGTACGACTTCCTTCGCCGTCCCTTGCCAACCAGAATGAACTGCCGCAATTACACCTGTTTCTGTATTGTGTATTAAGATAGGCACACAATCAGCAGAAAAAGAAGTTAACACAATCCCTGGTTCATAAGTGTAAAGCGCATCCGTATCAGGAATGGCTGTCTCCATTGATAGAGCCCCGCGCCCTGCGTCCTTTCGCTCGACCTTATAAAAATTCGCACTATGAGTTTGAGCTGCACAGACAAACTGTTGAAGGTCTATGCCTACAGCTTGTGCTAGGGCATGCCGATTTTTGATAATTTCCTGTTCGCTATGGCAAACATGTAAAGCCATATTATTATCCTCTGCGATTGCTCTATCTCTTAAGGTTACCCCGCTAACTAACTCTTCATTGTGGATATAAAGTTTCATAATTACCTCCTTATTTTATGGTAGATTATGCTTATTTACGCGTATATGACAAAAATATTTCAAGCAAAATACTATTATATCAATGATTTTTGTTTACTATATTACAAAAGTCATAAACTTGTAAACATCTGACCATATTTTCACTAGTGCATTATTCTCTTAAAAAAACTATTATGACATCAGACAAACAAGAAAGGAAGTTTTGAATATGTTAAAAAAAGCATTGATGACAGCCGGCATTGCTGTCGCATTAATTATACCAAATATGGCCTCTGCCGCTTCTTATACAGTAGTAAAAGGGGATACACTTTGGAAGATTGCGATGAAAAATGAAGTAGGCGTAAGTGAATTAATTTCATTAAATCCAAATTTAAAAAATCCAAATCTTATTTATCCTGGTCAAAACCTGATCATTGCTGAAAACAAACAGCAATCTGTAGAGGAAGAAGTAGTAAGTCTAGTGAATGCAGAACGTGCAAAAGAGGGGCTATCTCCACTTGCAATCGACTGGGAACTAGCTCGTGTAGCAAAAGCAAAATCACAGGATATGCATGACAAGAAGTATTTCAGCCATACAAGTCCAACATACGGTTCACCATTTGATATGATGAAGCAATTTGGTATCGATTACCGAGCAGCGGGTGAAAATATTGCCCAAGGTCAAAGATCAGCACAAGAAGTTGTGCAAGCATGGATGAATAGTTCAGGTCACCGTGCGAATATCATGAGCAAAGATTATACTCATATTGGTGTTGGTTATGTAGAAAATGGTCATTACTGGACACAAATGTTTATTAAAAAATAAAAAGATCGGGTTCCCAATGAAGGGAGCCCGATTTTTATTAGTGTGTATAGTTATCAAAATAGCCTTGGATATAAATCATTGGTGTACCTTTGTCACCAGAACCAGAAGTTAAGTCAGATAAAGATCCGATTAAATCTGTTAATTGGCGAGGTGTTGTGCCTTGTGCTTCCATCGCGCCGACAAGATCTTCTTCTTTATTGTTAATATGCTCTTTAATAGCTGCTTTTAATTCTTCACCGCGTAAGTGAGAGAAGTTATTGTCTGCTAAATATTTTAATTTCACTTCGTTTGGCGTGCCTGCTAAACCTGCTGTAAATGCAGGAGACACTACTGGGTCAGCTAGCTCCCAAATTTTACCTACAGGATCTTTGAATGCACCATCACCGTAAATCATTACTTCAATATCTTTACCGGTAGCTGCTTTTAACTTTTCTGCGATACCGTCAACGATTGGTTGGCATGTATGCGGGAACAGTTTGACAGATTCCTCTGTTGATTTGTTTGAACCAAGTAAGCCGTAATCTTCATTGAAGCCAGAGCCATCAATGGATTGCGATAAAATATTATCTAATGAATAAACCGTTGTTGCGCCTGCTGCTGTTACTAAGCGTTTTGTACGGAAACGTGAGTGAATATCACAAGCCAGTACAGATTTTGTATAGTCAACAATTGTTTTTGCGTTATTAGAGAAGATAACCTCTACTTCAGCACCTTCAGCTACGATTAACTCTTTATAATACTCAATATAATCTACGCCAGTGAATGTATGCTTTTTGTACCCAAAGTGCTCGCGGAACTCAGCTTCTGTTAAAGTATCTGTCCAAGGGTTTACACCTTTTACATCTAACTCATCGATATCTACTAAGTGGTTCCCTACTTCGTCAGAAGGGTAGCTTAGCATTAATACAACTTTTTTAGCACCACGTGCGATACCGCGTAGCACATTGGCAAAACGGTTACGAGAAAGAATCGGGAAAATCACGCCGATTGGCTCATCACCGAATTTTGCTTTGACATCTGCTGCGATATGATCAATTGTTGCATAGTTCCCTTGTGCACGTGCTACAACAGATTCTGTGATTGTCACGATATCTTTATCTTGAATTTCATAGCCTTCTACTTTAGCTGAATGTAATACTGTATCCACAACGATTTGCTCAATATTGTCACCTTCATTAATAATCGGACCACGAAGTCCACGAACTACAGTACCTACTACACGTTCCATTTAGAATCTCTCCTATATATAAATGTATTTAATTTATTTCTAACACAACTTGTACTATACCCCTTTTACATGATATAAGTAAAATTAATATTACTAATAACAGATATAAGGGGTGATTATATGATAACGAAATTAGATTTATACCGCATGTTTCATACGGTCTGTAAAAACGAAAGCTTCTCCAAAGCAGCAAAATCACTTTATATGACGCAACCAGCCATTAGTCAGGGGATTGCACAGTTAGAAAAGGAACTAGAGACGACATTGTTTTACCGAACACCACGGGGTATTACCCTGACAAAGGAAGGACAAATTCTATATGACTATGTTCATTCCGCGATTGGCATATTAGAAGTAGGAGAAGAAAAGTTACTAGAATTTCAAAACTTAACAACGGGCGAATTGCGTATCGGGGTAGGCGATACGATTTCTAGATATTATTTATTGCCCTATTTAGAAGCTTTTTATAAGCGTTATCCTGGTATTAAGTTAAAAATATTGAACGGGACAACATTAGAAATCGCGAATTTTATCAAATCGGGAGAGGCTGATTTAGGGATTTGTAATTTACCCATTCAAGACGACCATTTGCAAGTGGAACCTTGTAAAGATGTTCATGATATTTTCGTTTGCGGGGATAAGTATGCGAACTTAACAAAAGACAAAGTAGAAGCGAAATTCGTTATGAAAATGCCTCTGATTTTTTTAGAGAAAAAGGCCAATTCAAGGCAGTATGTAGAACAATATTTACGCGAACAGGGGATGCATATTTCACCAGAATTTGAACTAGGTTCCCATGATTTATTGCTGGAGTTCGCAAAAATTAATTTAGGCATTGCTTGCGTTATCAAGGAATTTTCAATGGATTATTTAGAGCGGGGTGTGGTGAGGGAGATTGAGCTGATTGAGCCTATACCAAAGCGGCAAATCGGTATTTGCTCATTGAAATCGGTGCCTATGTCCCGAGCTGCCAAACGCTTTGTAGAATTGCTCCGCTAAAACCAATAAGTATCCCAATTTCAAATTGTAAAAAAAATGCTGCTTTGTTAAAATTGAATCACCATTCATAAAGGGGTGTGATGTATGACGAGCAGTACTTTTACGGAAGTGACAAGCGTAGCAAAGGAAGAGGTTTGGGCGTTTTTAGCTGAAAAGGAGAACTGGGCTGTTTTAGTACCTGGCTATTTACATCATGAATGTCTACAACAAGATGAGATGATCTGGGTATTTAAAGGGGATTTTGGTATCATAGAAAAAGCTGTAAAAGTACAGCTGAGAGTAACAGAGGTAGTAGAACAAGAACGTATTGCCTTTGATTTAATTGGCTTATCTGATCCTATTAACGGGAGTGGAACTTTTGTCTTGCATGACGTGAACGGCGAAAATGCCATTACCGGTATGTTGACGATGAAGGCGGATGGTTTTTTAGCAACTATACTTAATTCGGTGTTAGAAAAATTTGTCCCACAAACAGTGAAAGCGCACGTAACTTCTATTACAGGAAAAATTGATAGATTGAATGCATAGAAGAGCGGATTGAAGGTCGTACCGCTCTTCTTTTCCATTTATCTAGCTCTTAAAAAATGGGATAATAAAATGGAAAAAAGGGGTAATAATAGCTTGGAAGACCCCTAGCAATCCTTTCTTAATAATAGTTATGGCTATTTCTGTTAAAATATATAGAGGGTTTATTTGAACTGTCATATAGATTTTGAATTACTCCATCGGGAAAATGCTTTTCTTTTTAAATTAGAGCCTTGTTTATGAAATGATAGCTATATAATGAATTGCCTAGGAGATACACTGTTTTTTTAATTTTTGGAAAAGTAAACTGTAGTTATTGAAAATGTTTTATGTAGAAAGGATGTATTCATGAACGAACAAGATTATGAAAAATTACTCAATATCGAGACAGCCGGCTTTCAGTACGGCTATCCTAAATCAGTAGAGTATCACCGGTATGAACCGACTCCTTATTTGGCATTAACGCAGCTTTTTGAAAGTTACATATTGCCCGAAAGTGCCGTTGTGGTGGACTTTGGCTGCGGAAAGGGACGTGTGCCCATCTATCTGCACCATCGATTAGACGTTGCTGCTTTAGGGATAGAAATGGACGCGAAGTTCTTTGTGGAAGCTGAACATAACAAAGAGCAGTATTTTAAAAAAGCGGCAAAAAAGAAAAAAGAATTATCGTTTTTACACGTACTGGCTGAAGAATACGATGTACGTACTCAAGACAATGTATTTTTCTTCTTTAATCCCTTTTCCGTACAGATCTTCCGTAAGGTATTGGCCAATGTCTATAAATCTTTTGAGGAGCACCCTCGTGAAATGCATTTTGTGTTTTATTACCCTTCGGAAGCCTATATGGAATACATTCGATATGAAACAACATTGGAACTGTCGCATGAAATAAAATTAAAAGGGAATCGCAACCCGAATGAACGGATTTGTGTGTTTGCTTTATATGTATAACTATAGGAAAACTGTTATCTGCTCATAGATAGCAGTTTTTTCTAATATAATGGATAAATTTGCTATATAATACTATGGATTTCAAATTATTTCTTCAATTATGAAAAATCAGACTAGACTAGATTTACGTAATGTTTTAGAATACTAAGGGTATGAAGTAGCAATAAAAGAAAAATTTGAAATTTAGATAGGAATGATATTGTACAAAGATTATTATCCATGTATAATTATCAGAAATATCTAATATTTGAGATTTTTCAGTATAGGGGGAAGAGATATGGAATATTCAAAAATGAAAAAGTATGGGTCTATGTTTTTAACGTCGGCATTATTAGCAGGGGTGTTAGCAGGTTGCGGTTCAGACGATAGCAGCGATTCAGATAAAGATTCCAAGGATGGAGGAAGCACTGCGTCTGGCGAAACGATTAAAATTGGGGGTAACTTAGAGCTTTCAGGTGCAGTAGCATCATATGGTTCTTCCATAAATGATGGGGCAAAATTAGCTATTGAAGAAATCAATGCTGCGGGAGGCATTGGCGGAAAACAAATTGAATATATAGCAGTAGATAATAAATCAGACAACGCAGAAGCAGCCACAGCGGCGATTCGTTTAGCAGAGCAGGAAAAAGTAGTGGCGATGCTTGCACCAGCGACATCAGGGAACTCAGTGGCGACAGTGCAAGTTGCCAACCAATATAAAGTTCCGATCGTTACAGCTTCAGGAACAGCAGAGTCTGTAACGGTAAATGAGAAGGGTGAAGTAAATGAGTACGCATTCCGTACATGCTTCATCGATCCGTTCCAAGGTATCGTAGCAGCAAACTTTGCGACACAAGACTTAAAAGCGAAAAAAGTAGCAATTTATGCGGACAACTCTTCTGACTATGCAAAAGGGTTAGCGGCATCATTCAAAAAGCAAATTGAAGAAAATGGCGGAGAAGTAGTCATTGAAGAAGCATATGTAGCGAAGGATATGGACTTCAAGTCAACATTAACAAATATTAAATCAGCTAATCCGGACTTCGTATTTATTCCTGGATATTATGAAGAGGTTGGTCTAATCGTCAAGCAGGCTCGTGAAATTGGTCTTAACGCACCATTAATGGGAGCAGACGGCTGGGATTCTCCAACGTTAGTAGACTTAGCTGGTGGAGATGCATTAAATAACACATTTATCACAAACCATTATTCAGCTGCTGACCCAGATCCAAAAATTCAGGATTTCGTAGCAGCATTTGAAGCGGAATACAGCAGTCAGCCAAACGCATTCCATGCACTTGGCTATGATACAGTGTACTTCCTGAAAGATGCGATTGAGCGTGCGGGTGACGAAGTGACTGGTGAAACAATTCAAAAAGCTTTAGCTGAAACAAAAGACTTAAGTTTAATTACAGGTACATTTACAGTAGATGAAAAACACAACCCAGTGAAATCGGCAACAGTTCTAGAATTTGTAGACGGCAAGCAAGACTTCAAAACAAAAGTAAATCCTTAATAACTTAATAGGATTGAAGGGAGGCGTGTTTGCCTCCCTTTTTTTCCTGTTAAGAACAAAAACTTTCGGACGTTAGTGTAACAGAGAACAAAGGAGTGAGATGAGATGGAATGGATTCAGCAGTTAGTCAACGGTGTTTCTTTGGGAAGTATTTATGCACTAATCGCTCTAGGCTATACGATGGTATATGGCATTATTAAGCTAATCAACTTTGCCCATGGTGACGTCTTCATGCTGGGGGCCTTTATAGGGTTCTACGCCATTGTAAGATGGGATATGCATTTTATTTTGGCGTTATTATTAGCCATGCTTTTATGTGCAATTATCGGGGTTGTTATTGAGCGGGTGGCATACAAACGGTTACGTAATTCAACACGTATTGCCGCATTAATCACGGCGATTGGGATATCGCTATTGATTGAATATACGGTGATTTTCTTCCGCGGGGCATCCCCGGAAGCTTATCCGAATGTTGTGCCAAACAAAACATTTGAGATTTTTGGTGCACAGATTGGCGTACAATCTATTTTAATTTTAGGAATTTCGGTAGTTTTAATGATTTTATTGCAGTTTATCGTGCATAAAACGAAAATCGGTAAGGCCATGCGTGCCGTATCGCATGATGCAGATGCAGCTCGTCTAATGGGAATTAACGTAGATAATACGATTTCAGCGACATTTGCTATCGGTTCAGCATTAGCAGGAGCAGCGGGTGTAATTTTCGGTATTTACTATACACGTATCGAACCGTTAATGGGGGTACTACCAGGGTTAAAAGCATTCGTCGCAGCTGTACTGGGCGGGATAGGTATTATACCAGGTGCCATGGTCGGCGGTTTAGTGCTTGGGGTAGTAGAAACAATTGTAAGTGCTTTGGGGTATTCATTATGGCGCGATGCAGCAGCATTCGTTATTTTAATTTTAATACTAATTTTACGACCAGCGGGTATTTTCGGTAAAAATACTCGCGAGAAAGTGTAGGTGGGGAGCAATGAAAAAATCAAAAGTTTTCTGGGGCTATATCGTCCTGGCTCTAGTAATCTATGCAGTCGTGCAGCTTTTAATCAATAGCGGTACAGTCAATTTCTACTATGAAAATATGTTAATTACAATATGTATCAATATTATGCTAGCGGTGAGTTTGCATCTTGTCATTGGGATTACGGGTCAATTCTCCATTGGTCATGCCGGATTTATGGCAATCGGTGCCTATCTATCGGCTATTGGCACAATGAAGCTAGAGATGCCATTTATAACAGCAATTTTACTGGGTGCGGTCGTCGCAGCCCTTGCCGGTTTATTGGTAGGTATTCCAAGCTTGCGCTTAAAAGGTGACTATTTAGCCATTGCTACACTCGGTTTTGCGGAAATTATCCGTATTGTCTTTTTAAATATTGACTATGTAGGAGGGGCAGCAGGTCTGCAAATTATGCGTCAATCCTCATGGGGCTATGCATTCTTTGCAGTAGTGATTACGATCTTAGTCATTGCCAACTTTACAAAATCGAGACATGGGCGTGCATGCATTGCCATTCGTGAAGATGAAATTGCGGCCGATGCGATGGGGATCAACACAACTTATTATAAGGTTGTAGCATTCGTTATTGGTTCATTCTTTGCGGGAGTAGCAGGTGCAGTTTATGCGCATAACTTCTACATTATTCAGCCGACAACATTCGGTTTCTTAAAGTCATTTGATATTTTAATTTTAGTGGTACTAGGCGGATTAGGCAGCTTATCAGGATCAGTACTTGCAGCTATTTTCTTAACAGTCGTAACAACATACCTCCAAGGTTTCCCGGAGACACGTATGATTATTTACTCCTTGGTATTAATTATCGTGATGTTGTACCGTCCAACAGGTTTACTTGGTACGAAGGAAATTACAGATGTCTTTAAGTTTGGGAAAAAGGGAGGGTCTAAATTATGAGCGAAACTCTTCTAAAGGTAGATAACTTAGGAATTACATTTGGTGGTTTAAAAGCCGTTCAAAAAGTCAATATGCACTTGGACCGGGGCGAGCTGATCGGCTTGATCGGTCCAAACGGTGCCGGGAAAACGACGACATTTAACATGTTAACGGGTGTGTATACACCAACAGAAGGGGCTATTGTTTTTAACGGCACATCGATTGCAGGGCTCGATCCGTATAAAGTGACACGCGGAGGGATTAGCCGTACATTCCAAAACATTCGTTTATTCAAGGAGCTTTCCGTACTTGATAACGTAAAAGTAGCCAATCATGGGTTAGCAAAGCATAACTTGCTCTCAAGTATTTTCCGCTTGCCAACTCATTTTAAAGGCGAAGCGAAAATGGAGCGGGAGTCGCTATCCTTTTTAAAAATATTCGGTTTGGACATTTATAAAGATGAGCTAGCTAAAAACCTGCCATATGGGATGCAGCGCCGTTTAGAAATTGCGCGTGCTCTTGCAGCAGGTCCAAGGCTATTATTGCTTGATGAGCCAGCTGCCGGAATGAACCCTCAGGAAACAAGGGATTTAATGGAATTAATTGCTTTTATCCGTAAGGAATTTGATTTGACAATCTTATTAATCGAGCATGATATGCACTTAGTTATGGGGATTTGTGAACGTATATATGTGTTGGACCATGGACAATTAATCGCTGATGGAACACCAACAGAGATTCGCAACAATCCAAAAGTAATTGAAGCGTATTTAGGTGAGGAGGTCACAGAATAATGCTGAAAATCGAAAATATTGATGTGTTTTATGGCAATATCCAAGCATTGCATGGTGTCTCCTTAGAGGTAAATGAAGGTGAAATCGTTACGCTAATCGGTGCTAATGGTGCAGGAAAAAGCACCCTGCTAAAAACAATTTCCGGTTTATTAAAACCTAAAAAAGGTTCCATTGAATATTTAAATACGAATATTAGCGGCAAGGCAGCCCAATCGATTGTAAAAGGAGGCCTTTCCCATGTTCCAGAAGGTCGCCGTGTATTTGCCAATATGACGGTTGAGGAGAACTTGGAACTTGGTGCCTATTTGCGGAACGATCGCGATGGTATCAAAAAGGATTTAGATCACGTATATGAGCTATTTCCGCGCCTATTAGAGCGTCGTAAGCAATTGTCGGGTACATTGTCCGGTGGTGAGCAGCAAATGCTCGCAATGGGGCGTGCATTGATGTCCAAGCCGAAATTGATTATTTTAGATGAGCCATCGATGGGGCTTGCACCGTTAATGGTAAAAAATATCTTTAATATTATCCAAATGGTCAATAAAGAGGGCGTGACGGTTTTATTAGTAGAGCAAAATGCCAATATGGCACTTTCGATTGCAAACCGTGCGTACGTGCTTGAAACAGGCAAGATTGTTTTGGAAGGCACGGCCAAAGAGCTACAGGAAAGTGAAGAAGTGAAGGCTGCTTATTTAGGCGGTTTATAACAAGCGTCTGCGGGAAATTTTCCCGCAGCGTTTTTTTATTTTGCAAGAAGAAAAAATATTATAATGAAATCAGAAGGAGTGATTAGATGCAATCTGCACAGTATTATATTGAACAGTTACAATTAGCTGCACATCCAGAAGGAGGCTACTATGCGTCCACTTTCCGCGGAGATGGCAGCATCGAAACAGCAAGCGGCGTTCGCCCATATTACACAAGCATTTACTTTTTATTAAAGAGTGAAGAGATTTCGCATTTGCATCGTTTGCAGTCAGATGAGCTATGGTATTTCCATGCAGGAAGTCCGTTGACAGTGCATATGATTTATCCGGACGGGACGTATGAAGCGAAAAAATTGGGTTTGAATATTGAAGCAGGAGAGCAGCCGCAAGTATTGGTACCGAAACATACGATATTCGGTTCAAGTGTAGATGATGCCGATACGTTTAGTTTGGTGGGCTGTATGGTGTCACCTGGATTTGATTTTGAGGACTTTGAGTTATATACACAGCAAGTGTTAATGGCTGATTACCCACAACACGAAGCGGTTATTCGCAAAATGGCGTATGAAAAGCTACCGGAATAAAAAGAAGGGGGTGCCCAAAAAGTAAAAGCTTTTTGGGCACCCCTATTCTATTTGATCATGATCTCTTAGGAAGTATTGCTCCTGCGGTGGTCGCATCAAAATGCCACCATCCTCGTCGCAAAGGTCCCGTCTCAAAATGACTTTTCAGACGGTCCCTTTTTTACCAATCAATGATATCCGGGTATTTTAATGTGGTTTCTATTTCATGCAGAGGCTGTTTTGTGAAGCTCGCTGCACTCATGATTTGTTCCTTTAACATCGTATATGTATCGTCCTCGATAAAAAAGCGCAGGGCATAGGCAGCGAGGTGTTCGCGACGTTCATCACGCGATAAATGTAAATATTCAAGATTCAGCACATCCACATACTGTGTAGCATAGCGGAAGAAAGCAGGTTGTTTCGTATGGAGCATTTCAAGAAAAATACCGTAATGTTCTTTATCTAGTAATGACTCTAACAATTCATAGACAGTCGCCTGGAAGTGACGAATTGTTGCTATGGCAGGGCTCCATTCGTAATGATCTGCCTTTTCCTGATGAAGTGTAATGAAATCATTGAGGGCAATAGCTGTGAAAATAATTTCTGGCATAAAAACTTCTACTGAAAAATAAACATTCTTTTTAGGAGCTAATATATTTTTTTCTTTTTCAATGGTTTTATAGATGCCATTGGATACAAATTCAATGTTTTTCTCGCCTTTTGTTGCTTTTCTTAAGTCTAAACAGACACGTAAAATACGATGGCGAGCCCCTTGGAAATCCAAATAGCGATTTTTTTCTCCTGTTACCGTATAAATGGCGGTTAGCAGGGCATCGATATCCCAATAATCCCCGCTAATACGCACCCCTGTCATCATTTCTGTTGGTTGAATAATAAGCATAGTTCCCGATCCCCTTTAATTGCTACTGCTTATAGTTTAATAGTTTGAATAAATCTGTTCGTTCTTTTTCGGTTAGATCTCGCCATTGTCCTACCTTTAAGTTTCCTAAATGAATATTCATAATACGAATGCGTTGGAGACGCTTCACAGAATAGCCAAGTGCCGAACACATACGGCGAATTTGACGGTTTAACCCTTGTTCTAAAATAATTTTAAAGACATGACTCGAAACTTTTTCCACGCGACAAGGCAGTGTTTTCGTATCTAAAATTTCTACGCCATTAGCCATACGTTTCAAAAACTCTGGCGTAATCGGCTTGTCTACTTGCACTACATATTCCTTTTCATGATGGTTTTCAGCACGTAAAATTTCATTGACGATATCGCCATCATTTGTCAAAAGCAGTAGACCTTCTGAGTCTTTATCCAAACGACCAATGTGGAAAATCCGTAGAGGGTGATTTACAAAATCAACGACATTGCCTTTAATATGCTTTTCTGTCGTACTCGTAATCCCTACAGGCTTATTTAACACAATATAGACATGCTGTTCTTCACGTTGTACAGGCTTGCCGTCTACACAAACTTTGTCGCCTGCTTCTACCTTGCTGCCTACCGTGGCAAGCTCCCCATTAATTGTAATGCGACCTGCCTCAATCCACTGATCAGCACCGCGTCTAGAAACGATGCCTGTCTCTGCTAGAAATTTATTTATACGCATAATTTTTCACCTACTATTAGAATATTTTCAGTATACAGTATTCGCTGCTTTTTATGTACCATGACACAACTTCTTAAAAAGTATACCCCTATAACATTAATCAGTAAATTTAGAAAATTGGCGGCTTTTCATTTGAAAATGACCACTGTTTCTGACAAGATAAGAAATGTAGACAATACCAATCTACATATAGTTTAGTAGGTTAAAATCATTTAAAGCGAAGGGGAGAGGTTTTAATGGTTTATGCATTTCCTAATACAGACGGAGCATTAGTAAATTTCAAGGAGCGCTATGATAATTATATCGGTGGTAAATGGACACCGCCGACGAAAGGGCAATACTTCGATAATATTACACCCGTAACGGGCAAAGTGTTTACACAGGCAGCTCGTTCTACTGAAGAAGATATTGAACTGGCCCTGGATGCTGCTCATGAAGCAAAACAGGCATGGGGTCAGACAAGCGTAACTGAGCGCAGCAATATTTTACTGAAAATTGCTGACCGTATCGAACAAAATTTAGAAATGCTGGCAGTAGCAGAAACGTGGGATAACGGCAAGGCCGTACGCGAGACGCTCAATGCCGATTTACCATTAGCCATCGACCATTTCCGCTATTTCGCAGGAGCTATTCGTGCCCAAGAGGGGCATTTAAGTCAAATTGACAACGATACAGTAGCCTATCATTTCCATGAACCGATTGGGGTGGTAGGACAAATTATTCCATGGAACTTCCCTCTATTAATGGCTGTTTGGAAGCTAGCGCCGGCACTGGCAGCAGGAAACTGTGTAGTATTGAAGCCAGCGGAGCAAACGCCGGTTTCCATTCTTGTGTTAATGGAATTAATAGAAGATTTATTGCCGCCAGGTGTTGTAAATATCGTCAATGGGTTCGGTTTAGAAGCTGGTAAACCATTAGCCCAAAATCCGCGCATCGGTAAAATTGCATTCACAGGCGAGACAACAACAGGGCGCTTAATTATGCAATATGCATCGCAAAACTTAATTCCCGTTACGCTGGAGCTGGGCGGAAAGTCGCCAAATATTTTCTTCGAAGATGTTATGGCAAAAGACGATGAATTCTTGGATAAAGCAGTAGAAGGATTTGTTTTATTTGCACTAAACCAAGGGGAAGTATGTACATGTCCATCTCGTGCGCTCATTCAAGAATCTATTTACGAGCCATTTATGGAGCGCGTACTGAAGCGTGTGAAAGAGATTGCTACAGGCAACCCGCTTGACCCAAATACAATGATGGGGGCCCAAGCTTCTAGCGAACAATTGGAAAAAATTCTTTCTTATTTAGACATTGGGAAGCAAGAAGGTGCCGAGTGTTTAATCGGCGGAGAGCAAAATAAATTAGATGGCGATTTAGCAGAAGGTTATTATGTTAAGCCAACTATTTTCAAAGGAAATAACAAAATGCGTATTTTCCAAGAAGAAATCTTTGGGCCAGTTGTATCGGTGACAACATTCAAAACGCAGGAAGAAGCATTGGAAATTGCCAATGATACATTATACGGCTTAGGATCTGGTATTTGGACACGCGACATGAATACCGCTTATCGCTTTGGTCGCAGTATCCAAGCGGGGCGCGTATGGACGAACTGCTATCACCAATATCCAGCTCACGCAGCATTCGGCGGCTACAAGATGAGTGGCGTGGGACGCGAAAACCACTTAATGATGCTAAGCCATTACCAACAAACGAAAAACTTGCTTGTGAGCTATAACCCAAATAAACTTGGTTTCTTCTGATACAGAAGGGAGGCGTTCGCATGACGGAGCGAGTGATAGCAACGGAGGCAGCATTAGAACTCATCGATCTGTTGAAGGAGCGACATGGCGCAATCATGTTTCATCAATCAGGCGGTTGCTGTGATGGTTCTTCACCGATGTGCTACGCGCAAGGAGATTTACTATTAGGCACGCAAGATGTGCTGCTGGGGGAGATAGGCGGCAGTCCGTTTTACATGCATAAAAGCCAATTCGAGTACTGGAAACATACACAGTTAATCATTGATGTTGTGCAGGGGCGCGGGGGAATGTTTTCGTTAGAAGGCGTAGAAGGCAAGCGTTTCTTGACGAGATCCCGCGCTTTTACAGCAGAGGAATTACAAGAGCTCTCAAACTAAGTTTACAAATACTTTACGTTCTTTTACAGGCGTAAAGTATTTTTTGTTTACGTAGCAGGCGTACAATAGGTATAAGGAGTGATAGAAGGTGCATACGGACTTTATTAGTAAATTAGAAGCAAATTACGAACGCGTATTTCAATATACAGGGGGTCATCCCGATTCACGGATTGTGACATTAGTTGCCGCACAGTATACGTTTGCTGATAAGGAATACAGCGGTGTCAAACAACAACAAGTAATCGATTTATTGCAAGCAGATAAGACCATTTCAAGTGGTTATATCTTTGGGGGTTCGCCAACTATCCTCTCAAAATTAGCCTGTTACCTTATTTTGAAGGGAGAACCTATTGAGGAACAGTTAGCGCGGCTGAGAAAGAAAGAGCGTCTATTAGCGGGTTGCGGTTTTAAAAAGTCACCTTACCGGCTAGCCAGTGCATTATTTGTAGAAGATACAGCCCACGGGGTACGGGCAAAAAGCCTCTATGATACGATGCGCAAAAAGCAGCCGATTTTAACAAGGAAAAGTGATTTTCCTTTTGTCGTATTTTTAACCGCAAAAGAGGGAGCCCCGGTCTCTACCCGGGTACGTACGATGTATGAATATTTTATGAATTTGCGTCGTTATGGCTTTAAGATGGGAGATTCTTTACAAATGCTAGCCCAAGTATTAACGTTATTTGATATACAGTATCATGATAACTTGGTGCAATATGTGGTAAAGATGAAAGAGATGTTAGAACAGTCTCATATAAAAGTAAAGAAAATGCACTATCCTTACTTAGGTATCCTTGCATTAGCTGCAACGAATCGTGCGAATATGGAAGACATAATCCAATTAGAAGCGCAGTTACGACAGACAAAGGCATTAAAGGGAGCGAAACATTTGGCGCTTATGCTAGCAATTCAAAAGCTGGTGCGTCAATATGTCGATACAGAAGATTTAGTGACGACAGCTCAATTTACACACTGGTCTGACTTATTTAGCTTTAGCGATTTCTTTTTATCCTTCGATTCAGTGATACCAGAAGGGATAGAAGGCTTTTTGGAACTGCAATATTAAACCTTGAAGGGATGGGGAAAGATGCAAGAGACAAAGCTATGGATTAATGGTAAATGGGAAGCAACAAAAGAAACGTATAACCTAACAGCACCCTATACTGGGGAAGTGATTGCGAAGGTGGCCAAGGCAAGCGTGGCGGATGCAGAACGTGCCATTGAAGGAGCTCACCAAGCTTTCCAATCATTTAAGAAAACGACAGCATATGAACGTGCTGAAATTTTATATAAAGTAGTGGGCATTTTACGGGAACGCAAAGAAGAATTAGCCGAAATTTTGGCGCAAGAGGCTGCGAAGCCAATCTCTGCTGGATTAGCTGAATTGGAGCGTACGATTTCCACCTATCAGTTTGCGGCTGAAGGCGCGAAACAGCCGATGGGCGAGACAGTACCGATGGATGCAGCAGGTGTGGCTGACCGAATCGGTTATACGAAACGAGTACCGCTTGGTGTTGTCAGTGCGATTACGCCATTCAATTTTCCTTTTAACCTAGTAGCTCATAAATTAGGTCCTGCTTTTGCAGTCGGAAATACAGTGGTCCTAAAGCCTGCCAATCAGACGCCGCTCAGTTCCATTGTAATGGCAGAGATTTTTAAGGAAGCAGGGCTGCCGGATGGCTGTCTGCAGATTGTGACAGGATCAGGCAGCGAGCTTGGGGATGTATTGGCGACCCATAAACATGTGAAAAAGTTAACATTTACAGGAAGCGGCGCTGTCGGGCTAAAGCTCAAGGAAAAAATCGGCTTGCGAAAAATTACCTTGGAGCTAGGGTCAAATGCAGCTGTCATTGTCGAGCCTTCTACACAGCTAGAAAATATGATGGAGCGTGCCGTAGGGGGAGCTTTTGGCTTTGCGGGGCAAGTATGTATCGCTTTGCAACGGGTATATGTACAGCGCGATATTTATGACCGTTTTGTAGAGCTGTTTGTTGAGTATACAAAACGATTAAAAATTGGCGATCCGCTGGATAAAGAAACCGACTTGAGCGCAATGATTCACCCGAATGAGGTAGATCGTATCAAATCCTGGATTGCTCAGGCCGAGGAACAAGGGGCCGTAGTGGCAACAGGTGGCGAATTTACAGAGCGTACAATGACGCCTACTGTCATGACGCATGTAAAAGCGGATATGAAAATCGTCTGTGAAGAAGTGTTTGCACCGCTCGTATCGATTGTGCCTTATGATACGCTTGACGAAGCAATTGAACTAGTCAATGCATCTGACCTTGCATTGAATGCAGGGATTTATACAAACGTACTAACAGATGCCATGCGTGCAGCCGATGAGCTAGAAGCCGGAGCTGTAATGATCAATGATATCCCAACATTCCGCGTGGACAATATGCCTTATGGCGGGGTCAAAAATAGCGGATATGGCAAGGAAGGAATCAAATATGCTATTGAAGAAATGACAGAGATGAAACTCATTACAATCAAAACCTCTCTTTAATTAGCCATTAAGGGGTATTCTGTTGATTGTGCGTTTTCCCGGTGTTACACTAACTACATTATTTCGCTTCTTTCACCCGAAAGAAGTGAAGTCTCTGTTGGATATTACAGATTCGTCAGGACAGAATTGATTTAGGGAGTGCAATATTTATGGGAAATACCGTGCCGATGGGACATTCACGCACGCATCAAACACGTCTAATTATGCCGTCTGATACAAATCACCATAAATCCATTTTTGGTGGACAGGTTTTGCGATATATCGATGAGATTGCGGCACTGGCTGCAATGAAACATTCGAATGGTGAAGTTGTCACCGCTTCTATTGATTCGGTGGATTTCGTTTCTTCTGCTTATGCCGGAGATGTGTTAGAACTGGACGCTGTGGTTACATCCACAGGTCGTTCCTCGATGGAAGTATATGTACGTGTGACATGCCTTGATATAAAGTCAGGAGCCGAGCGTCTCACAACAGAGTCTTTTGTCATCATGGTCGCTGTAGATGAGGAAGGTAAGCCACGGGAAGTAGCAGGAGTTTACCCTGAAACGGAAACAGATCGCCGTCTATTCGAAACAGGTCCAATGCGCCGCGAATATCGTCAAATGAAACGTCAAATGGGACCTCGTTGATAGGAAAAGCATGGCCTTCTTATAAGATAGAGGGTATGTTTTTACATGTAAAGGAGTTTGTAATTTAAAAGGATACACGGTAAAATAGTGGAAAAGCAAGTAAAGGAAGTTGGCAATGAAATTCCATAAAAAGAGATTGAAATTTGTTATTCCCGTTACCGTAATTGTGGCTGTGACATCAACAATGATGATTTTTAATCAGTTTTCAGAAGTAGCTTCAAGAGATAAGTTTTTAATTATTGCAAGTGCTACTGTTTTTACAGCATTTATTTCATACTTAATGTTCCCGCAACCTGGAGAAAATCCAGATGATGTAGGACCGTACCGTTAAAACCATCACATGTGCTTGATGGTTTTTTTTTATAAATAATAAAGGAAAGTGAAACTATTTCAATGGACATCCGTAAATGTACTATAAGTAAATTTAAGATAAGGAAGGTTGATATAAATGGATGAAAAATGGTCAAAAGTATTGATTCACGGCAGTGCGTTTTTCTCGGCGTTTTATGTGTCGATGCTTGTTCCGCTTCTTTTCTTTTTAATGACAAAGGACGCGCATGTGAAAAGTTTAGCTATTCAAGCACTGTTATTCCAATTGGTGATGGGTATTTTGATTACAATTGCAGGTGTATTATCGGTTGTAATCATTGGTTTACCGTTCTTGCTCGTATTCTGGGCAATGACAATCATTATCCCGATTATCGGTATTGTGAAAGCATTAAATGACAAAGAGTGGAACTATCCAATTGTTGGTCGCTGGGTATAAAAATGAGAGCTGTAGTATAAGTTGAAAGACTTATACTACGGCTTTTTGTTTGGGGTTTTTTAGGTCAGCGCTTTAGCCCGCAGACAAAGCGTACAGCCATTCTAAAATAAATCTTTCCGGCCATGTGTGTAATGGTTAATTTTTGGGAATAAATTTAGTAAAGCTTTTCAATTGCAAAATTAATTCATCGTTTTTATAATATAGTCAAAGATAGTCAAAGTCAGTATATGAACTGGGGTGAGGACTAAATATGGGAAATATCTCAGACATCATTGAAGGGTATTTAAAGCGAGTTATCGAATTACAAGGACAAGGGCATATTGAAATTAAACGCAGTGAACTTGCAGAAAAATTCCAATGTGTACCTTCCCAAATAAATTATGTTATTAACACAAGGTTCACAGCAGAGCGTGGTTACTTGGTAGAAAGTAAACGCGGCGGCGGTGGTTATATAAGAATCGTACGAGTAGAGAAACATTCGCACACAGCATTATTTGATGAAATATTTGTTCAAATTGATGAGGCAATTTCTCAAAGTGCAGCAGAACATATCGTTTATCGCCTCATCGATGAAGAAGTTGTATCAAAACGCGAGGCAAAGCTCATGCTAGCAGCAGTAAATCGGACTACATTGACGTTGCCGTTGCCTATACGTGATGAGATTAGGGCCCGTATTTTAAAAGCTATGCTACTGACATTCAAATTTGAAAGGGGCGATGAATGATGATTTGTGAGCATTGCAAGCAACGGCATGCCACAGTGACGGTTACACAATTGCAAAATAGCAATAAGATAGAACGCCATTACTGTGAAGTTTGTGCATCCAAATTCCATCCCATGCAGTTGGATTTGCAGGAGGAGCCAGTCTCTATCCACCAGCTGATGTCTGATTGGTTGGGTCTGCCGCTCAAAGCAAAGCATCAGGAAACCCAAAAGCGGAAAAAAACAATGGATTGTCCGGTATGCGGTATGTCATATCGACAATTTTTAAAGGTCGGGAAGTTTGGATGTGCCTCTTGTTACGATGCATTTAGGGAACAGTTGCCGCCGATGCTACAACGCTTGCAGGCAGATGTAAAGCACACAGGCAAAACAACCGTGGATGGACAGCAGCAAGTTCGATATCAGCAACAAATCGAGAAACTTAGAGAACAACTTCTACAAGCAATTGAGGAAGAGCGTTTTGAGGATGCAGCAACACTTCGAGATGAGGTAAAGACAATCGAGAAAAAGTTGCACGTTGGAGGTGTGGATACACCATGAATATCGAACATTTTTTAAATAATACAAGACCTTCCTGGATGGAAGCTACTGAAGATTACACAGATATCGTCATGAGCACGCGCATTCGTTTAGCGAGAAATATTAATAAAATTCGATTTCCGATTTCCTTTAGCGAGGAAGAAGCAAAGCAAGTAGAGGAAATGGTGTTACACACACTGTTAGAAAACGAGCAAAAGGATGTCAATTTTTCGTATTTTCCAATGAAAGAATTGACAGTATTACAACGTCAAATATTAGTCGAAAAGCATCTAATCAGCCCAGCTTTAGCGAAACGGGAAAAAACAGCTGCTGTCTTTTTAACGGCTGATGAATCAACAAGTGTCATGGTCAATGAAGAGGATCATATACGTATTCAGTATTTAGCGCCAGGATTGCAACTGCATGAAGCATACGCAAAAGCTGATGAGATTGATCGACTATTAGAAAAGCAATGCACATATGCATATGATGAACAACTTGGGTACTTAACAAGTTGCCCTACAAATGTAGGTACAGGTCTAAGAGCTTCCGTAATGTTGCATTTGCCAGCCCTGACTATGACCAAAAAAATGAACCTATTAATTCAAACGATGGCAAGATTAGGAATGGTCGTAAGGGGTATATATGGAGAAGGAAGTGAAAATTTAGGTAATGTTTACCAAATTTCAAACCAAATTACGCTCGGAAAGTCAGAGCAAGATATCCTGGATGATTTGCAAAATGTAGTGGAAAAAGTAATTCAAAGAGAGAGACATGCACGTAAAGAGCTGTTTTCAAAGGTGTCTATCGCTTTAGAAGACCGGTTGTTCCGTTCCTTAGGGACGTTGATGTATGCCAGGGTACTAACAAGTGAAGAAGCGGCATCTTGTTTATCAAATGTCCGTTTAGCTGTTGATCTAGGCATCATCGAGGATATTGCATTAGGTCAATTAAATGAATGCTTACTGCTTATCCAGCCGGGATTCCTTCAACAATACGCGCATACAACATTACAAGCACCGGAGCGAGACATCTATCGTGCCAAATTGTTACAGGAAAAATTAACAACACATAATCGGAATGAACTGATAAGGGGAAAAGGAGAGGATTTGTATGATGTTTAATCGATTTACTCAAAGAGCACAGAAGGTTTTGCAATTAGCGCAGGAAGAAGCGATTCGCTGGAAGCATGAGTCAATTGGAACAGAGCATATTTTACTTGGTCTGATCCGTGAAGGAGGCGGCATTGCTGCGAAAGCGCTAGAAGCAATTGAAGTAAGTCCGCAAGTAATCGAAAAAGGAATCGAAGAGTTAGTAGGCAAAGGAACAGAAAATGTAGGCCCTATTGTTCACTATACACCTCGTGCGAAAAAGGTTATTGAATTATCAGTTGATGAGTCCCGCAAACTAGGACATTCATATATCGGAACAGAACATATTTTACTAGCCTTAATTCGTGAAGGCGAAGGCATTGCTGCACGTGTGTTAGCAAACGCAGGTGTAAGCCTAAATAAGGCACGCCAGCAAGTGTTATTATTATTAGGTAACAGCGATACAAACCAGTCAGGTGGTACAGCGCAAAATCAAGCGGCGAATACACCGACTTTGGATAGTTTAGCACGTGATTTAACAGTGATTGCACGTGAAGGTTCTCTTGATCCGGTAATCGGACGTTCAAAGGAAATTACACGTGTGGTAGAAGTGCTATCGCGTCGTACCAAAAATAACCCTGTATTAATCGGTGAGCCAGGAGTAGGTAAAACAGCCATTGCAGAAGGCTTGGCTCAGCAAATCGTTAACAATGAAGTGCCAGAAACATTACGTGATAAGCGCGTCATGACACTAGATATGGGAACAGTGGTTGCTGGTACAAAATACCGTGGTGAGTTTGAGGATCGTCTGAAAAAAGTGATGGATGAAATCCGCCAAGCAGGCAATATTATTTTATTCATCGATGAATTGCATACATTAATCGGAGCTGGTGGTGCAGAGGGAGCAATCGATGCATCGAATATTTTAAAACCATCTTTAGCACGTGGCGAATTGCAATGTATCGGTGCCACAACTTTAGATGAGTACCGTAAATATATCGAAAAGGATGCAGCCCTTGAGCGTCGTTTCCAGCCGATTCAAGTAGATGAGCCATCCGTAGATGAAACAATTCAAATCATTAATGGTTTACGCGATCGCTACGAGGCGCATCACCGTGTGAAAATTACGGATGAGGCAGTGGAAGCAGCGGCAAAATTATCAGACCGTTATATTTCAGACCGTTTCTTACCGGATAAAGCAATTGACTTAATCGATGAAGCGGGTTCAAAAGTACGCTTACGCTCTTACACAATTCCACCGAACTTAAAAGAGCTTGAAGACAAATTGGAGGGTGTACGTTCAGAGAAAAATGAAGCGGTACAAAGCCAAGAATTTGAAAAAGCAGCGTCACTTCGCGATACAGAGCAAAAGTTAAAAGAAGAGCTAGAAGTGACGAAAAAAGAGTGGAAAGAAAAGCAAGGAAAAGAAGAATCAGAAGTAACAGTAGAAGATATTGCTTCAGTAGTAGCAATGTGGACGGGAATTCCGGTAGCAAAAATTGCCCAAGAGGAGTCAGCGAAGCTATTAAATCTTGAAGAAGAATTACACAAACGTGTAGTTGGTCAAGGCGAGGCTGTAGAAGCCATTTCTCGTGCAATCCGTCGTGCACGTGCTGGATTAAAAGATCCAAAACGTCCAATCGGTTCTTTCATCTTCCTAGGACCTACTGGTGTTGGTAAGACAGAGCTTGCAAGAGCACTTGCCGAAGTAATGTTTGGCGATGAAGATGCGATGATTCGTATCGACATGTCAGAGTATATGGAAAAGCACTCAACAAGCCGTTTAGTCGGAGCACCTCCAGGCTATGTTGGATTTGACGAAGGTGGCCAATTAACAGAAAAAGTACGCCGCAAACCGTACTCTGTTGTCTTATTGGATGAGATTGAAAAAGCGCATCCAGATGTGTTTAACATTCTTTTACAAGTATTGGACGATGGTCGCTTAACAGACTCGAAAGGTCGTTTAGTCGATTTCCGTAATACAGTAGTGATCATGACATCAAACGTTGGAGCAGATGCCTTGAAATACCAGAAGAACCTTGGCTTCAACATGGGAGACTCAGGCTCCAAATATAAAGATATGAAAGGAACAATGCTGGAAGAGCTGAAAAAAGCATTCCGTCCAGAGTTCCTGAACCGTATCGATGAAATGATTGTCTTCCATTCGTTAGAGAAAGATCAATTAAAAGAGATTGTATCACTCATGTCAAATGCTTTAACGAAGCGTTTAAAAGAGCAAAATATCGAGTTGGAGCTAACAGAAGCTGCGCTTGAAAAAATTGCAGAAGAGGGCTACGATCCACAATACGGTGCCCGCCCAATTCGCCGTGCACTACAAAAACATGTAGAAGACCGACTATCTGAAGAGTTGCTGAAAGGCAACGTCCTAACAGGTGAGGTAGTGCTCTTCGACTATGTAGATGGAGACTTTGTTATAAAGCGAAAACAAGAAAAGACAGTAGCAAAGTAAAATAATCAAGTGGTCTTTTTAGAGAAAGACCCACTATGGGCTTGTAGGAAAATCGATGCTGATTTTTCTGCAAGCTTTTTTTATATGAGGAGGGATAGAACAACTTTTGGAGTCGTGTCGTCCTTTTAAGAGAGACCCTTTCAGTGAGGGGAAAGCGTGTCATGCAATCTTCATGCTTCACTTCAATGGAAGTCGTTTTTTCTACGGGCGCTCTAGTGCCCTAATCTCCCAACGAAGCAGACACCCGTTCCCAAATAACAATCTCAAGCTATTATTAGAGCTTTAAAATATTGTCATGTACAATAAAGGAAAAGTATATATTAAGGGGTTACGAGATGGCAAAAAAGAAAACAAAATTTATGTGTAATGACTGTGGCTATGAATCGGCAAAGTGGATGGGGAGGTGTCCTGGATGTGGCAACTGGAACACAATGGTCGAAGAAGTAGAAGTCGTATCTAAAGGTCCACGTGGTGCTTTCCAACATTCAAGTTCTACCACACAAAAAGCAGTGCCGTTAATTAATGTAGAAACAATGGAAGAGTCTCGCATCGTAACTGACATGGGTGAATTAAACCGTGTGCTTGGTGGCGGGATTGTGCAAGGCTCTCTGGTGCTTATCGGTGGTGATCCAGGAATCGGGAAATCTACGCTTCTCCTGCAAGTATCCGCGCTTCTATCAAATAAAGGACAGCGTGTCTTATACATGTCCGGCGAAGAATCGGTACGTCAAACAAAGCTAAGAGCAGAACGCCTTGGCGTAAAATCAGAGGAACTCTTCATCTATTCAGAAACGAACTTAGAATTTTTAAATAACACGATTGAGGAAGTACAACCGAAATTTGTAGTTGTCGATTCCATTCAAACAGTACATCATCCTGAGGTGACAAGTGCGCCGGGGAGCGTTTCGCAGGTGCGGGAATGTACGGCAGAGCTAATGCGCATCGCGAAAACAAAGAATATTGCTATTTTCCTAGTGGGGCACGTCACAAAGGAAGGGCAAATTGCTGGACCGCGTATTTTAGAACATATGGTAGATACCGTTCTATATTTTGAAGGAGAACGCCATCATAACCACCGCATTTTACGCAGCCAAAAAAACCGATTTGGTTCAACGAATGAAATTGCGATTTTTGAAATGTTACAAGGTGGGTTAAAAGAAGTGTTAAATCCATCAGAAATGTTCTTACAAGAACGTTCACAAGGAGCACCAGGCTCAACGATTGTGGCTTCGATGGAAGGGACACGACCTATTCTAGTTGAAATTCAATCCCTCGTAACGCCGACGAGCTTTAACTATCCAAAACGCATGGCAACTGGGGTGGACCAAAATCGTGTGCAACTTCTCATGGCGGTACTAGAAAAGCGTATGGGAATGATGCTGCAAGCGCAGGATGCCTATATAAAAGTAGCAGGAGGTGTGAAGCTGGATGAACCTGCCATCGATTTGGCTGTTCTCACATCTATTGTTTCCAGCTTTAAAGACCAAGCTGTGCGCGGGACGGATGTTTTCATTGGCGAGGTAGGTTTAACGGGAGAAGTACGACGCGTGAGCCGTATCGAACAGCGTGTACAAGAAGCAGCGAAGCTTGGCTTTAAACGTGCCTTTATCCCAGCATCGAATATTGGCGGTTGGGACTTCCCGGAAGGTATCCAAGTAGTTGGTGTCGATACAATCGGGGAAAGCTTGCGTGGTTGTTTCAATGACATCTAACGGCCTTTCAGTAAGTGTATGGGCGATGCCTAAAAGAAGAGAAGTCTCTAATAGAAGCAAACACTGATTTAGACGAGGCGTAGTTGATGAAAAAAGGACTGGGTCTATAGGTAGCCCGGTCTTTTGTTTCTTAGCCTGTACGTAATGTAAATAGTTGAATTTTTCATAATGTAAAGCGAGGAGACTTGTATGTTTAAGCAAAAGAATGTTTATAAATTATGTAAGAGAGCAGAAAAGGTTCTACCAAAAACACGAGAGGTTTATCATCGCTTGTGGGATGTTAACTATGTATAATAAGGATAGGAGGTGAAACTATGTTAAAACGCGTGATTCAAGTTGCATTTTTATTCATCGGGGGTGCGTTAGGTCTCGTCTTATTACCGCCATTATACGAACAATTTCATCTATCATCTAATCCGTGGATCAATAATCCGTACGTCTCGGTCATTATAGGTGCAACAATCTTATTTGTGTTATCTTTTGTCATGTCTGACTATTTTGCCCGCCTCATCACATGGATGGAGGAGGTCTTATTTAAAATTCCAGTAGGGGATTTACTATTTGGAACAATTGGACTGATTATCGGACTAAGTGTGGCAACATTACTTGGTTTTGCTATCAATAATGTGCAATTGCCGATTATAACGGATCTATTACCTATTTTATTATCTATTGTCCTTGGTTATTTAGGTTTCCGAGTAGGTTTTGGAAAGAGAGAGGAGCTTTTGCAACTCTTTTTACGACAGCAAAGTAATAAAAAGAAAGCTGTCGAAGCTGAAGATAAAACGACTAAAAAGTTACTGGATACAAGTGTAATCATTGATGGGCGTATTGCCGATATTTCAGAAACAGGATTTATTGAAGGCATGTTGGTAGTGCCGCAGTTTGTACTGACAGAGCTGCAGCATATTGCCGATTCTTCCGATACATTAAAGCGTACACGCGGTCGCCGCGGTCTCGATATTTTAAAGAGATTACAGGATGAGCGCCAATCCAAGATGCTCATTGTCGATGATGATTTTGAAGATGTTACAGAAGTAGACTTAAAATTAGTGCGCTTAGCAAAACAGATGAACGCCCAAATTTTAACCAATGATTTTAACTTAAATAAAGTGTGCGAATTACATCAAGTATTTGTGCTAAATATTAATGATTTGGCGAATGCAGTAAAACCAGTTGTAATTCCTGGTGAAAATATGCAAGTCGTAGTGATAAAAGACGGTAAAGAGCATAATCAGGGGGTAGCTTATTTAGATGATGGAACAATGATTGTTGTTGAGGGAGGCCGAAGCTATATAGGTCAGTCCATCATGGTAACCGTAACAAGTGTGCTGCAAACGTCAGCAGGACGCATGATTTTTGCCAAGCCGAAAGATGAATAAGGAAGTGACATCGTGCAATATGAAGTAGTATTGCCAGCAGCCGGTAGCGGAAAACGAATGGGCGCGGGGCAGAACAAATTATTTTTACCATTAGCAAATCAGCCCATCCTGGTGCATACGTTACAAGTGTTTGAACAGGATGAAAACTGCACAGGCATTTGGCTGGCCGTAAAAGATGAAGAACGTGCATATATCCAAAACCTCCTTACGCAGTACGGTATTACAAAAATAAAAGGACTGCCGACGGGTGGTGCAGAACGCCAGCATTCTGTCCATTCCTGTATTAAGGAAATGGAATCCGTAGAAGTGGTGCTTGTGCATGATGCCGCGCGTCCGTTTATTACAATACCGGTCATAGAAGAGCTAACGCGTGTGGCTTATCGCGAGGGCGCAGCCATTGCCGGGGTTCGGGCGAAAGACACGATGAAGATTGTTGAGGGTGGCATCATTAAAGAAACAGTGGACCGGGAGTCATTATGGATGATTCAAACGCCGCAAGCTTTTCGGTTTGATTTGCTGGCAGAGGCGGAGGATGTCGCAGAGAAGGTCGGTTTTTTAGGTACTGACGAAGCGATGCTGGTGGAGCGTTTAGGTCATAGTATTCATATAGTGGAAAGCAGCTATGAAAACGTGAAAATGACAACGCAGGAAGATTTATTATTTGGAGAAGCTATTTTAAATAAACGCAAGGCAACAAGCGCTAACTAAAGGAAATATGTTACACTAGCCGTATCATATATAGTAAAGGAAGATGTTGATGTTTCGAGTTGGACAAGGTTACGACGTACATGCATTTGCAGAAGGTCGCCCTTTAATTTTAGGTGGAATTGAAGTTCCGCATGACCGTGGACTGATTGGGCATTCGGATGCCGATGTGTTATTGCACACAATTACAGACGCCGCTCTTGGCGCGATTGGTGAAGGAGATATCGGTCGTCATTTCCCTGATACGGACCCTGAATGGAAAGATGCCGATTCCGCAAAACTACTCGCTTATATTTGGAAAATCGTTGAAGATAGAGGGTATGTGTTAGGCAATGTCGATGCAACGATTATTGCACAGCGTCCTAAAATGGCTCCGTATATCGAACCGATGAAAAATCGCATTGCAGAATTATTGAATGCTGAACCTTCTCAAGTAAATGTGAAAGCTACAACAACGGAAAAGTTAGGCTTTACAGGACGCGAGGAAGGAATCGCCGCGCTTGCGACCATTTTATTAATTAAAAAATAACCATCAGCGTGTGCAGAGGAAATTCCGCGCACGCTACTTTTATTTCATATAAGGCAATGGTAAAATGGACAAGATAAAAATTAAGGTCGTTAATGAACGAAAAACTAGGAGGCAATTTACATGACGAAAGAAGTTCGTGTGCGTTATGCGCCCTCTCCAACAGGTTTCTTACACATTGGTGGAGCACGTACAGCGCTATTTAACTATTTATATGCAAAGCATCATAACGGGAAATTTATCGTACGTATTGAAGATACAGATATCGAGCGTAATGTAGAGGGTGGCGAAGCGTCTCAACTAGATAACTTACGCTGGTTAGGCATTATTCCAGATGAATCTGTCGATATCGGTGGGCCATACGCACCTTACCGTCAAATGGAGCGTTTGGATATTTATAAAGAGCACGCGGATAAAATGCTGGCAGCAGGTCAAGCCTATAAATGTTTCTGTACTTCAGAGGAGCTAGAGGCTGAGCGTGAAGCACAAAAAGCAAACGGTATCGCAGCACCAATGTACGGCGGAAAATGCCGTCATTTATCTGCTGAGGAAGTAGCAGCAAAAGAAGCAGCGGGTGAGGCTTACACAATCCGTATGCGTGTGCCAGCGGATGTAACGTACAAATTTACAGATTTGGTACGCGGTGAGGTAACATTTGAGTCAAAAGACGTTGGTGACTGGGTACTTGTCAAAGCAAATGGTATCCCAACTTACAACTATGCAGTTGTGTTAGATGATCACTTCATGGATATTACACATGTATTCCGTGGGGAGGAGCATTTATCAAACACACCAAAACAAATGATGGTATTTGACGCATTCAGCTGGGAATATCCAGAATACGGTCATATGACATTAATCGTGAATGAAGAACGCAAAAAATTATCAAAACGTGATGAAACGATTATCCAATTCGTGACACAATATAAAGAACTAGGATACTTACCAGAGGCGATGTTTAACTTCTTCGCACTACTTGGTTGGTCTCCAGAAGGGGAAGAGGAAATCTTCTCGCATGATGAGCTTGTAAAAATCTTTGATGAAAAACGTTTATCAAAATCACCATCGATGTTCGATAAAACAAAGCTTACATGGATGAACAATCAATATATTAAAAAGTTATCCCGTGAAGAGGTAGTAGCGTTAGCATTGCCGCATTTACAAAAGGCAGGCTTAGTGCCAGCAGATCCAACAGAAGAGCAAGCGGCATGGGCAGCAGAGCTCATTGGTCTCTACCATGACCAAATGAGCTTCGGTGCAGAAATTGTCGAGCTTTCTAGCCTATTCTTCACAGAAGAAATCGAATATAATGAAGAGGCAAAAGAAGTATTGGCAGGCGAAATGGTGCCGGCTGTAATGGCTGCATTCAAAACACAGCTAGAAGGCTTAGAGTCATTTGATGCTGATTCGATTAAAGCGGCGATTAAAGCAGTTCAAAAAGAAACAGGTGCGAAGGGTAAAAATCTATTTATGCCAATCCGTGTTGTGACAACTGGTCAAACACACGGCCCAGAATTGCCGAATGCGATCAGCTTAATCGGCAAGGAAAAAGCTATTGCACGTGTTGAAAAGTTTGCAAACTAAACATCCATCAATCGTAAAAGCGTGGAGAAGGAGAAGTATATAGCGATTTCACTTTCAAGAGAGGACTATCCCGGCTGTAAGTAGTCTAAATGAACGCTATAGAAATGCACCTTTGAGCATTTTGTTGAACATTGCAGTAGACAAAATCGAGTTGTTCCCGTTACCGAACATCAAGGGGAAGGCATGTCCTTCAATTCAGAGTGGAACCGCGCATCCATGCGTCTCTGTCATCGATTGATGGCAGGGGCGTTTTTTATTAACTTGAAAAAGGAGTGGACGACTATGATCCAAATTTATAATTCATTAACTCGTCAAAAAGAAGAGTTTATTCCGTTAGAAGAAGGTAAAGTAAAGATGTATGTGTGTGGACCGACCGTGTACAACTATATCCATATCGGCAACTCACGCCCAGTCATTGTGTACGATACGGTTCGTCGCTATTTACAATATGCAGGGTATGATGTGAAATTCGTATCCAACTTTACAGATGTAGACGACAAAATCATCAAAGCTGCCAACGAATTGGGTGAGGATGTTTTCGAACTAACTGAGCGCTTTATCGCTGCATACTTTGAAGATGTCACTGCACTTGGCTGTAAAAAAGCGGACGTTCATCCACGTGTCACAGAGCATATGGAGGATATCGTTGAGTTTATCAAAGTACTGATCAGTAAAGGCTATGCTTATGCCTCAGAAGGTGACGTTTATTACCGTACACGTAAATTCGATGGCTACGGTAAACTATCTCATCAACCAATCGATGATCTAAAAATCGGCGCACGCATTGAAGCTGGAGAGAAAAAAGAAGACCCATTAGATTTTGCCTTATGGAAAGCGGCAAAGCCAGGAGAGATTAAATGGGACAGTCCGTGGGGAGAAGGTCGCCCAGGCTGGCATATTGAGTGTTCTGTTATGGCACGCGAGCATTTAGGTGATACAATGGATATTCACGCAGGGGGTCAAGATTTGGCATTCCCGCACCATGAAAACGAAATTGCGCAATCAGAAGCCCATACAGGCAAAACATTTGCGCGTTACTGGATGCACAATGGGTATATTAATATCGACAATGAGAAAATGTCGAAATCACTAGGGAACTTCGTATTGGTGAATGATATTCGCAAGCAAATTGACCCGCAAGTACTGCGATTCTTTATGCTAAGCGTTCATTATCGTCATCCGATTAACTTTGCACAGGAGCTGGTAGAGGCGGCAGAAGCCGGTTTAGAGCGTATCCGCACAGCTTATGCGAACGTTGAGCACCGTTTGCAAGCTTCAGCAGGTTTAACGGAAGATAGTACAGAATGGCTAACAAAAGTAGAAGAGATAAAGAAACAATTTGAAGAAGCGATGAATGATGATTTCAACACGGCCAATGCCATTTCTGTATTATTCGAATTGTCGCGTATTGCCAATACGTACTTGAAAGAAGCAAATACAGATGAAGCAGTATTGAAAGCTATTTTAAAGACATTTGACATCATTGGCGATGTGCTGGGGATTGTTGTTGCAGAGGAAAAAGGCCTGTTGGATGAAGAGATTGAAGCGCTGCTGGAAGAGCGTATCCAAGCCCGTAAAAACCGTGATTTTGCCCGTTCTGATGAGATTCGCGATCAATTAGCCGCGATGAATATTATCTTAGAAGATACCCGCCAAGGTACACGTTGGAAACGAGGATAAGGATATGTCAAAACTTCGCCTAGAAGATGTGAAACAATTAAACGCATTAGCACTCGCCTATATGGGCGATGCGGTGCTGGAACAAAGAGTACGCGAGCACCTGTTATTAGCAGGGCGCGTAAAGCCTAATACATTGCACAAAGAAGCGACAAAGTATGTATCTGCCAAGGCTCAGTCAGCCATAGTACACCAGATGATGACGGAGAACTTTCTAACCGAAGAGGAGCTCGCCGTCTTTCGTCGGGGGCGCAATGCCAAATCAGGTACCGTACCTAAAAATACAGATGTTCAGACGTATCGCAATAGTTCAGGCTTTGAGGCGATACTAGGGTTTTTATTTTTAACTAAAGAAATAGCTCGCGCAGAGGAAATTATCGAGTATGCGATTGAGTTTATTGAAAAAGGAGTATAAGAGATGGCGGAACAAAACAGCGAAATGATCGCAGGGAAAAATCCGGTATTGGAAGCGCTTCGTTCAGGTCGAGAAATCAATAAATTATGGATTGCTGAAGGTGTTAAAAAAACGGGTATCAATGAATTATTAGATTTAGCGCGTGAACGCGGCGTATTAGTCCAATTTGTACCGAAGCAAAAAGTAGATCAATTAACAGACGCTAATCATCAAGGGATTGTCGCATCGGTCGCAGCATACGATTATGCACAACTAGACGACTTATTTGCAGCTGCGCAGAAAAAGCAGGAAGATCCATTTTTCCTTATTTTGGACGAGTTAGAGGATCCACATAATTTAGGCTCTATTATGCGTACGGCTGACGCGATTGGGGTACATGGTATTATTATTCCGAAACGTCGTGCTGTCGGGTTAACAGCTGTAGTGGCGAAGGCTTCGACAGGGGCAATTGAGCATGTACCGGTCGTACGTGTGACAAACTTAGCACAAACAGTGGAAGAATTAAAAGAGCGCGGGGTATGGATTGCAGGAACAGATGCAAAAGGCTCTGCAGATTATCGTAAAATGGATGCTACATTACCGTTAGCCATCATCATCGGCAGTGAAGGAAAAGGCATGAGTACATTACTGAAAAAGAAATGCGATTTCCTTTACCATTTGCCGATGACGGGTCATGTAACATCATTGAATGCATCCGTAGCAGCTGCGCTTCTGATGTATGAAGTGTACCGAAAACGCCACGAAATCGGGTAAGTCATATGAAAAATATTTTGCTAGTAGATGGCTACAATATGATTGGTGCATGGAAAGAGCTACGTCCGCTTCGAGATCATCATTTTGAGGACTCGCGTGACCGTCTTGTAGAGCTAATGGCGGAATATAAGGCGGTAAAAGGATGGCGCGTCATTATTGTGTTTGATGCACACCTTTCCCAAGGGGTAGAACAACTTTATTTACAATCGGATGTAGAGGTTATTTATACAAGGAAAAATGAAACGGCAGATGAACGGATAGAAAAACTATCGAGTGAATTGAGAGGGCGTCGAATCCAAATCCATGTAGCCACGTCTGACATGACGGAACAAAATGTAGTATTTGGGAATGGGGCTCTCCGAATATCTGCCCGCGAACTAGAAATTGAAGTCCAGATTATCCAATCGAAAATTTCTCAAAAGGTAAAGCATACACAACATGAAAAGCCTTTTGGAAGAATCCACGTGCGAGAAGATATTGCACTTGAACTGGAAAAAATGCGTCGCGGACTAAAATAACTCGTTGACCTTTATTTTCCAATTCTATTATACTATTGCTAACGATTCTGACGTACTGGGGTGAACAGATTGCTTAAAAGTGAGGAATTGCAAGTTGTACAGCATTTTGAGGAAGTTTCAGACGAGGAGCTTGTAGCACTCGTGCATTTAGGCAATACTGAAGCGTTAGATTTCTTGATTAAGAAATATCGATTATTTGTAAAGTTAAAGGCGCGGTCATATTTTTTAATTGGTGCCGATAAAGAAGATATTATACAAGAGGGGATGATTGGGCTTTACAAGTCTATTCGTGATTTTAAAGGGGACAAGCTTGCGTCCTTCCGAGCGTTTGCTGAACTATGTATTACTCGTCAAATCATTACAGCCATTAAAACGGCGACACGTCAAAAACATATTCCGCTCAATTCATATGTCTCGCTGGACAAGCCTATCTACGATGAAGAGTCGGAAAGAACACTCATGGATGTTATTACAAATCCAACTCCGGATAACCCAGAGCATTTGATGATCAATCGAGAAGAATATAATAGATTAGAAGATGAGATGAGTGAGGTATTAAGTGAGCTAGAACAACAGGTGTTAGCCTTTTACTTAGAAGGCCGGTCCTACAATGAAATATCGAAGTTACTAAACCGTGATGTAAAGTCAATAGACAATGCTTTGCAACGCGTCAAACGTAAATTAGAGCGCCACTTAGAGCAAAGTGAATTATGGTAAAGAGAACAGGTCGTGTTATTGACAGCCTGTCTATTAGGTGTTAGTCTTGATAAGACAAAATGCCGAAAAAAGGTGAGACAATGGCAAAGAAAGTCATTTTAAGCTGCGAAAAATGTGGCTCAAGAAACTATACAATGCCTGCTAAAGAGCAAGGTTCAATACGTCTTGAATTAAAGAAGTTTTGTTCATATTGTAATGAGCATACCGTGCACAAGCAGACGTTATAATAATTATAAATAAGCGATTTGTTCGGGGGTTAGGCAGAGAATGAGCAAGATTACAAGCTTCTTAAGTGAAGTCGGCTCAGAAATGCGCAAAACAAGCTGGCCGAAAAGTAAAGAGTTAACAAAATATACAATAGTTGTAGTGGCAACAGTTGTTTTCTTTGCTTTGTACTTTACGGTAGTAGATTTAGGTGTTTCAGAGGCGCTACGTTGGTTCTTAGAGTTATAAAAATAGTATATTGATGAAATAGCCCGTCCATAGTAGATAACGGGTTTTTTCATTTGTGAAAAATTACATCGTAAGTATTTAGAAGGAGGCTCCACCGTTATGGAGAAAAATTGGTATGTAGTGCATACTTATTCTGGATATGAAAATCGTGTAAAGGCTAATCTTGAAAAACGTGTTGAAACAATGGGCATGCAAGATAAAATTTTCCGCGTGATTGTACCTGAGCATGAAGAAATTGATATTAAAGATGATGGTAAGAAAAAAGCAGTAATGCGTAAAGTATTCCCAGGTTATGTATTAGTGGAACTGATCATGACGGACGACTCTTGGTATGTTGTGCGTAATACGCCAGGCGTAACAGGATTTATCGGCTCATCAGGTGGTGGTGCAAAACCAACCCCTCTATTACCAGAAGAAGCAGAACGTTTATTAATCCAAATGGGTATGACAGAAACGACTATTGGTGAGCTCGCAATTGATGTGAACGATGTAGTTGAAGTGATCGATGGACCATTTGCTCACTTCCAAGGTAGAGTGGAAGAAATTGACCTTGAAAATGAAAAAGTGAAAATCTTAGTAGATATGTTAGGTCGCGAAACACCGATGGAACTAGCTTTCACGCAAATTCGTAAAATATAGATTATTGCACTTGCGCAACCAAAATAATAGTGTTATCATATCATAGGTCAGACTGTCATTCTTTTCGATACCTGATTATGATAATTTATTTTTAATGTTATCGGCTTAGCTGACGAACAGATATTGAGTGGGAGGGGCAACCCAATTACCACATCACGGACTTAAGGAGGTGTGTCTCGTGGCTAAAAAAGTTATTAAAGTTGTAAAACTTCAAATCCCTGCTGGTAAAGCAAACCCAGCGCCACCGGTTGGTCCTGCATTAGGTCAAGCAGGTGTAAACATTATGGGATTCTGTAAAGAATTTAACGCTCGTACTGCTGATCAAGCTGGTCTTATTATTCCAGTTGAAATTTCAGTATTCGAAGACCGTTCATTTACTTTCATTACAAAAACTCCACCAGCTGCAGTACTACTTAAAGTAGCTGCTGGTATCCAATCTGGATCTGGTGAACCAAACCGTAATAAAGTTGCAACGGTTAAACGTGATAAAGTTCGCGAAATCGCTGAACAAAAAATGCCAGACCTTAACGCTGCTTCAGTTGAAGCTGCTATGTTAATGGTTGAAGGTACTGCACGAAGCATGGGTATCGTTATCGAAGACTAATCCCATCTTCAAAGACTTGATGATGCATTTGTTTTTGGAAGGTTGCTGCTCTCTTTGTGAGGGCGCAACCTTTATTCGTGGGAGGTTCAATCCGCTACAACCACAATCAAGGAGGAAATTAAAATGGCTAAAAAAGGTAAAAAGTTCCAAGAAGCGGCTAAATTAGTAGACCGCACTAAATTATATGAGGCAGCAGAAGCAATCGCTTTAGCTCAAAAAACATCAACAGTTAACTTCGATGCTACTGTGGAAGTTGCATTCAAATTAGGTATCGATACTCGTAAAAACGACCAACAAATCCGTGGAGCAGTAGTACTTCCAAACGGTACTGGTAAATCTCAACGCGTATTAGTATTCGCTAAAGGCGAAAAAGCTAAAGAAGCACAAGCTGCTGGCGCTGATTACGTAGGCGATGCAGATATGGTTGCTAAAATCCAACAAGGCTGGTTCGACTTCGATGTAATCGTTGCAACACCTGACATGATGGGTGAAGTTGGTAAACTTGGTCGTGTATTAGGACCTAAAGGTTTAATGCCAAACCCTAAAACAGGTACAGTAACTTTCGACGTAACAAAAGCTGTTGAAGAAATCAAAGCTGGTAAAGTAGAATACCGTGCTGACAAAGCTGGTATCATCCACGCGCCAATCGGTAAAGCTTCTTTCGAAACAGAAAAATTAGTTGAAAACTTCTTAACAGTATTCGATGTAGTAGCTAAAGCTAAACCAGCTGCAGCAAAAGGTACTTACATGAAGTCTGTAAACGTAACTACAACAATGGGTCCAGCTGTTAAAATTGACGCTGCATCTGTAAAATAATATTTATTAATAAAAATGGTTGACAACGCCTCGCTTACTTGGTAAGATGGGTGCTGTTGTGAATCATCCATTTGTACCGTAGACAGTAGGAGTGACATGTCACTTAATGATCCTACCGAGGACATCGGAATTCGGATTCTTTTTAAGATGATGACTTTCAGCCTCTATGTCTATTTTGATATAGAGGCTTTTCTTTTGTCGGTATAAATGACTCATTCTAATAGGAGGTGTCATTATGAGTAAAGCAATCGAAACAAAATCAGTACAAGTTCAAGAAATCGCTGCTAAATTCCAAGCTGCTGCATCTGTAGTAGTAGTTGACTACCGTGGTTTATCTGTAGCTCAGGTTACAGAATTACGTAAGCAATTACGTGAAGCTGGTGTTGAGTTCAAAGTATACAAAAACACTTTAACTCGTCGCGCTGCTGAAACGGCTGGTGTAGAAGCAATCAACGAATTCTTAACTGGTCCAAACGCTGTAGCATTCTCTAACGAGGACGTAGTAGCTCCTGCAAAAATCATCAATGAATTCGCTAAGAAAAACGAAGCTCTTGAGATCAAAGCAGGTATCATCGAAGGTACAATCGCATCTGTTGAAGACGTTAAAGCTCTTGCAGAACTTCCATCACGCGAAGGTTTACTGTCTATGCTTTTATCAGTACTTCAAGCTCCAGTGCGCAACTTCGCGCTTGCAACAAAAGCTGTTGCAGAACAAAAAGAAGAGCAAGGCGCTTAATAGCACCCCAACTTCAACAAACATCGGCTTAACGGCCTAAAAACTATAAACATTCCATAGGAGGAAATTAAAATGAATAAAGAGCAAATCTTAGAAGCTATCAAAGCTATGACAGTTCTAGAATTAAACGATTTAGTAAAAGCTATCGAAGAAGAATTCGGTGTAACAGCAGCAGCTCCTGTAGCTGTAGCAGCTGCAGGTGCAGCAGCAGTTGAAGAAAAAACTGAGTTTGATGTAATCTTAGCTTCTGCTGGTGCAGAAAAAATCAAAGTAATCAAAGTGGTTCGTGAAATCACTGGTTTAGGTCTTAAAGAAGCTAAAGAAGTAGCGGACAACGCTCCTAAAGCTCTTAAAGAAGGCGTTTCTAAAGATGAAGCAGAAGCAATCAAAGCTAAACTTGAAGAAGTTGGCGCAACTGTAGAAGTTAAATAATTTTAACTCTATTTATATGAAAAGCTCGTCAATATTGACGGGCTTTTCTTTTTAAACGGATAAGAAAAAGTATGACTTCTTTTATTTGTATAGAGGAAAGCATATTCTTGCATATTGAGATAAGATATGTCTTTCTAAGAAGAGGAGGCGTGTACGATGTCTGAACATTATTATTCAAATAAACCTCAAACGGAGAGTAAACCACGCCAATGGAAATTTACTTTACTCGGTCATGTTTTCACGTTTGAAACGGACGCCGGGGTATTTAGCAAAAGCGAAGTAGATTTTGGATCCCGTGTATTAATCGAAGCTTTCGAAATGCCGGTAGTAGCGGGAGATGTATTGGACGTTGGTTGCGGGTATGGTCCGATTGGGTTGTCGATTGCTAAAAGTCATCCGGAGCGTACGATACGAATGATGGATATCAATACGCGTGCACTGGCGCTAGCGACAAAAAATGCGCAGATGAACGGGGTTCAAAATGTACATGTATTAGAGAGTGATGGATTAGCATCGATAGGTGATGTAAAAGCAGCCGCTATTTTGACAAACCCACCCATCCGAGCAGGAAAAGATACTATCTTCAGATTTTACGAGCAATCATATGAGAAGCTAGTAGATCAAGGAGAACTTTGGGTGGTTATTCAAAAGAAGCAAGGGGCACCATCAACCGTAAAGCATTTAGAGGAAATGTTTTCAGAAGTTGATATTGTGGAGAAGAAAAAAGGCTATTGGATTATTCGAGCAATTAAATAATGGAATTAGCTGAAAAGATTGACTTGACAAATCGACTGTGATAACATAATAAAATGCAAAATTATTATTTTGAGGAAGTATGCCCATTTGGATTATTTGTTTACATCTATAGGCAAACTTTCCGAGGATAAGTTTAGTTTAGTCAAAATGAGATTTATGTCTCGTTTTCTTTTCGTCTTTGGAAATCATACACTATTTGTGGAGGTTTTGCAAAGACCTATTATCGCTTTATTGAGGGGTGAATGAGTTGACAGGTCAACTAGTTCAGTACGGACAACACCGCCAGCGTAGAAGCTTTGCGCGTATTAAAGAGGTGCTGGAGCTTCCGAACTTAATCGAAATTCAAACAGCATCTTATGAGTGGTTCCTTGAAGAAGGATTGCGTGAGATGTTCCACGACATTTCTCCAATCGAAGATTTTACAGGCAATCTTTCACTAGAATTCGTCGATTATACTTTAGGAGATCCTAAGTATGATGTAGACGAGTGTAAAGAACGTGACGTGACGTATGCTGCGCCATTACGCGTAAAAGTACGTTTACACAACAAAGAAACAGACGAAGTAAAAGAGCAAGATGTCTTTATGGGTGATTTCCCATTAATGACTGAAACAGGCACATTTATTATCAATGGTGCTGAGCGCGTTATCGTTTCACAGCTAGTTCGTTCTCCAAGTGTTTACTATCATGATAAAACTGACAAAAACGGTAAAAAAGGCTTTGGCGCAACGGTTATTCCTAACCGTGGGGCATGGTTAGAATATGAAACAGACGCAAAAGATGTTGTCTATGTTCGTATCGACCGTACACGTAAATTACCAGTAACAGTACTTTTACGTGCACTAGGCTTTGGGTCAGACCAAGAAATCATCGACATTATCGGTGACAATGAATACCTACGCAATACGCTTGAAAAAGATAACACTGAAAGCACAGAAAAAGCGCTTCTTGAAATCTATGAGCGTTTACGTCCAGGTGAACCGCCAACAGTTGAAAGTGCAAAGAGCTTATTATATTCTCGCTTCTTTGATGCAAAACGCTATGATTTAGCCAACGTTGGTCGCTATAAAATGAACAAAAAGCTTCATATTAAAAATCGTTTATTTAACCAAACGATTGCTGAAACATTAGCTGATCCAGAAACTGGTGAAGTGATTGTAGAAGCGGGTACTTTATTAGATCGTCGTAATTTAGATAAGTTAATTCCTTATTTAGAAAAAGGTATCGGCTTCCGTACACTATCTCAAGTAGGTGGCGTATTAGAAGATGATATTACTGTACAATCGATCAAAATTTATGCACCAAATGATGAAGCACAAAAAGAAATTAACATTATTTCAAATGCTTATATTGATGAAGAAGTAAAAAATATTACACCAGCTGATGTATTAGCTTCTGTATCGTACTTCTTTAACTTATTATATGGGGTTGGCAACACGGATGATATCGACCATTTAGGTAACCGTCGTTTACGTTCTGTTGGGGAGCTTCTGCAAAACCAATTCCGTATCGGTTTATCTCGTATGGAGCGTGTAGTACGTGAGCGTATGTCTATTAATGACACAGCAGCTATCGTACCACAGCAATTAATCAACATCCGTCCAGTAATTGCATCAATTAAAGAGTTCTTCGGATCTTCTCAATTATCGCAATTCATGGACCAAACAAATCCGCTTGCAGAATTGACGCACAAACGCCGTCTATCTGCATTAGGACCTGGTGGTTTAACACGTGAGCGTGCTGGTATGGAAGTACGTGACGTTCACTACTCTCACTATGGTCGTATGTGTCCGATTGAAACGCCAGAGGGGCCAAACATCGGTCTGATTAACTCGCTTTCATCGTTCGCAAAAGTAAATAAATTCGGCTTCATCGAGACGCCTTACCGTCGTGTAGATCCAGAAACAGGACGTGTAACAGAGCAAATCGACTATTTAACGGCTGATGAAGAAGACAACTATGTAGTAGCGCAAGCGAACTCTATTCTAAATCCAGATGGTACATTTGAGAATGAAGAAGTAGTAGGTCGTTTCCGAGGCGATAACACAGTATTCAAACGTGAAACAGTTGACTACATGGACGTATCGCCAAAGCAAGTAGTATCTGCTGCCACAGCTTGTATCCCGTTCTTAGAGAACGATGACTCAAACCGTGCGCTAATGGGTGCGAACATGCAACGTCAAGCGGTTCCTCTACTTTATCCAAGTGCACCATTCGTCGGTACAGGTATGGAGCATGTAGATGCACGTGACTCTGGTGCTGCTGTTGTTGCAAAAAAACACGGAGTTGTTGAGCATGTAGAAGCTCGTTCAATTCACGTTCGTACGATTGAAACTGTGGACGGCAAAGAGGTCCAAGGTGATTTAATCAAGTACAAACTACAAAAATTTGTTCGTTCAAACCAAGGTACTTCTTATAACCAACGTCCAATCGTTAAAGTTGGCGATGTTGTGAAACCTCGTGATATTTTAGCTGACGGTCCATCTATGGAAAGCGGCGAACTAGCACTTGGTCAAAACGTACTTGTTGCGTTCATGACATGGGACGGCTTTAACTACGAGGATGCGGTTATTATGAGTGAGCGCCTTGTAAAAGACGATGTATATACTTCTGTTCATATTGAAGAATATGAATCAGAATCTCGTGATACAAAATTAGGACCTGAAGAAATTACACGTGACATTCCAAACGTAGGGGAAGATGCGCTTCGTAACTTAGATGAACGCGGAATCATCCGTATCGGTGCGGAAGTACGTGACGGTGATATCTTAGTAGGTAAAGTAACTCCTAAAGGGGTTACGGAATTAACAGCTGAGGAACGTTTATTACACGCAATCTTTGGTGAAAAAGCACGTGAAGTACGTGATACGTCGCTAAAAGTGCCTCACGGGGCTGGCGGTATCGTTCTAGATGTAAAGGTCTTCAATCGCGAAGATGGCGATGAATTACCACCAGGTGTAAACCAATTAGTTCGTGTTTATATTGTTCAAAAACGTAAAATCCGCGTTGGAGACAAAATGGCCGGACGTCACGGTAACAAAGGTGTAATTTCTCGTATCTTACCTGAGGAAGATATGCCATTCATGCCAGATGGCACACCGGTAGATATCATGCTTAACCCACTAGGGGTACCATCTCGTATGAACATCGGACAAGTTTTAGAGCTTCACTTAGGTATGGCTTCACGCTATTTAGGCATACACATGGCCACACCAGTATTTGATGGCGCGAACGAGGAAGATGTTTGGGAGACAATGGAAGAAGCAGGGATGAACCGTGATGGTAAAACAATCCTGTATGATGGACGTTCAGGAGAGCCATTCGACAGCCGTGTATCTGTTGGTATCATGTATATGATCAAATTAGCGCACATGGTTGACGACAAGCTACATGCTCGTTCAACTGGACCTTACTCATTAGTTACACAGCAACCACTAGGCGGTAAAGCACAGTTTGGTGGACAACGTTTCGGTGAGATGGAGGTTTGGGCACTAGAAGCTTACGGTGCTGCTTACACATTGCAAGAGATTTTAACTGTAAAATCAGATGATGTTGTAGGTCGTGTGAAAACATACGAAGCCATCGTTAAGGGTGAAAGTGTTCCAGAGCCAGGGGTACCAGAATCATTTAAAGTATTAATTAAAGAGCTTCAGTCTTTAGGTATGGATGTTAAGATGTTAACAATCAACGATGAAGAAGTTGAGCTGCGTGATTTAGATGAAGAGGATCTTCAGCCTGCCGATGCATTAAATATTGCACCCGTAGAAGAAGAAACAGCTGAGTCATTCGAATAAGAATCAGTGGGCAGGTGACTGCCTGCCCACATTATTTTTAATCCAAATGCAAAAAAGTTTAATCGATTAACGTTTAAACTTTTTTTGCGATTAAGTGTTGAGCTACTGAAAAAGTCATTAGACTTATACTAAAGGGAGGTAGGCTCCTTGATAGATGTTAATGAATTTGAATATATGAAAATTGGTTTGGCTTCCCCAGATAAAATCCGTTCATGGTCATATGGCGAGGTAAAAAAACCGGAAACAATTAACTACCGTACATTGAAACCAGAAAAAGATGGTCTTTTCTGTGAACGTATTTTTGGCCCTCAAAAAGACTGGGAATGTCACTGTGGTAAATACAAACGTGTACGTTATAAAGGCGTAGTTTGTGATCGCTGTGGTGTAGAAGTAACGCGCGCAAAAGTTCGTCGTGAACGTATGGGTCACATCGAGCTAGCTGCTCCTGTATCTCACATTTGGTACTTCAAAGGAATCCCGAGCCGTATGGGGCTTATCTTAGATATGTCTCCTCGTGCGCTTGAGGAAGTAATTTACTTCGCATCGTATGTTGTGATTGATCCTGCTGGTACAAATTTAGAGCATAAACAACTTCTTTCTGAAAAAGAATACCGTGCTTACCGTGAAAAATTCGGTACAACATTTAATGCTGCCATGGGTGCTGAAGCGATTAAACAATTGCTGGAGCAAATTGATTTAGAAGAAGAAACAGTGATGCTAAAAGAAGAGTTAAAAACAGCACAAGGTCAGCGTCGTACGCGTGCGATTAAACGCCTTGAAGTAGTGGAATCATTCCGTAACTCAGGAAATGACCCTGCTTGGATGATTTTAGATGTACTGCCGGTCATTCCGCCAGAGCTTCGTCCAATGGTGCAATTAGACGGTGGTCGTTTTGCTACTTCTGACTTAAACGATTTATATCGCCGTGTTATCAACCGTAACAACCGTTTAAAACGTTTATTGGACCTTGGTGCACCAAGCATCATCGTACAAAACGAAAAGCGTATGTTACAAGAAGCAGTAGATGCCCTGATCGACAATGGTCGTCGTGGTCGTCCTGTTACAGGTCCTGGTAACCGCCCGTTAAAATCACTTTCGCATATGTTGAAAGGGAAACAAGGTCGTTTCCGTCAAAACTTACTTGGTAAACGTGTAGACTACTCTGGTCGTTCGGTTATCGTAGTAGGTCCAAACTTAAAAATGTACCAATGTGGTCTTCCAAAAGAGATGGCGATCGAGCTATTTAAACCTTTCGTTATGAAAGAATTAGTAGAGCGTGGCCTTGCGCATAACATTAAGAGTGCAAAGCGTAAAATTGAGCGTATGCACAATGAAGTTTGGGACGTGTTAGAAGACGTTATTCGTGAGCATCCGGTACTGTTAAACCGTGCGCCGACGCTTCACCGTCTGGGTATCCAAGCGTTCGAACCAACATTAGTAGAAGGCCGTGCCATCCGTCTGCACCCATTAGTATGTACAGCTTACAATGCTGACTTCGATGGTGACCAAATGGCCGTGCACGTACCTTTATCAGCAGAAGCGCAAGCAGAAGCTCGTTTACTTATGTTAGCGGCACAAAACATCCTGAACCCGAAAGATGGTAAACCAGTAGTAACACCATCTCAAGACATGGTATTAGGTAACTACTACTTAACATTAGAGCGCGAAGGTGCTCGTGGTGAAGGTTCAATATTCAATGATTCAAACGAAGTGTTAATCGCATACCAAAACGGTCATGTACATTTACACACTCGTATTGCTGTGAAAGCATCTTCTTTAAACAACCCAACGTTTACAGAAGAGCAAAATAAAATGTTCTTATTAACGACTGTTGGTAAAGTAATCTTCAATGAAATTTTACCTGAGTCATTCCCTTATGTGAATGAACCAACTGACTTAAACTTAGAAGAAAAAACACCTGAAAAATACTTTGCTAACCTAACAATCGATGCAGAAACACTTGCAGAGTTGGAAGCTTCGGCTGACTATCAAGCTTTAGATGAAGCTGGCCAAATTGAAGCACAACGTAAGGCTGTATTGAAAAAGCACTTTGCTTCAATACCGGCAGTAGCACCATTCCGCAAGAAATTCTTAGGAAATGTTATCGCAGAAGTATTTAAACAGTTCAAAATTACAGAGACATCTAAAATGCTTGACCGCATGAAAGATCTTGGTTTCAAATATTCTACTCGTGCTGGTATTACAGTAGGTGTATCTGACATCGAAGTATTACCTGATAAAGGAGAAATCCTTGAAGAAGCACAAGAGAAAGTAGACAAAGTCTTAAAGCAATTCCGTCGTGGTTTAATCACAGAAGAAGAGCGTTATGCCCGCGTCATTGAAATCTGGTCTAAAGCGAAGGATGTTATCCAAGGCAAGCTGATGGACTCTTTACAAAAAACAAACCCAATCTTCATGATGTCTGACTCTGGTGCCCGTGGTAACGCATCGAACTTTACGCAGCTTGCTGGTATGCGTGGTCTGATGGCCAACCCAGCTGGTCGTATTATCGAGTTACCAATCAAATCTTCATTCCGTGAAGGTTTAACAGTATTAGAGTACTTCATCTCGACACACGGTGCGCGTAAAGGTCTTGCCGATACAGCATTAAAAACAGCCGATTCAGGTTACCTGACTCGTCGTTTAGTAGACGTAGCACAAGACGTAATCGTTCGCGAAGACGACTGTGGTACAGACCGTGGTTTAAAAATTGGTGCCTTAATGGAAGGTAGCGAAGTAATTGAAGCTTTAGACGAACGTATCGTTGGTCGTTACACAAAGAAAACAATTACACATCCAGAAACAGGCGCTGTGATTTTAGAGCGTGATGGTTTAATTACACAAGATGTAGCACGTGCAATTGAAGATGCAAACATCGAAGAGGTAACAATCCGTTCTGCGTTCACATGTAATACAAAACATGGCGTATGTAAAAAATGTTACGGTATGAACTTAGCTACTGGTGATGAAGTTGAAGTTGGTGAAGCGGTTGGTATTATCGCTGCCCAATCAATCGGTGAGCCAGGTACACAGTTAACGATGCGTACATTCCATACAGGTGGGGTAGCCGGAAACGATATCACACAAGGTCTTCCGCGTATCCAAGAGATTTTCGAGGCGCGTAACCCTAAAGGGCAAGCGGTTATTTCTGAAATCTCAGGTACAGTAACAGAAATCGAAGAAATTCGTGAAGGCTTAAAAGAAATTACAATTGCTGGTGAAGTAGAAACACGTAAATATCAAGCGCCATACAATGCCCGCTTGAAAGTACAGGAAGGCTCTGAGATCGAACCAGGTCAAATCCTTACTGAAGGTTCTATTGATCCAAAGCAATTATTAAAAGTAAAAGACGTATCAACAGTACAAGAATATCTATTAAAAGAAGTGCAAAAAGTATACCGTATGCAAGGGGTAGAAATCGGTGACAAACACATCGAAGTAATGGTACGCCAAATGCTTCGCAAAGTGCGTGTAATTGAAGCGGGGGATACAGAATTATTACCAGGTTCATTACTGGATATTCACCAATTCCTTGAAGCAAATACAGATGTCGTTTTAAGCGGCAAAACGCCTGCAACATGTCGTCCTGTTATCCTAGGTATTACAAAAGCATCTCTTGAAACAGAATCATTCTTATCAGCGGCATCATTCCAAGAAACAACTCGTGTGTTAACGGATGCTGCGATTAAAGGTAAGCGTGATGAGCTTCTTGGTCTGAAAGAAAACGTAATTATCGGTAAGCTTGTTCCTGCAGGTACGGGTATGCAACGTTACCGTCAAATCAAAATTGCCGATGATGCCCTTGAATCAGAGGAAGAATTAACTTCTTTTGAATAACAAGTAAAGTTACTTTTTTCCCCTGAGCGTGAAAAGTCACGGGTTAGGGAAACAATGAATTAAAAAATACTCCAGGTGAGAGATTTCTCACCTGGGATCTTTAAAGATATTAGTTGACAGTTGGATATAGGAATGATAATATATTCAAGGTTGATAGTTAACTGTCTGTTCTTTGGAGGATATGAAAATGTCTTACGATAAAGTAAAGCAGGCTAGTAAAACAATCATAGGTACAAAGCAAGCAGTTAAGGCAATGCGTGCTGGACAAGTGATCGAAGTTTTTGTCGCACTGGATGCAGATAGCTGGGTAACCGATCCGGCCATTCTTCTCGCGAAAGAAATCGGGATATCAGTTTGTCTGGTCGAGTCAAAGAAGGAACTTGGAAAAGCTTGCGGCATACATGTTGGAGCTGCGGTTGTTGCGATTACTGCGATGTAGTTTTTGTGTAAATGCACAAAGACTTTGTTTTTACCCAAAAAATGAACCACCTGGATGTGTGGTATTAAGAGGACTCAATGAAGGGAGGAAAAATCGATGCCTACAATTAATCAATTAGTACGTAAGCCTCGTCAATCTAAAATCACGAAATCAAAATCACCAGCGTTAAACAAAGGTTATAACTCATTTAAAAAATCTTTAACTGACGTTAAATCTCCACAAAAACGCGGTGTTTGTACTCGTGTTGGTACTATGACACCACGTAAACCAAACTCAGCTTTACGTAAATACGCGCGTGTACGCTTAACTAACCAACTTGAGGTTACAGCTTACATTGGCGGTGAAGGCCACAACTTACAAGAGCACAGTGTTGTTCTAATCCGTGGCGGACGCGTAAAAGACTTATCTGGGGTACGCTACCATATCGTACGCGGTGCTTTAGATACTGCTGGTGTAAACGGTCGTTTACAATCACGTTCTAAATACGGAACAAAACGTCCTAAAGAAAAAAAATAATATAAGTTAATCTAAAATAGATATTCATTTGAAAGGAGGAAAACACATGCCTCGTAAAGGTCCTGTTTCCAAACGTGACGTGTTACCAGATCCACTTTATAACTCAAAGCTAGTAACTCGTTTAATCAATAAAATGATGGTTGATGGTAAAAGAGGTACTTCTCAAAAGATTTTATACGGAGCTTTCGAATTAGTTCAAGAGCGTTCAGGTCAAAATCCTTTAGAAGTATTTGAAGCTGCATTAAACAACGTAATGCCAGTTCTTGAAGTACGTGCTCGTCGTGTTGGTGGTTCTAACTATCAAGTACCGGTTGAAGTACGCCCAGAACGTCGTACAACTTTAGGTCTTCGCTACCTAGTTAACTATGCTCGTCTTCGTGGTGAAAAAACTATGGAAGAGCGTTTAGCTAACGAAATCTTAGATGCATCTAACAACACTGGTGCTTCAGTTAAGAAACGTGAAGATATGCACAAAATGGCAGAAGCGAACAAAGCATTCGCTCACTATCGCTGGTAATTTGACCTCTGTGTTAGCTGCTTAGCTAGCACTAGGTTTTTATACAGCTCTAACCCAATCATGGAAGGAGAAATTTCCTATGAAACGCGAATTCTCTCTAGAGAAAACTCGTAATATCGGGATTATGGCTCACATTGATGCTGGTAAAACAACAACAACTGAGCGTATCCTTTATTACACTGGTAAAATTCACAAAATCGGTGAAACACATGATGGCGGATCTCAAATGGACTGGATGGAGCAAGAACAAGAGCGTGGTATCACAATCACTTCTGCTGCGACTACAGCACAATGGGCAGGTCACCGCATTAACATCATCGATACACCAGGACACGTAGACTTCACTGTTGAAGTAGAGCGTTCTTTACGCGTACTTGATGGAGCAGTTACAGTACTAGATGCTCAATCTGGTGTTGAGCCTCAAACTGAAACTGTATGGCGTCAAGCTACAACTTACGGCGTACCTCGTATCGTGTTCATCAATAAAATGGACAAAATGGGTGCGGACTTCCTATACTCTGTAGGAACTCTACACGATCGTTTACAAGCGAACGCACACCCAATCCAATTACCAATCGGTGCTGAGGATCAATTCTCTGCAATCATCGACTTAGTTGAAATGAATGCAACTTTCTACGGTAACGAAGAAGGTACTGCAGTAACTGTTGGTGAAATTCCTGAAGAACACAGAGCGCAAGCTGAAGAATACCGTGAGAAATTAATCGATGCTGTTGCAAGTGTTGATGAAGATCTTATGGAAAAGTACTTAGAAGGTGAAGAAATCACTGTTGCTGAGCTTAAAGCGGCTATCCGTAAAGCAACAATCGCAGTTGAGTTCTACCCTGTATTATGTGGTACAGCATTCAAACACAAAGGTGTTCGTAAAATGTTAGACGCTGCTGTTGATTACCTTCCAGCTCCAACTGATGTTCCTGATATTAAAGGTACATCTGTTGATGGCGACGAAGAAATCATCCGTAAGTCTTCTGATGATGAGCCGTTCTCAGCATTAGCATTTAAAGTAATGACTGACCCATTCGTAGGTAAGTTAACATTCTTCCGTGTGTACTCAGGTACATTGGATGCAGGTTCTTACGTACAAAACTCTTCTAAAGGTAAACGTGAGCGTGTAGGTCGTATCCTACAAATGCACGCAAACTCTCGTGAAGAGATCGCAAAAGTATATTCTGGAGATATCGCTGCAGCTGTAGGTCTTAAAGATACTACAACTGGTGACACTCTATGTGACGAGAAAAACCTTGTTATCTTAGAGTCTATGGATTTCCCAGAGCCAGTAATTTCTTTATCTGTAGAACCAAAATCTAAAGCTGACCAAGACAAAATGGGTCAAGCATTAGCAAAACTACAAGAAGAAGACCCAACTTTCCGTGCATACACTGATCCGGAAACTGGACAAACAATCATCTCTGGTATGGGTGAGTTACACTTAGACATCCTAGTTGACCGTATGAAACGTGAATTTAAAGTAGAAGCTAACGTAGGTGCTCCAATGGTATCTTACCGTGAAACATTCCGTGGTTCTGCTAAAGTTCAAGGTAAGTTCACTCGTCAATCTGGTGGTCGCGGTCAATACGGTGACGTAACGATCGAGTTCTCTCCAAACGAAGAGGGTAAAGGTTTCGAATTCGAAAACGCTATCGTTGGTGGTGTTGTACCTCGTGAATACATCCCTGCTGTAGAGCAAGGTTTACGTGATTCTTTAGATCGCGGTGTAGTAGCTGGTTACCCACTTATCGACATTAAAGCAAAATTAGTATTCGGTTCTTACCATGACGTTGACTCGAATGAGATGGCGTTCAAAATTGCTGCATCTATGGCTCTTAAAGAAGCTGCGAAAAAATGTGACGCAGTAATCTTAGAACCAATGATGAAAGTAGAAGTTGTAATTCCAGAAGAGTACCTTGGTGATATCATGGGTAACATTACTGCTCGTCGCGGACGCGTTGAGGGTATGGAAGCTCGCGGTAACTCTCAAGTAGTACGTGCTATGGTGCCACTATCTGAAATGTTCGGATATGCTACAACTTTACGTTCTGCAACTCAAGGTCGCGGTGTATTCTCAATGGTGTTCGATCACTATGAAGAAGTTCCAAAATCAATTGCAGAAGATATTATCAAAAAAAATAAAGGTGAATAATTGAAATTTCATCTTGCATAAAGTATAACTAATTTGTAAGCTATGATTGTCCGACTGTGGTTAGGGCCCTTTCCACAGTTGACATTCTTAGAATAAAAAAAAACTAAAACATATCTCTGAGGAGGCATTTTCTAATGGCTAAGGAAAAATTTGACCGTTCTAAAACGCATGCTAACATTGGTACAATCGGACACGTTGACCATGGTAAAACAACTTTAACTGCTGCTATCGCAACAGTATTATCAAAAGCAATGGGTGGAGAAGCGAAATCATACGCTGACATCGATAACGCTCCAGAAGAAAAAGAGCGTGGTATCACAATCAACACTTCTCACGTTGAGTATGAAACTGCAACTCGTCACTACGCACACGTAGACTGCCCAGGACACGCTGACTATGTTAAAAACATGATCACTGGTGCTGCACAAATGGACGGCGGTATCTTAGTAGTATCTGCTGCTGACGGCCCAATGCCACAAACTCGTGAGCACATCTTACTTTCTAAACAAGTAGGTGTTCCTTACTTAGTAGTATTCATGAACAAATGTGACATGGTTGACGATGAAGAGTTATTAGAGCTTGTAGAAATGGAAGTTCGTGACTTATTATCTGAATATGATTTCCCAGGTGATGACCTACCAGTAATCAAAGGTTCAGCTCTTAAAGCATTAGAAGGCGAGCCTGAGTGGGAAGCTAAAATCATCGAGTTAATGGACGCTGTAGACTCTTACATTCCAACTCCAGAACGTCAAACTGACAAACCATTCATGATGCCAGTAGAGGACGTATTCTCTATCACTGGTCGTGGTACAGTAGCAACTGGCCGTGTTGAACGTGGTCAAGTTAAAGTCGGCGATGTAGTTGAAATCGTTGGTATCGAAGAAGAAGCGAAACAAACTACTGTAACTGGTGTAGAAATGTTCCGTAAATTATTAGACTATGCTGAAGCTGGTGACAACATCGGTGCATTATTACGTGGTGTTGCTCGTGAAGACATCCAACGTGGTCAAGTATTAGCTAAACCAGGTTCAATCACTCCACACACTAACTTCAAAGCTGAAGTTTATGTATTATCAAAAGAAGAGGGTGGACGTCACACTCCATTCTTCTCTAACTACCGTCCTCAGTTCTACTTCCGTACAACTGACGTAACTGGTATTTGTATGTTACCAGAAGGCGTAGAAATGGTTATGCCTGGTGACAACATCGAAATGACTGTTGAGCTTATCGCTCCAATCGCTATCGAAGAAGGTACAAAGTTCTCTATCCGTGAGGGTGGACGTACTGTTGGTGCCGGCGTTGTTGCTTCAATCCAAAAATAATTTTAGCCTATGCTAAATCTAAAACCTCTCACAGGGACGCTTGTGAGAGGTTTTTTTTATGTTTAAAAAATATGTTAATCCAGTGATAAAGTGATAGGTTCTATTGAAATTCTACGTATAACCAAAATGAATAATGATTATTCGAAATATGTATTTCATTTATACACCACTATATGATTATAATGACACTATGGGGTTAGATATCTGAAAATTCCATCAAGGGATTTTGAGGATAATAATGAATAGGGGGATTATGTTCATGACAAATTATATTCAAGTTGGCGAAATCCGCGTAGCTGAAGTGTTGCACAATTTTATTAATGAGAAAGTATTACCGGACACAGGGGTAGATCAAGTTCAATTCTGGGAGGGATTGGATACATTAATCCATGAATTATCACCGAAAAATAAAGCACTGCTGGCTCGTCGTGATGAACTACAAGAGCAGATTAATGAATGGCATAAAACAAACAAAGGAAGTTCAGATTTTGCTGCCTATAAGGCATTTTTAGAGGAAATCGGCTATTTAGAACCAAAAACAGAACCATTTAAAGTATCAACGGAAAATGTAGATAATGAGATTTCCTTGCAAGCGGGTCCTCAATTGGTAGTGCCAATCAATAACGCACGTTATGCGATTAATGCTGCAAATGCACGTTGGGGCAGCTTATATGATGCATTATACGGAACAGATGCTATCAGCGAAGAGGAAGGAGCAGAAAAAGGAAAAGGCTATAATCCTGTTCGTGGTGACAAAGTAGTCGCTCATTCGAAATGGTTTTTAGACCAAGCTGCACCATTGGCAGAAGGAAGTCATAAAGATGCAGTAAAGTATGAAGTAGCTGGCAATCAACTACAAGTTACATTATCAAATACAACTATTACAGGTCTACAGCATCCTGAAAAATTTGTTGGTTTTAACGGTACCGTGGAAGAACCGACAGCTATTTTACTAAAAAATAATGATTTGCATATCGAAATCCAAGTGGATCGCAATCATCCAATTGGTAAATCCGATGCAGCAGGCGTAAAAGATATTATTCTTGAATCAGCAGTAACGACAATCATGGACTGTGAAGATTCGGTAGCGGCAGTAGACGCAGAAGACAAAGTATTAGTATATACAAACTGGCTTGGCCTGATGAAGGGCGATTTGTCTGCTGAATTTGCAAAAGGAGACAAAACGGTTACGCGTACTTTGAATCCAGACCGTACGTACACAGCTGCTGATGGTGGAGAGCTGGCGTTATCAGGGCGTTCTTTAATGTTTGTACGTAATGTAGGGCACTTAATGACAAATAGCGCGATTTTAGATAAAGAAGACAATGAAGTACCAGAGGGTATTTTAGATGGTGTGGTTACGAGCTTGATCGCAAAACATGAACTTTTAGGAAATGGCCAATATAAAAACTCTCGAAAAGGGTCTGTTTATATTGTAAAACCAAAAATGCACGGCTCTGAGGAAGTTGCCTTTGCCAACGAGTTATTTGCACGTGTAGAGGACTTAATTGGTTTAGAGCGTAACACATTGAAAATTGGTGTAATGGATGAAGAACGCCGTACATCACTTAATTTAAAAGCTTGTATTAAGGAAGTAAAAGAGCGCATTGTTTTCATTAACACTGGCTTCTTAGACCGTACAGGGGATGAAATTCATACATCGATGGAAGCAGGTCCAATGATTCGCAAAGGTGAAATGAAATCCTCTACGTGGTTAGTATCTTATGAAAAAGCCAATGTAGTTGTTGGTTTAGATGCAGGTTTACAAGGCCGTGCACAGATTGGTAAAGGGATGTGGGCAATGCCAGACTTAATGGCAGAAATGCTTGTTCAGAAAATTGCCCATCCAAAAGCAGGTGCCAATACAGCTTGGGTACCATCACCAACAGCAGCGACTCTACACGCGACACATTATCACCAAGTAAATGTAAAAGAAGTACAACAAGGTTTATTTAGTTCGGAAGACTTTACAGATGCAATTCTGGAAGTGCCAGTATCACCAACAGCAGATTGGAGTCCAGAGGAGATTCAACAAGAGCTGGATAACAATGCACAAGGTATCTTAGGGTATGTTGTACGTTGGGTAGAACAAGGCGTAGGTTGTTCGAAAGTACCGGATATCAATGATATTGGACTAATGGAAGACCGCGCGACATTACGTATTTCTAGTCAGCATGTAGCAAACTGGCTGCATCACGGAATTTGTACAAAAGAACAGGTACAAGAAACATTAGAGCGCATGGCAAAAGTGGTAGATGAACAAAATGCAGGTGATCCAGAGTATCTTCCGATGGCACCTAATTTTGCAGATTCTGTAGCCTTCCAAGCGGCTAGCGACCTGATCTTTAAAGGTTATGAACAGCCGAATGGCTATACAGAGCCGATTTTACATCAGCGCCGTATCGAAGCTAAAGCGAAATATGGTATTAAAGTAAACATATAAAATGAAAATCCATATCATGCCGCAATGGCGTGATATGGATTTTTACTGTGGCATAAAATCATAAGCCAATGCGATAAACTCCCGCACGGCATAGGGTAAATATTTATTTTTTTTCCATGTCATGCCGAGCTCTAAAAAGATATTTTCTTCTGCAAAGGGGATGGCCTTTAGCGTATCGTTTTGCATTTGATCGCAAATCCTTTTTGGTAGCAAGGCAATGCCAAGTTTGGCAGCGACCATTTCAATAATTAAATCTTTTTGCGACGTTTCACATGCAATGGTTGGGAAGAAACCATTTTTCGAGCACTCCTCAATAATGCGGTCATATAGAGTAAAATCTTTCCGGTAAATAATAAACGTTTCCTTTTCAAGCTCCTGCATGGTCGTAACAGATTGGGTAGCCAGTGGATGATCCTTATGTACAATGAGCATTAACGGATCTTTTAAGATACTCATCACTTCTAAATTTTCATTTGTCGCAATAAGATTGCATGTTAAACCGATATCCAGTTCCCCAGCCTCCACACCTTGGCGAATTTTTTTCGTTCCTACTTCGGTTAATAAAATTTCCACTAATGGATATTGCTCCTTGTATTGGCTAACTAATTTCGAGAAAAAGGCAGCACCCACAATCGGCGGGATGCCAATACGGATTTTTCCTTTTTTGAGTTCCGTTAAGTCGGTTAGCTCGGAACGCATATTTTTAAAGGCATCGAGTACTTGCTGTGCATTAACCAAGACGGCTTGCCCTGCATCCGTTAATTCCAGCTTTTTAGAGGAACGGTAAAATAACGGGACGCCAAGTTCGGCTTCTAAGTTTTGAATCGCTTTACTAATGGAAGGTTGGGAAACGTGTAAATTGGTCGCTGCTTTTGTAAAGCTGAGATGTTTTGCTACCTCCGCGAAATATTCAATTTGCCGGATGTCCATCAGTAACCCTCCTTTTCTTCGTATGAGTTAAAATTAATCATAGTAACATTATACAACAAAAAACAGCAGGTAAAATTTAGTATAATAGAAAATAGATTGATACTGGAGGGATAGAAATGAAAATCCTTTTAATAGAAGACGATATGTCGATTTTTAAAGTGATAAAAGAGCGATTTACACAATGGTCATTTGATATAGTAGGGCCTGAAAATTTTCATGAGGTGATGAAAACGTTTCATATGGAACAACCTCAGCTCGTAATGATTGATATTCAATTACCTGCTTATGACGGTTTTCACTGGTGTCGAGAAATTCGTGCTGTTTCAAAGGTGCCAATTTTATTTTTATCTTCGCGTGATCATCCGATGGATATGGTAATGGCCATGCAAATGGGGGCTGATGATTTTGTTCAGAAGCCGTTTCATATGGATGTATTATTAGCAAAAGTCCAAGCCACCCTGCGCCGCACATATGACTATCAAGAGCCAGCTGCAACCATTCATGCGTGGAATGGAGCGACTATTGATTATGACCGGGCTTTGGTTTCTTACCAACATGCACAGATAGAGCTGACAAAAAACGAATTGTATATTTTAAAGATTCTAGTAAAAGCGAAGGGGCAAATTGTATCGCGCGACGAGTTGATGCGTGCCCTTTGGGATGACGAGCGTTTTGTGAATGACAATACACTGACAGTCAATGTGAATCGGCTGCGCCAGCGTCTAGAGGAAATTGGCATGAATGATGTGATTATCACGAAAAAAGGTCTTGGCTATATGGCGGTGGAAAAGTGAAACTCTTTATAAAGCAGCAGCGTTCATGGATCGTCTTTTCTCTTCTTATCTTCCTTTTCCTGAATGTAATGATGGTTTTAGATAAAGGGCTGTCCACTATTTCAGTGCAATATATTAATATCGTTTTGATAGCGTTATTTATCGCTTTTATTGTTTGGCGCTATGTAAAAGACTATACAAGTCTAAAAAATGTAAAGAAAGGGCTAGTGCCCAAACAGCCGTATATGCAAATGGTTTCTGATTACTATCAACAGGAATTACAACAATGCGAGTTGCAGCTCCAGCAGATGAAGCTCGATTTGGCAGAAGAGCAAGATAATATATTAGCATGGGTGCATGAAATGAAATCGCCATTAACCGCATTGAAATTAATGCATGAGCAGGTAGAGCCCTATCAGTTAAGAGAAAAGCTCGATGGGGAATGGCTGAGACTGCATTTGTTACTGGATCAGCGTTTACATGCGACGAGATTGCTGACGATGGAAAAGGATAATCGCTTAGAGCGAGTAGAGCTGTCGCCGCTCCTGATGAAGGAAATTAAAGAATTGCGTACATGGTGTTTAGAAAAGGGAATCGCAATAGAGGTAGAAAATATTGACCACATTGTATTAACAGATGCAAAGTGGCTGGCTTTTATTTTCAGGCAGATCTTTACGAATGCCATTAAATATAGTGAGGAGCATTCGGAAATTGTGATTTCCGCCCAGACAGAAGAAGGTCAGGTCATACTAGCAGTCAAAGATAAAGGGAAAGGGATTGCTACCATGGATTTGCCGCGTATATTTCATAAATCGTATACCGGGTCCACTGGCAGAGAAACAACCGCCTCTACAGGGATGGGACTATATTTGGCAAAACAGGCAGCAGACAAATTGCTGATTCACTTAACTATTGAGTCGATAGTACATCAAGGAACAACAGTATTTATTCGCTTTCCAAAACGCGGACAATATGAAAAGACATACGGTATATGACGAAATTGTCATGTACCGTTTGTTTTTGTCATCTGAATCAAACGATTTCTGCTATTCATTGGGCTACAATAAAGGCAAGAAAACGAAAGGGATGACACCTATGGCTATTTTACGAGCACGAAAAATTAAAAAAGTATACGGAAAGCGCAATTTAGCGCAAGAAGTATTAAAGGGAATAGATTTAGAAGTGGATAAAGGTGAATTTGTAGGGATTATGGGTCCATCTGGTTCTGGAAAAACAACATTATTAAATGTACTTTGTTCCATTGATCAAGTAACAGAAGGAATGGTAGAGATTAACGGCAGCAAGCTCCAAGGCATGAAAGAGAAAGAATTAGCCAATTTCCGCCGCGATCAGCTCGGATTTATTTTCCAGGACTATAATTTGCTCGATACATTAACGGTCAAGGAAAATATTTTATTGCCATTCTCTATTCGGAAAATGCCACGAGCTGTGGTGGAGGCACGGTTTCGGGAGATTATCTCTATTTTAAATATAGAAGACATTGTGCATAAGTATCCCAATGAGATTTCAGGCGGGCAAAAGCAAAGAACATCAGCCGCGCGTGCACTTGTTGCGGAACCGTCCCTTATATTTGCGGATGAACCAACAGGTGCATTAGATTCAAAGTCGGCTGTAGCTCTATTAACTAATTTGGCACAAATCAATGAACAAAAACAAGCAACCATTATGATGGTGACACATGATGCGGTGGCAGCAAGCTTTTGTTCGCGTGTACTGTTTTTGAAGGACGGTGCTTTATATACGGAGTTGTATAGAGGAGACCGTACACGGAATGAATTTTTCCAGCAAATTTTAGCAACGCAAAGTGTATTAGGCGGTGACGGGCATGAAGCTTAGTCAGCTAGTATTCCGTAGCATGCGAAAAAATATAAAACAGTACTATTTATATTTCTTTGCCTTGATTTTCAGTGTCACACTATTTTTTTCATTTATTACATTGCAATTTAACGATGCAGTACACCAAGCAACCATTAAGAGCGGAACGGCGACGGCAGGTTTCGAGGTCGCTTCTTATATGCTGTACTTTATCGTGCTATTTTTCGTATTGTATGCCAACCACCTATTTATGAAAAGACGCAGCAAAGAAATCGGTCTATATCAGCTAATTGGGATGAGGAAAGGGCTTATCGTTCGCCTGATCGCATATGAAAATATTTTGTTATTTGCTGGGGCTGTAGCAGTTGGCATCGGTATCGGGTACTTAACGTCCAGGTTATTTGCGATGATTTTATTGCAAGTCATAGCATTTGACGGGATAGTAGTAGGCATGAGTTTTAGTTTAGAGGCGCTTGGTAGCACGGTTTTCGTCTTCGCTATATTGTTGTTTATTGTGTTGCTGCAACAAGCCTTCTTTATTAGAAAGGTATCCTTATTATCTTTATTTACAGCAGCCAAACAAGGGGACGAACGTGTAAAACGAATGAGCTGGTGGAAAATGCTAGTAGGGTTTCTTGGTATTGTGTTCATTGCGTATGGGTACTATGCATCGACTAAGTTGTTTGAAATTGATGAGAACAACAATCTGTTTTTAGATATGTTCATTATATTAGCGACAACCATTGGCGGGACATTCTTGGTTTTCCGTTTTTCTGTATCGTTCCTTATGAACCTCATTCGATTGAAGAAAGGGGGACATTTAAATACAGTGGATGTGGTAGCGATCACACCTATCATGCATCGTATGAAGAGCAATGCCAAATCATTGACGCTTATTACGATTTTAACAGCAGTATCGTTGGCTATTACGACACTTTCTTATATCGCTTACTATTCAGTAGAGGACGCGGTGAAAACAAAAGTACCGGCTGATTATATTTTAATGGATGAGAAAGGCGAGTCGTTTTTACAACTGCTCGACGAAAATAATATTGCTTATGAGAAAATGGATTTTCCTTTCACTGAAGCAATGGTGCAAATGGAACGATTGTTGAAGCACAGGGAGAGTGAAGGATATACTTTTTTCAAAAATGAAATATCACTATCTGTTATATCGCAAACCGCTTACAATCAATTGCGGCCAGAAGTTCAGTTACGAGAGAAAGAGAGCATCGTAACAGGGTATAGCGGTTATGTAAGTGCCCTAGTGCCATTGGAGGCAAATGGGACAATAGATGTGAGTATAGGGGAATACAGCGATGAACTAAAGGTCGTTGATATTCATGAAACGACTGTATTAGGTTCGGGACCCTTTATAAATGGTCAGCCCATGCTTGTTGTCACAGATGATTTATATGAATTATTGGAGAGGGCAAATAGCAATAAAGAATGGCCATTCTGGACCAAGCAAACTTCTGTAAATCTATTGGACAAAGATGATTTGAAACAAGCGGAAGCTTTATATACACAATCGGGTGCTCATGAATTTCAGATAGCAGAAGACAGCGAGGATACTTTTACAAAGCCATCGCAGGAAATGGAACGCAATGATTATTTACGAGCGATGGGTGTGACAATTTTCACGACAGGCTTTTTAGGGTTAGCGTTCTTGCTTGCTACAGGCAGCATCCTTTATTTTAAGCAAATGTCTGAAGCAGACGAGGAAACAGAGGCCTATAACACTTTACGTAAGATTGGCTTCTCAGAGCAAGAATTAATGCGCGGCATTTATATGAAGCAGCTATTTAACTTTGGCGTACCGTTGCTTATTGGTTTGCTGCATAGTTATTTTGCAGTGAAATCAGGCTGGTTTTTATTCGGCACGGAGCTAGTAACACCTTTAATTGTAACAATGGGTCTTTATATTTTGATGTACTTTGTTTTTGGAGTGCTTTCCATCAGCTATTATAAAAAGGTGATTAGAGAATCCTTTTAAAATGCATGGAGTCCATTTATTATATCGATAAAAAACGAAAGTGGAGGTATTGTGAATTTTTTTCGCAATGCCTTTTTTAATTGACACAATCATTTATTAGTATATTGACAAGGGAAGGGGAAAATGATAATTTTATTACGTTAATGATTTAGCACGTGAAAGTTTTGTTAAAATAGTAATTAAGGGGTGTTTTACTTGAAAAAGTTTTTATCTTTATTTTTATTAGCAATCGTGTCAGTTGTGCTAGTAGCATGTGGCGGAGATGATAAAGCATCTACAGGCAATACAGATACAGAAAAAGAAACAATTATTATCGGTATCGATGATAAATTTGCACCAATGGGCTTCCGTGATGAGAAAAATGAAATAGTAGGTTTCGACATTGACTATGCACGTGCAGCAGCTGAGGAAATGGGTGTAGAAGTAAAATTCCAGCCAATCGATTGGAAAACAAAAGAAACAGAATTAAACTCAGGCCGTATTGATTTAATTTGGAACGGTTACACAATTACAGATGAGCGTAAAGAAAAAGTTTTATTCACAAAACCTTATTTATCAAACTCACAAGTAATTATGACGTTAAAAGATTCAGACATTAAAGCAATTGCTGACCTAGAAGGTAAAAATGTAGGTGTACAAGCGTTATCATCAGCTTTAGACGCATTAAACAGTCATGAAGTAAGCAAAAAAATTGGTGAATTATCTGAGTACGGTGACAACGTGTTAGCGTTAACAGATTTAAAAGCAAAGCGTACAGATGCAGTGGTCATCGATGCAGTAGTAGCAAACTATTACAATACGCTTGAAGAAGGTACATTTACAATCGTAGAAGAATCATTAGCGCCTGAAGAATACGGTGTTGGTGTGAAACAAGGTAATGAAGAACTTTTAGAAAAATTACAGTCTGCACTTGATGCATTAAATGAAAATGGCAAGGCAGCAGAAATCTCTGAAAAATGGTTTGGCGAAAATAAAGTATTAAACTAATCATTTTATATAGTAAAATTGAGTAAGAGTTTCCTTGCCAGGTTGCCAGGAGACTCTTACTTTTTTAGCGAATGAAAGGTTGGTATAGGAGGAACATGATGGACAATTTTCTATCGATGCTTTGGCCGATGTTAGAAGGCGCGAAAATGACAATTTTATTATTTGTCATCGCGATTATCTTATCTATTCCGTTAGGGTTTTTATTAACATTAGCTGTTCAAAGTAAAATAAAGCCAATCTCTTGGCTAGCGCAAACTTATGTGTACATAATGCGTGGTACACCATTATTATTACAGCTATTATTTATTTGTTTTGGGTTACCGATGATTCCAGGAATCGGTGAATATTTAGTGCTGGATCGTTTTACGGCGGCATGTTTAGGGTTTGTATTGAACTATGCAGCCTACTTCTCAGAAATTTTCCGTGGCGGTTTACTAGCGATTGATAAAGGACAATACGAGGCGGCACAAGTGTTAGGACTAAATAAATTCCAAACAACGACGCGTATCATATTACCCCAAATGTTCAGAATAGCCCTGCCAGCCGTTTCAAATGAATCGGTGACACTGGTGAAGGATACGGCGCTACTGTACGCTGTAGCGGTTCCTGAGCTGTTACACTACGCACAAACGGTTGTGAATCGCGACTTTACAATTGTGCCATTCTTTGTAGCAGGTATGATTTATTTATTAATTACATTGATTTTAACGGCATTCTTTAAATATCTAGAAAGACGATTTAAGTTCGAATAGGGGGTGAAACGATGGCATTAATTCAAATAGAAAATTTAAAAAAATCATTTGGCTCTTTAGAGGTACTGAAGCGGATCACATTCGATGTAGAGAAAAATGATGTAATCGCTGTAATCGGTCCTTCTGGTTCGGGGAAAAGTACAATGCTGCGTAGCTTGGTGCACTTAGAGGAAATTAACGGTGGAACAGTGTGTATTGATGGCGATTATTTAGTAAAAGACGGTGTTTATCCTAAAGTGCAAGATATTAAAGCAATCACAGCAAAGATGGGTATGGTATTTCAGCATTTTAATTTATTCCCTCATTTAACGGTGCGCGGCAACTTAGAAATATCGCCAAAGCTAGTGAAAAAGCAATCAGCAGCTAGTACGCAGCAAACAGCAGATGAATTATTGAAGAAGGTTGGATTGTTTGAAAAAGCAGATGTATTTCCATCTAATTTATCTGGCGGTCAAAAGCAGCGTGTAGCCATCGCACGTGCATTAATGATGAATCCGCAAATTTTATTATTTGATGAGCCAACTTCAGCATTAGACCCAGAATTAACGGGGGAAGTGCTGAAAGTAATGAAAGACTTAGCAGAAGAGCATATGACGATGATTGTCGTAACACATGAAATGGGCTTTGCACGTGAGGTAGCTAATAAAGTCATCTTTATGGATGGCGGAGAAATTGTAGAAGCAGGTAAGCCTGAAGAAATCTTCAACAATCCGCAGCACCCTCGCACGCGTGCGTTTTTAAAGAAAAATTTATAAGCAATAAAAGGTTAGGTGAATGATGCACTTAACCTTTTATTGCGTAAAAAATCAGATAATTTATAGCGCTATATTTAAATAGGAAGAGATTCATGTATGCAAACAAATTTGCATAAAAACAAGCTTAAGGGTTGATTTCACCCGTAGACTCTTATATACTAGAAAACGGCTCAAAAAGAGCGAAACTATTTAAAATCAACAATATAAAATCAAGAAAAAGAATTTCGCTAAAACACTTGCATATTCTTTTTTTATTATATATAATGTTGAATGTTGGTCTTTGACTGCGATGAAGCGAGAGGTTGCCGACACACCCGGCCGCTTTGCCATGGCGGTGTGTGGGAAAATTTTCGTGGAGAATGTCTAGAAAATAGGCGAGAGGGAGGGAAAGTAATGGCAAAACAAAAAATTCGTATTCGTTTAAAAGCGTATGATCACCGTATCCTTGATCAATCTGCTGAGAAAATCGTTGAAACTGCGAAACGTTCAGGTGCTGGGGTATCAGGTCCGATTCCACTACCAACGGAAAGATCTGTATACACAATCTTACGTGCGGTTCATAAGTACAAAGATTCTCGTGAGCAATTTGAAATGCGCACACACAAACGTCTTATCGACATCGTTAACCCAACACCACAAACTGTTGATGCGTTAATGAAGCTTGATTTACCATCTGGCGTTGATATTGAAATCAAACTTTAATGGTAAAAAAACAATATAAACATTTTTCCAAAAATTCACAGGAGGTGTGACAAATGACTAAAGGAATCTTAGGTAGAAAAATTGGTATGACTCAAGTTTTTGCTGAAAACGGCGATTTAATCCCAGTAACAGTTATCGAAGCTACTCCAAACGTAGTTCTTCAAAAGAAAACTGTTGAAACTGATGGTTATGAAGCAGTTCAAGTTGGTTTCGAAGACAAGCGCGCTAAGCTTGCTAACAAGCCTGCTCAAGGACACGTTGCTAAAGCAAATACTGCTCCTAAGCGCTTCATCCGTGAGTTCCGCAACTTAGACGTAGCGGCTTACGAAGTTGGTCAAGAAGTCAAGGTAGAAATTTTCGCAGAAGGCGATGTAGTAGATGTAACAGGTGTTACTAAAGGTAAAGGTTTCCAAGGTGTAATTAAACGCCACGGACAATCTCGTGGTCCAATGGCCCACGGTTCTCGTTACCACCGTCGTCCTGGTTCAATGGGTCCAGTTGCTCCGAACCGCGTATTCAAACAAAAGAAATTACCTGGTCAAATGGGTGGTACAGTTGTAACTATTCAAAACCTTGAAATCGTTAAGGTTGATGTAGAGCGCAACTTATTACTAGTTAAAGGTAATGTTCCTGGTTCTAAAAAAGCTCTTGTTGCAGTAAAAACTGCAATCAAATCTAAATAATCTTCTGAAGAAAGGAGGAAACAGGAATGACAAAGGTATCTGTACTTAGTCAAACAGGTGCTTCAGTTGGTGAAATCGAATTAAACGATGCGATCTTCGGAATCGAGCCAAATGAAGCTGTATTATTCGACGCTGTAGTTGCTCAACGCGCTTCATTACGTCAAGGTAATCACAAAGTAAAAAACCGTTCTGAAGTTGCTGGTGGTGGTCGTAAGCCATGGCGTCAAAAAGGAACTGGTCGTGCTCGTCAAGGTTCGATCCGCTCTCCACAATGGCGTGGTGGTGGTGTTGTATTTGGTCCAACTCCACGTAGCTACTCATTCAAATTACCGAAGAAAGTTCGTCGCTTAGCTCTTAAATCAGCTTTATCAGCTAAAGTTGTAGAACAAAACTTCGTAGTTCTTGATGCATTAACATTAGATGCACCAAAAACTAAAGATTTCACTGCTATTTTAAAAGCATTAGAAATTAACAAAAAAGCTCTTTTCGTAACTGCTGAGTTAAACGAAAATGTAGCATTGTCTGCACGTAACATCCCTGGTGTTACTGTTTTAACTGCATCTGGTATCAACGTTCTTGATCTTTTAGGTCACGATAAAGTGGTATTCACGAAAGAAGCAGTAAATAAAGTTGAGGAGGTGCTTGGATAATGGAAGCACGTGATATCATCAAACGTCCGGTCATTACTGAGCGTTCTTCTGAAATTATGGCAGAGAAAAAGTATACTTTCGAAGTAGACACTCGCGCTAACAAAACTCAAGTTAAAGACGCAATCGAAGAAATCTTCGGCGTTAAAGTTGAGAAAGTTAACATCATGAATGTTAAAGGCAAATTCAAACGCGTTGGTAAATTCGGCGGTTTCAAAAATAAACGTCGTAAAGCAATCGTTAAATTAACAGCTGATTCAAAAGAAATCGAGTTATTCGAAATCTAATATCTGATTCGGATTACAATATAGAAGGAGGGAAAACACATGGCGATTAAAAAGTACAAACCAACCTCAAATGGTCGTCGTAACATGACGTCATCTGACTTTGCGGAAATTACAACTAACAAGCCTGAAAAGTCTTTATTAGATTCTAAAAAACGCAAAGCTGGTCGTAACAACCAAGGTAAAATTACTGTTCGTCATCATGGTGGTGGTCATAAGAAGCAATACCGTATCATCGACTTCAAACGTCTTAAAGATGGTGTTCCAGGTAAAGTTGCTACTATCGAATATGATCCAAACCGCTCTGCGAATATCGCATTAATTAACTACGCTGACGGTGAAAAGCGTTATATCCTAGCTCCAAAAGGTCTTGAAGTAGGTCAAACAATCGTGTCTGGCCCAGAAGTAGACATCAAAGTAGGTAACGCATTACCATTAGCAAACATTCCAATGGGTACAACTATCCATAACATCGAAATGAAACCTGGTAAAGGTGGACAATTAGTACGTTCTGCTGGTACTTCTGCTCAAGTTCTTGGTCGTGAAGGCAAGTATGTAATCGTACGTCTACAATCTGGTGAAGTTCGCTTAATCTTAGCTGCTTGCCGTGCTACAATCGGTCAAGTTGGTAACCAAGAACACGAACTTATCAACATCGGTAAAGCAGGTCGTTCTCGTTGGTTAGGTAAACGCCCAACTGTACGTGGTTCTGTAATGAACCCTAACGATCACCCACACGGTGGTGGTGAAGGACGTTCTCCAATCGGACGTAAATCTCCAATGACACCATGGGGCAAACCAGCTCTTGGTTATAAAACACGTAAAAAGAAAAATAAATCATCTAAATTTATTATTCGCGGACGTAAAAAATAATGTGATTGGGCTACGGTTCTATTCGAGAGCCGTGGTGGAATCACGGAGGGAGGTTCCTAAATGGGTCGCAGCTTAAAGAAAGGACCTTTTGTCGATGACCACTTAATGAAAAAAGTGGAAGCGCAAGAGGCTTCTGAGAAAAAACAGGTTATTAAAACTTGGTCTCGCCGTTCTACTATCTTCCCAAACTTCATCGGTTTAACAATCGCTGTATATGATGGACGTAAACATGTTCCTGTATACGTAACTGAAGATATGGTAGGTCATAAATTAGGTGAGTTCGCACCGACACGTACTTATAAAGGTCACGGTGCAGATGATAAGAAAACAAGACGCTAATTTTGAGAGGAGGTAAATCCTAATGACACAAGCTAAAGCTATCGCTCGTACAGTTCGTATCGCTCCTCGTAAAGTGCGTCTAGTAGTAGACTTAATCCGAGGTAAGCAAATTGGTGAAGCAGTTGCAATTTTACGTCATACTCCAAAAGCGGCGTCTCCAGTCGTTGAGAAAGTATTAAAATCTGCAGTTGCAAACGCTGAACATAACTATGAGTTAGATATTAACAACTTAGTTGTTTCTGAAGTTTTTGTTGACGAAGGTCCAACATTAAAACGTTTCCGTCCACGTGCGCAAGGACGTGCAAGCGCAATTAACAAACGCACAAGCCACATCACTATCGTGGTATCAGAGAAGAAGGAGGGGTAATCCGTGGGTCAAAAAGTACATCCAATAGGACTACGTGTTGGTGTTATTCGTGACTGGGAATCAAAATGGTTCGCTGAGAAAGACTACGCAGATCTTTTACACGAAGACATCAAAGTTCGTAAATATATCGAGAATTCACTTAAAGATGCTTCAGTATCTAAAGTAGAAATCGAACGCGCTGCAAACCGCGTAAACATCACAATTCACACTGCGAAGCCAGGTATGGTTATCGGTAAAGGTGGTACGGAAGTAGAAAACTTACGTAAAACTTTATCAGAAACTACTGGTAAACGTGTACACATCAACATCGTTGAAATCAAACGTGCTGACTTAGATGCTCGTTTAGTAGCAGAAAACATTGCTCGTCAACTTGAGAACCGCGTATCATTCCGCCGTGCTCAAAAACAAGCAATCCAACGCACAATTCGCGCTGGTGCAAAAGGTATTAAAACACAAGTATCTGGTCGTTTAGGTGGCGCAGACATCGCGCGTGCTGAACACTATTCAGAAGGAACTGTTCCACTTCATACTCTACGTGCTGACATCGATTATGCACACGCAGAAGCTGACACTACTTATGGTAAATTAGGCGTTAAAGTATGGATCTACCGTGGTGAAGTCCTTCCAACTAAAAAGAACTCTGTGGAAGGAGGCAAATAATATGTTATTACCTAAACGCGTAAAATATCGTCGTGAACACCGTGGTAACATGCGTGGCGAAGCGAAAGGCGGCAAAGAAGTAGCTTTCGGTGAGTGGGGCTTACAAGCAACTACTGCATCTTGGATTACTAACCGTCAAATCGAATCTGCACGTATCGCAATGACTCGTTACATGAAACGTGGCGGTAAAGTTTGGATTAAAATTTTCCCGCACAAGCCTTATACGAAAAAGCCTCTAGAAGTCCGCATGGGTTCTGGTAAAGGTTCTCCAGAAGGCTGGGTAGCAGTAGTAAAACCAGGAAAAGTAATGTTCGAGGTTGCTGGTGTATCTGAAGAGATCGCACGTGAAGCACTTCGTTTAGCATCACACAAGCTTCCTGTTAAATGTAAGATCGTAAAACGTCAAGAAACTGGTGGTGAATCTAATGAAAGCTAATGAAATCCGTGACCTTGCCACTGCTGAAATTGAAGTAAAAGTGAAATCACTGAAAGAAGAGCTTTTCAACCTGCGCTTCCAATTGGCGACTGGTCAATTAGAAAACACAGCACGCATTCGTGAAGTTCGCAAAGCGATTGCGCGTATGAAAACTGTGATTCGCGAAAGAGAAATCAGTGCACAATAAAACTGATAAAGGAGGTTTTCAGGCATGACTGAGCGTAACCAACGCAAAGTTTACACTGGCCGCGTAGTTTCAGATAAAATGGACAAAACTGTTACTGTTTTAGTAGAAACTCATAAAAAGCACAAGCTTTATGGCAAACGTGTAAAATACTCTAAAAAGTTCAAAGCTCATGATGAGTTAAACACAGCGAAAATCGGTGATATCGTACGTATCATGGAAACTCGCCCGCTATCAGCTACTAAGCGCTTCCGTTTAGTTGAAGTTGTAGAAAAAGCGGTTATTATTTAATAACTACTATTTCGGAGTAACCAAATTCCGAAGGGAGGTAACCTAAGTGATCCAACAAGAAAGTCGTATGAAAGTTGCTGACAACTCAGGTGCACGTGAAGTATTAACAATTAAAGTACTTGGTGGTTCTGGTCGCAAAACTGCTAACATCGGCGATATCGTCGTATGTACAGTTAAGAAAGCAACACCAGGTGGCGTTGTCAAGAAAGGTGACGTTGTTAAGGCTGTAATCGTTCGCACTAAATCTGGTGTACGCCGTAAAGACGGTACTTATATCAAATTTGATGAAAATGCTTGCGTAATCATTAAAGACGATAAGTCTCCACGCGGAACTCGTATTTTCGGACCTGTTGCACGTGAATTACGTGATAGCAACTTCATGAAGATCGTTTCTCTAGCTCCAGAAGTTCTTTAATTTCATGACAGTACCAATCAAGGAGGTGCGACACATAATGCATGTTAAAAAGGGCGACAAAGTAAAAGTAATTACTGGTAAAGATAAAGGTAAAGAAGGCGTAATCTTAGCTGCTTACCCAAAACAAGACCGCGTTCTTGTTGAAGGTGTAAACATTGTTAAGAAACACGTGAAACCTAACCAACTTAATCCACAAGGTGGTATTGTATCTCAAGAAGCTGCAATCCACGTTTCGAACGTAATGCTAATCGATCCGAAATCTGGCGAGCCGACTCGCGTAGGTTACAAAATCGAAGACGGCAAGAAAGTTCGTGTTGCAAAAAAATCAGGTGTAGTAATCGACTAATAAGTAAATATGAAGGGAGGTAAAACTACATGAGCCGCCTAAAAGAAAAATATTTAAATGAAGTATCACCTGCTCTTATGAGCAAGTTTGGATATAAATCAGTTATGCAATTGCCAAAAGTGGAGAAAATCGTAATCAACATGGGTGTTGGTGACGCTGTTCAAAACTCTAAAGCATTAGATGTAGCTGTTGAAGAATTAACAATTATCACTGGTCAAAAACCAGTTGTAACAAAAGCGAAAAAATCTATCGCTGGTTTCCGTTTACGTGAAGGCCAAGCGATTGGTGCTAAAGTTACATTACGCGGTGAGCGTATGTATGAATTCTTGGACAAATTAATCGCTATCGCACTTCCACGTGTACGTGACTTCCGTGGTGTTTCTAAAAAAGCATTCGACGGTCGCGGTAACTACACTTTAGGTGTAAAAGAGCAATTAATTTTCCCTGAAATCGATTACGATAAAGTTTCGAAAGTACGCGGTATGGACATCGTGATCGTAACGACTGCGAATTCTGATGAAGAAGCTCGCGAGTTATTGACACAATTCGGTATGCCGTTCCAGAAGTAATAAAATAAGGAGGGCGAAAACGTGGCTAAAAAGTCAATGATCGTTAAACAACAACGTAAACAAAAGTTTAAAGTTCAAGAATATACACGTTGTGAACGCTGTGGTCGTCCACATTCTGTATATCGTAAATTTAAACTTTGCCGTATTTGTTTCCGTGAACTTGCATATAAGGGACAAATTCCTGGCGTTAAAAAAGCCAGCTGGTAATCCCCTAATTTTGGGAAGGAGGTAAATTTTCATGACAATGACTGATCCGATTGCAGATATGCTAACTCGCATCCGTAATGCGAACATGGTTCGTCACGAGAAATTAGAAGTTCCAGCTTCTAATGTTAAAAAAGAGATCGCTGAAATCTTAAAGCGTGAAGGTTTTATCCGTGACGTAGAGTACGTAGAGGACAACAAGCAAGGTATCATCCGTATTTTCTTAAAATATGGTAAAGAGAACGAGCGTGTTATCACAGGTTTAAAACGTATTTCTAAACCAGGATTACGTGTATACGCAAAAACAAACGAAGTTCCTAAAGTATTAAACGGTCTTGGTATCGCTTTAGTATCTACTTCACAAGGTTTATTAACAGACAAAGAAGCTCGCGCTAAACAAGTTGGCGGAGAGATCTTAGCATACGTTTGGTAATTAGTAAGACAAAGAATGGAGGTGCAACTAAATGTCTCGCGTAGGTAAAAAGATTATCGAGGTACCTGCTAACGTAACAATTGATGTCGCTGCTGACAACACAGTTACTGTTAAAGGTCCAAAAGGCGAATTAACTCGTCAATTCCATCAAGATATGAAAATCGAGCAAGAAGGCAACATCGTTACTGTTGTTCGTCCTTCTGAATCTAAAGAACACCGTACTAACCACGGTACAACTCGTGCGTTACTAGCTAACATGGTAACTGGTGTTTCTGAAGGTTTCTCTCGTTCTCTAGAACTTATCGGTGTAGGTTACCGTGCACAATTACAAGGTAAGAAACTTGTACTTAACGTAGGTTACTCTCATCCAGTAGAGTTTACTCCTGAAGAAGGTTTAGAGGTTGAAGTTCCTTCAAACACTAAAATCATCATCAAAGGTATTTCTAAAGAGCGTGTAGGTGCTCTTGCATCTAATATCCGTGACGTTCGTCCACCAGAGCCTTACAAAGGTAAAGGGATCCGTTACGAAGGCGAATTCGTTCGTCGTAAAGAAGGTAAAACAGGTAAATAATGCTGCATAAGCATTAGAAAGGAGTGACCTCTATGATTACGAAACAAGATAAAAATCAAGTTCGTAAGAAACGTCATGGGCGTGTTCGTGCTAAGATTTCAGGTACTGCATCAGTTCCACGTTTAAACGTATTCCGTTCAAACAAAAACATCTATGCACAATTAATCGATGACGTAGCTGGCGTAACTTTAGTTTCAGCTAACACTCAAGAAAAAGAGTTCGAGGGTGCTAGTGCAAACGTAGAAGCAGCTGCTAAAATCGGTGAAATCATCGCTAAACGCGCTGTTGAAAAAAATATTACTACTGTGGTATTTGACCGTGGTGGTTACTTATATCATGGACGTGTGAAAGCTTTAGCTGAAGCTGCACGTGAAAACGGCTTAGAATTTTAATAAGAAGGAGGGACATACTTCATGAGTCGCATTGACGCAAACAAACTAGAACTTGAAGAACGCGTAGTTACAATTAACCGCGTTGCTAAAGTTGTTAAAGGTGGTCGTCGCTTCCGCTTCACTGCATTAGTTGTAGTTGGAGATAAAAATGGTCATGTAGGTTTCGGTACTGGTAAAGCACAAGAGGTTCCAGATGCGATCCGCAAAGCTGTTGAAGACGCGAAGAAAAACTTAATCGAAGTACCACGCGTGGGTGGAACTACTCCACACTTAGTGCAAGGTCGCTTCGGTGCAGGTTCAATCTTAATTAAACCTGCTGCTCCTGGTACAGGGGTTATCGCTGGTGGTCCAGTACGTGCCGTACTAGAGCTAGCTGGTATTACTGATATTCTTTCAAAATCTCTAGGTTCTAACACACCAATCAACATGGTGCGTGCAACTGTAGCAGGTTTAACTGAATTAAAGCGTGCAGAGGAAGTTGCAAAACTACGCGGTAAATCAGTGGAAGAATTATTAGGATAAGGGGGGAATTATAATGGCTAAATTACAAATCACCCTTACTAAATCTGTGATCGGGTCTAAACCTGGTCAACGTAAAACTGTTGAAGCTTTAGGATTACGTAAAACTAACCAAACTGTGGAGCATGCAGACAACGCAGCTATCCGCGGTATGTTAACAAAAGTAGCTCACTTAGTTACTGTAAAAGAAGTTTAATTTTCAACAACAATGAACAAGGAGGTGCCACCCATATGAAACTTCATGAGTTAAAACCAGCAGAAGGCTCACGTAAAGAGCGTAACCGTGTTGGTCGTGGTATCGGTTCTGGTAACGGTAAAACTGCAGGTAAAGGTCATAAAGGTCAAAACGCGCGTTCAGGCGGCGGCGTTCGTCCAGGATTTGAGGGGGGTCAAAACCCACTTTTCCGTCGTTTACCTAAACGCGGCTTTACGAACATCAACCGTAAAGAATACGCTATCGTTAACCTTGACGCACTAAACCGTTTCGAAGATGGTGCAGAAGTAACACCTGCATTATTATTAGAAACTGGTGTAGTGAGCAACGAGAAAGCTGGCATTAAAGTTTTAGGTAACGGAACTTTAAATGTTAAGCTAACTGTTAAAGCTCACAAATTCTCAGCTACTGCTAAGGAAGCGATCGAGAACGCTGGCGGAACAACAGAGGTGATCTAATGTTTCAAATGATCTCAAACTTTATGCGTGTTCGAGATATACGAAATAAAATCATCTTTACCCTACTAATGTTAATTATATTCCGTATCGGAAGCTTTATTCCGGTACCGAATGTTGACGCAAATGTATTAAAGGCAACGGATGAGTTCAATCTTATCGGTTTCCTGAATACATTCGGTGGTGGTGCACTGGCAAACTTCTCTATCTTTGCGATGGGAATCATGCCGTACATTACAGCCTCAATCATTGTTCAGTTACTTCAAATGGACGTTGTGCCTAAGTTCTCAGAATGGGCAAAGCAAGGTGAAGTAGGGCGACGTAAACTTGCTCAATTCACACGTTATTTCACAATCGTACTAGCATTTATTCAATCATTCGCTATGAGTTACGGCTTTAATGCCTTCTACGGTGGATCATTGATTACTGATACTAGTATCGGATCGTACTTAACAATTGCCATTGTTCTAACTGGTGGTACAGCATTCCTGCTATGGTTATCTGAACAAATCACTGCACATGGTGTAGGTAATGGTATTTCAATCATTATCTTCGCAGGTATCGCAGCAGCGATTCCAAATGCAGTAAACCAAGTATATGCACAACAAATTCAAGATGCTGGCGATCAGTTATTCATTAACGTTGCCATTCTAGCTCTTTTATTGCTTATACTATTAGCCGTTGTAGTTGGGGTTATTTATGTCAACCAAGCGTTACGTAAAATTCCAATTCAATATGCAAAACGAGTTGCCGGCCGTGGTCAAGCCGTTGCGGGTGCACAGCAAACGCACTTACCGTTAAAAGTAAATGCTGCAGGGGTTATTCCGGTAATCTTTGCATCAGCATTCATGGTAACGCCTCGAACTCTGGCTACATTCTTTGGTCAAAACGACGTAACTACATGGATTACCAATACGTTCGATTTTTCGCATCCGGTTGGTATGACGATATATGTCGCATTGATTATTGCATTCACATACTTCTACGCATTCATTCAGGTGAATCCAGAAAATGTGGCTGACAACTTGAAAAAACAAGGTGCATACATTCCAGGTATTCGTCCTGGTAATGATACGCAAACTTATTTAACAAAAGTTCTTTATCGTTTAACTTTTGTAGGTGCATTATTCCTTGTTTCTATTTCTGTGCTACCGATTCTATTTACAAACTTAATGAATCTACCTGCAGCAGTGCAGATTGGTGGTACAGGTTTGATTATCGTAGTAGGTGTTGCATTAGAGACGATGAAACAACTAGAATCGCAACTGGTAAAACGTCACTATAAAGGCTTTATGAAATAATGCAGGTTGAGGGAAACATTGTGTTTCTCTTTAACCAGCTAAATGATAGATAAGTTTTGTCACAGGGGGAAAAATTACGTATGAATATCGTTTTAATGGGTTTACCTGGTGCTGGTAAAGGCACACAGGCTGAACAACTTGTTGAGAAGTACGCGATCCCTCATATTTCTACAGGTGATATGTTCCGTGCAGCTATCAAAGAAGGTACTGAGCTTGGCCTACAAGCTAAAGCATTTATGGATGAAGGAAAATTAGTTCCGGATGAAGTAACAATCGGTATCGTACGTGAGCGACTTGCCCAAGCGGATTGTGAAAAAGGATTCTTATTAGATGGATTCCCACGTACAGTTCCTCAAGCTGAAGCTTTAGACAGCATCCTTGAAGAGCTAGGACGTCCAGTCGAACACACGATTAATATCGAAGTGGAAAAAGATGAATTAGTAGCACGCTTAAGCGGTCGTCGAATCTGTAAAACTTGCGGTGCCTCTTATCATTTAATTTTCAATCCTCCAGCTGAGGAAGGAAAATGTGATAAAGACGGCGGAGAGCTTTACACACGTGCAGACGATAACCCTGAAACGGTTGAAAATCGCTTGACAGTAAATATGAATCAAGCACAGCCTTTACTTGATTTTTATGAAGCTAAAGGTGTTTTAACGAATATTGATGGACAGCAAGATATCGATAAAGTATTTGCTGATCTTGACGCTCTATTACAGGGCAGCCGCAGCTGATAACCCGGACCGGGCGCGTGTAAATGCTTCCGTGAGGAGTCAATGCGGAGGCAACAGAAAAACGAATTTTTTGAGAGTTGCAAAAGCATATTGTGCCCGGTATATACTTTTTCATCAACTTGAGCACTTCGGTGTGATGAAAGTGAAGATAAAATGTATAATGGGTTTCGTGGAAGCATCTGTTATACACGGTTGGGTTTACCCATCTAGACATTCCGGCTATCGTATGAGCATAAGGAAAAACGGTTTCCTTTATCCGGTTCTGTTTATTCCGTGGATTGTGAAGCGAAACCAGACGAGCGTCTTTCGGAACATCTCTCATACGATCCGAGCATATGTTAATAGGGTTGCTTCTTCTGAAGAGGAAACAAAAATTGCTTTGGTTCTCTATGGAATCAAAAAATGCATATAGAAGGGAGCTTATGGTAGATGGCGAAAGATGATGTAATTGAAGTCGAAGGGACAGTTGTTGAGACTTTGCCAAACGCGATGTTTAAGGTAGAATTAGAAAATGGGCACACAGTGCTAGCACACGTTTCTGGAAAGATCCGTATGCACTTTATTCGTATCCTACCGGGAGATAAGGTTACTATTGAGTTATCTCCTTATGATTTAACTCGCGGTCGTATCACATACCGTTTTAAATAATCTTTTGCGCTCCGGACTATTAAGGAGGTTAGGTTAGATGAAAGTGAGACCATCTGTGAAACCGATCTGCGAAAAATGTAAAGTAATTCGCCGACGCGGTAAAGTAATGGTAATCTGTGAAAATCCTAAACACAAACAAAAACAAGGGTAATTAATAAGGAGGTGCACATCGAATGGCACGTATTGCTGGTGTTGACATTCCTCGCGACAAACGCGTTGTAATTTCATTAACTTACATTTACGGAATTGGTAAAACGACTTCTGAAAAAGTATTAGCTGCTGCAGGTATTGACGAAAATACTCGCGTGCGCGATTTATCTGAAGATCAATTAAACCAAATTCGTGAACAATTAGACACTTACAAAACAGAAGGTGACTTACGTCGTGAAGTTTCTTTAAACATCAAACGTTTAATGGAAATCGCTTCATTCCGTGGTATCCGTCACCGTCGTGGTTTACCAGTTCGCGGTCAAAATACGAAGAACAATGCGCGTACGCGTAAAGGTCCTCGTAAGACTGTAGCGAACAAGAAAAAATAATTAAGTAAAGGAGGTTCCTTCTTAACATGGCACGTAAACAACAAACTCGTAAACGTCGTGTGAAAAAGAATATCGAATCTGGTATTGCACACATCCGTTCTACATTTAATAATACAATCGTAACGATTACAGACATGCAAGGTAACGCAGTATCTTGGTCTTCAGCTGGTGCTTTAGGTTTCCGTGGTTCACGTAAATCAACTCCATTCGCTGCACAAATGGCTGCAGAAACTGCTGCAAAAACTTCTATCGAGCACGGTCTTAAAACTTTAGAAGTAACTGTTAAAGGTCCTGGTGCTGGTCGTGAAGCTGCAATTCGTGCACTTCAAGCTGCTGGTTTAGAAGTAACAGCTATTAAAGACGTTACTCCAGTTCCACACAACGGTTGCCGTCCGCCAAAACGTCGTCGCGTGTAGTCGGGGCAGCTTAAGGGTAATACTCTTGAGTACATCATTTCTTGTGCAAACGTCTTGTGCAATATTTTAAACGGTCAACTGACTATAAAATTATGATGGTATGAACCTATACATTCGATGTTTTGAAGGAGGGTAAATTGGAATGATCGAAATTGAAAAACCAAAGATTGAAACGATCAGCGATGATGTCAAGTATGGCAAATTTGTTGTAGAACCGCTTGAACGCGGATATGGAAACACTTTGGGTAATTCTTTACGTCGTATCCTTCTGTCTTCACTACCGGGGGCGGCTGTTACATCAATTCAAATTGATGGCGTATTACACGAATTCTCAACTGTAGAAGGCGTAGTAGAAGATGTTGCATCTATCATCTTAAACGTAAAAAAGCTAGCACTGAAAATCTACTCTGACGAAGAAAAAGTCATTGAGATTGATGTGAAAGGTGACGGTGTAGTAACTGCGCAAGATATTACACACGACAGCGATGTAGAAATTTTAAACCCTGATCTATATATTGCAACAATCGCTAAAAATGGTCATTTACGTATGCGTATGTATGCGCAACGTGGCCGTGGTTATACTCCTGCTGATCAAAACAAACGTGAGGATCTTCCTATCGGCGTGATCCCGATCGACTCTATTTACACTCCAGTTTCACGCGTCAACTTCCAAGTTGAGAACACTCGTGTTGGACAAAACTCTGACTACGACAAGTTATCACTTGATGTATGGACAGATGGTAGCATCGGCCCTAAAGAGGCGATTTCACTTGGAGCGAAAATTTTAACTGAACACTTAAATATCTTCGTTGGTATGACAGATGAGGCACAAACAGCTGAAATCATGGTCGAAAAAGAAGAAGATCAAAAAGAAAAAGTATTAGAGATGACTATCGAAGAGCTTGATCTTTCTGTTCGTTCTTACAACTGCTTAAAGCGCGCTGGTATCAATACGGTACAAGAGTTAGCGAACAAGTCAGAAGACGACATGATGAAGGTGCGCAACCTTGGACGTAAGTCGTTAGAAGAAGTTAAGCATAAGTTAGAAGAGCTTGGTTTAGGATTACGTAAAGAAGACTAAGCAAATCATTACAATATATAAGCTAGATCAGATATTTATAAAGGAGGGAAACGTCCATGGGTTACAGAAAACTTGGTCGTACAAGTTCTCAACGTAAAGCATTACTACGTGACTTAGCTACTGATTTAATTATCAACGAGCGCATCGAAACTACTGAAGCGCGTGCTAAAGAAGTACGTAAAGCTGTTGAAAAAATGATTACTTTAGGTAAGCGCGGAGATTTACATGCTCGTCGTCAAGCAGCAGCATTTATCCGTCGTGAGTTAGTAACTACAACTGACGAAGAAGGTAACGAATCAACTTCATTCGCATTACAAAAATTATTCGATGATGTTGCTCCACGTTACGCTGAGCGTCAAGGTGGTTACACACGCATCCTTAAAGTAGGTCCTCGTCGTGGTGACGGCGCACCTGTAGTTGTGATTGAATTAGTTTAATCTAAAACTTAAGGTTGAGGGGGTGCCTAGTTCACCTGTTGAACGGCACTCCCTTTTATTACATTTGCTAAATGTTTAGCAACAAACGATTTATACGACAATAAATAAGCTGAGCGTTATGATGAGCGATAAGTATTACTTAGGCGTCTCGTCTAGCTCTCGCACCTCATTCTTAGAGTTAGATGGGATTGAGCCCCCATCTACTCACCTTAATGTAGTGATAAGCGCATTTCTCTGAATGAGGTGCGCGCTTTTTTATTTTTTAGAAAAGTGTAGCTTAATACATATACAAAAATAAAGTACGTGAATCGGCGTACTTTATTTTTGTATATGTTACTTTATTACATAGAACAGAGAGATTGAGGTGTACGTATGTCAGAAATTTTATCGTTTAATCATGTTACATTTTCATATGCACCTGAAGAGGGCGGTCGCAACGCTGTCGAGGATGTGACGTTTGCTGTGCAGCAAGGGGAATGGATTGCTGTAGTTGGCCACAATGGTTCAGGGAAATCAACATTAGCAAAATTAATGAGCGGATTGCTATTTCCGCAGCAAGGGGAAGTACGCTTTAAGCATGACGTTTTAACGGAAGAAAACATTTGGGATATCCGTTCAAATATAGGAATCGTTTTTCAGAATCCAGATAATCAATTCGTTGGCACGACTGTGCAAGACGATGTAGCTTTTTCTCTAGAGAATAATGGTGTTCCTTATGAGGAAATGGTCAAGCGCGTCCAGGAAGCGTTGCAACAAGTAAAGATGGAGAAGTTCCTCAATCATGAGCCGCACCATTTATCAGGCGGTCAAAAGCAGCGAGTGGCGATTGCAGGGGCACTGGCGATGCAACCGCAGATGCTCATTTTAGACGAAGCTACTTCCATGCTCGATCCACAGGGACGTGCAGAGGTACTGAAAACTGTGCAAATTCTACGTGAAAAAATTGGTCTAACTGTATTATCGATTACCCACGATTTAGAAGAAGCGATGCTAGCGGATCGTATTCTTTTTATGAATGAGGGGAAAAAATTCGCCCAAGGAACACCCGCTGAAATCTTTGCATTAGGGGATCAACTAGTGGAATTTGGACTAGACTTGCCATTTGCGATGAAGATGACCAAGTTATTGCAGGCGCAAGGTGTACAGTTAGCAGGAAAACATATGACAGAAGAAGAGTTGGTGAATGATATATGGACATCAAACTTCAACAAGTAAGCTATGCTTATGCAAAAGGAACGCCTTTTGAAAAGCGCGCATTATTTGATGTGGATTTGACGATTACATCCGGTACGTATAAAGCAATCATTGGTCATACAGGTTCAGGCAAGTCAACAATCCTCCAGCATTTCAATGCCCTGCTAAAGCCGACAGAAGGGGTCGTACAAATCGGTGACCGCCGCATTGAGGCAGGGAAAAAGAACAAGGATTTAAAAGCGATTCGACAGAAGGTAGGTATTGTATTTCAGTTCCCGGAACATCAGTTATTTGAAGAAACGGTGCTCAAGGATATTATGTTCGGTCCGATGAATTTTGGAGTGTCTGCCGAGGAAGCAGAGAGCCGAGCACGTGACTTAGTGGACTTAGTGGGGCTACCAACCGAAGTGCTAGAGAAATCGCCATTTGATTTATCCGGGGGGCAAATGCGCCGTGTCGCCATTGCAGGCGTGTTAGCGATGCAGCCAGAAGTCATTGTACTAGATGAGCCGACAGCCGGACTCGATCCTAGAGGTCAAAAAGAGATGATGGATATGTTTTATGCCTTGCATAAAGAAAAAGGGCTGACAACGATTCTAGTGACACATAGCATGGAGGATGCTGCGCGCTATGCAGATGAGATTGCGATTATGCATGAAGGGCGATGTGTGTTAACAGATACGCCGCGTAAGCTATTTAGCGAGGAAGCCTTATTGAAAGAATTCCGGTTAGAATTGCCGCGCATTGTTCAGTTCCAGCACCGCTTAGAAAAAATGATCGGTCATGCTTTGCCCCAAGTATGTTTAACAGAGGAAGAGCTAGCAAAGGCTGTTGCTCATGCCATAAAGGAGAGTGACCGCCCATGATGGAAAAAATGATTTTCGGTCGCTTTATTCCAGGAGACTCTTTTATTCACCGCTTGGATCCGCGCTCAAAGCTATTATTCGTTTTAGGCTTTATCATTATCGTATTTTTGGCGAATAACACGATCACATATGCATTACTATTAGCATTTACGTTCCTTGTGATTTTAGTAAGCCGGATTAGGCTGTATTTCTTGGTTAATGGCCTGAAGCCCGTGCTCATTTTAATGATTTTTACATTTCTTTTGCATCTTTTCTTTACGCAAGAAGGGAACTTGTTATGGGAATGGCGTTTCATCAATATTTATGAGGAAGGCTTGCGACAAGGGATTTATATTTCAGTTCGCTTCCTAGTGCTCGTATTTATGACGACTGTGCTTACATTAACGACATCCCCGATTTCGATTACAGATGGCTTAGAGACGCTGTTAGACCCGTTTAAAAAGGTCAAGCTGCCGGTGCATGAGCTGGCGTTGATGATGTCGATTGCTCTGCGCTTTATTCCAACATTAATGGATGAGACAGATAAGATTATGAAGGCACAAATGGCACGTGGTTCCGATTTAAGCGCGGGTTCATTATCCCAACGATTAAAAGCTGTTGTTCCGTTATTAGTGCCGCTTTTTGTGAGTGCATTTAAGCGGGCCGAAGATTTAGCTACAGCGATGGAAGTACGAGGATATCGCGGCGGCGAGGGGCGTACACGCTATCGCCAATTGAAATGGGATTTAGAAGATACAGTGGCCTTGCTATCGCTTGTGGTGTTAGCAGGCGTGTTAATCTATTTCCGTCAGTAGAGGTGTGAAAATGAGAAGACTAAAAGCAACCATCAGCTATGACGGGACAGGCTTCTCTGGCTATCAAGTACAACCCGGCGAGCGTACTGTCCAGCTAGAGGTGGAAAAGGTATTAGCAGTGATGCATAAAGGTGCGGCGGTTAAAGTCGTGGCAAGTGGCCGTACGGATGCTAAGGTGCATGCAACCGGGCAAGTGATTCATTTTGATACAACGCTTGCTATCCCATGCGAGAAATACCAAAAGGCATTGAATGTGCAATTGCCGCGCGATATTCGGGTGCTTGCCATCGAAGAGGTCGATGCTGATTTCCACGCACGCTATATTGTGAGCGGTAAGCGTTATCGCTATATTTGGAACTGTGAAGTAATCCAGAGTCCATTCCGTCGTTTTTACACAGTAGAGACAAATGGTGTAAAGCCAGACATTGAGAAAATGAGACAAGCTGCTGCCCATATAATAGGCACGCATGATTTTTCATGTTTCTGTGCTGCGAATACAAGTGTAGTGGATAAAGTGCGTACAGTAAAAAGTTTGGAACTCACGTGGCATGGTGAGGAATTGCATATGACCATTGAGGGAAACGGCTTTTTATACAATATGGTACGCATTATTGCCGGCACTTTATGGGAAGTAGGCACAGGCAAAAAAGAACCAAAAAATGTTTTGGATATCATTTACAGCAAGGACAGGGGGAAAGCCGGCAAAACCGCGCCACCACAAGGTTTATACCTCGAAAAGGTATACTATGAAACCTAGTACAACTTCACCAGGTGTTTAATAAAATTGCTTGACTTATAGGGAGATTCATTATAAGATGATGTATGGTATTTTCATTACCACCACAAATAAGCCCCGAAAACTTATAGTGAAGTCTAATGAAAAATAACGGTAATTTATATCGATTAGGAGGATACATTCATGCGTACAACATTCATGGCTAAAGGTCACGAAGTAGAGCGTAAATGGTTAGTAGTAGACGCAGAAGGCCAAACATTAGGTCGTTTAGCTTCTGAAGTAGCTGCTATCTTACGCGGTAAACATAAACCAACATTCACACCAAACGTTGACACAGGTGATCACGTAATCATCATCAACGCGGACAAAATTCATTTAACAGGTAACAAATTAGAGGGTAAAATTTATTACCGTCACACTCAATTCTCTGGTGGTTTAAAACAACGTACTGCTGGCGAAATGAAAGAAAAATACCCAACTCAAATGATCGAATTAGCAGTTAAAGGTATGTTACCTAAAAACTCTTTAGGTCGCAAAATGTTCGGTAAACTAAACGTTTATACAGGTTCTGAACACCCACACGCAGCACAAAAACCAGAAGCTTACGAGCTACGCGGTTAATTTAAAATAATAGGAGGATAAATACTTTGGCACAAGTTCAATATATCGGCACAGGTCGCCGTAAAAGCTCTACAGCCCGCGTACGTTTAGTACCAGGCGAAGGTAATATCGTAATCAACAACCGTGAAATCGGTGATTACTTACCATACGAAACTTTACACTTAATCATCAACCAACCATTAGTAGCTACAGAAACTAAAGGTTCTTACGATGTACACGTTAACGTTAACGGTGGTGGATTCACAGGTCAAGCTGGTGCAATCCGTCATGGTATCGCACGTGCTTTATTACAAGTTGATCCAGACTTCCGTTCAGCTCTTAAAGCTGCGGGTCTATTAACTCGTGACGCTCGTATGAAAGAGCGTAAAAAACCAGGTTTACGCGGCGCTCGTCGTGCACCTCAGTTCTCAAAACGTTAATATTTTATATCAATGTTTTCAAACCCTTTCTCGACTTTCGAGAGAGGGTTTTTTTCGTGTCTTCAAAAGAGGATTCGATAAATACTTACACAAGCTCCAAAAATACATATGTATGACGTATAAAAGATATTTTTCTTTTCGCTTAGGCTTTTCTCTAAAAATATATATGAACTTTCTAATAAATTTCTAATATTGATCTCACTTGCTTCTAATTATTGGAGATTACAGTAGAAAGTAACAAAATGTTTTGGAGGGATGTTTACATGAAAATTGTAATAGTACCATCAGGATTTAAAGAATGTCTAGACGCTAACGAAGTAGCTTTGGCAATGGAGCGTGGCGTGAGACGTGTTGATCCGTCTATCGATATGGAAGTGATACCGATGATTGATGGCGGAGAAGGCTTTGCAAAGACAATCGTTGACATAAAAAGAGGAGAATTAATTTATAAAAACGTAACAGGACCTGCTGGCCAGAAGATTGAAAGTCATTTTGGGATTTTTGTGGAGAATGGCAAGCGAACAGCTGTAATAGAAATGGCAGCAGTAGCTGGGTTAAAACTAGTACCGCGTAATCAAAGAAATCCTTTAAAAACAACTACTTACGGGGTAGGGGAGTTAATTCTCGCCGCACTTGATCTAGGTGTTGATAATATATTAATCGGCTGTGGTGATTCAGGTACATCAGATGGTGGAGCAGGAATGGCGCAAGCATTAGGAGTGCACTTCTTTGATAAGAACCGGCAAATTGTCGATATCCATGGTGGAGAAGATTTATTGAAGGTCGATTCAATAGAGACAGCGCATCTAGATAGGCGGTTACAGGATGTTTCTATCAATGTAGCATGTAACTGGAAAAACATTTTATGCGGGGAAGAAGGCGTTGCACGTGTATTTGGATCTCAAAAAGGAGCGACCCCCAAACAAGTGGAACAGCTATCAGCAGCGTTAGAACATTATGCGGCTTTAATTGAAGAAGCATTAGGGATAGATGTTCGGTCTATGCCAGGCAGCGGGGCATCTGGTGGATTAGGTGCAGGGCTCATGGTCTTTACAGAAGCCGTCTTGCATCCACGGTTCGATATTATTATGAACTATATAAATATAGAAGAAAAAATTTCAATAGCAGATATTGTATTGACCGCGGAAGGAAGTTTGGATTTTCAAACCCCAAATGGCAAAATACCTGCAGAGGTTGCGCGTATTGCGAAGAAAAATAACACCCCGGTCATTGCTATTACCGGAACCATTGGGAAAGGGGCGAATGTAAACTATGATGCGGGTATAGATGCTTATAGCAGTATTATTCAAAAACCAACATCTTTGGAGAAGGCAATAGAAAAAGCACCGAAATGGATAGAAGAAAGCACGGAGTCAGTCCTACGACAAGTTGCCATTGGATATGGAATTGCCGAAAAAAGAAACTTAAAGAAAGCGTTGGGTTAAAATGATAAGGAGAATGAAGAAACAACGCGAAGAACGCAATCCAATCAAAGTAAGGACAAAACCAGTACCCATTAAGTCATTAGTAATTATAAGTATACACATTCTAATCTTGATCTTCACCTTCTTGATTGATGACTTAGACTACCGTGCAAAGGTATCCTTATTTGCCTTTTTATCAGCAATGACATTATGGATCACCACTAAAATACCAGCTGGATTTGTAGCCATTGCACTCATTGCGTTCATAGTCAGTATGAATGCGGGAGAACCGGAGCTATTATACCAGTCACTTTCTGAGGAAGTAGTATGGCTAATGATCGGTTCATTTATCATTGGGGAAGCAGTGAAAAGGTCGGGGTTGGCAGAACGTTTAACTAATTCAATATTGAGTCAGTCTAATAAAAAGGGCAATTTGCTTCTTGGATTAAGTTCCGTTTTATTTGCTTCCGTATTTTTTATTCCTTCAACTTCGGGCCGAGCAGCATTATCAATGCCAATTATGAATCAACTTAGCCAAAAATTCTCGACTAAAGAACAAAGTGTTTTGGCTATTTTAGCACCCGTGATTATATTAATGAGTACGTCAGCTACTTTAATCGGTGCAGGCTCTCATTTAATTGGAATCGGTTTGCTTGAAAGTACGGTTAATCAATCCATTTCCTATATGCAATGGTTGATATGGGGAGTACCATTCGCCCTTATGGTGACCTTTCTTTCTCTTTTTGTAATAAGGTGGATGCTATGGCCAAGAGATGGAGCAAAGAAAATCGAAAATGTAAAAAATGAAGAAAAAATTATGTGTAAAAAACAAATGAACAGAGAAGAAAAAAAGACACTGCTATTAATGTTGTTTTTAATTGCAGGGTGGGTGACAGAAAGCATACATGGTTATGATATAGCGTTTATTACGATGGTAGGCGCCATTTTGTTCATGATGCCGCATTATGGAATCATTAGTTGGAAACAAGGAATGAATGCAGTATCCTGGAATTTGATTGTATTTGTTGCGGCAGCAACGGCACTGGGAAAAGTGCTGGTAGATACAGGTATAGTGAAATGGATTGAAAAAGAAATGCTAGATGTTCTGCATTTGTTTATAGGTGCTCCAGACTGGCTCATTGTTTTGATAATCTTGCTCGTAACGGTGACAAGCCACTTGTATATTACATCACACACAACACGTGCAATTGTCTTTATTCCAGGTTTGTTATTATTCAGTGAAACAATAGGAGTGAATCCTTCGACAGTTGTTTTTTTAAGTTTAATAGGTATGAATTATTGTGTGACGGTTCCTGTCAGCTCTAAAGCGTTACTTTTCTTTTATGAGGAAGGAGAAGTTTCATACGATGCTAGTAGCTTATTAAAGGTGAGCGCTATATTAATGCCTCTTTATATACTAGTCATGATGCTATTCTATTTTTCTTATTGGCAGTGGACGGGAATGCATTTATAAATCTTAAGGGAAAATGATTTCTGTTGGAGAAGAGAATGTAAACTTCTTCTATAGGCTAATTCCTTATAATAACGAAAAAAGTTTCGTTAAAATCCTGTGTTTACCTACACAGGATTTTTCTTTATTAAGGTGGACAGAAATTTTCAATAGACTACATCTTACTCTATAAAAATAAAGTTTCCCACTTGTTAAAAAAGAAAAAATACTTGTTGACATATCAATAAAGATAGAAGTAAAATTACTTTAGACAACTGATAATGATTATCAACATCATTATTTACTCAATAATGAAATTATAGTAAAGGGGTATAGAAGTAAAATGAAATTTCCAAAGTTATTTAAACCTTTTCTTGTCAGTGCTGCTTTAGCAATTGGATTAGCAGGGTGTAGCGGTAGCAATGAAAATGCAAAATCTGACGAGAAAACAGCAGCTCCTGAAAAAGCTGAAAGCCAAGAAGTGAATATTTACACTGCAAGACATTATGAAGCTGATGAAGCGATTTATGAGAAATTCACAGAAGAAACAGGTATTAAGGTAAATGTTGTAAAAGGGGAAGCGGAAGAACTGATTGAAAGGTTAAAACGCGAAGGTGAAAGTACACAAGCAGATTTATTTGTAACTGTAGATGGCGGAGTGTTAGCGCATGCTAAGCAGAACGATATTTTCCAACCAGTTACTTCAGAGACAATTGATAAAAATGTACCAGAGAACCTACGTGATGCTGATAATAACTGGATTGGGCTAGCAACAAGAGCACGTGTTATCGCTTACTCTAAAGAAAGAGTATCACCTGAGGAATTATCTACATATGAGGACTTAACGAATGAAAAATGGAAGGGCAGATTATTAGTGCGCTCTTCAACAAGTTTATATAACCAATCTTTACTTGCTTCTTTCATTGAATTAAACGGTGAAGCGGAAGCAGAGAAATGGGCTCAAGGGATGGTAAATAATTTCGCTCGCCAGCCGGATGGAGGAGATCGTGATCAAGCGAAAGCGATTGCTGCAGGTACAGGCGATGTTGCGATCATGAATACGTACTATGTTGGTCTGCTTGCAAATTCGGAAGATCCAGAAGAAGTAAAGGTTGCCGAAAATCTTGGCGTCTTTTTCCCGAATCAAGAAACTACCGGTACACATGTAAATATCAGTGGAATTGGTTTAACAAAGCATAGTAAAAATAAAGAAAACGCTACTAAGCTAATCGAGTATGTAACAAGCGTTGAAGCTCAAGAATTCTTATCGGCTAATAACTATGAGTACCCTGTTAACCCAGAGGCAAAGAAAGCGGATTTGTTAGAGAGCTGGGGAGAATTTAAAATGCAAGAATTGAATTTCGATACTTTAGGGGAGCATAACAAAAAGGCAATCGAAATCTTTAATAAAACAGGTTGGAAGTAATGAAACCAGGTGTAATTAAGCGAAATCTGAAAAAAGAACTTAATAGCTGGTGGATAATCAGTTTCATTGGGGCAGTAGTCATTCTACTGCCTATCCTTTTTATTTTCTCGACTCTGCTTCAGGAACCCAATGAAAACTGGTTCCATATACGTCAGTACTTGCTAGGCAATTATGTAATAAACACAATCTTGCTGGTGTTGCTTACGGGTGTTTTTACTGCTTTTCTCGGTGTAAGTTTGGCTTGGATTGTTGCTGCGTATGATTTTCCGCTTAGGAAGTTTTTCCGCCTTGGATTATTATTGCCGCTTTCCATCCCAACTTTTATTGCAGCGTATACGTATCGAACGATGTTAGGCTATACAGGTGTCATCCAATCGACCTTGAGGAATCAATATGATTATCAAATCAATTTAGATTTATTTGCTATTTCCGGCATCAAGGGAGCCGTTTTTATTTTTACTATGTTTTTATTCCCTTATGTTTATATGATTACCAAAGCATTTCTCGAAAGCCAAAGTACATCCTACATAGAAAATGCAAGGCTGCTAGGTCAGAAACCAATCACTATATTTTTTAAAGTGGTACTTCCTCTTGCAAGGCCAGCTATAGTGGGAGGAACTGTTTTAGTCATATTTGAGGTGTTGGGCGACTATGGTGTAACGAGTCTGTTAGGTATTCATACGATTTCAACAGCTATTTTTCAGACATGGTTCGGGATGTATGATGTGAATTCCGCTATGAGGCTCGCTGCTTGGCTAATGGTTATCATTATGGGCATCTTCTTCTTGGAAAAGTTTCTAAGGCAGGGAAGACGTTATCATATGAGCAATAAATCGAGACCGCTAGTTCCTGTTAAGCTGAAAGGAATGAAAGCAATAGGTGCTTTTATGTACTGCGGGATTGTATTTCTAATCAGTTTCCTTATTCCATTCATACAGCTGATTGCCTGGGCAAAAATGACTTTCGGTAAAGTTTGGGATCTGTCGTTTATTGCTTTGATTAATCAAACCGTGTATCTGTCGGCTATCGCTACAATACTCATTCTTATATTTTCTGTCATTGTGGCGAATGTTTGCCGTAAGCAATCAGCATTTTCTTTTGCACTCTCTAAAGTCATGACTTCAGGCTATTCCATTCCAGGACCTATTATCGCGATTGGGGTACTGGCTATCTTTATTTCGATGGACCAATGGCTTGCACCTTTATACAAGAGTATGGGGCTGGGGGAAGCACCGCTCATTCTGAGTTTATCTTTAATCATGCTGGTAGTAGGTTATTTCATACGTTTTATGGCGACAGGATTTAATGCCATTGAGGTAGGTTATGAGAAAATAGGAACGAAATATACGGAAGCTTCGAGAATGCTTGGCTTAGGCGTTACGAAAACATTTTTTAAAGTTGAGTTGCCTTTACTGAAAGGGGCTTTAATTAGCGGTTTTGTATTGACGTTTGTTGAAATATGCAAGGAGCTGCCATTGGCGTTATTGCTAAGACCTTTTAATTTTGAAACGCTCGCAACGAAAACATATCAATATGCAAATGATGAGCAAATTTATGAGGCGTCCATTCCCTCGCTTTTAATTATTGGACTTAGTATTTTATCTTTAGTAATCATACAAGTGTTAGGTAGGAGGGGCAAATAATGAGTATCTTGGAAATTGAAGGACTTACTTATTCCTATGTAAAGAAGGAAGAACCGGTCATTAATGATTTTTCTCTTTCAATGGAAAAGGGTGAAATTATAGGGATTTTAGGACAGAGTGGGAGCGGCAAAAGTACATTGCTTCGATTGATTTCTGGTTTAGAAATGCCATTGAAAGGCACCATAAAGGTTTCAGGAACAACTGTTGTAAATGATCATGTTTACCTTCACCCGGAAGAACGGGGCGTAGGTATGGTATTCCAGGACTATGCTCTTTTCCCTCATATGACCGTGAAAAATAATATACTTTTCGGATTATCTCGTATGCCCCGTAGCCAAAGAAAGCAACGTGTGGATGAGATGTTAGAGCTTGTTCAATTAGAGGGGTTTGAAAATCGATATCCACATGAATTGAGTGGAGGACAGCAGCAAAGGGTTGCGCTTGCAAGGGCTCTTGCACCTAAACCTAGCCTATTGCTAATGGATGAACCATTTAGTAACCTAGATGCGGATTTAAGAGAAACGATTCGGGAAGAACTTGGAGTAATTTTGAATAATGCCGACATGACTTGCATTATGGTAACGCATGATCGAAATGATGTGGAAGCAATATGCAATCGGAGTGTAGTGCTCAGTTCTAAGAATACTATGGATAATGCCTATAGATATAGTCTTCAAACATAATACTGTCCTGTGAATTTTCACTACGCTAGAAATACCTAATGAACAGTTAGGTATTTTTTTATTTGGGCAAGGATTATAGAAATTCTCAAACTTTTATAGAAGGAAAGTGCACTTGATTATAAAAAAAGCGTGTTTTGATGAATCTTTATCTCAAAGCACGCTTTTTCTAATGGCTCTTTATCAAGTTTTATGAATTCAATGTAACAAAGCTTTGTCTCGCGGTTACAAATATTACGGGATAATAAAGCTATTTTTTGAGGAAAACAGATACAAAACCAAGGCAGTGCAGGCACATACTCAGATAATGGAATAGAAACGTGCATTGAAAAATCGTTATATTGTTTAGATAATCTTTACTTTCTAGTTTTATTTGTAAAACAAAAATCGGACTATTTTATTCAAATTATATAATGCGGGAAAACTCTGAAAGATCAGAGGGGACAAAGAGGAAACCACAATTGCTTTTTGAGAATGAAGTGGGTTTTGGGCTTTATATCATATTTCAATTGTTGCAAAATTCTCTACATACGTAAGGGAAGCGTCATTTTCTTTAATCAGAGTAACACAAAGCAGTAACAAAACTTTGGTATATTCAAGGCAGGTAGATGATGGTGCTGCCGGAAATTTTGAGTAATCATCTTACTCAGGGTAATAGGAGGCGAAACGATTAATACCGGAATTTATGAAAAATCCATCCTATCAGTAGAAAAAATACGAATTAGGAGAGATCAAGTAATGAATAAAAAACAAACGAACCTTAAGAAAGAAAATAATAATTTAAAGAAGAAAGTAGCTCCACTAGTAATGTCAACATCCATGGTGGCTGCAACGTTTTTAGTTGCTGGTGCGCCTATTTCTGCAGCAGAGCTTGATGCAAAGGGTGTTAATCCAGAAGTTATTGAACAAGCGAAAAACCATGGTCAGAAAGTATCTGCATTGGCAAAAAGTTTACCAGGATCTCCTGAAAAGGGTAAGCTAGTTAGCGCTCTAGCTCAACAAAATCCAAGCGCAGTAGTTGAAGAACCAGAAGCGCCAGTAGTTGAAGAACCAGAAGCGCCAGTAGGTGAAGAACCAGAAGCGCCAGTAGGTGAAGAACCAGAAGCGCCAGTAGGTGAAGAACCAGAAGCGCCAGTAGGTGAAGAACCAGAAGCGCCAGTAGGTGAAGAACCGGAAGCGCCAGTAGGTGAAGAACCGGAAGCGCCAGTAGGTGAAGAGCCAGAAGCGCCAGTAGGTGAAGAACCAGAAGTACCGGTAGATGAAGAGCCGGAAGCACCAGCAGCTGAAGAAGGTCAAGCAGACGATGGCACAACAGGTGAAGAGCCGGAAGCGCCAGCAGCTGAAGAAGATCAAGCAGACGATGGCACAACAGGTGAAGAGCCAGAAGCGCCAGCAGCTGAAGAAGATCAAGCAGACGATGGCACAACAGGTGAAGAGCCGGAAGCGCCAGCAGCTGAAGATGATCAGACAGACGATGGCACAACAGGTGAAGAGCCAGAAACGCCAGCAACTGAAGAAGATCAAGCAGACGATGGCACAACAGATGAAGAGCCAGAAGCGCCAGCAGCTGAAGATGATCAGACAGATGATGGTACAACAGATGAAGAACTAGAAGTACCAGCAGATGAAGATATCACTCTTACATGGGTAGATGACGCTTATCAGTTTATCGGTAATAGCTATCAAAGTTTAATTGGATACTATCAATTCCATATTGAACAATATTTAAGTAATTTAGATTCTGATCAACCAACTGAAGAATCTGAAAACGTGCCAGCAATTGATCTAGTATCCGATGAATCTGCTGATGAAATAAATACACCAACTTTAGAAGAAGATGCATCTCAAGATGACTCTGTTGATAATACAGATGTATCAACTGATGCTGATGAAAGTGTAGAAAGTCCAGTTGCTGTAGAAGATGAAGAGCAATCTTCTGATACAGAAACACCAGAGCAAGAAACAGAAGTTGATAACACAACTACAGATGAATCAACTGAAGCTGACGAAAGTGTAGAAAGCCCGGTTGCTGTAGAAGACGAAGAACAAACTTCTGATACAGAAACACCAGAGCAAGAAACAGAAGTTGATAACACAACTACAGATGAATCAACTGAAGCTGATGAAAATGTAGAAAGCCCGGTTGCTGTAGAAGATGAAGAACAAACTTCTGATACAGAAACACCAGAACAAACGACTCAAGATGGGGTTGAAGAGGAATCCGACCAACTTTCTTTAAAGGATAAAATCACTTTAAAAGATAAACTAGTTGGATACTATCAAGACCTAGTAGCTTCGTTCTCTAGCTTTTTAGGCTTCTTAAAATAAGAGAGATTCTGGAGCATAATCGGTCATAGAATAAAGGTTTAAGGCTATGAATTGAATAAAAAAGAAAGGGGAATGAATAAAGTACCATATTCATTCCCCTCTTTTTGAGTAGACATGCCCATCAACTACGATACGCATATGATTATTAACAAAGATGCAACAATTGAAGCTAAAGGCTAGGGTTCTTGAAGTTCTTAGCTTTATTTCCATGGCGCTTACTATTAATCATATAAATTATTTATTTTATTATAATTGATACATTCTCATAATATTAATTTCTTTTTCTCTTTTTTGACCGTTATCTTAATAACCCTCTAAGAAAGTTACAGATATATGTTGCTGCCAGATTGCTTAAACTGGTCAGCTTTTTCTTTCATCCCTACTTCAATAGCTTCTTTCGTATCAAGTCCTTTTTCTTTTGCAAAGTTACGAATATCCTGAGAGATTTTCATACTGCAAAATTTAGGTCCACACATAGAACAGAAATGGGCTGTTTTGGCACCTTCAGCAGGTAAAGTTTCATCATGATATTCGATTGCACGTTCAGGATCTAAAGATAAATTAAACTGATCCCTCCAACGGAATTCAAAACGAGCTTTTGATAAAGCATCATCTCTCTTATGAGCTCCCGGATGGCCTTTTGCCAAATCAGCAGCATGTGCAGCAATTTTATAAGTGACAACTCCTACACGAACATCCTCTCTATTCGGTAAACCTAAATGTTCTTTTGGCGTTACATAACAAAGCATCGCTGTCCCATACCAACCAATCATTGCGGCTCCAATAGCAGATGTAATGTGATCATAGCCAGGAGCTATGTCAGTTGTAAGGGGACCTAAAGTATAAAAAGGAGCTTCCTTACAAACCTCTAGTTGTTTATCCATGTTTTCTTTAATAAGATGCATTGGTACGTGTCCAGGTCCCTCAACCATCACCTGTACATCATGCTCCCAAGCAATTTTCGTTAACTCTCCAAGAGTTTCTAACTCTGCAAATTGTGCATCATCATTGGCATCCGCAATAGAACCAGGACGTAAGCCATCTCCTAAAGAGAATGAAACATCATAAGTTTTCATGATTTCACAGATATCTTCAAAGTGAGTATACAAAAAGTTTTCTTTGTGATGGTGAAGACACCATTGTGCCATAATAGATCCACCTCGCGAGACAATACCTGTTACACGTTTTGCTGTTAACGGAACATACCGTAAAAGAACACCAGCATGAATGGTGAAGTAATCCACGCCTTGTTCAGCTTGTTCAATCAAGGTATCACGGTAAATCTCCCATGTGAGGTCTTCAGCAATACCATTTACTTTTTCTAGTGCTTGATAAATAGGTACAGTACCGACAGGAACAGCCGAATTTCGAATAATCCATTCCCGTGTTGTGTGGATATTTTTCCCTGTTGATAGGTCCATAATATTATCAGCACCCCAACGTGTTGCCCATGTCATTTTTTCAACCTCTTCTTCGATGGAAGATGAAACAGCGGAATTGCCAATATTTGCGTTAATTTTCACATGAAAGTTACGGCCTATTATCATAGGTTCTGATTCTGGATGGTTGATATTAGAAGGAATAATCGCTCGACCTTTTGCAACTTCATCCCGTACGAATTCAGGTTTCATATTTTCTCTAATTGCGATAAATTCCATTTCAGGCGTGATAATTCCTTTTTTTGCATAATGAAGTTGTGTAACATTTGCCCCTTTTTTGGCCCGTAGCGGTTTCCGCTTTAAACCAGGAAATACATTATGATTAGCGCGAGGATCGTTTTCATCTTTATAACCATTGTCCTCAGGTTTGATTTCACGACCATCGTATTCCTCAACATCGCCACGTTCTTGAATCCATACAGTGCGAAGGAGAGGGAGACCTTTTGTAATATCGACAGAATAGTCAGGGTCTGTATAAGGGCCGCTAGTGTCATACACACGTACTGGAGGGTTTTCCTCTTCTCCAAACGTACCAGTTGTTCGGCTTAACGCGATTTCACGCATTGGGACCTTAATGTCAGGTCTAGAGCCTGTTACGTATACTTTTTTGCTACCTGAAAAATTAGACATGATGGAAATACTTTGATCGTTTAATGAGGGTGTTGACATAATAAATCTCTCCTTTTTTGAATATAAGGACAAGATATAGAACATAACAAGTGGAAAGCTTATGAAATACATAAAAAAGCCGGTATCCGATAAATGATCGGACCCCGGCTAATATGCATACAGAAGTAGTATTACTATAATAAAGATTTTAACTTCCCCACGCTGGTATGAGCCAGATCAGGTCCCAAGAGTCAAGAAACTTCAGCGTGTTTCTTTCTCAGCCCAACTTATTGGACTCCCCTAGTTATTTCTATTCAATTTGAATTTAGTATACTTGAGAATTTATTAAAATAAAAGATGAATTTAGAAAATTAATATAATTAGATGGTGTACGAACCACTGGACCATTTGAATTGGTGTTGTGAGGGAGATTATCTAGATAAAATTTTTGGTACTATAGTTTATAAATTAGGAACTATGTAGGAATAGCCCTCATAACCTGAGAGAATAGGATTTAAAATTGAATTAAATTATAAATGTATAAACTAAATTCCTTCTCGTCTATTTGCAGAATACAAGCTCTCTACAGGATTCCTGTGTAGGGCTTTATTTTATTGAAAACGAGTATACATTTGTATACAATAGCATACGTGAGGTGAGAACAATGAGTCGTGAAGAGTGTCGTAAAAAGAGGGGCGGTGCACAGACATTTCGTCGTGGTCGTGCCCTTATGTTTTATCAACAGCTTGAAGTAAAGCGCGATACATTAAAACAGCAACTAGATACGAAGACATTTGCATCAATCCATCCCGTGATTGCAGGGGAATTAAAGGCGACAGAAGCCATTATGGAAGAGTTTCGTGTGGTGTTTGCATTGGATGAAGTACTAGAGTCGGAACAGGAAGAAGTATAGAAGGGAAAAAGGAAGTGTCGAGATGCAGGCGGTTTTAAAGTTAACGAAATATTTAAGATCCTATTTAGTGTTTGCATTGATTGCACCATTGATGATGGTGATTGAAGTAAGCATGGACTTAGTACAGCCGACTATCCTACAGCACATTATTGATAATGGGATTGCCAACCAGGATACCGCATATATTCTGAAAGCATTCGGACTGATGATAGGGGCGTCATTGATAGGGCTTGTGGGGGGAGCAGGATGTTCTTATTTTGCTTCAAAGGCGGCAGTGAACTTTGCGACAGATGTCCGTTATGATTTATATGAAACCATTACATATTTTTCAAATCGAAATAAAGATAAATTTACCCTTGGAAAGCTTGTGACCAATATTACAAGCGATGTGGATATGCTACAGCGTGCCCTAACGATGTTGCTGAAAATCTTTGTGCGCGGACCGATGCTGTTTGTCGGGGCGATTGTAATGATATGGTTTACAGCCCGCGAATTGTTTGGCATTTTGATGGTGATTGTACCTATTTTAGCGTTTTGCGTGTATTTCTTTACGATGATTTCTGGCAAATTATTTCTAAAGGTGCAGTTAGTTGTGGACCAGGTCAATACGAAAATGCAGGAAAACCTAGCCGGTATTCGTGTAATAAAGGCTTATAACCGCGGCAAACATCAAATTGAGCAATTTACTGGAACGAATACACAGTTAATGAAACGCAGTATTACAGCAGACCAAATTGTCGGGATTTTAGCGCCGATATCGATGTTTGTCATTAATATGGGGATCGTAGCAGCGATGTGGTTGGGTGCGATGAAAGTAGAAAACAATACTATCCAAGTGGGCGTTATTTTAGCTTTCATTAACTATTTAATGATGGTTATGCAAGGGTTAATGAGTTCTTCAATGGTATTAATGCAACTAGCAAGAGCAGTGCCGAGTGCCGGCCGTATTGTGGAGGTCATGGAAGAGCCGCGAGATATTGTATCGCCGGAAGCTCCTGTACAGTATCCAATACACGGAGAGCTATCATTTGAAAATGTGAGCTTTGCGTATAGCGCACAAACCGAACCGGTACTGAAAGATATTTCCTTTGCCGTTCGAGCAGGGGAAACAGTTGGAATTATCGGCATGACTGGTAGCGGGAAATCTACATTGATGAAAATGATTCCGCGCCTTTTCGATCCGGATGAAGGAACAGTCAAGGTGGATGGCATTCCACTCCCTCAATATCAAATACAAGATTTGCGAGCGGCTATCGGCTTTGCGCCGCAAAAGGCTTCTCTGTTTTCAAAAACCATTGCAGAAAATATTCGTTACGGGAATGAACAAGCAACGGATCAACAAATAGCTGCAGCACTTGAGGCGGCGTGTGCCACGGAGTTTGTCGATAAATTACCTGCAGGGACGGACCATGAGCTGACACAAGGAGCGACGAACTTATCGGGCGGTCAAAAGCAGCGATTAGCCATGGCACGTGCTTTTGTACGGAAGCCGGCTATTTTAGTGCTTGATGATGTAACAAGTGCCGTAGATAGCATTTCAGAGAAGGCGATTCAGCGGGCGATTGCCACGGAATTTGCTGAGGCTACAAAGTTAATTGTGTCATCTAAAGTATCTTCTATCCGTCATGCAGAGCAAATTTTAGTAATGGATGATGGGCGAATTGCAGCAAGTGGTACCCATGAGGAACTCTTAAAGTGCAGCCCACTATACCAAGAAATTGTACAAACACAGCAAGAAAAGGGGGGAACTTTAAATGAGTAAGGCAGGACCTCCATCACCCATGGGACATCCGGGTGGAAGATTTACTGGTCCCATTGTAAAACCGAAAAATCAAAAGGAAACACTACTGCGCATCTGGAGCTATATGCGTCAGCAAAAAATCGGTCTCTACATGGCAGTCATGTTTGTCGTTATTGGTTCGTTGCTTAGTTTAGTGGGGCCATTTCTAATCGGTGTTATTACAGATGGTTATATTTTAACCTTTGATGTTGAAGGCGCGATAAGGATGGCGCTTGTCTTAGCTGGGGTTTATATTGTACATGCCATATTTACATGGCTACAATCCTTTGTCATGATTCGTGTATCACAAAAAACTATTCGTACGATGCGCCAGCAATTATTTGAAAAGCTGCAAACATTGCCGCTCGCATTTTTCGATAAGCGCAAGCAGGGCGATGTAATGAGCCGCATGACCAATGATATCGATAATTTAAATGCTGCCTTATCGCAAAGTGTCGTGCAAATTATGTCGTCTTTCCTAACGATTGTTGGAACAGCAGTCGTGCTCTTTTACTTGAACTGGGTATTGGCCATTGTGACATTGACCGTCATCCCGCTGATCGTCTGGACGACAAAACAAATTATTAAAAGAAGTAGCGTGAGCTTTGTCGCACGCCAACGAGATTTAGGACAATTAAACAGCTATGTAGAAGAAACGATTTCAAACTCAGACATCACGACACTATTTGGGAAGGAACAGCAAACAGTAGAAGAATTTACACAAGCGAATGAACGGTTGCGCTCCTCAGCTATGCGAGCGGATATTGTGTCAGGGATGATGGGTCCGTTCAATAACTTTATGAATAATTTAGGTGTGGCACTTGTCATTGGAGTTGGAGCGTTCATGGCGATTAAAGGCAATGTAACAGTCGGCGAAATTGCGGCCGTCGTGACGTATACACGCCAATTTTTCCGTCCGATTAACCAATTGTCTAATTTACTCAATACATTCCAATCCGCCATTGCCGGCTCGGAGCGTGTCTTTGAAATTTTAGATGAATCAGAAGAGCAAATGACCTCCGGTAAAGAAAAGCAACGTTTCACAGGCGATGTAAAGTTTGAAGGTGTCCAATTTGAATATGAAGCAGGGAAACCTATTTTAAAAGGTATTGAATTTAAAGTAAATGCTGGTGAAATGGTAGCGATTGTCGGACCTACTGGCTCGGGAAAGACGACAATCATTCAGTTACTAACCCGTTTTTATGATGCAACAGGAGGTCGTATTTTACTGGACGGTGAGCCCATTGAATCGTATAAGATGACAAATGTCCGCGAGCATGTAGGCGTAGTGCTGCAAGATACGTATTTATTTTCGGGTACTGTACGTGAAAATATTCGTTTCGGGAAACTGACGGCAACGGATGCAGAGGTGGAAGAAGCGGCAAAAATCGCTTATGCGCATAACTTTATTAAATACTTGCCGCAACAATACGATACGATGCTGACAAGTGGCGGGATGAATCTCAGCCAGGGACAGCGGCAGTTGATTGCCATTGCGCGCGCCATTTTGGAAGACCCGGATATTTTAATTTTAGATGAAGCAACATCGAGTGTCGATACGATGACTGAGGTGCATATTCAGAACGGTTTAAACAACCTAATGGAAGGGCGGACAAGCTTTGTTATTGCCCACCGTTTAAAAACCATTGAAAAGGCCGATAAGATTTTAGTTATCAAAGATGGAGAAATATTGGAATCAGGTAATCACGAGACATTAATGCAAGAGGGCGGCTTCTACCGATCCCTGCAAAATAATCTAGCTACAAATTAAGCATACTGCCCCGCTTTTCTACGTATAGTATTGTGAAAAGGAGAGTGGGACATGTGCGGCGATGGCTCGCTTTGATTGTATTATTAGCAGGCTGTTTGATTTTAGTAGTATATGAGACAAGTGCATCTGACCGGCGTTATTTCTTGCCGGAACCTTTAGGTGGTGTGACGATCGTTTTAGATGCAGGGCATGGTGGTATAGATGGCGGCGCCTCTAAGGGAGAAGTCATTGAAAAGGACATTACATTGGCTATTACTCAAAAGGTAGCACGACAATTGGAAAGACGCGGAGCCCAAGTCATCATGACGAGGACAGGAGACGGGGATGTAGTTAGTGAGCATGCTCCAGGGGAAGAATATGGCTCTCTTCGTGAACGGAAAAAGCAGGATATCTTTTTGCGGCAGTCTATTGTGACCTCTTCCAAGCCTGATTTGTTTTTGACGATTCATGCGAATGCTATACCCGATAGCAAATGGCGCGGAGCTCAAGTGTTTTATCATAAAACAGGTCACCCGCAAAGTGAAATACTAGCAAAAGTGGTCCAAGGGGAACTGACAGAAGAGCTCGGCAATACCAATCGAGAAGCATTGGCGATTGAAAAGATTTATCTATTGAAAAAAACCGAAGCACCAGCTGTTTTAATTGAGACAGGCTTTCTCAGCAATGATGAAGAGCGTGCCTTGCTTGTTGATAAGAAGTATCAAGAAAAAATGGCCGTTGCCATTGCAAAAGGAATAGAACAATTTTTTGAAACGACAATCCAATAAAGCAAGTTGCGCTACTACAATAACAGGTCTGTGATATACTAACTAGGAAATAAATTTTGGGGGAGTGTTTCAATTGATGAATGAACAGCAAGTCAGAGAATTATTGGGGCAATTAGAAGATCCTTTTTTACATAGAACGTTGGAGCAAACAGGCGGAATTGTAGGCGTAACGATTAAAGAAGAAAAAGAATTCGTAAGCGTAAAAATCGCCATTGCAAAAACAAATACACCAGAACAAATGACACTGCAAATGAAAATTGTTGAACTATTAAAAGAAAACGGCGCGGCTTCAGTAGGAATTCGTTTTGAAGAGTTGGCACCCGAAGTATTAGACTCATTCCGTGGTCAAGCGACAGAGGCGGATGCGCAGGATATTTTATCACCCCTATCTAAAGTGCAATTTATCGCAATTGCTTCTGGTAAGGGGGGCGTAGGTAAATCAACAGTTTCTGTAAATATGGCGGTAGCACTTGCTCGCCTTGGCAAAAAAGTTGGTTTGATCGACGCGGATATTTATGGTTTCTCTGTACCCGATATGATGGGGATTACGGAAATGCCTGTTGTGAAAAATGATCGCATTTATCCAGTAGAGCGTATGGGTGTAAAAGTGATTTCAATGGGCTTTTTCGTAGAAAATAATGCACCAATCGTCTGGCGTGGACCAATGCTTGGGAAAGTGCTAGACCAATTCTTCCGTGATGTAGAGTGGGGAGACTTAGATTATCTACTATTAGACTTACCGCCAGGCACAGGGGACGTAGCACTGGACTTACACCAAATGTTACCGGCGTCTAAAGAGGTAGTTGTAACGACACCACACCCAACGGCGGCATTTGTAGCAGCGCGTGCGGGTGCCATGGCTCTGCAAACAAACCATGAAATTCTTGGCGTGGTAGAAAACATGGCTTGGTATGAGTCCAAAACAACAGGTGAACGCGAATTCGTATTCGGTCAAGGCGGCGGTACAAAGCTAGCTGAAGAATTGCGTACAGATTTACTGGGACAAATTCCGCTAGGACAACCAGACTGGGCAGATGAAGACTTTGCACCATCCGTTTACCAAGAAACACATCCGACAGGTAAGCTTTATTTAGAGATGGCAGAGCGTATTATTCAAAAGTTAACAAAATAAAGTATTCCCTGTTAATATGGGATAAATAAAAAGGAGGCTGATTATTCGCCTCCCTTTTTATTTTCTTCACCCTTTTTCTCGTCCTTTTTTTCCTCGCTCTGACGAATAAGCTCCTGCCACTTCGATTGCATAAGAGGGTTCTCGATTACTTCTTTCACTACTTCCTCTGTCTGTTTGCGAATCGCAGCGCTTTTCAATAAAGATTCGAATTGCTTTTGCATATCCGGCTGATCGAAAAACTTAGTGAGCTGCTCTTGAAAGCTAGCGTCATTCATGAGACCCTTCATCACATCTTCCTGTTGGTCCTTCATGCTTTTTGCAAATGCCTCTTTAAAAGCAGGATCTTCAAACGTTTTTTTCCAAAATTCTTCAGCCTCAGTTGACAGCAAAGTAGTTTTCATAGCCGTTTCGATATCATCATGCTCTAAAACGAGTAATTTTTTGAATTCGGGATCCGTTAATAACTGGCGAACAGCCTTTTTGCCTTCTTCTGTTTGCAAGGAATCCACCATGATTTTTTTTATTTCTTCGTAGGATAAAGTGGAAGATTTTTCAGCATTGCAGCCTGCCAGCAAGAAAATGAAGCTACATAATATAAGAAGTCGGCGCATGTGTTTCTCCTTTCATAAAGCTCTTTCGATTATTGTTCACAATTTGCCGTTATATATGTATAGAATTACAACGATGTTAGCTTTTTTAGGCAACGATTGATAAAATAATAAGAAAAAATGATATAAAACGGGGGACAATAAGTCGTGACAATACGAAATTGGATGAAATTTTTTATGGTGTCGATGATCATTGGTGGCGGCGTTACTGCAGTAGCGAGTCTTTTTATACGTTGGAATTTCTTTCAACCATACATAACGAGTGGTCAAATTGGTGAATTTATTGCTGCATTTATTTGGATGGTTTTATTAGGATTTACGATGAGTGTGATTGCACAAGCAGGTTTTTTTGCTTACTTAACTATTCACCAAGTAGGAGTTGGTCTATTCCGTTCATTGACATTATGGAACTGGGTACAAGTTGTCCTAATTCTTGTAGTGCTGGTAGATATCGTTATATTCCGTTTTGCACCAGATGCTAAAACATTCGGTGATTGGGCATTTTACCTCGTTCTGCTAGTAATTTTAGTCGGTGCGGCTATTTTGACAGCCCTGAAAAAAGTAAAAATGACGGGCAAAAAGCATGTATTGGTTTCCGCACTATTCTTTATGATTGTGGTGACATCATTAGAGTGGATCATTGCGTTGATGGGACGAGATGAAAATATTAATACATGGCTAGCACTTATTTTATTCCCATTGGTGGCAGTCAATGCATTCCAATTATTAATGTTGCCGAAGTACAATAAACAATCGGCTGTTGACCTTGCAAAACGAGAAGAACGACGGAAAGAACGCAAACGTATGGCACAGCAACAATCTTAAACAGCAAAAAAGCCTCTAGATGTCTAGGGGCTTTTCTTATTTCTGGTTGTAAATCCGAATAGACTTTCTTCTATAGAGACAAACGATTGCGTTTTCATCCATTGGACAAGGGGCTCCACTTGTAATTCGTCATCTTCAGATAAACGCAGACTGACAAAACTGCCTTTTTCGATTTGTTTAGGATAAGGCTGCTCAAGTACAAAGCTAGGAGAAATGACATTCACTTGAGCTGCAAATGCCTTGTTGCGGAGGCTAGTATCGTATTGCCCAGACTTTAACATGAGCCAAAGAGGTTGTTGCTTCAAAATCTTTTGGTAGGTTGCTAGTTCTGCTGAAAACTGTTCAGGGGCAGATACTAATAGACCAAATTGCCGTTGATGTTGCTGCAGCATATCGATAACATGATCAGCACGCTCGATAAAATCAATATCCATTAGAAAGAGTGTGTTTTTATTGATGGGATGCTGGATAAAGGTCATTAAATCTTTATGCTCAAAAGTTAATTCAACAATAAAAACAGAGCCAAAATGACCTTTTGTTAAAGTTTCAGGTTCTTCCGTTACTAAAAATACAGGAAGTTTGCTATCTTTTGAGATTAAAATAAAACAGCTTAAAAGCAGCATAAAGCCCAGTAATACTAACATCTTTTTCAATTTCATATGACCTCTTTTCGGCTTTAAAATGATAGGGAAAATGTTTTCTTAAAAAAACTTATGAAAAAGTGTTGACGTATATGAAAAAAGGATGCTATTATAAGTGAGTCGCAAAAAGGTGACAACAAAAATGCAACAACATGAACTTTGAAAACTGAACAAGTAAACGTTAATTATACAAGTTCGAGTGATGAACTCGAACAACTTAAAGACTTCAGCTTCGGCTGGAGCGCTAGCAAAGCAAATGAGCTTTCAAACTACTTTTATGGAGAGTTTGATCCTGGCTCAGGACGAACGCTGGCGGCGTGCCTAATACATGCA
>JABUKB010000002.1 GCA_014595895.1 Lysinibacillus odysseyi | reverse complement strand
AGGTCGATGGTTCGAGTCCATTTAGGCCCACCATACAATTATTCCGAAGTAGCTCAGTTGGTAGAGCATCCGGCTGTTAACCGGCAGGTCGCAGGTTCGAGTCCTGCCTTCGGAGCCACGGCCCGTTGGTCAAGTGGTTAAGACACCGCCCTTTCACGGCGGTAACACGGGTTCGAATCCCGTACGGGTCATAAAAAGTCCAGAACGATACTAATCGTTTTGGGCTTTTTTTATTTTTCTAGAAATTATAGATAGTCTTTATAAATATTTATAGAGTTATCGTAATTAATACATAAAAAAACCCCACTTTATTTCCTATAATGAAAGCGACCAACCTTCTTAATCCGGATTCCCATCATAACTTCACTTATACCATAAAAAAGATGCCTCCCTAATAAGAGAGACATCTATAAAATTATTCTTCTGTTGTAAAGATAATACGAATCCCACTAGGATCGATTGTAGAGAACTTTGCTTGACCGCCGTATGGTAATGATGCTATATCTTCTACGACTGCTCCAGCAGCTTGTAGTGCGCTTTTAATCTGTTCTGCATATTCATCATCTTTTAATACGACTGTGTATGAAGCAAGACCAACAGCGTTCTCTGGAAGAGCTGGGCGGCCTTGGCTATGCCATGTATTTAAACCAATGTGGTGATGATACTTACCTGTAGAGATAAATAAAGCTTGACCGCCGTAACGCGTTACGACATCATAATTTAACAGATTTGTATAGAATGCTTCTGTTTTATCTAGATCACTTACAGAAAGGTGAATATGACCCATTACTGTGCCTTCTGGTAAGCCATCCCACTTGCCGTCCGCTTCCGCTAAGACAGACTGGATATTTACTTGCTCAGTCGTCATGTAAACGTGATCTTGAGCATCCCATTTCCAATAATCTGTTGGGCGATCAGCATAGATTTCAATGCCATTTCCATCTGGATCATTTAAGTAAATTGCTTCACTCACATGGTGATCGCCGGCACCGATGCGCACATTATGTTTAATGAAGTGCTGAATTACATTTCCTAAATCCTTGCGAGTAGGTAATAGTAGTGCGAAATGATATAAACCCGTAAACCCTTGAGAAGAAATAGCATTTGGTACTTCCACCAGGGATAATAAACTCGTCTTGCCATCGAATGTTAAATAGGCTGTATCCGCCGTTTGTTCTAAAACATCAAAACCAATAATTGTTTTATAGTACTCAATGGAACGTTGTAAATTGGAAACCTTCAATTGCACATGCGATACATATTGATTAGGCTTTTTATGAAAGGCTGTTGTCATAATAAAAAACTCCTCATAGATTATTATTTTATACTAACTTACTTTATGTAACTTAATATAAGTGAAAATATAAAAGAAGTCAAGAAAAAAGGAAACGTTTCAGACAGCATGGCCAAAACGTTTCCTTTTTAAATTAAAAGATTATTTTTCTTGTGAAAATGGTTTCCCTTCGTAACCTGCAGTGAAGATAGAAGCTAAGAATGCTACTGTTACTCCAAGACATAAAATTAAGCGCATGAAAGAATCCTCCTCATATAAATGGTAATCTCTTCTATACAGTATATCGCATAAGAACTAGCTTGACCATTAATAATTTGTGGCAATAATGGTTCGAATGCAGACAAAGAGGGGATAATACAATCAAAAAAGGAGGAGGATAGAAATGAAAGAAAAAGTTGAAAATGGCAACATGGCCAATACGATGGATGAGTTAAAGGAATTAGGAAAAGAGATGGCGCAGAAACATGAATCGGATGATCCGAGAGAGTCAGATCCTATACAATTTGATAGGAATGATAAAAAATATGGAAAAAGACCACAACAATAGTAGTCTTTCAAAAACGTAGACCTAGTCGAATTTCAACTAGGTCTGCCTTTTTTATCGCCAATCATTCATACCCCGGCGTACATTTGTAATATTGGTATATCCTAATTTCTTGAGTTGTTTACATGCCTGAATGCTACGCAGTCCACTTTGGCAAATCACGACGATTTCTCGATCCTTTGGTAGAGAAGAGAAATCACTGCCGAGTGGTATATTTTGAAATGACTCGATATGACGTGCCTGATATTCTTGTGGCGTCCGCACATCCAGCCAAATTTTATCTTCATGCAATTGTTCTTTTAATTGTTTTGTTGTAATCGATTGTACTCCTTTTGGAGGCATCCATTTCCACGTCAAAAAAATGACAATGACCAGTGCAATAATATATTCCATCTTTCGAAAACCCTTTCTATTATTACGATTTTTCTATTTTACCATAGATAATGCAAGCAGGATAAAATAATGAGCCTTAGGGGGAGGAAATGTTGTTCCTGTCAAAAAGTTGGTATAATAGAAATAGTTTAATTTGAGGAGTGGTTATATGCATTTACAATCAACGAAAACATTAGCGAACGGGGTAGAAATGCCGCTGGTAGGGTTGGGTGTTTATAAAATGACAGACCCTGAGGAAACGATTGCAGCGATTACAAAAGCGATTCAAGTAGGATATCGTGCGATTGATACAGCAGCTCTTTACTATAACGAAGAGCAAGTGGGAGAAGCCATTCGTCATGCAGGAGTACCACGAGAAGAACTATTTATAACGACAAAGGTATGGAATAGCAATCAAGGCTATGATCGTACATTAAAAGCTTTTGAAGTATCATTAAAAAAATTAAATGTAGAGTATATAGATTTATATTTAACGCACTGGGCGATAGCTGATAAATTTGTCGATACGTACCGAGCGATTGAGCGTTTATATGATGAAAAGCTTATTCGAGTGCCAGGTGTTTCTAATCACCATGAAGTGCATTTAAAACAACTACTACACTCAGCCAATACACCACCAGTAGTTAATCAAGTGGAGCTCCATCCGTATCTTTCACAGCAGCCATTGCGGACGTTTTGTACGGAAAATAACATTGCTGTGACAGCTTGGTCGCCATTAGGGCGCGGGGGAGTGTTAACCGATACAACCATCCAGCAAATTGGGGAAAAGTACGAGAAAACAGCTGCACAAGTAGTACTGCGCTGGCATTTGCAAAATGATGTTTTAGTCATTCCAAAATCAGTGACTCCATCACGTATTGAAGAAAATGCCCAAATTTTTGATTTTACGTTAACAGATGAGGATATGGCTACGTTAAATAGCTTAAACCGCAATCAACGTTTTGGACAGGACCCGGAAAACTTCCATTTTGATTTTTAATATCTTTAGCAGAAGTATGAAGCAGGATGAAAACAAAGAAACTTCCTCGATTCATAATTAATAAAATAAACCGTGCCAACTCGGCACGGTTTATTTTTATCGATCTTCTACAGTTGTGATTTCGTTTAGGAAAGGATGCTGGAACTCTAATCGAATGGCGTGTAGTTCATAATCACCTGAAGCTGTTTCGCGGGCATTATACATCGTATCGCCAACAATAGGGTGACCAATATGGGCTAGGTGAACACGGATTTGATGGGTGCGTCCTGTTTCCAAGACTAAATGAACGATACAAGTCCCTTTGAAACGCTTGACCACTTCGTAATGTGTCACGGCATGCTGACCTGTAGGAGATACAACGCGGCGCGTATTATGGTGGCGATCCTTGCCTATCGGTTCATTAATCGTACCACTCTCTGATCGAATATTCCCTTGCACTTCCGCAGCATACGTGCGGGTAATCGTTTTTTCTTCAATCATACGGTCCATCACAGACTTAGCTATAGGATGCTTTGCGACAAGCAATAAACCTTTTGTTCCTTGGTCGAGACGATGGACGTGCTCGGCATAGACACCGCCTTGGTCTTGTACATAACGCATCACGTGATTCATACACGTGTCTGTATCACCAGGTTCGTTTGGATGAGTCGCCATCCCTTTTGGTTTTGAAACAATTAAACAATGCTCATCTTCGTAGCGTATTGCTACATTGCAAGCAGCAGTAGGTTTGTAGCTAGAAGCTGGAATGGCAAACTCGAATTTTAATACTGTGCCAGCAGCTAATGGTTCTTTCCAAAGTACAGGCTCACCATTCACGGTTACAGCTTTCGCCATGCGCAGTTCATGCACAGTTTTTTTGCCTAAACGCCAAGTTGTACGCAATAAATCTTCTACGGTTTCGCCGTCGCGAACAATTGTGTAGTGAAACATTTTCATTCCTCCAGTTCAAAAAGAAAGAGGCTGTCTGAAAAAATTTCGGACAGCCTCTGTCTATTCATAGTAGCCATTATAGCAAATATGGGCTAAAAATGGTTATAATCATACTTTATTTATTGAACGCTTGCAAAAAATTGACGAAGTGTAGCTTCATCCGCATTGCCTACTAAACGGTTTACTTCCTCACCATTTTCAAAATAGATTAATGTAGGTGTTGCTTTAATATTATAAGTAGTCCAAGCATTTTCATATTCTAAAACATTTAACTGATCGATTTGAATATCCAATTCTTCAGCAATTGGCATTAATTTTGGTGTAAATGCTTTACAGTGTGAACATGTAGGGCTGAACATATAGCCGAATACTCCCTCGCCTGATTCAATTTTTGTCTCTAAATCAGCTGGAAGAATGATGTTTTGGTAATTTTTATCATCCAATAAATCAATTGTAGGCTGTTGTAAATTATCTGTATCATACGGGTTGTTCGCTAGCTTATCGCTGTTTGATTGATTTTGCAATACAAGAATAACAGCAAATAACAAGACGATAACAGCCCCGATAATCACTAATTTCTTCAACTTATTTTTCCTCCTTTAATACCTTCAGCATATAAAAACTTACACCTGCAATGATAGCAAATGCAGTGAGTGCAAGGAAGGGTATCGTAATAAAACCTAACCAGTTAATATAAGACCCTGTGCACGAAACTTGTCCACATGCCGGTGCAGTCTCTTGTAAAAAGGGCACTTTTTGAATACCGTAATGATAAAGGGAAATCGCTCCGCCAATACAAGCAAAAACGGCTGTTGTAACGGCGATACGTGCATTTTTTTGTATGTAGGCAACAGTTGTTAAAATCACAATTGGATACATTAAAATACGCTGATACCAGCACATTTCACATGGAATAAAATCTCGTACTTCTGAAAAGTATAATGAACCTAGTGTGGCAATAAGAGATGTGCCCCATATGATCAGCAAACTATTTTCTAATTGCTTCTTCATTGCTATACTCCTAATCTGATTAAAGTAAATTACTTTCTAAATTATAGAGCCTCTTATGAAAGAAGTAAATTGTTTCGAAGTGAAGATGAAAAATAAGGAAAAAAGATAGACAAAGGATGAAGTTTCTGTGAACTCGTACGATTGTGATGATATCTTCCTATTTGCGGAAACTAGGCTTTTATGCTATAGATGGATAAAGAAGGTGATCATGTGAATAATGATTCAAACATAACTATTTTAAAAGAAATTGCAGAATTATTAAACGAAGAGACGGAAATGCTTCCGATGTTAAAAGAGGCATTAGGGAAATTTCTAAGTGGTACGAAATTTGATACAGGGTGGATTTTTCTAGTCAATCATAAAGGAAAGGCAGAGCTCATAGCGCATGAAAACCTGCCAGATGCACTCAGCTACAACGGATGTGAATATTTACAAAGCGGCGGCTGCTGGTGTGTTTCGAAATTTCGTAAGGATGAATTAAAGCGAGCTTCTAATATTATAGAATGTCAGCGGATTGAAGCTGCTATTGAGGCGGAAACTGGAGACCCACAAGGGATTACGCATCATGCAACAGTACCACTTCAGTCAGGGCAAGAGAAGTTTGGTATTTTGAATGTAGCGAGCAAAGATACGGTCAGCTTTACGGAGGCTGACTTGGATTTATTAGAATCAGTGGCCTTTCAGCTAGGCTCCGCAATCAAGCGTATTTTGCTGGTCAATGAACAGCAGAAAATTGCCCTTGTGCAGGAACGAAATCGTTTAGCGAGAGATTTACACGATTCAGTCAATCAACTGCTCTTTTCTGTTACATTGACAGCACGGGCAGGTGTAGAGATGACGGATGATACAGATATTAAAGGAACTTTTAAAGAAATTCAGAATCTAACACAAGAAGCACTCAATGAAATGCGCGCCCTGATTTGGCAATTGCGTCCGCATGGGTTGGAAAGCGGCATTCTAGAAGCGATCAAAGTCTACGCGGAAATGCTTGGCTTAAACATACAAGTGAATGTTAACGGTGTGCTGCAGTTTCCTTCCAGAGTAGAGGAAGCACTCTTCCGCATGGCACAGGAAGCTTTAAATAATGTAAGGCGTCATGCAGGCGTTACGGATGTGCAGTTATTTGTTACAGTAACACAGACAGACGTCTTACTGGTTGTAAAGGATGAAGGAAGAGGTTTTGTAGTAGATTCCCATAAAGGATTGCCATCTATAGGGCTGCAATCGATTCGGGATCGGGCAGAATCACTAGGAGGAACGGCAGATTGGGTGAGTGAAATTGGTAAGGGAACAGAGCTGCTGATTCGTTTACCTTACTAGGAGGGGTAGTTTTGATTAAAGTATTAATTGCAGACGATCATCATGTCGTGCGCCGCGGGTTATTGTTTTTTTTAAAAACACAAAAGGACATAGAAGTAGTAGGGGAGGCTAAAAATGGTGCCGAAGCAGTAGAGCTAGTTGCCCAATTGCAGCCGGATATCGTACTTATGGATTTAGTCATGCCGGAGATGGATGGCATTCAGGCAACCAAAAGAATTAAAGCAAATTGGCCGCATATGCACGTTTTGATGCTAACGAGCTTTTCAGATAAGGACCATGTACTTCCCGCGATGGAGGCTGGGGCGTCAGGTTATCAATTGAAGGATATTGAGCCTGATGATTTAGTCGATGCCATTCGTAAAATTATGCGCGGGGAACACACATTACATCCAGAAGCAAATACTCAACTAGAGGAAGGTTTGCGTGAAGGAGAAAATTTACCGCATATTATCAATCCATTAACGCCACGTGAACAGGATGTTTTAGCCGAACTCACAAAAGGAAAAAGCAATCGCGAAATTGCTGCCTCATTATTTGTGACGGAAAAGACAGTGAAGACCCATATTTCGAATATTTTCGCAAAATTAGAAGTGCAGGATCGTACACAAGCCGCTTTATATGCGGTGAAATATGGATTAACAGTTGGCAGTGGGTTATAATTAAGCAAAAACATGAGGTATATAAAATATGAGTATTGTACTGGCAGGTATACTCGTATCTTGTTCGGGTATGGCTGTTGTAGCGGCTGTTGTCCTTGGGGTGCTTCCAGAGGGTAATCAGAAGTTAGAATTGGCTTTAATCGGTATAGGATGGGTATTTGTTATTTTAGGGTTAATTATCCGTTGGAAAGGCTCCAAAATGGAACGAGAGCTGGAAGAAAAAAAGAAAAGTCAACGATAATAAAAAGGGTCATTTCATCTAGAGATAGTGATGAAATGACCTTTTTTTAAAAACGATCATCTACATTAGCAGGGGGCGGGGAAGAATGGGGCTCAATATGCACAAGTACTAAAGAGGAAGGGTTTAGCTGTTGGACGGTCTCCTCGATTTGGTCACTGATTTTATGACTTTCAATCACATTTAAATGAGGATTTACTGTCACCGTCACATCGAGAAAACTGACATTGCCATGCGATCGACCTTTTAAGTCCTTAATGGACAAAACACCTGGTACTTCTGCGATGATTGTCTTTAAGGTTTCCATTTCATCAGCATCAAAACCATCTGTTAGTGTCACGACAGATTCCCAAAAGATTTCAATTCCTGTTTTGATGATGATTAAACCGACAATCAGTGCTGTAATTGTATCGATAATCGTCATACCTAGTATAGCCCCGAAAATACCGATAGATGTACCAATGCTGACTAATGCATCGGAACGGTTATCATAGGCCGCTGCTCGAACAGCAGAGCTTTTAATTCGATTGGCTAACGCTAGATTATAGCGATAAACAGCAAACATGATTGCTGCACTAAAAAGCCCTACCACCCCTGTTAAAATGGATGGTACTTCATTGGTCGGTTCAAATATTTCACGGATTGAAGTAGATAAGACTTGCAAACCGACAACCATCATAATAAAAGAGGCGATTAAGGAAGCGATCGTCTCTGCACGGAGATGCCCGTATGGGTGATTAGCATCGGGTGGTTTTTGGGAAATACGTAGTCCAATTAATACAGCGACTGATGCCACAATATCAGTTGTGTTATTGAGACCATCCGCTTTTAAGGCAGAACTCATTCCTATATAGCCTACAATCAGTTTCATTGCACTTAAAAAAATATAGGTGCCAATCGATAGCCAAGCTCCTTTTTCCCCGGCACGTAAGTTTGTATACAGCTCCACAATGTTTCCCCCTTGCAAAAGTTCTAGAATAGACACGAAAACGACTCTCACCATAGAGAGTCGTTTTTTGCTATTTAATCTTCATCTATTAATATTTCCGGAAGTTTCGTCACTTCTAGATATAAAATATGATGACCGTCTAGTTTCTTTATTTTGAATTGGTAGCCATAGGCCTCAACAGAATCGCCTTCCTCAGCATCGAAACGTTGAGTCATGAACCAGCCACCTATTGTATCGATATCCTCATCTTCAATCGCTATGCCTAAAATCTCATTTACTTGCTGGAGGAGAATTTTAGCATCAAAAATATAATGCTTGCCTGCTGAGATTTCTTGAACTTCTGGGATTTCATCTTGGTCAAACTCATCTTGAATATCACCGACAATTTCCTCGATAATATCTTCAATGGTTACTAAACCAGATGTACCGCCGTATTCATCCATCAACACAGCCATGTGGATACGTTCTTTTTGGATTTTTAACAGTAAATCACTAATTGGCACCGTCTCAATAACGCGAATAATCGGCTGCATGTATTCAGTAACAAGCTTGTCACCGTTCGCTGAGTCCTTTATGTAGGCAGTCAATAAGTGTTTCATATTTACTAAGCCTAGTACGTGGTCTTTATCACCATCGATAATAGGGTAACGCGTATATTGCTCGACACCCATTACTTCGAATACTTGGCGAATTGTTAAATCCTTTTCGATACTTATAATTTCAGTTCGAGGAACCATAATCTCTTTTGCTATACGATCTGAGAACTCAAAAATACTATTCACATACTCGTATTCAGAAGAATTGATTTCGCCACCGTTTAAGCTATCCGTTAAAATCATGCGCAGTTCTTCCTCAGAGTGTACTTCATCTGATTCACTGACCATTTTCAGTCCAAAGATACCTGTCAATGCACGGGCTGAACCGTTTAACACGCGAATGAACGGGTACATAATATTATGGAATAAAATGAGTGTACTGGATAAATTCAATGCGACACTTTCTGCTTTTTGAATAGCTACAGTTTTTGGTGCCAATTCCCCTACGACAACGTGTAAGAATGTCACAAGCGAAAACGCAATCACAAATGATAGCAATGTAGAAATGGATAATGTTAAGCCAAAAATAGATACATTATTTGTTAGACCCAAATAATTAAATAGTGGATGTAAAACAATTTCAAATGTTGGTTCACCTAACCAACCAAGTCCAAGGGCAGTAATTGTAATCCCTAGCTGACAAGCAGACAAATATTCATCTAAGTTTGAAATTACCTTTTTTGCCTTAATTGCTTTTTTATTTCCTTCTGCTACCAATTGGTCAATCCGAGTGGTTCTTACCTTTACAATTGCAAACTCTGTTGCAACGAAGAATGCCGTAGCGGCAATCAATAGAGCAAATGCTCCGAGCCTTATGGTTAGCTCACCTATGTCTATATCCAAATATGTCTTTACTTACAGCGCGTATGAGCGGGGCAAGTAAAGATTACACCTCCTGTGTGAAAAAATTTTAGATAGTATTATCATAAAAGATTTTATAAAAAAAAACAAATGATGAATGAGGATTTTATATAGCGTCTTTATTTGAAAAAAAACGATTCTCTTTAGAGCATATTAATGCTAAAAAAACGTACATATTCAGAAAAAATTGACATATAAAAAAATTGACTATACGATGAAGGCACATGGAATATTTAGAAGAAGAGGGAGGTCTTGTGTATGAAAAAGTTACTTGCATTGCAAATACATTTTAATATAATGACCTACCAGCCGCTATGAGTCATTGATTATGATAGGAATGGGGACAGGTACGGCTATTTGTGCCCTTTTTTGTTAGACACCTAACCGATTAAAAGGGAAGGTGTCTTTTTATGCCTTTGAATAACAGGTCGGGAGCTTGAAGGAAGAAGGGAATCGTATGTTTAATGTTTTTAGAAAATTAAAATGGTTCTTTCGCATGTACTGGAAGCAATATACAGTAGCGATTGCATTGCTCATTATAGCAACTGTCATCGAAGTACTGCCGCCTTGGATAATTGGAGAAGCAATCGATGATATGACAAGTGGTGTCATGACGGCCAAAACCGTCTGGCTGTACGTTGGTGCAGTTTTGCTTGCAATGATAGTAAGCTATCTATTGAGTTTTGTTTGGCAATACCAATTATTCGGCGGTGCAATATCGCTCGATCGCATCCTGCGCAAACGGTTGATGTACCAATTTTTGAAGATGACGCCGACCTTTTATGAGAAAAATCGTACTGGCGATTTAATGGCTCGAGCGACGAATGATCTAAATGCCGTATCCCTAACAGCGGGCTTTGGCATTATGACCTTAATAGACTCAACTGTTTTTATGGGCTTTATTTTAATAGCAATGGGTGTGTTTATCTCGTGGAAACTGACATTGTTTGCGATGATTCCTGTTCCTGTTATGGCAATACTGATTCAATATTTAGGTAAGATTGTTTACAAACGTTATCAAACTGCACAGGCAGCATTCGGTGACTTGAATGATGATGTGCTGGAATCTGTAGCAGGTGTCCGGGTTATTCGAGCTTATGTGCAAGAAAAGAAGAATGAAGCAGAATTTGCTAGTAACAGTGAAGATGTATTTGAAAAAAATATGAGTGTTGCTTATATTAATGCATTGTTCATGCCCATTACGAAAATTGGCACGTCCATTTGTTACGTAATAGCGCTTGGGTACGGAGCAGTACTCATTTCAAACGGTGAACTAACAGTTGGTCAGCTCGTCTCTTTTACTATCTATTTAGGGATGGCGGTATGGCCGATGTTTGCGATCGGTGAGCTCATTAATGTGATGCAACAGGGGAGTGCTTCACTAGATCGGGTCCAAGCTACATTAGATTATACAGCGGATGTCGAGGAGAAGAGTGGAAGTACCCTTCTGTCTCAAAGTGGGATTGGTTTTAAAGATGTGTCCTTCCAATATCCTTTATCAAAACGAAAGAATTTACAGCGTATTTCCGTACAGCTGAAAGAAGGTGCAACACTGGGCATTGTCGGCAAAACAGGAGCAGGCAAGACGACATTTATTCGCCAGCTTTTGATGGAATATCCGCTCGGTGATGGGAAGATTGTGATCGGAGATATTGATTTTCAGCAGGTATCTAAAGAGCAAGTGCTAGATTTAATCGGCTATGTACCGCAAGATCATACGTTATTTTCAAGAACGATTCGTGAAAACATTTTATTTGGGCGTGAAGATGCAGCGAAAGAAGAAATAGAGCGAGCCATTCGATTAGCTGACTTTGAAAAGGATTTAGCCAATTTGCCAGCAGGAATCGAGACGCTTGTGGGAGAAAAGGGCGTATCTTTATCAGGAGGGCAAAAGCAACGGGTATCCATCGCGCGAGCGCTAATAAAGAAACCGGCTATCTTGATTTTGGATGACGCTTTGTCGGCTGTAGATGCCAAAACAGAAGCAAAAATCATTGAAAATATACAAACAGAACGGGAAGGGAAAACAACGATCATTTCGACACATCGTTTATCTGGTGTACAGCACGCAGATGAAATTATTGTGCTTGATGAAGGGAAAATTATAGAGCGGGGTACACATGAGGAATTAGTTGCTTTAGGCGGTTGGTATAAGGAACAATACGACCGTCCGCAGCTTGAGGAGGTGGCGGAATGACGACACCGAGACGTCTTGTACGATATGCATGGCAATTTAAGAACTTACTATTATGGGGATTGCTGTTTTTAACGATAGCTGTAGCGACAGATATCGCCGGTCCATTTATTGCGAAATATATTATCGATAACTATATGGTACTTGGTCAATTACAGGTTGAGCCCATTATATGGTTTTTGATGCTATTTTTCAGCTTGGCTTTGTTAACGGCTGTTTTTCGTTATGTAATGACAATTTATTTGCAGCGCGGGGCTAATCGAATCGTTCAGCAAATGCGTAAGGATGTGTTTAATCATATCCAGACATTGCCGATTGCCTATTTTGATAACTTGCCGGCAGGAAAAGTAGTGGCACGGATTACAAATGATACAGAAGCAGTGCGCAATTTGTATGTGACGGTACTTTCGCAGTTTGCGACAAGTATTATTTCGATTGCCGGGGTTTATGTGGCTCTATTTATATTAAACTGGCAAATGGGATTGATTGCGCTTATCTGGATTCCCGTTATTTATATATGGATGATGCTCTATCACAAGTATGCATCAGCCTATAACCATGTCATCCGGACAAAAATCGCGGATTTGAATGCGATGATTAATGAGTCCATTAACGGGATCCGTATTATTCAAGCATTCCGCAGAGAAGGGCAAATGAAAGCGGAGTTCAATGATATGAACAATATGCACTATGAATACCATCGTAAGCTGTTAATACTTGACTCGGCCACTTCATACAACTTAGTGAATGTTTTAAGGTTATGCATGTTTGCGGTGTTTGTTTATTATTTCGGAACGCAGTCTATCACATTCCCCGAGGCAGTGACAGCGGGGACTTTGTATGCTTTTGTTGATTATATTACAAGGCTGTTCAATCCCATTACGAACATGGTTAGTCAATTTTCGCAATTAGAACGTTCTTTAGTGGCTGGAGACCGTATCTTTGAACTGCTGGATGAGAAAGGGGAAGCAGTGAGCACAAAACAAATCCCACGCTATCAAGGGAATGTCAGATTTGAACAAGTATCTTTTGCCTATAAAGAGCCGGAATATGTGTTGAAAAATATTCAATTTGAAGCAAATAAGGGGGAGACGGTAGCCTTGGTTGGGCATACCGGTTCAGGGAAAAGCTCGATTATCAATCTATTATTCCGTTTTTATGACCCGCAGCAGGGACGTATTTTCATTGATGGGCAAAATATTAAAGATTTTCCTCGCCAATCTATTCGCGAGCATATGGCGATCGTTTTGCAGGACCCTTATTTATTTACGGGTACCATTGCTACTAATATTAGTTTAAATGATGCAAGAATTAGTAGAGAGCGTGTAGAACGAGCGCTACAAGCTGTTGGAGGAGATCGTGTGCTCAAAAATTTAGAAAAGGGATTAGATGAACCAGTTATTGAAAATGGGGGTACTTTGTCATCAGGTCAGCGTCAGCTGATTTCTTTTGCAAGAGCGCTAGCCTTTGACCCGGCTATTTTAATTTTAGATGAGGCAACGAGCAGCATTGACTCAGAAACAGAGAAGATTATTCAGCATGCAATGAATGTACTGAAGCAAGGACGTACAACATTTATTATTGCCCATCGATTATCGACGATTAAAAATGCCGATAAGATCATTGTGCTAGATCGTGGTGAAATGGTAGAGCAAGGGACACATGACGAGTTAATCGCCCTTGGAGGACGTTATGAGACGATGTACCGCTTGCAGGCAAAAGCGCTATAAAAAAAGACTATGTCGCCCAGTCGTTGGATGACATAGTCTTGCTTTTATTCTTCAATAATTTCTTCTGTAGGAATGGTTTTTTTAATTTCTAGATACTGAATTTGGTGTCCATCTATTTCTCGGATCTTAAATTCATAGCCTTCATGGAAGATGACTTTCTTCATATCTAAATCCATATTATTTGTGAAGTACCAACCGCCGATTGTATCGACATCAGGATGCTCGATATCAATCACTAAAAGCTTGGCGATATCATCTAATAGTACTTGGGAGTGAACGATATAGTGGTCTTCTCCAATCATGCGGATTTCTGGAATTTCATCGTCATCAAACTCATCGCGGATTTCCCCGACAAGCTCTTCTAAAATATCTTCAACAGTAATCATCCCGCTCGTACCACCGTATTCGTCTAAAAGAATGGCAATATGGATACGCTCTTTTTGCATTCTTTGTAACAAGTCTTTAATCGGTGTTGTTTCGATTGTACGAATAACCGGATTAATAAAGTCCTCTAGCTTAAACGTAGCAGGATGCACACGATTATTCATGCCAAGTGTCAGGAAGTCTTTAATGTTCAAGAACCCTAAAATGTTATCACGGTCTCCTTCATAGACAGGGTAACGTGTATAGCGCTGTTCTGAAATTTGTGTCAGCACTTCTTCAAAGGTAGCCGTAATATCAAAGCCGATAATATCCGTACGCGGCACCATGATTTCACGGGCAATTGTATCATCAAATTCAAATACGTTGTTTACATACTTTAGTTCGTTCATATTAATTTCACCAGATTTATAGCTTTCAGAAAGCAATAATCGAAGTTCTTCCTCTGTATGCGATAATTCATGCTCACTTGCTGGGCGCATACCGAATAGACGAATTAAAATACGAGCCGAACCGTTTAACAGCCAAATGAATGGAAACATGATTTTGTAAAAGATTTGAATGGGTTTAGCAAATAAAAGAGTCACAGCTTCTGCCTTTTGAATGGCAATCGTTTTGGGTGCCAATTCTCCGACAACTACATGGAAAAATGTAGCTAGGAAGAAGGCTGTGCCTAATGTAAACCAGTGGATATATTCAGTTGATAGACCCATAGATTTGAATAATGGGTGGAGAATGAATTCGAATGTTGATTCACCAACCATACCAATACCTAATGCCGTAACAGTAATACCTAATTGGCAGGCAGATAGATATTCATCTAAATGGGTCGTAACATTTTTAGCAGCGACTGATCCTGCTTTACCCTCTAATAAGAGCTGGTCGATACGTGATTGACGTACCTTTACAATAGCGAATTCAGTCGCCACAAAGAATGCGGTTAAAGCGATTAAAATCGCAAATATAGATAAGTTAATGACCGTGGACAAATAGTCGTTCTACTCACGGAGCAGAACGTTCACCTCCTAGTGATTTAAAAGTAATAATAGTGATTGCATAAGTGCCACACCCTCCGGTGACACCTTTTTCTTTAAGCGCCGTTTCTCGTTGTCGTCCATCTGTTCCATTAGCTGAGCTACATCTTTTTCGAGCTTTTTCATTTGCAGTCGAATTTCTTGAATATCGATTTCCTTTTCGATGTATGTATCAGCTTGCAACAGGCAATGGATTTCATCTAAGCATTTGCCTTGGCGTTTTTGTTCTTCGATCCAATGAATACGTTCAATCATCGAATGGTCATAATAGCGATAATTGGATGCAGAACGCTCTACTTGTAATAGCCCAAGATTCGTATAGTAGTCAATTGTTCGCTTTGTGACCTGTGTAGCTGCCGCCAGCTCGCCTATTTTTAGTTTCTCGTTCCCAAAATATCACCTCAAACCATCACGTTATAGTTTTAAGTATAACGCAGTCTGTTACTTTCTGTCTATTTATAAATATTAATATTGTTGTCTATTATTGCAGGTCATTGGAGCAAAAAAATAATCGCCTCTTATTAGTAAGAGACGATTGTTCAATCAGTCGTACACATGGAAAAGCATAAGCTCATGAATCATCTTTTCGATGACAGCTAAATCTTCGCTTGTAGGTTTGTTGCCGATGAAAGTAATGCCCCCGTCCTTCTTATACTCAGCTTGGTAACGTTGCTGTTTATAGAAAAAAGATAGTGCCCATCCTGGTAATTGTGTATTTTCATATAAAGGTTTAAAACTAAAATGTTGAATCATGAAACCGACCTCCCCCTTTAATCGTACTTTATATAGTTAATCGGATGCAACGTTTAACTTGCTCCAAATGTCATGAATTCACCCAGGCTTAATAGAATAAGCTATTTTTTTCCTTGTCGGTGGTATAATAACAATAGTTGATATAGAAATGAGAGGATGCAACATGGATAGTCTTTGGGGATTACTGCTATTACTGGCTGTTGTCGGTGCTGTCGTCGGAGCAGCTACAAACTTTATGGCCATTAAAATGCTGTTTCGTCCGTTTAAACCAATTTACTTTATGAAATGGCGTTTACCTTTAACGCCCGGGCTCATTCCGAAACGGCGTGATCTGCTCGCTATACAGTTAGGGAAAACAGTCACGGATTATTTATTGACCCCTACTACGATTAAAAAAAAGTTCCTGTCACCTGACGTACGTCAGCAAGTGCTAAATTTTGCCCAAGCAAAAGTAGAGCAGGAAATCTTTTTAAATGATAAAACACTGAAGGATTGGCTAGAGGTTGCTGGATTTGGACATTTACCGCAAACAGCACAGCAAAAAGTAGATGAACTCATCCATAGCCAGATTGAAAATGTCAAAAATACACTGTCTGCAAAAACAATTCAACAATTATTACCGACAGATTTAGAGCCGGTACTAGACAAAAAGGTAGAAGAGGCTGTTGCGCAAATTTTGAAAAAAGGAGAAACGTATTTTTTATCTCCTGAAGGATCATTGGCTATTAAAAATATGCTTGATGACTTTTTAGCAACAAAGGGTTCGTTTGGCGGCATGGTGCAAATGCTTTTCGGCGATTCAATGTCTATTGTAGAAAAAGTCCAAAAGGAGCTAGTGAAGTTTTTCCAAGCCCCAGGAACAGAAGCCTTGTTACTGCGAATTTTTTCAAATGAATGGGAAAAAGTGAAAGCGCGTCCGGCAATGGACTTTATGAAAGACGTAAACTTTGATACCATTGAGGAGAGCATTCAACAATATGCAAAAACGCAGCTAGCTATCGATGACCGTTTGGATCAGACAATTTCATATTATTGGCCTCAAGGGAATGACTGGGCAAAGCACGAGCTATTACCAAAAGTAACAGATAAAATTTTTACAGAGGCTGAACATAAAATTGAAGATTTACTGCAACGTTTACACTTAGCAGAGGTAGTGCGTGAACAAGTGGATTCGTTCCCTATTGCAAAACTTGAAGAACTTGTACTAGGCATTATTAGCCGAGAATTACGCATGATCACATGGTTGGGCGGTATTATTGGTGGATTGGTCGGTGTTATACAAGCGCTTATCGTCTATTGGACGAACTAAATTATAGAGAGTAGGACTTATTTATGACAATCTACAATGAGATTAGCAAGCTACAGCCATTTTTCCGTGAGACAGATGAGTTTAAAGCACTTGAAGAGACAGTAGCGGCAGTAAAAAGTGATGAAGAAGCACGCCAGCTTTTCACAAACTTCCGCGATATTCAAAAGAAGTTACAGCAAAAGCAAGTAGCAGGCGAAGAATTATTAGAAGATGAGTATAATTATTTGCAAAAGGCTGCTCAATTAGCTCAGCAAAACCCAAAAATCTTGGCAATGCTAGAAGCTGAAATGGCAATGAGCACAGTGCTGGAAGAAGCAAATCGTATGTTAGTAGAGCCTATTCAATCACTATACGAAGGTCTATAAAAAGGGAGGAACGCACTTGTCATGTGTGTTCCTTTTTTAATGAAAGAATTTCGACTGCACATTTTTAGGATACTGAACGGCATACTGTTGCAAGGATTTTTTAAATTGCGGGAACTTGCGAACGGCATGGGCGATTGCTAGCTCATCAGAATAAAGCAAATCATAGTCGAAAAGCTTTTTGAAAAATGCGCGAACCTCATCATATTTTTCATTTAAAGAAATCGCTCCGTATAAATCCTGCTTATCCGTTAAAAAGATTAAATCACCAATGACTTTCTGTTGCTTGCTCGCTATAGAGATGGAAATGTAAAAAGTCCGCTCATCGCATCTAGCTAAATCAAAATTGTGGAAAGACAGCACTACCTCGTTTAAAATGCTTTCAAACGGAATTTCGGGAAACGATAATATTCTGACCAACGTCAACACTCCTTTATTATTAATATAAAATTTTGAACCGATATATGTCTCAGCAAATGTATGCCCCTTATCATATGACAATGCCTTTGAACTATTCTAACTATAGAACAATAATGTTAATAAATGGTTAATGTAAGGTGAAACAATATAAAGTTTTACCAGCACATTCTTCTCTATCAATAGGAGCAATTTTTGATACAATAGATAAGATGTTTTGCTTTTTCAGCGGATGTACAAACACTAGCTAGAAAAAGGGAAGCCTCTGGCAAGCATTTTTGTGCATGGACACAAAGCCGAATGTAAAGGGTAGTAGGCTAAGGGATAATGGAATCAATAAGGAACGAAATAAATAGATGAATTTAAATGAAAGTGGAGAATAAAAATGAAAACGATCTATATACCACAACAATATAAAGAAGATTGGACTCGTGTCTTAAATCATATTGCTAATTTATTTTATGAGGATTCGGTGATTCAGCTGACGCAAGAAGGTGCTAATATGACGATGCATTTTGAACATGCCATTGCCGCGGACTATACGATTACTACGTCGGCTGAATTAGTGGTAGAAGGGCAAACCTATCATAGTCATTATACCATTGGCTACAAGACAGAAGGGACAGAAAAAGAGCAAAATATTCGTTTGAAGCGTGCATTATCGCATGTCATGCTAGATGCGCTCGAGCAATATACAGGAATGACGCAGCAATGGGGGATTTTAACAGGTGTGCGCCCGACAAAGCTCTATCATAAATTTCGGAAGGAAGGCTTATCGGAGGCGGAAATATTTGAAAAGCTAAAAACGGATTTCCGATTATCAGACCTGAAAATCAATTTACTGAAAGAAATTGTAGCACGCCAATTAGAAGTCATTCCAGATTTAGAGGAGATCGGACGTGAAATTTCCATTTATATAGGTGTGCCGTTTTGTCCAACGATGTGTGCTTACTGTACATTCCCAGCCTACGCCATTCAGTCCAACCGAAAAGCAGGACGTGTAGAGAAGTTTATTGATGGATTGCATATTGAGCTGCGCGAGCTTGGCAAATGGCTGACGGAAAAAAATATGCGCATTACATCGATTTATTGGGGCGGGGGTACTCCGACATCCATTGAAGCACATGAAATGGATGCTTTGTATCAAACAATGTTTGAATCATTCCCCAATAAAGAATCGATTCGCGAAATTACGGTAGAGGCAGGTCGCCCAGATACTATTACTCCTGAAAAAATAGAAGTACTGAAAAAGTGGGGGATTGATCGTATTTCCGTGAATCCGCAAAGCTATACACAAGAAACACTCAAAGCAATCGGCCGTCATCATACCGTGGAAGAAACGGTAGATAAATTCTGGCTGTCCCGCAATATGGGGATGAACAATATTAATATGGATTTAATTATCGGCTTGCCAAATGAAGGGATAGAAGAATTCCAGCATTCATTAGATGAATCAGCGAAAATGCAGCCAGAATCTCTGACAGTGCATACGCTAAGTTTTAAACGTGCATCCGAAATGACACGCAATAAGGATAAATATAAAGTGGCAGACCGTGATACGGTGGCAGAAATGATGCAAATGGCTTCAGATTGGACACAAGAAAATGGCTATGTGCCTTACTACTTATACCGTCAGAAAAATATCTTAGGCAATTTAGAAAATGTCGGCTATTGTAAACCGGGGGAGGAATCGATCTACAATATTGTGATTATGGAAGAGGTGCAGACGATTTTAGGTATTGGTTGCGGGGCTTCGTCTAAATTTGTCCATCCGGAAACAGGAAAAATTACACAGTTCCACAACCCAAAAGATCCGGCTGCCTATATTATGACATTTGAAGAAGCAATCCAAAAGAAAATTGCCATTTTAAATGAGCTATATCAATAGTAAAAAAGGGACCGTCTGAAAAGTCATTTTGAGACGGAACCTTTGCGACGAGGATGGTGGTATTTTGATGCGACCACCGCAGGAGCAATACTTTCTAAGGGATAATTAACAACTAGAAGAGGGGCGTTCAAAAAGTTTTTACTTTTTGAACGCCCCCTTTTCTTGTATTATTTAATATATTTTAAAACCGCATCAGACACATAGAATGCTTGATCGTTATAGAAGTGAATAGAATCGAATTCTTTTGTCGCTGTTAGTGTACGCTTTCCTAATGTTGTTTTCTTTGTGACAGTATTTTTGTTTTCTTCTAGAATATATTCACGGTTCCCTTTTTTAACGATTAGTTTCGGGTTATTCGCGTCAGTTTTGTCAATTGATACTTCGAAACCTTTCTTTCCTAGGGCCTCCTCAGCATCATTGAATAAGGTAGCTGTTGTGTGCTCCAGATCAATATCCATGAAGTCAGCCATAGATTTTGCTAGATCTGTATTGTCTACAAGACCTGTTACTTTATTTGGACCATAAGAGTAAAGGAATACATCATCACCTGTATGTCCGCCAGTTGTATAACCAATATTTGCACGGTTAGCTAATAATTGAGCGAGTGTACCGCCAATGTTTTTAGAGCTCGTTAAAGCTTGGCGTTCTTCCGTTGTTAAATTATTTAAGCCATAATAACCTGCTACTTCCTCTAAGTTGGAACGGTCTTCTTTTAATAAGCTAAGGGCACCTTCCACAGTTAATTTGGCTTCTTTTAATGGATTGATATATTCTGAGATATCCATTTTGTCATAGCCGCTTGTTGTGTTTGAATTACCGATTGTAATCCCGCTGTTTCCATGGTCAGTTACTGCGATTACTAATGTATTGCCGTCTTTTTCAGCGAAATCTAGTGCTTCAGCGACTGCCTTGTCAAATGATAAAAAGTCGCTAATCATACCGATTGTGTCATTGGCATGAGCTGCCCAGTCAATTTTACTGCCTTCTACCATTAAGAAAAAGCCATCTTCATCTTTGCTTAATGTATTGATTGCTTTACTTGTCATTTCAGCTAAAGATGGCTGTTCAGGTTTTGTCGTTGTACGGTCAAATTCGTATGCTAAATCACTTGGTGCGAAGGAACCCCATAGTTTATCGCCATCTGCATTGAGTAGTTCATCGCGTGTTTGCACTAATTCATAACCGTTATTTTCGATTACTTCGACTAAATCTTCCCCATCTTTACGCGTATCTTTTAATGAATTGAAGCCTCCACCTAGTACAACATCCATGCCTTGATACACTTGTTGTTCTCCAATATCATCATAGTTGCTGCGTTTTGTTGCATGAGATGAGAAACCAGCAGGAGTAGCATGTTGGATTTCTGCTGTAGAAATAATGCCAGTTGCCTTACCTTGCAATTTTGCACCCTCTAGTACATTTGCTACTGGTTTAAAGGCATCTGCTTCGTTTCCTTCTACACCAGGCATCGTAATTTTAGAAGGAAGAACACCTACATAGCCAGAGTTTGACTTGAATCCAGTCGCTAAGGCTGTTGCTGCTGGAGCTGAATCTGTAATCGCTGATTCAGCTGAATATGTACGGACACCGCCTGTTAAAATTGAATCAAGAGCTAATGGTTTCCCTGTATACCAACGGGATAGTGTAGAAACATTGTCGCTAGAACCATCCATTACTAACATAATAACATTCGTTGGTTTCTTTTCGTCTTTAACTAGTTGTTCCTTGACTGGTTGCTCTGCTGTAAATGTAGGGACAACAGCGGAGGCAGTAAAGGCTCCTGCTAAAGTAAGTGCACTCATTGATTTAACCCATTTATTCATTGGTAAACCCTCCTAAAGTAAAATAATTAATCTTGCCAGTATTAAATATAATCTATCTTTATGAAGTTTATATTTAGATAGCATATATTTTTATTAAAAATTGTAAATAGAAGATATATTACAATAACTTTACAAGTTGCTAGTAAGAAAAAAAGGGAATAGTAAGGTACAATAAAAAGAAAAAGGAAAATCATCATGAAGAAATTATTGTTTATACTTATTGCAACATTGCTTGCGGGCTGTACTAATATCACCATTCAACCATCCCCAGCTACTGCAGGCGATGACATGTATGTGCATTTTTTAAATGTAGGACAGGGAGATTCTATTCTGCTGGAAACACCGAATGGTAAATTTATGCTAATTGATGGCGGGATGAAAGGGGAGGGGGAAAATGTCGTAGAATACCTACGGAACCAAGGTGTAGAACGCTTGGAATATGTAGTAGCGACCCACCCCGATGCAGACCATATTGGTGGTTTAGTATCGGTGTTAAATTCCATTTCCATTAAAAATTTTATCGACTCCGGAAAAGTGCACACCTCGCAAACCTATGAAGAAATGATCACTTTAATAGCGGATAAAAATATTCCGTATATCGTACCGAAAGCCGGGGAAAAAATATCACTGGATTCTGATGTAGATATTCAGGTACTAAGCTCTAACAAGGAAGCCTCCGATAATAATGAAGCTTCTATCGTGCTGAAGGTTACATATGGAGATGTGTCCTTTTTATTAACCGGGGATGCAGGGATTGATATGGAGCAAGAACTAATGCAAACGCAAAATGTTCAGGCGACTATTTTGAAATCAGGGCACCACGGTTCCAATACGAGCAGCTCACCGGCATTTATCGAAGCAGTGAACCCGGAAGCGGCGATTTTAAGCTATGGGCAGGATAATAAATACGGTCATCCGCATTTTGAAGTTATTGAATCATTAAAGCAAGCAGGGAGCAAGATTTACGGAACCGCGGAAGCAGGGAATATTGTTGTGGTGACTGACGGGGTAGAGTATGATATCCAGGCAAAAGAGTGGACAGGTATAGGGGCGACAAGCTCTGTTGCACTACCTAAAACAACAGGCAATGTAGAAATCGTAGCAAAAGATTTACACAAGGAGCTTGTGACGATTCAAAATAGCGGAGCCGAAGCAGTGAATATAAATGGTTGGCAGCTCGTGTCAATCGAAGGGAATCAAGTATTTCAATTTCCGAATATTACAATACAGCCCGGGAAGTCTATTCAAGTATCGAGCGGACCAGATGCTCAAGAGACAAATATTACCTTAAAGTGGACAACTAAACCCATTTGGCTGAATTCAGGGGACAAAGCGCAGTTACTAAACGCAAAGGGGGAGATTGTGAGTGAGTTCGAATAACTATACACTAGATCGATTTGAAGCAGGCTATGCTATTTTTCTAAAGCGTCCTGCCGAAACGGAGCAGTTGATTATTCCGAGGCTCGATATTGATGTAGAAGTGCGTGAAGGAGATATTGTAGAAATCACAGCAACTACAGAAGGCTATTACTTCCGTGTGTTATCTGCTGAAAAAAAGGCTGCTGAAGAACGCATACAAAATATCATGTCGAAGCTAAATCGCAAATAAGCGCATAATATTTAGGAGGAGAAAGCTGAAAATCATTCCGAATTTTAAGATAATAATATGTTACACTAAATGAGCAAACACTTTAATTTAGGAGCGACATATATGACAATTAAAACGATTATTTTTGACTTGGATGATACCTTATTATGGGATCAAAAATCAGTAAAAACAGCTTTCGAAAGAACATGTGAGTATGCAAGTATTAAATACGATGTAGAGCCAGCTGTTTTGGAAGAAAGTGTGCGTGCCGCAGCCCGTGAACTGTATGAAGGTTATGAAACATACGAGCATACAGTAACGATTGGCATCAACCCATTCGAAGGGCTTTGGGGCACATTTGATGACCCAACACCGGAGTTCCAGCAAATGAAAGAAATTGTGCCTGGGTACCGTGCAGCAGCATGGACGAATGGTTTAAAAGCGCTAGGGATTGATGATGCAGAATTTGGGGCAGAGCTAGGTGAGCGCTTTGTAGCAGAACGTAAAGTAGCTCCATTCCTATATGAAGATACATTCGAAGTGTTAGACCAGTTAAAGGATCAGTATCAATTAATTTTATTAACAAATGGCGCACCAAGTTTACAAAATTTAAAATTAGAGATTACACCGGAAATTGCTCCGTACTTTGACTATGTCATCATTTCTGGGGATTTCGGTAAAGGGAAGCCTGATGCTTCTATTTTCGAACATGTCATGAAAACAGCCAATATCACTGCTGAGGAAAGCATCATGGTAGGGGATAATCTAATGACAGATATTTTAGGATCATCCCGCGTAGGAATGCGTAATGTGTGGATTAATCGCGAGGAGAAACCACGAAACCCAAATGTCCTACCTACATATGAAGTAACATCGTTAACGGAATTGTTAGAGCTTGTAAAGACATTATCATAATAGCAAATTGAAGGAAGGGGGTGTTCAAAAAGTAAAACTTTTTGAACACCCCCTATTCTATTTGGTCATGATCTCTTAGGACGTATCGCTCCTGCGGTGGTCGCAAAGGTTTTGTCTCAAAATGACTTTTCAGACGGAACCTTTAATATTAAACGATTTAATTATCAGAAAATTTAGTGTATAATGAAAATACAATCTATTTAAGTGAGGTTCTGTTTATGATATGCACATGCGAAAATTGCGGAAGGACACAGTTATATATGGAAACGGTGACTGTTGACCAACACGTAGCAGTGCTTTGTGTAACATGTGCTGATCTCCTCCGAAAAGATACAGAGAGATTGAAATCACTTGTACGCAGTAAAAAATCACATGAATCCAATCACACGATGCAAAAACAGCATCAATTATTATCAAGGTTTATTTCAGTAGGTGCTTTTGGAGTTATAGTAATTGCCGGTATCGGAGTAGCCAATCGTTTTCCTGGTCTTATAGCTAGTGCGATTGACTATTTATCGCTAGTAGCCTTCTATTGATGAGAAGCATGCAAACGGGTGTTTTTTAGGTAGGTAATTAGTGGCATTCCTGACTATTATGCTTCATTTATCCCGCATTAACGGGCAGTAAGACTCCCACCTACAGGCTTAAGAAGACCAAGAAGTATAGGTGGGAGATCAACTCCCCGTAAAAGCCCGATTGGTTCAACTAACAATCAGTGGGGATAAGGAAAACCCCACTGATTGAAGTTTCACTTTATCGTTTATTGGGGTAAAGAGTATATAGCGTTAAAGGAGTGAAACGGAATGCAAGCAACAAACTTTCAACAAATGAGTACATTAATTCAGCACACATTTTCAATTGAACACAAACAAATAGCGATTCGATTGATTTTAAGTTTAGAGGATATTAGTTTACGAAACTTTACTTTTGTTGACTTCATCCAGGATTTTGCCCCGACATCTACAGGAATGAGCAAAAACTTACCGTTATTAAAAATGTTATCTATCAAAGAGCTACAACTAGTTGAATTGTTTTTAAAAGTCGTGCAATCTACGTGTCCAGTATGTTTTAGAAAACAGGTAAAGACAGGACTCGCTTCCATTACATCACTATTATCACAATCACTAGTTTCCTAAAAAGAGCCCGTTACTACTTCAGTGTGTAGATAAAGTCGAAATACGGCTTTGTCTACACGCTTTTATATTTAATTTGTCCATGAAAAAAGCTGCCTCTTTTAAGAGACAGCTTGCATAGTGATTATAGATTAATTGATTTTACTTCATCAATGTTTTCAAGTGTAGAAACAACTGCTATTTCTTCAGCTGTAACCTCATTATCCACACCTAACATCATAACCGCAGATCCGCCAACTTCATCGCGACCTACTTGCATCGTTGCGATGTTAATATCGCTTTCTGCTAATTTCATTGCTACACGACCGATCGCACCTGGTTTGTCTGTGTTTTTAATGTATAAATAGTTGCCTTCTGGCTTCACATCCACTACGAAACCTTCTACTTTTACGATACGAGCGCCAAGACCGTTTAGTAAAGTACCTGCTACAGAGTGAGTTTCTTCACCTGTTTTTACTTCTACTATTACTAAGTTAGTGAAGCCTTTTGCTGTTGTTGTTTTATGTTCATTGATTTTAATGCCAACACGCTCAGCTAAATAACGAGCGTTTACGTCATTGACATGCGTACCATGGTTTGTAGATAGCAGGCCTTTAATTGCATTCGCTGTTAATGGACGTACATCGTAGTTTGCTACTTCACCAGCATAAGAGATATTTAGTTCTTTTACAGTACCTGCTGTTACTTGAATTAAGAACTTGCCTAATTTCTCAGCAAGAGCGAAGAATGGCTCTACTTCTGCAAGTTTTTCTTTTGGAATAGAAGGCATGTTTACTGGGTTTGTTACAGTACCTGTTTTAAAGAATTTAATAATGTCGTTTGATACGTCAACTGCTACAGACTCTTGTGCTTCTACAGTAGATGCTCCTAAGTGAGGTGTAGCGATTACTTGCGGTAATGTTAATAGCTTGTGGTCTGTTGCCGGTTCTTCCACGAACACGTCAAGTGCAGCACCTGCTACTTTACCAGATAGAATTGCATCATATAAATCGTCTTCGTTAATGATACCGCCACGTGCACAGTTAATAACACGTACACCGTCTTTCATTAAATCAAATTTTTCTTTATTTAAAAGATTGCGTGTTTCAGGTAGCAATGGTGTGTGAACTGTGATGAAATCAGCCGCTTGACAAATTTCTTCTACCGTTGCTTTTGTCACTCCAAGTTCATTTGCACGTTCCTCAGATAAGAATGGGTCATAAGCCATTACATTCATGCGAGAACCTTTTGCACGGTAAGCTACTTCTACTCCAATACGTCCAAAGCCTACAACGCCTAATGTTTTATTTTTCAGCTCAACACCGACATAAGATTTACGGTCCCATTTTCCGTTTTTCAGCGTGTTGAAAGCTTGAGGGATATGGCGAGCGAGAGATGTCATCATTGCAATTGTATGCTCGGCAGCTGAGTTTGTGTTACCATCTGGTGCGTTCACCACGATGATTCCGTGTTCAGTAGCAGCTGTTAAATCGATGTTATCGACACCGACACCAGCACGGCCGATTAATTTTAGGTTTTTCGCTGCTTCGATTACTTCGCGAGTAACCGTTGTTTGAGAGCGCACTAGCAATACGTGCACATCAGCGATTTTAGAAATTAACTCTTCAGGTGTAAGACCTGTATCAACGATTAGGTTTAAATTTAAACCTGTTTCTTGGCGAAGGGGGAAAATACCATCCTCGCTTAATGGATCTGCAATAAACACATTAATTGTTTGTGTTGCTTCTAATAATTCTGTTGTCATTTTATTTCGCTCCTCTTTTAATATAAAATAAAAAGCCTTCCACCCCTTACATCTACATGTAAGGGGCGAAAGGCTGTTAATGAACAATCTTACGCGGTGCCACCCTTGTTTATCGTAGATTTAAGCTACGACCTCTTTCTGCTGCGTAACGTGCAGGTGACGGAATAGGCATACTTAGTTTCAGCCTATCTATTCAGGAGTTGAACTTTATCGCACCTTGCACTGATTTGCACCAACCATCAGCTCTCTGTAGAAAGAATAACGACAAGCATGTCTCCATCACTATATTTAATGTGATTAAATTTGTTAACATCATAATCCCGAATGTTCATGTTTGTCAATAATATTTCTGAAAAAAATTAAAAATGAGCTTTGTTTATCTGCGGAAAATACAATAAACACGAACGAATATCACTTTATTGTTTTAATTGTTCGTTTTTATTGTTTTTGAGTGTAAACGTTATCAAAGTTTACAAACATTGGTACAATCGAATTTCCTGAATATTTAAAAACCGATATTTATGAGCAGAAGTGCTTTTAAAACGAACATTTTACAAAAGACACAATTTTGACAATTTTAATTTTGCAAAAGAGGGTATTCATTATAGAGTGTCGAATTTTTATGAATGAACGTTCATTTTAAAGGGGGATTATAGTATGTACGAAACAATTCGCTTAGAAATAGCAGAGCGCAAAGCAACAGTAACGTTGAACCGTCCACAAGCCATGAATGCAATGGATGTAAAGATGATGGAAGAACTAGCAGCATGTTTCGAAGCCTTGCATGAAGAAACAGGCGTACAAATTCTAGTCATCAAAGGAGAAGGAAAAGTCTTTTCAGCAGGCGGAGATGTCAAGCTGATGCAATCAGATGGCGGTGCATTTGCTAACTTTGATGAAGTCATGGATGTTATCACAAGATTAACGAAGGCTTATTATACACTGCCGATGTTAACGATTGCGCAAATTCACGGAGCGGCAGCAGGGCTTGGCTTTAGCTTGGCTTTAGGAAGCGATATTGTAGTAGCAGAAGAAAATAGTAAATTAGCGATGAACTTTATCGGAATTGGCCTTATTCCAGATGGAGGCGGGCATTTCTTTATGAAGGAACGTGTGGGAACAGTCAAAGCTAAACAAATGATATGGGAAGGCAAAGTAATGAACGCTGTCGAAGCGTTAGAACAAGGGTTAATCGATTATCAAGTTGCAGACGGGGCGGCAGAAGGCATGGTTGATCAAATTATAGGGAAGTTTTTAGCTTCTCCAATCGTAGCAATGATTGAGACCAAAATGATTTTACATGCTGCGAATTTGTCCCAATTAGAGACTATGCTTCAAAATGAAGCGAAGGGACAGGCTGCTATGCGTCAAACGGCAGATCATAAAGAAGGTATAGCCGCTTTTGTAGAAAAAAGAGTACCGGAATTTAAAGGGCAATAAGATTTACTCCATAAAAGTCCCAAGGATGAAAGTTTCGCTTTATGAAGTAGAGCTGTTATATAGACTAAGCGTTTGTATGACAGCTGTTTCCTTAGGAAATATAAAAAGCTATACAATCCCTTGCATAGCTTGTCCGCACATATATGTCGTTAAACGTGGAATAAAATCAGTTTTCCAGAAGAATTAACTAAACGATGTGTTTTTTCTGCGACCCCTTTTTCATCAACCTGTAATTGTCCTTGTTCTTTAGCTACCTCATCATTTTCAAAAGTCCAAATTTCATCAAATAATGTTTCCCCTGTTTTTTCGAATGCCGTAAACCGATAATTTGCCATTTTCATCACCCTTTGTTCTGAATATAAAACTATTATACACAAAATATTTCTATAATTCACGCAACAAACTGCATAAAGTAGAAAATATATATATAATATGACGAAGTTTCTGATCGAACAATCAGATGAGAACATGGTACAATAAAAGACAATAGCGTATAGAAGGAGTGAGTATTCGTGAAAGGCATTACGAGACTCCAAGTCGGGGAACAAGTAGATCAATTTTTATTAATAAAAGAGGCGAAAAAAGGTGTAACCACAGTTGGGAAGCCGTTTATGTCATTGCTTTTGCAAGATCGCAGCGGCGACATCGAGGCCAAGCTTTGGGATACCAATGAAGAGCATGAAAAAACATACCAAGCGCAGGTTATCGTGCGGGTAGGGGGAGAAATTCATGACTACCGCGGGAAAAATCAATTGCGCATTAAGCAAATCCGTATAGCGCGCCCGGAGGAAGGAATATCGATTGGTGATTTACTGCCGAGTGCTACGACACCAAAAGAGCAATTATATGAGGAGCTTACACAATTTTTCTTTGAAATTAAAAATCCAGCCATTTCACGTATTACCCGCTATCTTGTGAAAAAGTATCAAGAACAAATTTTAGTTTTCCCGGCAGCCACAAAGAATCATCATGATTATGCATCGGGTCTATTAGATCATGTTGTCTCTATGCTGCGCTTAAGTAAAGCGATTAGCGACTTATATCCAACATTGAATCGGGATTTAATGTATGCAGGTGTTATCTTGCATGATATCGGTAAGGTAATTGAGTTAACTGGTCCTGTCGGTACAGCTTACACAGTAGAAGGAAATCTGCTTGGGCATATTACGATTATGGTCAATGAAATTGGGCAAGCAGCTAAAGATTTAGAGATAGATGGAGAAGAAGTGATGTTACTGCAGCACTTAGTATTATCACATCACGGAAAAGAAGAGTGGGGCAGTCCGAAAAAACCGATGATTCAAGAGGCGGAAATGCTGCACTATATCGATAATATCGATGCCAAGATGAATATGCTAAATCGCGCTTTAGAAAAAACGAAGCCGGGCGAATTTACAGAGCGTCTTTTCCCATTAGACAATCGCGCCTTTTACAAGCCGAATATTTAATAGAAAAGCCAAACGGGATTTCTGTTTGGCTTTTTTTCCGTCTTCATTATTTATCCCATGCTGTGCAGTAAAGAATCTCTTTTCTCATAGGCAAAAAAATAACCCCTGAAAAAGTTCAGGGGTTACAGGAATTAGGCGTTTTCTTGTTGGAATTTTACCATGAAGTCAGCAAGTGCCTGGCAAGTTTCACGTGGGACAGCGTTATAAGTAGATGCACGGCATCCACCTACAGAGCGGTGGCCATTTAAGCCAACGAAACCAGCTGCTTTTGCTTCTGCCAAGAACTTTTTCTCCAATTCTTCATCTGCTACACGGAATGTAATGTTCATTAATGAACGGGCTTCTTTTTCTGCATGTCCATAGTAGAAGCCGTTTGAAGCATCAATTGTATCGTAAATTAAAGCTGCTTTTTCTTCGTTGTTTTTTGCAACTTGCTCTAAGCCACCTTGCGCTTCGACCCATTTCAATACTTCTCCTAGCATATAAATGCCGAATGTCGGTGGTGTATTGTATAAAGAGTTGTTGTCTGCATGTGTCGCGTATTTTAACATTGTTGGGATGTTCTTATTCGCTTTTTCGATTAAATCTTTACGAATGATTACCACTGTCACACCAGATGGACCAAGGTTCTTTTGAGCACCTGCATAAATAATGCCGAAGTTTGCTACATCTACAGGCTTTGATAGAATATCAGAAGACATATCAGCTACTAGCGGTACATCGCCAGTAACAGGGAACTCTTTCCATTGTGTACCAAAAATCGTGTTGTTTGAAGTGATATGGACATATGCATCATCAGCGTCATATGCGATATCAGCTACAGCGGGGATACTTTTATAGTTCTCAGCTTTTGTAGAAGCTGCTTCTTTAATCGTACCGAATAGTTTTGCTTCTTTATATGCTTTTTCTGACCAAGCTCCTGTTTGGACGTAGCTAGCTGTTGCACCTTCAGATAAAAAGTTCATTGGAATCATTGTAAATTGTAAGCTTGCGCCACCTTGTAAAAGCAGCACTTCATAATTTTCAGGAATGCTGTAAACTTTACGTAGGCGAGCGATAGCACTGTTATGTACTTCCTCAAATGTGGCACTGCGGTGACTCATCTCCATGATTGACATTCCAGTTTGCTGGTAATCTAGCAATTCTTTTTGTGCTACCTCTAACACTTCAAGAGGTAAAGCAGATGGACCTGCATTGAAATTGTAAGCGCGTTTTGTTGTACTCAAATAGAACACTCCTTCAAGTTTAGTTATCATTTATAATATACTGTTTTATATGATAAATGGCAAAATTCCTAATAATTTTTCCCGAATGGCTCAAAAGTAAGCGAAAACCTGTAAAATCTCCTCTTTTAGCGACAAGGTATGCTTGCTTTTGTGGAGATAAAATGGCGATTTTTCATTAGAAATATACATAGAATATGAAAGAGTGCTATAATCAATGTATTTGAAAATGGCTAGAATGAGGTGGCGCCTTGGCTAGGGAGAGGAAATTTTCTTCAGTGGAAATTTTTAAAGAAACAGAACGGCTGTTACTTGAAGTAGGATATGAAGGGTATACAATTGGCTTGTTAGCAGAGGCATTGCATGTATCACGCGCGGCTATTTATAAATATTATACTAACAAAGAAGAGCTTGTGATTAATTTTATGCTGCAGCATATGGAACGTATATTGGAGGCATTTGGAAGTATAGATCGTACACAAACATTTGATCAACAATTCGATGAAATCTTGACTGTCATAACGGATTCCAAAGACTTGCACCGACTATTGTCTAGTACGCATTTGATTAATGTAAAAGGGAATGCAGAACTTGAGCAAAAAATGCATACTTTGCATCTGATGCATCGTGATATGTACGAGCCGTTGCAAGCGGTTATTAACGAAGGCAAGGAACAAGGATATGTAAACCAAGATATCCCCACTGCATTAATTGTTGGATTTATATTCCAAAGTATTGCTTTGCCTAATCACATGGAAATTCCAAGCGAACAATTTGTCCAATCTGTGAAACAGCTTGTGCGGACAGGTATTTCAAGAACAGTGCAATAGCTTGTCAGAAGCAGTTCTCTATGACAGACTATAAAGGATAAATTGCGAGGAGGAAATATAAATGGCAAACTTACCAAATTGTCCGCAATGCGGCGAAAGCTATACATATGAGGATGGGTTAAACTTTGTCTGTCCAATGTGTGCACATGAGTGGTCAAAAGTTGCGGAAGAAACACAAGAAGAGGGCTTAGTCGCAAAGGATGCAAACGGCAATTTACTTCAGGACGGAGACACTGTTACAGTCATCAAAGATTTGAAAGTAAAGGGAAGTTCTTCTACGTTAAAACAAGGAACAAAGGTAAAAGGGATTCGCTTAGTAGAAGGCGACCATAATATTGACTGCAAAATCGATGGCTTCGGTGCAATGAAGTTAAAATCTGAGTTTGTGAAAAAAATCTAACGTTACTTTACAGAAAAAGACCTGTCCATCCGCGGATGAACAGGTCTTTTTGTATTAAAATGCGCCTTTTAAATCTTCGTCTTTTACTTTTACTTCTGCTTCTTTGATTAAGTCAGCTTGAACAGTTGCCCAATCTGCCACCTCAGCAGCAACGATTTCACGGATTTCTGCTTCTTTTTCTTCGAATGTACCATAGCCTTCTACATCACGCTTATCTAATACTTCAATGATGTGGAAGCCAAATTCTGATTTTACAGGCTCAGAAATTGTGTTCAATTCAAGAGAATAAGCTGCATCAGTGAATGGTTCAACCATTTTTCCTACTGAGAACCATCCAAGATCGCCACCTTCAGCACCTGAAGCTGTATCTGTTGATTTTTCTTTCGCTAATTTAGCAAAATCGGCGCCATTTTTTAATTCTTCAATAATGGCTTTTGCTTCTTCTTCTGTTTCCACTAGGATATGACGAGCATGCAACTCTTGGCTTGCTTGCTCATAGTAAGCTTTTAAGTCTTCTTCTGGAATTTCTACATCAGCCATAGCTTTTTTCTGCAAAATGCTGAAACGTAAGCTATCGCGGAATGTTTCTTCTGTTAAGCCATTTGAAGATAATAACGCAGGTAAAGATTCACCGTATTGCTCTTTGTAAACTTTGAACTCTTCCTCGATTTCTTTATCCGTTACTTCATATTTGTCGCTTAAAATTTGGTCTATTACCACTTGCTGTAACATAGCAGTACCCGCTAATGATTTCATTTGCTCATAAAACTCATTTTGCGTAATATCGCCAATATTTGTTGAAACAACTACTTCTTCTCCTGGATCACTACATGCAGCAAGACCAATAGAAGCGGCCAGTGTTAACGCGAAAACTGTTTTTTTCATCTGTAAAAAACTCCCTTAAATAAATTTCCAATGCAATAGATACTATAACATAAACGCAAAAAAAACTAAATGGTTCCCTATGTAAGTTGCCTAAGTTTTGTAAAGCCCCCCGCATAGTATAAATGATAGGAGGGGGGTGTTGAGATGGGTAACCAAGGATACGGTGGCGGCGGCGGCTACGGCGCAGGCTTCGCGCTATTAGTTGTATTGTTCATTTTATTAATTATTGTCGGTGCGGCGTACTTCTATTAAAATGACAAAGACGAGACTTGCTGTTTGGCAAATCTCGTCTTTTTAGGCTGAAAAAATAACTTCTAAATAAAGCGACACTAAAAGAATGGTAATGAGTACATTAATGGTACGGAAAATTTTAGGTTGTCGTTCTTCAGGTATTTCTTTGCGCTCGCAAAGCGCATACGTCATACGGTTGATTTGGAACAAATAAAACACTGAGAATAGGACTACAATCAAAAGTAGCAAATCTATTCCTCCCCTCTATCATAAGTAAAAGCATAACAAATCATGCATTGCAGACACAAGTGAGAGGTTTTAAGGTACTAAAATTTCATAACCTCTTGGCGTTTCTTCGATTAAAGCTCCCTTTGGCGCGGAAGATATGACCTTTATATTTAATAAGTCTAACATACACATGCTCGTATGAAAGGCCAATAATAAACAAAAGTAGTGACCATAAAAAGGCAGGAAAATAGAGCCTGCTAAGAATACGCTGTTTAAAATAATAAAAGGAGCTATTAATGAAATTGTATACCTGCGTTTAGGAATAATATTCGTGATTCGCATACTTAGCACAGGTATAAAATAAAACTGAATTTTAAAACGAAAAGATAGAGACTTTCTGTATCCAAATAAGCTTACATAATGAATGCCTTTATGCAGAGGGTAAACAAGGAATAGCACGATAAAGAAGACTCCTAAAAAATCATCCGAATGCCACCCATCATAAAATAGGCTTGACAATACATACGAAAAACTAAATACGCAAACAAAAGTGAGACCAGAGAGTAAACATAATCTTGTTGTACCATATTCATGATTAAAGTTAATGGTTTTTACACAGTGCATATTGATACCTCGAAATAGAAAAAGACATGTTGTTCATAAATAGATTGGCAAAGCATAAATTAAAAATAGAAAGACAAAGCCGATGTTCTGACTTTGTCTATACATACTCTCCTCTTTCATAGGTTTTTATGATAAGGAAGCTTTTTGAAACGGCTCGTTTAGGTTTTCTTTGAAGTTTGAAAAGGAGCGTTCAAAAATTTCAATGAAATCCTCTCCGTAAATATTGCGGATCACTGCCATAACATCCAAAAATTCAGGGAATCTGCCATATAGTTCTTTAAGCGGTAACGATCCATCCAAAATTGCATGATGGGTATCGTGGTAATGCTCATACATTTCAATAATAAGGTTAGAGCCTTTTTCTGTTAATTCTACATAGGTGTTGCGCTTATCATCATCACGTTTTGAAAACTCCAATAACCCGCGCTCCTCTAATTTTTTGGAGAAGTTAAAGGCAGTGGAAACATGCATTACACCGAATTTCGCTACATCAGAAATAGAAGCGCCTTTTAAATGGAATGAAATCCATAAAATATGGTGTTCATTAATATTGAGGTCGTACGGTTTAATCCACATTTGCCAATCTTTTTCGACTGCTTTCCATAGCGCTTTTGACAATTGAGCAATTCTTTGACTATAGAGCATAGCTTCCTTCATTGTATATAATTCCTTTGACAAGAGATCACCTTCTTCTTTCGTTGCGTTTTAAAAATATTATAGCAATAAAAGAAAAAAGTTTAAAGTTAGAAAAGTAGAATAATTGAAAGATGCTATAAAAATATCTTAAAAAGTCAATTTTCTTGTAGAAAAAACGTAATTATTCTTTATTGTCTGATTCATCTGAACTATTGGATTCTTCGTTTTTACTTTTGCTTTTTTGTAAATCGGAAAGATTATTCTCGATTAGACTAATTGAATTCTGTAAATTTTCTATTTCTTGTTTTAAATTATTTGTTTCTGGTTCAATCGCTTCTTTGAAGGTTGAGAAAGAATTTTTTAGCTCATTTATTATTTGAGGAATATTATTTTTAGCCTCATTTGTAAAAGCGGTAATGGAATTCTTTACATTTGCTGTATCCTCTTTTACATCCAATAATTGATGCTTGGCAGACAGCGCATTATTTTTTAAGTTTGCACGCAAATGCTTGCCCGATTGCGGTGCTGTAGCAAGACTCACTGCAACTCCAGTAATGGCTCCTGCCACTACACCTGTTAAAAATAGTTTCGCTTTCATAATTAGAACAACCCCTTTATCATCTATGTATTCATTTTACCTTATTTATCCTTTATTAAACCCTGGGCTAGTATAGAAAAGTGAAAAGAAGCTAGCTGAATCGTAGCTTCTTTTCGGATTGTTAAATATGTGATTTAATGGCATCAGCAATGGCTGCCATTTCATCCATTTCCAGTTTCTTTGTATGCCAGCCTACATCCAATCCGTCTGTATCATCGTAACGGGGAATAAGATGCAAGTGGTAATGGAAAACAGTTTGTCCAGCTGCTGCTCCGTTATTGTTAATAGTGTTCATACCCGCTGGATTAAAGGCTAGTTTAATCGCATTGGCCACTTTAGGTGCCGCTTTATAAAGGTTAGCTGCTACATCTTCAGGCATCGCAAATAAATCCTGGCAATGCGTTTTAGGAATTAATAATGTATGTCCTTTTGTTAATGGCATAATATCCATAAAAGCATAAACATGTTCATCCTCATATACTTTTGTGCTCGGAATATCTCCATTAATTATCTTGCAAAAAAGGCATTCACTCATTACAATCATCCTTTCAAATCATTTTCTCTATTTTAGCACACCCAGACTGAATGTTTTTCAACTTTTTGTTAAACTATGTATTAAGAATAGGAGTGTATATATGTCAATTTTACAATTAACCAATGTTTCAGGCGGGTATACGCGCAAGCCTGTTATAAAAGAGCTATCATTTTCTATAGAAAAGGGGGAACTAGTCGGCTTAATTGGTTTAAATGGTGCGGGTAAAAGTACAACCATTAAGCATATTATCGGCACGTTGTTACCGCGAGAAGGCGAGATTCGTCTAAACGGCGTGACACTAAATGAAAATATGGACGTTTACCGCGGAAGCTTTTCTTATATTCCGGAAACACCTGTCTTATATGAAGAGTTAACATTAAAAGAGCATTTGGCATTGACAGCTATGGCTTACGGTTTAGATGAAAAGACATTAGCGGAGCGTTCCGAGAAACTGCTAAAAGAATTTCGCATGGAAAAGCGCTTAAATTGGTTTCCGTCTCATTTCTCGAAAGGGATGCGTCAAAAGGTAATGATTATGTGTGCCTTTTTAGTAAATCCAAGCTTGTATATTATAGACGAGCCATTTGTCGGTTTGGACCCGCTAGGCATCCAATCGCTGCTAGACCAAATGGCAGCGAAAAAACGGGAAGGTGCCTCTATTTTAATGTCGACACATATCTTATCAACGGCGGAAAGATATTGTGACCGTATTATTTTGCTACATGAAGGTCGTGTGCGAGCGCAGGGGACGATGAATGATTTACGTAAGGCGTTTAATATGCCGCATGCTTCGCTGGACGATTTGTATATCGCAATGACGAAAGAGCAAGCAGGTGAATAAGATGCAAGAGGTATGGTCGAAACGCTTTCTTCATTATATAGAAGAAGTTCAAAAATATATGCGCTTTATTTTTACCGGACATATCGGATTAGTACTGGTTTTTGTTATCGGGGCAGGAGGCTATCAATATAGCGAATGGTTAAAAGTAGCGCCGCAAGATTTCCCGGCGGAATGGCTGGTCGCTATTATTGTGGGCATTTTAGTAGCCTTTAGCACCCCTGTCACGCTATTGAAAGAGCCTGACCAGGTGTACTTATTACCTTTGGAAACACAAATGCCGCATTACTTCAAGAGAGCATTGAACTGGACGTTCTTTTCGCAATTTTTAGTCCCGGTTGTTGTGTATATTGTGAGCATTCCGCTGCTGAATGCCGTAACAGCATTGACGACGACCGAAAAGTTGCTCGGCTTATTTGTTGTCATTGTTTTGAAGTATTTAAACGTACACATGGAGTTTCATTATCGCTACGGGAATCGAGGGGCGCTGATTTGGCTGGACCGCTTTTCGCGCATGGCAATGTCGATTCTAGTGCTCGAAATGCTGTTAAACACTAGCTATTTTGGTCTTGTTTTGCTTGTGATAATGGCTTATTACAATTTTGTATTGGCCAAAAGAATAAAGGGACAACCCCTCCCTTACGAGCATTTTATCAAGGTAGAGCAAAATCGCATGATGCGTTTTTACCGATTTGCCAATTATTTTACCGATGTGCCGCATTTACGCGGCTCGGTCAAACGACGCGCATGGTTAGATATTATCTATAAATGGATTCCATTCACAAGAAATAATACACAGCTTTATTTAGTGTGGCGTACATTTATTCGGACAGATGATCATTTTTATTTATGGGTACGCTTAACGGCGATTTCGGCAGTTATTGCGCTTTTTGTAGATATTCTAGTCGTAACGTGGATTGTCGCGGGTGCGCTTGCTTTTGCAACAGCAATCCAGCTAAAATATGCTTTGCTATCATCTAGCGAATTCCGGATGGATATGCTGTATCCTGTCCCTTCTGCACAGCGCCCAGCCGCGGTGCAAAAGCTGATTCGGACATTGATGATTGTCCAAGCGATCATTGTTGCTTTATGCCAGCTCAATCAGCCGCTGTTTTTTGTAACGCCTATTTTAATCATTATAGTAGGGGAAGTAACGCTAAGAATGGCAAAAGGCAAATAAATAGAAAGCCACTTGAATGGAATATTCAGGTGGCTTTTGCTATGGAAAGAGACGTGATGCGGTTTTAAGGTCAAGTAGGTATAAATTCTACATACGTTAACGAGGAAAGAAGAAATGGTACTCGTTTTGTAAAGAAGACGTCGCTCTCTTGCTGAGCGGATTTAGTAGCATCAGCCCAGCAACCAAGCAAATATTACTACTCCTCAGCTGGCGGTGCCGTGAAGGTTGTCGTATGTGTTTTCGCAAAAAACATATTTTGGGTCGGAGATGTAGTAGAATCTACTAGATTCGCTAAGCGCCCTGTAAATGCGCTAGACTGAACCCACGTTTCAAATGAGGCAGGACCCGTCCATTGGGTGATAATAATATATGTTTCCTCTTTTACGGGACGCAATACGCGGTAGGCAATGCAAAGTCTCTCTTCTTTCAGATGCTCGATGCCTGTAATTACCCCATTTTCAAACACGGGACGTGCTTCATCGAACACCGGAATATTTTGCATCGCGACGAAGCCATGTTGCTCAAACTTGCCTCTCCCATCAATGACTTCAAATTTCCTTGGTGTCGCGAAAACAGATTTCTTTTCTGTTTCATGCATGACAACAGAATTGCCCTTGCCATGCAGTAAAATCATGTCCTGCGATGGATATTTTTGAATAAGTCTTTCCATATACTCTGGTGTTCCTGACGTTAAATAGAAATTCATAGTAAAAACCCCCTTGCTATATTATTTACTATTAAAAAGGGAATGAAACTTGTTTGTCAAAAACCTGCCTTATTCAGGAACATTTTTATAAAACTTGAGCGGTTAAACTATACATTTACATTGGAAAAGTCTATATTGATAGTGGATATCAATGTCTAAAGTACATAAAAACAGTTATTTGAGGGGAAGGTATTTTTTCATGAGAACATTCAATGACACGTTATTACGTGCCGCTCGTGGGGAGCAAACAGAGCATACGCCAGTTTGGTATATGCGTCAGGCAGGTCGTTCACAACCCGAATACCGCGAGATTAAGGAAAAGTATTCACTAGAAGAAATCACAATGCAACCTGAACTATGTGCATATGTGACACGTTTACCTGTAGAGCAGTATGATGTGGATGCTGCTATTTTATATAAAGATATCGTGACACCGCTTCCTGGAATTGGCGTAGATGTAAAAATTAAATCAGGTATAGGACCTGTCATCTCCAATCCGATTCGTTCAGCAGCGGATGTAGAGAAATTAGGAGAGTTTAATGCTAAAGAGCATACACCATTCGTATTAGATACAATTAAAATGCTAACAGAAGAGCAATTAAATGTACCACTAATCGGTTTCGGCGGGGCGCCATTTACATTAGCTTCCTATATGATTGAAGGCGGTCCAAGTCGTAACTATGCCAAAACAAAGTCATTTATGGTCTCGCAACCTCAAGCATGGTTTAAATTAATGGATAAGTTAGCAGATATGATTATTGCGGATATTACAGCGCAAGTAGAAGCTGGGGCAAAAGCGGTTCAAATCTTTGATTCTTGGGTGGGTGCTCTTCATGTGGAAGACTACCGTATCTTTATTAAGCCAACGATGACGCGTATTTTTGGCGAGTTGCGCCAATTGAATGTACCGATTATTCAATTTGGTGTAGGTGCATCTCATTTAGTAAAGGAATGGCATGACTTACCGGTTGATGTTGTCGGTCTGGACTGGCGTTTACCGATTCGTGAAGCGGCAGCGCGCGGTGTGACAAAGGCAGTACAAGGTAACTTAGATCCAACGTTATTATTAGCAGACTGGCCTGTCATTGAAGCACGTGCAAAAGATATTATCGATCAAGGAATCGCCCATACAGGCGGTCATATCTTTAACTTAGGCCATGGGGTATTCCCAGAAGTAGATCCAGCAGTGTTAAAACGATTAACAACATTTATTCACGAATATAGTCGTGAAGCAAAAGCAAATTTAAAATAAGCTTATATTTTTCGAGGTGAATAGTGATGAAACAAGTGCGAGGATTATTAGTAATGGCGTACGGCACGCCATACAAAGAAGAAGACATTGAACGCTATTATACACATATTCGTCATGGTCGCAAGCCTTCACAAGAGCATATTGACGATTTAGCAGCACGTTACAAAGCGATTGGCGGTCTTTCACCACTTGCTAAAATGACAGAAGCACAGGCAGAAGCTTTATGTGCGCGTTTGAATGAAGTACAAGACGAAGTAGAATACAAATTATTTATCGGTCTAAAACACATTGAACCATTCGTAGAAGATGCAATAGAAGCGATGGTAAACGAGGGGATTACGGAAGCCGTATCGATTGTACTGGCTCCTCACTTCTCTACCTTCTCTATTAAATCTTACAATGGGCGTGCACAAGAGCACATCGAAAAATTAGGAGCAAACTTACAGTTAACTTCTGTAGAATCCTGGTATAAACAGCCAAAATTCATTGAGTTCTGGAAAGATGCAGTAAACGGCGAGCTAGCGAAAATGACAGCTGAAGAACGTGCAGCAGCTTGTTTGATTGTATCCAACCACTCTTTACCGGAAAAAATTAAACTAGCTGGCGATCCATATGAGGGGCAGTTAATTGAAACAGCGGAATTAATCAAAGAAGCTGCAGATATTGAACATGTGGAAGTAGGGTGGCAATCAGCTGGTCAAACACCAGAGCCATGGCTAGGGCCTGATGTACAAGACTTAACAAAAGAATTATTTGAACAAAAAGGTTATAAAGCATTTATTTATACACCGGTAGGATTTGTGACAGAGCATTTGGAAGTGCTTTATGACAATGATATCGAATGTAAAGTTGTATGTGATGAAGTTGGCGCTAGCTACTACCGCCCTACGATGCCTAATACGCATCCGCTATTTATCGATGCAATGGTAGATGCGATTAACGATAAATTAGCGAAATAAGACAGCAGGTGATGATGAGAGTGACAAGTAAACGAAAGGTAGTCGTTGTTGGCGGCGGCATAACGGGATTAACAGCAGCCTATTATTTGCAGCAAGCTACCAAGCATTTGCCGATTGAGGTAATCGTAGTAGAAGCTGCTTTACGCGTAGGCGGGAAAATCCAAACGATGCGTAAAAATGGCTTTATCATCGAGCGCGGACCAGAATCGTTTGTCGATGCAACGGGTAGTGTCAAGCAGCTGGCAACAGACTTAGGAATCGAGCACAAGCTTATATATAACAATAGTGGTCGGACGTATGTTGCAGTTGGCAAGGAGCTGTTCCCTGTTCCTAGTAATTTACTATTAGGCGGGTCGCCAAATGTCACTTCTCTCATGGCCACTGGCTTGATTTCTTTAAGCGGTAAAATTCGTGCGGTTGGTGACTTATTTTTACCTAAATCACAGCAAGAGGATGAACCCATCGGTGACTTTTTCCGCAGGCGCTTCGGTAAGGAAGTAGTGGAAAATTTAGTGGAGCCGCTGCTAGCTGGCACATTTGCGGGGGATATTGACCATTTAAGCATTCATTCGATGTTTCCGCAGTTTTACCAGTTGGAGAAAGATTATCGCAGTTTAATTGTAGGAATGACCAAGCAAAACGCCAGTATGTATGCCCAAGAAGGTGCAACAGCTGAGCAACTTCATTACGGGACATTTGAAGGCGGCTTGGAAACGCTTATTGAAACATTAGAGCAAGCACTCGAGCCTGGTACAGTCGTAAAGGGGACAAAAGTCGAAGCGATTGAAAAACTTAAAAATGATAAGATGAAAATCACGTTAACTAGCATGCCCCCGATTCAAGCAGATGATATCATTATGACGACTCCATTTAATGCAGCTAAACATGCTTTTAAAAAATATGATCTCATGCAACAAGTTCCCAGTATGAATTATGCAACCATTGCCACGGTGACGATGGCATTTAAAAAGGAAGAGCTCCAAAAATATCAAGATGCCATTAACTTCTTCGTCTCGCGTAATAGTGAACTTGCGATTACATCGTGCACTTGGAGCAATCGGAAATGGCCCGGTGTGGCACCAGAAGGATATGAGCTGCTACGTGTTTACATTGGGCGCGTGGGAGATGAGGCCATTGTCGAGCTGTCCGACAGCAAAATTGAAAAGACGGTTCTAGCAGATTTAAGGAAGATACTGGATTTGCAAGAGAAACCGATATTCACGGTAGTCACGCGATGGAAGCAAGCAATGCCGCAGTATGTTGTAGGACACGAGCAACGTCTGCAGCAATTAAAAGATGAATTATCTGACGCGTTTCCTCATGTCTATTTAGTAGGTAGTTCTTACGAGGGAATCAGCATGCCCGATTGTATAAAGCAAGGTCATAAAATTGCTCAAGAACTATTAAATAGCATGATACCAATAGGGCGAGCCCAATAAAGAGAGCATATAAACAAGAGCAATCGGTTGCTTTTGTATATATGCTTTTTTGTATGGAATAATGGGAAAGTTCACAATTTTACCGCTTCAAATTCATTGTTATTTCACAACTATACAGTATTCTAGGAAGAGGAGGCGGACATATGAAAAGATTCAGCCGGCTTATCCTGCTAATTTTAATGTGTTTAGGAGGTTGCAGTGCGGACCATTTTGCAGAAATAAATCCACATCAACCCTTTGTCGCCACAGTGAATATCGGTGAACCTTCTTTGACATTTTATGATACGGCAGGGAATCATATAGCGACTTGGCCATTTGATAAAGCTTATACAGGTGGCACGTTGATTCAACAAGACCGTATCCTGATGTACGGTCATCAATTAACAGAAGCCCACCTTTATGAATTATCGTCAGGGAAAAAAATTAAAACGTTAAAAACCGGTATAGGTACAACCAATGCCTACTATGATGAAGCGTCTAGACAGTTTTACTTGACGAATAGCGAAAGCAATACAGTGACCAGCTATGATATGCAGGGGCGAAAAGGGAAGCAGCAAAAGCTCTATAATTATCCAATGTCAATGACCGCATACGATGGAAAGCTATATGTTATTAATTATAAAGATACCGTGCTCTCCGTATTAGATAGCCATTCTCTGAAAGTGGTAGATGAATGGAAGATTGAGCCTTCTTCGCACGGCTTGCAAGTAGTAAAAGAGCAAATGTGGATGGGCGGGCACGGACAAGGGGCCAAGCCTAATGAAACGATCGATGTTTATGATTTGCAGCAAGGTATCCTTCAACGTCAAATTCATGCACCACTTATGCCTATTGCTTTTGCGAGACATGAGGATAATATCGCCGTCATTAGTCATGGAACAAGTATGCTTTATGAAATGACAACAACCGGTGAGCTTGCACAGGAAATAAAAATCGGCGCGAATCCATTTGCGGTCGCTTATTTTCATGATCGATTGGTAGTAGCAGGATATGACGATCATATGCTATACATGATTGAAGAGGGACAAGTGCTGACACAAGTCAAAACGAATGAAGGACCATTTCAATTAATAGTGAGGGAGAATAGAGAATGACTACTATTTTAATTGTAGATGATGAACATGATATGAGAAGCTTGATTGAGGTTATGTTATCGAAGGCGAATTTTCAAATAATGACGGCAGCTAGCGGGAAAGAAGCGTATCCATTATTGGATTTGCATACGATTGATTTAGTGTTGTTGGATGTAATGATGCCTGACGAGGATGGGTTTGAGGTATGTGCTAAAATACGCCAGTACTCAGATGTCCCGATTATATTTTTGACGGCGCGCGAGGCAAATGATGACAAGGTAAGGGGACTGACAATAGGGGGCGATGATTATATTATTAAACCATTTACAGCAAGTGAGTTAGTCGCAAGAATTCAGGCCGTGTTACGCAGGACCGGGAAGATTATATATGAAGCAGAACAAAAATTTCTGCAACGAGGCTGTATTAAAATAGACGAAATATCCCGTAAGGTATTAGTGAATAATTACCCTGTTCTCCTCACGTTAAAGGAATATGAATTGCTTCATTTATTTATGCAAAACCCGGATAGTGTTTATTCAAGGGAGCAGCTACTAGAGAGAATTTGGGGTATTGATTACCGGGGGGGCACGCGCACGGTCGATACCCATATTAAAACACTGCGTTTAAAACTAGGAAAGCAGGCAGCAGAAGCGAGCGATTATATCCAAACCGTTTGGGGCATCGGCTATCGCTTTGAACGGATATGAAATCATTTGCTAAAAAAATCTGGGTGCTCATTTTCACATTTAGTATCATTACAATCGCCTTTATGTACATATTGACAGACTTTTTGTATGAGCAATTATATGTAGAAGATACAGAAAGCTCGATGGTGGAGTTTGGTAAACGATTAACAACTAAATATAAAGGCGGTGCGGTAACGAACGAGCTCATTGCAGAAATTGAAGAACATAATAATTTCGGGGTATACAATGTTTTTGCAGTGCGTAATCCTCGTGAGCTAAGTGCCTGTTTGCCTTTTGAGATTAATCATCACGCATTGATAGGTCCAGAGGAACGAAAACAATTATTAGCAGGCGAGGCCGTGACCAAAATTGGCTATGAAGAGCGATTTGAAAGGGATGTCATTTCCGTTATTTTACCGTTTACGGATGAAAACCGATTAGAGGGAATCTTGTACTTGTATTATCCATTAGCTAAAATTAGTGAACTAGCAAAAGAAGAAGTCTTGCTGCTTCTAGCTTGTGTATTAGCGTTTACACTGGCGGTTGGCTATTTTATCGCGAAAGCATTAGGAAGGATTTTACGTCCATTGCGCGAGTTGCAACGAGCGGCGAAAGAAGTCACGAAAGGAAATTATGACACGCGGGTTGCCGTGACCTCAAGCGACGAGGTAGGGCAGCTATCCGACGCCTTTAACCAAATGGCCCAGGCAATTCAGCAAGAGGATGAATCGAAAAAGGCTTTTTTAGCGACCGTTTCCCATGAATTGCGCACACCGATTAGCTATGTAAAGGGCTACAGTGAATCCGTACAAAATGGTACATTGACGGGGGAAAAGGCAGAAGAGGCCATTCATTTAATCGCCCGCGAGGCTAACCGCATGGAACGGCTGACGAATGAATTGATGCAGCTTGTCCACGCCGATACAGAGGAATCGGAACTTTATCCCCTTGTATTAGCAGAAGCAATTCGCGATGTTGTCCATCTCGTAGAAAACAAAGTCGCGACAAAGGGGATCGATTTGCAGATGGTCTTAGACGAAGAGCTAATCATTGAAGCCGATGAGGAAAAGTTCAAGCAGATTATGATCAACTTATTAGAAAATGCGATCCGTTATTCTAACCCTGGAAAAGCAGTGCACATCATCACTACGTTAGAGGAACCTTATGCCGATATACAGGTTATAGATTACGGCATCGGTATCCCGCCGGAAGATGTACCAAAAATAACAGAGCGTTTTTACAGGGTAAATAAAGCGCGCAGTCGTGCAGATGGCGGCAGCGGGCTAGGGCTGTCCATTGTCGACCAATTAGTAAAGCAACATAAAGGATTACTTACTATAAAAAGTGAACTAGGAAAAGGCACAACCGTGAGTGTAAAGTTGCCATTAATGGAGGAATAAAAATGAAAAAGTTTATATTAGCGATCGCTACATCAGCTGTACTGTTAGTAGGATGCCAGGAAGAAGAAGCAGTCGATACATTAGATAATGGAGTAGTACCACAGGAAGTAGTGGTAGAAGTCTTAACAGCAGAAGAGCAACAGCCAGGTGAGACGGTTACATTGCAAGCTAAAGTAACACAAGGGGAAGAAGATGTCGATGATGCAACGATGGAGTTTGAAGTGTGGGAATCAGGTTTTCGTGAAGAGGGTGTAATGATTGACGCTTCATTAACGGAAGAAGGGGTGTATGAAGCACAGCATACATTTGCCCATGATGGTGTTTATTATATGTACGCTCATACAAATGCGCGCGGCATGCATGTTATGCCAAAGCAAGAAGTGATTGTTGGCACTCCTGATATGACTAAGGTGGTAGAAGACAGTAGCAGTGAATCTATGAATGATATGCCGCAACATGAAGGAACAGGGCATGAACAAGATAGCAACAGTCACCAGCACCAATAGTTGCAAAATCACATAAATAATTGTACAATGATGACCGAATGACTAAAATAGTTTTTCGGTCATTTTTAAATGGTCGATAGCAGAGGTGATTTTTTGGATCGTAGACAAGAAATAATGGAAGCGGCTATGACTTCGTTTTCACTTTTTGGCTATAAGGCGACAACGATGGAACAAGTTGCAAAGATTGCGAAAGTAGGGAAAGGGACGGTTTATACTTTTTTTACGAATAAAGAGCAATTGCTAAGCGAAGTGGTCATGAAGATGATAGATGAGATGAAGGTGGAAACAAATTCAACTCTTGATCCTTCTATAAGTTTTATGGAAAATGTGCACAGGTCCCTGATGCATTTGCTGACATTTAGAGAACGGCATTTATTATTTGCTAAGCTTATTGATGAAGGGAAGCAATTTCAGACGCCTGAGGTAATGAGTATGCTGCAGAAAATTGAAGGGGAGATTACCTCGTATGTAGCACAGCGCATTCAAATAGCTATTGATAAAGGAGAGGTGAGACCTTGTCAGCCTGATTTAGTAGCTTATTTGCTGTTGAAATCTTATGTAGCACTTGTAGTGGATTGGCAACAAAATCATCCAGAACCTTTGGATGAAGAAACCATTGTATCTTTATTGGAGGAAACCATTTTTAGAGGGCTAAAAGCATAAAACAAAGGTTAGCCCCTTTTTTTATAAAGACAAATGACCAAAATACGAAACTGGTCATATAGTTTTAGGAGGAGATTTTTTGTTAAAAGCAGAATGGCAAAGTATATGGAAAGACAAAAAATTGCTGTTATCGATTGTTGTCATGTTTATCATGCCGGTACTTTATGCCGGGATGCTTTTATGGGCGTTTTGGGACCCCTATGGGCGGATTGATAAGCTCCCTGTCGCTTTGGTCAATGAAGACGTTGGGACAGAATTTGAAGGGGAAACATTAGCAGTCGGAGATGAACTCGTTCATAACTTGCTAGAAAGCGAAACCTTTCAATTTGTTGAGGTACCTGCGGATGAAGTAGAGCAAGGATTATTAAATCAGGAATATTATTTGTATATACATATTCCAAAAAACTTCTCCCAGCATGCCACTACATTGTTAGATGAACATCCTGAAAAGCTGGAAATCGAATACAAGGCAAATGAAGGGTATAATTTTTTAAGTTCTAAAATTGGCGACAGTGCCATCAACGCAATCCGCGCTGAAGTAAATGAACAAGTGTCGAAAACTTATGCGGAACAGCTCTTTGTAGCGATCAACAAATTAGGAGATGGCTACAAAGAGGCGGCAGATGGCGCTAGCAAAATCGAGGGAGGGGCGCTAGACCTAGCAAACGGCACAGAAGATTTAAAAGGATATTTAGCGCAGCTTGCAAGCAGCACAGTAACATTATCAGACGGAACAGAAAAGCTATATAACGGCGTAGTTACAGCATCGAACGGAGCCCAGTCTCTAGTTGACGGTAGTCAATCTCTAGCTGGTGGAGCTAGCAAACTGTCGCAGGGTGCTGCTACGTTGGAGGTAGGTGCAGAAAATTTAAAAGGTGGCATCTCGAGTTATACAAAGGGGGTAGCAGCACTCGAAAATGGGCAGCTGCAAGTCGTAGAAAAACAAGCCAAAATAACAGCTGGAGCAAGTCAAATGGCGGAAGAGGTCACAACATTGCAAAGTAGCTTGCGCCAAGTGCAAACAGGAGCTACTCGTTTGGCAACAAATGCAGAAACGATAAAAGGGCAATTACAGGAAATCATGCCCAATCTACCAGCAGAACAGCAACAGGCTCTACAAGCAGCAATGGCGGAGCTTGGTGCTAGCAGCCAGCAATTGGCAAACAGTGCGGGTGCAGTAGCAAACGGCTCAGGAGCGTTAGCTGCGGGAGCGAATCAGTTAGCAGAGGGGTCTACTGCAATAGCAGGCGGGCAACAGCAAGTGCTGACGGGGATTCAGCAATTAAATGCTAATAGCCAAGCATTAAATAGCGGTGCAGAGCAGCTAGCACAGGGCAGTGCAACCATCCAGCAGAATGTAGCAGCATTAGCAACAGGTGCCCAGCAATTAGCAAACGGTACAGAAAAGCTTTCCTCAGGGCTATCGGAAGTGGTGGCAGGTTCGGCATCACTAAATGAGGGAACGTCCCAGCTTTCGAGCAAGTCATCTGAACTAGCACAAGGAAGCACGATATTAGCTAACGGAGCTGCACAATTGGTGAATGGAACAGAAAAGCTCAAAACATCGTTAGCCAGTGCGGGCGATGAAGCAGCGATTTCTGTTAACGAAAGTACGTACGATATGGTAGCAAGCCCTGTAGAAGTAGATAAAGAAATTAAATTTGAAACACCTAACTATGGAACGGGATTAGCGCCGTACTTTATAGCACTCGGTTTATTTGTAGGAGCCCTTCTCTTAACAAATGTCTATCCGTTCGTGCAACCTGCCAAGCATCCGACAAGTATTATCGGTTGGTTTATGAGTAAATCGGCCGTACCATTTGTCGTATGGATTTTCCAAGTCGGAATCATTGTTTCCATCCTTACAGCAGGTTTGGGATTAAAAACGACTAATTTAAGTCTCTTTATCCTAACGGTGGCGATTGTGAGCTTCAGTTCGTTAGCGATTGTGCAGATGCTGACAGTGCTATTCAACGATGTAGGAAGATTTTTGAGTTTAATCTTTTTGATCGTGCAATTAGCGACGAGCGCAGGAACGTTTCCTATCGAATTAATTCCAGATAAGCTGCAATGGCTCCACGACTTTATGCCAATGACTTATGCCGTGCGAGCATTCAGAGCGGTTATTTCTTCAGGAGATACGGAACTTCTCACAAGCTGCTTAACGATTTTAAGTATAATCGGTATTGTGTGCGTAGCCATTTCTTTTGGATTTTTCGCCTTATTATTTAAAAGACGTTATTCAAGAAAAGTAGAAACAGCTGAATTGTAAACAACAAAAGGTGTATTAGTACAGTGTGTACTAATACACCTTTTTCCGTAAAAAAACTGCCAAGCACTAAGTGTGCCTGGCAGTTTTAGAAAGTGTAAGCATAATTCTTTTTCTAGATCATAAATCATGAAACGAAATCAGCAGGACATGTGAATTAAAGATTGTTGCATTTCTCACAATTGTTGCTGTAGCATTCACTTTGTTCCTCGATCTTGTCACCGCATTGAACACAAACCTTTTTTGGTAAGTTTTTGAAAAACTCAACTACGTTTTCTAACATTGTGGATAGCCTCCTTTAATTTCAGCTGTACTAATACTGTTTTGTTATTTATAAGTGTATTATAACAGTTTGCGGAAGTCAACATAAAAGTACAAATTTATTGTAAAATATTTATGTAACATTTACGAAGGAGTGAAATAGATGTATTTCATCGATAATAAAGGTATTACAGATCCGCGCATCAATTTGGCGATCGAGGAATATGTATTAAAAAATATGGACATCGAGAAAGATGATTTTTTGCTGTTTTATATTAACCAGCCTTCTATCATTATTGGAAAGAACCAAAATACGATTGAGGAAATCAATACCGATTATGTAGAGGAAAATGGCGTAATCGTTGTGCGCCGCTTATCGGGCGGGGGCGCTGTCTATCATGACTTAGGGAATTTAAATTTTAGTTTCTTAACAAAAGATGATGGCAACAGCTTCCACAACTATAAAAAATTTACGCAGCCAGTAGTGGATGCGCTTGAAAAAATGGGTGTACAAGCAGAACTGTCAGGACGTAACGATATTTTAGCAGAGGGCCGAAAAGTATCAGGCAACGCGCAATTTGCGACGAAGGGCCGTATGTTCAGTCATGGGACACTCATGTTTGATTTAAATATCGATGCGGTTGTCAGCTCGTTGAAAGTAAAGAAAGATAAAATTGAATCCAAAGGCATCAAGTCTGTACGTTCACGCGTAGCAAATATTGCCGACTTATTAAAAGAGCCGATGACAATAGAAGAGTTCCGCCAGGCCATTTTAATCTCGATTTTCGGCGGTGAGGAAAACATTAAATATTACGAACTGACAGAGCAAGACTGGGAAAATATCCACCAGCTATCAAAAGAGCGCTATCAGAAATGGGAATGGAACTACGGCAAATCCCCTCGATTCAATATTCAAAAGCAGCATCGCTTCCCTTCAGGCAGCATTGATATACGCCTGGAAGTAAACAAAGGAATGATTGACGAAGTTGTTATTTATGGCGACTTCTTTGGTGTTGGAGATGTAGCGGAAATCGAGCAATTATTAGTCGGGACACGCTATGACCGCACAGCGATTGCAGAAAATCTAGGTGATATTGATATTACGACTTATTTTGGCGGGGTATCAAAAGAAGAATTTTTACAATTGATTTATTAAGCGGAAAGGCACGGCTAACATTCACATAGATGTTAGCCGTGCCTTTTCATTCGGTTCATCTGAATATGGAACTAACTCAAACTTTCAAAGATAACCTCATTTATGAAATAGGCACCTAATTTAGCGGTTTGATTGTTAACATCCAATCTAGGATTCACTTCGCAAATACTAAAGCTAGTCATTTTATTTGTGGATGCTATCTTACGTAATAGCTTCCTTACTTGAAGAGCGGATAAGCCGAATGGCGAAGGGGCACTCACACCAGGAGCCTCGGCTGCACTTAGAACATCCATGCATAACGTAAGAATTAGTACGTCATGCTTGCCGATAAACTCATCTAGTGCACTGTGAAATTCTGCTGTATCCAATTGTTCCTCTAAAAAATAATCAACACCATATTGGTCAGCAGTATGAAACAAGGCGGTCGTATTGCCGAACTTTTGAATACCACATACGAAATAATGGGCATTGCGGTCTTCATCTAAAATCTGTTTAAACATCGTACCGGAGGAAGGCTGGTCATCATAAGCGCGCAAATCGAAATGGGCATCGACATTCAGCATACCAATCGATGCATCCGGTCCGGCCGCTTTGCGAACGCCAAGGTATTGACCATACAGCGTTTCATGACCGCCGCCTAAGATGATTACTTGGCCGTGCTGCAGCATGTCACTTACTTTGTCGCCCAACTGTTGTTGGGCTTGTTCTAGATTCTGACCCTCACAGATAATGTCTCCCCAGTCCGTTAACATATTCTGATACTGAGAATGGCGCCAAGGCAGAGAAGATAATTGTTTTCTCAAAGCATTAGGGGCTTCCTTTGCTCCAGTTTGCCCTAGATTTCTCCTGACCCCCTCATCACAAGCAAAGCCAATCAATCCAATTCGCCCTGGATTTTCATGTGGCTCGCACTGGATGACCTGATGATAGCGATAGTAGGCTGAATCTGTAGGATGATCGATTCTCCCGTGCCAGTTGTCACTTTTAAATTTTTTATGCATAGTCAGCACCCCTTCATATCTCAAACATTGATATTTTCATTATAGATGAGTAACACTGCAATACCAAACCCCACTTTTATAGGCATAGTGAAGTTTCAAACAAGTGCTTGAATAGCAGAAGTAGTTGAATATGCATAAGGGAAAAAGGAAATCCCTATATTGTCTGGTTACAGGAGTATGTGCAGGTGTTTTGAGTACTGTACTTTTTCATGTAAAATAGAGAGTAGGCTTGTTGGAAAGTGATGAGGTGAAAAGATGGAAAAACATCGTATATATATTGTAGAAGACGATCATAAAATCGCTACATTATTGGCAGAGACATTAAGGAAATACCAATATGATGTAGCAATCGTCGAAAATTTTGAACAAATTATTGAAGAATGCATAGCGTTTGACCCACATATGGTGCTGTTGGATATTAATTTACCTACATATGACGGTTATTACTGGTGTCGTCAGCTAAGGCAGCATACAACGTGTCCTATTTTATTTATTTCAGCGCGATCAGGGGAGATGGATCAAATTTTTGCCCTTGAAAATGGCGGCGATGATTTTATTACGAAGCCTTTTCATTATGAAATTGTGCTCGCTAAAATTCGCAGTCATTTACGCCGTACATACGGGGAATATGCACCGAAACAAGAGGAACGTACTGTCAAACAAGGCGTGCTGACGTTATTTTTAGAAAGAATGGAACTGCAGCTGAAGGATACGGTTATTCCGTTGCAAAAGAAAGAGTGCATCATATTAGATTTGCTGATGAATCATGCGCCAAAGGTAGTGTCACGTGATCAGTTACTTGAACACCTGTGGGATGACCAAGCCTTTGTCGATGAAAATACACTGAACGTTAACATGACACGTGTCCGCAAAAAATTAGCCGACTATCATGTGCAATCAACTATTGAAACTGTGCGAGGGGCGGGATACCGCTTTATCCTGCATGCGGAGGAAGCCTAATGCGTGAAGGATTGAAGCTATTTATTAAGGAACATCTTTCCTACATACTTTTTCAAGTAGTCGTCGTGCTGTTTATATTGATGATTTATTGGCTAGAAGGCTTTCGCAATCTCGACACGGCTATTTATACAATTGTTATGAGCATACTATTGATTTGCTCTTTTTTGACGATTCGTTACATGCTGCGTCGTCGTTATTTAGGGAAGATTACAGAGTTGCCGCAGCGCATGGATGATGCGTTGCAAAAAAACGCAAAAACAGCAGAATACTATCAAACCGAAAAATATATGCAGGAGTTGTATCGTCATTATCAGCACGAGGTACAATCCCTCTATGCAAGTCAAGGGAGACAATATAAATTTACCAATCAGTGGATTCATCAAATGAAAACACCGGTCGCTGTATTGGAGTTGTTGCTGCAAGAGGAATCATTGGATAAGCGCAGTGTGCAAGAAGAGGTAGACCGTCTGAAGGGCGGATTGGAAATGGTCTTGATGAATGCCCGCCTAGAAAATTTCGAAGAGGATTTGCAAGTAGAAGCGGTGAACTTAAAGCAACTCGTAACGTCTACTATTAATGACAACAAGCGGCTGTTTATTGCTAAGCGTGTTTTCCCGGAAGTGGATATCGGGGAAGATATAGTGGTCATGAGTGACTCGAAATGGCTGAAATTTATGTTTACCCAATTCATAACAAATGCATTGAAATATACGTTTGATAAGAATAAAAAAATTTTTATCCAGGCAAAAGTAGAAGATGAACAAGTGATGCTAACAGTGCAAGATGAAGGGATCGGTATTCCGAAATCGGATTTGAGCCGTGTAACCAAAGCTTTTTTTACAGGAGAAAATGGCCGGAAAACGGGCGAATCAACAGGAATGGGTTTATATATTGCACAGGAGATTTGCAGTCGGCTTGGACATAAGCTGGATATTGTATCTGAAGTAAATCAAGGAACAACAGTCACGGTACGGTTTCAACAGAAAAGGTGAGACCGCTAGAACAATTACAGATTGAGGGTCGGGTGTGACAAATAGATGTACAAAAAATCAAGGAACTGTATGTTCAAATTCCCTCTATTAAAGACCGATTAGACTGGTTGAATTATATGGAATTGTAGAGCTTTGCGGAACCGAAAATAGAGGTGAGCTTTGAATTCGTTTTACCATGGACGAATCGAAGTGCCACTACTTGTTAGCGAGGGATGAAACGTTATGTTACAAATACAAGAAGTAACGAAAGTATATGAAGGAAAGGTTACGACACGGGCCCTTAATCAGTTAAGTTTTGAGGTGGAAAAGGGTGAGTTTGTAGCAGTTATGGGACCATCGGGTAGCGGGAAAACAACGCTGCTGAATTTAATTTCTATGATTGATGTGCCAACGAGTGGGGATATTGTTTTTAACGGAAAAAGACCACGCCAATTAAACAGCAAAGAATTAGCTTATTTTCGCCGACGCCAATTAGGGTTTATCTTTCAAGACTTTAATTTATTGCCTATGCTGACGGTCGAGGAAAACATTATATTGCCATTAACGCTAGATGAGCAGCCAGTCGAGCTGATGGAAGATCGCCTCGCTGCACTTGCTGAAAAATTGGGATTGGAAAATATTTTACAAAAACGCCCAAATGAAATTTCAGGCGGACAGGCACAACGCACGGCTATTGCGAGAGCGCTAATCCATAGTCCTTCGCTTATCTTAGCGGACGAACCTACTGGAAATTTAGACTCCAATGCCTCGCGTGAAGTGCTGGAACTGATGTCACAAATTAATCAAGAAAAACAAACAACCATTATGATGGTGACTCATGATCCAATTGCAGCTAGTTATTGTGACCGGGTCATTTTTATAAAAGATGGTGAGTTTTTCAATGAAATTTATGGTGATGAACGCAGGCAGACATTCTTCCAAAGAATATTAAACGTATTAAGTTTGTTAGGAGGACAAGTAGGTGACTTTTCAACAATTCGCTTACCATAACGTCTTTCGTAATTTCCGAAATTATGCCGCCTTTTTTATGGCAAGCTTCTTTTCGGTTTTTGTGTTTTTCCTGTTCTCTATGCTCATGTTTCACCCTGAAATTGAAAATGGTTTTATTGGGGATATATCCTTTACAGGCATGGTGATGGCAGAGGTAGTATTAGTCGCCTTTTCATGCTTTTTTATTTTTTATTCGCTAAAAGCATTCCTGGAAGTACGATCGAAGGAATTTGCCATTTTACTGCATTTAGGGATGGAAATGAAGCAGTTAGGTAAGCTTATTTTTATCGAGACGATGACAATCGGCTTTTTATCGAGCGTTAGTGGGATATTGTTTGGTTTTGCCTTCTCGAAGTTTTTCTTTCTTATTATTCGTGAACTACTGGGATTGGAAAAGCTGCCATTATATTTATCGTGGCCACCTTTTATCCTTACGTTTGCCGTGTTTATGGGTGCCTTTGCGGTTATCTCCCTAGTAAGTGTGAAATATACAGAACCGCCTAAGCTAGGGGTCCTTTTGCGTACAAGATATGGTGATCAACGTGTAACCTATTCCAAAAAGGGAGCTATATGGGGAGTTCTTCTTTTAGCCATCGGTTATGGATTGGCATTGATGACAACGCGTATGACACTTATGTTTTCTATGTGGATTCCCATTTTTATCACATTTGGTACCTATTACTTTTTTTCAGATACAATCTTTTTGATATTGGATTTAATGAAAAGCAGAAAGAAATTCTATTGGTATAAGGCACGGATGTTATCGATTGCGCAGCAGTATGTGATGATGCGTCAAAGTGCAAGAATGTTTTTTGTCGTAACGATGGTATCTATGCTGGCCTTTTTATGTGTAGTATCGTTAGCAGCCATGTCCTCTTATACAGCACAGTACGACCGGTTAAATCCTTTAGGTATTGTCTATAAAGGGCATGTAGATAACCCTTATGAACATGAGCATATCAATAGATTGATGAGTGAGCTGGAAGACGGGGAATTTTCTTACCATATGACGCGCTTCCAGGTGGTGAAGCAAACATCTGCTGCCACATCCAATGAAGTAGAAGTGTTTCGGGAAACTGATATTAACCGGATGCTGTTTTCATACGGATTATCACTTGTTCATTTAGACGAGGGAGAAGCAATGTTTATTCCCTCCACAGAAGATTCGATCCAGAAACTAGAAGGACTAGTCGTTGATACCGTATTAATTGAAAATGATATTGCCATTACGATTAATCAAGTATACCCGGCGATTATTTTCCCGGTAGGTATTATTAGTCAAAATGCCATTATCATTAGCGATGAAGATTATCAGTCCTTACGAAGACCTTTGCAAGATAATGGAGAGGTGCCGTACTACCATCTATTTGCCTTCGATATTCCAAACTGGTTAGAGGCTAAAAATATTGGTCTATCGATTCAGCAATTAGTGTCCCAGGAGTATATTATCAATACGGAATATTCGTTGCCTTTTTATTTTGAAAACAATGGCTCAAATTATTCTTATATACTAGCAATGTATGCTTTGTTTACTGTAATCGGTGTTTTAGCGGTCATTGTATTCTTGCTGGCAGCAGGAAGTTTTATTTACTTTAAGTTTTATGCCAATATGGAAACAGAACGACAGCAATTTATAGCGCTTAGGAGAATGGGGCTTACTGAGGGGGAGATGAAACGCATCATTACACGTCATTTAGCACCACAATTTTTCCTGCCGTGGGGACTAGCTTTAGTGCATAGCATCTTTGTTTTTATCGCTTTACAAACCCTTTTAAAAGATGTCATGAACTTGATTATTATCAATGAAACGATCATTGCCTTTTGTGTGTTTTTAGTCATTCAAATCATTTATTTCGGTTTAATTAGATGGCGTTATATTGCACATATGAAAGAATGAAAATAGAATAAAAAGTACATGTTCGACAAAAAAAAAGCATAAAGTAGAAATTGAGTATTGTTTTATTAATATACCTATTTTATAATAGCGATAAAGTGAATGATAGTTCATTTATGATTAAAGGGGGATGGGTGTATTGAATTTAGTCGAACATGTGAGACAACAAGCTTTAAAACAACCAGAAAAAACCGCTTATTATTTTATGGACAAAGCAACTAGCTATGGAGAGCTGGAGCAAAGCATTGGGAGATTTGCTTCCTCTTTACAGCACATGGGAATCGGGAAAGGGGACCATGTAGCCTTGCTACTTGGCAATACACCTCATTTTATTATTTCGCTATATGCTACGATGCGTATAGGGGCGACGGCAATTCCGATTAACCCTATTTATACGCCAGATGAAATTTCTTATATTATTAAAAATGGGGACGTCAAAGCAGTAATAGCACTCGACATGCTATTGCCACTTGTAGAGCTGGGGATGAAAGCATTCCCGGATGTCAAAACCTATATTGTATGTGAGACAACGTCTGATATTGGTGAAAAATATGCTGCATTATCTGACGCAGTGAGAGAAAAAACAAAATTATTTATGCAGGTGTTACAACAGGCACCTTCTGTTGCGGAACCGGTCGCAATACATGAGGACGATACAGCTGTTATTTTGTATACGTCCGGGACGACAGGCCATCCGAAAGGCGCGATGCTAACGCATAAAAACTTATATTCGAATGCACGAGATGTAGGAAAGTATTTAGATATACGTACAACAGACCGCGCTATTACGACTTTGCCAATGTTTCATGTATTTGCCTTAACGGTAGTAGTAAATGCGCCGTTAATAAAAGGGGCTACACTTTTAATAATACCGCGCTTTAGCCCAGGGGAAGTATTCAAAATAGCGAGTGACTACAAGGCAACTGTCTTTGCAGGCGTACCGACTATGTATAACTTCCTGTATCAGTTTGAAGAAGGCGATCCAAAAGCCTTTGAAACGGTTCGTTTAGCCGTTTCAGGCGGGGCATCGTTACCGGTATCCTTGTTACATAACTTTGAAGAAAAATTCAATGTACGTGTATCTGAAGGATATGGTTTGTCGGAGGCATCGCCTGTTACATGTTTCAATCCCTTAGACCGCGAGCGCAAGGCCGGCTCGATTGGCCAATCTATTAGTAATGTAGAAAATAAAGTAGTAGATGAAAACGGAGAAGAAGTACCTGTTGGAGAGGTGGGTGAGTTAATAGTCCGCGGACCAAATGTGATGAAAGGCTATTACAAACTACCTGAAGAGACAGCAAACGCGATTCGTGATGGCTGGTTGTATACAGGTGATTTAGCACGCAAGGATGAGGACGGTTACTTCTATATCGTAGACCGCAAAAAAGATATGATTATTGTTGGCGGGTATAATGTTTACCCGCGTGAAGTGGAAGAAATACTGTACGCACACCCAAATGTAGTGGAAGCAGCAGTGATCGGCGCTCCTGATCCGGACTTTGGTGAAGCAGTTCATGCGTATGTCGTACTGAAGGAGCCAATGGACACAACAGCTTTACAAGCCTACTGTGCAGAACATATCGTAAAATATAAAGTACCAAAAGTGATCGAGATAATCGATGAACTACCAAAAAACACAACAGGGAAAATTTTGAGACGTTCCTTGAAGGAAATTATACAAACTTATTCATGAGGAATAAAGTGAAACTTCAATTAGTGGGGGTTCCTCATCCCCCACTGATTGTTAGTTGAACCAATCGGGCTTTTACGGGTAGTTGATCTCCCACCTATCCTTTTCGACCTTCTTAAGCCTAGAGGTGGGAGTCTTGTATCTGACGCTAACGCTTTCGATACAGATAAATTACTACCCGTTAATGCGGGATAAAATAGAATGCCCGAAAAGTACAATGAATTTGGCTTTTCGGGCTCTTTTTATTGCTAGGTGGAATAGCATTTTGGCAGCACCAAAGTATTCGATGCATGAAAATCATGATACACTAGGCAAAAAAGAATTGAGGGTAATTGATGATAGAAGAAGTACAGTATTCTATGATAACAAATCCACAAATAGCTCCTTCAGAAAAAGAGGCTACTTTTATACAAAAAATAGGATCAATCGATCGAATCATACATATCGATTTAACGACGGATAAGCTACAAACGTGGTTTGAAGGACAAGCTATTTCCCAAATAAAGTGGTCGCCGGATGGTCAGAGTATTGCTTTTTTAATGAAGAAAAAGGGGGCTCCCCAACTATTCACAATAGATCGACAGCAAGTTATCAAACAAATCACAAATGTGGCACAAGGAATAGAAAGATACGAATGGGGGCCTGGCGGGGAATGGCTGTGGCTCGCTGTAAAAGGTAGTTATACGATTTTAAAGCATAGTGTTACAACTCCTCAAATAGATAACTTTATGCCTGCTAAACAGCAAAAGCTCCTAGCAGTTTCCCATAACGGTCAACAACTAATCGTAGAGGACGCAGTGGAACATGCTTTATATATAGTAGATACTGCACGAGAAACACGTCAGTGTATCGATAGAACACGCCAACATATTCGCCATGTAGCCTTTTCGTTCAGCGATCAGTATATTTCCTATGTAGGCCAGGAAACGACATGTGGAGCAGCGACTTTCCCGGCAGTTTTTGTTTATGATCAAGTACTAAACACGACACAAAACGTAACAGAGATGTTAGATGCACCGGTAGGAGATTATTCAGTAACCGAACGGCCAACATGGCAGCAAATTGCTTGGACAGAAACGGATGCATTATATTTTCCATTATCGGTCATGGGAGATGTGAGGCTGTACTATGCCGATTTATATGGAAGTATTTTTCCGGCAAGTCCTGAAGAAGAACATATTATGGACTTCAGTATGGCACGGAGCGGGAACTGGGGAATAGCGGTGATCAGTAATCCGATTATGCCGGAGAGACTAGCATTTCTGGATATTACTACAGGGGAACGAAGATATCTTACACCGGCACAGCCTGTTCATGCATCTTCTCTGCCAGAGCCGTTCTCCGTAACAACAGACATGGGAACGATGTATGCCTGGATGATGAAGCCAACGATTGAAGAGGGTCAAACGTACCCCCTTACCATTATCATATCACCCCCTCAGAAAATGCATACCAACACGTGGCAACCCCACTATCAATCACGGGTGATGCAAAATCAAGCAGTGATCTATATCAATAATAGAGGGAGCTTTGGTTATAACCAGCTTTTCGCTCAGCCTGCAGAGAACCCCCTAGAAGATATCCAAGCTGCTATAGTGTTTATACAGCTTCAATGGCCTTGGATTGATAGGGAGAAAATAACACTCGTAGATGGCAATGGCCGGGAAATGAAGTTTGAGGCATAACGAAATAATCTGCGTCAAGACTAGGTGAATCGTTCTACCTAGAAAAATCTACTTATTTTATAGTAAATTTTGTTATTGTTAATATTTCTAGATTATTTATATGGTATTATGAATAAAAAAATAGAAATTATAAAGCGAGGCCAGTTGTATGGAGGTATTCATCGGTAGACAGCCTATTTTCAACATCCATGAGCAAGTCGTAGCATACGAGCTATTATATAGAGATAAAAGCACACACAATACTTTTCCGGTGGTCGATTCGGATCAGGCTACTTTGGATGTCCTGATTAATTCTTTTGTCAATATTGGAATAGATGAAGTAACGAAAGGCCGACCTTGTTTTGTTAATTTTACTGAAAATTTGCTAATGGGTCCCCTCACCGATTATTTGGACCCTTCCATGGTAGTAGTTGAAATCTTGGAGGATGTTCCCATTACCTACGAACTAATCGAGCGGATTCATCAATTAAAAAGAAAAGGATTTAAAGTAGCTCTAGATGATTTTGTTTTAGATGAAAAGGTTCAAATATACGATGAATTATTTGTCTATATAGATTATATAAAAGTGGACTTTCTACTAACGCCGTTAGTAGAGCGCATGGAAATCGAAAATAAAGTAAAAACGAAATTCCCCCATATAAAATTACTGGCGGAAAAGGTAGAGACACGCAATCAATTTGAAGTAGCCAAAAATTCCGGATACTCTTTATACCAAGGCTATTTCTTTGAACAGCCTCAGGTAATAACCTCGACAGATATTCCGGCTAATGCCTTGCAGTGTTTTCATATCATTACATTATTGCGCGATGAAGAACCTGATATGAATGAGGTGGCCAAAAATATCGAGCAGGATATCTCGCTATCATTTAAAATATTGCAGCTTATCGAGAAATCAACCAAGCGTTCTAAATCGAAAGTTCGATCCATTAAGCAAGCTGTGCTTATGATTGGCTTAGCAGAACTACGTAAGTGGATTTATTTGCTGGCTATGCGTGAAATGGAAGAAAGAGAACACTCCGATGTCTATGCAGAATTAATGCGCAGCTCGCTATTTCGTGCGAAAATATGTGAAAAAGTCGCCAAGGCAAATCGCAAGAAGAACTACTCGGAATATTTTCTGATCGGTCTTTTTTCATTAATTGACGCTTTATTAAGACGTCCTATGCATTTAATATTGCGACAATTGCCATTTTCTGAGGAAGTTTCATTTACGATTTCAGGTGCGAAAACAGAGATGACACCATATTTAGAATTTAGTATAGCGTTGAATAAATCAGATTGGGAAAAAGTAGAGCATTATGCTAAGGAGTTGAATCTTTCTAGAGAAACAGTAATGCAACTAAAGCAAGAAGTGGAGCAATGGGTAGAAGCTACATTTAAAACTTATTGAGAGTGGAAAGAGGACTTCAACTTCATGAAGTTCTTTTTCTTTTGATATCTGCTATAATCTTGCTACATTTATAAAGAGGATAATAAAGGAGATATGTATGCTACATGAGAATAGCGTAAGAAAAGATACCATTTTAGAATATATCTATGTCCTAATTGGTGCAGCAATTGTAGCCGTTGGATTTAATGTTTTTTTGTTTCCGAACCAGATAGCTTCTGGGGGTGTCAGTGGTATTAGTACGATTTTAAATGGTTTATTTGGCTGGAACGCAGGGCTCGTGCAATATGCTTTCAATATTCCATTATTTATTGCAGGTGTTATTTTTTTAGGGCGCAATTTCGGTCTGAAGTCACTGGTTGGTACGCTATCGCTACCGTTTTTTGTTATTTTAACGGGAAGTTGGGAGGCTTGGACCTTAAATCCACTATTAGGTGCTATTTTTGGAGGCATTGTGGTAGGGACAGGGATTGGCTTTGTATTTAAAGGAAGAGCCTCAACAGGCGGAACTGACTTATTGGCTCAAATCATTACCAAATATACAGGGCTTACACTGGGGACAAGTGTATTGGTAATCGATGGCATTATTGCTGTCAGTGCAGCCATTGTTTTTGATATTGAAAAGGGATTATATGCCATCATTGGACTGTATGTCACAACGAAAACGATTGATATTGTGCAGTTAGGTTTCAGTCAGTCCAAAATGGTCTATATTATTACAAAAGATCAAGATGCTATTCGAGATGCTATTTTTGCAGAAATTAATCGAGGTGTAACCAAAATCCCGGCATTTGGCGGTTACACAGGGGATGAACGACCTTTATTGATGGTTGTTGTCTATCAAACGGAATTTACAAAGCTGAAACAAATTGTCAAAACGATTGACCCAACGGCTTTTGTAATTGTTTCGAATGCCTATGAAGTGTTGGGAGAAGGTTTCAAACGTGCCTAAAAATGTTATAATAGGACACAGTGCGACAAATCGTACAAATAATTCATTTTTGGAGGGGTTTAAAAATGAAAAAGAAATGGTTAGCAACGCTTGTATTCGGCTCGGCATTAATGCTTGGGGCATGTGGCGGCGACGATTCAGCAACAGACAAAGAAACAGATACAAACACAGGTGAAACAACTGAAGCAGCTGAGACAGTCGCACAGCAACGTTGCGCAACTTGCCATGGTGGGCAATTGCAAGGAGCAAGTGCACCAGCATTAGACAAAATAGGTGCAAAGTATAGTGAGGAAGAGATTTTAAATATTATCGAAAACGGTACTGACAAAGGTATGCCAGGTGGACTAGTGCAAGGTGAAGATGCCAAGGCTTTAGCAGCTTGGTTAGCAGAAAAAAAATAATGTAACAGTATGAAAGAGAGCTACTCCTTGGAGTGGCTCTTTTTATGTGGGGAGAGGGAATCTAATTTTTTTACTATTTTTAAATACTTAATCATGTATAGGTGGTTCGTGCATGATAGAATAGAGAAATATGTAAGTTGTATGATTGGAGAGTTAAATATGATTCAAGTAACAACGAGAGATGTTATGGAGAAGTTCGACTTAGAGCTGATCAGTGGTAAAGAAGGAATCGGCCGTTATATTACAGTGAGTGATATTTCAAGACCAGGGTTAGAAATGGCAGGCTACTTTATGCATTATCCAGCGAATCGAGTGCAGCTATTAGGTAAAACGGAATTATCATTTTTCGAGATGCTCCCAGCTATTGACCGTCGTGACCGTATGACACGCTTGTGCGCTCAGAGTACACCGGCCATTATTATTTCACGAGAATTGACCGTACCTCAGGAACTGATTGAGGCATCTGACAAAAATCATGTCCCTGTTTTGAAAACAAAATTGTCAACAACCCGTTTTTCTAGCGTGCTTACCAATTTTTTAGAAAGCAAGCTCGCACCGACGACAGCTATTCACGGGGTACTAGTGGACGTGTACGGGATTGGAGTAATGCTAATCGGAAAGAGCGGGGTTGGGAAAAGTGAAACAGCTCTAGAGCTTGTGAAAAAGGGACACCGCTTAGTAGCCGATGACTGTGTAGAAATACGCCAGGAATCTGAAAATTTGCTCATTGGGAGTCCACCACCGTTGCTTGAGCATTTACTAGAAATTCGTGGTATTGGTATTATTGATATTATGACGCTATTTGGCGCGAGTGCAGTAAGACCTTATAAGCGGATTACCCTTATCGTAGAACTCGAAAACTGGGACCCAGAAAAAGTATATGATCGCCTGGGGTTAGATGAAGAGAAGATGCGTATCATTGACACAGATGTAACGAAGCTAACAATCCCGGTACAGCCAGGACGCAATGTATCTGTTATTATTGAGGTAGCAGCAATGAATTATCGTCTGAAAAAGATGGGTGTCAATGCAGCGGAGGAGTTTTCACGTAGATTGGATAATATGATTGCATCAAAAGATGAGATGGATGATTTTTAAGAGGTAAAGGAGATTATAATGAATGTATATTTAATGGCAATTGATCCAGTAGCCTTTAGTATCGGTCCTTTATCGGTACGATGGTACGGGATATTAATTGCACTTGGTATTGTCTTGGCTTATTTCATGGCACAAAGAGAAGCAGTAAAACGTGGACTGCATGAAGATTTTATGGGGGACATGTTGCTTTGGGCGGTCCCAATCGCCATCATTTCCGCACGTATTTATTATGTAGCAATGAAGTGGGATTACTACGGGGCTCATCCAGGGAAAATTATTCAAATTTGGAATGGCGGGATTGCCATTCATGGAGCGCTGATTGGTGCCTTTATTACAGCATATATTTTCGCAAAAAAACGTGGTGTCAGTTTCTTGAAACTTGCCGATATTGCTGCTCCAAGTATATTAGTAGGGCAGATTATTGGCCGCTGGGGGAACTTTGTGAACCAGGAAGCCTATGGCGGCAACGTTTCACGCGAATTTTTGGAAGGTTTGTTTTTACCGAATTGGATGATTGAGCAAATGTATATTCCAGAATTAGCATCTTATGTACACCCCACATTCTTATATGAATCGTTATGGAATATAGTCGCTTTAATTATTTTACTAGTAGCGCGTAAATTAAACTGGCGCCGCGGGGAGATGTTCTTCTTCTATATCATTTGGTACTCGGTAGGACGTTTCTTTATTGAAGGATTGCGTACAGACAGCCTTTATTTAATCGGTGATTTACGTTCTGCTCAAGTAGTATCTATTATTGGGGTTGCAGTGGGAGTTGTATGTATTGTATATCGACGTTTAAATGTGAAACCAGTGGTTCGCTATTTAGACAAGAAGTAGGGGGGAGAAGTTTTGTTCGCAACACTAAAAAGAGGCAGCATCGAAGGTTTAAAGACAGCATGGAAATTAAGTAAATTTATCTTCCCTATTACGTTTCTGGTTACACTTTTGCAATTTACACCTGTTTTACCATGGCTAGTAGATGTGATTGCACCTGTTATGCAAATTTTTGGGTTACCAGGAGAGGCAGCTATTCCATTAGTGCTAGGGACAATGCTGAACTTGTATTCAGGAATTGCAGGAATTTTATCGCTAGAGTTGACAGTGAAAGAAGTATTTACACTAGCAGTTATGCTTTCATTTGCCCATAGTCTTTTTATAGAAACAGCAGTAGCATTGCGTGTAGGGGTAAAGTTGTGGGTTGTGTTAGCAGTGCGCTTCGGTTTAGCTATTTTTGCCGCGCTAATGGTGAATTGGTTGTGGAATGGAGGGCAAGAAATTGCTCAGTATGGCCTTATGCCGGAAATGGCCACAAATCCAGAGGGCTGGGGAGCGATTTTACTCTTAGCTTTGTCAAAAGCAAGCTATGGTATTTTCCAACTGGTTTTAATCGTATTGCCGTTAATGATTGTCGTTCAGTTTTTACGCGATTATGGTTATATGACGCGGTTCTCGAATAAGTTAGGGCCATTTATGAAAATTATTGATGTAAAGCCCAATGCTTCAATGACTTTAGTGACAGGGTTAGTCATTGGTTTAGCTTACGGAGCTGGCGTTATGATTCAGGCAGTAGAAGAAGATGGGGTATCTAAACGGGACGCCACACTTGTGTTTATCTTTTTAGTAGCTTGCCATGCCGTGGTAGAAGACACCTTAATCTTTGTTCCATTAGGAATTCCTATACTGCCGTTATTACTTATCCGGGTCGTAACAGCCTTTGTACTGACCATATTAGTAGCGTACTTGATGCGCCGCGCGGATGTCATCAAAGAAGGTAAGGGAGTTTTACAGCAATGAAGGCATTGTTATTTGATTTTGATGGGACATTATTAGATACAAATGAGTTAATTATCGAAACGTTCCTTCATGTGTTGAATGAGAAATTTCCTGGGAAATATAAAGCGGAAGATTGCCACCGCTTTATAGGTCCTTCTTTAAAGGAAACATTTGACGAATTAACACCAGGTGAAACAGAAGCAATGATCGCAAGATACCAGGATTGGAATGGTCTGCACCATGATCGGCTGGTAAAACATTATGAAGGGGTCATAGAGACCTTACATGCTTTGCATGATATGGGGATTCGGCTTGCGATTGTTTCTACAAAAAGACGGGCGAATATTATTCGCGGGCTGAATGTATTAGGTGTACTCGATTTATTTGAATGGATTGTTGGCTTTGAAGATACACCGTATGTCAAGCCTCACCCAGTACCCATTTTATTCGCCCTTGAAAAATTAGGAGTCGCCAAAGAAGAGGCACTCATGATTGGGGACAATTTCCATGATATTCAAGGGGGACAAAATGCAGGTGTACGGACTGCAGGTGTAGCTTGGTCATTTAAAGGGAAAGCTTTTTTAGAGCAGTTTCATCCTGACTATATGTTAGAGAAAATGGAAGACTTGATTGCGATTGTAAAGGAAGCGTGATCCATGAGAAGAACAGAACGTTACCGTGTAGAAGGCGCCAATTCACTGTGGAATATGTATAAAACCGTATCGTTTTGGAAAGTGATGAAATGTTTTACGATTATCACAATAGGAAAGTACCTGCCATCTCTACGACTGAAAAACTGGCTGTACCGTACATTTCTCCAGATGAAAATCGGAAAGCAAACATCGCTTGCTCTAATGGTCATGCCCGATACAATGTTCCCCGAGCGAATTCATGTCGGCGATAATACCGTCATTGGCTTTAACACAACCATTTTAGCCCATGAATATTTAATTGAAGAATATCGCCTGGGAGATGTAGAAATCGGTAGCGGGGTCATGATTGGCGCCAATTCCACTATTTTGCCTGGCGTGAAAATCGGCGATGGTGCTATCGTTTCGGCTGCGACACTGGTACATAAGGATGTACCAGCAGGTGCGATGGCTGGAGGGAACCCGATGCGTATCATTTTTACAGCTGAAGAAATGGCAGCTCGTAAACTGCAAGATGTGCCTAAATGGCATAATTAATCGTTGAAATCCAATGTTTTGGACTTCAACGATTTTTTTATGCGTTAATGGGTGTATAATGGAAAAATAGTTCTGAATATTGAATCTAATGTTTTGTCTACGAATGGATTGACTAAAAGACAGAATAGCAGTAAAATTACTTTCATACATTAGTGATTTACCACTCTAGTACGATAAAGTAAAAGTATAGGATGTGTCAAAATGTCATCGATTAAAATGTTTGAAAAGCCATTGGGAATGCGTGATACATTTCCGGAAATTTATGAAAAGCTCGAGCAAGTTCGGACAATAGGAAGACAGTTGCTACATGCAAGAGGCTATGAATTTATTAAAACACCTTCCGTTGAATATTATGATACAGTCGGCAAGGCTTCTGCCATTCAGGATGCAATTTTATTTAAATTAGTTGATAGCCAAGGCAATACATTGGTGTTGCGTCCGGATATGACGACACCCATTGCACGTGTCGTAACATCGAAGCTATTAAAAGAAAAAATTCCACAACGTTTAGCTTATTTCGAAAATGTTTTTCGTGCGCAGCAGCAAGAAGGCGGTCGACCTGCAGAGTTTGAACAAATGGGTGTAGAACTCATTGGCGATGCCTCTGTGTATGCCGATGCCGAGGTAATTGCGACAGCAATTGAATTAGTAAAAGCATACGGCATTGAATCATTTAAAATCACCGTCGGACATGCGGGGGTACTGAGCACGATTTTATCGGATTATACGGAAAGTACTGAGCAAGCAAAAAAGTTAAATGAACTGCTTGTACAGCGCAATTATGTAGGGTTTGAAGAGGCGGTACAGACTTTTGATTTACCTAAGACAAAAACAGATGCATTGCTTGCCTTTATCGAAGAGGCATTAAGCTTATCATCAATTGAAGATATTGAAAAATATATGCGTAAAAACGACGCATTAAATTATATGCAGCAACTATGGCAAATTTTATCGCTTGCAGGATATGAGGAGTATATGGCGATGGACTTTACATTGTCCAGCCATATGAGTTATTACACAGGCATGCTATTTGAGGTATTTGCAGAAGGCAGTGGCTTCCCGCTTGGAAATGGCGGTCGCTATGACGGCTTGCTAGAACATTTTGGTACAAATGTAGGCGCTACTGGTTTCGGTCTCCGTGTAGATCGCCTCATTCAAGCAATGCCAACGCAAGTGATAGAAACAGATCGAGTTCTTGTCCTATTTACACCAGACCGTTTTACAGAAGCATTGGAGCAAGCAAATTTTTTACGCGAACAACATAAACAAGTAACCTTCCAGTCAACAGAAGGCTTGCAAGATGTGGAAGCATTTAAGGCTCACTTTCCAGTAGTCAATGAATTTATGAGTAAAGAGGTGTAAGGCGTGAAAGAATTAACGATTGCAATGCCAAAAGGCCGTATTTTTGAAGAAGCATACGAAATGTTAATAGAAGCAGGTTTTAATTTGCCAGAAGAGGTAGAGATGAGCCGTAAGCTTATGATTGAAATTCCAGATGAAAAGATCCGCTTTATTTTAGCGAAGCCAATGGATGTGCCGGTCTATGTAGAGCACGGAGTAGCGGATATCGGGATTGCGGGCAAGGATGTACTATTAGAGCAACGTCGTACCGTCCATGAACTGCTAGATTTAAAAATTAGTGAATGCTATATTGCGTCAGCAGGCTTACCTAATACAAAAATGAGTGAAATTGCGCCGCGCATTGCGACGAAGTATCCGAATATTGCGATGAAGTATTATAAGGGTATCGGTGAGCAAGTAGAAATCATTGAATTGAATGGTTCGATTGAGTTAGCACCGATGATTGGCTTAGCAGACCGTATTGTCGATATTGTATCAACAGGCCGTACATTAAAGGAAAATGGCTTAGTTGAATACGAGCATATTACAGATGTCTCATCTCGTCTAATTGCCAACCCTGTAAGCTATCGCATGAAGAGTGAGAGAATTCAAGATTTAGTGAAACGTTTAAAAAAATGTGTTGATTAAGAAAGAAGGATGAAGGATGAATATTACCACACTGACAAGTGATATTTCATTGAAGCGCCAGCTAGAGGGTGGCAATGAAGAACAATTAAAAACAGTACGTCAAGTCATTGCTGATGTACGTGAGCGCGGTGATGAAGCAATTCGTATGTATAGTGAAAAGTGGGACGGTTTTGCGCCGGCAGCTTTTCGCGTGACAGAAGAGGAGATGGCGGCAGCGGTAGCAGGTTTCAACCCGCAATTATATGCTGACTTACAAGAAGCAGCATCGAATATCCGCTATTATCATGAAGCACAGAAGCGTGCCGGCTACCAGCTACCTTTAGAAAATGGTTCTTGGTTAGGCCAGCGTATTATTCCATTAGATGCTGTCGGTTTATATGTGCCAGGTGGTTCAGCGGCTTATCCTTCATCCGTCTTAATGAACGTTATTCCAGCACAAGTAGCGGGGGTAAAACGCATTGTCATTACGTCTCCAGCAGGGCGTGATGGCAAATTGCCGGATGCAGTACTTGTCGCGGCACATATTTTAGGTGTCAAAGAAGTTTATAAAGTGGGCGGTGCACAGGCTATTGCCGCACTTGCCTACGGAACAGAAACCATTGCACCAGTAGATAAAATTACAGGACCGGGAAATATCTTTGTCGCACTTGCGAAACGTGAAGTGTTTGGGGAAGTGGCGATTGACATGATTGCAGGTCCTTCTGAAATTTGTGTATTGGCGGATGAAACAGCTTACGCAGATGAAGTGGCGGCGGATTTACTATCGCAAGCAGAGCATGATGCTTTGGCATGTGCGGTACTCATTACGACAAGCGACACGTTAGCAGAAGCGGTAGCGGAAGAAGTAGAAAAGCAATTGCAGAAACTTCCACGTGAAGAAATCGCACGTAAATCAGTAGAAAATTTCGGTCATATTTACGTAGCGGAATCTTTAAAAGACGCGATTGATGCGGTCAATTCATTAGCGCCGGAACACTTGGAAATCATGACAGATAATGCGGTGGCTGTATCGGAGAAGATTACACATGCAGGCGCTATTTTTATCGGTCGCTATAGTTCGGAGCCGGTAGGGGATTATTTCGCAGGGACAAACCACGTACTGCCGACAAACAGTACGGCTCGCTTTGCAAGTGGCTTAAATGTAGATGATTTTATTAAACGAACGAGTGTTGTATATTACAGCAAAGATACATGGGCACAAAACGCCCAAAAGATTGCTCGCCTAGCGCGACTAGAAGGTTTAGAAGGGCACGCACGTGCAGTGGAATCGCGCGGCTGGGACAAAGGAGAAGAATAACATGACAGAACGCAAGGCACAGATTACACGAAATACAAATGAAACAAAAATTGAAGTGGAGCTGCATCTAGACGGTTCAGGAAAAGCGGAGATTAAAACAGGTGTCGGTTTCATGGATCATATGCTGGATTTATTTATAAAGCATGGTTTATTTGATGGCAAAATCGTTGCAAACGGGGATACATGGATTGACGACCATCATACGACAGAGGATATCGGTATTGTCCTGGGGCAAGCTTTCCGCAAGGCTCTAGGCGATAAAAAGGGTATTAAACGTTATGGGAATGCCTTTGTGCCGATGGATGAGTCATTAGCGCAAGTTGTAGTGGATTTATCAGACCGTCCGGCGTTTGTCTATCGTGTAGAGCCTGCTTTAAATGAAAAAGTGGGTACATTTGATACAGAGCTTGTTTATGAATTTTTCTGGAAGTTCGCATTAGAGGCACGCATCAATTTACATATTATCGTGCCATATGGCAGCAACACACATCATATCATTGAAGCGATGTTTAAGGCGGTAGCACGTGCATTAGATGCAGCAATTCAAAACGATCCGCGTGTGAAAGGCGTGCCATCGACGAAGGGACTGTTGGGATAAGTGAAAGTAGCAATCATTGATTATGGCATGGGCAATTTATTTAGCGTAGAGCAAGCATTAAAAAGATTAGAAGTCGATGTTGTCGTGACAAACGATCAGGCAACGCTAGAAGGTGCCGATGCTTATATTTTACCAGGCGTCGGAGCATTTCCGGATGCAATGAAGCGCTTAGAAGAAACAGGGTTAATCGAGTTTATCCAAAATACAAAAAAGCCGCTGCTAGGTATTTGTTTAGGGATGCAACTCATGTTTGAAGATAGCGAAGAAGTAATATCGACAAAAGGCTTAGGTATTTTCAAAGGCAGTATTAAACGCTTTAATGGAGTTTCCCGTATTCCGCATATGGGCTGGAACGAATTAGAATTTACACACATTCCAACATGGTTAAAAGATAAAGAGCTGCCGGCTGATCAGCATGTCTACTTCGTTCATTCATTTTATGCGACAGCTATGGACGAACAGCAATTAGTCGCATTTGCAAATTATGAGGGGGTAGAAGTTCCAGGGATTGTGGCACAGCATAATTTCACAGGCATGCAATTCCACCCCGAAAAATCGGGACAGCTAGGTGTGTTTTTATTACGTGAATGGTTGCGGGAAACGGAGGCACATGTATGTTAACAAAACGAATTATTCCATGTCTGGACGTCAAAGAAGGTCGCGTCGTAAAAGGCGTGCAATTTGTAGAGTTACGCGATGCAGGAGATCCAGTGGAATTAGCCAAATTTTATGATGAGCAAGGGGCGGACGAACTAGTGTTTTTAGATATTTCTGCTTCTCATGAAGGGCGCGAAACGATGGTAGACGTGGTACGCCAAACAGCATCGGCATTGGCTATTCCATTTACCGTAGGTGGCGGTATTCGTACACTAGAGGATATGAAGCGTATTTTACGTGCAGGGGCAGATAAAGTGTCAGTGAACACATCTGCTTTAGAACGCCCGGCCCTAATCAAGGAAGGTTCAGATTATTTTGGTGCCCAGTGCATTGTCTGCGCTATTGATGCCCGGTATTCCGAGGAAGACGGGACATGGATGGTGTATACGCATGGCGGTCGCAACAAAACGCAGTGGCAAGCTGTAGAGTGGGCAAAAGAAGCTGTACGGCTCGGTGCAGGTGAAATTTTACTGACATCGATGAACCAAGATGGTGAAAAATCAGGTTTTGATTTATCGTTGACAAAAGCGATTCGTGACGCTGTGACGGTCCCAGTAATCGCGAGTGGCGGGGCAGGCAATGCTGAGCACTTCCGTGAAGTACTACAAGACGTGGATGCAGATGCGGCACTGGCTGCTAGTATTTTCCACTATAAAGAAACGAGCGTGGCTGAAGTAAAGAGCTACTTGAAAGAAAAAGGAGTGCGCGTACGATGAATGTAACATTTAATGACCAAGGCCTAATTCCAGCAGTAGTGCAAGACGCACAGTCAAAAGAAGTGCTGACTGTTGCTTATATGAATGAAGAATCTTTGCAAAAGACAATTGAGACAGGTGAAACATGGTTTTATTCCCGTTCTCGCGAGGAACTTTGGCATAAGGGGGCTACTAGTGGCAACACACAAAAAGTAGTTTCTATTAAAACAGATTGTGATCAAGATGCTTTAGTAGTGGAAGTTGTGCCAGCTGGTCCAGCATGCCACAACGGAACAACATCTTGCTTTACAGAATCCCTAGTAGAAAATGAGCGCCCAGGCTCTGTTGGCATCCTACCTCAATTAGTAGAAGTGATTAAACAGCGCGAAGTCGATATGCCGGAAGGTGCTTACACAACTTATTTATTCGATAAAGGGATCGATAAAATTTGCAAAAAAGTTGGGGAAGAGGCAACGGAAGTAGTCATCGGTGCCAAAAACCGCGATGCCGAAGAAGTGAAATGGGAATCGGCGGATTTACTATACCACTTGCTAGTACTTCTGCAAGAACAAAAAGTGGATGTTTACGAAGTGCTGGATGTATTGCAAAAGCGTCATGAAGGTAAAAAATAATGCTGAACCCTTTCTCTGCGTAGAGTAGAGAAAGGGCTTTTATTATCTTGTAAAGATAACTGTTGAAATTTCTTCATGCCGTCTCTCTTCTAGTAGCAGACAAATAGAAGCTTTGTGCTATAATAGGAAGAACTGTGAGGAACGTGCTTTGCGTTCCTCATTCTAATTGTTTCGGAGGAAATATTATTGGAAAATAAAAATCGTAAAATGAAGAAAACGAATGTCGTTTCATTTATTCCGAATGGTGACTATTATTATCAAAAAGCATTAGTAGCTTTAGAGCGCGATCAAATGGATAAAGCGTATAAATATATTAAGCGTGCTGCTGAGCTAAGTCCAGATGATGGGCTTATTTTAATGCAGTACGGTGTGATGGAAATGGAAGCGCAAAATTTCGATCGTGCGTATGAATTGATTCACACAGCTTATCATTTAGATCCCGATGAACCAGAGATTGTCTTTATGCTAGCTGAGGTTTCAGGCTGTATTGGTATGGTGCATGATGCGAAAAAATATGCGCTACAATATTTAGAAATGCAGCCAGAGGGTCTGTATGCAACAGAGGCACAGGAAATTTTAGAATTTGTGGAATTTGAAGTAGAAGTAACAGAACAACTAAGCGAAACAGACGCTGAAAAAATGATTGGGCAAGAAAAGGCCCGTCGCTTCATGGAAAAAGGGGATTTCCCTTCTGCAATTCAGGTGCTAGAAGAGCTAGTGGAGCAGTTTTCAGATGCATGGCCAGCGTATAATAATCTAGCATTGGCTTATTTTTATATCGGCGAAAAGGAACAAGCCCGTGCTTTGCTCAAGCAAGTATTGCGCGAAAACCACGGCAATTTACATGCACTTTGCAATTTAGCGGTCTTTGCTTATTATGAGCAAAATGACAAAGAGTTGCAGAAGCTGCTCGAAGTTTTAACAAAAATTCAGCCATATGATTGGGATAATCGTTATAAATTAGGGGCAACATTAGCTTTAATCGGGGAATACGAACATGCCTATAAATGGCTGCATTCGATGAGCAAGCGCGGTCACGAGGGAGATGCAGGCTTTTATTTTTGGTTAGCGCAATCTGCTTACTTTTCGGGATACAAAGAAGCAGCCAAACAAGCTTGGGTCATGCTTCTCCAACTCGACCCTTCAAAAGAAGGTTTAGAACCGTGGTCACAGGATGCAGGACGTCCCAATTCACTTGAAAATAGCCGGGAAATTATTATCGAAAAAATAAATGGCAGATTTACTGTTGAACGTCTATTTGGCTTTTTCTTATTGAAACGCTCGGCACATCGCCAGGAAATTGTCGCCCATCCTCAATGGATTGATCTAGATAGCTATAATGATATCGAAAAACTATGTTTAGCGTATGCTTTGGGACATGATTTTGACGCTAATTCCAAAGAAGAACAAAGCATCCTGCGCGCAATGATTGTAGCCGAGATTATCGCAGAACAGTACGGCAGCATTCAAAAAGAAGCGACTCACGTATTGCAATTATGGTTTGCTCTCCTCGAGATGGCGATCAATGAACACTATGCTTTTAAAAATCCTAACGCTTTAGCGGCTGCAGTGGACTATATGTTCCATGCAGCAATGGATGAGCGGACGACGAAAAAGAAATTTGCCGAGCAATATGAAGTTACTGTAGCTACCTTAACGAAATATATAAAAGAGCTAATTGGTTTTGTACCAGAACGCTAAGCAGAAAAATTGAAAAAAAGGCTTATATCGCATACGATATAAATAGCATTAACGTTTGTAGGAGGATATGGACATGACTGAAGAAAAAATTTATGACGTAGTAATTATTGGTGCTGGACCAGCAGGGATGACAGCGGCTGTTTATACATCGCGCGGAAGCTTATCAACTTTGATGTTAGAACGAGGAATCCCAGGCGGGCAAATGGCCAATACAGAAGAAGTAGAAAACTACCCTGGTTTTGAAACGATCTTAGGTCCTGAGCTTTCTACAAAAATGTTTGAGCATGCCAAAAAATTTGGTGCTGAATATGCCTATGGTGATGTAACGGAAATCATCGACGGCGAAGAATACAAAACAATCATTGCGGGGAAAAAGCAATATAAAACTCGTGCTATTATTATCTCTACAGGTGCAGAATATAAAAAAATGGGGATTCCAGGTGAATCAGAGCTTGGTGGTCGCGGTGTAAGTTACTGTGCCGTTTGTGATGGTGCATTCTTTAAAGAGAAAGAATTAGTTGTTGTAGGTGGCGGTGACTCAGCAGTTGAAGAAGGCGTGTACTTAACACGTTTTGCGAAAAAAGTAACGATTGTTCACCGTCGTGATGAGCTACGTGCTCAAAAAATCCTGCAAGACCGAGCTTTTGCTAATGAAAAAATTGATTTTATATGGAACTCAACACTCAAAGAAATCAAAGAAGAGAATGGCAAAGTAGGCAGTGTAACTCTTGTATCGACAACAGATGGTACAGAAACAGAATTTAAAACAGATGGTGTATTTGTGTATATTGGTATGGTACCATTAACGACTGCATTTGGTTCGCTTGGCATTTTAAACGAAGCTGGCTATGTAGTAACGAATGACAAAATGGAAACAAAAGTGCCAGGGATTTTCGCTGCTGGTGACGTACGCGATAAAACACTTCGTCAAATCGTTACAGCAACAGGTGATGGCAGTATCGCCGCGCAAACAGCCCAACATTATATTGAAGAATTAAAGGAAAAGTTCCACAATTAATCTTCACAAACGCGTAACGTGTACTTAATAAAAAGGCAACATAGGCGCTGTATAATGAGGGTTGAATGTGAAGTAAACTCCCCAACAAAGGCTGTTTGAAAGGCAATCGCCCAACAAGCAGTCTTTTTTTGGCGTGTAATTTTGTAACAACTACTTGAAGCACGCTATAATAAAGGGGACGAGAAGTAAAAAAGTGGGGTGTAAGAACGATGCAAAGAATCGCTAATTTGCTAGCAGTGCAAGATCAGCAAGTTTTATTATTACAAAAACCGAGACGTGGCTGGTACGTAGCGCCTGGCGGTAAAATGGAGAGCGGTGAATCAATTTATGAAGCCGCAATTCGTGAATTTCAAGAAGAAACAGATGTTGTACCGAAACATGTCCATTTAAAAGGTGTATATACGATGGTTATTAAAAGAGGAGAGCAGGTAGTCGATGAATGGATGCTCTACACTTTTATTGCTCATGGAATAGAAGGAACACCTTTTGAAGAAACACGAGAAGGCATCTTAGGCTGGCACCCATTAGAAAGTTTAAAAACACTGCCAATGGCAGAAGGCGATCGCACAAATTTATTGTTCGCGGCACATAAAAAAGGGATACAATATGGAACATTTGAATATACCGAGGATTTTGAGCTATTAAGTGAGCAAATCCAATCTTCCATTGAATAAAAAAGGAGCGGTTAGCTTTGGAAAACACAAAGGCATATAGGCATGAATTAGTCATCATTACAGGGATGTCAGGAGCCGGAAAAACAGTGGCTGTGCAAAGTTTTGAGGATTTAGGTTACTACTGTGTAGATAACTTGCCTCCAGAACTTGTCACGACATTTTTAGCATTGATGCGCAATACAGACAAAAAGATTCCGCGTATTGCGATTGTCATGGATTTACGAGGACGTGAATTTTTTGCCTCTCTTATTGATGCACTAGATGCTCTAGCCAAAGATCATGATGTCATACCGAAAATCGTATTTTTAGATGCAGACGATGATGTATTAGTACGTCGCTATAAGGAATCCCGTCGTTCGCACCCATTAGCGCCATTAGGTTTGCCACTTGAGGGCATCAAGCAGGAAAGACAGATGCTTTCTGAAGTAAAAGGTCGTGCCAAAGTCGTCCTCAATACTTCTAAAATGAAGCCGCGTGAGTTACGCGAAAGAATTGCATTGGAATTTTCGCATACGACTACCACAACATTTTCGATTAACGTGATGTCGTTTGGCTTCAAAAATGGGATGCCAATCGATGCGGACCTTGTCTTTGATGTGCGATTTTTGAAGAACCCATATTACGAAGAAGCATTACGACATAAAACAGGCCTACAAACAGAGGTATCTTCATATGTTTTAGCAACGGAAGAATCTCAAATATTAATACACAAGCTAACAGATTTATTTCAATTTTTGATTCCCCAATATAAAGCAGAAGGCAAATCGCAACTGGTTATTGCCTTTGGATGTACGGGCGGTCAACATCGTTCGGTGACATTCGCAGAGTATTTTGGGAAAGCACTCAGCCATACAGAACAAACGGCGATTACGCATCGAGATATTAAACAAAGTATGGAGAAAGATCAAGACTAGACTCATCATAGAAAGGTTGAGGACATGGGGAAAAGAAAAAAACACATAGTCGTGATCGGGGGAGGAACGGGGCTGTCGACTATCTTACGTGGATTGAAAACACATGAATTTGATATTACAGCCATTGTGACGGTAGCAGATGACGGCGGTTCATCCGGCCGCCTCCGAGATGATTACGATATCCCGCCACCAGGTGATGTAAGAAATGTAATTGCAGCGCTGTCTGATGTAGAACCATTAGTGGAGAAAATGTTCCAGTACCGCTTTCAAAACTCCGAGGACTTGCGGGGGCACTCATTAGGCAATTTAATGTTGACTGCTTTGACCGACATCACTGGGGACTTTAGTTATGCCATCGCCGAGATGAGCAAAGTCCTGAAAGTGCATGGCAAAGTGATACCAGCTTCTAATAAAAAGGTGACACTTCATGCTGAATTGGCAAATGGCGACGTGATTGTAGGCGAATCGAAAATTCCGTCAGCCACTGAGCCAATTCGGCGAGTTTTTTTATTGCCAGAAGATCCGCAGCCTTTACCGGCAGCAATCGCAGCGATTAAAGAAGCTGACGTCATTTTAATCGGCCCAGGTAGTCTTTATACAAGTATTATTCCTAATTTACTAGTAAAAGATATTAAAGAAGCCGTCATAAAAGCAAAGGCAAAAAAAGTATATGTATGTAATTTGATGACACAGGTAGGCGAGACAATTGGCTATACGGCCTCGCAACATGTAGAAGCAATCCATCATCATGTAGGGGAAGCATTTATTCAATACATACTGGTCAACAAATACACTGCAGTCGTAGAACAATTACGCCAGCATGGGGAAATAGAGCCTGTCCTAATAGATATTGAAAAATTGCAAAAAATGGGGCTCCAAGTGTTTGAAGAAGAAATGATGCTCGTAGAAGGAGAGATAGTACGACATCATGCGGTGAATGTGGCGAATTGGCTCTGCAAATTTGCAGAAATTGAGAAGAAAGAATAATCAAGAATAACACTGCGGTATGGTATGATAGGACATACAACCTTGTATGTGAAAGGGGGCTATATAAATGTCATTTGCCTCAGAGACTAAAAAAGAATTAACGCAAGTAGAAGCAGATGATTCCAGCTTAAAGGCAGAATTATCTGCTCTCATTCGCATGAATGGCTCATTAAGCTTTGCCAATCGTCAGTTAAGCTTAGATGTACAAACTGAAAATGCGGCGATTGCGAGACGTTTATATACGATTGTCAAAAAGCTGTATGGCTATAATGTAGAGCTATTAGTACGAAAAAAAATGCGTCTGAAGAAAAATAATGTATATATTTGCCGGATACGTGAAGATGCAAAAGATTTATTGAAGGATTTGCATATTATTTCGGATGATTTTCAGTTTAGCCATGATATTGCGAAGGAACTAATTCCCAAAAATACACAGCGACGAGCTTATTTACGGGGAGCGTTTTTAGCAGGCGGTTCAGTCAATAACCCTGAGACATCTGCCTATCATTTAGAAATCTATTCATTGTATAAAGAACATGGGGAAGCTTTAGCTGATTTGATGAATCATTTCCAGCTGAATGCGAAATTAATTGAGCGCAAAAAAGGATTTGTCACTTATTTAAAAGAAGCGGAAAAAATTTCGGATTTCTTGAGTTTAACTGGAGCTCATCAGGCAATGCTGAAATTCGAAGATGTGCGTATTATCCGAGATATGCGAAATAGTGTCAACCGGATCGTAAACTGTGAAACAGCCAATTTAAACAAGACTATTGGAGCAGCTTTACGTCAAGTGGATAATATCCGTTTTATTGAAAATGCGATTGGTCTCGATCAATTGCCTGAAAAGCTGCGTGAAATTGCGAGACTGCGTGTAGAGTATCAGGATGTAACGTTAAAAGAGCTAGGGGAAATGGTATCAACGGGGGTTGTGAGCAAGTCGGGTGTCAACCACCGCCTGCGCAAAATTGATGAAATTGCGGAGAGCTTACGTCGTGGAGAGCAGGTAAAATAGTATTATTTTGTAAAAAATGAGAACGATTTCATGAAGAAGCATTGTTCTTCTTCTTTGTTTTCGCTAAGATAATAATAAATGGAATGCACGGTTGTGAAAGGGAGTTTTGTATATGGTTGAAAGCCAAGTAGAAGTAAAGTTAAAAACGGGTTTACAGGCACGACAAGCTGCACTATTCGTGCAGGAAGCCAACCGCTACAAGGCGGATGTGTATTTACAGAAGGATGAGAAAAAAGTAAACGCTAAATCAATCATGGGCATTATGAGTTTAGCGATTGCCAAGGGTGCCACAATTACATTAATCGCTGATGGAGATGACGAAGAAAAAGCTGTTTCGTCATTAACTCAGTTAATTACAGTAGAAGATTAAAAAGTTGTGCAGGTTATATCACGAGAGGTATGACCTGCACATTTTCGTTTTAGGGTCCATTTTTACTGGCAGGGAATAGAAGAGGGCGATTGTTATATAACTAAAAAACGCCCACAACTAGTGGACGTTTCCAGCAATCATTATTTAACTTCGTGGCGGCTAATAATCTCGTCGATTAAACCGTATTCTTTTGCGCGCTCAGCTGTCATAAAGTTATCACGATCAGTATCTCTTGAAATAACTTCTAAAGGCTGACCTGTTTTTTCAGAAAGAATCGTATTTAACTTTTCACGTAAGAATAAAATGCGTTTTGCAGCAATTTCGATTTCAGTTGCTTGACCTTGTGCGCCGCCAAGTGGCTGGTGAATCATCACTTCGGCATTTGGTAAAGCAAAGCGTTTGCCAGGCTCACCAGCAGCAAGCAAGAAAGCACCCATTGAAGCTGCCATACCGATACAAATCGTTTGCACTTTTGGCTTGATGAAGTTCATTGTATCGTAAATAGCCATACCAGCTGTAATAGAACCACCTGGTGAGTTGATGTACAATGAAATGTCTTTATCTGGATCTTCCGCTTCTAAGAATAGTAACTGTGCAACGATAGAGTTAGCTACGTTGTCATCAATACCGCTACCTAATAAAATAATGCGATCCTTTAATAGACGGGAATAAATGTCGTAAGCACGCTCACCGCGGCTTGTTTGTTCGATTACTGTAGGAATTAAATTCATGTTAAAATCCTCCTTAAAAAAGGTATAGTCGATTGCTGACTGAATCAGCTTTACCATTATCATACACGCGATAGTCAGTAAAGGTCAAATATAAACTCTGACTTTAGTAGTTGAAATAAAGTCCAACCCTTTGTATAATAAGAAAGTCGTCATTTCAAAGACACGCCCCTGTAGTTTAATGGATAAAATGCAAGATTCCGGTTCTTGAGCTGGGGGTTCGATTCCCTCCAGGGGCGCCATTTTACTGTTTCACTAAATATAGATTTAAATAGCTTCACTGATTAAAGCGATGAATCAATAGTTTAGCAGCCTATGATTCATCAAAATGAATTTTTGGGATAAAATGTTAATGTACTGTACCCATTCATTTTATCCCAATTTCATTTTACTTAAACTAGTTATTATCAATCTTTTAACATATATGAAAAAATTTTGAGTCGCTACTGAGTGAGGTAGCGACTTTTTTGCGGGAAAAATTATTAAAAAATGATATAACATGCATGGTTAGTGGATAAATATTGTTTTTTTCTCATTTCGTTGTTGGAGTTGTGTCATAAAAATTCATTATAGCGAAAAAATCATTATCTTTTATAAAACTTTTTATTGTATAACAATTACATAATTACCATAATTAATCTATACTGATTTGTCGGATGAAGCATTAGTAGGGATTTTATAAATTTAGCTGCTTCTAAAGGATTTTTCCGAGTACGCTAAATTTGCTCCGGATCACTGCTTTTTAGTGTCCACAAGAAAACAGAAAGGGATTATATGATTTATTTTAAAAAGATACTGTATGTACTGACTTTATTGCTACTATTTTCGCTGCTCCCATTTTCAAAAGCAGAATCTGCTGCGATAACCAAAAAAGAATTTTATGATGGCACTTCTAATGCGCTACATGTGCCTATATTGTATTTCCATCGTGTTCATCCAGATTTGGATAAGTATCCAAATTTGAAAAAAATAGCAATGACGCCCCAGCATTTTGAGACCATCTTGAAAGACCTCAAGGCAAATGGCTATACGACCATTTCTCAAGAACAGTTTATAGCCTATTATGCAGGAACCGGGCTTGTACCTGCTAAATCAGTTTTACTGACAATAGATGACGGTTTTAAGGATATATATACATATGCGTTTCCTTTATTAAAAAAATATAAGATGAAAGCCGTTGTTTTTCCCATTACCTCGGATGTCGAGAAAGGTATCCGTTTTAATGCTCCTATGATGACTTATGAGGATATGCGCGAGATGCTAGACTCTAGATTAATAGAACTTGGCAATCATACACATGATTTGCATTGGCGTAGCAATGGCTATAAGGCAGGCTTTGAGGCAATGATTTATAACCGAGATAAAAACGGACAACTTATCCCAAATCGCTATCGCTATATCCATGCAGATGCGGTGCTAGCTGCTAATAAGCTTAGAGAACAGACCGATGCAAAAATCGATTCGATTTGTTATCCCTACGGGGCATACGATCAGCTAGCGATTAATGTCTATAAAGATTTACAGTACCGGGTAGGCTACACGATCAAAGAAGGTCTAAATTTATTTGGTGGCGGTATTGACAATCCGCTTGAAGCAAACCGAATCGGTGTTTATTATGGAACATCCAGTGCTTCCATTATGCAAAAATTAGCTAATTATCAAACGGAGGCCAAAAACTGGACAAATAAAAACAAGGATATTCAAACCAAGGTTTCTAATTACAGCAACATAGCTGGCATGACAATCAATGTAAAGTCACTAGCAGATGCTAAAAGCAAGACGAATACAGTAAAAGAATACCATTTCGAAGTACATAAAAATATTCAAGATGCCAGAGTTTATGTAGGTCCTGCAACAACAGCAACCATTGCTGTATCTGATCAAAGTAATGTGAAATTCAATGAAAGCTTTTCAGCACATACATATTCAAAAACGGGGGCAGGTAACTACTCCATGAAGGTCACGATGCTAAGAAAAGATGGCAGCCAGGAAATTGAATGGATTAACTATAAGGTATCTAAGTAAAGATTAACACTTGATAAGTGCAATAAAGGCTCTCTTGGAAGAAAATTTTCAAGAAGCCTTTTTTTATCCCGCATTAACGGGTAGTAATTTATCTACCTCGAAAGTGTAGCGGCAGAGGTAAGACTCCTACCTCTAGGCTTAGGAAGGTCGGTAAGTATAGGTGAGAGATCAACTACCCGTAAAAGCCCGGTTGGTTCGGAACAACACGATGTTGGTTACACAAGCGTTGCCACAGGACGTGGCGAACTTAGCTTGTGTTCCTTGTTTATCAGTGGAGGATGAAGAAAACCCCCCACTGATTGAAATTTCACTTTATGAACTATTATTCATGAAGGGGGTTCAATGGTATGCTATGTATACGTGAAGAATAATTATTTGATTTTATCAATTAAAACGTATAAATACGTTATAAAAATTCATTTCTATGAAAAAATAATCATTTTTTATAAAATTTATTGTTGTATATCAATTCTGAAATTACTATAATGATATTTATCATCAATAAAAAGACAGCAAATGACTGACAATTGCTGAGGAGGAAATAGATATGTTCAATAAAAAATTATTCAAAGTAGTAGCGCCTGTTGCAACAGCAGCAATGATTTTAGCAGCATGTGGTGCAGACGATAAAAGCACATCAGAAGGTGGAGAAATCACAAAAATCGTTGCAGGAACAGAAGCAACGTATGCTCCATTTGAATATTTAGATGATAAAGGGAATGTAGTAGGTCTGGATGCAGAAATTTTAGCTGCAATCGGCGAAGAGATGGGAATTGAAACAGAAATTAAAAACGTAGGCTGGGATTCCATGATGAGCCAAGTAACAACGGGCGAAATTGATATGGGTGCAGCAGCGATTACGATTACGGATGAGCGAAAAGAAACATATGATTTCACAGAACCATACTATGAAGCTTCATTATTAATCGTTACGAAAGAAGATTCAGATATTGAATCATTCGAGGATTTAAAAGAAGAAAAGGTTGCTGTACAAATTAATACAACAGGTCATATCGCAGCACAAGAATTGCAAGGTCAAGGCAGCTCAAATACTTTAGCCTATGAAAACTTCTCGGTAGCACTAACAGAAGTGACAAACGGTGCCGCAGTAGCAGCGATTGGCGATAATGCGGTTATTTTAGAATACATTAAAAACAATCCGGATGCAGGCTTCAAAACAATTGAAGACGATTCATTTGAAGTGGACCACTTTGGCTTCATGGTGAAAAAAGGGAACACAGAGTTGCTGGAGATCTTAAATGAAGGTCTGCAAAAGATTAAAGATAACGGTAAGCTAGCGGAAATTACGGGAACAGAAATCGAATAATTAGGAGTTGTTTCAGATGGATTTTCTAGATTTTTTTAGATGGGACATAATCTGGAACTACCGCGAAATGTATTTACAAGGTATTTTGGCGACAATTATCTTAACATTAAGCGGTTATGTAGGTGGGGTAATCTTCGGTTTATTCCTAGGGTTAGGTCAAGTATCGAAAAATAAATTAATTTACTTGCCATGTAAAATCTATGTAGATATTTTCCGCGGCACACCGATGCTTGTGCAATTACTATTAATCCACTTAGCGTTAATCCCAACCATCTTCGGTTCATCGCAGGGCTGGTGGGTATCCGGTATTTTAGGATTAATCTTAAACAGTGCAGCGTACAATGCGGAAATTTTCCGTGCAGGAATCCAGTCCATCGACAAAGGCCAAATGGAAGCAGCACGTTCACTGGGTTTGACAAACGGGCAAGCGATGCGCAAAGTTATTTTACCGCAAGCTTTCCGCCGCATGATTCCGCCGCTAGGGAATGAATTCATTGCGCTATTAAAAGATTCTTCTTTAGTAACGATTATTGCCGGGGCAGAAATTTTATATGTAAGTAAAGTCGTAGCCGGAACGTATCAACGTTTCTGGGAACCGTATTTATTTGCAGCGTTCTTATATCTTGTATTAACGTATGCTGTAACGAAGTTGATTGCCTTTATAGAAAAGCGTGTCAGCATTGAGTATAATCCGCGGAAAAAGCGTGAAGGGCGGGTTGAATAATGATTAAAGTAGAAAATTTGCACAAGTATTTTGATAAATTAGAAGTATTAAAAGGAATCGATTATGAAATCCAGCAATCAGAAGTTGTATGTGTGATTGGTCCTTCAGGTTCCGGAAAAAGTACGTTTCTGCGTTGCTTAAACATGTTGGAAGAAGTAACAGATGGCGCTGTTTATATTGATGGTGTCAAAATCAATGACCCAAAAACGAATATCAATGAAATTCGTGCAGAGGTGGGAATGGTGTTCCAGCAATTTAACCTATTCCCTCATATGTCCGTACTCGACAATATTACGATGGCACCGATGCAAATCCGTAAACTGAATAAGAAAGATGCGGAAGCGTTAGCTCTAGAATTGCTTGATAAAGTAGGATTACGTACAAAAGCCTATAGCTATCCGCAGCAGCTATCGGGTGGTCAGCAGCAGCGTGTAGCGATAGCGAGAGCACTGGCGATGAAGCCGAAAATCATGCTATTTGATGAACCAACATCAGCACTTGACCCGGAAATGGTTAACGAGGTATTAGATGTTATGAAGCAGCTTGCCAAAGAAGGCATGACGATGGTTGTCGTAACACATGAAATGGGCTTTGCTCGTGAAATGGGTGACCGCGTGCTGTTTATGGATGGTGGCTATATCGTAGAAGAAGGACATCCAGATCAGGTCTTTGGCAATCCTCAAAATGAGCGTACAAAAGCATTTTTAGGAAAAGTTTTATAATGTTGATTGAAGCTGTTTAACATAAACAGCTTTCTTCATATAGATTAGTGTCAGAATACTGTGAAAACTACTGGGGGTATGTAGTATGTGGAGAAAGAAAGGTTTGTTTTTGTTCCTGGCAGCAATCGTGCTTGTTCTAGCAGCATGTGGAACGAAAGATTCAGAGGAAGAAACAACTTCAACTGAGGGGGATGCTAAACAAAAAATTATCGTGGGAACAGAAGCAACATTTGCTCCGTTCGAATCGATGAATGACAAAGGGGAAATTGTAGGGATTGATGTAGATATTCTCAATGCCATCGCAACAGAAATGAATTTAGAAATTGATATGCGCAATGTAGGGTGGGAGCCTGTATTCCAACAATTAAAAAATGGGGAATTGGATTTAGGTGCTTCTGGCATTACGATTACAGAAGAACGCAAAGAAACATATGACTTTACAGTGCCTTACTACGAAGCAACACAACTAATCGTTGTAAAAGAAGATTCAGCGATCGCTTCATTAGAAGAATTGGCGGATAAAAAGTTAGCTGTCCAAATCAATACAACAGGTCATATTGCTGCACGTAAGCTACAAGGTGAAACGAGCTCGGACATCCGTGCTTTTGAAAACTTGCCAACAGCCATTCAAGAAGTCATCAACGGCGGAGCAGAGGCAGCAATCGGTGACAATGCCGTGGTACTAGAATACTTAAAGAATAACCCAGACGCAAAGCTGAAAACAATTGAGTCTGATGATTTTGAAAAAGAATATTACGGCTTCATGGTAAAAAAGGGGAACCAAGAGTTGCTTGATCTGATTAATGAAGGAATCGAGAAGATTAAAGAAAATGGCAAATTAGCAGAAATTACTGGCCAAACAATCCAATAATATAGAAAGACGCCATCCAACTTAAGAATGGATGGCGTTTTTTTATTAGCTCGGCATATTTTTTGCTTTATCGGCTGGTCCGTATGCCTGCAGCATCATATTCATATCGGCAGGAGCCAATTGTGGCACTTGGTAAGCGCCGCGCTTATTTAAATAAAGGGATACTTCATAGGCCATCTCGACACAGTTTGGTACTGAGTCTTGTAGCACACGACGTAGCACAGGGTTAGTAGATTCAAGTGCAGCACCTGTTTTGCCTACAGCGCCCATTTTATGCATTGAAAGCAGAGAGCCCGCTAAAATCGTGTCATCTGATTCCGTAGCAGATTGAATTGGCTTTTTAGGTTCGCCTGCAGTCAACCCATATTTGAAATCATGGCTCATTTGCATATTGTAGCTACGAGTTGGATGCTTTGGATCGTGTCCAGTTTTATAAGCCTCCAGTGTGATATTATACTCATCGAGCATAAAAGCATACTGTCTGTCTAATATAGCAAGCAACTCAGGGTCTTGAATTTGGTCACGCATAAGGACACACTGATTAAGTGCTCCAATCATGCCTGATAATACTTCGTGGCCATCTAATAATTCATGCGCACCGTGGTTTGTAGAAAGGGACTGATTGTTTTCTTCATTGTTCGGTTGTTGTGTAAACAAATATAAAACCTCCATTTCATCATCGTACATAATTATTATGGAAGGTTTAAAAAACATTATGCATGGAAAATTTTGATGTATAATCAAATGGAGGTGAGAAATGATGCATATAAAGTATTACACACGTCCAAACTGTTCATTATGTACAGAAGGCTTGGTCACGTTACAGTTGGTGCAAGAGGATAGAAACTTTACGGTGGAAATCATTAATATTGAAAAAGATGAAGCATTGCACGAAAAATATATGCTGATGATTCCAGTCGTTGAAAAAGACAGCGACATCATTCAGTATGGAGCGCTAGATTACGTAACACTCATGGAAGCACTCGGTGAATAAAGCCGGTGCTTTTTGAATAAAGCGACCCTTTTCGTTGCGTAATATTCCAGCACTGATTATAATAAAAATAACCAGTTATATTTTTTTACCCATGCCGGGACATAAAATAAACACTGGGACAAAAAACGTCCTGTTAGAGTAGGTGAATTAAATGGATGAAAAGACACTCTATACTGTAGGTCGTCAACTAATCCCGGAGTTTGATTCGCTACTGAAAAAACGCTATCGGATTTTGCAGGCGATACATGCGGCAGGTCCTATCGGTAGACGTTCATTGGCGGATTTACTCCAAGTTTCCGAACGAGACGTTCGTAACGAAACAACGTTGCTTCAAGAGCAACAATTGATAGAAATTCAACAAAGAGGCATGATTTGTACAAAACAAGGGCATATAATACTTGAGCAGTTAAAATCTCATTATTATGAGTTGTCCGGTCTTGCGAAAAAAGAGCAGCAATTAGCTGAAAAACTGGGTATTGAAAAAGTGATTATCATCCCCGGAGCCTTTTCGCAGCAGGCGGCAAAAATATTGCTCGGAAAAGAAATAGCTAGACTTGTAACAAGACTAGCATTGCCAAACAGCAATATCGCTTTAACAGGCGGTAGTTCTGTAGCGGCGGCTGTCCCTTACTTGCATGCCACGCCAACCCTCTCTAGTGCGACATTTATTGCAGCACGCGGAGGCATGGGGGAAGAAATGACATTGCAAGCGAATGTCCTGGTAGCCCAGTTCGCGGAAGCATGTAAGGCCAAGTATAAGACTTTGTTTTTGCCGGAATTTTTAAGTGAACAAGCCTATGTAGCAATGAAAGCAGAGCCAAGTGTTCAGGAGATGATTCGTTTATATGAAGAGGTGAATATCGTTCTTCACGGAATTGGAACAGCACAAGAAATGGCAGAAAAGCGTGGCAGCACAGACAAGGATAAAGAGCTCTTAGAGGAACGTGGAGCTGTAGGCGAGGCATTTGGCTATTATTTCAATGAAGATGGAGAGATCGTTCATCAAATTAGAACCATTTGCATCCAGCCAGAGCACGTCCGAATGAGTGAAAATGTGTTAGCTATTGCAGGCGGTGCACAAAAGGCGCAAGCAATTGTAGCGTATTTTAAACAGGCGGCGCAGCATACGATTTTCATAACAGATGAAGAAGCTGCACAAGCCATTCTATAATATTTAAAAAAATTGGAGGAATTTCATATGGCATTACAATTAGCAATCAACGGATTTGGTCGTATTGGTCGTTTAGTTTTCCGCGAGGCAATGAAGCATGAGGAATTTGAGGTAGTGGCAGTCAATGATCTAACAGACGCAAAGCAATTAGCTCATCTTTTAAAATATGATTCAGTGCACGGTGTATATGATGCAGACGTTTCGGCTGAAGACGATGCCTTCATCGTGAATGGCAAACGCATCCAAGTCTTTGCGGAAAAAGATCCGGCACAATTACCATGGGGCAAGCTAGGTGTAGATGTTGTACTGGAATGTACAGGTAGATTCCGTTCAATGGAAGAAGTATCGAAACACGTAGAAGCAGGAGCGAAAAAAGCGATTCTTTCTGCCCCGGCAAAAGGCGATATGCCGACATTTGTAATGGGCGTTAACCATACAGATTATGATCCATCGATGGACGTTATTTCGAACGCATCATGTACGACAAACTGTTTAGCACCGCTTGCAAAAGTATTGGATGAAAAATTCGGTATTAAGCGTGGTATGATGACGACGATTCACTCGTATACAAATGACCAACGCATTTTGGATTTCCCGCACTCTGACCCGCGTCGTGCACGTGCAGGAGCGGTATCTATGATTCCAACATCTACAGGGGCAGCTGTTGCAGTGTCAAAAGTATTGCCGCAACTGAAAGGCAAGCTAGATGGATTCTCTATGCGTGTTCCAACACCAAACGTATCTTGTGTAGACTTAGTAGCAGAATTAGATGCAGATGTAACAGTAGAAGAAGTCAACAAGGTATTAAGAGAAGCGGCAGAGGGGGAGTTAAAAGGCATTTTGGCTTATAACGAATTGCCGCTTGTATCGATCGATTACAACGGGAACGAAGCTTCATCTACAATTGATGGCTTATCGACAATGGTAATGGAAGGTCGCATGGTCAAAGTGATTGCTTGGTATGACAATGAAATCGGTTATTCAAGCCGTCTAATGGATCTTGCTCTCTATTTAGTAGAGCGCGGTATTGAGTAAACCTCCTTTTTTAAATAATATGCTTGAATGTGACATACTTTTAGATGGTAAGAGAAAAATTGTGACACATTTATTGGGGAAATTAATAAAAAGTATAGCCTTTATGAAAAGCAACAATTATAATGTATAAAGGTAAAAAGGCGAGCGGTTTTTACCGGCTCGTCTTTTCTTATGAAATATAAAACTTACTAAGCTCAGTGGAGTCGCTCTGTGCTTAGATGAGACATACATAATGACTATTTGCTACTATAAAGGGGTAAGAAGTCTACTATACAAGGCATACGCCTTTTCAAATTGAAGGAGGGTTTTCTTCGATGTTTTTAAAGAAGACGATGGAAGATGTAAATGTAAAAGGACAACGCGTATTTGTACGTGTTGATTTTAATGTACCGATGGAAGATGGGAAAGTGACAGACGACACACGTATTAAGGCAGCCATTCCAACAATCGAGTATCTTGTATCTCAAGGAGCGAAAGTGATTTTAGCTTCACACTTAGGACGTCCAAAAGGTGAAGTAAAAGAAGATATGCGCCTAACAGCTGTAGGCGAGCGCTTAGCTGAATTAATGAACAAGCCAGTAAAGAAATTAGATGAGTCCATCGGCGAAGCAGTAGAAGCTGCAGTAGCCGAAATGAAGGATGGCGACATCATTTTGCTAGAAAATGTTCGCTTCCATAAAGGTGAAGAGAAGAACGATGAAGCAATTTCAAAAGCATTTGCAGCATTAGCGGATGTATACGTGAACGATGCATTTGGTGCAGCTCACCGTGCGCATGCTTCTACAGAAGGCATCACAAAATTTGTAGATGTAGCCGTGTCTGGTTACCTGATGCAAAAAGAATTGGAAGTATTAGGGCAGGCTGTATCGGCACCGGAGCGTCCATTTACTGCGATTATCGGTGGAGCAAAAGTGAAAGATAAAATTGGTGTTATTGAAAACTTATTAGATCAAGTAGACCACCTTATTATTGGCGGCGGTTTATCCTTTACATTTACGAAAGCGCAAGGTCATGATATCGGCAAGTCTTTATTAGAAGAAGATAAAATTGACCTAGCGAAATCGTTTATTGAGAAAGCACAAGAAAAAGGCGTGCAATTGCATATGCCAATCGATGCTGTTGTAGCAGACGAGTTTTCAAAGGATGCGCAGACGCAAACAGTAGATATCGATAGTATTCCTGCTGATTGGATGGGATTAGATATCGGACCGAAAACAGCGGCAAAATATGCAGAAGTAATTAAAAATTCAAAATTGATCATTTGGAATGGACCAATGGGTGTGTTCGAAATGGAGAAGTTCGCAAACGGAACAAAAACAGTAGCGGAAGCTATGGCAGAAACAGCCGGTTATACAGTCATTGGCGGCGGCGATTCAGCAGCAGCTGTTGAAAAGTTCCATGTAGCAGATAAAATGGACCACGTATCCACAGGTGGCGGTGCCTCATTAGAGTTAATGGAAGGCAAGGAATTACCAGGTATCGTGGCATTAAACGATAAATAAGGAGGAATATTGATGCGTAAACCCATACTAGCGGGCAACTGGAAAATGTATAAGTCATTTGACGAAGCAGTGCAGTTTGTCGAAGCAGTACGTGATGCGATTCCTTCAGAGGAAAAAGTAGATGCAGTTGTATGTGCACCTGCTATCTACTTGCCAACTTTAGTGGATATTGCAACAGAAACGGATTTAGCAATCGGTGCACAAAACATGCATTTTGAGGACGAAGGTGCCTTTACAGGCGAAATCAGTCCAGCACAATTAGCATCGATTCACGTAGACTATGTAATTTTGGGGCATTCAGAGCGCCGGGAAATGTTCAATGAAACGGACGAAGCAGTAAATAAAAAAGTACGTGCAGCATTGCAACACGGCATCGTACCGATTATTTGCTGCGGTGAAACATTAGCAGAGCGCGAAGCAGGCAATACCGTGAAAAAGGTAGAGGGGCAGATCCGCGCAGCACTAGAAGGCTTCACGGCAGAAGAAGTTTTCCATATGGTCATCGCTTATGAACCGATTTGGGCAATTGGCACAGGAAAAACAGCCTCAGCTGATGATGCCAATGAAACATGCGGAGAAATTCGCAAAGTAGTCGAATCATTATACGGCACAGAAGCAGCGCAAGCGATTCGTATTCAGTACGGCGGTTCAGTAAAGCCTGAAAATATCGAAGAGCTTTTAGCCAAAGAGCATATTGATGGTGCCCTAGTAGGCGGCGCTAGCTTAGATGTCGATTCATATTTAAAATTATTGGAGGCTGGCAAGGATGCCTAAACAACCAGTAGCACTTATCATCCTAGATGGCTTTGCCTTTCGTGATGAAGTAAAGGGAAATGCCGTAGCACAAGCACGCAAACCAAATTTTGACCGTTATTGGAACGCTTATCCGCACGCTACACTAGTAGCAAGCGGGGAAGCGGTAGGGTTACCAGAGGGACAAATGGGGAACTCTGAAGTAGGTCACTTAAATATCGGCGCAGGCCGTATTGTTTACCAAAGCTTGACACGTATCCATAAATCCATTCGTGACGGTGATTTCTTCCGTAATGAGCAGTTTCTGAAAGCTGTCGAACATGCCAAGAGTCATCAGTCAAAGCTACATATTATGGGACTGCTGTCAGACGGAGGGGTCCACAGCCATTATGAGCATCTGTTTGCTTTATTAAAGCTAGCGAAAGCAAATGGCTTGGAGCAAGTATATGTTCATGGTTTCTTAGACGGGCGTGACGTAGGCCCGACAACAGCTATGGAATATATTGAAGAAACAGAAAAACAAATGAAGGAAATTGGCATCGGAAAATTTGCTTCGATTCATGGCCGCTATTATGCAATGGACCGTGATAAACGCTGGAATCGTGTCAAGTTAACGTATGACGCTTTAGTAGAAGGACACGGTCAAACGGCTGCCACAGCCAAAGCCGGTGTTCAATCGAGTTATGTACGTGAAATTGCCGATGAATTTGTTGTGCCATTTGTACTGACAGAAGAAGGGCGTCCTGTGGCGACAATTGATACAAATGATGCCATCATTTCGTTTAATTTCCGTCCAGACCGTGCGATTCAGCTATCAACGGTGCTGACAAATGAATCGTTTGCAGGATTTGAGCGATCAGCGAAGCATCCAACGAATCTTTCTTTCGTTTCTTTCACACATTATAGCGATGAGGTCCATGCGCATGTTGCGTTTGAAAAAGAAAATCTTGTCAATACGGTCGGTGAAGCGATTGCGCGTAGCGGGAAAACACAGTTACGCATCGCAGAAACGGAAAAATATCCGCATGTCACATTCTTTATGAGTGGCGGACGTGAGGAAAAATTTGCTGGTGAAGAACGAATCCTCATTCCTTCGCCAAAAGTGGCAACATATGATTTAAAGCCATCAATGAGCGCTTATGAAGTCACGGATGCACTGCTTAGAGAAATTGAAGCAGATCAGTTTGACGCGATTTTATTAAACTTTGCTAATCCGGACATGGTTGGTCATAGCGGTTTGCTAGAGCCAACAATCAAAGCGATCGAAGCCGTAGACGAATGTTTAGGAAAAGTAGTGGACGCCATCCATGCAAAGGGTGGCTACGCTATTATTACAGCTGATCACGGGAACTCAGATGAAGTCGTTACTTTAGATGATTTGCCGATGACAGCTCATACAACAAACCCCGTACCTGTCATTGTGACAAAGGAAGGGGTGGTGCTACATAAGGACGGCATTTTAGCAGACCTTGCACCAACTATGTTAAAACTTTTAAATATTGCACAACCTGTTGAAATGACAGGAAAATCATTAATCATTGAAGGAGAATGAAACAATGCCATTCATTACACAAGTATACGCTCGTGAAGTATTAGACTCTCGCGGTAACCCAACGGTAGAGGTAGAAGTATTTACAGAATCAGGTGCATTTGGTCGTGCAATCGTACCATCAGGCGCATCTACAGGGGAATACGAAGCAGTTGAATTACGCGATGGAGACAAAGACCGCTATTTAGGTAAAGGTGTTTTAAAAGCAGTAGACAATGTAAACACAATTATTGCAGAAGAATTAGAAGGCAACTACTCTGTATTAGACCAAGTAGTAATTGACCAAGCGTTGATCGAGCTTGACGGTACAGAAAACAAAGGTAAATTAGGTGCTAACGCGATCCTTGGTGTATCAATGGCAGTAGCTCATGCAGCAGCTGATTACTTAGATATTCCTTTATACCAATACCTTGGTGGCTTCAATGCGAAACAATTACCAGTACCAATGATGAACATCATCAATGGTGGTGAACATGCTGACAATAACGTGGACGTACAGGAGTTCATGATCATGCCAGTAGGTGCAGAAAACTTCCGTCATGCTTTACGTATGGGTGCTGAAATCTTCCATCAATTAAAAGCAGTATTAAAAAACAAAGGCTACAACACAGCAGTAGGTGACGAAGGCGGTTTCGCTCCTAACCTTGGTTCAAATGAAGAAGCGATCACTGTAATCTTGGAAGCAATCGAAAAAGCTGGCTACAAACCAGGCGAAGAAGTGAAATTAGCGATGGACGTAGCATCTTCTGAGTTATTCAACAAAGAAGACGGCAAGTACCACTTAGCAGGTGAAGGCGTAGTGCGTACGTCTGAAGAAATGGTAGCATGGTACGAAGAGTTAACATCTAAATACCCAATCATCTCAATCGAAGACGGCTTAGACGAAAACGACTGGGCCGGTCACAAGTTACTAACAGAGCGCATCGGTAACCGCGTGCAATTAGTAGGGGATGACCTATTCGTAACAAACACGAAAAAGCTTGCTGACGGTATCGAGCAAGGCGTAGGAAACTCAATCCTTGTAAAAGTAAACCAAATCGGTACACTGACAGAAACGTTCGAAGCAATCGAAATGGCAAAACGCGCTGGTTACACAGCAGTAATCTCTCACCGTTCTGGTGAATCAGAAGATAACACAATCGCTGATATCGCTGTAGCAACAAACGCTGGCCAAATCAAAACAGGTGCACCATCTCGTACAGACCGCGTTGCGAAATACAACCAATTATTACGCATCGAGGATCAATTAGGTGAGACTGCACGTTATGAAGGTTTACGTTCTTTCTATAATATTAAGTAATGAATAGTGGGACCTCCGGGAAACGAATATTTCCCGGAGGTTTTTTGTTTCTGGAGAGAGGGCGGGGGCAGGGTGATTAGACACTTTGAGTAACTTATTAGACACTTTTGCAGGTTAATTAGACACTTTGAGCAACTTATTAGACACTTTCACCCATTAATTAGACACTTCCATTAAAATTCCTCAACCTCCGGAATAATATAATAAACACCCCGGTTTTTCCCGAACTTTTCATACCCCAGCCGCATCAAAATTTTAGAAGCCGTATACACACAGTCAATCCCTGTAAATCTCCGAAACTCTTTGTTCGAAATCCGGTCGCCTACCAACATTCGATAATCTCGCATCGCTTCTTGAATGCCTGTCCTCGATTTTTCTCCGCATGTAGCACATATACACATACCGTTTTGATAACGCATCACCTCATTACATACATTGCACAAAATCCCGCACCGTACATCTTCCACCTCTACCAACTTCCGTACCGGTAATGTAACAGCAATATCCTCTAAATGATGTTGTAACTGTTGAATTTCAACATGTGCAAGGGGTAATTGCTGAAGAGAATTCCTTATAAATTTCCGTAAATAGCTTACATGAAAAATAGGAAGTTTACCGAAAGAGGCATCCAATCGGGCATTCGTATTCGTCATAACCACGGCATATAAAATATGGAGCTCTACACGCCACCGGGTAAAATATTGTTCTAGCATCAATTGGTGTCTGTAGGCTTGGTCAAAGGGATTACGGAAATGATCGACTGTACCATCTGCTCTTGTACGATGAAATTCTTGCGGGGATGTTTGGTAACTTAAAAATCCACTTATATTTTTCACTTCGAGGATAATTGCACAGGTGGGTGTTAGAACAAGGAAATCAATTTGATGAGGAGCGTTTTGCAGGCTGTAACATTGAAAGTTGGTAAACCAGGTTATATCATCAGGCAAATCTTCCAGCTCGCGTAGTAAGCGCGCTTCACCGTATCGACCCGCTTCAAGGCGTGCGAATTCGTCCTGGATTTTCGACAATTGAGGATGATGAAGAGATAGGCGGCGTGACAAGAGAGAGTGATAAATATATTGCACTCTGATTCACCTCCAACTTTATTTTACAGGAAATAAACTGAATTTTCTATTTATTTAAAGGGGAACAAGGATTTTACATTTCACATGAAAACTTGTGGTAAAATATAGCCTATACAATATATGCTAATTTTTAAAAATGAAGGGCGATAAAAGATACATATTCTTTTTAGGAGGTGAAGTCTTACAGTACGTAAGACGGATGATTGACCATAGTGAACTTAACGATTTTTACAGTGCTGATTATATTAACAGCATTTTTTGTTGCGACTGAGTTTGCAATTGTAAAAGTAAGGCAATCGCGTATCGACCAGTTGATTGCGGAAGGGAAGACGAGCGCGATCGCAGCAAAGCGTGTGACAACCCATTTGGATGAATATTTATCCGCTTGTCAGCTAGGAATTACCGTAACAGCATTAGGGATTGGGATGGTAGGAGAGTCGACTTTTGCATTTATTCTTCATCCGTTTTTTGAATGGGTCGGGATAGGTACAGAATATATCCATATCTTTAAGATTGCCGCTGCCTTTGCGATTGCTACCTTTCTCCATGTAGTGGTAGGAGAGCTGGCACCCAAAACAATTGCCATCCAAAAAGCGGAAGCGATTACACTCGCTTTTTCGAAACCGATTATGATTTTTTATAAAATTTTATATCCGTTTATTTGGTTTTTAAATGGTTCAGCACGTCTTCTTATCCGATTCCTTGGGATGAAGCCGGCGAGTGAACATGAGCTTTCCCATACGGAAGAAGAGCTGCGTATCTTGCTAGACGAAAGCTATAAATCTGGCGAAATTAATGACAATGAACTAAATTACGTGAATAATATTTTTGAGTTCGATGATCGGATTGCCCGTGAAATTATGGTTCCGCGTACAGAAATCAGTGGCTTCGAAATTGATACATCGTTTCGGGATGTGGTAAACCATGTATCCGAAGAACGTTATACGCGTTACCCAATTTATGAAGGGGACCGAGATAATATTTTAGGCTTCCTCAACATTAAAGAATTCCTTACATTAGGCATGAAACATACCATAACGGAAGAGAATTTTACGCTGCACGATTTTATCAATCCTGTCATTAAAACAATCGATACAACTCCCATTCAAGAGCTATTGCAAAAGATGCAAAAAGAACGTATCCATATGGCAATTTTGTTGGATGAATATGGCGGTACCAGTGGTCTAGTCACGGTAGAAGACATTCTGGAGGAAATCGTTGGGGAAATCCGCGATGAGTTTGATGAGGATGAAGAGCCACCTATTCGCAAAGTAGGAGACAACCACTATATTATGAAGTCCAAAAGCTTATTGCATGAGGTTGATCAGCTGCTAGGATTAGCCTTGGCTGAAGAAAATCCAGAAATCGATACGCTAGGCGGCTGGTACTTCACCAACGATATGGAACTGGATATGGATGGTCATATCGACTATGAAGGCTACCGATTTTCTATTTATGAAAAAGAAGGCATGCAATTATATTTTATTGAAATACGCAAAATCACAAACAGCTGAAGAATTGTTCTTCAGGTGTTTTTTTATGAAGGGAACATTCTCTTTTCCACACAGCAAAGCGGAAAGTCAGCGCATGCAAATAGCATCCTTTTAAAAAGTCAGGTTTGCTTTACTCGGGTGCTGGGTAAAGACAAGCAGTTACAAGAAGGAGGTAAAGTATGATGAAAAAATTAGGGAAAACAAATACGTTACTGCTAGCTCTTATGCTATCTCTTGGTTTAGCTGCATGCGGTGACAACAATGATGTGGAAGATAAAGAAACAGATGTTATTGAAGATGAGAATAATGATGGCGATGTAGATGTAAATGAGGATAACGACGATGTCTTGGATGATAATGAAAATAATGACGACGTTAACGTAGACGTAGAAGATGAGAATAACGATGGCGATCTAGACGTGAATGAAGACAACGATGATGTGCTAGATGAAGATAACGAAAACAAGGATAATCAATAATTTGGAATTATAAGTATGCATATTGTCACTGTTCTTTCTTTTTGATATACTATTAGGTATTGTTATGTTTTCAATTGAAAGAGGTGGACGTTTTGCATACGTTAATTACAACATTATTAATTGTAGATGCTTTAGCTTTAATCACAGTAGTGTTATTACAATCCGGTAAAAGCGCTGGTTTATCAGGGGCCATCTCTGGTGGAGCAGAACAACTTTTTGGTAAACAAAAAGCGCGCGGTATGGACTTAGTATTACACCGTGTAACGATCGTATTATCTGTTCTTTTCTTTGTGTTAACTTTAGCTATTACAAAACTATAATCAATCGCACCTAGCGGAGACGCTAGGTGTTTTTTATTTCTCTTCTAAATATAATTTCCAAGAATTCCTGCTTTTATTAGGCTTAATCGCCATCTTTCCCTTATAATAGTAGTTAGTGTTTTTCGAAAGGGAGAGATTCAATGCAGAAAGTATTAAACACGCCCTTTTTCTTTGAGGCGGGACCGCGAGCTGTGCTATTACTCCATGGTTTTACAGGCAGCTCAGCAGATGTCCGGATTCTCGGGCGATTCCTCGAAAAGCGCGGCTATACTTCACTCGCTCCCCACTATAAAGGACACGGAGTAGCGCCAGAGGAACTCATTCAATCCAACCCAGATGAATGGTGGCAAGACGTGGTAGCCGCATATGAACAGTTACAACAAAAGGGCTACAAAGAAATTGCCGTTGCCGGATTGTCACTTGGCGGCGTTTTTTCATTAAAATTGGGACTAAATCATCCAGTAAAGGGAATTATAACAATGTGTGCGCCGATGTCGATGCGTACACTTGATATTATGTTTGAAGGTGTACTCGAATATGCCGAGCAATTTAAAAAATATATAGGTAAAAACAACGAAGAAATTGAAGCAGAATTGGCTGCCATTCGTGAAGCAGGCATGCCTGGATTAAAAGACTTGCAAAAACTAATTGTGGATACGCGGGCAGAAATGGACATGATTTATGCGCCACTATTTGTTGTCCAAGCCACACAAGATAAAGTTATTGATCCAAAATCAGCGCATTATATTTATGAACAAGCGCAATCTAATCAAAAACAGATGAAATGGTACGATAAATCGGGTCATGTCATAACATTAGATAAAGAACGGGATCAATTACATGAGGATATTTATCAATTTTTAGAAAGTCTAGACTGGTCCGCGCAAAATGTATAGGTTTCCCGTTGAAGGAGGGATAGTATGACGAAAAAAACAGAATTAGAACAACGCTTATTAACATTAATGAAAGACGATGCATACAAACCGCTGACAGTATCAGAAATTGAAGATCAATTCGAACTGACAGAGGCAGATGACTTTAAAGAATTAGTAAAAACATTAGTCAAAATGGAGGCACAGGGCTTGCTTGTGCGCTCTCGTTCGAATCGCTACGGATTACCGGAGCGTATGAACTTGCTACGTGGCCGCTTTATTGGACACGCAAAGGGCTTTGGCTTCGTGTCACCTGAAGAGGAAGGGCTAGACGATATTTTTATCCCGCCACATGAAGTAAACGGAGCACTCAATGACGATATTGTGCTCGTTCGTGTATTGAAAGAATCATCTGGTGACCGTCGCGAAGGCACGGTGACGAAAATTGTAGAGCGCAGTAAAACAAGCTTTGTCGGCACATTCCAAGCCAATCGCGGCTTTGGATTTGTCATAACAGACGACAAAAAACTGAATATGGACATCTTTGTTGCGAAAGAAGATACATTAGGAGCTGTTGACGGTCATAAAGTAGTAGTAGAAATTACAAACTGGCCAGAGGATATCAAATCAGCGACAGGTATCATTACAAAAATCCTAGGCCACAAAAATGACCCGGGGGTGGATATTTTATCGATCCTTTATAAATACGATATTCCACCAGAATTTCCGCAGCAAGTAGTCGACGCGGCAGGTGCTGTACCGGATGAAATTGCGCCGGAGGATTTAGAAGGACGTCGTGATTTGCGAAATGAAACGATTGTCACGATTGACGGGGCAGATGCCAAAGACTTGGACGATGCCGTAACCGTTACCAAAAATCCAGACGGTACGTATAAATTAGGTGTCCATATTGCGGATGTAAGTTATTATGTAACGGAAGGCTCAGTAATAGATGAAGAAGCGTATGACCGTGCCACATCGGTCTATTTAACGGACCGCGTAATCCCAATGATTCCGCACAGGCTATCCAACGGGATTTGCTCATTGAATCCGCAAGTCGACCGCTTGACGCTGTCTTGTGAAATGATTATTAATGCACAAGGGCAAGTGGTAAAGCACGAAATTTTCCAAAGTGTCATCAAAACGGCAGAACGTATGACGTATACAGATGTTTATCATATTTTAGAAAAGCGCGATGAGCATCCGGAGTTAGTGGAGCGCTATCAGTCGCTGATTCCGATGTTTGAAAACATGGCAGAGCTTGCGGCTATTTTACGTAACAAGCGAATGGCGCGCGGAGCGATTGATTTTGACTTTAAAGAATCCAAAGTGCTGGTTGATGAAGAAGGCTGGCCGACAGATATCGTGCTACGTGAACGTACGGTAGCAGAGCGCCTGATCGAGGAATTTATGTTAGCGGCCAATGAAACGGTTGCCGAGCATTTCCACCATATGGAGCTGCCGTTTATTTACCGTATTCACGAAGATCCGAAGCCTGAGAAGCTGCAACGCTTCTTTGAGTTCGTCACAACATTTGGCTTAGTAATCAAAGGAACGGGCAACTCTGTTCATCCGAAAGCACTGCAAGAAATTATTAAATCCATTGAAGGTCTGCCAGAGGAACCTGTCATTTCAACGATGTTACTTCGCTCCCTGCAACAGGCGAAGTATTATCCGGAATCACTTGGCCACTTCGGTTTATCAACGGATTACTATACACATTTCACATCACCAATCCGCCGTTATCCAGATTTAATCGTCCATCGTTTAATCCGTACGTATTTAATCGAAGGGGATATTTCAAAGGAAACAATCAGTCGCTGGGGCGGTATCATGGATGAAATCGCCGATCATACATCAGACCGCGAGCGCCGCGCCGTAGAGGCAGAACGCGATACAGATGCCCTGAAGAAAGCGCAGTTTATGATGGATAAAATCGGGGAAGAATTTGAAGGCATGGTGTCATCCATTACAAACTTCGGTATTTTCGTTGAATTGCCAAACACAGTCGAAGGACTTGTGCATATCAGCAATATGACGGATGATTATTACCGCTTTGAAGACCGTATGATGGTGATGGTCGGGGAGCGCACAGGTCGCCAATTCCGCATTGGTGACGAAGTGAGAGTCCGTGTAGCCAATGTAGTGATTGAAGAATCGTCTGTTGATTTTGAAATCGTCGGCATGATTCAATCCGCAGAACGCCCGCGTAGAGCAGCACCGCGTGTCATCACAGCAGGACGCCGTGAGAAGAAGAATGGCGAACGTTCAGAACGCCGTGAAAAGCGCGGCGATGGCAAGAAAGGCCGTAATAAATCGGTATTAGATCGTAAGAAGAGCAGCGATGACCGGGATCCGCGTGGTCGTCGCAAAGACGGCAAGGAGAAGCCGAAGTTCTATGAAGGCATCGCGAAAAAGAAAAAAGCAAAGAAAAAGAAATAATTGAAGGGCTAGGGGCAATGTCCTCTAGCCGCTTTTTCAGCTATAATAAAAGGAAAGCCAAGCAAGGAGTTGATCGACGATGGCTAAAGGACAAGGCAAAGTGTTAGCACAAAACAAGAAAGCAAGTCATGATTACTTTATCGAAGAAACGATTGAAGCAGGGATGGTTTTAACAGGAACGGAGATTAAATCGGTACGTGCATCTCGTGTACAATTGAAAGAATCCTATGTTAGTATTCGCGGCGGGGAAGCTTGGATTCGTAATATGCATATTTCTCCGTTTGATCAAGGAAACCGTTTTAACCATGACCCTTTGCGTGAACGGAAGCTGCTATTACATAAAAAGCAGATCAATGATTTAATTGGAGCGGTAAAACGTGACGGTTATACGATTGTGCCGCTCAAAATGTATGTAAAAGATGGTTATGCGAAGCTATTAATCGGTCTTGGTAAAGGGAAGAAAGATTATGATAAGCGGGATGATCTAAAGAAAAAAGCTGCGAAACGTGAAATGGAACGTGCCTTTAAATCAAAAAATCAATAACCGGAAGCCCCAATTAGCATCGGTCTAACTGGGGTTTTCTCCTTGAGGAGGAATAATATGAAGCGTTGCAGCTGGGTAACGGATGAGCCTTTATACCAATCCTATCATGATGAGGAATGGGGACGTCCTTTATATGACGACCGGAAACTGTTTGAATTATTATGTTTAGAAGGTGCACAAGCAGGACTGAGCTGGTGGACCATTTTACAAAAGCGCGAAAATTACCGCGAGGCATTTGACCAATTTGATGCCGAAAAAATCGTGCAATACAACGAGGAGAAAATCGCTGAATTATTAGCGAATAAGGGCATTGTCCGCAATCGCTTAAAGGTACGCAGTGTCGTCAAAAATGCCGAAGCTTTTTTACAGATGCAACAGCAGCACGGCTCCTTTGCCCATTACATTTGGCGCTTTGTCGACCACGAGCCCATCCTGAATCACTGGGCGACAATGGCGGAGGTACCTACCTCGACAGCGCGTAGTGACGCGATGAGCAAACAAATGAAAAAGGACGGCTTTACATTCATTGGGACGACGATTTGCTATTCGTTTATGCAAGCGGCAGGCCTTGTTAATGACCATACACTGGATTGTGACTATCATCCTCGAAATAGACAGAACACCGAGCATATATAGCTTGGTGTTTTTTTAATTCAATTGAAACATCGGTAACACGTCTTACTAATTAGATAAATTAGAAGTTTCAGAAAACTAATTGCGTTATTTTATAAAATATGATAGATTACTAATTATCTTTTGAAGTTAAAACTTCATAATTTAAATAAAGAAGGAAGGGCTTCTTTTAATGGATTCGACGCTTAATATTAATGAGAGAATAGAGCAACATTTTGCTGAATTGTCGAAAGGGCAACAAAAAGTAGCACACTTTATATTAAACAATCCAACGTTTGTAGGGGTTCATTCAGCAAGTGAAGTAGGGGAAGCAGCTGGAACGAGTGAAACTACTGTGATCCGCTTTTGTTATGCCATTGGTTTAAAGGGCTATGCACAATTGCAAAGAGAAGTAACGATGTACCTTTTTGAAAAAAACGCCAATAGCACTCTAGGGAACTATGTATCTTCTAAAGAGGCATTATTTAAAGAACGGCAGCTCGCTGAAAAAGTAATGGGACAAGTCAGCCATCAAATCACCGATATCGCACAGCAAATTAACCCAGAACAATTTGAGGAAGTGACAGCTCGTATGCATACTGCCTCCAAGATTTATTTAATTGGTGCCGGAGCCTCAAAATTTGCCTCGCAGTGGCTACAATTTACGTTAAATATTTTACGATCCCATGTACAAGTAGTAGAGGGACATACAGGAGCTCATATTCGCACATTACAGGAAATCGATAAGGACTCTTTGGTAATCGTAGTCTCATTACACCGTTATCATAAGGAACCCATTGTTTTAGCAAAAATGTTCCAAGAGCAAGGTGCTTATATCGTTGCGATTACCGATTCAAAAGTGGCACCGATTTTACCTTATGCTGATTCCACTTTTGTATTGCAACAGACGGAACTTTCCACTATTGATATGATGCCGGCCCTGATGGCTTTTATGAATACCCTCGTTGTGGGCATGATGTCGCATGATGTTGCGTATTATAATGAACAACGCGAAAAATTTGATGATTTTCAAAATAGTTTTTTTGTAGATCGATGGAGTTGAAAAAAAGATGGAGCAACGTCTTCAGGAAATATTTACATACTTACATGAAAATCCCGAGGTAAGCTGGCAGGAATTCCAGACAACCGCTTATATAGCCGACCAGCTACGACAGATGAGGCTACAGCCTATTCTGTTTGATGATATACCTGGTCTTTATGTAGATATCGGGGAAGGCACACCACGCGTTGGATTTCGAACAGATATCGATGCACTGTGGCAAGAGGTAGACGGGGTATTTCAAGCCAATCATTCATGTGGACATGACGGTCATATGACAATGGCGCTCGGTGTCATATTTGCGTTACAACAGCAATTATTACCAGGGGCGGTACGTATTTTATTTCAGCCGGCAGAGGAAAAGGCTGCAGGGGCCAAAGCATTTGTTGAGCGCGGAGTAGTGGATGATTTGCAGTTTTTATTCGGCGTTCATGTACGCCCGCTTGTAGAGCTAGCTGATGGTGATCATGCGCCTGCTTTATATCACGGCGCAGCGAAACTGATGAATGGTACCATTACAGGCGTAGAAGCACATGGAGCGAGACCAGAGCAGGGTGTCAATGTCATTGAAGTAGCAGCAGCGCTTGTGGATGCACTCAAACGTATCTGGGTGAGTCCCTCAGAAAGTGCCTCAATCAAAATGACACAAATTCAAGCAGGCGGTGCATCGACAAATATTATTCCAGGGACGGCAACCTTCAGTTTAGATTTACGTGCGCAGACAAACAAAACGATGGCCGATCTGACAACTGGATTAGAAAAAGCCATTGCTGCGGTCAGTACACTATACGGTGCGACTATTACCACACAAGTAGGCGCACATATTGTAGCAGCACAAGTCGATGAAGAAGCAAAAGCGATCATGCGCCAAGCCATTATCGACACAGTCGGTGAAGACCACTGCACAGCAGGTATTATCACACCGGGAGGCGAAGATTTTCACTTTTACGCCTATACAAGGCCTCAATTAAAAACTACTATGCTTGGTTTAGGATGTGGGGTTACACCGGGTCTACATCATCCTAAGATGACCTTCAACCGCACACAACTGGCGGTAGGGGTAAATATTATTTCGAAAGCATTGGTCGGTGCTCTACAGTATATAGAAAGAAGCGATAAATAATGGTCTTTATAAAAGAACTGACAACGTTAGAGGAAATGAAACAAGTTCAAGTGTTAGAAGAAAAGGTGTGGCAAATGCCCCCATTGCCAACTCACCAAACGTTAACAGCAGTGAAGCACGGGGGGATTATGGTAGGTGCTTATGACGGGGAAACATTAGTCGGCTTTAGTTACGGCTTTGGGGCTTATAAGCAAGGCAAAAGCTATTTGTGTTCGCATATGCTCGGGATCGATGAAGCTTACCGTTCCCAACAAATTGGCGAACGTTTAAAACAAGCACAACGCGAAATCGCACTGGCGAAAGGCTACGACTTAATGGTATGGACATACGACCCGCTTGAAACACGTAACGGCTATTTAAATTTAACAAAACTGAACGGTATTTGTGATACCTATATTGAAAATTGTTACGGTGAGATGCAAGACGGCTTTAATAAAGGATTACCTTCTGACCGTTTTGAAGTGCATTGGCATCTAAAGGCACCTTATGTAGAGCATAATATACAACCGACAATCGAACAGCCTGTTTATCTCGGTACATTTGTGCAGGGAGAAGATGGATTGTGCACATTATCGTCTGAATCTTTTGGTAATTTAACGGAAGATGTTTATGCATTACCAGTACCAATCGATTTTCAATCTCTCAAAACACGCAGTCAGCAAGACGCCATGCATTGGCGTCTTGCGGTCAGAAAAGCATGCACAGCCCTGTTTACAGCAGGCTATGCAGCTGTTCGTCTTCAGCAACGAGAAAGCTGGAATGAATATATTTTTGTCAAAAAAGAAATGTTAGCTCTTGGAGGAAAAACATCATGAAAATTACAGAAATCACAATCCGTCACTTACAGATGGAACTGAAAGCACCGTTCACTACAAGCTTTGGTACCTTTACAACCCGAGACTTTTTGCTATTAGAAGCAAAGGATGAATCCGGCACAGTCGGATGGGGAGAATCGGTAGCCTTTCACTCACCTTGGTATAACGAGGAGACATTAAAAACAAACTGGCACATGCTAGAAGACTACTTAATTCCGCTTATTTTACATAAAGAAATCAATCATCCAGATGAAGTAAATAAACTGTTTGAGACGATTCGTAAAAACAATATGGCCAAATCCACAATCGAAGGGGCTATTTGGGATATCTATGCCCAACAAACAAACCAATCCTTAGCAGCAGCTCTTGGAGGCACAAAGGACAAAATCGAGGTGGGCATTAGTATTGGCATTCAAAAATCAATCGATGATTTAGTGGCGTTGGTCGATGGCTATGTCAAGGAAGGCTATAAACGTATCAAAGTAAAAATCAAGCCAGGCTGGGATATAGACGTGATGCGCACATTACGTGAAAATTTCCCAGATGTCGCCATCATGGCGGACGCGAACTCAGCATACCGTTTAGAAGATGCAGCCTTATTAAAGCAGTTAGATGCGTTTAACCTAACAATGGTCGAGCAGCCGCTTGCGTCGGATGACATCATCGACCACGCAACATTGCAAAAACAAATGGATACACCAATTTGTTTGGATGAAAGCATTCATTCACTGGAGGATGCCCGAAAAGCAATCGAGTTGGGATCCACAAAAATTATCAACATTAAAATTGGTCGTGTAGGCGGCTTAACAGAAGCGAAGAGAATTCATGATTACTGTGAAGCAAAAGGAATCCCAGTCTGGTGTGGCGGTATGCTAGAGTCCGGTATTGGACGGGCACACAATGTGGCTTTAACAACTTTATCAAATTTCACATTGCCAGGTGATACAGCCGGCTCGAGTCGCTACTGGGAAAAGGATATTATTGAGCCAGAAGTGATCGTAAATGATGGTTATATTGAAGTGCCGCAAACAGCAGGTATTGGATATGAAGTGAATAGGGACACAGTCGAGTCCTATACGGTAGACAAAAAGATATATAAATAGGTAGGTGTAAGATGAGAAAAAGTTTACAAATAGGCGGTGCCTTTGTAGGTCTGATTGTTGGTGCAGGATTTGCCTCAGGTCAAGAAATCATGCAGTATTTTACAAGCTTCGGAGTAATGGGGCTAATGGGGGGGATTGTTGCAGCATTTGTCTTTGCCTTTTTAGGAATGACTTTAGCGCAGCTCGGTTCCGATTTACAACAATCTTCGCATAAGGGTGTAATTTACAAAATCGGTGGTCGTTATCTTGGTACCATTTTAGATTTTATCATTACGTTTTTCTTATTTGGCGTAGCTGTCGTGATGTTTGCGGGAGCGGGCTCTACATTCAGCCAAATGTTCGGTATGCCGTCAATGGTAGGGAGCATCATCATGGTGGCGTTCGTAATCAGTACGTTACTCCTGGACTTAAAAAACATTCTTAATATTATCGCAGTGGTTACCCCATATTTATTGGCGATTATTTTTATTATTTTAATTTACTCGTTATTTACAATGGATATTTCATGGTCCCAGGCAGATGCGTTAGCCAAAGAACAAAATTCCGCTGCTGATCACTGGCTGTTAGGATCGATTTTATATGTATCATACAATATCGCTGCAGGCGCGGCTTTACTCATCATCATGGGTGGCGAGGAAAAAGACCGGAAAGTAGCAGGTCGTGGTGGAATCATTGGTGGTATCCTCCTGGGAGCACTCATTATTCTCATCAATATTACGATGTTCGTAAAAATCGATGTGATCGGCGGGGTAGATATGCCGACACTAGAGTTAGCGAATCAAATCCATCCCTTCATTGGCGTCTTAATGTCTTTCGCTCTTCTGGGGATGATGTACAATACGGCAGTAGGGATGTTCTATACCTTTACAGTTCGTTTCTTCCCACCAAAATCAAAAGCCTTTAAACCGGCTGTTATGATTGTCGGCTTATTAGGTTTTGCTGCTAGTTTAGTAGGTTTTACAAACTTAGTGGGTAAAGTATATTCCACAATGGGGTACTTAGGGTTTGTGTTAATCTTCGTTATCGTCATTGCATGGATTCGCAAAAAGCGTGCAGTAGCCTGGTAGTGGAATAGATAAAGCCGGTCATATATTGCGTCATACATTTTATACGAATCTCTTACATTAGTAGAGGTTCGTATTTTTTGTTGGCAAGATTTGCATCGTAGCAATTACTTGATGTTTCACCTAATCTGACATATAATGAGTATACAGATTGCCAGTGTGTATCTACTCATACGGTACACTTTATAAGCATTTGCTTAACCGAACTTTACTCGGGTTTTATACTCGGGGACGTTACGGATTCGACAGGGATGGTTCAAGCTCTGGTTGCGCGTCGGAGGTCTCGTCTTCGTCAACAACGGAAGTTATATAATAACTGGCAAACAACAAAACTTAGCTTTAGCAGCGTAAGCTCTTAAGCGCTCGGCCTCTCTATCGCCCATGTAGAGTACGTCGGGCCCAACTTTAGTGGGATACGGTCGGTGGTGCCGCTTGAGTCACCGTCAAGAGATTTCCAAGCTAGCGATCTAGACGCCTGTTTGTCGGCATACGGACTCGCGAATTGCAAATAGGCAAACTACACGCGTAGAAGCTGGAGTATTGGAGTTTCTGGACGCGGGTTCGACTCCCGCCGTCTCCATTACATAAGTGGCTGTAAATGCAGTCATTTCAACGTTTTAACAGACTAGGGATATTGAACGGGGGTTGAACTCTTGTTGAATATCCCTTTTCTTATCCCTATGGAAATTACATATTTTGAGCTTATTCAAAGACCTTCTAATAAAACATATTAGGAGGTTTTTTCTATGGTAAATAGAAAGCGAAAACATGGTATATTCGCGGTAAATGGTGATGTAGTTGTTCTATCCAATAGTAAGGATGCAAGAGATGATTGTATGCAGATTAGTTATGCACTTGATACAGTATTTAATCAAATGCGTATCGCTGGAAATAGACCACGCACAATTGAAAGTTATGAATATATTTTTAAACAGTTTGTTGGAGTTTGCCGTATTGAGTATGTAGAGGATATTAACTTGGATAAGCTCTATCATTACTTAGATGTGCTAGCGGTTACTCCCGCGACTAAACTAATACGCTTGAAGTCGATTAAAGCGGTACTGAGCAAGTTTTATAACAATGGATGGGTAAAAGACCGTTTCTGGAGCAACATTCAAATTAAAATTGATAAGGAAGTAAAAAAGGGAGCGCGGCAATCTGATATAGAAAAGCTTTTACAGTTAATTGACCAAACAACCTTTATTGGTTTTAGGGATGCCGCCGCTATTAAATTAATGTATAAGACAGGTATCCGTATTCGTACATTAGGAGAGCTGAGAGAACGTCATATCGACTTTGAAAATTTTTGTTTGAACCTAGATGGTTCTACATTAAAGAATCATAAGTTTTTAAAGCTCCCGATTGATGAGGAGGTAGTAGAAATGTTAAAGCTACTTATTCAATTAAACAATGGCATCCGCGCTCATTTTGATATGGATAACCACTATATATTTATTACTCAAAATGGCTCACCGATGAATAATAGTAAATCCTCTAATTGTGCTATTTCAAAGCAGCTACACAAGTATGCAAAGCGGTTCAATTTAGAGAATATCAATGCTCACGCAATTCGCCGCGCATATGCAAAGAATTTGTATAGTAAGGGGGCAAGTATTGCATTAATTTCAAAAGCATTAGGACATTCAAATTTAGAGGTAACAACACAATACCTTGATTTAGATGTTAATGAAGTAGCAACTAATTTACGCGATTATCTATGATCAGGAGAATATCCGAGACTACAAAAAATAAATAATGCCTTGTTTTGTATCAGAATGAGACATCCCATCCCCCTGGGGATACCCTAGAGCCTAGCTAATCAGTTAGGTTCTTTTTTATTTCTACAATATTTTTTTATTTGGATGTCACACTTTTAAATCATTATCTAATTATAGCTATGTCAGGGGGAAAGGAAAGTTGACACTAAAGAGTATAAAGGGTTGAAAGAGTATAAAGATTATAAAGCCCAAGCATCAAAATAACACAATAAATAAATTTAGGAGTTGTTACAAAATGGGATTAAATTATTATTATGTAGGTTACACACATGAGGAATTTTTAGAGAAATTTTTTGATGATTGTATTGTACATAAATATTTAGAAGATGAGTGTATTACAGTATCAAAAGCTATATTAAAAAATTGTGATGATAATGGATATGGAATTTTAGATGTAGAAAGCCTGTTAGCAGTTACTAAAATGAAAGAAGATGCTTTAGTAGAAATTATAAATGATAAGTTACTTAATAAAACATTGTTTGGGGTATCAGTTTTGGAAATTGTTGATGAAAAACAATTGTTAGGTGATACAGTTTACATTATTTATTCTGAATTAGCAGTTAGTAATTAAACAGGAGGAATTTAGAGTGGCTAACAAGATTGATAATAAATTAATTAATAAAGCTAAACAATATATTTCAAGTACATATACAAAAGATGAAATAGAACAACAACCTTTCATTAAATTATACTGTACACAAGATAAGAATGATCAGGAAAAATTCAAAGTATTTGTTTCTTTAGATAAGGATTATATAGCTAGTGGGGGATTGAAGGAGCTTTCCCCCACAGCTCTAAAAATTCTATTAGTAATAGCAAGTTTTACTGATAACGATGGATATTCATGGATTTCACAAGAAAAGATTGGTGAGTTAGTGGGTATTTCTAGGCAACAGGTGGGGAAAACCGTTAATACATCATTAGTTAATATGGAATTTGGTGGTAAAAAATTATTAAAAGCTGTGAAGTTGAATAAGGGAGGAAATCATAGTATGTGTGTATATAATCCTGTTAATTGTTATGTAGATAAAGTTTTTGTCGATTCAGATACTTATATCTTTGAAGATACTGAGTACGAAGAAGTTATTGATTGTTTAGAATAAATTTTATTCAAATGTACTTATTACTACTTTTACTGGATATTTAAGTTGTTATAATAATAAGAGGACGCTGAACGATAAATAGTGATTGGGAAGATAGGAAAGGGTGAAGATTTTGTCAGTTAAACCATTAAAGTTATACGAACAATATTCCAGAGAAGATGTGTACAAGATATTTGATGGTGTAACCTCTTTTACAACTGGATCAGGGACTTGGGGAATACATGGACTTGTTAAGATTCCTAAAAGGAAAAAAGATTTTGTGTTTTTTGTTACATTTGGCCAAAAACAACTAGGGCATGATTTCGATGAAAGTATTACTGAAGATGGTATATTGACTTGGCAATCACAACCTAAACAGACTTTAAATAATGAGATAATTTTACAACTGATTAACCATAACCATTTAGTAGATAATATATACCTTTTCTTAAGAACTAAGAAAAAAAATAATTTAACTAAACAAGTTGAACCTTTTACTTATTTAGGAAGGTTAGCCTATGTAACACATGATATTACAAGAGAACAGCCGGTTTATTTTAAATGGCAGATTGTGGATTGGGAAATCCCTCCTTCTAGTATATTAGCTAGAATGGACTTAACACTAAATACATTAATTAATCAAAATGATGATATTACCAGTGACCATTTAACTGAAACCCAAAGGCCCAATCCGGTGCTAGATACAAGTAATACATCAAGAAACTTTCATACTTCCAAACCTGATTATGCTGAGAATGGTGAAAGGAATCGTGAACTAGGTCTAAAAGGGGAATTACTGGTTGTAGATTATCTAATAAATAATCTGGGATATGATGTAAATAAAGTCATTCATACTTCTGTCATAGAAGGAGATGGCGCAGGATACGATATAGAGCTAATTAAAGATGATAACACATCATTATATATTGAAGTTAAAACTACAAAAGGTGGCATTAATACACCTTTTATAATAACTGCAAATGAACTGGCATTTTCTTCAGAGTATCCAAGTAACTATGAATTGTATAGAGTCTATCATTATGACCATAAATCAAATTCAGGGAAGTTTTTTAGAGTAGAAGGTAACCTTGAAAACTCACTTAACTTGCGGCCTACTGTTTATAGAGCCAAAATATAAAAGAAGCTGTCATTAGTCTATATAACTAGTGGCAGCTTATTTTTATTTACTTAATCAAATAGGTTATATTGGGTTTCTAATTGTGGTTCTATATAACTAACTTCTTTTGTTGTTCGGTCAATAATAAATGTTTCAGGTGCATCTAGACCGATAATTACCATTGGTACCGATAAAATATTTCTAAAAGGCGCTAAGTATTGTAGGAATTTTTCGTAAGTGCCAATGGAACTATCAAAATTCCCTGCACGTTTAAGTGAATCTTTTGCCGTAATTATTACTCCGGCATGAGTTTGAATTGCTTTTTCAACATGATTTAATTCACTCGAAAGTACAGGTTTAATTAGATTCCAAGCTACAGCTTCACCATGATTAAATGCTACTTCTACCGCTAAAGATTCTTTTGTGAAATCAAGTGTCCACCATCTATTTCTACTTGTAGGTCTATACTCAGAATTATTAAATATTGGACTTTGACGAGTCCATTGTAATGCTACTAATCGTTCATCAATCAATGTATTTATAGCTTCGGATAGGCTTTTCTTTGATGTTCTAGAATTAGCATTATAATAATTTATTAAATCCTGATCAGTAATGTTATCTAGTACAGACTGAATTTCATTCCAAAGCTCTGTAAACTGTGGATTAGTTTGGAATAAGTCCAATCCATACCTAAATGAATGTGTATTGTAAATCATAGTATTTCTCCTCCTAAATAAATATTTATCTTTATAATATATTAATAAAGATAATATTTTAATTAATTTTGGTAAAAATGTTATAAATTAAATTACCATTAGAGTTTTAAACAATATACTGTCAATAAAAGTATTTAACTCCTGTCATAACCATATTCAAAAGATATCAGAGTATCCATGCGTTCTCTATATAGAAGAAATACTAAAAGTCATGGCAACTAAACAAATAGGAATCAAGGTAAGGGGGATACTGAATGGTAAATCTCAGGCAATGCAAATGGTAACTGAAAAATAAAATAGTTCTACTAATACAAGATGTAATTGAGTTAGTAATTATACAAAATTGTTCAAATGAAATATAGCATAAGCCCTACCCTAGGGGATAGGGGGAGCTGTACTATGGATAAGTGAATGTAAAATATACACAGTGATTTTTTTGTGCACAATTCGTGCGTGGGAAATAATGTATAATGGTTCTATTAGGAGGAGTAATTAACTATGCAAATTCTATTTATATGGTTTAAAAAATATAAAGCAATAAATAATTTTCAAGCTAATTTTGGAAGTAGGTACAATTTTCATTTTGATGGGAATGATTCATTGACAGTAAAAGAGAACGATATTTACATATCGGACTTTTTTAAAAATAGTTTGAAAAATAGTGGTATTGGAAATTTTGATATATCTGCATTTGTTGGGGAAAATGGTTCGGGTAAATCAACTATATTAGATTTTTTGGTGAACCTTATGACCGATTCTGGATTAAATGATTATCTGATAATTTATTCGAATAATAAAAAAATATATAAAGACTACAGATTTTCAAATGATATGAAAATTGAATTTCTAGGGAATAAAACATTCAACATAGAAACAAGAAACTTTTACCACCCAAATTATTTAACAATATTCTTTTCAAATATATTTGATGTAAGATATTTAAATAGCAATTTCTCAGAAGATACTGATGAAATAGTAAATATATCTACAAATGCATTATTAAGTAGACATGAAAATGTAAATGAATTTATACATGAAGAATTACAGAAACAAATTTTCTTTGTTAATAAATATAAAAATAAATATGATATCAATAGAATAATAGAGTTACCTTCAAGAATTAAAATTGAAAACAAGGTAAACGCTAAAAGAAAAGATTATAGATACCTAAATAACTATGAAATAAATATATTTAGAAGTAATAATCTTAAAAAAAGTACAAGTTTTAAAAAGGTTTTCCAATTGAACTTTATTGAAAGTTTTATGTTAGAAGTTGAAAATATACTTATAGAATCAAGTATTGGTATTTCTCTTGAAGAATTACGAGAAATTTTATCATCAGCTATAAAAAATGCTAAAAGTGAAAAAGACTTTATGAATTTAATAAAGCATAAAATAAATGAATCAGCCAGTGAACTATTTGCCAGCTTAAAATTTATGAAAGAAGTAGATGTATTAGCAAATAGATATCTCAATCTCTATAATTTATTTTCAAATTTAAGAATAAAATTACGAACGGATTATAGTGTGGATTTATTAACTGGAGAAGACTTGATGTATGAATACATAGAAATTGATGGTACATTATCTAATTCAAAAGAATTTATAAATTTATATATTGATGAGTTTTTAGATTATGAGTTTTTAAAATTTTCATGGTTGGAATTAAGTAGTGGTCAATTTAGTTTTCTTACTTTATTTTCTCGTTTTGCTTATGTAATAGAAAAGTTAATAAAACCAGGGGAATATGATTCCTTTTTATTGCTAATTGATGAAGGAGATTTATACTTTCACCCTCAGTTACAAAAGGATTGGTTATATTACTTTGTTAAGATGGTAGATGTTATTTTTGAAGGAAATATACAAGTTATTCTTACTACACATTCACCATTCGTATTATCTGATATTCCCAATACTAATGTTACTTTCCTAACAAAAGAAAAAGAAATAAATAATGATACTATAAAAGAACTAGAAGGAAGTCCAAGAACTTTTGCAGCTAATATAAGTGAGTTACTATCAAATTCTTTTTTCATTAAAGAAGGTTTAATAGGGCAATTTGCAAAAGAAAGAATAAATAGTTGTATTAGATGGCTTTTAGAAGCTTCTCCAACAAAAGTTTATAAAGAGAGAGAGAGTATAATCAAATTTATTGACTTAATAGGAGAACCAATCTTAAGAAATAAGGTTTATGACATATACAAAAGTAAATTAAAGTTATTTGAGTCACAAGATTTAATAGAACTAATTGATATTTTTGAAATGAAAATAAATGATTTGAAAAAGCTAGGTGAAAACCAATCACATGATTGAACTTATTTTAAATGATACTATTTTAGAAAGTCATAAGAAATTAGTTTTTGGTAGTAACAAAAATAAGAATGAAAGGCTATATAAAAAGTTAAAAAAGATTGTTGACGAAGAAAAACAGGTAGTTCTTAAACGTGTTTTTAGGTGGATATTAGATAATTTAGAAGAGATTATCATTGGTAATTTAGAAATATTGGATATTGCTGTGAATCAATATGAAAAGATGTTAAAATCACTTTCCGTTGAAGATAAAAAATATATCTCAGATAAGTTGGAAATTTTTATAGATGAATATAAATATTTTGGGAAAGCAGCAGAATGGAATGCATATAAATATTTAAAAGAACTAGAGATAATGGTATGTCCTTATTGTAATTCTCAGTTTACATTTATATATGAAAGTTCCGAAGGAAGGACACGTGCTACTCTTGACCATTTCTTTGATAAAGCCTCATATCCATTATTGGCACTTTCGTTGTATAACTTAGTGCCATCTTGTAAAGTTTGTAATTCAGACTTAAAAAATAAACAATCAGTTAGTTTGCGAACGCATTATTCCCCATTTGAGAAAGAAATTAGTGAACGAATAAACATAAAAAGAAAGATTGTTAAATCTGAAGAACTTATATCTGATAATAACTCAGGTCTCGAAGATTATGTAGCGACTATACTAGGTGTGAATGAAGATTTTAATATAATTTTTGATTATGATGAAAAAGAGGAGTATTATGGTAAAAAAATCAAGGGCAATATAACATTATTTCATCTTGAAAAAATTTATAATGAATTTCATAAGTTCTATGTACAAGATATTATAAAAAAAGGCTTGATTTATAACGAAGTATATTTACAACAATTAGCTTTTTCTAATACCTTAATTTTTAAAGATGAAAGAGAATTACATAATTCTCTGTTTAATGAACCCATAGATGATAAAAAGAAGGTATTAGGAAAATTAACAAGGGATATAGTACGAGAAGAGTTAAATAAGCACGTTAACAAATAAATATGTATGGTACAATTAACTCGACGGTCTTTGAACCAAGTTCGTAAATATGTAATACTCCCTAGTGGATAAAAATAGTTGAAATGAGCGCGGCTAAAAAGTGTGTAAACCCTTGTCGTTCTAGGTGTCGGCATAAAGACTCGCGAATTGCAAATAGGCAAACTACACGCGTAGAAGCTGGAGTATTGGAGTTTCTGGACGCGGGTTCGACTCCCGCCGTCTCCATACATAGGTAGTCGTCAGAAATGGCGGTATATCAACGTTTTTAACAGTTAAGGTGTTATTCAAGGGTGTATTACCCATTGGATAATGTCTTTTCTTTTTGGTGAATTACATATAATTGAATGCAGTTTATTTAACCTTCTAATTAAAACGATTAGGAGGTTTTTTATATTGAAAAAAACAAAAAATCGAGCGCTATTAAACGCTCGATTTTTTATAATAAATTAAATTAATACGTAGTTTAAACAGCCTCACTTCTAAAAGTTAAGATGAATTTAGAAAATTAACCATTTTAGTGAAGGCACAACCCTCGCCTAAATTGAATGAAAGTTATATATACTTTTTCTCAGTCAGATATTGAATAATTTGCTCTGTGCACTCTTCCACTGAGAAGTTCTCGCTATCGACCACTAATTCAGGATTGTCTGGCGCTTCGTAGGGAGCACTAATCCCTGTGAAGTTTGGAATTTCGCCATTGCGGGCTTTAGTGTAAAGTCCTTTAGGATCTCTGCGTTCACATTCTTCTACAGAACATTGTACATACACCTCAACAAACTCACCGTCTTCAACAAGGGCTCTTACGACATTTCGGTCCTCTTTGTAAGGGGAGATGAAAGCTGTTAAGACGATTTGACCGCTCTCCAAAAATAGTTTGGATACTTCACCAATTCGGCGGATGTTTTCTTTGCGCGATTCTTCATCAAAGCCTAAATTTTTGTTTAAGCCATGACGGATATTATCTCCATCCAAAACGAATGATTGGTTTCCTTGTTCAAACAGCTTACTTGCCACAGCATTTGCGATGGATGATTTTCCGGATGCGGATAGTCCCGTAAACCAAAGGATAAAGCTGTGATGTTTATTTTTTTCTCTTCTTTCTGCTTTACTGATGGATGCTTCATGCCAAACGATATTTGTACTCAAAATTCTACACCTCTTTATTATGAATGAATTTCTTGACGCAACCCTTTAATTAACACTTCAATTACTTCTTTACGGCTGAATGTGCTTGGAGGAATTTCTCCGTTTCTTAACATTTCGCGTACTTTGGTACCTGATAAGATAATGCGTGAAGACGCATCATGCGGGCACGTTTTTGTTGTGGCCATGCCTTCACAAGCAGTACAATAGAAACTATGTTCAAACTTTAATGGCGTGATGCCAATTTCTTCAGGAGTAAATTGCTCGAAAATTTTCTGAGCATCGTACGTGCCATAATAATCGCCAACTCCAGCGTGGTCACGACCGACGATAAAATGTGTACAGCCATAGTTTTTGCGAACAAGTGCATGGAAAATCGCTTCTCTAGGACCTGCATAACGCATCGCAGCCAGGAAAACACCTAATTGTACACGTTCTCTTGGATAATATTGATCAAGCAATACTTCGTAGCTTTCCATGCGGATTTTTGCTGAAATATCGTCTGATTTTGTTTCCCCGACAAGCGGGTTTAAGAAAAGACCATCTACGATTTCCAAAGCGACTTTTTGAATATATTCATGGGCGCGGTGTACTGGGTTTCTCGTTTGGAACCCAACAATTGTCTCCCAGCCTTTTTCCTCGAAAATAGCTCTTGTTTCTTTTGGTTCGAAACTGTAAGAAGGGAATTCCTTCGTTGCTTTTTTAATTAATATTGTTTTTCCACCTACATACGTATTAGGGCGATCGAATAATTTTTTCACACCTGGGTGGTTTAAGTCATCTGTACCATAAACAGATACCGCTTCAACATGTTTATCAGGCGAGTAGATATCGCTAATTTCGATTAAGCCAAATACTTCTCCTTCAAAAACCAGTTTTGCCTTTTCGCCTACTTGTAAAGCAGCTGCTATATCTTCTGAAACCGGCAGGGCAATCGGAATACTCCAAACGATACCTGAAGCAAGGCGCATTTTTTCCACGACATTCTCGTAGTCTTCTTTTGATAAAAAGCCTTCAATTGGGCTATATGCTCCGATACCGATTAGCTCAAGATCGCTTAGTGCAATGGCATCAAGTTGAATTTCCTTTTCGATGTTTTCAAAAGATGCATTTGGATCGTAAGAATAAACTAGTTTTCCTCCATGTGGTTGAATACTCATTGTTTTATTTCCTCCTAAAATTTTATAGTATTTGTTTTTACTCGTGTAATCCGCATTCTGTTTTCGTTGAACCTGACCATCTTCCCGAACGTAAGTCATCCATCGTAAAGGCTGGCTTCGTGCAGTGTGAGCAGCCGATGCTTGGATAGCCTGTGTCATGCAGCGGGTTATAAGTTAAATTATGTTTACTTACGTAGCGCCACACATCTTTCCATGTCCAATGAATAAGGGGACAGATTTTGACAGATTGGAACCTATTATCTTGATTCAGGAAATTTACATTTTTTCTTGTTTCAGACTGTTCACGTCGTAATCCAGAAATCCAAGCTTTTGCACCAGTAAGCGTTTCTTGTAATGGCACTAACTTTCGAATTTCACAGCATTTATTTGGATTGGTTTTCCACAATTCATCACCAAATTGATTTGCTTGTTCTTCTAAAGTGAGTGCAGGTTTTTTAATTTGGATATTTAACTGTGGATAGTTTTCTTTTACTCGTTCAATCGTTTCATAGGTTTCTTTAAAATGAACATCTGTATCGAGGAACACAATTTTCGCATCAGGTTTTACCTTTGCAATTAAATCAATTAGCACAATTCCTTCGATACCGAAACTGCATGCATACACCACATCTTCTCCGTAATGATCGTAAGCCCATTGTAAAACATTGAGAGCTCCTTTATAGGTGTCATCTACTTCAAAGTCGGTGAATGCATCCTGCCAAGTGCTATAAGTAAGCATAAAATCCCTCCTTAATAGAAAAAGGCGTTTTAATGCCGCCACCATAAGATGATGTGCATTAAAACGCCTCTAGTTAACTAGTCAGCAATTGAATATTTATGAACAAGCAACCGTTGCTTATTCTCGATTTGTAATTTAAAGTATACTATATTACTGGGATTAGTCAACTATTATTTTGGATATTTTTTCTAATATAGGAAAGGATAAAAATTACATAAAAAAAGGAAATTATTTTTAAATTCCATGTTGACTTATCGGATATATTTGTTTAATGTGTTTTTAAAGAAACTTGGTTAGTTCATTTCGCAATGAATCCCTAACCAATAAATGAATATGAACTGATCAGACGAACTGAAGGTTACACACTTATTTCTTTTGGATAAGTATGTAACCTTTTATTTTTATCTTCATTTGGTAAAGGGATTTCATCACAGCTGAATGGAGATAAAGCCCCCTAATTTGATTAAGAGAAAAGGAGAGATGAAAATGAAAAAATCTACAAAACTGTTAGTTCCATTCCTGATTGCTGCGTTGGTGCTGGTGCTAGCCGCATGCGGTGGAGGAGAGAACAAAGACAACGCAAGTGAAGGAAAGGGAGAAACTTCCTCAAAAGAGCCTGTTGAACTTTTAAATGTATCTTATGACCCGACACGTGAACTGTATGTAGAATTTAATGAGGCATTCGCTAAACATTGGAAAGAAGAAACTGGTCAAGAAGTAACCTTCCAACAATCGCATGGGGGTTCTGGTAAACAAGGCCGTGCTGTTATTGATGGACTAGAAGCAGATGTTGTTACCCTGGCTCTTGCGTATGATATTGATGAAATTGCCTTAGCTCGCCAATTATTAAATGAAGATTGGCAAACGGAACTCGAAAGCAATTCTTCGCCATATACTTCAACGATTGTTTTTCTAGTTCGTAAAGGGAATCCAAAAGGGATTAAAGATTGGGATGACTTAACGAAAGAAGATGTTTCAGTTATTACGCCAAATCCTAAAACAAGCGGTGGTGCACGTTGGAATTATTTAGCTGCTTGGGGATTTGCTGATAAACAATTTAACGGCGATGAAGCAAAAACTAAACAATTTATGAAAGATTTATATGGCAATGTGGAAGTATTGGATTCTGGTGCGCGTGGTGCCACAACAACCTTTGTTGAACGTGAAATTGGTGATGTATTAATCGCTTGGGAAAATGAAGCTTATCTTTCTTTAAATGAGCTCGGTAAAGATGAATTTGAAATTGTCACGCCATCATTAAGTATTTTAGCTGAACCGCCAGTTGCTGTAGTCGACAAAATTGTAGATAAAAAAGGAACTCGTGAAGTAGCAGAAGCCTACCTAAATTACTTATATACAGAAGTAGGGCAAGAAATTGCTGCTAAAAATTATTACCGTCCACGGAATGAAACGGTTGCTGAGAAATATAAAGATCAGTTCCAAACTTTAGACTTAATCACGATCGATGAGTTCGGTGGCTGGCAAGAAGCTCAAAAAACGCACTTTGCTGATGGTGGGACATTTGACGAAATCTATCAATAATCTAAATATATTAAAGAGTTAATTGCGTCAAGCAGAAGAGAGATTGATGCAGGGGAGGGGCCACTAGATTTGGGGCACCTCCTTTAGTAAATATGAAAGGGTCGGGGGTACACATGCAACTAGCGCTAAAGAAGAGAAAAAAGAACACAATTATTCCTGGTTTTTCATTAACACTTGGATATACGATGATTTATTTAAGCATTATTGTGTTGCTTCCATTATCAATGATATTTTTCAATACTATATCGATGAGTTGGTCTGAATTTTATGAAACCGTTACTCATCCACGAGCAGTTGCTTCTTATAAAGTTACGATTGGCACATCTTTCGTAGCTGGGTTAATCAATGTTGTTTTCGGGACGATTATCGCATGGGTTTTAATCCGATATGAATTTCCAGGGAAGAGAATTGTAGATGGACTTGTCGATCTTCCATTCGCCCTGCCGACTGCCGTAGCAGGTATTGCGTTAACGACACTTTATTCACCGAATGGCTGGATTGGCCAATTTTTTGATTTTAAAATTGCCTTTACGCCACTTGGGATTATTATTGCTTTAACATTTATTGGGCTGCCATTTGTCGTGAGAACCGTGCAACCTGTCTTGCAAAACATAGGCGGCGAAGTGGAAGAAGCATCGGCCAGCCTTGGAGCCAATCGTTTACAAACATTTTTAAAAGTTATTTTCCCGGAAATTTTCCCGGCAATTATAACTGGATTTTCATTAGCCTTTGCGCGTGCACTTGGTGAATATGGTTCCGTTGTTTTTATTGCCGGAAATATGCCAATGAAAACAGAAATTACGCCGCTCATTATTATGACGAAGCTGGAACAATACGATTATGCTGGCGCTACAGCAATCGCAACCGTCATGTTGGTTACATCCTTTTTATTTATCTTTGTAATTAATATGATTCAATGGTATACAAACCGAAAATTTAATCACATATAAGGAGGGTTAGATTCTATGGTCAAACCAATTGGAGTCGGGCAAGAAGCCCCTATTACAATAAATCGTTCTTCTGCAAAGTCCTATGCTTTGGAGGAATCCGCCATTGTAAAATGGTCTTTAATTACAATTTCTCTCTTATTTTTGGCGTTATTTTTGATTTTGCCTCTTGTTTCTATTTTTATTACGGCTTTTGAAAAGGGCTGGGAAACATATATAGCATCTATTACACATCCCGACGCACTCTCAGCTATAAAACTTACCTTGATTGTAGCGGTCATCGTTGTACCATTAAATGCGATTTTTGGTGTCGCCGCGGCATGGGTGATTACGAAATTTTCATTTAGAGGAAAGAACTTTTTACTTACATTAATCGATTTACCTTTTGCAGTTTCTCCTGTTATTGCAGGTTTAATTTTCATTTTATTATTTGGTGCCCAAGGGTTGTTTGGAGAGTGGCTATTTCAGAATGATATAAAAATCGTTTTTGCTCTGCCTGGAATTGTCATCGCAACTCTTTTTATCACATTCCCATTCGTTGCGCGGGAGCTGATTCCACTTATGCAAATGCAAGGGGTAACGGAGGAGGAAGCTTCACTTTCCCTAGGAGCGAGCGGATTGAAGACATTTTTCTTAGTGACACTTCCAAATATTAAATGGGGTTTATTATACGGAATTATCCTATGCAATGCGCGTGCCATTGGAGAGTTTGGCGCGGTCTCCGTAGTATCGGGGCATATACGAGGGATGACTAATACGATGCCATTGCATATTGAAATTTTATACAATGAATATCAATTTACAGCTGCTTTTGCCGTTGCATCCCTAATGTCGGTAATCGCGATTATTACAATCATCATTAAAAATATTATTGAGTGGAAAGCAAAAGAAGTGTAGGGGGTATACATCAATGAGTATTCAAATTCAAAATGTTTCAAAAACGTTCGGGTCATTTCAAGCATTAAGTGACATTTCAATCGACATCGAATCAGGGGAACTCATCGCGTTGCTTGGTCCATCCGGTTCTGGGAAAACTACCCTTTTACGCATCTTAGCAGGTTTAGAAGGATTGGATGAAGGAGCCATTTTATTCGATGGTCAGAATATTACCAATGTCAGTCCGAAAGAACGTAAAATCGGATTTGTATTTCAACATTACGCACTATTCCGTCACATGACAGTTTTCGATAATGTCGCATATGGGTTGAAGGTACGTCCAAGAAAAGAACGTCCATCAAAAGAGGAGATTGCCAAAAAGGTGAATGAACTATTGGCTCTTGTGAAACTGGATAACTTAGCGGATCGCTACCCTTCACAACTGTCGGGGGGGCAACGGCAACGTGTCGCCTTGGCGCGGGCCCTTGCAGTGGAGCCGAAAGTGTTATTGCTGGATGAACCGTTTGGCGCACTGGATGCAAAGGTAAGAAAAGAGCTACGTCGCTGGCTTCGTAAACTCCACAATGAATTTCATGTGACAAGTATTTTTGTTACACACGACCAAGAGGAAGCATTGGATGTGGCGAACCGAATCATCGTCATGAATAACGGCAAGATCGAGCAGGTGGGAACGCCCGATGAAGTCTATGAAAACCCGAAAAGTCCTTTCGTGTACGACTTCCTGGGCAATGTGAATCTATTTAAAGGCAGACTGCACAACGGGAAATTGACACAGGGACAGTTTGAAATAAATGTACCGACGTATTCAGGTTCTCATGAGGAAGCAGTGGGCTACGTACGTCCTCATGATATTCATATCGAAAAAGAAAAGGGCAGCAATGATACCGTTGCAGCGGCCATTGTGCACATTCATCTTTTGGGTCCCATTGTCCAAATCGAATTAAAGCGGGAGGACAGTGACGAATATCTGGAAGCCGAGGTCACGAAGGAACAGTACAATGGGTTGGAGCTCCAAAAAGGGGATGTTGTCTACATTCGTCCAAAACAGTTGAAAGTATTTGTACCTGAGGATTTTTCGATTTAATTGAGGGATTTTAATTTTGTCTTGCTTCTATTGTTAACATTTTGATAGTGATGAATAATGTCCCACTTTGACAGCATGATGTTAGCGGTGTGTATCTTAAATATATTAATAGGTAAAAGAAATAAGTATGCCGTTGGTACATATTTATTTCTTTTTTTCTTTTGTCATTTTGTGATTGAAATTCATCTAATAGCATTTAGTCGTAGTTAAAACTAAAAACCAGTAAGGTCAAATGAATGGACTTACTGGTTATAAGGTTAGACGAATTCATAATCAGTATTAGTAGGTAAATCTAGATCTTTTAAAACTTTTTTCCCGTCACGATAAAAGTTTCCTTAAACAATGTAATTCGTTGCACCTCTTATTCTGTTTTTTGGAGTAAAAATGAAATTAAAATTCACTATGAAGTCTTATTTTGCACAATTTTAGTGGGCACAAATAATGTGATGCCAATTGCTATTACCGCAAGGCCAAGCATCCATATATATGTGTTGCCAGCTGCAGTAGCATAGCCTTCATTTGCAGTGAGTGATATGTTACTTAACTGCATTGTGTAAATTGTCACGATGACTGCTGTTCCAATCGCACCTGCTAGTTGACGTACAGTATTATTAACGGCTGAGCCATGTGAAGCGAGCTCTTGTGGCAATGCATTTAGCGCAGCTGTATTGAGTGGCATCGTTATGAAGGCTAAACCGATACGTAAAATAATCGTACGTATGACGATATATGTCACAGACATTGTTGTTGATAAATCGATCACGAGCAACATTGAGAGGGCAATAAGCATGGTCCCAATAATGAAGAGCGGTTTGGCACCAAAGCGGTCGAATAATTTACCTGTTACAGGTGATAAAAAGGCATTAATAATCGCAGCGGGCAGTAAAATTAACCCCGCTATAAAGGGATTAAAGCCACGGCCGTCCTGTAAATAAATCGGCAGTAAAATTAAATCTGCGTACATAAGAATCGTAATGGCGATATTAATAATACTCGTCATTGTAAACATTTTATAGGTAAACACGCGTAAATTTAGTAATGGCTCCTTGGAGGCTAGCATTCTGCGGCTAAATAGATAAATACATACGCCTCCAACAAAGATAGTCGCCAACACGAGCCAGTCGCCCCAGCCACGACTACCAGCACTACTGAATCCGTAAAGTACCGCCCCAAAGCCGATTGTTGAATAGATGACACTTGTTAAATCAAGTGATAACTTTGAGCCTTCTTCAATGTTAATCATGTATTTAAAAGCCAATAGAATGATTGCAGCTGAAATTGGAATCATCATGATGAACAGATAACGCCAAGAAACAAACTCAAGTATAAATCCACCCACTGTTGGCGCAATGGCTGGTGCAAAAATAATGGCAAAGCCCATTTTCCCCATAATCGCCCCACGTTGTTCAGCTGGATATAAATAGACAATAATAGTCATCATAAGCGGTAAAATAATTCCGGCTCCTGCTGCTTGGATCATACGCCCAGCTAGTAGCATACCGAAATTTGGTGCACATGCTGCAACAATCGAACCGATGAGTAAAAAAGCCATTGAGCTAATGAACATTTTGCGTGTTGAAAAACGTTTCATTAAGTAAGCTGTGATGGGTACAAGTACACCATTTACGAGCATGAAACCTGTTGCTAACCATTGAATAGTCGCAGGTGTCACATTAAAAATTTGCATTAGTTCACTGAGTGCAACATTGAGTAATGTTTGATTTAATGTTGAAAAAAAGCAACCGACAATTAGAATCGTCACAAGCAACTTTTTCATTTTAGATGATATTTCGTTTTGCATAAAGACTCCTTACCAGATATATTATAGACACAGTGTCTATAAAGTATCATATCAATAGGGATTAGATGCTGACCATGAACAATCGTAGACGAAGTGTTCTATAGTAGACAATTTAGAGAAAACTGTCTATAAAAATTGGGGGTGAATTAGTGCAATATGAAGATCCGCGTGTGTTACGAACACAACAAATGTTAAAAGAGGCGTTGATGGAATTATTGCTAGAAGGTAATCAACTTCATCAATTATCGGTACAAAAAGTAACGAAGCATGCAAAACTTAATCGTACGACATTTTATTTACACTTTAAGGATCTTGAAGATTTACAGGAGCAAATGACGGAAGAAATTTTACAGCAGCTAACACTTAAAATCAATGCACTCATGCATGAAAAAAATAGCTCGAGACAAGAGCAAGTAGTGGACTTACTCCATTATTTGCAAGAGCGTTGGTCTATGATTACGGTGCTTGTGCAACAAGAAGCGGTTGAACACCATTTGTTTGAGCTATTTAAAGAATTGATCACTGCTCGCAGACGCAATCCGATGAAACCAAAGCGAGATTTTTATATTGATAGCGATGTAAAAACTGCATCGATTATTGGTGTCATCATGTGGTGGCTACAACATGAAAATAAATTATCAGCACAAGTAATTGCAGAACAAATTGAATTGATGAACAAACGGTAAAAATATAGAAATCACTAAGATACGCATACAATTCTAACATTCGCAAACTAAGAGTGTTATTCAATAATATCACTCATACGACTATTACCTATGTTTCTCAAGGAGATTTAGTTTCGCTCGACCATACATCATTCGCTTCATCCAGGTCAATCCATTCACCTAACTTTCCAATAACCCCTTTAATTGAGGTAATATTAGGACATTTCTATCTTCCCACCGCCATTTTTCTGAAATTTCCATGGTAAGATAGTAAAAACAACGCTTGAAAGGAAGGCTACTATGGTTACTCGTCTGAAGCAATCTTTGACGGCACGTCTCATTATTACGATGAGTGGGATTATTTTTGTGATTTGTGTGCTGTTTTTATTATTGATCGATCATTATTTAAATAAATCGGTTATAGAAGAGATGGGGGAGAAGGCATTAACAAGTGCTTATTTGATCGCTGAACGTCCAGATGTCATTTCCACATTTTCAATGGAAGATCCGTCTTCTATTCTCCAGCCAATCGCAGAGGACATCCGGCAGCAGATCGGAGCTAGCTTTGTGGTGATTGGGAATGAACAAGGTGTTCGATATACACACCCTGACCCTGAAAAAATCGGCCTATCCATGGTCGGAGGGGATAATGATTCAGCCCTTATTAACAAAGAGCCCATTGTTTCAATCACGACAGGTTCACTGGGAGAATCCATCCGCGGGAAGGTACCTGTTATCGTAGATGACAAAGTAATGGGGATTGTTTCCGTCGGCTTTTTAACAAAGGATATTCAAAAAACAGTAGATACGGCGTTTGAGGGATGGCTTCAAACAACACTCCTTGTTGCAGTTTTAGGTATTATTGGTGCAGTGCTGTTATCACTTTATGTAAAGAAGCAATTGCTAAATATGCAGCCTGCTCAAATTGCGAAGCTTTATTCGGCGTATCACACAATATTAGAGGAAACGACGGATGGCATCATATTAACGACACTTAATAATGATGTAGTGATCTGTAATTCCCGCGCAAGAGAACTCATTTCGCCATTAACAGAAGACATATCATTACATACGGTACTACCTGAACGTCTTTTTAAAGAAGAGGCTATTCGTGCTCTGGAGTTTCCGTTGCAACAGCAAGAGATTATTATTTCGAAGGCACCCTTAAAGCATGGTGAGCGACTCGGCTACTTATATTTCCTACGTGCGAAGCTTGAATATGAAACAGTGATTAATGAGCTGACACTTGCGAAGCAGCAAGCACAAATGCAACGTGCGAAAACGCATGAATTTGCCAATAAACTACATGTGCTACTCGGGTTATTAAAGCAATCTCATATTGAACAGGCAATTGCATTTATTCGGCAAGAGCAGCAGGATGCAACGAAACAGCAGCAGGCGCTTGCAGCACAGCCTTCCATCCTAGTGCAGGCATTATTAGAGGGGAAAATATCGGAGGCTAAGGAGCGCGGTATTGCAATTACCATTGAAACGGATGACGTTTTAATAGATTATAGTGATGAAGAAGTAGATGCATTATTAACAGCGCTGGGCAATGTACTTCAGAATGCGATGGATGCGTTACATAAGACAGATATACCGAATAAGCAAATTCACTTGTTTATTCATCAGTTTAGTCATGAACTCATTATTGAGGTACATGATAACGGACCAGGTATAGATGCAGAAATGGTAAAGCAAATCTTTACACTTGGTTATACGACAAAGGATGGCTATGACCGAGGGTATGGTTTAACGATCAGTGAGCAGGCACTCCGAAAAGTCGGGGGCTCATTATTATTAGAAGAAAGTGATTTAGGCGGAGCTTGCTTTTTAATCATTTTACAAAGGAAGGGATTTAATGGACATTTGGCTAATTGAAGATGATTTTCGCATTGCGGCTATTCATGCCGACTATATAAAAGCGATTGAACCAGAGGCACAAGTACAGCAATTTCTAAGTGGCGCATCATTAAAAGAGGCACTCGTACAGACGGCAACGCCGCCAACGGTTCTGTTGATGGATTTATTTATTCCAGATGTCACAGGCTATGAATTGGTTACCTATGTACGAACACATTTTCCGAATATTTACATTATCATGGTTACTGCAGCAGCCGAACATGAACATGTGAAAGCATTATTTTCGTATGGGGTATTTGATTATATTGCGAAGCCGTTTGATGAGGCAAGACTCCAAAAAGCATTTCGACAGCTGCGCCTTACACGTGCAGCTTTTCAAAAGAAACCCCACTTTACACAGCAAGATTTGGATTTGCTGTTTTATCGGCAAAATAATTCGGCAGCAGAAAAGAGGTTACCGAAAGGGATTGATACATTTACGCTCGAACGGGTCATTCACTTATTTAATGAGCAAATGTACACGACTTTAACTGCTACCCAGTTAAGTGAAATTATTGGGACAAGTCGCTCTACTGCTCGGCGCTATTTAGAGTATTTGGTTGAAATGAATGTTCTAGAAACGAAGCTTCTTTATGGGACAGTCGGTCGTCCGGAGCGCAATTATGTCCTCTGTGAAACTTATGAACAAAATTAATTTTATTGTATTTATTAAATAAATGAACACATTATTCCTCCACACGCATAATTGTCATAAAATTATTACAATTATAAACGATGGGGGTTGTTTTATGTTAAGTGTTATAGGAATTATAACGATTTTAGTTATTGTTAGTCTGTTAATTAGCGGCCGTGTATCACCAATTGTTGCAATGGTTATTCCACCTGTCATTGCAATGTTTATTGCGGGATATTCGTTTGATGATTTAGGCGTATTTTTCGGAGATGGGATTAGTTCCGTAATTAACGTTGCGGTTATGTTTATTTTTGCGATTATCTTTTTTGGAGTTATGCAGGATGTGGGGTTGTTTGAACCAATTATCAATAAAATGGTAGCGCTGTCAAAAGGAAACGTCGTGCTTGTTGCGGTTGTAACAGTAATTGTCGCTGTCATCGCGCAGCTGGATGGTTCCGGTGCATCTACCTTTTTAATTTCGATCACAGCACTGTTACCACTGTATGTTCGACTTGGTATGAACCCGTACTTACTCTTATTATTAATCGCTGGTTCTGCGGCAATCATGAATATGATTCCGTGGGGTGGTCCATTAGGGCGTGTTGCCTCCGTTCTCGAGACAGATGTAACAGAGCTTTGGCATCCATTAATCCAAATTCAAGTAATCGGTATTGTGTTAATGCTTTTACTCGCTGTATTTATGGGATTCCGTGAAAAACGCTTAATTGCAAAACGAGCGGAGACAGGAGAAACATTAAAATTTGATTTAAGTCACAGTGTACTTAACAGTGAAATAGATGAATCTTTGAAACGTCCAAAGCTGATTTGGGCAAATGCCATTTTAGCAATTGTTGTTCTTGCTGTTTTAATGTCAGGTCTTTTACCGGCGGGCTTAGCCTTCTTAATCGGTGTAGCAATCGCTTTACCATTGAACTATCGTACACCGAAAGAACAGATGGGACGTATCCAGGCACACGCATCGAACGCCTTAACGATGGCTTCGATCATTATTGCTGCCGGATTGTTTTTAGGAATATTAAACGGTACAGGTATGTTAACTGCTATTGCGAATAATGCCGTAAATATTTTACCAAGCTTTTTAGCACAATACTTACATATTATTATCGGGGTACTTGGTGTACCATTTGATTTGCTATTAAGTACGGATGCTTATTACTTTGCCTTGTTCCCAGTCGTGGATCAAATCGGTTTAACGTATGGAATCGATTCGTTCTCGACAGCCTATGCTATGATTATCGGTAACATTGTCGGAACATTCGTTTCTCCACTTGCACCAGCTGTGTGGCTTGCGCTTGGTTTATCAGGTTTAGAGATGGGGAAACACTTAAAATTCTCATTCCTTTGGATGTGGGGATTAAGTATTACACTACTATTCATCGCGGTTTTATTAGGTGTGATACAAATTTAAATAGTATCAAATGGCTTAGGAAGACAGCCTAGATAATATGAATAACAAATGTGAAATGAAGCTTCTTTTAAAAGGAGCTTCATTTTGACTTTTCATGATAGATCTTAACTAGTTTGAGTGAAAGCTTTTGCATTATTAAGTGTTTCATCATGCTTAGCATGTGTGAAAGTATATAGAATGTTTTGGAGTTCAGCCTGAAACCAATGACCATCCTTGGATTGCCAAATCCACTCAAAAGTACCTTTTCATTGGTCCATTTAGGGTTTTAAAACTACTTTAATGCAATCTTCTTGTTTTGTATCAAATACCTCATATCCATGTTTTGCCTTTTCAAGAGGTAGGACATGGGTGATGATATCACCAGCATTTACTTTGCCTTCCTCGATTAGGTTATAGACATGAGGCATGATGTGAACTACTGGTGCTTGTCCAGTGCGTATCGCTACATTGCGTTGGAAAATGTCACCTAGTGGGAAGGCATTGTACCGTCCACCATAAACACCTGTAATTTGGATTGTTCCACCTTTTCTTACAGCTTGGCTGGCTGTGACAATGGCTCCCATAGCACCACTTTGCAGTTTTACTCCACTTGCAAGGAATTCTAAAGGCGTCATTTTTCCGCTCATCCCTACACAATCAATAACAACGTCTGCACCGCCCTTGGTAATCTCTTTCAAATATTCTCCACAATTTTCGTGGTCTTCGAAATTGACGATTTCGACGTTATTTGTCTTCTTAGCATGTTTAAGTCGATACCCGATGTAGTCCACTGCAATTACTCTTTCGGCACCTTTCAACCAAGCAAATTTTTGCGCTAATAATCCAACAGGTCCGCAGCCAAGAATAACAACCGTATCTCCTCTTTTTACGCCGGCATTCTCTACACTCCAAAAAGCAGTACAGGCTGCATCGGCAAGGAGTACTAGACTTTCATCAGGCACTTCGGATTTCTCTGGAATTTTGAAAGGGATAAAATTGCCGTAGGGAACTCGCATATACTCTGCTTGTCCTCCAGGAAATCCGCCTGTTGTGTCTGAATATCCGAAGTAGGCCCCCATTTCACCATTATCATTTGCATTATCACATTGACTTTCCAATTGGTTATTGCAATACCAACATTCTCCGCAAGCGATATTGAAAGGAATGACAACCCGATCACCCTTTTTAACCTTTGTCACATCTTTACCGACTTCCTCTACAATGCCCATCGGTTCATGGCCAATGACATAATCTTGTCCAAGGTTCGGAATCATCCCGTGAAGTAAATGCAAATCCGATCCACAAATAGCAGTGGTCGTTAATCTGACAATAATATCATCCGCTTTTTTTATTTTAGGATCTTTTACTTCCTTTACTTCAATATTTTTAATGCCTTGAAAAGTAACAGCTTTCATTAAAAAAATCCCTCTTTTCCATTTAATTTTTGGGTGGGGTAGGGAACATTCCCTTGCGATTCCTGTTCTTAGGGAATAAATCCAACTGCGCAATAGTAATCGCATTTTCTGCAGATTTAATATCCAGTTCCTTTTGACCTTCAAGATCAAAGGGCTTAAGCCATTCTTTTTTCAGCATTAGTTCAGAAATCTCAAAATATAAATCAATCATGACATCTAACTGAGTTCTCATGATTTTTTGTAGTGCAGGGGAAGCTGTTTCAGTTAAGGCGATCGAAAGGTTTCGAATACCCGTTTTTGTTGTAAGTAAAAACTCAAGAGCAACCCCCGAATCAGTTAATTCAGGCATCCCAATTGAGTTTATAGGATCTAAATAGTCTTCCATACAATTGTCCTCCTAATATTCTAATTCCGATTTAGCGTAGAGCTTAACCATAGCAGTGAGCGCCGGGGTAGATAACTTTACATTTTTATCTAATAACGCTCTTAAATCATCATCAAAGACTACACCTTGACTCAGCTTCGATTTAAGTAAACTAGTTGTCATAAAGTTTATGACTTCATGAAATTCCATTGTTTCATGAAGTGCTAATTTTTTCTCAAACATGTAAATCGCACCTCCAGATTTTCCTTTAAAAAGGCTACCCTGTAGCAAAGCTATTTATACAAATTCGCCTTTTAGGTTTTGGAGTGAATTGAAAAAAATTCTTAAGAAGGATGACAAGGTAATCAAATAACTAGTGAGGATTTAGTAGAATATCGATCGAAGCGGCAATTTAGTCCATTTCTCATCACCTTTAATTGTTCGAGGGGGAGTAGAAGAAGTGAGTAAATTCACACATGGTGTCAGACCAACGGACATTGAGTATATGAATGACGCTTTAGAGCTAATTAATAATTAAAACAATCTATAATGATCAATTTAGCGATTGATTACCTAGCAAATTGGGGTACATAGTAATAAACCAATAATTATCGTAGAAAACAAACTAAGCAACGCCTTTCGAATGGTGAAATAGCAGCTTAGAAAAGAAACAGAAAAGGAGAGAAGGAAGAATGCTAAAAATTTTTTTAAACGATAACAAATTAATTTCGATTACGGGGGATCAAAAAATTTTATCGAGAATTCCTGACAACTATGCGCATTACGATTTAATTAAAATTAAAAATGAATTTGTCACAACAGAGCATTTAGTGGAAGCATTCGAGTATGCTTTACGTCAGACCGATGTAGATTCAGTACATGCAGCGGCTTATTACGCCAAATTAAAAGAGAAGTACGTGATGAAAAAGCAAAAACAAAAGCGAGTACTCATTAAAAATAATTAGATAATGCGAGCGGTAGTTTCGATTAATTTCATTACTATCGCTTTTCTTATACGGACATTATGCCAAAAAATAACAAAGGTTTAGGCTCGCTTTATTGCTCGCTTTTTTCACAAACATTTGTCCGTATAAGAATCGGATCTGCTCTGCACACTATTTTCAACTCAACAACTCTCTTTTAACCTAATGTAAAAACATCCGGAGATTGTTAATGATAGCTAAAGAAGTGATTTTTTCCGCGGATCTTAGATATAGTAACCGATAATTAGGTTAAAGAGATGTATACACATAAAACCGAGAGGGAAGGGGCAAAATGGGGAGATTTGTGATTTATAGTTCTCCATATGTGTAAGATTGTTTTTGAATATATTCGGAAAGGGATGAAGATAATATGAATCAAATTTTCAAAAAAGATGAGTTTATTATTATTCCTTTTTATAAAGGGCGAAAGCAGGAATTTATGGTCGTCAATACGAAGAAGGAATTCAAAAATGGACATACCCACTTAAAGTCATTTAAGATGGCCAAGTATTTAATCAATCTTGCACGATGCAAAAAAATAAATTCCGGATTAAGACCCTATTTATTAATAAGCCTTACAAGAATATCAAAGGATTATGAATATATTCAGAAATTGGAAGAGCTTCTTGCCGTAAAGAAAAGTAAAGGAAACAAAGCTCCTTATTTTAACAAAGCGATTTGATCATACAAAAATGCTAATACATCATTATGTGTTACTATTTTTAAAAAATTCTGAGGAAATGTGATTTCATATTTCAAAGGTAATCAAATAACTAGTGGGGATTTAGTAGAATATCAATCGAAGCGGATACAATGGCAAACAAATTAAAAGGAAACGAATAGACCCAGCTATCAAGTCGATTCGTTTCCTTTATTTAATTTACATTATAAATAGAAGAAGCTCTTAACGAGATACCATCTATTAATAAACGCGATCCCCATTGAAGATTGAATTTTTTACGATTACGTAGTCAACTGTACGAATGGCCTCTAATTTTTTGCCGCCCGCATAAGAAATAGAAGATTGTAAATCTTGTTCCATTTCCGTCAATGTATCCATCAATGCACCTTTATGTTCTACATACATTTTTTTGCCTTCTACGTTTTTCTTTTCACCTTTTTGGAATTCTGACGCAGAACCAAAGTATTCTTTATACAGTTTTCCGTCTTTTTCAACTGTTTGACCTGGTGATTCTTCGTGACCTGCGAATAAAGAGCCGATCATGACCATTGAGGCACCGAAGCGTACTGATTTTGCAATATCGCCATGTGTACGAATACCACCATCTGCAATAATTGGTTTTGTAGCTGCTTTTGCACACCAGCGAAGAGCTGCTAATTGCCAGCCACCTGTACCAAAACCAGTTTTAATTTTTGTAATACAAACTTTACCTGGTCCAATGCCGACTTTCGTTGCGTCAGCCCCTGCATTTTCTAATTCTCTTACCGCTTCAGGAGTACCGACATTCCCTGCAATTACAAATGAATTTGGTAAATGTGTTTTAATATGTTTGATCATATCAATGACTGCATTTGAATGACCGTGTGCAATATCAATTGTAATAAAATCAGGACGTAATTCTTGCGTCGCTAATTGTTCGATAAAATCATACTCATCTTCTTTTACACCGACACTAATAGAAGCAATCAGTTTGCGTGCATGCATGTCTTTAATAAATTCTGCACGTGCTTCTGGATTGAAACGGTGCATGATATAAAAGTAACCGTTTTCAGCAAGTTTAATCGCAATGGATTCATCAATAATTGTCTGCATGTTAGCAGGTACAACCGGTAATTTAAATGTATGTCCACCAAACACAATAGAAGTATCACATTCAGAACGGCTGTTTACAATACATTTATTTGGGATTAGTTGAATATCTTCATAGTCAAATACGTTATCCATCGAAAAGCACCTCTTAAATACGAATATTTTTTGATTAAATGAGCAAAATGTTCGCCCTTTGGTAATTTACCTTATTCAAGTGACGATGTCAAAGCTTTTATTTGAAAATTGATAAATTGTGAAGAAAAAGTGCAGTTTTCTATATATGGATGTAAGGATTAATAAAAAAATAAAAGTTATATTATTATGAACTATTCTTTCTGTCCGATATAAATATAGTAAAAAACGTTTATATCAAGTTAATAAAATGGTATAAAAGTGGAAAAAATAATATTTTAGATGGGGGAGAGAATATGAAAAAATTAATCTCTACTTTTGTTTTGTTGGGAGTTATTTTTCTATTGAACGATGCACAGGCACAGCAAAAATATACAAAAGCAACTTGGCTTTGGAATACAGAGACAATTACAGATGAGCAAACGGCCAAATTCCTCATCGATAAAAAGGTAACGACAGTCTATTTGCAAATCGATCCAACATTGCCGAATAATCAGTACGCCGCTTTTATCGATAAGATGCAGAATGCAAATATTAAAGTGCAGGCCCTAGACGGTGCGCCTAACTGGACTACAACAGACTTCGATACTTTATGGAACTGGTTAAGTCAGTACCACCAGGAATATCCTGCATCGAAATTTGCAGCAATACACTTAGATGTAGAGCCTTATTTATCTACACTTTGGAAAGAGAATGAAAAAACGGCAATTCACCAGTATCAACAGTTATTGCAGCATGCTCAGAAGCAAGCACGGAGTTCGGATATGAAAATTGAAGTAGATATTCCGTTTTGGTATGATGAAGTGCTTTATAACAGCACATTAGGCAGAGGCAATTTAGCAGAATGGATTATTGCTAGGGTAGATGGTGTATCCATTATGGCCTACCGCAATACAGTGACGGCATTAAAAAGCATTACAAAAAATGAAATGAGTTATGCCCAAAAATATAAGACGCCTGTTGTGATTGGTGTGGAAACGATGCACTTTTCAACTGAGCCTCAAGTTTCTTTTGCTATTAAAGGTGAAAAACAAATGAACGGGACGCTCGATCAAATTAGTAAACATTACTCTAAAAATCGTTATTTTGAGGGCGTAGCAATCCATCATGTGCATAGCTGGGACAAAATGAAAAAATAATAGGGTAGTACAGCGCTGGGTTGACCGCCAAGCGTTTTTTATTTATTTACATTAGAAGAGACATTGGTTCTAAACAGAACTGGTGCCTCTTTCGCTTATAGCATCAATAGATAAAAGGGAAGTGTAGATTGCCATAGAAGCTGAAAAAATAATGGTTATGTACGTTTGTTGTTGCCAAAAGAGCTAGTGGAATTTGAAGGATGCTATTGCATTTTATATATACAATAATCAAATTTCAAAAAACGCCAAAACCCTTTAAAATCAAGGGCTTTGGCATTTTTTATTATCTAGCATGTAAATAGCGCATAATTAATTTCTCATTACTCATAATAACTTTGTGGAGGTGAGAGGAACATGGCGCGAAACAATAACAACAACCAAAACCAACGCAACAACCGTCAAAACAATGATGCAAATAACCGTAACAACCGTGAGGAATTTGCTCAAGAGGTAAACTTTGACCGTAACAACCGCAACAACCGCGAAGAGTTTGCTGAAGAAGTGAACTTCGACCGCAACAACAATAACCGCAACAATCGTAACAATAACAACCAAAACCGCAATAACAACTGCGAGGACTGCTAAGTAAATCATCTCTACGGGCTATAGAGAGGTTATACAAATCCTCTGAACCAAACCCTGAATAGTGATACTTTTTATAAAGTGCGCTATTTGGGGTTTTTATATGAGCAGAATTTTAATTTTACTCGATATTTTAAAAAAATTTTCTATCCTCTTTGAAATTTTCCTTTTCCTGCTTTTACCCATCGCCATAGCAATCGATTTAGGGAGATGAAACTTCCATAAATACTTTAATACCAAGTATCTAATGAAAAGATTAGTTAACAAAAAAATAGGAAAGTTTTTATTTTTAAATATAAATATCTGATTTTTATTAGAAGATAATCCTATAGGACTATGTTTACTTCAAACCAGTTGGGGAACATGCTTACTGTACTACAACTTAACTGAAGGAGGAGTTATCATGGCAGAAGAAATGAACAAAGTAGAAAATCGATTACAGGACCTTTCTCAAGAGGAGAAAGATCGAATCTTAGAAAGCTTTAACAATTTTAAAAATTACTTAAATGACCAAGTATCCAAAGGTGAACGTTTAGGTTTAGGCGAAGAAGCGCTTGCCAAAGCTGCAGAAAAAGTCGCGGACTATCTTGCAAAATTTGAAGAACCTCGCAACAGTGAAGAAAAGGTACTGAAAGAATTATGGACTGCGGCAGAAGGCGATGAAAAACATGCAATCGCTCATGCTTTACTCCGAATGGTGCAAAAATAATAAACAAAACCTTCAATTTGTAGTTTTGCAAAAAAGTTAATGAAATCATCTCTTCTCTAGGTAGGCATATTTCAGAGGGGAGATGGTTTTTTATTTGGACATTTAAATATGGTTATGGTGTCATTTTAGTTGCAATATGCAAATAATTTGTGTATAACTATACTTAGAGGTGAGAAGATGGAAAACAAACGCGAAATCTTTCATTTATTGATGAGGAGATTTGGTTTATTAGATAAAAATTGTTGTTCTGTAGGGAACTTTGAGATTTCTCCTATTCAAAGTCATATCCTTTATGAAATCGATAAGCAATATGGACCATCTATGCAGCAAATTGCTGAAGCATTAGCGATGGATATCACTACGTTCAGTAGACAAATTCAAACATTGGTGAAACTGGATTTAGTGAAAAAGACCCCTTCATCCCAAGATAAAAGGGTATCAATTTTGAGCCTTACTGTACAGGGAAAGTTCGTTGCTACAAGTATTGATCATGCGATAAATAGTTATTTAGACGAAGTATTTTCACATATGAACGAATTTGAAAGGGAAACTGTGATTCGTTCAATTAAATTGTTGAATGAAGCAATGTCAAAATCCACATTTTGTTGTACACCCTTAGATTAAGCAAGAGAAATCTTGCTTTTATATTTCACTGATACTTGCATTATGCAACTAAAATTAAATGTTATTGGGGGGAGGGGTCTGTAGTTTATTAAAAAATACATGTATTAAAGTTATTGAGCTAATCTAAAAGATTCTTATTCAGTTATGTCTTTATACGGGGGGATATTTTTTGAGTAAAATATGGGATGTTATTGTGATTGGGGCAGGACAGTCAGGTTTAGCTATGGGGTATTATTTAAAAAAGAGTGGTCTATCGTTTTTGATTCTTGAAGCAAGCGGAGAAGCAGCAGGGGCTTGGCCAAACTACTATGAAAGTCTTAAATTATTCTCACCTGGAAAGTTTTCGTCTCTTCCTGGTTTAAGTTTATCGACAGTAAAAAATGAATACCCAAGCAGGAATCAAATCATTCAATATTTAAAAGATTATGCACTTTATTTTGAACTTCCAATTGTCTTTCATAAACGTGTTGAGCAAGTATCTAAGACACCTCATGGCTTTCAGATAACTACAATATCAGGGGAAGAGTATCTCTCGCAAAACGTTGTATGTGCAACCGGAACCTTCAACAATCCATTTATTCCAGAAATAGAAGGAATAAATAAATATCGTGGTAAAGTATTGCACTCAGCTCAATATAAGAATATTGAACCTTTTAGGAATCAATCAGTCATTGTGGTTGGTAGAGGAAACTCAGCTATTCAGATTGCAATCGAATTATCCGAAGTCTCAGATACGACTTTAGCCGTACGAGAGCCTATTTCATTTATTCCTCAAAAGTTTTTAGGTAAGGATATTCACTTTTGGTTTCTTATAACCGGTATTGATTCCTTTTGGAGCTTTGGTAGAAAATTTGCAAAGAATTCTTCGGTAATAGACCTCGGTGAATATGAGCAGCGAATAAAAGAAGGCAATCCCAAGGTAAGGAAAATGTTCGAATCCTTTTTTGAAGATGGTGTAATATGGTCGGATGGATCTAAAGAAGAAATAGACAGTGTAATTTTTGCAACAGGATATCGAGCTAATATTGGGTTTCTAAAAAATACTGAAGTACTAGATAAAAATGGTGAACCATTTCATAAGAGTGGAGTGAGTACATCAATACCGGGATTGTATTTTGTAGGATTACCAGCTCAACGTTCCTTTGCTTCGGCAACACTACGAGGGGTAGGCGCAGATGCAAAATATATCGTTAAACGAATTCGGAAAAATTTTGTTTAATTCATTTTTAATTAGATTGAAAACCTTATACCTTATAAGAGCAATTTTGTTTTTTAAAAGCTCTGTTAAAGTTTAATGTTGATATTACTTATAAAAATAGGAGTTCTCAATTTGTGGAAGTTCTATTTTTATAATATTTGCTTGTTAAACTAACGCATCCCTTTAGTTTAAGTGTAATTGTTCACAAACTTATTAATTAAATAGTTACATCTATTTTTTTTCAATCGCCATACGCAAGTTCGAGATAACTCCCAGAAGCAATACTAACGAACAAACCATTTTTTCAAAAGGTGTTCCAAACAATTGTTGTATAAATCCAAAAGACCAAAGTACAACAAAAAACCCACATATAACGGTTATTCTTCTTTTGTATTTATATAGTTTACTTCTACCAACAAATAACGTAAAAACTACTCCAATAATAGAAATAACGATATTTATAACAGATATTGGTAGCTGTTCAGCGAATGATTCAGACCTTCCACCATTAACCCATGTGAATGGAATATTTTTGCTTATAATAAGAAAGTGGATTAAGATGGTCAAAGAGTAAAAAATAATTCCCATAAATACAGCAGTTTTCATATTAATTTTCCTGAGTTTTTCTAAAATAAAATCACCTCATTTTTCTTCCTGTTTCAATCTTATTAATCCAGTAATATACTATTCATATATTTCTTATCATCTGACAGGTAACTGAAAATAAAATTTCGAAGAGTTATCAAAAATCACCATTATTCTTAAACGGAGCATTTTTAAAAGAAATAGTAAGAGAAAAGATAGGAGTAGCTTAAAATCCTATAATATTCAATTTAGTTCACGGGGCGAAAGATTATTGAAGCATTTCTTAGTGACGCAATTTGAATATGCCAATGCTCATTTCGCCTTATGCATAAAATCAATTATCTAATCCCTCTACCCAATGATATTGCTTATCCCCAAATAATGTTGCTTTATTGAATGGACGCTGCTCGTCTATATCTATGATGCAGTCAGGCAAGTCGAGAAAATATTTGCCTTTCTCATTTCTAATGCAAATATGGAGACCATTTGTTAATAAAGTTTTCTTCAGTCGATGAATGGATGTGTAGAGATTTTGTTCAGCCTTTTTCAGTTCCATATTGGGCCATAGTTTTTCGGTAAGCTGCCATTTTTCAATGCCATGCTTGCGGTACAGGAGCATGAGGGCAAATAACTCTTCCACTTTAACTGTTGGCCACTTCAATTGCACTTCTTGACCATTTTGCAACACTTTTAGGTGGCCAAGAAGTTCAATTCTTAAGTCCTCATACTGAATCGCTTTCGGTTGATACTTTCTTTTTACCATGATTCTTTCGAGTGCCGCGCGAAGATCTTCTTCATCAGCCGGTTTCAAAAGATAATGGATCGCGTTCAGCTTGAAAGCATCAATCGCATATTGATTGTATGCGGTGACAAAGATGATTTCTAAGTCCATGCATTTACCGAGAAGCTTCGTACCAAGTTCAATGCCATTCATGCCAGGCATTTCAATATCAAGGAAAACAACATCCGGTTTTACATCTGGGATTTCACTTAGTGCAGTAGACGGTTTTTGAAATTCGTACACCACATCGACTAAGCCGGTACTCTCTAATTGTATTTTTAAAAAATTGGCGACTAATTTTTCATCGTCCACAATGACGGCTTTCAGCACAAAAATCGCTCCTTTCTTAATCAAGCGGTATTTCAAATGTCACCTTTGTCCATAATCCTTGCTCACTCTCGATGGATAATTGCGTACGATAATATTTGGCTAACCTTTTATTAATATTGGCTATTCCAATCCCTCGTTCTGTACGCCTGTTTGCATTCAATAAAGCTGGAATCTGTTCAGCTGGTATTCCGATTCCTGTATCAAACACACTAATCATTAAGTTCGAGCTTTCCTTATGGATAGAAACCTTAATAACACCGCCATCTTCTTTTGGATAAATGCCGTGGTTAATCGCATTTTCTACTAAAGGCTGGATGGACAGCGGAAGAATTGACTCTGCTAATGCATCAGAATCAATGTCATACTCCATATGCAAATTCTCCCCAAATCGTTCTTGCTCGATGGCAATATAAGAATGTAATAACTTCATTTCTTTTTCGACCGTTACAAACATGTCCCGGGAATTAAATTCAAAGGATTGTCTTAGAAAATTACTAAAATGCGCCAATAACTGGGCAGCCTTCTTGCTGTCTGTGTAACACAGGGACATTACACTTGTTAATGTATTGAAGAAAAAGTGCGGCTTGATTTGTGCTACTAAAAACGCCTGTTCGGTCACATCCAATTCATGCGTTAAATACTCATTTCTTTTGTAGGATTGGTTGACCCGAATGGTTAAATAAATGGCAAGGGCAATGGCGTAAAATAAGACGTTTAAAAAACCGATTTGCAATTTTGTTGTTAAGCCAAAACTGTATAGAAGTAAATTGATATTATAGATATTAATATTCAAGATACTAAACAGAAGAATATGGTGGTGATAGTTACTTGAAATATTTCTCTCTTTTATGTACAAATACATAATTTTTATCATGCTATAAAAATAAGTAAAGCAATTTAATACAATAAAAACAGGGGCAAAGGAATGGTAAAAATTCAATGATGTAAATAAAATAACTAGAACGTAGAGAGAATAAGTGAAAATTAATAAATTTCTTAATCGATCAGATAGAAATCTTTTATCGATTTGAGAAACAATGAGAATTAAAGAAATGGTCGCAAGAAAAATCGAGACGTCTTTGATTTTAAACATCATCTCGAAAGATAAACTTGGCATGAGGTAAAGAATCGTTCTTTCGCTTAAGCATAAATTAATGAATGCAAAAAATATACACGATAAAGCAAAGGAGAGAATGAAAAATTCCTTTTTACGATACCTTTCCACAAAAAGATATAGAAAGATATACAACATTCCAATCGTCAGTAAAACAGTAATAATCACTAATTCGGATATCACCTTTTGAAAGCTATCACTTACTAAAGAGTCTTGTTCACCGAAATAGATTGAGTTTGTAATTCCAGCGCTGTTAAAGGAAAAATCGGAAACTTGAATAACTACCTCTAATTGCTCTGTATCCGGTTGGAAGAAAATCAGCTTTGGAAAATTTCCTTCTTTATAAACTGTATGTTCCTTTGAAACTATTCCCTCTTCGCTCACTAATTTTCCGTTAATAAAAATTTTACTAGCACTACGGATGTTCTGCTTCTTCATCCCAAGCACTTGATCTGTTGGCACGTTCTGAATGACGAGTCGATAGGTGCCAATTCCTTCTTCTTCATCCTCTGACGTCCAAGTACCCGGCACATGAATAAATTTTGCGCTTCCAGTAACCCCATTCTTAAATTCATCCGGTTCATATAACTCACCTTCATAAAACTCCCAATTTCCATCCAGTGGAATTAGCTTTTTACTAGCAAAAGGAGTTTCATGCAAATTCAGTCTGCCTTGTGAAGCAAAAGAAGGTGGATCATTATATAGGCTGATGAAAGGCAGTATGAATAGTGAAGCAAAACCGAGTAGGAGAAATAGAATTTTTGATAATTTCAAATGAACACCCCCAATAGTAACTTGAGAATAAAGTCTATAATTTTCTAATTTATTTCTATTATTTTGTAAGTTTCTTGTAAGAAAGTAATGTTTGAAACGACGAACTGTCTATTTCATAATAAGAATTATAGAGTTATGTGGGACTTAAGTCTAGAGTGGAAATTCAATGAAATAAAATAGTAATGGGGAGTGACATTATGGGACCTTTAGAGATAGCAGACACAAGCTCATTGAACAATAAATTAAAGGGGATTGTATCAGCAGCAAGCTCAAAAATCCCGGTAGTAGGCGGAGCCATTAAAGTATTATTAGAAGCAATTTGGCCCACAAAGAAAGTAAGCATCTGGGATTCTTTAAAAGATCAAGTTGCTCATTTGGTAGACGAAAAAATTCTGCAAAAAGAATTAGAGGAAAGAAGAAGTGATTTAGATGGATTGAGGTCTTCAATGGAGAGCTATTTGAACGCGAAACCATCAGAACAAGGGGTATGGCTAGGTGCCATGCTGACAAATGCCAATACAATTTTTAAGAAGCTGACTAATTCTTCAAATAGAATTCATTTGCTGCCATTGATTGTTATTCATGCACACTTACATCTGATTTTATTGCGGGAAAGATTGCTCTTTGGACAAGAGATTTTTAAAGAAGATAATCATAGCGAATGGGAAAAGGATTTGATGACTACTTATAACAATTACAATAAGTATTTTCAGTCGAGTACACTTTTCTATGATTGGAGAAAGTGGCGCGAAGAACAAGTTAGCTATAGATCATGGGTAGAAAGAGATTGGTACACGGCTTTTGTAACGGCAAGTACTTTAGGTGAATTGACTGATCAATTAGATAGTAAAACCCATGTTAAATTTCAAATCGATTACGTGGATGTGAAAACCTACTATAACAGAGGGTTACAAGCTATTCGTGATAATATTGTCAATCAATCGTATGCAGATATGCTAAAAGTAGTAGAGCCAATTTTTTATCTTGGAAACTTAATACCTGGGAAGGAAATGGAACCACCTACTGTAGACTTTCATTTTGGTAAGTTATGGATTGGTCCTCAATCGATGTTTATCAATGACAGATCAAAGAAAGGATATCATACATCTAGTGGCCGTCTTGGATTAGTAGAAACAGAAAATAATGAAGATTTACCAAGACGTATTAAACAAGTGTATGTTTACGTTAAGGATACCATTTTTGGCTTGAAATTTGTCTTTGATAATAATGGATTAAAAAGAGAAGGAAGTCTACTAGGAACGAAAAAAGACTGTAGACCTCATTTATTAACTGTTCCTGAAGATGCTTACATCATTGGTGTCACAACTGATTTTGCTGATGGCAAATTAACTTCTATTCAATTCCATTATTCTAATAATGAAAATAGCGATATTATCGGAAATACAAGCAAGACACAATATAAAAATTTGTCAACAACTCATAATAGCAATTATATGCTTGTAAATACTCAAGTCGGATCATCTTGGCGATATGCAGATGGTATTGAAGCAATTCAATTCCAATTTGCACATATCAATTATGATTTGCAGGATGAAAGTGATCCGAACTTAGTTGTACATGAATAATGAAGGGTTTGTCGTGAGTTGGAATTAGTAAAAGCAAAACTGGAAGATGATGAATTTTTATATGAAGTTTACGCAAGTTCAAGAATGGATGAAATAAATGAATGGCAATGGGATGAACAACAAAAGCAACAATTTTTAAAAATGCAATATTACTGCCAAAAAGTGTATTATAAAAATATTTATTCGCATTTAGAAACTAGAATTATAGTTTCTAAAAATGAAAAAATTGGACGACTGTTGCTAGCTGATTTTAAAGAAAAGTTTGTAATTGTTGATCTTACGATTTTGCCCGAATTTCAAAATCAAGGAGTAGGAACAAAAATTCTTGTAGAGGTTCAGGGCTATGCACAGAAGCATCAAAAAGATATTCAATTAAGTGTCTATCGCTCAAACGAAGGGGCGATAAAGTTATATGAACAATTAGGCTTTCAGCAGGTAGAGTGTACGGATATGTATATTTTTATGGAATGGCTGAGTTAAAAGCTATTCTTTCCTAATATTGAACGATTTTTATGAAGGAGTGAAATTAAAGATGGAGCCATATGTAGGTGAAATTCGTATGTTTGGCGGTAATTATGCCCCACAAGGATGGGCATTGTGTGATGGGCAATTATTGGACATAAATCAAAATGAGCTATTGTATGCTCTTATAGGTACAACTTATGGGGGAAATGGACAAACAACATTTGCACTTCCAGACTTTCGTGGGAGAGTCGTTCTTCACCAAGGAATTAATCCTGTAACGGAAACCTCTTATCATATAGGAAGTATAGGTGGAGTGGAATCGGTATCTTTAACACTAGACCAGTTACCAGCACATACCCATACTGTAGGTGCTTTTCCATCAGAAGGTAACAGTGAATCCCCTAGCAATGCAGTATGGGCAAAAACAACTCAAGCACAGTACTCAACTGTTCCAACGACTAATTCTGTAAAATTTGGCAATATGAATTCGAAAAGTTTGACTGCATTCGGCGGGAGTCAGGTTCATGACAATATGATGCCTTATCTTACAATCAATTACATCATTGCATTAAATGGACTTTTTCCATCACAACCATAAATAACAAAAAAGGAGGAGCACACATGGCAGAATCATATCTTGGTGAAATAAGGTGTTTTGCATTTAATTATGCCCCGAGAGGTTGGATGAAATGCGAAGGGCAGATTCTTCAGATTCAACAAAATACGGCCTTATATTCAATTCTCGGTTCAACATACGGTGGGGATGGAAAAACAACATTTGCCTTACCAGATTTAAGAGGAAGAGCTCCAGTACATATAGGGGGAAATGGTATTACTCTTGGAATGAAAGGTGGAGAGGAAACACACACATTATCGATAAATGAAATTCCCGCTCATACACATGAAATCACAGGGTCTTCACAACCTGCAACTTTAAAAAGTGCTTCGGGAAACGTATGGGGAGTTACTAAACAAAATCAAAAAGTGTACTCGGATTCAATAAACTCATTTATGAACCATCAAGCATTGTCTACGGCTGGAAACTCCAATCCACATACGAACTTGCAACCTTTTAATGTAGCTAATTATTGTATTGCTGTCGTAGGGTATTTCCCGCCAAGAGATTAAGTTAGGAGGAATAGGATAAATATGGATGCTTATGTAGGGGAGATTAGACTGTTTGCTGGTAATTTTGCACCGCGAGATTGGGCATTTTGTAACGGGCAGTTATTGAATATAGCCCAGTATTCCACTTTATATACGATATTAGGAATACAGTTTGGCGGGGATGGTAAGACAACTTTTGCCCTTCCAAATTTATGTGGTAAAGTCGCTATTCATCAAGGAGCAGGACAAGGGTTAACCCCTAGAAATATTGGTAGTACTGGCGGAAGTAAAACTGTAACCTTATCGGAAAATCAAATTCCGGCACATAATCATATTCCGCAGTATCGAGCTGATATTATAGCAGATCAAATAGACCCGTCAAATAATATTTGGGCGAATATCAAAAATGCCGCTCTATTACCGAATGCGTATACTAATATAGCGCAACCCGATGCACCTATGAACCAAAATGCTATTAGTTCAGTAGGCAAAGGTGAAGCCCATAATAATATGCAGCCATTTCTAGGATTAAATTTTATTATTTCACTTTACGGTGAGTATCCACCAAAATCCTAACAGTCCTTTTAGGGCTATGAACGAAAGGAGATAGTAAAGAAATGAAAAAAGTTTTTAAAATATTATTGATAGTTATGCTCCTATTAGTGAATTTGCCCAAAGCTTATGAGGCGAGTGGTACTTCTGCTGGCATATCAGGGGTTAATGGTGAACCACCTAGTATTCCACCAAATGCAAGATGGGCAATTGTCGATTATATGGATGCTTATGACGGAGTGCTATATTCCTATAAAAAACATGATGGTACTGTTATTACAGTACAATTTCCACAGGCAATTACGAATATTCCCTCAGATGTAAATTGGGTTGTATATGATGCTTCTGGGCCTGATTATGATTATAATTATGTTTATTCGGATGGAACACAATTGCATACTGTAACATCTGTAGCAGCAATTGACAAAGATGCGGTTTGGGCAATACAAGATCACACTGAAATAGAACAAGATGCGCTAACTGATATTAGGTATTACTATCCTGGTGGAGTTGTTGATAATATATACCATGTTCCACCTAATGTAAATTGGGTAGTCACAAATGATTTTATGGGTTATATCTATGGAGAGAATTTCGAGTATTATTATGGAGATGCGGTAGCAGCAAAGCCTAATCCACCTTCAATACTAGGCCTAAATCCTAGTTCTGACTCAGGGGCTAGTAATACAGATAATATTACTAATGATGATACGCCAACTTTTGTAGGAACAGCCGAGGTAAATACCACAGTCAATATTTCAAGTAATGGGATTCCTGTAGGCACAACTACTGCAAATGGAAGTGGTGCTTGGTCATTTACAACGGCAACGCCGATGAGTGAAGGAACACATGCAATCACTGCTACTGCAACAAATGCAGGAGGGACAAGTAATCCTTCTGCAGCATTAACTATAATAATTGATAAAACTGTACCTACAACTGGTGTGATATCTTCATCTAATGTTACTACATCAGGCGTAACTTTAAATTGGCCTAGAGCAACAGATAGTGTTACAGCTTTAAGTAACTTGGAATACCGAATCTACCAATCTACTAGTAGTAACTTTAATACAGTCAGTGAAGTAGAAAATGGCAGTCCATTAGGCAGTGGATTTGCAAAAGATATTGGTACTTATAATGTAGGTGGCTTATTACCAAATACAACGTATTATTTCAATGTGATCGTGAAAGATTTAGCGGGGAATAAGAGTACTTATACGATGAAAGAAGTAAAAACAAATTCTCATACTACAGTTCCACTTGTAACGACTAATTCTAGTGCAACGAGTGTAACAGCAACATCAGTAAAAGTTTCAGGAAATGTCACATCAGATGGAAATGCACCCATTACAGAACGAGGGATTGTATACTCAACAACAGCTAATCCAACGATAAACAGTAATAAAGTAACTGCACCAGGTACTACAGGAACTTTTACAGTCGATTTAACAAGTTTAGATCAAAAAATAAAATACTTTTACCGTGCATTCGCGACAAATTCAGTTGGTACAAGCTATGGTGAGGAACGGGTATTTACAACGAAGAGTAATATTGCAGCGCTGATTAATTTATCAATCGCTCCTTTTTCTCTTAACAAACAATTTGACTCAGATACGATAAATTATTCTGCAACTGTACCATCTGGAACGACAGAAGTAACTGTAAATGCCATGGCGGCTGATTCAAATGCAACAATAGATATTGTAGGAGCTTCCAGTGGAAAAGTGACATTGGACGCAGATGGCACTACAGATATTCGAGTAGAGGTAACTGCCGAGGATGGTACTACTAAAGCTTATACGGTTACCATTTATCGATTACGTCCTGCACCGTCTGTTACAGCGGATGATGATAACAATATCATCTTAGGCATTGATAATTCAATGGAATACCAAATCGATGGAGGTACGTGGACAACATTTAATGTAATGAATCTACCTGATTTAAGTGGAGATAAGGTAGTAAAAGTCCGTTATTCTGAAGATATATCAACTGGTCAGCTTGCTAGTGAAGAAGCGACTTTAACTTTTACAAAGAATCCTAAGATAGCAAGTGTCCCAAATGTAACACCTGCAACTACAGCGGAAGATACAATGAGTATGAGTGGTTTGGTGATTACACCAGATTCGCAAGACATAAATGATGTAACCCATTATAAAATAAGTGAAATTACTGGTGGTACTCTTTATAAAAATGATGGCACATTTCCAATTGAAAACGGGAACTTTATCACAAAAGAAGAAGGGGAAGCTGGATTAAAGTTTACTCCAAATACCGATGCAAATACATCTGCAGGAGGTACTTTCTCCTTTAAGATTCAGGCGGCTTTAGATGGAACGGGTAAAGGATTAAGTAATGCTACGACAGCTTCAATTACTGTGACGGAAGTAAATGATAATCCAATTGCTAGTGATGATACCTTGTCTTCCGTTGAAGAAAATTCGCCAAGTTTCGTGATTCCAGCAGCAGCTTTGTTAAGTAATGATTCAGAAGGTCCTGCAAATGAAAGCAGTCAAACATTAACGATTACGAATATTACGAATGCTGTAGGTGGAACAGTAAGCTTTGATGGTACCAACATAACATTTACACCACAACCGAACTACCAAGGAATGGCAAGCTTTAACTATACGATTCAGGATAACGGTACAACAAATGGAGTACCAAGCCCACAAACGAGTGAAGGCAGTGTTTCATTTATGATTGAAGCACGTGCTAATCAACCGACCGTAACCAATGCAGTGACAAATGAGGATGAAAAAAATTCAGAGGGACTAGTTATTGCACCGACTATTGGTGGTGCTACGACAACTCATTATAAAATTACGGGTATTACAGGTGGCACCCTTTATAAAAATGACGGTGTAACTCACATATTTAACGGTGATTTCATAACGGTATCTGAGGGGCAAGCTGGTCTAAAGTTCCATCCAAGTGAAAATCTATATGGTACAACAGGGTTTGGTTTTTTAATTCAAGCAGCTCCAAGTACTAATGGAACGAGATTAAGTGATCCGATTCAAGCTAGTATTACCGTGAAGGAAGTAAATGATGCCCCTATAGCTACAGTCGATTCACTCGGTAACAAAGAAATCAATTCACAAGGTATTACAATATTATTTGAAGAACTTTTACAAAACGATAAACAGGGACCGGATAACGAAAATGATCAGACTCTAACTGTAAAATCGGTTGAGAATGCAGTCGGAGGCACGGTTCAAATTCAAGGCGGAAAAATTATCTTTAATCCAAGCGGCATCGGTCCGGCAAGTTTTAACTATACGATTGAAGATAACGGAAGAACTGCTTCAGTGGATGATTTTAAAACTGCTAGTGCAACTGTTCAGTTTACAGTAGTTGATACACAAGGGCCGGTTGTTGTTCTCAATGGAGACAGTGAAGTTTTTATACCATTAGGTAGTGCATATATGGAGCCTGGATATTCGGCTTCAGATGAAGTGGATGGAGACCTAACAAGCTCGATAAGCTTAACTGGTACGGTCGATACAAATCAGCTAGGGACTTATCAGCTTAAATATAATGTATCAGACCTTAGTAATAATAATGCTGTAGAAGTAACGAGAACAATTCATGTTGTTTCATCGGAGTTACAAACATTATCAGTATCATCAGGCGATTTATCACCTTTATTTGATCCGGATGAAATAGCTTATACTGTCAATGTCTCATCTAATACAGCTAATATTGATATTACAGTAAGTCCGTTAGATCCAACGGCAAGCGCAGTCTTAAATGGCCAAACAATTGGAAATGGTGGAACACAGTCTATTTCGTTGCAACCAGGAGTTAATACAATTTCGATAGTAGTAACTGCTAGAGGTGGAAGAACTAAAACATATACCATTATAGTCAAACGAGCACAGCCACCATCTAGTGGTGGAGGAGGCGGCTCTACACCAGAACCAGCACCGGCGCCACAACCAACGACTGAACAAATCGTTGTAGATGTAGATGGTAACAACGGTTCGAATTTAACAAAAACGCCGATTACACGTACGACAGAACCAAATGGTACCGTGAAAGATAAAGTAGCGATGACAGATGCAATCGCAAAGGAAACAGTGCAAAAAGCAAAAGAACAGGGTGTGGACACAGCACGTATCATTATTCCGGATAAGGAAGACAAAGTGTCAGAAGTATTGGTTGAAGTGCCAAAAGCTGCATTAGATGAATTGAATAATGGCAATCTAAAACTTGAAATTGCAACACCAAATGCGGTGATTTCAATTCCGACAACATCAATTGATAACTTCAATGAAAATCTATACTTCCGTGTTGTTCCTATCAAATCTAACAGTGAAAAGCAACAAGTAGAACAACGTGCGAAAAACGAATCATTAATTCAAGAAGCCGTTGGGAATAATACGGTTCAAGTTCTTGGTCGTCCAATGGAAATTGAAACGAATATGCAAAATCGTGAAGTAGCCATCATACTTCCATTAACAGCAAGCTTACCGACAAATGCAGCTGAACGTCAAAACATTTTAAACAACCTGGGTGTTTATATTGAACATAGTGATGGTTCAAAAGAGTTGATAAAAGGTACTGTCGTAAAAATGCAAGATGGTTCGGAAGGTCTTCAATTTACGGTGAATAAATTTAGTACATTTACCATGGTATATTTAGGGGGTTGGAATGAAGAAATAATTGATGAGACGATTCATACACCATACATTAAAGGGTATGGAAACAACGAATTCCGTCCAAATGCACCTGTAACTCGTACACAAATGGCAACAATGCTAGCGAGAAACTTAGATGCAACACCTTCAACACAGACATATGAAGATGTCCCGGCAAACCATAGAGCATATGCAGCTATTATGGAAGTAAAGGGAGCAGGCATTATGACAGGGAAAAATGCTTCAACATTTGACCCGAATGGAACGGTCACTCGTGCTCAAATGGCTGCTATCGTCTATCGTTGGGTTCAAAATCAATGTAAACAAGATCCTACATCCTATGCAAGCTGTGAAATAGTAACAAACATTCCAGTTGCCAACTTCACAGATGTGAAGGACGACCACTGGGCAAAAGAAGCCATATCCTTCACAAAAGCGGCAAACATCATGGTTGGGGATGGCAAGAGTCAATTCCAACCGGCGGAAAAGTTAACACGTGCCCAAGCAGTGAAGGTTCTTAATCGCCTATTCAAACGTGGTCCACTAAAGGGAATCACAACACCATCATTCAAAGATGTTCCAACAAAACACTGGGCGTTTGATGAAATTGAAGAAGCGGCAAGAGAACATAAATCTTCATTAGATTTAGAAGAATAGTTTAGTATGAAGCAAACCTAGCCTCTTGTATGGCTAGGTTTGCTTTTGTATATGGAGAAATAATTTATGACGGAATTCAACAAATAAAAATCTGCGGGAAAGTGTAAAAAGTTTCTTCTGTATTGTTTCAGTTTGTGCTTTTTTCGTGATGTGAGCGGATATAAAAAGCATAAAAACATCATAATTAGCAAATTAATGTTGACGAATTCACATTTATCTAACATGATTATCTACATGTTAATAATATAAAGACATTAAGCTAGTATGGAAGAAAGAGTGAATTGTATGGCTAGGCGTTATACGCAGGAATATGTAGAGAATGTTTTTCAAGAACAAGGGTGTGTTTTGGTAAGTAAGTATGAAGGTGTCGATAGCAAGAATGAGTTCATCTGTAGCTGCGGAAATAAGGGACTTGTTTCGCTAGCTAACTTTAATAAAGGCAGCCGGTGTACAGAGTGCAACAAAATGAAAAAAGCGAGTAGTGTGAATATAAATAAAGTAGACATTGCCTACGTAAGTGAATATTTCAAATCCAAAGATTGCATTTTATTGACGCAAGAATATATAGACGGGGATCAATTGCTGGACTATGTGTGTATTTGCCAGCAGAGGGTGAAGGTGAAGTTTAAAAACTTCGTGAAAGGATCGGGGATGTGCGAGAAATGCGCCCGGAAAAAAACGAGCGAATCACGCAGTATTTCTATCAGTGAAATGAAAAAAGCATTTGAAGAGCGCGGCTGTCAGTTTTTATTGTCCACGAAGAAAGGGAATAACTATCTTATCGAATATATCTGTCATTGTGGACATGAGGCATCTGCTTACTATTCGAATTTTTTAAGAGGGCATGACTGCTTGAATTGTAAAAAGCACAAAATGTCTGGCGAAAACAGTCCGAACTGGAATCCGAACCTCACCGATGAAGAGCGCGAAAATGGGCGTATGATACCTGGCTATGAGGCTTGGAGAGAGGCTGTATTTAAAAGGGATAATTATACATGCTTATGCTGCAAAAAGCGCGGAGGAAAGCTTTGTGCGCATCATAAAGACAATTATTCAGAATTTCCTGAGTTGAGAATCGAGGTTTCGAATGGGGTGACGCTCTGCGAAGAGTGCCACGTGGAATTTCACTCTATCTATAGTTATAAATCAAACGTGAGCAGCCAGTACGAGGAGTTTTTAAAGTATAAAGCTGTGAAGGAAACGAATCAGGAACTTGATTTTGAGTTTCAATCGGAAAATAAGGCTACTTCTATTTATAGAGGCGTGCAATTAATACCGAATACGAACGGCAAGAAATGGAAATCGGTATTATATTACAATAGCCATGCGTACCATTTAGGGAATTATTATACGGAAATGGAAGCTGCCGCTGCATACAATTTAAAAGCGATCGAAATGTTCGGTGAGGAACTAGCGCAAAGCCGTCTAAATCCTATTGATCACAATAACGTAGTGTTCGAGGAAACACGAAAATCTTCAAAATATAAAGGTGTTTCGTTTAGAGCAAGAGGGAAATGGGGCGTTACCTTATCTTTTAAAGATCATGTGAAATATATAGGGCAATATGATACCGAAGAAGAGGCAGCAATGGTTTACAACATTCATGCACTGAAACACTTTGGTGAGGATGCCTATTTGAACCCGGTCGATCATACGAAGTACGTGCCGAAGAAAAGGGCAAAGTATTTCGGTGTTTATTATGAAAAATCATCAAATAAGTATCGAAGCTTTTTCCAGTACCAGGGGAAACGCTATAACTTAGGTTATTTCAAAGATGAGCTAGAGGCTGCAAAAGCATACGATGAAAAAGCGTTTGAAATCATGAAAGATGAACGGAAACTGAATTTCCCGGAAAATTTTAGTGAGTATTTTAAATAAGGCTATAAAGGGTTAATAGGTAGAGGAACCTTCCAATCAAACGTGAAATGGAAGGTTCTTTTCGTTTTATAAATGGTTTAGTTTCTGAATAAATCAACCCCGCCTAACAGGCACAGATTAACCGGTCCCGACCTCTTTCTTTTGCGATATATAAATGCTGGTCTGCTATTTGAATGGCATCTTTCAGCGGCAGATTCTTTTCTAGTTTGGCTAGACCGATTGAAATCGTGATTGGAATGTGATAGGCGCAATCTATTTTAAAGGTTGTGTTTCGAATGCACTGACGCAAGTTTTCCAAAGTAATAATGGCCTCGTCCAACGTATCGGCTTCCAAGTACATAATGAATTCTTCTCCGCCATATCTGCCAATCATCATATGGTCATTTATTTTCTCATTATAGATAGAAGACAATTGCATCAACACATCGTCCCCAACTAAATGCCCGTATGTATCATTGATTTTCTTGAAATGGTCGATATCCATAAGGGCAATGAATTGATTTTTGGCAGGATTATGTTGTTTCGTTTCCATTAGTTCCATAAACTTTCTTCTATTAAAGAGATTAGTAAGCTGATCATACCAAGCCATCCGTTCTAACTGTACCTTATAGTAGTATTTCTTATGCTCCTGTTGGATAAAGGTATAATAGGCAAAGGCAACGACAAGAAAGGATGTATAGCGGATGAAAAAGAATCCTTTAAAAACTTCCCAGCCATTCGGGATAATAAAAACAATCGGAAAATCAGAAATAAACCAACAAACCGTAATGACAAAGAGTTTTTCATAAAATTTGTTCGTTTCTTTTTTGAAAGCGTAAAAAAGAAACACAAATAATGTTGGTCCAGCCATACCGGCTATAATACCCGGCATGGCACCAACACCCCCCATAAAATAACGCCAAGTACAAACAATAATCAGCGTCGATAAAGTAATCTTCCAGCCTCTGAATATAGCCAGAAATATAAGAGGAATTAACCGTAAATCAAAATTAAAGCCATCGATGTTAATAGGTAAGTAAAACATACTTATAATGACAGCTGAAAAAAGTAAAACGACACAAACAGAAAAGAATGTGTTGGAGACTCGTCTTTTTTGATTGACCAACATCACCATGCATAAATGCCCTAGTAATATAATCGCTAGGTTGGATAATATGGATTGAATCATACGTTTCACTTCCTTGCATTTCTAATAGTAAAATATTAAATAATACATAATATGGTAAAAATATTCCAAATTGCAGTATAACGTTTCTAGTTGTTTATTTCAACTGGTTTTGATACTTTTAGCTAATTTCAATATAATACTTTTAATGTTGAAGAGATAAGGCTCATAATCATGAAATGTTTCCAAGAAACCAAAATCGCAGCAATCCAAATAAAAAAGCAACCTTTCGTCAGTTAATTTAAACGAAAGGTTGCGATGATTGAAATCATAGTTTGAAGGTTTGCGCAGAGTTTCTTAACTCATCAGCCATATTCGATAAAACTGCAGCAAATGCGGCAATTTCCTGCATTGTGCTGTTTTGTTGCTCTGAAGCTGAAGCAATCTCTTGTGTATTGCTTGCTGCCTCCAAGGAAATGTCGGTTAAGTGTATAATATCTTCTACCATTTTTTCAGAGTGGCCGTTAATTTTCGTACTTTCCTCTAAAATATTTTGTATTTGAATGGAAATATCCCCAATGGCTGAAGCGATTTTTTCAAACTCTACGCCAGCCTGTTCGACATACGTTTTTCCATCGTTTACAGCTAGGTTCCCTTCATTCATCGCCTTGATGGAAGAAGAAATTTCAAATTGGATTTCTTTTATCAAGTCGCTTATTTGTCCTGATGCTTGGCTGGACTGTTCTGCCAACTTTCTTACTTCATCTGCCACAACCGCGAATCCTTTTCCATACTCACCTGCTCTTGCAGCTTCAATTGCTGCATTTAAGGCCAATAAATTCGTTTGGTCTGCGATATTTGTAATGACAGAAATGATGTCCCCAATTTCATTTGATTTCTTCCCAAGGGCATTTACTGTGATAGAAGCTACATTCGTTTTTTCATCCACCATTTGCATTTGACTGATTGTTCTTTCGATTACTTGAGAACCAGTTGTAGCAGCGCTCACTGCTTCTTTTGCAATAAAGCTTGTTTCCTTGATATTGGCAGAGATCGTCGAAATGCCATTTGAAATATCTGAAACGACATTTTTTGCATCTTCTGTAATGTTTGCTTGCACTTCGGAATGCGATGCAATGGATTGAATCGATGCCGAGATTTGCTCTGTTGATTGGACAGTTTCTTCCGAGCTTACAGTTAGTTGTTGGGAAGAAGATGCTACTTGTTCGGATGCATCTTTAATTTCAGTTACTAAATGCTTGATATTATCGACCATGGTATTGAAATTATGAGCAAGCTCTCCTAATTCATCATGTGTCTTGATTTCCATTTTATTTGTTGTCAGATCACCGGAAGCTACATTGCTCATCCCTTTAGCTACCGCTAAAATTGGCTTTGTAATGCTCCTTACAATCATGATGGAAAGTAAGATAATGAAAATTGCAGTGATGGCAATAATAATCATGGATGTAATTTGAGTTGATTTCGATTCCGCTAATACAATGTTTTCCGGGGTATAAATAGTTAGTCCATAGTTTACTTTTTCAATCGGTGCATATGCAGCAAGGTAATCTTCGCCTATGTATTCAAAACTGGATATCCCTGTTCCTTCCGCACTTTTCTTTAATATGTCTGCAATATCATTGCTAAGCTGCGCTTCATCCACATTTTGGCCGATTAACTTTTCATCTGGTACTACCTGCAAGGTTCCTTGGCTATCGAGCAATGTAATTTGGCTGGATGTCATATCTAACGGATTGGAAGAGTTCGATTCCTCTTTCTTCATTAGATATGTATCAACTAATACTTCAAAATTAGCTGATCCTGCAAGAATACCGACTATTGAACCATTTTCATCCTTGATTGGGGTAGCGGCAACTACAATGCGGTTCCCTGTCGCTTTTGAGGTTAATACATCAGAATAATTTGATTCACCATTCAAAGCTTTTGAGACATATGAACGATCACTGTAATCAGAGCCTATACTCTCTGGGATGGTATGTGCAACCACTGTGCCGTTTGTGTCAATTGCAAACATCGTTTCGAAAACATCAGAACGATTATCCAGCATGGAAAGATAGGGAATGACCCTTTCTGGATTCATAGATTTGATTATGTCGCTTTCCGCTGCGATTTGCATTTCTGACATCTGCGCATTAAACCAATGATCGATGGATTGTGCCTTGCTCAAAATGAGGCTGTGCATCGCTTCTTCTTCTTTTTCAATGACAATATCGCTGTTGATTTTTTGTACGAAATAGGTAACAGCAAGCAGCGGAACAATCGACACTAGCAAAAACCAAGCGATAAATCTAGTGCGTATACTATGTTGTCGTATGGACTCTATTTTCGAGTTCACATGATGACCTCCTAAGTGTTTATAGTAGTATAGAAATTTGTATAAGATGGGTTTTCACTACCATTATAGTGATATTTTATTTCCAAAGGACATTATAACTTGAAATACTTGGAAAGCAAATAGTATCTATTGAGCTTTTTTGGGTGTTTTTGCCTTTAATTAGCTAGCTCACTAGGGAAAAATACCCAAAATAAAAATAGATTACGAATGTATAAATTGATATTCTGATGTAATAATCATTGAAAATCAGGTTTTCAATAAAGCAAGTGAAGGAAAACAACTCTTTTCTTCTACTTTTTTGTTTTCCTTAAATTGAAGTTTTACTTTATTTGAATGAATCTTCGCTTAAGGCTCGTTTAAATTTCTGGGAAAGGGGTAAATGGTCAACTATTGAAACAAAACTGACTAAAACAAAGCGGAATGTCAGTACCTTCAAAGAGGGTGTCCCATAAATAATGAGGAGTGGATGATAATTAGTGCCAGGAGAAAAGAAACAGAGGAAACAAAAGAAACAAAAGGAATGAAACAAGTATTAACAGGTTCTGCATACGGAAATATGATTGAATGGTTTGATTATGCTTCCTATGGATATTTAGCGACCATTATCGCAACTGTGTTTTTTGCTCCAGGAAATGAGACGGCAGCTTTATTAAATACCTTTGCTATTTTCGCTTTATCATTTCTGATTAGACCAATCGGCGGATTAGTCTGGGGGCATTATGGCGATCGGCTTGGTCGAAAAAAGATTCTCATTTTGACAATGTCTTTAATGACACTATCAACATTTGGCATTGGGTTAATTCCCAGTTATGAGAGTATCGGCGTTTTAGCGCCTGTGTTATTGCTGGGTTGCCGTATCGTACAAGGCTTCTCAGCTTCCGGTGAATATGCAGGTGCTTCCTTAATGATTGCGGAGCATGCACCCAAGAAGAAAAGAGGTTTATTGGTCAGTCTGGTTCCTGCAAGTACGGCTACTGGTATGCTGCTTGGTGCCGTTGTTACATCAATCTTGCAATTTGCATTAACAAATGAAGCGTTAGTAAGCTGGGGCTGGAGAATTCCATTTTTATTATCCTTGCCATTAGGTTTAATCGGATTGGTTATGCGTTTAAAGATGGAAGACTCTCCTGTATTCAATGAAGCGAAGGAAGAGCAATCTGCTGTTAAGCAACTTGGTATGATAGAAGGGATATATAAATATAGAGGGAAATTGCTCATTGCATTTGGCGTCATTTGCTTAAATGCCGTCGGTTTTTACATCATTTTATCCTATATGCCGACCTACCTATCAACCGTCTTGAAATTTGATAGTTTGCAAAGTACACTTACTACTATTTTTACACTTTTGACTTATGTTATAATGCTTCCTATTGTAGGAGTCATAACGGATAGGTTTGGAAGAAAGCCTGTATTGATGACTGCTTGTATTCTATTCATTTTATTCACGTATCCAATTTTCATGTTAATGAGTATGGGTGGAGCATTTACCATTGTTTCGATGATTCTGCTAGGAGCGATTTTAGCTTGTAATGATGGTGTGCTAGCAACATTTTTATCTGAAATGTTCCCTACAGAGATGAGATATAGTGGATTTGGTTTTTCTTTTAATACAGGTAATGCTATTTTTGGGGGGACAGCGCCATATGTTGCGACCTTCTTAATTGCAACAAGTGGCAATGATTTTGCACCGGCTTTCTATTTAATGATTGGAGCCATTATTGCCTTATGTTCTCTCCTGAAAGCAAACGAAACTTCCAATGTATCCTTAAATAACATAAAGGAAAGAAAAGGTGTAGTTTCCAAACAATCGAAATATAAAGAATCAGCAATGGAATAACTGTTGAGAAATCTAAATAATCCAAAATGGAAATTATCGTACAAGCATAAACAGTGTCAAAAGGGTTTTAGAGCCTTTTTGACACTGTTTTTATATTTAAAAGATTAAACATGGTCGACATACTTTAAACACTTTGCTAGTAACTGGGTACGATTCGTTACTTGAAACTTTCTATATAAGTTTTGAAGATGTTTCTTTATAGTGTTCTCACTGACGAATAATTTCTGAGCAATTTCTATATTTTTCAAGCCTTTGAAAACCAAATTCAAAACTTCTCTTTCCCTTTCTGTCATTTCAAATAATATAGAAGGCTGTGCATATTGATGTAAGGAGTACATATTTTCAATATTTCTTTTCAAATACATTAACTTTAAAACATCTTTTTCATTAAATAACCTCTCGCCACTCTTTCTTAAAAAGCCGATAGCGGCTACAAGTTTATCGTCTGCTTTCAGATACATTGCCATTTCATCTTCATAACAATTTTCTCTTAAAAAAACTTCTTTATAATGTGTTTGTTTTTGCAAACACATCAATTCATTTCTATTCATCAACTGAATAGAATGCTGTGGGTCGGTATTTTGCGGATGTAATGGATCAAAGTTTTTATAGATGTCTAAATAATCATCAATGGTATGAACTTCTATATTGAAAAGTACAGGTGTATTTAATTCGTTATTTGACATTTCCCAAAATAACATATGGTGATAACCGAGATGTTGGCTTAACGCATGTAAAAGCTCAGTTTTAAATCCTTCATTACTTTGTTTCACATTTATATTGGAAATATGATAACTAGTTTTAAGAATTTTCTCTAAATCTTTTTCACAAAACATAAAAACACCTCATTTCTCTATTATGACCTTATATTCTACTTAAAGAAGAATTATCCTTTTGGGTAATAGTTAATTTTTAGAATGTTCAGTACATTAGAGTTGTAAGATTAAAACTATATGAGGTGATTATATGAATTTACAAGAGTATGCATCATATGACGGAATTGGGTTAGCAGAACTAGTAAAATCAAAAGAAGTAACACCACAAGAGTTAAAAAAGCTGGCGTTAGAAGGAATAAAAAAAGTAAATCCATCCATTAATGCAGTAGTCAGTGTTTTAGAAGAGCAAGCTGACCAAGCAATTGAGAAAGTTGATGAAAATGCTCCGTTTGCAGGTGTTCCGTTTTTAATTAAAGAGCTCGTGTTACATGCAGAAGGTGTCCCGCATAGTATGGGAAGCCGCATAGCGGAAAATACGATTATAGAGCTAGATAGTGAATTAATGGCGCGCTTTAGAAAAGCAGGTTTAATTTTAACAGGTACTACGACGACACCAGAGTTTGGTTATAATGCAGCCACTGAAGCAGTTATGTATGGTGCAACGCGTAATCCGTGGAATGTAAACCATAGTCCTGGTGGTTCAAGCGGTGGGTCAGCAGCTGCTGTTGCAAGTGGTATCGTACCGATTGCTCATGCGAACGATGGGGGTGGGTCTATCCGTATTCCTGCAGCTTGTAGTGGGCTCGTTGGATTAAAGCCTACACGAGGGAGAATTCCTGCAGGACCGTTCAATAGTGAACCTTTAAATGGTATTGCCATTGAATTTGCGGTTACGCGTACAATTCGCGATACAGCGGTTTTATTAGATCAAGTAGCAGGTCCAGATTTAGGAAGTTATTCAAAATTAGAAGTAACACATGCACCGTATGGACAATTAATCCACGAAAAAGTACGTCCTTTAAAAATTGCATGGACAACGGAAGCAAACTCTGGGGCATTTGTAGATCCAGAATGTGTTGAAGCTGTTCATAAAACAGTTCAAGTTTTAAGGGACCTAGGACACGAAGTAGTAGAAGCGCGTCCAAAATATGAACAAGCGTCATTTACAAAGGCAACAGTCGATATTTGGACAGCGAATATTTATCAAATGATTAAGGGTGCCGCAGCAGGGATAGGTAAAGCTGTTTCTCCTGAAAATATTGAAGCAGCTATTTGGAAATGCTATGAATATGGCGGTGATTTAAAAGCATCTGAATTATTAGAAGCCATTCATACCAATGCACTCGTTTCACGTCAGGTAGCAGGCTTCTTTGAAGACTATGATATTTTGTTAAGCCCAACAATCGGCACACTGCCTGCTAAAATTGGGGAATTAAATGCGAACAACCCTAACATTTCAGCTGTGGAATGGACGGAGCAAATTTTCACTTATGCACCATTTACAAATTTATTTAATGCTACAGGTCAACCTTCATTATCATTACCTTTAGCACAAAGTAAATGCGGCTTGCCAATTGGTCTGCAGATTACAAGTAAATTTGCAGATGAATTGACGTTATTGCAACTTGGTAAACAGTTAGAAGAAGCAATGCCTTGGAAAGACCGTCAACCAGCAGTACATGTGAGCGAAACACAGCCACAACCAACTGCATAATAAATCATGAACGCATTCAGTCATACGATAAGTATAGTCTGGATGCGTTTTCAAGTTGTCTCTAGTGCCTGAGAGTTCTTATTTGTGCAACCCATAAAGGAATATCTGCCCCTTCCGAAGATTATTGGTAAGTGATTTTTTCACGCATAATTTAAGTGCCAAAATTCACATATTTAGAATGCCCTAACCATAATAGTGATGATGAGGGAAGATTCGCGAAGCATCATGAGGAGGTTAGAATGAAGAAAGTATTTCTTTGTATGTTGCTGTTTTTTGTAATACTAGCAGGGGGGATTAGCAACTCAGGTTTCGCACAGGCAGGAAACACGGAAGTTGGTTGGTCAGAGGAAAAAGAAGGGGTATATCGTCCACTGTTAAGCCAGACCCTCCTTTGGTCTGATGAAGTAATGAAGTTTGGAGGATTTGATTTTGACACGGGGACGGTCGTGACAGATCGGACAAAAGCGGATGTCGTAATGAACATCTACTCGGATATGGGCGCAAGAAAGGTTGCTCTAATGGATTCATTTGCAGAGCCCCTCAATAAAAACAGTATTGTCTTTCCAACAGATGGTTTCGGGTACCCTTTAACAAGCATGAAAATAAAAGAAAAAGATATATTTTTAATAGAGGCGAACGACGGGAAGTTCATTCAGATGCGTATCGACCGCATTACACCTTCTACCGAAGTGCATTTTACGTATGTTGTTGAGCAAGATGCACCTGCTCAAGAGGATTTCAAGGATTATAAATCGATTGGGCAAAAGTCTACTAGTGATAAGTTAAAAGTTTGGACCATACGTTTTAACCAACCTGTGGATGCAAAAACAGTTAATAATAACACTATATATGTAAAGGATTCTAAGGGATACTTGTTAGAAACGCGCCTTAGTGTGTCCTCTGATAACAAAGAAGTCTATATTTCCCCTGTGAATTCCTATAAAAACGGCGAAAAATATACAATCTATGCAACAAATTATATTAAAAACAAATCAGGAAAGAATATGGTGAAAGGCACAATCATGTCATTTTTACTTGATTTAAGTAATCAGTCTCCAGATACGGATGAGGATAATAATCCGGACCCGCAATATAGCCAATATTATGGGGATTGGGAGCTAGAATTAGCCTATGTTCCTTTTGGAGACTTACAAGTATCTAAGGATGGTTCATATAAATGGACTGGAGGACCAAATGGGTCATCTAGCGGGAAATGGGAAGTGCGCGATTACGGCTTTGTTCTCGTGAATGCAGATGGCGGAGATGACTACGTAATTGAACCGAGTAATAAAAATAAGTCGGGTATTAAACTCTTAACGGTAACGGATGGAAAGTACAATGACGGAAGTCCGATTTTGATTTATTTTTGTGATGGGAAATAGGGTAGGGGTAGTATCGGTTTTTTACGAAAATCCAGAGTCGCAATATAATTTATTGACCCTGGGCAATTCCTGATGAAGAAAGGGGTGACATTGTCACCCTTTTTTGCCTGGTCTTTAATTAACAGTAAAAGTATGTATCTCCAGAAACCACATTCTGATAATTATTGATGGATAGTGTATAATTTCCCTATATTATTCTTTTAAAATTAGCAGGTTATTGTGATTTGAAAGAGAAGTAAAGAACTGGTACATATAAGGTCTTGAACTAATTCCATAAAGATTTAATACTCCCGAGCGCATTAAACCGATAAAATGAAAAAAATGTAAAAGTGAATTGATTCCATATAGTGTAAAAACCCTTCAATTTTGACGCTGCAAGGGGGTTATATAATTTAATGAAAGAGTACCGTTATAAATAGGAAGAAGGAATGATGAAAGTGGAAGTTGAAGAAATTTATTATAGCCATGATAAAAGATTGGAACCTTGGATGCTCTTTTCCATGAAATTGGGAAGGTTTTTGAATAAATATAGTCGAGCTAATAAATCCACATTCAATATTTATCTATCCTTACCAAACGCTTTAACTTTCTCGTATTTTTTATCGCATGGCATTTTCGATGCTCATATGGAGCAGACAATCAATCGTCCAATGATTGCGAAGAGATTCCAGCAATTAGAGGATGGATGCATCGTTTATTACCTGGATGGGGATAAATGGAAAAGGTGTTCTGTGCAGGGAGTTCTGAAGGATTATACGGAAAGTAGTCCGTGGCATTTAGTGATTGCCAATAATGCGGGCGTGAAAGATTATGTTCCTTATTATAAATGGGAGACGCATATCATTATCACGAATCGGAAATTGAATCGAATTTTAAATGCGCGCGTTGTCAATAATATCGAGAAAATATCGGGTCCATTAACGGAAATATATTCCTCAAGGAAAATAAACCAACGTGAAATGCTTAACATTCCGAGTCTCTATATCATCGGCAACAGAACGGAATTCGATAAGCATTCAAATTGTTTTTGTTTGAAATATAAAGATGTGAAATTTTATCATGAAGATATTTTGAAAGATGGTTCCACGCAAACATTTCGCAATATCCAATGGGTTAAGAAAGATGATGAAGATACATATCCTGTAACCGGCAGTGACTGGCTATTGATGATCGGTGCCGCAAAAGCTGTAGCAAGAATGGATGAGTTCAAGAGTGTAGGTAAAATTATGTTAAATGACCAATTCGAGAATGCGGACACTTCCGAAATGCTGCGGGATGCCATTGAGCAAGATATTATTTTGAACAAGAAATCGATCATTACCGCTGAAATCATTAAACAATTACAGGATGAACAAATAGAAATTCCAAAAGGGGTGAGCTTCCTTGCTTGGAAATAAGAGTGAATTAAACGTACAACTGATCAATTTTTTATATGAGGAGAACAAAAAAGTTGATTTCAAGCATGTCAAACAGCAAGAAATTGCTGCGTTATATGAATGCATGAAGCAATTTGGCCATGAAATCAGGGAACGATATGAGCATGAAGATTATTTAAATGAAATGTTCCGGGATATTCGAAAAAGTTTAAACCGCTTTTTCACTAGCTTTGATGAATACAGCATTTTGTTCGAAAAATATTTCGCTAAAATTATCGGGCAATTCAAAGAGCTGCGCGTGCAATATCCGGAGTTGTTTAATACATATGGACGTCCCATTCTTACAGCATTAAAAGACATCAGAGATAATTATATCCAAAATAATTTTTTGCAGATGGAAGTGAAAAAGCATATTGATCGCCACTTGAATCAATGTATCGTGACTCGTTTCGACAGTGCCGTAAAAGAAGTGGATGGTGTGCCTGTTTTGCGTGCTTCGGAATATTTAAAGGGCGGAAAGCTTTATGATGAAGCATTTATCATCGGTTCGCCCGAGTTTTATGATACTCGCTTTTCGAAAGTGTTTTTGGCGAGAACGACATATTTTATCAGCTATGATATCTTTCAAAATAAAATTCGCAAAACAAAGGCGTTTAAAAACATAAAGAAAAACGATGTCATAGATAATATATATGAAAATGTCACAATATCCAAAGGGATAGACGGCCAGGTGTTTGAAGTGGACTTCGGATCGGTACGGGAAGAACAGTTCCAAAAGGATGAGATTATTGCGCGTCATGAGGAAAATGCACAAAAGATAACCTCTCTTGATAGAGTGGAAGCGAATTTAATCGTGCTGCACAACAATTATTATACATTTATTCCAGTTGATTCAAAATTGCGCAAGATTGACCGTGAGACATTGCACATGTCGAGTACAAAGATAAAAGATATAGAGCCGGGGGATTGGCTGCTTTTCCGTAATAATACCAATACGGATTTGATTGTCGAAGTAGCCAATCAGTTGTTAGGAGAAGAACATGTCAACCATCGCAAATGGCAAAGAAGATGGAAAACAAAACTTCGACGCCTTATTGAAAAAAATGGTGAGGAAAAAATAATTCGTTATCTAAAGAAAAACGGCATCAATACGGCCAATCCCCAGAACCTGCGTAACTGGTTAAAGGAAGAAAGCATTTCGATGCAGGCGTTCGATCAGTTACTGCTTGCCTTGAGATTTGATGAAGAGACACGGAAAGAAATCCAGGAGTCTTCCAGAATACTAACTTCCAAACATATCCAGGCAGGGCGTTTCATAACGAATCAGTTATTGAATGAACTTGATGAAACAATCGTCGAAAACTTGCTCGATAACGGTTATGCAACCTTTACATCGCCTTTAGTAGAAGGGGCATCCTTCAACATAGAGGTTGTAGGGGAAATCGACTATACACCGATTATGGTAGATTATCGGGATGTATTTACTATTTGGAGGAATTGATAATGAGTTTAACAATGGAACAGTCACTGCTGAATCGTGAAAGAATGATTGATGCAGCCAAGGTGGAAATTGTAGGACCAAGCACAATACATGACTTTGCTTTGCCTCTGAATGTGATCGGTGATACGGAACTGACGGCGGACGAAGCATATAAAAATTATTACTGGGTGAATGGTGGCGTAAAAGAGGAAGTTTTACAGTATGAATACCCTTCGCGCCGTTATGCAGCGGGTGTACTATTCCCGATTGACGCAACATTCGGGGATACTGTAGGGAATGAGGTAGTGCTGGAAAATGCCACCGAAGAAAAGAAGCCTATTGAACGAGAGGCGATAGTGGAAGAAGATTCGGAAGAGGTTGCCATTCAAAATGATGAGCGACTACCGTCTTCCTTAGGTGTGACATGCAATATCAGCAATGATACAAAGGTTCTGACCGTTACGTTGGAAGGCGCACGCTACAAATCGCATACGGTTAACATTAAGGGAAAAGGGAGCCGGAAATGGTGGCTTCGCGAGACGGTGGGTTCGAAATTGGACATACCAATGGAGGACTTGCTGCAGCAACGTGTATTTAAACAGCGTCTGCCTCTTTTCAATAAGTTAAATGAAGAAATCACTAGTATTCATATGGAGCTTCATATCCAGTGTCGGGATGTGTATGGTCAACGTTTGACGACTGTAACGGTAACGAATCGCTCGAAGAAAGGTAAAAAGAAAAGCAGCCAGTCCGATGAAGTGATGCTATTCCAATCAGGAATCATTTTACAAACCGACGAAAAAGGTAAATTCATTAGCTATCCCAAGCATTATCAGCGAAATTTACCGATGACGGATGATGAAGCAAATGATGAGCTGCTATACCGTAATAAAATTAACTACGCGTTCGGTCACGGTTGCTCTACGGCTTGGGACGATGGGGAAGTTGTCAGGGAGATTTGGTCAACGTTTATTCCTACATATGAAACGACAAGCATGACACCTGATGTAGAAGTGATGATGGACGGGAAGTTGGAAAAAATCAATATTAAAATGATCGATTTGGTCAATGCAAAATCGTTCGAACAATTAAAGATGACTTTAATGCCGATCATTCAGGGGTACCGTCAGTGGATTGAGGAGAGAGAGGAAGAAATTCCTGCACTGGACGCCAAACTGCATAATGCCGCAAGATACAACCTGAATCTATGTAAAGAAAGCTTAGTGCGAATGGAAAATGGGATGCAGCATTTAAAAAATGCACAGGTGAAAGATGCATTCATCCTTGCCAATAAAGCAATCTTATTGCAACAGGTAAATGGCAAAAAAACGCGCACAGGAACACTCAACGGCACGGACATTCTATTTGATATATCCTATGAAGATACGGTATTCAAGTTAGATAGATTGCAAAAGAGTACAAATAGTTGGCGCGCATTCCAAATCGCGTTTTTCTTAATGTCGCTGGATTCGATTGTAAATGATGAATCAATCGAAAGGGAAATTGTCGATTTGATTTGGTTCCCGACAGGTGGCGGTAAGACAGAGGCTTATTTAGGTGTTGCCGCATTTGAAATGTTCTATCGTCGTATTTTAAATCCGCAAGATGCCGGTGTGGATGTTATAATGCGCTACACATTGCGTTTGCTGACGGCAGACCAGTTCCAACGTTCTTCACGTTTAATGTGTGCAATGGAAGTAATCCGAAGGGAACAGCCACAATATTTAGGAAAAACGCCATATTCAATCGGGATGTGGGTTGGAAGCAGTACGTCACCGAACAGTTATAGCGTTGCATTCGAGAAGCTGCGCGGATTGAAGCAAGGTAAGAGAGATAGCGAGTTCGTTGTGGCGAAATGTCCTTGGTGCGGTTGTAAACTCGGGAAAATGGGAAATGGCAAAAATCCGTTGATCGCAGGCTATAAAAAGGTAGGAAGCCAATTCGTGACGTTCTGTCCGGATACGGCATGCGATTTCTCCAATGAAATTCCCGTATATTTTATCGATGAAGCTATCTATGAGCATAAACCAACATTTTTAATCGGTACAGTCGACAAATTTGTACAGCTGACGTGGAATCCGAAAGCCAGGGCTATTTTCGGAATTGGGGAAAACGGGGAGCAACTGGTGACACCTCCAAATCTGATTATTCAAGATGAGCTCCATCTTATTTCAGGACCCCTTGGAACACTGGCAGGGCTCTTTGAAACAGTAATTGAAGAATTATGCACGAAAACAGTAAAAGGCAAGCGCATAAAACCGAAAATTATTTCAGCTACGGCTACGATCAAAGAATTTGGCATGCAAGCAAAATGTTTATTCGGTCGTGAGCAGGCAAAATTATTCCCAAGTCCAGGTCTGGATATTGACGATTCCTTTTTCGCGAAAGTAGCTGTCGATAAAACTGGAAAGCCATTGCCTGGAAGAAAATATGCGGGAATTTTCACATCGAATGTCGGGTTATTGATGGCTCAAGTTAAAGTATTTTCGGGTGTGCTGCAAGAGGGAAATCAAATTTCGATGGATGAACGAGATCCCTATTGGACATTGCTGTCGTTCTATAATAGTTTACGTGACCTAGGTGCGGGCATCAATTTATGTTCAATGGACATACCAACCTATATGCGCTCCATCCAAAATCGAGAAGGATATCCAGAAAACCGTTTCATAAAAGAACCTCTTGAATTGACTTCCCGTATGCAGAGCGATGAAGTGACAAAAACTATTGATAGATTAAAAGTCGAGTTGACAGGAAAAAATCAAAAACAAGTACTGGATGTATGCCTCGCTTCCAATATTATTGAAGTGGGTGTCGATATCGATCGTTTATCTATGATGGCCGTCGTGGGACAGCCGAAAACAACCGCCCAATACATTCAAGTAACAGGTCGTGTGGGACGTCGCTGGACGGAAAGGCCGGGACTTATTTTTACATTGTTCTCGAACCGAAACTCACGTGATAAATCACATTTCGAACATTTTATCGAATATCATCAACGTCTCTATGCGCAAGTTGAAACGACAAGCGTGACTCCGTTTTCCGATGCAAGTTTGGAACGTGGTTTAAATGCGGTAATCATCGCATTTTTAAGACAGCGTTTTTCGAAAGTGATGGCGATGGAGCCGAATGTAGATGAATATATGAAGATAAAAAGAGATGAGATGTTTAAAGAGTTCGTGAAAAAGCTTACTGCACGTGTGAAGTTGGTTGATGAAGAACAGGCGGAAGCGTTTAAACATGCATTTTTGAAGTTTGATAAATTGTTGCAAAGCGCAAAATTCACCAGTTGGAAAGCAAGTGATGAGGATGCTCAAGGCATGATGTATATGAGCGGTGACCCGATTGCCTCAAAAGTATATCCGAACGCCATCCCGATGATCAACTCGCTTCGAAGTGTCGATGCTACAAGCCTTGGGAAAATAACTATGGACATTTCAAATGCAGATGTAACATCCGCAAGTATAGATGACGATTTGGAGGATTTATTATCATGAGAAGGTTGCCTTTAAGAAGAAGTCAGCTCGTGGGGACGAATGGTCCAGGCTCGTTAATTGTAAGTCCTGAAGGCGAGACAGCAATTGTCGGTGCATTGGATTATTGGTTTACGAAAGAAACGAAAGAAGAAAAAAATCGTGGGGAATTCGAAGTGTTCGAACCGCGCCTGAAAGGATTTTTGGGTGTCAGCAAACTTTATATGCCCCCCGACTATCGCAAGGCAAATGAAGATACGGCGAATTCCAATTTAATGATTCCTTTATTGCGTTTTCCATTATGGCACTATTGTCCATTTTGCAAGGAGTTGCATCGTTTAAATTACAGTGCGGAAAGTTCACGCAAGTTCTGCAAAACGTGCAATGAAAATCGTTACATGAAACAGGTACCTTTTATCACCATTTGTAAGCGAGGACATATTTCTGACTTCCCTTGGCTTGAATGGGTTCATGGAGGACAGGAATGTAACGGTACCATGACACTGAATACAAGTGGTGGAGCGACACTTGATTCCTGGTCCATTAAATGTTCATGCGGAAAAAACCGCTCCTTACGCGGCATTACCGCAAAGCGTGAGAATAGTTCCGCAATAACAGAAGAGTTATACAGTGATGAGCGGAAATTTACATGCAAAGGCCATAAAGCATGGTGCTCCGATGAGTTTGAGCCATGTAATGAACCGACTGTTGCTATTTTACGAAACTCTATCAACGTCTATTTGCCGCAAAAGGTAAGTGTTATTTCATTACCGGGTGAAAAAAACCAAAACGTGGATAAACTGCTGGATTTTTTACAGCGTCAAACAGTTGTACATAATCTATTGCAATCCCAGACGAATATAAAGGATAAAGTAGAGTTGCTTTACAATGCAGCAAGTTCACAGTTAAGTGTGACGAAAGAAGATTGCGAAAAGACCGTTCTTTATATGGAATCGAGCATTAGTGTAGATGATGACAACGGTGATTTGACTTCCCCTATGATTTTACGGGAAAAAGAATTTGATGTTTTGCAATCCGCCCAGAACGAAGAGTATTTGAAAATTTTTGAAGAGTGGTCCAATGAAGATACAGATGCCGAGGAGTATGCAGGCAAATATGCAAAGTTTATCAAAAAAATTAATCGAGTAACAAAGCTTCGGGAGACGACAGCATTAGCAGGTTTTAAGCGATTAAGTTCTGTTGAAGAGGATGGCTCTTATAAGTTCAAACCAAGTTATGATTTAATGTACCATAAAGAAATACCGGATGAGAAAAAGTGGTTGCCGGCGTATAGCGTTTTTGGTGAAGGGATTTTCATTCAATTCGATTTGGAGGAAATTCGCAAATGGGAGCAAAAAGTGGAAGTGCAACAATACTTCGAAAAATATTTGAGTCGCATTGCCAATATGAAACATTATATTCCGGAAATCATCGACAATCCACGGAATATCATGATGCATTCACTTGCTCATCTAATCATGGAGGAAATTGCGAATACAAGTGGTTATAATATGGCTTCCATACGTGAACGCCTATATATGAATGAAAATCAGGCAGGTATGCTTATCTATACGTCTGCAGGTGATATTGAAGGGACGTTTGGCGGTCTTGTACGGTTAGGCAATAAAGAGAAATTTTTCCGTATGCTTGATAAGGCCATCGGGAAATCCTATTGGTGCAGTTCGGATCCGGTTTGTACAGAGCTTGGTATGACAATGGGGCAAGGCTTGCACGGTGCGAATGGATCAGCTTGTTACAATTGCATTTATATTCCAGAAACATCCTGTGAGTGCGGCAACATGTATTTAGATAGGACATTATTGAGTGATTCAAGGGTAGGTTTTTTCAAACTTTAAGAAAAATAGATTCTATCGGTTCTCTGTTGTCATATAGGACTGCTCGGATTATCAGAAAAAGAGCATGAGGATTTTAACTTAAGAGATTATTTAAAAGGTATAACACGTAGCACTTCATTCCGGTGATGGGGAACTGCTACGTGTTTTATAGTGTTTCACCTTATAAATCACATTTTTTTACATGAATCATTCTATGTATTTTGAAAGATACAGGGAATGATTTAAAAGTTATGGCATTAAAACTATTGGTTTTAAAAAAAGTAGGAGGAAGGAACAGAAATATTAAAATTTGAGGAAGTAAAGGAAGATACTTAATAATGTTTAGAAAAATTTCAGCAAAATCCCAAATTTTTGAAAATGTAAGAAATAACCATGAAATCGTTTATAATAACTTTGTGAAATTCGCGGAATCACTTTCATTTAATCAAGGTATTACAAAGAAGAAAAGTGGCAAGGCAACTTCTTATGCACGGTACTTAATTAGGTTAGTAATTTTTTATGAAGAAATATTTGAGAATAAAATTATTAAACTCGATACATATACAGCATTACATCAACTTGAGGAAGTAGAGAGATTACCTGACTTTAAAGAATATAATCAAAGTGAAGGAAGATTTCCAAGTGCAGCTCTTGGATGTTTTAAGGCCTATATTGTTGCGGAACACATGAATCAAGAAGAAATTACTGATTCAGAATTAAATCGTAATTTGAACGAATGGGCTGCGGTAAATTCAAAATACCTACTTATAAGAGAAGGTGAGGACTTAGTTAAAGGACCTAAAAAAAGAGCAACCCCCGTGAAAAGCAAAGCGGGAATGAGTTATCCAAGAAATATAGCAGAGAGTATTGAAGCAAAGAGGAAAAGTGAGTATAAATGTGAAATAGATTTATTACATGAAACATTTATAAATTCGACAGATAATAATCCATATGTAGAAGCTCATCACTTAGTTCCCATGGCTGCACAAGGATATTTTGAAAATACCATTGATTTTGCGGATAATATTGTTACACTGTGCCCGAATTGCCATCGTAAAATTCATTATGCGCTTCCCAAAGAAAAAGCTGAAATGCTTGAATTTTTGTATGCAAATCGCGAGAAAGTTTATTCACGGTATAGAATTGAAGTTGATAAGAAAATGTTAATGAATTTCTATGGCATTATAAAAGCGGATTCTAACAGTTTATAGATAAAAAGATAAATTAATTTAGCTAAATTTTTATCCAAATTGTTGCACATGAACAGGCAAATTTGTGGTTGATTCGTTCTACGTATAATGGATTTTTAGGCGTTTAGACTTTAAGGAAGCACAACACTAAAAACCAAAATTTTACATATATTACTTTACATAAATATTGTGTACCTTTATATTATTTATACAAGGGGAAGTTTTTATGAATAGAGCAATGTTTAGCGCTAATTTAAAAAATGAACAGATATTAGGACCTTATTTAGATTAATGTTTTTATCTTAGAGTAGCTTATCAAAACTCTAGAAGAGAAACCAATATGGATGGACAACATGCAGGCATTGACATCCATTTTGACAGGGGCAACAAACATTATTTAGTAGACGAAAAAGCTTATTTAATAAAATTTACACACTAAAATACGTTTGTGTTAGAACTAATTTTTATAAATTGGACAAATCAAAGAGTAGAGGGTTGGTTCTATAATCCAGAAAAAGAAACAACACAGTACCTCTTATGCCGAATTGATAAAGATGCCAACATTAATATATGTCGTCAGCAATTGACACTCAATCGTTTGCAACGGGTAGAAGTAATGTTAGTAAATAGATTGGCACTGTAAAATTATTTGAGAGAACAGTACGTAATAAATCGCCAGTATATTTTGGAGCAGCATGAGTATTTATTAAAAGCTACAAAGAATCAACCTTTATATTTTCCTAATAGTCAACCAAAATATATGTTGAGTCTTCAATGAAGAGAGCAGTCCCTTAATATTGTAATGAAGAAGGATGAGTATGTTGTTTGAGGAACAGTTGAAGAGAGATATATGATTTATCGCGATAAGTTGGAAAAGTTGTAATAAGGAAACGATAAAAGCAGACTTACCCCGGGCAAATCTGCTTTTATCGTATTCAAATAAACTCTACTTCCTCTAACATCCGGTTAATCACACTACCCTTCATCCAAATATACTGAGAATACATACGAATCCCGTTCAGTTCAAAATTTTTATAATTAGAATCCGTTCCAGAGCCGCGTACAAAGAAAGTATGCTCTTCAGATTTAGGGAAATTCAACTGTGTACGGACAGTTTGGGTTTTCTTATTGATGATAGGCGTACCATCTTTTTTGAGCATAACGGTTTCCACTAGCTTATCGTTATTGACTAAATCGCGTACTTTCTTCCATACAGGTTTTACTTCCGCTTCAATGATTTCATCCGAGAAGACAAGGCGCTTGAAGCCCATAAACTTGTTATCTAAAAGAAGCGATTTTGCCGAAGGTTCCTGGAAAATGATACAGAGAAATTGCTGGGCGCTGAAATAGTTATAAGCAAATGAGTCCTCGAACATAATATCTCGATCCGTCCACTCTGCAAAATCAATTTTAAACAGCTTTGTATCCTCTGTTCGAGCTCCCTTCTTTGTTTGAACCACTGTTTTCGGCATCAATCCAACTTTACTGAAAAGCTCAATTTTGCTCAGCTTCCTAGCGGCACCGCCGAACATTTTAATGATAATCTGTTCCGAGATGCTTTTTGAAGCATCCTTCTTACCATCGAAATCGAATGGAATATTTAGTTCTTTGATTAGCTCCCGTACAGTTTTTCCTCCATATTTCACCGTTAGCTTATGCAACTCTTCATCTAATTCTTTAAAACTTGAGTATGTTTCATCCAGCTGCTCAAACTGTGCACCGAAATGTTTTTGAACCAATGTCGAAACAGCTGCGCGTTTCAAACGGAAACGAGGTGCATTTGGCCATTTAGGGGCTGTATCGATTAACATGAGCTGCTTACGCAATTCAGATGAAATACGTGGATACTCGGCTTTTGGATTTTTATGGTTATCTTTTAGCTCTTGAATGAAATCACGTACAATAAGCCAGTCATTTTTTAAAATTTCCCGCTCTTCATCAGAAAATTCATGAAAATGATAGCCCTTAATAAAGAAGTTCGCATAATCGGCAGCCTTCACCGTTACAGGCGAATCATAATGGTAGTAAACAAGCAGCATGTGCTCCAATTTGCTCCAAAAGCTAGACGTATCAAATTCCTCACTTGTAATTTTGTCAGGTGAAACGGCAGTGATGGACATTGGCTCCTTCGCCTCGTAAATGAAATCCCCCTTCTTTTTAGGCTTACGGATACCAGTTGTTTTTAATTCGGTCGGTAGTCCATCGACTAATAAATCAGGTTTTTTATCTGAGTTAGCGGGATAGCCTAAAACCGACTGTTCTATTACATCTCCGGCAATACCGGTAATTTTCGGATGAGTTATTGTTCGATTAAAAACATCCTTAACATCCAATTCTCCGAGCGTTTTATTTACTGAATTCTCCAAAATTAGCAATAGTTGCTCTCTAGTAAAATTATGTAATGCCATTAGAAAAACCCCTTCATCTAATAATTAACTCTAGAATACGCTAAAGCTCAAATTAAAGCACTTAAATGTATAAAAAACTTAATGGTTGATCTTTTTTTAGCATTCCTTTATAATGTTTATATGTAGAAAGGATGTTCGTAATATGAATAAAAACCTAAATGTTGTGGAACTATTCGCCGGTGTTGGTGGGTTTCGTCTTGGTTTCGAGAAGGCTGACAAAGAATATTTTCAAACAGTATGGGCTAACCAATGGGAGCCTTCAAAAAAGGCGCAGGATGCCTTCGAATGCTATAGTAAGCATTTTACTGAGGGAGAAGTAAGTAATGAAGATATTACAACCGTTCCTAACAGCAAATTTGATGAATTGAAAATAGATTTATTAGCAGGTGGTTTTCCATGCCAGGATTATAGTGTAAGCCGCTCGCTAAATAATGAGCAAGGTATTAACGGGAAAAAAGGTGTTCTTTTCTGGGAAATTAAGCGCGTATTAGAAAGTAGCCATCCAAAGTATGTTCTATTAGAGAATGTGGATCGGCTAATTAAATCACCATCAAAACAACGTGGTCGTGACTTTGCCATCATGTTAGCGGTATTTCGCGATTTGGATTACATCGTGGAATGGCGTGTTATTAATGCGAGTGAATATGGTTATGCTCAACGTCGTCGCCGTGTATTTATTTTTGCTTATAAAAAGAACTTAAGTTATGCGAAGCAACAAATGAATATAAGAAATAAAGAAGACATCCTCTTTAAAAAGGGATTCTTTGCAAAGGTGTTCCCTGTTCAAGCAATCCCTTATAAGGGTCGTAGAGCATCAGGTACGTTACCAACAGATATTGTTGAGATTTCTGATAGGTATGCATTTGGTTTTCACCCAGCGGGCGTTATGATTGATGGTGAAATCTATACTGTTCATCCAGAGCCTATTGAAAAACTACCGATTCCATTAAAAGACATTCTTCTTCCTGAAGAACAGGTAGAAGAGGAATATTATTTAACAGATACAGCTATCGAAAAATTCGGCTACTTACGTGGACCGAAAAAAATTGAACGAACTTCTGCAGAAGGTCATAAATACATCTACTCAGAAGGTGGCATGTCACCAACTGATGATTTAAATTTACCTGGTCGAACAATGCTGACAAGCGAAGGTACAGTAAACCGTAGTACACATATAGTTGAAGTAAACGGTAGAAAACGTTTCTTAACACCAATCGAATGTGAACGATTAAATGGCTTCGATGATAACTGGACAGAAGGTATGCCAAAACGTATGCGCTACTTCTGTATGGGTAACGCACTCGTAGTTGATTTAATAAGGGATATGGCAGTTAAAATTAAAGAAATTGATTTAATTGAAATAGAAGAAAGCACGCAAATAAAGCTTGGAATTTAAAACGCAAGGATTTTCTTGCGTTTTTTTTTGAGGCATAAAAATATCCTCACTTAAAAGAAGTGTCTCCTCCAACAGGAAACACTTCTTTTTACATCAAAAATTTAAGCAATCAAGCTTCGACATGCTTCTGCACATGCAAAACAAGCCTCTGCACATTGTTGGCAGTGTTCATGATCATGTTTCTTACACTCATTTCCGCATGCTTCACAAATATCGGCACATACCTTTGCCAATTCAGCAGTGAATGGTGTTCCTCTTGCAATCGCTTGTTCGAAGTAAGCACAAATATCGGCACACTCTCGATCAAGACGAATGCAGTCGACCATCATTTTTACATCTTCCTCTTGCAAACAAGCATCATAACAATGATTGCACGCAACCATGCATGCATGAAGTGCCTCTAATACAGACTGATGGTGTTCATGTGTCATAATTATTACCTCCTTCAAGTACTATTCTTTACTTTAGTACCCTTTGCGGTCTTCAAAAAACATATAACCTGATTCGTATTTATTCTTTCATATCGATTTTCCCGTAAATCCCACCACCGCCACCTGTAATCCCTAATTCACCTTTTCTTGCTAAATCGATGAGGTAGGCAGACTTTTCGGGAATCACTTCTTGTAGTTCCTCTAGAGAAGCTTTGTGCAATATATTCATTTCGGTACCAAAAGCATTGAGCATTTTTTCAATTGTTTTCAATCCAATACCAGGAAGGAAATCAAGGGGCACTTGGTGAATATAAGGTGGCCTTTCTACTTCCTGTAATGGGGCATCGGATAACTCATTTATTCTTTTCGCTACGCCTTTCACGAGGGGACCTTTCCCGCAGTGAGGACAGTGGGGAAGACCCGCTTCCTTTACCTGCTCTCCGCAATTTGCACATACTGTCTCGTGATATTTGCCCAGCAGCGGATTTAAACCGTAATTAGCCATAATCGCTCTACCGTCTTGTTGATGAAGCGCTTTTCTTAACTCCTCAAAATTCGCATCAGCTACTTTCATTTTTTGATATTCCCGAGCAAGCTTTCCGAGAGAATGGGCATCTGAATTCGTGACGAAACTATAAGGAGCTAATTGACTTATCCCTTTCACCATATAGGTGTCCGAACTTAACCCTAGTTCGATTCCATCAATGAGAGTAGGGTCAAAAACTTCACTTAAATGGCTCCTAACCCCTTTACCAAACAGGCTTTTAAAAGGTGTAAATACATGTGCCGGTATAAATAGTCCATCTAGTTCATGCACTTTCTGCTGCAATGTACGCCCATCACAATAAATGCGTTGAGAACTTAGATGAATATTTTTCAGGTGGGTGCTCATCCAGTTCGAAAATACCTTCATCTTTTCAATGGTTGGAATAAAGCAAAGGACATGAATAGGACCATGACAATGTTCATCATAGATTTCGATTTCCGATCCTAAAATGAGTGTTGTCTCTTTAAACCGCACACCGCCTTCTTCTAGTTCCTGCGCCTTCCCTTCCTGAATAAGTTGTTCCAATTCCTCAAGGACTTCGGGGGAATGACAATCGATAATGCCGATTAAATCTAACCCTTTTCGCGAAGTGGCCGTTTCCAATATATTTTTGAGCGTCAAGTTTTTACTGCCCGTGATTTTTACTGCTCTCCCTTTTTCCGTCCGACCAATATGTATATGTAAATCCGCATAAATCTCTTTCAACATACCGCACACATCCTTACAAGAGTAGTTTTACATAAAGAATACCCCAAAACAGCACCTTTATTGCATACGAAGAAAATTTGAATGGGAAGGGGATTCTAGGAAAAATACACGAGGCAGTTTCAATACATGAAGAGTTGTGTAGTTCTATCTACATATTTTCCTACATCCATAAAACGGAAAAGTTTATAAATAAAATATTTTATTGACATGTGACTGTATTGGGAATATATTAATAATGATAATCATTATCAATGAAAATAATTATCATTACCAAATACATATAGGGAGTGAGTTTTACAATGAATGCAAAGCGTTATTATTCATTATTTACAATGGTACTACTAGCTGTTTTTTCTTTTACTTTGGTTGGGTGTTCTGATAAAGAGTCTGGTACAGAGTCAATAGGTTCAAAAGAAGAGACAGAAAACAAAACTTCAGAGGCTACTGACACACAGTATCCAATCGTGATTGAACATGCTTTCGGGGAAACAGTGATTGAAGAAAAGCCGGAGCGTGTGGCGACGGTTGCTTGGGCAAATCATGATGTTGCCTTAGCTCTAGGCGTTGTTCCTGTTGGATTCTCAGCTGCCAATTACGGTGTACAGGATGATAGTGGTTTACTTCCTTGGACAGCTGAAAAGTTGAAAGAACTAGGGGAAGAAAACCCGAATATTTATCAAGATACGGACGGGCTAGATTTTGAAGCTATTGCTGACTCGAATCCGGATGTCATTTTAGCTGCGTATTCAGGTATTACGCAAGAAGACTATGATACGTTAAGCCAAATTGCTCCTGTCGTTGCTTATCCAGAAATTCCATGGGTGATTACATGGCGTGATCAAATCCTCTACAACGCAAAAGGTATGGGCATGGAAGAAGAAGGGAAACAGTTAATCGCTGATACAGAGAAGTTAATTGCTGACAAGGCAAATGAATTCCCAGAAATCAAAGGCAAGAAAGCGGCATTTGCTATGTTCACTGTGACAGATTTATCGAAGTTTTATGTCTATACACCAGCTGATCCACGTGGTGAATTTTTAGAAGAAATCGGTATGGAGTACCCGCAAAGCATTAAAGACCAAATGACGGATGAATCGGGCTTCTATATCGAATTAAGTGCGGAAAACGCAGATGCTTTAAATGATGCAGAAATACTGATCGCATACGGTGATGACAATACGTTAGCTGCTTTACAAGCTGATCCTATTTTGGGAAAAGTGCCAGCTATCCAAAATGGTGCAGTTGTTATTATTGGTGATAACACACCATTAGCTGCTGCAGGTAACCCAAACCCATTATCGATTGCCTATACAATTGATGAGTACTTGACATTAATCGCAGATGTTGCGAAAAAGCTGAAATAATATGAAAAATCCATCCGTTTCAGAAAATAAGCAATCACTTGTTCCGCGTAATGTTGCAAAGCTTCTTCTATTGCTTTCTATTTTACTTGGAATAAGTGTCCTAGCATCGCTTGTATTTGGTTCGCGGATGATTACTTGGACTCAACTTCTGGATGTTTTGTTTCATTCAGAAGTTGGATCTCATGAAGCAAATGTTGTTGCACAAAGAATCGTGCGTACCATTTTTTGCTTTATGTGCGGTGCGGCACTAGGAGTATCCGGTGCATTAATGCAATCTGTAACACGTAATCCTATTGCGGATCCAAGTATATTAGGAGTCAATACAGGGGCATCTTTATTTGTTGTATGTGGGATTGCCTTCTTACATGTTAGTACTGCAAATCAATATATTTGGCTGGCAATAGCGGGTGCCATGATTACTGCGATTTTTGTATTTACTGTTGGTTCGTTTGGAAGCGGGGGAGCGACACCACTTAAGCTTGTGTTAGCAGGGGCAGCTACGAGTGCCATATTATCCTCACTTGTGGTAGCCATTATGATTCCTCGTACGAACGTAATGGACCAATTTAGATTTTGGCAAGTGGGTAGTGTCGGTTCAGGTAGCTGGGATACGATTATGCTGTTCATTCCATTTTTAGTCGTGGGTCTATTGATAGCTATAGTTACGGCACCAGCTCTAAATGCTCTTGCCTTGGGGGATGATGTGGCGACTGGCTTAGGTGTTCGAACAGGTACCATTCGACTTGTAGCTTCTTTTGGAGGCGTATTATTATGCGGGGCTGCAACTGCATTAGCAGGACCGATTGGGTTTATCGGATTGTTGGCAACGCATTTAATCCGGCTAATTATTGGACCGGATGTGCGTTATATCATTCCGCTTTCCGCAGTTGCTGGCGCAATTATTTTAACGATTGCTGATGTTTGCGGAAGATTACTAGGCAGCCCTAGTGAACTGGAAGTGGGAATTGTAACAGCCTTTATAGGGGCTCCCATTTTAATAGTAATTACGATGAAAGCGAAAATGCGTGCATTATGATAAATGAAACAATGAATTCTATTTTACGTTCACGAATGAAAAGAAAACGCCGATTCCTTTTGATGACTTCTTTATTAGCTGTTATTTCGCTCGCACTGATGGGTACGATGCTGATGCTCGGCAATACGATTTATCCTGTTAAAGATGTTGTGAGTGTATTGTTAGGAGAAAAGGTAAAGGGTGCTTCCTTTGCGGTGGAAACGATTCGGCTTCCGAGAATGGTTGCAGGCGTATTGACCGGATTTGCGTTTGGTGTTGGCGGTTATATTTTTCAAACCATGCTGCGAAATCCATTGGCCAATCCGAATGTAATCGGGATTACAGCCGGTTCAAGTGCAGCTGCCGTCTTTTGCATTATCGTGCTGCATGCAAGTAACCTGGTCGTATCCTTTGCTTCTGTAGCAGGAGGTCTTCTAACGGTAATCGTCATTTATGTGCTGTCAAAAGGTAGCTCGTTTTCAATTGGGCGACTAATTTTAATTGGCATCGGTATTCAAGCGATGCTGAATGCCTTTATTTCCTATCTAATGGTCATTGGGAACACACACGATATTCCTTCTGCGATGCGGTGGGTAAGTGGGAGTTTAAACGGGGCAAAAATGGAAAATCTTTATCCGTTGCTCGTGACGGTTTGCATTTGCACACCTATTATCATCTACTACGCGCAACGACTGGAAATGTTAGAGCTTGGTGAACAAGCAGCCACTTCACTGGGAGTGGGCACGAATAAAACGAGAGTTGTGTTATTAGTTAGCTCAGTGCTCATGATTGCCATGGCTACAGCAGCAACTGGACCGATTGCCTTCGTTGCATTTTTAGCGGGTCCTATTGCCAAGAAAATAGTTGGTGTTGGATTTTCCAATATCCTGCCGGCTGGTCTCATCGGAGTGATTTTAGTATTAGCTGCTGATTTAATCGGCCAGTTCGCATTTGAAGCAAGATACCCTGTAGGAGTGATTACAGGTCTGATCGGTGCACCGTATTTAATTTATCTATTAATCCGTATCAATCGAAAGGGAGATTTATAATATGAGAGCGACACATACATTTCGAGCGGAAAACATTACTGCTGGCTACGATCAAAAAACAATTTTACACGATGTGAGTGTAACGATTCCCAGCAATGAAATCAGCATTATTATTGGTGCGAATGGTTGCGGAAAGTCTACGCTTTTGAAAACGATGGCAAGGTTAATTAAACCGACATCGGGACAAGTAACGATAGACGGGAAACCCATTCAAAAAATCCCGCCGAAGTACCTTGCCAGAGTACTGGGTCTATTGCCGCAATCACCTATTGTGCCAGAAGGGATTACGGTGGCGGATTTAGTGGGAAGAGGCAGATTTCCGCATCAAAGCTTTTTAAAAGGTTGGTCGAAAAAGGATTACGAGGCCGTAGCAGAAGCGATGGAAATGATGAATATTACGGAATTTGCGGATTGTCATATCGATGAACTGTCCGGCGGTCAAAGGCAGCGTGTATGGATTGCCATGGCCCTGGCACAGCAGACAGATATTTTATTTTTGGATGAGCCGACAACGTATTTAGATATCACGTATCAAGTGGAAATTTTAGATTTACTGACAGATTTAAATGTGAAATATGGAACGACGATTGTGATGGTATTGCATGATATTAACTTATCCGCGCGGTATGCCAATTATATTTTTGCCTTACAAGAAGGGAAGTTAGTGGCGGAAGGATCTCCTTCTGCTATTATTACCAGTTCCCTGATTAAAGATATTTTTGCGCTAGATTGCATGGTCATTCAAGATCCTGTTTCAAATTCACCATCCGTAGTGCCTATTGGACGACACCATAATCAGTTGAACATGATGAGTCTTCAAACTGTTTCAAACGGGTAGCGCAGTGAATACAATTATTGGATTGGAGTGTTTTGTATGAAAGACGTCTACGACATTACGATTATTGGTGGGGGTCCTGCTGGTTTATATAGTGCATTTTATGGAGGTTTACGAGAATTAAAAACGAAGATTATCGAATACAGATCAGAGCTCGGTGGTAAACTGCACATTTATCCTGAAAAAATTATTTGGGACATTGGCGGGGTACCGGCAACACCTGCACAAAATGTTATTCAAAATTTAGTACAACAAGGGCTCACATTCAATCCAACTGTACACCTAAATACAAAGGTGGACTTTATTTCGAAGGACCGCGAGCTATTTGTTATTGAAACAAATGATGGGAAAAAGCATTATTCGAAAAAGGTAATTCTTGCTGCAGGCGGGGGTATTATTAACCCGATTAAGCTGCATGTGGAAGGGGCGGAGAAATATGAAATATCAAATCTTCATTATACGATCCGCGGCATCCAAAGCTTTCAAGATAAATCGATTTTAATTTCCGGCGGCGGCAATTCAGCCATTGACTGGGCAAAAGATTTAATCGGTGTGGCCAAAAATATCATAGTCATTTATCGTGGCGACAAGCTTTCTGCACACGAAGCCCAAATTTCCTATTTGCAAGAAAACGGTGTCCCAATCATTATGAACACACAAATCCAATCGTTGATAGCAAATGAAGAAAAGACAAAAATTAAAGAAGTGATTTTAAAAAATATCGAAACGAATAAGCTTACTTCCATTGTCGTTGATGATGTATTAGTAAATCATGGCTATGACCGAGACCGTTCCTTTACGTTCGAGACGGACATCACGCCAGAGCAAGATGAACAATACAATTATTATTACGTCACAAACAGCAAAGGCTTAACAACGGTAGACGGGATCTATGCGGTCGGAGATATTTCGAAACACGACAACAAAGTGTATTTAATTTCAGGCACGTTCCAGGATGCGATCAATGCCATCAATGATATTAAGGTGAGCCTAGAACCAACAGCCGATCAATATGCGAAAGTGTCATCGCATAATGAGGCTTTTGAGAAACGGAACCGTGAATTTATCATCAAACAACTCATCAATCAATAATGGGTCAATAGAGTAAGGAACGGTGAGCAGGCCATAACTCAATGGTAGAGTTGTGGCTTTTTTTTTGGAATTGTCATTATGACGTTTGGATTAACTGCTGACGATACCAAAAGGAGTGTTCAGAAAGTATTTTTACTTTTTGAACACCCTTTGTTGTCTCAGTGCCTAGTACATTGTGAAATCACTGGGCTACTTGTTCTTCTGCTTTTTCTCGACACATTGCTAAAAAATATTGCATGAGTGACAGGTCATTCGTTAACTCCGGATGGAAGGAACAAGCAATGAAATGACGATCTCTCGCACAAACAATATCGCCCTCAAATGTTGCTAATACCTCGACATCCTCATGGACACTTACAATTTTCGGAGCTCGAATAAAGACGGCTGAAAAATCTTCTTTCACCCCTCGAATGCTAAGAGGAACCTCAAAGCTTTCGACCTGTCTCCCAAAAGCATTGCGACGTGCTGTTATTCTCATCTTTCCGATATGAGGGGTTTCATTCTCAATTTCAGAAGCGAGCAAAATGAGACCTGCACATGTACCAAAGACAGGTTTCTCCATGCTGAATTCCTGAAGTGCTGGTAACAGTTGGGCATAGTCGATTAACCGGCGCATTGCTGTACTTTCTCCACCGGGTAACAGTAATCCATCCACCTGTGCCAAATCATTGCTGGATTTTACTAAGATTGCATTTGCTCCGCATGACTGGATAGCTCGAACATGTTCTGTCACCGCCCCTTGCAAAGCAAGCACCCCTATGTTCATTACCATCCACGCTCCTGCATACGTTCGCTTGGTACCAATTGACGAATATCAATGCCTTTTATCGGTACCCCGATTTCTTTGGAAACTTCCGAAATCAGTGCATAATCTTGATAATGTGTTGTCGCCTGTACAATCGCACGTGCAAATTTTTCAGGGTTTTCCGCTTTAAATATACCGGAACCCACAAATACACCATCTGCTCCCAATTCCATCATGAGCGCAGCATCTGCAGGAGTAGCAACTCCTCCCGCTGCGAAATTGACAACTGGTAAACGACCTTCTTGCTTAATGGCTAGCAACACTTCGAAAGGTGCCCCTAAATTTTTAGCCTCTGTCATTAATTCGTCTTCATTCATCGCTACGACAGCACGCACTTGTGCATTTACTTTTCTCATATGACGGACAGCTTCTACGATGTTTCCTGTACCTGGTTCTCCTTTTGTACGAAGCATTGCCGCACCTTCGCCGATACGTCTTGCTGCTTCACCTAAGTCCCGGCACCCACATACAAATGGCACAGTATATTGGCTTTTCAATAAATGGAATTCCTCGTCAGCGGGTGTCAATACTTCACTTTCATCAATAAAATCGACCCCCATCGATTCTAAGACACGTGCTTCTACAATGTGACCGATACGTGCCTTGGCCATTACCGGAATGGATACGGCATTCATTACTTCTTCTACAATGCGTGGATCTGCCATTCGCGCAACTCCTCCCGCTACGCGGATGTCAGAAGGTACGCGTTCTAAAGCCATTACCGCTACAGCGCCTGCAGCCTCTGCAATTTTCGCTTGCTCGGCATTGACCACGTCCATGATGACACCGCCTTTTTGCATCAATGCCATCCCGCGCTTTACTACCTCTGACCCTTTTAAAATTGACATTTTTATAACACTCCTCCATATCAGAATATATTCATTGTAAATGCACCTGATATTTTTTGAATACTCAGTTTATAAGAAAGTGAAGGGGTCAGATGGAATTTATTCGCCAATTAGTGTACAAAACATAGAAGGGAGGACAAGTGTTAACTTGCACTGAATAATCAAAAAAGACTTTCCCGTAAGCCGAAACTTACAGGAAAGCCATCTTGCTACTAATCCCTTTCTAGGGACTAGTTATGTTTTTTATGTTGTTTCATTCGTTTGACCAAAAAGCCGCCCTTGAACGACTTTGGCTCATAGGAAATAATAAATGCATTCGGTTCATGGTGCTGCACGAGCATAAATAACTCCTTCTCGCGGTTACGCTTCGTTAAAATTTCGTATTTATAACGCTGGCTGTCGCGCCCTTCGCCTACATACGTCGTGAGTGCAAATCCTTCTTCTCGAATGCCCTTGATCAGTTCTTCATTGCGATTTTGTGTATTAATCGTGACGTAAATATAACCAATTGCAAGCTTTTGCTCAATGCGTGTCCCGATAATAATTCCGAGACCAAACCCGACCGCATAAACGACCATCGCGAGGAGCCCTTGATCGCCACTAAATACAAGCGACAGACCAAACACATAAATGAGCATCTCTACAATCCCGATTAACGCCGCGAGCATAGTAATATTTTTTACAAGGAAAATGGTACGCAGCGTAAATAGTGGTACGTATATTAGTTGAAGTAATAGTATAAGTAAAATTTCTTTCATGCAATCGAATCCTTTTCTACAGAATATGCTCATCATAATATGCAACGCGTTTTCAATGCAATCGATACGCATAGGTGGGGAGTGGGCTAATATGTGTGCAAGGCTGCATGAAATCGTATCAGAAGGGTGGGTAAAAATAAGTGTTAGGTCACTTAATGATAGATAAGCCGTATGTCGAAATGCGCTTGAAGCGATAAGCTGAGTAACAGAATTTAAGAGCTTAGGCTGCCCCTAACTTTTTAATGAACTATCCCCCAGCATTCTTATATAAAAATAACCAGGCTCGCAAAATTACCCTTCATGAATGTTTGGAAAATCTGTTCACCAAGCCAATGAAGGAGAAATTTCTAATGCGTATCTAAAATAGCTACCTAAAAATAAGTAGTTATTTTCAGGATATAACAGCTATTAATACAGGTTTCTTAGGTTATAAAAGCGAAATTATTCTGAAAACGAGAATAAAAGAGATTAAAACAGAGGAAAAATTAACCTATGATAATTTTTACTTGTATTGTAGTACAGTTTTTATTATACTACCAATAGTAATTCGAATTTTAAATAAGGATTCTGCTAACTATACTCCCCTAAGTATATTTACCTTAAATTTGAATTGCGTCTGTTAGTGGAGTGTTCTAACAATAGGTATATGTTATGACCTTTAGACAAATTGACATGAAGTAACACTCATTACTCCAATTGCTTTATTGATGAAAGTTCTGCTCAACTTTATTATAAAGCAAGGTCCAACCAATTCGGTTGGACCTTTTTTAATTTAGGAAAGCATGCATTGATAATAGTAATTTACATAAAGAGAAACATAAACGAATGATTGAAACAAAAGAATAAAGTGAATTCAATATACCTTCGCCTACAAGCCCTCTCCTCTTTTCTGCCCCTTCGAACCATAATTTTTCCCTATCATGAAACCAGACCCTTCAAATGGCATGATCGCAATCCCTAAGTAAAAGCCATAATGCGCCTGAGCCTATCTTCATGAATCGAACTTCCTTTCTTACCCCTGAAACAGGCATTATCGGCGTTTGAAATTACAAAAATATGGGGATAAAGGAGTTAGCGTGTTATTTAATTTGAGGTGAAGACAGTGAAGGGAAAGTATTTTTCGAATATTGTATTCAGTGTGCCGGGGCTATTTGTTCTGTTGTGTGTGGTATTTGGTATCATAGCACCTAATACGTTCGGTAATGTAGTTAATTTCTTGTTCGGATTAACAACAGACAATTTTGGCTGGTTTTATTTATTATCGGTCTTTAGTATCGTTGTATTTTTAATTGGGCTAGCCATTTCTAAATACGGAAAAATTAGATTAGGCGGGAAGGATGCAAAACCGGAGTTTAAATTTCATTCTTGGATTGCCATGTTATTCTCAGCCGGTCTGGGGGTCGGTCTCGTTTTCTGGGGAGTAGCAGAGCCGATGAGCCATTTCTTTACAACGCCATTCCGTGACGTAGAGGCTTTGTCGACAGATGCAGCAAGGCTGGCGATGGGGTATTCATTTTTCCACTGGGGTGTCAGTCAATGGTCTGTGTTTGCAATCATGGGGCTAGTAATGGCTTTTATGCAATTTAATAAAAAGAAGGACTTGTTAATGTCTACAGCTTTAGAACCTGTCACAGGAACAAATCGAGGCATTAAAAATACGATTGATATTTTAGCTGTTATCGCTACTGTTATGGGAGTCGCAACCTCTATTGGTTTAGGTGTTTTGCAAACAAACGGCGGTTTAAACGCTGTGTTTAATATACCGATTTCTGTTTGGGTTCAGTTAGGAATTATTGCTGTTATGTTCGTGGGTTATATGGCCTCTTCCACAACGGGCTTGCAAAAAGGCATTCGTATATTAAGTAACATCAATATGTATCTTGCAATCCTGCTATTGCTATTTGTTTTTGTTACAGGTCCTACTATCTTTATTTTAGAAAGTTTTGTATTAGGAATCAGTGATTATATTACGAACTTCGTCCAATATAGTTTGCGTTTGCAGCCATATGCAGGCGGAACATGGGTGAAAGATTGGACAATCTTTTACTGGGCATGGGCAATTGCTTGGTCGCCATTTGTCGGGGCATTTATTGCCCGTGTATCAAGGGGACGTACTATTCGTGAATTTATTGTGGGAGTCCTGGTTATTCCACCGCTAATTTCTTGTTTCTGGATTGCCGTGTTTGGCGGCTCTGCCCTTTATTTGGATTTAAATAAAGGCACGGATATTGCAGGGGCTGTCAATGTCGATGTAACGGTTGCTCTGTTCCAGTTACTAGACCAGCTTCCATTAACAATGATTGCTTCGATTTTGGGGATTTTATTAATCTTCACCTTCTTAATTACTTCAGCAGATTCAGCAACCTTCATCATGGCGAGTATGACATCGAATGGCTCATTAAACCCAGGTCTTTTCTTAAAGGTAGTTTGGGGCGTTTTAATGGCAGCGATTGCGAGTGTTCTTCTTTTCACAGGTGGACTTGAAGCCCTGCAAACAGCTTCGTTAATATCAGCTCTTCCATTCACGATAGTAGTGTTATTATTAATATTCTCTATCATGAAAATGTTACGTCATGAAATTGTACCGATTTCGAAAAGAGAACTAAAGCGCCATAAAAAAATTATGGAACAAATTAAAAGAGAAGAGTAAAATCCGCACTATAAATAAAAAATACACAAACTTTCTTTATAAGAGGTTTGTGTATTTTTTTATGTATGTGGTATTTAAAACACATAAAAACAATGCCAGAAATGCACCTTTTTAAAAGTAGCAAAAATTAACATGCATATAAACATATTCAAAATGTAGGGGCGAAAGGAGAAAAGGGAAGTGTAAAGAAGATGATGGACGCCTAGCTATCCAGATGTGGCTGTACAAGGAGGGTGAAGAATTCGGTGTTTAACTCCTCCCGAGGGGCAGAGATGCTAATCTTTCATAACACTGAATTCTCCTACTTCCTTAATTTTTTCTGTTTATGGAGTTCTTTTGTTAAGTATTGCACCTGTTTTTCCAGTGCACTTATTTTATCGTTATTATTATTGTTGTTGTTGTTAGTACTAATATTATTATTGCTGTTATTGCTACTCTTATTTTGTGTTTGTTGCAATTCTTCCAGTGCTAGAACTGAAGCATAAGTGGAAATGATACTACCTAATGTTGAGAGAACGCCACCTAATACAGCTAATTGCGCAACAGTCACTTCATTAGTAGGCGTGCCTTCCCCGGTAACTGTATTACTGTTACTGGGAATGTTACTGTTATTATTATTATTATTATTATTAAACTGATTGAATGACTTCATTGTATTATCGCCATTATTGAACTGATTGTATGGCTTCATTGTGTTAACCTCCCGTTCAAATATCTCATTCTATATTATGAACGGTCTAAAAAAAGTAAACGGCCATCATAAGATTTATGCCGTTTTTTCTTTCTCCTAAGACTGCAGCATCACTTTCGAATGAAGTGTCTATAATGAATAAATGTCTTCTATAAGTGTTTTTACGGATGCTAATTCTAATTTTATTTCTGTGATGTCTTGCTCTTCGATGGCCACAATTAAATGATGAATGCTTTCCTCTAGGCTTTCATACTCGCCTTCATCTCCCATTAGTTGTATTTTCCATTGATTTTTTTGATACAGGTGATCTAAGTCATCGCCAAGCGATTTGAGTTGTTGCCACTTAGGTGCATGTAAAACCTGTTCAATTGAATGAATCTTTTCAGTGAATTCATTTTCCCCATTTATATTTGAGCATCCAGATAAAAGCATAAAAAGAAATAAAGACAAAGTCCATTTTTTAATCAATTTAGATAATCCTCCGATTTTTGAATATCTACCTTAGGATTACCCAATAATAAAAAAAAAATAATCAACCCGGAAATAGAAAATGGAGGAATTTATCTTGTCTGATTTTGTACTCATTCTCATTCGTTCAATTATAGCGTTTATTTTACTGTTATTTTTGACTAGAATCATGGGGAAAAAACAGCTTTCCCAACTTACGTTTTTTGATTATGTGGTAGGAATTACAATCGGATCGATTGCAGCAAGTATGTCTGTTGATAAAAATATTCAAATTTCGAATGGAGTAGTTTCCTTAGCGATTTGGGGATTTTTCCCGATTGTGCTGGGGATCTTAGGTATGAAGTCGAGGAAGTTCTCACAATTAACGGATGGTAGACCTTCTATCATCGTGAAAAATGGAGAAGTGTTAGAAGAAAGCATGAAGAAAAATAAAATTGTAATTGATGAACTAATGATGTTGCTAAGAGAAAAAGGGGTATTTAAAGTAGATGATGTCCAAATAGCCATATTAGAAACAAACGGGGAACTAAGCATTATGAAAAAAACGGATCTAGAGCCCATCACACCTCGTTTACTTGGCATGAAGGTAACACTTGAACAGGCACCCAGTTTATTAATAGTCGATGGTCATATTTTAAATAAAAACTTATCTATTTTAGGTTATTCAAAAAAATGGCTTATGAAAGAAATAGAAAAACAAGGGGCTCAATCATTAAAGGATGTGTTCTTGGCTCAAGTGGATTCGAAAGGGAATCTTTTTGTAGATTTTTATAAGGACAAGAAGCTAAAAAATTCGAACCAAAATGGAAATAATGATTCATCGAATTCATAAATGAACTTATGTAACCATGGCAAATGTTACGAGAGGAGGTCAAGCATTTGTTCATCAACATATACTTTAATTACTGTTCATGGCAGTAATTAAAGAATGGTTTGTACATATTTTCAGGCTCCCGATAACCTCTTGCTTTTCATAAATAAGTCTCTTCTAAGGTACCTGCTTCAAGGCTTTGGCCATAACGAGAAGCGCAAATCCCTTTTCCTGAAGGGTTTGTGCTTTTTAACTAGATACTTTTAACTTAAGCATATAATTTTTCGATAAAGACTTTGGCTTTTTCGAGACCTATATTATCATTCGTTCGCGGTTCTAAATTGCCCTTTCCGTAATATATTGCTGAATAACGGTTCTATTTTTATTTAGCAATGATAATTATGGATACCTTATTTTGGGTATAGGTTACCTATAAATAGTTGCACTGATTTCTAGTAGGAAGAGGGGTTTTTCAAAATGGAAAAGAAAACGGCACACAATGAAAGAAACGGTAAAGTGACAGCAGACGATTACTACAAAGTCCTAAAGCTAGGTTCCAATGCCAGTCAAGAAGAAATAGAGGAAAAATACGCAGAGCTTATTGTGCAATATTCATCAGATGAAGATCCTGAGGAGTTTGAAAAAGTCACAAAAATCTATGACATCTTACGCGACCCAATTGAACGGCAAAAATATGATATCTGGAGAAAATACGAAGGCTACCTGGAGGAAGTTCTATATAAAGCGCTGGAATATACCAGCCAGAAAAATTGGGCGCAAGCAGAAGAACTGTTTAATACAGTCCTTAAAAAAGCTCCGCATCTGGTCGAAGCCAGGGTAGGCTTAGCTCAAATGTATTTATTGAAAGAGGATATGGAACAATTTAATGACCAGGTGCAAATTTTATTGAAAAATGGCAATCCGGAAGAGTACTGGGATATGGTTGGCATAACAGGCAAGCTTTTAATAAATGCAGGCTATGCCGAAGAGGCACTAGATTTATTAAACGAGGCATGTCATGAAAATGAAGAATGCATGGATATGTACCGTGTATTGTTTATCCAGATTTATCAGCTGTTAGAACGGGAAGAGGAGGCATTGCCACTGATAGAAAAAGAAGTGGCATCGCTAGAACAACAAGAGCTGGATTGCATTTATCTTTATATAATGTGGATCAACACAGTGGCTGTATTGAATAAATGGGAACGGGCACATGAAATTCAGCGAACAATGCAGAATTTTTTCCAGGCCATGCAGGAAGAAGAGGAAGAAAATAAACAGGTAATTGCGGATTTGCTTATGAATGAATATGAAGCATACTTTGCAGAAGGTTATTTACGCGTAGCTGCTTTTTATCTTGATTTAATACATGATTTCAACCCGAAGCATCCAACTGTTCAGGAGTTCCGTCAGAAGTTGAAAGAATGGGATAAAGTGCAGCAGGAAATAAATCGTATGACTGCGGATAGCGATGTATTTACACCTGTCACACTAAAGGCTCTCCAGTTATTTTACGAAGAGACGGGGGTTAAAGATGTCATTATGGAATATGCCACTCAAATGATGCCTCCAGAGCTAATAGCGCAATTTGAAACGAAAACGGAAGACTATGTGGCTGGCATTCGCTATGTACAACAGCAATACCCCCTTATTTATCATCGCTATCAAAAACAATGGGACCAGCTGTTAGAGGAAAAAGCTGCGGCTCTTAGCAGTGAATAAAGAAGAAAGTTGGAATGTTTGGGAACATCAGCAAAAACCCTTTGAATAGGAGGGGTTTTTGCTTTTTTTTATGAACAGAAAATGTATTAAAAATAGTAAATAGCAGCGGCATCATGAAAGAATTACGTCAAAAAGCAAGGAAGTTTATAGAATGAAACTTCCCAAGCTTATTAGAAGTTTGAAGCGACTGGAATTGTTCTTTTTCATTTAATAGGAGCATAAAATCTATAATAAGTGGCGGTGTGAGCAGCAGATAGTGAAAAGTTAATTGACTTGTATGTTAGTTTAATATGCTACTCTTTTTGCTATAAAAGGATATTTAATGTGAAATAATTCCATAAAATAGATAAAGCGAGGGGGATTTTTATGAAAAGAATTGCTATTATCGGTGGGGGACCAGCTGGTTTAACAGCTGCGATTGAAGGAGCGAAACTAGGGTTAGAAGTTGAACTGTTTGATCAATATAAAATTGGCGACCATATCCGATGTGCGGAAGGCTTTTTTGATACGCTAGATCTTTTAGGCGAACCAAAAGATGGTTTGCGTTTTAAAGTAGATGCTTTAGATTTTAAAGTGAAAACTACATATTCATTCCCAACTGGAGAGGATATTAAATTATGGATGATTGACCGTCAAGAGTGGCAAATCGGTTTAGCGAAAGAAGCTAGAGAATTAGGTGTTCAAATTCACGAAAATTCGCCTATCTCAAAGGATAAATTCAAGGAGCTATCAGCAAACTACGACTATATAATTGATTCTTCAGGAGCTCCGTCTGTTACATCGAAAGCTCACGGCTGGCAATCATTCTATAAAGAAACTTCAGGCTTAACGGCACAGTATACCATGCTTGGCGATTTTACAAAATATAAAGATAAGATTTTTGCTGCAATTTTAGACCGTCATAAAGGCTATTACTGGGTATTTCCGAAAGGTGACAGAGAAGCAAATGTCGGTTTAATCATATTTGATGACACAACAGATAATCTATGGAATGTATTAGAGGAGATTATCGAGCGGGAAAAGTTGACTTCTTATGAGCGTACACGTAAATTAGGCGGCATTTGCCCTGTGATAATGCCGGAAAATCTAGTACACGGGAATTCCCTATTGACGGGAGATGCAGCCGGTTTAGTATCTGCGCTTCATGGAGGCGGGATTGATAACGCATGCATTTCCGGGAAAATTGCTGCAGAGTGCATCGCAAACAATGAAGTAGATCAATACGATAGCAAAGTTCGTAAGGTATTAGCAAACAAGTTAAACGGGGAAAAACATTTCGCCAATGTGGCTTATGGAATGAATCAAACAATCCTAGAGGGTATTTTTAAAATGCTTCACCGTTCGGATAAATCCATTGGGGAATACGGTTTCTTGACAGGACAGGCTGAAAACTTCTTGAAGCTAAAAGCGATTCGTTCAGTTATTCCTGTGCTCTTAAAGAAGTAGTGGAGAAAAACCTTGTGATAGAGTGAAGTGGACTTTCATAGGTAAGATAAAGCGAATGCAAGAAGGGATAGGTGTGGGCATGAGGTTAGCGGACCCATGCCTTTTTCCATTTTTCTATCCACCCTAAAGGATGGTTTAACGATTTGCTAAGGAGATGTATAAGCCCTCCTGGTTTTACATTCCGGGATAATTAATTTATAATTAAAGGTAACAAAATGGGCATATTTATAGATATTGAGGGGGTATTTTTTATTGTCTAAAATTACATTAGAATCGGATATGTTTAAACGTGTTGAAAAAAATCTAACACTTGAGAACTTTTCCATTGATAAAAAGATAGCCCTTCAAGCCATAGAAACTGTGAACAAAGGGAAATCACTTACACCGGCTATGATTAAAGGTGTGTTGAAACTTGGAAAAGTATAATTTTGGTGAAGATGAGGATTATTTAGTAAAGTACAATATCTTAGGGATCGAGAATCTGCATGATTTAGAAAGAGCAGAGCAATATGTCTTTATGGTAAGGTCTTTAGAAATAGAGCAGGGTCATTTTCAATTTGAACGATTTGATTGGAATACGCTACTAGCATTGCATCATTATTTATTTCAGGATATTTATCAATTTGCTGGTCAAGTGCGGAATGTGCAGTTGGCGAAGGGGACGACGCGTTTTTGCCAAGCGCAGCATATTTCGAGAATGGCGGAGCAACTTTTCCGCGAAATGCAAAATGAACCAAAGTGGCAGTCGATTAAGGAAGCGGCAGAAAGACTGGCTTATTTTAAATCTGAGCTCAATATGATTCATCCATTTCGAGAGGGAAATGGGCGTACAACGCGACTATTCATAAATGCGTATGCTAAAAAACAAGGTTTTTTCTGGAATTATGCAGCCTTAGATCAAGCGGAATATATGGAAGCAATGATTCAATCAGTATTAAATACCGAACAATTAGTCTCCATGTTTCAAAAGACATTAAGCAAAATATAAAGTATCCACATGAATCGTCCCGGTCTTATGGAGTTCGAGATGGTAGATTTTTAACGGTAGCAGGCAAACAAAGCCTTGCTGCTGTTTTTATTTTCTAGGGGAAATTATAGTAGTCATTCATATAAAATAAAGTAAGGGGTTGTTTTCAGAATATAGCAAATTGTTACCTCGTTTTATTTAAACCTCGTATAATAAAAGCAGGAGGGGATACATATGAAAGGAATTATTGTGAATCAGTTTGGCGGAGCGGAGCAGCTTCACTTGCAATCAATCGAAGAAAAGGGCTTGGCGCGTGACGAGGTGCGCATTGCGATCAAAGCAGCGGGAGTGAATCCAAGCGATACGTATACATTATCGGGGGCGTATGCGGTAGTGCCGTCCCTGCCTTATACACCAGGCGTGGACGGTGCAGGGATTGTGGAAGAAATCGGTGAGGATATTCAGCATGTGCAGGTAGGGGATCGTGTATGGGTAGGCGTGTCTCCAAATGGCCGCTCAACGGGTACACTGGCAGAAACAATGGTTTGTGAAGGTCGGTTTGTCCACCGCCTACCGGATAATTGTTCCTTTGAAGTCGGGGCTGCGTTAGGTGTTCCAGCGATGACAGCCTACCGCGCATTAGTGCACCGAGGGCAAGTGCAAGCTGGTCAAACGGTGCTCATTCATGGTGCGAGCGGTGGTGTAGGGTTAATTGCGGTACAGATAGCAAAAGCGTTAGGTGCTACCGTGATCGGCACAGCGAGTCAAGCGGAAGGAAAAGCACAAGTAAAAGCAGCAGGTGCTGATTTTGTATTTGATCATGTGACAGCTGACACACTCGAAGATGTACGGGCTCAACTAAATGGCCGAGAACCAGATGTCATTATTGAATTTTTGGCGAATGTGAATTTAGAAACAGATTTGCAGCTGATTGCAAAAAACGGAACGATTGTGGTTGTCGGAAACCGAGGAACAATAGAAATCAATCCGCGCTTAGCCATGCAAAAGGAAAGCTCTATTGTGGGCCTAATTTTATGGAATGCTACATCTGAACAATATGCAGAAGCTGTACAGGCTGTAACCGAGTTGCTTGAAAAAGAACAAATCCAGCTAAGCATTGGCCAATCCTATCCACTATCACAAGCAAGTGAAGCGTTCCAAACGGTGATCGATGGAAAAGGGAATGGCAAAGTGGTCATTATAACGGAATAAAACTATATTTCTAAATGATCCGGTTGCGAAGGGCTTCTTGCCGAAACATCTGGCAAAATATTAAAACCGGCCTTTGGTGAAGATATCAAAGCTGAAGGTGTAATTGTAGAAGAAGCACTGGCAAACTAAAAAGACGCTACTAGGGAAAAGAAACATCTTGCCTAGTAGCGTTTTTTTAATTTCAAACATAGAAGCTGTATTTTTCTTATTAAAAACTAAATTTATGAATATTATTTGTTAATTCGTCTGCCTTTTCCGTTAAATTTTCGGCAATAGCATTAATTTCTTGGGTAGAGGCAGTTTGCGTTTCTACCTCTTGTGCTACATGCCCAATGGACTCATTCACGCCCTGTGCGTTGGTCGCGATTTCAGAAATAGAGGCAGCTACTTGCTCTGCAGATGCTGAAATTTCTTCTGTCACGGCAGAGACTTCCGCTGTACGGTCCATCATTTTTTCCACGGCTGCCGCAATTTCCATAAATGATTGCTCAGCAATTTGAATGGTGTCTACCCCTTGATCGACTGCTGATAAATTCGCTTCAATCATTTTTTCCACTTCCTGAATTTCTGTTAAAATACCGGACGTTAGTGTAACAATATTAGAAGCGGATTCTTTCGATTGCTCTGCTAATTTTCTTACTTCATCTGCTACGACAGCGAAACCTTTGCCATGTTCACCAGCTCTTGCTGCTTCAATTGCCGCATTTAACGCCAGTAAATTCGTTTGATCACTAATGCCTGTGATGACTTCTGTAATCACTTGAATTTCCTGCGACTGAATGCCAAGCTGATGGATTCGTTCTGTCGTATGCTTTGTCATGTTTTCGATTGTATGCATTTTATCTTTAGCATTGAAAATACTTTCCTGGCCATGGTTTGCTAAGTCGCGTGATACTTGTGTGCTAGCATGGAGTTCTTGGGTAAGTTCAGCAATTTGCTGCACCCCTTTTGCTGTATCGTCCATGGCTGCCGCGCTTTCTTCTGTAGACTGAGCTGTATATTCAATTTTTGATACAATATCTTCTGTAGAATCTTGTACAGATTCCGAAATAGTAGTTAAATCTTGCGAATTTCTTCTTAACTGTGTAGCAACAGAGGACAGATTCGTGGCATTATTATCAGCAAGTTGTAATAAAGAAATGATATTTACCTTCATTTCATTAAAGGAATGCGCCAAACTGGAAATTTCGTCCTTTGACTTCACAGTTATATCGTCGACTCGTAAATTGCCTTTTGCCATTTCCTGTACAGATTGTGTCAACCTTTTAATAGGTGTACTAATCGTACGGATGATGAGGCTTAGTATAATAAGAGAAAGAATAATACCTAGACCTGTTAAAATCATTAGCACAAATCCAGTTCTTTCTACAATATTTGTTGCTTTTTGGGAAGTCTCGGCAAATAAATCTCGGTTACGTTTCAAAATTTTATCTGCCAGCATTAATTGCTGATCGGCTGTTTCCTTCATTTCATTAATCATCGCAATCGCACGGTCTTGTTGTCCCATTTCATATGTATTAATCAGAGCTGCCGCTTGTTCTTGGTAGGTTTGTGTGACCTCAGCGATATTTTGAGATAATTCTCTTCCATAATCAGTGGTAACTAGACCTTGGTAGATGGCAATTTTTTCATCCACCTCTTTAACAGAATTTTCGTATCGCTCAAGTGCTTGCTTGTCTCCTGTTAATACATAATGACGGATATGAAGACCCTGCTGCGAAACGGAAAATTCAATATCCCCGGCAACATATACTTGTTCTAATCTGTTTTCAATTAACTCTGTATATGTTTTGTCTAATGTATTTAGTCTTGCATAAGTAAATACCGACACTACCAAAAGTAATACAATAGTAATTGAAAACGCGCTATAAAGCTTTTTACTAATAGTCATAATGTCCCTCCTATTATTTTATACTTTTAGACTATACAAACATTGTACAAAATGCAATTTATTTGAACTAATTTTTGATAGGAAATTTATAAATACATGAACTAGCTTGCAGAAAGTCATAAATACGCAGATAAATAGGATGGCAGATCAGGTAGAATGAAATGAGTGCATTGCATAGGATGACAATCCAAATGGATGGATTGATTTGCATAATTTCTCCACATTTATTGTTTATACTATTTTCCAACAGAAGGAGAGAGGGTCTAAGTGAACAGAATCTCTACAAAGCTAGCAATGTATTTTTTTCTTGCTGTGCTCATCATGCAGTCATTTTTTATGTATTATCTTCACCAAAATATGATTCATACGAGAGTGGAAGAAGAGTTTTCTACATTATTAGTAAACGGTGCAAACCACCGGGATGTATTAATAGAAAATTATTCAGATATGACCATTCAACATATTGTCTTAATGGAAGAGCATAAAGTACGAGAAGTGATGATTATAAATGGTACCGGTGACATCATTGGCAGTTCTGATAAATCTTCTATGCTGCTAGAGGAATATCAATTTTTACTAAGCGACCTTGACCAGGAAAAAGATACGATATTAGTTTCCGATTGGCGAAATTCACCTTATATTGTGAGCGCACATCCCTATCGCATAAAGGGAGATCAATCTGGTTATATCCTTATGTTTCAGAGTACCGACTCCATGAACCAAATGGTTGATGATATGAATACCCACTTTGTCATAGCAGGCATTACAAGTTTTATTGTATTGTTTATGATCTATGCTTTATTATCAAAGGTTCTGACAAGACCATTGATTCAGATGAAAGAGGCGACTCAAAAATTAAGTAAAGGGGATTTTGACGTAAGGTTGCCTTATGCAAGTAAAGACGAATTAGGCGAGCTATCGAGTTCTATTCAAAAATTGGCCAATGACCTGGAACATTTAAAAAACGAGCGCAATGAATTTCTTGCATCGATTGCCCATGAATTAAGTACACCTCTAACCTACCTAATAGGGTATTCAAAAGTAGCCATGAGAAAAGGGTTGGCTGACAAAGAACGCAATTACTATCTCGACATTATTGGCGAAGAGTCAGAGCGAATGAAGAATTTAGTGAAAGATTTATTAGATCTGGCGAGAATGGATGAAACGTCCTTTACCGTATCGAAAAGTTATTTTGGGGCTTATCCATTTTTGCAAAATATTTGTAAGCTCGTTGCACCTTCCTATGAAACGAAAAAAATGAGATTGCATCTTGTTTGTGAAGAAGACTTCCAACTCTATGCCGATTCCTTACGATTGGAACAAATTATACTCAATTTATTAGATAATGCTTTGAAGTATTCAAATGAAAATGCACAGGTTACTTTAAAAGCTTATCAAAGAGGGAAAGAAACCATCATTTCTGTCACGGATACAGGAATGGGGATACCCGCAGGTGAAACGGAGTTTATTTTTGAAAAGTTATACAGGGTGGAAAAGTCAAGATCGCGTGCATATGGCGGTTCAGGAATGGGACTGGCGATTGTGAAAGAACTAGTAGAGGCTCATGGCGGCAGGATTGAAGTGGAAAGCAAATTGGGAGAAGGGAGTACATTTACAATAACGTTACAGTCGGAGGTTTGATCATGCAAACAATTCTTTTAGTTGATGATGAACAAAGAATGCTGGACTTAGTGGAGTTATTTCTAATCCCTCAAGGATATACGTGCATAAAAGAAACAAGAGGCAAACACGCGATAGAAATAGTAAAAAAAGAAAAAATCAATCTTGTGTTATTAGATGTCATGATGCCTGAAATGAATGGATGGGAGGTATGTAAATCCATTCGTGCATTTTCAAATGTACCAATCATCATGCTTACGGCAAGAACAGACAAAGTAGAGGTAGTAAAAGGTTTGAACACAGGGGCAGATGATTATATTACAAAACCTTTTGATGAAAGAGAATTGATGGCAAGAGTAAATGCGTTACTCCGTCGTGCTTCTGATGAAACAAAGAAGACATCTATAACTTATAACGATTATATTTTGGACACGGAAATGTACTCCTTGCAATATTTAGATAAAACTGTCCAGCTGACATGGAAGGAATTTTCTATTATAAAAGCATTTATTTCGAGACCTACTAAAACGTATACCCGGGAGGAATTGCTGGCGATTGCGTGGGAGTACGAAACAGAAACAGATATCCGAACGGTAGATTCCCATATTCGCAATTTGAGAGATAAACTGAAAAAAGCTGGATTCCCAACAGAAGATTTTCTAAAAACTGCGTGGGGAATCGGTTATAAGTGGAGTTAACCTATAATAAATTACTACCCGTTCATGCAGGATAAAGCTGACAAATTCCTATTTACTTAAAAAGAATTGTAGGTGTTTCATAACGATGTACAGTGTAGTATCTAAGGTTAGCCAAACGATAACAGAGCCCATTTCTTTATTCTTGCATTCATATGAACACTCTCCCATTGTGGTAGCGCTGCTTTTAGGGTTGATTGGCGCTGTGGCTCCATGTCAAATCACTGGAAATATTAGCGCCATTACTTTATACGGTAACCGTACGATGCAAGCAGAAAATAACTGGGGAGAAATCCTGTCCTTTATGACCGGAAAAGTAGTTGTATATACTTCGATTGGGTTGCTAGTATGGATGTTTGGGACATCATTTGAAATGAAGCTGACGGAATATTTCCCAATCTTTCGTAAAATAATCGGTCCATTATTGATCATCACGGGGCTAGTTCTTCTAGGGATTGTCAAACTGAAGTTTTTACATCGGGTAACAAGACATATTCCTATGACAGCAAAACAAGGGAAGTTAGCTTCTTTCCTGCTGGGAGCTAGCTTTGCCATCGCATTCTGCCCGACGATGTTCGTTCTCTTTTTTGTGTGGCTAATGCCTGCCGTCCTGTCGACTTCTTATGGGCTAGTATTGCCGGTAATCTTTGGTATTGCAACATCTGTTCCACTGATCATTATAATCGGGCTGATTTGGTACTTTGATGTCAAAGGGTTGATTATGAAAAAGAGCATGAAAATAGGAAGAATGATACAAAGTTTGGCAGGAGTCATTCTGATTATTATTGGAATGTTTGATGCGCTGACGTATTGGGGAATATAAAGTGAAACTTCAATCAGCGGGGGGTGCCCTTATCCCCCGCTGATTGTTAGTTGAACCAATCGGGCTTTTACGGGTAGTTGATCTCCCGCATTTCCTTTCAGCTTTCTTAAGCCTAGAGGCGGGAGATTTACTACCCGTTAATGCGGGGTAAGAAACTGTTTAACTGCATAATTTTTGCATACCTAGAGCTTATAATGAGAAGCAACTTAAGCAAATGAGGAGGATGGAAATGGTAACGAAAAAACGAATGGCCATGATGTTATTCGCTGCATCATTAACACTTGCTGCTTGTGGAGAAGATAGCGAAAAAGAGGTGCAAGATGCAACAACATTAGAACCTGAAACGCATGAGATGAATGAAACGGAAACAGATACGAATGCGAATCATGAAATGGATCATTCTAGCATGAATCATTCTAGTTCGGGTGAAGTTCCAGAGGGATTAAAAGCAGCGGAGAACCCGACATACCCTGTTGGAAGTAAAGCCATTATCCAAACGGATCATATGGAAGGAATGAAAGGTGCTGAAGCGACAATTGCAGGTGCCTATGACACGACTGTCTATATGGTTTCTTATACACCGACGAATGGCGGCGAACTAGTTGCAGACCATAAGTGGGTTATCCATGAAGAGCTGGAAGGGGCAGAAGAAGCGCCTTTAGAAGTCGGAACACAAGTAACGCTTAACGCCGATCATATGGAAGGCATGCAGGGGGCAACTGGCACGATTGATTCAGCAGAAGAAACAACTGTCTATATGGTTGATTACACTTCTACAACAGGTGAAGAAGTAACAAATCACAAATGGGTAACAGAGAGCGAACTAGAAGCAGTCAAATAAAGTCTAGTTTTAGACAGCCATACTAAATAGAGTTTAACCTATAATATGATTAAAAAAGCGACCGATGTCTTGTCAGATGCAAGACATCGGTCGCTTTCTAATGGGTGTTTACCACACGTTTTCTTTGTATTTCTTATAATAGTTTATTTGGCGTGCAAATAAGTAAAACTTGCGTTTAAAGTGCTTGTCCTTTTTATAGAATAATGGATTGACAAGTTTTTTTGCCTTAATTAATCTTCGAATATCTTTTTGAACGGTTTCGTCGGATACAAATTTCTTTAAGACGATTTTTGGTACAACTGAAAATAGTACCTCTCCTTGTAAATAGGCACAAGGTTTCTCCATATCTTTAATTAAATCATCTACAAAATAACGCGCCATATTATGTCCCATAGCCGTTACATAGTAGCTAGAACGACCTTGACGAATATTGACTTCAAATACTTTGTATTTACCATCGCGCTCATCATATTTCAAGTCAAAATTGGCAAATCCACGATAACCAACCGCTTCTAAAAATCCGCGCAGCTTGGTCATCAGCTCTTCATTGTAGCGGGAAATGAGGGCTGTATAATTCCCAATCGCTGTTACTGTATGCTCCTGTAAGACAACCTGAGCGAAAGATACGAGCTGCGATTGTCCTTTCGAGCTGACATAGACAACAGAATCCCACATTGCTGTATCTTCCCCTGGAATATAGTCTTGAATAATGAGCTCATCTCGGTAGCCGCTGCCTTTAATAAGGGCGATGATTTGCTGTGCCTCTTCCGCTGTTTGTACTTTAAATACTTTTTGTTGACCTTCAAACGGATTACGCGAGTACTCGATGCCGTTACTTGGCTTAATGATAGCAGGGTACATCATCTCGCCTTCAAACGGCAGATCGGTGCTGCAATCATAAAAATAAGTTGTCGGGATATCAAGTCCATGCTCCTCGCATAGCTTGTAGAAATTTGCCTTGTACTGCAAATCATTCATTAATGTTTCATCAAGATAGTTAAATACGAAATGATCTTGTAATTTCGTACGATTTTCAATAATTAAGCGTACATATAAGTCATTTGTTCCTACTAACAGAAGTGTTTCCGCTTCTGCTTTATATTTGTTAGCGACATCAATCAAAATGTCCGCAAATTGTTCTGGCTCTCCTAAATTTTTATTATATTCAATGGTACGTGGTATATTACTTAGATTCGTAAACGGCAGGACGCCTTTTCCTACCAGGATAGGTTGAATATTATATTCTTCATGGAATGAGATGGCCATATTATATGCATTAATATCTGTCCCTACGATGATGGGTAAAAAATTCGGTTGTTTCATCAAGTTCTTCCTCTCGCATTGCTCGGTGTTATAACTACTGTCTATAGAGTTTCTACTCTATCATACAATATTATTCTTTATTTTACACTGCACAAAGGTCCTTGTCAGTATTTCGCAAACGGCGGGAGTTTATGTTCTTTTTTGTCTGCAAGACTTATGATTAAATAGAAGAGAACTAAGGGTGATAGGGGGGATCCGCCATGATGCAGCAATTAGTAGATGCCTATTTAACAGGAGAGTACTGCTTCGGGTTTGTTTATAACAGGAAGACAAAAGAGGTATATATCCCGCTTGATGACGAGGACTGGGAAGAGGATGAAGCGGTAGTCCCGGTGCCATACAAGGAATCGCGGCAAATGTACGAAGTCATGGTTGATTTCAGCAACCAATTCTCTGAGGAAATAGAGGAAGTACTATTTCGCGCACTCAATAATAGGAAGCCTTTCCGTCAATTTAACGAAGCGGCCGGTCAATTAGGTTTGTTAGAGCAATGGGATCAATTTGTACAACAGTTTGCAGAACAACGAATAAAAGAATGGTTAGAGCAATTGGAAGAGCTATAGGATGCAGAGAATATTTCTGCATCCTTTTTCTTTTGTCTCCAATCCTAGGAAGCTGCTATTTCTATACTAAAGAAAGGGGTTGGTAGTAAGGGACGTAGTGAAAGCTACTGGGCAGCTGTCTGCGTATATAGAAAAAGTCTTATTGTTACGGATTTTATATGGCGATAGATGGAAATCGTGTATCAGTTATCCCGGCAACCATCAGCCGTACATTGGGATTTTTGCCTTGTGTTCACGAACAGCCATGCATAAATAACCCCCCTCAGTCACGTGGAGTAAGGGGGGTAGGGATATTAATCTTTCATATATACATCGCCGTCTTTATAAATCATTTGCTCAGGATAACGTAAATTGATGACCTCATCCTGTAATTTTTGCGGGGGAGCAGGCGTGGCTAACGAAACAATAATATTTGTAGCAAATGCCGCGGTAGCTCCGAAGACACCTGCTCCTGTGTCAATAATGCCGAAAATCGTAAATCCGCCGTATTTAGCAGCAAAAATATAACCTAATGTGACGGCTAAACCGACGAGCAGACCTGCAATTATCCCTTGTGCATTGCCACGCTTCCACCAAACCCCAAGAACCAGGGCAGGGAAGAAGGTACCCGTCGCAATGGCAAACGCCCAAGCAACAATTTGCGTAATCGCACCTGGCGGATCAAGCGCGATGACACCTGCTAGTAAAGTAGCTATAACAATAGAAATACGAGCTACAACTAAACGCTGTCTTTCAGTTGCTTGTGGGTTAATGACACGATAATAAATATCATGAGCAAAGGAAGAAGAAATGGAAATCATTAAACCACCAGCAGTTGATAATGCCGCAGCCATTGCACCGGCTGCAACTAAACCGATAACGAACACACCGAGGTTTGCAATTTCAGGTGTGGCCATTACGACTATATCGTTTGCAATAATAAGCTCGTTCCATTGTAATATGCCATCTCCGTTCTGATCCGCCACTTGTAATTTCCCGGTGTCTACCCAGGACTTGGTCCAAGCAGGCAGATTCGCAATTTGGCTACCTGCTACTTGCGTCATTAAAATAAAGCGGGAAAAGGCTGCATAGGCTGGAGCCGAGAAGTAAAGCAAGCCGATAAAGATTAAAGCCCAAGCCCCTGACCAACGCGCGGCCTTCATCGTCGTTACTGTATAAAATCGAACGATTACATGCGGCAAACCAGCAGTACCGGCCATAAGCGTAAACATGAGGGCTAAAAACTGCCATTTTGTACTGTTCGTAAAGGGAGCAAAATATTCGGATATTCCAAGTTCGCGATCGAGTTCGCCCATTTGCGAAATAATCTCACCATAGGATAGCCAAGGAAGAGGATTGTTTGTCAGTTGAAGGGACATGAAAATAACAGGAATTAAATAAGCAATGATTAAAATAATATATTGGGCTACTTGGGTCCATGTAATCCCCTTCATCCCACCAAAGGCAGCATAAAAGGCAATGAGCACTACTCCAAGCATCGTCCCGATTTTTGCATCAATCTCAAATAATCGGCCGATTACAACTCCGGAACCTGACAATTGTCCGATAGAATAAGTGAAAGAGATGATAATTGTACAAGCAGCTGCCAGTACGAGAGCAGGCTTGCTATTAAAGCGGTCTCCGATAAACTCCGGTACCGTCCAACGTCCATATTTTCGTAGTTGAGGGGCTAAAAGAAGAGTTAAAAATAAATAGCCACCTGTCCAACCCATAATATAAGCTAAACCGTCATAGCCGAGGAGCATAATCGTACCGGCCATCCCAATAAAGGATGCGGCACTCATCCAATCAGCGCCAATTGCCATTCCATTAAAAATAGGAGGGACACCGCGACCGGCGACATAAAAGTCAGACGTAGCTCGCGCTGTGTTGTATAGCGCAATTCCTATATACAGTGCAAAAGTAGCCAAAATAATAAGCAAAGAAACGATAAACTGTGTATCCATATATCTTTCTCCTTTTTGATAGAGTGATTAATGATCCACCGTTGAGTTTGCTCCGATTTCTTCGTTACGTTTCGCATCTATACCGTACTTTCTATCAATTTTGTCTCCAATAATGGCATTGGCAAATAGCAGAATAATAAATGTAGCTAATGCCCCGATCGCTCCCATAAAGTAATGGAATGGGAAACCAAGGAAGGTAATATCCGTTAAAGAATCAGCAAATAATACAACCCCGTAAGAGACAATAAACCAAAGAATGAAGTATATAAGCGTATACATATTCTTTTCTTTGAAATAAGCATCTGCTTGGCGCTTTTCGATTTTTCTCATCTTTTCACCTCCTCGCTTTTCTAATTTATAATGACTCCAGCTTGTACTGAAGAAATTACCTTAAACTAAAAATAAACCTCAATGTTTCACCTAAAGGCAACGGGACCATCAAAATTTGTATGACTATGAAAAGAAATAATGCTGCTAAAGGTGCCAATAAAAATATAAAACGTTTTTTTATAAGGGCATAGGCAAGGCACACAATCGTTAAAAAAATAAAGAAATAGCTCATATTGTTTCATCCCTTTTCATTTTTTAGAAAATTCTAAAAACAATTCATTAAAATGTATATGAAAATAAAAACCACATAAAACATGATTCACTTAAAAAAAAGATAATTTTTACTTATTGCTTTTTGGGAAAAATAAATAGCATGATCAACTGCTTTCCTTCTTTAATAGCTAATTATGTTGAAATTAAGAAAAAAGGGTTAAAAATTTTTGACAATAAGCCATAAAAAATAGCAAAAATTTATTGCATTATAATAGACAAATAGCAATAGAAAATATAAGATGTGATTCGGGTGATGGCTTTGTAAGCAGAAAGAGGGCAAAAGGTGCACGACCTATGACCGAAATGTAAAAAGTGAAAGAATTTTTTCTTTTCATTCAAAAATGAATCTGCTAAGATGTCTCAGTTAGTGAAAATTTTAGAAGAGAGAAGGCAGTTGCTTGAGAAAGAGTGTGGCTAAAAAAGATAAGTTTGGTTTATTTCACTTGACTTGGCCGATATTTTTGGAGTTTTTCTTATTTATGTTAATGGGGCTTGCCGATACATTTATGCTAAGTGCTGTTTCGGATGATGCGGTAGCAGGTGTAGGTACAGCCAATCAATATATTCAAATCGCTATTTTATTATTAGGGGTAGTAGGTACAGGTGCATCGATTATCGTTGCTCAATATATAGGCGCAAGACGCTTTGAAGATGCCACAAAAATTGCCGCACTGTCTGTTACATTAAATTTAATTGTAGGGATTGTCATCAGTATATTATTTATCATTTTCTCCAATAAACTAATGGAAATGATGAATTTACAGGGAGACGTATTAGTCTTTGCGCAAAATTATTTAACGATTGTAGGGGGCTTTTTATTTCTACAAGCCATTATTACATCGGTTTCTGCGATTATTCGTGTGCGTGGCTGGACACAGCAAGCAATGTATGTCTCATTAGGGATGAACATCGTGCACGTCATTTTAAACTATGCATTCATCTTCGGGAAATTTGGTTTCCCGGAAATGGGCGCAGAAGGGGCAGCATGGTCTTCTGTGATTAGCCGCGCTTTAGCTGCCATTGTGTTTATGTGGATTTTGACACAAGCATTGGAAATCCGTGTGAAACGGAAAGACTTTGTTACATGGTCTAAAGAATATGTAGCAAAAATTTTGCGTATCGGTATTCCGTCCGCATTAGAACAAGTTTTATATCAAATCGCGCAAGTGATTTTATTATATTATGTAACATTCCTCGGGGCAGAATCGCTAGCTGCTCGTCAGTATGCGATGAATGTGTCGATGTTTATATATTTATTCGCCTTGGCACTCGGAACAGGGACGGCTATTTTAGTCGGACGATATGTAGGCGCTGGCGAGGAAGAAAAGGCCTACAATCAAGTTTGGTTTAGTGTCCGGGCAGCCCTTGGTGTGACGCTCGTCATGGTTGGCTTTGTGACGCTATTCCGATATCAATTGATGGGACTGTTTACGGACAATCCAGAGATTATCGAGCTCGGTGCCAATGTTCTAGTATTAAGTATCTTGCTCGAAATGGGCCGAGCAGTCAATATTACCATCCTCAACTCGTTGCGGGCTTCCGGGGATGCGACATTCCCAGTGAAAATTGGTTTTGTATCGATGATTTGTATCTCGTTAACAGCAGGTTACTTTTTCGTGTTCATTATGGATTTAGGCTTAGTTGGTGTTTGGCTGGCGATTGCAGTAGATGAATGGATTCGTGCAATCGCAGTATTACTTCGCTGGAAGAGCCGAAAATGGGAGCGTTATGCCATCATCGCTGCCGTACAAAGTTAATTTTAAAAGGGTATGAGAAGGAAAACCCATTCTCATACCTTTTTTCTGTGAAAGGAAAAGTATGGAATAGTATTGGATAGGAGAGGGTAAAGCAATAATTGGAGATATAATAGAAGAAAGATACAAGAAAGAGGATTAAAATATAAAATGAAAAAAATGAAAATTTATTTGTTGCTACTATTAGTTATGTTATTTTGGGGCTTGAATTTAGTGGCTCTGAAATTACTTGTTACATATTTTAGCCCTCTCGCCATGACAGGAATTCGGATTTTTTTAGCGAGCATAACGGTGCTACTCATTTTGGCTCTCTTTAAAAAATTAAGGATGCCAAAACGGGGTGAGTGGAAATGGATCATGATCGCTAGTCTGTTAGGCGTTGTGATACATCATTTACTATTATCAGTAGGACTGTCTAAAACAAGCGCTGTCAATGGGGGTGTCATTCTAGGGTTTAGCCCGCTGATTACTGCTATTTTAGCTTTGCTATTTGGTTTTAACCGTTTTAAGCTAGTATCGTTTTTCGGTTTCATACTGGGGACGTTTGGTGTGACGCTTGCCGTTATGAATGGCGGAGACATGAGCTCTTTTCTATCTTTCGGAGATTTGATGGTATTTCTTTCTATCACTTCACAGGCATTTAGCTTTTTAATTATACGCAAGGTTTCCGCTACGATTGACAGTAGATTGCTGACAGGCTATATGCTGTTTATTGGATCTTTGATGTTGCTTGTAATGGGTCTCATTGCCGAGCCAAGGGAGTTTTTGGATTTTGTCGGTGCTCCATTCGAAATGTACGCGCTCCTCTTGGCTTCCGCTATTGTGGCAACAGCGATTGGGCATAGTATTTATAATTTTGCGATTGCTCAAATCGGTGCTGCCGAAACAGCCATCTTCGGCAATTTTAATACTGTTTTCGGCTTGCTGGGTTCGGCCATTCTATTGAAAGAGCAAATTACAGGGATTCAAATTTTGGGATGTATCGCGATTATCATCGGTGTGTTATTTGGCACGGGTGCGGTAGAAGAGTTAGTAAGCAAACATCGCAAGAAAAAAATCAAACGATAAAAGTCTATATGTATTAGCGGTTTCATAATATATAATAGTAAATAAATGGATATTAAAATTGACCGGTTGTAAGTCAGCCGTAGTATGAGAGCTTCGCCAATAGAAGCTAAATAATAATCCTTACCAAACTGACTTTCAAATAGGAAAGGGATTTGAAAGTCAGTTTTTTTATCTTAAAATGTTTACCTTTCAGAAAAAAAGTATATTATAAATACAATAACAATAATCAGATGGGAAAACTATCGTGTTGGGGGAGAACAAGGTGGACGTTAACAAATACATGTCTTCAGTCGGAATGCCAGAAAAAGAGGATGTACTGCACCGTGAAAGTATCAAAGAAAGCATCTGCGTATTAAAAAACCTGCATCATTCCATGCAACAAATCTTTAAAAAAATAGGGGAGCAGGGAAAATTAGAAGATTCAGGGATGTTAGAAATTATGCAAGATGAGATTACACTTATGGAAGAGGAACTATCTAGACTATGCGATTTGGCTAAGGCACTCTAAAAATAGCAGAGTATATGTCAATGGACAGAGACCATCTACTTAACGTTCATCTACGCACTGTTCATAAGGAATAAAGTTAACACTGTCACTGATCAAGGGCAGTGTTTTTTTGTTGTGCAATAAATAAAGTAAGGCGGTGTCCAAAAAGCAAAACTTTTTGAACACCTCTTATTCTATTTAATCATAATCCCTTAGGAAGCATTGCTCCTGCGATGGTCGCATCAAAATGCCGCCATCCTCGTTGAAAAGGTTTCGTCTCAAAATGACTTTTCAGACAGTCCCTTTACTTTTCCTCAACTAAATAGGGATAAATTTCATTTTTCAAAACTTAAATTTACCGCTGCCGAATATTCTATTATTTATATAAATGTATGTAATATAATAGAGAAAAAGCTCGAAAACAATATTGGGGAAGGGAGACCTCTATTATAAAACGTTATATGAAAGGGTTATATCAGATTATCAGAACACATTCACAGAAATCATTGAGCAATCATACAGGACGCCTGCAGCAACAGAACATCTCTTTACATCGCACATCTCCACTCCATCTTTCTAGTATTCTCATCCTTCATGAACAGCAAATTCAAAATATAGCAGCAGGATGGGAAGATGGAAAACAGGTAGAACAATTGATAGTGGAACGTGAAGTATTGCCCATTGGTGCCATGCAGATACAGGAAATTGCCATTGCTGGTGATGAGGGGGTTCATACAATAGCCAGTGTGACGGAAATTGACGTGACAGAGCAAGTGACATTTCATATTGCCCGGCAACAGCCCCATATATTACGTGCAAATAGAAAAACGCTTTGGCAGGTAGCATTTGTCGTACCTATTAAAAAATTTGAAAAAGCAAGCAGCGTGGAAGAACTACTTATTCCTCATGAACTATAAGAAGTTTTCATTTAGGGTTTTATTCCATTACATATAATTAATGCAGAGCAGCAGAATGGCTTGAGGATTCAGGAGCAGGAGAAACAGCCTGGGAAAAATGACAGCAGCCATTTTTCCTTTTTCATCAAGAAGATATACTGAATTTGCACATTTTTGTCGCTAGATTATTTAAATTAGTGATAAACTAAAAAGGAATAAAATACAAAAAATGGAGGAAAAAAGATGCATACACACGTGCAGGGATTGGTTACGGCATTACCTTATATTCATGAAACATTCAAGAAGCAAGCCATGTTAGTCATAGCGGATAAAGAGTCGAATGAAATTGTGGCGTATATGCGTGGCGAGACCATTCATGCTGGCTATCATACAGGAGACAAAGTGAATGCAGGAGATCATAGTATAATGAAGGCTTTTCGCGGTCAAGCATTAGAAGTGCTAGTGGGAGAAGAAGTATATGGTACAGCCTTTAAAGCTATGACATTCCCGATTAAAGACGGTGCCCAAGTAGTAGGGGTATATGGCGTAGGGATCCCTGTACAAAATCGCATGGAACTAGATGAGTATATGATTTCATTAAATGGTATTATTGAAGGCTTGAGTGACCGGGTCCATATTATTGCAGCTCATTCACAACAATTGGCGGCCACAACAGAGGAAATCAATATTCAAGCCGATAAAGCAAGGCAAGATGCAGAGCGTTCAAACGGTATTACAGATTTGATTAAAGGCATCTCCAATCAGACGAATCTGTTAGGGCTTAACGCCTCGATTGAAGCAGCTCGTGCGGGGGAGCATGGGAAAGGCTTTAATATTGTAGCACAGGAAGTACGTAAGCTATCATCGCAAACGGCAACAGCGACAGGCGATATTGAACAGGGATTAAAAAACATTCATCACAGCCTTCATACATTACGTAATAATGTAGGCCAAATTAATGAAGCAACCGCTGAGCAAGCATCACTTGTTCAGCAATTTAGTGAAATTATCGGTGATTTAGATAAATTAAGTAAAGAAATTCATCAGTTTGTATTAGATAAAATCTAACATGAAGAAGCTAAAAGTTGTTACTTCTATTTTCTTGAGTAACAATTTTTTTATTTTTGCAGCCTTCAAATTTCTGAATTATGACTGTCCTCTCACAAAAGATTCTGTCTTTCTCCAGAGAAATGCTCGTTATAGCAAAATCGGTATAATTATAGAAAAGATTGCCGTAAAATATGAGAAATATAAATAAGGGAAATTGGTGAGAGAAGTTTATGAAAAATTTATTTAGTACCTGGAACAGAATAAGTCTTGTAAAGCGCATTATTATCGGTATGATCCTCGGTATCATTTTAGGGGTTGCTTTTCCGGAAAATGGTCAATGGATTACACTATTGGGCACATTATTCATTGGTGCCTTAAAAGCAGTAGCACCGATATTAGTGCTGTTTTTAGTTATGAATGCCATTGCCCAGCATAAGAGCGGTCAAAAAACGAATATGAAATCCATTTTAGTTCTTTATGTATTAAGCACATTTTTAGCGGGTACAGTAGCGGTTGTGGCAAGCTTTTTATTCCCGACAACATTAAAGCTGGCAAAGGGTTCTGATGAAATGTCTCCTCCAGAAGGGTTAATGGAAGTAATGGAAACACTATTGTTCAATATTGTTTCTAACCCTGTGACGGCGATTATGGAAGCGAACTATATTGGAATTTTAGCATGGTCAGTTGTGTTGGGTATTGCTTTGAAAACAGCTAGCGAATCGACAAAAGAAATGCTGTCTAATTTCTCGGATGCAATTTCAAACATTGTACAATGGGTAATCAGTTTAGCACCAATTGGTATTTTAGGGATTATGTATAATACGATTGCGACAACAGGCTTTAGCGCACTGGAAGATTATCTTCGTATTTTATTAGTATTAGTGGGGACAATGTTAGTCGTTGCTTTAGTGGTCAACCCATTAATTGCGGGGCTTTACATGAAGCGTAATCCGTATCCGCTTGTATTGCTATCATTACGTGAAAGTGGCGTAACAGCATTCTTTACACGAAGTTCAGCAGCAAATATTCCTATTAATATGCGACTTTGTGAAAAGCTAGGTTTGAGTAAGGATACGTATGCGGTATCCATTCCATTAGGCGCGACAATTAACATGGCAGGTGCAGCGGTTACTATTTCAGTGTTAACGTTGGCGGCTGTTCATACACTAAATATTGAGGTGGATCTAATGACGGCTATTTTATTGGCAGTGATTGCCGCGATTTCAGCTTGTGGTGCTTCAGGCGTAGCAGGGGGATCATTATTATTAATTCCGTTAGCTTGTAGTTTATTTGGTATCCCGAATGATATTGGGATGCAAGTTGTAGGTATTGGTTTAATCATTGGTGTAGTGCAAGATTCATGTGAAACAGCACTAAACTCTTCTTCAGATGTCGTCTTTACAGCCGCAGCTGAATATGCGAAGGAAAATAAATAATAAAAAAGAGACCGTCTGAAAAGTCATTAGAGGTAATGATTAAATAGGATAGGGGGTGTTCAAAAAGTTTTGCTTTTTGGACACCCCCCTTTTTTTGGCTAACGAAATACATCCTGGATTTGCTCGATTGCCCAATCTAAATCTTCTTTCGAAATGATGAGCGGGGGTGCAAAACGGATGATGGTGCCGTGTGTTTCCTTGCATAGTATATGCCGCGCTGCTAATGCTTCACAATACGGCCGTGCAGCTTCCGTCAGTTCCATGCCGATAAAGAGCCCGCGCCCTCTCACTTCCTTGATCACAGGACTATTGATTTTGCGAAGTTGCGCTTGCAAATGATCCCCTAGCTCTAATGAACGAGCGGCTAGCTGCTCTTCCTCCAGTACTTCAAGCGAAGCGATAGAAACAGCACAAGCAAGCGGATTGCCGCCGAAAGTAGAACCATGAGAACCCGGATTGAAGACGCTTAAAATATCCTCATTGCCAATGACGGCAGAGATTGGGAATACACCGCCGCCAAGCGCTTTGCCTAAAATTAATAAATCCGGCGTGATGCCCTCCCATTCGTAGGCGAACCATTTACCCGTTCGGCATAGCCCGGTTTGAATCTCATCTACAATCAGTAACACGTTATGCTCCTTGCACAAGGCAGCAGCTTCTTTTAAGAAACCAGCCGGCGGAATCACAATACCTGCTTCCCCCTGAATAGGTTCGAGGATAAAGGCAGCTGTATTCGGCGTGATCGTTGCCTTTAAAGCATCGATATCTCCATATGGAATCAGGTCAAAGCCAGGGAGCATAGGACCGAAGCCTCTCTGGTAATCTACTTCTGATGATAGAGAAATCGCTGCCATTGTGCGGCCGTGAAAATTGCCATTACAGCCAATAATCGTTGCTTTGTTGGGCTCAATTCCTTTTACGTCATATCCCCAACGACGTGCCGCTTTAATCGCGGTCTCCACTGCTTCTGCCCCGGTATTCATCGGGAGCACCATATTTTTCCCTGTCAGTTGGCAGAGCTTTTCATACCAAGGTCCAAGTGTTGCACTATGAAAGGCACGCGATGTAAGTGTCACTAAATCCGCTTGATCCTTTAAGGCTTGAATAATTTTTGGATGGCGATGGCCTTGATTCAGTGCGGAGTACGCAGATAACATATCTAAATAACGATTCCCTTCAGGATCAGTCACCCACACCCCCGCTGCTCTTTCTATCACGATAGGTAGTGGATGGTAATTATTTGCACCGTACTTTATCGTTTGGTCTATGATCGTTGTTGATTTTGTCATGAGCGTTGTCCTCCTAATAGGTTTCAGAAATGGTCTTCGCCTGCATGTGTAACAATAAATAATCCGGGGAACCTGCTTTAGAATCAGTACCGGACATATTAAATCCGCCGAATGGCTGATAGCCGACGATGGCACCTGTACAGCCTCGGTTAATATATAAATTCCCTACATGGAACTCGCGCTTCGCTCGCTCGATATGGGCGGCATTCTTCGAAATGATGGCACCTGTTAAACCGTAATCTGTATTGTTTGCAATCGCCAGTAAATGATCGAAATCTTTTGCTTTGCAGAAAGCGAGCACCGGACCGAAAATTTCCTCCTGCATGAGCCGGGCATTTTCATCTACATGTGCAAAAATTGTCGGCTCGACAAAATAACCATTCGATTCACTGATATTGCCGCCTGTCATCAGCTGCCCTTCTTTTTTGCCTATATCCATATAGTCTTTAATTTTATTGAGTGATTTCTCAGAAATGACAGGACCGATAAAAGCGTCTCGCTCTACAGGATTACCGATAGAGAGACCTTTCGTGAGCTCGACGACTCTTTCTAGTACTTCGTCATACACATCTTGATGGACGACAGCGCGTGAGCAAGCAGAGCACTTCTGTCCTGCAAAACCAAATGCTGATTTGACGATCGCATTCACTGCCAAATCAAGGTCAGCTTCACGGTCCACAATGATCGTATCTTTCCCACCCATTTCGGCAATAACGCGCTTCAGCCATTTTTGCCCTTTATGGACGACTGCTGCCCTTTCATAAATACGGCAGCCGACTTCACGCGAGCCTGTAAAGGAAATGAAGCGGGTTTGAGGATGGTCAACTAAAAAATCACCGATGACATGACCAGGACCTGGTAGATAGTTGACGACGCCATCAGGTAAACCGGCTTCTTTTAATACCTCCATAAATTTAGCGGCAATAACAGGTGCTGTTTCAGCAGGTTTTAAAATCACGGTGTTGCCCGTGACAAGCGCGGCTGCTGTCGTACCTCCCATAATGGCAAGGGAAAAGTTAAATGGTGAGATGACAATACCAACCCCTAGTGGAATATAACTATAAGAATTGTGCTCACCAGGATTGTTCAATACAGGCTTACCGTGACTTAACTCGATCATTTGTCTTGCGTAGTATTCTAAAAAGTCGATACATTCTGCTGTTTCGGCGTCTGCTTCATGCCATTGTTTACCGACTTCCTTCACTACCCAGGCAGAAAATTCGTGTTTACGCGTGCGAATGATGGCAGCCGCACGGTGTAAAATTTCTGCTCTATATGTTGGAGATGTATATTGCCAAGTTTCATAGGTTTTACTTGCTGCTTGAATCGCTTGCTCTGCTATTGTTTGATCGGCCAGTGAAACTCTACCAATCACTTCAGAGATATTGGCTGGATTAATAGAGTCAGCGGTCTGTTGTGTTGTATATGTTTTACCATTAATAATAAGAGGATAATCTTGACCCAATTGACTTTCTACATGTACAATGGCTCGTTTCATAGCGGCTTCTTGTGCTGAATCGTGAAAATCTGTGAATGGTTCATGTTTGTATGGAATAGGCATACGGATTCACTCCTTCAATGGATATTCATTTACAAAACTTTTTAATCGAAACGGAATGGACTGTTGAACAGCTACATTTCCTTACCGTAATTGTAGCGTGTTCTTACAGAAAAGATAAAATGAAAGGTCCTAAAAAGGAAACGGGGAGTTGTAGTGAATAAAAAAAACCTAAAGAGAAGGGTTTTCTTCTCTTTAGATCCATTTCATTTGTAAAATAGTTTGGAGTTGATTGAAGTTCTCGTGACCAATATTTTCAGCAATCTGTTGATCGATTTGCTGCTTGATTTGTAGACTTTGCTGATAGACTTCTATTCCCAGAGCCGTCAATTCTACTTTCTTTTGAAGTTTCGGTGTTTTAATAAGCTCTGTATGAATAAGTTTCTTTTCTTCAAGGTTTGTTAAAAATTTATGCACAGCCTGTTTAGAAATTTCGACCTTTTTCAAAATATCAGGGGCCGTGGATGCTCCACTATGAATACAGTTAAGAATATACCATTCGGAGCTTGTGAGTTGAATATTGTTTTGTGCATTCCACGTAGTCTCTACTAAGTCACGTAGTTGCTTATAATGTTTGTTTAATAATTCCATCGTTTGAACCATATACTTCTCCTTTAGAATGGGTTAAAAGTCAATTAGGTTGACCGAGACGCTTTATTACGTTAAAATAAAGTTAACTAAGTTGACTTTGGGGGTTATTAAATGTTTTCAATTGGTGATATTGTTTTTTATAATGCTCATGGTGTATGTTCTATTGAAGATATCAAAGAACAAAAATTCGGTGCCGAAACGAAACTTTACTATATTTTACGCTCTCATCATACTACATCTGTCAAGTTATATCATCCTGTAGACCCAGAAAAATGTAAATTGAAGAAGATGATGACAGCAGAACGAGCAGATGAACTGTTGCGAGTTTTTGAAGAGCCAGCAGATGAGTGGTATGAACGCAATACAGAACGCAATCAAAACTATCAAAAAGCCTTGAAGTCGGAGAATCATAAGGAAATTGCGAAAATGGTGAACACATTATTACGTCGCCAACAGGAATTAGCCTTTGAAGAGAAGAAATTACCGAGTCAAGATGCACAAATGCTACAGCGTGTATTGCCAATTTTAGAAGAAGAATTATCGATTGCTTTAAATATTCCCCATCAGGAAGTAGCAAAATTAATCGAAGAAAAAATTGAACAATCAACAGTAAGCTTGTCTCAGAAGTAATTCCTTCTCAGACAGCTTTTTTATATTCACTTAGTGGGCGGATAGGCTATACTAGGAAGGATATATATTTTGGAGGGATTTTATGATTACAGTGAGCGCATTAGAGCGTTGTAATAAAGAAACAGAAGAAACGATTGCAGTGGAAACAGCCGCATTTTTACAACAACCTTTGAGCTATTTTAAAGAACATCCAATTGAATTTCTATATGCGGAGTCACCGCAGTTTGAGCAAAAGAATATGGATGCGGTTGTTTTGGAATTTGATGAGACATTTGAAGTGTATACGGCTCTTTTTGGCTTACGCTACCAAAAGAAAGTAAGCCAACACTTAAAAGCTTATCTACGTGATCATTTAAAAGGCATGATGGGCTCATCCAGCGCGATGTTTGAAGGCAATGAGGGCATTTGGGAAGTGAATATTGCCCTTGACGCGATAGAAGGCTTTACAGGTAATGAGACAATTGAGCAGGCATACGAGCTATTATTGAACTTTATAGAAGGTTTAGCTGGAGCGATTGCAACTTCATGATATATCTATATACATTCAGCTGGTATACAACGGAAGCGGCGTTATGCCAGATGGAGATGCGTGCCTTTTTTGGACAATCAACGGTACAGAATATCCTGCTGTCTGATATTGCAGTAGAACCGAGTCGTAGTCCATTTATACGCACGCGTTTAGAAGTGTTATACGAGGCGCCAAGCATTGAACAGTTATGCCACCAACTTAATGGATTTCGAGTAGAAGGGACATATCGGGTCGAGTCTTTAAACGATCTAGATTTAGGAGCTACACCAAAGGAACGCCAGCCTGTTCGTCGAGAGTGGGAACGAAAAGTAGCATTAGCCATTGACGGAGAGCCTGAACTTATTGATCCTGAACGATTATTTGGTGTTGTGAAATGGCAGGATACATTTTATTTTGGACCATTGGCAGCAGGAAAAGCTGTGTGGCTAGCACATCAAGAGCGACCGCATCAGTATTCAACAGCCTTGGGTACAAAAATGGCACGAGCATTGGTGAATATCGCTGTACCTCATCCGGATGGTAAAACAGTAATTGACCCATGTTGCGGGATAGGTACGGTGCTGATTGAAGCGTTATCGATGGGCATTAATATTGTAGGGCGTGATATGAACTGGTTCGTGACAGAAGGATCACGCAAAAATATAGCGCACTTTGGCTATAAAGGAGAGGTACAGCTTGGTCCGATAGAGGATGTCTCTGAACACTATGATGCGGCTATTATTGATATGCCGTACAATTTATTTACGCATAGCTCAGAGGAAAGTAAGCAGTCGATTATCAATAGTGCACGCCGTATTGCCGATCGTGTTGTTTTTGTTTCGAGCGAGCAAATTGAGCAGCAAATTATAGCAGCCGGTTTTCGCATTATAGACCGCTGTGATGTCCGAAAGCAGGCGTTTGTTCGAACGGTATTTGTATGTCATTGATAAAAGGGGTATCCAGAAAGTAAAACTTTCTGGATACCCCTTATTCTATTGGATCATTATCTCTCAGGAAGTAGTGTTCCTGCGGCGGTCGCATCAAAATGCCGCTATCTTCGTCGCAAAGATTCCGTCCCGAAATGACTTTTTAGACGGTTCCTTTGCTTTGGTGAAATGATATTCAGTGTATTAGAATGAAATTACATAATCTATCGGATTAGATAAAAGATGAGAAGGGCCAGTAAAGAAATGATGAAACGTATCCAGATTACTTCACGTCCTATTCGCATAGTATATTATGAATATATTAATTTCTGAGAGCAGGGGGAGTGTAAACTATGAAGCATACATTTACATTAACGACAGAGTGGGCAGCAGGAAGAAATGGAGTAGGCACAATCGAGGCACAGCGTTTGCAAACAAACATATCCATTCCTCCTGAAATGGACGGACCGGGAGTGGGCACGAATCCAGATGAGATGCTGCTAGCTGCTTCCGCTACATGCTATATTATTTCACTTGCAGCCATGCTAGAAAGAACATCGATTCAGGCTACACTACACTGTACGTCAGAAGGGATTGTAGACGTGACGAATGGTGTCTTTACATATGAAACCATTATCCATCATGTCACTGTCTCACTAGAAGAGTTATCGGAGCGTCATATCAGCATAACACACCGTTTAGCTGAGAAGGCGGAGCGGACATGCATGATTAGCAAAGCATTAAAAGGGAATGTAGATGTTATAGTAAAAGTTCAAATAGCGGGGGTGGATCAATGAATATATGGTTTTTCACCTTGCAAATATTATTTGCCGGGATACTAATCTTCTTTATAAGCGGGCGTTTAATAGGTTCCAACGTCAATTTATTCAAACGTATGTTATCGGTTATCATTAGTGTAACCCTGACAACATTTGTATTTTGGTATAGTTATTTACGTACCAATCCACTTGATCCAACAGAAATTGTAGAATCGGTATTAAATATAGCCACCCTCTTATGGATAGGGAGCATGCTACTAATCTCGATGTTGCTTTACTTGATTTTCGAATTATTTGATCCGATTGCCCTCAATGATAATGGTACACCCATAAGGGAAAAGCAAAATATAGTGATGCGTTTAGGACTCTATTGGCGTAGACAAAAGCGTTTACGACAAGTCATCAAAATTGCAGCGACCAATGGAACGGCGAGAGCAATGAAATATGTGCGCCATCGTGAAGATGAGCGAGAAATCGCCATCGCCTTGCGGTTAACATTGGAACAATCGGGTGGCATATTTATTAAATTCGGACAAGTGCTATCGACGAGAAAAGAATTGTTTCCCCCAGTATTTATCGAGGAGCTAGAAAAGTTACAACAAAATGCTCCGCCGCTTTCCTCGCAACAAGTTGAAGCGATTTTACAACAAAACTTAAAGAAACCACTATCACAGGTGTTTAGCTATTTTTCAGACGAACCTTTAGCAGCTGCGTCGATTGGACAAGTACATAGGGCAGTACTGCGAGAGACAAATGAACAAGTAGTCGTCAAGCTATTAAAGCCTGAAGTGAAAGAAATTATGCGGGATGACTTAGATATTTTAGTAGAATTCGCTAATTGGATCACTGAAAAATCTACATGGGCAGAGAGTATGGGGTTTAGAGAGCTAGCTGTTGGATTTGCTGTTGCACTGAAAGAGGAAGTAGACTTTGATATCGAGGCACGTAATACAATCCAAGTAGCCAATTTGATGAAAAAGACTGTACTCCCTGTGGAGATTCCGCGCGTTCACTTAACGTATAGCAATCAAAACATGCTTGTAATGGATTATGTAGAGGGGAAGTCAGTAGCGCAGGCGGATGATTTATTTGAGCAATTCGATATCGACCGTCATGAATTTGCCGAAAATTTATTGTACAGCTTTTTAGAGCAAATTTTAATGGCGGGCGTATTTCATGCGGACCCTCATCCCGGTAATGTCTATATCGAAAGTTTCAAAGGGGTGCCTACGCTATTGGATTTTGGTGCAGTCGGGCGTCTAGGACCTCAGCAGCAAGAGGGAATGAAGTGGTTTTTGGTAGGAATTCATCAAAATGATCCTAGTATTTTATTTGATGGGATTATGTTGTTAATTGAAAATGCAGATGAGGCAGAGCGCGGACAGATGGAACAGGCGCTTAGTCAAATTTTGCTAAAAATTTCTTATGCAAATCATGTTCCGACAGATGAACTCATTTATTCTTTATTTACAGTAGTGCGGAAATTTGGGCTGAACTTTTATCCGTCTGTAAGTGTGGCTTTACGTGCATTGGTGACATTAGATGGCACATTGCGTGTGGTCGATCCAACATTCGATATTTTCCAGGAAGCCAAATTATTCTCGAATGAGTATGTAAAAAGCAGCTTAAAAAGACCGTTTAAGAATCCTGGTGCTACGATGGAACGGCTCGAAGAAGAAGTGGCATTGATTTTGCCGAATATCCGCAAAATCCCGCGCCGGATTGATCAGTTATTCAAGAAGGTAGAGAGCGGTAAAATTATTTTGCACCATGATATTTTTTCCGATAAAGCAAATGCTAACTTTGTGACGCAATTATTCTCTCAATTCGTATTATTGATGGTCGGCATTACTTTTGGCATTATTTCAGTGGCATTATTAGCAATTTCTCAATTTACGCATACGGTATACGCGATTTACTTAAATACCGCTGCTTATTTAGGGTTGTTTTTATGTGCCATTTTACTTGTACGATTATCGATTCAAGCGATTCGCAATATGAAGAGATTATAAAAGCAGATGTGCCTAGCACATCTGCTTTTATTGCTCCCCAAAGAAGAAATAGAGAATAGCTACAATCAATATCGTTGCGATAATAGCCAAGGTTACTTTAATAATAGAGATCGGTGTTTGCCCAGCCACTTTACCGGTCTGTCCGTTCACCATAAATTGAAATACTTTATCATTATAGCGAAAAGAGGATAGCCATACAGGTAACATCACATATTTAAAGGTGACATCGGAATGAACCGTGGAAAAATGTAAACCGCGCACAGAATCTGCGTTATGTTGCGTGCGTATTTGCCATTCAATTTGACTGCTTAAATGATTGTGCATGCTAGCCTGTGCCTCTTTCCAGCCCTCTTCTAATCCAATGCTATACCGTTCGGCAATATAGCCGCTTAAATATTCCTTGCTATAAGCGCGGCTGTTATTTGTATCAAATGGAGCCACGGCTTGCAGCATGCTTGTATTATGGCGATTGGTCGCACATACAAGCTCATCATCGATAAATTCTTGATAAAAACCACTAGTGGGATAATACCTGGTATGTACTTCTGTTTTCCCATCTTTATCCGTTGTTGTATAGTTAATGCCATATTGTGCTTGGTAGCGTGATGCTGTTTTTGAATCGAAGGTCCAAAATGGCAAGTAAACGCCTTTAAATGCATCCGCCTTTGCTGTTTTTTTAGCGTTATTCGGCATAAACCATCTGCCTTTAATCCAGCGTTTAAAATAGTCATCCGCCTGTGTACTTGTCACTTCGAACGGACAGATACCATTTGGAGCAAGGGAATTTTCGGCTGAGCTTTCCATCACATGGTTAGATCCGCAATAAGGGCACACATTGGCCAATTCAAGGGCATCATATACCGATTCAGCTGCACAGGCATCACAAATCACGACCTTCTTTTCTGTTCCCCAATCAAAGTTTTTGCGGTTTGTCGCCGACTCTAAACTAATTTCCTGGGCAATGCGATCCTCATCCTTTTCAGGTTCGGGAATATGCTCTTCATATCCGCAATAGGCACAGCTTAAATTTCCTGTCGCCGGATTAAACTGAATCGGTGCCGCGCAGGAAGGACACTGCGCGTCATATTTATCTACTTCCCGTAATTGTTCATATTCGGTTGACATATGAAGTCCTCCTTATTGGAAATCTGCTTCAGTAATCGGATCACCGCATTCAGGACAGAAGTTAGGTGTGGCATTTTCTGCTTTCCATCCGCATTTATCACATGTGATCACGCTGGTAGCTGGTTTCGCTGTACCACATTCCGTACAAAACTTACCTGTGTTTGTAGCACCGCAAGCACAATTCCACGTGCCTGCTGGTTCTGGCTTTGGTGTACCGCACTGTGAGCAGAACTTGCCTGTATTTTGTGCACCACATTGACAAGTCCATCCATTTTCAGCTTGTGCAGCTGAAGCTTGTGGAGGCTGTTGCTGTCCCATGTTAAATAAATCACCAGCATTCATCCCACCTGCATTATTGGCCATTTGTAAGCCGCCGAATCCTACAAAGGCCCCGGCATCATTTTCGGCTGCTTTTGTTAAAGCGTCAGCTTGTGCTCCTGTTAATGTGGCAGCTGCCATATTTGGGTTGCGTAATACAGCATTCCGCTGAAGCTTTTTAATCATTTCCTCGTCTTCTTCGTTTGCTTTCACCGTGCTCACACCAAATTCCACAATTTGAATGCCACGGGATTTAGCCCATTTTTCAGATAGTACTTCATTTAGTGCGTGAGAAAGCTCTAATGTATGTCCTGGTAAAGCGCTATAGCGAATACCCATTGCTGAAATTTTAGCAAATGCAGGCTGTAACGCTGTCAGTAATTCTGTACGTAATTGGGAGTCAATTTGTGAACGGCGAAAATCTGTTTCTACATTCCCTGATACGTTTGTATAAAATAAAATGGGGTCGATGATTTTAAATGAATATTCACCATGACAGCGAACAGAAATATCAATATCTAAACCGATATTTTGATCAATTACGCGAAAGGGAATAGGAGTAGGGGTGCCATATTTATTGCCTGGAATTTCTTTTTTATTAAAGAAATAGACACGCTGATCCTTCGGTGCTTCACCGCCAAAAGCAATACGTTTGCCCAGTTGGTTAAATGTTTCTTTAATATTTGCACTGAGGTCACCATAGAAAATACTTGGTTCTGTTGATGTATCAAATAAAAACTCGCCAGGCTCAGCACAAAGTTCAATGATTTTTCCTTGTTCCACAATAATCATTGCCTGACCTTCGTTAATGGCGATAATAGAACCATTGCTAATAATATTATTGCTGCCTCTATTAATGAAACTGCGCTTTCCGCCGCGCTTTTCTGCTTTTGTGATAAGTACATCTGCTGGCATAGATTCACAATAGAAATATTCACGCCATTGATCTGCCAGTACACCTGCTGCTGCTCCAACACCTGCTTGAATTAATCCCATAGATGAGCCTCCTAACATATTGTTAACTAAAGTATACAATAAAATATTTGGAAAGTTAAAAAATGACCAAATGTTATAAGTAATTTAATATTGCCGGCAAATGTCCATGATTTGCTATAATAGCACAATGAAGAAAGAGAGGCTTTGAAGATGACCAAACATTTACTTGTCGTGGATGGAATGGCTTTATTGTTCCGTTCATTTTTTGCATCCGCAGCGATGAATCAATTTATTCGATTAGAGGATGGCACGCCGACAAACGGGGTACAAGGATTCGCCCGTCATGTCCTGACTGCACAAACCCTCATGCAGCCAACACATATTGCCGTGTGCTGGGATATGGGAGTACATACATTCCGCAATGACTTATTTGAGGGATATAAGTCCAATCGTCCAGCACCACCGGAGGAAATGTTGCCGCAATTTGATTTAGCTAAGGATATTTCCGAAATGCTAGGTTGGACGAACTTCGGTGTAAAAGGGTTAGAAGCGGATGACCTGATTGGATCTATGGTGAAAAAATGGCAAAACGATAATCAGATTACAGTTATTAGTGGGGATAAGGATTTATTGCAAATTTTAAATCCGTCCACAACAATCGCTTTTACGAAAAAAGGCTATACAGAATATGACGTGTATACGATGGAACGTTTCATTACGGAGTATGGGATCGAGCCGGAGCAATTCGCACATGTCAAAGCCTTTATGGGCGATGCGAGTGATGGTTACCCAGGGGTGCGCGGTATCGGACCGAAAACCGCGTTAAAACTCATTCAAGATTATGGTTCAGTAGACGGGGTATTGGCGTCGCTCCATGAACTGAAAGCAGGACAGCAAATCAAGATTGGAGAACATCAAAATATGCTGAAGCTATCCTATGAACTAGCTAAAATAGATAGCGATGCTCAGATTGACTGTGCATTGGATGAGCTAATCATTCCAACAAACTATGCACAACAAGCAGAACAGCTACAAGAGAGCGGTTTCAGGTTAATTGTGAAACATGCAAAGGCGTTAGGCATGGCATAGAAAAAGAGCTCTTACGTATGTAAGGGCTCTATTTTCACAAAACGGAGAACATGTTTATTGTCTTCATATTTGACGGAGCAAATTCGGCTGTCACGTTTGCGCCCGCCATTATCGTGAATGATTAAATAAAGCTCTTCATTTTTCAGTTCATAGCCAATAAGGGGTACCCAGTGATATTTATAGAGCGGCTTGTTTTTTGCGAACCATTGAAAGGTAAAATACTGGTCGAATTTCATGGCGACAGGATAGCCCTTTTGTAGCTGATCAAGTGCCTCAGTTAACGAGCACCGTGCTATATGAAAATTTGGTCCAAGCTCCTTGCGTAAATTTTTTATAAAGCGCCATGTAAATAAACCAATTTTGGTACCGCCTAAACGTTTATATAGCTCATTAATGTCTTGTATTGCGATTGTATTATGCGAGCGACGTAGATAATTTAAAATGACATAGGCCGTAGTAGGACCGCAGGCGGAATTTCGATATGCTGATTTTACCTTTTCAGCGTATTGGGAAGCCCCATCGACATTTAATAAAACACGCATTTTTTCACCCCATATATAAAAAAGACGGCATCCCAAAATAGGTGCTGTCTTTTTTATTCATTAAACTTGAGCTTGTAAAAATTCTTCTACTTGTGCAGGTGATTTTGCATTGGCACTGTGTAAATGCGCTAGCTTCTCACCATTTTGATAAATTAATAATGATGGAATGCCCATTACTTGATCTTTCTCTGCTTGCTCAGGGAAGTTATCGCGGTTGATAGAGTACCAAGTGTATTGATTGTACTCTTCAATAATCGGGTCGATAAACATATTCATACGTGTGCAGTCCGGGCACCAGCCAGCAAACCATTTAATGATTACTTTCTGGTCACCATTGATAATTTCATTAAACTGATCCATTGTTGTAATTTCTTGCATATATATCACGCTCCTTCTTTTTAGTGTACACATTTTACGGAAAGGAAAAAAGTAATTTGTTTCGCCACTAAAATTTCTATATGAAAATAGTGAATGGTTATTCATTTTAAACGCTGTCATATCAAGGTTTGCGAAGGTGATTCTATATTTCTATAGAAAATAATGTTAAAAATAGTTGCCAATATTAAGAAAATATTCTACACTAAGGACAGAAAAACTGATTTTATATTTTTTTGTGCAAAAAATGAATGGTTATTCATTGTGAGAAAAAGAGTGGAGAAGGGGGAAATTCTCGTGACTTACAAAATTAAAAAAGCTGCCGTTTTAGGCTCAGGGGTAATGGGGTCAGGAATCGCTGCACATCTAGCAAATATCGGTATTCCAACGCTTTTATTAGATATTGTGCCGAAAGAATTAACAGCCGAAGAGCAAGCGAAGGGGTACACACTGGAAAGTGCAGAAGTTCGAACTCGTTTTGCAAATTCTGCATTACAAAAGCTCGTTAAGCAGAAGCCAGCGCCGCTGACAACGAAAAAAAGCTTGCAGCTACTGCAAACAGGGAACTTTGAAGATGATTTTGAACGTTTAAAAGACGTAGACTGGATCATCGAAGTTATTGTAGAAAACCTTGCTATTAAAAAAGGCTTAATGGAGAAAATCGATGCTGTACGTAAGCCAGGTACAATCGTGAGCTCCAATACATCAGGGGTTAGTATCAATGCGATGGCAGAAGGTCGCTCTGAGGATTTCCAAAAGCACTTCTTAGGGACACATTTCTTCAACCCGCCAAGGTATTTAAAATTATTGGAAGTCATCCCGTCTAACCAAACGGCACCAGAAGTCCTATCTTTTATGCAAACATTTGGAGAGGATGTACTTGGTAAAGGGGTTGTTATTGCCAAAGATACACCGAACTTTATTGCGAACCGCATTGGAACATACGGGCTACTTGTCACAATGAAGGAAATGCAAAAAGGCGGTTACTCAGTCGGAGAAGTAGATTCGGTAACGGGACCATTAATCGGCCGCCCTAAATCAGCTACATTCCGTACATTAGATGTAGTCGGTCTGGATACATTTGCACATGTAGCAAAAAACGTATACGACCATACGACAGGGGAAGAGCAGGCCGTGTTTGCGGAAAATCCAGTCATTAAGAGAATGGTAGAAAACGGCTGGCTAGGTGCCAAATCAGGTCAAGGCTTCTTCCTAAAACAAGGAAAAGAAATTACGGAATTAAATATAGAAACATTCGAGTATGAGCCAGTGAAAAAACTAAAAACGCCATCGATAGAAATGGCAAAGCAAGCGCGAGGGCTATCGAACAAAGTCAAAACATTAGTTTATGAGAATGACCGTTCAGGTGAACTGCTATGGAATATTTTTGCACCGACACTGTTATACTCTGCACAGTTAACAGGGGAAATTGCAGACGATATCGTAGCCATCGATAATGCCATGAAATGGGGCTTCGGTTGGACACAAGGACCATTTGAAACGTGGGATGCTATTGGTGTTCGTCAATCCATCGAGAAGATGAAAGAAGAAGGACGCGAAATTCCAGCGTTCGCTCAAGGGCTGCTCGACAAAGGCTTTGAAACATTTTATTCAGAAATAGATGGCGAGCTTGCTTACTACAATGGTACAGAATATGTCAAAGTTCCAGTCAATGAAAAAGAAATTGATTTAAAGCGCTATAAGAAAAAGCATGGCGTACTGAAGTCTAATGCAGGTGCAAGTTTAATAGATTTACAAGACGGTGTGCTGTTACTAGAGTTCCACTCACATCCAAATGCAATTGGCTTAGATGTAGTTCAGATGTTAAATGCTGCACTGGATGAGCTAGAAAACAACAGTAGTTATAAAGGGCTTGTCATCGGTAACCAGGGCAAAAACTTCTGTGTTGGGGCCAACTTAGGCATGATCCTGATGGAAGCACAGGACGATAATATTTTTGAACTAGACTTTGTAGTAAATTCATTCCAAAAGGCGATGCGCCGTGTGAAATATGCAACAAAGCCAGTAGTGGCAGCACCGTTCCAAATGACATTAGGCGGGGGAGCGGAAATTTGCTTGCCAGCTGCGCATATTCAAGCATCACCTGAAACATATATGGGCTTAGTAGAAGTAGGCGTTGGGGTGATTCCTGGCGGCGGCGGTAACTTAGGTCTATATGAAAAATTCCTAAAAGGGCTGCCAAATGGCTTTGACGGTGATTTACAACCAATCGTCAATAAAGTATTTGAAACAATTGCCATGGCTAAAGTATCGATGTCTGGTGAGGAAGCACGTGAAAATAACTTCCTTGATTTCGCTGATGCTGTATCAGCTAACCCGGATCACTTGATTTACGATGCAAAGCAAGCGGTACTTGCTCTTTATGAAGCAGGCTATACACCACCGGTAAAAGGGAAAGTAAAAGTTGTAGGAGCGCCGGGCTATGCGACATTATTACTTGGAGCGAAAGGGATGTTAGATTCTGGTTTCATCAGTGAGTATGACTATGAAATCGCGAAGAAATTAGCCTTTGTATTAGCAGGCGGTCTTGTGCCGTACGGAACAGAAGTGGATGAAGAGTACTTACTAGGTCTAGAAAAGAAAGCCTTCTTAGAGCTTGTACAACATCCAAAAACACAGCAACGTATGCAGCATATGCTAGTAAAAGGAAAACCACTTCGTAACTAAATGCATGTTTATATAAATTAGAGTCAAACAAGGGGGAGAAGTTATGCGTGAAGCCGTGATTGTTGCAGGTGCACGAACACCAATTGCGAAAGCGAAAAAAGGTTCACTTGCAAGCATGCGACCAGATGATTTTGGCGGCATTGTTGTAAAAGAAACATTGAAGCGAGCAGGATATGAGGGACCGATCGATGATTTAATAATGGGCTGTGCAATGCCAGAAGCAGAACAAGGGATGAACGTAGCACGTATTATTGGGGCGCTAGCAGGCTTGCCTGATACTACACCAGCTACAACGATTAACCGCTTTTGTTCATCAGGCTTACAATCCATTGCTTATGCAGCAGAGCGTATTATGCTCGGACACTCCAAAGCAATTATTGCAGGCGGAGTTGAGTCAATGTCCATGATTCCGATGACAGGGAATACGGTCCGTTTAAATCCGACAATAGCGGAAACAGCTCCTCAATATTATATGGGGATGGGCCATACAGCAGAGGAAGTAGCACGCCGCTACGAAGTGAGTCGTGAAGATCAAGATGCTTTTGCGGTTCGTTCACATGAATTGGCAGAAAAGGCTATTAAAGAAGGTAAATTCAAAGATGAGATTGTACCGATTGAAGTAACGCAACATTATGTAGGCAAAGATCAAAAGCCTGCTTCTCGTACATTTACATTTGATACAGATGAAGGGGTACGTCCTGGCACATCTGTAGAAGGCTTAGCAAAATTACGCCCAGCCTTTCATGTAAAAGGATCGGTTACAGCAGGCAACGCTTCTCAAACATCCGATGGAGCAGCAGCTGTCTTAGTGATGGATCGTGAAGAAGCTGAAAAACAAGGGATGCAACCATTGGCAAAGTTTTTAGGCTTTGCGGTGGGCGGCGTACCACCAGAAGTGATGGGGATTGGTCCTATTGTCGCGATTCCAAAGGCATTGGAAATTGCAGGCTTAACACAAGACCAAATCGATCTATGGGAAATTAACGAAGCGTTCGCGTCACAGTCCCTACAAGTTGTACGTCATCTTGGGATTGATGTAGATAAAGTCAATGTCAACGGAGGGGCCATTGCATTAGGACACCCACTTGGTGCAACAGGCACAATTTTGACATTAAAGCTCATTCATGAGCTGAAACGCCAAGGCAAAAAGTATGGTGTTGTCACGATGTGTATCGGTGGCGGTATGGGTGCAGCCGGCGTATTTGAAATTCTTTAGATAGAACAAGCAGAGGCGCGATGCTCAATGCCTCCGAGTCATCGCCTTTGCTTTTCTATATATCTTTATGACTTAAAAATGAATAGTTGTTCAGTGATATAAACCTAAATTGAGGGAGGAATTTATAATGACACAAACATCAAACATTATTAAAGGTGGTAGCTTTTTAATTGAGGACGTTGAATTAGCACGTGTGGTTACACCAGAGGACTTTACAGATGAGCAGAAAATGATCGCTCAAACAACGGCAGATTATGTAGAAAATGAAGTCATTCCAGTAGTGGAAAACTTAGAGCACCATGAGTTTGAACATTCAGTGCGATTATTGAAAAAAGCAGGCGAATTGGGTTTATTAGCAGCAGATGTGCCAGAAGAGTATGAAGGGTTAGGTTTAGATAAAATTTCTTCGGCTTTAATCGCAGAAAAAATGTCAAGAGCAGGTGGCTTCTCCATTACACACGGTGCCCATGTAGGGATTGGTTCATTACCAATCGTTTTATTCGGTAACGAAGAGCAAAAAGCTAAGTATTTACCAAAGCTAGCTTCCGGTGAATTAATTGCAGCTTACGCATTAACAGAGCCAGGCAGTGGTTCAGATGCATTGGGTGCGAAAACAACAGCTAAGCTAAATGAAGCAGGAACACACTATGTATTAAACGGGGAAAAACAATGGATCACAAACGCAGGTTTTGCAGATGTATTTGTTGTCTACGCGAAAATCGATGGCGATAAATTCTCAGCATTTATCGTAGAAAAAGCGTATCCAGGTGTTTCTGTAGGTCCGGAAGAGAAAAAGATGGGGATTAAATCATCTTCTACACGTACATTAATTTTGGAAGATGCACAAGTACCAGCGGAAAACTTACTTGGTGAGGTTGGACGCGGTCATGTGATTGCGTTTAACATCTTAAACATTGGTCGTTACAAATTAGGAGTAGGAACAGTAGGGGGTTCTAAGCGCGCATTAGAACTAGCGATTGCTTATACAAATCAACGCCAGCAATTCGGTACACCACTTTCTAGCTTCAACTTAACGAAAGAAAAAATTGCGACAATGGCTTCTCAATTATACGCTTCAGAAGCATTAAACTACCGTACAGTAGGATATTTTGAAGATCGTTTAAATCAATTATCAGCGGAAGAGCAAAAAAATGGCGCTGCGATTGCAGGAGCGATTGCTGAATATGCCATTGAATGTTCGATTGCGAAAGTATTTGGTTCTGAAACATTAGATTATATTGCGGATGAAGCAGTGCAATTACATGGTGGATATGGATTCATGGCTGAATATGAGGTAGAGCGTATTTACCGTGATTCTCGCATTAACCGTATTTTCGAAGGAACAAATGAAATCAACCGTATGATCGTACCGGGTACGTTTATGAAGAAAGCATTAAAAGGCGAGCTACCATTATTACAAGTAGCACAAGGTTTACAAAATGAACTATTAATGATGATGCCTGAAGAAATTGCAGATGAGCCATTAGCTCAGGAGAAGTATCTAGTGAAAAACACGAAGAAAATTGCCGTATTAGCAGCAGGTGCAGCAGCGCAAGCATTCGGAGCAAAATTAGACAAAGAGCAAGAAGTGCTTGTAAAAATCGCCAACATCGCAAACCAATTATACGCGATGGAATCAGCGGTATTGCGTACGCAAAAAGCCATCGACCGCGATGGAGCAGAGAAAGCGAAGCAAAAAATTCTTTACACAGAAATCTTCTGCCAAGAAGCATTTGCAGAAGTGGAAAAAGAGGCGAAAGATGTATTATTAGCTTCTGTCGAAGGCGATACAGGCCGTATGATGTTATCGGCATTACGTAAACTGACACGTAACAGCCCTTATAACCTAATCATCAAAAAACGCGAAGCTGCAGCAAAATTAATCGAGGCAGAAAGATTCGTAGTGTAATCAATACAAGAAAAAACGTGTGGGCAACTAGCTTGCTTACGCGTTTTTATTTGTTCTCTTTCTAGTTGCTTCCTATAAATACATTTCTAGCGCGAATGAAATTTCCGGCTAGGTATATTTCGCATTTTTTCTAGGAATCAGCTACAATGGAGACAAATTGCATAATAAAAGGAGTTACATACATGGCACTAACATTGATTCAATACCCTAAATGCACGAGTTGCAGAAAAGCGCAGAAATGGCTGGATGAACAAGGCATTGCCTATGAGTCTGTCCATATTGTGGAAAACACACCGACACAAGCGCAATTAACGGAAATGTATCAAAAAAGCGGCTTGCCACTGAAAAAGTTCTTCAACACATCAGGTAACAAGTATAAAGAACTGGGCTTAAAGGATAAGCTAGCTGAAATGACAGAGGAAGAACAATTAGCATTGTTAGCCTCAGATGGCATGCTCATTAAACGTCCTATCGTAACAGATGGCAAAAAATTAACGATAGGCTTTAAGGAGTCTGATTTCTCAGAAACATGGAAATAAGCAGAATACAAGCTTGTTTTTCCCTACTAAGTATGGCAAACTGAAATTGAAAAATATAATTTTTAGGGGGATTTTATCAGTGAGTATTCCTACAGAGCTACGTTATACAAAAGAGCATGAATGGGTAAAAATTGAAGGCAACAAAGCAACAATCGGCATTACAGATTTTGCGCAAAGCGAGCTTGGTGACATCGTGTTTGTTGAGTTGCCAGAAGTAGATGATACAGTAACGATTGGTGAAACTTTCGGTAGTGTTGAATCTGTTAAAACAGTTTCTGAACTATATTCACCACTTTCGGGTACAGTTCTAGAAGTAAACGAGGAACTTTCTGATAGCCCAGAGTTAGTCAATGAATCTGCTTACGAGAATGCTTGGATGATCGTTATTGAACTTTCAGACGAGTCAGAAGTAGAGCAACTATTAACAGCAGCTGCATACGAAGAGTTCATTGGACAATAATTAATGATGAAGCGCTAAGGGCCAAACCTTGGCGCTTTTCTTATGAGCAGGAGGTAACGATGTTCGACTTGGAAAAGTGTATAATTGTTGAGGGACGCTCAGATATGTTGAAGTTACAATCCCTTTTAGCGGAGCCTGTGAAAATTATTTGCACGTATGGAACGAAGGATGAAGAGGCTTTAGTAGAGCTATTAGAGCCTTATGAAATGTATGATTTTTATACATTTTTTGATCACGACCATACAGGAGATTATTTACGTAAAATGATGCGAAGAGCTTATAGCGAGGCTGTACAATTCGATTTACCCGATCCGTATATCGGTGTAGCAGAAGCGCCGGATGAGGTTGTGCGCGGGCTGCTAGCGACAAAGTTTAAAGTAAAGTAGGCTGAATGATATATGCAAGAATGGACAGTAGAACAGTGGCAGAAACAGCTTGCATCTGAAGACGTCACTGCTTTTTATTTATATACGCCGTTGTGTGGTACATGTGCTGTAGCATCGAAAATAATGGAGGTAACCGAGGAACTTTTACCCAATCTTCCAATGGGCAAGGCAAATCTAAATTATGCGGAATCCGTCGCCTATGAGTATGAAGTGGAAAGCGTCCCTTGTTTACTCATTTCGAAACGAGGAAACGTTGTGGAGAAAATCTACGCGTTTCAATCTGTTTTAAATATTTACGATATATTAAAAAAACAATTGACGGACAATTGACTATCATGTTAGAGTAACATTCATAATTATAAAATGAATGTTACTCTTATAAAGAGCGGTGGAGGGATGTGCCCTACGAAGCCCGGCAACCATTACAACAGTAAAAAGGTGCCAAATCACACAAAGCATGCGCTTTGGAAGATGAGAGAACGGTTACGTATAAACTATACGAAAACCTTTCTTCTTGTGCTTTAAAAGAGGAAAGGTTTTTTTAATTTAAGAAGGAGAATTCGATGATTGAGTTAAGTAATATAACGAAAATTTATAAGACGAAAAACGGTAATTTAACTGCTGTTGATAACGTAAATTTATCGATTGAAAAAGGCGAAATTTATGGCATCATTGGCTACAGTGGTGCGGGTAAAAGTACGATGATCCGCCTGCTGAACGGTTTAGAAAAACCAACTACAGGAACGGTCCTCGTTAACGGCGAAAACATTTCAGCGGCTTCCGGCAGCCAATTGCGTACTGCACGTCAAAAGATTAGTATGATCTTCCAGCACTTCAACCTTCTTTGGTCCCGTACGGTAGAGGATAATATCGCCTTTCCTTTAGAAATCGCAGGTGTGCCAAAACAAGAGCGTGTGAAGCGTGTTGCAGAGCTTGTAGAACTGGTTGGTTTAAAAGGACGCGAAAAAGCTTATCCTTCCCAGCTATCCGGTGGACAAAAACAACGTGTGGGTATTGCTCGTGCATTAGCCAATAATCCCGAAGTTTTACTATGTGATGAAGCAACATCAGCGCTCGACCCTGAAACAACAGATGCTATTTTAGAATTATTGGTAGATATTAATAAACGTCTGGGGTTAACGATTGTGTTGATTACCCACGAAATGCACGTAATCCGAAAAATATGCCACCGTGTAGCCGTTATGGAAGCAGGTAAGGTAGTAGAGTCTGGGGAAGTGCTGCATGTCTTCCAAAACCCGCAGGCACCAATTACAAAGAATTTCGTATCCCAAGTTTCAGGGACAAATGAAACAAAAGAATCGATAGAGCAAATTTTAGCGAATTATCCAACAGGAAAGCTGGTTAAATTAACATTTGTCGGGCAATCGACAGAGCAACCTATTATTTCGCATTTAGTAAAAGAGCATGATATCGAAGTAAATATCGTCCACGGCTCTATTTCACATACGGTAAACGGTCCATATGGTACGCTGATTGTACATATTAATGGAACAGATGAACAAGTAGAAAAAGCATTGCATGTGTTAACACAGCGAGAATTACAAATGGAGGTGATTGAGCATGGTTGAGCAATTATTTCCAAATGTTAACTGGGAATCGATGACCGAAGCTTTCTATCAAACGGTTTATATGACAGCTATTTCCACTGTGGTCACATTTATTTTAGGGTTAGCGATAGGGATTTTATTATTTTTAGCTAGTCCAAACCAAATTTGGGCCAATAAAGTAGTCTACTTTTTAACAGGTTCACTCGTTAATATTTTCCGTTCGATTCCTTTCATCGTATTAATTATCTTACTCATTCCGTTTACGAAATTTTTACTCGGAACGATTCGTGGTACGAATGCAGCACTGCCAGCTTTGATTATTGGGGCAGCACCATTCTATGCACGCATGGTACTAATTGCGCTACGTGAAATTGATAAAGGGGTTATTGAGGCGGCTCGTTCAATGGGTGCTAAAACTTCAACGATTATCTTTAAAGTGCTGATTCCGGAAAGTATGCCAGCCTTAATATCAGGCCTTACTGTGACAGCTGTTGCGCTTGTCGGTTATACAGCGATGGCAGGAGTAATCGGTGCAGGAGGTTTAGGAAACCTGGCCTTTATTGAAGGTTTCCAACGCAGCCGTGATGATGTAACACTCATGGCAACCATTATTATTTTGATTATTGTATTTATCATCCAGTGGATTGGAGATACCATTACTGCGAGGGTGGATAAGCGATAATCATGCCTAGTAGCTTAAGGAAACTTAAGCTACTAAAAACTCGAATGATTTTTCGGAAAAGTTTGTAATATTTTACATTGATATAATAGAGTTCACTTCATTCTATTAAACAGGTAGGGAAAAGGAGATTTTAACATGAAAAAGAAACATTTAGCATTAGTAACAGTACCAACATTAGCCGTTGCATTAGCAGCATGCGGCTCGGATGAAAAGGACACAACAACAGACAAAGCAACAGGTACTGAATCAGAAACAGCAGAAGATACGACAATTGTTATCGGTGCTTCATATGGTCTGCACGATATTATTTTAGAGCAAGCAAAGCCAATTTTAGAAGAGGAAGGCATCACATTGCAGATCGAGCCTTATCAAGACTATGTATTGCCAAACGAGCATTTGGATACTGGCGATCTAGATGCGAACTACTTCCAACACATTCCATACTTAAATAATGCAATTGAGGAAAATGGTTATGATTTTGTCAATGCTGGTGGTATCCATGTAGAGCCATTAGGAGTTTACTCTACAAAGTATAAATCACTTGATGAGTTACCAGACGGGGCAACAATCATCATTTCCAACTCTGTAACAGACCAAGGCCGTATCCTTTCTTTACTGGAAGCCAATGGTTTAATTAAATTAGCGGAGGGTGTAGAAAAATCATCTGCTGAGATAAAAGATATTGTGGAAAACCCGAAAAACTTAAACATTGATGCAAGCTCTGCACCAGAAATGTTAGTGCAGTACTACCAAAATGATGAAGGCGATGCAGTCGTGATCAACTCAAACTTTGCAATCGATGCTGGTATTAACCCGCTTGAAGATTCAATCGCGATTGAAGATGGCACTTCTGAGTACGTAAACGTGATTGCGGTACGTGAAGAAGATAAAGATAATGAAGCCATTGCTCGCTTAGTTGAAGTATTGCGCTCTGAAGAAATTCAAGAGTTCATTTTAGAAGAGTGGGACGGCGCTGTTCTGCCAGTTTCTGAATAAACAAAAATGGTAGCTCCGGAGACCAATTGTCTCCGGAGCCTTTTTATAGGCTGATTGCCTGGTAACAGCGCATGAATCTTTTCACTAAAGAAATATTTTTCAGAATATATTGAAATAGATGGTATTATATAGTATAGTTACCTTAATCATATTAAACAGGTAGGAAAAGGGGATTTTAGGATGAAAAAGAAGCATTTGACATTACTAGCAGTACCAACATTAGCTGTTGCGTTAGCAGCATGCGGATCAGATGAAAAAGACACAGCAACAGACAAAACAACAGTTACTGAAACAGAAACAGAGAAGGAAACAGCAGAAGAAACAACACTTGTAGTCGGTGCTTCATACGGTCTGCACGATATTATTTTAGAGCAAGCGAAACCAATTTTAGAAGAGGAAGGCATCAAATTGCAGATTGAGCCTTATCAAGATTATGTATTGCCGAACGAGCACTTGGATACAGGGGATCTAGATGCGAACTACTTCCAGCACATCCCATACTTAAACAATGCAATTGCAGAAAATGGTTTTGACTTTGTGAGTGCTGGCGGTATCCACGTAGAGCCAATGGCGATTTATTCTACAAAGTACAAATCACTTGATGAGTTACCAGAGGGGGCAACAATCATCATTTCAAACTCTGTAGCAGAACAAGGCCGTATCCTTTCTTTACTGGAAGCGAATGGTTTAATTAAATTAGCAGAGGGCGTAGAAAAATCAGCTGCTGAGTTAAAGGATATTGTAGAAAATCCGAAAAATTTAAACATTGATGCAAGTTCTGCACCAGAAATGTTAGTGCAGTACTACCAAAACAATGAAGGCGATGCAGTTGTAATCAACTCGAACTTCGCAATCGATGCTGGCATTAGTCCAGTTGAAGATTCAATTGCGATTGAAGACGGTGCTTCTGAGTACGTAAACGTGATTGCGGTACGTGCAGAAGATAAAGATAACGAAGCCATTGCTCGCTTAGTTGAAGTATTGCGTTCTGAAGAAATTCAAGAGTTCATTTTAGAAGAGTGGAACGGTGCTGTTCTGCCAGTTTCTGAATAATTGAAAATGCAGCTCCGGGGACCACTTGTCTTCGGAGTTTTTTGTTGTATGATTGCGTGAGTGATATAAACTTTAAGTCCATGCGAAAGGGGTGTTCAAAAAGCAAAACTTTTTGAACACCCCTTGTTTTATTTGATCATGATCTCTTAGGAAGATTGTTCCTACGGTAGTCGTAACAAAATGCTACCATCCTCGACTCAAAAGTTCCGTTTCAAAATGACTTTCAGACGGTCCTTCTTTGCTATTGGAATTGCGATAATCGAGAGAAGAAACTTGCGACAAAATCCAAAAATACTAACTCTGAAGGCGCAAGCTCCCGGTTGGTCGGAGAAATAATGCCAACCGTACGCCTTAGTACAGGCATGGCAACGGGCACTTTGACAGTAAAGCGTTCACTCGTATCATACAGGGAGCTTTCAGGCAATAATGTGACACCTATGCCAGCAGCTACTAAGCCTTTGAGAGCATCCATATCTTCTCCTTCAGAAGTAATGGTAGGGAAGAATCCAGCTGATCGGCAAGCATCGATCGCTACTTGATGTAAAATATACCCTTCTGGAAATAATACAAAATGATCATTGCGTAAATCTAGTAAATTAATAGATTCTCTTTTGGCGAGAGGATGATTGGCTGGTAACAGAGCATGAATATTTTCGCTAAATAAGATGGTTGTAGCGATGGCTTCATCTTTTGGCGGTAACGGTCCCAAAAAGGCAAGGTTTAATTCACGATTTTTGACTGCTTCAATTAAGTATTTATAGGAACCTTGGCGCAAATGGAATGACACATCTGGGTATTGTTTTTTGAAGGCAGAAATAACAGTCGGCAAAACATAGCTAGCTAAACTTGTCGGAAAGCCAATTTTAATGGTTCCTTTGGCTGGGTCTAAATATTCTTCTACCTGTTTCGCTGCAAAATCAATAGCACTCAGTGCTGTAATCGTATGCTCCAAAAATATTTTGCCAACCGGCGTAAGTTTTACGTTTCTTCCGATTCTTTCAAATAGAGCTGCGCCCAGCTCTTCTTCTAGATTAGCAATTTGCCGGCTAATCGCTGATTGGGCAACATGAAGATGTTCAGCTGCTTCAGAAATATGTTCCCGTTCTGCGACCTCAACGAAATAGCGCAATTGACGTAATTCCACTTTTTTCACCTCATTTATCTATTTTTTAGATGGATTCCACCCTAACTATATATTGTTAATATTATTTTGAAAACCTTAAAATGTAAATACGATAATAATTCACTATCCGTTCGCATGAGATAAAAGTATTAGGAGGAATGACAATGACATTTCATCAATTTTCACAATCGCAAGGTCTTTATACTCATCGATTTTTGAACATGATACATGCAGAATCAGCTGGTATGCAGGAGTTGAAGAAATAGCTTCTCGCGGGTTTGTAACAAAAGGGCTAGAATATTTCAATCGTTTAGAGCATGGAAATCAGCAGTGTAAATCGGTCTACTGTAAAGGCATGATAAACAGTAAAAAAGTTTGCCATACTCAAGTTTAATATACTTTAGATAGGAAATAACTATGTATTAGGTTTTGCATAGTTATTTCTTTTTTTGTGGAGATAGGTAAAATTAATTTCTCAATATAAGGGACCTTATTGAAAAAACATAAAACCAGAAAAATTACTGTATATTAATGTTAAACCTAAGATTGGTAACGTTTTCATCTAATGGTCTGTACCTATTTAATTAAAATCATTCTAAAGTATTTGCAACTAATACCTATTTCAGTTAAGATGAGTTATGATGAAATAATGCAATGGCAAGGCCGTGCAATTGAACATATGGAGGGTAACTAATGGCAACTTTAGAAATTAAAGATCTTCACGTTGAAATCGACGGTAAAGAGATTTTAAAAGGTGTAAACCTAACAATTAACACAAACGAAGTACACGCAATCATGGGTCCAAACGGTACCGGTAAATCAACATTAGCATCAGCAATCATGGGTCACCCGAAATACGAAGTAACACAAGGTGAAATCTTACTTGATGGTGAAAACGTGTTAGAAATGGAAGTAGATGAGCGTGGTAAAGCAGGTCTTTTCCTAGCTATGCAATATCCATCTGAAATCGCTGGCGTAACAAACGCTGACTTCTTGCGTTCTGCAATCAATGCACGTCGTGAAGAAGGCGATGAGATTTCTCTAATGAAATTCATCCGTGAATTAGATAAAACAATGGAATTCTTAGAAATGCCAGAAGAAATGTCTCAACGTTATTTAAACGAAGGCTTCTCCGGCGGTGAGAAAAAACGCAATGAAATTTTACAATTAATGATGATTAAACCAACTTTCGGTATTCTTGATGAAATCGACTCAGGTCTTGATATCGATGCCCTTAAAGTAGTATCAAAAGGAATCAATGAAATGCGCGGCGAAGGTTTCGGCTGCTTAATGATTACACACTATCAACGTTTATTAAACTACATTACACCTGATTACGTACACGTAATGATGCAAGGTAAAGTAGTGAAATCAGGCGGTAAAGAACTAGCTCAGAAATTAGAAACTGAAGGTTACGAGTGGATTAAGGCTGAGTTAGGCATTGAAGATGCAACAGTAACAGAAGAAGCATAATCGAGGAGGACGAAAAAAGATGACGGTTGAAACAAAATTAGCGTTATCAGCAGAAGAAGTACGCTCGTTCTCTCAAAGCAACAATGAACCAGCAGCATTTGCTGATTTCCGCGTAGCTGCACTTATAAAAGCTGCACAATTGGATTTACCAAAACCAGATAAAACAAACATTACAAAATGGAACTTCACTGAATTCCCGGTTCACACTGTGGAATCATCGCCATTCTCTTCATTAGAAGAATTGCCGGAAGACGTGAAGGCCATTATTGATACAGAAGGTCAAGAAAACCTTTATATTCAACGCAATAACACACCAGCGTTCATCAAGCTTTCTGAAGAGCTAAAAGCAAAAGGTGTTATTTTCACGGATATTCAAACTGCGGTTCGCGACCATGCAGAACTGGTAGAGAAATATTTCATGACAACTGCTGTCAAAGTGGATGAGCATAAATTAACAGCGTACCACGCCGCGCTAGTAAATGGTGGGGTATTTGTTTACGTACCACGTAACGTAATTATTGAAGTACCTTTACAAGTGGTGTTCTTGCATGACAATGCCGAAGCTTCATTATTCAACCACGTACTCGTAGTGGCTGAACAATCTTCAGCAGTTACATACGTAGAAACATACGTATCTACTGTAGAAGAAGCAAAAGGGCAGGCGAATATCATCTCAGAAGTCATCGTACAAGATAACGCACAAGTAACTTACGGTGCTGTAGACGTGTTAGCGAAGGGCTTTACAACTTATGTAAACCGTCGTGGACATGTAGGACGTGACGGTAAATTAGACTGGGCTCTTGGTTTAATGAACGACTCAGATACAATTTCCGATAACACAACTTACCTGATGGGTGACAACTCATCTGCTGATACAAAAACAGTAGTAGTAGGTCGTGGATCACAAAAACAAAACTTCACAACATTAGTTCGTCATTGGGGTAAAAACTCTGACGGTCAAATTTTAAAACATGGTGTTATGAAAGACGCAGCACAAAGCATCTTTAACGGAATCGGTCAAATCGAGCACGGTGCAACGAAAGCAAATGCTGAACAAGAGTCTCGCGTATTAATGCTTTCTGAAAAAGCACGTGGCGATGCTAACCCAATTCTTTTAATTGATGAAGATGATGTAACAGCAGGACACGCAGCATCTGTTGGACGTGTGGACCCGACTCAACTTTATTACTTAATGAGCCGCGGTATCTCGAAAGCAGAAGCAGAGCGTCTTGTAATTCACGGATTCCTTGCGCCAGTTGTAACTAACCTGCCAATCGAAGGCGTTAAAAAGCAGCTGACGGAGGTTATCGAAAGGAAAGTTCGATAATGATAAAAGACATTAAAAAATTTTTCCCGGTATTAAATCAAGAAGTAAACGGCTATCCGCTTGTTTATCTTGATAGCGCAGCGACGTCACAAAAACCAATTCAAGTACTCCAAGCAATGAAAAATTACTATGAGCTTGATAATTCCAATGTGCATCGCGGTGTTCATACATTAGGTAACCGTGCTACGGATAGCTATGAAGGCGCGCGCGAGAAAGTGCGTAAATTTATCAATGCAGCATCAACGAAAGAAATCATTTTTACACGCGGTACAACAACATCTCTTAATACAGTGGCAGCAGGTTATGCTCGTCAAAACCTAAAAGAAGGCGATGAAATTGTGATTACCTATATGGAACATCACTCGAATATCATCCCTTGGCAGCAAGTAGCAAAAGAGAAAGGTGCCGTTCTAAAATATATTGATCTTGAAGCAGATGGTACAATTTCACTTGAAACAGTACGTAATACGATCACACCGAACACAAAAATCGTATCGTTGATGATGGTGTCGAACGTACTTGGCTCCATCAATCCAGTAAAGGAAATCGCAAAAATTGCACATGAAAATGGTGCCATCATGGTTGTGGATGCTGCACAAGCAGCACCTCATATGCGCATCGATGTGCAAGATTTAGATTGTGACTTCTTAGCCTTCTCTGGGCATAAAATGTGTGCTCCGACTGGTATTGGTGTATTATATGGTAAACAAGCAATTTTAGAAAACATGGAACCAGTTGAATTTGGTGGCGAAATGATTGATTTTGTAGGTTTGCAGGAGTCAACATGGAAAGAGCTTCCGTGGAAATTTGAAGGTGGAACACCAATCATTGCTGGAGCAATCGGTCTGGGTGCCGCAATTGATTTCCTGGAAGAGATCGGTCTCGATAATATCGAAGCCCATGAGCATGCTTTGGCGGCTTATGCAATGGATCAAATGGAAACAATTGATGGTTTAGCAATCTACGGTCCTCGTGATGCGAATAAACGTTGCGGTTTAGTAACATTCAATTTAGATGATGTGCATCCTCATGATGTAGCAACAGTTCTGGATATGAATGGAATTGCTGTACGTGCAGGACATCACTGTGCTCAGCCACTAATGAAATGGCTCAATGTGACAGCAACAGCTCGCGCTAGCTTCTATATGTACAATGATGAAGCAGATATCGACACGTTGGTTGCAGGATTGCGTTCGGCGAAGGAGTATTTTAACGATGTCTTTTAATCAAAACTTAGATCAACTATATCGCTCAGTAATTATGGACCATTACAAAAACCCGCGCAACAAAGGTTCTCTTGAGGACGGCAGCGTAACAATCGATATGAATAACCCGACATGCGGGGACCGTATTCATTTAACGCTGAACGTTGTCGACGGGATTGTACAAGATGCAAAATTTGATGGTGAAGGCTGTTCTATTTCGATGTCATCTGCTTCTATGATGACACAGATTGTTAAAGGTAAAAAAGTAGATGAAGCACTGGAGTTAGCAAACATTTTCTCAAAAATGATGCTCGGTGAAGATTTCGATACAGATAAATATGATTTAGGGGATGTAGAAGCACTGCAAGGTGTGGCAAAGTTCCCAGCACGTATTAAATGTGCAACATTAGCTTGGAAAGCAATGGAAAAAGGTGTAAACGAAGGGCAATAACTCTTTACACTGTCTAGGCTAAAGCGCTATCTCTTTATATTTTAGTTTAAAAGATTTTACATGTGTAAAGGTCTTTTCGAGATGTATGGTAGAAGAACAAGCGCTTTAGCACTTTCTAAATTTGAACGGAGGAGACAACATGGCTAAAAAAATGCCTGATATCGGCGATTACAAATATGGCTTCCATGATAAGGACGTATCTATTTTCCGTTCTGAACGTGGGTTAACAGAAGAAATCGTACGTGAAATCTCAAACATGAAAGAAGAGCCTCAGTGGATGCTTGACTACCGCTTGAAAGCTCTTGAACAATTCTATAAAATGCCAATGCCACAATGGGGCGGCGATCTTTCTGCATTAAACTTCGATGAAATTACGTACTACGTAAAACCATCTGAAGCAACACAAAGATCATGGGATGAAGTGCCTGAAGAAATCAAAGCAACGTTTGATAAATTAGGTATCCCGGAAGCAGAGCAAAAGTACTTAGCAGGTGTATCTGCTCAGTACGAATCAGAGGTAGTATATCACAACATGAAGCAAGATCTTGAAGACCTTGGTATCGTGTTCAAAGATACAGACTCAGCACTGAAAGAAAACGAAGAAATCTTCAAAAAATACTGGGGTACAGTTATTCCTTACACGGACAATAAGTTCGCAGCACTGAACTCAGCAGTATGGTCAGGTGGTTCATTTATCTATGTACCACCAGGTGTAAAGGTAGAAACACCATTACAAGCTTACTTCCGTATTAACTCTGAGAACATGGGGCAATTCGAGCGTACGTTAATCATCGTAGACGAAGATGCACACGTACACTACGTAGAAGGATGTACAGCGCCTGTTTATACAACGAACTCTCTACACTCAGCGGTAGTAGAAATCATCGTTGGTAAAAACGCATATTGCCGTTATACAACAATCCAAAACTGGGCAAACAACGTGTACAACTTAGTAACGAAACGTACAGTCGTTGAAGAGAACGGTACAATGGAATGGATCGACGGTAATATTGGTTCTAAATTAACAATGAAATACCCAGCTTGTATCCTAAAAGGAGAAGGCGCTCGTGGTATGACATTATCTATCGCATTAGCAGGTAAAGGTCAACACCAAGATGCAGGTGCGAAAATGATTCACTTAGCACCAAATACATCTTCAACAATCGTATCTAAATCGATTGCGAAGCAAGGTGGTAAAGTAAGCTATCGTGGTATCGTGCGTTTCGGTCCAAAAGCAACAGGCGCACGTGCAAACATCGAATGTGATACATTAATCATGGATAACCAGTCTACTTCAGACACAATTCCATACAATGAGATTTTAAATGACAACGTATCTTTAGAGCACGAAGCGAAAGTTTCAAAAGTATCTGAAGAACAATTATTCTACTTAATGTCTCGTGGTATTTCTGAAGAGGAAGCGACAGAAATGATCGTAATGGGCTTCATTGAGCCATTCACTAAAGAATTACCAATGGAATACGCAGTAGAAATGAACCGTCTGATCAAGTTCGAGATGGAAGGGTCAATCGGATAATTTTCTTCGATACCTCATTATTAAACCCGAAGTACAACTTTGTATTTCGGGTTTTCTTTATATAAAATCATCGAAAATCCCTGAAATTATGTCCTGGGAAAAAGAATTAGGACACAATTTGGTAACTTTTTAGTGCCTCTAAACCGCTAAATATTTACAGGGTTTGAGATAAATGTTCTAATAGAAGGTGATAGTATCTTTTATGAGAGGTACTTGTACAGATTAATAAGTGGAAAAAGGAGAGAGCTAATATGGCTGATTTATTTTATTTAATCACATTTGGAGTGCCGGCCGCAGTAGCAGTAGTAGCAGTTATTATTATTTTTTATGCATTAGGCCAAAAGAAAAAAGGCAATTTAGATGCCGACAGAACATATGAAGGTATTGTACAAACTTTAGGGAAATCAGGAAAGTCAGCAAAGAGAAACTAAAAGAAAGAAGCGATGTAGTCATGGACTACATCGCTTTTTCCTTTAAGCTAAATTTTGAATAAACTGTTCGATTTCTTCTTGTGTTTTGCGGTCCTTGCTGACGAAGCGCCCTGCCTCAACGCCGCTATGGTAAACAAGGAAGCTAGGAATGCCGAATACGTCTAACTCGATACAAAGGTCTATGAATGCATCGCGGTCTACTTTAACGAAGCGATAGTTCGGAAATTTTTCTACCACTTCCGGCATGAATGGGTCGATGAAGCGACAATCCCCACACCAATCTGCCGAGAACACAAATACAACGGCTTCTTCATTTTTCAATTGCTCAAATTGCTCTACTGATTGTAAATTTTCCATGGAAATAAACTCCTTACAATGTATTTAACCTATCCATAGCATACCCCGATTTCAAACCCTTGTAAACTACTATGAATTTATGTATTATAAATCAAGAGTAATTATTTAGTATATTAAAAAAATTAGGAAGTGAATCATAGTGGTGAATAAGATTTATGGTTCCATCATGGAATTAGTGGGAAATACGCCGGTTGTCAGATTGAACCGTTTAGTCGATGAACAGTGCGCAGAGGTACTTGTAAAATTAGAATATTTCAATCCGAGCGGCAGCGTAAAGGACCGTGCTGCTTTATCGCTAATAGATGCGGCTGAAGAGCAAGGTGTGATTCAACCCGGGGCCACTATTATTGAGCCTACAAGTGGCAATACGGGCATTGGGTTAGCAATGAATGCGGCGGCGAGAGGCTATAAATCGATTTTTGTCATGCCTGATAATATGACGAAAGAGCGCATTTTACTTCTGCAGGCATATGGAGCCAAAGTAGTGCTGACGCCTGCAGCTGAAAAAATGCCAGGTGCCGTGAAAAAGGCGATAGAGCTGCAAAGTCAGATTGAAAATAGCTTTATCCCGCAACAGTTTGAAAACCCAGCAAATCCTGCCATTCATCGTGTTACGACAGCGCCAGAAATTTTAGCGCAAACAGATGGAAAACTGGATGCATTTGTTGCAACTGCAGGAACAGGAGGGACGATTACGGGAACAGGCGAGGCTCTAAAAGAACAGCTACCGGAGCTAGAGGTGATCGTAGTAGAACCTCAAGGATCTCCTGTACTTTCAGGCGGGCAACCTGGACCTCATAAATTAGTCGGTACAAGTCCCGGGTTTGTACCAAGTATTCTAAATACAGATGTTTATGACAGAATCGTACAAGTATCAGATGAGGATGCACTGCAAACAACACGTGACTTAGCACGATTAGAAGGTATTTTAGTGGGACCATCTGCAGGAGCAGCGGTTTGGACAGCTATTCAAAAAGCACGTGCCTTAGGTCCAGGAAAACGGGTATTATGTATAGCGCCTGACAACGGAGAGCGTTACTTAAGTATGGAAGGGTTATTTATATAAAGTATTTAAACCGTAAAGATTAGACGACAGTCTAATCTTTACGGTTTTTTTTGCGGGAAAAGGGGAAATCCTAATGTTCTTCTTAGGAAAAACGGCATCTAATGTTACAGGAATATTAAAATATTAATGAAATGTAAATATAACTTTCAAAAATACTACAATAGCCCTTTATAAAAATTAATATTTATGCATTAATTTTACAAAAAGTGACAAAAAAATTGTCATTTTTCAACATTTATCAGATTTTACAGAACATTTTGTAATTATTATGTACATTTTTCCTTAATATAATAAGGTTTTTTCATAAAAATTAATAATAGGTTAAAATTTTTTGAATTTTATTAATGTTTTTTACGTGAATTAGACATTAAATTTATACATTTACACAAGCTTTACATTAATCATATAGTAAGTTAATTTTTTGCGATTATTGTTGAATTATCGAGAACGAAATGAGTTGGAGGATTAATCAAACATGTGGAAAAAAGCATTTTACCTTTTGAGCTTAACGTTTGTGCTTTCGGTATTAGTGGCATGCAGCAATGATGAAAGCACAGCGACAGATACAGATTCTAGCGGCGAGACGGTGACTATTTCAGGGTCGACTTCAGTAGGACCGTTAGCTGAGAAGTTAGCGATGAAATATGAAGAAAAGCATGGGACAAAAATTGAAGTAAACCAGATTGGATCATCTGCTGGTATTACAAATGCCATTAATGGCGTATCTCAAATCGGGATGTCATCACGTGATTTAAAACCGGAAGAGAAAGAGAGCGGCTTACAGGAATTAGTCATTGCCTATGACGGTATTGTTGTAGTAGCGCATCCATCAAATCCTGTAAAAGATTTAACACTGGAACAAGTAAAACAAGTCTTTACAGGGGAAATTACAAACTGGAAAGACCTTGGCGGCAAAGATATGGAGATTGTCGTTGTATCACGCGAGGATGGTTCTGGCTCACGCGATGCTTTCCAAGAAATTGTTGGTTATGAATCAGGTCAGTTAATTAAAAATGCGATTGTAGCAAGCGGGAACGGGAATATTAAAACGACAGTAGCAATGAATAAGCATGCTATTGGATTTATCTCTTTTGAATATATAGATGAGTCAATTTCAACGATGGACATTAATGGTATAGAGGCGAAGGCTGAAAATGTATTAGCTGGACAGTACGAATTATCTCGACCATTTTTATTTGTGCATAAGGAAGATGTACCTGAATCAGCGAAGCAATTTATGGAGTTCATTTTAACTCCTGAAGGTCAGAAAATTGTTGAATCCGCAGGTGCAATTCCAGTAACGAAATAATGAATCGTGGAGGACGAAAAAGTGGGTACACAACATACAACAGAAGTGGAACAGCAGATTAGTAAAGGAAATGCACGAAAATACTTTTTAGAAAAATTGTCATCAAAAATCTTTCTAGCGTGTGCATTATTATCTGTAATTAGTTTATTACTAATTGTAGGATTTGTATTCTATAAAGGAGCTTCACCGTTTGTATCTGGTGAATACAGCTTCCTAAGTTTTATTTTCGGTACAGACTGGGTACCAAGTGAAGAGAAGTTTGGTATTTTCCCGATGATTGTGGCATCTATTTTTGCAACATTAGGATCCCTTATAATCGGGGTACCAATCGGTTTATTTACGGCAATTTTCTTAGCTGAAATCGCGCCAAAGCCAGTGGCGAAAATCGTATCGCCAGCGATTCAGTTATTAGCAGGTATTCCTTCTGTGTTATACGGGGTATTCGGATTGGCGATCATCGTACCATTTTTACAGGATAATTTAGGGCTTGCTCGTGGACAAAGTTTAATCGCCGTTATTTTAGTGTTAGCGATTATGATGTTACCAACGGTTGTTACCGTAGCAGAAACAGCAATCCGTGCGGTGCCGAGAGCATACCGCGAAGGTTCGTTAGCACTTGGTGTTTCGGAAATCGGGACGATTTTTAAAGTAGTGGTACCGGCAGCTAAATCAGGTATTATGGCAGCTATTGTTTTAGGACTAGGCCGGGCAATCGGCGAAACAATGGCGGTTATTTTAGTAGCAGGTAACGCACTGATTATTCCGACAAGCTTAACAGATAGCGTTCGTCCATTGACGACAAATATTGCCCTAGAGATGGGCTACGCAGCAGGTACACATCAAGAAATGCTATTTGCAACGGGGATTGTCTTATTCTCATTCATCTTGATTTTAAACTTTGTATTAGCTCGAATAACAGCGAAAGGTGGTCACTAAGGTGCGCCAAGCAAAAGATAATTTATTCCGCGCAATGCTTTGGGGCTCAGCGTTTGTATCAGTAGCCGTTTTAGTTACGATTGTGGGTTATTTATTCTATAAAGGTTTTTCATATATTAGTTTTGATTTTATTTTCGGTGACTATTCACCAGTTGGTGGTGGCGGTATTTTCCCAATGATTGTCACAACAATCTATACGATTGTGATTTCATTGCTAATCGCTACACCAATCGGTATTCTAGCGGCCGTTTATTTACAAGAGTACGCAAAGCAAGGACGTTTAGTAAGCATGATTCGTTATGCAACGGAAAGCTTAACAGGTATTCCTTCCATTATTTATGGTTTATTCGGTGCGGTATTCTTCGTAGTGATTTTAAAGTTAGGGATGTCTATTATTGCTGCATCTTTAACATTAACGATTATTGTACTGCCAATCGTTATCCGTACGACAGAGGAAGCGTTAAAAACAGTACCGGCTGCGTATCGTGAAGGGTCTCTGGCGTTAGGTACGACAAAGCTTCAAACACTTTACAAAGTAATTTTACCGAGTGCGATGCCAGGTATTTTATCAGGGATTATTTTATCGATTGGTCGTATTGTCGGGGAATCAGCTGCGATTTTCTTAACGGCAGGTACGGTAGCCGCGATGCCAGATAGCATTTTCTCATCTGCTCGTACACTTACAGTACATTCTTACCTTGTGACACAGGAGTCCGGGGATATTGGCTTAGCAGCAGCAATCGGTATTGTATTGATTGTCATTATTTTAGCACTTAATTTATCGGCAACATATATTTCAAAGAAATTCAACAAAGCAGACTATTAACAGAGGAGAATGGACATGACAATGATGGCAACGGAGGTAATAAAGATGAATGAACAGGTAAATTCTTTAGCCGCAACAGCGGGCGCTAAAATTCGTGTCAATGATTTAAACTTATACTACGGGGAAAAACAGGCGCTGTTTAATGTATCTTTAGATATTAAGGAAAAAGAAGTAACAGCCTTAATCGGGCCATCTGGTTGCGGTAAATCGACATTTCTACGTACATTAAACCGCATGAATGATTTAATCGATGGCGTGCGTGTAATCGGCAATATCAACATTGATGGTGAAGATATTTACGAGTCAAGCGATGTGATTAAATTGCGTACAAAAGTGGGGATGGTATTCCAAAAGTCGAATTTATTCCCAATGAGCATTTATGATAATGTGGCGTACGGTCCTCGTATGCAGGGGATTAAAAATCGTAAGACATTAGATGCTTTAGTAGAAGAATCACTGCGCGGTGCTGCGATTTGGGATGAAGTAAAAGACCGTTTAAAAACATCTGCTCTTGGTCTATCAGGAGGTCAGCAGCAACGTATTTGTATCGCACGTGCCATTGCGATGAAACCAGACGTGATTTTAATGGACGAGCCTACAAGTGCGCTAGACCCAATTTCTACATTGAAAGTAGAAGAATTAATCACACAAATGAAAAAAGATTTTACAATCGTGATCGTGACGCATAACATGCAACAAGCAGCACGTATTAGCGATAAGACAGCTTTCTTCTTAAACGGAGAAGTAGTAGAATTTAATGATACAAATGTTATCTTCTCTACACCAACAGATCAACGTACAGAAGACTATGTAACAGGACGCTTTGGATAAGGGGGACGGGATAGATGATTCGCGAAAACTTTGAAAAGAATATGTTAGAGTTACAAAACAAAATGGGTGAAATGGTAGATGCGACGATCAAGGTAATGGAAAAAGCCTTTATCGCATTAGAAAAGCAAGATATGGAACTGGCATTAGACGTAATAGAAGATGATGCGTATATCGATGAGCTTGAAAATGAAATCAATCAGATGGCAGTTTGGTTAACAGCCAAAGAACAGCCGGTCGCGCGTGATTTGCGCCGTATTATTAGTATGATCAAAATGTCATCCGATATTGAACGAATTGCTGATTTTGCTGTTAATACAGCCAAAGCTACGATTAAAATCGGGAAAACAGAATCGATGCTATCGAAAACTTCTGTTGTAGAAATGAAAAATATTGCAATGGATATGCTAGTGAAGGCTTTAAAAGCCTTTGTCGAAGAAGATGTCGCGCTTGCAAAAGCAGTAGGGTCATTAGATGACAAAATTGATAAGATGAATTATGAAAACTATATAACATTAACAAATTGCTTAAAAGAACAGCCTGAGCACGCAGAGGAAATTGTTCAATTATTATTTATCAACCGATTTGTAGAACGTGCCGCAGACCATATTACAAATATGGCAGAATCAACAGCTTATTTTATCAAAGGCCGTATGTTTGATTTAAATTAGTATACATTCAAAAGTATGAGCGGGGACTAATGCATGAAGAAGAAAATATTGGTCGTGGAAGAAGATCATCATTTAGCTGAATTACTAAAACTTCATTTGCAGCAGGCCGGCTATGATGTACATTGGGTTTGTAAGGGTAATGAAGCGCTACAAAAGGTTTCCGAAATAATGCCCGACTGCATGATTGTAGATTGGGCTTTGCCTGATATCGAGGGAATTGATGTTTGCAGGGTGGCGAGGTACAATCACCGCTTTCCAATCATCATTATTAGTGCGAGAACTGCTGAAATCGATGCGGTGCTAGCGCTGGAACTAGGGGCAACGGATTATATCCGAAAGCCTATCGGCATAAGAGAACTGCTGACGCGTACACGTATTCATATAGAACGCCATGAACGTGAAAAGTTCCAGCAGACAAGAGTTTCAGAAGTGCGGATGGACCCGTTCACTGTGGATTTAGTGACGCTTAAAGTGTTTAAAGAGGAGAGGGAACTTTCTCTTACACAGGGAGAATTTAAACTCTTCATGCATCTCTTTGAACATTCGGGTCACATTCAGTCACGTGAAGAAATTATTGATGCATTGGAATTCACAAAGGGAGATCGTCGAGCTGTTGATGTCCTTGTGAGTAGATTGCGCAATAAAATAGAGGATAACCCTAAAAAGCCAAGGTGGATCAAGACGAAAATGGGCGCTGGTTATTATTTGAATGTGCAAGCAGGAAAAGTATGTACGTAATAGAGAACTTCAGCTAAAGATACGAACAAAAGTATCTTTAGCTGAAGTTCTTTTTATGATAGAAATAAATAGGTCTTTATACATGTATCTGTCTACAATTTAATTTACATATACTTCTTTTGGTGTCACAATATATTATAGTCGTAATAGTAAGAAGGAGGGGTGTTGCATGATCTATATTGGTTTAACGGGATGGAGTGACCATCCTGTACTTTATTCCTCTGCTACATCTGCACGGGATAAATTATTTGACTATAGTGGACACTTTCCAGTTGTAGAAGTCGATACTTCTTTTTATGCAATTCCCAACACACATAATGTAGAAAAATGGTGTATGGAAACACCCAAAGATTTTCGGTTTATCTTAAAGGCATATCAAGGAATGACTGGTCATCAACGCACGGAGGAGATACCGTTTGATACACGTAATGACATGTTCGAAGCCTTTGTGACATGTGCCGAAACTTTCCAAAAGCACGGGAAGCTAGCGATGGTACTCGTGCAATTTCCGCCATGGTTTGATTGCAGTGCGAAACATGTACAGTATATTCTGTATGTAAAGCAACAGCTTGGCAATCTGCCGATTGCCATCGAATTCCGGAACCAAACATGGTACGCTAGCGGTATGCAAGGGCGGACAATGGATTTTTTGCGAAATCACCATTTTATTCATACGGTGTGCGATGAACCTCAAGCAGGAAGCGGTTCCGTACCTTTTGTAGCGGAGGCAACAGCATCGACAGCATTTGTGCGCATTCATGGACGCAATATCCATGGCTGGCGCAATGCAGGCAATACAGAAAATTGGCGTAAAGTGCGATTTTTATATGATTACAGTGAAGAAGAACTGCAAGGGCTGGCTACGCATATTCGCAGCTTACAAGAGCAAGCAAAGGATGTGTATGTGTTATTCAATAACAACTCCGGTCAACATGCGGCACCAAATGCTAAGCGTTTGCAGCAAATATTGGACGTCCATTTTGAAGGACTTGCACCAAAACAGATGGATATTTTTGAAGGGGATTTTTAGTGGTTAGAGTGTTTTATTTTCCATTGCACCACTTGAAGATATAGTGGGCGCTTTGGCAGGTCTTGGTGAAGGCATAATTTTCTGCCCCATTGAATGGGTAGTGATTTCCCCGGCTAGTTATATAGGGGCAAAAACCGGAGAAGCAATCCATAAAAAAAATGCACTCACAAACAATCATTTTTGCCCTGCGTATTGTATTATTAGTAATAGGTATACGTTCTATTCTAGATGCCATGTCGAGCTAACTAAATACATGAAACGGAACGCAGAACATATTCGAGTTTTTCTGAAGGTTCACTTTCTCCCGCATGAACGGGTAGTAATTTATCTACCTCGAAAGCGTAGCGGTAGAGGTAGGACTCCCGCCCCTAGGCTTAAGAAGGGCGAAAAGAATAGGCGGGAGATCAACTACCCGTAAAAGCCCGATTGGTTCAGACCAACACGATGTTGGTTACACAAACGTTGCTACGGGACGTGGTGAACTTAGCTTGTGTTCCTTATTCATCAGTGGGGAAGAGGAAAACCCCCGCTGATTGAAGTTTCACTTTATTGAAAGAGGTGCTAACGGTGATCGAAAAAATACATATTTTTCATACAAATGATTTGCATAGTCACTTCGAATATTGGTTTCGCATGCAAACGTATGTAAGGGAGCAACGACGATTACTAGCTGCAAATGGAGAGGCTAGCTTTTTGGTAGATGTTGGAGATCATATGGATCGTGCCAATATTTTTACTGAAGCTACATTAGGAAAGGGCAATGTAACGCTACTAAATGAAGCGGAGTATGATGTTGTTACAATTGGCAACAATGAAGGGATTACTTTGTCATTTGAAGAATTGTATACGTTATATGACCAGGCAAATTTTGATGTTGTTATAGGAAACTTACAGCCATTGCGTGGTGAAAGCCCTGCTTGGTTAAAGCCCTATACGATATTGACAACAGCAACAGGCATTAAAATAGGCATCATTGCAGCGACAGCACCTTTTGAAGCTTTTTACCATGCGTTGCACTGGCAAGTGACAGATCCACGTGAAGCGCTTATCAAGCAGGCTATTGCGCTTAGGGACCAAGTAGATGTTTTAGTGTGCTTGTCTCATCTAGGTTTGTCTGAAGATGAGTTATTAGCAGAAGATTGCCCGTTAATCGATGTTATCTTTGGGGCACATACGCATCACTTGTTTCCCAAAGGAAAAAAGATTGGAGATGTACTGCTGACAGGCGGCGGGAAATTCGGTCAATATACAGGGCATTTAACAATTTCCTATGACACGGAGCAGAAAAAAATTATTCAAATGACGGATGATATGATTGACAATGCTCAGTTAGCAGAACTAGAAGGGGAAGCGGATTTTCTATATGAGTTATCTCAGCAAGGAAGCAAGAAGCTCAGCCAACCCGTTGTCACGCTATCGAAAACTTACACAAAAGAATGGTTTCATTATTCTCCCTTTGCGAATTTGTTAGCGGAAGCATTCTTTGACTTTACACAGGCGGATTGTGTGATGTTCAATGCAGGTATTTTAATGGGAGATTTGAAAAAGGGACATGTCAGTGCGTTAACAATGCATAATCTGCTGCCCCATCCTATTAATATCTGTACAGTAAAGCTCACAGGAGCAGAGTTAAAGGAAGTCTATAGAGCGGCACAAAATGACGAATGGCCTGAATTGCAATTGAAGGGGCTTGGTTTTAGAGGAATCGTCTTTGGCAAGCTGTTATTTTATCATGTAACGATGACGAAACAGCAAGAGTTGATACTAAATGGTAAAGTAGTGGACCCCTGTAAAACATATACTCTTGCTACATTGGATTTATTTACGTTTGGTTATTTTTTTCCTTCTGTTAAATATGCAAAGAAACAATATTTATTGCCGATGTTTATAAGGGACGTACTATTAGAATATCTAAATCAGCAAAGCTAATAGATGACATCTTGTAGGTAGACTAAATTACAATTAAAAATGCAGGAATTTTTACGATAGGAGTTTGTCTAATTAATGCGATTAATATCAATCAATGCGCTAAAGGCTGGTATGGTTGTTGGTCGAACAATATGGAATGAAGCGGGGCATCCATTATTGCAGAAAGATGCCGTGGTCACGGACTATGTGTTGGCGCGCCTACGACAGCTAAATATAAAATATGTATATATAGAAGACAAAATTTCTTATGGGATTGAAATAGAGGAAACAATCTCGCCAACTGTACGTAAAAAAGTAGTGAGCAAAATCACAGACTCTTTCAAGGCAGTAAAGGAATCAAAGCCTAATCAAGCCTCTTTCGTCCTTGATCAGCAATCGAAAGCAATCGGTATGATGGTGGATGATCTGTTAAACTCTATTTTAAATAGTGAAGAGATTATGACAGTGTTAACAGATGCTTATATTTATGATGAATATTTATACCAACACTCTTTTCAGGTAACCTTATATTCATTGGCCATTGCTAAGGAAATGGGCTATAGCTATGAGGATTTGAAGGTGATTGGCATTGGGGCAATGTTGCATGATGTTGGGAAACTACTCGTCCCTTCGGAAATTTTATTAAAACCAGGCCGATTAACAGATGAAGAATTTGAAATAATGAAGCAACATACTCGTTTTGGTTTCGATATCCTCAGAAATTTACATTCGGTCTCGCTGATTGTAGCTCATTGTGCGTTCCAGCATCATGAACGGTTAGATGGCAGTGGCTACCCACGGGGCCTAGTAGATGAAGAAGTTCATCCATTTGCTAAAATTATTGGCGTAGCAGATGTTTTCGATGCGGTGACATCAAATCGTGTCTATCGCCAAAAACTTCTCCCGTCGCAAGGCATGGCGATTGTTGAGGCAGGAAGCGGCACCATTTTTAGTCCACGTGTTGTGGCAGCTCTACGTAAAAGTGTCGTTCATTTTCCGAACGGTACGATTTTATTATTATCGGACGGTCGGCGTGGGGTGGTATCACGTCAAAATCCTGAACATCCAGATCGCCCGTTCCTTCGTATTTTCGAAGAGGATGACAAGTTAGTCGATGCTACATACGAACTTAATTTGCAGGATAATTATACAATTACGATCGAGAAGGTGGACACGGAATATACGGTTACCCCTGAATAATAAAAACCCCCTACTCATAGCTTAGGGTAGGGGGCTCTTTATTGTTAAAAAAACAAAGATCGCTTTTTTCTCAGCGTGCCAAAACACGAAATTATATGTCATGGGTTTTGCTTAGCTTAGGAGCGACGGTTATGCTCTTGTTATATTTTATCAATAGTCAAATTATGCCGACCTATTTACAATATGCAGAAGTGCAAACGGAAAAGGTGGCTTCTTATGTAGTAAGCAAGGCGATCAATTCCCGGACATCAAGTGTACTCGATGTAAATGATATTATTGTGGATTTACCGCCTGGTACGAGTGAAATGGTAACGACAAAATTTAATACCGATATTATTAATCAAGTACGTGCAGAAACCCAAGCACTTGTAAAACAATATTTACAGGAAGCGGAAAATGGCGACCTTTCCAATTTACCAACGTTGGAAAACGTCCAGTATGATGTAGGGCGTATGGAAGCAGGAGATGGTATTGTGTTTTTTGTGCCTCTCGGTCAAGTGTTAAATTTACCGATTCTCGGGAATTTAGGACCGACTGTACCGATTCGTTTTCATATTATCGGAAATGTGCATAGTGATGTAACTTCGACGATCCGCGAATTTGGGATTAATAATGCCTATGTAGAGGTAAGCATTCATTTACAGGTCAATGTTCAAGTCATTATTCCTTTTGCTAGCAAATCAGCAACCGTCGAGCAGGATATACCGGTGGCGATTGGATTGATTCGTGGCAGTGTGCCGAATATTTATACGAGTGGTGAAAATGCGGCTCAACCATCTATTGAGGTACCCGTGCCGTATGAATAATTATTATTTCCCAAAAAAGATTAGTTGTTGCAAATCTTTAGATATGTTACATTGACATCAATGTAGTAGGAATTTGGATTTAAGGAGCGAATTTCATGACATCTTGTAAACCAACAAATATAGAAACAAAAAAAGAAGAACATGTAAGAAAACCAGAGTGGCTAAAAATTAAGCTGAATACGAATGATGAATATAAAGCGCTGAAAAAATTAATGCGTGACAATAACTTGCATACTGTTTGCGAAGAGGCTCGCTGTCCGAATATTCATGAGTGCTGGGGGGAGCGCCGTACAGCTACCATGATGATTTTAGGGGCTGTGTGTACACGGGCTTGCCGCTTCTGCGCCGTGAAAACAGGCTTACCCGATGAACTTGATTTAGCAGAGCCGGAACGCGTAGCAGATTCCGTAAAGATTATGAATTTAAAACACGTGGTCATTACAATGGTAGCACGTGATGATTTAAAAGATGGCGGGGCGGGTGTATTAGCTGAAACGGTACGTGCTATTCGCCGCAAAGCACCGGAAACTTCGGTTGAAGTATTGCCATCAGATTTAGGCGGGTTAGAGGAAAACCTGCAGCAATTGATGGATGCAAGACCTGATATTTTAAACCATAATATTGAAACGGTACGCCGTCTGACGCCAAGAGTACGTGCAAAGGCAAAATATGACCGTTCATTGGAATTTCTACGCAAAGCAAAAGAAATGCAGCCGGATATTCCGACAAAGTCTTCATTAATGATCGGGCTTGGGGAAACATGGGATGAAATTTTAGAAGTCATGGATGATTTACGTGCCAATAATGTGGATATTATGACGATTGGCCAATATTTACAGCCAACGAAAAAACATTTACCGGTTGTAAAATATTATGCTCCATTAGAATTTGGAAAGCTACGTAAAATTGCGATGGAAAAAGGATTCTCGCATTGTGAAGCAGGTCCATTAGTACGCAGTAGTTACCATGCCGATGAGCAAGTAAACGCCGCTGGCAAAGAAAAGCTACAACATAGCACACAGTAGCCGTCTGGAGGTGTAAATATGATTATTGTAGAAGGTAACACATATGAATTAGTAGAAAATGTACGCGAAGGCTTCAAAGAAGAAGATTTTATCGGACGCTATTCAGAAATATTAGCGAAATATGATTATATTATTGGCGATTGGGGATATGGTCAACTGCGCCTAAAGGGCTTTTTTGATGATAAGAACCAAAAATCAACGTTTGATACGAAAATCAGCACATTGCAAGATTACTTGTATGAGTACTGTAATTTCGGCTGTGCCTATTTCATCGTGAAAAAAACAGGCAAGGCTCCGGTAATCGCGAAAGAGAAAGAGGAAAAGCAAGTACCTGAAACAATGGCAGAAGATACAGAGTCAACAGAAGCAAATGTATAACATTAAAAATCTCGCAGGTGAGCGTATCACATGCGAGATTTTTTTAGCCTAATAATTCACGTAAATATTCACGTAAATCCTGGGCTTCCTCTTCGGTACGGTTATAGACATGTTCTAAATAGCCATCTTCCTCTACATCATCAGGACCGATAATAGCAAAACGACCAAACTGAATATCAAGGACCAGCACCTTGCCAAAGAAGCGGCTGCTTTGCAAAATGGCTAAATCATAGCGTTGCTTTCTCCCTGTAAAACTTACAAAACGTGTCTTCGTATCTTCTACGTCATCATACAAGAAAAATCTTTCCATTATATTTACACCTTCCATTTCTAAAGAATATGGTACTATATATAAGAAAACAGTATCAACATTATTGATTGGAGGATCTTTATGTACTTCGTAGATCGTAACAAAATTACATTAAATTTAAACCATATTCAAGAGCTAATCACGGTGTTTGAGTCGAATACGAACTGGTTAGATTCAAAAGTAAACATATTAGCTTTAGAGCGCATTGGTCACAATTTAATGGAAGCTATGATGGATGTGGGCAACTTAATGATTGATGGCTTCATTATGCGTGATCCAGGCAGCTATGAGGATATTATTGATATTTTAGTGGATGAAAAGGTGATTACACCAGAGATGGACGCTCCGCTAAAGGCAATTGTTGGTTTACGTAAAATGCTTGTGCGTGAGTTTATCGCGATAGATGAAGCACAAGTTTTAGAAGTGTTAACAGCGAACTTGCCAGCCGTAAAACAATTCCCAAGCTGTGTACAAGGTTATTTGACACACGAATTAGGACCTGTATCAGCATTTTTACCTGAGGATAAGTAACATGAAGCGATATTGCTTTGATTTAGATGGAACGGTTTATAGGGGGAAAACGGGTATTCCAACAGCGGTTGCATTCATCAAGCAATTGCAACAAGCAGGAAATGAGCCGTTTTATATCACGAATAACTCCTCTAAAACACGTGAGCAATTACAAGAAGCGTTGCGGCAAATCGGGATTGAGGCACCGCTTTCTCATATTTATTCGAGCGCCTTATCGACGGCAAGCTACGTTGCACAGCATTTTAAAAAGGTTCGTGTCATCGGCTCTGAAGGAATATGGACAGCGCTTGCCTCTCAAGGTGTAGAGGTATGCGAAGATCAGGATGTTGATGCACTAGTAATGGGAATCGATCGCATGATTACATATGAAAAGCTTGCGGAGGCTAGTTTAGTCGTTCAGCGCGGAGCCCAGCTCATTGGTACAAATCAGGATATCCGCTTTCCAACAGAAACAGGGTTTGTGCCAGGGAACGGTTCATTTGTGAATCTGATTGCCAATGTTGCAGGCGTAGAGCCTATATATATAGGAAAGCCATCGCCAGTTATGCTAGAGATGATCGCAAATGAGCATGGCTTGCATCGTGAGGAGCTAGTGATGGTTGGCGATAATTATGATACAGACATCATGTGCGGGCTGCGCTACGGATGTACGACAGTCCATGTTGACACAGGCGTCACACCCACAGCTGCAGTGCTGACAAAAGAGCAAAAACCTGATTACATCATAGCTGATTTATCTCAATTAAACATCAATGAATGACAAAACACATCTCGTGTCTCCTATAGGATACGGGATGTGTTTTGTTTATTTATAGTTTAAAGTGGGGATATTCCCTATAAACCCCAAATTGGATTTGCTTCAATCGCTGCATAAATCTTTTTTGTGAGCTCTTCGGGAGTATCTGCTTCGACGACTTCACCTTCTACCACTGCAAAAAGAGTCTGTGCGCATTTAGTACAAAAGCTTAGACAGCCTGATTCAAGTAAATCAATATTCGGATCTCGTTCAAGTACTTCATATGTTTGTTGTGCACCGTTTGCTAAATTGCTGATGCAAAATTCAACCATCGGATTCAATGTATGCCACCTCACTTTTTGTATGCTACAGTTCTTTGTATTTTTAGTCAATTCAGACAACTTGTGAAAAGATTCACAAAATCATTTTAATATATTGTGAAAGTTATCACAATCGGATATACTCATTTATGAATACTTTATGAACTATATAATTGGACGAAGATTAAAGGAGATTACTATGAAGAAACTAGTTTTATTAGGTGGAGGTTACGGCAATATGCGTGTGTTATTGCGTCTTTTGCCAAATAACCTTTCACAGGACACAGAAATTATTTTAATAGACCGTGCACCATTCCATAGTTTAAAAACAGAATTTTATGCGTTGGCAGCGGGTACGTCCACAGATAAAGAAGTACGTGTAGCATTTCCAGAACATGAGCGTTTAAAAAAGATATATGGTGAAGTAGTACGCATCGATCGTGAAGAGAAGGCTGTTTTTTTAGAAGATGGTCAGGAAATCCGATATGATGATTTAATCGTAGGGCTAGGCTGTGAAGATAAGTATCATGGAGTACCGGGAGCAGAAGAGTATACGCATAGTATTCAGACGATTGCGAAATCACGCATCACATTCGAAAAATTATGTAGCTTACCGCCAGGCTCAGTAGTAGCTATCGTCGGGGCAGGTTTATCCGGAATTGAATTGGCGAGTGAATTACGTGAAAGCCGTGCTGATTTGCAAATTAAATTATTTGACCGTTCCCACCGTATTTTACGTGATTTCCCAGAGAAATTAAGCGATTATATTAAATCTTGGTTTGAAAAGCATGATGTAGAAGTAATCGCACAATCAAATATTACGCGTGTAGAAGAGGGACGCTTGCACAATCATGACCAAGTCATTGAAGTGGATGAAATCGTATGGACAGCGGGTGTACAGCCTGTAAAAATCGTCCGTGAGATGGAAGCAGAAAAAGATAAATTTGGTCGTCCTATTATCAATGAATTTTTCCATTTACCAGATGATGAGCATATTTTTGTCATCGGAGACTGTGCTTCATCTGAATTGCCTCCAACGGCTCAACTTGCCGAAGAACAAGCGGAACGTGTAGTGAAAGTGTTGCGCTCGCGCTGGACAAATGGCAAGAACCCAGAGGCACTGTCCCCAATTAAATTAAAAGGCTTCATGGGTTCGTTAGGGAAAAAACAAGGGTTCGTTCACTTGGCAGATACAACCGTAACAGGTCGTATTGCACGTTTAATGAAGTCAGGCTTATTATGGATGTATAAGCGTCAAAACGAAAATTAATCAATTATAAAGAAAAAGCATTTGAGGCGAGAGACCTCGAATGCTTTTTTACTCACATATTTCCGGTGTGCTTTCACGACCGGCTGCTCTAAAGCTTGTGCCACAGCCGCAAGAAGCAATGGCATTTGGATTTTCAATCGTAAATCCGCCACCAAGCAGTGATTGCTTATAATCGATTTCTGTTCCTTTTAAGATTGGCGCGTCTTCAGCGCTTACGATAATCTGTAAGCCGAATTGCTCATCCAATAAGTCGTCATCGTTTTTTGTGTTATCAAAATTCATTCCATAAGAAAGACCGCTGCATCCACCGCCGCGAACTGCGACGCGTAAATAAGAGCCTTCCTCTTCATTGTGCTTCATCATCTCTTTAATTTGGAATGAAGCTGCCTCTGTTAAAATGATTACTTGTTGATTAGTCATCAAGGTCACCTTCCTTTGTTTATCCCGCATTAACGGGTAGTAATTTATCTGTATCGAAAGCGTTAGCGACAGATACAAGACTCCCGCCTCTAGGCTTAAGAAAAGCGAAAAGGATAGGCGGGAGATCAACTACCCGTAAAAGCCCGATTGGTTCAACTAACAATCAGTGGGGGATAAGGAGAACCCCACTGATTGAAGTTTCACTTTATATCATAACAAGTGTTTTTCAAAAAATACAATTATACGATTGTGAGAAATTTATACAAAAACTGAGACTTTTGGTCTGTGAATCGTTATAATAAATTTATGATTATTTAACCGAGAGGGCGATGGGAAATGGAGATTTCACCATATTACGAGAAAAAAGTAGATTGTTTGCACTGTAAAAAAACATTCCCTACTACGAAAGTTAGAACTAAATTTGTGAAGGTTTCACAGACAGATACAGACTTCATGCCCATATATAGTTCTGATGAAGTACCAGCAATGTATTATAATGTTTTTGTATGTGAACATTGCGGCTTTTCATTTACAGAAGATTTTTCAAAATATTTTGCACCAGGGACAACAGAAGGAATTCAGCAGCAAATTAGCAGCAAATGGGTACATCATGATTTTAAAGGGGAGCGCACGGTGTTTCAAGCGATTCAAGCCTATAAACTAGCTTTATTATGTGCGAATTTAAAAAAGGAAAAGCACGTAGCAAAAGCTGGGTTGGCCCTACGCTTGGCATGGTTATATCGTTCTTTAAAAAATACAGAACAGGAACTTCGTTTTATGAATATCGCCAAGGCAGAATATTTAGAATCATTCTCTACGGAGGATTATGCGAGTACGCAAATGTCAGCAGTGCGTATTATGTATGTAATCGGTGAGCTTTCACGTCGCCTCGGGGATAAGGAAAATGCAACGCGCTATTTTTCAAAAGTAATTGAAAGTCAACGTTCAGGCGGTGAAGCGAAATTGGTGGAAATGGCGAAAGAACGGTGGGAAGAAATTCGCGGGGAACGAGAAAAGACATTTTAAAATAGAAAAAATAGCCAGAGCGGGAACTCCGACTTTGGCTATTTTTGTAATTATTGGATTAGAAAACTTGCTCTACTTCTATAATACCTGGTACTTCTTCTAATAGGGCACGTTCAATACCAGCTTTTAATGTGATTGTTGAACTTGGGCAGCTGCCGCATGCACCTAATAGGCGTAATTTTACGATACCATCCTCGATATCCACTAACTCGCAGTCTCCGCCATCACGTAATAAGAATGGTCGCAATTTATCTAAAACTTCTTGTACTTGTTCTTTTTGTTCAATGTCTGTCATTTTGCTCGACTCCTTTCACTAAAATCATTATAATGTGAAGAAGTGAAAAAATCCAATACTTAAACACATAGGGGGCGAAAGAAAATGGAAAAGGCAAAAGCGATAATAGAAGTATATGGGGCAGATATAGCTTGTGCTAGCTGTGTCAATGCGCCTTCTTCAAAGGATACATATGAATGGCTGCAAGCAGCCATAGCCCGGAAATTTCCAAATCAGCCTGTAGACTACCGTTTTATCAATATTCAGCATGTACTTGAGAATGAGCGCGATAAGGAGTATGCTGCACGTATTGAAGAAGATGAATTTTTCTATCCACTTGTTTTGATCAATGATCAGGTCGTTGGGGAAGGATATGTTCAAATCAAGCCTGTCTACAGTGAGCTAGAAGCATTGGGATATATAGCTGAATAAGAAGATTTTTATGCCTCAAAACAATAATTACTCTCTTATGCTAGAAAAATGGTAATATAATAGTAATATATTGCATTTTTGAGGAGGGGTTGTATGTTTGTCCAGAAAAAAGTAGATCGAGGTCAAGTAGGGGATATTCACTTTATCAATGGTAAGGTGCAATTTCAAAAGATACGATTGAATGTTTATATATACTGCTATGATGGTTTGCTTCTCGATACAGGCTCATCTTCATTAAAGGAGATATGTCGTCCGTTTTTCCATGAACAGTCATTTGATCAAGTGGTCATTAGCCATATCCACGAAGATCATACCGGCAATGCGGGCTATATCCAACAAAACTTCAATGTACCTATCTATTTAAGTGAAAAAAGTATGCGCCTAGCCCATGAAGGCGGCAAGTATCCATTGTATCGTCATTTCTTTTGGGGGAAGCGTGAACCTTTTCACCCGTTGCCGATGCCGGAAAAGTTTTCTTCTCGGCAATATGATTGGCTAGCAATCGAGACGCCGGGCCATGCTTATGATCATTGTGCCTTTCTGAATGAGTCTACCGGTCAGCTTTTTACGGGAGATTTGTATGTCCAAACAAAATCTAAGGTGACATTGCGAGAAGAACATACTCCTTCAACGATTCGTTCTTTACAAAAAGTGCTGCAATATGATTTTGATGAGGTGTTTTGTCAGCATGCAGGCTATTTGCCAAATGGACGCGAGCACTTAGAGGCCAAGCTTGATTATTTGCAAAACTTGACGTACCGGGTGGAGCGTCTGTATCAGGAAGGCTATAGCAACGAGCATATTACAAAAACACTGTTTCCAAAAAAATATCCCATCATGACATTATCATTAGGGGAATGGGATGCTCTACATATTGTACAGTCCATTATTGCAGAGTTGAAAGTAAAAGAAGTTGTACACCATAAATAATAGTGATTAGATGCGGGAGACGTTAATGGAAACGTCTCTTCTTTTATCCTGCATTACCGGGCAAGATGCCTGCCTAAAGACGTAAGAAGGTCTGGAAGTAACGGGGAGATCAATTACGTGGAAAAGCTTGATTGCTTGAAATACTGGTCACTCGGGGATAAGAGAAATCTTGCTGGTTGAATTTTCACTTTATAAAGGAAGGTTTATTGGATGAAAAAAGATCGGGGAAATGTATGGCTGGGTGTAGGAGCTATTGTAGAAAATGCGAATGGAGAATGGCTAGTCGTCAAAAAAACGTATAGCGGCTTAAAGGGCTTTTGGTCCATTCCGGCAGGTTTTGTGCAAGAGGGTGAGACGATTGATAGGGCGGTCGTTCGGGAAGTAAAAGAAGAGACTGCTATTGACATCCGGGTGAAAGGGATGGTCGGTTTTCGATCCGGTGTCATAAGAGGCACTATTAGCGATAATATGGCAATTTTCCATACCGCAATGATAGATCCAACCCAACAATATTTAGCGCAGGAAAAGGAGATTGCTGAGGTAGCTTGGTTTTTGCCGCAACAGCTGGTAAAGGACCCCTTAACATCCTTGCTGTTAAGAGAAATGGCTGCTCATCGCATTGAACAGCATGCATTAGCCCAAATTGATGATTTTAGTCCTGGCGATCAATTTGGCTATACATCGTACAAATTGTTTATGAACCGTTAATGTGACAATCACTTGAAGGACATTGAAACCATTGTCTCTATGATGTAAACTATTGTAAGGGAAAATGGAGGTCTACATAAAATGGGTTCAATTTCGATTGTGGAGTTAATTATTTCAGTCGTGCTCTTTTTCGTAATGTTCTTTGGTATTGGATTTTTACTAAATATGCTGCTTCGTATGACATGGCTGATGGCTGTTGTTTACCCAGTGATTGTTATATTCATTATTGATGAAGTGAGCTTTTTAGATTACATTTTCAAGCCAGGGACAGCATTTCCAGCATTAATGGAAAAGGTACAGGCATTGCATTTGGCAGACATCTCGATTTTAGCTGGCGGGCTTGCAGGTGCCATTGTCGCCGGTATTGTAATGATTTATTTACGTAAGGCAGGCTACCGTATGTTCTAAAAAAATGGCATTATCCATTGTGGATGATGCTTTTTTTTGTTGGCAAATTTTTTCTCCGCAGATTTCCCATATCAGGACAGATAAATAGCTTAAACATTTCGTTACACGAAGTAATGAGAAAGCGCTATAATGGGAATATTGATATGTAGGGGGTTTTTAACATGAAGATTGAACAGCAAAATATGTCATTTGAAACAGCGAAAGCAGAAACAATAGTAATCGGTGTGCAAAAACACCAGGCACAAATGAAAAATTGGGCAAAGTTTGCACCTTTCTTTAGCGCGGCTGTAGAAGCATGGCTGAAGAATGGCGAAATTAGCACGGATGTCAAAAAGATTACGGTGTTCCCAGTCACTACAGCAAATACGCACATAAAGCGTGTTGTTTTCGTGGGGTTAGGCGCAGGAAAGGATTTAACAGAAGAAATACTGCGTGAAACATTTGGTTTAGTCGGGAAGCAATTAAAATCATTGAAGGTAAATGAATATGCTATTTGGTTGGAGTCATTTGTCACACCTGCTATTGAAGAAGAGGATGTAGCCTTTTTAGCAGCTGAAGGTATTGAAATGGGGTATTATACGATTGCCCATTATAAAACAACATCCAATGTCGCGGATAGCTATTTAGATCGTGTAGAGCTTGTAACAGAGGCAGAAATTGAGCAAATCGCAATGAACTTTGAAGTGGGGCATATTTATGCACAAGCTGTCAATGAAGCACGTACATTAGTGAACTTACCACCTAATCTGTTGAAAGCAACAGATTTAGCGGATTATGCCGTTAATTTAGCAAAGCAATATGATTTTGATGTAGAAATTTTAGACAAAGCTCAGTTAGAAGAGTTGGGCATGGGTGGAATTTTAAGCGTAAACCAAGGCTCTGCTGAAGAACCGCGCATGATTACATTAAAATATAAAGCGACAGAGGAATGGACGGATGTAGTCGGCTTAGTCGGTAAAGGAGTTACCTATGATACAGGCGGCTATTCCCTAAAACCAAAAGATGGTATGGTTGGTATGAAGGGCGATATGGGTGGCGCTGCGGCAGTGCTTGGCGCGATGAAAATTATTGGTGAAACGCGACCAAACCGCAATGTTGTCGCTGTTATTGGCTCGACAGATAATATGATTTCAGGCTTAGCCTTTAAGCCAGACGATGTCATTACAACATATAGCGGAAAAACGGTAGAAGTATTAAATACCGATGCAGAGGGGCGCTTAGTATTAGCTGATGCTGTGACATATGCAAAGCAACACGGAGCCAATTATTTAATCGATGTCGCTACATTAACAGGCGGTGTTATTACGGCACTAGGCTTTGATAAAACAGGAGCGCTAACCAATGATGAAGCTTTTTTTGAAAGCTTTATGGAAGCAACGATTGAAACCGGGGAATTTGTCTGGCGTTTACCATTAACGGAAAAGGACAAAAAGCGAATCCGCAAATCAGATATGGCAGATTTAAATAACTCACCGGGTCGCGATGGTCATATGATTTTTGGTGGCGGTTTTGTCGGTGAGTTTGCGGAAGATACACCATGGATTCATCTAGATATCGCGGGTACTTCTGATGCGCAAGCTGCGCATGATTTAGGTCCAAAAGGCGGAACGGGCGCCATGGTACGCACATTAGCTGCCTTTATGGAACATTTTTAATAAGGGAAAAAACGCTTATAATCAGTCCTGATAAATGAAAAAATAGACTTTGCTTCTCGCGAGCAAAGTCTATTTTTCATAATAAACAGCAATATTAAATAATGCTGTAAATTATTTTGTTGCCTCTTCTAAATATGATAGGTTTACTAAACCATCGATATTATCGCTTGTAATATAGCCCGCATCTTTAGAGATTGTAGCCATCTCTTTTAATACTTCTTCATTGACACTTGTCGTTGGTGTTAAACGCTCGAAAGCTTTTTCTACTTCTTCTTTCGATAATTCTTTACCAGTAATTTCTTTCACATGATCTAAAAATAATTGGATTGCTTCTGCAGGGTTTTCATTGATGAAATCAATCGCTGCTGCATGTGCTTTTAATATTTTTTGTGTTGTTTCCGGATTTGCGCTTGTAAATGCTTTTGTCGCTACTAATACTGTGTTTGTTGATTCATTACCCCATGCAAATTCATCAGGACCAAGAATTAGTTTGCCACCCGCATTTGTTTCGATATTTACACCCCATGGCTCCTGTGTAGCTGCTGCATCAATTTCACCTTGTAAAAATAAAGCTGCTGTGTCAGCTGGTGCTTGTTTCACTGTATTCACATCGCCACCGCTTGTTTTTACTTTTAATCCAGCGTCCTGTAATGTCTTCATTAGGCCAACATCTTGTGTACTACCGAATGTAGGAATTGCCACTGTTTTTCCTGCTAAATCTTCCACTGTTTCGATACCAGAATCAGCACGTGCCACTAGGACAGCACCACCGTTTACAGCACCTGCAATGATTTCGTGTTGAGGATTTTTAATATAGTTATTTAAAGCCGGTGTTGGACCTACTGTACCTAAGTCAATGGCATCTGTTGACATACCTTCCATGAAAGCAGAACCATCGTTAAATGTACGCGTTGTAATTTTGATATCCTTACCTAATTGCTCCTCGTAAAAACCTTTTTCAAGAGCCACAATTGTAGCAATATGCGTCATGTTCGGGAAGTAACCGATACGTACTTCTGTTGCGTTGTCTTGTTCAGTTGTTTCAGATGTCTTTTCCTCATCACTATCCCCACCGCAAGCGGCTAAAACGACTGTTAATGCTGCTAATACTGTTAATAACCAAAAATTGTTGAACTTTTTCATTTTCCTCATCCTCCTACTTTACTGTTTGAATACCCCATTTACGCAAAACGGAACGTTCAATTTTGACAAAAACAAAATTATCAATAATAGTGCCAACCACACCAATAATGATCATAATCGCAAATACTAAATCCATTGCCTGTAATGAGCGTCCCATATCAAGCAAAGTACCTAAACCGCCACTGCCGCCGAGCAATTCCCCGGCCAGTACAGCACGCCATGCAAGTGCCCATGCTACGCGTAGTCCAGCGATCAGCTGTGGGATTGTAGCTGGTAAAATCACTGTACGGAATAAGTGAAACCCTGATGACCCCATCGTACGTGCTACACGAATGTGAAGCGGCGACACGCTTTTAAAGGCAGCGCTTGATGTAACCGTTAGAGAAAGGGTAGCTCCTAAAATAATGATGAAAATAACAGATTCTACACCTAGACCAAACCATAGTAAAGCTAAAGGGAACCAAACAATGTTTGGCACCGATTGCAATGTCGAAACGAAAAATCCTAATGTATCATCGATTAGCTTAGATTTATAGATTAAGAAGCCTAAAAATAACCCAAGCACAACCGCAATGGAGAAACCGACAAGCAATCGACTAATAGATACATAGGTTGCTTCTAGCAGCTGACCTCCTGTAAAACCTGAAATAAATGTTTTTAATATTGTTACCCCACCAGGATCATTTGGAATGATGAGTGGCGGCCACATAAAAGCGGGGAATATTTCGAATTTAGATATCGCTTCCCAAATGGCTATCAGAATCGCCACGAAGACTATCCTTCTTAAGGTCGTAATCATGTCCAAATTCCTCCTTCAGAATTTTTTCCATCTCTTGTTCCAACTCAACTAAAATACGGCTTTCTAGATTCACTAGTACGCTGTCCGTTGCTTGACGCGGACGGGCTGCTTTTACATCGAAGACACTTTTTACTCCGCCTGGGCGTGTTTTCATGAGTAAAATACGGTCTGATAAAATGACTGCTTCACGAATATTATGGGTAACAAATATAATCGTTTTTTTTGTTTCGTACCATAGCTCTTCTAATTCTTTATGCAACACCATACGCGTTTGCTCATCTAGCGCTGCAAATGGCTCATCCATCAGTAAAATTTCAGGGTCCATAACAAGGGCACGCGCAATAGCAACACGCTGTTTCATACCACCTGACAATTCATGAGGTTGTGCATTGGCAAATTTCCCTAAATGTACTTTTTGAAGCCATTTCATTGCACGTTCTTTTGCTTCTTCTTTTGGCACTTTTTTTATAAGTAAGCCATACATGACATTATCAAGCACACTCATCCAAGGAAATAGCCCCGATTCTTGGAATACGACAATTCGATCATTGCCAGGTCCTTTGATAGGCTGGCCATTCACTGTAATAGAACCAGAAGTTTGTTTATCCAATCCCGCTACAATATTTAATAGGGTGGATTTCCCGCAACCTGACGGACCTAATAAAGAAATAAATTCACCCTTGTTAATAGTAAGGTTCACTTGATCTAAAGCAATGACAGGCTGACTCCCTTTTTGCTCAAATGATTTGTGCACATCTTGAAACACAATATGAGGTTCAGACATTGTTTTCCCTCCTCTAATTTAAAAGCTTATAATTCTTACCAAGTTAGTCTGTTTTATATGATATTACAGATTTTATGGGAATTCAAGGTATTAGTCTGTCACCTAGGTGACAAATATAATGCTAATTAAATAGGAACTATTCTTTATAATAGAAAAAAGGAGGGATGACATGAAGGACTTACTGTTATTTGTAAAAGAGCAGGGGAAAGAACTGCAAGTATCAAAAGACATAAGAATATTTCAAATAGGGGAGCGGCCTACATATTTGTATTTTTTAGGAAGCGGTTGGGTGAAAATTGGTCAGGAAGCTGTAGACGGGCAGGATATTACCCTATCGCTACGGAAGGCAGGGGACTTATTCGGGTTAGCGGAAATTTTAGCTGAAGAACCGTTAAGAACACGCTATGCGAGCAGTTTGACAGATGTTACCCTTTACATGTTGCCTGCAGAAAAATTGCTTGAATTTTTAAAGAAAAATCCACCTCTTTGGCAAACGCTTTGTAAAACAATGGCAGAGAGGCTAATTGAAACACAAAATTTTGTTCAAGCCTTGACCAATTTATCAGTACCTGACAGGCTAGGCTGGTTTTTATGCCGTTTTGCCGAAAGAAAAGATCAGAAGCTAGTTATTGAGTTACCGCTGACACATGAGGAAATTTCTAATCTGGTAGGTTGCAGCCGTCAAAAAGTGACGAGCAACTTAAGTTTGTGGCGCGCTCAAGGCTATATCATCTATGAGCGCGGAAGAATTGAAGTGCTGGACGAAGCAGCGATTTTCCCGCATGTGTAGGCGTATGACATAACGAGGTTTTTTTACAAAACATAAAGTAAGGTGAGGAGGAGATATTATGCCTAGACATTATAGAGGATATGGCTTTAATAGAGGGTACGGCTTCGGGGTTCCTTTTATCGGCGGTCCTTTTTTTGGCGGTTTTTTAGGTAGTTTTCTTGGTAGTCAAATAAGACCTTATGGACCTTATCCATTACCGTACTCACCATATCCATATTATAATAGTCCGTTTTACCCGCCGTACGGTCCGTATTAATGAAGAAAAAGGTGCCCCCTATAGTGGACACCTTTTTTTTATTTGATACCTTGTTCTTTTTTCATCCGATTGATTTCTTCTTTTAAATCGTCATGCACTGTACCTTTCCAAGGCTTGACTCCTGCAATATAAGAACTGCGACTCATAATATGCCCGCCTACAGGGCCTGTAATGAAGATAAATAAAACCCCTAGCAAAATACGTGCATTAAAATGGCCTTCAATTAACCAGAAGTGAAAGAACACTCCGATTAAAATGCACATGACGCCAAGCGTGGCACTTTTAGAGGCAGCATGTGCCCGTGTATAAAGGTCAGGTAAGCGGTAAAGACCAATGGCCGTGACAATAATAAAGATCAAACCGACTGAGATAAAAAAGACAACTAAACTATTAGCGAGAATTGTCACGATCAATAATATCTCCTTTCTCTATAAATTTAGAGAAGGCGACTGTACCAATAAAGGATAGAATCGCGAGCAGCAAAATAATTTCCAGGAAAAAAATAGTATCTGCCATTATAGAAAATAAAGCAACGAGAGCAATAAGACATACGCCAATGGCATCAAGTGCTACCACCCGGTCAGAGGCATCTGGCCCCTTTACAAGTCGTACAACGATAACAATCATCGATAGGGTAATCAAAACGATAGAGCCCCAAATAAAGTACGTCATGGACGGCTCACCTCCAAGATAGCTTTTTCAAATGAATCACGAATAGAAGCAATTGTTTCATCAATATCCGCTGCATCGATGGCATGGACATATAAGCATTGATTGTCATCAGAAATATGCACTACGACCGTTCCAGGTGTCAATGTGATCAAACTGGATAATAAGGTTAATTCCCATTCAGCAGTGAGCTTCGTTTCATATTTAAAAAATGCTGGCTGCATATCTAACTTAGGCTTTAAAACCACCTTCAATACAGCGATATTCGCTAAGATAAGCTCTTTTAAGAATAGGATAATCAGCCTGATAATAGCCCATACACGCCCTAAATAAACACGGCTTTTAAAGAAACGCCGCATCATGATAAGCGATAAGGCACCGAGCAGGAAGCCAATTAAAAAGCCGCTTAGTGTGTAATTAGCAGATAAAAACATCCACAGAAAGGCTAAGGAGAAATTAAGTAAAATTTGAAAAGCCAAGCTATTCTCCTCCTTTCATTACTGCATCTACATATATACCTGGATCCATCAATGCTTTTGCCGCTGTATCCATAAATGGTGCGACCCATTCTGAACCTACGCCATAAGCGATAGATATTACGACAAGCAATACAGTAGGAACTAACATTTGACGATAGCTTTTCGGATTGATTTTTTGGCGAACGCCAGGTTCTCCCCAAAATGCATAAAGGAAAATTCGGATTACCGATAATAAAACGAGTAAACTTGAAGCTAAGATAAATAGACTCGACCAAATGTTCTCGGCCGCAAAACCACCTTGCACGATGAGAAGTTTCCCCACAAATCCGCTTAAGGGAGGAATGCCTGCTAAACCAAAAGCTGCTATTAAGTAAAACCAACCCAGTACAGGATATTCCTTGATTAAGCCGCCCATTTTTCGTAAGTTGGCTGTGCCTGATACATAAATAACCAGTCCTACGAGCATAAACAGAGCTGCCTTAATGATCATATCATGCACTAAATAGAACATGGCTCCTTCTAAAGCAACTTCATTCATTTGAGCCACTCCATATAAAATGACACCAACGGCAATGACGATATTATAAATAATGATTTGTATTGCATTGAATGTAGCCAGGGCTCCTATGCAGCCAGCTGCGATAGTAAGAACAGATAAAACTAGCAATAATTCATGTGTAAATGATAGATCATGGACGAAAAACAGCGTGTATGTACGTGCAATCGCATAAACCCCAACTTTAGTTAATAACGCACCAAACAGCGCTAAAACGGGTATCGGTGCCGCCGCGTAAGAACTAGGTAACCAGAAATACAGCGGGAAAATAGCCGCTTTTAAACCGAAAACCATTAAAAATAACACAGCAATCGTTGTGATGATACCAGGCTGCCCGATATCAGCAATTTTGACAGAAATATCGGCCATGCTGAGTGTTCCCACTACTGAATATAAATAAGCCACAGTAATGACGAATAACGCAGAGGAAACAACATTTACTAAAATATACTTAATGGATTCGCGTAGCTGCTTTTTCTCCCCACCCAGTACAAGTAACAAATAGGAAGACATCAGCAACACTTCAAAGAAGACGAATAAGTTGAAAATATCCCCCGTTGTGAAAGCCCCTGTAATACCTGTCAGGATAAACATCAGTCCAGGATAATAGAAATGCTTCTCGCGTCCAACACCAATTGACTCAAAACCGTACCAGACGATAAATAGGGACAAGACAAACGTAGTGAACACTAATAGCGTAGACATTCCATCAGCCACCATTGTAATGCCAAATGGAGCTGGCCAGCCACCAAATGTCACGGTTTGAATCCCGTCAGCTTGCACTTTCAACATGACAAAGAAAGAAACAACACTTGCCGCTAATAAGGTAATGAGTGAAAGGAAGCGTTGCAATCCTACGTGTTTTTGGCAAAACATGAGTATCATCCCCATAAAGAAGGGAATCAAAATAGGGATCAGCAGGAAGTTAATCATCTTCGTCACTTCCTTTCATGAGAGATGTATCGTCCGTTCCTAATTCCTGGTAAGCTCTGTAAGCGAGCACGAGGAAAAAGGCTGTAACACCAAATGAAATAACAATCGCTGTTAAAATAAGCGCTTGAGGTAGAGGATCAGCATAATCCGTTACACCATCAGCGAGGACGGGTGGACTCTCGCCGCCTAAACCACCCATCGTTAAAATGAGCAGGTGGGCACCGTGACTAAGAAGACCAGTCCCGATAATAATCCTTAGTAAACTACGCGATAAAATTAAATAAACCGCTGCCATAAATAAGAATCCGCATACAAAAGCCATTACGATTTCCATTATTCATCCTCTCCAATCGTTTGAATAATGGTCATTGTCACACCGACAACAACTAAAAATACACCTAAGTCAAATAATGCCGCTGTATGCAATGACGTCTTTCCGATGAGTGGCAGTGTAAAGTAATCAAAAAAGTGTGTAAAGAATGGTTTATTCAATAACATCGGAAAAGCAGCTGTACCAACTGCCACAATTAAACCAGTCGCTGTCATATACATATAGTTAATCGGCAAAATAGTCTGCACTGTTTTTAAATCAAAGGAAATCACAAGCAGGACAATGGCACTCGCCATTAATAGACCGCCGACAAATCCGCCGCCGGGTGTATAATGTCCTGCAAAGAAAATATGAACGGCAAAGAAGAAAATAATAAAGAAAATAATTTTGGATGTAAACTGCAAAATCAAATTATTGGCTTTCATTTTTTTTCTCCTTTCCCATACGCAATTTGATCATGCTGAAAATCCCCATACCTGCAATTGCCAGTACTGCAATTTCGAACATTGTATCAAATCCGCGGTAATCAACTAAAATAACGTTTACAATATTACCCCCGCCTGCCAAGCTGTAGACAGTCTCTTTATAATAGGAAGAAATCGAATCGACTAATTTTTGTGAGTGAGCAGATAAGGCAATTAATGTTACCATCACACCAACCCCCACAGAAATAATCGCTCGCCCTAATTGGAAGCGAACCCGCTCCTCGACACGCCCAAGCTTTGGCAAGTGATAAAACGCTAGTAAAAATAAAGCTACAGAAATAGTCTCGATAACAAGTTGCGTTAAAGCTAAATCGGGTGCATTGAAAATAACGAAGAACAATGCCACCGTATATCCGACAGCGCCAAGGCCGATGATGGATGTAATACGGGACTTTCCGAACAATGCAGTTAATGTACCGATGACTAAAACAGCGATTAACGTAATTTCATACGCAGCAATAGGAGAACCGCTATCCCAATCAACAACAAACGCATCTTTGATAAACAATGTCCCGATTACCATTACAATAATCGCCCCAAACATATAGATCAGGTATCTGCGAATCGAATTGGTCATGTATAATTTACTGAAATTTTCAGTCCCACGTTCAAATATTGCGAAGATTACAAAATCGTATAAGCTATTAAGGGTTAATTTCCGCGGCCAGATCGCATAAGCTTTTTGCCATTTAGCTAATGTCATAAATAGCAGAAGACCTAAAATGATAATGCCTAGTGTCATCTGCAGTTCCGTATTAAAACCGTGCCAAGCACTCACTTCTACCATCACCTCGGCAGGGGATGTATATAAAAATGGTTGGACAGCCATGACAGCCGGTTTGATCAGCCATTCACCTACCGTATTTGGTATCCAGAAAATAATGATGACCAAGGCTGCTAGGATAATCGGAGAAATCAGCATGCCGATGGGTGCTTCATGTGCCTTTTGCGGCAAGGACTCAGGTTTATATTTCCCAAGGAATGTATGCCCTACAAAGTAACAGCTGTAGACAAACGTAAAGACACTCGCAATAAAGGCTAGCACCGGGAACAACACACCAAATGTTTCAAAATTAAATAAATCAAACTCCATAACTGATAGCATAGCCGTTAAGAACATTTCTTTACTTAAAAAGCCATTTAATAACGGTACACCGGCCATTGATAAGCTGCCAATTAATGCAACCGTAAAGCTGATTGGCATAATGCTCATTAAACCGCCGAGCTTTCGAATATCGCGTGTGCCTGTTTCATGGTCAACAATACCTGCAATCATGAAAAGACCGCCTTTAAATGTGGCATGATTGATTAAGTGAAAAATCGCTGCAAAGCCCGCATATTTAAAGATGGTGCCCGCTGCATCCTCCACATGAAAAGCCATTGCGCTTACACCGAGCAGTGACATAATTAAGCCAAGCTGACTCACTGTAGAAAAGGCTAAAATTGCTTTTAAATCTGTTTGTTTAGCGGCAAATAAAGACCCCCATGTTAATGTAAGGATACCGACTCCTGCCACTAACCAAATCCATACATCTGACACAGCAAAAACTGGCGTCATACGCGCTACTAAATAAATCCCCGCTTTTACCATTGTGGCAGAATGCAGATAGGCTGAGACAGGTGTAGGCGCTTCCATTGCGTCCGGTAACCAGATGTAGAATGGGAACTGAGCAGATTTAGTAAATGCACCAAGTAAAATTAATACAAGTGCTAATGTGAAATAATTTCCCTGGGATAGATCTCCAGCCGCGATTAGTTCACGAATCGAGAAGGAACCACCCATCATTGCCAGTAACAGGAGCCCTCCTAGCATCAACAGTCCACCGGCTACTGTAATCATCATGGACTTTAGTGCCCCGAATCTCGAAGCATCACGATCAGACCAATAAGCAATTAATAAGAAGGATGAAATGGATGTTAACTCCCAAAATAAATAAAGTGTAATGACATGGTCTGATTGCACAACCCCTAGCATGGCTGTCATAAACATCAGTAAATAAATATAGAAATTATGTAACTTTTCTTTCGTCTTATCCAAATAGAAAATAGAATAAAGGACGACTAGTGAGCCAATACCTGTGATGAGTAGCGAGAACAATAAGCTAAGACCATCAATATAAGAGGTAAAGGCTATATCGAGAGAGGGAATCCATTCAAGTTTGGAAATCGCTGAGAGACCGTCTTTCGTGTCATTGATAAATGTCAAATAGTACAAAAATAAAGCAACAGGCACAATGAGCACAAACCAACCAGTATGAATCGCACGAATCTTTTTAAATAGAAAAGGTAAGGCAATTGCAACAATGACTGGTATAAATATTGCAAGAACTTGCATAACCATAACTCCTTTCGAACATTTTTAACTAAAAACTAATTATAACCTAAATAAAAAATCAGTAAACCTCTAGAATTGCGAGTAAGTGTTGCAGGAGGGGGGAACGATTAGGTATTATTAAATATGTAGGAATAAAAAAAATTGAGGTATAAAAGTTCATGAAAAATCCATATTTATATGGCTATTTACCATTGATTACGATTATTTTATTTAGTTTAACATTCGGACTATTTGCCGTCGCCGAGTCGATGAGTTTGTTTGAATCAATCGGTGTCTATGCCGGGATGCGCGAATTTTTATCAGATTTACAGTTGCGTATCTTTTTGTTAGTTATTTTCAGCTTATGTTTCTTTATGCTATTTTCTGCATTAAAACTTATTGGTGAAACCATTCATGAATTAGGGATGCTATTTTTCTCAAAGGATCAAAAAGGAGAGTTGATGCACTCCGCTCGAGGCGGGTATGTTATTTTCTTCTTCGGGGCTTGCCTATCCATTATTGGGATCCAATCATTCATAGTGTTAGTGGCTATTTTCGCGTTAACGACCGCTGTTTATTTTGTATATAGCATTTATAAAGTGAGCAGTGCCATAAGTTTCGGAGGTCTAGTCGGCTTAATATGTTTTGAAATCCTGTTTTGGTCAGCTTTTATTGTTTCGATTACATATATTGTGTTGAAATTGTATAACGGTATATTAGCAAGCTTGCCGTTTATATAAAAAACGCTTAGGCAGCTGTGATTGCCTAAGCGTTTTTTATTAATCCATTACAGCATTGAATATTTTAAAGTGAATTTTGCTGCTTTCTAAATGCTGCATACTTTTCGGCTGGTCATAGCCAATCCATACGGCCGTTGTGTAGTTATTTGTCAATCCGGCTACCCAATAATCACGGTAGCCATTTGTTGTGCCTGTTTTAGCACCGATATAGCCAGAGCTGGAAGAAAGACCGGCTCCTGTTCCTTTATATACAACATCTGACAGCAACGTACGCATATTGCGGACCGTTTTGGCAGACCAAATTTGCTTTGGTTCTTTTGGCCAAGCATAAAGAACATTCCCCTTTAAATCCGTGACCTTGCGAATCGTATGTGACATGGTATAACTGCCATCGATAAAGCTCGTATATGCATCGGCCAATTCAGCACTTGTCACCCCGTAGGATAGCCCCCCTAAAGCGGCAGCGTAAGAACGGTCCTCAGGCACGATAGAACGGAATGTAAACTGATCAATATAGTTAAAAGCTGTATCCAATCCAACTTGATTTAATAAGCGCAGTGCACTCGTGTTATAACTCCGGCTGAAGGCGGTAGAAAGAGAGACCGTTCCGTAAAAGCTTCCGCCGTAGTTTTCTGGACAAAAGTTACCGACACAGTAATACGCTCCACTTATTGAGGATTGAGGTGTATACCCTAATACTTCCATTGCAGGAGCATAATCAATTAAAGGTTTAAAGGCAGAGCCTGGTTGCCTAGGCGCTTGAAAAGCACGATGTAAATTAGATTTTTCATAATCCGTTCCTGCAAAAATGCTCACAATTTCTCGTGTTTCATTATCGATGACCGTGGCACTTGCTTCCACCCCATAAGATTTTGCAATGCGGTTAACGGCGTCCTCATCTGTGAGTTGCTTATTAGGATCCAGTGCAGTGTAAATATGAATGCCATTGATCAGCAATTCGTTAACTTTTGCATCTAGTTGCGCTTTAATCGCGGCTTTCTCTTCCTCGGTTGCAGCTTTTTTATAAGATTCATCCAATCCTTCTTGACTGGCAATAAGCCAGCGCAATTCCTGCAAAGCATAGGCGCTATAAGCAGGATATTGCTGTTTTTTCTGTTTTACCTGTAACGTAATCGGCTGCAGTTTATAACTCTCTGCTTCATTGGCGGAAATAATAGAATGCTTGGCAAGTGTATCGAGCAGGCGCTCTTGGCGTTCTTTTGTACGGTCGAAATTCTTTATTGGGTTGTATAAGCTAGGGTTATTCGGTATTGCAGCAAGAAAGGCAATTTCTGCAATCGTTAACTCTTTAATAGAGCGCCCAAAATAGTAAGTAGCAGCACTGCCAATACCGTACACTTGATTGCCGAAATACATCTCGTTTAAGTACATTCCTAAAATTTCTTCTTTCGAATACATCTGCTCTAACTCATAAGCAAAGAAAAGCTCCATTAATTTTCGCTCATAGGTCTTGTCCTCAGACAAATACCGCATACGCACAAGTTGCTGGGTAATCGTACTGGCCCCTTGCTCAATCGAACCGCTTGCGTTGGCCATAACAGCACGGGCAATGGCACTGACATCAAAACCTATATGGTTATAAAATTGTACATCTTCGCTATAAATAAAAATATTTTTCACGATGTGCGGAAAGTCTTCATAATCAAGAGGTTCACGCCATTCTACGTATTCCTCGCTAAAGACTTGATCTTTATGGTCATGTAGCGTAACAGGTAATTGCGCTACTACTTTCGGTAAATCCATTGAGTTTTCGATTTTCGCTTCGTAATCTTGAGCGATAGCTATTTCATTCCATACTTCTGTACCGACAAATAGTAATAGAGGGATACAGCATAATATAAGAGAGTAGCCAAAAGTTTGTTTTATCATGATGTCCTCCATATCCTTTCACTACAAGCAGAATACCATAATTTGTTTTGAAGAAGAAGTAAATTAGCGGAAAAAATCCCTTGCATATGGTACACTAAAGCGAGGTTATTTACCTAGATAAATGCAATGAAAAAGGAGAGACAATTATGCTTCCACAATTAAACAAAGAGTTAAACGCTGGCGAAGTGCTAGTAGAAATGAAAACAACAATGGGTGATATTAAAATTAAATTATTCCCTGAGCAAGCACCGAAAACAGTAGAGAACTTTTTAGGTCATGCACGCAGCGGCTACTATAACGGTATTATTTTCCACCGTGTCATTCCAAACTTCATGATTCAAGGCGGCGACCCAACTGGTACAGGCATGGGCGGCGAGTCTATTTGGGGTGGTTCATTTGAAGATGAGTTCGTGGAAGATTTATTAAACATTCGCGGCGCGTTATCAATGGCCAATGCAGGTCCTGGTACAAACGGTTCTCAGTTCTTTATCGTACAGGCTAAACAAGTAGAAACATCTATTTTAAAACAAATGGAAGTGCGTGGCTGGTCAAAAGAGCAAGTAGAGCTTTACAAGCAAAATGGTGGTACACCTTGGTTAGATGGTAAACATACAGTATTTGGTCAAGTAGTAGAAGGTATGGACGTTGTTGACAATATTGCGAACGTTGACCGAAATATGCAAGATAAGCCTAAAGAAGATGTTAAAATTGAATCGATCACAGTTTTTGAATAATTAATTGAAAGAAGTGTGAGATGATGAATCAATTCATTCTAAACTGGGGGTTCTTATATTTCCCAGAAGATAAATCCACTTATATTCCAGCTGTCATTGAAATGATACTATTGATCTTCATTGTAGTAATGCTTTTTAAATGGCTACGTAAAAAATCTGTGCAACAAGCAGCAGAGGCGAAAAAGCTGGAAGAGCGTGCCTTAGCAGAACGCGATGCACGTATGCAGGCAGAAGGAAACAAGCAGTAAAAAAACGCATGACAGAGATTTCTGTCGTGCGTTTTTTATGTTATTTAGTAAAAGCTTGTGTAAAGCGTTCGACTCCTTGCTGTATTGTAGCAAAGGGTGCGGCAACATTCATACGCAAGAAACCGCGTCCTTTTTCACCATATTTGGTACCCGGATCTAGCGCTAGCTTGTTTTCTAGTAAACCTTGCATTACTTCTTTTTCTTTAAGACCTGTTTCACGATAGTCAATCCACAGTAAATAGGTCGCTTGTGGTTTTTGAATACGGATGCCTGGGATTTGTGTGAGCTTCTCGATGACATAATCCATATTTTTAGATAGATATTGCTGTAGTTCATCAAGCCACATATCTCCTTCATTATAGCAAGCCTCAAGTGCCACTCCAGCGAAGGTATTCAATTCGAAGTGCCCATGTGCCATGCCGTATGCGGTCAATTTTGCTCTTAGTTCCCCGTCCGGCACAATGACCATGGCTGCCTGAATCCCTGCCATATTGAATGTTTTCGTTGGGGCAACACACGTGATAATGTTTGCCTCGGCTGCACGAGGGAGGGTAAGCAATGGAATATGCTGATTTCCGTCTATCAGTAAATCTGCATGGATTTCATCCGATAATATCATGACATCATGCTTAATCGCTAGCTCGATAATCGTTTCTAAATCTTCCTGTGACCAAGTCATGCCGCCTGGATTATGGGGATTACATAAAATATATAAGCTTGCTCCGTCAAAAGCCTTCTCCAGTGCTTCAAAATCAAATCTATATTGACCATTTTCTTCGATTAGATCACAAAACTCTAATGAGCGTTTTAAGTTTGTTGGTACACTGAAAAATGGGGGGTAAATAGGTGCTGATACGACGATTTTATCGCCTATTGATGTAAAGCAATCGACAATGTTTGCGATAGCAGGTACAACACCGCTTTGGAAAATCATTGTTTGCGGGTCAATTGACCACCTGTGACGGCGTTCGAACCAGCCGACAATAGCTTGTTTACTTGCTTCTGGCATGACAGAATAGCCGAGAATCGGATGTTCTAAGCGTTTATGTAGGGCGTCTATTACTGCCTGCGGGGGCATAAAATCCATATCCGCAACCCACATGGCTAGTAGATCGGTATCATCTTCAATTTGATATACTTGTTTTAGTTTATCCCATTTTAAGGAGTTGGTATTTTTACGCGTATATACCTGATTGAAAACAGACATACTTATCACTCTTTTCTTTTGTTAGTCTATTACATATGGTATCATACGACATATTAAAATGAGTAGTCAGGGGCGTCAGTGATGGAAAATGTTGAATTGAACCGGGCAGCCGTAAAGGCACTTGCCCAATGGGACCCGTTTTATTTAGGAGCAGATAGCTATGATACAGAAACAGCAGATGTTGTCGCTGCCCTGCAGGGAATAAATGATCCGACAATACTAGCGAAGGTAATCCAGCAAGTCTATGAACATTCATTTGAAGAATGGATTCCATTGGAGCAATGCACAGATATTGCGTGTCAATTGGTTAAGATCAAACATGAAAATAGTTGTGATATATAATCCCATATAAAAAGAGCCTGGCATTGTGCTAGGCTCTTTTAACGTATTGCATCCAATAAGTTTGAAGCAGGTACTTCAAGTACAGTGGAAAGCTTTAATATTGTTTGAGTAGACGGGATTTGTTGGCCGCTTTCATATTGAGTTAACCTTTCAACTCCGAGTTGTGTTTTCATCGATAAATCCTCAAGAGACCAATTACGTTCTTCACGCAGCATTTTTAATAACTCATGTAACTTTAATGTCATCCGTATAAAACACACCCTTCCTTTATATGTATATTTATTATAATACGAAAAAAGATGGGAAATGTTCCTTTATTTGTCTAAAAAACGAAAATAAGAAAGAGGGTGTTCAAAAAAATAAAAGCTTTTTGAACACCCCCTAAAATTTAAAAAGCGCTGCGAATCAAGATAATAATAATCGCCAGTGGAGCCAAATAACGAACGATATTCAGCCATATATGGTAAATGACAGGGGACGTATTGAGCTCGGAACGAGAAATGTCCTTCGTGTAATAGTACCCAACAAATAATGAGGTAAATAATGCACCAATTGGCATCATAAAGCTGCTCGTAATATAGTCGACAAAATCGAAAATAGAACGGTCGAGTATAGTCACATCACTTAAGAGACCGAATGATAACGCACTCGGAACACCGAGGATAAAAATAATGGCAGCAAATAACCAAGAAGCTTTTTTGCGACCTTCTGTTTTCCTTCCGATACCAATAGCTACGACCACTTCCAATAGCGCAATCGCTGAAGTAGTAGTTGCAAATAACAGTAAAATGAAGAAAATAATTAAAAAGAAGCCCCCCATTGGCAATTGTTCAAATACAGCAGGAATCATAATGAATGCAAGTCCTGGCCCCTGCTCAGGTGAATAACCTAATGCGAAGACAGCAGGGAAAATAACGAGACCCGCTAAAATGGAAATGGCAATATTCATAACTGCCACATTGCTAGCAGACCCTGCAATTTGTTCTTTTGGTGAAAGGTACGATGCATACGTAATCATGGCCGCAACACCCACACTTAACGAAAAGAAAGCTTGACCGAGCGCCAATAATAATGTTTCTGCATTTAAATAGGACCAGTCGGGTACAAACATAAATTCAATTCCAGCCATCGCCCCGTCTAGTGTAATGGAACGGATAAATAATAGGATGAAGAAAAGGAATAATAGAGGCATCATCCATTTGCTTGCTACTTCAATCCCTCTTTTAATGCCAGCCTGCACAATCAGCAAGGTAATGAGCATAAAGGCAGCTTGCGATAAAATAATTTCCCATGGGTTAGAAATGATATCCGTAAACAAGGTAGCAAAATCTAAGCTTTGCCCTGTTAAACTAAATGTCAAGGCACGCGTTAAATAACTTAATATCCACCCGCCTACTACACTGTAGAACGATAGTATTAATCCACAAGCAATCAACCCAATCCAGCCAATCATGAACCATGGTGTTCCTGGGGCTTGTTTTTTAAATGAATGAATCGGATCTAATTGACCTCGACGTCCAATCATAAATTCAGCAATTAAAATAGGAAGACCGATAATGACTGTACATAAAATAAATAACAGGATAAAGACACTCCCGCCATTTGTACCTGCCATATAAGGGAATTTCCAAATAGCCCCCAAACCGATTGCACTGCCAGCCGCAGCTAGAATGAAACCGATTTTAGAAGCAAATTGATCACGAGACGACACAACTATAACCTCCTTGAAAATAAAAACAGTTATAATTTTAACTGATTTGATAAGAAAAAAGTAGTATTTTATTTTTAAGGATGATATTTAGTTTAGAATATTCAGTTAATTTAATTGTAAAATAAGGGGTATATATCATTTATAAGACATTCTTTGTGAAGGATATGTTGATTATGTTATAATTTAACACGACAAATTCGTAGATAAAGTGAAGAAAGTAGGATTAAGTTTATGGTGAAAAAATATGAAGTAGGTGAAGTGCTGACAGGCAAAGTTACAGGGATTCAACCATATGGTGCTTTTATCGCTTTAGATGAAGAGACACAGGGGCTCGTCCATATTTCAGAAATAACTTATGGCTTTGTGAAGGATATACATGAATATTTAAAGGTCGGTGATGAGATTACAGTTAAAATCCTAGAAGTTGACGAGGCGGCTCAAAAAATTAGTTTATCCATCCGTGTCCTGCAGGAAGCGCCACCATATAAAAAAAGGGAGCAGTTACCGCGCAAATCTCTGCAAGATCGGGTGGATGAAGTAGATGCGAATGGCTTTCAAATATTAAAAAACAAATTGCAGGACTGGATCGATCAGTCTAGCGAATAATGTACAATTAAAGGTTTTGAAAATAATATGGAGAAGCTCATAATAAAAAGTGAACAAAATGTGACCATATACGCAGCAAAGTATGTTACAATGTTTGCGATATTACCAATAACTAAATTTAAAGAGGCGAATAATAATGGCTGAAAATTTAAATCTATTCACATCTACGCAAGACGTTATTCAAGAAGCACTGTACAAGCTTGGTTACGACGAAGCAATGTACGAGTTATTGAAGGAACCATTACGTATGCTGACAGTTCGGATTCCTGTAAAAATGGATGACGGCACAACGAAAGTATTTACCGGTTATCGTGCTCAGCATTCAGATGCTGTTGGACCAACAAAAGGGGGAGTTCGCTTCCACCCTATGGTAAGTGAAGAAGAGGTAAAAGCACTTTCTATGTGGATGACTTTAAAATGTGGAATTGTAGACTTGCCGTACGGTGGCGGTAAAGGAGGCGTTGTTTGCGACCCAAGACAAATGTCAATGGGAGAGCTAGAGCGCTTGAGCCGCGGTTATGTACGTGCAGTAAAACAATTCGTAGGTCCAACAAAAGATATTCCAGCACCGGACGTATTTACAAACGCCCAAATTATGGCTTGGATGATGGATGAGTATAGCCGTATGGATGAATTTAACTCACCAGGATTTATTACAGGTAAGCCAATCGTATTGGGAGGCTCTCAAGGTCGTGACCGCGCAACAGCTGAAGGGGTAACGATTGTAATCCAGGAAGCAGCTAAAAAACGTGATATTGATATTCAAGGGGCACGTGTCGTTATCCAAGGTTTCGGTAACGCAGGTAGCTTCCTAGCGAAGTTTATGAGTGATTTAGGCGCGAAAGTCATTGGGATTTCAGATGCACATGGCGCTCTGCACGATCCGAATGGTTTAGATATCGATTATTTACTAGATCGCCGGGATTCATTTGGAACAGTGACGACTTTATTTGAAAATACAATTTCAAATAAAGAGCTATTGGAATTAGATTGTGATATTCTAGTGCCTGCCGCGATTGAAAATCAAATTACGGCTGATAATGCACACAATATAAAAGCTAATATTGTCGTAGAGGCAGCGAATGGTCCGACGACAGCGGAAGCAACAAAAATTTTAACGGAGCGCGGTATTTTACTAGTACCGGATGTTTTAGCGTCAGCTGGCGGTGTAACGGTATCATACTTTGAATGGGTGCAAAACAACCAAGGCTACTACTGGCCGGAAGAAGAAGTACGCGAGAAGCTATATCGCAAAATGGTTGATGCTTTTGAAAACGTATATACAACTGCCACAAATCGTAACATTAACATGCGATTAGCAGCTTACATGGTGGGTGCGCGCCGTACAGCAGAAGCGTCTCGTTTCCGAGGATGGGTTTAAAATTATAGTGGGGGCTGTCCTGTGAGGCGATACAACTTACAGGGCGGCCCTTCGCTATCTTTATTTGCTTTTTAAAAAGAAGTGGCATAAAAAAGGAGGATGCAATAATGAATGAATTTACATTTTGGAATCCGGTAAAACTTCACTTTGGTCAAAACAGTATTGAAAAGTTACCGAGAGAGGTAGCTTTATACGAAAAGATTTTGATCGTGTATGGGGGAGGCAGCATCAAGAAAAATGGTGTATATGATAGCGTATTGCAAGCACTGGCAGATAAGCAGGTGTATGAGCTGTCAGGTGTAGAACCTAATCCACGTGTATCAACGGCTCGTAAAGGTATTGAAATCTGCAAAAAGGAAGGCATCGATTTTGTATTGGCTGTAGGCGGGGGATCGGTGATTGACTGTGCAAAGCTAATAGTAGCCGGTGCAAAGTCAGATGCGGATGCATGGGATTTAGTAACAAGAAAAGTACCAGCCTTAGATGCGCTGCCTTTAGGTACGGTTTTAACATTGGCTGCAACAGCTTCTGAAATGAACTCCGGTTCTGTCATCACCAACCTGGAAACAAATGAAAAGCTAGGTTGGGGTTCACCAGCTGTTTTCCCGAAGTTTTCTATTTTAGATCCGCAGTATACATATACTGTACCAGCAGATCAAACAGTAAATGGTATTGTGGATACAATGTCGCATATTTTTGAGCAGTATTTTAATAATGCAAATAATACGCCGCTGACGGATGAAATGAGTGAAGGTGTATTGCGTACTGTTATTGACGCAGCGCCAAAAGCTTTAAAAGAGCCTGACAATTACGAACATCGCGAAACATTAATGTTAGCGGGAACAATCGGGTTAAATGGTTTCTTGGCAATGGGCTCACGCGGTGATTGGGCAACCCATAATATCGAGCATGCGATTTCCGCTTATTATGATATTCCGCATGCAGGCGGTCTAGCAATTTTATTCCCGCATTGGATGCGTCATAATTTACATGTCAACCCAGCCCGTTTTGCACGTTTAGCAGAAAAGGTATTTGGGGTAGAGCGCGGGGAGCGCAATGATGAAGAAGTGGCACTGGAAGGCATTGAGAAACTAAGTGCATTTTGGACATCGATTGGAGCTCCGGCTCGCTTAGCGGATTATGATATTGATGATGCAAAATTTGATGAAATCATCGCCCATACGTTGCTATATGGACCATTTGGTAACTTCACAAAATTAGATGCTGACGATGTTCGTGCTATTTTGACAGCTTCACTTTAATGAAAAAAACCTTGAAGGAGAAACGCCCTTCAAGGTTTTTGTCTGTTATGGAGTTGGTTTATGCTTCCACTGGGTAATCGAATCTTCTTCATCGAATGCAAATGTTACTTTGGTTACTCCTTTTTGGGATAATAACATTTCTGTAAGGCGATCACGAACATCATCTAAATAAGCTAATGATAAGCTCGGGTCTGTTTCTGCCACAACCTCTACGTGCAAAAATTCTCCCTCTTTAATGACCTCAAGTCGTGCGATATCTTTCACATGAGAATCTTCCATTATTAGGTTACCGATATGGATCATCATTTCTTCATCTGTTTCACCGATAGCACCGCGAGCGTTATCAAGAAACACACGACCTACAACGTAGAACATCATAAGACCGATCAGCATGGAAACAAGTCCCTCTAGACGGAAGAAGCCGGTAAAATGAGCAATAATAATGGCTAAAAAAGCTAAAACGTTCCCGCTTGTTGCGACGAGGTCTTCCATCCATACAAGTTTTGTCGCCGGTTTCGCACGATTTAGATACTTTACAGACTTCGGAATGGACATGATACCGGTTGATTCCATACCCACTTCATGTAAAACTTCTTTGGCTGCTTTATGCAATACAAACAATTCTAATATGCCACCCACAGCTAACACACTAAGTGCTATAGCTATGCCTGTTGATTCGGTCGCTGGGTGTCTAAAGTGATGCCAACCTTCTTTTATTGTTTCGTAGGATAGAATCGCTACAATTAATACAGCTCCTAAACAAACTAAATTGACTACACGCCCGTATCCGTTAGGAAATTTGGGGGTAGGCGCTTTTTTCGATAACGCGGAACCTATAAAGACGAAAAATTGATTCGCTGCGTCTCCGAAAGAGTGCATCATTTCTGCGAACATTGCCACATTGCCGGTAAAGAAAAATGCCACACCTTTTAATAGCCCGAGGAATGCATTGACTCCAGCTGCTAATAAGGAAGGTTTATTGCCTTCTTTTAATAAGGAAAAAAAATTACTCATTTATAATCCCTCCGCTATACTAAAAATTCAATTTCAACTTTTTCGATACATTCTAATTCGTGAACCGAGTGGTAGATCTTAATCGTATCTTTCTCGTATGTTGTCATAAATCGGATCTCAACCTCATGTAAATGTTTTTCGTTTTCTGAAATGTCCCGAATGGCAACATGCTCAACTGTCATCTTATCGGATTTCATTTTATCCAATAAAAAGGGAAGTTGATTGATGTCGTTAATATGAATAATTAAAAATACTTCTCGCATCCGTAGTCGGCGCGGTCCAACCCGAGTTAAAAAGGGAGCTATTAACTCGATTCCGATTACTACAATAACGACACATATAAATGCCTGCATATAAAAGCCGGCGCCAACCGCAATTCCAATCCCAGCGGCTCCCCAAATCATAGCAGCCGTCGTGAGACCTGTAATGCTATCATTTCCTTTACGTAAAATCACGCCTGCTCCTAAAAAACCGATGCCGCTTACTACCTGCGCAGCCAAGCGAAGCGGATCCATCGTTATGTTAATATCATCTCGGGCAGGAGTCGTGTAGGCAGTTTCGATAGAAATGATGGTTAGCAAGCAACTAAAGGTCGCGATCACCAAGCTAGTCTTTAGTCCAACAGGTTTCTTTTTTAATTCCCTTTCAATCCCAATAATTAAACTTAATGTAGCAGCGATAATCATTTTAAATAATACTTCTAGTGAAAATGAATCGTTTAATAAGAAATCGATAATAATCACCCTTTCATGTATGGCATTATATGAAACAGAGGTTACGTGTATCATAATAAAAAGTGAAGAGCGAATCTACACCTTTCCGCATGAAAGAAGGAGTTATCTCAATTCCCTTATTCGTTGCTTTAAGCAATTTGATAATAAAATAATCTTTTTTGATTGAAGCCTATAAGTATTATTTCTTTTCCCTAATTATTTAAACTCTGAAAAAAATTTTGCGGGAAGAAATATAAGGGGTAGAGAGTTACTTTCCCTTTTTAAGATAAAAAACTTTCTTATATATTGAATGTTTTTATGGAGGGTGGTTAGAATGGGTACAGCAGGAGAGCGTAAAGTTGTGAAACTGATGGCTGCTTATAATTATGAATAGAATTAAAATATATTTAAATGAATGAAAAGAAGTGGAGTTTTATTATTGTAAACTAATAGCTTTTACTTTCCTCTCAAATTAGAAAGAGAAAGAGCCAGAAATTTCAGTAAATATTTATTCGACAATAATAATTAAAAATAAAAAAGAGCTTGCAACGAACGAATAAATGTTATATAGTATTAATTGTCCTTGAAAAAGATTGACTATGTAAAGTTAAGAAAAATATTTTAAAATAGCATTGACAATACTTTTAAGATGAGTTAGTATTAAAAAGTCGCTAAAACGACTGCTAACAAACATGAACTTTGAAAACTGAACAAGTAAACGTTAATTATACAAGTTTGAGTGATGAACTCAAACAACTTTAAAGACTTCAGCTTCGGTTGAAGCGCTAGCAAAGCAAATGAGCTTTCAAACTACTTTTATGGAGAGTTTGATCCTGGCTCAGGACGAACGCTGGCGGCGTGCCTAATACATGCAAG
>JABUKB010000001.1 GCA_014595895.1 Lysinibacillus odysseyi | reverse complement strand
TCCTGCCTTCGGAGCCATATGGGGAAGTACTCAAGAGGCTGAAGAGGCGCCCCTGCTAAGGGTGTAGGTCGCGTAAGCGGCGCGAGGGTTCAAATCCCTCCTTCTCCGCCATACATAAGGCCCGTTGGTCAAGTGGTTAAGACACCGCCCTTTCACGGCGGTAACACGGGTTCGAATCCCGTACGGGTCATATAAAAGTCCAGGACGATAACAATCGTTTTGGGCTTTTTTTATTTTAGAAGTTTTATTGTGAAAGTTTCTATATCAACAGAAGAATAAAAAAGTATTTTGTGCTGACAATATACAGGTTAGTGTGTATGCAGCAGGTGAAAATTAAAAGGAATAGTATGGGAGACGAAAAGTAAAATAACCGAACATACAGCTATTACTATTCTCTAATATTTAGAGTAGGACTATTTCTAGATAGAAGCTACTTTTAACTCGTTATACTATTATGAAATCAGCCATAAAAATTCTTGACCTTCACGTAACGTTAAGCCCTATAGTAGAAGTGTGAGGTGATAATATGTGTATATTCAACAATTAGCTACATTATCGGGAGTTAGCACAAGGACGTTACGTTATTATGACGAAATTGGTTTGTTGGTCCCCGATAAAGATGAACTAACAGGGTATCGAACGTATAGTCAACAACATATCGACTGTTTACAGCAAATTTTATTTTACCGGGAGCTGGATATGTCTTTAGCAGACATAAAAGCAATTTTACAAGACGATGAGTTTCAGCCGCTCGAAAGCTTAAAAAAACATCAGCAGGCACTGCTCCGAAAGCAGGAGCGCATAAACCGATTATTAACATCGTTGGAACAGACGATTCAATCAATGGAGGAGGGAATAGACATGACGAATGAACAGAAGTTCGAGGCATTTAAAAATCAATTAATAGAAGAGAATGAAAAGCAATTTGGTGAAGAAATTCGAGAAAAATACGGGGAAGAGGCAGTGGTTGCTTCGAACGGCTTAGTGAAAAACATGACGGAAGAACAATTTCACGCAGCTGCGCAACTGGAGCAACAACTATTTGAACGTTTGCGTGAAGCAATGGCCGATGGGGATCCTGCTTCTGAAATAGCAGCAGAAGCAGCTGAGCTTCATAAGCGTTGGTTGGCTTTTTACTGGTCTAAGTATACAAAAGAGGCTCATGTAGGGTTAGCGCAAATGTATATGGCAGATGAGCGTTTTATCGCGTATTATGACGAGCGGGTAACAGACGGAGCTACTCATTTCTTAGTTGAGGCAATCACTCATTACGCAAAGCTTTAGTTTTAAAATAGCGAATATCGGCAATATAGGTATTAAAATGGAGGCGATTGAAGTGAGTGACAAGCAATTAGCGCATTTAAAAAATATATTGCAACGCAGATTAAAAGAAACAGAAGAACTGCTCGATCAAGATATAGATTGGGAGACACAGGAATTATCGACTGTCGATAATCACCCAGCAGATAACGCAACAGAATTAATGATGCAGACGACAGAGCTGGCCATTGAAGAATTGCGTGAAGAAGAAGCAGAAGAAATACAGGCTGCTTTGCAAGCAATAGAAGAAGGCACATACGGAAAATGCGAAGTATGCGGAAAAGAGATTGAGTTTGAAAGACTGGAAGCATTGCCAACAGCTACAACTTGTTTAGAGCATGCAGAATAAAAAGAGCATTGAGCAGATTTTTTGCTCAATGCTCTTTTTTAAGAAAATAATAAAAGGTTAATAAATAATCCTATGGCAAGTAAAAACCCAAATAATGTATTGGTTTGTGATGTTAGTTTCATTGCCGGCATAACAGCGGGCGGCGTTTTTTTAAGACGGAAAATATCAATTGCCTTTAGCGGGAAGGGTAAACTAATGAAAATTAATAAAGCCCAGTAGGTGATATCTTCAACGATGACAAGACCAAGTATCCATAAGTAAGAAATAATAAACAAGAGTGATAAAATATAAATAGCGTTTTTTCGTCCAACTAAAATGGCTAGTGTTTTTCTTCCGCCTGCTGTATCTCCTTCGATATCACGAATATTATTCGATAACATAATTGCTCCCACTAAAATCATACTCGGCACCGATAGGCTAATTGCCTGCCATGTAATGGTTTCGGTTTGGAGATAAAAAGCAATGAGCACAATCCCCATGCCCATTACAATTCCTGATACTAGCTCGCCAAAGGGTGTGTAAGCAATCGGTAATGGTCCTCCAGTATAAAAAAAGCCAATTAGCATGCCAATCAGTCCGATAGCAGCTAACCACCAGGAGGTTTGACTGCAAATGTAAAGACCAAGCAAGGCAGCCAGCAGGTAAAACATAAGTGCAATTTTCATGATTGTTTTTGGCGCTATTCCGTGCCGGACAATCGTGCCCCCAATACCGACAGAGTGTTCATTGTCTAATCCACGCTTGTAGTCGTAATATTCATTAAACATATTGGTAGCTGCTTGAATGAGCATGCTCGCCGCTAACATGGCTAAAAATAACGACAGATTTATTGTTACATTATGATAAGTAGCAGCAATGGTTGTCCCTAAAAAAACAGGCACGAAAGAAGCGGTTAATGTATGAGGACGTGTTAAATGCCACCATATTTTCATGCTCCTGTCTGCTTCTATGGTTTTGGTCATAGGGTCGAATCTCTCCTTCATTACAGTATGCTAATTTTATTTTAAAGCAATATGAATAAAAAGCATAGAGCTATGCCTTTGTCATACAGGTTTTGATGAAAAAGTGATATGATAGTAAGGATACTTTTTCATAAAGATGAACGTGAGCTTTCGGATAGAAGAAAGCACTAATTTACACTGCAATGACGGAGGGAATTTTCATGCAACAGAAGTGGTACAATGCCACTGAGATAGAGGTTGGCTCTGACACAAAGCGTCATTTTTATATGGAGACGATTGAAGTTAGTCGCCTGTCAGCACTCGCTTTTTTTGCGGCTGGCGAATCTTATAAGGGCAAACGATACTTTTGGCAAAATCGGGAAAAGACACTTACATTAGTCGGTTTAGGACATGCCTATACCATTACTAATAACAGTCATGAAGGACGATTTGATGATATTGAGCAGCAATGGAAGCAGCTGACGAAAAATTTAGTAAAAGAGGAAGAGCTACAGCCTATCTTATTTGGTGGTTTTACATTCGATCCGGCGAATGACACAGTAGGGGAATGGTCGAATTTCCCGCAAAGTTTATTTGCTGTAGCGACCTTCCAGTTAGTGATACGAGATGACAAAGCATATGTGAGTATTCATTATATCCCAGAAGAAAATGATGCAGAGGCATTTGAGGCGCTGAGACAGGAACGAGATCATCTTATTCATGCGGCCCAAGTAAAGGAAGTCAAAACCTATACGAAGCCGACAATGATTGGCTACGAGGAGCCGCATAAGGAAGCTTATTTGGCTTCCATTAATCGCGTGACAGCTGACATTAAACAAGGGCTAGCTGAAAAGGTCGTAATTGCCCGTTCTTTAGCATTGCAATTTGAACAGCAGGTTACGTCACCCCAAGTTCTGTCCCACGTGATGAATGAACAACCGGAAAGCTACTTATTTGGATTGGAACATGAAGGGTTATTCTTTTTCGGTGCTTCCCCTGAACGATTAGTGAAAGTAGAAAATGGGCGTGCCTATTCTTCTTGTGTAGCGGGTTCCATTAAAAGAGGAATGACAGCGGCAGAGGACAAGCAGTTAGGCGAATCCTTATTGAAAGACGCAAAAAATCGCGGAGAGCACCATTATGTCGTGGAGATGATTTCCGAAATATTTAATAAAAACTGTACAATGGTAAAAGTGCCACGCGAGCCGAAGTTGCTAAAAATTCGTGATATTCAGCACTTATATACCCCTGTAGAAGGTGTAATAAATAGCGGAGCTACGATTTTGCAATTAGTAAAGCATTTGCATCCTACACCAGCGCTCGGCGGGGTGCCACATGCTGCAGCTATGAACATGATTCGTGCATATGAACCGATGAACCGTGGCTTATACGCAGCGCCGATTGGATGGTTGGATGCGGACGGAAACGGAGAGTTTGCGGTGGCAATTCGTTCAGCAGTTTTACGTGGGGATTGCGCTTATTTATATGCTGGAGGCGGCATCGTGGGGGATTCCACAGCACAGTCTGAGTACGAGGAGACATTGGTGAAATTTAGACCAATGCTACGTGCTTTAGGAGGAAATTTAAGTGAGTGAACGTGAAATATTATCAAATTATGTGTATACAATCGTGTCTAGTTTAGTGACACAGGGAGTCGAGCAGGTGGTCGTGAGTCCGGGGTCGCGCTCGACGCCTCTTGCCTATGCTTTTGCTCACACAAAGGAAGTCGAGATGTTTCGGCAAGTAGATGAGCGAGCAGCAGGTTTTTTTGCGTTAGGATTAGCAAAAGCCTCTGCTAAGCCCGTTGTCTTGCTTTGTACATCAGGCACAGCAGCAGCCAATTACTACCCGGCGATTGTTGAGGCAAAATATGCGCGTGTGCCATTGATTGTGATCACAGCAGATCGTCCTCATGAATTGCGTGAAGTAGGGGCACCGCAAACAATCAATCAAATTCAGCTATACGGGGAGCAGGTAAAGTGGTATGCGGAATTTCCCATTCCGGATGAGTCTTCACTAACATTGCCTTTTGTTGAAAGACACGTGGCACGCGGTGTGGCAATAGCCATGGCAGCGCCTTTTGGTCCTGTGCATTTTAATGTGCCGTTCCGTGAGCCATTACTAATTGATTTTACAGATTTACCGAAACAAACCTTTACTCCATATTTTGCTAATGATTATAGTATTAGTCCAGCTGCCAATGAAATGCTGCAGCATATCGTGAACAGTACGCAAAAGGGTTTATTGGTAGTGGGAGAGCTAGCTTTAAAAACAGATATGAAGCATGTATGGCAACTCGTCTGTACATTAAAATGGCCAACGATTATTGAGAGCCTATCTGGCATGCGCGGCAATGTACCATCAGATTGTGAGCCTTATATTGTGTCTACATATGATGCCATTTTAAAAAATAAGGCGTTTAAAAAATTAGCAGCGCCTCAAACCGTGATTCGTTTAGGAGCTCAACCGGTTTCTAAATTTTTAACAACGTTTATTACAGCGAGCCAGCCAGAGCATTATATTGTCATAGATGAAGACCCAATGTTTAGGGATTCAACACATATGACGACAGCATTTATTCATGCACGCGTGAACGAGACATTGCAGATTAGAGAAACGGCAATTGATGCAGAATATACAGCGTTGTGGTATAAAGCAAATGCAGTGGCTCTTGAACAAATTACACAATATATAAAGCAAGAGACAGAAGAAGGAGCACTTGTCGGGACGATGCTTGAGCATTTGCCGACTGCTTCGACATTATTCGTATCAAGTAGTATGCCGATTCGAGATGTGGATACGTTTTATAGACCGTCTGAAAAGGATTTACACATTGTAGCAAATCGCGGGGCAAACGGGATTGATGGGGTAATTTCTACTGCTTTTGGCTACAGTGCAGCTAACCGGTCACGTTACAACTACTTAGTAATTGGAGATTTAGCCTTTTTACATGATAGCAATGCCTTTTTGGCAACACGTTACCAGGCATTGGATTTAACTGTGGTCGTAATGAATAACGATGGTGGGGGAATTTTCTCTTATTTACCGCAATCAACAGTTGAAAAACACTATGAGGATTTATTTGGTACACCGACAGGTTTGACATTAGAGCATCATGCCCAAATGTACGAGCTTCCATATGTAAAGGTAGATACGAAGGCGCAATTAATTGATGCCATTCAGCCGGCAAAAGGTGTACGCATCATAGAAGTGTTTACAGATCGAGCAGAAAATGTAACAAAGCATCGTGCATTATGGCAGGCAATTCATAAGGAGTTAGACGAATGTTTATAAGCGACATGTATGTAGAGCAATGGCATAAGGACAAAGAAAAAGTCATTGTCATGTTGCATGGTTTTACAGGTTCTACAAAGACATGGCAACATATAGCAAAAGAGTTGCCGGACTATCATATCGTGGCGGTTGATTTAATTGGGCATGGGCAATCAGTTGCCCCTGGTTCATCCACTGCTTATGAAATGAAGCCGCAACTTGAGGTGTTAGAAGAAATTTTCGAGAAGCTTGCTTTATCAAAATTTACACTCGTTGGCTATTCGATGGGGGGACGTATTGCCCTTAGCTATACGGTAAACTATCCAAAACGGGTAAGCCAGCTCATACTTGAAAGTGCTTCTCCGGGACTCGCGAATGAAGCGGATCGTTTTGCTCGTAAACAAGCAGATGATTTACTGGCACACAAAATTGAAGCAAATGGTATCGCATCATTTGTCGAGGCATGGGAAAATATCCCGCTCTTTGCCTCCCAAAAAAACTTACCACAGCATATCCAGCAAGAAATTCGCACGGAACGTTTGCAGCAAAGTAAGGAAGGGCTAGCCAATAGCTTACGCGGCATGGGGACTGGAATGATGCCTTCCATGTGGGGGCATTTGGCAGAAATCACTTGCCCTGTTACGCTCATTACCGGGGATCTAGACAAGAAATTCGTGCAAATTGCAAGAGAAATGAAGAAGTTAATAAAAAACGCAAAACACTATACAGTAGAAGCGGCTGGACACACAATTCATGTGGAAAATCCGGTGAAGTTTGCTACAATAGTAAAGGAAACGATTTCATAATTGAGGAGGAGTTATTCATGACAACACGTCAATGGACTTCATTACATACTTACGAAGATATTAAGTATGAGTTTTACAACGGCATCGCAAAAATCACGATTAATCGTCCAGAAGTGCGCAATGCATTCCGCCCAAAAACAACAGCGGAAATGATCGACGCTTTCACACGTGCACGTGATGATGAGCGTGTAGGCGTAATTATTTTAACAGGTGAAGGAGAACATGCCTTCTGTTCTGGCGGTGACCAAAAAGTACGCGGTCACGGTGGTTATGTAGGTGATGACGAAATTCCTCGTCTAAACGTATTAGACTTACAAACATTAATCCGCAAAATTCCAAAGCCGGTAGTAGCGATGGTAGCAGGTTATGCAATCGGCGGCGGTCATGTATTGCACGTAGTATGTGACTTAACAATTGCTGCTGATAACGCAAAATTTGGACAAACTGGACCAAAAGTTGGTTCCTTTGATGCCGGCTATGGTTCTGGCTATTTAGCTCGTATCGTCGGTCATAAAAAGGCACGTGAAATTTGGTACCTATGCCGTCAATACAACGCACAAGAAGCTCTTGATATGGGCTTAGTAAATACAGTGGTTCCTTATGCGCAGCTAGAAGATGAAACAGTACAATGGTGTGAAGAAATGCTTGAAAAATCACCAACTGCTCTTCGTTTCTTAAAAGCAGCAATGAACGCTGATACAGACGGACTTGCAGGGATCCAACAACTTGCAGGGGATGCTACACTTCTTTACTACACAACAGATGAAGCAAAAGAAGGTCGCGATGCATTTAAAGAGAAGCGTAAACCAGACTTCGGTCAATTCCCGCGTTTCCCTTGATCATTATGTTAAAATCAGAAGAGTGTAATCGCTCTTCTGATTTTTTTATCTGAATTTTTTTGGGTATGGTAAAATAGAAAGTACGAATGAAAAGGTGGGATGATGTTCGATGATCTCAGATAATCAGTTTCAGCAGTACTGCACAGCTCTATTTCGAGAGAATACAGATGCGATTTTACTTGTAACCTTAGATGGTATGATTTTAGATGCAAATCAGGCTTTCCTTGACCTGACTCAGTTTGAGAAACAGCAAATTGTTGGGCAATCTGTAGAAAAATTTATACCTGTACAAAAGATTCCTCCGCATTACGGATTGCAGGATGGAGTTACAGATATTGATACGCGTCTCTTAATGCTGACAAAAGAACAGGAACAAGTGCCTTGTTTAATACGGAAAAGTCCCATTACGATCGATGATAAAGAGGTCGGGTATTTTATTGTTATGAAAAACATGACAGACATAGAGCTTTTAATAGAGCAGTATGTGGAAGATGAAGTCAATTATCGCATGCTTGCTGAAAATATAAATGACGTACTTATTTTGATGGATAAAGATATGAAATATTTGTATGTTTCTCCGTCAAGTAAAGAAGTATTTGGTTTCGATCATGAGAATATCGACAATCGTGCCCCGCTTTTTAATATTGAGCCCACGTATGTGCTTGAGTTAGAAAGATTATTTATTAATACAGTCACGAATGGTACACCTTTTCAAATGAAATTGAAGGCATGGCATGAAGAGCGCGGTTGGATTTGGACAGAGATCAAAGGAAAAGCTGTATACGATGGGCAAGGACGTTTTAAACATACGTTACTTGTAGCGCGGGATATTTCAAAAGAACAAGAAAAAGAAGAAATGTTACTTTATTTCGCTTATCATGATAACTTAACAGGCTTAGCCAATCAAAGAAAATTAAAAGATTGTCTCCAGACAGCTAGTGAAGATATAAAGAAATATCCGAATATCTATACGCTGATTATGCTAGACATCGATGATTTTAAAAATATAAATGATTCATATGGCCATGAAATTGGTGATGAAGTAATTGCGGCTTTTGCCAGTCGCGTGAAAGAAGTCATTGCTGATAGAGGGCTAGTAGCAAGAGCGGGCGGCGATGAATTTGTTGCTGTGTTGAAAAACTTGCCGAAAGAAGACGTCAGACAAGCAGCTAAGGATATTAACCAACGGGTGCAGGAGGAAATCATCATTCAGCAAACGGTATTAAAAATAACGGTTAGTCTCGGTCTATTTGTATGGGAAGACCCTAACCTATCAGGCGAGCAAGCATTAAGATATGCCGATGAGGCACTTTATGCAGCAAAGGGATCAGGCAAAAATCAATTTTACTTGTATTAGTTTTGGTCAAAGGCAGCTCACCAATAGATGAGTTTGCCTTTTTTAGGAGGAATTTTTATGCAACCCAACTGGTTAGCGCAGCGTAGTTATTTGACACCAGATCGTATCGGCTTGCGATTTGGCGAGAAAGAGTGGACCTTTCATGCATTATTTCAAATAGCCGAAAAAGTGGCGAGAAAGCTGGCCACACATCAGCTAGTAGCAGGGGAACGTGTAGCTATTTTAGCTCCTTCCAATGCAGAGCTCATCCATGTGATATATGGCTGTATGCATGCAAGATTGGAAATCGTCTTTTTAAATAATCGCTTATCGCCGTATGAATTGGCGTACCAAATAGAAGATGCTGATGTAAAAATGGTATTAGCAGGGGACGGGGCAGCGGAAAAAGTAGCTGACTTTCCGACACTATCGTTTGCTGAGCTATTTGCAAGTGACGAAACGATGGTAGCATTTGCTGCAGAGTGGGATGAGCAACAAACGATCTCCATTATGTACACATCAGGCACGACAGGCTTCCCAAAAGGAGTTCGTCAAACATTGCAAAATCATACCTATAGCGCGATGGGGTCTGCTTTAAATTTAGGGCTGGCAGAGCAGGATGTCTGGCTTTGTGCTGTTCCTATTTTCCATATTAGCGGCTTTTCTATCCTGATGCGTTCATTGCTCTACGGGATGACAGTTTGCCTATACGAGAAATTTGATGAGGCAAGCTGTGCTCATGAGATAGCGAATGGAACTGTGACAAAGATGTCCATTGTCGGGGTTGCCTTGGAACGTATGCTTACTTATATGGAACAGCACCAGCTGGTAGCCCATCTGAATTTTACGACTATTCTAGCAGGGGGAGGACCGGTGCCGGTTTCCTATTTGGAGCGTGCGCAAGCGTTACATTTAAGAGTTTCTCAAACATATGGGATGACCGAAACATCTTCGCAAACTGCTACATTGAGTAATGAGGACGCCATGCGCAAAGCGGGATCAGCAGGCAAACCTTTATTTTTCAATCAAATCCGCATTGAGAAATCAGATCCGTCAAGCAGAGAAGGGGAAATCTGTATTCGCGGACCTCATGTGACACCGGGCTATATTGGCCGCTTTAGCGACAAAGCTTCCTTAGAGGACGGCTGGCTGAAAACGGGGGACATCGGCTATATAGATGAAGAGGGCTTTTTATATGTAATCGATCGCCGTGCCGATTTAATTATATCAGGTGGGGAAAATATTTATCCTGCCGAGATTGAAGCAGTGCTGGTAGCTCACCCAAGTGTACAGGATGCAGGTGTTTGTGCAGTAGAAGATGAGAAATGGGGACAGGTGCCGGCCGCGTTTGTCGTTCTAAAAGAAGAATGTGACGTGTCGGTATTGCAAGAGCTCTGTTACCAGCGTTTAGCGCGCTATAAAGTACCAAAAGTATTTAAAAGTGTTCCATCGCTTCCGCGTAATGGTGCGAATAAGTTGATGCGCAGAAAATTAAAAGAGTGGCTATAAACATAAAGGTCGGTATTTATTGGATATTTCCAATAAATACCGACCTTTGACGTTTTTCTATCCTCGCGCCTGAATCTCGAATATCATTCATTAAATCTTGTGTAAGGTAAGCACCTTTTCTTTCATTTAGTAAATTAATAGCCCTTAGAAGAAAACTAAAAGTAAAATACCGATAGCAAAACAATAATAAGTAAAATAAATTAGCTTCCCATTTTTCATAATTCCCACAAACCATTTAAAAGCAAAATAGGTCATGAAAAGTGTCGCAATAAATGCGGCTAAATACGGGATTGCCAAATCCGCTTTATTCGGTTCATTTATAAAATCAGAGAAGCCTAGTATGACCCCTCCAAGGCTCACTGGGATATACAGCATAAATGAAAAACGAAGTGCTGTATCTTGTTTCATCCCAACGGCAATCGATGATATAATGGTCGCGCCTGACCGACTAATCCCTGGCGTTAAAGCAGCAGCCTGTCCTAAACCAACAATGAGCGCATCTTTTATCGTAATATCACGCTCACCTTTATGTCCCTTCATATTTCGAATGAACCACAAGGCAATCCCTGTAACAAATAACATGATAGCAATCACGGTCATACTGACGTTTTCTGCGATATAGTCATTTAATAATATTCCGAGAACACCTGCTGGAATAGTAGCAAGGACTATAAAGCAAACAAAACGAAAATCACTCAGATAGCGGCGGTTTTTCGTTCTTGCATATAGAATTGAATTGCTTGCTAGCCTTACAATATCTTGTTTATAAATATAAAGAATGGCAATTAGCGAAGCCGTATTTGTTAATATCGCAAAAGTAAATCCTTGTTCACCTAGTCCCAAAATTTCACTGGCAATCATTACATGTCCACTGGACGATACTGGAATCGGTTCTGTAAAGCCTTGAACCAACCCAATAAGAATCATTTTAATTATTAAGATAATATCTATTTCTCCCATGTTACTCTCCTTTTACACACACTATTTATACAAACGATACGTATATGTTAAGGTTCCTAAATATTAACTGTTTTTGGAGATTGGTAACTTTCATATCTTCTCTACATTCAAGCATGCATATTCCATTACCTTTAAAATATTATTCCAGAAAATGGTCTAATTTTTTAAGAATCATGTACAATAGAATCAAAAGTTTTTTAACCAAAAAATAGAAAATGTAAAGAGGATGCAAAAATGTATAATGAAACAATCCAAAATATTCGAGAAAGTTTAAGAGCTGATTGTACAAAGTGTTTTGGGCTTTGCTGCACAGCGCTGAATATTGCAGCATCGAGTGATTTTCCAATTAACAAGCCAGCAGGTACACCTTGTGTTAATTTACAATCTAATTATAGTTGTCAAATTCACAGTGATCTACGAGAAAGAGGTTTTAAGGGCTGTACAGTATTCGACTGTCTAGGTGCTGGACAAGTCGTTTCTCAAGTTATTTTTAAAGGTCAAAGTTGGAGAGGTTATCCTGAAATTAGAGAGAAGATGTTCCGAGTGTTTCCAGTTATGGAACAAATACATGAGATGATTGCGTACACAGCAGAAGCTTTGTCTTATGACATTCCACGTGCTTTGTCTGATCAATTGAGTGTGCAGCTAAAAGAATTGCAGAACTTAACAAAGCTTGAGGCTGAACAATTATTATCTGCTGATTTGGTGATGTATAGATTTCCATTAAATAAATTGCTTTCAGAAACTAGTAAGTATATTCGAGAAAGCCTAATTGCCAAGTTACCTAACGCTAAAAATGGCAAGAACTATAGTCATGAAAGGGCTGACTGGATTGGTAAAAAATTAAGAGGTAAAGATTTAAGAGCAATAAATTTAAGGGGAGCATATTTGATTGCCGCAGATATGAGCAATGCGGATTTAAGAGGTGTTGATTTTATTGGTGCTGATTTGCGTGATGCTAATTTAACAGGAGCGAACTTATCTACGAGTATGTTTGTAACTCAAATGCAAATTAATTCGACTAAAGGTGATGGAAAGACAATATTACCTTCTCATATACAACGTCCCTCCCATTGGGTCCAATGAATTTATACGTACTTGTGTATTGAGAGGGACTTTTGAAGATAATCTATATTCAATTGAAACGGAATAAGCGCTTCTTTCCATTAAAGGCCCATAGTCTTGAAGAATTTTTGGGCTTGTAAAGCAGACTTTAGATTGTACATTCCAGAAAAAATTTATACATAATTGCCTCCAGTAAGGTGAAAACTATTGTTTGATTACTACTATATTCATTAGCATTATTGAATTTTCTATTATTGAGGGGAGTTATTAATATATGAACGCTGATTGTGATTTTTCACCAATGAGACAGCAAATGTCAGAAGGAATACAGCAAATCACTAATGAACTCCAACATAGTTTAGAGGTGCTAGGTAACGAGAACTATTGTCTCTTGGGCAAACTAGAGGAGATTAAAGAAAAATTTATTCAAATGGAGTCAGTTGCTGCTTCCTTTTATTTGCAGTGTTATTTATCAGCTTTTACAGATAAATATGTAGAGCTTTCCAACTGTGTTCAAAAACTGTCCGACCGTAGACATGGTGCGTTGATTGTAGTGCAGCGCCATGATCCTCTCGATGCTTTTATTCAAAAAGGAACAGCCATAGGAGGCACTTTGACGCCTGCATTGTTAGAAGCTATCTTTTATCCTGGTAACCCCCTTCATGATGGAGCTGTGCTGATTTGCGGTAATGAAATCGTTTCAGCTGCAAACGTTCTTCCCTTAACAACTACAGCTATAAGCGGGAAAAAGCTTGGCACTCGTCATCGTGCCGCAATAGGTTTATCAGAGAAAAGTGATGCTCTTGTACTTGTTGTGTCAGAAGAGACAGGCGGAGTTTCCTTTGCACTAGATGGAATACTTCATCCCATAGCTACTGCTCAATCCCTACATTAGGGGGATTGTTTTTCTATTGTAAAAAGTAATGGAATCTACATTACTGTTTTTAAATTAATAGGGCATGTAATGATTCAATGATAAGTTTAGATTTAGCTGTTTATCAATTAGAAGGCATTGCAGGAGGTAACCTTAAGCTTCCCGCTTGTTAGGTTGTACCAAAGTTATAGCTGCTTTGCCACAATTTTTAACAAAAAATGTTGAGAACTGTTGATAGATTTCACTTTAGGTCTTCTATATATTTAAATATATAAGGAGATGAAAGACATGATCGGTATGAATATTCGTATTTTGCGTAAAAAACATAAACTAAGTCAGGAACAATTAGCTGAGAAGGTAAACGTATCACGACAGACAGTAGCAAAGTGGGAAACTGGGGAAGGCTTGCCCGATATTTATAAATGCAAAATACTCGCTGAGATTTTTCAAGTAACCTTAGACCAATTATCCCGTAATATGAGTGAAGAAGAGGCAAAACAGCTCAGACCCAAGGGGAAGCATTTCTTTGGTGTTGTGAAGGTAGGAGATCGAGGGCAGATTGTGATTCCTAAACAAGCACGTGAAATGTACCAGATTCATGCTGGTGATAAGCTCGTTGTTCTAGGAGAAGACGAGACAAAAGGAATTGCAGTCTTAAAAAGTGAGAGTTTCTTGGAATTTGCAGAGATGATCCGAAAAGCTGAACCGACGGGGGATGAGTCAGAATGAGTAAAATCGTGTTTTTTTCGATACCCGCCCAAGGTCATACCAATCCGACGATTCCGGTAGTAGCCGATTTAGTAAATAGAGGCCATCAAGTTTGGTATTATTCCTTCTTAAAATTTCAGGAAAAAATAGAAGGCGCGGGTGCTACATTTATTGCTTGTGATGAATTTTTGCCCCTGCTATCACAAAAAGAATTAGATCGCACGGTTGGCAAAGATTTTGCAGCATTGATTGAAATGGTGGCTGATACGACCATTGCTTTAGATGAAAAGGTATGTAAGGGTTTAAGAACAATTCAGCCGGATTGCATTGTATCTGACTCTTTATGTTTTTGGGGAAAATTATTTGCCAAGAAACTAGAAATCCCATATATTTGTTCGACTACTTCCTTTGCTTTTAATGAGTATACAGCCAAACTGATGAAGCATAGTTTCATGGAACTATGGAGAATGGTCTTAGGCATGCCACGAATTAACAAAAAAATTCAGTTGCTTAAGAATCATGGTTATGAAGTAAGAAACTTTGTATCGATTGTTCAAAATGATAATAAAACGGATACCATTGTCTACACGTCCAAAGAATTCCAGCCGATGGCGGATACCTTCTCTAAGCGATATGCCTTTGTCGGACCATCCATTAGGCACTCTCCGCCGGTACAGAACGATAAAAAAGATAGAAAGGTAGTCTATATTTCCCTTGGAACTGTACTTAATCAAAATCGAGATTTTTATCAAAACTACATCAAAGCATTTGCAAATACAGACTATGATGTTGTGATGTCAGTTGGTGAAAAAACTAAGATTTCTTCTCTTGGCAGCATACCAGGAAATTTCACAGTGAAAAACTCCGTGGATCAGATATCGATATTACAGATAGCAGATGTATTTATTACCCACTGCGGTATGAATAGTGCAAATGAAAGTCTATATTTTGGAGTTCCTATGGTTTTATTTCCGCAACATAGTGAACAAAGAATGGTGGCTGACCGGGTTGTCGAACTGGGGATAGGATTGAAATTAAAATGGAACAAGCCAAAGTATTTGGCAACAGCGGTAGCTGAGGTGTTGGAGAATCGGACATATTATGAAAATGCACAAAGGTTGTCAGAAACCTTTCGAAAAACCGGTGGTGCGGTAGAAGCAGCCGATGTAATTCTGACTAAAATTAGAGAGAAATCCTATCAAGAGTAGTACAAAATTTCTCTTATGAAATGAGATTGTTTATTAGTATTAGTTAAATATAGTAAAGGAATCACAGTTCAACAATCGGATGCGATTGTGGGAAAATGCTAAAGATCGATAACTATTAGACATGTCTAATAGTTATCGATCTTTGTTTTAGAGGGTTTTTTATTGTAGTGCTGTTTTTAAAGCGTCTATATTTTTCCTCATTAATGTAAAGTACGTTTCTTCATTTTTAATATCTTCAGCAGTAAGGACACTTAAATTATGAAGAATGAGGGAGTCTGCGCCCACTTCATTTTGAATAACTGTTGTTAAATTAGATGATACATTTTGCTCAAAGAAAATATAGTTGATATCTTCTTTCTTTGCCAAATCCACAATTTTCGTTAACTCTTTTTGCGATGGTTCGCTTTGAGAATTAAGACCAGCGATAGGGACTTGAGTAAAGCCGTATTGACCGGCAATATAACCAAATGCTGCATGGGAAACAAAGAAAGTTTTCTTAGTAGTAGCAGCGGCCATTGCTTCAAATTCTTGATGAAGTGCATCAAGTTCAGCAATAAGTGTCTCATAGTTTTCCGTAAATACCGCTTCTTGTTCCGGTAAAGCTGCTGTTAATTGTTCTTTAATAACAGCGGCTAAATCCTTCGAAAGAATAGGGGATAACCACACATGGGAATCATGTTCATGAGCATGTTCTTCTTCGGTTGCCTCGTGAGCATGTTCTTCTTCAGTTGCTTCATGAGCATGTTCCTCGTCTTCCGCATGTACATGACCTGTAGAAATATCTAGTTTTTCCGGATCGATATCATTAGCAGTAGCAACTAATGTAACGTGCTCATTGGCTAATGTTTTTTGCGCCTTGTCTACAAAACCCTCCAAGCCTAGTCCTACATAGAAAAATAAATCTGCATCAGCTAAAGCCATCATATCTTTTTGTGTCGGTTCAAAAGTATGTTCATTTGTCCCAGCGGGATAAATCGATGCTACATCTACATATTCACCGCCAATTCGTTCTGTAAAATATTGTAATGGATAAACAGTTGTATAGATAGATAACGTGTTGTCTGCTGCTGTGTCAGTTGCGCTTTGTTCATCATCGCCACAAGCGGCAAGGACAGTAGTTGTTATCAGAAAGAATAATGCCGTTAAAAGCCTTTTCAAATTTTTCACCTCTTAATTGTAATTGTTACGATTTACATCAACATGGATTATGATACATGATAGCTTTTAAAAACACAATAAAAAATAACCTTCGAAATTATTTTTTTTTCGAAGGCCATTTCTCTGGAACAGGGTCGAAGCCACCAGGGTGAAGGGGCTGACATTTTAAAATACGTATAGTGGTTAATAGGATCCCCTTGATTGCTCCATGTTTTTGAAAGGCTTCAAGCCCATAGCTAGAGCATGTTGGATGGAAGCGACATGACGGAGGTGTCATAGGTGAAATAAATTTTCGATAGAAGGTAATAATCCCTATAAATAAATGTTTCATTGTTGCTCCTCTTTTCGAGTATCTGTCGGGTAGGGATCAATTGTTTGTTTCGTTGTGAAATTAGAACGTTTTGCAATAATAATAGCTGCAACCGCAAAAATTGTCATAATACAAACAACGACCATAATAATAGCAGAAAGCAAATTCATATTGTCACCTCGATTATTCTTTCTATCTTTATTATATAGCATTCTACTATTTAGTCACGCTGTAAGCAAAAATCGTATTTAGTCGTTCTCTTTTTGTTGAAGCCTATAGAACCCTTCGATACACTAAGAAAGAGGTGTTGAAGGAATGTTTACATTTACAGATGAAAATGGGTTTCAAGTACATTTAAGGTTTGATGAAGGACCGTTTGAAATAGAGCCAAAGCATGTGCTCGTGATGATTAAATATCATAATAAATGGCTATGTACAGAACATTATAAGCGGGGGGTAGAGTTTCCGGGTGGAAAGCAAGAGCATGGGGAAACACTAGTAGAGGCTGCTGTACGTGAAGTATATGAAGAAACACAAGTAAAGGTAAAAAATCCACGCTGGTTTGCTTATTATATCGTGCATGACGAACTCCCGTTTTGTAAGGCTGTCTTCACAGCACAGGTAGATAAAATTGAAGACTTTGTCGGTGAATTTGAAACGGTAGCCAGACATTGGCTAACAGATGAAGAGTTAGAAAATCATCCGAATTTGAGCTTTTACATGAAGGATGATGGTATGAAACGAATGTTACAGGAAGTGAAAAAATATGAGAGACAATGGTGAAATTGTATCAATACGCTCCTATCCATCCCCTAATCGAAATATAAGATTAGATGAAATCACATACTGGTCCTGTGGCAACCGTGTCAAGGGATTATTAGCGAGACCACAGCATATTGAAAATCCTCAGGCGCTTCTTTATTTGCGAGGAGGGCTCCAATCGATCGGCATGGTACGAGCAGCAAGAATCGCACAATTCGCGGCACAAGGCTTTGTAGTGTTTGCCCCTTACTATCGCGGAAATCGCGGCGGGGAGGGGAAGGATGAATTTGCCGGAGAAGATCGTTATGATGCAGTATTTGCTGTAGATGTACTCAAACAGTTCACGCAGGAAAAATCGATTCATATATACGGATTTTCAAGAGGGGGCTTAATGGCCATGTGGGTGGCTATATTAAGAGGCGATATTGCCTCTACTGTCATCTGGGCCGGCACAAGTGATGTAGCTCAAACGTATTGGGATCGTGTAGACATGAGAAGAGGGCTACGCCGCATCATTGGCGGGACACCAAATAAAGTACTGGAACGTTACAACGACCGGACCCCGTTATTTGCTGTTGAAGAAATCGAGGCACCGGTATTATTAGTTCATGGTACTGCTGACCAGCATGTCTATATTGAGCATGCTTACCGGTTAGAAGGGGTGCTGCAAGAAAAGGGCAAGCAGGTCGAAGTTTGGTATGCAGCGGATATCCCTCATCATTACCCCCCGCAGTTAAATAGAGAAACAGTGAAAAAGATAGGGCAATGGATGAAGGGTAAGAGAGATAGCAGGATATAAAAAAACGTGTAGACAAGGTCGAATTTCGACGCTGTCTACACGTTTTTAGGTTATTTTACTAAAGGACCGCCTTGGTTAAGAATTGCTTCGTCAACATCCACAAACTTTTTGAAGTTGTTGTTGAATAAGTCAGCAAGCTCTTTTGCTTTTTGCTCATAAGCAGCTTTGTCAGCCCAAGCGTCACGTGGATTTAATACTTCTGTAGGTACACCTTCCACAGTCACAGGGATGTGTAATCCAAATACTTCATCTTGGATTGTATCTACATCGTTTAATTTGCCTTCGATAGCAGCACGCACCATTGTACGTGTATAAGATAATTTCATACGAGAACCTACGCCGTACTCCCCACCAGTCCAACCAGTGTTTACTAGGAATACTTGTGCACCGTGCTCATCGATTTTCTTGCCTAATTGCTCTGCATATACAGTAGCCGCAAGCGGTAAGAATGGAGAACCGAAGCATGTAGAGAATACTGGTTCTGGCTCTGTTACACCGCGCTCTGTACCTGCTAACTTCGATGTGAAGCCGCTTAAGAAGTGATACATTGCTTGCTCTTTTGTTAATTTAGAGATTGGAGGCAACACACCAAAAGCATCAGCCGTTAGGAAAACGATTGTTTTTGGGTGACCTGCAACAGATGGCGATACGATATTTTCGATATAGTGAAGAGGGTAAGCTGCACGTGTGTTTTCAGTTAATGAACCATTGTCATAATCACATACACGTGTATCAGGATCTACTGCTACGTTCTCTAATACCGTACCAAATTTGATAGCTCCGTAAATTTCTGGCTCTTTTTCAGCCGATAAGTTAATTGTTTTTGCGTAACAGCCGCCTTCAATATTGAAAACACCGTTATCAGACCAGCCATGCTCATCGTCACCGATTAGCTTGCGGTCGCTGTCTGCAGATAAAGTTGTTTTACCTGTACCTGATAAACCGAAGAATAAAGCTACATCGCCTTCTTCGCCTACGTTAGCGGAACAGTGCATTGGGAAAATACCTTGTTCTGGCAATAAGTAGTTCATAATACCGAAAATCGATTTTTTCATTTCACCTGCGTACTCGGTACCACCGATTAGGATGATTTTCTTTTCTAAAGATGTTATAATGAATGTCTCGGAGTTTGTTCCATCAACAGCTGGGTCTGCTTTGAACGATGGAGCTGAAACAATTGTAAATTCAGATACATGTGAAGCTAGTTCTTCAACTGTTGGACGGATAAATAATTGATGACAGAAAAGATTATGCCAAGCATATTCGTTTACCACTTGGATTGAAAGCTGAGAGTCTTTGTCAGCTCCTGCAAAACCTTTGAATACGAATAACTCGTCTTTCTCTTTTAAGTAATTAACCACTTTCACGTATAAGTTGTCGAATACTTCAGATGAGATCGGTTGGTTTACTTTACCCCAGTCAATTTTCTCTTTTGAGCTGTCTTCTTCAACGATAAATTTATCTTTAGGGGAACGGCCTGTGTATTTACCAGTTTCAGCGCGTAATGCACCATCTACTGTTAGTGTAGCTTCTCCACGAGATGTCGCTTTTTCGACTAATTGTGGTACAGAAAGTTGAACCTGAACGTTGTTACCGCTTAATAATTCCTTCAGTTCGTTGCTAATGTCTACTGAATTCATCGATTAAATACCATCCTTTTTTTGTATAGTTCCCGCTAGGCGAGTAGTTATTTATAAAGTCAAAAATAGTATAACACATTGGAAGGAATAGTCTATACTAATTACGCATTTATTTTATGATTTTTTTATGTTTTTTTTTATCTGTAAAAATCATTTGACAGTATGCAACAAATTTCGTAATATTTAATACTGAACGGATACTCTTATCCCGAGTTGGTGGAGGGTCAGGCCCTGAGAAACCCGGCAACCTGCAATACGATTTCGTAGCGCGTTGGTGCCAACCTGATGCAAGGATATATTCCTTGAACGATAAGAGTGAAAGGTAACTCAGAAATCACTTCCTTTCCTCATGTCAATGAGTGGAAGGATTTTTTTGTTTACAAAAAAATGTAATGGAGAAGACTTTCTTCATTATTATAATGCCTTTCTAAAGTCTCGTGTAAAAGTTAGTAGTGGGCTAAGCAATTATGCCTCGGCTGAAAAAAGTTAAAAAATTACATGGGTATATGAGTACCGTATCAAAAGGTATTTTTAGGAGGAAAACAAATGACACAACGTCGATTATTTACATCAGAAAGTGTAACAGAAGGGCATCCGGATAAAATTTGCGACCAAATTTCAGATGCAATTTTAGATGCGATCTTAGCGGCAGACCCAAATGCGCGTGTAGCATGCGAAACAACTGTTACTACTGGTTTAGTATTAGTATCAGGAGAAATTACAACTTCTACTTATGTAGATATGAAGGGAATTATCCGCGATACAGTAGCTGAAATCGGTTATACACGCGGAAAATACGGTTTTGATGCAGAAAACCTAGCAGTGCTTGTTGCAGTCGGTGAACAATCACCAGATATCGCCCAAGGGGTAGATCAAGCGCTTGAAGCACGTGAAGGTTCTATGACAGATGAAGAATTAGAAGCGATTGGTGCAGGTGACCAAGGATTAATGTTTGGTTATGCTTGTAATGAAACACCTGAATTAATGCCTTTACCGATTTCTTTGGCTCATAAATTAGCGCGCCGCTTAGCGGAAGTACGCAAATCAGGCGAACTAAAATACTTGCGTCCAGACGGTAAAACACAAGTAACAGTAGAGTATGATGAAAATAACAATCCAGTACGTATCGATACAATTGTTCTTTCTACACAGCACGATGAAGAAGCTACATTAGAGCAAATTCAAACAGATATGAAAACGTATGTAATTAATGCCGTTGTGCCGGCGGAGTTACTAGACGCTGAAACAAAATATTTCATCAATCCTACAGGTCGTTTCGTCATCGGTGGTCCTAAAGGAGATGCAGGACTTACAGGTCGTAAAATTATCGTAGATACATACGGTGGTTATGCCCGTCATGGCGGTGGCGCGTTCTCAGGTAAGGATGCAACAAAAGTAGACCGTTCAGCGGCATATGCAGCACGTTATGTAGCGAAAAATATCGTAGCAGCAGGCTTGGCGGACCGTGTAGAAGTGCAGCTTGCTTATGCAATTGGTGTAGCGCGCCCTGTATCGATTGCTATCGATACATTTGGGACAGGCAAAGTGGAATCAGAGCAAATGGTAGGATGGGTACGCGAATTATTCGACTTACGTCCGGCAGGTATTATCAAAATGCTTGATTTACGCCGTCCGATTTATAAGCAAACAGCGGCATATGGCCACTTCGGTCGTACAGATTTAGATGTGCCTTGGGAAAAAACAGATAAAGCAGAGGCTTTACGCGAAAAAGCAGGGCTATAAAAATAAATTCTTTGCAGGGAATTTTATGGAAGTCGTCACTGAGCTGGCGGCTTCTTTTTATGAGACAAAAAAGCCTATCTCTACACATTCTCGATAGGCTACAGATATTTTAGTATAATTACTTTTGAAGAGACTTATAATACTGACCCTTTTCTGCATATTCACGAATAATACGGTCCATATCAGCGCGATCTTCAGCAGTTACCTCACGTATAACTTTTGCGGGGCGTCCCATCGCAAGTGCATTAGGTGGGATTTTTTTCCCTGGCGGAACTAAGCTTCCAGCACCGATAAAAGCACCTTCACCAATTTCAGCACCGTCTAATATGATGGAACCCATACCGATTAAAGCACGTTTACGAATAATACAGCTATGTAATGTTACTTGGTGGCCGACGATGGCTTCGTCTTCGATAATGAGAGGATTGTTTGGGCTTTGATGCAAGCAGCTTAAATCCTGAATGCTGACACGCTCGCCAATTGTTGTTGGCGCTACGTCACCGCGAATCGACACATTAAACCAAATAGATGATTCGGCACCAATTGTGACATCACCTGTAATGGTTGCGTAATCAGCGATAAAGACAGATGGGTCAATGTTTGGATATTTATCTTTATAAGGGTAAATCATGTTCAATCGCCTCATTTCAAGCTAATATATAATAATATCGTAACAAATATAAAGATTAAAATAAACTACGTTTTCAATATCAGTTGAACAACAATCATAGGAGGCAATATTTTCATGTGGAAATGGGAGGCGGAAAGACAACCGAAGGCAGTTGTTGCTATTTTTCATAGTGCCTATGAACACCACGCATGGTACGCGTGGTTAATAGAAAAGCTGCGTAGCTCAGGTTACCATGTTGTAATGGGAGATTTGCCAGGGCACGGAGCTCTGTCGCGCAGTGGGAGATACCATGATGAAGATTTTTCACAATATTATTTATATGCAAAACAGGTTATCGATGTAGCCCATGCATACAACCTGCCAGTTTTTGTGATTGGCAATGGCTTAGGCGCCACGATTGCGGCCCGCACGATCTGCCGACATAAAATTGAATGTGCTGGTATTGTGTTTGTTTCGCCGTGGATACATTTAAAGCTAGAACCCGGGAAGATGACAAAAGCGCTATCTAGTTTAAGTGTCATTACGGCTAATGTAAAATTAAAGCACGCCATTACATTACCGCTTTTAACACGCAATTCAGAAGCCTATCCTGAGATGAAAGACGAGTTGCCGTTCTCGCCGATCGTGACGGTGAAATGGTATCGCGATCTTCAGCAGGCGATGAAAATTTTAAAGGACCCTGATCTAAAACTTCCCAATATTCCTGTTCTGATGATGACAGGAGGACGAGATAAAGTAACAGATATCGCCGCGTCGAAACAGTGGTTAGTAAGTCAAAATCTATCAAATTTTTATTATCGGGAATGGTCAGAGAGCTTCAGCAGCCTATATTTCGAGATGGAGCGACAAGAGGTATTTTTATTAACACAAGATTTTATTAATAATAGTTTACGTTCTATTGGTTATATTATTGATTAATAGAGAAAATTTAAAACAAAACGCAGAAAAAATAGATTTATTTTATTTTTTCTGCGTTTTTTGGATGAAAATAAGTAATTTTATGATAAAAGGTTATGAATTATTAAAAAATTGTTGAACGATGGCTCAATTTGTAATATATTGAATTTCACTACAATAAAATACATCAAAAAGGGGTGTGGAGAAATGGAGAGTATGATAAGTTTCTTAAATGAAATTTTATGGGGTCCTTGGTTTATTTATGGCATTATGATAATCGGCCTATTCTTTTCTATTATTACTAGATTTTTGCAAGTACGTCATATTAAAGATATGTTTGTACTCATGTTTAGAGGAGAGAAGTCAGAAAAAGGGATTTCTTCTTTCCAAGCGATGTCGATCGCATTATCAGGTCGTGTAGGTACGGGTAATATTGCCGGTACGGCGACTGCGATTGGTATGGGGGGACCAGGTGCAGTCTTCTGGATGTGGGTTATTGCTTTCATTGGAGCAGCAACAGCATATGTAGAGTCCACATTAGCACAAATTTACAAAGAAGAAAGAGAAACAGAATATCGTGGTGGTCCAGCCTTCTATATTGAAAAAGGGATGGGACAAAAGTGGTTTGCTGTTATATTTGCAGTAGCGGCATTGGTTGCGATGCTTTTCTTAATGCCAGGCGTTCAGTCTAATGCGATTTCAGTTGCAATGAACAATGCATTTGGTTTAGAGCAATGGGTAACAGGACTAATTATTGCTGTATTATTAGGAGCTATTATTATCGGTGGAGTTAAATCTATCGCAAATGCAGCTCAAATAATTGTTCCTTTCATGGCTGCAGCATATATTTTAATGGCACTTGTTATTATCTTTATGAATTTTTCGGAAATTCCAGGCGTTATTGGTTTAATTTTTTCTAGTGCATTTGGTGCACAAGAATTATTTGGAGGAATCTTGGGATCTGCTATAGCTTGGGGAGTAAAACGTGGTATCTATTCAAATGAAGCAGGTCAAGGGACAGGTGCTCACCCAGCAGCGGCTGCGGAAGTGTCACATCCAGCAAAGCAAGGTATTGTGCAAGCAGCATCTGTTTATATTGATACATTGTTAGTGTGTTCAGCAACGGCATTTATGATTCTATTTACAGGAATGTATAATGTTCATGATGAAAAGGCTGATCAAGTAGCTGTTAATTATGAAGGAAGTTCCTACGAAATTTACCCTACAATTCACACGGGTGAATTTGGTGCTGATAAATTATCAGGAGAGGAACAACTTACATTTGCTCAAACAATTAAAGAAGGGGCAGCATATACTCAATATGCAGTTGATTCAGCTTTACCAGGCTTTGGTGGTCCATTCGTAGCGATTGCATTATTCTTCTTTGCCTTTACAACTATTATGGCATATTACTATATTGCAGAGACAAATATATCCTATTTATTACCAGGTAAGTTTGAAAAAATCGGTATTTGGATAGCCAAAATAGTAATCGTAATTACAGCCTTTTATGGTACAGTACGTACATCTGACTTAGCATGGGCAATGGGAGATGTAGGTTTAGGGTTAATGGTATGGATAAACGTTCTCGCTATTTTAATTATTATGAAACCAGCTATCATAGCGTTAAAAGATTACGAGCAACAGAAAAGAGAAGGAAAAGACCCAGTATTTGATCCGAAGAAGTTAGGTATCAAAAATGCAACATTCTGGGAAGAGCGCAATCGTGAGCGCGAAAAATAAAGCATAAAAAAATCCGCTGTCTAGCAATTAAGACGGCGGATTTTTTCAATTTTTTCAAAATTGCAAAGGAAAGGTTTCGTCTGAGAAGTTATTTTGAGACGGAATCTTTCCTTTGCGACGAGGATGGTGGCATTTTGATGCGACCACCGCAGGAGCAATACTTCCTAAGAGATAAATATCAAATAGAACAGGGGTGTTCAAAAAGTTTTACTTTTTGGACACCCCTTATTGCTTATTGATTCAGTTTACTATGTTTTTTACCGTAAACAAAGTAGAAAACAATTCCGATTAAGAACCAAACCCCACAGTAGATAAATGTGATTGCTTCAAGCTGCAGTATTAAGAAAATACATAGCACAAATGACACGAGCGGGATAATAGGATAGAGTGGAACCTTAAAGCCGGTTGATGGGATATCTTTATTGCGACGCAATGCAATAACGCCGATGGATACAATCGTAAAGGCAATCAATGTCCCCATATTCACTAAAGATGTTAACTGATTTAATGGAATAAACCCGCCACAGAACGCTGTAATCATCGCTAGTACCCAAGTGTTTTTCACGGGTGTCTTAAATTTCTTATGAATTTCAGCCATGCTTTTCGGTAATAGACCGTCACGGCCAAACGCGTAAAGCAGGCGTGTTCCACCGTATAACATTACTAAAATGACAGTTGTCATTCCCACGATAGCCCCTAATGAAATGAAACCGGCCACCCAGTCTTGTCCTGCAATTTGCATAGCAAAACTAACAGGATTGCTGACGTTTAAATTTGTATAAGGGACAATTCCTGTTAATACTAATGAAACGGCTACGTATAGCAATGTACAGAAAAAGAGCGAGCCAATAATCCCGATTGGCATATTGCGTTGAGGATTAATTACTTCTTCAGCGGCAGCAGAAACGGCATCAAAGCCTAAGTAAGCAAAGAATACCAATGCGGCACCTGTCAGAACACCGCTTACACCGAATGGTAGCATAGGTGCCCAGTTTGTCGGCTCCACATAAAAAGCACCGATTAAGATGAACATTAAAATAACGCCAACTTTAGTAATTACCATAATAGCATTTAAACGGTTTGATTCCTTAATGCCTAATGTTAAAAGTGCTGCGATTGCAAACACGATTACCATAGCAGGCAGGTTCACAACTGTACCTGCCTCCGGATTGTAGGCTGCTGTTAAAGCGGTCGGAATATGGATGCCGAAGCCCTCCAACAGTGAGACCAAATATGCTGACCAGCCTGTCGAAACAGCCGCTGTTGCCAAGCCGTATTCGAGCAATAGCGCCCAACCGACTAGCCAAGCTATTATTTCGCCGAAAACGATGTAGCTGTACGTGTAGGCACTGCCTGTGACGGGCAACGCTGACGCAAACTCAGAATAGCACATCGCCGCAAACGCACAAACAATGGCAGCGATGATAAATGAAAAAACAATGCCGGGGCCTGCATGCAGTGCAGAAACGGTACCTGGCAAAATGAAAATGCCTGTACCGACGATGGCTCCTACACCGAGAACAATTAAATCAAACGCATTTAACGTTTGTTTTAATCGAACATTTTTGTTTTTAGCAAGTAAATCTCTAGCGTTAATCTTTCGAAATAATGTATTTTTCATTGTGCAAAAATCCCATCTAATAATAAAGTATGTTAGCGATTTTACAGTTTAAAGCGTTAAAGGTCAACGAAAATTTAATATTTTCCGTTAATTTTTAATGAAATATTTGTCGATTTAGCTAATAAGGTATAAAAAACACCCTTGCGAAAAGACAAGGGTGTTTGGTTTTTCTATAAAAAGACTCACGTATTTTGGCACCTACTTTATTGTGCAGGTCTTTTGGTTCATCTTCTGTACATTTGCTTTGTTCTAATCAACCAATTTCTATTAAAATAAGGTTTTTATCTAGTATCACCCAAAAAGTGCAGAGCTATACACATTAAGCGGTTGTAGTAGGTAACTCTTTCACCTTTTCTAACGCAATGATAAATGGTGGATCATTTTTTTGATTGATAAATTCATAGCGTAGGACATGTACATACTTTTGGGGTAAATCGCTGACGAAGCGAATGACTTCATCCCGTTCCTCTTTTCCGCCTTCATGCCCATGGTATACGACAAGGACAATCATTCCGCCTACTTTTAACAGCTTTAATAAAGAACCAATCGCCGTCACGGTCGTATTGGATTTTGTCACAATAGAATGGTTGCCGCCAGGTAAATAGCCAAGGTTGAAAATCGCGCCTGCTACGGGCTTTGTCACATGCTGGGCTATATTTTCATGCCCGGTATTCAAAATAAGGGCGCGATGTTCCAATCCATTGTCGAGCAGGCGGTGGAGTGTAGCATCAACCGCTTGCTTTTGAACATCAAAAGAATAAACAAAGCCCTCATCCCCGACAAGCTGTGCCAAAAACAAGGTATCGTGTCCATTTCCAGCTGTCGCATCAACAGCTATATCACCATCTAGCACGACACTTTTTAATAAAGTTTGGGCATATTGCAAAACGCGTTCTAGCTTCATTTTACATCAACCGCCTTATAGTGCTTGCCTTGATAGGATCCTCGGCGTTCTAATTCTGCATCGATCCCATTCAATACTTCCCATTTATTGACGGACCACATGGGACCGATCATTAAGTCAATCGGACCGTCCCCCGTAATACGGTGGATAATCATATCAGGAGGCAGCACTTCCAATTGATCAGCTACCAGCTGCACATACGCATCTTTTTCCATAAATTCCAGCATGCCTTTTTCATATTGCTTCACTAAAGGTGTGCCTTTTAATAAATGCAATAGGTGAATTTTAATGCCTTGCACGTCTAGTTTTGCTACTTCGCGTGCTGTTTCCATCATCATATCGTAATCTTCAAGTGGCAAGCCGTTGATAATATGAGAAACGATGCGAATATTATGCTTGCGCAATTTTTCGACCCCTTCTATATATGTTTGGTAGTCGTGAGCGCGGTTGATTAAGTTCGCTGTTTTTTCATGCACTGTTTGTAGGCCAAGTTCCACCCATAAGTAAGTGCGTTCGTTCAATTCGGCTAAATATTCTACCACGTCATCCGGCAAGCAGTCGGGACGTGTGGCAATACTAAGTCCCATTACACCCTCACAAGCAAGAGCTGCCTCGAATTTTTCTTTCAATACTTCAAGTGGAGCATGTGTATTCGTATAAGCTTGGAAATAAGCCATTGTCAGCCCATCTTTCCATTTGTTCTCCATTTTTGCTTTGATTTTTTCGAATTGCACCGGGATTGGATCAACCTTATTGCCCGCAAAGTCACCAGAGCCTGCTGCCGAGCAAAATGTACAGCCGCCAAACGCCACTGTGCCATCGCGATTTGGGCAATCAAAGCCCGCATCCAATGCTACCTTATATACTTTTTTTCCGAATTCATTACGTAAATAACGATTCCATGTATAGTAACGCTTTCCGTCTGAAGGGAAAGGGAAGTTTGTTTCTGTCATTTCTATTCACTCCTCTAACGCTACATTTTAACATGCTGAGACGACACGTCCTAGCAGAAAAACTTTTTTCTTGTACATTTTCAAAAAGAGGCATAGACTGATATTTTGTGAGTCGAAATATTGGAGGATAGAAGGATGCCAAAGCAGGTTTGGTTTCTTATTATAGGAACATTTGTCAATACGGTCGGCAATTCATTTTTATGGCCGTTGAACAGTATTTATATACATGATTATTTAGGGAAGTCGCTGACAGTTGCAGGGTTTGTACTCATGCTCAACTCCTTGGCAGGTGTGTTTGGAAATTTGCTCGGTGGCTGGCTGTTTGATCAATTGGGTGGTTATAAAACAATTGTTATTGGGGTTTTATTAAATTTAACAGCACTCGTCTGTTTAGTGTTTTGGCATGATTGGCCGCAATATGTCATATTGCTGACGCTACTGGGTTTCAGTGGAGGGATTGTATTTCCTGCTGTTTATGCATTGGCAGGAAGTGTATGGCCTAGTGGCGGCCGCCGCGCATTTAACGCTATTTTCTTAGCGAATAATGTTGGGGTAGCGATTGGTCCGGCGATTGCAGGAATTGTTGCGGATATTAATTTTGAATATGTATTTGTAGCTAATTTAGGCGCTTATTTATTGTTCTTTATCATTGTCATGACAACATTTAAGCGTTTTGATACGAAAGCCCTTGCCCCGAAGAATGTCGTAGCGGAGGGTGCGGGAAAACAGGAAAAGGCACCGCTATTCGCCTTGTTGACTTTAAGCATCTCGCTTGTATTTTGCTGGTTGTGCTATTCGCAGTGGGCAGCGACTATTTCATCGCATACACAGGGGCTTGGTATTAGCTTGTCGCAATATAGCCTGTTGTGGACAATTAATGGTTTATTAATTGTTGGAGTGCAGCCAGTCATTCGTCCTTTAGTGAAGCGTTGGGAAAACAAAGTGAAGCATCAATTAGTTTTTGGGTTGGTATTAATGGCTATTTCGTTTAGTCTCGTGGCGATTGCCGGTGATTTTAAAATGTTTGTAGCAGCGATGGTCATTTTAACGCTAGGTGAAGTATTCTTTACCCCTGTCATTCCGATGATTGCCAACCAGTTAGCACCATCAGGTAAACAAGGGTTTTATCAAGGCTTGGTAAATAGCGCTTCGACAATGGGCCGTATGCTTGGTCCGCTATTTGGCGGAGTGATGGTTGACACCTACGGGATGGAAGCACTGGCATTTGTATTAGTCGGCATTTTATTGTTAGCGATTGTGCCATGTATTTTGTATGATAGAGGGCTGAAAAGCGCAGAAATACAATAAAGCTTGTACTTTTATTATAAATCACTTAAAATAAATGCAATATTATGAACGACTGTGAAGAGGATTAGTAAGTGGGGAAGTCTTTCAGAGAGCTAACGGGTGGTGCGAGTTAGTAGATGGAGTAACTGAACTCACCTCGGAGTTTGCATTTAGTGAAGTGAGTAGCTAAAAGCCGTGTTTTCGCGTTAAGATTTAGAAGCCGAGTGCAGTGTCACTAATTTGGGTGGTACCGCGGGAGTGTAAATTTTCTCTCGTCCCTTTCTTTACGGAATGGGACGAGTTTTTTATATTGACAGAAAATTTAGTGAAATTGGTTTCAAGTCGCGAGAAATAGTCGATTATTGAATTGAGGAGGAATTGATTGTGAGTTTTAATCACCAACAAATCGAAAAAAAATGGCAAGCATTTTGGGCCGACAATAAAACATTCAAAACAGAAAACGATGATTCAAAACCAAAATTTTATGCCTTAGATATGTTCCCGTATCCATCAGGCGCTGGTCTTCACGTAGGACATCCGGAAGGCTATACAGCAACGGATATTTTGTCTCGTTATAAGCGCATGCAGGGCTATAATGTATTGCACCCAATGGGATGGGATGCTTTTGGTTTACCGGCGGAACAATATGCGCTAGATACAGGGAATGACCCGGCTGAATTTACAGCGAAAAATATTGCGACATTCAAACGCCAAATTCAAGAGCTTGGCTTCTCTTATGATTGGGATCGTGAAATCAACACAACAGATCCATCTTATTACAAATGGACACAGTGGATTTTCACAAAATTAGTGGAGATGGATTTAGCCTATGTCGATGAAATCGCTGTTAACTGGTGTGAGGCGCTAGGGACAGTACTTGCGAACGAAGAAGTAATCGATGGAGTATCAGAGCGCGGAGGACATCCTGTTGTACGTCGCCCAATGAAGCAATGGGTACTGCGTATTACGAAATATGCGGATCGTTTACTTGATGATTTGGAAGAGGTAGATTGGCCAGAATCGATTAAAGATATGCAGCGTAACTGGATCGGTCGTTCAGAAGGGGCACAAGTTCGTTTCAATATTGAAGGAACAGATGCATCCTTTGAGGTGTTCACAACACGCCCAGATACACTGTTTGGTGCGACTTACTGCGTTTTAGCTCCTGAGCATAAGCTAGTGAAGCAAATTACAACTCCTGAACAGCAAGCAGCAGTAGACGCTTACTTAGAAAAAGTAGCGTTAAAATCTGATCTTGAACGTACAGATTTAGCGAAAGAAAAAACAGGTGTATTTACAGGTGCCTATGCCATCAACCCAATCAATGGTGAAAAAACGCCAATTTGGATTGCAGACTATGTATTAGCAACTTACGGTACAGGTGCAATCATGGCAGTTCCTGCACACGATGAGCGCGATTATGAATTTGCGAAAGAATTTGGTCTAGAGATTAAACCTGTTCTAGAAGGCGGAGACATTGAAAAGGAAGCATTCGTTGGAGATGGTCCACATATTAACTCTGATTTCTTAGATGGTTTAAATAAAGAAGAAGGTATTAAAGCAGCAATCGAATGGTTAGAGAAAAATGGTGTGGGTGAAAAGAAAATTACATACCGTTTACGTGACTGGTTATTCTCTCGTCAACGTTATTGGGGTGAGCCAATCCCAGTCATCCATTGGGAAGATGGTACAATGACAACTGTACCTGTTGAAGAGCTGCCATTAATGTTACCAAAAACAGACAATATTCGTCCTTCTGGTACAGGTGAATCGCCACTTGCGAATATTGAAGAGTGGGTCAATGTGGTTCATCCTGAAACAGGGTTAAAGGGTCGCCGTGAAACAAACACGATGCCGCAATGGGCTGGTTCATCATGGTACTTCTTACGTTATATTGATCCAACAAATGATGAAGCCATTGCCGATCCAGAATTACTGAAACGTTGGTTACCAGTAGATATTTATATCGGTGGTGCAGAGCATGCAGTGCTTCACTTACTATACGCGCGTTTCTGGCACAAAGTGCTGTACGATTTAGGGGTCGTGCATACGAAAGAGCCGTTCCAAAAATTATTCAACCAAGGAATGATTTTAGGAGAAGGCAATGAAAAAATGTCTAAATCGAAAGGCAATGTTGTCAATCCAGATGAAATCGTAGCATCACACGGTGCAGATACGTTACGTTTATACGAAATGTTCATGGGACCTTTAGAAGCTTCTGTTGCATGGAGCACAAATGGTTTAGATGGTGCACGCCGTTTCTTAGACCGTATTTGGCGTTTATTTGTTACAGAAGAAGGTGCATTAACTGCGAAAATCCAGCCTTCTGATGATAAGTCGCTAGAGAAGACGTATCACCAAACAGTGAAAAAGGTAACGGAAGATATTGAGGGAATCCGTTTCAATACAGCTATTTCTCAAATGATGGTATTTATCAATGATTGCTATAAGGCAGAAGTGATTCCGACTGAATATGCGGAAGGCTTTGTCAAGCTAGTAGCTCCAATTGCACCACACTTGGCGGAGGAGCTTTGGTCGATTTTAGGTCATGAAGGTGGTATTTCTTATGTGGAATGGCCAACTTATGATGAGTCAAAGCTTGTGGATGATGAAGTAGAAGTGGTAGTGCAGGTGCTTGGGAAAGTACGTGCAAAAGTGAAAGTAGCGAAGGATGCTTCAAAAGAAGCACTGGAGGCTGCGGCACTAGCGGATGAAAAAATTCAAGAAATTACAGCTGGAAAAGACATTGCAAAAGTAATTGTTATTCCAGGTAAGTTAGTAAACATTGTCGTAAAGTAATTTAGAGTAATAACGCAACCCGCAAATGGCTAGTAGGCTGTTTGCGGGTTTTTTTATTGGATGAGGCAAGAGAAGAGATATGTAAATTTTCCCCTGAAATCATAGGTTTTCATGCTATTTTGCCATTCTCTCTTTCATGTAAACAATATTATTCTGGTGTAACATTAAGTGACATAAATAACTTCCTCCTATATAATGAGTTGAGTTTGATATGATGAATGTAGAGTGAGGGAAATAAATGCAAATCAAGCAACCTAAATATCAAATCATTGCCCAGGATATTGCTGCCAAAATTGTAGAGAAGAAATATATTATTGGAGAAAAAATATATGCAAGGTCTACCCTTGCCTCCCAGTATAATGTGTCAGCGGAGACGGCAAGAAGAGCCATTGCCATGTTACAAGATTTAAATATTGTGGAAGCGATGAAGGGGAGCGGTGTAGTTATTGTATCGTATGAAAATGCTGCTAAATTTGTCCATCGTTTTGAAGAAGGAAAAACAGTACGTGAACTTCAAAAGGATATCCACCAACAAATGGATCGTCAAGCAAAGGAATTTATTCAATTACGCAACATGATGGATGAATTGATTGATCATACCAATCGGTTCACATCTGCGAATCCATTTATCCCTTTCCAGATAGATATAGAAGAACATTGTTTATACTTAAGCCAAAATGTAGGAGAAATTCACTTTTGGCAAAATACAGGTGCTACGATTGTAGGGATTATGAAAAATAATACGATGCTTTTATCTCCAGGTCCGTATGCCACATTGGAAAAAGGCGACACGTTGTTTTTTATTGGAGAAGAGTCATGTTTTCAAAATGTAGCGCGCTATTTATATAATTAAAAAGAAAAACTCGATGAAACGAAAAATAACGTTTCATCGAGTTTTTTTCTCTTTAAACAGGACATATTAAAACGAAAGGGTTGCAATAAGTAACAACTTTAAGTTATTATTGGGTTGTCACTTGGGTGGAGAAATGTAATTATCTGGTTGAAAGAGGAAGTGAGAGTACATGGGGAAAATAAAAATAGAACATGTGACAAAGGTCTTTGGAAAAAATACCTCGGCTGCTTTGAAGCTTGTAGAGCAGCGAGTGGAAAAGACCGCTATTTTAGAAAAAACAGGCGCTACAGTAGGTGTATATGACGCCAACCTCGAAATAGAGGAAGGAGAAATTTTCGTCATCATGGGGCTATCCGGTAGCGGAAAATCGACATTGATCCGACTCCTTAATCGTTTAATTAACCCAACGAGCGGAAGTATTTATATAGATGGTCAGGATGTAACGAAACTGTCAAAAAAGCAATTGCAAGAAGTACGCCGCAAAAAAATGAGTATGGTTTTTCAAAACTTCGGTTTATTTCCACATAAAACAATCCTACAAAATACAGAATACGGCTTAGAAGTAAGAAACATCTCAAAAGAAGAGCGTCAAATGAAAGCGGAAAAAGCATTGCAAAATGCTGGATTACTGCCTTACAAAGATCAATATCCCAGCCAACTATCAGGTGGTATGCAACAGCGAGTTGGCTTAGCCCGTGCTTTAGCCAATGACCCGGAAATATTGCTTATGGATGAAGCCTTTTCTGCGTTAGACCCCCTTATTCGTAAAGAAATGCAGGATGAACTACTCGAATTGCAAGCCAATGTACAAAAAACTATTGTTTTCATTACGCATGATTTAAACGAGGCGCTGCGCATCGGTGATCGCATAGCCATTATGAAAGATGGGCAAATTATGCAGGTAGGAACTGGCGAGGAGATTTTAACGAATCCAGCCAATGAATACGTGCGCAATTTCCTAGAAGATGTAGACCGTTCAAAAGTGCTGACAGCAGAGCATGCGATGGTGCGTCCTAAAACGATTAATATCGAGAATGATGGACCTAAGGTAGCTTTACAGCGCATGAAAGAGGATGCAGTGAGTGTACTGCTGGTTGTCGATAGACACCGAAACTTTAAAGGGTATATTACAGCGGATGATGCACTAGAGATCTCGAAACGCGGTTATAAAGATATCAACACAATCCTAAAAACAGATATGCCAGTCGTAGAACCAACGATGCTGATTCAAGATATTTTACCAATCATTTCAGATAGCCCAACGCCTGTAGCAGTTGTGTTAGACGGGCGATTAAAAGGCGTGTTAATTCGCGGCGTGATTATTGAAGCACTGGCGTCATCGACACAGGAGGTGAATGAACATGAATAATTTTTCACCTATTCCTATTGATGATTATGTAGAAACAGCCATGGGTTGGTTAACAGACACGTTTTCCGGCTTATTTAAAGCAGTACAAAATAATGGTGAGGATTTAATGAATGGATTGACGAGTTTATTAACAGCCATTCCACCATTTGTCTTTATCCTTGTGGTAGCAGTACTTGCATTTGTTGCGACAGGCAAGAAATTTGGCTTGGCCATCTTCTCAATTTTAGGCTTATTGCTTGTATACAATCAGGAGCTCTGGGAAGAACTAATGCAAACCTTTACCCTTGTTTTGTTCTCAAGTTTAATTGCAATCATCATTGGGATTCCACTCGGGATTTTAATGTCTAAAAATAATTGGGTAGAGGAAATGGTTAAGCCAATTTTAGACTTTATGCAGACGATGCCGGGGTTTGTTTATTTAATTCCAGCCGTTGCGTTCTTTGGTATTGGTGTTGTACCAGGTGTATTTGCCTCGGTTATATTTGCCTTGCCGCCAACTGTGCGCTTTACGAATTTAGGGATTCGACAAGTACCAAAAGAGTTAGTGGAAGCAGCAGATTCATATGGTAGCACAGCCAATCAAAAGCTTTTCAAAGTAGAGTTGCCATTAGCTAAATCTACAATTATGGCAGGTATTAACCAAACCGTACTACTTTCTTTATCAATGGTTGTTATTGCATCGATGATCGGGGCCCCTGGTCTTGGACGTGAAGTATTATCAGCATTACAACGAGCACAGGTCGGCAACGGATTTGTCGCAGGTTTGTGTTTAGTTATATTTGCCATTATCGTCGATCGCTTAACACAGAGTTTCAACAAGAAGAAGTACTAGCAAGAAGAACTACTAGGAGGATATAAACATGAAGAACATGAAACGATTTGCTGCATTATTTGGAGCAGCAGCCTTATTAGCGGCTTGTGGAGGAAACGAGAAATCCACATCCGATTCTAATGGAAACGATACAGCAACAGAAAATCTAGGTGAAATTAATTTAGCCTACGTTGAGTGGGATACAGAAGTGGCTTCTACACATGTGGTAGGCGAAGTATTAGAGAGCATTGGCTATGACGTGAAATTAACACCCCTAGATAATGCCATTATGTGGGAAGCAGTATCAAAAGGCGAGGCTGATGCAATGGTATCTGCTTGGTTACCAGCTACACATGGAGCACAATTTGAAAAATATGGAAATAAAATGGTTGATTTAGGCGCTAACTTAGAAGGAGCAAAAATTGGTTTAGTTGTACCGACATACATGAAGGTTAATTCTATTGCAGATTTAAAAGATGAAGCTGGTGCAACAATTACAGGTATTGAGCCAGGTGCAGGTATTATGGCTGCAACGGAAAAAGCATTGACGACATATCCGAACTTAGCAGATTGGGACCTATTGCCTTCATCATCAGGAGCTATGACGGTAGCATTAGGTCAAGCGATCAAAAATGAAGAGCCAATTGTTGTAACAGGTTGGTCACCGCACTGGATGTTTGCTTCTTACGACTTAAAATACTTAGAAGATCCGGAAGGTGTATATGGTGGGGAAGAAGCGATTCACACATTTGCACGTGAAGGTTTAGAATCGGATGCGCCAGAAGCATTTAAAGTACTAGATGCCTTCCACTGGACACCAGAGCAAATGGAAGAAGTTATGTTAGAAATTAACGAAGGTACTGACCCAGAAGAAGCAGCGAAAAAATGGGTAGAAGCTAATCAAACTACAGTGCAGCAATGGATTGACGCGAAGAAATAAAAAGGAAGCTGTTCATAGCACATGAAGCTATGAACAGCTTTTTTATATGGTTATTTACGGTCAGGAAGCTGTAAAATGGTGCTTTCCTGTAAATATGTTACTTCATATTTAATTGCTGTTTGTTGTAAGAAAGAAAGCAGGTTTTGGTACTCTGCCTTTTGAATGAGTTCGTTGTAATGTTCCTTTTCTTCTATAGTAGCCGTTTTTCGAAAATAACCCCACATATGTTGACAGGCATTGCGCATACTGCCTACTGTAGGGGTCTGTAATAAGGCGTCGGCAATCAGCTGTTTGATGTCTGCGTAAGGAAGTTCCTGACGCATCGCTTGTCGAATTAGATTATAGTGTTTTTGACTATGGAACATGACGCGGTATTTTTCTTCACGCCATAGCTTTTCTGTTCGTTGCTGCATTATATCACCACCTCAATACGTTTATTTTAGTGGAATAAAAGGGAATAGTTAACTGCTATCATCGCTTTTTGCCATAAAACGTGCCATAATAGATAGATTAAATATAGTAAGGATGACTCGATGGAACTTATACGCGAAATATACGTAAAACCAAAATTTATTAAACAAATGACAAATGGCTTTCCTTTGATTTTAAAAGAAGCAGTGGATATGCCTGAGGTACCGATTGAGGAAGGGGCGATTGTGCATTTAGTGGATGCACATGGTGGCTATATAGCAACAGGTTATTATGGAGAACAAAATAAAGGGATAGGCTGGGTGCTATCACGCAAGCAAAAAGAAGTGATCGATGTACGTTTCTTTACGAAAAAAATACGAGAAGCAGCTGAAAAACGTGCGAATTTTTATGATGCAGAAGATACGACAGCTTTTCGCGTATTGAACGGAGAAGGAGACGGCATCGGCGGTTTAACAATCGATTACTTCGATGGTTTTTATATGGTGAGCTGGTATAGTGAGGGCATTTATACATTCCGAGAAATGGTATATGAAGCGTTAAATAAGGCACTTGATACACGCGGTATTTATGAAAAACTACGTTTCAATACAAATGGGCAATATGTGGAACAGGATGACTATGTCTCAGGGGAAAAAGGCGAGTTCCCTTTAATCATTCAAGAAAACGGTATGAACTTCGCTGTGGACTTAAATGACGGCGCCATGACGGGCATCTTTTTAGATCAGCGCAATGTGCGCAAGGCATTGCGTGATCATTATTCGATGGATAAAACAGTTCTGAATACATTTTCTTATACAGGTGCCTTTTCCGTAGCAGCCGCATTAGGCGGGGCAACGAGTACAACAAGTGTCGATTTGGCAAAACGCAGCCTAGCGAAAACAATCGAGCAATTTGCAGTGAACGGAATCGACTATGAATCACAGTATATTAAAGTGATGAATGTCTTTGATTACTTTAGCTATGCAGCGCGTCATCATTTAAAATTTGACGTAGTTGTGTTAGATCCACCTAGCTTTGCCCGCACGAAAAAGATGACGTTTAGTACGGCGAAGGACTATCCAAAATTATTGCAGGATGCATTAAATATTACGGCAGATAACGGAATAATTATTGCTTCCACAAATAATGCAAGCTTTGATATGAAAAAGTTTAAATCATTTATTGATAAAGCATGCAAGCAAGCAAGCAAAGGCTATAAAATCCTAGAGCAACACCAGTTACCGGAAGATTTCCGTACACCCCATAATTTCCCGGAATTTAATTATTTGAAAGTAGTCATACTACAGGTGCAATAAGGAGAAGATACAGATGAAATATTCAAAAACTGTCATGTTGAAATTAATCAATGAGCACCGCGAATTACATGATGAATTAAAGAAACTCAAAAAAGAAATGGGCTTGGAAAAAAATCTTGCGATAAAAGCACTCTATCATTCAGCAGTCGCGGAGGAAGGCCCTTATATGCGTGATTACCAACAACTGGAACGAGAATAGAAAAAGTCGGTTTACTTGTCAAAAAGGCAAATAAACCGGCTTTTTTGTGTAAATTTTCCTTTAAACCCCTAAAACATAGTTGACTAATAGGTATTATATGTTTATAGTATTCTTAATATTTAAATTAATAAACACAACACACCAAGTTGCTGACTATACACAATAGAGGCAATTTTAATCTAGTTTATAGACCATTTATTTGTCGGACGATAGGTTAAAATTGCTTTTTTGCATTTTAAAGGGAGGAACAGAAATGGGCAAAGTATATATTGTCGGGGCAGGTCCAGGCGATCCGGATTTAATTACGGTAAAGGGATTACGAGCAATTCAGCAAGCAGATATCATTTTATATGATCGTCTAGTGAATAAAGAATTATTAAAGCACGCAAGACCAGATGCAGAGCTGATTTTTGTCGGCAAATTACCAAATTATCATGGCGTAATCCAAGAAAGAATTCATACATTGTTAGTACAGCTTGGGCGTCATAAAGTCGTAACGCGTTTAAAAGGTGGCGATCCTTTTGTATTTGGACGCGGGGCAGAAGAGGCGGAAGTATTAGCTGACGCCGATATCCCATATGAAATAGTACCAGGAATTACGGCAGGCATTGCAGCACCCGCTTATGCTGGCATCCCTGTGACACATCGCGATTATAGCTCGAGCTTTGCAATTGTGACAGGTCATATGCGCGAAGGGAAGGATGACTCGATTAAATGGCATAGCTTAACAGGCATTGATACGCTCGCAATTTATATGGGGGTAGGCAACCTGCCATATATTTGCGAACAGTTACTTGAAAATGGCAAGCCAGCCCATACGCCTGTTGCGCTCATTCATTGGGGCACGACAGAAGTGCAGCGTACCGTTACAGGTACACTCGAGACGATTGTAGATATTGTTAAGAATGAACAGATTGCAAATCCGAGTATGATCGTTGTTGGAGATGTAGTAAATGTGCGTGAAAAAATTCAATGGTTTGAAAAAGAGCAATATTATAAGCAGCTCAAAAGTGTATCTGTGTAAAGGGGGATAATTATGCAAGCTCTTTTATATGTTGCACATGGTAGTCGTGTAAAAGCAGGAATTGAGGAAGCGCTCCGTTTTATTGAACAAGTGAAAGGAGAAATAGACGTACCGATTCAACAAATTAGTTTTCTGGAATTAGCCGAACCAACGATTTTACAAGGAGTAGAAGCATGTGTGGCACAAGGAGCGACAAAAATTGCTGTAGCGCCCATTCTACTGCTTTCAGCTAATCACCTAAAAGAAGATATTCCCCAGGAAATAGCGCAGGCTAAAAACCAATTTCCTCACATTGAGTTTACCATTGGGGAGGCGTTTGGCATTGATGACCGATTAGTTGCGACGTTAGAGGAGCGCATTACGGATTTGAATGAGGAAACACCAGGCGCTAATGTTCTGCTAATAGGGCGCGGTAGCAGTGACCCAGCAGTGGAGAGAGATTTAGGAGAAATAGCTGAAAGACTAAAAAAACGTGCCCACTTGCATCAAGTAGCTATATGTTTTTTGTATGGCAAAGGCATCTCTTTTGAACAGTCCTTAACACAATTAGCAGAGACAAATAGAAAAACGTTTATTATTCCATACTTACTTTTTTCAGGTTTACTAAAACAGCATGTGGAAACAAAAATCACCGGGCTTCAGCGAATAAATGAGGCCATTATGTTGTGTAATTGCCTAGGGTATGACATCAAAGTACAGCGAGTGTTTATTGATCGAATTAGAACTTTGATTGGAAAAGGGGAGAAGGTAAATGAGTACACGTAAGGAAAACATTGATCAAACATTAGAGAGTGTGAAAAAAATGGTAAGCCAAATGCAATATGGCTCTATCACTTTAGTTGTTCAAGATAATTATGTTGTACAAATTGAAAAAAACGAAAAAATTCGTTTGAAATAAAGAAAAAGCGAGGGTACTCACGTGACATTACAAGTAATCAATAGTCCATTTACAGAACAACAAGTAAAGTTATTGAATGAAATTTTTCCGCAATTAACCCCACAGCAAAAGCTTTGGTTAACAGGTTATTTGTCAGCTACTACAACGATTGAAGAAATCACAGTAGCTCCTGGTGCTCGGGAATCTCAAGCGCAAGAAGAGACAGCATCAGTTCAAACAAAAGAAATTACGATTTTATATGCATCGCAAACAGGAAATGCGCAAGGTGTAGCTAACAAGTTAGCTACGGTATTGCAAGATCCAAATCACGTTGTCACATTAGCTTCTACAGGTGACTTTAAAGCGAACCACTTAAAGAAATTGGATCATTTATTTATCGTAGCAAGTACACATGGCGAGGGAGAGCCACCTGATACGGCCATTAGCTTCTATGAATATTTACATAGTAAGCGTGCACCAAAGTTAGAGGGTGTAAAATATTCTGTATTATCACTCGGGGATAGCTCTTATGAGTTTTATTGTAAAACAGGGATTGATTTCGATGAACGTTTAAAAGCTTTAGGGGCAACAAGCATCGTGCCACGTGTTGACTGTGATGTAGACTACCAAGAAGCAGCCAACGCTTGGATTGAACAAGTAAAACAAGCAACAGCAACGACAGCGACAACGAGTCAAACAACGAGCGACATAACGGTATTAACGAACGAAACAGAATACTCACGCAACAATCCGTACTACGCGGAAGTATTGGAAAAAATTAATTTAAACGGACGTGGTTCTAATAAAGAAACGATCCATTTGGAACTTTCTCTGGAAGACTCGGGTATCACATATGAACCAGGCGATTGCTTAGCAATTATTCCTGAAAATAACGCAGCAGTAGTAGAGCTATTAGTAAAAACCTTAGGATTTAACGATGATACGGTGTCAGTAGATGGAAAATCGCTCGCATTATCAGAAGCTCTAAAGCAATTGGATATTACAGCTTTATCAAAAACATTATTAACAAAGTTTGTGCCATTTACAGGAAACACGGAATTTGCAGCATTGCTTGAAGATCGCGAGGCATTAAAGTCATTTGTCTATGGGCGCGATGTGATAGACGTAGTAGAAAAGTTTGGCCCATGGAACTGGACGGCACAGCAGTTTGTCGAGCAATTGCGCAAAATTCCAGCGCGTGAATATTCGATTTCAAGTAGCTACACAGCTTATCCGGAAGAGGTACATTTAACAATCGGGAAAGTGTTCTATGAACAAGACGGTCGTTACCGCGAAGGTGTTGTATCAGGCGATGTAGCATCGAACATTGAAATTGGCGATAAATTGGCTGTTTATGTGAAGCGTAACCCGAACTTTAAATTACCTGCAGCAGAGGCACCGATTATTATGATCGGCGCTGGAACAGGAATTGCACCATTCCGTTCATTCTTGCAAGAGCGGGAAGAGCAAGGAGCGGAGGGGAAATCTTGGTTATTCTTTGGTGACCAGCATTTCGTAACAGACTTCCTATACCAAGTAGAATTGCAACAATGGTTAAAAGATGATGTGTTAACGAATTTAAATATTGCGTTCTCACGTGATCAAAAAGAAAAAATTTACGTGCAGCACCGTTTATTAGAGCAAGCACAGGAAGTGTTCAACTGGATTGAGCAAGGCGCAACAATTTATTTATGCGGTGATGAAAAAACATTAGGACATAGCGTGCATGAAGCACTGATTACAGTAGTAGAGCAACAAAAACAAGTTTCACGCGAAGAAGCGGAAAACTTCATTAAAGAATTGCAAACACAAAAACGTTACCAACGTGATGTGTACTAAGGGGGAAATATCATGACTGAAAAAATCGTACTACCACCACAAGAAGGACCTTTTAGTGATGTAGAGCGCATTAAAGAAGAAAGTAATTATTTACGCGGTACTTTACAAGCTACAATGGAATATCCAATTAGTTCAGGAATTCCTGATGACGATAACCGTTTGATGAAATTCCATGGTAGTTACTTGCAAGATGATCGTGATTTACGAAACGAACGTGCAAAACAAAAATTAGAGCCAGCTTACCAATTCATGGTACGTGTCCGCACACCAGGTGGGGTGGCAACCCCGAAACAATGGCTAGTGATGGATCAGCTATCAGATGAGGTTGGAAATGGCACATTAAAGTTAACAACACGTCAAGCATTCCAATTGCACGGCATCTTAAAATGGAATGTAAAATCCTTTATGCAGGGCATTAATGATGTGTTACTAGACTCACTAGCAGCATGTGGAGACGTAAACCGGAATGTTATGTGCAATGCCAACCCATACCAATCAAAACTACATGAGGAAGTGTTCAACTGGTCAGCAAAGTTAAGCGAGCACTTACTGCCACGTACACGTGCATACCATGAGTTATGGTTAAATGGTGAAAAGGTAGTAAATTCTGCTGAAGAAGAAATTGAACCAATCTATGGCTCATTATATTTACCACGTAAATTTAAAATTGGTGTAGCGATTCCTCCGCACAATGATGCAGATATTTATTCGCAAGACATCGGCTTTATTGCCATTGTAGAAGATGGTCAGTTAGCGGGGTTTAACGTGCTAGTTGGTGGCGGTATGGGTATGACACACGGGGATGAGTCCACGTATCCTCAGCTAGGTCATTTAATCGGCTTTATTACACCAGATAAACTGCTAGAAACAGCGGAAAAAATTATTACAATTCAGCGTGACTATGGTAACCGTAAAGAGCGTAAAAACGCACGTTTCAAATATACAATTGATAAGCGTGGCTTAGATTGGTTTAAAGAAGAGTTACACCGCCGTTTAGGTTGGGAAGTACAGGAAGCACGCGACTTTACATTTGAGCACACAGGAGACCGTTATGGCTGGGTGAAAGGTGATGACGGCAAATGGCATTATACATTATTCATTCAAAATGGTCGTATTAAAGACGTGGAGGGCTATCCGCTCAAAACAGGCTTACGTGAAATCGCCAAGGTGCATACAGGTGAATTCCGCTTGACAGGTAACCAAAACCTTGTCATCGGTAACGTTTCATCACAGAAGAAAAAGAAAATTGATGCCTTAATCAAGGAATATAATATTACAGCTGGTGAGTTTTACTCGGCTCTACGACGCAATTCGATTGCTTGTGTAAGCTTACCGACTTGTGGATTGGCAATGGCTGAAGCAGAGCGTTATTTACCGTCATTAATCGATAAGATTGAAGTTATTTTAGATGAGGTAGGCTTGCGTGAAGAGGAGATTGTCATCCGTATGAGCGGATGTCCAAATGGATGCTCACGTGCGGCAATGGGCGAAATTGGTTTTATTGGTAAAGGACCAGGGAAGTATAATTTATATCTAGGTGGTGGCTACACAGGTGACCGTCTAAATAAATTGTATCGTGAAAATATCGGCGAAGAAGAAATCTTAGCAGAATTGCGTAAAATTTTAACAAGCTATGCTGTAGAGCGCATAGCAGGCGAACGTTTTGGTGACTTTGTCATCCGCGCTGGCTATGTAACAGCAACAACAGACGGTACAAACTTCCATAAAAACATTGTAAGAGTATAGGAGGAATACACATGCTGCCGATTACTGTGAATTTACAACAAAAGAACTGCATCGTGATCGGTGGCGGCAATGTGGCTTACCGCCGGGTGCAAACATTGCTGGCAGAAGGGGCAAAGGTTACGGTTATTAGCCCTGATGTCATCCCGAAGCTAGCAGCGCTGTTTGAAAAGATGGATGAAATGCAGCTCAAGTGGCTAAAACGACCATTTCGAGACGGTGACACAATCGGGGCTTTTTTAGTCATTGCTGCGACGAATCTGCGTGCTGTCAATGAACAAATCGGTTATGAAAGCCATAGTAATCAACTTGTCAATATTGTGGATGATCCAATGAATAGTAATTTCTATTTTCCAGCAGTAGGGCGAAAAGGATTATTGTCCATCGCTGTGTCCACAGAAGGCGCAAGCCCAGTATTAGCAAAAAAAATTCGCAATGAAGTTATGCAAAACTTTGACGATGCATTTGAGCAGTATTTACTGTTCGTCAAACAGGCACGTGCCTGCATATTGTCCCTTGGATTAGAGGAGAAACAAAAACGTAAGCTCCTGACAGATATAGTAGACAATCGCTATATCGATCCGACCCGGCAAGCGGAATTTTTAGAAAATATGAAAATGCTGACTGTAGAGACAGGGTAACAAAGAACGGATTTAGAAGACATTAAATCTGTAGTGAAAGAGAAGGCTATATCATAGGTAACAACCTGCGATATAGCCTTCTTTCTATTTGACCATTCATTGGAAACTTCCTTTTCAGCGTACCAAGAGCCTGATATGACGATATCGTGAAATGCTGCTTAAAAAAATAGCTGCCCATATATTTTATGCTATACTGTGAAAGGAAATAGATATATTTCAATACATACAGAAGGTTGGATTCACAATGGCAGAAGCATCGCACACAGTAACAGTTCCAGTAGAAGTAGAAAAAGTTTGGGATTTTGTAAGTCACGTAGAAAAATGGGCTAAACTAGTACCTGCATATAAGGAATATAAACAAGTAGACGACAATCAGTCTGTTTGGACATTTGAAGGGAATATGAAGGGAATTAAAAAAACGGTGCAAGTAGAGTTAAATATCGTAGAAATGCATGAGCCGAATAATATCAAGTTTGAATTTAAAGGCATTAATGAAAACTTCTCAGGCAGTGGTCAATTCCAGGCAGAAGCGAAAGGTACTGATACCATAATGACAGGCACAGTAGCAGCAGAAGCAGGCGGTCTAGCAAAAGTAGCATTAAATCCAATCATTAAAATGGTATTACCAAAAGTAACGACACGTTTAACAGAAAAAATCGCGCGTACGATTCAAGCATAAGCTAAAAAGAACTGAGTGCTTTCAAAAAGCTTCAGTTCTTTTTTATACTATTGTTGCCCGGCACTCATGCCAGCAATGCGTCCTGTCACTAATGCGGACGTAATGTTATAGCCACCTGTATAGCCATGAATGTCTAAAACTTCTCCGCAGAAATATAAACCGGACTTTATTTTCGAAGCCATTGTTTTTGGTTCGATTTCCTTTATAGAGACACCGCCTCCTGTAACAAACGCTTTCTCGAGAGATTGCGTTCCGTGGACATCCATTGTAAAGCTCACTAATTCACGAGCAAATGCACGGATTTTTTCTTGCGACAATTCTACACCCGTTAATGAGGCATCGATTTGAGCTCGTTCTAACAGGAATAGCAGCCAGCGTTCAGGAACAAGTGATTTCCATAAGTTCTTTACCGCTTTTTTAGGCTCAGCTTTAATCGTTTTATTTAACATTTGCAGGCATGTTTCTTCATTATAATCAACTAATGACTGGATGCGTACTTGCACCGGGGCACCGCCATTTTTTTTGCGCTCTTTGACGATAAATTGGCTGCAGCGTAAAATAGCAGGCCCGCTTAAGCCGAAGTGTGTAAAGAGCATATCCATTTGATGGGTAATAATCGGTTTTCCTTTTTTATTGAGTACAGACACCGCGACATCACGTAAAGCCAAACCTTGCAATTCTCGTGACTGGATAAAAGGTTCCTTTGATGTCACAGGTACTTCTGTTGGATAAAGCTCTGTTACGGTATGACCTGCACGTTCTGCCCATGGATAGCCGTCGCCAGTAGAGCCCGTTTGTGGTACGGCCTTACCGCCTACAGCTACCACAACTGCACGGGCACGCAATTCCGTGCCGTCTTCAAGACGCACACCAAGCACTTTTTCATCATCCATTAATAGCTTATTTACCGCTGTATGCAAACGAACCTCAACGTGTAGGCGTTTCATTTCATTTACTAATGCATCGACTACATCTTGGGCACGGTTTGATACAGGGAACATACGACCGTGATCCTCTTCTTTCAAAGGCACGCCAAGCCCCTCGAAAAAGGCAATGATGTCCTCATTGTTATAAATTGTGAAAGGGCTATATAAAAAGCGACCGTTCCCAGGGATGTGTTTAACAATTTCTTCTGCAGATAAGCGATTTGTTACATTGCATCGTCCGCCGCCGGAAATCGCTAACTTTTTCCCGACCTTACTGCCTTTTTCGATTAATACAACTTTTTTCTTTTGCTCAGCTGCAGCAATGGCAGCCATTAAACCAGAGGGACCCCCACCGATTACAATTACGTCTATCATAAAAAAACTCGCTTTCTGTACGTATAATATACTGTCCATTATACATGAAAACGAGAAATCCATTGAGTAAAACCATTTTCCCATGTAAACTAACAGATGGATTGTTTTTTTAAAAAACTAAACCTTGAAAAAATTTATATAGATTGGAAGGGTGTTATGTCCTCGTTAATGAAGGGAACAGCGATTTTAACAATCGGCTTGTTCTTGTCGAAAATTTTAGGACTCATTTATGTTTTCCCTTTTTATGCCATCGTAGGGAAGGAAAACATTGGTCTTTATCAATATGCGTATATTCCATATAACATTATGCTATCCATTGCCTTGTCTGGCTTGCCGCTTGCAGTATCTAAATTTGTGGCTAAATATAATGCCATTGGTGATTATCACACAGGAAGAAGGTTACTGAAGGCTAGCCGGAAACTTATGCTGATCAGTGGGGTTGCATCGTTTGCTATCCTGTATTTTTTATCGACACCCATTGCCCATATTGTCATTCATGATGATGATCAAATTTTTTCAGTAGAACAAGTAGCTGAAGTGATTAAATGGGTTAGCTTTGCCTTGCTATTGGTTCCATTTATGAGTTTGCAGCGAGGTTTCTTCCAAGGATATGGTCATTACTTACCGACGTCCGTTTCACAATTAGTCGAGCAAATTGCTCGTATTATTGCATTGTTAGGTGGTTCGTTTATCGTAGTCATCATCTTAGAGGGAGAAGTGACAACGGCCATTAATTTTGCTGTATTTGCAGCCTTTATTGGGGCGATTGCAGGAATTCTGGTGCTCGGTTTCTTTTGGCAAAAACATAAGCCAGAGTTTGATAGCAAGTTAGCGAGCAGTATAGGACCGGCTGAGCCAATTCCCCTTAGTAAAATTTATAAAGAAATTTTACAATATTCGATCCCGATTGTGTTCGTTGGGTTGGCTACACCACTATTCCAAGCGGTAGATATGCTAACGTTTAACCGTGCGATGATTTCTATTGGCTTAGCTTCTGTGACAGATACTTATTTTACGATGCTAAATTTCTTAACACAGAAAATCGTCATTATTCCCGTTATGTTGGCGACAGGTTTTTCTGCTGTATTGATTCCTACCATTTCGGAGTATTATACACTTGGAAAAACGGAAGCTGTGCGGCAAGCGATGGATAAAACCTATCAAGTGCTATTATTTGTTACGGTCCCGGCTGTAGTAGGCATTATGCTATTGGCGCCATATATTTATCATGTTTTATATGAACAAGATGAAATAGGAGCGACGGTACTGGCTCACTACGCACCGGCCGCTATTTTCTTTGCATTATTCGCTGTAACGGCTTCTTTATTGCAAGGAATTGACTATCAAAAATGGATTATTTTCAGTTTATTGACAGGTATTTTGACAAAGCTCGTATTGAATATTCCATTTATAAAATGGCTTGAAGTAGATGGCGCTATTTTAGCTACGATGATCGGGTACGGTGTAACAATTTCGATTAATATTTTTGTCATCCACCGAACATTAGAATATAAATCCCATGTTGTGCGCCGCCGGATTATGTTAATTGGTCTTCTTACGGCATTAATGGCAGCAGCGGTAAGTATTGCAATTTTTGCCTTAAATCAATTCTTTGCGGCAGATACAAAATGGATGGCGCTTATTTATTGCTTCGTAGGTGTGGCTGTTGGTGTGATAGTATATGGTTTTATTTCACTACGTATTGGATTAGCACAAAAGTTATTAGGAGCCCGCGTATCAAAAATTGCGAGCAAATTAGGTTTTTAGGAGTTGTGTCATATGCGTTTAGATAAATTATTAGCGAATATGGGCTACGGGTCTCGTAAAGAGGTAAAACAGTTATTGAAGGAAAAAGCTGTACGAGTAGATGATGCTGTCGTGAAAGATGCAGCGATGAAGGTAGACCCAGAGCAGCAAATTGTTACTGTATACGGAGAGCGTGTGGAATATACGGAGTTTATTTATTTGATGATGCATAAGCCACCGGGTGTTATCTCTGCTACAGAGGATAAGTACGATCAAACGGTCATTGATTTGCTGGACCCTTTAGCGCAACATTTTGAGCCATTTCCTGTTGGGCGTTTAGATAAAGATACGGAAGGCTTGCTGCTCATTACGAATGATGGGCAGCTGGCGCATAATTTATTGTCGCCGAAAAAACATGTGCCAAAAACATATTTTGCGCGTATTGAAGGCGTGGTAACAGAAGAAGATATCACGGCTTTTCATGAAGGAGTTACACTGGATGATGGGTATGTCACAAAACCTGGAGAGCTTGTCATCTTAAAGTCGGATGTCATTTCTGAAATTGAGCTAACGATTCAGGAGGGCAAGTTCCACCAAGTGAAGCGAATGTTTGAGGCGGTTGGGAAAAAAGTAATTTATTTAAAACGTTTATCGATGGGCTCCCTCGTATTAGATGAGGAGCTAGAGATGGGCGATTACCGGGAGTTGACACTGGAAGAGTTAGCGGCATTGAAAAATTAAAGACAGTAAAAGGTGCTCCCCGACGAAAAGGAGCACCTTTTTTAATTGGTCTTTCTTAAGATGTTAATTTTACTTTTTTACTCGTCGTTGTCCATTTACCACGACTTGGACTCATGACCAGGTCGTTAAAGGCTAACACATTCAAATCTCTTTGAATGGTGCGAGGAGTGATGTTGAACTCTTCGACTAAATCCTGTGTAGAAACCTCTCCCTTAGTTAGGATAAACATATACACGTCTTTAATACGATTAAGCATTCTGTCAGTAGTAGGTTTCATAAATAAACCACTCCTTCATCTTAATTCTCTTGGCAAAGACTAGCGGACGACACGTGTGTGCGGGTTTGCACTTAGGCTCAATTTCTGCCTTAGACAGCCCCTTTTCAAATATATTTTTTCAGAACAAGCATTCTGATACATTTATTATAGCGGAAAATTGATAGAAATTCTATATATAGTATGTAAAAATTGAAAATTTTCTATGTATAGTAAATATAGTTTGAGTTAGGTCAGATAGTTGTGTTTTGAAGAAATTAGAGTACAATAACGATATTAATAGCGAGGTGTTCAATGTGAATTGGTTTCAAATAGCAAAAAACCGTGAGCAAGAATTAGTAAAGGAATTGCAAAGTTTATTACGAATAGAATCCGTTTTAGATGAAGCGAAGGCAACCGCAGAGGCACCTTTTGGACCGGGACCGTTAGCGGCATTAGAATGGATGCTAGCACGCGGAGAAGAACAAGGCATGAGGGTCAAAAATATTGATCAGATGGCAGGACATATTGAGATGGGCGAGGGAGAGGAAATTCTCGGTATTTTATGCCATGTAGATGTCGTGCCAGCAAGCGATTTGTCGACATGGAGTTACCCGCCCTTTGAAGGTCGAATCGTGGACGGTAAATTATATGGACGCGGTGCCATTGATGATAAAGGACCGACAATTGCCGCTTGGATGGCAATGAAAATGGTAAAGGATGCAGGGATTCCACTGACTAAACGTGTACGGATGATTATTGGTGCGGATGAAGAGAGTCATTTCCGCTGTGTGAAACGTTATTTTGCAAAAGAAGAAATGCCAACAATCGGCTTTGCACCAGACGCGGATTTCCCATTGATCAATGCAGAAAAAGGCATAGCAGAGCTCGTATTCTCTCAAAAATCAAAGCGCCAGGCAGATGAAAAGCTTGTGTCATTTCATGCAGGGCAGCGAGTAAATATGGTACCTGACCTAGCGACAGCAGTGCTAAAAAGTGCCTCAGCCAATATTGAGGGCAAATTCAATGAATTTTTATTAGAAAATAATCTAGAAGGGTCTTTAAATTTAGATACAGACCGCTATATAATAATGATTAAAGGAAAATCCTCTCATGCGATGGAGCCGCAGAACGGTATCAATGCTGCTGTTTACTTAGCAAAGTTTTTAACAACAGAACTAGACGGTGCAGGATATGAATTTGTGCGTTTTATAACAGAGGTTTTTGACGGCGATCATACCGCTCATGTACTAGGTTTTGCTTATCGGGATGATGTATCGGGTGAAACAACATTAAACCCGGGAATTGTTTCATTTAATGAGCAAGGCGGCTCTATTGAGATTAGCATGCGTTATGCAGTAACGTATCCTTTTGAAGAAAAAATAACTGCCGTACAACAGTATATGCAAGAGACTGATTTTATATTGGACATTGCTGGTAACTCTCAGCCTCATTATGTACCAGAAGAGGATGAGCTGGTACAAACTTTGCTATCTGTTTACCGAGAGCACACAGGAGATTTTTCGAAGCCCCTATCAACAGGCGGCGGGACGTATGCACGCGAAATGAAAAAAGGCGTAGCATTCGGTATGTTATACCCAGGTGAGCCAGATTTGGCCCATCAAGCAAATGAATTTGTCGTGGTCGAAAATTTAGTAAAAGCGGCCGCTATATATGCAGATTCAATCGTACGATTAGCTAGTAAATAAAACAGAAAAGGGATGATTTGAGTGGGTTATAGTTTATGGAATGACCGTATTGTAGCGGACAATGAAGTAGTAGTAGATAAAGAAGACCGTGGTTATCAATTTGGGGACGGCGTATATGAAGTAGTAAAAGTATATAATGGTCAAGCCTTTACACTAGAAGAGCATGTAGAACGTTTCTATGCAAGTGCTGACAAAATTCATATTACCATCCCATATACGAAAGATAAGTTATATACACTTTTACACCAACTAATTGAAGCAAATGAAATCAATACAGGTCACATTTACTTTCAAATTACACGCGGTGCTAGTCCGCGTAATCATATATTCCCTGGTGATGATGTATTGCCGGTATTGACAGGCTTTGCAAAGGAAAATGCACGCCCGGTAGAGAATTTCGAAAAAGGTGTAAGAGCTATTTTCGACGAAGATATTCGCTGGTTGCGTTGCGATATTAAATCGCTGAACCTATTAGGGGCAGTTTTATCAAAACAAAAAGCACATGAACATGGTGCATACGAAGCGATTTTACATCGTGGTGAAGTAATTACAGAGGGTTCTTCTTCTAATATATACGGTATTAAAGACGGCGTACTGTATACGCATCCGGCAGACAATCTCATTTTAAACGGAATTACACGTCAAGTAATCCTTAAATGTGCTGCAGAAATTAACATGCCAGTAAAAGAGGAAGCTATGACAAAAGAGCAATTGCTCACTATGGATGAAGTAATCGTTTCATCTACAACTTCAGAAGTAACTCCTGTTATTGAAATCGAAGATCGAGTAATTGGTGACGGTACACCAGGCGAATGGACGCGTAAATTACAAGCTCAATTCGAAACAAAAATCCCTACACCGATTCAACAAGCATAAGATTTGGAGAGAAGCCTTCTAGGAAAGGCTTCTCTTTTTAGTTTGCAGAAATTGGGGTATTGTAGAGGAAATACTATCTCGCAAAAATCGACAGTATGCTTAAACCAAGCTTTCATGTACAATTAAAGCATGATGACTAGGAAAAAATGGAGAGTGAGTCCATGGCTCAATTAGTAAAACTACAAGACTATATTTCAAGATATCAAGTAGATTTAACACGCTACCCGACACAATTTGTCCGTCTGAAGAAAAGCCAATGGGAACGTGTCAAGAGGCAATGGGAACAAGGCGAAGAAGTGGAAGAATGGGAACATATCGCGGAAGAAGAACCGGTACAAACTGAAAAATCAGCGTTTTCTTTTTTGAAGAAAATATTACCTCCGAAAAGACAAGAACCAACGGAAGATGTAGAAGATATTGAAAAAGTAGAAATCGCGAATGAACTAGATGAAGATTATATTCCTGAAGAGGAAACAACGCTACATTTTGAACCGAATATTATTTATTCCCCAAGCACGCTTTATGAATTAAAACGCATGTTCATGGATCAATTTTTCCATTTCCAAATGAAATGGGCTAGCTCTACTATTCGCGAAAAATCCTATATTGATCCAAAATTCATGCGTGATACATTGCTTCGTACTTTACTGCAAAGTTTACCTGATAGCTATTTAATTTTTTATCAACCGATTGTTCGTTTAAAAAAAGCACCTGTTGAACTGGAAACTATTATTCTAACACCAACTGATTGCTATGTTGTGAAAATGCTGGAACAGGAAGACCAGGCTGTTTTTGTAGGCAGTGGAGAACGCTTTTGGATTAAAAAAATTGGGGCATTTGAAAAGAAATTATTAAATCCCATTATTGATTTAAATCGTACAGAAACGATTGTTTCCCAGTTATTCCAAGCAGAAGGTGTCGATATTCCCATTCGGAAAATACTTTTATCGCGCAATGGGTATGTGGATTATCCTGGTACAACATACGGCGTGCAGTTTATAGATAAGCGGAAATATGTAGATTGGATTCAGCAGCTAAAACGCTCTATATCACCGATGAAACGCATGCAAATTCGCGGAGCGCAATCGATTTTAAATGTAGCGGAAGTGACATCATTTAATCGGGATATTTGGCATGTAGAAAACGCTGATGAAGAGCAAACGTAATGAAATTAGCGTTTATCATCAATGAAAGGGCTAGTCAAGGTAGAGGGAAACGCGTATGAATAGTTTGGTTATTGCAAAAAATGAGATATAATAGCCGTATATTTAGTAGAAATGAGGAAATATAAAGTGAGATTAAGACATAAACCTTGGGCGGAAGAATACATTGCACAGCACCAAGATATCGTGGTTCCAAACCCGGAGGATTATAAAGGCAAATGGGCAGAAGTATTTGGCAATCAAAACCCATTGCATATTGAAGTAGGAACAGGTAAGGGACAATTTGTATTAGGTATGGCACAGCAAAACCCACATATTAATTATATCGGGATTGAGCTTTTTGATAGCGTCATAGTAAAGGCTGTGGAAAAAATTATTGCAGCTGATCAGCCAGCAAACTTACGCTTATTAAAGGTAAACGGGGCGGAGTTATTAAAATATTTCAATAAAGGCGATGTCGATCGCGTCTACTTGAATTTCTCGGATCCTTGGCCAAAAACACGCCATGCAAAGCGTCGTTTAACGCATGAAGGATTCTTGAAGTTATATGAAGAAGTTCTAGTCGATAATGGCGAAATCCATTTTAAAACGGATAACCGAGGCTTATTTGAATTTTCTTTAGTGAGCATGAACCACTACGGCATGCGTTTAAACTATGTATCACTTGATTTACACGCAGAAATGCCAGAGGACAATGTCATGACAGAATATGAGCAAAAGTTCTCCGCAAAGGGACAGCCAATCTATCGCCTAGAATCTCAGTTTATTAAGTAAAGGGGACATGGGAGAATGGATCAATACGTATTTCACGACATGAAGTTAACTTGGCTAGACGGAGGGGTGACGGCACTTGATGGAGGTGCGATGTTTGGCGTTGTACCAAAACCATTATGGACACGTAAATATCCAGTCAATGATGCCAATCAAATCGAGCTAGCGTGCGAACCGATTTTAGTACAGTATCAAGGGAAAAATTACTTAATTGATACAGGGGTAGGCTTCGGGAAACTTACTGAAAAACAGCTTCGTAATTTCGGTGTATCACAGGAATCACGTATCCTGGAAAGTCTGGAGCAACTAAGTATAACAACAGAGCAAATTGACGGTATTTTGATGACACATATGCACTTTGATCATGCAAGTGGCTTAACATACTGGAAAGATGATCAGCTTGTACCAACATTCCCAAATGCTAAAATTTATGTAACACAAGTAGAATGGGATGAAATGCGTGAGCCGAATATTCGTTCCCGCAATACGTACTGGAAGGAAAACTGGGAGCCTATCCAACACCTTGTGCAAACGTATGAAGGGGAGTTAGAAGTAGCATCAGGGCTGACTTGTATTCATACAGGTGGACATAGTAACGGTCATGCGATTATTCGTCTAGAGCAAAACGGCGAAGTGATGTTACATATGGCAGACATCATGGCGACAACGGCTCACCAAAATCCACTATGGGTGATGGCATATGATGATTACCCAATGACAAGTGTATTTGCCAAAGAGCGTATTATGAAAGAAGCGCTGGCGAATGGCTATAAATTTATCTTCTACCATGATGCGTATCACCGCATGATTCAATGGGATGCAACAGGCAAGGAAGTAGTAGAGTCGTTAAAGCGTTCAACAGAAGCTCAAATTCAATTTACATGAAAAAATCCCCCTACAAGCATGCTTGTAGGGGGATTTTGATTTTAAGGTACTAATTGTAAATCAACAATTGCGCCTGTACGGGCATCGGCTGCAAACTCGTAAGTTTCCATTTCACCGTCTTGAATACGAGAGATTCCGCCACGGTAAACAGGTATATCTGTAAAACCATTTGTGAAATTTTCAACTTTCATATAAATCCAAGAACCGTCGATTGGCGATAATTTACGGAAGTCCGCCTTAATAGTTTCTAAAATCGATTCAGATGATTTATAAGGCACTGCTCTTTCAGATACTTCTTTCACAATAATTGCTGCCGCAACACCCGTCATGATACCTAGTGCAAAGTCACGTAATTTCATTGTAAAAATCCCTCCCTATATTTCTATATTCACTTTATCATATCCTGTAAAAGATGTAAAAACAGCGCTTGAAAATAGATGGTTCGAATAACGAAATAATAACGGGTATGCTATAATAGCATGGATATTAAACTGAGGGAGTGTTTAAAGTGAATCAAGAAACACTGCAATTATTTAAAACATTGACAGAGTTACCAGCTGCGCCTGGTGATGAACGTGCGGTACGTCAATTTATGCGCAAGGAATTAACGAAATATTCGGATGAAATTATTCAAGATAATCTAGGCGGTATTTTTGGCGTGCGTTATGCAGAGAAAGAACATGCTCCTAAAATTTTAGTCGCAGGGCATATGGACGAGGTAGCCTTTATGGTAACGTCAATTACTGATAACGGAATGATTCGTTTCCAAACATTAGGGGGTTGGTGGAACCAAGTGATGTTAGCGCAGCGTGTCACTGTGTATGCAAAGAATCGTGAAATTCCGGGGGTAATCGCCTCTATTCCACCACATTTATTAACCACAGCTGAGCGGTCAAAGCCGATGGAAATTAAAAATATGCTGATCGATGTAGGTGCAGATAATAAAGAGGATGCGGAAGCAATGGGCATTCGTCCAGGGCAATCCATTATCCCAATCTGTCCATTTACCCCAATGGCCAACCCGAAAAAAATTATGGCAAAAGCTTGGGATAATCGTTATGGATGCGGCTTAGCCATTGAGCTTATGAAGGAACTTCAAGGAGAAACATTGGAAAGTCACATTTACTCGGGTGCCAATGTCATGGAGGAAGTAGGCTTGCGCGGTGCACAGGTGTCAGCCAATATGATTAAACCAGATTTATTTTTCGCCCTAGATGCATCTCCGGCAAATGATACATCGGGTGATAAAAAGCAATTCGGCCAGCTTGGTAAAGGACCGCTCCTGCGTATCTATGATCCGACAATGGTGATGCACCGGGGCATGCGTGAATTCATTTTAGATACAGCAGAAACAAATGATATCCCATATCAATTCTTCGTATCGCAAGGCGGAACAGATGCAGGACGTGTGCATACAGCAAATGATGGTATTCCTTCAGCGGTCATTGGAATTTGCTCGCGCTACATTCATACTGCTGCGTCCATTATCCATGTGGATGATTACGCTGCAGCGAAGGAATTGCTTGTGAAATTAGTGAAATCAGCAGACCGTTCAATGATTAACAGCATTCGCAGCAATGCGTAATAGTGAAGAAGGAAAAGTGCAGGTAAAGTCGAATTTGGACTTTATCTGCACTTTTTTCAGGAGAAAAGCTTTTTATATTAAAAAGTGATAGCATAGTATGTTTGTAGCATATGCTATAGAAAAAATAATCTTTCTAAGAAAAAATGGAATCATATAATAGTAAATTGAAAAACTAGTAGGGGATGACAATATGAAAATAGTCATTGGGACAAAAAATAAAGCCAAAACGGCAGCAGTGGAAACAGTGCTAGCACAATATATGGACAACCTGCAATTCGAACATATGGATGTACCATCTGGCGTATCAGAACAACCAATGTCAGATGCAGAAACAAGACAAGGGGCGATCAATCGTGCCCAACATGCGCTAGCTGCAAGTGATGCCACGATGGGCTTCGGTTTAGAGGGAGGCGTTTACGAAATAGACGGACTGATATATTGCTGCAACTGGGGGGCTGTTACACTAAGAGACGGCACCATTATCGCAAGTTCGGGCGCATCCTTTGTTTTGCCAGAGGTTGTAGCCAATCGTATACGAGCAGGGGAAGAGCTCGGACCGGTGATGGATGACTTTACAAGAACAGCAGATATTCGTCAGCATGCAGGAGCAATTGGTATATTTACAAATGGGCTTGTGAATCGCAAGGAAATGTTTGAGCACATTGTGACATTGCTGGTAGGTCAAGTGCAATATGTACAAAAAAGTTAAACGATATTTTTGCCAATAGGTAAGGGAAATAGAAGATAGAAGAGTTTGCTTACAAATAAGGAGATGATATGATGAATCGGCAATGGCTTCATTGTATATGGATAAGTAGTATCATCCTGTTGCTGGCGGGTTGCGGGAAAACCGTAGAAGAACAAATTACAGACGGGTTAGCATTTACCGAGGCAGCGTTTGAAGAGACGGAAATAGAAGCCAATACGGAAATTGGTAAAATAGCTGTCTACGTACCTAGAGGTTATACAGTAGAGGAAGGTGCGACAGATATGAATTATATTTTTTCTAAAGGAAAAGAATCCTTCATTTTATTTATCAATACAATTGAGGCAGAGGATAGCCGGTTGCATTATGAACTCCTAAAAAATGATAAGAACCTTCAAATTATAAAAGAAGAGACATTTGAAAATAATGAAGCATTTGGTTTTACGGCAGTTATAGAGCATGGCGAAGAGCAATTTGAACTGATTGTATCCAGCGGCGGTGTTAAAATGACAACGCTATCGGAAGGGAAAAGAATGGACGAGAAGCTAACAGAAATGACAGAGATCGTCCTGTCAGCAAAGCCGTTAGACAGTACAAAAGAATAAAAGTTTGATACAATACGTAAAAACGGTTCACACAATGTGGACCGTATTTCTATGTAAGGAAGTGAATCGCTTGAAATCTTCGCAATTAGTAACAGAATTGAAAAAACGTCTTGGTACGGAACAATTTGAATGGACGTTTGATGAAGAAAAAGATCAGGTTCGTTTAGAGCATAAAACGTTAGGGCGCGGAATGGATATTTTATTGCCGACCATTTTATCCAAATATGAGCAAAAAAAAGAGGCGGCTATTGATGAAGTCGTATATACGATTGAGCAAACGTTTACCGCGATGCAGCGCGAACAGCAGGAGGGTTTTGGAAGCTTGGCGCAAGTATATCCAATTATCCGCTCTACCTCATTCCCGCAAACTTCAAAAGAGGGCAATGCCTTTATCACCACAGAGCATACAGCAGAAACGCGTATTTTTTATGCATTAGATTTAGGGACAACTTATCGTTTAATTGATGAGTCTATGTTACCGAAACTGCATGTAACTGCTGACCAGGTACGTGAAGCAGCCCGATTTTCCGTGAAGAAGCTGCCAACAGAAGTCAAACGAGATGATGTAGCAGGTAGTATCTTTTACTTTGTCAATCATAATGATGGCTATGATGCGAGCCGTATTTTAAATGAAGGCTTTTTAAAGAATATGGCTTCTCAAATCGAAGGCGATATGACGGTCTCGGTTCCTCATCAGGATGTGCTGATTATTGGTGATATTCGTTCAGAAGTAGGGTATGATGTATTAGCACAACTTACAATGCACTATTTCACAGTCGGTACTGTACCGATTACATCGCTATCATTTATCTATGAAGAGGGCAAGTTAGAGCCAATCTTTATTTTAGCGAAAAACAAAGTATCAAAGGAGAAAGAAGAAAAATGAATGTAGCTTATAACAAACAATATGTTGGAGATGTATTATTAGTCCAATTAGCAACGGAACCAATCGTGAAAACGGCAACGGAAACAAAGGGTGACGTTGTCATTTTAAAAGAAGAAGCAACAGGCGAAGTAAAGGGCTTCAACCTTTTTCATGCAAGTAAATACATGGAGCTTGATGCACAGGGGATTGTAGAAGTAACACCGGAACTTGCTGAAAAAATCACAGCAGCACTTCAAGCAAATGAAGCACATATTTCCTTGGACGTAGATTTCTCGCCGAAGTTTGTTGTAGGGTATGTAGAAACAAAAGAAAAACATCCAAATGCTGATAAGTTAAGCATCTGCAGTGTCAATGTAGGCGATGAAACATTACAAATTGTCTGCGGAGCGCCAAATGTAGAAGCAGGACAAAAAGTAGTCGTAGCGAAAGTAGGCGCGGTAATGCCATCTGGTATGCTAATTAAAGCCGGAAACTTACGCGGTGTCGACTCATTCGGTATGCTTTGTTCAGCCCGCGAATTAGCAATTCCTGGGGCACCAGATGTAAAAGGGATTTTAGTGCTTGAAGAAGAGGCAGAAGTTGGTTCAGCCTTTGTTACTCCAACTAAATAATCATAAGAACTGGCTGATTGATAAGTAAAAAACTTATAAATCAGCCTTTTTGATTTTAAAAAAGGTATAAATTGGATGTTATAGCGGGCGGGAATATATATTTTTGATAAAATGGCGTTTTTATGCGGTGTAGAGCTGATTTTTATTCTATAATAGAAGTGTTATGCCTTATTGAGAAAGAAGTGAATGTTATGAGTTGGTTAAAAAAGACTTTTAATAAACTATTCAAAGAAAATGAATATGAACAATATGAAGAACCATTTGAATATGATGAAGAAGAGGTAACAGAAGAGGTTAGCACGAAAAAAACGGCTTTTCGTTTTCCGTTAATTGATGATGCTGAAATTGCGCCTCCACCTCCAATAGAAAAAAAACAATCACGTGTCCAACAGGAGTCTTTGCCATATGAGGAAAGACCGTTGACACTTCCAAAGCATTTACAACATACAGTATCGCAAGTGTTTGATGTAGAAACACAAGGAATTCGTCAGCTATTAGCAGAACGCCAAAAGCGTACGGGTTATTCGCATGTTTTATCCAGATCCACACAAGAGCGGCGAGCATTATCCGTCATAAGAGAAGAGAGAAAAAAAGCAGCAGCAAAGCCAGCGCGTGAAGAGAAAAAAGTGAATCGAGAATTTATCAATCCACTAGAGAGCAAAAAGCGCTTTGTTCCAACAGAGGTTCCATCGCCTGTCTATGGCTTCCAAAAAACAAAGCCGCTTGAAGATCTTTTGGCAGAAAAGCATACAGAGCAAGAAGTAGCTGAACCAGCAGAAACTATAGTGGAAGATCGAGAAGTTATTCAGGTAATCCAACAAGAAAAAGTATTTGAAATACCTAGGGAGCCAGGTTTACAGCAAGCTGAAACTAACACAGAAGTAGTGAAAGAAGAGCTTGTCATAGAGGAGAGGTCCCTAGAAAATCCGATTATAAACGAGATACCTATTGTCAGGGAATCAACAATAGAGCGAGAGCCAGAAATAGAACTGGAAAAGGGTGCAGAAAAAGAGCCAGAGCCTGAAATAGAGCAAGGGCCAGAAGTAAAACCAGAGACAGATTCAGAAATTGGTCCGAAGCCGGAAGTAGAAATAGAAATAGAGCAAGGACCGGAAGTAGAACGAGAGCCCGATTCGGAAATAGAGGCGGAAGACAGCAGCGAGCAAGTGCAGCTAGAGGCAAGTCCGCACATGACCGTTTCTAAAGATGCAGCCGATACGCTGTCGGATTTACAAGTACAGCACTTGACGATTGAAAATTCTACCGTTCATATCGGTCAATTAAATGTGGAGCAAGCACCGCCACAAGATGAGCGACCTATTATTGAAGAACCGGCAAAGCCTTCGGGCAGCCGTCTGCCTTTCAATGTTTTAATGTTAAAATCGGATAAAGAAAAATTAAAAGCTCAAGCTATATTAGAGGAGCAACTTAGAAAAAAAAAGCCCGAAATAACGGATGAGCCATCAAAGAATGAAACGCCAGTAGAAACGATAGTCTCAGGCTCACCAATTATGCCTTCTGTGACGCTGCACTCATCAGCAGCACAGCAAGCTGCAGTAGCAGTGTTGGAACGTGAGGAACAAACGGAGCAGAAGGAAATAGCGGAAGAAACAGCTCCTGTGGACGTAGAAGCATCACAACAAGCGGATGAAGTCACACAACAGCAAGAAGAGGAAACGTTCTTTCCGGAGACAAAGGAAATTGCAGCAACAGAGATATGTGCAGCTGCTCTAGCAACAGACAGTTCTTCTACAGTAAATGAAACGGTACAGGTAGAAGAAGTAGAACCGGAGGAGCCTAAATTTAGCCGCCAATATGAAAAACCATCGATGGGCTTTTTAGTGCCTCCAGAGGAACAAACAGAAGATTGGGTATGGATGGATGAGCAAGGGGAGCGCCTTATTAAGGCTCTGTCCTACTTCCACATTGAAGCGGAAATCGTATCGATTGTCCAAGGACCGGCAGTTACCCAATTTGAAATTACCGTAGCGCACGGAACGAAAGTAAGCAAAGTGCGTGGATTAGCAGATGATATTAAATTGGCATTAGCAGCGCGTGATATTCGAATTGACGCGCCTATTCCAGGCAAGCACTCCATCGGCATCGAAATCCCGAACCGTGTTTCTCGTGCGGTAAGACTTTCGGAGGTCACAAACAGTGAAGAATTCCAAGAGTCAGAGTCACCACTTGAAGCCGCTCTAGGACTTGATTTGACAGGCACTCCGGTAACGATTGATTTGCGCAAGATGCCTCATGGATTAATTGCGGGAGCTACAGGTTCAGGGAAATCAGTTTGTATCAATTCTATTTTAGTGAGTTTGTTATACAAAGCTGACCCGCATGAACTAAAGCTGATGCTGATTGATCCGAAAATGGTAGAGTTGGCACCGTTTAACCATATTCCGCATTTAGTCAGCCCTGTTATTACAGACGTGAAAGCAGCAACAGCAGCATTGAAATGGGCGGTAGAGGAAATGGAACGTCGCTATCAGTTGTTTATGCATGCAGGTGTACGTGATTTAACACGTTTTAATCAGCAAGCGGAAAAAAACGGGCAGCACGGTCATAAACTACCTTATATACTTATTGTCATTGATGAGTTAGCCGACTTAATGATGATGTCACCAGCCGATGTGGAGGAAGCAATTTGTCGCATTGCCCAAAAAGCACGTGCATGTGGCATTCATTTAATCGTGGCTACACAGCGTCCATCGGTGGATGTTATTACAGGACTTATTAAATCAAATATTCCTACGCGTATTGCTTTTGCGGTATCGTCAGCGGTTGATTCGCGCACAATTTTAGATATGCAGGGTGCAGAACGATTATTAGGAAGAGGAGATATGCTGTACTTAGGTAACGGAATGCCGGCTCCCGTTCGTTTGCAAGGCACATTTGTGACGGACGATGAAATTGAGGAGATTATTGCCTATGTACGCACCCAAGGGGAACCAGCATATTTCTTCCAACATGACGAACTGTTAAAAAGGGCAGAAATTGTGGATGAACAGGATGAATTATTCGAGGAAGTGTGTCGTTATGTATTTGAGGCAGGGACAGCTTCCACATCCTCTATTCAACGCCGCTATAAAATCGGCTATAATCGTGCCGCACGATTAATTGATATGTTAGAAAAGCATGGTTTTGTTTCAGAACAAAGGGGTAGTAAACCGAGGGAAGTATTTATTACAGAATCGGATATCATTTCGTTATTTGAGTAATAAAAAAGTAACAATTGTTACGATAGTGCATCTAGCGTTATTAGAGATAAATGCTATAATAAAAAAAGTCTTTTTAACAAATTTTAGATATGTGCTATCTATAAATTTGTATCTAATTAAAGGGAGCAATGCTCCTAGGAGGTTTCAGCATGACACTTTTCCATTTTACGGGTATTAAAGGTTCGGGTATGAGTTCGTTGGCACAGATTTTATTTGATGCCGGTGAACAGGTACAAGGTTCAGACATAGACACTTATATCTTTACTGAGCAGCCTTTACGTGAAAGAAATATAACAATTAAATCATTTGATGAAAATAATATTACAGAGGGGATGACGGTAATCGCGGGCAATGCTTTTTCTGATGATCATCCAGAATTAGTAAGAGCACGTGAACTAGGCGTTGAAGTCATTCGCTATCATAAGTTTTTAGGAGACTACATCGGTCGCTATACATCCATTGCTATTACTGGAGCCCATGGAAAAACATCTACGACAGGCTTAATGAGCCATATTATCGGTGGCTATGCGCCGACGTCTTATCTAATTGGCGATGGTACAGGATCTGGCAAGGAAGATGCTTCTTATTTTGTTATGGAGGCATGTGAATACCGCCGTCATTTTTTAGCTTATCATCCCGATTATGCCGTTATGACAAATATTGATTTTGATCACCCGGATTATTTTAAAAATATTGACGATGTGTATAGCGCCTTCCAGGAATTAGCGCTACAGGTGAAAAAAGCAATCATTGCCTGCGGGGATGATGAACAATTGCAACGCATTCAGGCAAATGTACCGGTCGTTTATTATGGGTTTGGTGCAGAAAATGATTTTGAGGCACGCAATATTGTAAAGACGACAGAAGGTACGGAGTTTGAAGTGTATGTCCGAAACGAGTTTTATCACAAATTCTTCATCCCATTGTTTGGCGACCATGGTGTCCTGAATTCATTGGCTGTTATCTCATTAAGCCACTATGAAGGTGTACCTGCGGAATTAGTACAAGAACGTTTTTCCACATATGGTGGCGTAAAAAGACGTTTTACAGAGACAAAAGTTGGGAACAATGTGTTAGTAGATGATTATGCACACCATCCGACAGAAATCGCTGTGACGATTCAGGCAGCACGTCAAAAATATCCAGATCGTGAAATTGTAGCTGTCTTTCAGCCTCATACATTTACACGAACACAGGCCTTCCTGCAAAACTTTGCGAACAGCTTAAGTGCAGCAGATGCTGTCTATTTATGTGATATCTTTGGCTCTGCACGGGAAAATGCTGGAGTACTAACGATTCAAGATCTAGCAGATTTAATCGAAGGCAGCAGCGTGTTGCAGACAGATTCAATTGATATATTAGACAAACATAAAGACGCTGTATTTTTATTTATGGGTGCAGGGGATGTCAATAAATATCAATTAATATTCGAAACACATTTAGTTGGGTGAAACAAAATATAAGTCGTAAATATTCATTCTGAGCAGCTTATTCGAAAGAGTGAGTTGCTTTTTCTTCAAAGCAATGAAGGATTTCCCTATATTTTGTTGAACATAAATATTAAACGGACATAGGAGGTTTTTGTATGGAAGTTGTGCTTTATATTGCAGCGCTTGTAGCAGCAATCGGATTTTTAGTGCTATGCGTGAGTATTGGTGCTACACTATTCTCCGTAAAATCGACACTAAATAATATTGCTAGCACAGTAGCCGGCATTGAAGGGCAAATGGAAGGCATCACACGTGAAACTACCACACTTTTAACAAAGACAAACGCATTAGCTGATGATATTTCAGATAAGTCAGAAAAACTAAATTCGGTTGTTCACGCTGTCAAGGGGATTGGCGATTCAGTCAATGGCTTAAATAACTCTGTGCAGCGTATTACATCTACAGTTTCAAAAGAAGTAGGCCGCAATGAAGAAAAAATTGCGCAGGTTGTACAATGGAGCAATGTAGCTATGGGCATTGCGGATAAATGGAAGCAGCGTAAAGTTATTGAACAAGAAAAAGTCCAGGTAGTGGACGACTTTTCACAGCTTAACCAGAAATAAAACAAATCAAAAGAGGGTGTATGAAAATGGCAGAAAATCGTTATGAAGCAGTTCAGGATACAGTACCATCAAATTTACCGCAAGTATATTATGTAGATAGCAACCGTGCACTATATGAAGAAGAATCAGTAAATATGAAGGATTTCTTTATTGGCGCATTAGTGGGTGGTATCGTGGGCGCGGCAACAGGCCTATTATTAGCACCAAAAGCAGGCCGCGAGCTGCGCGGCGATGTGGCAACACAAGCTGTCAATTTAAAGGACAAGACTGCCGAGTTATCAGCGACAGCAAAGGAAAAAACATCAAAAATTTCTTCTACAACAGCTGAAAAAACGTCTCAATTAACACAGCAGTTAAAAGCGCAATCTACAAACATAGTAGATAAAGTGAAGGCAAAAACAGCAAAAAATCCAAAAATCCTGGATGATGGGACAGTTTCGTTAGAAGGAGAAGAATCTTTGGATACGACATTGGCGGATTTGACAGCTGATCTGGAAAAAGTTGCAGATAATATGCCACAAGAAGCGTTCCAACAAGGCGAAGATATTTCAGAAGCATCCAAGCCTTCATCTATTTAAAAAAAAGGTACAAAAGCCATTTTCTTGGCCTTTGTACCTTTTTTTATACAGGTTGTTCTGTTAATTGAATTTCTAGCACATCTCCGCCAAAAATTTCGGCATCGAAATGGCTAGGCTCTCCGTTGCGTAGGATTTTAAAATCTCCTTTAAAAGCCATGGGCAGTTGCCAGTTTGAGTAGCGAAACACATCCTGGTAAATCCATTTGCTGCTATCCTTTTCTCTAAATAGCATAGTTGTGCCATTTAAGACCGTAGCGGACGGTTGCACGACTGCTCCATTAATCCATACTTCTCGGGCTATTTTTGCCAGTTCTACTTGCTCGCGTTGGAATGTAACAGCCATTCTATCTTCCAATATAATATTTAATGCATTGGCTACTTTTTGTACTGTAGGCTGAGTTCCTTGCTGAAATGTAATAACATCCCCATGCTGAATAGGGTAATGAAGTTTAGCAGGCCTTCCGTTCAGTAATAATTTTGCACTAAATTCTTCTAGCTTTACCGGCTTTCCGTCTATATACACCATAAAGTCACCGAGCTTTGCTAAATCATCACCCTTGTTTGTATAGCGAAATACATCTTCAATTGTGCTCGCTATTTCAAATGTAACGACATCGCGATCATGTAACAGCTGGTCTAGTGAACTGTCGACACCATTTACTTTTACCTTTGCATCAATTGTATAAGGTGTTTGCTGAATTGTGACAGTCAATGAAGAAGCGCTATCTACAAGGTCGCGCACAACTGCCTGTGCAGGTTGTCCATCTTTTCCTTCTACTAGCTCAATCTTATCTCCACTTTTAATCAGTGTTTTCGTAGACGCTTCTGTTCCATTTACCAAAATGGTAGCCGGCTTTCCATGCTCCCCGGGAATGAAAATATCTTGACCATTGACGGTTAGTGATAAACCATGACCTGGTTTTCCGTATAGTTGCTTTGCTCGTATATTAGCAGCTAAAAAGGCGTCGGCCACTGCCATTTCTTTCAGTTCAAATAAGCGCACGACTTGATCATTCACCGTAAGGCTCATATATTGGATAGGTGCTTTCTGAGCAGCAATCGCAATGCCGATTGGCGTGACTAAATCTGGCGTAACAGGAATATGTTCTGCTTTTGTTAAGTTTGGAATTGCATCAATGCCGCGCACGGCCACACGATTGGGCGGCAGATCTAATCTTTTACATAATTCTTCTGTTAAGTTGGGTGTTAAGCTACCCCCGCCAACCAACATGACAGCCTTTGGTGAGACTTGATTATTGAGGCGTAAAATTTCATCTCCAATAGATTTTGCTAAATTTTCAATGGCAGGGAAAATTGCAGCTAATACTTCCTCGCGCGGATGATATTCATCAAAACCTAGAATATCTTGAATCGCAATTTGCTCTTCCGTCTGCAATTGCCGTTTGGCGATTTCAGCGATAGGGAAATCCAGTAAATAATGATCACTCAAAGCTTCTGTAATCTCATCGCCTGCTGTAGGAACCATGCCATATGCGACAACAGTACTTTTATCCGTAAGCGCAATATCAGACGTTCCTGCGCCAATATCAACAAGTGCAACATTGAGGCGGCGCATGGTTGGCGGAATCAGGACATTGATCGCTGCGATAGGTTCTAAAGTAAGAGCTTGCATTTCTAAATCGGCACGTTTTAAAGCGGCTAATAAAGACTCCACAACAACTCGCGGTAAAAAGGTAGCAATCACCTCAATTGTCGCTTCGTCTCCTTGCTGATCCAGCAGACTGCCGATTTCTTCCCCGTCCAATTTATAATATAAAACAGAATAGCCTACACAGTAATAATGCGAAGATTTAGCATCCTCTTTTTGCTGTAATAATTGCGCCTGTGCTTGCTGAACTGCCTGTAATTCAAGGCGTGCAATATCTTCCTCTGTAAAAATAGGGCGGTTTTTAATAGGAATTGTTACGCTTGCCTGTTCTGTTTTTAAAGCACGACCGGCAGCAGCCACACTTACTGTTGTCAAAGTTCCGTATTTTTCCTCTAAGGCATGCTTTATTTCTTTAATCAGCTCTGCTACATACAGGACATTATGTATTTGACCGTCTACCATGGCACGCTCTTTATGTTCTTTTGATAAAATGTCCAATACATGATAGGAATCACCGTTCGTTTCCAAAATAATACCGACAACAGAGCGTGTACCGATATCAAGTGCAAATAATTTTTCAGACATTGTAATCGCTTCCTTTCTTGATATAACAATATTCACTTTCGCGAGTTGAAGTGCTAAATTAAAAAAACGTGACATTCATCTGATGATTGTATTATAATGAAGTTGTTATTATTTAAAAATGTATCATAGTTTTCAGCGTTCTGAAAGAGCCGGATACAGGGGAAAGGGGAAAGAATAATGAGTCAGCACGAATTAGAAGGTTTACGTACACGCATTGACGAGTTAAACTTAGAAATTTTACGATTAGTCAATGAGCGTGCAGAAGTGGTCAATGAGATTGGCAAGATTAAAGAAAAACAAGGTGTGAATCGTTATGATCCTCTACGGGAACGTCACATGCTAGATTTAATTAAAGAACACAATGAAGGTCCGTTAAATCAAATGACGGTTGATTATATCTTTAAACAAATTTTCAAAACAGCTTTAAAGCAGCTTGAAGCTGAGAAGAAAAAGGAATTGCTTGTATCACGTAAAGAAAAGTCAGAAGATACTGTCATTAATGTGAACGGTGAGTTAATTGGTACAGGCGCTACATCGTTTGTTTATGGTCCGTGTGCGGTTGAGTCTTACGAACAGGTAGCGGCTGTAGCAGCTTCTATTAAAGAAAAAGGCTTAAAATTAATCCGTGGCGGTGCATACAAGCCGCGTACATCTCCATACGACTTCCAAGGTCTTGGTCTGGAAGGCTTAAAGATTTTAAAGCAAGTGTCTGATGAATATGGCTTAGGTGTAGTGACAGAAATCGTAACACCAGCAGATTTAGAAGTAGCGGCTGATTATGTAGATGTGATTCAAATCGGTGCTCGCAATATGCAAAACTTCGAACTATTAAAAGCGGCAGGTGCATTAAACAAACCAGTCCTTTTAAAACGCGGTTTAGCTGCAACAATCGATGAGTTTGTCCATGCTGCAGAGTACATCATGTCTAAAGGAAATGAAAATATTATTCTTTGTGAACGCGGTATCCGCACATACGAAAAAGCAACGCGCAATACATTAGATATTTCAGCTGTGCCAATTTTAAAACAAGAAACACACTTACCGGTTATGGTAGACGTAACGCACTCTACAGGTCGCCGTGATCTATTGCTGCCATGCGCTAAAGCAGCCATCGCTATTGGCGCTGATGGTGTAATGGCTGAGGTGCATCCGGATCCATCGATTGCCCTTTCAGACCAACAACAGCAAATGGACATCCCAACATTCAATGCGTTCCATGATGAAATTTTAAAATTCATGAAGCAATATGAGGTAAAAGCATAAGAATTCCTATAGACGTACAAATAAAGCTCCTCGGCTTTGTTTGTGCGTTTTTTATTTTTAAGGGAAAACTGGGTACAATAATGGGAAAGTTTGATAAGTCAGCACTGTACCGACTCTTTTAAAAAAGGAAAGAGAGGTTGGTTTTCATAATTCCTATTGTTTTACTATAAATCTTTCATGAATGATGCTGTTTTTTATTGAAAGCATACTGAAAACTGTCGTATGATGAAACAAAAGAATGGAAAGTAAAAGGGGGCTTATACATTGACTGTCACTATTTATGATGTAGCGCGTGAAGCAAATGTATCAATGGCAACCGTTTCACGAGTTGTGAACGGCAATCAAAACGTGAAGCCAGCGACACGAAAAAAAGTATTAGAAGTAATAGAAAGGTTAGAATATCGACCAAATGCCGTAGCACGTGGTTTGGCAAGTAAAAAAACGACGACTGTCGGTGTGATTATCCCTGATATCTCAAATAATTTATATGCAGAATTGGCACGCGGCATAGAAGATATTGCGACAATGTACCGTTATAATATTATTTTAGCAAACTCGGATCAAAATGAAGAAAAAGAGCTGACATTATTAGATACCATGCTAGGGAAGCAAGTAGACGGGATCGTTATGATGACGGATAAAGTGACAGAGAAGATTCAGCATTCCATGGACCACTCGCCAGTACCGATTGTATTGGCCGGCTCTGTAGATGAAACCAAAGAAGCGCCGTCCGTTAATATTGATTATTTCCAAGCTGCATATGAAGCTGTTCATTTATTAATCAATAATGGACATAAGCGTATTGCCTTCATATCCGGACCGGCTAGCTATACGGTTACAGAGCATAAATTAGCTGCTTATAAAAAAGTCCTGGAAGACAATAATATCCCTGTAGATGAAGCATTGATTGTTGCGGATGAAGAAGGTAACTATGATAGCGGAATGCATGCCTATGAAGAGTTGAAAAAGCTCCCAAGTGCACCGACTGCTTATTTTGCGGGCAGTGATGAATTGGCCATTGGCATTATTCACGGCATTCAAGACGATGGTGGCCAAGTGCCAGCAGACGGGGAAGTCATCAGTTTTGAAAATTCCAAATTGGCACGCATGGTGCGCCCGCAACTAACAAGTGTCGTATTGCCGCTTTACGATATTGGAGCAGTAGCGATGCGTCTATTAACAAAATTAATGAATAAAGAAGAAGTAGCTGATAAAACAGTTATTCTGCCTCACCGTATGGAAATACGTGATTCTACTAAATAAAACGAGAGGGCTGAGTCATAAGGTTTTACTTATGACTCAGCCCTCTCTTTGTCCTTCCGCAGAGACCTGCTTAAGAACACTGCCTTTGTGGTGGTTGCATCGTTCTCTTTTAACGTTGCTTTTCATTACGAATCATATGCAATGCTCTGTTTAACATTTGCATATTTTTTTCGCAAATTTCCGTTTTACGCGGAATCGGCGCGTATAACGGGTCTGGATCTTCCCATGTTGAGATTAAACGGACTGGCGATTCAGGCTGCCACTTATCAAGCCAAGTCTGGGGAAGTGGACCAGTTGGAATCGGTTGATCTGTTAGCTCTAGCCATAAATGAGACCAAGCACGTGGTACGACACGCCAAATATCATAGCCGCCGCCCCCGATGGCAATCCAGCGTCCGCCGCAATATTCATGCGCCAATTTATGGGCGAGCTTCGGGATTTCACGGTAGATTTTCATCGTCCCGTATAAATGAGTCAGCGGGTCAAAATAATGGGCATCGGCTCCGTTTTGTGTAATGACGACATCAGGCTTGAAAAATTCAAACACTTCACGCATCGATGCTTCATAAATTTCTAGGAAACTTTCATCCTCTGTGAAGGCATCAATAGGGAAATTAAATGATGTGCCATAACCTTCTCCATTGCCGCGCTCAGTGATATTGCCGGTACCCGGGAATAAATAACGACCTGTTTCGTGAATGGATAATGTACAAACTGTAGGGTCATCATAAAAGGCCCATTGCACCCCGTCACCATGGTGAGCATCTGTATCTACATATAGGACACGGGCTCCGTATTTTTCCTGAATATAGCGAATCGCTACACTGCTGTCATTATAAATACAAAAGCCTGAAGCACGTCCACGGAACCCGTGGTGTAAACCGCCTCCTAAATTGAGCGCATGCTGAGCTTTACCTTCCATTACATAGTCAACAGCTTGCAATGTACCGCCAACGAGTAAAGCGCTAGCTTGATGCATTCTATCAAACATTGGAGTATCTTCCGTACCAATCCCGTATGGTTCACCTTGCTGGACCGTTAATTCGCCACGCTCTGCTCTTTTAACAATTTCGATATACTGCGAATCATGCGCTAAAGCAATCTCTTCATCCGTTGCCATCCGTGCCGGGACGATATCATCAGCTGATAGCCCCCCGATATCTTTTAATAAGTCCATTGTGAGTGTAAGTCGCTTGTGATTAAAAGGATGTGAATCAGAAAATTTATAATTTAATTGTTCAGGCGAATAAATGAATACGGCATTTTTCATAGCTGTACACCAGGTAAGTTTGGCCAGAGCACATCAAAATTTTTCTCTCGTAAATCTTGGATGATGCTAAGCGGATTAATCACTTGCAAGCGGACACTTAAAATGCGACTGTTTTGATGATCACTATCAGGGTAGACAAGAACACTCAGCACGTTTGCTTTATGTGCATGAAATACGCCCGTAATCTCATGTAGAACACCGGGTTTATTATCGACACGAATATCTAATTTGGAAGAAGGCTGATTAGCGCCTGTTAGCTCGATATAACGATAAAGAACATCCGTCGTCGTGACAATCCCTACTAAATGACCGCCTGAGACAATCGGCAGACAACTGATTTTATTGCTATAAAAGGTAACAGCAACCTCCTCTACAAAATCAAGCGGATGCCCTATAATAGGGTTTTTGATCATGATTTCTTCAATCGGTGCATCGTAAATGGCAGCGTTAGGCTCTTCTCTTAAACAGGAAGGGAGAGCATTTTTAAGATCGTGACCTGTCACGATGCCGACAACAACTTTTTCATCATTAATAATAGGTAAATGGCGGATTTTATGTTCGCGCATTAAACGGACCGCATCGCCCACAGTATTTTCAGGATGTAATGTAAAAACTTCTGTTTGCATAATTTCTTCTACTATCATAGTTTACTCCCCTTTGTTCGATAGATTTAATACATAAATCGGCTTCTAAAGCGTAAAAGGTCGAAACGCTGCAATGTGTCTGAATTCACATTTTTTCCTACACGTGCCATTAAACAGTTAGCAGGATGAGAGGTGATTTCTGGATCATCGGTTGCGTAATATTCAAAGCCCCTAACGTTCATCATACGCTCCATCATTTTACGATAGTCCCATACATTTAGTCCAGTTCCCTTTAAATCCCAATGCCAATAGTATTCGGTCGTAATGACTAAATAATCTTCCATTGCCTCGTCCATAAATGACACAACAATGAGCTGCTTGCCCACGCCTGTCCCACGGTAATCTGCAATGACTTCTATAGCGCCTAATTCAATCATATTTTCAATTCTATCTTCAGCCCAGCGCTCTAGCGGATCTGGATATAAATACGTCACATACCCTATGATCGTTTGGTCATTGCGTGCGATAATAATCCGGCCCTCTTCTAAGGCAGCAATCTCTAGTAAGGCCTCTTTTTGTTGCGGGGGCGGTCTAAATGCCTTTAAACCTTCATGGAACTCATATGTAGCTAAAACTTCCGGCGATACAGGTCCTTCTACAATAATTGTGCCATGTTTCGTTTCCTTTTCCACGCTATAAAACGTTTTTTTATGTTCCATTTCTTACACCACCTGATTAAGATGAGTTTATTATAACTGATTTAATACAAAAATACGCTAGAAATTACAAAAAATCACTTAATAATTAAAAGATTAAAAATGTTTTGGAAATTAACTGTGTTATATTGTAAAATAAAAATAAGTTCTCGAAAGAAAGGGGTAATTTTCATGGGGATGAAAATGATTGAGAAACTAGTAGCGCTTCCGGGGGAACATAATTTACATAATTATGAGGAAGTAGTTGCAACACACGACTGGTCAGATACAGAGAAACATTTTAGCTGGTATGAGACTGGTAAAGTAAATATGGCGTATGAAGCGATTGACCGACATGCAGACTCTGCTAACAAGGACAAGATTGCCCTTCATTATTACGACGGGGAGCGTAAAGAAAAATATACGTTCCAAGATTTGAAGCGATTAACAAATCAAGCTGCAAATGTTTTAACAGAAGGCACAGAGTTGGTAAAGGGCGATCGCATATTTATTTTTATGCCACGTTCACCGCAGCTGTATATTTCAATACTGGGCGCTTTAAAGGCAGGACTTATTGTAGGACCGCTTTTCGAAGCATTCATGGAAGGCGCTGTGTATGATCGTTTGTCGGACAGCGAGGCGAAAGTTTTAGTGACGACACCTGCTTTACTGCCACGTGTACCGGTGGAGCGTTTACCGCATTTGAAAACAATTTATTTAGTAGGGGATGACATTGAAGAAACGTCCCAATTAAAAGATTTTAACAAGCTTATGGAGACAGCATCGGACGATTTCGATATTGTCTGGCTAGATAAGGAAGACGGAATGGTCTTGCACTATACGTCTGGTTCTACAGGTGCACCTAAAGGAGTACTGCATGTTCATTATGCGATGGTGCAGCAATATCAAACAGCCAAGTGGGTGCTTGATTTAAAGGATGATGATATTTACTGGTGTACAGCTGACCCAGGCTGGGTGACAGGGACGGCTTATGGAATATTCGGACCTTGGCTAAATGGTGTAACAAGTGTTGTTGTAGGCGGCCGTTTCAGCCCGCAGGCTTGGTACAGAGCTATTCAAGAATATAAAGTTACAGTATGGTATAGTGCACCGACTGCTTTCCGTATGCTAGCGGGAGCTGGTCATGGTTTGCTACAGCAATTTGATCTTTCATCATTACGCCACGTGTTATCGGTTGGCGAGCCGCTAAATCCAGAGGTTATTCGCTGGGGTATGGAAGAGCTCGGTCACCGTATACATGATACATGGTGGATGACAGAAACAGGTGCCCAAGTTATTTGTAACTATCCATCTATGGAAATTAAGCCAGGATCTATGGGGAAACCAGTACCAGGGGTTCATGTAACAATCGTAGATGATGAAGGTAATGAAGTACCGCCATTTACAATGGGGAATTTAGCGATTAAGCGCGGTTGGCCAAGTATGATGCGCCAAATTTGGAATAACCCTGAAAAGTACGATTCATACTTCCTGAAGGATCAGTGGTATGTATCAGGGGATTCTGCTTACAAGGATGACGATGGTTACTTCTGGTTCCAAGGACGTGTCGATGATGTTATTATGACAGCTGGTGAGCGCGTAGGACCATTTGAAGTAGAGAGCAAGCTTTTAGAGCATCCAGACGTAATTGAAGCAGGAGTTATCGGGAAACCAGATCCTGTACGCGGAGAAATTATTAAAGCCTTTGTAGCACTTCGTGAAGGTGTAGAACCTTCAAAAGAGCTAGAAGCGGATATTAAAGATTTCGTGAAAAAAGGCCTTGCTGCACATGCTGCGCCACGCGAAATTGAATTCAAAGATAAATTACCGAAAACGCGTAGCGGTAAGATCATGCGCCGTGTATTAAAAGCATGGGAATTAGATTTACCGACAGGTGACCTATCAACAATGGAAGACTAATTGTATAATAGAGTCAGCATACATGTGAAAATTTTCACAATTATTTCTATTTATAGTTATATTTATTCATACTATGTATAAATGTAATGCATAAACAAAAGAGATGCTCTGTTAAGGAGCATCTCTTTTCTATTCTTACACATAGAATTTCCTATGCACACGAAAGATTATTTGGAATATTTTATTATTATATAAAAATACAGTTGACTAAATAAATATACAGAACTATACTTAATTTTATTATTACAATTGAGGTGACTGGAAATGAAAGTTGGGATTATCGGTGCCACAGGGTATGGTGGTTTGGAATTAATCCGTTTTTTATATAATCATAAAGAAGTAGAAAGAGTATCTGTATTTACATCATCTGAAGAGGGCACAGTATTTTCAGCGAAGTTTCCTCACTTAGTCGATATTTTAGACGAACCATTGCAGAAAATTGATTATGCGGCATTAGCGCAATTTGATGTCGTGTTTGCGAGTACACCATCAGGAGTTTCTAGTAAGCTTTTTCCACCGTTATTAGACAAGGGACCAAAGCTGATTGACTTATCTGGCGATTTCCGATTAAAGGACTTGAAGAGCTATGAGCAGTGGTATAAAAAAGAGCCAGCACCACAAGAAGCGGTAGATGCGAGTGTCTATGGTTTAACAGAGTGGAATGAATTGAATATTCAGGAGGCGAAGCTAATCGCGAATCCTGGTTGCTATCCGACAGCAGTGTTATTGTCCCTGTTACCGCTGCTGAAAGAAAAGTTAATTGATCCAAGCTTCCTTGTGATTGATGCAAAAAGCGGCATTTCGGGTGCAGGGAATAAGCCATCTCAAAGTACGCATTTTAGTGAAGCCAATGAGTCGTTTTCTATTTATAAAATAAATGAACATCAACATATACCAGAAATCGAGCAAGCCATTTCCATGTTTGCTGGTGTAGAAACAAAAATTTCATTTAATACACATTTAGTGCCGATGACGCGCGGGATTCTAGCCACGAGCTATGCACAAGTGACACCGGGTACGACCCAAGCGGATTTAATTCATTGTTTGCAAGAAACATATAAAAATCATCCATTTGTCCGGGTATTAGAAGATGGATCGAGTATAGGAACAAATCGAGTGAAAGGTTCAAATTACTGCGATGTATTTGCAAAGTTGGACGAACGAACAGGGCGTGCAACAATCATTGGGGTAATCGATAATTTAGTCAAAGGCGCTGCAGGTCAGGCGATTCAAAATATGAATGTTCAAATGAATTTGCCGCAGACAATGGGGCTGAAAACAGTTCCATATTTCATCTAAGGGGAGATTAAGATGGCAACGATTGAAATGAAAAAACTATCAAGTAAAAATATTGTGTCACCTAAAGGATTTACAGCAGCAGGCGTACACTGCGGCATTAAACATAAGAAAAAAGATTTAGCGATTTTAGTGAGTGAAGTGCCGGCAGCAGTAGCGGGTGTATTTACAACGAATGCTGTGCAAGCTGCGCCTCTAAAGGTGACAAAGGAAGTTGTCTACAATACAGCAAAAATGCAAGCGATGATTGTCAATTCAGGCAATGCCAATGCATGTACAGGTAAGCAAGGAGTTGCCGATGCATATGAAATGCAAGGATTAGCTGCAAAAAAATTAGGAATCGACCCTGCATTAGTAGGTGTAGCTTCTACGGGTGTCATTGGGGAAGTAATGAATATGGACCCTGTTAAAAAGGGCGTAGAGATGCTGTCGCCGAATAATAATTTAGAAAGCGGCATTGATTTTTCACAAGCCATTTTAACGACAGATACAGTGATGAAAAATACAACATATGCGACGAAGATTAATGGCAAGGAAGTATTGATATCCGGTACAGCAAAAGGGTCTGGAATGATTGAGCCAAATATGGCTACAATGCTCGGCTTTATCACGACAGATGCTAATATTGAATCGGCTGAATTACAACAGGCCTTATCAGCAATTACGGATTGCACGTTTAATGCCATTACAGTCGATGGCGATACATCGACGAATGATACAGTCATCGTCATGGCGAATGGCTTAGCGGGAAATGATTCACTGACGCCTGAGCATCCAGAATGGGAAAATTTCTATACAGTTTTGCGTTTAGTCGCTGAAGATTTAGCAAAGGCGATTGCACGTGATGGTGAAGGAGCAACAAAGCTTATTGAGGTCGAAGTAGAGGGCGCTGCTTCTGATGAAGAAGCACGTAAAATTGCGAAAACAGTAGTTGGCTCACCATTAGTAAAAACAGCTGTTTTTGGCTGTGATGCCAACTGGGGACGTATTATCGCGGCGGTCGGCTATAGTGGGATGACAGTAGATCCGGATCAAATCACAATTAAAATCGGCGGCGCGACAATGGTTGAAAAAGGCGAACCAATTAAGTTCTCAGAAGAAGAGCTTATTGAAATATTGAAGCAGCATGAAGTAAAAATTTATGTGTCATTAGGAGTAGGAGAAGGACACGGCTTTGCATGGGGGTGTGACTTAACTTATGACTATGTTCAAATCAACGCATCCTACCGCTCGTAAGATGGTCATCAAGCTTGGAGGGAGTACGCTAGAAGGTCTAAATGAGGCCTTCTTTCGTAATTTCAAAGCTTTGCAAGATGAGGGCTACCAATTGATTATTACGCACGGCGGGGGACCAGCCATAAATCGTGCATTACAGAAAGCAAAAATTGAGTCTTCTACGGTCAACGGTCTACGCGTAACAACTGACGAGATGATCGAAATTGTGCAATCTACACTGATCGGCAAGGTGAATCCAGCTTTAGTACATGAGCTGAATGCAGCTGGCATTATGGCGGTAGGTTTAAATGGCTTTGATGGACAGTTAATCGAAAGTACATATATCGACCGTGATGTATATGGCCATGTCGGTGAAGTGAAGAAGGTCAATACGGCATTATTAGAAACATTAACGGCAGCGGGGATTGTTCCCGTTATTGCCTGTATTGGAGCAGAGGACGGGCAGGCTCTAAATATTAATGGCGACACAGTCGCAAGCGGTATAGCGCTTGCAGTAGAAGCAGAAAGCCTACTGTTAGTGACGGACGTTTCAGGTATCCGTATAGAAGAGCAGTATCAACAATATGTTACAGCATCACAAATTCATGAATGGATAGCTGAAGGGCATATATATGGAGGGATGATACCAAAAGTGCAAGGCGCAATTGCCTGCTTGCATGCGGGTATTCCATCCGTGCAAATTGTGGATGATTCCCTCACAGGTACAACAATCCAAAATGAAGGGTAAGAGGAATAGATGAGCGCATTATTTCAAAACTATGCAAGAAGACCAATCGCTATTGAAAAAGGGCAAGGGACAGTCGTAACAGATGTCAATGGCAAGCGTTATTTGGATTTTACGAGTGGAATCGCGGTATGTACATTAGGGCATGCCCATCCCGCTATCGTTCAAGCCATTCAAAAACAAAGCGAAAAACTATGGCATGTTAGTAATTTATTCGAAAGTCCAGGGCAGGAAAAATTAGCTCAAACACTTGTACAAGATTTACATCTGTCTTATGCCTTTTTCTGTAATAGCGGTGCTGAAGCGAATGAAGCAGCTATTAAACTTGTACGTAAGCATACAGGCAAGCATAAAATTATCGTATTTGAGAAGTCTTTCCACGGCCGTACCTTTGGTGCGATGAGCGCAACGGGTCAAGATAAAGTACGTCAAGGCTTTGGTCCATTAGTAAGTGAATTTATAACATTGCCTTTTAATGATGTAGCAGCGCTAAAAGCAGCTGTAGATGATGAAACAGCTGCAATTATGCTTGAGATTATTCAAGGGGAAGGCGGCGTTAATCCCGTAACAGAAGAATTTGCTCAAGCGATCCATGAGATCCATCAATCATCAGATGTTTTATTGATTGTTGATGAAGTACAAACTGGTATTGGGCGCACGGGTGCGCGATTTGCCTTTGAACAAACTGTTTTAAAACCTGATATTGTCTCAATGGCGAAAGGGCTTGGTGGAGGATTCCCGATTGGCGGCATTTTAGGAACAGCAGAATTATTCGATACGTTCAATGCAGGTACGCACGGGACTACATACGGCGGGAACCCGTTAGCTATAGCAGTCTCGCAAACTGTTATTGATTATGTATTTAATGAAGATTTCTTAAAAAGTGTACAATACAAGTCCGAGTATTTTATTCAAAAGCTTAAAGAAGCATTGCCTCATCTAAAAATAAATGGCAAAGGGCTTATGCTAGGGATTGGGTGGGGAGAAGATGTGGCTCCCTTCGTTACAAAACTCGATCAAGCAGGGCTGCTGACAGTGCCAGCAGGTCCGCAAGTTCTTCGTTTATTGCCGCCATTAACTGTTACAACAGAAGAAATTGATGAAGCAGTATCCATTTTAAAAACGGTATTAACAAATTAAAAAACTGGGCATTTCTCATATACGAGAATGCCCAGTTTTTAGTATGTTCTTATTCAGGAGATGGTGTTTCTGTATCTTCTTCCGTATTGTCAGCAGGCGGAGGAGTAGTCTCCGCGGGTGGCGTTGGCTTCGGTTTTTCTGGCTTCGGTTTTTCCGGCTTCGGTTTTTCCACTGCTTCAGGTGGTGGCGTTGGGGCCGGTGCCTGTGCAGGTGGTTCTACCTCGCTCTCATCTTTCGGTGGTTCCTGTACCACATTGAACGTAACGGCATTAGATAAGCCGGATTCTAACCCTGTAATGTCGACAGCGACAACAGCATAACTTCGACCCGAAGGTACTGAAGCGCTATTTCCACTAGAGCCTCGTACAGATCTCACAAGACTGCGTGCACCATTTGTCACATCGTATACTCGATAACCAATGACATCTCCTGAACCGGATCTCGACCAGCTCATAGTTGAACCGTTTAAGGTAGCGGTAACAGCGGCTGGTGCAGCGCCATCTGCATTAAAGACACTGCCACTTAAACGAGTAGATCCTAGAGAGGAATGGTTCGGTAATAATTTAGATGGGTCTCCACCAAGGCGACCTAGCATGCGCTGTGCAAAGTTAGCGTTTAGACCAACCCCGCTTCCTGAAATAAATTCAGATGGTGTAGACGGTAAAGCCTGGTAATACTTGCCGTTGATTTCCACAAGAGCTGAACCACCACCAAAGCTATCGTCGGCTTTTGATGGCAAGAATGCTCGATTGAATAAATCAGAGCGTACAAGGCCTGCGCTTTGACAAGCAGCAGAAGGGGCCAGTCCCGAAATACCGCAGAAGGAAGCTGTTACAACACCTTCTGGCTTTTGGAAATTGTTCGGCGCATCAATTAATTCTTTATTAGCGTCATAGGCAGCATTCATCAATGTAGCCCATAACATATTCACTCGTACACTTGGTTGGTTATACGTCCCGTTAAAGACACTCAATGAACGTTGCTTTTCATACCCTAACCATACACCCAATGTAACGTTAGGATTATAACCAATAAACCAGACATCACGGAATTGTTGCGATGTTCCCGTTTTTCCAGCAAAGTCACTAGAGAATTTCAACATATTTTGAGCACGTTGACCTGTACCATAATCAAGTACGTCTCGAAGCATATCCGTCATCATGTAAGCAGTCTCCGGACTAAATACGGGCTCTGCCACTACTTCGTGCTCATAAATAACATTGCCATCTAAGTCGACAATTTTATCAATCATATAAGCATCAATAAATTGCCCTTTATTAGCGAAGGTAGCATAAGCATTTGTGTTTTCCTCGACAGAAGATCCAACTTCAAGACCACCAATAGATGTAGATAAGTTTGTATAGTCTTTTTCATGTAGTTTAGTGAAGCCCATCTTTTCTAAAAATGTAGCTGGCTTTCGGTCAAGAATAGAATCATAGAGTCGAAGAACCGGTAAGTTTTGTGAATAGGCTAACGCTTCACGAGCAGGCATAATGCCTCGCTCTTCGTTTGGTAAAAAGTTTTTCGGTGCGTAACCATCACTTCGACGGAACTTTACATCGACTAACGGACTACCAGCTCCTATAATACCGTATTCTAATGCAGGCGCATAAGCCAATAAGGGCTTCATAGTGGAGCCGTTACTACGGAAAGCTTGAGTAGCATGATTCACTTGAGAGACTTCAAAATCACGACCACCAACGAAACTGATAATGCGTCCCGTTGCATTTTCCATCATGACACTGCCCACTTGCACAGGAATTTGAATCTTTTCCTCAATCCCGTCCTCGTTGATCACGGTTTCTGTATACGTATGTCCATAGCTTTTAAAGTTCTTTGCTGCGTCGTTCATTTTGTCATACATTGTTTTATCGATTGTGGAATAAATACGATAACCCGAAGAACGGATATCTCGGTCAGCTAAAATTGTATATTTTTCTAGCAAATTCTTTTCTTCTGCTAAACGCTTAGGATCAATGCCATCACGTTCAGCTAAAATTTTAGACATGATTTCAATAGCTCGACTTTCAATTTCCGCTGTTAACCAAGGATAAATTTCATTGGCACGTGGTTCCTTTTTTCGGAAGTCAGCCACGATATCATATTGTAAAGTTTGTTCGTATTCTTCCTTGGTAATATAGCCCACTTCATGCATGCGGTATAATACCGTTTTCATTCGATCAATTCCTGGTTGCAACCCAGCCTCATCTTTTAGCTCACCTGTTTGTGTAAATGGTGTGTATTTAAAAGGGGCTTGCGGAATGCCAGCAATATAGGCAGCCTGTGCTAAATTCAAATCTGCTGGACTGACACCGAAAATGCCTTCCGCTGCTGTTGCAATACCGGCAATATTGTTGCCTGCAGCGTTACGTCCATATGGAATGATATTTAAATAGGATTCTAAAATTTCTTCCTTCGTCATAAAATGTTCTAGGCGCATAGCGAGCAAAATTTCCTTTGCTTTTCGCTCATAAGACACTTCATTCGTTAAAATCTGATTTTTAATCAACTGTTGTGTCAATGTAGAACCGCCAGTTTGCGTAGAAGAGTTTGTCATATCTTGCAATAAACCGCGAATGACTGCTTTTGGCAAGATACCGGTATGCTCCCGGAAATATTCGTCTTCCGTAGCTAATACAGCATTAGTAACGTTTGGAGAAACCGCAGATAATGAAGTTTCTCGGCGCTCTAAATCCGTACGCAGTTTCCCTATGTACACTTCATTGGCGAAATAAATTTCACTTGTTTCTTCATAATTAAAAATCTGCTCACGCATTTCAGCACTTGATCGCAAAGGCTCTTCTTTAATTAAGGAAGCAAAATAGCCTGCCCCAACGGCTGTCGCAAACAGTCCAGCAGCGACTATGAAAATAGCGAATATTAATATGAGATTCCAAGTGACACCTGCAGAAATTCGAAGACGACGTCCCCATATCGAACTTGAGAATTGTTCAATTTGTGCGTTTAATTTATCGATCCATTGTTTCAAGTTTTCGTCCCCCCTAAATCCTTATAATTATAGCATAATTCTTCATTAATTATAGGACATATTGACATTTGGAGAAGAATGGGTAGAATAGTCTGTATAGTTTTTTAGCATAGAAGAGATTGCAGTAGTGCATACGCTCCCTGGAATAGAGAGCTAGCGGTTGGTGAAAGCTAGACATAGCGTGTTGCATGAATTACGTTCTTGGAGCTAAACGTCTTCGTCGCGTTAAGACGATGTTGAGGTGGAAGACTGATTAAGTTTTCAAGCTGGGTGGTACCGCGTTTTTATCGAAACGTCCCTGCATGCGATTGTTGCGTGCAGGGCTTTTTTTCGTCCTGAACGCCAACATACCTTTGTTTACCCATATAACCAATATTCTAGGAGGAGAAAAAATGACAAACGAATTATTGCAAGATTTAGAATGGCGCGGTCTATTGTACCAGCAAACAGACGCAGAAGGCATGGAAAAGTTATTAAATGAAGAGAGCGTTTCTTTATATGTGGGTGTAGATCCAACAGCAGATTCTATGCATATTGGTCACATTGTCCCTTTATTAACATTACGTCGTTTCCAACAAGCAGGTCACCGTCCGATTTTATTAGTAGGCGGTGCAACGGGTATGATCGGTGATCCATCTGGCCGTTCAGATGAGCGTAATTTATTAACTGCGGAGCAAATTGAACAAAACGTAAATGGCTTAAAATCACAAATGGAGCGTATTTTCGATTTCCATTCAGGCGCTGGCAATGCGGCAAAGTTAGTGAACAACTATGATTGGGTTGGTCCGATGAATGTCATCGACTTTTTACGTGATTACGGAAAATTAGTAAACGTTAATTACTTATTATCGAAAGATACAATTGCTTCCCGCCTTGAAACAGGTATTTCCTTTACAGAGTTTGCCTACACAATTTTGCAAGGTCTAGACTTTAACCATTTGTACAATGAAGAAAACGTGCGTATTCAAGTCGGTGGCTCGGATCAGTGGGGCAATATCACAACAGGTCTGGAAGTGATACGTAAAACGCATGACGAAGAAGCAAAAGCGTTTGGTATTACGATTCCATTAGTAACAAAAGCAGATGGGACGAAATTTGGTAAAACAGCTGGCGGCGCGGTTTGGTTAGACGCGGAAAAAACAAGTCCGTATGAATTCTACCAATTCTGGATTAACGCTGCAGATGCGGATGTAGTGAAGTATTTAAAAATCTTTACCTTCTTATCGCGTGAAGAAATTGAAGCATTAGCAGTAAGTGTAGAGGAAGAGCCACATTTACGTAAGGCACAAAAAGCACTAGCTAGCGAAATGACAAAACTGATTCACGGTGAGGAAGGCTTAGCAGCAGCCGAGCGTATTACAGCAGCATTATTCTCAGGTGATTTAAAAGCGTTGTCTGTAGAAGAAATGAAAGTTGCATTTTCTGGAGTACCTTCTGTAGAAGTAGCAAAGGAAGATAAAAATATCGTAGAGCTAATTGTGGAAGCCGGTATTTCTTCATCGAAACGCCAAGCGCGTGAAGATGTAACAAACGGTGCCATTTCCATTAACGGGGAAAAAATTCAAGATCTTGAGTATACAGTAGAGGCAAAAGATCGTTTAGAAGATGCCTTTGCGATTATTCGTCGCGGTAAGAAAAAATATCATATGGTGAAGTTTAACTAGCTAATAGGGCGTGTCTCAAGTTTTAGGACACGCCTTTGTTATAGATTGCAACAAACGCCTTTCTTTTTCGTTATAATAAAAGGGAGATGGATAATTATGGATAAATTAATAATAGTTGTAACACTGACACTTGCTTTTGGATTTATAGCATTTCCAACAATGCTTTATATGCTACTCGTAACGAATACGCAATATACTTTATTCATTGCGATTATATTAGCGGTTATTTACGGCGGTATGATACTAAAAATTTGTGGTTTCTTACAATCGGCCAAACGTATAAAAATGGCAGTGGCAATAGGTATGATTGTATTAGTAACAGGTGCAGTGCCTGCAGTTATGCAATTCTATAAAGACTCACTTCCGACAGTTGGGTCAGAGGTATCTATTTATGAATATCTGCCGTTTCAGGCAAATAATAAGTTAGTTACATTAGGGGAACCAGCTACGTTAACGTTAGAAGAGCCTCTTCCTATTTTGGACGGGGCGACGGCTATGTTTCCTCTCTATGCAGCTGTGATGCAGACAATTTATCCTGAACGGCTGGATTATTTTGAACAGCAAGTGATACAAATGAACACAACCCCAGAAGCATATAAAAATGTGCTGGAGAATACGGTAGATGTTATTTTTGTTGGACCGCCATCAAAGCAACAGCAAAACATGGCAGAGACGTACGGTAAAAAGCTAGAGCTAACACCAATTGGCAAGGAAGCTTTTGTGTTTTTTGTACATAAAAATAATCCTGTAGATTCATTAACAATTGATCAGATTCAGAAAATTTACAGTGGGGATATTACCAATTGGTCACAAGTTGGTGGAGAAAATGAAGCGATCCGTGCTTTCCAGCGCCCACAAGACAGTGGTTCTCAAACAGCACTACAAAATCTAATGGGTGACATTCCAATTATGGAGGCGCCGAGGGAAAACGTAACCTCAGGGATGGGTGGAATGATCAATGAGGTAGCGCAATATCGAAATTATGGCAATGCAATCGGCTATTCTTTCCGCTATTATACAACTGACATGATTGGCAATCATGATATCAAGCTTCTAGCGATTGAAGGGGTTGAACCGACGAAGGAAAATATTCGTAATGGCCGATACCCAATTGCCGATGACTTTTATGCTATTACCGCAGGGACGACAAACCCACAGGTAGAATTGTTACTGCAATGGATGACATCCCAACAGGGACAAAAACTTGTCGAAAAGGTAGGATATGTATCTGTTTTTGAGTGATAAGGTGTGATTTTCTATCCTCTTTTTTATGCTAAAAGCATCAAAGTATCGAAATGGTGAAATTATTAGTATAATAGTTTTATTGGATTTGAGGAGGACAAGCTTTTGACTGTACAAAAACAACATATACCAACTGATTATATGCCTATCTTATCGATGATGGTAAAACCACGTGATGCGTTTCATTATGCGCTGCAAAGGAAGCAATTTTCCTATGCAATATACATAGGGATACTAGGGGCCTTTGCTAGCAATCTCACACTTTTATATGGTACAGCCTATCCGATGGGATATTCATTGGGACAGATTGTATACTCATCTTTTGTGACAGGTATCATTTATTTTATGCTGATGAATTTAATTATGGCGATGATGCTCAATGTGGTCGGTGGCTTTTTCGGAGGGAAAGGGACGTTTAAACCATTATTTCAAATGATGTGTTTGACGATGATCCCGTATATTTGGGTGTTACCAATCTTATTATTTTGGCTACAATTAGCCCCGCAAACTTATTTTAGTATGCCGTATGATGCGACATTGGGTCAGTTGATTGGTTCTTATTTTGGTGGCTTTGCTATTTTAGCAGCGAGTATTTGGACGTTTATTGTTTCACTTGTAGGAATCTCTGAAGTGCATGGCTTTTCTAAGTGGAAGGCATTTTTCACATTGCTTCTTGCAGGTGTGATAGTAGGTTTAATTGTTACGGTATTCAGTATTTTATTAGTGTAAGAGAAACGGCAGTCTTTATAGGCTGCCGTTTTTTTATGTTTTGGCATGCAGAAAGGCAGGAGCTTTGCGGAGGGAGAGGTGAAAGAGTGGTGCGAATAGCGAGAGTTTTTAGAGCTTCTATATGCAGAACAGTTTTATGGAACCAATAGACAAATTAGTCTGATAAGAAAAACTTATTTCCTTTTTATGGTATAATTTATTCACTTAGGATGAAAGAGAGGGAGACAATGAGATTTGTTTTTGATTTAGATGGTACAGTTTGTTTTAAAGGACAACCAATATCCAGCAGAATCCTTCATTCGTTGTCAGCGTTAACAGAGGCGGGTTTTGAAGTCATTTTTGCATCAGCAAGACCTATTCGAGATATGCTACCTGTCATAGATGAAGCATTTCATCATTACACAATGATTGGGGGAAATGGCTCTTTACTATCAAAAGGGGGAAAAGTAGTTAATTCCCATTCGTTTTCAACCCATGAAATGAACGAAATAAAGAGTCTTATACATCAGTATAATGCTACTTATCTAATAGATAGTGATTGGGATTATGCTTATACAGGTCCAGATACACATTCTATACTTCAAAATTTAGATCCCGCAAAATTGGCAAAAATGGTTAGTTTGGCGTCTCTTGATCCGATAGTTAAAGTGCTCCTGTTAACCTCAGATAACATGGATGAATTAGCAGAGAAACTTTCAAAACTCAATGTGTATGTAAATAAACATAGCAAAGAGAATGTACTGGATATCAGTCCTAGCGGGGTAACTAAATGGAGTGCATTAAAAGCTCTTGGGATACAAGAGGGTACATATATTGCTTTTGGGAACGATGCGAATGATATATCTATGTTTGAAAACGCTTTGCATACAGTTATGATTGGCTATCACCAACAGTTAGCTCCTTTTGCAAAAGAGGCGATTTTATTAGAGGGAGATTACGAACAGGAAATCGCAGAGAAAATACTTGCTCTTTCGAAAGAATATAGACCAATCTATGTATAGTTTTTAGTTCACGAAAGGGCAGGTTAGCTTGAAAATTTAGGATGGAAGTTATTTCTATAGGCATTCAGGAGAGTATTTGACTAAGGGGGTTTCGTTATGTTGGGGGATAAACCTAAATGTATGGTATGTGAAAGAGAAATTAAAGGGGATGACGTTGTTTTGGTAAAAATGCGGTACCCAAAGCGAAAAGGGTTTAGTGAGATAAAAGCTTATTTAAGAAACGAAGGCACATTCATTTGTGAAGAATGCTTTCGTAATAAGTCTTACTAAACACTAATCGACTAAATAGGTTCATTAGTGGAAAGAGTGAATGGATTTTAAGGGGAGGAATAAATTATTATACACAGCAGAAATAAAATAAAACCCTTAGAACCCTTGATAGTTCAAGAGTTCTAAGGGTTTTTGTTATTGCTCCGTAAGAAACAATATTATTAACGAGAGAAAAGCTTAGAATTATCATCCTTTAAACCTATAAAATATTCCTAAATCTAAGTTATTGCAATCGGAGGATAAAGCTTGAAGAACGAATAAAACATGCAAAGAACGTGAAGTTTCATGTTCTTTTTTTATTTCTATGAAATTTAATGAGAATGTAATAAATAATTATTAAATTTTTGGAAACCTCTTGTTGACTACTGCTCAGATATTAAAAAAATTACAAAAAACGGTTTTGTAGGAAGAAGTTTATTAAAAGGGTAATAATCTCTGGTTTAATGAATAGTTTCGAAGGCTATTAAAACTTATATCCACAAAATAATATGACCTAGTAATATTCCTGAGAAAATAATTCGAGAGGAGACAAAGTCATGAGTATTCAAAAAAGTACAGATAGTTCAAGCCTTGCTGAAGTGATTGATAGAATTCTTGATAAGGGAATTGTGATTGATGCGTTTGTAAGGGTTTCATTGGTAGGCATTGAAATTCTTACGGTTGAAGCCCGAGTCGTTATTGCGAGCGTGGATACATGGCTTCGTTATGCCGAAGCTGTAGGTTTGTTAGAAGAGAAAGTTTCGGATGAAGGTAAATCAAGTAGAGAGCAGGCTCCAAATCCGCAATTGAGTTTCTAGATAATAAAGTAGAAAAGGGTACTTTAATCAAAATATGAGGTGATTCAAATGAAGATAGATGAAACGAATAAAAATACTGCCTTAAAAGAAGGCACAAATGAGGAAAAGGCAGAAACTAAAGAGATTCAAAATGAAGAGCAACTGGATAAAAAAGGTCAAGGAGCTAATTACTCCGTAAACATGGCGATATTAGGCGGTCTGGTAGGAGCAGGAATCGGTTTGTTGGCTAACCCAGATACGAGCAAGAAACTCGTGCAAAATGTGAGCGAATCTGAGCTAGTAAAAATTGCAAGAAGGGAATTTAAAAAAACAGCGCAGGAATTACTGGCTGACCAGGCACAAAGTAGCGTTAAACAATTAGCGATGGGTTACATCAATAAAATAGAGAATGGAATGCGCTCTCATGCAAATGAAAAAGATTCCAACGGATCGACAAGTAACTCAGGTGAGGAAAATCAATCATCCAAATATGAAGATATTAAGGAAGAAAATAAAGTTTTAAATGAACGTCTTGAGAAAATAGAAAAAATGTTAGGTCAACTGGTGGAGTCCAAATAATATTCCTTCTTTTTATAAACCTAGAGGGGGGTGTCTAATTGGACAAAGGGTTAAAAAAGACAGCAGGGAAAGTTGTGAAAAATGTCGTTGACCATACTCCAGAGCCCATAAAAGAAAAAGTAAAGGAAACCGCTATAGAAACCGGAAAAGAAATGGTAGAGAACCATATTCAAGGCAAAGCGGATAAGCTCACTGGAAAAATGGAGAATGCAAAGGACAATTTTGCGAATCAAGTCCATGATAAAGCGGAGAAAGCAAAAGAAAAAGCCCAGGAAGTACTGCTTTCCGCCCAAGAAAGTCTGGGAAAAGCGGTTGAAGCCGGGAAGCACTTTCAAGAGAAGGTTTCCTCAGCAAATAAAAAGGACAAAGAGCCACAAGTCAAAAGCATTAAAAATATAAATACTTCGCGAAATATCAAAAGTGTTACCAAGATTAAAAGCGCAAAGAATATCAAATCTTCAAATGATATAAAAACAATCATTTCTTAAATGAAATGATGAAAGGAGAATGAAAAAATGGCACTTCAAAAAAGTACAGATAGTTCAAGTCTAGCAGAGGTTATTGATCGAATACTGGATAAAGGGATTGTCATTGATGCATTCGTAAGAGTTTCAGTGGTCGGCATTGAAATTTTAACAGTGGAAGCACGAGTGGTGATTGCTAGTGTTGATACATGGTTACGTTATGCCGAGGCTGTTGGGCTGCTACAGGATAATTATGAAGGAGATAAAATTCCTGCCCAGACAAATGAGGGAAATGCCCGATTTAGTATCTAAGAGAAGATAGTAGCCAGGGGGTAAATTGTCCCTGGCCTACTTTACGCTTAGGAGGCCGCAATGGAAATAAAAAAAATTATTGGAACTGTAACGGAATTCTTTAATGAATACGTTGCACCCGTTCATAAAATTACAGCTGTAGAAGAAAGTGAAGAGAATGGCTGGAAGCTGACGGTAGAAGTCATTGAGGAAAAAGAATATATGAAAAGATATGCCAAGGATGAAATGCTTGGTATATACGATGTTTATTTAAATCAAGACATAGAAATTATCTCTTATAAAAGAAGAGATATTCGTTACAGAAGCTCTATTAAGCAGGAAATGTAGGATATGGAAGCAGGTGAGGAAAAGTGACAGTCTTAAAGACGAAATTCAACAAAAACAAAAGAGCTATTGTACAAGACGAAATAACAGAAGACTTACTTTCTCGTTCCTTGCAATACCTGAAAGCCGGCTATCCTGTTCATTTTACAGGACCGTCAGGAACAGGAAAAACCTCCCTTGCTCTAGCCTTAGCAAAGCGGCTAAAAAAACCAGTCATGCTAATCCATGGTAACCATGAATTAAACAATAAAGATTTGATTGGTGACTTTACAGGATATACAAGCAAAAAATTGATTGATAACTATATTCGGTCAGTTTATAAAAAGGAAGAAAATGTGACAGAAACTTGGAAGGATGGACGGTTGTTAGAGGCAGTCAAGAATGGATACACCCTCGTTTATGATGAGTTCACACGTTCTAGCCCAAACACGAATAATATCTTTCTATCTATTTTAGAAGAAGGGATTCTGCCTTTATACGGGACAAAACTAACAGAACCCTTTGTTCGGGTACATCCTGATTTTACCGTGATTTTCACTAGTAACCCTGATGAATATGCGGGAGTCTATCAAACACAGGATGCCTTGCTTGATCGGCTTATTACAATCTTTATCGATCACAAAGAGAATGATCGTGAAGCAGCTATTCTAGCGGAGAAAATAGATATTGATAAAAGTGAAGCTGAAGCTATTGCAACTCTAGTTGCTGGGTTACGCAAATTATGTAACGATAGCGGGCCAAGTCTTCGAGCATCCTTAATGATTGCGAAACTAACCGTACAAGAAGGGCTTCCGGTAGATGGTTCGGATCCTAAATTCCAAGGTTTATGTATCGACGTGTTAGCTCATCAGCTAAGCAGGTATTTAGAAACAGATGAACCAATAAAAGCTGCCAAAGAAATGATTATTGAAGCATGCAATAACATGAAAGTAAATGAGAAATAAAAGGAGTGTCTGACAGTGAACCAAGAAGAGCAAATGGGTATCTATATTTTTTGCGCAATTCAAATAGATGAGAGTGAAGATGTGGATTTTGGCGAGATTGAAATGGAAGGAGAGACTAGGAGTCTATTCATAATTCGCTATAAGGATGCGGGGATCGTTGCTACAGAAGCACCATTGAAAATTTATCATCCTAATAAAGACAACTTAATGATGCATCAAAGAGCTGTTTCACTCGTAATGGAGAGAAATCAGACGGTTATACCAGTGAGCTTCGGGAATGTCTTCCATTCAAAAGCAGATGTCGGTGTACTGCTTGAAAATCTCTATCCTCAATTTGCAAAACTTTTCCCTGAAATAAAAGGAAAAATCGAAATTGGATTAAAGGTAATAGGGAAAAAAGATTGGTTAGAATCGCACATTCAAGGCAATTCAAAAATTGAAAAAATGGCCAAATCCGTCCAAGGAAAATCGGAGGCAGCCAGCTACTACGAGAGAATTCAACTTGGCGAAGTAGCCCAAAAACTTGTTTCTTCTTTACAAAAAGAAATTAAACAAGAAGTATTTAATCCATTAGAAGAAATAGCTGAAGCTTCAAAAACCAATGAACCTATAGGAGAAAAAATGCTCTTAAATGCATCTTTTCTAGTGGACCGAGGCAAAGAGGAAGAGTTTGACTTAAAGGTGAATGAGGCGTATGAAAAATGGAAAGATAAGGTTGAATTCAGTTATAGCGGTCCTTGGGCTGCCTATAATTTTGTAAATATCCATTTGAAAGTAGAAGATGCCGGATGATTCATAAACTGGTTTCTGCTCCGATTAACCTTGTCATTAAAATTGCGGAAAAGGTAAAAGAGGAAGCTGATAAAGAGTATTATGATTTACCGACTATACAGCAAAAGTTGATTCAGCTTCAAATGATGTATGAACTTGGCGACATTCCAGAAAAAGCCTATAAACAACAGGAAGAAGAGTTGATCATTAGATATGAAACAGCAAAACGGCTGGAAATGGAACAATGGGAAGAGATGACAAAGAGGAGAGGCTAGCTAATGGAAGATCTACTTTATTTATATGGATTAATTCCAGCGGAGGAGGGAGGGCAATCGTTGCCGGATTTAAAAGGTTTTGATGGGATTGGTGACATTTACACTATTCCTGTAGGCAAGATAACAGCGATTGCTTGTAATCTTGATTCAGAAATGTACTCGGAAGAAATGTTGAAAGAGCGGATTAATAATGATATGGAATGGCTACAGGAAAAAGCATTTCATCATCATGAAACGGTATTAAAGCTATCGAGAATATACACAATTGTCCCTCTAAAATTTTGCACATTATATAAAAATCAAGATAGCTTGAACACAGCTGTCACCACAAATGAAGCAAAACTAATTAGTGCTTTTGATTTAATCAAGGGTAATGAAGAATGGAATTTAAAAATCTACAGTGATGATAAACTTCTTAAAAAGCAAGTAAGCGAAAATAATCCAACAATAGAAGCTAAAAAAGAGGAAATTAATCAATTATCAAAAGGAAGACAATTTTTCGAAAAGAAAAAGCTAGATAAATTAATTGAATCTGAGTTGGAAGCTGAAAAAAACAAGATTAGTGAAAAAATACATGTAGGTTTGAAAGAATATGTCCTCCGAGGGGATGTAAAAAAATCTTGGAGCAATGAAGTAACAGGTAGAAAAGAAAATATGACATGGAATGGTGTATATCTAGTATCAAAAACGAAGGTCGAGCCTTTTTTAGAAGAAATTCAGCGATATGAAAAGTATATGAAGGAAGATGGATGGAAGTTTGAGGCAACTGGACCATGGCCTGCTTACCATTTTACAAGCTTCTAATAAGTGAGGACGAGTATATGTATTCAGTAAGAGATACGATTGAAAATAAAGAGATCGGCTTAATTGATATTTTGGATGTCATCCTTGATAAGGGCGTAGCTTTAAAGGCGGATCTAGTAATTTCTATTGCCGGAGTTGACCTGGTTTATCTAGATTTGCGATTGCTAATAGCATCCGTGGAATCTCTTGTCCAGGCTAAGCAGGAAGGACGTAAAACCATATCCTCAGCAGAATTTGATTTAGAGAAGGAGGCATTGATTGATGCAACCAATCAGCCAGACAAATGGAAAAATTAATCTGGACCCTGATAATGCAGAGCACGGGTTGGCACAGTTAGTTTTAACCGTCGTTGAACTATTGAGGCAAATTGTAGAAAGGCATGCGCTCCGCCGTGTAGAAGGCGGGACGCTGACTGACGAGCAAATTGAAAATTTAGGCGAAGCATTAATGAATCTTGAGGAAAAGATGGAGGAATTAAAGGAGATATTCGGTCTGGATGATGAAGATTTAAATATAGATCTTGGTCCTTTAGGAAGCTTGCTCTGATAAAAATACGAGGAGGACTAGAAAATGGTCGAACATTCAATGCAATCTAGCACGATTGTAGATGTCTTAGAAAAAATATTAGATAAGGGTGTAGTCATTGCAGGGGATATTACAGTAGGAATTGCCGACGTTGAACTGTTAACCATTAAAATACGCCTAATCGTTGCTTCTGTTGATAAAGCAAAGGAAATTGGAATGGATTGGTGGGAAACAGATCCTTACTTAACATCTAAAGCTACGGAAAATACGAAATTATTGGAAGAAGAAAATAAGAGACTTCAGGAAAGAATCGAATCACTTGAAAAGAGCCTTTCCGCAAACGGTTTAATTCCAAACAGAACAGAATAATAAATTAGATTAAAACGAAAAAAATACTAGATAAATAGCATGCTCCCCAGAGATTAGATAGGGGCTAGTTGATTGAATCGATATAGCGATAGAAAAAAGAAACTATATAATGAATACTCAATTTTACGATTTGGAGGTTTTTATATTGGCTGAAACAAAATTGGATCAAACTCAAACAGAGGAAATAAAAAAAGAAGATAGCGTTAATAGCAACAACCTTAAACGTTCTATAACAGGCGGGTTAATCGGAGCTACGGTTGGGTATTTTTCTAATCCTGAAAACGGAAAAAAACTAGTTGAAACAGGAACGGATTTAGGACAAAAAGTAAAAGAAAATTCTAAGAAAGCAGTGGGTTCCATTTTTAATGCCCCTTCAAAGCTGTTTGCGAAAGGTGACATTGAAGCTCAAAATAGTGAGTCTGACCAAAAAGGAACGGAATCCGAAAGTGAAACAAGTCTTTCTACAAATATTGATAGCACTGCGAGTAATGGTACAAAGGATTCTAATCAAGAAAACAGCATAAATAACCGCTTGGATAAATTGGAAGAAATGCTTTCAAATCTAATACAATCAAAAAATAATGAAATAAATGAGACGTCCGAAAAATCTGCAAAACAATCCAAGCCGACAAGTGATTTGCAGGAGCAAGGTAGTTCTGAAAATCAAATAGACGGGGAAGAGGAACAGTCTGAATTAAACGATCAACAGGAAAGTAAAGGTTCAGATTCTCATTTGGAAGGTCCTTTGCATGATGAAACGCCAGAAAAACAAGAACAGGAAAGTGAAACAAAGGCAGGGGCACAAGAATCAGACGCAAAAGATAATCACGAAGAGACAGAAATGAAAGATGATGCCCCTGGTGATAACGAACCTGTACAATCGGAAGCTAGTCGCGGTAATGATTCAAAACCGCAAGCTCAAACTCAAAAACAAAACAATAGTAAAAAGGAAGAAACACCTGAGAGTACAAAAGGTAACGATGAGAGTCAACCTGATTCAAGTGAAATGGATATACGCGAAAATCATAGTTCATCAAAAAAAGACACGCAAAATTTCGAAAACCGCTTAGGTAAAATTGAAGAGTTACTGACTAAAATGCTTGAACAGAAAAGCAGTCCAAACGAAGATTTGAATTCCAATCAAAAAGATAGCGAATCAAGTGAAAAAAACGAATTAGCATCTTTTCAAAATAATCTGAATCAAGAGGAAGAGGGGGAAGATTCCTCAAGAAATTCAGGAAACGATTTTGAAAATAACAAAGGCGATATGAATAAAAAAAAACAGGAATTCAAGGATGATTTAGCTGAACAACATAGTGTTCAAGAAGATGATGAAGAGGAAAGAAAACAAGGAAAAGCAGAAGATAGCTCTGAGATCAAAGATGAAAATAATAAAAGTGAAGAGGAAAATTCTGGACAACAGAATGGGGAAAAAGATACAAAATCAGTTAATAACGCTACAGAAAAAGATCAGGACAACAAAAATAATGATGTATCTAAAAAAAGCAAAAATCGCAATTCGGAACAAAAATCAAATAAGGAGGTTAAGAATCAACCCTACAATGTCCTCTCGGATGATGAAACTTATCTGATTCTGGATGGATTAAAAAAGGAGATGTAAAAATGAGTAGTTCAAGCAGTAGCAAAGATAACATTCTCGAATTTTTTGTTCAAGCAGCAAATCAACATGATTTCGCGTTAGATATTACCTTAAACGTGAAAGGTTCGGTTATTACGGGGACGATGGTATCTGCTAAGGAGTATTTCGATACTTTAAGTGAAACTTTTGAAGAGGGAAATGAAGTTGCCCAACTGGTAAGTGAAGAGCTGAGAGAAGCGGGAGAAGCAGCTCAAAATAATAATGGCTCTGAAGCCTATTTTATTCATATGAAAAACACCAAAGTATATTGTGGTGATAGCAAGCCCACGCCTTCAAAAGGAGAAATTCTTTGGCGAGGAAAGTTAAATGAAATAGATGGTTTCTTTTTAGGGAAAATTTTCGATGGCAGTCAAAAAGAAACCTAGATGATTTTATGAAAGGCAAATAGGGCAGGTTATTTGAATAGAATGTCTGACTTACCTTATTCTATAATTTCTAAAAAATAAAAGAACCTAGGAGTATTGAGAGATCAATACTTCTAGGTTCTTTGTTATTGCTCTCTAAGAAGCAATTTTTATTAGTCGCTCTAATACTCACTACTTCAATAAAATGCAGTCACACCAACAGTTAAAGGTCAATAAAAACAATTAGCCCCAAAAAATAGCCCCATTTAATCCGTTTTCCCAGCAAGTTGGGAAACATTTTAGCCATTGAAAGCTAAAAAGCATTTTGTTTGGCGCATAAAAAGTTACGAGGCCTTTTGAACAATTTTGTACAAAAGAAAAAACTATCGCTCAAAAAAGAGCAACAGCTCAGTAAATAGATGACCACAATTTTGTGGTGAATTAATTATAGCTAAATTTCCAGTATACTAAATCAATGCCAAGTCTAAAATTGGACTGTCCAATTTTGGACAGTCCTCATTGATCGGTTGGAGATTGAGTGTCTAATTTGACCTACCATTAGTAAAGAGTTGCAAATTTACAATCCCTTGCCGAAGAATAAAAGCCATTAACCAAATTGGTTAACAGCAGCTAAAAATTTATTCATTTTCTTCTTTATCTGGAACATATTCAATTAAATCACTCAACTGACAATCCAAGGCTTTGCAAAGACTGTTTAATGTGTCAGTGTCAAAACGCTTTATTTCACCTTTATAGAAGCTATACAACGTGTTTTTGTTCAATCCACTTAATTCTTGCAATTCAGGAACTTTCATATTCCCTTTTTCGAACATTACTCGGTCTAATTTAAATTTAATAACCATAATTCCACCTCATTTCTAATAAGTATTATATCAACTATTAATAATAAAATACATAGTAGTTAGTAAAAAGTATAAAATACTATTGACTTTTTATTAAGATGTTATACAATGAAGTTAATATAAAGTACAACGAAGTTAGTACAAAACTATAACTATCAAAAGTTAGCCTGGAAATGGACAAGAAATACTAGGCTCGTTGTTAAACAGAAAGGAGCTAGAACATGGATAAACGCTTACAGCAATATTGCAGTATCAAGCTACACTACAAAAATGGTATAGCTACAGTAGCATTTCATGACGACACAGTATTTGGGGTTATTCATTCTTATAAGAAAGTAGCAGCTAGTTTATACGAGGCCTTCATTTTGTATAAAGCATACGAACGTTTTATTGAACAAAAAGGGTTGTACCTGGTATTAGCACATTTAGCGAGAGAGTATGACATCAATGTTCAAGGGAAATCACCTCTCCAAGTTTCCGAAGAAATAGGCATAGCACAACAAAAGCAGTTAAAAGAGATGGGGGAACAATGATGAACATTAAAAATATCGATTTTTATAGCGGGTCAAACGTAGCTATCTTAGAGGATTACGATGTAGAGCGCTGGAACTCTTTAGCTGAACGTACAAATACACGTATGTTCATTAAGCTAAACGGACGTGATCCAGTCAATTACGAGGAAGTGCGTTTGTGGGTACGCTCATTATCAGAGCAAAAAGAAAAGCCTGCTGCGGTAACAGTAGGCTCACATATTCAGTCGGTAAACTGAATCAGTTGCAAGCTTTATTATAACAGAAAGTAACGCGCGGTACTTATTTCCGTGCGTTTTTTAAATTTACTAAAATAAAAAGGAGATAAATGTTTATGGATATTAAAACGGAAAAAGAACTAATACAAGCACTTTTCGAAATGGCAGGCATAACACCAGAAAAAGTGCATCAACGACTGGACGAGTTGATCCAAGGAGCTGCACAGCCTTTAATCCTTTTTTGGGACATTAATGACATCATGGAAACTACTACTTATAGCAGAAAGTTTTTAGAGGACCACATTTTAAATGATCCACGTATACAACGTTACGAACGTCAGCGAGAAAAAGGTGGTAAGCGTGTTTGGCTAAGAGAACCAACAGCGAAAGCTATTCAAGAAATCATTATGAATGAATGGATTTAAGGATATATCGCCGGGATTTAATACCAAGGAGCTAGACTGATGATTTCATTAGCAAGAGACTTATAGGATCCGCACCCTTTATCCGAGGGGTGCTTTTTTTTCGGCTTTCCTATTACCTAGTGTAAGTATTGTTTACCTCAGATCCGCGCAATCATCTCATGCAAACAATCCTTGCATCAGGTATCCTCAAAATTGAGGAAACCTATATTGAACGTAGACCATACGCAAATTACGGATAGTCGGAGCTGAAATGGAGAATGTACGGTTGAAATTATTTTTATACGAGCTACGGATTGTGTAAGTGAGCTTTCGACTTCATCGACCTGAATGTAGTTTTACTTCACTCGGGTTTCAGTACCTACCTTGCCGATACATTATAGCGGTCAGCCCAGCAAAGGAGATGAAGGCGATAGTATAGCACTCAGCGCAAAATTGCTCCTAGCCTCAGTATAGTATGATTTGGTCGGTACTGGACTGCGCTTTATTAGGTGACCACGAAAGTGTGTGGTCGCGTTTCACGAGGTCATCATAGGTGAGTTCGAAATTGAATAGTCAAAGTAAGAGCGCATTAAAGCACTTCCACAAGGCGATAAAATTAGAAAGAAAATTGTTATTACTAAAGGGATTGACTAGCGTTTAGACGAATACTACAAGCAAGGGAATTCCGATAAGTCAGGCATTCTCCAATTTGCTCTATTCGTTTTTTAAATAAAAATTTAATTGAAAGGTGCGAAGATCCAATGGAATTTTATGCAGTTAGAAATGGGCATATCAATTTGGAAGATATGAAAATTACCACTACTCATTTTAACAGTTTTTTGTAGATGTTTACCATTATTTTTTGGAAAAGCATTACTTTAAATTAGCGTTTGAAGGACACCATAGCGAACCTAGATTAATGTCCCCAAGCCCTGAAGCGTATTTGTTCGCAGAGGCTAAATTAAAGAATATATGGCCTATTGATTACAATTATAAGCGACCAAAAGAGGACACTTTTACGCTTATTGAGGTTTTACATAAGTTCATTAGAAGAATTGACGGTTTCGGTATGTATGAAGAAAAAGAGGCTCAAACGGAATTTAGGGACATGATTAATAAATACCTTGTTTGTCTGAACAATGGCTATTTATTGACGGAAAGCGGCTACATAATTAATTTACCGGAAGATGGTTTAGGGAATTTAATTACGCAAGATTTACCTGAAAATACTGAGGATTCAACAACGGAGAAAGTAGAAACTGCCATAAAGATGTTTTTCAGATATGATTCCGGTGAAACCGAGAAAATGAAGGCTATCAACTTACTAGCTGACATTTTGGAGCCGTATAGAGATAGCTTGAAAAACATTACTACAGAGAGCCACGATAAGTTGATTTTCCAATTGGTCAATAAATATGGCATAAGACATAATAATTTTGAGCAGCGAACTAATTATGATAAGCCAATTTGGTATGAATGGATGTTCCATTATTATCTTTCAACAGTTCACGCTACTTTGAAATTAAACTTAGCAAAAAAATTAATTTAACAAGCACTATCGACCATTAGACTGTAAAAAAGACTGACACTAGGACAAGTAATCAGTCTTTTTTATTTTTTTTTGACTTAACATTTTTTGACCCGAAGAGATACTTTTCACTATGCTTGCGTACACCCTCAAGTAGCTTTTTCTTTTCTTCTTCACTAATTTTTTTCGTATTAGACATAATCGCACACCTTTTTTTAAGAGTGTGTGCAGAGATTACTAATTTTAAACAATTCAATTGTTCGGAAGGTGTCCTAGATATAACGGACCCAATAAGTCTAGAACAAAGTTCATGTTTTAAGTACGCATATCCCCCCTCTCCTGGAGCATACATTGAGTTATCTTTAGGACATAGGGACATTGTTCATTTTTTATTTTCTCTAAACAAGGAGGAATGGGATTGCAAGCAGGGGAGCGGAAACGGAAAGTTAGAAGCGACAAAAAGAAGGATATAAAGCCTATCGTTAATTTAGAATTAAAAGATTCTATTTATCGTTTAGCGTATATCGTTAAAACTCCAGTGAAGGATGTTTGTGTGGATCTGATTGAAAATGCGCTTTTTGGAAATGAAAAAGTCTTACTAGAGTTATCGAAGTATTTTAGAAGAAGTATCAAAATAAAAAATACAATTTTCAGGGGGGATCTGAAGAATGAAAAACTTTATAGTGTAGCGTTTGGAGAAAAGGGAAGGGTCTCTTTTAGAGTAAATCAAGAAGAGTATGAATTTATTTCTGCTCTATCGTATGTATTCGATTGTTCAGTTTCGGCGGTATCAGCCGTTTTACTTTATGAAAGTATTACTGATGGCGTTTTTATTGAAAAGTATGTTGAAACTTATTTAAACACAATTGATAAATCAGAGAAAAAGGAATTAAAGGCACTCTTAAAATATATAAGAACCGAAACCGGAGAATCTTATAGTTTGGTCGATCTACTTTCTTATTTGGTGGATGAACCAATTAGGTGGACTTTCCCTAGTTGAATTGATTAGGATAACTCATAATTAATGACAAAAAATGAAAAAGTCCGTCATTGCTGAAGTAGTCATTTCCGCGCCGGACTTTCGGTTGTTGTGACTATATTATTCCGCTTTTGAGTGCAATTAATATCTCATAAAAGTATTGGTATTATAGGCTTTTTGCATCATAGGCTTATGCAGTCGTGTCATATAGACAATGGTGTATATTTAAAGGCTTCCAAATATACACCATTGTCCTTATGTACGAGCCATCCTAAGTTGAGTTTAATTCGCAAATATGTAAATAGTGAGGGGCTTTTACCCCAGTCCTGTGAGATGAAAGTTCAGCCCATCATAATAAAAGATCTCCCCAAAACTGGGGACATCTAAAGAATAAAAAGGGGTGGCTGAATTTTCAGCACCCCCCAAATAATTAGCCCCAAAAGAGAAGATGGTAGCAAGATGAAATTTTTAACTAAACTAAAAGAACAAATATGATAAAAGTGCAGTGAGACATGATTGTTTCACTGTTTTTTGTCTTATGGAAATTGAGTTATGTTAATTCTTCCATGATTGATTTATTATAAAATGGGGGGAGTTACATGAGAGATACACAAAAAAGAGATAACATAATTATACTAGCAGTGGTAATATTTATAGTTTTCATTTTACTTATTGTCCCAGGAATTATGGCAGTGTTTTTGAAGAAACCTGTTTTTTCAAAAGCTCCAGGGGAAGTAGAAGCTTGGATTAGTTTTTGGGGTAGTTATTTAGGTGGTATATTTGGGAGTATGGCCGTAATAGCTACAACTTATCTAATTATTCAGCATGAAAAGAAACTATCTGAAAAAACATTTCATGAGAAGGTTAGACGAGAAGAACAGGTTATTTTAAAACAAGATCGACTAGAAAGAGAAAGATTACTAATTAATTTTCAATTAAGTAGCAATGCTATTTTAGCTCAAAAATTAAATGAATTTCAAAGTGTATTTCTTAATATTCATAATACGTTACTAAAAGCTGTAGTGATTAAAGAGGCGGTATTAAAACAGGGAGAAATGAAGTATACAAACGAAGATGTAATTAGAATAAGAGATGAAGCGATTGATCAAAACAAAATAATGCTTGATCTTGCGATGATTATTATGCAAGAAACAAAGGACACTGATATTATTTTTACTCATTTTGTGGAGATTCATGATAACTTTAAGAAAGTGGCATTGGCAGTAAGAGGTAAAAACTTCGATGTTCAATGGGGACTGGCAACAATAGAAGATTGCAAAGAGAAATTTTCAACTGTTTGGAAGGCATTAATAGTAGCGCAATTATCAGAAAAAGAAAAGTTAATAAATTCTCTTGAGAGATATAAGGGCTAATGAATTCATTCGTAATAGGGAAGTCGCATTCAATAGAGTGCGGCTTTTAAATTTATTAAAAGAGTGAAAAGGTATCGTTAACATTAGATACTTTAAAAAAAGGGTTAAATTTAGCCTCCCTAGAGTAGCCCCAATTGTATTTTAAAAATTATGAATCATAAACTGCTACAAAGCCGCACTGTGACTTACATATTGCTATACACAGGCTTGTCCTAATTCAGCCCTGTATTTGTTATACTAAAACTGCAGCTATACAAAAATAGGAAGAATTGCCTTTAAGTAAGGATGATTTGCTATAGGACATACTGATGTGAATCAGTAACTTATTAAAAAATAATATGAGTGATTAGAGTACCGCTTTAGTCAGAATAGCTTTTTATATAATGGTAGGTTATTCTGGGTGGTATTTTTTTGTTGCTAAATTTAGGAAGGTATTGTATATCAAGTAAATTAATGTAATGATGAAAGTAAATATTGATTGTATAGGAAGTGATTACTTGAAGTATGTTGTCTTTATTCCAGGAATAATGGGTACAGAACTTTATGAAGGTGGGGAAGCAGTTGGTACTCCTAGTAAACGATGGGTTAATATAGACCCTAGGTATTTGAAAAGGGTTATTTTGGATGAAAAATCGGCTAAAACAATTACACCAGGGAGTCCTATGAAATACGGATTAACTCTTGTAAAAGGCTCGGTTCAAAAATACAAAATTTACGAAGACATTATAGCCACATTAGAAATGTTATCTAACGATGAAACTAAAGTAATACTATTTGGTTATGATTGGAGGAAAGAAATACGTGAAGATATAGTCCCGGAATTACACCAATTAATAAGAGGGATAAGTAGCGAAGAGATAATTATTGTGGCGCACAGTATGGGGGGACTAGTGACAAAGTCGTATATAGAGTGGTGTAAGGAACAAAATATAACTCATACTATTAGTAAAGTAATCACATTGGGAACTCCTTGGAAAGGATCACCAAAAGCATATCAAGTTTTAAAATACGGTCTAAAAATCAAAAGTTATCTTCCGAGTTTTAGTTTTGCGAAAGTATTAGCACAAACTTTTCCATCGGTATATCAACTCTTACCATCAGAACAATTTTGCAGGGAACTTTTGTACGTAAAACATAACAATAATTTGTTAAATTGGTCAGAATCATTCGAACAATTATATCAAGGAAATAATTTGGTTATAGAGCATGGTAAGGATCTTAACAAATCTTTATTTGATTTTATAGCTTCTCCTTGGCCTGAAAGTATTGAACATATAAATTTTGTTGGTATTACTCAAGGAACTCTAGGTGTAGTTAATACATCGACCTTTAGTAGACATATTCAAAAAGATATAGGTCCACTAGATGGGGATGGTACTGTGCCTCTTTATTCAGCTTTACCTAATCCTTCATGGGATAGTTCGAAAATTTATTATGTTGAAGCTTCACATCAAGGGATAGTCTTACACAAAGAAACATTAAAATTAATTAATGATATTATATTGGAGAATACAATCCGTCTGGAGACAATAAAAGAGGCTTATACGCCAAAAAATAAATGGAGCTATACTAAAATTGATTGTCCAGTTGATGTATATTACGAAGAAGAACTTAGTGAAATAAATTCTTCTACTAATAGTATTACAAAAGTTTACTTAGGTGATACTAAATATCTGATTCATAATTCTGAAAAACCGCAACAGATTGAAATAGAAGCTTATGATGAAGGGTATACTCAAGTGGAAACTGTAGTGACGGAGGAATTACAAGTAGAATCCGTATTTAAATTTAAAACTATAGAAGCTGATCCAAGCCTAAAGGCAGTAGTACAAGTGGAATTTGAAGAAAGTCAACCAGTATCAAAATTATTATTAGAGCAAAATGATGAAGATAAAGAAAAAGCTGTGAAACAAATTGAAGGTAGAGAAATTAAAGTTCAAGAACCACGTTCTGAACGACCTATTTCAACGTATATTAGTTATAAAGAATTAGGGAAACGGGAAGGCGCCCATTTTAATTATAAAGGATTAGAAATAACATTAAATGTTCAGGATAATCCAGATGTTCTTGATACTTATTATAGAATTAACGAGGGAGAATGGAAATTATATTTTGATAGCATTTTAGTAGTTATTGGTGATGAATATAACCCAGGCAGAAATAAAATTGAATTTTACAGTGAAGATATTTTCGGTAAGGTTGAAGCGCACAAAAGTGATATCTTTTATCTTCATCCATCTCAGCCAGAATTTTTAGTTAAAGTAAATGTTAATTATGATTCTTATTTAGAATTTAACTGTTTATCAAAGTTTGATGGAATTAGAAATTATTCATTTGAGTATGAATTAAACGGTGAAAAAGTTGAGAAATTACCCGATATTATGCCTAATGAAGTTGTGAGTTTAAAAGTAACTGCAACAGATATTTTTGGGGAAAGTTTTACTTCTGAAGAATTAATTGTAGATTTACAGTTACTAGTTGAAACATTATGGGATACTGATGGTTTTGAAGGATGTTATGGCGATATCCATAAATTACTATATGCACATCACGAAGAATATCCGACATATACTACCAATAACGGAAAAACAGAAAAAAGATCTTCTGAACGTATTGCAGGAAATATAAAAAAGGTACAAGTAAAGTTCGATCAAGTTGAATATATTGTTGAATTGATGCCTAAGCTTGAATTATATATGTACTATCATTCAGAGATTATATCTAGATCAGAAAAAGAGGTTAAGATTGAGTTTTCTATTTATGATGAAGAGGGGAATTCACAAACATATTTTGAACCTTATATAACTTATTCGATTTTACCTATTTTAAATGAAGCGCACGATGTGAAAAAAATGACCATCAAATCAAATGAACAAGGAATTTATAGTTTTAAAATCGATGTTTCACATTTAACGAAAGAGGCTGAAAAAATTAAAGTTGAAATAAAGGAGTCTATACATAGAAGTAAAAATTTAACTTCCAGAACTTTCAAATTGCAATGAATGGTGAGAAGAGGGAGGGGATAAAATGCATTTAATCGTTTTTATTCACTTGATGTGCTTTATTTTTTATCTCCTGCTGTCTTTTTCAAATAAAGAGAAAAAGGTAAATTCCTTGTTTATTCAAGTTTATAATTTATATTTGATAGCTGTAATGTGGGTTCTTTTAGTTATATGGCTAGTATTTTCTATATCAATACCGTTTATTCTAAATGAGTATAAACTCCTTTTAATAGCAATATTACCTATATGTCTTATAGTTTTAAATGTAGTGAAAATCAAAAAATACGAAATATCAGAAAAGGAAAATAATGATATTAATATAGAATTTATAGAGGGGATAATAGCCCAAAAAATAGTGTATCTCCCTAAAAGTATTAAGGTTATAAAAGTAGAGCCCTTTATTGTGAATATAGGTGGGCATATAAGTGGAAGAATAAATATTTATCTAAAAACAGAAGAGGAAAACATAGGTAGACAAAATCTTGATATTTGGTATAAGGAAGTAAAAAAAGAATTAGATATGGGTGTTCTAATCAATATTTTAGTGAATGATAAAAAGTTTGTAATGTGATTTAGTGCTAATATTTTGTTGAAAAGTAAATTATTTAGTTAACTAAAGATTAATATGCCTAAAATATACCTAAGTGAAATTTCACTTAGGTATATTTTCAGTGAAAAAGTAACAAAGAGTTAAAATGATTTAACCCACTCATTCCTATACACACGCTCGCCCCAATTTAGCCCCAAACTAGCCCCAAATAAATGTGTTTTAATGCTCTAACTTGCATAATATATAAAACAGAAAAAGCCCCGAAACACTTGATTTAACAAGGTTTCTAGGGCTTTCTTTGTTGCTAAATGCAACAAAGTTTTATTAACGAGAATAGAACTCTACGATTAATTGTTCGCTGATTTCAGCTGACAGTTCAGAACGCTCTGGTAAACGTAAGAAAGTACCTGTTTTAGCGTCAGCGTCGAATGATAAATATTCTGGTACGAAGTTGTTTACTTCCATAGCTTCACCTACAACAGCAAGGTTTTGAGATTTTTCACGTAGAGAAATCGTTTGACCTGGTTTCACTGAGTAAGAAGGGATGTCAAGACGTTTACCATCCACTAAGATGTGACCATGGTTAACTAATTGACGAGCTGCACGACGAGTGCGAGCTAAACCTAAACGGTAAACTAAGTTGTCAAGGCGAGTTTCAAGAAGGATCATGAAGTTTTCACCGTGTACACCTTGTGTTTTACCAGCTTTAACGAATAAGTTTTTGAATTGACGTTCAGTCATACCGTACATATGACGTAATTTTTGTTTTTCTGCTAATTGTAGACCATACTCTGATTTTTTACCACGAGAGTTTGGACCGTGTTGACCTGGAGCGTATGGACGCTTTTCTAATTCTTTACCTGTACCGCTTAAAGAAATACCTAAGCGACGAGAAACTTTCCAAGTTGGACCTGTATAACGAGACATAATTGTGTCTCCTCCTTTTAATTTGGTTTTTTTGTTGTAAAACAAAAACCAGTTATCCCCGAATTTATAAGCATTTCATTTTCACGTAATTTCGCCGAAGCAGCCGATTCGGTTACTATTACACCATCTAACCAGTTAGAGGAACAAAATACATTACAAATTTGCATAACTGCTGCGTTTATTTTACACAAATGCTATTGTAACTTTTTTAGGAACAAGCGTCAAGATATAAAGCTTAAAAGCATAAAATATAAATCAAGGAATGTATAATTAGAAAAAACCATAAATTAATAGTCAAATAGGCATAACCCGTGTATACTTAAGGATATATAATTGTATTGATTCGTTGAGTTGAAAGAAAAAGGTGATTTAATGAATGAGCATCAACAGATGGTAAAGAATATTAAATCTGATTTATTAGACATATATATGAAAGGATTTGAACAATCTTTTGAATTAAAAGATTGTTCAAATGCGTTTTTTTCAATATTGCATAAGTATTTCGATATTCAATTAAGTACAGTTCTCGTATATGAAGATAAAATATTAAAGTCTATAGACACAAATAATGAAAATGAAAATATACCTTGGGAACTATTTGAACCCTATTTTAATGAAATTCATATTAGAAAAGTCCCTTACTTTTTAAGTGAGCGTAAGCAATATGAAAAAATGTCTTACATGATCTTGCTCAAAACAAGCAGAGAGGTTCCTTATGGAGTTCTATTATTTGAAAGTTCGCCTAAATGGGAAAACTTTTTTAAGACAGACCTATTAGATGAGCTGATTGAGGTAATCTCTAAGTTGTTTTCTGGTCTAAAAGAAACGCGAGAGGTCCGCATCAACGGAAATCAATACCGTAAACTTTATAATATGACAGATTTATTCCATTCTACGATGGATATAAATGTTATTTTGCAAAACGTTTTAATCACGATACAAGGGAATTTTCCGGACTTTGGAGTGGAATTGATTCTTTCTAACGATCAAGATCGTCAAACGACTGTTAACATAAAACCTTTTGATTATCTATCAGAAAGACCATCTACAATTGAGGCGTTTGTTTCTGGAAATGTAACGACAGAAGTTGCGCATGATTTAGAATGCCGTTTATTAAATGCCCCTATTAAAGGCAGGCAAGCTATCTATGGTATTTTACAAGTAAGTGCATCTCCTACCTATGAATTTACAAGTACTCAAATTGATTTCATCCGTATGCTGGCACAAGCTTCGGGCAATGCCTTGGAAAATGCAAAACTGTATCATCAATCCCATCGTTTAGTAAGCGACTTGCAGTTAATAAATGAAACTTCCCATCGTTTAAACATGAGGCTCGACATAAATGAAATGCTTACATTTTTACAGAAGCAATTAATCAAATCATTTCAGCCAATGGAAATTTGTTTCGTATTTAAGCAAGGGGAAGATTATGAACTCACGGATGCCTGTACTCCTTTGTTTAAGTCGGAGGACGGGAAGATGTATTTAGAATATGTGGAAAAGCATTTTGAGAGTACACATGATCCGGTGTTTATAGCGGATTTTAGCCGCTTGATTGCAGATGAAGTAAAGTATAAGTCTGTAATGGCTATACCGATGATTGTAGAGGAGCGTATAAATGGATTTAGTATTGTTTTACATAGTGATCCATATTTCTTCTCGTTCGATAGCTTTAAACTAATGCAGTCTCTTATCCATCACTCGTCATTAGCGATTGCAAACTCTATTTTAAGAAATAGGCTGCAGGAGATGGTTGATCGTGATCATTTGACGAAATTATATGCGCGCAGCTACTTGGACAGCTATGTGGAAACATCTTTAATGCAGGATGATTCAGGGATGTTTATGTTGATTGATATTGATAATTTTAAGCGTGTAAATGATACGTACGGACATCAAATTGGAGATCAGGTATTAAAACAGATTGGTCGCCAACTGATGAAAATGGTTGGAAAACAGGGGATTTGTGCGAGATGGGGCGGAGAAGAGTTATCGGTTTATGTCCCGAATATCGAAGAATCAGGGGCATTGGAACTTTCTGAGCAGATTATTGCTTCTATCCCACAAACGACAACACCATCAGTTACGATTTCTGCAGGTTTGATTACTTGGGAAAGAGAAAATAGACCGGAGTTCCAATCGATTTTCTTGCAGGCTGATACGGCTCTTTATAGCGCTAAAAAGAATGGGAAAAATCAATGTCGTCTTTTTGATAAAACAATGCAACTTTAATTTGAAAGACCCTACTGTCGATGTGGACGGTAGGGTCTTTTTTGTCCCGCATTAACGGGTATTAAGACTCCCGCCTCTAGCTTAAGAAGGACGAAAAGGATAGGCGGGAGATCAACTACCCGTAAAAGCCCGATTGGTTCAACTAACAATCAGTGGGGTGAGGAAAACCCCCCCACTGATTGAAGTTTCACTTTATTAGATATGTTTCATTAAAACGGCGACAAATTGTTCAAGCCCTGCTTGGTCCTCTGCAGAAAATCGATTTTTGAGAGGGCTATCGATATCTAACACACCAATGACTTCATTGTCTTTTTGTAAAGGGATGACAATTTCCGAATTGGAAGCAGCATCGCAAGCGATATGACCAGGGAATGCATGAACATCTGCTACCAGCATCGTTTTCTTCTCAGCCACAGCAGTACCGCACACGCCACGGCCCACCGGAATACGTACGCATGCAGGTAAACCCTGGAACGGTCCTAATACAAGCTCGCCGTCTTTCATTAAATAAAAGCCAACCCAATTAATATCTGTTAAAAAAGTATTTAATAAGGCTGCTGCATTGCTTAAATTAGCAATCTGGTCCGCCTCTCCTGCAAGTAGAGCGTCCAATTGTTTTGATATACTAGTATACTGTTCGTCTAATGTCCCTGTAAAAGATTGTTTTGTAAACATGATAAAATCTCCTTAAAAAAGTTTGGTATAGTGTTGATGTAAATCTTTCACCGTATGTGCATCAGAGCCAAACACATAAGGCAGCTCAATGGATTGAGCGTATTCAAATAAATGTATTGGCGGATAAGGTTCTAAACAATGTTTTTTGCTCAATCCAGCCCCATTGTAATCCAGTTCATAGCCTTGTTCTTTCATTAGCTGCAAAATCAATTTTACCTGTGCATCATCATCGATTGTTTCACCATGAAAATGCTGGAATTTATGAACAAGTGTTGGATGGCCGATGCGTTTAGGCTTATAAGGGCCTAAGTCGGCTAAAATGGATGTTTCCAATGTATTATAGTATAAATCATATACTTTTTTTACACTCCCTACTTGCTCAGCGAAACGCATAAACTCAGTCTCTGAAAAATCAATGCAGCTATATGTATGCTCATGACGCAAAAAGTGGACAGATAAAATGGCATCGTCTAATCTAGGACCGACTTCATTCAAAAATGCCGTGGTCTCTTTTTCATAACCAATAATATAATCTACTTCTAAGCCAATACGAATATTTATTTTTGAGCGATAATACTTTTGAAGCTCAGCTAGCTGTAAAAAGTAATTATCAAGATAATCCGGATTCATTCCGCTATCCTGATCCGGTGTTGGATCGTCAAAATTAGCAGGGAGGGGAGCATGCTCTGTAAAAGAAATATCCGTAAAACCTGATGAGATTGCTTTTTCAATATATAATTCAAGCAAATCCGAAGAACCGTGTGGACAAAATGGTGTGTGAATATGACCGTCCCTTTTCATGCTGGAAAACCTCCTTAAGATAATCTACGTCTTTAGCAGTAAATAGTTGAAACAAATAGTAGAAAACATGGTATTATTAAAAGTAAATTAGCCAATTCAGACATTTGGAATAGGGGGCTTACAATGATAAATTATATCATCATTGTTGCAGTCGTACTAATAGCATTACTTGCAACCGTCGGATTTATCATTCGAAAAAAGCATACTGCTGAAATTAAACGACTAGAAAAAGAAAAGCTGGAAGTCCAGCATTATCCGATTTATGAAGAATTAACTCGAGTGAAAACACTCAATATGAATGGTCAAACAGAAGAACTATTTGAAAACTGGCGCAATGCCTGGGCGGAAGTTACCGACGTACATATTATTAAAATTGATTCTCTATTATTTGATGCTGAAGAATATAGAGACTATTTTAAATTTAACAAGGCAACTGCGGTGGAAAAAGAGATTGCCGAACGGATTGAAGAATGTGATCAAACACGCTTAAGAATTTTATCTGAGTTAGAAGAGCTAATCGGTAGCGAAGAAAAAAATCGTGTTGAAATAGAACAGTTAAAAGAATACTACCGTTCTGCACGTAAGACGGTTTTAGCCCATCAGCATTCATTTGGTCCTGCACTAGAGCTAATAGAGAAGCGTCTGGAAGATTTCGTGCCCAAGATCGCCTCATTCGATGTTTTAACGGAGGAAGGGAATTATTTGCAGGCGCGTGAGGTAGTGCTGACGCTAAATAAAGAAGCGCAGAATATATTTGAGTTATTGAACGAAGTGCCTGCTCTTTTAACGGATGTGCAAACGAAATTGCCTGCGGCTATTCATGAGTTGCGTAGCGGTCAGCGTGAAATGGAAGGGCAAGGGTACTATTTACGCCATTTAGAGCTAACAGAGTACTTAGATGAGGTAGAAAAAGAGCTAAATGATTTAAAACAGGCGATTGCCGACCTCGATATTGACCAAGTAAAACCGCGCATCGATGAAATTAATAGTGAAATCGATGAGTTTTATGATGTACTGGAAAAAGAAGTCGTCGCTAAGAAATATGTCGATGTACACTGCGAACCGGTACGTGACACATTAATGCGCGTTATGGTGATGACACGTGAAGTGCGTGATGAAGCGGATTATGTGCAGCGCAGCTATCATCTGCCTGAAAAAGAGGCTGAGTTACCTCGCAATTGCTTAAAGCAGTTAGAGTCTATACATCGCCGCTATGAGCTATTAACATCGCGCGTAGTGGAAGAAAAATCAGCATATTCAAGTTTGAAGGAAGAACTGGAAGAGCTAAGCGAAGAAATTGCACGTCTCAATGAAGAGCAAGAGAATTTCTCGCTGCGCTTAAAAAACCTGCGTGTTGATGAAAATACAGCGCGTCATCAGCTAGAAAGCCTGAAGAAATCGCTGAATGATATCGAGCGTATGTTACAGCGTGCACAAATGCCTGGTATTCCTGAAGAGATGGACAAACGTCTCGAAGAAGCAGAGGAGCTGCTGTTTGTCGTGATGCAAAGCCTGCAAGAAATACCGCTTGATATGGAACGTGTCCATGCGAATTTAGAGTTGGCTAAAAAAGAAATTGAAGATGTCAAAGCGCGCGCACGTGAAATGGTAATTAATGTAATAACAATTGAACGGATTATTCAATATGGGAACCGCTATCGCGCGACAAATCCACAAATGAATGAACGTTTACAGGAAGCCGAGAATGCTTTCCATCAATTCCGTTATATCAAGGCACTAGAAGATGCAGCGGCAGCAGTAGAAATGGTGGAGCCTGGAGCAATCAAAAAAATTGAGGTTCTTGTGCAGGAAGATATTAAGTTAAAATTATAAAATGAAAGGTACCATCTTCCGAAAAATAGAGTTATAATATAATAATGAAAAAAAGGAGCTGTCCAACATATGCGTGAAGGACAGCTCCTTTATATTTGAATTTTAAAAAAGAAGGTCGAAAAAATGATTTATCTAGATAATAGTGCGACAACAAAGCCGCATAAAGAGATACTGGATACATTTGTACAAGTCAATGAGCAATATTATGCTAATCCGGCTTCTATCCATGAAGCTGGTGTTACAGCGAATGCATTATTAACACGTGCAAGGGAACAATTAGCTCATCTATTGCATACAGAAACGAATAATATTATTTTTACAGCAGGCGGTACAGAAGCCAATAACTTTGCTATTTTTAGTGTCGCGCGTATTTCTACCCACAAAGGCAGGCATATTATCACGACGGAGATTGAACATCCATCTGTGCTGGAAGCTATGAAAGGTTTAGAAGAAGAGGGTTTTGACGTAGAATACTTATCAGTGGATGCGTCCGGTGTTATTTCTTTGGAAGAACTGCGTCAAAAAGTACGCAAGGATACCATTTTAGTGAGCATTATGCATGTCAATAATGAAGTAGGGGCTATTCAGCCAATTGAAGAAGCAGCGCGTATCATTCATACCCAAAGTCGTGCATTATTCCATGTGGATGCCGTACAAAGCTTTGGCAAAATGCCCATTGCTTTTAACGGAGAAACAGGACCGGATTTTTTAACGGTCTCGGGTCATAAAATTCATGCGTTAAAAGGTTCAGGGGTTTTAGCGATGCGAAAATCCTTCCCGATTGTGCCATTTATTGTGGGTGGCGGTCAGGAATTTGGACTGCGCAGTGGAACGGTAGCGGTACCGCAAGCTGTGGCGCTAGCAAAAGCTGCCCGTTTAGCTGTGGAAAGTATACCTGCTAACAGTAAAAAATATAAAGCTTGGCAACAAGAGCTTCGTGCATTTTTAAAAAGTTTCGGTCGTGATATTCATTTGCTATCAACAGAGCAAGGGGCACCGTATATTACTTCACTGAGTATACGTGATTTAAAGGGTGAAATTTTAATCAATGCCCTGCAAAAAGAAGGCATTATCGTTTCTACATCGAGTGCCTGCTCATCAAAGCAAACAAAAACAAGTCATGTGGTAGAAGCATTAAATATTGATCCGCATTTTAAAAAAGGCGTTTTGCGTATAAGTTTTGGCATGCACACAACAGATGAAGACATTCAATTATTCAAACAAGCATTTACTAAGATAATGAAACAACTAAAAGGAGATAGCACAACATGATTTGGAAAGAAATATTAATTCGCTATGGTGAAATTTCAACGAAAGGACGCAATAAAGTCGATTTTATCAATCGTTTACGTGACAATGTGCGTTATTCATTCCATGATATTTTACCATTAAAAATTCGTGCTGAGCGCGACCGCATGTTTATTGAAATTGAAAACGAAGAAAAAATGATCGTATTATTGGACCGTCTGCCAGAAATATTCGGTATTCAGTCGTTTAGTCCAGTTGCTTCTTGTGCAAAAGATGTCGATGCCGTCAAAGCACTGGCTGTAGAAATTATGGGAATATTTAAAGATCAAGACATCACGTTTAAAGTAGAAGTGCGCCGTACTGACAAAACTTTTGAATTAGACACACATACATTACAACGTGAAATTGGTGGTGTTGTCCTGCGCAACTATCAAAACTTATCTGTACAAATGAAACAGCCGGATGTGACGCTGCGTATCGAGGTGCGTATGGATGCGATTTATGTCATGGCACAAGTAATTCCGGGTGCTGGCGGTATGCCAATTGGTTCAAACGGAAAATCATTATTGATGCTTTCCGGCGGTATTGACAGTCCTGTGGCTGGTTATCTTATGATGAAGCGCGGTGTGCGTTTAGAAGCAATTCACTTTTACAGTCCGCCGTATACTAGCCAAAATTCATTGCAAAAAGTAAAAGATTTAGCGAATGAGCTTACAAAATTTGGTGCGCGTATCCGTTTGCATATTATTCCATTTACAGAATTGCAAGTGCTCATTAAAGAACGTGTACCTGAAAATGTGACCATGACGACTACACGCCGTATGATGCTGCGCATTGCCGATCAAGTACGAGAAGAAATCGATGCAATGGCTATTATTACCGGTGAATCATTAGGGCAAGTGGCGTCACAAACATTAGAAAGTTTAACAGCGATTAATGATGTGACAGCTACACCTATTTTGCGCCCGCTAATCGCTTTTGATAAGTTAGATATTATTGAAATTGCTAAAAAAATTGATACGTACGAAACATCGATTCAACCATATGAAGATTGCTGTACAATTTTTACGCCAGCAAGTCCAAAAACAAAACCAAAATTAGAAAAAATAATGCATTATGAGAGCTTTACGGATTTTGATGAGTATATCGAGCGTGCAGTTCGCAATCGTGAAGTGCATATTTTCCCAGAAAAGAAAGAAAAAGCAGATGCTTTTTCAGAATTGTTATAATAGCTATAATTTACCGTTGATAATTTGTGTATGAAAAGTTCAACTTCGCGCATTCTATATGCACAAGGAGGTGAACGACAATGGCAAACAACAACTCAAACAAATTATTAGTACCTGGTGCGAAACAAGCGCTTGAACAAATGAAATATGAGATTGCTCAAGAGTTTGGCGTACAATTAGGTGCGGACACAACAGCACGTGCTAACGGTTCAGTTGGTGGCGAGATCACAAAACGTCTTGTCAACATGGCTCAACAACAATTAAAAGGTTCATCTAACCAATAACAAAAGGGAAGCTATCCATTCTGGGTAGCTTCTTTTTATTTGCTTAAAATAGAAAAATACTTTGGATGCAAAAATGATTATTCTATACAAACATTATATTTAAAATGATATCTCGGTATAACTTTTGGTTTTTTTGAAAAATAAAACCTAGTCCAGTATAATAATGATAGTACTGTAGAAAAGACAAAGGAGGAAAAATGATGAATCATGCAGATTTATTAGCACCAAAAATTTATAATATTGTCGAGGAAATAGAGCAATATGCGCATGGGGATAGGAAAGCATTGCTAATTTGCCAGGACAATGGAGAAGCAGAAGAAGTAACATATGTAGAATTAATGAAAAAAGCTAATCAAGTGGCACATGGTTTGAAGCAGAGCGGCTTACAAAAAGGGGATGTGGTCCTCGTTATGCTTCCGCGTTCATTAGAATCCTATGTAACGTATATTGGTGCTTTAAAGGCAGGTTTAACGATTATTCCGAGCTCGGAATTATTGCGAGCAAAAGATATCGATTACCGCATCATTCATGCCAAGGCAAAAGCCATTGTAGCTTATGAAGATTACATATATGAGTTCGATGAAGTAGAACATTTAGCTGGCTTACAGCTTTTCGTGATTGGGCAAGCACATCAGCCATGGGTATCTCTTATGGAAATGGCGCAGTCTCAACTTGAAACATTTGAAGGCGTCACAACTTATGCAGAAGATCCGGCATTTTTAGCCTACACAAGCGGGACAACAGGCAATCCGAAAAGTGCTGTACATACACATGCTTGGGGCTATGCACATTTACGCACCGCCGCTGCCCATTGGCTAGGAGTGGAAAAGGGAGACCTCATTTGGGCGACAGCTGCTCCAGGTTGGCAGAAATGGATTTGGAGCCCGTTTTTAGCCTCATTAGGAAGTGGCGCTACAGCGTTTGTTTATAAAGGGAAATTTGAAGCCGCTACATTCTTGAAACTTTTGGAAACATATAAAATCAACGTCCTATGCTGCACACCGACAGAATATCGATTAATGGCAAGAGAAGAAAATTTGAGTAGCTATGATTTGTCAGCATTACATAATGCAGTTTCAGCAGGGGAACCACTAAATCCTCAAGTTATTCATACTTTTTATGACACATTTGGCTTCTATGTCCGCGATGGCTATGGACAAACGGAAAACACATTATTAATCGGGACATTAAAAGGAATGGAACCACGTATCGGATCCATGGGAAAACCAACACCAGGCAACTTAGTTGAAGTAGTCGATGATAATGGTGAAGTAGTGCCAACGGGTGTAATTGGTGATATTGCTGTCCATAAGTCAACACCTGCTCTATTTAGGGGTTACTTGAACGATCCAGAACGTACGGCAATGCAGTTCCGCGGTGAGTGGTATATTACCGGTGATCGCGCACAGAAAGATGAGGACGGCTATTTCTGGTTTGAAGGGCGCAGCGATGATATTATCGTTTCTTCCGGCTATACAATCGGGCCATTTGAAGTAGAGGACGCTATGGTGAAACATCCCGATGTTTTAGAATGTGCGGTTGTAGCAAGTCCTGACGAAATTCGCGGCTCTGTTGTCAAAGCGTTTGTCATTTTACGCGACCCGGCACTAAAAGACAGCCCAACGATTGTCGAAGAATTACAAAATCATGTCAAAGCTTTAACTGCTCCTTATAAATACCCTCGCAAAATTGAATTTACGGATACGTTGCCGAAAACTGTTTCAGGGAAAGTACGCCGAGTAGATTTGCGAAAGGCAGAGGAAGAAAAGTATCTCGCGCAGCTTTCATAAAACGTAGGCGAAAAGTGAAATTTTTTATATTTTTTTAAGACGATGAAACATTCTGCCTTGAAAACCGTATACAATAGGGAAGAGGAGGAATGACAGATGAATACGAAAAGATGGTTTGCTTTACTAGCAGCTGTAGTATTAATGGGTTTTTCAATCGGTTTAAATTCATTAATGAGTTTATTTAAAACTGATTTCTTTACAAGTTTTGATGAGGCGCTTGGTCTGGAATCATCCGTTGTAGTGAATGAAACAGTGGTTGAATCCGGTGACTTTGATAGCCGTATTGCCTCATTAACAGTAGACGGGACGATTTTAGATCAAGGTTCATCTACATTTTTCGAAGAGGTTACATATGATCATCAAGCATTTGTAGCGAGCCTGGATGCTATTTTGGAAGATGAAACGGTAAAGGGAATCGTGCTTCATGTGAATTCGCCAGGTGGCGGTGTAATAGAATCAGCAGAAATCCATAGTAAATTAGTGCAAATTAAAGAAGAGCGTCAAATTCCAATTTACGTATCGATGGGCTCATATGCTGCGTCAGGTGGTTATTATATCGCGGCACCGGCTGATAAAATTTATGCATCAAAAGAAACGATTACAGGTTCTATCGGTGTCATTATGCAAGCAATCAATTATGAAAAGCTTGCAGAAAAAGTCGGCATTGAATTTGAAACGATTAAATCTGGCGAGCATAAGGATATGTTTAGTGGTGCCCGTGCATCGACAGCTGAAGAAAAAGCTATGTTACAGGAAATGATCAATGAATCGTATGAAGAATTCGTTGATATTGTTGAACAAGGTCGCGGTATGACGGAAGCAGAGGTAAAACGAGTAGCAGATGGTCGAATTTTAGGTGGAACACAAGCGATGGAAGCGGGCTTAGTAGATGAAATTGGCACAAAGGAAGATGCCATTGCAGCCTTGCGTGCTGATTTCCAATTAGAAGATGCAGAACTATTTGAGTATGATAGCGCAGGCGATAGCTTAGCGAGTCTATTAGGTGTAAAGGTGAGTTCATTCTTTGGTCCAACACCTGAAGAAAAAATGCTGCAAAAAGTTTTATCTACAAGTAATTCACCACGTATGATGTACTTATACGGCGAGTTTTAAGGAGGGTGCTAGCGATGACAGAATCTTTTGATATAGTGGAAACAAGAGTGGAACCAGTAGAGCCTGCAATGACGCAGCATACGGTTTTTACTCATAAGCCAGCAGGATTTTGGATGCGTTTTTGGGCATTTCTCATTGATTTAGGAGTGATTGCCGCTGTTGTGGGCATTGTCATCAATCCGATATTCCACTTGATGGATTGGAGTTTTGATGATTCCATGTGGTATGCCCCAATCGGCATTATTTCCGGTATTGTGTATTATGCTTATTTTATTCTGATGACGAAATTTTTAAGTCAGACAGTAGGAAAAATGGCGTTCGGCTTGAAGGTGCAAAAGGACAATGGCGAAAAACTGGATTGGTTGACGGTCTTATTCCGTGAGGCAGTTGGTCGCTTTATCAGCAATGCCTTTTTAAAAATCCCTTATTTAATTGTCATTTTCTCGCCAAACCATAAAGCAGTACATGATTTCGCAGCTGATACGGTAGTCATCCATGAACAGGTATATGAAAAAAAAGAGGTTTATCAGCCAGAAAATGAGGCTAATAACATAGTAGCAACACCTTCTATTTGACTATCGAAAAGCTTCCCTAATTTTTAGGGGAGCTTTTCAAATTTTTGAAGGTTTGGAAGTTGCAAATTGAAAGTGAAGTCTAGTAAGATTATGTACATAACAAGGAGGCGTTCTCATTGGTACAAACAACATTTAAAAACAATGCAGTAACATTAATCGGTAATGAAGTAAAAGTAGGCGATCAAGCGCCAGATTTCACAGTTTTAGCAAATGATTTATCACAGGTAACAGTAAAGGATACAGCTGGTAAAGTAGTATTATTTAGCGTAGTACCATCACTTGATACAGGTGTATGTGATGCACAAACGCGTAAATTTAACGAAGTAGCGGGAGAACTGGGTGACAATGTCGTGATCTATACAGTATCAATGGACTTGCCATTCGCACAAAAACGCTGGTGCGGTGCTGCAGGCATTGAAAATGTATTAACGGTTTCTGACCACCGCGATGCTTCTTTCGGTGAAGCGTACGGCGTTTTAATTAAAGAATTACGTTTATTAACACGTGCTATCTTTGTCGTAGATACAGAAGGAAAAGTAGCTTACGTAGAATATGTGCCGGAAGCAACTAATCATCCAAACTATGAGGCAGCTATTGAAGCTGTAAAAGCACTAACAAAATAATACTCTTTTCACTCACTTTTTGGTAAAGTGGTGGAAGGATTATGAGAGCTCATCCGTCCGGGTGAGTTCTTTCATTTCGAAAGGAAGTTTTTCATGGAAAAGTTTGAACAGATTTTTAGTGTGATTAATAATGAAGCGACGAAGTTAGAAGAAAATATGCCTTATTTAGAAGGTGTATTAGAAACATTAGAAGGGATTTTAGATGGCAAAGTAGCATTAGAAGTAAAGGATGCTTCTAAAGAAGATATGCGCAAAGCCATCCAAATCGCTATTTTAAAAGGGATGCGTAAAAACACACAGCCTAACCACCAAATGACACCTGATACGCTCGGTTTGCTAGTCAGTTATTTAGTAGAACAATTTTATGAAGAAAAATTGGCATCAGGTACGATTTCTATAGCGGATTTAGCATTAGGAACAGGGAATTTAATGTTCACTGTGATGAATGCGTTAGAAGGCAAAGTGCAGGCTACAGGAGTGGAAGTGGATGATTTACTGATTCGTTTAGCTGCTGCAACTGCCGATTTGACGGAGCAGGAAATTGCACTTTACCGTCAAGATTCACTAGAGCCGTTATTAGTAGATCCGGTAGATGCCATTGTTTGTGATTTGCCAGTCGGCTATTATCCAAATGAAGAGATTGCTTTGGATTACGAGCTATGTGCGAAGGAAGGCATGAGCTATGCCCACCACTTATTTATCGAGCAGTCGATAAATCATACAAAAGAAGGCGGGTACTTATTCCTCTTAATCCCTGCTGCATTATTTGAATCAGAGCAGGCGAAGGATTTGCATAAATTCTTAAAAAACCATGCATGGATTCAGTCGGTAATTCAGTTGCCGGAGTCATTATTTTCATCACGTGCGCATGAGAAGAGTATCTTAATTCTACAGAAGCAAAGTAAAGAACTAAAGGCTCCGCGTGAGGTATTGCTAGCAAAGGTACCAAATATGAGCAATAAACAGGCGCTAGCGATGTTCTTTGAAAAGGTACAAATGTGGAAACAAAATAAATAAGCCATCAATTACTTTCATGTATCCCGCATTAACAGGTAGTAATTTATAAAAACTGTTTGGTTGAGATGGAGAAAAACTTCTATTAATAAAGCATAAAAAGGACCCCAAAACGGAGTCCTTTTTACATTCAATCATTTCATCACTCTGGTGTACGGATAACAAGTACGTCGCATTTAGCAGAACGTACGATTGCTTCTGATACAGAACCAATTAAGAAACGTTCTACCGCGTTCAAACCAGTTGCACCACAGATAATTAAATCTGCATCTACTAAGTTTGAAAGCTCTTTTGTAATGATATTTTTAGGTGAACCGTATTCGATAATTACTTTTACATTTGCTAAGCCTTCAGCTTCAGCTTGCTTTTTATAGCCTTCTAATAATTCTTCTGAATGTTGTTGAGCACGCTCAGCAATAGAACGGTCATAAGCTTCAATAGCAGCGAATGAACGCGTATCAATTACGTTAACTAAGTTTAAAGTGCTACCTTCGTTACGTTTTGCCACGTCGATTGATTTACGGAATGCATATTCAGCTTCTTTAGAGCCATCTACTGCCACTACAATGTTTTTATAATGATTTGCCATGTGTCTCTTCCTCCTTTGTCTGTCTAAGCTAATTATACCAAATGTTTCAAAGATGGAAATACCCTCTTAAAAAAATTTATGAAATGTTAAAGAAGATTTATAACATTGCAGACAATGATAGGTATTTTTTTAGAAAATTTATGTTTTTGTAATAGTTACCCTCTTTTCTGAGTTTTCAATTTCCGTTCTTGGAAATGAATGTTACAATAAAACTTAATCATCATAAAAGGGGTGTAGAAGAATGATTATTGGAGTACCAAAGGAAATTAAAAATAATGAGTATCGTGTAGCGATGACACCAGCGGGAGTAGTAACACTAACAAATGCAGGGCATCAAGTAATCATCGAAACAGGAGCGGGAAATGGATCATCATTTACGGATGAAGATTATGCAAGCGCAGGTGCCGTGATAGTTGAAACAGCCCGCGAAGCATGGAATGTAGAAATGGTAATGAAGGTAAAAGAGCCTATTGCGAGTGAATTCCAATATTTTAGAGAAGGGCTCATTTTATTTACATATTTACATTTAGCGCCTGAAAAAGAATTAACAGAAGCATTGATTGAAAACAAAGTCGTGGGGATTGCATATGAAACAGTGCAATTGCCAAATCGTTCATTACCATTATTAACACCGATGAGTGAAGTAGCAGGGAAGATGGCTACGCAAATCGGTGCACAGTATTTAGAGAAGCTAGATGGTGGAAAAGGGATTATTTTAGGTGGTGTATCAGGTGTGCCACGCGGGAAAGTAACGGTAATCGGCGGGGGGATTGCTGGTACAAATGCTGCAAAAATCGCTGTAGGTATGGGCGCAGATGTAACGATTTTAGATGTAAGTTCTGAGCGTCTGCGTCAATTGGAAGATTTATTCGGTCGGGATGTACAAACGTTAATGTCTAACCCGTATAATATCGCTGAGAGTGTAAAGCAAGCGGATTTAGTGGTAGGAGCTGTGTTGATTCCGGGAGCCAAAGCACCGAAATTAGTGACAGAAGAAATGATTCAGTCTATGCAACCAGGTTCTGTGGTAGTGGATATCGCGATTGACCAAGGCGGTATTTTCGAATCGAGTGACCGTGTGACGACACACGATGATCCAGTCTATGTGAAGCACGGTGTTGTACACTATGCAGTAGCAAATATGCCGGGAGCTGTACCGCGTACGTCCACAATTGCACTGACAAATAACACAGTGCCGTATGCATTGGATATCGCGAATAAAGGCTACATTCAAGCGTGTATCCAAAATCCAAGTTTACGATTAGGATTAAACACTGTGGACGGTCACGTTGTATACGAAGCAGTAGCGGAAGCGCAAGGTTTACCGTATATGCCAGCAATTGATGCTTTAAATTCTTTATCTGGACTGAGTGAATGATTCATTTAGAAAACATTTTGCTTTACCGAAATGGTAAAACAATCTTGCGAAATATTACTTGGTCTGTTGAAAAAGCACAACACTGGGCTATATTAGGTCTGAATGGCAGTGGAAAGACGACATTGCTGAAAGTGTTAAACGGCTATCTGTGGCCAAATGGCGGCTCAATTGAAGTGCTTGGACAAACATATGGCAAAGTTGATATACGCGAAATACGAAAATCCATCGGTTGGGTAAGCGCTGCAATGATTGAAGAGTTTGATCGCCGCGACCCTGCTATTGAAATTGTGCTGAGCGGTAAATATGGCGCTATTCGTTTATTCGAAAAGGTAAAAGAGCGGGATATCCAAGAAGGTGTAGCGATGCTAGAACGCTTTGGTATAGCTTCTTTAGCCAACCGTGAATTTGAATATTTATCTGCAGGTGAAAGGCAACGGCTGCAAATAGCGAGAGCCCTTATGGCAAAACCGGAAATTTTGATATTAGATGAACCATGTACGGGTTTAGATGTAATCGAACGTGAGCATTTGTTGCAGACCATGGCTCAAGTCGCTGCTGATGGAAATATTACTCTTTTATATGTAACGCACCATGTAGAGGAAGTTTTGCCTTGTTTCAGTCATGTATTGCTCATGCGTGAGGGTGAAATTTTCGCTCAAGGTGAGCGCTCGGAGTTATTGACGGAACAAGTATTAAGTAATTTTTTCCGGCATTCATTAACTATCCAATATGAAAATGATCGTGCATGGTTAGCGATAAAATGAAAAAAAGCACAGTATCTGAGAAATCAGGTGCTGTGCTTTTTCTTTTAAAATAAATAACTGATTAGTAAGCCAACTGATAATAAAAATCCGAACAAAGTGTTTGTGATCGCTGTTGATTTCATCGCGATACGCATAAATTGAGGTTCCGTTGCGCCCTTTTTAAAACTCTGGATAGCAGCAATCGGTTTTTTGATTGTTAAGAATACAATCAGTGCCCAAGGGCTGACTGTACCAGCAAGCACCAGGACAATAACCCATGCGTACGAAACAGCAAAGGCTAGAGCCAATACCGTAATGCCTCTTTCACGACCGAGTAAAATGGCTAACGTTTTGCGTCCACCTTTAATGTCTTCATCAATATCTCGAATATTGTTTGACATATTAATTGCTCCGACTAAAATCCCAATCGGAATAGAAATTAACACGCTCTCTAGCGTTACTGTACCCGCTTGAATAAAGTATGCAATTAAGATAAAACCATTTCCCATTAGTAAGCCGGAAAATAATTCACCAAAAGGAGTGTAGGCAATAGGCAAGGGACCCCCTGTATATAAATAACCAACTGCCATGCCGAACACCCCAATTACTACAAGCCACCAACTACTTGCCATACAAATGTAGACGCCTATTATTGCAGCTAAACCATAAAGTAAAATGGCCACTGTCAATACATTTTTAGGCTTTAAACCATGACGTACAATACCGCCGCCGATGCCGACAGAATCGGCTGTATCAAGACCCCGCTTAAAGTCGTAGTATTCATTAAATAAATTGGTCGCAATTTGCAGTGCTAAGCAAGCTACCATAAGTGCCAGAAATAATAGCCAATCAATGCGCGTGTCATTGATTGCAATGACGGTACCTAAAATAACTGGAGCAAAAGTTGCCGTTAATGTATGGGGGCGTGTCATTTTCCACATAAGTTGAGCCGGTGTTATTTGTTCATTTGTTTCTATCATATGTTTCAACTTCCCTACTATATATTTGATCTTTCCAATAAAGCATTATAACAAATTCTAAGAGGGAAGGTGCATGTTTTTCAAAAGAAAGAAGCTTAGACATTGGCAACTGTCCATGTCTAAGCTTCTTGTAGTGAATTATTTAATAATCACAAGGTCTTTTGTAAACTTAGTGAGTACTTCTACACCTTCTTTTGTTACGACTACATCATCTTCAATACGCACCCCTGCCACGTCTGCCTTATAGACACCTGGCTCAATGGTAAATACAGTTCCTGTCGTTAATGGCCAATCATTGGCACCGTTAATCGATGGGAATTCGTGAACGGAAATCCCTAGCCCATGACCTAAGCGGTGTGTGAAATAGTCCCCATAGCCCGCTTCTGTAATGACATCCCGAGCAATTTTGTCCAGTTCACGCGCTAAAATGCCTGGTTTCACAGCATTAATTGCCGCTTCATTTGCTCGGCGTACCGTATCATAAATATGTTTTTGTGCCTCGCTTGCTTCACCTACAGCAACAGTGCGCGTAATATCAGAGCAATACCCTTCATACAGCACTCCCAAATCAAATAGCACCATATCGCCGTGTTGAATTTTCCGGTTACCGGGGACACCGTGCGGAGAAGCTGATTTTTCCCCTGCCAGTACCATGGTTTCAAAGCTCATTGCATATCCCTTTGCCTTAATAGCAGATTCAATTTCATTGAGTACATCCATTTCTGTTTTGCCTACTTCAATAGCATCACATCCAACTTGGATCGCATAATCTGCTAGTTCAGCTGCCTTCCGCATTTTTTCGAGCTCAGTTTCGGACTTGATGACACGCATGGCATGAATTTGGTCATCTAATCGCTCAACTTGCACATCTGGATAACGTGCCACTAGCTCTTCTAATCGTTCTACAGTTAAATGCGCTTTTTCAATAGCCAAGCTTGTCGGTACAATACCGCGGCTTGACACTGCTTTTGCCACAACATCCCACGCATTTTCTGTATCGACATGACCTACTGCTTCAAAGGACCAGCCTGCCGCGATTGCGTCCGGCACTTCCATTTGCGGGCAAATTAAAAATGGTTCAGCGTCTTGAAATGCCATGATGCCTAACAAACGTTCATGCGGATTGCTGGCAAAGCCAGAAAAATAAAAGACATTGTCCGGCGTCGTAATAAAGGCAGCATCTAATTTTTCCTGTTTTAAATATGCTTGTAGTTCCTTTAGCTTTGTCACAAAAAACGCCTTCTTTCGATAAATAATGTAATATTTGTTATAGCATATCAAAAAAGAGGAGTTTCCGCATGAATGACGAAATATAGTTAAGGTGAGAACTAATAGAAGGAGGATTTTCTATGAAAATTTCATACCATGGTCATTCAGTAGTGAAAATTGAAACAGAAGGCAAAACGATTTTAATCGACCCGTTTATCGAAGGGAATCCATTATGTGATTTGAAAGTAGAAGAGCAAAAGCCTGATGCGATCTTATTGACGCACGGGCATAACGACCACTTCGGCGATACTGTACCGATTGCCAAACAAAGCGGAGCACTCGTAGTAGCACCAAATGAGTTAGCAGAATATATTGGCTGGCAAGGGGTAAATGTTCATCCAATGCATATTGGCGGGTCCCGTGAATTTGATTTTGGAAAAGTGAAGTTTACACAAGCATTCCATGGTTCATCTTATATAACAGAAGACAAGCAAATTATTTATACAGGTATGCCAGGCGGGATTATGTTTAAGGCAGAAGGATTAAATATTTGGCATACGGGGGACACAGCGCTATTTTCAGATATGAAGCTGTTAGCAGAGCGCAATCCAGTCGATGTATTGCTGATTCCAATTGGGGATAATTTTACGATGGGACCTGATGATGCAGCGTATGCAGTATCTCTTATTAAGCCGAAAATTGTCGTGCCGATTCATTACAATACATTTGATTACATTAAAGTGGACCCGCATTACTTTGCTTCATTAATAACAGACGCGGACGTACAAATTTTACAACCTGGTGAATATGTGAAGTTATAAAGTGAAACTTCAATCAATGGGGATTTTCTATCCTCACTGATTAATAAGGAACACAAGCTAAGTTCGCCACGTCCTGTGGCAATACTTGTGTGACCAACATCGTGTTGGCCTGAACCAATCGGGCTTTTACGGGTAGTTGATCTCCCACCTCTACTTATCAATTTTCTAAAGTCTTGAGGTGGGAGTCTCACCTCTGTCGCTATGCTTTCGAGGCGGATAAATTACTACCCGTTAATGCGGGATAAAATAAGTAAAGGGCTGTTTCCTCTAGGGGCAGCCTATTATTTTCTAGGCCACTGTAAAAAATTACAAATAGTATAGACGTGATATGCCGCTGATGAAAATGACGTACGAAAAGTGATAAATATGGTACACTAGGTGAAGTATGATGATGAGGAATAGGTGATAGTGTGTCTACAAAACATGAGAAAATATTACAGTATATCGAATCACTACCGGTTGGAGATAAAATATCTGTACGACAAATCGCTAAAGAGATGCAAGTAAGCGAAGGAACGGCATATCGCGCTATTAAAGAAGCTGAAAATCGTCGTTTAGTCAGTTCTATTGAACGTGTGGGAACGATTCGCATTGAGAAGAAAAAGAAGGAAAATATCGAGCGTTTAACATTTGCGGAAATCGTTAATATTGTGGATGGACAAGTACTTGGCGGGAAAGACGGTTTACACAAGACTTTGACGAAATTTGTCATCGGTGCAATGAAGCTAGAGGACATGATGCGCTATACCGATGCAGGAAGCTTGTTGATTGTAGGGAACCGTACCCAAGCCCATGAGCAAGCATTGACAACGGGCGCTGCTGTGTTAATTACAGGAGGCTTTGATACAACAGAAGAAGCAAAGCGCTTAGCAGATGAATTGCAGCTGCCCATCATTTCTACAAGCTATGATACATTTTCCGTAGCGACAATGATTAACCGTGCGATTTATGACCAATTGATTAAAAAAGATATCTTATTAATAGAGGATATTTATATTCCTATTGAAAATACAGCCGTTTTACGGAATGATCAAACAATTTTAGATTTCCGCAATAAAAATGCGGCGACAAGTCACGGAGCATTTCCTGTAGTGACAGCCCAAAATAAGCTGACGGGAATGATTACCTCTAAGGATATCATCGGTCGAGAAGATGATGAGCTGCTGGAAAAAGTTATGACGAAAAATCCGATTGCTGCTTCAATGAAAACAAGTGTGGCAAGTGCTGGACACCGTATGATTTGGGAAGGAATCGATTTAATCCCTGTTGTTGATGAAGACAACACATTAAGAGGAGTGATTAGTCGTCAGGATGTGCTAAAAGCGATCCAAACGGCACAGCGTCAGCCTCAGCATGGTGAGACAATCGATGATTTAGTGAAAAATGAAATGAAGATGATCGGCGATGAGGATATGATTGTGGAATTTACGGTGACACCGCAAATGACCAATCAATTTGGTTCCTTATCAAATGGCGCTTTTACGACATTGCTAGCTGAGGTTGGTTCGCTCGCATTGAAGCGTCGCAAACGCGGAGATGCAATTGTCGATAATATGACTATTTATTTTATTAAGCCTGTTCAAATGGAAAGCAAGCTGAAAGTGAAGCCGCGTATTTTGGATATGAGCCGTAAATTCGTAAAAATGGATTTTGAAGTATATAATGGCACAGCAATCGTTGGCAAAGCCATGATGATGTTCCAACTATTAGAACGATAATATAAAAAAGGGCTGTTTCATAAAGCACGTCACTTATGAAATAGCCCTCTTTCTCACTGTTATTATGTAGTTTTTACAGCACGGCACTTTATTTATTCAGTTCAAGCTCTTCCGCAACGAAGCGACCTTCATGTTTTGCTCGCTTGAAATTATTGACAGCGTAGCCGATACCAACGACAATAAATAAAGCAGCTACGATAAACCCAATCGTTGTCGTATAAATAATCGTAATGTTTAACCCGACAAAAATCATGAAGATACCCAGTGCTACTCCTGATTTAGCCTTATTCCATTTTTTGCGGATAGGTAATGTTGTACGGATTTGTTTCGTTTTATAATAGAAATAGGCGACAAAAGAAACAATAATGCCAGCAACGAATAAAAAGTTTAAAATTTCCATGGTAAACCTCCCGATAAGCAAAGATGCTTTTATTGTACAGATTTTAGTATGAAATTGCGAACGGAATTCATAAAAGTTATAGGAGGAATTAATTTGAAGCGACAAATCATCGACACAATTGAAAAATATAACCAAATTATCGTGCATCGACATGTTCGTCCAGATCCCGATGCCTATGGTTCACAGTTTGGAATAGCCGAACTGATCAAGCACAATTATCCTGATAAAACAGTCTATACGACAGGTAAGCATGATGATTCATTAACATTTATGCGCCAGCCGGATACTGTAGAGGATGCTGCGTTTGAAGGAGCGCTCGTAATCGTGACGGACACAGCCAATACAGAACGTATCGACGATCAGCGTTATGAAAAAGGGAATTTTTTAGTGAAAATTGATCATCATCCAAATGATGACCAATATGGTGATTTACTTTGGGTAGATACGAATGCCAGTTCATGTTCAGAGATGATTTACGAGCTGTACATAGAGGGTCAAAGCTATAAAAATTGGACAATGCCAGATGAAGCGGCGCGTCTGCTTTTTGCGGGGATTGTGGGCGATACAGGCCGATTTTTATTCCCTAGCGCCACGTTAAAGACATTCGAAGCGGCAGGAAATCTCATTCAGTATGATTTTGACCGCAATGTTCTTTATAACGGCATGTACGAAATGGACCGGAAATTATTAAATTTACAAGGATATTTATATCAAAACTTTATCATAGATGAATACGGCGCAGCCCATATTAAAGTGTCGAAAGACGTGCTAAAGGAGTTTGATGTGACACCCTCGGAAACTTCTCTATTAGTCGGTTCCCTTGGAAATGTAAAAGGAATTTGCGCATGGGTGATTTTCATTGAAGAAGATGATGCGATTCGTGTACGATTGCGTTCAAAAGGTCCTATCATTAATGAATTGGCGAAAAAATATAATGGCGGAGGTCATCCGCTTGCGTCAGGCGCAACTGCCTATTCATGGGAAGAAGCAGCGCGTGTGATTGAAGACTTAACAGAGATTTGTAAAGCATATCAAAATTAATCATGAGGAGGGATGATTTATGCGACCAGTCTATCCGCAAATACGGACAAGTGCCGATTTACTGAAAAGTACTATTCGTCTAGAAACGCTCATCCCTTTTTTACAACAGCAGAAGGCAGAAGCATGTGCAATCGTGAATTCGAAATTGTATGGGCTTTTGCCTTTTTGGCATGGGCTGACAAGGGCGGGTATTCATCCCGTGATTGGGCTTGAGGTACGGGTACAATGGACAGAAGAGCTAGATTTACCGTTGATACTATATGCTCAAAACAATGCCGGTTATAAAAGTTTATTGAAAATTAGCAGCGCTATGGCTATTCGCTCCGATGAAAAGTTGCCATACCGCTGGTTAGAAAGCTACGCCGAAGATTGTGCAGCCATTATTCCTGTAGCTGCCGAAAATTGGAGTTGGTTGGAAGTGGAATCAGCATGGTCAGCTTTCCAAGCATTGTTTGGGCAGCATATGTATATGGGAATAGCACGCAAAGGAAGCACGGCGCTTGAAGAACCTCATGCATTGTCCCTAGCGGAGCGCTATGGAATAAAGGTGTTAGCTCTCCATGAAAGTACATTTATGACAGCTGATGACCATTTTGCTTATGAGGTGGCACGGGCTATTGATAGCGGCATTAAAATAGGAGCGTCTTTGCAAGGTCAAAAGACAAAGCACCAATACATGCTGACGAATACGGAGTGGCAAGAACGCTTTGCGGATCATCCAGAGTGGCTGCAGCAAACGAAGGTATTATTGCTTTCTTGCCATGTAGATTTATCTGTTGACCATGTACATATGCCGAAGTTTCCTGTGGCGGAACATGAAACGGCTGAACAATTATTACAAAAAAATGCAGAACAGGGCTTGAAACAACGATTGCAGACGGCACAACTACCGCCAATATATGAACGGCGTTTACAGTATGAATTATCCGTCATTAACTCGATGGGGTATGCAGACTATTTTTTGATTGTAGAAGACTTTATGCGATTTGCACGGGAAGCAGAGATATTGACAGGTCCAGGGCGTGGATCTTCTGCCAGCTCACTTGTTGCCTATAGCTTACAAATTACACAGGTAGACCCCCTTGCCTATGATTTACTGTTTGAGCGGTTCTTAAATCCAGAGCGTGTGTCACTGCCCGATATTGATATCGACTTTATAGATACGAGAAGACAGGAAGTGATTGACTACGTAGCTGCAAAGTACGGCAAGCAATATGTCGCGCAAATCATTACTTTTGGAACATTATCAGCGAAAGCAGTCGCAAGGGATGTCGCGCGGATGTTTGATTTTGATATGCCGACATTAGAGCTTATTTCTAAAATGATTCCAAACCGAGCAGAGACGCTGCAACAAGCGTTTGAAGAATCAGAGAAATTACGCACATGGGTGCAACAGGAACCAGTTCGACAAAGCTGGTTAGCAACAGCGATGCATCTAGAAGGCTTACCCCGTAATGCTTCAACACACGCAGCGGGAGTTGTGCTAAGTCCTGTACCGTTAGTGGATGTAGTACCGATTCAGGACGGTCATGAGGGTGTATATTTAACGCAATGGCCGATGCAAGAGGTAGAACAGGCCGGTCTGCTCAAGATGGATTTTTTAGGCTTGCGCAATTTAACAATTTTACAGCAAATTTGCCAGTCGATTCATTTTACAGAAAAACAGTCCATTGATTTATTGCGCATTCCCTTAGACGATACGGCTACGTTTCAACTATTAGCAGCAGGTGATACGACAGGGGTTTTCCAGCTAGAGTCAGAAGGGATGCGCGGGGCTTTACGAGAAATTAAGCCTAGTTCTTTTTTAGATATCGTAGCGGTCAATGCCCTGTATCGTCCAGGACCGATGGACTTTATTCCGGTTTATGCACGCCGTAAGCATGGACAGGAACGTGTGGAGATGCCGCATCCTATTTTAGAGCCGATTTTACGAGAAACATATGGCGTAATTGTTTACCAGGAGCAAATCCTGCGTATTGCTCATACATTTGCAGGCTTCTCAGTAGGGGAGGCGGATTTGCTGCGCCGTGCTGTGAGTAAAAAGGATCGTGCCATTTTAGAGCGCGAACAACAGCACTTTGTCAATGGTGCCTTGAAGCAAGGTCATGATGAGCAAACAGCGACGGCTATTTACGAGCTGATTGTCCGCTTTGCCGATTACGGGTTCCCGAAAAGTCACGCGGTTGCGTATAGTATGATTTCCTATCAGCTTGCCTATTTAAAAACGCATTACCCATTACATTTTTACGCAGCTTTGTTAACAAATGCAACAGGCAATCAGGAAAAGCTTGCACAAATTATTCAAGAAGCAAAAGCGCGCGGAATTGAGCTGTTGCCACCATCTATTCATTCATCAGCACGTTTCTTTAAGGTGGAAAGACAAGGGATTCGTTATAGTTTATCCGCGATTAAAGGCGTTCCGCAGCCATTTTTGGAGAGACTGGTCACGGTGCGGAAAGAACGGCAACAGCGTTTTGAGGATTTATTTGATTTAGCGGTAGCCTTGGGGCGCAAAGTATTTAATCGTAAATCTGTCGAGCCATTAGTAAAAGCAGGGGCACTGGATGAGTTTGGGCGCGAGCGCTCGGTCCTGTTAGCAACCATTGATGCCGCGGAAAAGCAGGCAGAATTTGTACAGGACGATCATTTATTCTTGTCGTTTGGCAAGCCGAAGCATACCGATGCCTTACCGTTCACCGATAAAGAAAAGCTTCAGTTTGAAAAAGAGGTACTCGGCTTTTATTTCTCTGAGCATCCTATTACAAAAATTCGCGAGCAAATTGGTCAAGTCAACGCAACCGTCCAAACATTGAAAACGATGCCGGCAAATAGCTATATTAAATGTTTAGGCGCAGTTAGTGATGTAAAAACGCTTCGCACCAAAAAGGGCGAATTAATGGCTTTTGCGCAATTAGAGGATGAATTTGGCACAGTATCTTTAACTCTTTTCCCAAAAGAATACAAACAAGTAGAAGGCAAATTACAGCCGGATACTATTGTCTTTGTAGAAGGGTTTCTAGAGTACCGATTCAATAAACCACAAATAAAAGCCAAACAAATATTCATACAACATTCATAAAAAAGCATGTAGCAAAAACAAAATTTTTCGAGAGCTACATGCTTTTTTTCTTTACAAAATCATCAATTTTTTGTATGCTTATTCAGAAAAAATGGTCTGACCACTTTTGGTAAATAGTTGAGGTGAAATGTCATAGAACAAAAAACAGGGAAAAAAATGTTTTTACAAATCGTCAAGCAACTTAAAAAGTTAATTGCTGAAGAGCAAATTCAACCAGGCCAAAAATTACCGTCAGAGCGTGTACTATGTGAACGGTTAAACACGTCACGATCTTCCGTACGTGAAGCATTGCGCAGTTTAGAACTGTTGGGCATTATTGAGTCCAAACACGGAGGCGGCACATTTTTAAAGAATGTGGGTGACCACCGATTAATTGAAATTCTATCATCGTTTATTTTGCAACAGGAAAAAACAGTGGAAGATGTACATGCCACGCGCGAGATACATGAACGCGAGGCGATTCGCTTTATTTGTCAGCAATCTTCTCTAAGGGCACTGCCAATATGGGACAGTTTATTTACACAAGTAGAGCTAGAAGAGGAGCTAACACGCGAAACACTCTTACGAGAATGCATCATCGCTTCTGGCAACCGTCTTAGTTTAAAAATTTGGTTGCAACTCATGGCATATAGTGCACCGACATATAAAGAAAACATAGCGCCTGCAGAAAAACAGCCGGTGCTGATGTTATTAAAATCTATACAGCTTGGATATGAAATTGAAGCGATAGAAGCATTTCATGAATGGATGACTATGATTTAAAGGAGGAAAATGTATGGCAATACGCGATTTATTTTCAAAAAGAACTGGTGCAAAGGAAGAAAAATCTTTTCCGGCAGGAATGATGCTAAAATGTCCGGGCTGCCGCAAAATCTATGTGGCAAAAGAAGTTGAGCAAAATGCAAAAGTATGTCCGCACTGTCAGCATCATTTAAAAATGACGGCATATGAACGTGTTGATATTTTCCTAGATGAGGGGACATTCGAAAGTTTTGATAATCATTTAAAAACGACAAACCCATTAGGTTTTCCGTCTTATGTAGAAAAGGTAGAAGTAGATAAGCAGAAAACAGGACTAAATGAAGCCGTGTTGACAGGTCGAGGTTTATTAAAAGGACAACCTGTTGTTGTGGCGATTATGGACTCTCATTTCCGTATGGGATCTATGGGTTCTGTCGTAGGAGAAAAAATTACACGTGCTATTGAACGAGCAACAATCGAAGGAGTGCCGTTCATTATTTTCACAGCAAGCGGCGGTGCCCGCATGCAGGAAGGGGTATTATCCCTTATGCAGATGGCGAAAACAAGCATTGCTCTAAAACGTCATAGTGAGGCAGGATTACTATATATTTCAATTTTAACGCATCCGACAACCGGCGGAGTATCAGCAAGCTTTGCGTCGATTGGCGATTACAATATCGCTGAACCCCAAGCGCTGATTGGATTTGCAGGACGCCGTGTCATCGAGCAAACAGTGCGAGAAAAATTGCCTGATGATTTCCAAACAGCGGAGTTTTTATTAGAACACGGTCAATTAGATGCGATTTTCCATCGCCATGAAATGCGTGATAAAGTAGCGACAATCGTAAAATTGCACACAGAGGGAGGTTTCCTAAATGTCTAAAGTGATGGCCTTTGAAGAGCCGGTCGTAAAATTGCGACAAAAAATTGAAGAGCTAAAGCAAATTGCTGAAGTAGCAGATGTCAATATGGATGGTGAAATTGAAAAGCTAGAGGCACGATTATTGCAATTAGAAGAAAATTTATATAGTAATATGGAGCCTTGGGATCGCGTACAAGTGGCACGCCATCCAGAACGTCCTACGACACTAGAATATATTGAGCACATTTTTGAAGATTTCATTGAGCTTCACGGAGACCGCCTATATGGTGATGATGCGGCAATCGTTGGGGGAATTGCCTCATTTAACGGACAGCCTATAACAATTATCGGTCATCAGCGCGGTAAATCAACAAAAGAAAATATCCGACGCAATTTTGGTATGCCTCACCCTGAAGGCTACCGTAAGGCACTCCGCTTGATGAAGCAAGCGGAAAAATTTAACCGTCCGATTATTTGCTTTATCGATACGAAAGGTGCTTATCCAGGTAAAGCCGCTGAAGAACGCGGACAAAGTGAAGCGATTGCACGCAATTTGTTTGAAATGGCGGGCTTAAGAGTACCGGTCATCAGTGTTGTAATCGGCGAAGGCGGAAGTGGTGGCGCCTTAGCCCTTGGTGTAGCCGATCGAATTTTAATGCTTGAAAACGCAACGTACTCTGTTATTTCACCAGAGGGGGCGGCATCTATTCTATGGAAGGATGCCTCATTAGCGAAGCAGGCAGCAGAAGCAATGAAGATCACGGCACTGGATTTGCGTGAGTTAGGAATCATTGATGGGATTGTATCTGAAATAGGCGGCGGTGCCCATAAGGATATTCAGCAACAAGCATCCATTTTAGCGGAAAGCTTAAAAAATACGCTAGGTGAACTGCAAAACATAGGCTTAGATATTTTATTAACAAATCGTTATGAAAAATATAAAGCAATAGGACAGTTTGAAGAATAAAACTAAAAGAAGAGAGGGTGATCGAATGTAATATTTGGTCAAACCTCTCTTTTGAATTTCCATCTTTTCTAATTTCTTTGTAAAAGAGTGCTTGAAAGCTTACATACATGGTAGAATCATGATAGTGTTTTAATGAGTAATAATTCTAATAGGAGGAACGAATGGATGAAAAAGATTGCCGTACTGACAAGTGGTGGAGATGCCCCTGGTATGAATGCAGCGATCCGTGCAGTTGTACGTAAAGCGCGCTTTCATGATATGGATGTAGTTGGTGTGTATCATGGATTCGAAGGGTTGTATAAAGGGCATTTCGAATTGCTGGATTTAGGTTCTGTTGGAGGCATTATTCAGCGTGGTGGCACGATGTTATATTCAGCGCGTTTCCCCGAATTTAAAGAGGATGAATACCAGCTCAAAGCAATCGAAAATTTAACAGCACAAGGAATAGAAGGGCTGGTAGTAATAGGCGGTGACGGTTCTTACCGAGGAGCCATGCAATTAACGGAAAAGGGGTTTCCATGTGTAGGCATTCCGGGTACGATAGATAATGACGTCTCCGGTACGGAATACACAATCGGTTTTGATTCAGCCCTGAATACAGTAGTTGAATGCATCGATAAAATTCGTGACACTGCTACAAGTCATGAAAACACATTTGTCATAGAGGTAATGGGACGTGACGCGGGCGATATTGCATTATGGGCAGGTTTAGCAGCCGGAGCCGAGTCGGTATTGATTCCTGAAGAATCTTACGATATTGATGAAATTGTTGCACGTCTCGAACGAGGCGCAACGCGCGGGAAACGTCATAGTATTATTATTGTGGCGGAAGGTGTCATGGCAGGATCGGAGTTAGCAAAGAAACTAGAAGAAAAAACAGGTGTAAAAATTCGTGTGTCTGTTTTAGGGCATATTCAGCGCGGAGGAGCACCTACTGCTAGAGACCGCGTAATCGCAGGAAGATTAGGAGCGCGTGCAGTCGAATTGCTTATAGAAGGACAAATTGGACGTGCCGTAGGAATAAGAAACCATAAAATTGTTGATTATGAATTAAGAGAAGCATACGAAAATAATCATCAAGCAGACATCAGTCTGTATACACTTTCAAAAGAACTGTCGATTTAGACGAAAACGGAGAGAATATAACTATGAGAAAAACAAAAATTGTATGTACGATTGGACCAGCAAGTGAAACACCAGAACTATTAGAACGATTAATCATAGCAGGCATGAACGTAGCGCGTTTAAACTTTTCGCATGGTACCCATGAAGAACACGCAGTCCGTATTGCTACGATTCGTGATGTAGCAGAAAAGGTAGGAAAACCGGTGGGGATATTACTGGATACAAAAGGACCGGAAATCCGTACACATACAATGGAAAATGGCGAAGTACATTTAGCAACAGGTCAAGTAATTGATATCTCAATGACAGAGGTAGTAGGTAACGAAAATGTATTTTCAGTAACATATGACCGATTAATTGAAGACGTCGATCAAAATAACATTATTTTGTTAGATGATGGCTTAATTGAATTGCGTGTATTAGCAAAGGACGTAGAAAAAGGGCTTATTCATACAATGGTAGAAAACGCCGGCGTATTGAAAAATAAAAAAGGTGTCAATGTTCCAGGCGTATCAGTGAAATTGCCAGGTATTACGGAAAAAGATGCGCAAGATATTTTATTTGGAATTGAGCAGGGAATCGACTTTATAGCGGCTTCCTTTGTGAGAACTGCAAAAGATGTGTTGGAAATTCGTGAATTATTAGAGCAAAATAATGGCTCTCACATTCAAATCATCCCAAAAATTGAAAACCAAGAAGGCGTAGACAATATCGATGCTATTATCGAAGTGTCAGATGGTTTAATGGTGGCACGTGGAGATTTAGGTGTAGAAATCCCAGCAGAAGAAGTGCCGCTTGTACAAAAATCACTTATTAAAAAATGTAACCAAGTAGGAAAGCCGGTTATAACGGCAACGCAAATGTTAGATTCGATGCAACGCAACCCACGTCCAACACGTGCGGAAGCTTCAGACGTAGCGAACGCCATTATCGATGGTACAGACGCTATTATGCTCTCAGGTGAAACAGCGGCGGGTCTTTATCCGGTAGAATCTGTACAGACAATGAACAAAATTGCTGCGCACACAGAGCAGTCCCTCAATTACCGAGCGATTGTAAGTGAGCGCAGTCGTGAAAAAGAAGCAACGATGACAGAAGCCATCTCTCAAGCAGTTGCTTATACGTCGATTAATTTAAATGTAAAAGCCGTATTGGCACCGACGGAAAGTGGTAACACAGCCCGCATGATCGCCAAATATCGCCCGGGTGTACCGATTGTAGCTGTTACGGGTTCAGCGAATACAGCACAAATGCTGACACTTGTATGGGGTGTCCAGCCTGTAGTAACCGCTCGCGTGACGACAACCGATGAAATTTTAGAGCTAGCAGTAGATGAATCATTAAAGCACGGTCATGTAAATCACGGAGATGTAGTGGTGATTACAGCCGGTGTACCGGTTGGAGAAGCAGGTACGACGAATTTAATGAAGGTCCACGTAATTGGCGATTTACTTGCACGTGGCCAAGGAATTGGTAAAGCCTCATTAGTAGGAAAAGCAGTCGTGGTGAAAAATGCCGGAGAAGCACTTGCTTACGAAACAGATGGTTGCATTTTAGTAACAGTCGGCACAGATCGCGAAATGATGCCAGCTATTGAAAATTGTGTGGGTATCATCACGGAAGAAGGCGGCTTAACGAGCCATGCAGCTGTAGTAGGCTTAAGCTTAGGCATTCCGGTTATTGTAGGAGTAAAAGAAGCCACTACTTTAATCCGTCATGGGCAAGAGATTACAATTGATGCGGAAACAGGCGTGATTTACAAAGGTCATGCCAGCGTCCTATAAGCATAAAAAGGGTTAGATCGATGGATCTAGCCCTTTTTTTATGAATGAAACTTTTTCTAGATTGATTCGTATATAGAAGGAGAGGTGACAAGAGTGAAAAAAATTTTACTGGCGATAATCGCGTTTATGTTTGTAGAAATTACCGGATTTATTGTGGTAGGTAACTGGATTGGTATCTTGCCAACCCTACTGCTGATTATATGTACAAGTATAGCGGGGGCATACTTGTTGAAAAGGCAAGGCACAAAAGCACTGCAGGAAATAAAAATGGCTATGGCAAATGGGCAGCCGCCTGGGTTTGCGATGATTGATGGCTTGCTCATATTTTTAGGCGCTGTATTCTTAATCTTTCCAGGCTTCGTGACAGATATAGTGGGAATTATAATGCTAACACCAGCTCGCGGAGTATTTAAGCCGGCTATTTTCCATTGGTTGAGAAAGAAAACGAAACATAGTCAAACAGTTATTGTCCAAAGATAGGATGCTGGCGGATTTTGACTGCTATTAATAATAAAAATGGGCTGAGTAAAAGACCATAAAAACCAAATACGTAGACAGAGGCAGCGCTGATGATAAATGTATGGATTGTCCGCATATGAAATGTGGATGCCCATAAATAAGACTCGGTTAGCTGCCTTGTTATTTGAGTGAGTAAATAAAGCAAAAGGATTGCTACACATAAAAAAATACTATCTGTGATATAAAAATAGAGCGCTAATGGAAGAAGCACGAGACCAATTCCTAAAAAAGGCAAGCAATCAGCAATAGCGATAAATAATGCTTTCTGCCAAGGGAAAGTGAAATCTAGTACATAAAACCCTAATCCCAGCATACAAAAAGTCAATAACATGAGACGCAGCTCAACCCATAAAAAAGTTGTGAATAATGCCATGGCACGCGCATAATATCGTTTCCAAGGTTCACGGACAAATGCAGGTACATATACAAAAAACCAATAGCGATCCCGCTTGCTTTCGAATAGTGAAAAATAAAAAGCAATAAGAAAAATAATGACTTCTAATAAATACTGGAATATATTTTTTACCGTTGTGACAACGAAGGCAGAAATCTGCTCAATCCAAGATAAAGAAATGGAGGAAAATTCAGATAATAATGGAGATTGGAAAATATCTAATGCAAAATAAGACTGGAGTTGGGAAAATAAAACTAAAAAGCTATCTATAATCCAATGCACCGCCATATAACCTGCATAAAAAAATAAGAATGAACAGCTGAAAACAACAAATGCATATGGTACCCTAAAGGTAGTATGAATACGATGCAGAATCGGAGAAAATATAGTAGATAAAAACAGGGCTAAAGATATAGGGGGAATAAGAAAAACAAGTAAGCCATAGAACAAAAATAGGAAGAATAAACGAGTTCTTTTAATTGTCATAAATGGAAAAATAAGCATTAAGGAACCAATCCCCTCTAAAATATGTATTGTATATCTCGCTAAAAACATTTTTTTCTCTATTAAACATAAATTCTATTATTTGTACGCAATTTCCTTAAATTATACAAATTTCATTCACAAAGAAGTCAAAATTGATTATAATGATTTATGTAAGCGATTTACTTATAGGTTCATTGAGCAGAACAAGGTGTCGCTTTTTACTTGTGTAAAAGTGAGCACTTAATAGAAATTTAAATCATGAGGGAGCGATTTTACTATGTCAACAACTAAAGGTTTAGAAGGCATCGTAGCAGCAGAGTCAAAAATTAGTTCAATTATCGATGACACACTTACATATGTAGGTTATGATATCGATGATTTAACAAACAATGCTACATTCGAAGAAGTTATTTATCTATTATGGCATACTCGTTTACCAAAGGCGGACGAGCTTGCTGAATTAAAACAACAATTAGCTGATAACATGGAAATCCCAACGGCAATCGTAGATTTATTTAAATCTATGCCACTTAACACAGTACATCCAATGGCTGCATTACGTACTGCTGTATCAATGCTAGGTGCATTTGATGAAGAAGCAGATGTAATGGATCCAGAAGCTAACTACCGTAAAGCGATTCGTTTACAAGCAAAAATCGGTACAGTAGTAACTGCTTTTGCACGTGTACGTCAAGGTAAAGAAATTATTGCGCCAAAACCAGAACTTGGTTATGCAGCAAACTTCCTATATATGCTAACTGGTGAAGAGCCAGAAGCAATCGCAATCGAAGCATTCGACAAAGCATTGATTTTACATGCTGACCATGAATTAAACGCTTCAACATTTACAGCTCGCGTGTGTGTAGCTACATTATCAGATGTATATTCTGGTGTAACTGCTGCAATTGGGGCATTAAAAGGTCCATTACACGGTGGTGCTAATGAGCAAGTTATGAAAATGTTATCGGAAATCGGTTCATTAGATAACGTAGAATCTTGGGTACAAAACAAATTAGATAATAAAGAAAAAATCATGGGCTTCGGTCACCGTGTATATCGTAAAGGCGATCCACGTGCACCGCACTTACGTGTAATGTCTGAAAAGTTAACGAAACTTACTGGTAAACCAGAACTATACGAAATGTCAGTAAAAATCCATGATATGATCGTAGAACAAAAGAATCTACCAGCAAACGTAGACTTCTTCTCAGCATCAGTTTATGATTCATTAGGTATCGAACATGACTTATTCACACCAATCTTTGCAGTATCTCGTACTTCAGGTTGGGTAGCTCATATCCTAGAGCAATATGCAAACAACCGCTTAATCCGTCCACGTGCTGAGTATGTTGGACCAGGTATGCAAACTTATGTACCAGTAAACGAGCGCTAATTTTAAATCGGCGAGCGCTTTAGTGAAAATTATGGTAAACTATCTGGGGCTGTGTGTATCTTGTACACAGTCCTAGATTTTCGAATACAGGAGGCAAATATTCATGACTAACGGTAAAATTGTAGTAGAAAACGGCGTTTTAAACGTACCTAACAACCCTGTGATCCCTTTCATCGAGGGTGACGGTATTGGTCCAGACATTTGGGCTGCAGCTTCTCGCGTGATCGACGCAGCAGTTGAAAAAGCTTACAATGGCGAAAAGAAAATCGAATGGCTAGAAGTTTTAGCTGGTGAAAAAGCATTCAACCAAACAGGTGAATGGTTACCAAAAGAAACTTTAGAAAAAATCGATGAGTACTTAATCGCAATCAAAGGTCCTTTAACAACTCCAATCGGTGGCGGTATCCGTTCCCTAAACGTAGCATTACGCCAAGAGTTAGATCTTTACGTATGCTTACGTCCTGTACGTCACTTTGATGGTGTTCCTTCTCCAGTTAAACGTCCTGAAGATGTAGACATGGTAATCTTCCGTGAAAACACTGAAGATATCTATGCTGGTATCGAATACGAAGCTGGTACTCCAGAAGCTCAAAAATTAATCGATTTCTTACAAACAGAATTCGGCACAAAAAATATCCGTTTCCCAGAAACTTCAGGTATCGGTGTAAAACCTGTATCTAAAGAAGGTACTGAACGTTTAGTGCGTTCTGCAATCGAGTATGCAATTAAGCATAACCGTCCATCTGTTACTTTAGTACACAAAGGTAACATCATGAAATTCACTGAAGGTGGATTCAAAAAATGGGGTTATGAATTAGCAGAAAAAGAATTTGCTGACAAAGTATTCACTTGGAATCAATATGATGCAATCAAAGCTGAGCAAGGCGAAGCAGCTGCTAACGAAGCACAAGCTAAAGCTGAAGCAGAAGGCAAAATCATCATCAAAGATTCTATCGCTGATATCTTCTTGCAACAAATTTTAACTCGTCCAACTGAGTTCGATGTAGTAGCTACAATGAACTTAAATGGTGACTATATCTCTGACGCATTAGCTGCACAAGTTGGTGGTATCGGTATCGCTCCAGGAGCTAACATCAACTATGTAACTGGTCACGCGATCTTCGAAGCTACTCATGGTACTGCTCCGAAATACGCTGGTCAAGATAAAGTAAACCCATCTTCAGTATTATTATCAGGCGTATTAATGCTTGAGCACTTAGGATGGCAAGAAGCTGCGGACTTAATTACAAATTCAGTTGAGAAAACAATCTCTTCTAAATATGTAACTTATGACTTCGCACGTTTAATGGATGGCGCTACAGAAGTTAAATGTTCTGAATTCGCTACTAAATTAATCGAAAACTTCTAATTTCCTGGCATAAGCAAAAAAAAGACAAATGCACTTGTTGCATTTGTCTTTTTTGCATGGCGAAATAGTATTTTCTTTCATTGCGGGTTGACCGATTCAAAATAAGTATCTTTGCTTTGGAGATTATTGACAATAGATTTGATAAGTACGACAATAAAGAGGGTATACAATAAAAAGTATCCTGTACTTTTAAAATCCTCAAAATCAAAGGAGCGTATGTACATGACTTTAAAACGAAAAAAAATCTCTGTTATTGGCAGCGGTTATACAGGGGCAACAGCGGCATTTTTAGCGGCACAAAAAGAACTGGGCGATGTAGTGTTAGTAGATATTCCAGATGCTGAAAATCCGACAAAAGGGAAAGCGCTTGATATGTGGGAAGCAGCTCCTGTTCAAGGTTTCGACTCGTATGTAACAGGGACAGCGGATTATGCACAGACAGCTGATTCAGATATCGTATTGATTACAGCAGGTGTGGCACGCAAACCTGGCATGAGCCGTGATGATTTAGTGCAAATCAATCAAAAGGTAATGGTTTCTGTATCAGAGCAAATCGCTAAATACTCGCCAAATGCCACGATCATTGTCTTAACCAATCCGGTAGATGCAATGACTTATACTGTTTATAAGACAACCGGATTCCCTAAAAACCGTGTCATTGGTCAATCAGGTGTGCTCGATACAGCCCGTTTCCGCGCTTTCGTAGCGGAAGAGCTAAATATGTCAGTCAAAGACGTAACGGCGCTTGTGTTAGGCGGACACGGCGATACAATGGTACCATTGACGCGCTATGCATTTGTTGGCGGGGTACCGTTAGAAAGTTTAATCGCACCAGAACGTTTAGAGGAAATTGTACAGCGCACACGTAACGGCGGTGCTGAAATTGTAAACCTATTAGGAAATGGTTCTGCTTACTATGCACCTGCAGCAGCCATGGTGGAAATGGCTGAGGCTATCTTAAAGGATCAAAAACGTGTGCTGCCATCTATTGCCTATTTAGAGGGCGAGTATGGTTACAGTGATTTATATTTAGGTGTACCAACTTTACTGGGTGCCGATGGCGTGGAGAAGATTTTTGAGCTAGAGCTTACAGAAAAAGAAAAAGCAGCGCTTGATGTATCGGCTGAAGCGGTACGCAGTGTCATGAATATATTAGCGTAAAATTTACAAAACGTCGTTTAGTTTGAAAAGCTAAATGACGTTTTTTCATAGGTTAAACCTGAAAATCCTTATTAAATAATTTACATTCATTCAATAATTGTACTTTGTCAGAAAAATTGATACTATAAGCTTAACTGAATATTTACAGTGAAGCTTATAAAATAGCACTATTTATTTTATGTAAAAAAATAGGGTCGATTAATCGGGAACAGCACATAATCGAAGTACTAATAGAAAGACTGATAAGCAGAACATATCTTGATATAATCTTTCTAGCCGATTTGAAATGGGGGTTTCAAATTACTTTGGAGGTACAAAAGATGTCAAAAACGATTTTAGTTGTGGAAGATGAAGTTTCCATCGCAACCTTATTAAAATATAATCTGGAGCAGGCAGGCTTTCAAGTATTGCTAGCTCATGACGGTAAAGAAGGGCTTCATACGGCATTAGACCAAAATCCCGATTTATTAATACTGGATTTGATGTTGCCGATTTTAGACGGTATGGAAGTCTGTAAAGAATTGCGTAGCCAAAAGAAAAATATTCCAATTATTATGCTGACGGCACGTGACGATGAATTTGATAAAGTGCTGGGTCTAGAGCTAGGCGCAGACGACTATATGACAAAGCCATTTAGCCCGCGTGAGGTCATTGCCCGCGTAAAAGCGGTACTTCGTCGTTTTGCCCCTATTGCTGCATTTGAAGAGCCAGAACAGGCAGAAGTATCCTATGAATATGGCACATTAAAAGTATATCCAGAACGTTTTGAAGCATTTTTAGGGGATGAACCATTAGAGTTTACACCAAAAGAATTTGAGCTTCTTGTGTATTTATTGGAAAATAAAAATCGTGTACTGACACGTGACCAGTTGCTAAGTGCTGTGTGGAATTATGACTTTGCAGGTGATACCCGTATTGTCGATGTACATATTAGCCATTTGCGTGAGAAAATCGAAGAAAATACTCGTAAACCATTATTTATTAAAACAATTCGTGGATTGGGGTATAAGTTTGAGGTGCCTAAAAAATGAAAAAATCAATGAGCAATCGCTTGTTTATTTCCTTCATTTGTTTAGTTACTGTTATTTTAGCTGTCCTAGGCTTTGTATTAGGTCAGCTTTTTCCTTTTTACGCCGAAACGTACATTGAAGAAAATACAGTAAATGCCCAGCAGCAAATGAAGGAAATCATTCAGCAACAACAAATAGAGGTAACAGAGGAACAGCAAGCAGCTTTATTAGAAACATACGAGTTACAATTAACGGATCAGTTCGTCAGAGAAATCAAAACGAGATTAGCGTTGATTATATTATTTTTAGTTGTTGTTTCATTAGGTTTAATTGCGGTAGTATCAAGACGCATGATTGAAAACTTTGTGGAGCCGATCGAAAATGTCACTAAGACAGCTAGTGAGTTAGCCGTAGGGAATTACCGAGCGCGTGCCTTTGCAGATGGACCGCAAACAGTAGTCGATCTCCGCAACTCCATCAATATTTTAGCACGCAATTTACAGGAAATTATGAAGACGCGTCAAATCGAAGAAGAACGTTTAAAAACATTGATTGAAAACATGGGCAGTGCCTTACTGATGATTGACCGTGGCGGCAATGTATCCATTGTTAACAAAACATTTTTAGAGCAATTTAACTTTCAGTATCATGATGTAAAAGAGAAAAACTTTATGTCACTGCAATTACCGGAACAGCTAGAAAGCTTTATCGATCATGTGTTTTTAACGGAGATGCCGTATCGTAAGCAGCTGGAAATGGAAATTGACCAGGAAATCACCCAAAAACTGGCTTACGGGGCCCCGGTTGTTGGGGAGCATGGCAGATGGTTAGGGGTAGTCATTGTCATGCATGACGTATCGGAACTGATTCGTCTCGAACAAATTCGGAAAGATTTTGTGGCCAACGTTTCCCATGAGTTGCGTACACCTATTACGTCCATTAAAGGGTTTTCTGAAACATTACTAGACGGGGCCTATAAAGAGGAAGAAATGGCACTTTCCTTTTTAGAAATTATTAATACTGAGAGTAATCGACTGCAAGAGCTAGTGAATGATTTACTGGAACTATCTAAAATTGAGCAGCACGGATTCTCCGTCGATATTATACCGACCAATATTGAAGACGTCCTCGTACGTGCAGCTGATTTAACGAGTCAGCAATTAGAAGAAAAAAATATGCAGTTTGATGTGCAATTTGAAAAAGGGATTATCGTACAGGGCGATGCCAATCGTTTAATGCAAGTCTTTACGAACTTAATTTTCAATGCCATTGCCTATTCTCCTCCAGAAACTTCCGTAACCATTCGAACATATGCAAAGGATGAATTTGCTGTAGTGGAAGTAAAGGACGAAGGAATTGGTATTCAAAAGAGTGAAATTCCACGTATTTTTGAACGCTTTTATCGTGTAGACCGGGCGCGTAGCCGTAATTCAGGTGGTACGGGCTTAGGGCTTTCTATTGTGAAGCATTTAGTGGATGCACATCACGGGAAAATCCAAGTAGAAAGCGAAATCGGCCAAGGAACATTAATTCGGGTCCTGTTGCCGTTGCACAAAGATTAACAAGAACTTTACAAAATTGATACATGAAATTTAAACTGTACCGGTAAAGTTGTAACTAAGAAACCCCCCAATGTTTCCAATAAAACATTCCCATAGTAAGCGGATGAATCTCGTATTCATCCGCTTATTTACATTTTTGTGAAACTTTAAAGATACTTGTTCCGTATAAAGAGTATACATAAAATGGGAGGGATAAGGATGAGTGTAAAAAGAATGCTCATGTGGGTAGGAGTCGTCGTCTTTTCTGTTCTAGCCATTATCGTTATCATTACATCATGGTATACAGTCGATGAGTCGGAACAAGCAGTTGTCGTAACATTTGGAGAGGCAAAAGAAGTGATTACAACATCCGGCTTGCATTTTAAAATGCCTTGGCCGATTCAAAAAGTAGAAATCGTTTCAAAAGAAACCTACAGTTTAACATTTGGTTATGAGGAAAATACAGACGGAACAATCGTCACTAACTCGGACGCGAAAATGATTACGGGAGATGAAAATATCGTAATGACCGATTTGGTCGTGCAGTGGCGCATTGTAGATCCGAAGAAATATTTATTTAACGCGCAGAGTCCGCAAGATATTTTGAAAGATGCCACATCAAGCGCTATCCGTTCTGTTATCGGCAGCTCCACAATCGATGATGCTTTAACAGATGGGAAAGCAGATATCGAAGCGTCCACACGTGAATTACTCGTTGCGCTGCTTGAAAAATATGATATCGGTATCAGTGTATTGGCCGTGAAGCTTCAAGATGTAGAGTTGCCGAATGGCGATGTACGTGCGGCATTTACAGGTGTAACAGATGCACGTGAGACAAAAAATACGAAAATCAATGAAGCGGAAAAATATAAAAATCAAAAGGTTAGTGAAGCACAAGGTGAAAAGGATGCCATCATTTCCCGCGCGGAAGGGGAAAAAATTGCACGTATTGAGCAAGCGACAGGTGAGGTAGCGGTGTTCAATAAACTGTATGAGCAATACGCAGGCAATAAAGAAATCACGCGTGACCGCCTTGTACTGGAAACATTGGAAACAGTGCTACCCAATGCACAAATTTATATCATGAATGATGACAGCGGGACGATGACATATTTGCCGCTGCAAAATTTACAAACAACTGCTGCACCTAAAACAGAAGGGAGCGATGCACAGTGAGCAATAACAAAGACTTAGATGAATTTGTACGAAAACTCTTTGGGGACGGGAAAAAGAAAACTGTCGATGCACAAGTAGTCGATACAGAAAATGAAGAACCTGCTAATCCTAAGAAGATAAAAATACCCAAAGAGAAAAAGCCGCTGGATATACGCAAATGGACGAAAGCAGTCGTTGCGGCAGGATGTATCATTGTCATTGCAGCAATCGCTCTTCTAAATGTGTATGTGGTAAAGGAAAATGAATATAAAGTCATTCGCCAATTCGGTGAGGTTGTCAAATATGAAAAGACACCTGGCATTCATATGAAGATTCCATTTATTCAAAGCATTGAAACCTTGCCGAAAAATCTAATGACATATGATATGACGGAAGAAGAAATTAATACATTGGATAAAAAGCGAATCATTATCGATAACTATGCTGTATGGCGCGTCACAGATCCAAAGTTATTGATTTCAAACGCCCGTAGTCTACCGAATGCCGAAGCACGTATGGAAGAATTCATTTATTCAGTCATTCGAACGGAACTAGGGCAGTTAAACTACGACAATATTATCAATGATAAAAATACATCTCGCGGTTCCATTAATGATGAAGTAACGAAAAAGGTCAACGAATTATTGCAGGCGGATCACTACGGAATTGAAGTTGTCGATGTGCGTGTTCGCCGTATCGATTTGCCAAAGGAAAATGAACAGTCTGTTTATACCCGCATGATTTCCGAGCGTGAATCCATCGCCCAGCGTTATTTATCCGAAGGGGATGCAAATAAAAATCGGATTATGGCACAAACGGACCGCGATGTAAAACAACTGATTGCCACAGCCAATAAAGATGCAGCTTTAATTACGGCAGAAGGGGAAGCAGAGGCAGCAAAAATCTATAACCAATCTTTCTCTAAAGATCCAAACTTCTATTCATTGTATAGAACGTTAGAATCGTACAAGAAAACAATCGGTGAGGAAACGGTCATCATTTTACCGTCCGATTCTCCATATGCACGTGTGCTATCAGGCTATGCCAACTAGTGGAGGGGAGCAAACTCTAAATGCTTAACCAGTTCAGATATCTGGTACAAAACGTAAAATAAACACAGAAATAGACTGTTAATTAACATACCGATTAGCAGTCTATTTTTTATGGAAATATAAGAATTCTTCATATATTTAATAAAGCAGTTTAGTGTGACAAAGATAAACTTATATATAAGTTTTATAGGAAGTAGGAGATTTATTTGTCTGAAAAAATAAGTATAGTCTCAATGTTGGTTATGGCTGTTGTTTCTTTCTCTAACTTTTTTGGATATAACGTAGCTGGAATATCTGTTATTATTGGTATTTTATTTTTCTTCATTAAAAGAATGTTAGAAAGAAAAACAGCTTCTGAAAATACGCTAAATATAAGAACTATTGGTGCAAATTTAAAAGATAAATCCGTTTGGTTTTGGATTACTCTGCCACTAATTATGAACATCCTATGTATTGCTTTAGCAACACTGTTCCTACCTGAATTCATAGACCACATATATGGCAGAACAGAAATCGTTGTTTCAGCAAATATGTTGATGTTACTCATTTTGCAACTTGCTATTGCAGCATTGGGTGAAGAAATTGCATGGCGCGGTTTCTTCCAAAAACAATTAAGCAAATGGTTGCCCATTATTCCTACGTTAATATTGACTTCTATTTTATTCTCAATCGGTCATTTCGCAGCCGGTAATATTGCGGTAGTCGGTTATGATATTTTCTTCATCTTTATCAATAGTTTTTTGTATGGTATTGTATTTTATAAAACAAACAATGTTTATATAAGTGCTATTTCACATTTTATAGCTAATTTGTTTGCTGCTATTGTTCTCTATTATCTTTAAACAATTGTATGAGACTAAAAGCAATAAGGTAAATTTTAAAATTATGATCTTGCACTAATGGTTGCAGTTGTTGGATATTCGAATACTGAAATAATCAGAAAAAATGGCTTAGTTTATCGAGAACTAAGCCATTATCTATGTCAAAACGATTGTTAATTGCACTGTAAAATAATTTAATGATTTACACGCCAATATTTTGCTAATTCGAATGCTATTTCAAATGTTTGTGCCACTGAACTGAATGTTTTAACAAATGATTGGACTTGTTCTTTTTTATAAGTTCATAAATTATTCAGAAAAAAGTTACTGACAAATAGTATAAATTTGATATAATGTTTATATCGCAAAAATGGGGGTAAATAAGTGAGCAAATTTATTCAAAATGTATTGTTGTCGTTTGTTATGGCTGCCTCAGTAGCTGGTTGGTATCAGCAAGCAGGCTTTCGGGTGATGGAAGTAGAGTTTCTGAAAGTACCGATTTTTTTAATCGCTATTTTTATCCTCTCTTTATTTATTGCAGAAGATGTACGCAATTCTTTTAAAAAAGTACTATGGTTTGAGAAACGTTCGGATAAGCGTCCGATTTGGCAAGTAGGCATCGGCATGATTTTCTTTTTCGCGCAAATTGGTTTTGTAGAAATTTTTGCGCGTGGTCTGATGAACTATAGCTTAGAGGGCATGCCTTTATATATCATTTTTTCATTTATGAATGCTTTTTTAGTAACTGTTATCTATGAAGAAATCTTCTATGTAGAAGAGAAAGCAGCAGTGGAGCAGTTTAAGTTCAAAAAATTAAAATAATAGACAAGCATCTAGCTAAATGTGCAGTAAGCATTTGGCTGGGTGCTTTTTTGTGTATATAGGACACACTCTATTTCTTTCCAACCTTACCATAACAGCCTATCGACTAAGCTGCTGCACGGTCTGAAAGCTCTCCTTTTTGATTTTCCTTATACGCACATATGTTTTATAATGGATAGGATTAGATAACGGAAGGATGATTAAGATGACAAAGGAGAAAGTGCTTCTTTTAGACGGCAATAGTTTAGCATACCGTGCCTTTTTTGCTCTGCCTTTATTGACGAATGACAGCGGTATCCATACAAACGCAACGTATGGCTTTACGATGATGCTCCAAAAAATTGTAGAGGAGGAGCAACCAACAAAAGTACTTGTGGCATTCGATGCAGGGAAAACGACATTCCGCCATGAGTCATACGGGGAATATAAAGGCGGTCGTCAAAAAACGCCGCCGGAATTGTCAGAGCAGTTTCCTTACATTCGTAAATTAATTGATGCTTATCAAATGAAGCGCTATGAGTTGCCAATGTATGAAGCGGACGACATTATCGGTACGTTAGCAAAACAAGCAGGCGCGGATGCGGAAGTTATTATTGTGTCAGGAGATAAGGATTTAACCCAATTAGCAAGCGAACAGGTAACGGTGTATGTGACACGCAAAGGGATCACGGATATTGAAAAATATACACCAGCCCATATCGAAGAAAAATACGGGATTACGCCACAGCAAATTATTGATATGAAAGGTTTAATGGGCGATTCATCGGATAATATCCCAGGAGTACCGGGGGTTGGTGAGAAAACGGCCATTAAATTGTTAAAGGAATATGGCTCAGTAGAAAAGTTATACGAGCAAATTGAAGGTATGAAGGCTTCAAAAATGAAGGAAAAGCTCGTTGCCAATGAAGAATCGGCCTATTTATCGAAGAAATTAGCGACAATTTATACAGAAGCACCGATTGATATCACGGTAGAGGATATTGCTTATCCTGGTCCGGACAATGAGGCATTATTAGCTGTTTGGCAAGAGCTAGGCTTTAAATCGTTAATTAATAAAAGTGATTTTAATAGTGAAGTAAAAGAGCAGGTAGAAATTACATTTGAAACCGTAAAAGATATAACAGCTGATATGCTGACAGACCGTATGGCGATTCATGTGGAGTTAGAAAATGAACATTATCATGATTGCCAAGCCTTGGGGATAGCATTGACAGACGGTGAAAAAACGATTTATACAGCAGAGGATACTCTATTTTCTAGTGCCACATTAAAGGGTTGGCTAGAAGACGAGACAAAGGAAAAGTATGTGCTTGATAGCAAGGCGACACAAGCATTTTTAGCACGTTCGGATATTCAGCTGCGCGGTGTGACGTTTGATTTGCTATTAGCGAGCTATATTGCCAACCCGGCTATCTCAGGAGATGATGCTGCTACGTTAGCAAAGGAATTTGGCTATAACGAGGTGCAATCCAATGATGCAGTATATGGAAAGGGTGCAAAATGGAATCGTCCTGAAGAAAACGTGTTAGCCGAGCATGTTGCACGTAAAGCATTGGCGATTTGGCATGTACAACCAGTGGTGACGCAAAAGCTCAAGGAAAATGAACAGTATGACTTATACAATGAACTGGAATTACCGCTTGCACATATCTTAGGGAAGATGGAATCAGAAGGTATTACAGTTCATATTGACACGCTAGAAAAGATGGGCGAAGAATTGACAGAGAAGTTGATGGCTATCGAAACAGAAATTTATACGTTAGCGGGTGAAAAATTTAATATTAATTCACCGAAGCAATTGGGCGTTATTTTATTTGAAAAGCTAGGCCTGCCTGCCGTCAAGAAAACAAAAACAGGGTATTCAACGGCCGCTGATGTGCTGGAAAAGTTAAAATCAGAGCATGATGTCGTGAAATATATTTTAGATTATCGCCAGTTAGCGAAATTGAAATCTACTTATATTGAGGGGCTTATCAAAGTTGTACATCGCAAAACTTCTAAAGTGCATACACGTTTCCAGCAAGCGTTGACGGCAACTGGACGTTTGAGTTCAACAGATCCTAACCTGCAAAATATTCCGATCCGTTTAGAGGAAGGGCGGAGAATTCGTCAAGCCTTTGTGCCATCTAAACCAGACTGGGTATTATTTGCTGCAGACTATTCGCAAATCGAACTGCGTGTACTTGCTCATATGTGCGGGGACCCAGTACTGGTAGAAGCCTTCCAAACAGGGATGGATATTCATACACGTACAGCTATGGACGTATTTGGCGTAGAGAGCCCAGAAGAGGTCACTTCACTGATGCGCCGTACAGCGAAAGCGGTCAACTTCGGTATTATTTATGGGATTAGTGATTATGGGCTGTCGCAAAGCTTAGATATTACACGCAAGAAGGCGGCCATCTTTATCGAAAACTATTTAGCGAGCTTCCCGGATGTAAAGGATTATATGGATTCGGTTATTAAAGAAGCAAGGGAAAAAGGCTATGTAACAACGATTTTAAATCGTCGCCGTTATCTGCCTGAGATTAACAGCTCGAACTTTAATTTGCGTAGCTTTGCGGAACGTACGGCGATGAATATGCCGATTCAAGGAAGTGCAGCAGACATTATTAAAAAAGCAATGATTGACATGGATGCGCGCTTACAACAGGAAGGTCTGCAAGCGAAGCTTTTGCTGCAAGTACATGATGAATTGATTTTTGAAGCGCCACAGGAAGAAATAGAAATTTTACAACGCATCGTACCCGAGATTATGGAACATGCCATCGAGTTAAAAGTGCCTTTGAAGGTCGATTTTTCATATGGTCGTTCGTGGTATGAAGCGAAATAAGGAGAAGTTATGCCAGAATTGCCAGAAGTAGAAGGTGTCGTGCGGGATTTACGTCCGCTTGTTGTGGGTAAAGTAATACAGTCTGTTAGATTTTCAGAAGTAGTATACCGGGGTGCTGCCCAAGGAAAGCAAAGCATCGTCAAGAATGCAGAGCCAGCCTATTTTGAAAGAGTGGTGCAAAATATGCGGATTGCAAGCATTGAGCGCCGTTCTAAATATATCTTTTTCCACCTTGAAAAAGGGGGAGAAAGTTTTTTAATGCTCAGTCATTTAGGAATGTCTGGTGCATGGTTTGTCGTGCACTCAATGGAAGAAATTACAGAGCTGAAATTCCGCAAACATGCCCATGCCATTTTTACATTAAATAGCGGTGAATTACTCGTGTATTCAGATATACGTCGTTTTGGTGAGCTCCGTTTTATGAAAGAAATAGCAGATCACGCCCCGCTATTGAAAATGGCCCCCGAACCGTTTGATGATACCGCACTCGATTATTTTTTAATGAAATGTGAATTACCCAAATATGCAAAAAAACCAATTAAAGAGGTTATCATGGATGGTCAGGTGATTTCAGGGTGTGGCAATATTTATGCAACCGAAAGTCTCTTTTCTACAAATATTCGCCCTACACGTAAAGCAAATGAGCTGACCGACCAAGAAAAGCGTGCTTTGTTTGCTGCTATTTGTGAAGTATTGCAGGAAAGCATCGACAACGGAGGTTCGACTATCTCCGATTACCGCAGTGTAAATGGCGGTGCTGGAGGCATGCAAGACCGTTTAAAAATGTATAGCAGAAAAATATGCCCGCAATGTGCATTATCAACAGAAGCTGTTGTCATTGCAGGAAGGACATCTACGTATTGTCCGCATTGTCAAAAGTAGGGGGTCAAGGATGATTATTGGATTAACAGGCAGCATTGCCAGTGGAAAAAGTACAGTAGCTAAGATGTTAGTGGATTATGGGTTACCGATTGTGGATGCAGATTTAGTGGCACGTGTCGTGGTGGAGCCAGGGAGCGAAACATTAGCAAACATTGCACAGGTATTTGGACAGGATATAATCCGGGAAGACGGGACGATGGATCGTGAAAAGTTAGGGAGTATTATTTTTCATGATCCTAAACAGCGTAAAGTGCTAAATGATATTATTCATCCGGCAATTCGTGCGGAAATGCTGCGCCAACGTGATGAACATTTGGTAAATGGTGCACCGCATGTTGTAATGGATATCCCGTTGCTCTTTGAAAGCCAGCTGCAACATTATGTAGAAAAAATACTAGTGGTCTCTGTCACAGAAGAAGTACAGCTAGCACGTCTCATGGAACGTAATCAGTTAACAGAAAGTGAAGCGCGTGCGCGGATTGCTTCTCAGTTGCCTTTATCCGTGAAGGAAAAAGGGGCAGATGCGGTGATTTATAATAACCAAAGCATAGAACTAACAGCACAGCAAGTAGAAGCCATTTTAAAAAAGTGGGATATTATTTAATGGTGGATCAAAAATGATCCAGTATGGTATATAGTGTCCTGTTTGAACGTTAAAAAATAACACATTAACTACAATGAATGATACTTATATTGTCAGAAAATAAGAAAATTAAATTTACGTGCGAAATATGTTCAACTTATTTAATAATGTGCTATACTAATCAGCGTAAATAACAAATATTAAGATAACATAAATTACGGGAGGCTTTTTTATTATGACAGTTTCTATCGCAATCAATGGATTTGGCCGAATTGGTCGTATGGTATTCCGCCAAGCTATCGTGCAAGAGGATTTAAATGTAGTAGCAATTAATGCAAGTTACCCAGCAGAAACACTAGCACACTTAATTAAGTATGACACAAACCACGGAGCTTTCGACGGTACTGTTGAAGCAGAGGAAGGCGCTTTAATCGTAAACGGTAAGCGTGTTGTTTTAGTTTCAGAACGTGATCCGCGTGCATTGCCATGGAAAGAAATGGGCGTTGAATTAGTAATCGAAGCGACAGGTAAATTTAACGATCGTGATAAGGCAGCTATGCATTTAGAAGCTGGTGCTAAAAAAGTGATTTTAACAGCTCCTGGTAAAAATGAAGATATTACAGTCGTTTTAGGTGTAAACGATGAATTATTAGATATTAACAAGCATGATGTCATTTCAAATGCTTCTTGTACGACAAACTGTTTAGCTCCAGTAGCGAAGGTATTAAATGATGCATTTGGTATTGAAAACGGTTTAATGACAACTGTTCACGCTTATACAAATGACCAAAATAACATTGATAACCCGCATAAAGATTTACGCCGCGCACGTAACTGTGCATCATCTATTATTCCAACATCTACAGGTGCTGCTAAAGCTTTATCTTTAGTACTTCCTGAGTTAAAAGGAAAATTACATGGTATGGCGTTACGTGTACCTACACCAAATGTTTCTTTAGTAGACTTAGTGGTGGATGTACAAAAAGACGTGACAGTAGAAGAAGTAAACGAAGCATTCAAAGCAGCAGCTGCTGGTCCAATGAAAGGCATTTTAAACTTCTCAATGGAGCCGTTAGTATCTTCTGACTACAACACAACAACATATTCTTCTACAATTGACGGTCTAACAACAATGGTAATGGGTGACCGCAAAGTGAAGGTATTGGCTTGGTATGACAATGAGTGGGGTTACTCAGCACGTGTAGTAGACTTAGCTAGAAAAGTAGTAAAAGAATTAGAAACTGTGAATGCTTAATAGAAAAAAGCTAATTTAACTAGTAATGAGTATAGTTACAAAATAATTAGCAGAATAATGATCATACTCAAATGGCTTGGTTCTTCAAGAACTAAGCCATTTTTTAATGATTTCGAGATTTTTAAAGAAGCAACATTCCGTTAAGTGGAAATTTTCTTGATGACAATCTTTCTGTACATGCCATTCAACATAATGGGTGTATCTTCTCTTACTAATAAATTCTCGCTGTTTTCCTCATACAATTGTTCGAAATTAACCCCTATATCTGTCCCTAATACTTTAATAAGTGGTCTCATGATTTTTTTGAATGGAGAAAGAGTCGATCCTTTCGGTGAAAATTTATCGAAAATGATGATTTCCCCATCTGAATTTAAAGTGCGCACCATTTCTTTAAAGCATTTAGCAGGGTCAGGAACTACGGATAAAACCAAACTACCCACTATAATGTCAAATGCATTGTTTTCAAAATTCATATTTTGGGCATCCATCTTGAAGAATTGTATGGAAGAGTCTTTGAACTTTTCTTTTGCTTTATCTAGCATTTCTTTAGAGTAATCGATTGCTGTGATATCAAGTTCCTGATAATTGATTTGTTCTAAGTCTGCACCGGTTCCTATGCCTACAAATAGTATCTTTTGATTTTGAGTGAATGTTTCCTCTTGAAATATCCGTTTTCGAGATTCAAGAAATTCCCCTGAATTAAAAAAACGATCATATATAGGAGACCAAAATTTATAGATTATTTCATTCCAGTGATTATTCATCTTGTTTCACCTCTGACCCTAAAGTATCTTTTTTCAACTAAATAGAATGTTAGCTAAATGATAAAAAATGTAATATTTTGTTTAAATTATACAATTATTTTATGGTTATTCGGAAAAAATTAAAATGAAATTACATAATGAATTATTCATACTAATCATTTAATATTTTTTACATGTTGTAATTTGTTATAATAGTGATACCAAATTAATGAGTCAGGGGAATGAATTTATGAGATGTCCATCTTGTCAGTATAATGGAACGCGAGTAATCGATTCTAGACCAGTCGATGACAATAAAGAAATTCGTCGCCGTCGTGAATGTGAATCATGTGGTTTTCGCTTTACCACATTTGAAAGAACAGAGGAGACACCGCTTATCGTTGTCAAAAAAGAAGGTGCACGTGAAGAGTTTAGTCGTGAAAAAGTATTGCGCGGCTTAATCCGAGCATGCGAAAAGCGCCCGGTATCACTCGAAGAGCTAGAAAAGCTAGTTTTCTCTATCGAAAATGACTTGCGCCGTATCGGTAATCCCGAAGTGAAGTCGGAAGATGTGGGTGAGATGGTAATGGACCGCTTAGCGAAAATTGATGAAGTGGCATATGTGCGTTTCGCCTCTGTTTATCGACAATTTAAAGATATCAGTGTGTTTATCGATGAATTAAAAGATTTACTGAAAAAACAACCACCAGAGAAATAAAAAATTAGGGGGATGAGAAGTGGTACACATGCAAAAAGAATTGCTTGCAACCGATCATTTTCAAATAGTGCTCCCTCATGCTTTATCTACCAATGAACGTCAATTAGTTACGCTCTTTTACCAGCCATTGATTGGTGCAAAAGCGATGACACTATATTTAACATTATGGGCTGAAGGTGAGGATACATCAGAAGGAATGACGCACTACTATTTAATGAATGTGCTTGATCTATCCATTCGTGATATTTTGGAAGCGCGGGTTGCACTTGAAGCTATTGGTCTACTGCAAACTTGGCGCAAAGATAGTGCCGAACAGCGGGAGTTTATTTATGAGTTATGTCGGCCATTAGACCCAGCTTCCTTTTTTACCGACCCATTATTATCGATGTTTTTATTTAGTAAAATTGGAGAGCAAGCCTACCGAAAATTACGGGCCCGTTTTTGCAAGCCTGTAAACAAAGAAGGATTTGCGGAAGTGACGCGGGTGTTTACGGATGTCTACAAACCAGTCAATAAAAAGATGCCGCAAGATATGTTGGAAGAGCGTGTCACGTCGGAAGGCTATCCCTTTTATTATGAGCAATTCGACTTTGAATTACTGAAGGCAGGGTTATCGGAGCAAATGGTACCGGGGAGCGCGCTAACCGTAGAAATACGAGAAGTCATTGCAAAATTAGCCTTTATGTATCATTTAACGCCGCTAGATATGCAAAAGATCGTGTTAGTAGCGCTAGATGAACAACTAAAATTGACGGAAGAACGTTTAAAACGTGTGGCAGCGGATTATTATAAACTAACCATTTCAAAAGAACCGCCAAAGTTAGCACGTGTTTTTGAACAGAAAGAGCAAATACCAAATGAAGCTGCCCGTACGAGAGAGCAGGATTTATTGCATTATTTAGAAACGACACCGCCGATTCAAGTATTACGGGATATTAATGGGGGCAAGGAGCCTGTGCAGTCTTCTGTTCAAATGGCAGAGCAACTCATACTCACACATGGGATGCCCATTGGTGTAGTCAATGTATTACTAGAATACGTAATGCTGACGACGGACATGCGTTTGCCGACAAAGTATGTAGAAAAAATAGCGGATCACTGGATGCGGAAAAATCTGAAAACAGCAAAAGAAGCAATGGATTTGGCCCGCCAAGAACGCGATAAATATGCAAAATGGAAGCAAGAAAACGAGACAAAGCCTGCCACGGTGAAAAAACAAAACTATAAAAAAGGCGGTCGTGACGAACAGGTACCGGATTGGTTTTATAAAAAGAATGAACCTGTGCAGTCAAAGCCAGCTGCTGCTGTAGATTTTGAAGCAGAGCGTCAAAAGATTTTAGAAAAATTAGGACAGGATGGGCAGGTGAACTAAGATCGAACCGATGAATCGTGCATTACGCAATATAAAAATCCCTTCCTTTCAGCAGCGATATGCAGCGATGAAAGAAGAAATTTTAAATCATCCGCAAGTCACACAATTTTTGGCAGAAAATGCCGATAAAATTACGCCTGACATGGTAGAGCGCGGCATGCCAAAATTGTATGAATATATTGGACAAGCAACTACTATGTGTTGCGGAGCAAATGGCACAGGGAAATGTACGAACCTTTTAGCAGGACATATTCCCAAACTGTATATTTTACGTGGTGATATTGATTTAAAATATGAGCGCTGCGAGCAGCAATTACGTGAGGATGAGCATCGTGAAACTGCCGACATGATTTCTAGCATGCATATGCCGAAAGATGTGTTAAAGGCGACATTAAAGGACTTAATGATTGATGATCATTCACGTGTTGAAATTGCCCATAAGGCAGCTGACTTTGTGGCGCAGTACAAGCAAACAGGCGAATTGCCGGAAAAGGGCTTTTACCTATATGGTCAATTTGGTGTAGGGAAGTCATTTGTACTGGGTGCCATTGCCAATGAGCTAGCAACTTTAAAAATTAAATCAGTTGTTGTCTTTGTACCGGAATTTTTGCGAGAAATGAAAAATTCCATTGCAGACAATTCGCTTAATGAAAAAATTGATTATGTGAAAAAAGCGCCTGTGCTCATGTTAGATGATATTGGCGCAGAGACGATGTCTGCTTGGACACGCGATGAAATTTTAGCGACCATTCTCCATTACCGGATGAGTGAAAGGTTGCCGACATTTATTACATCTAATTTTGATTATGCAGGATTAGAGCATCATTTAGCCCAGTCACAGCGTGGAGATGTGGAAGTGGTGAAAGCTGCGCGTATGATGGAAAGAATAAAAGCAGTTACGGTTCCTATTCGCATGGATGGGGTCAATCGCAGAAATTCTTGATTTTTTCATAAGCTAGGCTTATACTAACGTATGTAAATAATTTAAAGCTTTGAAAAGGACATGAAATTTGTCATACGTCTTTTAGAGAGGGAAGTCAGCGGCTGGAAGCTTCCTAGAAACGGGACAATTTTTACTACCTTGGAGCAGTGGCGAGGAAATGCGCCATCGTTTATCAGTACGTTAACTGACCGAGAGCTTCTAATCGCGTTGGCGAGAAGGAAGAAGGGTGGAACCACGAGCATACGCGTCGTCCCTTTTTGGGATGGCGCTTTTTTGTGTTTCGGAAACCGTAACACCCGAACCAATCATATTTTTAGGAGGAATTATTGATGTCAGAAATGATTAAACTTACATTCCCGGATGGCAATGTAAAAGAATTTGAGCGTGGCGTTTCTACATTAGATGTAGCAGGCTCTATTAGCCCAGGTCTAAAAAAATCCGCATTAGCTGGTAAAATCAATGGTGAATTAATCGATGCAAAAACAGCAATTGAAGAAGATGCAGCGATTGAAATCATTACAAATAAATCACCAGAAGCATTGGGAATTTTGCGTCACTCAACAGCGCACTTAACAGCTCAAGCGGTAAAACGTCTATTCCCAGAGGTCAAATTAGGAATTGGTCCAGTGATTGAGTCAGGTTTCTACTATGATATCGATTCGCCAACACCGATTACCCTAGAAGATTTGCCAGCAATCGAAAAAGAAATGAAAAAAATCATTGCTGAAAATATTGAAATTGAGCGTAAAAATGTATCTCGCGAAGAAGCACAAAAAATTTATGAAGAAGTAGGCGACGAGTACAAATTAGAGTTACTGGAAGCAATTCCAGCAGATGAGCAAGTATCGATCTATTACCAAGGTGATTTCTTTGACCTTTGCCGCGGTGTACACGTCCCATCAACAAATAAATTAAAAGAGTTCAAGTTACTTTCTTTAGCAGGCGCTTACTGGCGCGGAAACTCAGATAACAAAATGCTGCAACGTATTTACGGTACAGCCTTCTTCACGAAAGAAGAATTAAAGCATCACCTACAAATGCTTGAAGAAGCAAAAGAGCGTGACCACCGCAAAATCGGGAAAGAATTAGACTTATTCATGACTTCTCAAACAGTTGGTCAAGGGCTGCCGCTATGGTTGCCGAACGGTGCGACAATCCGTCGTACAATCGAGCGTTACATTGTAGACAAAGAGTTATCGTTAGGCTACAAGCATGTATACACACCAGTACTTGGTTCAAAAACATTATACGAAACATCCGGTCACTGGGAGCACTACCAAGAAGGCATGTTCCCACCAATGGAAATGGACAACGAAACACTAGTACTGCGTCCGATGAACTGCCCTCATCATATGATGGTATTCAAAAACGGCTTACACTCTTACCGTCACTTGCCGATCCGTATCGCAGAGCTTGGTACGATGCACCGTTACGAAATGTCAGGGGCGGTATCTGGTTTACAACGTGTACGTGGGATGACGTTAAATGACGCGCATATTTTCGTACGTCCAGATCAAATTAAAGCGGAATTTAAAAAAGTGGTAGAGTTAATTCTTGAAGTATACAAAGACTTTGATTTAACGGATTACTCATTCCGCCTGTCTTACCGTGATCCGAACAACAAAGAGAAGTACTATGATGACGATGAAATGTGGGAAAATGCACAGCGCATGTTAAAAGAAGCGATGGACGAAATGGGTTTAGAATACTTTGAAGCAGAAGACGAAGCAGCCTTCTATGGTCCAAAATTAGATGTTCAAGTAAAAACAGCGATTGGTAAGGAAGAAACATTATCAACAGCGCAACTTGACTTCTTATTGCCACAACGCTTCGACCTTTCTTATATTGGGGAAGATGGTCAACCACAACGTCCAGTTGTTATCCACCGCGGTGTTGTATCGACAATGGAACGTTTCGTAGCCTTCTTAATCGAAGAGTACAAAGGAGCATTCCCAACGTGGTTAGCGCCAGTGCAAACAACAATCATCCCAGTATCGAATGCCGTGCACTACGACTATGCTCGTGAAATCCAGGAGAAATTACAAGTTGCTGGGGTACGCGTGGAGATGGATGATCGTGAAGAAAAATTAGGATATAAAATCCGTGAATCACAAATGAAAAAAATCCCGTACATGTTAGTGATCGGGGACAAAGAAGTAGAAGCTGGTGGTGTGAATGTGCGCCGTTACGGCTCAAAAGATTCAGAAACTATTCCATTTGCTGACTTCTTAGAGAAAATGAAAGCGGAAGCGAATAAATAAAGTGAAACTTCAATCAGAGGGGAGGTCTCATCCCTCTCTGGTTAACAAGGGACACAAGCTAAGTTCGCCACATCCTGTGGCAACGCTTGTGTGACCAACATCGTGTTGGCCCGAACCAATTGGGCTTTTACGGGTAGTTGATCTCCCATCTCAAGACTTTTTTAAGTCTTGAGGTGGGAGTCTCTTACTACCCGTTAATGCGGGATAAAAAAAGGCTTGGGCGCATGTTAGGGTGCCCAAGCTTTTTGTGTATCGATTAATAAAAATAATGCCACCCTTCCTGAATACCTAAAGCATAAGATCCGTTGGCTACATACACATTCGGTAAATGACTGTGTTGCTTCAATTCCTGTTGGCTATTGCCAACCATAACAGAAGGCAAACCGAGTCTCATCATATCCAGGTCATTCCCTGAATCGCCCGCTACTAAAATTTTAGGATCTTTGGGTGCGTAATTTTCCAGAACATATTGTAAAGCAGTCCCTTTGTTTGTATGGGAAGGTAAAATATCCATATCTTTATTGGAACTATAAATTAAGTGAAAGGCCAAGTGATATTCGCGTAACGCTTCCTCGATTTCTCTCACGTAATCAGGCTTGTCTTTGACGATATAGGATAACCGATAATCGTTTGGCAAGGGCTGACGCTTTACCTCCTTGAAGCGCTCCATAATATCCAAAACGATATCTGGCTTCCAATCGGCAGATGTCATGATTTGCCACTGCTCATCAGGAAGAAAATCCGGTCCCAAATAAATAGTAGCACCTACATCACAAATTAAAATATTCGGTTTTGGAAGATGATGTTCTTCAATCAACTCCATAGCAGAATCGAAATGTCTGCCCGTAATATAAACTAATGAAATATCAATGTTTTTCACTTCAAAGTAAGACCAGAGATGCTCTAGTTTCCCAGGATGGCCCACTAATGTATTATCTAAATCTGTTGCTAAAATTTCGTTACCTAACAGTTTCATACAGTGTCTCCTCATACAGATTGTTAATCTTTTTCGCGATATTTTTCCATTTAAATTCTTTCTGGGCAAATTGGTAGGCATTGCGCTTGAACTCTTTTACGATTTGCGGTTGGCGGATTAATAGTTGCATAGATTCAGCAAGCTTTGAAATATTGCCTTGTGCTACATGAAGTCCTGTTTTATAAGGAATGACAATATCCTGTAAACCGCCAACTTTTGAGGCAATAACCGGGCAACCGCAAGCTTGTGCTTCTGCAGCTACCATGCCAAAGGATTCATAATAAGAAGGAACGACTGTAGCTACTGCATTTTTAAATAAATCTGCTAGTTGATCCTCTGTTTTAGGTCCTAAAAACTTAATACGGTTTTCTAAGCCTTTTATCGCCTTTTGCAACTTTGGATTATTCGGGTAGAATTTTTTTATATCAACGCAGTTTTCACTGCCACCTGCTATAAGTAGTTTAATATGTTTTGGGATACGGTTTTTTTCAATTAACTCACGGAAAGATTTTAGCAATACAAAAATACCTTTTGATTCTTCTAATCGACCTACGAATAAAAAGTAATTTCCTAATTCATAAGGCTTTTCGTATAAATGATGGTAAGTATCCGCAACCCCAATTGGTACGATATGGATTGAAGAAGGTGATTTAACGGTTTTCAAAATTAATTCTTTTTCGTTCGGAGTAGTGGCAATGATTTGGTCCACTTCAGTTAAGATTTTTTCTTCATAATAAAAACGTCTATAATCGCGAGTGCCTGTTCCTAGATATTTGGCCATCCCTAAGGAATGATTTGTATGGAACCAAGGTATATTGAATTCCTTCTTCATTTCTAAACCTATTACACCTGAGAGCCAGTAGTGAGTATGAAGAAGTTCATATTCAGAAAGTGCAAGAGTTTTTTTCATTTCTTTATAAAAGCGTGGAAGTAATAAGAATAATTCATTTTTATCCACAAATCCTTTTTTTCCTGCTGCTAATCGAATAACGCGGCTTGATTTGCCGAAGTGTTCAATTTGAGGAGCGTCTTCTAAACACCAGTGTGTTACCACATCTACTGAATAACCGATGTCTTCTAAAGATAAAGCGAGTTGGCGGACATAGTTATTTTGACCACCAGCTTGTTTACTGCCAAGTGGGGCAAGTGGGTCCCCAGGATCCGAGATAAATAGTACTTTTCGTTGCGTCATACTTATACCTCCATTGTTAGTGATTTTCTAAAATTGTTAGTAGAAAAATAGTAAAGATACGTTCTGGATTTTTCTTTTCTTATTTCTTTTCTCAAAAAAATAATAGTTTTAGTACAAAAATCCGAACTACTATTGTTACTACCCTACTTTTTGGGGAAGAAACATATTTTACAAACTTACAACCTGATATTTACATTTGGTACTAGTGTTCGATGAGAAAAAATGTGAATAGCTTTCATCCTATAAGCAGGGAAATGAGGGAGGGTGCAACCTAGTAAAAAATAATAAAAACGAAAGGGTTGACTCATTAGGAAATGGATGTTATTATTGTTTAGGTTATGAATACAAGTTTGAAGTAGAGGCTGCCCGCTTCTCACCTGATAAACGCTTATCGCTGTTTGCAGGTAAAGATATGTTGAATTGTTTTACGCATGGATATGCGTATGCACATATATGTGGGCGGACAACTTCTTTGTCCGCCCACTTTTTTGTGGACATGGAATAGGGTCCGTTCAATAGAGGGACGTCTGCTAGAAATCCTGTATTCGCGACACATTACTTGGAGGTGGATTATTATTAGCAAAGACATGTATGTAAACGAAGGCATTCGCGCGCGTGAACTTCGTGTAATCGACCATAATGGTGAACAACTTGGGGTGAAATCACGTAATGAAGCGTTAGAGATCGCGAGTCGTGTTAACTTGGATCTTGTCCTTGTGGCCCCTCAAGCCAAGCCACCAGTCGCACGTATTATGGACCATGGCAAATTTAAGTTTGAACAGCAAAAGAAAGACCGCGAAATTCGTAAAAATCAAAAGGTAATCAACATCAAAGAGGTTCGCTTGAGCCCAACAATTGATGAGCATGATTTCCAGACGAAATTGCGAAATGCAATCAAGTTCCTTGAAAAAGGCGACAAAGTAAAAGCATCTATTCGTTTCAAAGGTCGTGCAATCACACACAAAGAGATTGGTCAGCGTGTGCTAGATCGTTTTGCTGAAGCTTGTGCTGAAGTATCAACGGTTGAACATAAGCCGAAGATGGAAGGCCGAAGCATGTTCTTAGTTCTTGTACCAAAGAACGAGAAATAATTATTTAATTGATTAGTTTAGGAGGAAATCGACATGCCAAAAATGAAAACTCACCGTGGCGCTGCGAAGCGTTTCAAAAAAACAGGTACTGGTAAATTAAAATTTGACCGTGCTTATGGTAGCCACTTATTCGCTAACAAATCAACTAAAGCGAAACGTCACTTACGTAAAGCTAAAGTTGCATCTTCAGGCGATTTCAAACGCATCCGTACTTTATTAACTTACATGAAGTAATACTGAACGTTCAGGTTCAAAAAACAAAAATAAATCATTCGAAAGAATAAGCAGGAGGTAATTACTATGCCACGCGTAAAAGGCGGAACAGTAACACGCGCTCGTCGCAAAAAAGTATTAAAATTAGCTAAAGGTTACTACGGTTCAAAACACACTCTATATAAAGTAGCTAACCAAGCAGTAATGAAATCAGGTCAATATGCATACCGTGACCGTCGTCAAAAGAAACGTGATTTCCGTAAATTATGGATCACTCGTATCAACGCAGCTGCTCGTATCAACGGTTTATCTTACAGCCGTTTAATGCACGGTTTAAAAGTTGCTGGTATCGAAGTTAACCGTAAAATGTTAGCTGACTTAGCAGTAAACGATGCTACAGCATTCGCACAATTAGCAGAAGCTGCTAAAAACGCACAAGCTAAATAAGAAGCAGATAATAACTGTCTAACACTTAAATAGCACAAGCTAAATCAGAAGCTTTCATCAGACTGATAGGACCGTTTCCTATCAGTCTTTTTCTATTATGTAGGGGGGATGTTATGGGTTTCGCTGCCTTAGCATACGTTGCGGTATTGTCTGCGATTTTGTTATTTTTAATGTATAATGACAAGCAAAAAGCAATAAAAAAAGAATGGCGTATTGCTGAAAAGACATTGTTTATCGTGGCCCTTTTAGGCGGCGCTTGCGGTGGCGTATTAGGGATGTATTTGTTCCGTCATAAAACAAAACATAATACATTTGCATTCGGCTTTCCGTTATTAGCGGCGATTCAAGTTTTTTTCGTCGTTCAAGCCTTGGCACTCTAAACGAAAAAGCATTGCCTGAGATATTCAAGCAATGCTTTTTATTATGCCTTCATTAACTGTTCGATCGGGTTCTTCCAATTAATTTGGGCATGTGGATAGCTCATTGAAATTTCTTTTTCTAAAAAGGCGAAATCTTCCTTTGTAAAGCCTTGTAAGCTCATTTCATCATGTACCGAGACAAAAATGCTCACTACTTCAAAAGCATCGGAGGTTGTCCCCAAGTATTTCTCACCTTCAAATAAAGCTCCTTTATACGTAATGAAAAAGTTTTTGCGAATATTTTGTACGTCATCATAAAAATAGTAACTGCCTTTTTCATGTGCTTCATCAAATTTTCGCTTCGGATCGATTAAAAAGCGAACAGCTTTATATACTATGTAAATAACTATGATAAGTAATAATAGTCGTAGTAAAAGTGCCATAGAAAATTCCCCCTTGTCATCCAAGTTTCTCTTCTATACGATTGAAAAGGGAAAAGGTTTCAATTTTTGAGGAAAAAGAGGCGGAAAAAATGCAATTTATTGAATTATTTGATATGCAGCGACGTTTGGATGCATTTATCGAGGAAACACAGAATATCGAGCGAGATGTATTTAGGGAAAAGGGATTGGCATTGCTTGTTGAATTAGCGGAACTAGCCAATGAAACGCGTTGCTTTAAATTTTGGAGCACTAAAGGTCCATCAGAGAGAGCTGTCATATTAGAGGAGTTTGTGGACTCTATCCACTTTATGCTTTCATTAGGCAATATGCGCGGCTTTTCATTAGAAGAGTGGCCGGAAGTGAAAGAGGAAGGAGAGCTGACGGTGTTATTTTTAGAAACTGTTACTACTGTTTCCACTTTTATTTCACAGCCAACCGAAAAAAACTATAAAGCCATATGGTTAAAATACGGAAAATTAGCTCATAATTTAAACTTCACCGTTGCAGATATCATTGCTGCTTATTGTGCTAAAAATGAAAAAAACTATGAGCGTCAGCGTACGGGGTATTAATTGGAAATCATCGGTATCCAAGGTATAATAGGAAAAGATGATATTTAGGAGGGCGAAATAAATGACAAAGTTAGATCAAACCTTGCAGATGTTTAAAGATTTAACGGATGCAAATGGCATTGCAGGAAATGAACGTGCACCACGTGAAGTGATGAAACGTTATATTGAACCCTTTGCAGATGAGATGGATCATGATCACTTAGGTGGTTTAATCGCTAAAAAAGTTGGCGATGCAAACGGTCCTAAAATTATGGTGGCTGGTCACCTAGATGAAATCGGCTTTATGGTAACGCAAATTGATGATAAAGGTTTTATCAAATTCCAAACAGTAGGCGGCTGGTGGGGGCAAGTAATGCTAGCCCAACGTGTAACGATTACGACACGTCAAGGTGAGGAAATTATAGGAGTGATTGGCTCAAAACCACCGCATATTATACCGCAAGAATCACGTAATAAGGTAGTGGAGATTAAGGAGATGTTTATCGATATCGGTGCAACATCAAAAGACGAAGTAAAAGAATGGGGTATCCGTCCTGGCGATATGATTACGCCTTATTTCGAATTTAACGTGATGAAAAACGAAAAGCTATTATTAGCAAAAGCATGGGATAACCGTATCGGCTGTGCCATTGCAATTGATGTCCTACGTGCCTTAAAAGACGAGCAGCATCCGAATATTGTGTACGGTGTAGGTACTGTACAGGAAGAGGTAGGCTTGCGCGGCGCGAAAACAGCGACGCATAAAATCCAGCCAGATATCGGCTTTGCTGTGGATGTCGGTATTGCAGGAGACACACCAGGCATTACGCCAAAGGAATCTACCTCTAAAATGGGTGACGGTCCACAAATTATTATCTATGACGGTTCAATGGTAGGCCATAAGGGTTTACGCGATTTTGTGATCGACATTGCAGAACAGCAAAACATCCCGTTCCAGTATGAGGCCCTTGCAGGCGGCGGGACAGACGCTGGTTCCATCCACCTGACAGCAAACGGTGTACCAGCTCTTTCTATTGGTATTGCAACACGCTATATCCATACACACGCCGGCATCTTGCACCGTGATGATTATCACAATACCGTGAAATTAATTGTAGAAGTGATTAAAAAATTAGACAGTAATGCGGTAAATGAAATCATTCTTGGATAAGAGCGAAAAGAATGACGGAATAAACTAAATAGGAATACTGTAATTTTGCCTTCTAACTTAAATATTAGGAGGCTTTTTGCGTTGATTAAATCTTACGTGATTATTGCTAAAAAGACCTTGTTAGTATTTAATGCTGATCATTATATAAAAAAATAAAGAAAATCCTATGAATGTTTTAGGATTTCCTTTATGTTTGTTCAATGCACTCTTTAATTAAAAAAAGATATTTGAAATTTCTTATTCAAGAAATACACTTGGATATTCAACAACTCCTGAAGCATTGGTCAGAGCATTTTCCTTTAGTTCTATTGCCATAAATACTTCATCTGGCACCTCAAAAGGTGCTTTTATTCCCCAGAAGGATGCTGTTTTGAAGCCAAACTTCGGATAATATTCTGGATGTCCCAAGACAATCACTGAGCTGTACCCAAGTTCTTTTGCTTCTTTCAATGCTTTGGTAATCAAAAGCCCTCCTATCCCTTTATTTTGATACTCCGGCAATACAGAAACAGGTGCAAGGGCAAGTGATTCTATCGATTCATTGTCGTCTTTCCTGATTTTTATTTTAGACAAAAGAATATGTCCCAAAATTTTATGATCATCTTCATCTGCTGCCACTAATGACAGTTTTGGGATGAAACCTTTGGATTTTCTTATTCGGGAAACTAACAGATGTTCTTTCTTGTCGCTGAGTTCCTCATTGGCGAATGCATTCTTGACAATTATTTCTGTCAAATCATAATCTCCTATTTGTTCTTGCCTAATTTTTAAGTTCATATTTGATAACTCCTATTCGAATAAACAATTTTAATATCCCTTTTATTATACATCATATTTTTTCTTCTAAATCACTTATTGAATAGGGACTAGATATTGAAATTTGACCGTTTCACACCGTTGTAGGTGCCCATCATTTCACATAAAAATGATATTAAAGGATGTCAAATTAATTCAGTCATCTTTTTTCTTATAGAAAACTAAAAACATCGATTCTGTCTGTAAGAATCGATGTTTTCTATTATGGTATCCGTAATTTAGATTCTATTTTAGGAACGTATCTTCAATATCATTTAACATTAAGTTAGCAGCTTTTACACCACCGGCTGTATTCCAAATTACATCATCTACTTTATATACTTCACCTTTCTGCGCTACTTGTAGGTTTTTGAATAAAGGATCTTCAAGCCATTCTTTTTCAAGTTCAGAAGCAGCCCCGTCCCCAGTCTCATAAGTGAAGTGGAAAAGGATATCGCCATCCATTAATGGCATTTGTTCTTTGGTAGCACCTTTGATTGCAAATTCATCAACATCCTGGCTTTCAGGTCTTGCAAACCCAAGTTGTTCTAGAATAACACCAGAGAAAGAATCCTTTTGGTAAATACGAACATCTCCAGCCATAAAGCGAACCATGGATACCTTCATATTCAATTTATCGCCAAGCTGTTCTTTTAAGTCAGCAATTCTAGAATCGTAAGCCCCGATAACTTCTTTTCCTTTTTCTTCTTTATTAATAGCTTTAGCATAAAGCTCAAAATTGTTTTTCCAATTGCCACGTAAATCTTCAGCAAATACAGTTGGAGCAATTGCGCTTAATTGTTCGTATATTTCTTCCTGACGCATTTTATTACCGATAATTAAGTCAGGCTGCAAAGCAGCGATCGCCTCAAGATTTACTTCACTTTCCAGTCCAACCACTTCAGTATCTTTCATTTCATCAACAATATGATTGTACCAAGGATCGCCAGTCCATGATTGAACAGCACCCACAGGTGTCACGCCAAGCTCTAGAAGAGCCTCTGTACCTTCATTCGTTAAAATTACCACTTTTTCAGGTGTTTTTTCTATTGTGGTAGTTCCCATTGCATGCTCAACTGTATAACTTGACTCTTCTGTGTTTTGCTTGCTTGTATCCTTTTCAGCACCTTTATCCTCGTTATTGCTTCCTCCGCATGCTGCTAAGATGAAAACCAATACGACTGATAGGATAGATAGAATAGATTTTGACTTCATATGTATTCCTCCTTCTAATAATGATAATCGTTATCATTTATGTTAATATACTAAAACTCTGTTAATCAGTTGTCAATAATTAATTGAAAATGATTATCAAAATCATTGACAGAGAGTATTCTGTACAATAGACTAATTTTAGAAATAGGAACATTAAGATTTATTATGGAAGGTAATAAAATATGCTGTTAAAAACAAATAGGTGGAGGATAGCAGGGTTAATCATTGCTATTTTACTATTCTTATTATTAATGTGCGGAAGCATTGTATATGGTTATACAGAGACAACCTGGAAGATGGTCTGGGATGCGCTTCAAAACAATAATGGATCAAATGAACATCTAGTTATCACAACTGTCAGGTTACCAAGAGCATTAATTGCTGCAACGATAGGCGTCAGTTTGGCCATTGCCGGTGTTCTAATGCAAACACTCACAAAAAATCCACTTGCATCTCCGGATATTTTTGGGGTAAATGCTGGTGCTGGTTTTGCTGTTGTTATTGGAATAACCGTATTTTCAATGGGGAATTTACAAGCTATTGCATGGGTAGCATTTTTAGGCGCAGCCATAGCGGCAATAGGGGTGTATGTAATAGGATCAGCCGGAAGAGAAGGCCTAACCCCTATTAAGCTAACATTGGCAGGTGCGGCAATGGCAGCTATGTTTTCATCTTTTACACAGGGGTTCCTCGTTATAGATGAAGCTGCATTGGAGCAGGTTTTGTTTTGGTTAGCTGGGGCTGTTCAAGGTCGAAAGCTTGAAATACTAACGTCAGTTTTACCGTATTTAATTATTGGCTGGTTGGGTGCGATGTTCATTTCCTCAAAGATGAATGTACTATCGATGGGAAAAGATGTAGCTAAAAGTTTAGGACTTCGTACAGGTTTGTTAAAAGTAGGTATAGCTATTGTCGTTATTTTATTATCTGGAGGATCGGTAGCAATTGCAGGTCCAATTGGATTCATTGGAATCATTATCCCGCATGTGGCAAGAGCAATCGTAGGAATTGACCATCGCTGGCTGATTCCATTTTCAGGTCTGCTTGGAGGGATCTTATTGCTTGCAGCTGATATTCTAGCCCGTTATATCATTATGCCTCAAGAAGTCCCTGTAGGTGTTATGACAGCTATCATTGGAACTCCATTCTTTATCTACATCGCAAGAAAGGGGTTTAATTCAAAATGAGTAATAATAAGACGGTTAGATTGTTTAATGGAAAAATCTCCTTTCTCCTTGATAAACGAGCAATAAAAGTTTTTACTATCGCCGCTATCACTGCTGCTATTGTTTTTATAACTAGTATAGCAATAGGGGATATGAAAATTAGTCCTCTCTCGATAATAAAAGTATTTTTCGGCGGTGGAACAGAAATGGAACAACTGGTAGTGACCTCTTTTCGTTTACCACGTATTATTGTAGCGCTTATGGTAGGTATTTCGCTGGCTGTTGCAGGGGGAATTTTACAAGGTATGATTCGTAACCCATTGGCCTCTCCAGATATTCTTGGAATTACAGGAGGAGCTGCGGTTGCAGTTGTTGGCTTTTTAGCCTTTTTCAGTAATACTAACAATGCATTAACTGTAAGCATTAAGTGGCTGCCCTTAGCTGCATTTATTGGAGCTGGAGTAATTGCCATACTTGTATACATATTAGCATGGAAAAATGGCATATCTCCTCTCCGTCTAGTGTTAATTGGAATAGGGGTATCTGCTCTCATGCAGGCTTTAACAACATTAATGATGATTTTGGGCCCTATCTATCGTGCTAGTCAGGCAAATATTTGGATAACTGGTACTGTACATGGATCTACTTGGGCAAATGTTGGTATATTGGTTCCGTTGACTATCCTTCTAGTTATACTTGCACTGGTAATGACAAGAAACATGAATATTCAAGAACTAGGGGATGATATTGCAACAGGAGTAGGGAGCCATGTTCAGTGGCAGCGTTTGATTTTTATGATAATTAGTACGGCATTGATAGGTGGCTCTGTTGCATTTGCCGGGGGAATAGGTTTCGTGGGCTTAATGGCGCCCCATATGGCAAGAAGATTGGTTGGATCCTCTTTCGGTGCCTTATTGCCAGTTTCGGCCCTTATAGGAGGAATTCTAGTTATGCTGGCGGACTTAGTGGGCAGAACGCTATTTTCTCCGTTGGAAATCCCGGCTGGGGTATTTACTTCAGCAATCGGGGCACCTTATTTTATCTATTTACTATTTAGAACGAGAAATTCATAAACAGGGTTAAAGGAGTTGATCAGGATGGTAAAAGTAATTGAAACGAAAGAGTTAACTCTTTCATATGGCGACTCAATTATTATTGAAGAAATGGATTTACGTATTCCAAAAGGAGAAATTACTGTTTTTATTGGCGGAAATGGCTGTGGTAAATCAACACTTCTTCGTTCCATTGCCCGATTGTTAAAGCCAAAAGCGGGTGCCGTTTATATAGAAGGAGCTGCAATTGCCAATATGTCAACGAAAGATGTTGCAAAACAAATGGCCATTCTTCCCCAATCGTCTGTTGCTCCTGAAGGTCTTACTGTTCTCCAGCTTGTGAAACAGGGGCGTTATCCTTATCAAACATGGTTAAAACAGTGGACGAAGGAAGATGAAAAGAAAGTGAACGATGCATTAAAAGCTACAGGAATCGAAGACTTAAAAGATCGAGCGGTTGATTCCTTATCTGGAGGGCAACGCCAAAGGGCATGGATTGCTATGACATTGGCTCAGGACACTGAAATAATCCTTCTGGATGAGCCAACTACATACTTGGATATGGCCCATCAAATTGAGATACTTGATTTGCTTTTCGAATTAAATGAGAAAGAAAAGAGAACAATTGTGATGGTTCTGCATGACTTGAATTTGGCTTGCCGGTACGCCCATAATATCGTAGCAATCAAAAACAAAGAAATATTCGCGCAAGGCACACCCGAGAATGTAATAAACAGTAGTTTAGTAGAAAAAGTATTTGGAATGGAATGTGAAGTTACGAAAGATCCTCTCTTTGGAACTCCTATGTGTATCCCTTGTGGAAAAGGAAGATGCATACTTAAACAGAGGGGAATCACTAATGCCAAAAACTCTAACTAAGAGTGAAATAGAACAATTAAGACATTTTCGTTTTTCGACAGAGGTTGAGTCATCGGAGTTATCCATCGATTTAAATAGTTTAAGTGATAAAAAATGCAGTTCCTAATACGGGAACTGCATTTTTTCGCCTCTATATTTTTACAATATATAAATGTATACAGGTAGCTTACTTGAAGAAGTACGGTCTTTTCGAAACGTAAATTCGTCTTTTCATTAGCTTCATCTACGCAACATATAATGATGGTGAACTTGTTATAAAAATGTTGAATTATAGAAATAAATAAGAATTTATAAAGGAGTGCCTTTATGGATCGAACACTTAAGCAATTACAAACCGATATCGTATCGACTTCAAAGAAAGGGTTTCCTATTTTATTAGCTGGTGCTATCGTCTTCATGCTATTTACCTTCTTGCCATTCATTTTCCCGATGAAAACCGTCTATCTAATATGGATTTTTGGGCTGAGTGTTATTTTTCCATTCGGAATTTTAATAAGCAAAATGGTAAATGTAAATATTTTAGTCACTGATAATCCGCTAGGCACATTAGGAGGGATCGTTGCAGCTCCTCAAGCTTTCTTCATACCTGTATTTATCATTGTATATATGCATATCCCTGAATATCTTCCATTTACCATTGGATTATTAGGTGGGGCTCACTTTCTGCCTTATATGTGGATTTACAAAAGCAAAGCCTACTTATTTATTACGCTAACTACCTGTATAGCCTCTCTTATCTTAGGTGGATTCTTTGTTGAGTTGGCCTTTACTCTCGTTCCTTTAGCTATTTCTATTACATATGGCATTGGTGTTCTGCTAATGTTAAGAGAACTGAAAACCAGCCCTGTTTAATCACCTATGAATAGGTGATTTTTTTATTCTAGTGTTGAGCAATTGTGTTTACTGTGTATTATTTTTTCTTCAAATACCCGTTACTTGAAGAGGCACATTCTATTTCTGTCAATTAACAAATGCCTGGATTAATTCATACAATACTCAAAAATGGAGTTGAACTTCATGGTGATATGGATTGATGTATCTACATCGAAACATCAATTAAAACTTTTTGATGGCAACAAGCTTATAAAAACTTATCCCATTGCAGTTGGGAAAATATTGTCGCCAACGCCTTCTGGAACCTACACAGTTATCAATAAACAGCTCCATCCACCGCCACAATTTGGAGTGCTTTGGATGGGATTGTCAAAACCTCATTACGGTATACACGGAACAAATAAACCAGCTTCAATCGGCAAGGATGCTTCAGCCGGATGCATTAGAATGTTTAATCATGATGTGCTAGAATTATCAGCTCGAGTTCCACTTGGTACTAAAGTTTCTATTCATAAATAATTTTGTTTATCTCGCTCCCTCAGGCAGTAGGGGGAGAAGGTATCGTAAATATAGCGTTATTCTTAGATACCGATGGATTTAAATTTACCGATATGTCATAACAACAGAGAAGTTCTGGAAGGCATATTCATCATTAAACAACATACAATAATAGGGTCTGAAATAAACATTTCAGGCCATATTTTTTGTGTAATTAAGTTTTCAGTTTTTTATAAAAAAACATAATTATTCACTTGACTTTATAAAAATACAGTTGTATGATGGAATCAACAACAAGGTATGCGAGGAGCGTTTGACATGAAATTATTAGAGGAAGTGCAGCTGAAACCAGTAGAAAGCCTTAAGGGGAAGGACCTACTGACGCTGTTAGATTATACATCGAAAGAAGTGCAAGACTTACTGGAGCTTGCTACACAGCTTAAAACAATTACAAAACAAGGCAAGTGCCCACGTTTACTAGAAGGTAAAACGTTAGGTATGATTTTTGAAAAAAGCTCTACGCGTACTCGTGTATCATTTGAAGTAGGGATGCAGCAGCTTGGTGGATACGGCATGTATATGAATGCAAGAGATATGCAAATCGGCCGTGGCGAGCCTATCTCCGATACAGGGAAAGTATTGTCAGGTTATTTAGACGGGATTATGATTCGTGCCAACTCGCATGAAATGGTAAAAGAGCTAGCAGAGCATGCTACAATTCCTGTAATCAATGGCCTAACGGATCTGTTCCATCCATGCCAAGCATTAGCTGATTTAGAAACAATCGCTGAAAATAAAGGTGAGTTAAAAGGGTTAAAAGTAGCATACATCGGTGACGGTAACAACGTTGCACATTCTTTAGTTATCGCTTGTGCACATATGGGAATGCATGTAGCCGTTGCTTCACCGGAAGGCTATGCATGTGATGCTAATATTATGGCAAAAGCAAAGGCGATTGCTGAAGCAACTGGCGGTTCTGTCACATTGACAACAGATCCAATCGCGGCTGTAAAAGACGCAGATGCAGTGTATGCAGATGTATGGACTTCAATGGGGCAAGAGGAAGAAACACAACAACGCCTTATTGACTTTAAGGATTACCAAATCAATGATGAGCTAGTGGCACATGCGAAATCTGATTATATGTTCTTGCACTGCTTGCCAGCCCATCGTGAAGAAGAGGTAACATCATCGGTCATCGATGGTCCAAATTCTTATATTTATGAACAGGCTGAAAATCGCTTACATGCCCAAAAGGCAGTGTTAGTGTCATTACTTGCTTAAATTCTAGGCAGGCGCGGGTTGCAAATGCCATATGAATTAATAAAATTGGATACTTTGCCTAAAGCAGGAAGGGTGGAGGGCAAAGATAGTAGATTGTGTAATTTGCGGGGGACTCGCTGCTGTTATATAAGAAGCTATCATCTAATCACGTGATGTTCGTTTTCTAGAAGGAAGACCTCATCACTACATAGGAACAATCCGGGAGACGCTGGATTGTTTCTTTTTTTATGGCGCATGAACGGGTAGTAATTTATAACCAAAAACGCCATCCAGTAGTAGATTACTGAATGACGTCCTGCTGCTTATTTAAAGCTGATATTTTGATTTTTGTTGCAGCAATATTTGTTGTAAAACGCGTAAGCGATCTATTACCTTCTGCGATGTTTTTGAGATATCCTCTAAAATTTCCTCTGCTTGTGCTTGTTGGCCGCTATTATGGGCACGAACAGCATGTTTGGCTAATGTATAAATTTGCGTATGCAGCGGGTCAATTTCGATAAAGGCACGCTCGTTTCCTAGCAATTTACGCCCCATCCCCTGATACCATTCTTGAAGGCGAGAGTTTTCTGGAGAGCCTACATCTGCCTCTGTCATTTTTTCAAAGTCGAGAATCATATTATAAATTTTCCAGCGCCATAACAGATGATCTGTAATCGTCAGCTCAATAATATCTTCCTGTGAAATAATGAAGTTCTTCGCAATCGTTTGTACTCGATAATCATCAATCATCTTGCTAAGGTTATAAATCCCAACACCCGTATCGAAGGTGATTTCTTTGCTGAATTTTGTACTTTCGGCCAGCTTGGTATTCAGTGCAGCTACTCTGGCTGACAGCTCTGTTTGGGATGTCATCGAGTTTGCCATGTCATTGAATTGATCGCCTTGTTGCTGTAATCGGGTGTTTAGCTCATCTAATGAAAGTGTAATTTGTTGGGCATTGGCTACTCCGTCGTGCAACTGCTCTGTTGTTTTTTCCGTCTGGTCATGCAGACGTTTTGTAATGGATAATAAGCCTTGAATGTTGCCGGCTACATTATGAACAGAATGACTTGTAGAATCGGCTAACTTTCTCACTTCATCTGCTACAACAGAGAATCCTTTTCCTGCCTCGCCAGCTCTTGCAGCCTCTATTGAAGCATTTAACGCCAATAGGTTTGTCTGATCGGCTACGCCTTGAATAAGAGACATGACATTCGCCACACTGTTTACGTGTTCGACTAATTCTCCCACATCTTCTTTTACTTGCAACTGACTATAATCGATGGATTTTAAAATATCGGTTACTTGTCGCAGCGAATCTAAATCGCTATTTAAATCTTTTAACGAAGCCTGCGTATGTTCAGAAATCATATGAAGAGAATCTGTCACAGTATGGATGCTCTCTTCTAAATTTTGCATTGAATCATTTGTCAGCATAATATCTTTTTGTTGACCGTCCTGAAAGTCGATTAAGCGTTTAATCTGATCTTGTTCCACATTATATTGAATAATCTTACCTAGTCCATTAATAATCGATCCTGCTTGGAATTCAATATATGTTTCGACAATAATTTGCTGATCGATCGTAATTAAACTATTGTAGGATAATAAAATATCCATCATTTCCTTGGGACGACGGTTATATTTTTTCACAATCAAAGGAATGATCAATTGATTGATGAGAGTATAAGCAGAAATCATCCAGTTCGGCAAAACACCGATACGAGCATGTGTATAGGCAATCTTACGACGTTTAAACACGTACTGCAAATCTAGCTCGTCTTTAAAAAGACTAGTAAAATGCATATCGAATGTCTTTTTGAGTCGTTCTACACTCGAATGTTCATTGATTATTTTTTTGAAATTTTCAATCATCAATAAACGGTCATAAAAATTATCTAATATATAGGCACGATTCTGCTCATAAATCGCTAAAAGACATGTTACGCTTTCACGACGGATTTGCGAAAGGGCTAGAAAGTCTAACTTCTCCTTAAAGCGATCATTTGTATTGATATCAGAATCAGGTTTTTGTGAGAAATAAGAATAATTTCCGAATTTTTTATTAGTATTAAACATCCATTTCTAGCCCCTAACTTTAATTTTTATTTTATCCCGCATTAACGGGTAGTAATTTATGTGCGTGGAAAGCGTTAGCGACAGACGCAAGAATCCCCCTCAAGGCGTAAGAAAATCGAGAGGTATAGGTGGGAGATCAACTACCCGTAAAGCTGGATTGGTTCGGACCAACACGATGTTGGCTACACAAGCGTTGCCACAGGACGTGGCGAAATTAGCTTGTGTCCTTTATTCATCAGCGGGGATGAAGAAAACTGCCGCTGATTGAAGTTTCACTTTATAAAAAGTAGTATCCTAAGTACTTAGGATACTACTTTTGTAACATATATTTCCTGTAATTACATCATACTATAAAAAAAATATAATTAAAGTACTAGTTTTTAATTTAAATGAATAAAAATTTTTTGTTCACAAAATGGATGAATACTAGAATAGGGTACTAGAGTTTTTAACTATGCTGAAGCATTCGCTCAAGTGACAAGAGAGCCTCGGCTGTTGTTTTTTGATCTACTTGAATGATGTTTCCTTTTTCGTTATTGTCGATTGTTTCTAACGCCCATAATAAATGAGGTAAATCAATACGGTTCATCGTTAGGCAAGGACACATATTTTCATTTAACGAAATAATATGTTTATCCGGATGAGTAGCGATCAAGCGCTTGACCAGATTCATTTCTGTACCGATTGCCCAGCTAGAGCCAGCAGGAGCATTCTCGATGACATCGCAAATATATTTTGTTGATCCATTGTCATCAGAAAGAGCTACTACTTCGCGCGAACATTCAGGGTGCACAATAATTTTCATCTCCGGATGTTTTTCACGTACCTCGCGGATATTATAAATCGTAAACCCTTCATGTACGGAGCAGTGTCCCTTCCATAAAATAACCTTGATTTGCTCTATATCCTCGCCATCATATTCAAGCTCGCCTTTTATCGGATTCCAAATGGCCATGTGCTCAAGCGGTACTCCTAAATCAAAGGCTGTATTGCGTCCTAAATGTTGATCCGGCAAGAAGAAGAGGCGTTCTTTTTGCGTGAAAGCCCATTGTACCAACGTTTTTGCATTGGAGCTTGTTACACAGGCGCCCCCATTACGTCCGGTAAATGCTTTAATCGCGGCTGTTGAATTTACGTATGTTAGCGGAATGATTGTATCGCCGAATAGCTTCTGCAGTTCGATCCAAGCTTCTTCTGTTTGATAAATATTCGCCATATCCGCCATCGAGCAACCTGCGCGCATATCCGGTAAATAAACGACTTGATCATCCTCTGTCAGCATGTCCGCTGTCTCTGCCATAAAGTGTACTCCGCAAAAAACGATATGCTTTGCTTTTTTATTCGCTGCTGCCACTTGGGCTAGCTGTAAAGAATCTCCAATTGTGTCGGCAAATTGAATGATTTCATCACGCTGATAATGATGTCCGGGAATCAATAATGTATCCCCAAACTTTTGCTTAATTGCACGGATACGGTCCTCCATTTCCGCAGTGGATAAGTTTTTATACTGTTCAGGAAGCATCGATCTTTCCATAAAATTAGCGAGTACCATATGTTACGGCTCCTTTCTGTTCAACTAATGCACTAATATCTAGGGCAGTAACAGAATGCGTTAAAGCACCTAATGAAATCCACTCTACACCTATTTGTGCATAGCTTTGTAAGTTATCCAGTGTAATCCCACCACTTGCCTCTGTTGCTATATGAGGAGGGACAAGTGGTAACCAGTCTGCAATTTCTTCAGGGGTACGGTTATCAAACATGATAATGTCAGCCCCTGCATTCACTGCTTCTAGCAATTGTTCCTTCGTTTCAATTTCGACCTCGATTTTTACGGTATGCCCAATTTTAGCGCGTGCCGTTTGGACAGCCTTTGCAATACTGCCCGCAAAAGAAATATGGTTATCCTTTAGCATAATGGCATCGTATAAACCACTGCGATGATTGAAAGCCCCGCCCGTCCGCACAGCATATTTATCTAGCATGCGAAGACCAGGGATGGTTTTGCGTGTATCGCAAATTTTGGTCTTTGTCCCTTTTGTCAGCTGTACTGCTTCATAGGCTTGGGTCGCAATCCCGCTCATGCGCTGGATACAGTTCAAAATGACGCGTTCACCCGTAAGCAAGCTACGCAAAGAGCCTTCAATGCGCGCAATAGAATCACCTTTTTGGAGTGTGTCACCATCTTCTTTAAAAACAGTTACTTGTAATGATGGATCAAGTAGGGGAAAGCCAATTTCGATAATTTGCTTGCCGCAAAAAATCCCGTCTTGTTTCGCGTAAAATGTAAAAGCGCCTTGCTCTGTAGCACTAAAAATCGTTTCACTTGAAAGGTCACCATCTCCAATATCTTCATTAAAGAACTGTTGAAGCATTGATTTCAATTTGATTGTATTCATATAAAGTATTCCTCACATTCACATTGCCTCGTTGAAAGACAATCCATTTTTTAGACCAATCTGTTTGTTGTTCGTATTCCTGCCGAATATGTGCACCGCGCGATTCTGTCCGCAGTAAGGCCCCTCGTACGATTAACGAGGCAGTCACATGCATGAAATAAAGCTCGATTTGTGCTTGTGTAGCATTTGAAAAATCAACCGGTTGCCAAGTATTTGATAATTGGAGGGATAATGTTTCGAGTGCCTCAGCATGACGCACAATTCCTGCTGTCTGAAGCATAGCCTTCTGCAATTCTTGTTTTGTGAAAGAGGGGGACGGCATAGCTTTTTTTAATGGAAGTGCTTCATTAAAATGCTGTTGTTTTGTCCCTGTTTGCAGAAGGTGCTCAGCCATTAATTGTCCAAATGTTATTGCTTCTAATAATGAATTGCTTGCTAAACGGTTTGCTCCGTGTACCCCCGTGCAAGCTACTTCACCAATAGCTAGCAGCCTTGGGATAGAAGTTTCGCCTTGCGCGGTCGCAACAACGCCGCCCATCAAAAAGTGACTGCCCGGTGCAATCGGAATTTTCCCTATCCCGATATCCACACCATGCTGTTGGCAAAGTTTCGTAATAGTCGGAAACTTTTGTTCGAAGTTATCAATCATCGAAATATCGAGAAAGACTTCTTTCCCCGCTGCACGCATTTGATACATTTCGTAGGCAGTAATATGACGCGGTGCTAAATCACCTAACGGATGCTTGCCTTCCATAATGGGTTTGTTGTTCTCATCCACAAAACGTCCACCCGCACCGCGCACCGCTTCTGAAACTAGCCCACATGCCCCGTTTACATATAGGAGGCTCGGATGAAACTGAACAAATTCCATATCTGTTACTTCTGCTCCGGCTAAGTAAGCAAGCGCAACCCCATCTCCAAAACTATGGGCATGATTGGATGTACAGCTATATAAAGCACCTGCTCCCCCTGTCGCTAAAATCACGTAGGAAGCGTAATATGTCTTTTGACCTTGCGCTGTTTTGACGCGTACCCCGCAGCATTCACCTCTCGTATTTAAAATAAGCTCATATGCAAATTCATAGGTATGCAGCGTCATGCGCGGAGATGGGGGTAAATGTGCTATATAGTAATCAATTAAATGTTTACCAGTGGCATCGCCGCCCGCATGAACGATACGTTTTTGGCTATGAGCGCCTTCCAAGCCAAGCGATAGTTGACCGTTTTCTAAATAATCGGCAGGAAAGCCTTCTTGTAATAACTGTTTGACATAGCGGGAGCCTTGTGCGACTAATGTACGCACATTTTCCTCATAATGATGATGTTCACCGGCTATGAATGTATCATTTATATGAGAGTGAAACTGATCGTCGGCACTGATGACGGCTGCAATACCACCTTGCGCTTTATAGGAGCTACTTATTGTAAAATTGGCTTTTGTTAATACATGCACAGAAAAGCGTGTACTGAGTTTGCGTGCAGCTTGCAGGGCTGCAATTCCGCCACCGAGTATGACGATGTCTGTTTGGATGTTCATTTTACTTACCTTCTTTACAGTTGTCTTGACACATATCTTTACATAAAATATTGAATTAGACAAGTGTTATTGCTTTTCTAAGAATGGGGGAAAATAAATGAGTTATTTAGATTACGCAGCTTCTACACCAATGACAAAACAAGCAATCGATGCGTATGCAGAAGTAGCAACAAAGTTATATGGGAATGCCGCAAGTTTACATGATGCAGGCGGACAAGCCGCTAATGCCGTAGCGTGGGCAAGAGGGGTAATTGCGGATAAATTAGGGGTACATCCAGATGGCATTATTTTTACGGGAAGCGGTACAGAGGCCAATATTCTCGCGATTCTATCCTTAGCACGCACTGCAAAAAGAGGGCGTCATATTATTACATCGATGGCGGAACATACTTCCGTGCATGCCGCGATGAATACATTGGAACGGGAAGGCTTTGAAGTGACACGTTTACCGCTGACAGCAGAAGGGATTGTGGACCTAGAAACCTTAAAGCAAACAATTAGATCAGATACAACGCTTATCTCCATTCAACACGTCAACTCTGAAATCGGTACGATTCAACCGATTGGCCAAATCGCTCAAATTGCTAGGGAACACGGGATTTATTATCATACGGACTGCGTGCAGTCATTTTGTAAGCTCGATGTAGGTAATTTTGCAAAGCTAGCGGATGCGATTACGATTTCTGCACATAAAATAGGAGGACCAAAAGGGGGCGGCGCCGTTTATTTTAATCCATACGTTAGGGTATCTCCTGTGTTTCCAGGTGTTACACATGAACGGGGGTTACGGGGAGGGACGTTAGATACACCAAGCATCGTAGCGTTTGCCGTGGCAGTAGAAAACTATCAATACAATTTCATTCAGCATTGGCAATTACGTGAAAAATTAATCAGTATGCTGCCGGTCAAACAGTTCGAGGTTATTGAAGGAAAGGCGGCTTACCAATTACCAAGCATCGTGGGTATTTGCAAATTCGGAATGGAGGGGCAGCTAGTTATGCTCAAGCTAAATGAGCAACATATTCATATATCAACAGGGAGTGCCTGTGATATAAATAGTGCTTCTGGAACGAAAGCCATTTTAGCAATGGGCAAATCGATTTCAGAAGCACGACAGTTTTTCCGTATTTCTTTTGGAGCGGGTACAATCATGAATGAGATCGTAACATGCGGGCGTGCTTTACAGAAGTTATAGTTAGCTAACGAAAATGCGCTCTAGCTTCGTAGAGAAGGCAGAACGTTCATTTTCAGAAGCGTCCTTCCACCAAGCTTCTAAAAAAACACCTAGCCCAGGTAGTAAATGTTCTTCGCCACGTGCAATGGCATCATTAATCGTTTCTTCAAAAGCAGTGGATGAATCACCCGCTACGTTTTGAGCAATAGCGTCTCGAATTTGAAATGACATGGTAACTTAACCTCCTTTTTCACTAGTATGTCACGTTAGTCATACGAAAATACAGGGATATAAAAATAATTATTTTTGAACAAGCGGAACAAATACTTGCATTTTGTGGATTAGATAATACTGTTTTGAGCGATTCTTCTATGTTATAATGCAACATTGATACTGACATAAAAGGGCGGATCGTATGAAACGAATTGAATCGACGCAAAATGCGTTAGTAAAGCATTGGAAAAAGCTTGCTACGATGCGTAAAGAACGTGAAAAACAAGGTGAATTTTTAATTGAAGGCTTCCATTTAGTAGAGGAAGCATTGAAAAATAAAGAACAAATCGTACAAATGATTGTACGTGATGGCGTGGATCTACCGCTGTTATGGGAAACTGACGGAATTGAAATGGTACAAGTAAATGACGCGGTAGCGAAAGAAATTGCGGAAACGGAAAAATCGCAAGGTGTGTTCGCTCATTGTAAAGTCGAAGAGCCGACAGAAGTCGAACAAGCAGCATGGCGTAAGGTGCTGCTAATCGATGCTGTACAGGACCCAGGCAATGTCGGCACAATGATTCGCACAGCAGATGCGGCTGGTATCGATGCTGTTATTTTAGGAAAGGGCTGTGTGGATGCCTATAACCCAAAAGTGATGCGTTCCGCACAAGGCTCACACTTCCATATTCCAGTCGTACGTGGCGATTTGGATGACTGGATTGACCGTCTGCAAGATGACAATGTCAAAGTATTTGGTACTTCTTTAGACGAGGCTATTTCATATCGTGACATTGAAGTAACAGACAATTTTGCACTGATCGTTGGCAATGAAGGAGCAGGTATTAGTCCACAGTTACTTGCCAAAACAGATCAAAATGTCATCATTCCAATTTTAGGAGGGGCCGAATCATTAAATGTGGCGGTCGCAACAGGGATTTTATTGTATGCCTTTGTGAAGTAATGACAGATATGCGAAAGATATCGATTTTTATTTGAAACAAAATGCAAAATAGCGTAAACTAATGGATATATTTGATATGAAATGCAAAGACCGAGAAGAGTAGTAATGAAACGCATGTTAAGGGAGTACTGTGCCATAGACTGAAAGCACAGACCATGACGCCATTATGAAGTTCACCTCGCGAGCAGCGTAGCCATAAACTACGCCGGTTATAAGCCGTTATTTATTCTTGAGTGATTGCGTATGCAATAACTAGGGTGGTACCGCGAATTAATTCCTCGTCCCTTTTATAGGGGCGGGGTTTTTTGTTTTTTACCGCCTTTTCCAACATGAAACAGGAGGGTTTTTATCACATGGAACAACAATTAAAGCAGCTAGAGCAAGAAGCACTGGCTAAATTAGAAGCTGCATCGACGTTAAAAGAGTTGAACGACGTACGTGTTGCTTATTTAGGGAAAAAGGGACCGATTACAGATTTATTAAAAGGCATGGGGAAACTATCTGCCGAAGAGCGTCCTAAAATGGGTGCATTAGTCAACACAGTGCGCGAAAACTTAACAGAAGTGTTAGCAACAAAAACAACAGCATTAGAAGAAGCTGCGATTGAGGAACAATTAGCGAAAGAATCGATCGATGTAACATTACCAGGAGCACGTGTAGCCATTGGGAACCGCCATCCATTAACACGTGTTATTGAAGAAATTGAAGATTTATTCGTATCGATGGGTTACGAAATTGCAGAAGGACCAGAAGTAGAGAAAGACTATTATAACTTCGAAGCACTTAACCTACCAAAAGGCCATCCAGCACGCGATATGCAGGATTCATTCTACATTTCAGAAGAGATTCTATTACGTACACATACATCCCCTGTACAAGCACGTACGATGGAGCAGAAAAAAGGCGAGCCAATCCGTATTATTTGCCCAGGTAAGGTATTCCGCCGCGACACAGATGACGCGACGCACTCTCACCAATTTATGCAAATCGAAGGCTTAGTAATCGGTGAAGGCATCTCTATGTCCGACTTAAAAGGGACACTCGATGCATTAGCGAAGAAAATGTTCGGAGCAGAGCGTGAAATTCGCCTACGTCCTTCATTCTTCCCATTCACAGAACCATCTGTAGAAGTAGACGTTTCTTGTCATAAATGTGGAGGCGCAGGTTGTAACGTATGTAAGCAAACTGGCTGGATTGAAATTTTAGGTGCAGGTATGGTACATCCAAATGTACTTGAAATGGCTGGCTATGATTCGAAAAAATTATCAGGCTTTGCGTTCGGCATCGGTGCAGAACGTATCGCCATGTTAAAATACGGGGTGGATGATATCCGTCATTTCTACACAAATGACGTACGCTTCTTATCACAATTCCACCGCAGTGAAGGGTAAGGAGAGATTAGATGTTAGTATCATTAAAATGGTTATCACAATATGTAGATATTGAAGGAATAGCACCAACAGATTTAGCTGAAAAAATTACACGCGCAGGAATTGAAGTTGATGCAGTAATCGATCGTTCCCAAGCAATTGAAAAAGTAGTTGTAGGTCATGTTGTATCGAAAGAAAAACACCCAGAGGCAGATAAATTAAATGTATGCCAAGTGGATGTTGGTGAAGAAGAATTACAACAAATCGTTTGCGGCGCTCCGAATGTCGATGAGGGGCAAAAAGTCATCGTCGCTCGTCCAGGTGCACGTCTTCCAGGCGGTATCAAAATTAAAAAAGCAAAGCTACGTGGTGTTGAATCAAACGGTATGATTTGTTCATTACAAGAGCTAGGTGTAGAAGGTCGCCTTGTACCAAAAGCGTATGCAGATGGTATTTATGTATTGCCAGCTGACAGCACACCAGGAGAAGACGCATTAGCAATCCTTGGCTTACGCGATACAGTACTGGAATTAGGCCTAACGCCAAACCGTTCGGATGCCATGAGCATGCTAGGTGTTGCGTATGAAGTAGCAGCGATTCTTTCACAAGAAGTAAAGCTTCCTCAAATTACGTATACAGTATCAGCTGACAAGGCTGCGGATGTATTGAAATTACGCGTAGAAGATACGGAAGCCAACCCGTTATATGCAGCAAAAGTTGTGAGAAATATTAAGGTAGCAGAGTCACCACTTTGGTTACAACATTATTTAATGGCAGCTGGTGTACGACCTCATAACAACGTAGTCGATATTACAAACTACGTGTTAATGGAATACGGTCAACCACTTCATGCTTTTGATTATGACAAGCTAGCAACAGGTGAAATTGTCACACGCCCAGCTAAAGAAGGCGAAACAATCACAACATTAGACGATCAAGAACGCACATTGGCACCGCATCACTTAGTTATTACAAATGGTGAGGTGGCGGAAGCAGTAGCAGGTGTGATGGGCGGAGCGAAATCAGAGGTTTCGGATGCTACGACAACAGTAGTCATTGAATCTGCTTACTTCAACCCAGCATCTGTACGCCGTACGTCAAAAGAAATCGGCTTACGTTCAGATTCTTCTGCACGTTTCGAAAAGGGTGTCGATCCAAATCGCGTATTGCCAGCAGCAGAGCGTGCAGCACAGTTACTGGCTGAGCTAGCAGGTGGTGAAGTATTAACAGGTACGGTGCTTGTAGATGAGTTGGATAAAACACCTGCACAAGTTGTTGTGTCACCTGACTTTATCAATACACATCTAGGCATGAAGATTCCATTAGAAGATATGCTCGATATTTTAAATCGTTTAAAATTCGATGTAGAAGCAGCGAATGGATTATTAATCGTTGATGCTCCGACACGTCGCGGGGATATTAAAATTCCTGAGGATATCGTAGAAGAGGTAGCGCGTTTATACGGCTATGATGAAATCCCAACGACATTACCAGCGTCAGATGTAGTAGGCGGTTTGACACCATATCAAGCAAAACGTCGAGTAGTGCGTAATGTGATGGAAGGGGCAGGTCTTTTCCAAGCGGTGACGTATTCTTTAACTTCAGCAGAAAACGCTCAAAAATATGCATTAAAAGCAGAGGAAACAACAAAGCTACTCATGCCAATGTCGGAAGAGCGTTCAACATTACGTCAAAGCTTAATTCCTCATTTAGTGGAGGCAGCTTCTTACAATGTGGCACGTTCCAATGATTCGGTAGCACTGTATGAGATCGGTTCAGTTTTCCTTGGTCAAACGGCAGAAGGTTTACCATTTGAAGAAGAGCATGTAGCCATTGTATTAACTGGTAAATGGACAGATAACGCTTGGCAAGGAGAGAAAAAGCCAGTAGACTTCTTCGTGGCAAAAGGAATCGTGAAGGCATTATTTGCGAAGCTTGGTCTAACAGAGCGCGTGTCTTATGCTAAAACAACAATGGACGGATTACATCCAGGTCGTACAGCACATGTACTGCTTGATGGGGAAGTGGTTGGTGTTATCGCACAACTACATCCAACAGAGCAAAAGCAAGCAGATTTAAAAGAAACATATGTAGCAGAATTAAATCTATTAGCGATTTTAGCAGCGCAAACGGAAGAGCTTGTCTACACAGCTGTACCACGTTTCCCAGCCGTGGCACGCGATATCGCCCTAGAGTTAGATCGCACAGTGCCAGCGGGTGAAATTGTAGCTATCATTAAAGGCGCAGGAACGAAGCTGTTAAAAGATATTAAAGTATTCGACGTATACGAAGGGGAGAAAATGGCTCCAGGTAAAAAATCCGTTGCCTTCTCATTAACTTACTTCGATGCAGAACGTACATTAACGGATGAAGAAGTCGTAGCTGCACATAATAAAGTACTGAAAGCATTGGCAGAAGCCGGCGCAGAAGTACGCTAATACAAAGTACGTCCTCCAAAGGGGGGGCGTACTTTTCGTTTAGGAAAAAATAGAAAGTGGAATAGAAAAAGAGAGGGGGTTGCTATGATGCAGTCTATATCGATTGACCGAACGTATTTAACCTTTATTTTTCCGTTCAGCTATCAGCAATTAAAGAGAAAACAGCTGATCGATCATCTAGAGCAAGATCAATTCATTTTTTTTGATTTGGAAGATGAATCATTAGAAGATACTTTTTATCCGGACGGCCTTCGCATCTCTCATGAAGAAATGGGGCAGTATTTCTATCCCTTTATGGAAGAAAAACTTTTTCCGCAGCGGGGCAATAAGGAAGGATTTTTCCGTTTTTCTAAAAATATAAGAAAAGAAGGCTGTTTGCATACACCACTTAAGAATATGTCATTTGAGCTAGTTAGCCTCGATGTATGGGTATGTCCTGCCAATATCGGCATGATTACCACCCGTGTAAAATTAGCAGACGATGTACTATTGAGCGATGTCCTTCATTTTATCCAATATTTCCGCGTACTAGAGCCGCAATTAGAAGAAGAAAAAGGGGCTACTATTGAGCTGGAAGGATTATACGAGCATTTTTATGACTTATTACATCTAAATCTCCTACCGTATTTTAGAGACTATTTAGTGGAGTATGTTGATATTAAACAATACGGAGGGATAGTGCCTTTTTTTGAAGATGAGCGAATGTTTACCTCGGCTTATTTAGAGACAGAGCAAGTGCTTGATGCCACACAGTTATACCGAACTGGGCAAGTAGATAGCTATACAGAGGATGGACAGCCTTTTATATCCAGCACAAATACAGATTATATAAAAGAATATATCGATGAACACGTGCATGTGCGCTGGGCGCCTCATGCCTATACAGTTGTGTCTAATCAGATTTTTGGGCATGTCACAAATCAAGAATACGGTGAACGACTACAAGCAAAGCGTGCTTTTTTTGGTACAGCATACTGTAATTTAATATTGCATTATTTTTATAAAGTTATTTTGCTGAAGCTATCATTTGAACATAGTGAAATTTCCTGGGAAAAAGATAAATTTATCGTAGATGAACTGATCGAACAAATCACGAAATTTTCGTCCAAATATTATTTTGATGAGGTATGTGTACGGAATGAAGGGCGAGAGATGTCTGGTCTTTTACGCAAGCAATTTCGCATAGAGACACAATATCTCTCGATTAAAGAGTCTTTAAATGATCTCTACAGAACCTTGGAAGACCAGTCAGATAAACGCCAAAACCAACTATTATTTATGTTGACTATCTTCTCTATGATTTCAGGCATTTATGGTATGAACTTAATCATTGAAGATTGGAAGAATGGTTTAAGCCTCTCTGAGATTAAAAAGTACAATTTTTATGAATGGATCTCCTTTAGTCTAGCCCTCACAGGGATTTTCCTATCACTTATTTTAGTAACACAGTTTGTATATAAAGGTATAGCTAGAAAGGTGAAGATTTATCTACGAGCCCGTAAAAGATAACCCCTTTCTTAAAAAATTAAAATAAAGTTCATGAGTAGGACCTCGATTTTTTGAGCCATCCTTGTTACCATTAATAGACATTCAGTATGTCATCATAATGCAAGTGCGTTTATGAGGCTGTGATGGCGACAAAGGGGGCGTTATTCTTGGAAGTTGTTATGACAATTGCAGGATCAGATTCAAGTGGTGGTACAGGGGTACAGGCAGATTTAAAAACTTTTCAAGAGCTAGGGGTGGTTGGAACATCTGTAATTACAGCTGTCACTGCTCATAATACATTAGGGATGGATGGACTTCACCCAATTCCGGCAGATTTTGTAGCCCAACAAATGCTGACGGTGTTCCGGGATATGCGTGTAAAGGCGATTAAGACAGGATTACTGTATTCTTCCGAGATTATTAAAGAAGTAGCAGCATCCTTAATAGGAAAAGATATACCGATTATTGTGGATCCGGAAATTATATCGACAAGTGGAACAGTCTTGCTGCAAAAGGATGCTGTCGAAACATTGAAAACCCATTTGCTGCCATTGGCAAAAGTGGTAACAGTAAGTGTGCCGGAAGCTTCGATGCTCAGTCAGGTGGCGATTCATGAAGCAGCTGATGTGAAGAAGGCAGTGGAGGCAATAGTGAATCTAGGAGCACAGTGTGTTGTGATAAAAGGCGGGAAAATTCATAAAGAAAAGGCTATCGATACAATTTATTTTGCAAATGGACAAACGGTAACAATCGCTAGCCCGCGCATCCAAACAGTTTTGACACAAGGCTCCGGCTGTACGTTTTCAGCAGCTATCACGGCTTATTTAGCACAGGATTATTCTCTTTCTGACGCCATTGTCCAGGCAAAGCAATTTATACAGGCAGCGCTTCTTGAGCCGCTTCATATTGGCAAAGGACAAGCGCAAGTAAATCATTTTGCTTATCGTAGGCTCCAAGAAGAAATCGAGGTTTCTGTTATAAAAGAGTAGAGAAAAAATAGATAGAATTACAAAAAGACCTCACGAATGAGGTCTTTTTATATAGCTTTCTATTTCCTTATTTGCTCATCCTCGAGGGAATGAATAGAGTTTTCTTCAACAATTCTTGCAGGTTTCATTATTTCGAATAGCCCGCCTAAAATCCCTGCTAAGGCATGAACAAAACCAAAAGTATAGAAATTGATAAAAATTTTATTAGTGTATTCATTTAACAGTGGATAGCCATAAATAACAGAGGATGGTTCTGCTGTCGATCCACCCAGTTGAATGTATATTTCGTCTTTAAATTGCACTGCATAATAAAATAAGAACGCTGTGAGACCTACGCCTAGCATTAACCAAAAGGTACGAAAAATTGTATCCTTGGCATGTCGCGCACGTTCTGTAAAATAACGAAAAGTAGTGAAGATGCTTAGCAAGAAAAAAGGGATGACTAACGCTATACCAAGTGCTCCTAAATTGCCTGAAGCTCCTGTTTCATCTGCTTTTAGCGTAAAGAAATGTTCGATAATCATCACTCCAAATAATGAAATGCCCATACTAATGAGCCAACTTAACCGCAACATATGAAAGCCTCCTATCACAAACACTATACACGGATTGAAAAACTCCTTCAATATTACCAAAAAAATAAATGGATTCTTAATATTTTTACACACAGGAAACAAATAGGGGAATCGCTTATGGATGCTAGTAAAATGCCGAGACCAGTTCAAGATAAGTTATTATATCAATACTACACCAAGTAGCAGCGGCAGGTGACGGGGGGATGACGATTTCCAAACAATTAGCTGGCAGAAGAAATGACGGAATAACTAGAATGTATACAATAAAGAGAAGATCACAAATCATAGTGAGCTTGTAATAGATCTAGAGGTTGTAGTCAATGGGCGCATTCAATTCGGGGGCGCTTTTTAATTATTCATCTGATTTATGAAGGCGTTGAGGACGTTCGCGTGGGGTAATATTAATAATATAGTAGCCAATAATAAGCACTAATATGACCAAGGAAAATAACAAGGTATTGAAGGCATTCTCATGTTCGACAATGATCAGACGAACCATCGCAGTAATGCCGATATAGATAAAGTAGCGTAATGGGAAATGGTATTCTTCCTTAAAGTATTTGATAATCATCGTGATAAACTCAAAATAAAGGAAAAATATCAAAATATTCGCTAGAAAATATTTATAATCGCGCTCAGTTGCAGAAAATAGCATTTGCAGGAATTCGATTAATTCCATAACCAACATCACACTTAACAAAATGGCCAGCATAATCAGGCTGATATTCAAAACGGTTTGTAAAAACTGTGGAATCATTTTTTGCATAGTAACCATCTTTTTCATTTTCTGCACGATTCGTCTCCCTTCTTTTTTTCATCCCGCGTTAACGGGTAGTAATTTATCTGTATCGAAAGCGTTAGCGACAGATACAAGACCTCCCACCTCAAGGGTTAAGAAGACCGAAAAGTATAGGTGGGAGATCAACTACCCGTAAAAGCCCGATTGGTTCGGACCAACACGATGTTGGTTACACAAGTGTTGCCACAGGACGTGGCGAACTTAACTTGTGTTCCTTATGAATGAGTGGGGGATGAGGAAAACCCCCACTCACTGAAGTTTCACCTTATAGATTATGCCTGTCTTTCAAGGGTTTGCACTTAGGATTAGTACCTTTAACAAAATGGACATAATGAAATCGTTTGCGCCGTACTTATCATGTATAATGGGAATCTAATAGTAGGAGGAACAACATGCAAACTTTTAAACAAATGAATATAAGTGAACCGATTGAACAAGCTTTAGCCAAATTGCAATATACGACCCCGACAGAGGTACAACAGAAAGTGATACCAGTGGCCCTGAAAAATTTAGATTTGCTTGTAAAATCCCAAACAGGCAGCGGAAAAACAGCTGCTTTTGCGATTCCAATTTGTGAACAGATCGAATGGATTGAAAACAAGCCGCAAGCACTTGTTCTTACGCCCACTCGTGAATTGGCCGTTCAAGTAGCCGAAGAATTTACAAGCATTGGTCGTTTCAAGCGCATAAAAGCAGTCCCTCTCTACGGGAAACAGCCATTCCAGTACCAGCAAACAGAATTGAAGCAAAAAACACATGTTGCCGTGGGGACACCGGGGCGCGTGCTCGACCATATCGAGAAAGGAACATTAAAGCTCGAAAAAATTAAATATGTGGTCATTGATGAAGCAGATGAAATGTTGAATATGGGTTTTATTGAACAAGTAGAAGCTATTTTAGCCCATATGCCATCGACCCGTGTCACGATGCTATTTTCCGCGACCTTACCGGATGCAGTGAAAGAGCTGGCTGCGCGTCATTTAGTAGCTCCTGTAGATATTGAGGTGCAAGCGGAGATGGTAACAGCAACGATTGCACATCGGCTGATTGAAGTGCCGGAAGAAGAAAAATTGCAGCTCCTGCAGGATGTGACGATTGTAGAAAATCCGGATAGCTGTATTATTTTCTGCCGCACGAAGGATCGTGTCGATGAAGTACACGATGAGCTGTACGATTTGGATTATAGTGTCGACCAGCTGCACGGCGGGATGGATCAGTCAACACGCTTACTGGTCATGAATGATTTTAAAGCAGGTGCTTTCCGTTATCTTGTTGCAACAGATGTAGCCGCACGCGGTATCGATATCGATCATATTTCCCATGTGATTAACTATGATATACCGCTAGAAAAAGAAGCCTATGTGCACCGGACAGGGCGTACAGGCCGTGCAGGGATGAGCGGGCAGGCGATTACCTTTGTTACACCGCATGAGCATTCATTTTTAGAAGGCATTGAGGAATATATCGGGTTCAAAATCCCGTTAGAAGAACGTCCAGATGGCGAACTTGTCGTGAAACGCGAGGCAGCCTTTGAACAAAAAATGAGTCAAACGCCGCGTAAAAAGCGAGTAAAAAAAGACTTGGTCAATGAAGGGATTACGAAATTATATTTCAATGGGGGCAAAAAGAAAAAGTTAAGAGCTGTGGATTTTGTCGGAACTATCGCTAAAATCCCTGGAATCGAAGCAGAGGATATTGGGATTATCACTATTCTCGACCAATCGACTTTTATCGATATTTTAAACGGCAAAGGTCCTATCGTGTTAAAGGCAATGCAGCATACAAAGGTGAAAGGGAAGCAATTAAAAGTGCATATAGCAAAAAAATAAAAAGCAGCTGCTCTAAAAGTGAACCTGTTCTCTTGTGAGATGTAAAAGAGCAATTAACAACTTAAATTACAAGTCATTACGCAATAAAAAAACAGGCTAAATTCATCAAAGAATTTAGCCTGTTTTTATAATCCGGAAATTTTTAAGTACATTAGGATACTTTATTATGTTAAGTCCATAATATAAAGTAAAGTTTACTTGACATTTTGTTAATCTAACTTTACCATTAAGGTAGAATTTGGATTTCTTGAAAGGGGACTCAATTTTTGTGGATTTAAATACAACCTTGTTGTCAAGCCGAATTCATATACTAAGGGCAGAGCATAAGATGACTCAAAAGGATTTGGCTGACAAAGTAGGTGTGAGTAGGCAAACAATCATTTCAATTGAAAAAGGAAATTACACACCTTCACTTTTACTTGCTTATAAGATTGCAAAAACCTTCGAGAAAACAATTGAAGAAGTGTTTATTTTTGAAAACTAAAGAGGGGTGAATCTAAGGTTGCGAAACAAAACATTTTCATATGCAATTATTCTAATGGTTGGGGGATTGTTATTCGTTTTATCTGAAATATTAGGTAGACTTGACTCATTTTGGGGAGGTTTAGGATTAGCGCTATTCATCCTTGCACTATTACGTTTGATTCAAATATTACGCTTGAAAACTAATAAGAACTATGCTGAAAAGTGGAATATCACTGTTAATGATGAACGAAATATTTATATTTCAAAGGAAGCTCGGTCTAAAACTTTTTACTATTCTGTGATGATTGAGGCACTTTTAATAATTCTTTTTACGACATTCAATATGCCAGAATATACTAAGGTTTTGAACGTTATACTTGTAGGGCAACTTTTTATCTATTACGTTTTGTACTTCGTTTTAAGAAGGATAGCTTGAAGAACGATGTTAACGAATTCATTCGAGGTGCAATGGTCGAAAATGATAATGAATAAAGAAAAGGAGGTTGTAATTCTGAAACCGTACTCACTGAATTATTACATTATTATATGGTTTGTATTTTTCGTTATTTTTGCTAGTACCATAATAAAGGTATTTATCGATAGCCATCCATTGCGATTGGTTTTCATTTTATTATTTACAATTGGCTTGTTTGTCGGATATTTCCGATACATTATGCGTAAAAAAAGCAATGAAATAAAAGAAAAGGGTAAATTTCAGAGATTCGGACTGCTTTTAGTATTTATCCTAATTTATACGGTCATAAAAACAGAAGTAAGTAAATTTGTGAGCGGGGAAGTATCAAGTCAGGATTACGGCGTTGTTTTCGCTTTCTTTATTTTGGGGCTTTTTATATCGTATTATGGACTTTATTCTTTGTATCTTTGGAAGGTAAGAAAAATGGGAGAGAATTGAGCAATGCAGAAAACAGCAACTAAATATTACCTCTTTAAAAAGGCTTGGTTTTAATTGCAACCAAGCCTTTCTGAGTTTTATTACATATAAATAATGATTGTTAAATCAAACGCTCTATCTTTTCATCCAATACATCGAGCAGGGGCTAGTATCTTCTTATCGCTATTTTTGAATATATAGCAGAAGTTATGGCATTGTCCTCAATTATGTTATTTCATTTTAAAATGAGAAATAGCCTGTTGCAGTTCCTGTGACATAGATTGCAAGGATTCTGCGGATGCCGCCATTTCTTCCATGGAAGCTAGTACTTCTTCTGAAGAGGCTGCTACATCCTCGGTAGAACGTGCATTTGTTTTGGCTTTTCCTGTTAACTGCTCAGCAGAAGCAGATACTTGCTGCACACGGGCTGCGATATCTTGTGTCGTCGATGAAATATCAGTAATCGTTGGAGCGATTTCCTGCATGCTCGATAAGATTTGTGCAAATTGCGTAGCACTTTCATTCGAGACAACCATCCCTTTTTCTACGTCCGTTAGCGTGCTTTGCATCATTTCTACAGAATGGGCTGTATTTGATTGAATATCTTTAATCAATTGACCAATTTTCCCTGTAGAGTTTTTTGAATCCTCTGCTAGTTTTCGTACTTCATCTGCTACAACAGCAAAGCCTTTCCCGTGTTCACCAGCTCGTGCAGCTTCAATAGAAGCGTTTAAAGCTAATAAATTGGTTTGATCCGCAATGCCTTGTATCACATCTAGAATCGCATTGATTTCTTTTGTGCGATCATACAAATCACGCACTGCTTGGTCTGTTGCTGAAACAGATTGCTGAATTTGCGACATTTGTGTCACGGCTCTTTGGACAGATTCTCCGCCTACTTCAGCTTGTGCCATAGCTTGCTGGGAGAGGGCGGATACATCATTTGTATTATCTGCAATAGCCAGTACATGCTGAGCCACGACATCTAAAGACGCAGCATTTTCTTCATTATTTGATTTTTGTTCCTCAGCAGATAAAGCGATATCTGCGATGGCCTGGGATGTCTGTTCTGTTGCTCCGATTACTTGAGCCGTGCTTGCAGTTAATATATTAGCCGCTTGCCCGACTAGAGCAGAGCTGCCTTCTACCTGTGATAATATGGTTTTTAAATTATTTTTCATATCATCAAAGGCTACTGCCAATTGGCCAATTTCATCATTCGTTTGAGCTGCAATACGACCTGTTAAATCTCCCTCGCTTACTTTTAAAGCGCTATCTCGCAGTTGTTGGATAGGGCGCGTAATGGAACGGATAATAACTAAAACTAATATAGTGCCCACTATGATAGCAATCGCTATAACAATGAGAAGATTCTGGAAGATTGGCAATGCCGCTTCCGATACTTCCTCTTCTAATATCGTGCCAATAATTTTCCAGCCTGTCGTGTCATTCGTCGTAAAGGCAATCAGCTCACCATTTTCTTCAATTGTACCCAAGCTTTCTTTATATATAGCCTTTAAGTATGATTCAGTAGCCTGTGTTGCGCTTTCTGTGTCAGGCTTGGAGATATAAAACTCTTTTGTATCTAGCAATGTCACAAAACCATGTTTTCCTATTGTGACGGAATTTGCGATTTCCTTCAAAGTTTCGATACTCATATCCATACCAAAAACGCCGGACCCGTCCGCAAGTTTATGAGCGATTGTAATCACTAACTCACCTGAACTTGATGCTATATAAGGTGCTGTAATAATAGGACCATCAGCAGCCATTGCTTCTTGGTACCAAACTCTTTCGCGCGGGTCATATGTATCTGGATATTCATAATAGGGCTGACGAATCATTTTGCCTTCTGTTGTCCCTACATAGGCGATAGCAGCTTGCGGATGTAAAGCTAGGTAGTCTGCTAGCGTTCGATGAATCTCTGATGATTCCAGTTGCAGGCTAAGATTCTTTGCTAAGTATGTTGCCTCAAAAATACGTGGATCGATGGCTCCTGAAATATTTTCATTTAATAATTGAATGCTAGAGACAGCATTGTTTAGCTGTTCCGTCTTGATTTGTGTTTTTGCGCTTTCGAATGAAAGATACCCAATAACAAATGATGGAATGATTAAGATGGCTAAAAAGGCTATCATCAATTTCTTTTTTAATGAAAGTCGTGTGATGTTACTCAAAAATATCTCTCCCTTAGTGTGCAAAAAGTACTATATATTTTGAAAAAATAAAAAATAATATGGCTTATCGAACCAAATGTTATTATACAATAAGACCTACCATTTTTTAGTTTTTTAAATATTTTGATAACTAGGGAGAATTTTCTTTGAATAACACAAAAAACCATCATTCTATAAACTTGTAACCCGTTCAGTTGTCTGGTACAAAATGAAAATTAAACATACGTTTGGGCTGTTGATTAGCATACTTTTCAGCAGTCCTTTTTTTTGATATGAAGCGATTATTCCTGAATTCACACCATTTTTAACAGTCGCATTAGCAGGTAAATTAACATAATTACAATGTTAATTGTTAGTTGAAAAATGAGTGTTAATTAGCTTGTTAAATATCCTGTTAAAAAACCAATAATAAATGAAATATCCGTTTGAAATAACGAGGTTAAAGGCTTTTGTAGGAATATTTATAGAATCATCGTATAGTATAAGTGGGTTGTTAAATTTTGGGCTATTCAAATAACGGGGCAGAAGAGTTGAAGAAAAAAAGGGGGGGAATTGATGGTCACAAAGAAAAAGAGGTTAAAAGATTGGATTATTTTCTTAGTTTTAATCTTAATAATATGTGGGGGTACATTGTATTACTTGTATTTCTTTAAACCTAAAAACTCACTTGAACTGTATCAAGAATTGACTTTTGCTGAGAGTTATAAGGAAATACAACAACTATTCTTAGAAGGTTATGAAAGCAATTTTTCAAAAGAGGATTTTAACTATATTCAAAGCAATACCGCCAATAGAGTAGGACAATTCACACTTTTTGAGTATAACGAAAAGTCTTATATTATTATGACTTCTCCAGGGACTGAAAAGTTAAAAGTTCTCGCGGTAGAAGAATTACCAGAGGATATTAGAAATTTCTTCATGGAAATAGCAAATTAGACTTATTCAAGTAACGAAGGCTTTTATTAAAGATTCGAACTTTGAAATAAATTAAAAAATGGCTTGGTTCTCTTTAAGGAACCAAGCCATTTTCTATGTCGAAATAAGTACCATACATATGCTAATTGCATTGCTATTTTGGATATAAAAATCTTGCTAATTTGACTGTTATTTTGAAAGTTTGTACCACTGAAATGAACTGGTTAATAAACTTGAGGAATGATAATTTTTCAGAGCAGTGTAAGGGATGTTTAGTATTTTTTACATTTCTTTTTCGCTTTTTCTGTATTGGCGAAATGCCACTTCGTCATAGCTTTTAATGTTTCTTCCCCGAACTTTGTTAAAATTTGTGCGGCTATCTGGTCTACCTTGGCACTCGCGCCTTTGGGAACCGCCAGCCCGATTTGCTCGCTGAGTTGGTCCATTTCTTTTAAAAAGGCGTAGCGTGCTAAAATCGAAGCAGTGGCTACGGCAACATGCAAATTTTCGGCTTTTGTAGAAAATAGCACATTTTCCCGGATAATTTCTTTTTCATTCTTTAAATAATTATAATAAATGCCGCGTTCGGCAAATTGGTCGATTAAAATATAATCCGGCTTTTCAGGTGCTATTTTGCGAAGCACATGCTTTAGCGCCTGATTATGCATCATTGCTTTCATTTTGCCTTGAGAGTATCCCTTTGCTTGCAATTGGTTGTATTTTTCGTTGCGTAAAATCAGTGTGCTATGTACGCAAGCTTTTTTTAAGGAAGGGGCAATTTGACGCATATAATCATCCGTTAATTGTTTGGAGTCTTTCACACCAAGCTCCTGCACTAACTCGATTTGATCGGCTGGTATATAGACAGCTGCCACGGTCATCGGGCCGAAGTAATCACCGGTTCCTGTTTCATCAGAACCAAGGACAGAAAGGGCAGCAAACTGTTCCGGCAATGTGTCTCCTTTAGCGGTACTGCTCTTTTTTATCGCTATGTTTTCTGCTTGAAAATGCGCGACCTCGCGACTTGCCCCGATTCCCTGGAACATGACTTTGCCGGATTTATAAACGGTAATCGCTGTATCCGGTAACTTCGCAGCAAAAATGACACCCGGAGCCTGCCTATGCACTTGGTCTGATTGATAGCGCTGGACAACACGCGCGATGTCAGCTTCTGTTAATTGTAAGACGATATTCGTCATCGTAAATCCCCCGTTTCTTTTCTACCTTCAGTGTACAAAGGAAGAAGCTGATTGTCTAATATAGATGGGAAGTTGCGGCATGTATAAGAGAAATGGTATGATTAATATTATGATTTCATACATAATGACATAAGTAGATTCTCTTGAGCAATAAGCTGAGGAAGTAGCGAGTTTGGAGCTCAAGGTGTTATAGTTACGCTGGTAGGGGGAGTTCGCTTGGCTGGACAAGAGAAAAATAGAATTTCAGTAGAGATTTATGGTCAAACTTATAAAATCATAGGGACAGAATCTCCTGGACATATGCGTCTCGTGGCGTCCATCGTAGATGATAAAATGCGTGAAATAAACGCGCTGAATCCCACATTAGATAATGTACAACTCGCCGTGTTAGCAGCGGTCAACACAGTACACGAGCAATTAAAATTAAAAGAACAAATCGAAGTATTAGAAGAGGAATTGAAAAAGTTAAAGGATTGAAGTGAATGATTGATTTATTAATACTACTATTATTACTAGCAGGACTCGTAGCAGGATGGCGCAGAGGTTTTATTGTCCAAGTGATGCATATCGCAAGTTTTATCGTGGCGTTGATTGTTGCATGGATTTACTATAAGCCACTGGCACAGCAGCTTTTATTTTGGGTGCCGTACCCAGGATTTACAGAGGGAATGGGTTCAGCCTTAGCGATTGATGGGATAGATGTCGATCGGACATTTTACCGTGTGATTGCTTTTGCTGTCATTTTTTATGCGGTTAAAATTATTTTGCAAATCATTACCTCTATGGTAGATTACTTGCGTTATTTACCGGTACTAGGCAGTATCAATCGATTGCTTGGTGCAATACTAGGCTTTATCGAGGCTTATTTATTAATCTTTATCCTGTTATATGTGATCGCTCTATTGCCGATAGCAGGCATTCAAGAACGAGTAGATCGTTCTATTTTAGCAGGTCTTATGCTAGAGCATACACCGCTTATTACCTCTATGTTCCAGCATTGGTGGTATATTTACACAAAATAGTGATTATGAATACTTCTCTCGCTTTTTGGGGGGAAGTATTTTTGCGATTATAAGGAGGAGTTACTTATGAACAAAAAAATAATTATCCGTACATTAGAAAAAATCGCTTTATATTTAGAGTTACAAGGGGAAAATGTATTTAAGGTGTCTGCGTTTCGTAAAGCAGCGGCAGCACTAGAAACAGATGAGCGTTCCCTTAGTGAAATAGAAGATGTGACAAAGTTAAAAGGTATCGGCAAAGGCACGGCAGCGGTGATTTCGGAATTAATGACAGAGGGCAAATCTAGCGTGTTAGAGGAGCTAGAACAGTTAGTGCCAAAAGGCCTCGTGCCGCTGATGAAAATACCAGGTTTAGGCGGCAAAAAATTAGCGAAATTATACCAAGAGTTAAATATAGTAGATGCTGCTACATTAAAGGCCGCTTGTGAAGCAGGACAGGTGAAAGCACTGGCAGGTTTCGGTGCGAAAACCGAAGAAAAGATTTTAAAGGAATTAGAAGCATTCGGGACACGTGCAGAGCGTTTGCCAATTTGGCAGCTAGAACCTACTGTGGAAGAGATTCATGCCCTGCTCGCAAGCCTGCCTGAAGTGCAAAAATTTTCAGTAGCCGGTAGTTTCCGCCGCGCAGCAGAAACAAGTAAGGATATTGATTTTATTGTGGCAACAGAAGCAGGGGAAAGTGTTCGGGAAGCCATTCTTACACAGCTAGCGATATTAGAAACGGTAGCAGCTGGCGATACGAAAATTTCAGTTGTGTTAGATAAAGAAGAGCCTGTCAGTGTCGATTTTCGCTTAGTGAAATTACATGAATTTGCGACAGCCCTTCACCATTTTACAGGCTCAAAAGATCATAATGTCCGTATGCGCCAATTAGCCAAATCTAGAGGTGAAAAAATCAGTGAATATGGTGTAGAGCAAGCGGACGGTACCGTGCTGACATTTGAATCGGAGGCTCAATTTTTTGCGCATTTTGATTTACCGTTTATTCCACCAACAGTGCGTGCAAATGGGCAAGAGTTAGATCGTCTGGCTGATTTGTCTCAATTAATCCAGTTAGAACACATAAAAAGCGATTTGCATATGCATACGACTTGGTCAGACGGTGGGCACTCTGTAGCTGAAATGGGTGCGGCACTGATCGAACGTGGCTATGAATATGCCGTAATTACCGATCACTCTCAATATTTGAAAGTAGCGAATGGCTTGACACCGGAACGCTTACAGCTTCAAAAACAGGAGATTTTTGCATTCAATGAGGCAAATCCGCATTTCCGTTTACTGCGCGGTACGGAAATGGATATTTTGCCGGATGGTTCATTGGATTTCAACGAGAACGTGATGAAGGACCTGGATTTTGTCATCGCTTCTATTCATTCCAGCTTCTCGCAGTCTCAAGAAAAAATCATGGAACGTTTATATAATGCGGTCCGCCATCCATATGTCCATATGATTGCCCATCCGACAGGGCGTATTATCGGGCAACGTCCGGGATATGAACCAGATGTAGAACAATTGATTGAATGGGCAGCAGAGTATGATAAAATTTTAGAATTAAATGCGAATCCATACCGATTAGACTTATGTGTAGAACATTTGCAAATGGCGATGGAGAAAAATGTGAAAATCGCCATTAATACAGATGCCCACGCGATTGAACACTTACGTTTCATGGATATTGGCGTAAAATATGGACAAAAGGCTTGGCTGAAAAAAGAGCTCATTGTCAATACGTGGAGCTATGAACAATTTGAAAGTTTTATTCGAAAAAATAAATAAAAGATGTTGGAGGTGTTTTTCATGATCGCTGAACGCGCATTGAAAGCACTAGAATTTAATAAAGTCCGTCAGCAAGTGGCGAAATATTGTACATCTTCTATTGGAAAAAGTGCAGTAGAAGAGCTTGTACCGGAAATCGATTTTGCTACAGTGGTTGCTTTGCTAGAGGAAATGGATGAGGGATTATCCATTTTACGGGTGAAAGGCGATGTACCAATGGGCGGCATATTTGATGTACGTCCACATGCCAAACGTGCGCAAATTGGCGGGATGCTATCACCAATGGAGTTGATGGAGATTGCGAGTACAATTCGGGCAAGCCGTATTCTGCGCAATTTTATCGAGGATATTGAAGCAGATGCTGCGATTGCCATTCCGCATTTTGTAGAGCGGAAGGAACAGCTGCCTGTTATGACTGGCTTGCAACATGAAATCAATGACTGCATCGATGAAAATGGAGCCGTTATGGATTCGGCTAGCACGACACTACGCTCGATTCGTCAGTCATTGCGTGCCGAGGAGTCAAAGGTACGCCAAAAATTAGAAAGCCTTATCCGCGGGTCGAATGCGGCCAAAATGCTTTCGGATGCCATTGTGACGATTCGCAATGACCGCTTTGTTATTCCTGTCAAGCAGGAATACCGCGGACACTATGGCGGGATTGTTCATGACCAATCTTCGTCAGGACAAACCTTATTTATCGAGCCGGATGCTGTTGTACAGGCAAATAACGAAGTGCAACGTTTAAAAGTGAAAGAGCAGGCAGAAATCGAACGTATTCTCATGATGCTATCTGCTAAAGTACAAGAAGTGGCCCATGATCTATTTGTGCTTGTAGGCTTATTGGGGGAAATTGATGTTGTATTGGCAAAAGGGAAATATGGTCAAGCCAATAAATGCACGATGCCAAAAATGAATCAGGATGGTTACATGCGTTTGGTACGTGCCCGTCATCCGCTTCTGTCAATTGAAGAAGCTATAGCGAATACAATTGAATTTGGTCGCGACATTACAGCAATCGTCATTACGGGACCTAATACAGGAGGGAAAACGGTCACATTAAAAACGGTAGGACTGTGTACGATGATGGCCCAGTCGGGTCTTCCCGTACCTGCATTGGATGGCTCGGAACTCGCAGTGTTTGAGCAGATTTTTGCGGATATCGGCGATGAACAATCCATTGAACAAAGCTTATCTACTTTCTCCTCTCATATGGTGAATATTGTCGATATTTTAGGGAAGTTTGATGACCGTTCATTGGTATTGTTCGATGAGCTGGGCGCAGGAACAGATCCGCAAGAAGGGGCTGCACTAGCCATTTCTATTTTAGATGAAGTGGTAGGGCGCGGGGCGCGCGTGATGGCGACTACGCATTACCCGGAATTAAAGGCTTACGGCTACAATCGTCCAAACGTTGTCAATGCCTCAGTGGAATTTGATGTCGAAACATTAAGCCCAACTTATCGTTTATTAATCGGAGTTCCCGGTCGTTCCAATGCCTTCGAAATTTCCAAGCGTTTAGGTTTAGGGGAGCATATTATACAGCAGGCGAAAGGTTTCACAGGAACGGACCGTCATGAAGTAGAATCTATGATTGCTTCATTAGAAGAAAGTCGTTTACGTTCTGAGCGTGAGGCAGATGAAGCGCATCTGTTATTAGAAGAAGCGCAAGAAATTAAAGCGCAGTTAGAAGAACGTCTTCGTGTATACGAGGATAAAAAAGATCAATTAGAAAAGAAAGCAAAAGATAAGGCGCGTCGCATCGTTGATGAAGCGAAAGCAGAATCAGAGAAAATCATTGCAGAGCTTCGTGAAATGCAAACACGCGCAGTCAAAGATCATGAAATTATTGATGCGAAAAAACGTTTGGAAGAAGCAGCGCCAAAAGAAAACAAAGTATTGAAAAAAGCAGCCGAAGAGCGGACGCGTGCACATAATTTAAAAGTTGGTGATGAAGTAAAAGTCATCAGCTATGGTCAAAAGGGTACCTTATTATCGAAAGCAGGCGACAAACAATGGGTTGTTCAAATCGGTATTTTAAAAATGAAGCTAGATGAATCAGATTTGCAATACAGTAAGCCGGAAAAAGAGCAAACAGTGCGCCCGATGATGAATGTCAAAAATCGCAATAGCCATGTGAAACTGGAACTGGATTTACGCGGAGAGCGTTATGAGGATGCTATGCTACGCACAGAAAAATATTTAGACGATGCACTTTTAGCCAATTATCCACGCGTTTCGATTATTCACGGCAAAGGGACAGGAGCGCTGCGTCAAGGGATTCAGCAGTTTTTAAAAACGCACAAACGAGTGAAATCATTCCGTTACGGGGAAGCGGGTGAAGGTGGCTTTGGCGTGACTGTGGTTGAATTAAAATAGAAGGGGGAAAAGCTCTTGAACCAAACGTTTTGGGAAAACCCTTTAGTGGAGACAGCTGGTTATTTTAGTGTAGTGATTTTATGTTTGATTGTATCGATGGTGTTATTTGAAATCGTAACGAAATATAAAAACTGGGAAGAAATTAAAAAGGGCAATACAGCCGTAGCCTTAGCAACGGGCGGGAAAATTATTGGGGTATGCAATATTTTCCGTTATTCGATCACACAGCATACCTCTTTAATTGAAATGATAGGCTGGGGCCTATATGGTTTTGTATTGCTGATCTTTGCTTACATTTTATATGAGTTTTTAACACCGCGCTTCAAGGTAGACGAGGAAATTGAAAAGGGAAATAATTCTGTTGGGTTTATTTCCTTTACGATTTCTGTCGGGCTATCATTTGTCATCGGTGCGAGTATTTCGTAGGAGAAAAATAAATGGAAAAGTTAGCGAAAATATTGATTATTGCATGCATTCTATTTTTGATAATAGGCATTTATTACATGATGACTATTTAATGAAAAAACGTCTCAATTTTTTGAGGCGTTTTTTATTATATTCAGAAAGTATAATTCCATAATGATTTGGAGAGATGCGTAGACTCCATGATAATGTTTACTATGAAAATCATAATATACAAAAGAAAATTAATGTATATTCGAGCTAAAAACTAAAAAATAACAGAAAATAGTTTGAATAAGCTCCATATTTTCTATATAATGTTAAATAATCAGAAAATTAATTTTTTTGCAAAGGGGAGAGCCATGATGACAGAAAAAGTTTGGTTAAAAAAATATCCAAAAGAAATTCCGCACGAAGTAGATATCCCGGAAATCCCAGTTCACCAGTTTTTGATTGACGCCTATCATGAGGTGCCGGACAAAGTAGCCATTCATTTCCTAGGACGCGAGCTAACATATCGCGAACTATATGAATCTGTGGTGAAGTTCGCCAATTATCTTCAGTCTCTAGGGGTGGAGAAGGGAGATCGTGTGGCTATTATGTTACCAAACTGTCCACAGGCGGTCATTGCTTATTACGGGACAATGTATGCAGGTGGTATTGTCGTGCAGACGAACCCTCTCTATACAGAGAGAGAGCTGCAATATCAAATGGTGGACTCAGGCGCAAAAGTAATTGTAGGATTGGATATCTTGTACCCGCGCATTACAAAAGTATTAAGTGAAACGGCTATTGAAAATGTGATTGTCACGGGAATCAAAGACTATTTGCCATTCCCGAAAAATCTAGTATATCCGTTTATCCAAAAGAAGCAGTACGGTTTTTCGGTGAAGGTGGAGCATAGCGGAATGAATCACCTTTTCACAGAAATTATGAGATCTGCTCCGGTAAAGAAAATAGAAATTCCCATGAATTTTGAGGAAGATTTAGCACTACTTCAATATACAGGCGGTACGACAGGTTTTCCGAAGGGAGTCATGCTGACACATAAAAATCTGATTGCCAATTCAAAAATGTGCCAAGCTTGGATGTACAAATGCGTAGATGGCGAGGAATCAATTTTAGGAATCTTGCCTTTCTTCCACGTTTACGGGATGACAACAGTCCTCATTTTAGCAGTGATAGGCAAAAACAAAATGATTCTTATGCCGAAGTTTGATGTCGAAGATACATTAAAAACAATCGATAAACAAAAACCTACACTTTTCCCGGGTGCCCCAACTATGTATATTGCTTTATTAAACCATCCTGATATTGACAAATATAATCTATCATCCATTAAAGCTTGTTTAAGTGGTTCGGCCCCTTTGCCAGTAGAAATACAGGAGAAATTTGAGGAAGTGACAGGTGGTAGAATAGTAGAAGGATATGGTTTAACAGAAACGTCACCAGTTACCCATGCCAACTTTATTTGGGATGATCGCCTCATTGGTTCAGTAGGTGTGCCTTGGCCTAATACGGAAGCGGTTATATTGAAAGCAGGCGAAAATACAATTCTTCCTCCGGGCGAGGTAGGTGAGATTGCCGTAAAAGGACCGCAAGTAATGAAGGGCTACTGGAACCGTGAAGAGGATACAGAGATGACCTTTGCAGATGGCTGGTTCCTGACAGGAGATTTAGGCTACATGGATGAGAATGGGTACTTCTTTGTAGTAGATCGTAAAAAGGATATGATCATTGCGGGTGGATTCAATATTTACCCACGCGAGGTAGAAGAAATTTTATATGAGCATGAAGCGATTCAGGAGTGTGTAGTCGCAGGTATTCCAGATCCGTACCGCGGTGAAACGGTAAAAGCATATATTGTGTTAAAAGAAGGATATTCGGTAACAGAGCACGAATTAAATGATTACTGCCGCAAAAGTCTGGCTGCGTATAAGGTGCCGCGTTTCTATGAGTTCCGTGATGAATTGCCAAAGACAGCTGTGGGCAAAATTTTGCGTCGTACACTGATTGAGGAAGAGAAGAAAAAAATGACTTCCTAAGGAGCAAAATAATTGCTGGCAGCAGTTGACAGAATAGTGAACAAATTATAAGATGAAAACATGAATGAATGGTCATTCATGTTTTCGTCTTTACTAATGTATAGACTTTTACATCACTTGTGAAGGAGCAATTTAGGTGGTGAACAACTTGAAACGGAATAAACCCAAATATAAGCAGATTATTGACGCCGCTGTTGTTGCGATAGCTGAAAATGGCTATCACCAAGCGCAAGTCTCAAAAATTGCTAAACAGGCCGGCGTCGCTGATGGCACCATTTATTTGTACTTCAAAAATAAAGAGGATATACTAATTTCTGTATTTGAAGAAAAAATGGGGCTTTTCGTGGACAAATTAAACGATATAATAAAAAATGGAAATAGTTCTTCTGAATGCCTAGCGCAAATGATAGAAAATCATTTCCAGGTTTTGTCTAACGATCGGCATTTAGCGACGGTCACTCAGTTGGAATTGCGGCAGTCGAATAAAGAAATTCGATTAAAAATCAACGCGGTATTAAAAAATTATTTGGTACTGCTTGACCAAATTTTAATTGAGGGTATGCTTTCGGGGGAATTTAATCCAACGATGGACGTTCGTTTAGCCCGTCAAATGGTTTTCGGTACAATTGACGAAATCACAACGACTTGGGTCATGAACGAGCATCGCTATGATTTAGTAGCCCTAGCGCCGAAAGTTACGCAATTGGTTTTAAATGGGTTGAGAGCATAAATAAAGGGGTGTGGGAAATGGAGTTTCTAAGTTGGAAAGTTGAAGATAGTGTAGCGCAAGTATCGATTAATCGACCGCCTGCCAATGCATTATCTCAAGGCTTGATTAAAGAAGTGGATGCATTATTAGATGCAGTAGAACAGGATGACGCAGTTCGTGTAGTAGTATTGCATGGGGAAGGACGTTTCTTTTCAGCGGGAGCAGACATTAAAGAATTCACTACGATATCAACAGGTGAAGGATTTACGCAACTAGCCAAGAACGGACAAGATATTCTTGAACGTTTGGAAACATTCCCAAAACCAGTTATCGCAGCCATTCATGGAGCAGCACTTGGCGGGGGATTAGAACTTGCCATGGCATGTCACATGCGATTTGTCACTGAATCTGCGAAACTAGGTTTACCAGAGTTACAGTTAGGACTTATTCCAGGTTTTGCAGGAACACAACGCTTACCTCGCTATGTAGGAGTAGCAAAAGCAGCAGAGATGTTATTTACGAGCGATCCGATTTCAGGAGTGGAAGCGGTCGAGTGGGGATTAGCAAATCGTGCTTATTCAGACGAGGAGCTGTTGCCAAAAACTTTAGAAATTGCGAAAAAGATTGCGAAAAAGAGCCCTGTTGCTCTGAAAGCTGCAATCGATACATTGCAGTTTTCAAAGACACCTTCTTACTATGAGGGAGTAGCAACAGAAGCTAAATCATTTGGTACAGTATTTGTTTCAGATGACGCAAAAGAAGGTATTCAAGCTTTTATTGAAAAACGAGAGCCAGTATTTCAAGGTAAATAATATCGGGGGGTCTGTAAAATGAATATTTATGTATTAGTAAAACGCACGTTCGACACAGAAGAAAAAATTGTCATTTCAAATGGCCAAATTCAAGAAGATGGTGCTGAATTCATCATCAACCCATACGATGAGTATGCAATCGAGGAAGCCATCCAAAAGCGTGATGCTTTAGGTGGGAAAGTAACGGTTGTAACAATCGGTGGAGAAGATGCAGAAAAGCAACTTCGCACAGCATTGGCAATGGGTGCTGATGAAGCAGTATTAATTAATACAGAAGATGATTTAGATGAGCTAGATCAATATTCAGTAGCTTATATTCTATCTGAATATTTAAAAGATAAAGAGGCTGATTTAATTTTAGCAGGAAACGTAGCAATTGATGGAGGTTCAGGTCAAGTGGGCCCACGTTTAGCGGACCTGCTAGGCATTAACTACGTAACAACAATCACGAGCCTGGAAATTGATGGCGAGACAGTGAAAGTTGTACGTGACATCGAAGGGGATTCAGAAATTATTGAAACTTCTTTACCATTATTAGTAACAGCTCAGCAAGGCTTAAACGAGCCACGCTACCCTTCTTTACCAGGGATTATGAAGGCGAAGAAAAAGCCATTAGCAGAGCTGGAGCTAGATGATTTAGATATCGATGAAGATGATGTAGAAGTGAAAGTAGAAACAGTAGAAATCTACTTACCACCACAAAAAGCGGCTGGTCGCGTTTTATCAGGTGATTTACAAGATCAAGTGAAGGAACTTGTTAACCTACTTCACACAGAAGCGAAAGTTATCTAATTTTAAAAGACGGTAATGGAGGGGTCAAACTATGTCAAACAAAGTATTAGTATTAGCTGAAACGCGTGAGGGCAGCTTACGTAATGTGTCATTTGAAGCAATCGCTGCAGGTAAAAAAATTGGCGATGAAGTGGTAGCGGTATTAATCGGTGAGAGTGTAGCAGGCGTTGCAAACGAATTAATCGCTTACGGCGCAGATCGTGTTGTAACAGTTGAGCACCCACATTTAAAAACATACACATCTGACGGTTTTGGACAAGCATTCATGGCGGTAATCGATCAGGAGCAACCAGGTGCCCTTGTATTTGGTCATACAGCTCTTGGAAAAGATTTATCACCAAAAATCGCTTCTAAATTGCAGTCAGGTTTGATTTCAGACGTAACAGAAATCGAAGGAGAAGGCGATGATGCAGTATTCATCCGTCCAATCTATTCAGGTAAAGCGTTTGAAAAAGTAAAAATCAAAGACGGTGTTGTGTTCATTACAATCCGTCCAAACAACATTGCACCTCTTGCGAAAGATGCAAGTCGCTCTGGTGATGTATCGTCTGTGTCAGTAGACATTACAAACCTACGTACAATCATCAAAGAAGTAGTACGCAAAGCATCAGAAGGTGTGGATTTATCAGAAGCAAAAGTAGTAGTAGCAGGTGGTCGTGGTGTGAAATCTGAAGAAGGTTTCGGACCATTAAAAGAGCTAGCAGACTTATTAGGCGGAGCAGTAGGTGCTTCCCGTGGAGCATGTGACGCAGACTATTGTGACTATTCATTGCAAATTGGTCAAACAGGAAAAGTGGTAACACCGGACCTTTATATTGCTGCGGGTATCTCAGGCGCTATCCAGCACTTAGCTGGTATGTCTAACTCGAAAGTGATTGTAGCTATTAACAAAGATCCAGAAGCAAATATCTTTAAAGTAGCGGACTACGGTATCGTTGGCGACTTATTTGAAGTCATTCCAATGTTAATTCAAGAGTTTAAAGCGCTAAAAGTAAATGCATAATAAAAGGTGTCCTACTCTATAGGAGTAGGGCATTTTTTATTTCCTCCTGACGCGAGTAGGGAGAAAAGTGAGGAGGAATGAGAGCAAGTTGCTATGACTTCCAATATTATCATGCTATACTACTGTCATATGTTATATAAGGAGGCTATTTAAGATGGCAATTGTACAAGGTACAGATCAAAACTTCCAACAAGAAATTTCAAATGGTGTAGCGCTAGTAGACTTTTGGGCAGCATGGTGCGGTCCATGTAAAATGATCGCTCCAGTTCTTGAAGAACTAGATGCAGAAATCGGCGATGAAGTAAAAATCGTAAAAGTAGACGTTGATAACAACCAAGGCACTGCTGCTGAATACGGCATCATGTCTATCCCATCATTATTATTATTCGTTGATGGCGAGTTAAAGGCAAAAACTGCTGGTTTCATGCCAAAAGAAGCGTTAATCGATTTCATTAACGACAACAAATAATCACAATCCGAACCGAGCATACTAAGTGCTCGGTTTTTTGTTTGGCATCGTCACACTCATTTACTTTTCTACTAAAACATACATTCGTATTCTATGAACAAATGCTTCCTTTACGCTATAATGAATCTAGGTGATGAAATTGAATCAGACAATCAAAAATAAATTAGCAGTTCTTCCAGCAGAGCCTGGCTGTTATTTAATGAAAGACCGGCAAGGCACGATTATCTATGTCGGAAAAGCAAAGGTACTAAAAAATCGAGTGAGGTCGTATTTTACAGGCTCGCATGATGGGAAAACAGCGCGACTCGTAAGTGAAATTGAGGACTTTGAATACATGGTCACAATGTCAGAACTAGAAGCACTGATCTTAGAGCTCAATTTAATTAAATTACATGATCCGAAATATAATATTTTATTAAAAGACGATAAAACCTATCCTTATCTCAAAATTACCAATGAACGCTATCCAAGATTGGTGACAGTACGCAAAATCAAAAAGGATAAGGCACGCTATTTTGGTCCCTACCCGAATGTATATGCGGCCAATGAAACGAAGAAACTACTTGATCGCATTTATCCATTACGTAAATGCCATCCGATGCCAAGGCAGGCGTGTTTGTATTATCATATGAAGCAATGCTTAGCGCCTTGTGTGAAAGAAGTGGATGAGGGCGTCTACAAAGAAATGATTGAGGACATTGCTAAATTTTTAAATGGTGGATATGAGGACGTAAAAAAAGATCTGGAAGCAAAAATGTATGAGGCAGCGGAAAAACTGGAGTACGAACGGGCAAAGGAATTGAGGGATTTAATCGCTCATATTGAAACGATTATGCAGAAGCAAACAATCGTGTCGAGTGATTTATCAAATCGTGATATTTTTGGCTTTGCTATTGAAAAAGGATGGATGTGTGTCCAAGTATTTTTCATCCGCCAAGGGAAGTTAATTGAGCGAGATGTTTCGGTTTTCCCGATGTATCGTGACCCGGAGGAAGAGTTTATTACGTTTATTGGTCGGTTTTATGACAGTGGGCAACATTTAAAGCCAAAAGAAGTACTCATTCCTAATCAATTAGATGAGAAGTTGCTAGAGAAGTTGCTCGATATTTCTGTGACGATTCCAAAGCGCGGCAAGAAAAAAGAATTGGTCGATATGGCCATGAAAAATGCAGAAATTGCCGTGCATGAGAAATTCCAAATCATGGAGCGTCAAGAGGAGCGGACAGTTGGTGCGTGTGAAGAACTAGGAGATGCGCTTCAGATTGCAATGCCGCTAAGAATTGAAGCTTTTGATAACAGTCATATGCACGGGGCTGATCCAGTTTCTGCTATGGTTGTTTTTATAGATGGGAAGCCGGCGAAAAAGGAATACCGGAAATATAAGACAAGGGAAGCTGCGAAACACGATGATTACGGCGCCATGGCAGAGGTTATCAGGCGTCGTTACACTCGGGTGCTGCGTGACCATTTGCCGCTTCCAGATTTAATTGTGATTGACGGAGGAAAGGGGCAAATGGAAGTCGCGCGCAGTGTGCTGCAAGATGAGCTGAATCTTTATATTCCGATCGCTGGATTAGCGAAAGATGAGAAGCACAATACATCGCAACTGTTGTATGGGGAGCCTCCTGTGCCTATTCAGATGAAAAGAACGAGCGATGGTTTTTATTTACTGCAGCGTATACAAGATGAGGTCCATCGCTTTGCGATTACTTTTTTACGTCAACAGCATCAGACCCATGCTATTCAATCGGTGCTCGATGAAATTGACGGGATTGGACCAAAACGTAAACAACAGCTTTTGCAGCATTTTGGCTCTGTAAAAAAAATCAAGTTAGCAACCATTGAAGAGTTAATAGCAGCAGGCGTCCCGAAAAAATTATCTGACAATATTTATCAATATTTCAACAAGAAGGATTGATAAAGGGAAAAGGGTATGCTAAGGTTATTATAGAATTATAATATTTATAGATAGAGGCGCGGGTTTCAATAGTACCGGTTTTGAGGAGGGGCAACTCCAGTGACAAATCGCGAAAGGGGAAACCGCCGAAGTGAATGATCATTGTACCAATCATTTGCTGGGCTTACATTGAAAAAGTGTAAGACTGTCAGAATGCACATTCTGGGGAGCTATCTCGAGTAGACGAATTACTTTGTTTATTGAGGCGGCTTTCACTTATGTGAGAGCCGCTTTTTTACATATGGAAAGGGAGGAGTCAGCATGAAACGTATTGTCATGAAATTCGGCGGTCCTGCAGTGGAAACGACCGAAAAAATTCAGAAAATTGCTCAAAAGGCAATAGCTGCACAGCAAAAAGGTTATGAGGTTGTAGTTGTCATTTCATCCATGGCAACTATTCGTAGAGAGCTGCGTGCTCAAGCCGCTAGTATTTCAGATGAGGCTAATAAAAGGGAGATGGATGTCTTAATAGCTACAGGTGCGCAAATGACGAGTGCTTTGCTTGCGCTGGCTATTATAGAACAGGGCGGACAGGCTATTTCGCTAGCTGGCTGGCAGGCTGGTATTCAAACAGATTACCGACATGGCAATGCGCGTATCGAAACAATTAAAGCCGATTCAATCACTCAACATCTTCAAGAGGGGTGTATTGTTGTGGTCGCTGGCTTTCAAGGTGTCGATGCAAGCGGCAATATTACGACAATCGGCAAGGGCGGATCAGAGACAACAGCTGTAGCAATCGCAGCTGCAATTGAAGCCCAGCAGGTGGATGTGTACACGAATGTTGATGGTATTTATACAGCGGACCCAAACGTTGTTGAAAATGCACGGAAATTGACGGAGCTCTCCTATGATGAAATGTTGGAGCTATCCAATTTGGGAGCCTATGTTTTACATCCGCGAGCGATTGAGCTAGCCAAGAAATACGATATACCAGTGATTGTACGTTCGGCAGAACAAGATATAGAGGGGACGCTATTGAAGGGGGAAGTAGAGATGGAAAAAAATTTAATCGTGCGCGGTGTTGCGTATGAAGCAGATATTATTCGTTTAACAGTAGGGTTTGATTCAAATGAGCAGGCCTCGTTATCGGAAATTTTCACAACATTAGCAGAGGCAGGCATTAATGTAGATATTATTGTGCAAGCAGTGATCGATGGCGTGAAACCAACTATTTCATTTTCTATTGCAAAAGAAGAATTCGCAGAAAGTTTACGTGTATTAGAGTCTAGTAAGTTATCGCTTGGCTTTAGCTTTGCCGATTTTGAGGTAGGGCTTGCAAAAGTATCGATTGTCGGTTCTGGCATGGTAACAAACCCCGGGGTTGCAGCACGTATGTTTAGCCGTCTAGCAAAAGAACATATTCCAGTGAAAATGGTAAGCACTTCAGATATTAAAGTATCCGTTGTTGTAGCACAGGATCAAATGGTGCAGGCAGCCAATGCATTGCATGATGAATTCAATTTAGCATAGGTAAAAAAAGAAAGCACATCATGCGCTACGGGCATGTGTGCTTCTGTTCGTTATTTTATTTTTTCTTTTTCGTCCCATTTGACATTAAAAATAATCTCGTGTTGCTTTGCCTTTTTTTCTTCATAGCATTCTGTTAAGCAGCCTTTCAGCTTTTGAATTTGTTCCGCCAGAAAGCCTGCTTCGATGCGAAAGCAACGCTCGTCGAATTTTAAAACATCGGCATCGCCGGTTAAAATGAATGTATAATGGCTTTTAGATTCTTTTTCCAGGGTTAACTGACCCCAGCCAGCCTGTTCGAAAAAGTTTGGAGCTTCATCTATAGAGAACAACGGAAATTTACGCGCTAGCTCTTTACCGGCCCAATACAACACTTCTTCCTCGTGTTTGCCTAATATTGTCCGCAATACGTTGTCGCGTACAATTTCATACCCAAAAGTTGGAATCGTTTTCAAATCGTTTTTTTCCATCTCTAATAAATCTCCTAACTAAATAAACTATTTTTTTAGATAAATTATTAATAAAAAAGGTACTGTTCAGAAAAAATGCGTTTTAAGCAGCAAAAAGGCACTCTTTTCATGTAAAGTAAATAATCCTCAGTGCCTTGACGCTCGTACATGTTGAGAGTACAATGGACTTGTCATAATATTGTACCATGATGAAATATGCAGTCAATCTCGCAATATTACAAACTATTGACAATTGATTAGCTTATTTCAAGTACTAAGGGGGGTAACAATCTTGTCGAAAGATCGTGAGTTTTTATGGCGCCGCTTACATTCCCTACTGGGTGTAATCCCTGTGGGTCTGTTCTTGGTGTTCCACTTATCACTGAACTTCACTGCAATAGGTGGAGAAGAGGTGTACAATGATGCAACTGGGCTAATGGAGTTAGTTCCACATTCATTATTGTTACTTATGGAATGGGTAATCATTTATATCCCATTACTATTCCATGCACTGTATGGAGTTTATATTGCATTCACTGCAACACACAATACGAAACGCTTCAGTACATTCCGTAACTGGATGTTCCGTATTCAACGTATGACAGGTATTTTCTTAGTCATCTTCATTGCGTGGCACATCTTCCAAACGCGTATCCAAAAAGCATTTGGTGCAACAGTTGACTGGAACATGATGGAAGAAATCGTTGACAATCCTTGGATGTTATTATTCTATATCCTTGGTATTTTATCAGCTACGTTCCATTTATCTAACGGTATTTGGTCATTCCTAGTGAGCTGGGGCTTTACACAGTCAAAATCTTCACAAAGAGTGGCAACGTACGTTTCAATGGCAATCTTCGTGATTCTATCTGTAATGGGTGTTGTAGCAATTTGTTCGTTCGCAATATAGTAGCTCCGAAGATAACATAGCTACATATAAGAATTTAACAGCAATATAAGAGGAGTGGGAATCAATCATGGCAAAGAGCAAAGTAATTGTTGTCGGTGGCGGCCTTGCCGGCTTAATGGCAACGATTAAAGCTGCCGAAGAGGGCACTGCAGTTGAATTATTCTCATTAGTTCCGGTAAAGCGCTCACACTCTGTTTGTGCACAGGGCGGAATTAATGGTGCAGTAAATACAAAAGGTGAAGGGGATTCTCCATGGATTCACTTTGACGATACAGTATACGGTGGGGACTTCCTGGCGAACCAACCACCAGTTAAGGGAATGTGTGATGCAGCTCCTGGTATTATCCACTTAATGGACCGTATGGGTGTAATGTTCAACCGTACGCCAGAAGGTTTAATTGACTTCCGTCGTTTCGGTGGTACTTTAATGCACCGTACAGCATTCTCAGGTGCTACGACTGGTCAACAATTATTATACGCACTAGATGAGCAAGTTCGTGCACACGAAGTAGCTGGTCTAGTAACAAAATATGAGCACTGGGAATTCCTTGGTGCAGTGCTAGATGACGAAGGCGTATGCCGCGGTATCGTAGCACAAGATTTAAAAACTGAAGAGATCCGTGCTTTCCGTGGTGATGCAACAATCATGGCTACAGGTGGTCCTGGTATTATCTTCGGTAAAACAACGAACTCTGTTATCAATACAGGTTCTGCAGCATCAATCGTGTACCAACAAGGTGCATCATATTCGAACGGTGAAATGATCCAAATTCACCCTACAGCGATTCCTGGAGACGACAAAAACCGTCTAATGTCAGAATCAGCTCGTGGTGAAGGTGGTCGTATCTGGACATATAAAGATGGTAAGCCATGGTACTTCTTAGAAGAGAAATATCCTGCTTATGGTAACTTAGTACCACGTGATATCGCTACTCGTGAAATCTTCGATGTATGTGTAAATCAAAAGTTGGGTATCAACGGCGAAAACATGGTATACTTAGACTTATCCCACAAAGATCCACATGAGTTAGATATCAAACTAGGTGGTATCATCGAAATCTACGAAAAATTCGTAGGGGATGACCCACGTAAACTACCAATGAAAATCTTCCCTGCAGTACACTACTCAATGGGTGGTTTATGGGTAGATTACGACCAAATGACTGAAATTCCTGGGTTATTTGCTGCTGGTGAATGTGATTTCTCTCAACACGGTGCAAACCGTCTAGGTGCGAACTCATTATTATCAGCGATTTACGGCGGTATGATTGCAGGACCAAACGCTGTTAAATACATTAAGGGTCTTAAAAAGCATGCGGAAGACTTACCAGAAGAACTTTATAGCAGCCGCGTTAAAGAAGAAACTGAGAAGTGGGAAGCTATCCTTAACATGAAGGGTACTGAAAACGCATACTTACTACACAAAGAGCTTGGTGAGTGGATGACTGACAATATGACAGTAGTACGTTATAACGATCGTCTAGAAAAAACTTACGACAAGCTTACTGAATTACAAGAGCGTTGGGAAAACATCAACATGGACGATACGCAAAAATGGTCTAACCAAGGTGCTCACTTCACTCGTCAATTAAAGAACATGTTATACCTTGCAAAAGTAATGACAAAAGGTGCTTTATTACGTGATGAGTCTCGTGGTGCCCACTATAAACCAGAGTTCCCGGAACGTGATGATGAACGCTTCTTAAAAACAACTATGGCGAAATTCGACCCTGCAACGGGCGAGCCAATTATTTCATACCAAGAAGTAGACGTTTCGTTAATTCCACCGCGTAAACGTGACTACTCATCTTAAGGAGGAAGTAATCAATGGAAACTGCAAATACTGGTAGAATGGTTGATGTTGAAATACTTCGTCAAGATACAGAGAATGGGGCAACTCGCTGGGAGAAATTCAAAGTTCCTTACCGTCCAGGTATGAACGTAATTTCTGCTCTAATGCACATTCAAAAATACCCTGAAACTGCAGATGGTAAAAAAACTACTCCAGTAACTTGGGATATGAACTGCCTTGAAGAAGTTTGTGGTGCATGTTCAATGATCATCAATGGACGTCCGCAACAATCATGTTCAGCCTTAGTAGATAAATTAACAGAACCAATCCGTTTAGAGCCAATGGCGACTTTCCCGGTTGTTCGTGACTTACAAGTTGACCGTAGCCGCATGTTCAATGCACTGAAAAGAGTAAAAGCTTGGGTTCCAATCGATGGTACTTACGAGTTAGGCGAAGGTCCACGTATGCCAGAGCGCAAACGTCAATGGGCTTATGAGTTATCTAAATGTATGACTTGTGGTGTTTGTATGGAAGCGTGTCCAAACGTGTCTGAAAAAGCTTCATTCATCGGTCCAGCTCCATTATCACAAGTACGCTTATTCAACACACACCCAACTGGTGCGATGAATAAGGACGAGCGTTTAGCTGCAATCATGGGCGACGGTGGTCTTGCAAACTGTGGTAACTCACAAAACTGTGTAGCTGCTTGTCCAAAAGGAATTCCTTTAACAACATCTATCGCTTCACTTAACCGTGCAACAACAGTTCAAATGTTCAAGAACTTCTTTGGTTCTGACCATATGGTTTAATAAAAAATCAGCTGCTCCGCTTTTGCGGGGTGGCTTTTTTTGTTGAGGGAGATTTGTAGACAAAACGAAAAACTCTTCTCTCCAAAATGACATCGCTCCTGGCTGCCTTTTTCTACTAGCCTATAAACTATTATGCTATAATGAACCTATATTCATTGCATGGGGATGGAATGAACATAACGAAAAGGGGTGCATGATTAAGTGCGAGCTAACTATATTGAAAACGTAGAACAATGGGCAAGTGAATTTGAATTTTCAGTGGATGTGCAAGTGCGTTTTTCAGAAACAGATATGTATGGTCATTTAAACAATACAGTACCGTTTACATATTATGAATTTGCACGGATCGAGTTCCTGAAGCATTTGGGTTTAATGAATGACTGGACAGCTCCTAATGGTGAAAATATCCCTGTTGTGGCTGATTTGCAGTGCGATTTTTTACAGCAAGTATTCTTTGATGAAAAGCTAAAAATATACGTAAAAATACAGTCTGTAGGCACAAGTTCTATAGATATTCATTACTTAGGAAAAAATGAAAAGGATACACCTGTATTTACAGGACGAGGGTCTATGGTGCAAATTAACAGGAAAACGGGCAAAGGCACACCGTGGACAGACGGTGAAAGAAAAATATTGCTCAGGAAATAGTGATAAGAGCCCGCACCAACTCAACATCTATACATATTTTACAGAGAAGGGATGAGGAGGTTGGTGCGGAATGAGTGGCTTTCTACTCACAAAAAGGGAACGGCAAATATTTCAATTACTCATTCAAGACTACTCGACAAAAGAAATCGCAGAACAATTGAGTATTAGTGAAAAAACTGTACGTAATCATATTTCCAATACGATTCAAAAGCTCGGTGTTTCAAGTCGAACACAGGCGCTTGTCGAATTACTAAGACTTCGTGAATTGTCGATAAACTGATTGAAGTATTGCTATTTTACCCAAAAAACTTCAAAATAGAGTTATGAACAATTTGGGGAGTTGAATGGGTGAAATGAATGATAACGAAAAACATAGCATGGAAGCAATTGCATCATTAGAAAAAGAACTGCGTTATATTTCACACTTGATTAAGCAAAAGGGCCGTGAAATTTTAAGTAATTATACAATTACGCCGCCGCAGTTTGTGGCATTGCAATGGTTACACGAGTCCGGAGATATGACAATAGGGGATTTATCCAATAAAATGTACTTAGCATTCAGTACAACGACTGATTTAGTCGATCGGATGGAAAAGAATGAGTTGGTGCAGCGTGTAAGAGACGAACAAGACCGTCGAGTTGTACGTATTCATCTACTAGCAGAAGGGGAACGTGTCATTCAAGAAGTAATCGAAAAACGACAAGACTATTTACGCGACCTGTTGCTAGATTATGAGACAGAAAAAGCACAACAGTTGCTACAACTATTACAAGAACTACATTTATTAATGAAACAGGATTGAGGCGGTTTATGTGGATGCTCCGATTGGTGTAATCGATTCAGGTGTTGGAGGATTAACAGTAGCAAAAGCCATTATGGAACTTTTGCCAAATGAAACAATATATTATATTGGTGATACAGCGCGATGTCCTTACGGACCGCGAACAAAAAAAGAAGTGCGTACCTTTACCTGGCAAATGGCAAAAGCACTCGAGAAGATGAATGTAAAAATGCTTGTCATTGCATGTAACACAGCGACTGCAGTAGCGTTAGAAAGCCTGCAAAAGCATATGCCATTTCCGGTATTAGGCGTGATCAATGCGGGTGCACGCGCAGCGATTAAAAAAACAAAAAAAAGCGAGATTGTCGTGCTAGCTACAGAAGGCACAATCAAAAGTGCAGCATATGAGCAAGCACTTCATTCTTTATCAACAAGTGCTAAGGTGATTCCATTAGCTTGCCCAACATTTGTACCACTTGTAGAAAGTGGGGAATATGAAGGGCAATTTTCGTATGACCTTGTGGCTAATGGTTTGAAACCGCTACAAGAGGAGCGCTTTGACACGGTGATTTTAGGTTGCACGCATTATCCGATTTTACAGAAACAGATTGAAGCAGCAGTGGGTCCACAGGTGCATGTACTGTCTTCAGCAGAGGAGACGGCACGCGATGCGGATGCTATATTGGCATTTACGCATAAACTGCGCAGTGAACCAACGCCGCCACAGCATAAGTTTTTTGTTTCCGGTTCGGTACCGATTTTCCGTTCGATTGCGGAACGTTGGCTGGAGCAGGAAAACTTAGACATACAGCGTATACAGTTTTAAAAGTAGAATCGGTTAGAAAATAGCTGAATCTTAGCGTGTAGACAAAGTCGAATTTCGACTTTGTCTACACGCTTTTTTATGCTCTTAGTTTGATAAGGAATCGATGCCGGTCTGTCTTGAAACCGTTGATCAACAGGTTAGAAGGGAGCCGAGTCTTTTTTCGCTATAATAAGTGTGATAAAATATATTGCAGTATTACGAGGAGGTTTCACATGACGAGATACGATAACCGTGCACTAGATGAATTGCGTCCAGTGCAAATTGACAATAATTATTTAATGCATCCAGAAGGATCTGTCCTAATTACAGTAGGGAACACAAAAGTGATTTGTACAGCGACGATTGAAGACAAAGTACCGGGCTTTTTACGCGGACAAGGAAAAGGCTGGATTACAGCAGAGTATTCCATGTTACCACGTGCTACAGCGCAGCGTACGCGCCGTGAGTCATCCGCTGGGAAAGTGGGCGGCCGTACAATGGAAATTCAACGTCTGATCGGCCGTGCGTTACGTGCTGTGGTAAATTTAGACGCATTGGGCGAAAAAACGATTTGGATAGATTGTGACGTTATCCAAGCAGATGGAGGTACACGTACAGCCGCTATTACCGGTGCCTTTGTTGCCATGACCCAAGCAATCGCGAAATTAGGAGAGGACAAGCCGTTTCCTACATTCCCTGTAACAGATTTTTTAGCTGCTACAAGTGTAGGCATGATCGAGCTAGGCGCTGTTTTAGATTTAAATTATGTGGAAGATGTGGATGCAGCAGTCGATATGAATATCGTCATGACAGGCGCAGGGCGCTTTGTAGAACTACAAGGCACAGGCGAAGAAGCTACTTTCTCACGCGCAGAATTAAATGAATTATTAGCCCTTGGTGAAGCAGGAATCGCTCGCTTAATCGATATACAAAAAGAAGCGTTAGGTGAACTTGCCCTATTAGTAGGCAAGGAGGGAACGGAATGAAACAGGTCGTAATTGCTACGAAAAATAAAGGAAAAGCAAAAGATTTTGAAGCTTTATTTCACCCGCTAGGCTATGAAGTGATCACGATGTTTGATGTGGCGCCTGATATGGAAATAGAGGAAACAGGTACAACATTTGAAGAGAATGCCGTATTAAAAGCGGAAACATTGGCGAAAGAATTGCATACAATGGTCATTGCCGATGATTCTGGACTGGCAGTAGACGCGTTAAACGGCGACCCAGGTGTGTATTCGGCGCGCTATGCAGGCGATCATGATGATGAAGCAAACATTGTGAAAGTGCTGGAAAATATGAAAGATGTGCCAGAAGACGAGCGTAAGGCACGTTTTATTTGCTGTATCGCCCTTGCTGGGCCGACAGTAGAAACGACAACGGTATTTGGTGCATGTGAAGGCGTTATTTTAGAGGAAAAGCGCGGCACGAATGGTTTTGGCTATGACCCGATTTTCTTTGTGCCGGAGTTAAATAAATCAATGGCAGAGTTAACAGCAGAGGAAAAAGGGGCTATCTCACACCGAGGAAACGCGATTCGCAAGCTAGCGGAGCAATTACCGACATTATTATAAGGGGGAGTATGGATGAAGCTATTAATAATGAGTGACACACATGGCGATGCAGAGGTGATCGACCGTGTAAGAAATTACGTACCGGATGCGGCAGCTGTGGTGCACTGCGGTGATAGTGAATTGCCATACAACCATGTTTATCTGGAAGGAACGGAACGCGTGCGGGGCAATTGCGACCGCACGGAAGTCCGTTTCCCGGATGAGCGTTTATTTGAAGTGGCGGATACGAAAATCTTTGTAACACATGGTCATTTATTTAAAGTAAAATCTACGCTGCTACCTTTAACGTACCGAGCAAAGGAACAAGAGGCTGACGTTTGCTGTTTCGGTCATTCACATGTGTTAGGCGCGGAGATGATCGAAGGGATTTTGTTTATTAACCCAGGCAGTTTATTGAAACCACGAGGTCGTAAAGAGAAGACTTTTGTTGTGTTGCATATTGAGCCGGAACAGTTTACGGTGAATTGTTATACTGATACAAATGAATTAATTGAATCTTTACAGTTTAAAAGGTTATAAAGTGGAAGGGATCAGCATATAATAAGTTTTGTCATGCATTTATTTTGAATAATAAAACTATTCGAATGTAGCAAATTTGTTGAAAAAATGCGTTGACTTTCTAGTGGATTAAACATATAATAAATATTGTCTTTCCTAACAAATAGTTGGAAAAAACATTGTCTCAGTAGCTCAGCAGGATAGAGCAACGGCCTTCTAAGCCGTCGGTCGGGGGTTCGAATCCCTCCTGGGACGTCATAAAAATAAACACAAACTATTAATACATAAGGGTTTGTGAAAAAATTAGGGATTCGGTCGGGGCTTCGGTCATTGATGTAGAATCCCTTTTTTTGTACCCAAAATTACACAATCTAATAGAATGAAACGTATCTTCCAATTCATATAAATGGAGGATTTTTTTATGATGAAAAAGTCGGGATTGTTTGATGTAGATTTTTCGTTCACAGCACAGGAGCTTGCGTTTTCGGTTAAAGGAGAACAGGTTAGGAGCTATTCAAAGGGCTTTACAGAAGCGCTACAGACGATTGTGAAGCAAATGGAAGTGAGCGGCTACCGAGCGAGAACGCAAGAAGGTAAAGCAATCGCCAAGAAACGCGATGATTTCCGTGAGGGTCGTCCGAAAAAGTACGATAAGAAACGTCTTGATACTGCGATGCAATTACTCGAGAACAATAGTTATAAAGCGGTTGAGGTGATGACTGGAATTTCAGTCGCAACTTTAGCGCGAGAAAAGAGAAAACGTAAAGATAACGCGATCACGAACAGTTGAGCAGCAATGCTTGCCGTTCCTTTTTTTACGCTGACCCCCAAGTCCACCTCCGCATACTCGCGCATCTGACACCGAAACAATCCACGCAATATTTTTTCACTTAGGGGGTTAACGAGATTAGTTCAATATATGTTTTAGCTTTGTTCAACAATCGGACCATATTGTGGAGCAATCTTTAAAGGGTATTGGAAAATTATGTTACGATGTAGAAAAGATTATGAAGGAAATATCGAGCTTGTGGAAAAAAAGGTTCAAACTTTAGGTATCTGACTACTTATCGACCTATCTGGTGATTTAGTGGGCTATTTTGTTTGTTCAACTAAAGGAAGTTATTTTAATTTGAGGTGAAATAATGAATACGCAAATAAAAGGTTGGCACAAACTTGTTATTATAGTTACAGGGATATTGGCGTTCCTAGTAGTTGGAGTAGTAGTTGCAATTCCCTGGCTTTTAAGTGAACTTATAGCGTCATCACAACCCGATGCAAAAGAAGAGGAAAAAATCAGCGAACAAGCAGAACAATACCTACAAATGAAATATCCACACATGAAATACGAAATCTCCTATGTTTTTTATGATAACGGAAGTCAATACGGTAATTTCGATTATGCTGCGGTGATTTTAAATACAGAGACACAAAAAACGTTCATGGTTTATGAAAACAGGTATAACAAACAAATAGAAGATGATATATCAATTCAAGAAGCAGCCGAATTCATTGAACAAGTAAAACCGAAAGTTTACAGTTATATAGAAAAAAAATTCGGAGAACCAATAGGTATAGCATTTACACCCTCTTCTGATATAGCAGGTATACCTGTTCTCAATATTAGTTTGAATAACAACAAAGAAGAAATAAATGAAGAAATGTTTCTATCTTTTATTGATTATCTACAGAATGAATTAAATATCAAACATGCACGTGTATTTATTACGTATGATAATGAAACTGAAATTTGGGACAAAGAATTTTAATTTGTATAAAAGTCATATCTGTATTGATTTGGCTTTTTAAGTTTTACGTAGCGTTTTTTATTTAAAGTAACGGGTGCTTTATATAAAAAGAGAAGTCATTTTTGCATATCATTCGATTTATTCCTATTCCATAATCGGGCGCTTTAATTGAATAGCCTACCATCTCATACGAGGTGAGGCGGTATGTGCGACGGATATTACACTACTAAAATGTTAAAGGACGAATACGGTGTTTCAGAATCTACTACTAAAAAGATAGCGGGACGTGCTTCAAAATATATCATTAATTTTGGCGATAAAGTAGATTGAGCATGGTGCTTTAATTTCCGAGAATTAGCATTTATATTATCGGTTGTGACGTTTAATAAAAAACTAACCGAGGATGAATCGTTTATTCGAAATATGGATTTATTTTTCGGTATAGATTGCAACCGTTCAAATCATCGAGTATAATCTCAAGCAACTAGTAGTTACGAAGGCGGTCGGTTATACGTAATCAATGACCGCTCTAACTATGCTAAATTGAACGTTGATTAACAACGCTTCCCAAACGGTCGGGGGTTCGAATCCCTCCTGGGACGTATATGAAACCGTCAAACTTGATTTTAATCGAGTTTGACGGTTTTTTCTATTTATTTTAATAACCAAAGTAAGGCAACAGGAGAACCGAGCTAGAAATTCACTTTTTTTTAGAAACGAGCCCCGATAAAAATTGCGAATTTGCAGCTCTATGAAGCCATTCCAATTAAATTCTACATTACGAAGTGGATTGAAGTAAGTGCACTTTTATTAAAGAAAACACCAAATGGAAATACATAGCACCATCACGAAAAATATGGTCAAGTTCAACTGGTAGGATCTCTGCTCATAATAGTACAGCACATACAGGCGGTCGTTATGGGGAGTCGGAACGGAAGCAAAGGGTTTTTTACTTCATTTTCAACTAAAAAATGCGCAACACAATTTTACATAGTCGATTATAAGGGCGCCTTTCGAAATAAGGAAGGCATCTTTCTTTATAAAATTAGAAAATATTGCTGAAAAATACATTTTAATTTCAGAAATAACAATTGAAGAAGAAAAAGTTATAAAATATATAATATTTCAGTAGTGATTTATGATGGATTAGTATTGAATTTAGTGAATTAATTGGAAATTTAATTGGATAAAAAAGTGATATTTATAAAAAATAAGCAAAAAATATATCTAAATTGTATTGGAATTCATAAATATTCTGTCTATTAACGAATATTTATATTATTTTTTAAAAAAATGTTCGTGTTTTGTTGACATCCAGAATTTCAGATGTTACTATCAGTTTGTAAAAAATGAATAGTATTCTCGTATAATATTGGGGATAGGGCCCGAGAGTTTCTACCAAGCTACCATTAATAGCTTGACTACGAGGTTATGTATAGATATATGGGGATCATCTATAATCTTCTATATCTGCTCCATTATGTACATACCTTACGTCAAGCACCGGTTTAGCCAACTCGGTGCTTTTTATTTTTTACAAAAACAACAACAAGATAAACAGAAGGAGTAAATTTCAAGATGACAAAAAGTACGAAGAAAATAGCAATGTTATTACTTATGGCTTTAATGACTGTAATTCTGGCAGCATGCGGAAATGATTCAGCTAAGGAAAGTGAAGCTAAGTCTGGTGAAGAAGGGTTAAAAATTGCTATTGTAACAAGTCCTTCAGGCGTTGATGATGGTAACTTCAACGAAGATAACTATAACGGTATTTTAAGCTTTATTGAAAACAATCCAACAGCAACAGTAAAGGCTGTTAAAGAAGAAACGGGTGATCCTGCCGCAGCTGTACAAGCTGTAGCTGATATTGTAGCGGATTATGATGTGATTGTAACACCTGGTTTCCAATTTGCCGGCATTTCTAAAATCGCTGTAGAAAATCCAGATAAAATCTTTATTTTAAATGATTCTGAGCCAGCTCCTGTAGATGGTCAAACAGATTTCGATAACATTTATGCGATGAATTTCGCTGAACAAGAAAGTGGTTTCTTTGCAGGAATGGCTGCAGCACTTGAAACAAAGACAAACAAAGTAGCAGTTGTGAATGGAATTGCTTATCCTTCAAACGTAAACTATCAATTTGGTTTTGAATCTGGTGTAAATTATACGAACAAAGTTTACGGGAAAAATGTTGAACTTGTAGAGTTATCTGGTTATGCAGGGACGGATGTAACGGGTACTGATGTTGGTGGTAACTATGCAGGATCTTTTGCAGATGAAGCAACTGGTAAAGTAATCGGTAATGCATTAATCAAACAAGGTGTAGATATCATGTTCGTTGCTGCAGGTGGTACTGGTAATGGCGTATTCACAGCAGTAAAGGAAGCGAAAGACGATGTAAAAGTGATTGGTGTAGATGTTGACCAATACGATGAAGGGGTAAATGGTTCTGAAAATATCGTCCTTACTTCTGGTGTGAAATTCATGGCAATGAATATTGAAAAGGCACTAAATTCAGTAGCAGACGGAAGCTTTAAAGGCGGAAATGTAGTGCTTTATGCAGATTCAGATTCAACTGGTTTTATTAAGGAAGAAGGTCGTCATCAGCTTTCAGAAGATACACTAGCTAAGATGAATGAAGCTTACGAATTAGTAAAAGACGGCACAATCGTACCTGCATCTAATTTTAATGAACATTCACCGGAAAAGTTCCCAGGATTATAAGATACATTAGTTACACAATAAAAAAATGGAAGTTTATCATTTCCTTTAGTCATTACTAAGGAGTGATGAACTTCTATTATTTTTCCTATTATTGTGATAAAGGAGACCGAACGATGTCTGACTATATTATAGAAATGAAACATATCACGAAGCGATTCCCTGGAATAGTAGCAAATAATGATGTATCTATCGGCATTAAAAAAGGAGAAATCTTTGCTTTACTTGGTGAAAATGGTGCGGGCAAGTCAACGTTGATGAGTATGCTAAGTGGATTGTACGAACCGGATAGTGGAGAAATCTATATTCGGGGAGAGAAAGTTCAAATTAGCTCGCCTAACCATGCAGCAAACCTTAACATCGGAATGGTCCATCAGCATTTTAAGTTAGTTGCCGATTATTCGATTACAGAGAATATTATTTTAGGGGTTGAACCAATCAAAAAATTTGCCGGTATCTTTCCATATGTAGATATTCGAAATGCCAATCGTAAAATTGGAAAACTATCAAAGGATTTCGGGTTGGAAGTGGATCCAACGAAAAAAATAGCGGATCTAACTGTTTCGATGCAGCAACGTGTAGAAATTTTAAAGGTCCTTTACCGTGAAGCAGAAATTCTTATTTTTGATGAACCGACAGCAGTCCTAACACCGCAGGAAATCGATTTCTTGCTTGGCATTATTGAAGGTCTGCGAAAAAGCGGAAAAACAATCTTATTGATTACCCATAAGTTAGATGAAATTAAGAAAATAGCCGATCGATGTGCGGTATTGAACAAAGGTAAATTAGTGGATGTATTGGATGTAAAAACAACATCAGTAAATCATATGGCTCAATTAATGGTAGGTAGAGAGGTAAGCTTTAAATCCGAAAAAGTACCTCCGCAATTGAAAGAAGAAGTATTGAAGATAGAACATTTGACCGTGAAAAATGAGGACGGCTTTGAAGTAGTCAAAGACGTTTCCTTTAAGATACGCAGTGGAGAAATCTTTGCGATTGCAGGTGTTGCTGATAATGGCCAAGTTGAAATAGCGGATGCCATTGCAGGGTTGACAAAAGTCAGTGGAGGTAACATATTCCTCAATGGCAAGGACATTACGCATGACAGTATAAGAAACAGAACTGAAACGGGCATTTCCTATATACCTGAAGATCGACAAAGCTACGGACTGTTTTTAGATTTCGATCTATCAACGAACTTAGCGCTAAAGCAGTACTATAAAGAGCCTTTTTCTAACAAAGGAATCTTAAATAAAGAGGAATTTGAACAATTTGGCAGTCAGTTAATTGACCAATTTGATATTCGAAGTGGACAAGGGAATAAAACGCAAGTTCGTTCGATGAGTGGCGGTAACCAGCAAAAAGCAATTATCGCACGTGAGATCGAACTACAATCCCCGCTCATGATTTTCGTTCAGCCAACACGTGGAGTGGATATTGGTGCGATTGAAAATATTCATAACATGATCATTGAACAACGAAATCAAGGAAAAGCGATTTTACTGATTTCATTGGAGTTAGATGAAATTATGAATGTGGCGGATACGATCGGCGTTATCTATAATGGCCAACTTCAAAAAATTGCAAGTAGTGAATCATTAACGAAGGAAGAAGTGGGCGAATATATGATGGGGGCAAAGCATGAATAAAGATAAAAAGAAAACAAGCTTAAGCTATCGTTTGCTTTGGCCAATACGAAATGAGAAGTGGCAATCTATTACAATACCAGTTGCCTCTATATTAATTAGTTTTATTGCTGCGGCTATTGTCATACTGTTACTTGGCAAAAATCCGTTACAAGCATTTTATAACTTGTTCCAAGGTGCAGGAATCCTGCCTAAGGCTTCTTATGCCGGCTACAAGAGCATGCTCACTGATTTTTTAAGTTTGCTAAACGCAATGACGCCGCTTGTATTTGCCAGTTTGGCTGTTGCTGTCGCATTGAAAGCAGGACTATTTAATATTGGTGTTTCCGGGCAAATGCTATTCTCGGGTTTTTTAGCAACAGTAATCGTTGGCTATAGCGGGTTAGATGCATTTATAGCAAAACCACTTGTATTATTAATCGGAATTGTTGCTGGTGGCTTAATGGGAGGATTAGTCGGATGGCTAAAATACAGATTTAACATTCATGAAGTTGTATCTACGATTATGTTAAATTATATTGCCCAATATGTTATAAGCTTCTTTATTCAAATGTATTATATTGATCCTGTTTCAAGACAATCTCAATATATTTCAGAAGCTGCAAGATTGACGTTAGTCAATGTTGAAATTGCAAACTTGAAAATGGATATCCCATTAGGCTTCCTATTAGCTATTATCGTTGCGATATTCATTAAGTTTATGATGGACAAAACAGTCGTTGGTTTTGAAATTCAAGCAGTTGGTTCCAATCGGAATGCAGCAAAATATACAGGAATAAAAGTCGGAAGAAATATGATCTTAGCCATGATTCTTTCAGGAAGCTTGGCTGGACTTGCAGGTGTAACGTATTATTTAGGTTACTATTCTTCCATACAGCCAAAAGTATTATCAAGCATCGGTTTCGATTCTATTGCGGTTGCACTATTAGGTAACTCTCATCCAATCGGGATTATTTTTTCATCATTCCTCATATCAACAATTGATCAGGGGAGTACGTATATGAGTTCACAAGCTGGAATCAGACAAGAAATTGCTTCTGTCATTATCGGGTTAATCTTGTTATTTAGTGCATGTGGTGCATACGTGAAACATAAAGTAAGCCGCTTGAAAGACAAAGAAGTGGAACGAAAGGACAGTGAATCATAATGAGTACAATAATTATTGATGGATTATCCTTTGCTCTGCCACTTTTTATTATGGCAATAGGTGGAATATTTAGTGAAAAAAGCGGTATTACGAATTTAGCACTTGAAGGCTTTCAAGGTGTTGGTGCCTTCGTTGGGGCGCTGTCCGCTGTTTTAATCGCGAATGCTTTAGGCACAGATGTTCAAAATATGTTTTATGTGTCACTTATTTTTGCGATGATTGGTGGAATGGGTTTTTCCATTATCCATGCCATACTATGTATTAAGTTTAAGGCAAATCAAGTCATCAGCGGTGTTGTAATTAATATTTTAGCGGTAGCACTAACAGCTTTCCTAACAACACAAATAAATGCGCTTGTTTTCGGAGCGGCTTCGGACAAGTTCCGATTAGGTGTATCCGAAAGATTTACGATTGCAGGATTGGCTGATATACCAGTGATTGGAGCGATTTTCACAGATGTGTATCCATTCCAAGTAATTATCGTTGTGATGGCTATTTTTGCTTGGTATCTTTTATACAAAACACGTTTCGGTATGCGCCTTAGAGCAAGTGGGGATAATCCTCATGCGGTTGATGCGGCAGGTGTAAATGTACTGAAAGTTCGTTTTTCTGCGGTTCTTATATCCGGCTTATTAGCAGGTTTAGCGGGTATGTGTTTTGCCTATTCAATCTCAGCTAACTTTTCTTCGAATATATATATGGGATATGGATTCTTAGCCATTGCTGCACTAATTTTCGGTAACTGGAGGATCCTTCCTACATTCGCTGCTTGTCTTTTATTTGGTTTTGCAAAATCCGGCGGAACATTTATTGCACAGGCTATGGCTTTACCAAGTAGTTACACTGATTTATTTATGATTTTACCGTATGTATTAACATTATTATTATTAATATTCTTCTCTAAATCAAATCGCGCTCCGAGAGCATTAGGTGAAATTTATGATAAAGGGAAAAGGTAATCACTAAGGTAATGTATTGAAGCTGCCGTCTGTATTTTGCAGGCGGCAGCTTTTTTACATTTAATTAGCCTCCTCAGTTTGGACGAAAGGATTGCGCCATTCCATTAAAACACCGTAATGATGCGACTCTTCATCCTCTAAATAGTGGGGTACAACTTGTATTGGCATGCGACCGCAGCGTAGTAGAAACGAAATAACCTGGTCACGTATGTCACCGCGCAAAATGGCTTCAATATACGCTTCAGGCGAAAGTTGCGTGGCATGCTGATGATAGTTCGGCATGCGGCTGCCACCAAGCAGACGAACGCGCTTTTGCTCAATGACGATTTCGTACATCGAAAGCATGAGCCATTTGCCAAGCCCTAAACTGCGATAAGCAGGACTCACGCAAAGATCCACAATGTAGAGCGTATCGCCATTTGGATTATGTGTACGAATATAGCCGTTATCGGTTATGTCCTCCCACGTATGCATGGGATCGTTTGGATCAAAATCTACGAGCAACGATGTCATGGAACCGGCGAGTTGCCCGCCTACTTCAATACAAAGAGTGCCTTCAGGGAAATGTGTTACATGACTTTGAAGCTGTTCTTCGCTCCACCATAGCTCCGACGGGAAAGGGGGAGGGAAGCAATCTTGTTGGATCCGGATAAGGGCATCAAAATCTGCTGGCGTGTAATTTCGAATCGTCGCAAGGATTGGCTTGCTATTTTGAAACACATAAAACTGTTTACGGTACATTGATAACACCGCTTTCCCAATCAGTGTATAAATCGGTACGACGGTCACGCCAAGTTGTTACAGAGCCCTTTTCACGTACTTGATAAAGCAGTGCTAAATCTAAATCTCCCGTAATAACCATATCGTTATTGAGCTCCCCTTCGACTACGATTCCGCCAGGCGGGAACGGGACATCATTTGGTGCAATAATTGCGGACTGTCCAAAATTCATGCGCATAAAATCAATGGTTGGGAGCGAACCGACTGTAGAAGCGGTTACGACATATACCTGATTTTCAATAGCACGCGCGTGGCTTGTATAACGCACGCGATGGAAGCCGTGGCGATCATCTGTACAAGACGGGCAGAATATAACATCTGCACCACGAGCCTTTGCCATTCGTACGATTTCCGGGAACTCGATATCGTAACACGTCAAAATGGCAATTCTGCCTTTTGCCGTATCGAATAAATACAATGCTTCACCGGCTGCCATGTTCCACTCATTTACCTCGGTTGGGGTAATATGGAGTTTCGCCTGTGTGGCAAAAGTGCCATCCGGATAAAACAAATGAGCGACATTGTAGAGCTTGTCATTATTCCGAATGACATGAGTGCCGCCAATAATATGCGTTTTTGTTTTAACTGCTAAGCTCGTAAATAAATCAAGGTATTGCACTGTGAAGTCAGGAAGCTCGTTGATGGAAAGCGGCTCACCCTTATCGTTGCCAATGGATAGTAGCTGCGTTGTGAAGAACTCAGGGAATAAAATAAAATCCGTTTCGAACTCTAAGGCAGCTCGTACGTAATGGTCTACTTGCCGGGCAAATTCATCAAACGATCGAATTGTATGAAGATGGTATTGTACTGATGATACACGTATTTTCATAAGAACCTCCTTGCTGTTTTTACATAATATTAACAATCTATCAATGGGAATAATAGTATGTTTTTCAGTTTATTTCAAGGATTGTTTGGAAAGGCATCCAATTATCATGTATAGTGTGGGGATTTTCACTTATAATAGCGGTGCAAAAGTGCTTAATAGAAAGACTTAATGAAAACGAATTTTTATATACTTGAATTGTCGAGAAACAAGCAATAGACTGTTAAAGGTATGGGTTTACTAAAAACTTTTCATTTCAACCTAAACTTACAGAAACCTACTTTTATCTTTTATTATGAAAGAGGGAAACCACTTTTTGTCTGTTTGTAGTCAAGTTGTAAAGAAGTTAATTAAGCTGCATATTTTCGAGGGTTCGTGATACCTTTCAGTAGAAAAAGAAACATAACAACAAAGAGGTGGCAGCGTGAAAGGTCGAACTCATTTAACAATAGGATTAGGAATAGGAGCGGTGGCGTCTATTAGCCAACCACTTGAAATGATACCTATCATTTTAGTCGCATCAGGCGTGGCTTCCCTTGCTCCTGATTTGGACGGAAATAATCTATTAAATAAACGTGTAACTAAGACAGCTAAACTAATAAAAAAACGTGGGGTATTTATTGGTGGAGCATTAATACTCCTGTCTTTGGTTACATACTTTTTAGATCTAAACTTCTTATCTTTCCTAGAGGGAAAATGGTTTACTGAGCAAAATAAACTTCTATTATTGGGGTGGGGAGCAGTCATTATAGGTCTTTCCCTAAAGGGTCAGGAAACTTTGAAAAATATTCTGATGACCATCTTAAGTTTATTCCTTCTATATTATGCAATTACGGATGAGTTGTGGTGGTTGGTTATGTTTGCTTTATACATAGGAGGAGCAGGGTGGTTTCCACACCGAGGGGCAACGCATACGATTTGGGCATTGGCTTATTGGTGGTATATGTCATACCTATTACAAGTGAGCACTGGGGTAGAAGGTTTGGCTCTTATTTCTACAATGGCTTATCTTTCGCATCTTGTAGGGGATATGTCAACGAAAAAAGGGGTTAAATTCCTATATCCATTTATCAATAAAGTATTTAGAGTTCGTTTTTAAAGCTGATTATTGATATGAAGAAAATGGGATAGTAAAATATTCATTTCATTAAATGAAGGGTAATAATAGAGGCTTCTCATGAGTTGTGAAAACTTATGGGAAGCATTTTTTATTCTTTTTGAAGGGAAGTTTATTTACTGCCATGAATTTTTTCTATGAAGTTCGCAAATTGTTTCGTAAACGGAAGAATCATTAATGAACTTAATACGTTAAAAATCACACTAATATGCGCAAGTTGTACATCGGGGTGCTTGGATAAATGAGTGCCGATCGTTGCTAACACTCCTATGAATGGATAGAAAATAGCGACGCCCAAAATATTTATCCATATATGTGAATAGGCAGTAAGTTTAGCTTCTCTACCAGAGCCTAATGAAGCAAGCCATGCATCCAAACATGTTCCGATATTCGCACCCAGAACGATGGCTATACCTGTATCTAGATTCATTGTTCCTGCTGCAAGAAACCCCATCATAATGCCAGTTGTAGCTGTACTTGATTGAATGATTGCAGCTAGAAAAGCTCCGGCAACTACAGCATACAATAGGTTTCCATCAAGCATGAGGAAAATTTTATCGATATAGGCTAGTCCTCTCAAAGGTGTTGCCAGCCTTTCAAATCCCCACATTGCCCCAAAAATTGCAGATATTCCGATGAAAGCTAAACCTGAGTTACGTATACTGTTCTTCTTAAATAAAAAGAGAACGGCTCCAATAATCGCTATTGGAATGATTAACGAATCAATGTTTAAAGTAATTAGCTCAGCGGTTATCGTTGTTCCAATATTTGCGCCTAAAATAACTCCAATTGATTGTGAAAAACTTAAAACCTTTGCAGCAACTAATCCAATTGTGATAATGGATACAGCGGAACTGCTTTGTAGTATAGAGGTTACAATAACCCCAAGTAAAAGACCCTTCCATGGTTTATTCGTTAAAGTGACGAGTGATTTTTCTAGTTTTTTGGAAGAAAGATTAAATAGCCCTTTCCTTAATAAAAACATCCCCAATAAAAACAAGCCGATCATAAGGATAAATAACGATAACTGAGACATTTTAAATTTCCTTTCTTTTCTTAACATCAAGATTGATAAAATATTAAGTTCAAGGATATAGGTAGTTTATTTATAAAGGTTAGTTGAACTAGAAAATGATGTATTTGGTGGGGGTTGTCCTTTCACTATTATTTATTCGGTATTGTCTTATGAACTACATATACGCACATTGCAATCAAAGAAATTATGAGCACAGTGCTAAAAAATATAGTTCAGTGTATGCCTATGCTGGGAGATTCATGTTAACGTGAAATCCTAATATTTTGCTTGCATAATGATCTATAGAGGCTTCTCATTCGTTGTATCATCGTGAATTAAAAACGCCACGAAAGTATAGAGGAATGGTTCGTAAACATACAAAAAGAGACGCTCACTCAAGCGTCTCTTTCATCAATTCAAACATACTCTATTACTTTCTAAGCAACCCATATCCACCATGAATGACTTTTACATCTGATGACGTAATAAGTGCTTTTTCAACCTTTTCATCAATGTCTTTAATTACTTTATCCTTGATTTTACGTTTTAAGTGAAGAATCAGGATGCTTCTCTTAGTGTCTCTACCTTCTCCGTGCATTACCGTTACGGCTACGTTTTGGCTTCGCAAGTAGTCTGCCAACTCTTGTCCCACACTTTCATCTACAATCACTTGAATCGTAATAAGTCCAATGGCTAATTTGCCTTCAAGCCATATACCAATATAGTTACCGACCGCAAAACCTACAGCATAAGCGACCATATTGGAAGGATTTTCGCTGAGACCGATTAATACAACACTAACTACTTTTAACCAAATAAGGACTTCAATGAATGCAATGACAGAAGAGTATCCTTTCATCCCTTTCGAAATGAAAACAGTCCGAACCGTACTTAAAGAAACTTCAACTACTTTTGCAATTAAGATGATAAGAAATTCCATGTCGTTTTCCTCCGAATTTCTGAAAATGATGATTTTCGAAATGTAGTAAATAATTGCTTGGTTCCATACTATCTACTTAACCTTAATGCTCCTTTGCAAAACGTGGTACGAGCTATCTTATATTTACTATGGACTTCATTTTCTTTGTTTTTGGCTACCAATGTAATCATCCGTTCATTTTCTGTTCATTTAAGAGGTGTATTCTAAGGGAGTCAAAAAGAGAATGGAGGACGAAAGATGAATCTTGCATTTAAAGAAATAAAGAAAAATAAAGTAAGATTTTTAATATTAGGGTCAATTGTTTTTCTTGTTAGTTTACTAACATTTATTATTTCAGGTTTAGCGAATGGATTATCCCAGGATAATGCCTCATTGATAAAAGATTTACCAGAGGGGCAATTTTATATGAATCCAGAGGCAGAAGAAACCTATAATCTGTCTCGAATCGATAGTGGTATACAGGAAAAGCTGATTAACGATTATCAAGGCGCTACCGCATTATCCATTCAAATGGGCTTTTTGAATGACCAGAATGATAAGCAGCAAAGCGTTGTATTTGTTACTTCAACCGAGTCAGAAATTTTTAGTAATGTTAAAGAGGGTGAAATTCTACTAGATCGCTCAATGGAGGAGAAAGGGATCAAAGTTGGAGATCGTTTAACGAACCCTCAATTTAGCGGTGAGTTTATTGTAAAAGGTTTTGTTGACCAAACGAAATTTAGCCATGCAGCTGTTGCCTTTATTAATATGGAGAATTACAAAGAAATCTATAGAGTAAATGATATGCAATTAGTGTTTATACCAAAAGAAAATGCTCCCGAAGAGATTACAGGTTTACAATCATTCTCAAAGCAAGAGTTTCTCAAAACAATCCCAAGTTATAAGGCAGAACAGATGACGTTAAATATGATTGTATGGTTTTTAGTTGTTATTAGCGGAATGTTATTTGCCATTTTCTTTTACATGATGAATGTTCAAAAGATTGGTTTATACGGCATTTTAAAAGCAATTGGTTTAAAAACGAGTCGATTATTTACAATGATGTGGACACAAATGATTGTCATAACAATTACTTCGTTAGCTCTGTCTATTGCAATAAGCCAAGGTTTTAATATAATTGCTCCTGAAGGGATGCCTTTTAGTTTAACATTCAACACAACGCTCATATTATCAGGAGTATTTCTCGTGATTGGATTTATCGGTACTACGATCGCAAGCTTACAAATAAGAAAAATCGAACCATTACAAGCCATTCAGCAAGGAGAGATATAATATGTCTTTATTCGCAATTAATAAAGTGAAAAAAACGTTTAGTAATGGGGAACTGAAAGAAGAAATATTAAAAGGTGTGGACCTTACTCTTAGAGAAGGTGAAATAACAGCATTAGTAGGTGCATCAGGTTCAGGGAAGAGTACACTACTTACCATAGCGGCAGGACTTCAATCTGCATCAGATGGAGAGGTATTATTTGAAGGGAAAAATATAAGTGCTATGAACCAGGAGAAAATCCGGGAAATAAGAGCGAAAGAATTTGGTTTTATCTTTCAGTTTGCACATCTTGTTCCATTCCTCACAGTAGAAGAACAATTAATGTTAATGCTAGATGTTTCTGAGACGAAATTAAAGAAAGAGCAACAAAAAAGGGAAGTTGAAAACATTCTGCAATTAGTCGGAATGGAACATCGAAAACAAGCTTATCCATCCTCGTTGTCAGGTGGAGAAAAACAAAGAGTAGCCATTGCTCGTGCAATTATTCATAAACCGAAAGTTCTTTTCGCTGATGAACCAACTGCAAGTCTAGACTCCAAAAGATCTAAAGATGTGATGGCATTAATACGAGATATAACGAAAAACTTAAATATTACTACACTGATTGTGACACATGATGAAGAAATGCTTTCCTATGCGGATCACATCATTAAAATGAGCGATGGTGTAATTATGCAAGATTAAGTATTAAACCATGAACTGCAAGAGAACACTTAACATTGCTTTATGAATAGATAGCCCGGTTATTTGTGCTGGGCTATTTTTGAGATTAGCCAGGAACGTAAGGAGCTGCCAAAATGACAAAAATTTTAGTGGTTGATGACGATATCAATATTTTAAATCTAGTATCCATTCACTTATCTGCACAAGGATATCAGGTATTCAAGGCAAAAGATGGAGTGCAGGCTTTAGAAATCCTTAAGAGTGAAAACTGTCACTTAGCGGTTGTTGATGTAATGATGCCATTTATGGACGGGTATGAACTAACAAGGGAAATTCGACAGCAGTTTAATATCCCGGTCATCCTTTTAACAGCGAAAAATCAAATTGAGGATAAAGAGCAGGGATTTCAAGCAGGCACAGATGATTATTTAGTGAAACCATTTGAACCAAAAGAATTAATTTATCGTATAAAGGCACTATTGCGACGATATGATAATCACCCAGAAGACTTTATTATCCGCATTGGTAGTACAGCTATAAATAAAAAAAGCTATGAGGTTCAGATTGGGGACAGGACTTTTCTGTTGCCTTTGAAGGAATTTGAACTTTTGTATTTTTTAATGTCTCATCCTATGCAAGTTTTCTCCCGGGATCACCTTATTGAACAAATTTGGGGATTAGATTATGAAGGAGATGATCGAACAGTCGATGTTCATATAAAAAGATTAAGAGACCGTTTTACGAAATTAACAGATGACTTTCAAATTAAGACAATACGAGGGGTTGGATATTCACTGGAGGCCAAGCGATTATGAAAACTCTGTACGTAAAATTCATTGTCATTACGATGGGAATCATGATATTGAGCAGTATTTTTGCTTTCATCATATCTAATACCTATTATCAGCAAATATTGAAACCCGATAATGATGAAAAAATCACGAAAATCGCAGAATCTGTTGCAACATATATGGAAGAACATCCGACTCTCGACTTGAAAGAACACTTGAATCATATTTCCTCGGTTGGTTATCAAATCTACTTAACGAATGATGCGGGGGAAGAAGACTTTTTTGGTGCAGAATTTAGGGAGAAAAACCTTTCTCCTTCAACAATCGAGACTGTATTAGGCGGCAATACGTATCATGGTATTCTTCACTTCCCGCAAGGAACGTTTGTTACAGGTTTTTTTGCAAATGAATTGAAGAATACAATAGGTGTGCCATTTAGATATAACGAAAAAAACTATGCCCTTTTCCTTCGACCGGATATTAAACTTCTTTTTAATGAAATGCATTTTTTATTTGGCTGGTTACTATTATTCACCATACTTTTAAGCATCATTATGGTCCTTTTTAGTACCAAATATTTAGTAAAGCCCATTTCAAAATTAACAACAGCCACAAAGTCACTCTCGAATGGCGATTTTAATGTCGAATTGGATATTACTCGTCAGGATGAATTAGGGGAACTTTCCTACAGCTTTTTACACATGGCAAGAAAATTGGAACAAGCAGATGACGTAAGAAAGGAGTTCATCTCGAATATTTCTCATGATATTCAGTCGCCATTATCAAATATAAAAGGATATACAAAGTTGCTGGAAAATGAATCAGTCAGTGTAGAAGAAAGAGGGAAGTACATTTCCATTATTCATGATGAAATTAGAAGATTATCGAACTTAACAAAACAGCTGTTGCTTCTTGCCTCGTTAGATCGTAGCGATGATATTGTGAAGAAAAAGCCATTCAATGTGAGTGAGCAAATAAAAGAATTGGTGCGAAATTATCAATGGCAAGTGAGCGAAAAAGGGATTATGCTAAGCTACTCTTTACCAGATATCGAAATCACTGGTGACCCTTCTTTACTCAATACAGTTTGGGATAACTTACTAACAAATGCCATTAAATATAATAAAACTGATGGAAGTATTGAAATATCACTGGAGGAAAAGGAAGACTCAATTATTGTTAGTTTCAAGGATACAGGAATTGGATTAAATCGCTCAGAAATTGACCGGATATTCGACCGGTTTTATCGTGCAGATAGTTCACGTACACGTACAATTGAGGGAACGGGACTGGGATTATCAATTGTTTGGACAATCATCAAATTGCATGATGGTCAGATACAGGTGGAAAGTATAGAAAACGTAGGAACAACATTTACTATAGAGCTACCTATTTATAAACAAAATTAAACTAGACATTGATGATTGAATGTAAGGTCAAAATATCAAGAGAATGCACCTTTAGGGTATGCACTAGAAGTAGCCAACTATCTGAAGTTTTTTTCAGGTAGTTGGCTATTTTGCGACCCGTTGTATTCAGATTAAACGTATTAACCCCTTCTTCTACTCCTAATAATACAGCGCGTAACAGTTATCAATAAGCCTATGTATGTTGTAAGTGAAGGGGGAGATTCAATGATCATTCAAAAACATGAGTTTCTAAAGTTTAAGGAATTTACGCAGAACTATTTTAAGAAGGAACGAGAAGCAAGCAGTGCAGACGTTTTAAAAGGGTTAGAGCAACATAATCGTAAGTTGTACAAAACACTCGAAAAAGCAGCAGGGAAGAAAAAGGTGAAAGGTTATGTAGGGCGGTTGTTAAAGAGTATTGCGAGGGAAGGGTGGATCCGTTACGAACATAAAACATGGCTAGCGACACCCAAATGGGGTTATTGCACATCCTGTTTTACTCCATTGGAAGACGTCTATCTTATTGATATTGACAATCTTCAATATTGTCATAGCGGTTGTTTCGATGAACACGGAGCTGTAGAGCATTATGATTCCTATGCCGATAGCTATATTTTTTTATTTATGGAATTTGAGCAGTTAAAAAGAAAGTATAAATATTACTTGGAACGAAGGGGTAAAAATGATTTTGAAGTACATCTGGAATTAACAATGATTTTAAAAGATTTGTATGACTTGTTTAATGATAGTGAGTATACATCTCTCTTTTTAAGTGGCGGGGATGATGGTCCTCTTGCAAGTGAAATGTACCGTATGCTGTCGATCCTGCAAGAAGATGCTGAAAAATTGGAAGCATTATTGGAACAATGCAAAAAGGTACTTCCCGTTACTAATGAAATTTTTTCTATAGAAATATGTGCTGAAGTGATGCGGAAAAGAAAGCGACCGGAAGTGCTGAGAGAATTTATTCGAACAAATCGTAAGTACCGGAGTGAAGACAATAAAAACAAATGGTCTACTCCTGACTCAAGTCAGCGTTCAGGCTGGTACTATGCATTAGTGGAAGATAAGGTATTAGACGGGAAAATAGAGGCGATGAATGAAATCCAATGTCCAGAGTGTAATCAAATAGTCGATAAAAAATGGAGTCGTCTCATACCGGACGATTTTTTTTATTGTGATGAATGTTATAAAAATTTAGATTGTGTATTTAAATTTAGTAAAAGAAGCTTTTAGGGGAGAAACATGAATATGTCTACCTATTTTGATATAGTTATGCAAAGGCAAGTGAACCCATTACTATTTTAAAAATATAAGTTTGGGTATATATTTTTCATCTTGTTTGAAAATATAAGTTAGGGTATATATTTTTAAGTTCGAATTTACATGAACAAAATGAATTCTTAGAATGAAAGGTGATCTCATGACAAAGGAAATTTATGATGTAATTATTATTGGCGGTGGCCCATGCGGCTTATTTACGGCCTTTTACGGCGGACTGCGCGGAGCAAAGGTTAAAATCATTGAAAGTTTACCGGCTATCGGCGGGCAGCTAACTGCACTTTATCCAGAAAAGTTTATTTACGATGTTGCAGGTCACCCGAAAATTCGCGCTAAGGATTTAATTGAGAACTTAGAAGAACAGTTAAGCCGATTTGACGTTCCGATTGATTTGGAGGAAGAAATTGCAGAACTTGAAAAATTGGATGATGAGCTGTTCCGACTCGTTTCCAAAAAAGGCACCGAACATTTTGCGAAAGCGATTATTATTACAGCAGGAAATGGCGCCTTCCAGCCAAGAAAAATTACGGAAGTGAACGCGGAAAAATATGAGGAAAGCAACTTACATTATTTCGTAAAGCAAATGGATGCTTTCAAAGGTCAAAATGTGCTATTGCTCGGTGGTGGCGATTCCGCGGTCGACTGGGCTTTAATGTTAGAGCCGATTGCCAATGAAGTAACACTTGTCCATCGCAGAGATCAATTTAGAGCACATGAACAAACTGTAAAAGAGTTAAAACAATCAAAAGTAAATATTTTAACGCCGTATGCGGTGGAATCGTTTAGCGGAGAGAATCAAATTGAACGGGTAAAACTGAAACATGTAAAGGATACGGATGTAAAGGAAATTGCGGTGGATGCTGTCTTGTGTAATTACGGTTTTGTTTCAAAGCTAGGTGCTATTAGCAATTGGGGTCTTGAAATTGAAAAGAACAGTATTGTCGTAAATAGCAAAATGGAAACAAATATGAAAGGCATTTACGCAGCCGGAGATATTTGTACATTCCCTGGGAAAGTGAAGCTCATTGCCACTGGTTTTGGTGAAGGACCGACTGCTATTAATAATGCGATTAACTATATAGATCCAAAAGCTCGCTTGCAGCCAGCGCATTCAACTAGTTTATTTGAATAGGTAAGGAAAAGAATGAAGAGATAATTCAACTTGAAAAATCGATAGTAGATCGAGCAAAACAAAATTTTGAATCAATCGAAAAGCGCTTCAAATCCTTTAATATTTAGGGCTTGAGGCGCTTTTTTTAGAAACCTTGAATTTAAATGGTAAATTTAATTAAAAATGTAACTTTCTATTGCCTCATCCGTATGAATATAAGAGTTAGTATAAAAGCGTACATTTTATATTTCAAAATTTAATTGTAAGTAAACATATGGGGTGGTTAATTGAATTTTATTGCTTGGTCAATTGTTGCAGCAGAAATTGGGTTTTGGATTGTAATCATACTTGGCCTCACGTTACGCTATGTATTTAACCGTAAAAAACTAGGAACGTTCTTTTTGTTTCTAACACCAGTGATTGATTTGTTTTTGCTCATCGTAACTACTCTGGACCTATTAGAAGGTGGAGATGCAACGATGGCTCATGCACTTGCTGCTATCTATTTAGGGGTGTCGGTTGCTTTCGGAAAAAGTATGATTCGCTGGGCTGATGAGAAGTTCCTGTACTACATAAAAAAAGAGGGAACAAAACCCGAAAAGAAGACGGGTTATGCATTTGCCCGTAATTTTTTGAAAGGGTCTTTTCAGCATTTATTTGCCTATATCATCGGAGCAGGCTTTTTAATGATATTAATATACCTAGTAAACGATGCGGATCGTAGCTCTGTATTTTTTGAAACACTAAGAGTATGGAGTTTAGTACTTGGAATTGATTTTATCATCGCCATTTTTTATTTCATTTGGCCGCGGGTAGACAAAACAGCGACAAAGCTCTAGTTTGAGGGCTCTCTCGCTGTTTCGTTGTTTTCCGTAGTATTTAGCACCACGACTCCACCTATAATGAATAATATACCCATTACTTTCAGAACACCTAGAACTTCACCCCATAATATGACACTAATCATTGCCGTCAATGCAGTTCCTACTCCAGCCCAAATAGCATAGGCTAAACTTAATGGCAGTGTTTTAAGCGTTAATCCCAGGAAATAAAATGAAAGTCCGTATCCAAGAATGACTCCCATGGAGGGGAAGAAGATTGTGAATCCTTCTGATATTTTGAGCATTGTTGTGCCGAATACCTCGCTTATAATAGAAAGTGTTAAAAATATATAGGCTTTCATTGTCAGCCCTCCTTTTTTATTTAATGAATTTCACTTAAATTTAAGAGAATAACTCCTGCAATTATTAGCCCTAAGCCAAAGAGCTTTTTACTACTAAGACCTTCTTTATATACGATCACTCCTATTAAAGCGATCAAAGCTGTGCCTACTCCTGACCAAATCGCATAAGCCATTCCAAGAGGAATTGTCTTCAATGATAAGGATAAAGAATAGAACGCCAAGCCGTATCCGATGATGATTCCGAAGACAGGTAATATTTTTTTAAAACCGTTTGATGCTTTAAGCATGGAACTTCCAAATACTTCTGCAACAATTGCTATTATTAATAGTAAATATCCATTCATCATGATGCCTCGCATTTTGTTATTTTTATTGGATTTTGAATCATTTCATGTTTTCAAAGGAGCTATACATTTGATGTTTGAGAATCATATAGACCATCTACCGCTAATGAGCGAAACCCCGAATAGGGGACACTTAAAAAAGTGATCCTATTCGGGGTTTTTCTGCTTTCACAATATGAAAACCTCTATTGTCAATATAAACACCTTTTTTAGTATATTGAAATACTAACACAATTTACATAAAAGTTAATAGTAGTACCCCCTGCTTAAGGGAGTTTACTCGTTTTTCATAATTTACTCTTTAGGCACTTCTGTATTGTTTCCTTTAGACAAGAACCAGCCAGCTAATGCAATGGCTATCAAAACAGTATAGAAGATGAGTTTCCATTGAACGGAGTGGGCGAACTCATAAGAAATGATACCCACATCAGGATGTCCTAAAGTCAATACTGCAAGTTTGACCCCAACCCATCCAACGATTGCGAATGCGGCAATTTCTAGACCAGGTTTTGATTCCAGGAGTTTGACGAAAAAGTTCGCAGCAAAACGCATGATGATTAACCCGATTAAGCCCCCTGCAAAAATAACAAGGAACTTACCTCCATCCATGCCGCCGATCGCTGGAAGGTTTGTATCTGGAAGAGTCATCGCGAGAGCAACAGCTGCTAGAATGGAATCGACCGCAAATGCAATATCCGCCAATTCGACCTTAATAACTGTTCCCCAAAAACCGGCTTTCTTCTGTTCCTTTTCCTTTTTATCTACTTTATCTTTAAAGTATATTTTCCTTACAATATGATTGATTGCAATGAACAGTAAATACAGCGCACCGATTGCTTGCACCTGCCATACATCTACGAGGAAAGTAATGATAAATAATGAAGCGAAACGGAAAACGAAGGCACCTGCGAGACCATAAAATAGAGCTCTCCTTCTTTCCTTTTCGGGTAAATGCTTAACCATGATGGCTAGTACGAGGGCATTATCTGCTGCAAGCAACCCTTCTAGAGCAATCAACAACAATAATACCCAGCCATATTCTAAAAGTAGTGAGATATCCAATTACATTCCTCCTATGTATAAGTAAGATTCATACTAAGAAAAACTAAACTCTCTTTCCTTTTCCTTCTGGTAAAGAGAGGGTGTCAATTCTTGTTCATTCTATACTGAAACATAGATATTATAGCCGCTTTGCTATCTTCTGAAACGAATAATTATAAATGCTATGATAATGGCGCTTCTACATTTCTTCGCTAAATTGCCAAGACAACTGAGTTCGCTGCTTACTTTACAGAATAGATGTATTTTCCTTTATTAAAAGGTACGACAAGGATTGAAACAATTTATGGATTGGAAGTGACAGTAGCTCGGTTCAATAACTAAAGTCTTTGTTATAATGAAAATAAAATCTTAGGGGTTATTAGGAGAGAAAATGTTAGAGAAAATAAAGGTTTGGGCGAGAAATTTAAAACGGCAGCTATTTGTGCTTTACTTTGCTTACAGAGATAAAAGAGTATCTTTGTATGCAAAAGTTTTTACGGCTTGTGTTGTAGCATATGCGTTTAGTCCAATTGATTTAATACCTGATTTCATACCGATACTAGGCTATGTAGACGATATCATTCTTGTTCCGTTAGGCGTTATGTTTGCATTAAAAATGATACCCAAAGCTGTCCTAGCTGACTGTGAAGTAAAGGCACAGGAAATGATGAAAAATGGTAAGCCGAAGAATTGGATAGTCGGTTCAATAATAGTAATAATTTGGGTTGTCATTACGATATGGGCTGGTATGAATATTTATCGGCTTTTCAATTAATAAACGTTTTACTTGAATAACAATCTTCAACGAATAAGCACTTTTGTAGGATGATCGTAAGCTCGAAATATAGAAAATAGCATACCTTTTCTGTACGAAAAATAACTGGCCAGCTAGTTCAGCAATTTTGAACTAGCTGGCTTATTTTGTACATGTAGCTTGGGTGTTTTACTAATTCATACACTTTTCATTTTAAGCCGGCAATAAATACGAGATTACACATAAATTTTCAGTTATTTATCATTTTCCCTTTATAAAATAAGGTGTGAAAGAAAGGAGCTGTTTATATGAAATTTAAAATAATCGGTCTATTTGCTTCTACACTATTGTTAGCCGGAACTCTAACAAGCGGGGGGATGGTAAAAGCCGATGACTACGAAGAAAATGACGATGATGAACATGAGTATTATGAAAACGAGAGAAAATACCGTGACGATGACGATGACGATGATCACGATGAATATGAATACGAGTACGATGATGATGACGACGCTGAATACGAGTACAATTACGATAATTTCACGTCTCCATCTGTTTCGGAACAAAGTACATGGAATATCTGGACAAAAACGATCGCTATTCAGAAAGGTCAATTGCCTTTCACTGAAGCAAAAAACGTAACATTAAAAGTAGAAAATGAAAATAAGGAACAGTCTTTTTATGTAATTCCGAGGGAAGGAGAAATGTTTATTCCCGGCAAAGCGGTTGCTGAAGCTTTAGGAGCGAAAGTGAGGGTTTATAAAACAAGCCAAATTTTAGAGGTAACTGATGATCAAACGGAAATAATTTTTCGAGCAAATACAAATGTTGCGTATCACAATGATGTAAAAACCCCTTTACCTGCTGTCGCATTCCATTTTAATAACGATATCTATATACCAATTAGTGTCATTACAAATGGATTAGGGTATTCAGTGGAATGGAAAGCGGAAAGTAATACATTCATCTGCCGATCATTAACAGGAAACTAAGTATTTTTAAAAATAGAAAAGGATAGGAGGAATTTTCCTTGAAAGACCAAAAGAAAGCAAAATGGATTTTAGGAAGCTCTGGTGTCATCATATCCGCATTGATGTTGTCTCAGTTTAATAATGTGACGGAATCAGATGCTACAGATGTCGATACATCATCATTTACACAATCCGAAACAGAAAACATGTCGCAAAGGGAACAAGAATTGATGAGTTTAGATTGGACAAATTTTGAAATCGTGACAATGAATCCACAACAAACGATCGTACAAAGCGATCGAAAAACAAGAAAGTCATAATGGAGTGAGTACAAGAATTCGTTGTACCGAGCAAACGAAAGGAGGGAAATGGGTTGGAGACACTTTCACTTCATGTTATGAACACGAAATATTATATTGCTCTTCCAAAAGGTACTTCTAAGGGCTGGAAAAGTTCAGTCGAAAAGTGGCTGCAATATGTAGCAAAAGAGTGGTCTAGGTTCCAAAAAGGAAATGAGCTAGCTAGGTTAAATCAATTAAAGACAGGGGAAACAATCCAACTTTCACCTGTTCTCTATGATTGTTTATTGCAAGCAAATGACTACTATCTACAAACGGAAGGGCTGTTTTCACCTTATTTAAAATTGCAATTGGAGCAACATGGATACAATCAATCGTTTCCATTTCCCCAAGTTCCATGCCAATCCATACCGCCATCTAAATTACATTCAGATTCACCGATTCTATTTTTAAATAATTATTCCGTTTTAAAAACAGATGAACAACAAATCGACCTAGGAGGCTTTGCCAAAGGCTATATTGTCGAGAAAATAGCACAATGGCTACAACAAGAAATGTCTCCTGAATATGGGATGGTTGACGGTGGTGGGGATATGAATATCTGGTCGACATGTGAAAAAGAATGGACAATTGGAGTGGCCGATCCATATAAAGAAGATGAGGAAATAAGTTATATAAAAATTAAAAATGGGGCTATTGCAACGTCAAACCGGGTCTATCGAAGCTGGAAGCAAGGGGATAAAGCAAAACATCATTTATTGAATGGACAAACGGGCGAAGTAGCTACTACCGATGTCATCCAGACAACCGTTGTAACGAAATCTCTGTGTGATGCTGAAGTTGCAACAAAGCTTTGTTTCTTGCTTGGGGAGAGAGAGCTTCGTCAGTGGTTGAAACAGCAGCATATCCCTTATGCATGTTTTATGGTAAAAGAAAATGAAAAGGGCTATTGGCTAAAAGAGGGGTAGATATTATATGCTTATTAGTACATGGGAGTGGATTCGATTATTAGGGTTTGTGGCCTATTTTTATTTTACCGTTTCCATCGTTTTTGGTTTGTTAAGAAAATCATCGATTGAAAATGCATATAAAAACTTGTTTTTTCAATTGCATCAAAGCGCGGGATGGTTTGGCTTCATAGCAGTTATTGGACATATGCTATTTTTAATAGTAGACCAATATGAACCCTATCACATGACAGAGCTATTGATTCCTTTCATTTCCGATTATCAGCCAGTTTTATCAGGGCTAGGTACGATTGCGTTTTATTTATTTTTAATTGTGTTCCTAACGTCAGATATTTGGATACGAAAAATGGGTTTTTCTGTTTGGAAAAAGGTGCATATCGCTGTACTACCAGCATGGGTTATATCATTAGTACATGGTATTTTGATTGGCAGCGATACGAAAAATCCGTTTATTCTTGTTTTTTATTGGAGTACGGTTACTGTTGTAGTGATTGTCTTCTTAATAAGATATATTAGTGAACACCATAAGAAAAGAGAGAAAGCAATGAAAAAACAGCCAGTGGAAAATTCGTAAAATGTACTAAAAAAGCGTCACCTATTCTGGGTGAATAGGCGAACGCTTTATCCCGCATTAACGGGTAGTAAGATTCCCGCCTCTAGGCTTAAGAAGGGCGAAAAGGATAGGCGGGAGGTCAACTACCCGTAAAAGCCCGATTGGTTCAACTAACAATCAGTGGGGATGAGGAAAACCTCCACTGATTGAAGTTTCACTTTATTCCTTGTTAAAAGGAAACTCGATACAAAAGGATGTTCCTTTTCCTAATTCGCTAGTTACTTTTATGGTGCCCTCATGTTCCTCAACAATCGCTTTGGCAATGGAAAGACCTAATCCAGTCCCTTCTCTTTTGCGTGCAAGATCACTTCTGTAAAATCGATCGAAAATGAGAGGAAGATCATCTTTTGCAATGCCAATTCCGGTATCATCTACATATAGTTTAACAATCGTGCCTGAAGTGAAAAGTCTTATTGTGATAGAGCCTTGTTGTGTATACTGGGAAGCATTTTCCAATAAAATATAGATAAGTTCGTTTATGCTTTTCGAATCGCCAAGCAATTCAACATTTTTCTCTATTTCTGAATGAAGAGTAATGGTTTCTGGTAAAGTCCTTCTAAATTTCTCCATGATATTTTCAAGCATATCGGAAAGCGGGATGCACTCTTTTTTTATTTCTAAACGATTTTGATCATGCCGTGCCAAAAATAGCAGCTTTTCTAAAAGATCTTTCATCAATTCAGCTTCGTCTTTTAAATCGGAAATTAACTCTTTCCCAAAGTCGCTTACATTCTTTGATTCATCTGCTTCCAATATATCAAGAGAACTATAAAAAATACTAAGAGGTGTACGCAATTCATGAGATGCATCGGAAACAAACTTCTTTTGCTTCTCAAAGCTTTGTTGGATTGGAACCATAGCTTTTCCAGCCATAAAATAACTAATCAAGCCAAGAAACAAAGTGAAAATGCAGGTTAATCCGATAAAGAGCCAGGTCATATTTTGAAAAAAGTGATATTGCGACGTAATCGATTTACCTAGAATAATATAGGCTTCCGATGAATTGTTATTCCCCTGAATGGGCTTCGATAATAAAAGGAAATGATCTTCTCCCCATTGCATGCGTCTAACCAATCGATTTGAGACATCTTCATTTTGGAAGATGGATTCCACTTCTCGGTAGAGTCCCTTTACCGTTTCATCCCCGTGAACAAATGCATAATCACTTGTATAAATATAATAAAAATACGTACGGTTTGGAGCGTATTGTATTTTTTTATCTTCTTCATTGATATGTTCGTAAAAATCGTGCTGCTGCTCGTTATAATATGTTTCAAGCTCTTCTAGTTGCTGATGTTCCATTAATTGAACAAGCGAAAAATAGAGAATCAGGAGAAATCCTACAAAAAATAAGAAAAAACATATTGCATAAAATAATGATAGTTTCTTGCGAGTCTGATTAAACATTTGCTTCTCTCACTCGATAACCGATGCCCCTAACATTTTCGATTACCGATTTTTCCTTATTTTCATCTATTTTTTTCCGAACAAGTTTGACCAATGCGTCCAAGTTGTTATTGGAAGTGTCGTGGTCATATCCCCACACATGGGAGCAAATTTGATCTCGCGTTAGCACTATTCCTTTATTGATAAAAAGGTATTCTAATAAAAGAAACTCATTTCTCGTTAATGCAATTTCTGTATTGTCACGAAAGAGTGTACGAGAATCTAAGTGAAGTATAAAGTCTCTTATTTGGATGACTTGTTCAATGGTTTTTTCTTTTCTGCGTAATATAGCACGTATTCTGGCTAACAGCTCCTCCATTTTAAAAGGTTTGATTAAATAATCATCTGCCCCGGCGTCTAACCCTCGAATGATGTCAGAACTGTCATCTTTCGCAGTCAACATGAGAATGCCGCCTGAATATCCACGATTTCTTGCCTCTTGGCACACTTCGATTCCGCTTAATTCAGGCATCATCCAGTCTAAAATGAGAAGGTCGTAATGCTCGAATAGGGCATAATGTAAAGCGTCTTGTCCATTATCAACCGCGTCTACTTGGTGATATTCTTTTTGTATCATATGAACGATATTCTTCCGTAACCGGTTGTCGTCTTCTGCAATTAAAATTTTCAAAATGTCACACCTCAAATCTCATTAATAGTTCAGCCATTATATAGAAATAGAATGAAACCATGCCGAAAAAATTATAACAATTATTTCTTTTTATACAGTATAAAATAAATGAGGGGCAATATTCTTAAATCATGCCATATAATCCATAGCAATAAATAAAATTCCCACAACACCTAGTTGTGGGGAATTTTGCGATAGAGTTTACTACGAAACAAAAATATGAAAAACTGCTGTAAATAATGTAATGGCTATTAGCGTTATATGTGTTGCCCGGATGCTCTTGGTTTTTTTATTTTTATGCAGTATAAGTCCCGCGGCACTTGCCATAAACAGGAATAGAACTGCTCCTAAGCCGATAATCCCTTCGCTTTCTAACTCTCCTTCACTAAGGTACATTACGATTCCATGTACAATGCTTAAAATGAGAGCGGTGATTCCAATGAGTATATGATATTTCCCCAGCAGCCTAGCGAAAAATAGATAAGGTTTTTTATGTCCTTTAAAGTTATTGGCAATGATTTTTGTTAACCTTCTCATCGGGAATAGTGCGCCAGCAACACATAACGAGGCTGCTGTTCCCCAGCCGATTAATTCGCCTATCTCTTCATATAATTCGTTTTCATTTCCTTCCAAGCCTTCCTCATGATGCTCGTAAAAATCATTCTCATCATCGTCAGCAGAAACCGATTTTAGCCCTATATTTCCATAAAAAAGTGCAAATATTAAAAATGAGATAAAGAATACTTTCAAATAGTTCATAATGAATCTCCTTTTATGTCGTAATCAACTTTAACATACTCGGTTAATGTGAAAGCAATCTGAAAAAACATAGGTGAAATAAAAATTTTTTTATAGTGGAAAGAGTTCCATTTGATTTAAAAGTTGAAATTGGATTATTGCTTGCTTCACCCAGTAGAGGAGCGGATAGTTGACGAATGCGATTTTGGAGTGATAAGTAAGTGAAACCAACACAAAAAAGCAGCTCGAATAGGGAAGGGAACTATCTATTCGAGTTGCTTTATAAAGGTTTTCAATTTCAGAATATAGCTATTGCCATTTCTAACCTCTCAAAAGTGCTTAGCCTATTGTAAATGTTTGGGTACATCACTCGTATTTTTATTTAAGGTTTCAGTGAAAATATTATCTAGAGTTTGGTTATTGGTGTTTATTGTTTGTCCGTTTTGGAGGAACATCATAAGGTTATGAATATCTTCTTTCGTGGCGGGCTGTTTTTCGGGTTTTAAGACATAACCTAATTGTCCGTTAGATTCTATGGTGGCATGTTGTACATCCTGGATCTTTGAAATGCCGGCTTGCCGCAATCGTTGTTCTAACTTATCAACGGGTAATCTCAGTTTTTTTAAATTCTTTTCAATTAATATTCCATTTTCAATAACAGCTACTGCTTTTCCGGAAATAGCTGTCTCTGCACTGTCAAACTTTAATTGTATATATTCCGTTAGAATTAGACTAAGAATCAATAGCGCCGCAATTCCAAAAGTGGACCAAAGCCCTTTTCCGGAAATAGGCTGGATAAGCAATGTACCGATGGCAATCATGATCACTGTTTGGGGAATAGTCATTTGGGAGATAGTTTTCCTTCCGCCAATTCTTAAAAGAATCGTTCCCACAATAAAGATTAAAATTGCTTTCCAAATTAAATTTACATCCATACTATTTTAAATCCCTTCTCCATTTTAGCCTTTTCCTATTTTGCGTTCATTTTTTAGATTTATACTACATGCTACACTAAGTCGGAAAGATAAAATAAGGGCTTGTAAACTTAGACTATAAAATTAAGGGAGCGTACTATTATGCTTTCTGCACAATCAGTAAACTATCATCAAATTATTTTGGTGATAGTTCACTTTCTACTACCCACTTATGGTTTTTCACTTTTTCTCCTGCAGTAGAAATATAATCTACCATATACACAGTTGTATCATAAGCACCTACAATTGTAGCTTCTGCACCTTTCATATTAGGTAGATGGTCAGCAAGTATAATAGCCTTGCTTCCTACTGGAAAAGCAGGATTTTCAGCTACTTTTAAACCTTTTGGAATTTTTCTTGAACCCGGATGATTCATTTCCATATTGTCCATCATTGATATATTTTGTAGCCAAGTTGCATGGCGTTGTTCATCCTGTGCGGCATGCATGAAGTGCATTTGAACATGATGAGTTGTTGCTCTTGACGCAATATCCTGATAAAAAGAAGAAGCTTCTAATTCATTTTGAATTGCTTTTTGGACACCTTCTTTAAAGTCTCTTGGCATTTCCCCAAAAGGAATTTGCGGTTGCTGTCCACCCATCATCCTTAAAATCATCGTAAACCAATGATAATGCTTCATTTCATCGTGCTGTATTCTTAAAATAATCTGTCTGAACTGTTCATTTGGAGTTAATTGAATTAATCTTTGAGAAAAGTTATAAGCATGAATTTCTAGAGTAATAGCTCTTGAAACGTCTTCTATTAGATGAGCGTCACTGGTTAAATTCATTCCCATTCTCATAGGGCGATTGCCAAAACTGTTTGGCATATTAAAAGTCAAAAAATCCCCTCCGTGTCAATTTCTAAGCTAGTATATGGATAGCTAGTTAATATGTTTGGTTTTTAGCCTACTCCTATTTAAAAACACTCCTTCATAAGAGTATTCTAAACTTCCTCAACTGGTATTTTTATTTCTCTAAATAAGGTAGAAAGATTATTTGCTGCTAAAGCGTTAATATAAAGATCTCTACCATCAGGCACATTTAAGACTGTATATGGAAATCGTAAGGTAAATCTATATTGTTTATTTTTTAATGGAATGTTCAATAAAGTTATTTTCATGACCTGAATTTTTTTCAAACCAACCGAATGCAACTTCTGAGTCAATAGTTTTATTACTTTGTGTAGTTAAAAAAATGATAAACGACCCGCCTGGCGGGAAAATGAATTTACCGTCTTCATCACTTGTTAAAGTACTTTGAGGTGGCACAATTCGCTTAAATGCATTTACGCCTTTTTTGGGAAACCCTTTAATAAGTTCTTCAAACGCAATTTTTACTTTCGGCTTTGGAAGTGGAGAAAGAGTTGTATTTGCAGGTGTTACCAGATCCGAAATGATTGGCTCCCCTGGAGGTATAGGATTAAACCAAATTTCAGCAACAATAGGTTGATTCGAATGATTTGTGATGGTAAAGGCATTTACAAATAAATCCACATCCGAGTGAAAGGGATTGAGGAGACCACCCCAAGCATTTCTTCCTTTTTCTAAACGGATTGTTTCGGTTTGACCTACAAAATACCGTCCCCGTAAAGATTGATATAAGGGGTTAGGTATATTAATAGATTTGGTAAATTGCTCATCATTAAATTTCGACATATTATTCATTCACTCCTTTTCTAAAGTTTATGTAGATTCAGAGAGAATAGTTTGGGCAAGCTAGTTAAAATTCTATATAAGTAGATTAACCTGCAACTAACGTGAGGTCACAAAAGGATAGGGTATAAAATATAAAAAAAGGGTGAATTTATTAATGTAAAGGAGGGAAAATAATGATCCATAATTTAACGGAACTTGAAGTGGAACACTTACGAAGCCTAATCGGTGGACATGCAACTCTAGCGAAAAAGTTGGAGGTTTATGTTGAAAAATGCAAGGATCCAGAGTTAAAAGCAATTTTTGAAAGAGATGCACAAGCAGCAAAGCAAGCCCAACAAGATTTACTGTCGTATTTAAATTAATAACGTATCCGAATGAAGGAGGACTAGCATGTTTCAAGAGAAAGAAATGGTGAATGACTATCTAGCTGGATTGAATGCAAGCTTAATGGGATACGCTCATATCATTGCGCAAACCAACGATGCTGGACTAAGACAAACGTTGATTCAAATGAGAAATCAGGATGAGTCCCGTCAACGAACAGTATATAGCTATGCCCTTCAGCAGGGATACTACAAGCCTGCTGCTCCAGCTTCGGAACAAGTTGTTCAGCAATTAAAAACTGAACTGATGTCTGAACAATAAAATTCATTTTTCGAAAGCCGAACTTTGTGTTCGGCTTTTTATTTTTCGGGAAAAGAATCAGCCTTTAAAATTTCAAAAAGGACACTCCTAAAATGGCAGCATATGATAATACGATACATCCGTGAATGGAGTGAAAAAATGCATTATTATCCTCATGGGTATCCGTATGGAAACCCTTATTGCGGAAATATGCCATATCAGTATGGCGGAAACCCAAATTACTGGAGTAACCCCAATGGAACAATGCATAATCCGAATGTTGTTTCCCATGATAATGGAAGAAGCATGTTAAAGGATTGTGGGGGAAACCCATTTGTTATTAATATTCATGAGGCGGCGAAACAAAACAATACGTATCGTACGGCTATATGGACTGGGAAACATTTGCAAGTAACCTTAATGAGTCTAAATCCGGGAGAAGATATTGGACTAGAAATGCATCCTGACGTTGACCAATTTTTGCGTATTGAACAGGGGCAGGGGATTACCCAAATGGGCAAGAGCAGAGATAATTTAAACTTTACAAGAAATGTAGGTAATGGTTCCGCAATCATGATACCGGCTGGGACATGGCATAATCTAACAAATACAGGGAATATTCCATTAAAGCTCTACTCGATATATGGTCCGCCTAACCACCCATTTGGCACTGTTCACCCTACGAAAGCAGATGCCATGGCTGGGGGAAAGGGAAAAGGTCATAGCAGTGAAAGTCCCATCATTGGTGGCAAGACGCCAGATCAATGGGTACATCACACGGAATTTTTAGTCAATGAAGGGTTAGAAGATGTGAAAAGAGGAATAAATGCAACACACATTCTTCAAGAATTTATTCTCATGGGGGTTCTTGTCGGAAAAGGATATTCCCCTGAAAAAGCATATGAAACAGTGGAAGAATGGGAACGGACAGGGGCTTCGAAACTTCTTCGACAGAGCAAAAATATGTAACAACAAAATAAATCTGCATCCGGTATTATACCGGATGCAGATTTACTGATAGCCATTCCACTATACGTAGCACCTAACATGATGGCTCAGACAAGTTTTCTATCCCAATACCGGTGAAGGGCAATCGCATTGATGAACTCATCTGGGAAGTTTCGAACATCATAACCAGTGACAACGCCCGGTTGGCCATTCAAGTTATTTAAGGCAAAAAACTGGATGCCTTGGTGGGTAGCGGCGATCGGCTTATAATGTGAAAATGCTTGATTTACAAAATTAGCTGCATTTTTATTAAATGCCTTGTTTGTTTTACTTGCGTTCACGAGGTAAACGGCATCAAACTGAACAGACCTTGCTGTGAGGAACGTATGACGAGCGTTGAGCTTAACGCCATTTGTTCCAAGCACTTCACCTTGGTTTTCGCTTATGATTTCAGGCATCAGTCCGCAAGCCGCCAATCGATCAATTACATATTTTACTTCTGGACCGTTAAAATCATTGGTTACAATCACCGCAACTTTTCGTGTAACCGGTGTAAAAATCGTATTTTGTTGACTGAGCGCTGGAGATGCCTCTTTGACATTTGAACCACCGCTTGTCGGTGGGGGCATCCCAATTTTTTTCGCAATTATTTTTGTCATCTCTAGGCTTACATTCGCAAACATTTCGATGACTTGCTTTTTTACGGACAGGCTCTTTACTTTCCCCAGTTCAAAACTAAAAGCGTTGATGATATGCTCTTTCTCCGCTGGGCTCATGCTGTTCCAAAAGAGAGTTGCCTGTGAGAAGTGATCCGCAAAACTTTTACTTCGAGCCTGTATTTTCCGGCCTTCTACTTTTTCCTGATAATGTTGATACCCACCCTCAGCCGGACTTGCAGGAGCAGGCGTATTTCCTGCCAGGGAATTTCGGTGATAATTTACTTTTCCAACGTTAATAGTTTGCCTATGGTATCCATCCCGCTGATTGTTATGAAAAGGAACTATTGGTCTATTGATAGGAATTTCATGGAAGTTCGGACCGCCAAGCCGGATTAATTGGGTATCAAGATAGGAAAATAGGCGACCTTGCAGCAGCGGATCATTTGTAAAATCAATGCCGGGCACAACATTGCCTAGATGGAAGGCGGCTTGTTCCGTTTCTGCGAAGAAATTATCTACATTTCGGTTTAAAGTCATTTTTCCAATGGTTTGCACTGGAATAATCTCTTCCGGCCAAATTTTCGTCGCATCTAATATGTCATGTGGGAGTTTAAACTCGTCTTCCTCAGCTAAAATCTGTACACCTAGTTCATATTCTGGATAATGCCCGTTTTCAATGGCATGCCATAAGTCATTGCGATGGAAATCTGGATCTATTCCCGCTAATTCATGAGCTTCTTCCCACACGAGCGAATGCGTCCCTAACAGGGGTTTCCAGTGGAATTTTACAAAGCAAGCTTTCCCTTGTTCATTCACAAATCGGAAAGTATGGACGCCGAAACCTTCCATCATACGGAAACTTCTTGGAATGGCACGGTCAGACATGACCCACATAATCATATGTGCGGACTCCTGGTTATTAGCAACGAAGTCCCAAAATGTATCATGGGCTGTGGAAGCTTGCGGAATGTCGTTATCCGGTTCTGGTTTAAATGCATGTACAAGATCCGGGAATTTAATAGCATCCTGGATGAAAAAGACCGGAATATTGTTACCGACTAAATCATAATTTCCTTCTTCCGTATAAAATTTCGTAGCGAAACCTCTTGCATCTCGCACTGTGTCTGCAGAGCCCCTAGAGCCATTGACAGTAGAAAAACGGACGAATACCGGCGTGATCACAGAAGTATCTTGTAAAAATTTCGCTCTCGTGTATTGGCTCATGCTCTCATACAATTGAAACTCCCCGTGTGCCGCAAATCCGCGTGCATGCACAACTCTTTCCGGAATGCGTTCATGATCAAAATGAGTCATCTTTTCACGGAAATGAAAGTCCTCCATCAATGTCGGTCCACGTACGCCTGCTTTTAAGGAAAATTCATCTTCTGACACTTTCAATCCTTGGTTTGTTGTCAGTTTTTTTCCCTTATCATCTACCTTAAAGGCATCAAGCTGCTTTTCCTTTTTATTCTTGCTTCTATTTTGTTTATTGCTCAGTAAACTCCCTCCTTATGAACAATTTATGTGCTTGTTTTTGAATTATTCGTGGGAGTTTTTTGGATTAGAACAAGAGGAAATGCATTTTCTTTTTTTTTATAATACGTTTTGGTTCAAAGCAAACAAACATAGGGGATTGGGAAGTGCGGGAATCATAAGCACAACCAATGTATTTACACGTACCCCAAGAAGAAATGATTGCGTTATTTTTTCAACTTGTCGGTCATTCCAGATTAGATAGGCTTTGGGTAGTGTGTTTATGTGATAGCGAAAACGATGTGAGTAGGAGAGCTTATGAACTTTGAGGATAAATTTGAAAAGCTGCCTATAAATTATGATAATTGGTTATACTGCTTAATAAGAGAAGTGTACTTAAATATCATCCGCATTTACAAAAAAGAAAAAGCCCCATTTAAAAGGGGTTTTGCTAAAACGCTTTATCAAAAACACATGTACATATTTTTACGCAAATCGATAATAAATCAATAAAAATATACTTAGCGCGAATAAAAAGTTTAGGAAAACAAATATCATTTGATCCAGTCGGCTTTTATGCATTTTAACGGGAGGATAATAAAAGGAGATTCCCTCGATAATAAAGATGATTAACACAATATGAATCATTGCATGTCCCACTACTTCGGTGTAGCCGAATATGATGGTTGTCAGGATAAATAAAATCGTTACGGCAACAGCCAATAGACGATTGAGAATACCCACGACTAATAGGTAACCAACAACGAACTCAATAAAGGCTGAGAGCACAACAAATATGTCCGCGGGAAAGCCAAACGTAGGGACGTGATGGCGGTGAATGATATCGATCGTCATAGCGGGATACACCCATTTTTCTACTGCAACCCAACATAAACTTAAACCGGTTCCGAGGTAAAGAAATGGAAAACCTGCCGTCTCCCATTTCGTTTTTCCCACCAAAAAAACACCGATAATTGCAAGATAAAAACCGTAATCCAGCATATGGAACCAACCGGTATAACTCCAAATATAAAGAAACAAACCAAACATCAATAGAGCAGCTGCTTTTGTTGCAATATGATGCGGAATCAACAGTAAAACGATAATCGTCCACATAAGAACGGTTTGCCAACTATGGTGGATAGTGAACTCAGGTGCAAACATCGTTTCATTCACTACTTGTAAAATAAATGAGAGAGCTGTACCGTACTTAAGGATATAACTAGAGTATTTCCGGTACCCATCTAATTTCATATCAACTGTGGAGACACCAGGGATCTTCATTAAATGCGGTATGAATTGAGATAATATCGCTAAGAAAAGAGCAATTAATAAGGCTAGCACGATGAATGGTATCGACAGGATTTGTTCAATCGGAACCTTTTCGGGCTCTTGTTCCGTAAACCATTTTACATGCGCATTTGCAATAATTGGTGAGAAACAAAATAATGCTAATAATAGTATATAATCGTACTTCTTCAATGAAATATCCCTCCTTTTTGTACCGATGTTTAAAAATTATTATTCCTTAAGAGATAGCCGATTATGCTGATGTTTACTGGAAAGAGGCGAAAAAAGTCCCTTATACAATCAGTTATGCTTTGTAAGAATTGGTATCTCAAACGGGTTATTTACCGGCACGATGTTATACAATAAAGATAAAAAAACAGGGGAATCCGCAATGAATAAAGTGAAAGGATGGTTCTCTTAACGAAAATGGAGGTGTCCGCCATATGTTCAAGCGACTATCAGAAGAAGATTTTGCCGTATTAAGGGGACCGCTAGAATCAGGTAGACAAAGTCCTCATTCATTGGCGTTTGTACTGATATTAGGGATTTTCCTTCAAGCCTTGTTCTTCTATCTTACTTATTATATTGCGGGTAAATATACAATCTATCCAAATTTTGAAAGCATTCAAAAGATACATATGAGGATAACAGCAGTATTGGTTTTATTATCAGTTGTTTTTGCGATTCCTGCTGTTTTTAAAAGAACAGAAAAGATACAGTACTTCTTATCGATTGTAGTCACGCAAAATTTTGCTGTTTTTGTTTACTTGTCGGCGCTTTTTTTTCTAGGAGAAGATGATGATGCAACGGTGGAACCGCTAGTGAATGTAACATGGATAACGCTTTCAATCGGCGTATTCGTATTTCTTGCAACGTTCATTCGATTTTATCTGCTTCTTCAAAAAGGTTATTACCGAAAAGGTTCGAAAAGCGAAGAGCTGCGCGGAAAATTTGAAACGACATCTTATATCCCTATTGCCTTTATTGGCAGTATTGGTATTGTCTTCTTAATCCAATCTGTGATGAAACTAGGCTCATCGGGTTTTTCCGATATGTTATTCTATGTTTTTTTACCTCTTGGCCTTTTTTATGCGCTCCTTTTCGTATTGCCCGAGCAGCTGGTAATACTGTATTGCAAGATCAGGTTTGAGAGCTTTCAATTTGATGAGCGCGGATATCTGCAATCGGCGAACGTTTCAGGTAATAGCAGAAAAATGAAGTAGGCCTTCATGACAGCGGATACTGTGATGAAGACCCATTACAACCTCATTACTTATTATATTTAGTTTTGTTATTCTTCCCCTTTTCAGCTAGCACATGTAGCTCATGCAATTCTTGAGCAATTTCTTCGCTTGCTTTATGAGGAGCGATTTTTTGGTTCTTTGGTGTTTGAGGTAAAGATTGTTTATTTGTCCCTTTGCTTTTGCTATCGTCTCTGCCCATTGAAATTCTCCTTTCAAATTGATTCCTTCTTAATATGGCTTGAGAACGATTTTTTATCACGAAAAAATAAACAGCTTGCGAAATATGAAAATAATTATCTAGCGAAAGTGCAAATCACTCTACAACGAAACACGACAAAAAGCCCTGTTACAGTATGTAGACAAGGCTTTCATTCATTGCAAAAGGAATCACTGATATACAATTGGACATGTTCCAGCTATAGGTTCATAAAAGCAATGTTGTTTAAATTGACCAGTAAAAGGTTGCCCGTACCAGGTCGGAGGGCACTCGCCAAATGGATTAAAATACCAAAGTGCATATTTCGCTGGGTGGTCTCGCCAATAATCCAAAACCTGTTTTGCTAATCTTCTTTCGGTAGGTCTCGCTCTTTGATAAAATAAATTTCCTTTTTGAACAGCTTCAAAAGAATAGTTGTTTCCTTGTACTTGGAAAATAACTTGTTCGACTGTTCGTACATCATTAAAGTCCAAACAATCTGCAATAACACGATTCACGATTACATTGCCGACGTACAACATCCCTTGTTTTCCTTCACCTTCAGCTTCTGCTCTCATCATCCTTGCTATTAAGTCAATATCGGCATCCCGGTACTTTACTCTTGCCATTTTTTCACCTCTACTTATCATATTAAGGAAACTCTAAAGTGATATCATTTTTAAAGTCGTGTTCCCTTACCTGTAGAGGTTGAAAAGTCATTTACCCCAAATAGGGACAGGATCTGATGAAATAATCTACCAATGGTTTCATATACTTTTATACTGATGAATGAGTAAGGAGGAACGATGTGGACGTATTCGTTCGGCCGGGTGATTCTATTTGGTATTACAGCCAAGTTTTTAGACTTCCTCTCCCATTGATTATTGATTCAAATCCCAATATGAATACGCAAGCGCTTATGCCTGGACAAATCATTCGAATCCCTGGATATGTAACTACCCAATATACTGTTAGACGTGGTGACACAATCTGGTTGATTGCACAAAGAAATAATCTACCGATGGATGCTATTTTTTTGCTGAATCCAGCGCTCAGTCCGTATGCGCTTCAGGTGGGTCTTACCTTAACACTACCTGTTCGTATAACGCGAAGAGTGGTCAATGGAAAACGAAATTATGATTACAATGCAATGAGTCAGGACATTCGTACGCTGCAGAAGATTTACCCATTCCTTCTTAGAGAAAGCATTGGAAATTCCGTTTTAGGGAAAGAGATTCCAGGGCTTTTCATTGGCAACGGGCAAAAGCGCGTGCATTTTAATGCGTCCTTCCATGCAAATGAGTGGATTACCACCTCGGTGGTGATGACATTCGTAAATGATTATTTACTATCACTCACAAATAATAGTCCAATACGCGGACGTTATACTTTGCCGTTATATTTTCAAACGAATTTAAATATTGTTCCGATGGTAAACCCGGATGGAGTTGATTTAGTGCTGAATGGCCTTCCGGCAAATGAAACAGTTCGCAATAATTTACTGCAATGGAATAATGGCAGTACCGACTTTTCAGGTTGGAAAGCGAATATCAATGGAGTCGATCTGAATGATCAGTTCCCGGCAGATTGGGAGTTAGAAAGAGAAAGAAATCCGCAAACGCCTGGTCCACGTGATTATGGTGGAGAAAGTCCGCTATCCGAACCAGAGTCCATTGCCATGGCGGAGCTCACACGAGAAAGGGATTTTGCTCGCGTATTAGCCTTCCATACACAAGGGCAAGTCATTTACTGGGGGTTCCAAGGGCTAGAACCGCCGGAGTCAGAACAGCTAGCAAATGAGTTTGCACGGGTAAGTGGATATGAGCCTATTCAAACAATCGATAGCTATGCAGGCTACAAAGATTGGTTTATTCAGGATTGGCGTAGACCGGGCTTTACTGTCGAGCTGGGACTTGGCACGAACCCGCTGCCAATCAGTCAATTCGATGAAATTTACCAGGAAGCGTTAGGAATTTTTTTAGCTGCACTTTACCAGTAAGGAATCGAACGAGCCGTTTACAGCTAGTGATGATATTTACTTCTGAACATAAAAATAACCCCGTTTTTTCGCTGGAATCTTTCAAAGTTACATTTTTGAGATAACTTTCCAGTGGCAGCAACTTTACGGGGTTATACTGGTTTATTCTTCGTCTCTTAAATGTTCTTGCACATCATGTAAGTGTTCCTTTAATTCCTCTAATTTTTCTTTGTTTTGCTCCACCATATCTAAATGTTCCTGGCGTTCTTCCGCATTGTGCAGGGCATTTTCGGCATGCTCGACCGAATTAAAAGCATGCTCTACCGCAATTTCCTCCGGGTGAGACATGGCTTGTTTCACTGCGCGCTCCGTTTTTTCTACAGAATTTGATAATAAAGTGCTGGGATGATTTTTTTTCCAACTTGGTGTACCCGAATCTTTTTTCGCCATTGTTTCTCTTCCTTTCTCATGTAGCAGACTGTCTTCAATGTTAGTATTGTTAGATGCGGAAAATCTATGTATCCAATCCTTATAAATGCTTTTTGTCATCAAAAAATGAAAAATACCTTTTTTGACATACGACTTATTCAAAATTAAATGACATGTCACTTATCGGTAATTAAGTCGTATATAAAAATCACCTATCTAACCTTTTAGGCACTGGTCTCTACAGCTCTCCCGTTTTTCGGGTATCGTGTATTCTCGAACTTCTCCGATTAACTCGGTGAACCCCATGCAGATGCAGATATTTTAATTAAGAACGCTAAGGGAGATGTGCTGAAAGAAATTCAGGCGAAGTCTTACAATAGTGCCGCAACATCAGCACGCGCGGTTGCCGATGCCAAGTACAACGGGATGGATCGCCTTGTGAATGTCGAGAAGGAAAGCAAGGTGAAAGAACTCGTTGAAAAGCGCATGAATTCGAATAGTGTGTATGCACAGGACTATAAGGATGCGCATGGCTCTATTACAGGCCAGACGCAGTATGGCGATATTAAAAGCGGCGGGACTACCTATGATGAATCTGTAAGAGCTGCTGAAAATGCGGAAGCCTTTGCTAATAAAATGAATAGAGCAGAGTTTATTTCCGGTGCTAAAAATGCCATGCTAGGTGGCGCTTTAGCGGGTGCTTTTGTTGGCGGAACTGTCAATGCCGCACAAAATGCTTTTAAAGGTGAGTTTTGTGTAAAGGAAACAGGGAAAGCGGCTCTCAATGGCGCTTCAAGAAGCGCGGTTATTAGTGGCATCTCGTATAGGCTGAAATATGTTGGCAAGAATAACCCGATCATGTCGGGAAATGTTGTGTCTACCCTTGCTAGTTCAGCGGTGAATATCACAGAGCTTACGTACAAATTTTTGACGAAAAAAATAACAACCGAAGAGTATGTGGAAGGTCTTGGCTCCAATGCAATTAGCTGTTTTTCGGGAATTATTATGACGGCAGCCGGCGCGGCATTATTTGGTCCAGTTGGTGCTGCGGTAGCAGGGACTGTAGCATTAATCGGCATGAAGCAATTATATAAAGTGTTTCAGACAGCCCGCCAAGATCTTGCACTGGCGAAAGAGGCACGCCAGCAGGCAGAAGCACTTTCACTACTCATCATTGAGCAAGTAAAAGAAGAAGAAAAAATGTTAGTTGATTACTACAAAGAGTACGGACAAACTTTCAAGGATTTAAAGTATATCGTTGATTTAGCGATTGCAGATGCATCTCATACAGAGAAAGCCATTGTTTCCTTGGCAGAAGGACTGCAAGTGACATTTAAATACGAAACGCTTGAAGATTTTACGGACTTTATGTTGAGTGATGAGGCGTTAGAGCTATGACCGTTGCATTTCCATGTACAAAATGCGGGGCATGCTGTTCAGCCATAGAAGGCATTGACTTTTTAGCAGAATATAATGTCAATGGGGTTTGCCAACATCTGGTGAATAATGGTTGCAGCATATATGAAAGCAGGCCACTCTTATGTAGAATTGATGAAGCGTTTGAAACTATTTTTTCTACGTATATGACGAAGGAAGAATATTATATTTCAAATGCAAAAGCATGCAACATTCTTCAAGAGCAAAAAGGAATAGATAAGAAATATCGAGTTACTATAGGCTGTTAGGTGTTGTGGCTGAGGTAACAATTTTATAACAGTATACTAAAAGAGGTAAGCACTTTCGTTTTGGTTCAATTGTACGTGACTCACTCAGTCGAGTTTCTGTACTAAGAATGACAAACGAAGGTGCTTTTTCTTTTGATAAAAATAGAGATGTTTAAACTAGAAATGAGGTCTAATTTAGAAAGCGTAACGCTAGACTAAGAATGGCTACTCCAAGTTAGAGAAGTAGATATAATGTAATGGGAAATATGGTATATAGTAATTTTGAAAAAAATAAATTATAGTGAAAATAAATGATGAGCAGGAAATTTGTTCCTCATTTGAAAAAGGCAAATCTATTGAAAAATAGAGACGCAAAGTCACAGGTCTAAGGGATAACTATGATGGCTGGACTGCCAAATAAAGAATAACGAACACACTCTATAACCAATGGGGGATTCGAATTTCTTTCGATAAAAATTGGAGGGACTTATTATGTCTAAGGTAAACGGAAAAGTAAAAAATGTAATTACGACAGGGGTAGTAGCGGCAACTTTGGCATTAGGATCAACACAAGCATTTGCCAATGAGGAAACTGTTGATGAAGTACAAGAAGTGGTAGAAGAGGTAACGACCGTTTCTACTGAACAAACGGAAGTGACGACAGAGGAAGAAACTTCTGAAGTACAAGAAACGGAAAATACGGTAGAAGAAACTGTGGAAGAAGAGACAGTTGGAGAGGAACCGTCTTTATTACCAGGGGACTTTTTCTATTTCTTAAAACAAATTACGGAAAGTTTAAAGCTAGCGTTAACATTTGATGACGAAAAAGAGACAGAATTACTATTGTCTTTAACAGAAGAACGTATAGCTGAAGCAAAAGCACTTTTTGCTGCAGGGGAAGAGGAATTAGCGAAAGAAGCTTTAGAAAAGGCAATCGAACAACAACTTGCAGCTCTTGATAAATTAGAGGATGTTGAAACTCCAGAGGAAGTGGAAGCAGAGACACCTACTGAGGAAACGGACGAGTCGCCAGAATCAGAAGAATCATCTGAAACGGATGAATCATCAGAGACAGAAGAATTACCAGAAACAGATGAAACAGTTCAGGAAGATGAAGCTGAAGACAAAGAAGAAGTAGTGACAGAAGAAGATGCAGACCGTGCTGCACTGGTTGCTAAGTTCTCAGCTAATATTCTAGCTCTGCAAGCGGTTCTTGAAAAAGTGAGCAATCCGACAGCGAAAGAAGCCATTGCTAAAAACATTGAAAAGGCTCAAAAGAAGCTAGACAAGAAAGTAGCGAAAAAGTTAGCGCAATTAGAGAAAAAGCAACAAAAGGCGAAAGTGGAAACGCCAGAAACAGATGATACAACAAGTACTGAACAGAATGAAACAGCAAGCGCCGAAACTGTAACACCTACTGAAAATTCTTCAAATGAAAATGCAGTTGTTGAGGAAACAACAAAAGCAAGTACACTTTCTAAAACATCAGCGGTGGTTGAAACGAAATCAACAGCTACAGAGCAAAAATCTTCAGTAGCACCAGTTGAAAAAGCCGAAGTGAAACAGGCTCAAACGGCAACAAAACAAGCGCAGGCTGAGCAAAAACAAGCACAAGCTCAGCAAAAAGCAGCAGAAAAGCAAGCACAGGCTGAGCAAAAACAAGCACAAGCTCAGCAAAAAGTGGCAGAAAAGCAAGCACAGGCTGCTCAACAAAAACAAGCTGAAGCTCAAGCAAAAGCAGCAGAAAAGCAAGCACAGGCTCAGCAAAAACAAGCTGAAGCTCAAGCAAAAGCAGCAGAAAAGCAAGCACAGGCTCAGCAAAAACAAGCTGAAGCTCAAGCAAAAGCAGCAGAAAAACAAGCACAAGCTCAGCAAAAACAAGCTGAAAAGCAAGAAGCTAAAAAAGAGCACAAAAATGAGAATAAACAGCAAAACGGACAAGATGCATCAAACGAAAATAAAGGAAAGCCAAACAAAGAGTAAGCTTTTCCTTTAGGGATGAAAGAGCAGAAAACTTCTTATCATGAAATTCCATTGGTAAAATCTCAAAACGCATTATAATATAACAAACGAAACCACTTCTCTATGATGAATAGGGAAGTGGTTTTTAAGTATTTATCTGGAAGTATGTATAAAAATTGGAATCGTTTATTCTTCCTCAATAAATAAAAAAGAAGTTTCAAAAATTACTCTTTATAATAATGAAAAAGGCTCCGAAGGTAGGGCTCGAACCTACGACCGATCGGTTAACAGCCGATTGCTCTACCACTGAGCTACTTCGGAACAATAATATGGAAGAAACCTTATGGATTTAACATGATAACAGTTTTTCCTGTGGGTTTATACTAGGTCATTACCTTCATTATAATAACCAATTATACATCGTTTTAAACTAAGTAGTTCTTTACAAGATATGTTTTAAGGATGAAGTGTTCGGGGAAACGGAAGATATAAGGATTTTTATAATGGAAACAGTTGAGCTAGCTTATATAGAAATGGTAGCGACAATGATTACAAGGAATACCATGCATCAAAATCAACGGATAGCAGCTATAAAGGAGCTAGAGGCAAAAGAAAATATTGTCGTTCCAAGTACATTCTCACGTGAGTTAAGAAAGCGAGAGGTCTCACATGTTGTATTTAATTCGCAAAAGGAAACGAAGATGCTACCGGTAAATGAGTAAATGGACCAAGCGTTTCAGTTTCCTTATGTATTGCTACTTGGAAAATAACAAATACTACAGGCGTCTCAAAACTTGAAGAAAGAAGGTTTTACAATGCAAAGAGATATGAACTACGGTAGTGATTATAAATATATTCCAGCAACTTCTATTGGAAGCGGAATGGGAATAGAAGTATTGCCGGATTTATACCAACATACAATTCAGATTGTGAATATTGCGCTCTTCGGGGACCCTGCTAAAAATGAATTTGTCTTAGTAGATGCAGGAATGCCCGGTTCTGCGGATGAAATTATTACAGTGGCGGAAGAACGTTTTGGAGCCAATAGCCGTCCGAAAGCAATTATTTTAACACATGGCCATTTTGATCATGTTGGAGCGATTATCGAATTAATAAAACATTGGGAAGTTCCTGTCTTTGCACATCCATTGGAAATGCCTTTTTTAACTGGTCAACAAAGCTATCCAGAACCGGACCCGACTGTGGAAGGCGGTATGGTCGCCAAAATGTCTCCGATGTTCCCAAATGAGCCTATTAACCTGGGAAACCATGTACAAGCTCTTCCCGCTGATGGCAGTGTTCCGCATATGGCAGGTTTCCGCTGGATTCATACACCGGGGCATACACCAGGTCACGTATCCCTGTTTAGAGATACAGATGGAGCTTTAATAGTGGGAGATGCATTCGTTACGGTAAAACAGGAAACGCTTTATAAAGTACTCACACAAGAAAAGGAAATCAGTGGACCACCGAGATACTTAACTCCGGACTGGCAAGCATCTTGGAATTCTGTCAAAACATTAGAAAAATTAAACCCGACTGTAGCGGTAACAGGACATGGATTACCAATGGTTGGAGAAGAACTAACGGAAAATCTGCAAAAATTGGCACGTGAATTTGATCGTATAGCGATCCCTGATCACGGTAGATATGTAGAATAAATACCGGCAAATCAGTGCGTTTTTTCTTATGTGAAACGACAGAAAGCTTTTAGGAATTCGCACACTTCGCTTGCTGTTCTTGTCTTTCCCTAGCACGAAAACATTTATGCTATAATTGTAGTAATAAATGTAAGGAGTTTTCGTTTATGAATAATAACTTTATCCGCGTAGCGAATGAGGAAGATTTAAAATTAATTACAGCCTATTTTGAACAAGCGCTTGCGCACTATGAGGAAACGGGTGAGTTACTTGCCATGCAGGATATTAAATACTTCCTGCAAAACTTGCATACCTGTAACTTTTATGTGAAGCAGGAATCCACATTGCAAATCACCTATATTTTCGAATTCCCGGCAACAGCTGATGGTCAGCGCGAAACAGGAACGTTGACTATTCCGTTTCAAAATAATTAATCCACTGACTATTGCTGAGGGCTTTCATAAACTAATTAGCAAATAGGTATCCAGAAAAAAGAGCAATCCATTAAGTTTTTCACTTATTGGATCGCTCTTTTATTTTGAGGGTAACTATCTCAAATAAGATTTCTTCAGGCGGCAAGCATGTATTTATTATTTATTCCCATACTAATGCAAATCAATTTAAGAATGGGTGACTGTTTTGATGGGAAAAATCCTAATAAGTTTTGTCATTTTGCTTGTTGTTTGCGCTGGAATAGTATTGGGGATTTCCATGTCACCGACAAAAAAACTAAATGATATAGCGTCCGATACAACCACGAAACCAGTTATTTTGATTGCCGTTGATTCATTAATGAGTGAACCGCTGCAAAAATTAATGAAAGAAGGGAAAGCTCCCGCATTTTCATTTTTAATAAACAATGGGAAATGGTATCCCGAGATGATTAGTTCCTATCCAACGATGTCTGTCGCCATCGATAGCACAATCATAACGGGTACGTACCCCAATCAGCATAAAGTGCCGGGATTGATTTGGTTTAAGGAAGATGAAAATCGAATGATCAGTTACGGCAGCGGCATCGGCGAAATATGGAATAATGGCGTGAAAAATGTTGCACGTGATAGTGTGATTCATCTGAACAAAAACCATTTAAGTAAAGAGGTGCAAACGATTTATGAGGAGCTGGCGAATCGTCAGCTTCCCTCTGCTTCGGTGAATGGTCTCTTATACCGCGGAAGTGTGCCGCACCAATTCAATGTTCCCACACTTCTTTCCATGACAGGCCTTTTACCGAAAGAAATCGAAATGAATGGACCGACACTCCTTTCACTTGGTGCATTATCTCAATATAATCCAGAAAATGATCGTCATAAGTTTGCTTGGGACCGTATGGGAGTTAATAACGATTTCACGGTAAACGAATTAAGTTATTTAATTAAACAAAAGAAGTTACCAGCCTTTATACTTGCGTACCTGCCTGATGCCGATGCCAGGATCCACAAGTACGGTCCGGATGATCTCAAAGGGATTGAAAAAGCGGATGAAGGATTACAGCAGATTTTGAATAACTACTCATCTTGGGAGCAAGCAATCCAAGAAGTCACGTGGATTGTATTAGGGGATAGCGGTCAATCACTCGTAAAAGAACAGAAGAAAACAGCTTTAATCGATTTAAATGATTTATTGAAGGATTATACTTTTTGGGAAGGCAATCAAACAGATGCCCAACTTGCCATTGCTGTGAATGAGCGCATGGCATATATTAATGTGAATGATAAGCAAGTGGATGTAGAAAAAATTGTAGACATTTTAAAAGAAGATGAGCGCATTGGCTTTATCGCCTGGAAAGACGGGCAAACGAACTATGTAGTCAGTCCGGAAAGTGACGAGCTATTTCTATTTTCCCCAACTGGTCCATATGTGGATGACTATAAGCAATCGTGGAATATTGACGGTGATGTTTCGGCTTTAGATTTGATGGTGAATGAGGAGAGGCACATTCAATATCAAAATTATCCGGATGCCCTGGCAAGGCTGTACGGGGCGCTTCATTCACAAGAGGGACGATTTATTATTGTGGATGCCAAGCCTTCTTTTGAATTTATTGAGGAACATAGCCATGATCATGCGGGAGGAGGAGCGCATGGTTCCCTTCACAAAGTTGATTCGGTTGTCCCGTTAATTGTTGCAGGGACGGATGAATCTCCTCCATATCATCGATTGGTTGATATAAAAGACTGGATTCTTCAATTGGTGGGTGGCTCATAAGTGATGAGTCACCCGCTTTTTTTTAGATTTGATGAATGAGAGTTAATGCAATGAGCTGCTAGAAATGATAAAAAATAAAAACCATACAGCATGATTTTGTTCATCTGCAGCTGCTTGATTATACGCCTCTCTTACTAAAGGATAATTTCTTGCAACTTCATGATAAAAATCAACCGCTTGTTGTTCATCATGAAAGGAGCTAATTAATCCGCTTGCAAAGTCAGCAGGACATTGTTCAGCTAGTTGCGGCGCAGGGGGCATGCCAGTGAGCGAGAAATAAATATTTGAAAACATGCGGAAATGTCTCATTTCATCTTTTCTTATTTCAAGGATGCGGTTCTTCGCTTCTTGACTGGGAGCAATCGAGGCTAACTGTTCATAGCAACGAATTGCAGTAAATTCACTGTTAATGGTTTTGGTTAAATCAGCAAGCAAGTCTGAATAAGTTGAGGTTTGATTTGGAAAATTAGGCAAATCACAATTCCTCCTTTTCTTTTACTAAGTTATGAAACTGTCATACATTTGATACAGAATCGTCTAAGTAAAATGGGAAACGTTATATTTTATTATTCCGATAGTGAAAAAGAAGCCATTGCATTTCACATAGGGAAGCTATTAACGGAGAAGTGGTTATTCTTCCAGAGAAAGAGCGGCAACATACAGGAGAGTGGCATGATCTAGCATTATATCTGTTCTCTCTCTTCTCAAGCGAATAAGGAAGACCACTATTTATTCCATTCCTAGGGCATTCATCTAACTCTCTTTCTTCCTTACTCATAAATTACTATATCCCAAAAAGAAGGAGCGATAAAATGTCTTATTTTCCAGGAGGATTTCCTGGTGGTTTCCCAGGCGGGGGGCCAGGAGGATTTCCTGGCGGGTTCCCAGGTGGAGTTCCAGGTGGCTTCCCGGGCGGAGTTCCAGGGGGATTCCCAGGACAGCCGGGCGGTAGATCGAATAGACCCAGAGGTTCGAGAAATCCTCCACCTCCGTCTCGACAAGCGATTACTCGATTCCAAACTTTAACTCAAAATCCATTACAGGCACGAAGTCTGCTACAGCCGGGAGGCATCACGACGTTTGCAGCTGGCTGTGATGGTAGATGGACAATTATACTTTTACGAAATGGACAGCTATTTTTAATGTTTGTATTCTCTTCAAGCGTAGTAGGGGCAACGACAGGCATTATTTGGCCGAACTATACGTTTGCTTCTTTCCCTTCTTCAGCCATTGCTGCCTATTCATGTTTCTTCTAGTTTACTGCCTGTCCATAAAGAAAAGACATGGGAAATGACTCTATTTCCCATGTCTTTTTGATTTGCGATATAAATCAACGTTCATATCCGTTTACAAACTGTTCAATTACTTCCAGCTCATATTCGTCTAATTCTTTTCCAGTATGCAGTTGATATGTTTTCTTTACTTTTTGTTCATCGCCTTTGCAGCTTTCTGTGCACGCAGCAATCGCTCTAAACATCGCGATGTCTTGCTTGAATTCTTCTTTCGTAAAGGCTTTTGAATGCGACAAGATATAGGTTTCTACATCGAATGATTCGATAATATCAAGTAGCTGCATTGTCTCATCGATTTTGTAATGCCACTTTTCAGCATACATTTTGCAATACATAACGTCTCCTAAAAATAGAATCTTTTCTTCCTTGACGTAAACAATCGCAGAATCTGCTGCATGGCTTCCTCCTACGTGCTGGATGACACATGTCACGCCTCCCAAATCAATTTCCAGACGGTTTTCAAATGTGATGTCAGGAAGTAAAACTTTCATGTCGCGGTGATCTGTAAATTCTTTTTTGATCGCTGTGGCGCAAAATTCGATTTCCGTGCCTTCTTGGACACGTGCATCAATCGCTTGATCTGACCAGGAAAGAGGCTGTAATTTTATCATTTCATCCTTTGTTTTTGCGGTAGAAATGGATACAGCTTTAGTAAGAGCAGGGAGTCCGAAAATATGATCCCAATGGGAGTGTGTCAGGACAACGATATCTGGGTAATCGACGTTTCTTTTTTGCAGTTCAGCTAAAAAATACTGGGCATGATCCTCTGAGTTCCCAGCATCGATCATTAGTGTTTTATTTTGACCTACTACCATGCCAAGTATGGGACGGTCGGTTTCTGAAATCGGTGAGATGTACCAAAAACGCGAACCGATTTGTTCTATTGAATGCATAACAATTTCTCTCCTTAACCATGTTTGTTTGACAGACTTTACTGTTGGAGGGAGATTTTAAAACGTGGACCCTCATCAAAAGTGCGTATGCCATTATAACATAGCAAAAGCGCTTCATGGAAAGAAAGCAAGTCTGACTACAGGAGACCAATTTCAGGAAAAAATAGAGAAGGATGATTGTCCAAATCAGCATATTTTGAGATGATAGGGAAACGAAAGAGCAAGAAGGGATGGAAGAAGAATGGCTGACAATGCAAAGGCTAGAAAAATCATTTTAGATTTGGCAGTGACTTTGGATGGTTTTATTGAAGGGAAGAATGGAGAAGTGGACTGGTGTATTATGGATGAGGAAATGGGGTTTACTGATTTTTTACATCAAATTGATACCATTTTATACGGAAGAAAAAGTTATGAGATGTGGGGCCAGTTTACACCGGAAACAGAAAATTCAAATGCAGAAAAGGAAATGTGGGATTTAGTGCATAGTAAAGAGAAATACGTGTTTTCTAAAACCCAAAAAGAGACGAATCATAAAGTCACTTTTATCAATGATAGTATTGCTGAAGAGATAGCTAAACTAAAAAATGAGCCGGGAAAAGATATTTGGTTATATGGAGGAGCAAGCTTAATTACTACATTTCTAAACCTAGCACTCGTTGATGAGCTAAGATTGTCGGTTCATCCTGTTGTTTTAGGGGAAGGAAAGCCATTATTTACAGATATTAAAGAACGATTACATTTAAAGTTAATCGAGACAAAAACATTTTCGTCTGGTGTTGTGCAGTTAATCTACCGCTTGCCTAACAATTATGAATAGGATAATGACAAGATACAGCAGCCTTTTCTCTGTCCCGCTCATGGAATTTCATATTTCGGTTATGCTACAGGTAAAAGGAGTGTAGAGAAATGGAAAACAATCAAAACATTCAAGTACCTGCAGATAAGAAGATGTTCGAAGGGCTTGCGGCCAAAGATAAGCCGGATGGGGTGGAATCCGACCATATTAGTCTCTTTGATTTACACGAAGATATGCAAATGGCAGATGTGATCCCTATTGAAGAATTGAATCAAAAAGTAAAAGAAGAAAGCGACAGTCATACGCTAAATAAAGCATTAGATGCCCGTGCCATTTTAGATAAGGACGGCCCTAAATCATAAGCAACTTAAGTGATTACAGACTGTAAAAATTAATGGTTGTCCGCTTAGATATTACAAAACAATAGGTATCATCAGCTCTCTCCCTTCATATGATGTAAAAACCGTGCCTCGGATGGAGGGAAGACAATCGACTTTTTAAGAAAAATGAAGAGTTATCGGGAAGAAGAAAACAGGCTGAAGTGGGAAGGCAATTTTGCAGATTATTTAAAGATTGTGAAAGAAAGACCGGAAGTTGCTCAAACGGCCCATTCACGCGTTTATAATATGATTAAAAGCAGTGGGCTTGAAGAGCGAGATGGGCATAAAATGTACAACTTTTTCGGGAAAGAAATTTTCGGATTGGAAGCAGCTTTGGAGCGATTGGTAGAAGAATATTTCCATCCTGCTGCGAAAAGACTTGATGTCCGCAAAAGAATCTTATTATTAATGGGTCCAGTTAGTGGAGGAAAGTCGACAATCGTTACGTTATTGAAGCGAGGGCTAGAACAATATTCGCGGACGGATGAAGGGGCTGTCTATGCTATCAAAGGATGTCCGATGCATGAAGACCCTCTTCACTTGATTCCGCAGCATCTGCGCCAAGATTTCTATGAAGAATACGGGATACGAGTAGAAGGTAGTCTGTCACCACTCAATGCTATGCGTCTTGAAGAGGAATACAATGGGCAGATTGAGAAAGTGCTAGTAGAGCGTATTTTCTTTTCAGAAGACAAGCGAGTGGGAATCGGGACGTTTACTCCTTCAGATCCCAAATCACAAGATATCGCCGATTTAACGGGCAGTATTGACTTTTCTACAATTGCGGAATATGGGTCAGAATCCGATCCACGTGCTTATCGTTTTGATGGTGAGCTGAATAAGGCGAACCGCGGGATGATGGAGTTTCAGGAGATGCTGAAACTAGATGAAAAGTTTTTATGGAATTTGCTGTCCTTAACGCAGGAAGGTAATTTTAAAGCAGGCCGGTTTGCTTTAATTAGTGCAGATGAATTGATTGTGGCTCACACGAACGAAACGGAATATCGCACATTTATATCAAACAAGAAAAATGAGGCCTTACATTCAAGAATTATCGTTATGCCTATTCCGTATAATTTAATCGTAAATGCAGAAGAAAAAATTTACGAAAAAATGATACAAGAGAGTGATATGGCACATGTTCATATTGCACCGCATGCTCTTAAAGTAGCAGCTATTTTTTCCGTATTAACTAGATTAGAAGTTCCAAAGAAAAATGGCGTTGACCTCATTAAAAAAATGCGATTATACAATGGGGAAAGTGTAGAAGGATTCAATCAGGTAGATTTAGAAGAGCTGAAAAAAGAGTATCCGAATGAGGGAATGCATGGCATTGACCCGCGTTATGTAATTAACCGGGTGTCTTCTGCCATTATCCGCAAAGAAGTGCCGTCTATCAATGCACTGGATGTTTTACGGGCTTTAAAGGATGGGTTGGATCAGCATGCTTCGATTTCGCAGGAAGACAAAGAAAAGTATATGAACTATATTGCTATTGCTAGAAAAGAATATGATGAGATTGCTAAAAATGAAGTGCAAAAGGCATTTGTGTATTCATATGAAGAATCAGCAAAAACATTGCTGAATAATTATCTGGATAATGTAGAGGCCTTCTGCAATAAAAATAAAATACGCGATCCACTGACAGGTGAGGAAATGAATCCTGACGAAAAATTAATGCGCTCAATTGAAGAGCAGGTCGGGATTTCTGAAAACGCGAAAAAGGCATTCCGTGAAGAAATTTTAATCCGATTATCAGCTTTTGCAAGAAACGGGAAGCGTTTTGATTATAACTCTCACGATGCATTGCGTGAGGCTATTCAAAAGAAATTATTTGCGGACTTAAAAGATGTCGTGAAAATTACGACTTCATCGAAAACACCTGATGAGGCTCAGCTTAAAAAGATCAATGAAGTCGTGGCAACATTGATCGATGAGCATGGCTATAATTCTACGTCAGCGAATGAATTATTACGATATGTAGGAAGCTTATTGAATCGTTAATGAGTGAATGGGATATCCAAATTATTTGGATATCCTTTTTAAATATCGGTAACGCCAAAAAAACGAATAGATGGGTGAGGATAACATGAGTGAAAAGCAGCCTAATCGTTTTGTCGTCTCACAGGAAAATTGGTCTCTCCATCGTAAAGGCTATCAGGATCAGCAGCGTCATGGAGAAAAAGTAAAAGAAGCTATTAAAAATAATTTACCGGATTTAATTAGCGAGGAAAGCATTATTCTGTCAAATGGTGACAAGGTGATCAAAATTCCGATTCGTTCTTTAGATGAATACAAAATCCGCTACAACTATGATAAATCCAAGCATGTAGGGCAAGGTCAGGGAGACAGCCAAGTGGGGGATGTCATAGCACGAGAGCCCGATGAAAAAAATCCTGGAACAGGAACAGAGCCAGGAGACAAACCAGGGCAGGAATATTATGAAGCGGAGGTTAGCCTAGAAGAAGTAGAAGGTATGCTGTTTGCAGAATTAGAGCTCCCTAATTTGCAGGCGAAGGAAATGGCGGAAATCACAACAGACAAAATTACCTTCAATGATATCCGCAAAAAAGGGCTGATGGGAAATGTCGATAAGAAACGAACAATTATCACGGCCATTAAACGCAATGCCATGAAAGGGAAAGCAACCATTAGCCCTATTTCCAATGATGATTTACGTTTTAAAACATGGGATGAGGAGGTAAAGCCAGAATCGAAAGCGGTCGTTCTTGCCATGATGGATGTGAGTGGTTCTATGGGAGAGTTTGAAAAGTCTTGTGCAAGAAGTTTTTTCTATTGGATGACCAAATTTTTGCGAACAAAATATGGAACGGTTGAAATCGAATTTATTGCCCATCACACAGAGGCGAAAATTGTGACAGAAGAGGCATTTTTCTCGAGGGGAGAAAGCGGCGGTACCGTGTGTTCTTCTGCTTACAGAAAAGCATTAGAGCTTATTCATGAAAAATATTCTCCGTCTCGCTATAATATTTATCCTGTGCATTTTTCTGATGGAGAAAACACCACAGCAGACAATGAAAAGAGCCTGAAACTGGTGCAAGAACTGATGGAGCTATCCAGCATGTTTGGTTATGGAGAAGTCAATAAATCTATTCGTTCCTCTACCTTGATGACTACTTATAAAAAAATAGACGACCCGAAATTCCGGCATTATATTATCAAGAAAAAACAGGATGTCTATGAGGCATTAAAGAGTATTTTCAAAAGGCAAGAAGCATGAGGAGGGGGCTAATAAGTGGAGAAGGAACTGCGCCTGGCAATTGATGAAATTACAGAAATCGCCTCTGATTTTGGTTTGGATTTTTATCCCATGCGTTACGAAATCTGTCCGGCAGACATTATTTACACATTCGGTGCTTATGGAATGCCTACACGTTTTGCGCACTGGAGCTTCGGCAAGCAGTTTCACAAAATGAAACTGCAATACGATTTAGGGCTCAGTCAAATTTATGAGTTGGTCATCAACTCAAACCCTTGCTATGCATTTTTGCTCGACACGAATACATTGGTGCAAAATAAACTGATTATCGCTCACGTGTTAGCCCATTGCGATTTCTTTAAAAATAATGTGCGCTTCTCCAATACGAGACGAGACATGGTCGAGAGCATGACCGCTACAGCAGAACGGATTGCACGTTATGAAATTCTGTACGGAAAAGAAGAAGTGGAACAATTTCTGGATGCCGTATTAGCGATTCAGGAGCATATTGACCCTTCCTTATTAAGGCCTAAACTGGACCCGCAAGAGGAAGAGGAAGCAGAAGAAGTGAGCCCCCAAAAAACACCGTATGATGACTTATGGAAGTTAGATGATCGAGAAGAACCGACACAGCCTACAAGATCGAAAAAGAAAAAATTCCCACCGCAACCCGAAAAGGATTTATTATTATTTATCGAAGAATACAGCCGGGAGTTAGAAGACTGGCAGCGAGATATTTTAACGATGCTACGAGAAGAAATGCTGTATTTCTGGCCCCAGCTGGAAACAAAAATCATGAATGAAGGATGGGCTTCGTACTGGCACCAACGAATTATGCGGGAGTTAAATTTAACAACGGCTGAAACGATTGAGTATGCCAAGCTCAATGCCGGTGTGGTGCAGCCGTCTAGAACGACGATTAACCCGTATTATTTAGGGCTGAAAATCTTTGAGCATATCGAGCATAAATACAATCACCCAACGGAAGAAATGAAGGCTTTAGGCGTGAAGCCAAATTCAGGTCGCGAGAAAATTTTCGAAGTGCGTGAAATTGAGTCGGACGTTTCTTTTATTCGCAACTATTTATCTAAGGAATTAGTGAAAGAAGAAGATTTATATGTATTTGCGAAAAAGGATCAGGAATACCAAATTACAGACAAGGATCATGAAGAGGTAAAACAACAGCTCATTTCCATGCGTGTCAATGGCGGGTTTCCGTATATCGTCGTGGAAGATGGCGACTATGCGCGAAACGGGGAATTATATCTAAAACACGGCTATGAAGGAATGGAGTTAGATGCCCATTATTTAGAGCATGTTCTGCCTTACATTTATCAGCTGTGGGGGCGCTCCGTTCATCTAGAGACGGTATTAGAGGATCGACCGATTATCTATTCCTTTGACGGTAATAAAGGAAGCAGAAGGTCAAAATAAAGAGTGAGTTGAAAACATTCGTTTTATTGCTGTCTAGTGAACATTTTCGCTTCCTTCTCCATATGTATAGAAGAGAAGGGGGCGATTGTTATAGTCTCAACGGAAACGATTGAACTGAATGGTCATTTATTCACAGCGGTGACCGTGCATTTACCGAAAACTACGCTGCTGACTATATCAAATGAGCGCGGCTATATTATGTGCGGGGCGTTGGATGTAGGGCTGTTAAATCAAAAGCTATCCGACAGAAAAATTATTGCAGGTCGTGCCGTGGGAGTGCGGACTATTGAAGAACTATTAAAAGCACCACTCGAATCTGTGACATATGAGGCAGAGACATGCGGCATCGTAAAAGGGATGACGGGTGAAGAAGCCTTACTGAAAATGCTGTAATCATAAAAATGATAAAACTGTCTTGAAAGTGCAACCTACTACTTTCAAGACAGTTTTTTATATATAAAAATATTAAATAAGCACCTTATATTGCAAGAAGAATTCATTTTTGGAAATTAAGGTTTGTACCGAAATTTTATGGGTACTAGGTTCAATGAGAAGGCATATTCATAGAAATATAATAGAAATAAGGAGATTTGGTTAACAAAATTTAAGTAGAAAATAATAAAATTTACTTATTTTATTGCTAATTCTTCTAGAAAAAAATACAATTAAATTACTATTTATGTATTTAGTAATGTACAGTAAAAATAGGATATTTTAGTCAAATTTCATTGTTTTGGACGGAGGTATATCATGAGTGTAGGAAAAAAGTTGAATGTGGTGTTCTTTTCTTTAATCGGGCTTTTAATGCTATCAGTAGGAATTAATTTTATGAATTTATCTTCTATTGAAAACAATAATAACGAAGCATTCGATGTGCGAGTGGAACAAATTAATAGTATTCATACTATTCGATATTATGTGATGGGACAGGAAATGTATGCTCGTGCAGTTGTCTCGGATCCTAGTCAAAGTAATATAGATCTTTTTATGGAATCTAGTACAAGTGTAGACAAGGAAATTGAGGCATTTGGTAAAGCTGTTATTACACCTCAAGGAAGACAACATTATGAAGAGTTACAAGCAGGCAATGAGCGATTTAATGCTGTGGCTGCAGAGTTCTCAGCGGCCATTCGAGAAAATGATCTTGCTACTGCAGAAAGACTAGTAAGCAGCGAACTGGCAGAAAGCAATGATGCAATTTTAGAAACAACGGATGTGGCATTAAATTTCCAAGCTGACCAAATGGCGTCAATAAAGACAAAATCTGAGGACACTATTGCTACATCTATGACGTCTTCTATCATTATTTTTGTCGTTACATTCATCATCAACGTGTTTACGATGTTCTATGTAGGGCGCTCGATTGCTCGACCGCTTAAAAATATGGTACAGCAAACGAATATCATTGCATCTGGCGATTTAACAGGCGAGAATTTAGAAGTAAAAACAAAGGACGAAATCGGTCAATTAGCAACCGGTTTCAATGAGATGAAGGGGAATCTGAAAGCTTTAATTAGTAATGTGCAACAATCGACTGAAAATTTAACAGCTTCTGCCGAACAATTAGCAGCGAGTACAGAAGAAGTGAAATCAACATCAGAAGACGTAACAATGCGCATGGCGGAAACAGCCGAGGGGTCTCAAAGTGCCATTACGGGAGCAAAGGAAAGTGCCCATGCTATGGAAGAAACAGCTGCAGGCGTACAACGTATTGCAGAATCAACACAATCGCTTCACTCCATGTCCTTAGATGCTACAGAGACAGCTGCCTTTGGAGGCAAGGTCATTTCGAATGCTAAGGAACAAATGGAAGTTATCAATGTATCGACTAATACGGTAAATGAATTAGTAGAAAAATTATCAAAACAAACAGAAGAAATCGGTCATATTACAAAAGTAATTACAGATATTACAGATCAAACAAACCTTCTTTCACTCAATGCGGCGATTGAGGCAGCTCGTGCAGGGGAACATGGAAAAGGCTTTGCTGTCGTAGCAGATGAAGTACGCAAACTTGCGGAGCAATCGAAAAACTCTGCTAACTCTATTATGTCATTAACACTAGGCATTCAAGCAGATACAGAAAATGTAGAAAAAGCAGTAGCCAATTCATTACAATCTGTCAACGATGGGGTAAGCATTATTACGGATGCTGGCCAAACGTTCAATACCATTGTGGGAGCTGTTGAAAAAATGCAAGAGCATATCGAAGAGATTTCCGCGACATCCGAGGAGCTGTCAGCAAGTGCGGAAGAAGTATCTGCTTCCGTTCACGAAATTTCAGATAATACAGCAGAAGTAGCGACAAATGTGGAAAGTGTGGCGGCTGCTATGGAAGAGCAAACAGCTACAATGGAACAAGTAAGTGATGTTGCGCTCAGCCTTACAGAAAATGCACAAGACCTACAGACAGCCATTCAAAGATTTAAAATATAATTGAATACAAAAGAAAAGGTATCCATGGATTCGAAAAAATGCATGGATACCTTTTCTATTTCCCTTGGAGGGACGTACTCAAATATCTATATAGCAGTGGATTATATCTCAATAATAACAGGCAGAATCATTGGCTTTTTCTTTGTCAGTGTATATAGATACTGATTCACTGCTTTTTGGACAGCTCGTTTCATGCCATAAGGGTTGGCTTCCTTAAAGTTATTAACCGCTGCTTTTGCCAGTTCATTAATATCAAGCAGCAATTTTTCAGACTCTTTTTCGTAAACAAATCCTCTCGTAGTTGTCTCAGGTCCCGTAATAATAGAACCATCGTATTTGCTGATCGTGATAATAATGACGAGCATTCCATCTTCAGCTAGCCTTTTTCGGTCTTGCAGGACGATTTCCTCTACTTCCCCAACACCGATACGATCGACATACGTATCGCCGGCAGGTACCTCTCGCGTTTGCCGTGCCTCTCCATTGATAAAATCTACAACCTCGCCATTTTTTAAAATGAAAGTTTGGTTATATGGGACACCAACCGCTTCGGCCAAAGAACGGTGTATATGCAGCATTCTATATTCTCCGTGGATAGGGATAAAGTATTTCGGTTTTATTAATGTCAGCATGAGCTTTAAATCTTCCTGATAACCATGTCCCGATACATGCATCCCCGTTATGCTCGAGCTTCCGTACACAACCTTTGCCCCAAGTCGGAATAAATTATCGATAATTTTAGAGACGCCTTTTTCATTCCCGGGAATTGGTGAAGCAGCAAAAATAACGGTATCACCTTGAATGATTTTGACATCGCGATTACTCCCTGTTGAAAGTCGGGCAAGGGCAGCTAAAGGTTCACCTTGGCTTCCGGTACATAAAATAACCAGACGCTCTGGTGGGAATTGTTTGCTGTCACGCGGGTCCACTAGCATCCAATCGGGGATATTCAAGTACCCAAGTCTCCTGGCAACTGAAACAACATTTACCATGCTTCGACCCAGCAGAACAAGATTCCGATTTGTTTTAATGGCCGCTTCTACGATTTGCTGTATCCGATTCACATTAGAAGCAAAGGTAGAAATAATAATCTTTCCTGTTGCTTTGAGGAATTCGTCTTCTAAATGACGAGCCACTAATTGTTCGGATGGGGTAGCGCCAGGGCGTTCTGCATTGGTACTTTCGGATATTAAAGCTAATACGCCTTCCATGCCGATTTTCGCTATTTTGTGAATATCAGACGGTTGATCATTTACAGGTGTTAAATCGAATTTGAAGTCTCCTGTATGTACCACCTTTCCTTCTGGTGTATGAAAGACTAATCCTAAGCAGTCCGGAATACTATGACTTGTTTTGAAGAATGTGATAGCTACTTGATCGAAACCCAAATGGGAATCGGCATTGATTTCAATTAATTCGGTTTCACGTAATAATTTATGTTCTTTTAGTTTTAATTCAATCAGACCGAGTGTAAAACGAGTAGCATAGACGGGTACATTCAATTTTTTGAGCATAAAAGGAACACCGCCGATATGATCCTCATGTCCGTGTGTCACGATCAAACCTTTAATTTTATCCTTATGTTCCTCCAAATAGGCTACATCCGGAATAATTAAATCGACCCCTAATAAACTTTGATCTGCAAATTTTACCCCGCAGTCAATGATAAATAGTTCATCTGCATATTGGATAACATACATGTTTTTACCGATTTCATTGATGCCGCCCAGGGCGAAAATAGATAGTGCATTTTCTGTACTCGCCAAGAAGATTCCCTCCTGTTATATGTTTTCTTTTACTGAGATAAATTAATAATGAGTAATTTAACATATACTAGTATTGGTTTGTCCTGTTGGAACTATACGATAGCAGCTATGATCGATTCGCATTTTTTAAAAATTTAGCAAGTTGTATGGCAAGCATAGACGCAGTACGAAAACAATCGTATAGAAGCTTTGCATGAAGAGGATAAAAACCTAAACGTTGCTAGAGGTTCGCCTTGGATATTTTTTGTGTTATAGATGCAGAATACATAGTGGGAATATAAGGAAAGAGAAAAAGCGTTGGAAAATGCGAAGGTAGCAACGAGGGGAGAACTATTTTAATAAAGTTAGTGTGAGTTGGATATAAAAAGATAGCAGCACTTTGTTGCATATTCTCGGCATAGTAAAAAGTGCAAGTAATTGCTATTTCTTTTCTGCCCTCACGGAAATAATTTTCACTGCCTCTTCATATTGTAAACGTACTGCTTTTCTCGCCTGAATCGGTGAACGTGCCGTGACAGGGAACGTTTTTATTTCGCCATTTATTTCGACCTGTACAGTAAAACACTTTGCGCCGCATTGCATGGCAGACCCTCCCCTTATTTTTGACTGCGGATATGTAATTAAAAGAATAAACTAACGATACCTAAACAATTCAAAATTAAGCCTGCCGCTGCTAATTTCGCCCCTTTTTGCCTAAGCTTTTTTGCTTCTCTCAAACTGAGAACCCCAAGCAATAGACCTGCTGCACTAAGAACTGTCCCGTTTCCTACAAGAAATATACCGATCATGGATACAATGCCTATAAGCAATGAACCTATTGCTTCTTTATTCATATCTTGTTTGTCTGGATTTCTTTGTGTTTCTAACAAAATGGCCCCTCTTTTCAAATGCTTATTCCTGCGTTAATTATATCAAGGCTTCGGCAGGTATCAAATTTCAACATTTTCCTTTCACAGAACCAAGTCCATAAAACCTATGGAACTATTTGCCTTATTCCGTATAATTAATAATAACCTATATACTGCAAGTGCTAAATGCTGCATTGCAAATTTACACAGAGTTTCATTTAGGGATGAAAGAAATACATACTCACAAGGGGGAAGTTCTAGCATGACAAAGGTAAATCCGTTAACGCATTTTATTGGTGGCCACCATGTGGAGGGGACAAGCGAGCGTTTTTCGAATGTGTATAATCCTGCAACAGGAGAAGTAATCGCCAATGTGCCATTAGCATCTAAAGAGGAAGTGCAAGAAGCGATTGGGAAGGCAAAAGAAGCGTTCCCTGCCTGGCGTGATATGAGCGTAGCCAAACGAGCAGAAATCGTATTGAAGTTTAGAAACTTACTGGTTGAACATACAGCGAAAATCATCCGCATTATTTGTACGGAGAGTGGAAAAACCGAGGAAGATGCGCAAGGCGAGTTAACGCGGGGAATTGAATCTGTAGATTTGGCGATGAGTGCGCCGCATTTAATGAAAGGGGAGTATTCGGTCAATGTAGGCGGGGGGATTAATGCTTATTCAGCCAAATATCCGCTCGGTGTAGTAGCAGCAATCGCGCCGTTTAATTTCCCGATTATGGTGCCGCTTGCTCAAACAAGTATGGCTGTTGCTGTAGGGAATGCCGTCATTTTAAAAGCGTCAGAGCGCGTGCCGATGACTGCTTTGTATATTAGCGATTTATGGAAAGAAGCTGGGGTGCCGGATGGAATTTGGACCGTGGTAAACGGGGATAAAGAAGCGGTCAATGAGCTGTTAGCGCATAAAGATGTAGAAGCCATCTCTTTTGTAGGCTCTACACCTGTGGCACGCTATATTTATGAAACAGGCGCCAAGTACGGAAAACGTGTCGTGGCGCTTGGCGGCGGTAAAAATAATATGGTAGTAATGCCGGACGCCAATCTAGAGCAAGTAGCCAATGCTTTTATTAGTGCGGGTTACGGTGCCGCTTCCCAGCGCTGTATGGCGATTTCCACATTAATTGCGGTCGGAAAAGAAACAGGTGATCGTCTGGCGAAAATCGTGCAGGAAAAAGTCCAAGCTTTAAAAGTAGGACCGTACGATGAAAAACCGGATTATGGACCGGTAATTTCACAGCAAGCCAAAGAGGCAATTTTAACATCCATTGCCCAGGGGGAAAAAGAAGGAGCAGAGCTTCTAGTGGATGGGCGTCAGGCTGCCATTACAAAGGAAAGCGCGGGCTTCTTCCTCGCACCTACATTATTTGACCATGTAAAGCCGGGGATGGAAATTTATGAAGAAGAAATTTTTGGTCCGGTTCGCAATATTGTCCGTACAGAAACATTAGATGAAGCGATTCAGCTGATCAATGAGCATGAACTCGGAAACGGTGTGACGATCTTCACAAACGATGGACTGGCTGCACGCAAATTTACAACAGAAATTGATGTAGGAATGGTAGGGGTCAATGTACCGATTCCAATTCCAGTGGGCTATCATAATTTTGCTGGATTTAAAGGTTCTCGTTTTGGCGATGGACAAATGTTTGGACCGGATCAGGCACGGTTCTACACAAAGACAAAAATGATTTCAGAGCGCTGGGTAGAACCAAGTGAGGAGAACAAATTATCATTTGCCTTTCCAAGTGATTATAAATAGAAACCTTTAGGCACCTTACAATTTGTAGGGTGTCTTTCGTTTCTTGCTGGCTATAGAATAGATAACGTCATTTTCGTATCCCTTTTTCTTTTTAAAAGGGTTTTATCTTGTGAATAGAGAAGGTTATCGTTGAGGTGAAGAAAATGAAACAAATTGTCGATGCATTAGGAAGAGAAGCAATGTATCCCTTCCCGCCCCAGCGTATTATTTGTTTATGTCCAGCCATTACGGAAACATTGATCGAACTAGGCCTGGCTGAACAAATCGTTGGCCGAACAAAATATTGCTTATATCCGAAAGGGCAGGTCGAGCATATTCCGGTTGTAGGAGGAACAAAGCAAGTAGATGTTGACAAAATACTAGCGCTGAAGCCGGAGCTCATTATCACCGAAAAAGAAGATAATTCAAAAGAAATTGTCGAATTGCTTGAAGTGCATGTGCCGGTGTATGTAGCACAAGTCGAATCCGTTCAAGGGGCCTATAAGATGATAGAGGACATGGGAAGTCTTACGAACCGGAAAACAGAAGCCCAATCAATGATAGAAAGTATAAAAGAAGAGTTTAGCAAGCTGCCCCGTCATCAAGCTCGTGCGGGCTATCTGATTTGGCGGAAGCCTTATATGGCAGTAGGCGCTACGACATATATCAATGATTTATTGGGACATTTAGGTTTTACTAATCCTTTTACCGAGTTGGCCGGTCGTTATCCTGCAGTGGACGGAGAGGCATTGCGTGCAGCAAAATTAGATGTACTATTTTTAGCCTCTGAGCCTTTTCCGTTCCAAGAAAAGCACGTCAAGGAACTTCAAGAAATAATACCCGACACGAAAATTGAGCTTATTGATGGCGAAATGTTTTGGTATGGAGCAAAAATGCGTCAAGCGCCTACTTATTTTCAACACTATTTTACCGTATAATAGAAACTAGTTTTACTAGTTGTATCATAAAAATGGTAAAGAATTTGTAGGTGGTGGAGAAGTGGTAGAAGATCGTCAAATATTGATGAAACGAATCGACTGGGTGTTAGTTAGTATATTGTTATTATTTCTATGTGTTAGTTTGCTTGCGATATCTTCTGCACAAACAACAAGTTATACTGGCTTGAATTTCATACCGAGACAATTAATCTATTACGGAATCGGTGGATTTATTATAGCGGTAGTAATGATCTTTGATATGGAGCAGTATAAAAGGATGGTTTGGTACCTATATGGTGCCGGTCTGGCTTTATTAGTAGCACTGATATTCATGCCAGAAGGAAAAGGGCAAATTGGTGAAATCATTAACGGAGCGAAGAGTTGGTATCATACGCCGCTTGGCAATATCCAGCCATCCGAGTTTATGAAAACCTTTTATATTCTGGCTTGTGCCAAGGTTATCAGCTCGCATAATGAGCAATATGTGCTACGCACGGCAAAAAGTGATTTCTTTTTGTTAGCGAAAATCGGCGCTACTTTAATTGTTCCGTTACTTTTAATTATGCAGCAACCGGATTTAGGATCCTCGCTTGTGTTTTTAGCAATTACAGTAGCACTCGTTGTCTTGTCAGGGATTTCATGGAAAATTATTGTCCCGGTTTTAGCGGGTGGCGGCGGTATTGCTGGTTTATTTTTATGGATGGCCATGAATATGCAGGACTTTTTGGAAAAGACATTTGGTTTCCAAAGTTATCAATTTGCGCGTATCTATTCCTGGCTAGACCCTTATTCCTATGCTTCGGATGAAGGGTATCAATTGATTTCTGCCATGAATGCAATTGGTTCCGGTGAGGTTTTCGGGAAAGGTTTCCAAGCACGTGAAGTATATGTAGTAGAAAACCATACGGACTTTATCTTTACGGTAATCGGTGAAGAATGGGGCTTTATCGGGGCAAGCGGCGTTGTTTGCTTGTACTTTGTATTAATCTATCATTTAACGAAAATGACATTGCTAATGAAAGACCCGTTCTGTACGTATGTGTGTGCGGGAATCATTGCGATGATTACTTTCCACGTACTTGAAAATATCGGAATGACAATTCAGCTATTGCCGATTACGGGTATTCCGTTGCCGTTTATTAGTTATGGAGGTAGTTCCCTCATGGGGAATGCCTTGGCGCTCGGGCTCGTATTTAGCATGCGTTATCATTACCGTTCTTACATGTTTACGACAGAAGATGATTAAATAACTAAGAGTCAGGAACTGCTTTGTAAAATTGAAGATAAGTGAATGTATGTTTTTATTGTAAAACAGCAACTTATCTTTAATATCGCACATTATATGATAATTCGTACATCACTTACATTAGTGGTGTACTTTTTTATTATGCATACCTCTAAAATATCTCATTTACTACTGCAACAGTCGTGGCACATTTGGTGAGTTTGTTCTGGAATTTTGTGTATAGCAAGAGAGAATATGTATCCTTTAAAGGTAGTATAAGTGCTGAAAAATAAACTGTAAAATTTCCGGAACAATCTATAACTTTTTGCGTAAATAAGTTATATTTGATGAAAATGAGTGAGGGATTAAAGATGTTCGTTGAAGGACTCATTATAGGAATTGTACTTCTGGTCATAGGTTTAATATTGTTTCCAATTGGTATTAATGAGCTTAGAGAAAATGTAAATATTTTAAATGAACAGTCTCTTTGGAAAAAGATTGTAATCTATGGGGTAGAACTATGGAATTGCTTGAGCCTAACAAGCACCATAGCATGGATATTATGTTTAAGTGTCATTTTTTTGTTTGGTGGGATGGTCTTTATTGGCTTTTCCTTTTCAATTTTTAAATAGTTATAAAAAAATAGGATTCTATATGGAAGTTTAATCACTATTTAATTTTTCCTTTATGAAATGAAAGGGCACGAGTGCGAAAGGAACAAATGGTTATATGTTGTTGTGGTATTGTAGCGGAAAACTTAATGGTATAGTAGTAAATATGGTCATATGTTGTACAAAAAGGGTAGATCTAAGTGGGTATAATTCCTGTTTATCTATCCTTTTTCTTTTGCCTTATATAATGTGGGACATGATAATTGATATTTAATTATAAGATTTTGTAATTATATCCTTGACTTTTGATAAAAAACATTCGTTCATGGCTTTTTTATTTTTCGAGGTTGCGGGTAAATAACAATGGTAGTAAGGTGGTACACTAATGTGGATAGGAGATGACATATATGAAAAATTGGCAATTTGCACATCAATATGAAAATTTACCGGATATATTTTATTCACGTGTTGCCTTACATCCTGTAGCAGCACCGAAGCTTTTATTGTGGAATGAATCATTGGCTGAGGAGCTACAATTGAGCCAAGAAGCTGTGACACTGGATATACTAGCAGGCAATACAATGCCGGAAGGAGCATCACAAATCGCTCAAAGCTATGCCGGTCATCAATTTGGACATTTCACGCTGCTAGGTGATGGGCGTGCGATGTTAATCGGGGAGCATGCTGTGGGTGGCCAGGTGTTCGATGTGCAGTTAAAGGGTTCAGGTCGTACACCGTATTCACGCGGGGGAGATGGGCGTGCTGCAGTGGGACCGATGATTCGGGAATATATTATTAGTGAAGCCATGCATGCTTTAGGAATCCCGACAACTCGAAGTTTAGCAGTCGTCGCAACAGGGGAGAAAATTCAAAGAAACACTTTATTAGATGGTGCCATTTTAACGAGGGTGGCGAGCAGCCATTTGCGTGTTGGAACATTCGAATTTGCTGCTCGCTTTGCGGAAAAAGAAGATGTAAAGGCAATAGCTGATTTTGCTATTGCAAAGCATTATCCAAGCTGCAAAGAAGCAGAAAATCCTTACTTGGCTCTTTTGGAGCGAGTAATCGATAGACAAGCAGAGCTGATCGCACAGTGGCAGCTGGTTGGGTTTATTCACGGTGTGATGAATACCGATAATATGACGATCAGCGGGCAAACGATTGATTATGGACCGTGCGCTTTTATGGATGTGTTTGATCCGGCTACGGTATTCAGCTCGATTGATACGCAAGGTCGCTATGCTTATGGCAATCAGCCACAAATCGGCGGATGGAATTTAACGCGTTTTGCAGAAACGTTATTGGAAGTAATTGATGAAAAGGTAGAAACAGCAATCGAACAAGCCCAAGCACTGATTGGAACGTACAATGAGCGCTTTTATACGTACTGGTTAGCAGGTATGCGCAAAAAGCTAGGGCTGCAGACCGTCCAAGCAGAGGATGGAAAATTAGTCGAGACGATATTAAGACTCATGGAAAAATACAACGCAGACTATACGAATACTTGGCGTGCCCTTTCTGCGAATGTAACGGAAAATCCATTATCCGACATTACGGAATTTAAAGAATGGCAGCAGCGTTGGCATGAGCGTCTGGAGGCGGAAGGGACATCCTTGCAAATGGCGATGGCACAAATGCAGCAAGTCAACCCAGCCGTCATTCCAAGAAATTATTATGTAGAGGAAGCTTTAACGGCAGCTGAACAAGGAGACCTGTCCAAGGTAAAGCAATTGCTGAACGTTCTCAGCCATCCGTTTTCATTGGCTGACGAGAACGCGCACTATGCTTCTCCACCTGACCAAGGACCGTATAGGACGTTTTGCGGCACGTGATTACTATTACATTTATCATGTAAAAATGATGACGGTTTCGTATAGGAATAGAATGAAACATACTTCATACTGTATCTAGAGGTGATGATAATGGCACAAATTGTCATGGAATCAGGCTATAGTAGAAAAGAAGAAAGATGGAATGCGATTACACACGGACTTGGCTGTGTATTGGCGATTCCTGCTACTGTTTTATTAATGTTAAAAGCGCAAACCACGTTAGAAATGGTAAGCTATATTATTTTTGGTGTTTCGATGATGTTATTGTTTTTATGTTCGACACTCTATCATAGTGTACCGGTGCATAAGACTTTCTTTAAAAAGCTAGATCATAGCGCTATATTCGTGCTAATCGCGGGAACTTATACACCAATTGCTTTAATTGGAATTGGTGGCAGACTCGGCTGGACGATTTTGGGGATTGAGTGGGGACTAACGATCATCGGTGTGATTTTAAAGCAGTTTTTCGTGCATCGTTTTAAAATGCTATCGTTGGCTGTCTACATTGGCATGGGATGGCTTGTTATCTTCGCATATGAGCCTGTCTATCAGGCCATTGGCAGCGGTGGTTTCTTTTGGTTACTGCTAGGAGGAATCCTTTATTCAGCAGGCACTTATTTTTATAAAAATGAGCGTATCCCCTATAATCACGCGATTTGGCATTTATTCGTACTAGCAGGCTGTGCAGCGATGTTCTTTAGTATTTACTTATATTTATAAGTTCAGAAATCTTAAGTCTCTAATGGCTTAAGATTTTTTTCTGTTTAGTTATTAGGATAGGAGGGATGAAATACATTCATTTTTACAGTAGAATAAAGACAGCAAAGAGTCGAAGTAGGTGAATACAATGTCGTTTTGGAAACGATTATTTGGCATAAAAGAGCAGCAACCATTAACTAGTTTTTTGGAGTATTTACAGGCGATTGAACAGCTTTTAAAACCGTCGATTAATCCATTGAACCATCAATATAAAGAAGCTCTTTTGCGTAATGATTTTACGTTTCAAGTAAACAAGCACTATACAAGAGAGCAAATGCAGCAACAAACATGGCTGTCTTCTGTCAAGTATGTCAAACGCAAGCAACAGTTCTATATATGGAGAGCGCCGATTCGTGAATTAAGGGAGATTCAAGGCTTAGAAAAAACAAGATTTGCGGACCAATTTATTACGCCAGTAGTAGACAAGTTAAAGGCAACTCAGCAAGACATCGAGCATTTTGACAGTGTCATTGAATATGAAGAGACTGTGAAAAATATTTATCATGCCCTCCATGATAGCGTGGATAAGCACGGGGGAGATGCTGTGTGGGAAAAGTCTAAGCAGCTGTTGCAAAAAGTTTCAAAGGAAGTACAAAAGGAGCTGCAGCAGGAGGACTTGCATACTACTACACAATTGCTTGAACAATTAGAAATAGAAGAGAAATATATGAATAGGCATAAATAGAGGAGTGCGCCATAGCGCACTCCTTTTCAGCCTGTTGACAAACGCTCGCATACGGCATCACTTGCCTCACTCATAAGCGTTTTCAAGACAGGCTGGTATCTTCTTGTAAAAGTAACAGCATAAAAAAAGTATAGGCAAAGCCGAATTTCGACTTTGTCTATACTTCTTTATCTATTATAAAGCTGTCACTTCATTCAGTTGCTCAGCTTCTTGACGTTTCTTCATTTTCGTTACATCACGGCGAATCCATAAAGAGATACAGAATGAAACTGCAATAAGAGCAGAGAATGTATAGAATACTGGAATATAGCTGTCCATTGCATTATAAATAGCTGATACAATTAGCGGTCCAAATACGCCGCCTAGTGACCACGTTGTTAATAAGTAACCGTGGATTACACCTAATTGCTTTGTACCGAATAAATCACTTGCAAACGCAGGTAAGTTAGAGAACCCGCCGCCATAACAGCTGACTACTAAGAAAATCAGCACTTGGAATAGAATAACGTTCGAAGTGAATGGTAATGTCGTAAAGGCAATTAATTGAATAATAAAGAAAATGACGAAAATATTATGGCGTCCGATATAATCAGATGCCGCCGCCCAAAGCAGACGACCACCACCGTTAAATAATCCCATTAAACCAACCATTGTCGCAGCGCCTGCTACTGATAAGCCGACTACTTCTTGCGCCATTGGCGAGGCAACGGAAATCATCATTAAACCTGCTGTTACGTTGATTAAGTGCATAGCCCAAAGCATCCAAAACTGTTTTGTACGTACAGCTTCACGCGCTGACATTTGCGCATATGCTTTCGTTGTTGTTGCGTATTTGTCTACGTTTAATGTGCCATCTGTTTTTGGCGGAGCAATATAAAGTGCTCCTAACATCATTAATGTAAAGTAGCTAATGCCTAAAATAAAATAAGTGCTAGAAATACTGAACGTTTCCATTAAGTTTGTTGCTACCGGTGCTGTAATCAAAGCACCTGAACCAAATCCTAAAACGGCCATCCCTGTTGCTAAACCGCGGCGGTCTGGGAACCACTTAACAAGTGTAGATACCGGTGCAATATAACCAATCCCCATGCCAAGACCACTTAGTAAACCGTATGTAGCCCAGTATAATACAACAGAATCCATTGAAATCGCGATACCGGCACCACCCTGACCTAAACCGAACAATACAGCTGCAAGCATAGCTGATTTACGTGGACCTAACTTTTCAACAGTGCTGCCGAATAATGCTGCTGAGAACCCGGCTAACCCCATCATAATCGTAAAGGCGATCGTTACGTTTGTTTCACTCCAACCCATTTGAGTTGTAATTGGATTTTTATATACACTATATGCATAGGCCCCACCAATAGATAAGTGGATAGCAATTGCGGAAAGTGCAATTAACCATTTGTTTTTATTCATAATTTCTCTTCTACTCCTTTATGTTGTTATTGCGTAGAATTTTTGGTGAATAATTCTTGATATGAAGATAACATGAAATTAAATAATTGTGCAATAGTAATTTTAAAGAAAAAAGTATCTTTAAATAGAAAAAAAGAGACGAAAAGCAGAATAAAAAACGCTTAAAGTTGTACTAGTACAGATGGGCGGATGAATTCAAATATGTTGATTTCACAACGTTTCCGAAGGATGAAACAACAAATGTAACAGAATTGTGACAATATGAAACAGAGAAAAAAACGGTATGAAAAAAATATTTTTTGTTTAAAGTAGAAAATAGTGTACTGGAATACAATATTCCTAATTTTTGAAAAAGTAAATAGTAATATAGGGAAATAAATAGAGAAAATACACGTGAATAAATATACATAAGAGGAATTTCTAGTAAAATGAACAATAATAGGAAAATGGATCGTCTAAGAAGGAGAAGAAGGGGAGGTGCAGCGGTGGAACAGCTCATTCATATGTACGGTGAATACATATTTCATCTTGCTTATTTATATGTAAAGGATTCTCAAACAGCGGAAGAAATTACGCAAGATGTGTTTTATACGTACCACGTCAAACAGCAGCAGTTTCGAGGAGAAGCATCTGTTAAAACCTATTTAACAAGGATTGTCATTAATAAAAGTCATGATGAGCTGAGAAGAATGAAAAGGCGGCAGATTTTGCAAACCATATTGCCGTTTACTAAAACAGCAATATCGGCAGAGCGACAAGTACTCAGTAAAGTCCGGAAAGAATCGTTAAAGGAAACCGTTTGGCAGTTGCCGATCCATTACCGGGAAGTGATTGTTCTCTATTATTATGAAGATTTTACAGTCCATGAAATGGTGCAGGTGTTACAACTATCTGAAAATACGATTAGGACGAGGCTTAGACGGGCACGGAAACTCTTAAAGGACCAACTATCAGTAGAGATGGAGGGATTGATACATGAATGATTTCAAAAGGGAATTATATGAAGAGCTCCAACGAGACGCCCCGTTCACTGAAGCAATGAAAAATCGTATGTTACGGACAAAAGCACCGCAGAAAAAGAAAACGTATAGACCAGTGGTTGCGATAGCCGGTATACTTGCTATTGCTTTCCTATTTATATTAATTAACCCATCTCCCCCTCCTTATACGGTTGCAAGCTTACCTACGGACTACGAGGAGCTGTTAAAGCTATTAAAAGAAAATGAAGTAGTATTACCATTTGTTCCAGCAGAGGACGACCAGCAGGTATATAGAGTGGACTACAAGCATTTTCATAGTGAGCAACTTAAGGATTTTTGGAATTTTCCTCTTATTATAGAGGAGAAATCAAGTTATCATATCGGGGATTATATATTGCTAGGGGAAAAAGGCTACCATAGCGCTACGCAAATTGTAGCGGTTGCGGGAAATCAAGTTGATGTCAAAGCGCACCAAGTGTATGTGGATGGGCAACCACTTGCGTTACCGGGAATGATAGTCCTAGATATAGACAGAACGGAAAATGCATCTGACGTCGAAAAAGATTTAGCTCAGTATGTGGAGCATACTTCAACCTATCCTTCTATCCCACTATCTGCAACGTCATTTCAGGTAGGTAAAGGAGAAATTGCTGTGAAAATGGATCAGCAAATTGAAGTGAAACGTTTAGCAGACATAGTAGGGGAAATTGTCGCTATTCAGGAGGTCAAATCAACACTTGTATTAACGGAGCATGAACAAGCCCTATATGAAGGACTGAAGGACAAGGGGCTAGACGTATTAAAAGGTGCAGAGCCGATGACTATTGCTAAGTTGTATATCAAAACAATGTTAGAGCAGGAGTTTGATTTGAACTATATGTTGACATCACAACATAAAAATTATATGCAATTGACAGAGGAAGAGCATCATCAACAATTTACTACCCACTCGTTGACAAAAGAGGAATTTCAACAAAGAATTGCTTCTTTTTATAATGGCGTTGAGGAGGCGATTGTGTCAGAAGATGGGACAGGGGAGACACATATTAGCTATGATTCGCCAATTGGTCTACGGCTTGTGATGAAACTACGCCCAAATACAGAAGGAATTTGGCAAGTTGGTATGATAGAAACACAATAAAACAGTTCTTTTTTTCAATTTTTATTCACGTTATAATGACTAGATGAATAAAGATAGAAGAAAGGGATTCTATATGAGACGATTTTTAAGCCTGCTTATCTTAGCGTTCAACCGTAAAGGTTTTATGGCGTTTATCGTGTATTACGTACTGTTTTTTATCAGTATTTACAATATATTTCCGTTGAGTTGGTTGCAAGAAGGTGCTGTTTTGCTCAGTCCATATTATGGCGCTGTCCGATTAATGGGATTACTGGCAAATATTTTGGTTTGTGTCATGACTGTTCATTTTCTAATAAAGTTTATGCGGTATGAGGCGTATCCGATTAAACGCAAGACGTTGTCATTTGTCATTGCTTTGTGCTTTATTCAACTATTGAGTTTTTATTGTTCTATGCACATTCCCGTGTCAGCTATTACGGTGACAGCACAGCTAGAGAGTCTGCAAGCTGTTTTTGAAGCCTATCAGCTCTATGTAGTAGAACTTGTTGCACTATGCCTGTCGGGGTATGTGCTAGCGTTTTATATAGGGGTATTATCGCGTGCGGAATTTGCGATGGATGTGATTGTAGCACCGAAAAAACCAGAAAAATAAGCTCCTCATGGATTATGAGAAGCTTATTTTTTTTATTCTTCGTACATCATTTTTTTCGTCATGCCGCCATCGATCGTTAAGTTAGTCCCGTTTACGAAATTGTTGCGCGCATCGGTTAAGTACAAGCATGCACGTGCAATATCGTCAGGTTCCCCAACACGACCACTCATATGTTGTGTGTGATCTACTTCTCTTAAAGTGCCGTAATCGCCTGTTTCAATCCACCCGGGGGAGATGCTGTTCACCGTAATGCCTAGCTCGCTCAAAGAACGTGCCAAGGCATGTGTTAAAGCAAGGATGCCTCCTTTCGATGCGGCGTAACTTTCGGTATGAGATTCCGACATAAAGGCACGAGTAGAAGCGAGGTTGACAATAGAGCTTCCCGGTTTCATCCATTTCGCAGCTTCTCGTGAACATAAAAATACGCTGCGTAAATTGGTGTTCATGATGTCATCCCAATCATCTAAACTTAAAGTGAGGGGGTCTGCTGGTTTAAAGATGCCTGCATTATTAATCAGGATATGGATTGAACCGTATAGATCATAGGCTTTTTTTATCGTTTGTTTGACACTTTCTTCACTACGGACATCGGTTTCTAAAAATAGTGCTGTATAGCCGTTTGCAAGCAGCTCCTCTGCTAACTGGGCTCCTGCATCACATGTTATATCCGCTATGATGACATTTGCGCCTTCTTTTGCGAAATGCGTGGCGATCGATTTTCCGATCCCTTGTGCAGCACCGGTAATGATGACTGTTTTGTTGTTGAACATGGCTACGCCTCCTGCATATTTGTTTTCTCTATTATCATACAAAAAAGCGCGGTGAGGACGAGTCCTTTCCGCGCTTTTCCTATTAAGAAAGACGACCTTTATAATCTTCGTAATGGAATGTACGAACGACTTTCATGCCTTCTTCTTCATTATATAAGCAAATGCTTGGTAAATTCACGCCATTAAACATATGCGTTTTTACCATTGTATAGTGAGCCATATCGGTAAACACCAAACGATCGCCTGCTTTTAACGGTTCATCAAATGAATAATCACCAATGACATCTCCTGCAAGACAAGTCATACCACCAAGGCGGTATGTATATTTTTTCTCATTTGGCATACCAGAACCGATAATCATCGGACGATAAGGCATCTCCAGAGTATCTGGCATATGGCATGTAGCAGATGTATCTAAAATAGCTAGATCCATCCCATTTTTAATAGTATCCAATACAGTTGCTACTAAGTAGCCTGTATTTAAGGCACAAGCTTCACCAGGCTCTAAAATAACCTTCACATCATACGTGTCCTGAATACGTGTAATTAGCTTCACTAATAGCTCGACATCGTAATCCTCGCGCGTAATATGATGACCGCCACCAAAGTTAACCCATTTCATTTGGTGCAAGTACTGACCATACTTTTCCTCAAAGTGCACTAAAATACGCTCCAGCACATCCGCGCCTTGCTCACACATCGCGTGGAAATGAATGCCGTCCACACCGTCCAGTTCATCCGGACGGAAAGAAGCAAAAGGAATCCCTAAGCGCGAGTTGATGTAGCATGGATCATAAAGCGGCGTTTCCACTTCTGAATAACCAGGATTGACACGTAAACCGATGGAAATATTTTTCTCATGGTTTTGTACCTTTTCCTTATATTTATTCAATTGATCAAATGAATTGAATACGATGTGATCCACATACGTTAAATATTCATCAATTTCATGCTCAGCATAAGCAGGTGCGTAGGCATGTACCTCTTTGCCAAACTCTTCAAACCCTAGACGCGCTTCAAATAATGAAGATGACGTAACCCCTGCAAGGTAATCACGCGCCATGGGGAATGTTGACCACATGGAGAACCCTTTTAGTGCGAGCAAAATATCGCAGCCTGTACGGTCTTGGACAGATTTTAAAATGTCCCAGTTGCGTTTTAATAAGCGTTCATCGACCACGAAAGAAGGTGATGGTGCTGTTTGCCAGTCGATAGGTTTCATATTATTTCGCCTCTGGATTTGTGAAGTCTAAATCCACTAACTCTGGGTTTTCTGTTTCTTGCCATGGCAGACCCCATTTGTTTAGAGCATCCATGAATGGGTCTGGATTGAAGTCTTCTACATTCCACACACCTGGTTTTTGCCATTCGCCGTTCATCACAAGCATTGCACCAATCATTGCTGGTACACCAGTTGTATAAGAAATAGCTTGTGAGCCTACTTCACGGTAGCACTCTTGGTGGTCACATACATTGTATACGTAGTATGTTTTTTCCTTGCCATCTTTGATACCGCGGATGATACAGCCGATATTTGTTTTACCTTTTGTTAGCGGTCCAAGTGTTGCTGGGTCTGGTAAAACAGCTTTTAGGAACTGGATAGGCTGAATCATTTGTCCTTGGAATTCGATTGGCTCGATAGAAGTCATGCCTACATTTTCAAGTACACGTAAATGTGTTAAGTACTTCTCGCCGAATGTCATCCAGAAGCGGATTTGTTTTAAGCCTTTAATATTTTTCGCTAAAGATTCTAATTCTTCATGGTATAGAAGGTAGCAATCTTTTTCGCCGATTTCTGGTAGGTTATATACCATTTTGTGTTCAAGTGGTTCGGTTTCAATCCATTCGCCATCTTTCCAGAAACGACCATTTGCCGTAATTTCGCGGATGTTAATCTCTGGGTTGAAGTTTGTAGCGAATGGTAAACCGTGATCACCACCGTTTGCATCTACAATATCGATGTAGTGAATTTCATCGAAATGATGCTTTTGCGCATGTGCTGTGAATACGCCTGTTACGCCTGGGTCGAAACCTGAGCCTAAAAGTGCTGTAATACCAGCTTTTTCGAAGCGCTCTTTATATTCCCATTGCCATTTATATTCAAATTTAGCAGTATCTAACGGCTCGTAGTTCGCAGTGTCTACGTAGTGCGTTTTTGTCGCTAAACATGCATCCATAATAGTTAAGTCTTGATATGGTAAAGCTACATTAATCACCACATCTGGTTTAAATCCATTGATTAGTTCAATTAGCTCGTCGGTATTATCCGCATCCACCTGTGCAGTATGGATAATCGTTTTTCCACCGTCTAATTTTTCTTTTAAAGCATCACATTTAGATTTTGTTCGACTTGCGATCATAATCTCTTCGAATACTTCTGAGTTTTGTACACATTTGTGCACGACAACGCTAGCTACACCGCCAGCTCCAATAATCAATGCTTTACCCAATTCCTTGTCACGCTCCCTAATACTTCATAGTTTTAAAACAAGATTGATTATACATAATGATAGAGTTGCTATCAATCATTTTTTATCCTTAAATAGTGTAAACAAAACATGAGGAGGAAACATTGATAAAAAGAAAAAATAAGTATAAAATAGAAAATAACGATTTTTAACAGAAAAAATAAACAAAAATGTATTTTAGGTCTTGAAATCCCCCTCGAAAATATAAGAAATGAGGTTGATGCTATGTCTACAAGGGTTTATATGCTAGGGTTTATATTGAGTCGAATGCTAAATCCGGTCAGCTATAGTGTGTTCTTGCTATATTTTGTATTGATTGCGCTTGGAACCGGAAGTATCATTCCGAAAGCTTCATTACAGTCATTTGCTGATATCGTATCACCGTTATATGTGCCTTTTGTGTTAGTGAGCATCATTGCGAATGGCATTGCCTTGTACTTCTTGGGTCATTTCTTATATTGTGTCATCGTGGAAGGGAAATATATTGTACGTCTTTCTACGCTAGGCTTTTTATTGGCAGTGTCTGGCATTCATATCTTTACGTATTTCTGTATGAACGCCTTGCCGAATGTCACAGCAGTAGAGCAGCGCGTGGAATTTTGGTTCGGGCAAGGATTCCGTTTGTTTGAAATAAGCTCCCTCCTTATTATGGGCATCATGCTAGCGCTATACATCGGGGTATTGAGCCGCGAGAAGTTTAAAAAAAATATTGGTTTTGTAGACGATACATTACCGGAATGAAAAATGCTATTCCCTTGATTCAGTAACTGAAAAAGGGAATAGCATTTTTTAATTGTTATTTTGGCTGCACTTGACGTAGTTGCTGATCTCTTTGCACGACGGCTGCCACGGCTTCGTGAATCGCTGCTTCAAAGCCATGGGCCTGCAGAGCTGTGATTCCTTGAATCGTCGTACCGGCCGGTGAGCAGACTTGGTCCACAAGTGTCATCGGATGTTCGGCAGAAGCTAGTACCATTTGGGCGCTTCCTAACACAGCGCTTGCTGCGATTTCCAGTGCCTGCTGCTTCGGCATTCCTTCTCGCACTGCGGCACGTGCCAACGCATCGATATATAAATAGGTAAAGGCTGGTGAAGAGCAGCCAATCGTTGTAAAAATAGAAAATTGTGATTCCGGTAATTCCATAATAGAGCCTACTGTTTCAAACATTTCTTCCACCAGCTTTTTGTGTGCCGAAGATGTGCCTTCGCGGCTTGTATGACAGCTTGTAGAGGCGCTGACTACGGCATTAATATTTGGCATTACGCGGAAAATAGTTGTTTTTTGACCTAGCTCTTCATGTAAGTAGTCTAATGATTTGCCCGCTGCGACAGAAATAATTAACTGCTCTTTACGTAAATGCTGACGTACAGTCGGTAAAATATCAGGCAGCATTTGCGGTTTGACAGCGAGAACCACAACGTCACATGTTGCCATGATTCTTTCGATGGTATCACAAGCATGAATCCCGTGGGAAAGAGCCAGTGCTTCAGTTTTTGCAGCAGAACGATTCATGCCGTAAATATGTTTTGGGTCAAATTTTTCGCTGGCAACCATGCCTTTAATAATTGCTGAAGCCATATTGCCAAGTCCGATAAATCCATAATTCATAATGTATAAACTCCTTTTTCAGTACTCATAGTTAGTAGTATAACACAGTGAGAGGTATGCGTTGTCGGTTTCGTTTGGGGGTTGTACAATAGGAACGTATACGGAAAAGACCGGAGTGAGGTATTTTGAAAAAGAAAAGAAAGCTACAAACATTTGAAAATGTTGTTGTGTTTCCTGGCATGGTTGAAAATTTGCTAACAGAAGCACATCAATATGCAGAGCATTATCAATATGAGCTAGCCAATGAAAGATTTGAGCAAGCGCTGCAATATACCCCAGGAGACGAAGCGACACTGAGTGTTTATGCTTATTCACTATATGAAGCAAAAGATTTCGAACGGGCTAAGGAAGTTTGTGAAGAGCTTCTTGCTTTAGGACCGGTTCTGTATTTTGAAGCAATGGAACTCTATTTGACCGTGTGTATGCAGCTGCGTCAATTCCAACAGGTAGAAAGAATCATTGAGTCTTTATTAGATGAAGGAATTGTGCCGGCAGAGCAGCTAGAGAAATTTACGCGCCTAAAAGATTTAAATGCGGAAATCGCTGAAAACAAACGTCATCAGGAAGAGGCAGCCATTGTCCTGGAGACGTATGAGGACCTGGCTTTAGAAGATTTCTTGGCTAAGAGCCCTGCAGAGCAAGTAACGATGATTCAAGAACTGACAATGATGAATATACGGCCTATTGCCGAAATGTTAAAGCAAGTAATAGAACAGGAACAAACACATCCTTTTATTAAAAGTCTATTATTAATCTTATTCGTCGAGCAAGAAGTACAGATAAAAGTAGAGATCCGGAAGTTTGGCCGTACAAAACAAGTCAATCCGACTACCCTTGATTTGCCGACAGCTATGCCGCAATTCGGGCAAGTAGCTGTTTTCATAGAGGAAGCACTGGCGCAGGAACCGTCCACGCTAGAATTCGTGCAGCACTTGATTGCTAAGCATGCGATCGCGCTTTATCCTTTCGAATGGCTTGACTATGACAGTGAGGATGTAGCGGCTGGTTATATCGATTATGTAAGAGGAATGTTCGGTAAAATTCAAGAAATGGATTATGAATTGCAGGACTTTATTGGTGAGCTGGAAAAATGGACAGAACTATAAATATATTTGAAAAAAGTTGAAACTATGCTCATCTATGATATACTAAAATGGTTGTCAAATCGTATGAAACGAACAATTGAAACACACAAATTCGCAAACTAATTTTGGAGGTCATTTAATATGTCTGTAAAATGGGAAAAACAAGAAGGAAACCAAGGTTTATTAACAATCGAAGTTTCTGCTGAAGAAGTAAACAACGCTTTAGACAAAGCATTCAAAAAAGTTGTAAAACAAATCAACGTACCTGGATTCCGTAAAGGGAAAATGCCACGTCCAATGTTCGAAAAAATGTACGGTGTAGAAGCTCTTTACAATGATGCTTTAGAAATCGTCATCCCAGAAAGCTATGCTGCTGCACTTGATGAAGCAGGGATTGAGCCTGTAGATTTCCCGGAAATCGCGGGTACTGAAAACTTTGCGAAAGGCGAAGCATTCACTTATACAGCAACTGTTACGGTAAAACCGGAACCAAAATTAGGTGAATACAAAGGCTTAGAAGTTACAAAACTTCCAACTGAAGTAACTGCTGAAGAGATTGAAGCTCAATTGCAAGAGCAATTAGCAAAAAAAGCTGAATTAGAAATTAAAGAAGACGGTGCTGTTGAAGAAGGCGATACAGCTGTAATCGATTTCGAAGGTTTCGTAGGTGATGAAGCATTCGAAGGTGGTAAAGGTGAAGATTACCCACTTGAAATCGGTTCTGGTTCATTCATTCCAGGCTTTGAAGAGCAATTAGTAGGCGTAAAAACTGGCGAATCAAAAGACGTAGTTGTAACATTCCCAACAGAGTACCACGCTGAAGAGTTAGCTGGTAAAGAAGCTACATTTAAAGTAACTGTAAAAGAAATCAAAACAAAAGTATTACCAGAGTTAAACGATGACTTTGCAAAAGAAATCGATGAAGAAGTTTCTACATTAGATGAATTACGTACAAAATTAACAGAAGCAGCGAAAGCACAAAAAGAAGCTGATTCAGAAGGATCATTACGTGATGAGTTAGTAGAAAAAGCTGCTGCGAATGCAGAAATGGAAGTACCAGCTGGTATGATCAAAACAGAAGTAGATCGCATGTTACAAGAATTCGGTCAACGTCTGCAAATGCAAGGCATGAACCTTGATCTTTACTACCAGTTCTCTGGTCAAAGCGAAGAGCAATTACGTGAGCAAATGTCAGCTGATGCTGAAAACCGTGTGCGTGTTGCTTTAACATTAGAAGCAATCGCTGCTGCTGAAAACATCGAAGTAACAGAAGCTGATATCGAAGAAGAATTAGCTGCTATGTCTACACAATTCAACATGACTGCTGATCAAATCAAAACAGCTTTAGGCGGTACAGACGTATTGGAAAATGACATCCGCACGAAGAAGACAGTTGAGTTATTAGTAGAAAACGCTAAAATCTCTGAGTAGGATAAGCTTAAATATACGACAGATGATAAAAAGTCGTGTAGAATATATTGTAAGTCAACAAAACAAGGTACGGGCTCCCGTACCTTGTTTTCTCCAATACCACATACTGTGAAAAAAACATAACATCTCGCTCTAACGTAGCGGGATGTACCTGTTCTATGCAGTTTACTTATACATACATTAGGAAAATATAGAGGGCAAATTTTACTTGCAGACAATTTATTTGATAAAGTGTCTATAATCTTGTAAGATTGTTGCTTGAATAGGGGTGAAACAAATTGTTTAAATTTAATGATGAAAAAGGCAATTTAAAATGCTCTTTCTGTGGTAAACCACAAGAACAGGTCCGTAAGTTGGTGGCAGGACCGGGTGTTTACATTTGTGATGAATGTATCGAATTGTGCTCAGAAATCGTCGTAGAAGAACTTGGCGTTGAAGAGGAAATCGATTTTAAAGATATCCCAAAACCAAAAGAGATTTTAAATATTTTAGATGAATATGTTATTGGACAAGAGCGAGCTAAAAAAGCATTAGCCGTTGCTGTGTACAATCATTATAAACGTATTAATTCAAACGCAAAAATTGATGAGGTAGAATTATCTAAATCAAACATTGTGTTAATCGGACCAACTGGTTCAGGTAAAACTTTATTAGCGCAAACTTTAGCGCGCATTCTAAATGTACCATTTGCGATTGCAGATGCGACGTCGTTAACAGAAGCAGGATATGTAGGGGAAGACGTAGAAAATATTCTATTAAAACTGATCCAAGCAGCTGATTATGATATCGAGCGTGCAGAAAAAGGGATTATTTATATCGATGAAATCGATAAAGTAGCCCGCAAATCAGAAAACCCATCCATCACACGCGATGTATCGGGCGAAGGTGTACAACAAGCATTGCTAAAAATTCTTGAAGGTACAGTAGCGAGCGTACCACCGCAAGGCGGACGTAAGCATCCTCACCAAGAGTTTTTACAAATCGATACGTCAAATATCCTATTTATCGTAGGTGGTGCATTTGATGGTATTGAATCTATCATTAAACGTCGTCAAGGGGAAAAAGTGATTGGTTTCGGATCAAATCCAAACCAAGCGATCGCAGAAGAAGGATCGTTATTATCACAGCTTATTCCAGAAGACTTATTGAAGTTCGGTCTAATCCCTGAGTTTATTGGCCGTTTGCCTGTACTAGCTTCATTGGAACAGTTAAATGTCGATGCGCTTGTACAAATTTTAACAGAGCCGAAAAATGCTTTAGCAAAACAATATCAAAAAATGCTAGAGCTTGATAATGTTGAACTAGAGTTTGAAGATGACGCATTAGTGGAAATAGCTAAGTTAGCAATTGAACGTAAAACAGGTGCGCGTGGCTTGCGTTCTATTATCGAAGCAACGATGTTAGATGTGATGTTTGAATTGCCATCACGTGAAGATATCGTAAAATGCGTAATTACAGCAGAAACAATTACAGAAAAAGCGGAGCCAAAACTATTATTAGCAGATGGTTCGGTTTACGATAGCGAAAAAACATCAGCATAAATTAGGATAAAAGCTGGCTTCGAGTGTGCCAAAGCACAGTGAAGCCAGCTTTCTCTAATTTATACATAGTAAATCAAGCAAAATTGTGGTTTTGGTCTTTTGAAATATTTTTTTACACACATACTATTAATAATTGCGGGTTGTTACGTAGTAATTTCGAACTGGAGGTGAATACCCGCGTGAAAAAAATTGAAAAGAATATGCCATTACTGCCTTTAAGAGGCTTATTAGTATTTCCATCGATGGTGCTTCATATTGATGTTGGACGTGAAAGGTCAGTGGCTGCTTTAGACCACGCCATGTTAAATGACAGTCGAATTTTTTTAGTGACACAACAAGACATGCGTGTAGAATCACCGGATGAGGAAGATTTATATGATGTAGGGATAATCGCTACTGTGAAGCAAATGTTAAAATTGCCAAACGGTACATTACGCATTCTAGTAGAAGGTGTAGCACGGGGTAAAATCGTCACATACCGTGAGGAAGAGAAGTTTACGTATGCAGATGTTGAAATGCATGAAGATTCTACAGTAAAAGATGCGGAAACAGAAGCGCTGATGCGTACATTACTTAGCTATTTTGAACGTTATGCAAAGCTGTCAAATAAAATCACGGCTGAAACAACGGACTCTGTCATTGATATTGAGGATCCTGGTCACTTATCGGATGTCATTGCTTCTCATTTACCGTTGAAGGTAGCTGAAAAGCAAGAGTTATTAAGCATTTTTAATGTCAAGAAACGCTTAGATGCTTTAATTATTCGTCTGCATGATGAGCAGGAAGTAATCGCTTTAGAAAAGAAAATAAATTCTAAAGTAAAGCAAGCGATGGAGCGTACACAAAAAGAGTACTATCTACGCGAACAAATGAAAGCCATCCAGCAAGAACTAGGTGATCGTGATGGCAAAACAGGTGAAGTAGCGGATTTACGCAAGCGTATTGAAGAGGCCAAGATGCCTGAGTCCACAGAGAAGGTTGCACTGAAAGAATTGGACCGTTATGAAAAACTGCCAGCAGCAAATGCTGAAAGTGGTGTGATTCGTAACTATGTGGACTGGCTTGTATCGCTGCCATGGAGTGAAAAAACAGAAGATCGTTTAGATAGCAAGTATGCAGAAGAAATTTTAAACCGTGATCATGCCGGACTTGAAAAAGTGAAAGAGCGAATTTTGGAATATTTATCTGTCCGTCAATTAATGAATTCTCTAAGAGGACCTATTATTTGTTTAGCTGGACCTCCAGGAGTAGGTAAGACAAGCTTGGCACGCTCGATTGCTGAAAGTTTGGACCGTAAATTTGTTCGTATTTCCCTGGGCGGGGTGCGTGATGAATCGGAAATTCGCGGTCACCGCCGTACGTATGTCGGCGCAATGCCGGGACGTATTATTCAAGGGATGAAAAAGGCAGGCACGGTAAATCCTGTATTTTTACTAGATGAAATCGATAAAATGTCCAATGATTTCCGGGGGGATCCTTCAGCTGCCATGCTGGAAGTGTTAGACCCAGAGCAAAATAATACATTTAGCGATCATTATATTGAAGAGCCGTACAACTTATCAGATGTATTATTTATTGCTACGGCGAATGATTTAAGTACAATTCCGGCACCGCTGCGTGATCGTATGGAAATTATTTCGATTGCTGGCTATACAGAGATGGAAAAAGTAGAAATTACCAAGAATCACTTAATACCGAAACAGATGAAAGAGCATGGACTAAAAAAATCCCAGTTAGTCATGAAAGAAGAAGCGATTGTGGATTTAGTTCGTTACTATACACGAGAAGCGGGTGTTCGTAGTTTAGAACGACAAGTAGCCACTATTTGTCGTAAAGCAGCTAGAATCATTGTAGCCGGTGAGAAAAAGCGCGTAACCGTGTCTTCAAAAGTATTGGTAGAGATGTTAGGAAAACACCGTTTCCGTTATGGTCAAGCCGAAACAGAAAACCAAGTAGGCATTGCAACAGGATTGGCCTATACAACAGTCGGTGGCGATACATTGCAAATTGAGGTTTCGCTAACACCAGGTAAAGGGAAAATACAATTAACTGGTAAGCTAGGTGATGTCATGAAGGAATCGGCACAAACAGCATTATCTTATGTGCGTTCACTGACACATAAATTAAACGTTGAGCCATCATTCTTTGAACAACATGATCTCCACATCCATGTACCCGAAGGAGCTGTACCAAAAGATGGTCCTTCAGCGGGGATTACCATTGTCACTGCAGTTGTCTCAGCTATTACAGGCAAGCCGATCAAACGTGAAGTGGGGATGACAGGGGAAGTGACATTGCGTGGTCGTGTATTACCAATTGGTGGTTTAAAAGAAAAATCCTTAAGTGCGCACCGTGCAGGCTTAAAGACCATTATTTTACCGCAGGATAATGAGCGCGATATTGACGATATTCCAGAAGTCATTCGTGAGCAGTTATCATTTAAATTAGTATCGCAAGTGGAGGAAGTACTTGAAATAGCACTTGATGGAGGGTTTTAAATAAATGAAAGTCCATAACGTTGAAATGGTCATTAGTGCCGTTCGACCTGAGCAGTATCCTGAAGATGGACTTCCGGAATTTGCGCTAGCTGGGCGCTCTAACGTCGGGAAATCTTCTTTTATTAACCGGATGATTGGGCGTAAAGCAATGGCGCGCATATCATCAAAACCAGGCAAGACACAAACATTAAACTTTTACAAAATTGAAGAGCAATTGTTTTTTGTCGATGTGCCTGGTTATGGGTATGCAAAGGTGTCAAAATCCGAGCGTGCAGCTTGGGGGAAAATGATTGAAAAGTATTTCACAGGTCGTGACTTACTAAAGGCAGTCGTTCTATTGGTGGATTTGCGTCATGAACCAACAGATGATGACTGTATGATGTATGACTTCTTAAAACATTATAATATTCCGTGTATCGTCGTAGCCACAAAATGCGATAAAATTCCAAAAGGAAAATGGGATAAGCATAAAAAGGTTGTGCGAGAAACTTTAGAAATGGACCGAGAAGATCCACTCATTGTTTTCTCCTCAGAAAAAGGCATCGGTTTTGAACAAGCCTGGGCTGAAATTGAAGGACGTATGCAATAATTAAAAATACCAACATAGAGTGTCTCTATGTTGGTATTTTTTGTTAAAATATAAATGAAATACATGGTTTTTGAGAAAATAACTTGATGAACAATAGCTTTTGCCGATAAAGAGAATAGGAGGTGCTTCTATGGATATTGCAGCACTATCAATCATGATGAGTCAATCGCAGCTTGCGCAAAATGTATCGATTGCTGTAGCCGATTTAGCAATGGAACAACAGCAAGCAAATATGAAACAAATGACGGAGTTACTGACACAAGCGACCCCTGCACCGCACCCGACGTTAGGAAAAACAATTGATATCTCTATCTAAGTCACTATGCTTGTACAAGTATAGTGATTCTATACGTAAAAATGTAAAAATATTGGAGAATTTCAAGACTAATGATTCAAAGTAATTTTTTGAGATATTTGATATAATTTTATCAGTCTCGAGGAATAAAGGAGGAAGAAAAGTGAAAAAAATAGGATTTTTCGCATTAGTTTGTACTATGCTATTGTCGTTCCTTTCTTTTGCACCATCAGCAGATGCGGCTACTACATATAAAGGAACGTTCGAAGGCTTTACATATGCACAGCTAACAGAAGAACAACAAAAGAATGGAGAGCAGCCACAGGTCAATGGTGTGACAGTCCGCAATAGCGCAGGTAAAACCAATACATTTAGAGTGACAGGGGCTACATACTACTATATCAACAATACGAAAACAACGATTGCCGGCTTTAAATACGGGATGCCGGTAGAGGTAACAATGACTTTAAATCGTGTCCAAGAATTACGAGGGACATCGGTAATTGATGAAGGTACGATAGGTGAAAAGAGCAAAGAGGTATACGGTAAGGTCACAATGATTGATCCAAACGGGATGTTTATCCGCGTAAAGCCTGATACAGGAAAAGAGCGTGAGTACTATGTGAATAGCGATACAGCCTATTTTAAAGGAAAAACAAGTGTCGATTTAAGCATCTTGTATGAAGGCGATCGAGTGAAAATGTATTTCTCTGCTACTGATACATCCACAATTGAAAAAATGGATATTATCCAGACAGGGACAAGAATTGAAAATCTTTATAAAGCACAGTTACGTTCAGTGAATGTAACAGGGAAACGTTTTACAGTCGTCAACTCGCAACCATTTGTAGATTGGGAGTTTGGCACAAGCCATAATAAAAATATGAAAACATTTACCTTTAGTAATAGTACATCTATTTATGTAGGCAATAAACAGATTACGAGAAACCAGCTACGAAATTATACAGATAGCGATATTTATTATGTGACAGTTAGTCAATTCAGCAAGGAAATTGTGAATAAGATTATTGTCTTACAAAATAATGAACGTACGTATTTTGATGAGCTGACACTTGTAAACCCAACTGCAAAATACATTCGATTAAAGGATATCGGTACTTTGTATTATCATAATGGTTCTATTTTAGTACGTAATGGTCGTTTAGTAGAAGGTTCGTCATTAGCGGCGAGCGGTTCAGCCTTTGTGCTTACAGACGGTGCGACGAAAAGTGCAACTACCCATATTATTAATGTAATGAGCGATGGCTTCTTATCCGCAAACTTGGCATCACATGATTTATACTTTGGTAAATTATCATTAGTAGATGATCGAAAATATGCATTAGAGTTAACGGATTTTACACAGCTGCAAAAAGAAGGTCAATATCGCAACTTCTGGCGTGCTACAAAAGAAAATGAATTGGTATTGTCGTATAGTAATGACACCGTAGCGTCTACGATTGTAGGACAATCAGGAACAGCGTTAACAACGGCGTTAGGTATCCATAAAGGAAAGTACGGCTATTTCTATGTGAAAGACGGACATGTACAAGCAATCCACTTAGTACAAAAAGATGCAATAGAGCCTAGCCAAATTTTCACAGGAACGATTGCAGAGCTCACTATTAGAGAAGGTACACCGGGTGCAAAAGGAATTGATGCTACGGCACAAATGGTTGTGAAAAATGTCGCCCAGTGGACAGATGGCGGTTCTTGGCTAGAAACAGGGCGATTGGAAGATCTCGAAGTGTACCAAACGCTAATCCTGAAAAAGAATAAGCGTATTGGAGCAAATCAGTTAGCTGTAAACGACAGAATTGTATTATTTACAGATGAGCAATTAAAAACACGTATTATTTTAGTAAACGAATAATAGAAAGCGTCAATTCAGCGGGGGTTTGACCTCTCGAACTAATCGAATGTCAGCTCCCGCTATTTAGTTGCCTTTCACAGGAATCAATCTCCTGTTTTAAAGGTTATGAAATATTTCAGAGAGAAAGGGGCTAAAGGAATGTTCAAAAGGCAAGGCTTACTCGTAGTGTTACTGGCCTTTTTTATCATATATTTGCCTGAAAAATCATCGGCAGAGATTGTCGATTTAACCGGCGGCATAAAAAATGAATATATCTATGAAGAATATGTCTTTGTGACAGGCTCGCCACTTAAATTTACAGGTAAAGGCAAGGATATTAAAGTAACGGTAAAAGATTCAGGAGGCAAGCGGACGGAAACGTACAGTTTAAAATTAACAGGTCCAAATAATGCCACACTAACACGTAATTTTACGTATGTTTCGGACATTAGCCGTTTTGAAACCATTGGTCAAAATACGACAATTGGCGAAGTAACAAAATTCAATGAAAAAATAAAAGTAGGCGGAGTAGAGGTAAATTTAGTAGACTATCAGCTTTCGAAGAGTCAAGTAACCGATAGTCAACCTGCATCAGATTATACGTCAGGCAATGTCATTATGCGTAAAATTTATGAGCTAAAAGCCGAAAACGGGAGTTTGGCAAAGCTAACAGTGCATGGCAATGGTCAGTTTTTAGGTTACGACAACTTCTGGGGCGCTACTCAAACACAATTAATGGATTTTGAATACGAATATTGGAATGGTCAAGTAGGGACAGTGACAAACCGCACGTCTCATACGTCTTCTAAGATATTAAATTATGAACCTAATTTGGCGTCATTAGGCAGCTTTGATGGCGGTTATTCCGTGAATGTAGAAGCGGATACGATTACGGAATATACGTATGATTTACCAAGCGGGAAGGGCTCTGTCGATGGATCCCAGGTTTATATGCCGAAAGTGCAGCGACTAATCGTTCCGAAATTCCGCGATTTATCGACTCATTGGGCGAAAGCGCATGTGGAAAAACTGTATTCATTAGGTATTTTATCGGATAAATCTAATTTCTTCTCGCCTAATACACCGATGCTGCGCTACGATTTTGCCATCGCAATTGGAAAAGCAGTTGATTTACGTGTTGAACTAGAAGAAACAAAAAAAGCAACGCAGACAAAGCCAACTCTTTTTAAAGATGTGAAGCGTACTCGTCTGGACTATGGCTATTTAGTAGCAGCCAATAAAAAAGGAATTATTAACGGCAATCAAAATGGAGAGTTTACACCGGACCGCCCGTTAATGCGCCAGCAAGCAGCAGCTATGATTGTGCGAGCATTGGGACTAGAAGGCAAAGCGCCGGATCCAGGCTATAAAACCCATTATTTAGACGATGATAAAATCAGCGACTATGCACGTGATGCAGTTTATGTTGCAAGCGAGCTAGGCATCATGACAGGGTCAAATGGTAATTTTGATCCATTTGGAAAATTGACGCGCGCCCAGTCAGCTAAAATCATTGAAAGATTTTTAGAATATTTAGAAAGCGACTTAAAGCAAAATTATCGAGATGATATTTTATTCTTTGAGTATTAAGGTGGTGCACGAATGAAAAAACTATGGGTGGTTTTTTTAAGCTTGATGCTTGTATTGTCAGTGACGTTGCCGCTTACCACATCAGTACAAGCGGCCACAATTTCAGATGTCAGTACAAAAGATAGCAAGTATAAAGCAATAAACTGGGCTATTGATAATAAAATAATGGCACTTTATACAGGGAATAAATTTGCGATGCAAGGCAATGTTTCAGAAGCACAAGCATTGCTAATGTTTGCGCGCCTAGATGCCAACTATATCCATTCTTACGCAACGGATATGACGTATAATTACTATACGGATTTGCATATGCCGTTGGAAGGTTCATACAGTAAAGCGAAGCGCGCACGCCTTATGACACGCGGTGAGTTTGCGGTGCTTTTTGCAGCAATGAAAGGGTATGACTTGTCGGAGGTACAAGCTGTTCAATATTTGTATTTGCAGGAAGTAACGACAGGGAAAACAGGCAAACGTACGTATAAAGACTTTGCGCCAAAAGATAACTTAACGCGTGGAGATGTAGCGGTATTCCTTTACCGTGCGATGCAAAAAGGTAAGCTGCGCGTAGATGGCTTCTTGGGACCGTTAACAGGTAAGGACAATAAAAAAATAACCCTGCCGATTAACTTTGTGGGAGAAGAAGGCGGAGCAGTACCGGTGAAGCCAGGCACACCTGGCAAAAATGACCCATCAGCCAACGAACAGCAATCAATTCAGGCGGTACAAAGCATTAAAGTAGAAAAAAATACGTTAACAGCGAATGGTCAAGATTCAACATTAATTAATATTAAATTAAAAGATAGTAACGGCAATAATATTCCTTACACGAAATCATTGAAGTTCCGTGTCACATCAGAATATTTTGATTGGAAATGTAATTGTGCAGGCAGAGCTGGTTCTGAGGTATTGCAAAAAGCAACAGCAGTGACATCGCCGAATGGCACACCGACTTCGTATGTGTACTCGGATGGACCGGATGTAAGTTTCCATTTCCAGGCGCCACGTGTCACAAAGTCGCTAAAAGACTATATTATTTTAGAATTAGTAGATGAAACAGACTCTAATTATTCAACTTATAAAAATAAGCAAATCCGAATTCCGGTAGAGTATATACCTCAGCCTGAGTTACGCGTATCCTACGAAGTGTTTGATGCGACGGTAGGCGATTATGTGGGCGGAGACAAAAATACACCGCCTAAAGTTGCAACACCGATTCCTGGAGTACCACAAGGACCGATGAAAATTATCGGTATCAATCCGGACAAGAAGCAGTTTACACGTGAAGTATCCGCCGTAGATGCTCCATATCGAACGGTTCCTTATGAGCATGCTTACGTATCCTTAGCAGGCTATAAAATATCGGAGCAAATGTTTGAACAGATTGTGGATAATTATTTAAGAGAAGGCGGGAAGGAGTTAACGGTTCAATATACGACGGATGCGAACGGCTTCCCGATGTATGATTTGCCATTTGCATTGATTCCGAGCAGCTATACAGCTCCTTTAGCGAATGCACCGCAATCATATGCTGTCCTTTTATATTTAATCGATTTATTGCCTAGCTCGATTAATAACTTCTCAATGGCTTACTATGATAGTGTCAAAACGGCAGAACTCATTGCTCGTTCAATTCCGGCTAATATGCTGAATGTAGCGCCTCTCTTGCAATATCGCAGTAAGATAAACGGTCTGTACGCACTTGCCCAGTTAGCTGACCAAACGCTTTTAGATGAACAGGAAGCGAGTCGTCCGGAGAATATGCCGAGTTATACAAAAGTAATCGTAGAGATTTTAGCGCCAGGCGGTCAGCTGATTACCAATTATAAAGGTGCGGTAGAAATTACGTATGGCGGCAAAACCTATACAGAAACGTTTGCCAATAATGGCGGTAAGGCAATTAAGTATATTGAAGGGTTAAAATATGGCACTTCGGATGTAAAGGTAAAACTAGTCAACTTAAATCAGGATACACGCTATCAAAAAGTATTAGTTGGTTTAGACAAACAAGAGACGAAAAAGAAAATACTTGTACGGACGCCTATTTCAGACATGGTATGTACGCTGGATTTAGAAGCAGCATTTTTAATCGACAATTCAGGTTCTATGAATGCAGCGGATCCGAACAATATTTTGAATGATAGTGTTGTTCAGTTTGTAGATAGTGTAGATAGTCTTGTATCTAGTTCCACAGGCTTTACGACAAAAGCAAATACTGATATTAAAGGAACCCCTGCAACAGTGAAAGGCTATGTAAATTACGAGAAGCCGTATGATGCGAGTGAGCGTCGCGGCGCAACAAGGCTGTTAACAGGCATTAAGCAAGCAGGCAGCCAATTTGATTCAGATGCCAGCGACCGTTCTGTAAAGCGTATTATTTTTATGATTTCAGACGGTAAAACAAATGAAAATGCCAAAACACTCGTGCAAGCTGCTGAAGCAGAAGGGGCGCAAATTTACACAATTTCAATGGGCGAAGCCGATCAGAATTTAATGAAAAATATCTCGTCTGCGACGGGCGGGAAACATTATCACATTTCAAATTCAGATTATATCAATACGATTGTCAATACCGTGTTGCAGTCGCTATGTGGCGGGTCGGCATCATGTCCGATCACGGATGGCTTTGAAAAGGCACAAGTCACAATTTTACGTCAATCCATCTATATTGAAGCAATCGCGCATTGTCAAAATGTAGCAGAAGTAGATGTGAAGTTTTATTCTGTATCAGGATCGTTTGATTTAGATTTAAAATATATTGGCGAAAATATGTTTGAGTTAGAATATGCGCTTAGCAAAATCAAAAACTTCAATATTTATAAAGAAGTTGAGTTCTTCGCCTATGATAGCAATGGAAAATTATTAACGTCACAAATCATTGAATTATAAAACGGGGACCATTTGAAGCGACGTAACGTTTCAAATGGTCCTTTTTTGTGATAAAGTTGTAACTTTTTTGGTATAAAAGGGGAGATTTAGAGTAAACTGCATTGAAAATACGAACAATATTTGTTACACTTTAATTAGAATAATTCTAAAATAATAATTCAATTCATAGCATGTTCACAAAATAACTGGGGACAATGCTTTCTTTATGATACAATAAAAATTATGAATTAGAACGTGTGAGGTGTAGGGTGTCATGCATACATTAGTAGTAGGCTTGAACTATAAAACGGCACCGGTAGAGATTCGTGAGAAATTATCATTTATTGAACAGGACCTACCCAATGCCATGCAAGCACTGCAAGATGAGAAGAGTATTTTAGAAAACGTAATTGTTTCTACATGTAACCGTACAGAAATCTATGCGGTAGTAGATCAATTGCATACAGGACGTTATTACATTAAAAACTTTTTGTCGAAATGGTTCAATTTACCCGTAGAGAAATTTGAAAATCACCTATTTATTCGTGAAGAAGATGCTTCATTAGACCATTTATTCCGCGTAACGGCTGGGATCGACTCGATGGTGTTAGGGGAAACTCAAATTTTAGGACAAGTGAAAAAAAGTTTCTTGCAAGGTCAAGAGCAAGGAACAACCGGTACCGTTTACAACCAATTATTTAAACAAGCCGTGACATTTGCTAAGCGTGCACATAGCGAAACGGCCATTGGTGAAAACGCTGTATCGGTTTCTTATGCTGCCGTTGAATTAGCGAAAAAGATTTTTGGTTCGTTAAAAAATAAGCATGTTGCCATTTTAGGTGCCGGTAAAATGGGCGAGTTAGCGATTCAAAACCTATATGGGAACGGTGTCGGCAAAGTAACGGTGATTAACCGTACATTTGAGAAAGCGCGTGATTTAGCTACGAAGTTTGAAGGCGATGCCAAGTCAATGGATGAGTTGCAATGCACATTATTAGAAGCGGATATTTTAATCAGTTCCACAGGCGCGACACAGTACGTAATTGATTATGACCTCATGAAATATGTATCGCAATTACGCAAAGGTGAGCCATTATTTATGGTAGATATTGCAGTACCTCGTGATTTAGATCCAAAAATCAGTGAGCTGCCGAATGTCTTCTTATATGACATTGATGACCTGCAAGGAATCGTAAATGCTAACTTAGCGGAGCGCGAAAAAGCGGCGGAGCAAATTTCAGCGATGATTACAACGGAAGTCGTACAATTTAAAGAATGGTTTGCGACATTAGGGGTAGTACCGGTCATTTCAGCATTGCGTCAAAAAGCAGCGAAAATCCAGCAGGAAACAATGACGAGTATTGAAAACAAAATGCCTAATTTAACAGAGCGCGAACGGAAAATTTTAAATAAACATACGAAATCGATTATTAACCAGTTGTTGAAAGAGCCTATCTTACAAGCAAAAGAGTTAGCGAACTCGCCGCAAGCAAGCGAAGATCTTCGTTTATTCCAACAAATTTTTGGGATTGAAGAGGCGGTCAACGAGGAAGTGTTGGTGCAATATTCTCAAAGCGAAGAAAAAACATCAGCAAAGCACTCGATCAATGTGAATCAACCAGGTTATACATTTTAAAAGAACAATAACTTTTCACAAGCGTTTTCGTATCTGTATGGTAAAATACAGATACAAAGCGCTTTTTTAAATGAATTAAAAGAAGGGGTGCCCATGACAGAAATAACAATGGCTCGGCTCTATGAGTTGATGGTCATTTTGTATGCGGTAGGAATTGTATTTTATTTTATCGATTATATATATAAGTATGTAAAAGCACGACGTATTGCCTTTTGGTTTGTCTGTATTGCCTGGTGTATGCAAACGATATTTTTCATCTTATTTATATTCGAGATGAAGAGATTCCCTATTCTTTCTTTATTTGAAGGGATTTATTTTTATGCGTGGCTATTAACAACATTGTCTATCATTTTACATTGTATTGCCCGTGTCGATATGCCGGTGTTTTTCGTCAATGTGCTAAGCTTTGTCTTTGTGACGATTCATTTATTTGCACCTGCTGAAGATGTTCAGCCACTAGTTAATACCGATGTCTCAGAAATGTTGTTAATTCATATTTTCTTTGCCATTTTATCGTACGCTGCATTTTCGTTAAGCTTTGTTTTTGCGGTACTATATTTGATTTTATATCGTTTATTAAAAGAAAAGAAAGTAAGTCCGATTTGGTCAAGGTTACCTTCGTTAAAAGCAACAACCAAGTGGATGCAGCATTCGACATTAGTAGGAGTGCCTTTGCTTTTCATTAGTTTAATATTAGGGTTAGAATGGGCTTTAATGACACTCGATGCTTTATCCGCACTAGATGTGAAAATCATCGGTACAGTTGTTATTGTAGTCGTTTATTTTATAAGTTTATTATTACATCGCAGTGGCAAGTTAATCGGTACGACTTATGCGTGGGTTCAAATTTATGCCTTTTTATTAATGGTCATCAATTTCTTCCTAGGTAACCGTCTATCAAACTTCCACTTATGGTACTAACGGAAAGGTTGGATTAAGTTGAGAAAAATTATTGTAGGGTCTCGGAAAAGTGAATTAGCGTTAACACAAACAAACTGGTTTATTAATGAACTACGCGCGGCAGGAGCGCCGTTTGAGTTTGAAATTAAAGAAATCATAACAAAAGGTGACCGTATTTTAGATGTACAGTTATCCAAAGTAGGTGGAAAGGGATTATTCGTAAAGGAAATTGAACAAGCCCTATATGACAAAGAAATCGACTTTGCGGTGCACTCAATGAAAGATATGCCGTCTGTATTACCAGAAGGGCTAGTGATCGGTTGTATCCCACCACGTGAAGATGCGCGCGATGCTTTTATTTCAAAAGATCATGTTAAATTTGCAGATTTAAAAGAAGGAGCTGTTGTGGGAACGAGTTCCTTACGTCGTAGTGCACAGCTATTAACTATCCGTCCGGATATTGAAGTTAAGTGGATTCGCGGAAATGTAGGTACACGTTTAAATAAACTACAAACGGAAGGGTATGATGCGATTATTTTAGCGGCAGCTGGTTTAAAACGACTTGGCTGGAGTGAGGATGTCGTGACAGAATATTTGGATATAGATATGTGTCTTCCAGCAGTCGCACAAGGCTCTCTAGGGATTGAGTGCCGTGCGGACGATGCAGAGCTATTAGCAGAACTAGCTAAATTAACAGATGACACGACATGGCAAACAGCACATGCAGAGCGTTCTTTCTTAGCTGAGATGGATGGCGGATGTCAGGTGCCAATTGCGGGCTATGCGACAATCGATGGCGATGATATTACATTGACTGGGTTAGTGGCTGCACCGGATGCGTCTGTTATTTATAAAGAAACATTAACAGGAACAGATGCGATTGCATTAGGGCAAGCAGTAGCTGCGAAATTAACAGAGCAAGGTGCTTATGATTTAATCCAAAAAGTAAAGGCTGAGTTAGATGCCGAGTAATTTACCATTAGCAGGTAAAACAATTATCTTAACAGGATCAAACAAAACCAATACCATTGCGCCTTTTATTGAAGCAAAGGGTGGTCAGGTGAAGATTTTCCCGCTTCTTGAGATACAGGAAGTCGTAACGGAGCAGGACCAGCAGCGTTTAGCGGCGTGTCAGGAATATGATTGGCTGATTTTCACGAGTCAAAATGCAGTGAGTGCATTTGTCGCGAAGTTAAATCGTCATGGCTTTGACGAAGCAGATTTTCCGTGCAATATAGCGGTCGTTGGTGAGAAAACAGCCGACAGTTTGCAACAGCATGGTTTTTCTATTCACTTTATGCCATCTGTTTATAGCGCCGATATATTTGTGCAGGAGTTTACTGGAAAAGGTCGCATGTTGTTTTTGCGTGGGAGTCTAGCGAAACCGACCATTACAGTGGGAACAGGAGCAGAAGAGTGGACTGTTTATGAAACGGTCCCTTCTGTAGCGCATATAGAGGCATTGCAGGAAGCCTTAGTGGCAGAAACAGAACCGATTGTGGTGTTTGCTAGTCCTTCGGCTGTGGATACCTATGCTGCAGAAATTGTCCCTCATCTTGATTGGCGCTTTGTGAAGTTTGCGACGATTGGTCATGTGACGACCGAAGCCCTAGCAAGATACGGCGTAACCCCAGTTGTACAGCCGCGCCATTACACGATGAAGGCCGTAATTGAACAAATTATTTTGGAGGAAGCTAGATCATGACAGAACTTTATTTTCAGCGTCACCGTCGTTTGCGTGCCAATGCAGCGATGCGTGCATTAGTAAAAGAAACATACTTACACAAAGAGGATCTCATTTATCCGTTATTTGTGATGGAAGGCGAAAATATTAAAAATGAAGTGTCATCTATGCCAGGTGTATTTCAATTTTCTTTAGATACATTAGCTAAGGAAGTCGATGAGGTAGTAGACCTAGGTATTCGTGCGGTCATCCTATTTGGTTTGCCGGCAGAAAAAGATGCCGTCGGTTCAGGTGCTTATCATGATCACGGCATCGTGCAAAAGGCGACTCGTATGATCAAAGAGCGTCATCCGGAGCTATTAGTAGTGGCAGATACTTGTCTGTGTGAATTTACGGATCACGGACACTGTGGTGTCGTGAAGGGCGAGGCAATTTTAAATGATGAGTCGTTAAATTTACTGGCACAAACAGCCATTTCTCAAGCAGAAGCGGGAGCTGATATTATTGCACCATCTAATATGATGGACGGCTTCGTAGCGGCTATTCGCGCTGGTCTTGATACAGCAGGTTTTGAACATATACCCATCATGGCATACTCTGTAAAATATGCGTCAGGCTTCTACGGTCCATTCCGCGAGGCAGCAGATGGAGCACCACAATTCGGGGACCGCAAAACGTACCAAATGGACCCTTCCAATCGTATGGAAGCCATTCGGGAAGCTACTTCTGATGTAGAAGAGGGCGCTGATTTCCTAATTGTCAAGCCGGCACTTGCTTATTTAGATATTATTCGCGATGTGAAAAACAGCTTCCCGTTACCAATCGTAGCCTATAATGTATCAGGCGAATACGCGATGGTAAAAGCCGGCGCGTTAAATGGCTGGATTGATGAGAAGGCTGTAGTGATGGAATCATTATTAGGCATGAAGCGTGCTGGATCAGATTTAATTATTACGTATCACGCAAAAGACGTGTGCCGTTGGTTGGAGGAGAAATAAATATGCGTTCATATGAAAACTCAAAAGCAGCATTTAAAGAAGCAGTAGATTTATTGCCGGGCGGGGTAAACTCGCCTGTGCGTGCGTTTAAATCTGTTAACATGGACCCAATCTTTATGGAATCAGGTTCAGGTGCTATTATTAAAGACATCGATGGTAATGAATATATTGATTATGTATTATCATGGGGACCGCTTATTTTAGGTCATTCTGAGCCAAATGTTGTAAAAGCTATCCAAGAACAAGCAGCAAAAGCCACATCATTCGGTGCACCGTCTTTAGCTGAAAATAAATTAGCAAAATTAGTCCTAGACCGCTTGCCAGCAATGGAAATGATTCGTTTTGTTTCCTCAGGGACAGAAGCGACAATGTCAGCCCTTCGTTTAGCGCGTGGTTATACAGGACGCGACAAAATTTTAAAATTTGAAGGTTCTTACCATGGGCATGGCGATTCATTATTAATTAAAGCCGGTTCAGGTGTCGCAACATTAGGCTTACCGGATTCTCCTGGGGTGCCTGCTGATATTGCGAAAAATACATTAACAGTAGCCTATAATGATTTAGAATCAGCTAAATTAGTATTTGAAAAATTCGGTGCCGATTTAGCAGCGGTTATTTTAGAGCCTGTAGCAGGAAATATGGGTGTAGTTCCCCCGCAACCTGGCTTCTTAGAAGGCTTACGCAAGCTAACAGAGGAAAATGGTACATTATTAATCTTTGATGAAGTCATGACAGGGTTCCGCGTGGATTATGGCTGTGCACAAGGGTACTTTGGGATCACACCAGATCTTACGTGCCTTGGGAAAGTAATCGGCGGCGGTTTACCAGTAGGTGCCTTCGGTGGTAAACGCGAAATTATGGAGCAAATTGCCCCGGCAGGTCCGATTTATCAAGCAGGTACATTATCAGGAAACCCGCTAGCAATGACAGCAGGTTATGAAACATTATCCCGTTTAGATGAGGGTTCATATGAATACTTTAAAAAGCTAGGGGATCAATTAGAAGCTGGTTTCCGCGAGGCTGCAACGAAATATAATATTCCGCATACAGTAAACCGTGCTGGTTCCATGATTGGTTTCTTCTTTACGAATGAAGAGGTAATCGACTTTGATTCAGCGAAAACATCTGATTTAGAATTATTTGCGGAGTACTTTAAATTAATGGCTGAAGAGGGCATCTTCTTGCCACCTTCTCAATTTGAGGGGTTATTTATCTCGACTGCTCATACAGAAGAGCACATTGCCAAGACGGTACAAGCTTTCCATACAGTGTTTGAAAAACTAGCGCGTTAATACATGATATAAAATCCGATTTCCTGGTCGTAAGGGGAATCGGATTTTTTTATCTACTTATAAGAGAAACGTTTTTTTAGAAATCACATATAAGCCTAATAAGTACATCATATATAAGAAACTACCGGCATACTGTAGTGCGAGGAGGGATTTTGTGGAATGGATGGAGCAACTCCAGTTTCGCTTCCCGCAAGCGTTAGGGCGCATGACAGAAGTGTTAGATACGCACATTAGCGTAAACTGGGACCAGCATCAGCAGTATGTTCGTGGGCTTTATTTAATTAAAGCGAAAGTTCGTTTTGATTTGCAGCCAGCGGGGGAAACACAAGGAATATTAATTGAGCATTTTGATTTAGAAGATGATGTTGTTTATTTTGAATATGGTTTCCCGTTTGAGCATTCCATTGCGGGAGGGCAAATTGAAAAAATAACAGTCCAACATGTAGAGCCTCAACTGGCTGACAATTTACAGCTCAATTGGTATGTGGCATTGCAATTACAACCGAATCTGCAAAAAGAGCTAGCAGTGAAGCAAGAGGTTCAAGAGCCAGTCGTGAAGCAAGAAGTACAAGAACCCGTACTGAAACAGCAAATTCAAGAACCTGTAGTAAAGCAGGAAGCGCAAGAACCAGTCGTGAAACGAGACATTCAGGAGCCAGTCGTAAAACAGGAAGTGCAGGAAGCGGTTGTTAAAGAAGAAAACCAAGCTCCGGTTGTAAAGCAAGAGGTACAGAAACCGGTTGTGAAACAGGAAACGCGCAAACCGGTTGTAAAGCAGGAAGTACAGCAGCCAATCGTACAGCAAGAGACACAACAATCAGTCATGAAACAGGAGAATCAAAAAGCAGAAGATGAAACAATACAACTATTTGACTTCAAAGAAACGTTTTCGAAAGAACGCATTGTATTAAATAATATCGGAATGTAGCAAGTACGTAAGGATAAGTAAAACAGCAAGCGCAATCACATCACCGGTTGTCGGGAAGATGATTGTACGGATACATTGAAAAACAGCGATCGGTAAAATGATAGCCTTGCAATAGAAGCGGATGCGTCGTATATGCTTTGGCAGTAAATAGGGGTTATAATTTTTTCTCAAGCAATCATCCTTTTTGATATAGTATATGCTGCATACAGTTAAACTTGAAAATCACACAAAAATTGATTACAATAACGTGTAGGTAAATATTGATGCATCGAATAGGAAGAGTAAAGTGCAGGCGCTTTTGTAGAGAGGAAACGGTAGCTGAAAAGTTTCTAAAGTAGCGCATTTGAACGTAGCCTAGGAGCAGCCTTTATGAACATTGCAGTAGTAAAGTGCCGGTTAAACACCGTTAACGAAACAAGTGCTGGGTTTTCTACTCAGAACAAAGGTGGTACCGCGAACATATAACACTCCTTCGTCCTTTTTTTAGGGCGAGGAGTGTTTTTTATTTGAGGAGGAATCATTAAAATGACAGAAATCACAATGCCAACGAAGTACGATCCGCAAGGCACAGAAGCTGGCCGCTATGAATGGTGGTTGCAAGGGAAGTTTTTCGAGGCCCAACCAAAAAGCGAGAAAGAACCTTATTCAATCGTAATCCCGCCACCAAACGTAACAGGTAAATTACACCTTGGACACGCATGGGATACAACATTACAAGATATTTTAATCCGTATGAAGCGCATGCAAGGCTATGATGCTTTATGGTTGCCAGGAATGGACCACGCAGGAATTGCTACGCAAGCGAAAGTAGAGGAAAAGCTACGCGGTGAAGGTATCTCACGTTATGACCTTGGACGCGAGAAGTTCCTCGAAAAAACATGGGAATGGAAGGAAGAGTATGCAAGCCATATTCGTGAGCAATGGGCAAAATTAGGCTTAGCTCTAGACTACTCTCGTGAGCGCTTCACATTAGATGAAGGTTTATCAGATGCCGTAAAAGAAGTATTCGTGAAGCTATATGAAAAAGACCTTATTTACCGTGGTGAGCGTATTATTAACTGGGACCCTGCAGCAAAAACAGCGTTATCAGATATCGAGGTTATTCACAAAGAGGTAGAAGGTGCTTTCTACCATATGGAATATCCATTAGCTGACGGCTCTGGTGTGCTGCGTGTAGCTACAACACGTCCAGAAACAATGCTAGGTGACTCAGGTGTAGCTGTACATCCAGAAGATGAACGCTATGCTCATTTAGTAGGAAAAACCGTTATTTTACCAATCGTAGGACGTGAAATTCCAATCGTAGCAGACGATTATGTAGATAAAGATTTCGGAACAGGTGTTGTAAAAATGACACCAGCACATGACCCGAATGACTTTGAAGTAGGGAACCGTCATAACTTAGAACGTATTTTAGTGATGAATGAAGACGGCACGATGAATGAACTTGCCGGCAAATACAAAGACATGGACCGTTTCGAATGCCGCAAGCAAATTGTAGCAGACTTACAAGAACTAGGCGTGCTAGTGGAAATCGAGCCGCATACACACCAAGTAGGTCACTCAGAACGTTCAGGTGCTGTTGTAGAACCGTACCTTTCTGCACAATGGTTCGTAAAAATGGGACCATTAGCGGAGCAAGCTTTAGCAATGCAAACAGAGGAAGATCAGAAAGTAAACTTTGTACCAAATCGTTTTGAAAACACGTATAACCGATGGATGGAAAATATCCATGACTGGTGCATTTCGCGTCAATTATGGTGGGGACATCAAATCCCAGCCTGGTATCACAATGAAACAGGGGAAGTATATGTGGGAGCAGAAGCACCTACAGATGCAGAAAACTGGACGCAAGATGAAGACGTACTAGATACATGGTTCTCAAGTGCGCTATGGCCATTCTCAACAATGGGCTGGCCGGATGTTGAAAATGAAGAATTCAAACGTTACTACCCAACAAGCACATTAGTAACAGGCTATGACATCATTTTCTTCTGGGTATCGCGTATGATTTTCCAAGGTAAAGAGTTCACAGGCGAGCGTCCATTCAAAGATGTATTGATTCACGGTTTAGTACGCGATGCAGAAGGTCGTAAAATGTCTAAGTCGCTTGGCAACGGGGTTGACCCAATGGAAGTCATCGAACAGTATGGTGCTGACTCTTTACGCTACTTCTTAGCAACAGGTTCTTCTCCTGGTCAAGACTTACGGTATTCAACAGAAAAAGTAGAGTCGACTTGGAACTTCATTAATAAAATTTGGAATGCCTCTCGTTTCGCTCTTATGAATATGGAAGGCATGACATATGATGAAATTGATTTAACAGGTGAATTATCAACAGCGGATAAATGGATTTTATCTCGCTTAAATACAACGATTGAGCGTGTGACAAATTTATCGGATAAATACGAATTTGGTGAAGTAGGTCGTGAGCTATATAACTTCATTTGGGATGATTTCTGTTCTTGGTATATCGAGATGGCGAAATTACCGCTATATGGCGAAGACGAGCAAGCGAAGAAAACGACACGTTCGGTATTAGCTTACGTATTAGATCAGACAATGCGTCTCTTGCACCCATTCATGCCATTCGTAACGGAAGAAATTTGGCAGCACTTACCACATGAAGGACAGTCTATTACTGTAGCAGCATGGCCAACTGTACGCGCGGAGTTTAACTTTGAGGCAGAAGCAGGCGACATGAAATTATTGATGGACATCATCCGTGCTGTACGTAATATCCGTGCAGAAGTGAATACGCCAATGAGCAAAAAAGTGCCAATGTTTATCGCGGCAAAAGATGCAGCGACAGCATCTGTACTAGATGTAAATAAAGCATATATCGAAAAATTCTGTAACCCGGAAAAGCTTGAAATTGCTGTAGATTTACAAGTAGAAGGGCAAACAATGTCTGCAGTCGTAACAGGTGCAGAAATCTTCCTACCACTTGCAGGGCTAATCAACGTCGAGGAAGAGATTGCTCGTCTTGAGAAAGAGCTAGAGAAGTGGGCGAAAGAAGTAAAATTAGTAAACGGTAAATTATCAAACGAGCGTTTCGTAGCAAAAGCACCAGAAGCATTAGTAGCAGCAGAACGTGAAAAACTAGCTGATTACGAAGCAAAACATGCAACAGTAGAAAAACGTTTAGCGGAACTAAAAAATATGTAAGGTAGGTGAAGAGGCTGTCTGAAAAGTCATAACTTTTCGGACAGTGCACTTCTCGTATAGTAATGATCCGCTTTTAGGCGGTGCTTCTGCGGTGGCCGCATCAATATGCCGCCATCCTCGTCGCAAAGGGAGTGTCCCAGAATTACTTCTCGGACACTCCCTTTCCTATTATGAAAAGGAGGAGATTCCTTGTTTGGTACAATGCAAGATTGCACGGATTTTATATTTACATTGCGAGCAAGTCAGTTTAAAGGACAGCCCCTGGAAGCAGCGCAAAAATTATTAGCGGCACTCGGGCATCCTGAAGGGCAAACAACATTCATTCATATAGCAGGCTCAAATGGCAAAGGCTCGACAGTAAACGCTATACGTGAAATACTGATGACACACGGCTTAACGGTCGGAGCGTTTGTATCTCCTCATTTAGAACGAGCGAATGAACGGATTACGATTAATAAAAGAGAAATTTCAGATGAAGACTTTTTACGTATAGCGAACCAGGTAGCGGACGCCGTTCACGCACAGCTTGATGGACAGTTTCCTAGCTTTTTTGAATTTGTGACGGTGATGATGTTTGTTTATTTTGCAGAGCAGAAGCTAGATGTCGCGTTAATTGAAACGGGCATTGGCGGACGGTTAGATACAACGAATGTGCTGACACCGGCTGTCAGTGTCATCACGACTGTTTCACTTGAACATACGGAAATGCTGGGAGATACATTGGAAAAGGTAGCGTCTGAAAAGGCAGGCATTATCAAGCAAGGCAAACCGGTAGTAGTCGGCGTACGACAACGAGAAGCGCGTCACGTGATTCAAGAAGTTGCACAGCGGCAGGAAACACCGTTGTATATGTTAGATGACCAAATCATCCTCGAGAAAAATCCGCTTGTTCAAACTATGACAGTGCAACTAGAGGATATTCGTTTCCAAGATATCAAGGTGGCAATGGCAGGCGATCATCAATTGGATAATGCTGCTTTGGCCATTGTAGCAGCCCGCTTGTTTGATAATTCCATAACAGAGGAAACGATTAGAAAAGGGTTAGCAAAAGCGAGCTGGGCTGGACGATTTGAGTGTATGACTCCCCAAATCATTTTGGACGGTGCGCATAACTCGGAAGGGACACAGGCGCTAGTGGATACATTACAGCAAACAGCCCCTAACAAGCGCTATATTTTTGTCTACGCAGCACTTCAGGATAAAGATCATAGCATTAGCGTTGGCATGATGGATCGTGTAGCAAGTGAAATGTGCTTTACAGAAATTGATCTGCCTCGTAAAGCATCTGCCGCTCAATTAGCTAGTGAAAGCAATCATGCAAGAAAAATAGTAAACCCGGATTGGCGCGCTCTAATAGAGGAGAAACGTCACCATTTAGCAGAAGATGAGCTTTTAATTATTACAGGCTCGCTGTACTTTATTGCCGAAGTAAGAGCCCATTTGCAAGGAGTGTTCGCATGATTATTGGTTTTGAGCAGTATAAAGAAAAATGGCAATTATCAAGTGATTCGGCTATTAAGCCGGGGTTAGAGGCAATGCAGGGGGCATTAGCCAAGCTCGGAAATCCAGAACAGGGAACACGGTTTATTCATGTTGCGGGGACAAATGGCAAAGGCTCTACGATTGCATTTTTAGAAAGAATGCTTATGGCTCACGGATTAAAAGTTGGTAAGTTTATGTCGCCATGTGTGTTAGATGTCCATGACCAAATTCAAATCAACGGTCAAAATATCTCGGGACAGCAAATGGATGCTGTATGTGGTCAGATGAAAGAGGCGGGGATTCATGAGTGCACAGATTTTGAACTATTAACATGTGCAGCCTTTTTGTATTTTAGGCAACAACAGGTTGATATCGCACTTATTGAAACGGGCATGGGAGGCTTGCTTGATAGCACGAATGTGCTGACGCCGCTTGTTTCCATCATTTCGAGTATCGCATTGGAGCATACAAATTTCCTAGGAAATACAATAGAGGAAATCACTCGTCATAAAGCAGGAATTATAAAAAGACAGGTACCCGTAGTAATAGGCGAGCTGCCGGCTGATGCACGGCGCATTATAGAAGAAACAGCAGCAAATCAGCAAGCGGAGCTATGGATACTGGGGCGTGATTTCTTTATTGCGGATACGAGCTTTTCAAACAATCAGCTTGAGCTAGCTGGCTTACAGCGCAAAATGTCCGGTCCGCATCAAGCGCATAATATGGCACTCGCTTTACAGGCATTTTGTCTGGTAGCAGAAAAATACGAGATGCCGATACAGGAGTCGCAATTACAGGAAAGCGTGGCACAAGCGGAGCTAGCCGGGCGATTTGAAGAAGTGAGACCCCATGTATATATGGACGGTGCGCATAATCCGGCAAGCATTGAAAAACTGGTGGAGACAATCAAGCAGCAATTCCCTCGTAAAAATATTGAATTTGTTGTAGGGATGCTGGCTGATAAAGATGTGGATACGGTACTCAGGTCATTGGAAACGGTGAGTACAACATTTACCTTTATTGATTTTCATAATGAACGGGCGATGCGGGCGATAGACTTGTTGAAAAAGAGTCAGGCACCAGACCGTCGTATTGCTCATGATATTGCCGGTTATTTAGAGGCACCTAAAGAAGAACATACGATTAAAATTGTCACAGGGTCTCTGTATTTATTGGCTTCCCTGCGCGAACAATTGATGAAAAAGTAAAATATTGTCGAAATATTTTAGGACAGGAGCGACATCGCTCTTGTTCTTTTTTTTGTCGGATTTGTTAAGGTGCTAGAGAGGTGATGAGATGTTTTCAAGAGAGATCGTGACAACAAAGCAAATGATGCAAGCTATTTTAGTAGGCTTTGGCGTAGGGTTAGTAGGTGTGGGCTGTTTTGTATTGCTACTAGTAACAGCAAACCGTTCCGTAGATGCGCCGTCTGCTACCGAAGAAGTGATAGCAGTTGATGCACCTGTGCAGGCAAGTGCCACATTTTATGCCATTCAGCATGGTGTCTATACAACAGAGGACAGTGCCAAATCTTTTATGGCAACTTATCCATTGCTCAATAAAGCGTTAGTAGTAGAGATAGACAATTCGTTCTATGTCTGGTCAGGCTTAGCGAGTGCCAAACGTGAACTATCTGTCGAACCGACTGCTTTTATGAAGCCCATGCAGATTGTCAGTGCAGGCTGTGAGCACTCGGAAATAGCAGCCATCCCCAATTTACTGCAAAATGAGCAGGCACTAAATTTAAAATTTGATGAGCAGGAAAAGAGTGAAATTCCTGCCCAGTGGAATACGGTAATGACAGGCTTAGCTCCATTATCAAAGGATGTAGAGGTACTGAGACTTCATAGCTTTGCTCATTTTTATGAAAAAGAGTCCTGTTTGCAGGTGCGTTTTGACCTATAAAAAAGGTTCAAAAATGAAATGTCATCATTTCGTTTCAAACCCATTATCCGTTATGATAGAGGCGGAGGGATTTTGATGATGCAATTTCTTACAATAGAGTCATTTGTTTTAGCTTCAGCCTCACCGCGCCGTAAAGAACTATTTGGAAATTTGCATGTGCCTTTTCAAGTTGTGACGAGCGATGTGGACGAGACAACTGTAACTGTCACATCTCCTGCACAATATGTGAGAGATGTAGCACTATTGAAGGCGCAGGATGTAAAGCGCAGATGTCCGGAAGCGGTTGTCATCGGTGCAGATACGGTGGTTGTATACGAGGACAAGCTATTACACAAACCGAAAACAAAACAGCAGGCAATCCAACATTTGCAGATGCTATCCAATGATACGCATACCGTGATGACGGCTGTCGCCATTTTAATGCCGAATGGAGAAATAGATACATTTACTGAGCAGACAAAGGTAATATTTAAAAATATATCACAAGCCTTGCTGGAAGCTTATGTAGATTCAGGTGATCCGTTTGATAAAGCAGGTGGCTATGGGATTCAGACAGAAGGAGTATTTTTTGTGGAGCGTATCGAAGGGGATTACAATAATGTTGTTGGTTTACCTTTAGCAACGTTAGCGGAAAGGTTACTGTCACACAAACTTATTACTATATAAGGGAGTGTTTACATGCAACAACCATTCATAACAGATTTGAAAATGAAAGATGTCCATCAAGCAGACCGGCCACGTGAACGTTTATTGCACCAAGGTGCACATAGTCTATCCAATCAAGAATTGCTTGCCATCCTGCTACGTACAGGAACAAAAGAAGAATCAGTTGTTGCTCTTGCGAATCGGATTTTGCTTCATTTCGAGAAATTGCACGCTTTACGTGAAGCGACAATTGAAGAGATGACAGCCATTAAAGGCGTGGGGGAAGTAAAGGCCATTCAAATGTTAGCGGCGATTGAGCTAGGGCGGCGTTTGGCGCAAAAGGAACTGAACGAGCGTTATACGATTCGCTCCCCGGAAGATGCAGCTCATTTTTTAATGCAGGATATGACGGCTTTGCAGCAGGAGCATTTTGTTGCATTGTTCCTCAATACCAAAAACCAGGTATTGCATAAGAAAACCATTTTTATCGGAAGCTTGAATGCTAGCATCGTACATCCGCGCGAAATTTTCCGCGAAGCTGTCAAGCGTTCAGCTGCTGCAATCATTTGTGCGCATAATCATCCTTCGGGAGTTACAACCCCAAGCCCTGAAGATATTGATGTTACCGAGCGATTAGTGGAAGCGGGCCATATTATGGGCATTGATGTCTTGGATCATGTCATTATCGGAGACCATCAATTTTTAAGCATGAAGGAAAAAGGATATTTTTAATAAGGGAGCATCATTTGGCAAAAAATGTCGAATGATGCTCTTTTATATGACAAAAATGTGACAAGGGAACCTAAAATGAGATATCTCGTCATACAATTGCAATGTAATTGTTAAAAGTTACATGCAATTTTTGTTTGTAACAGAATGAAAATACAAATAGAATAAGAGATAGGCGTTTATAATAATGAAAATGTGTCGAAATGCTATGAATCCACTATAATTTTGCGATTTTATCCGTTATAATAAAGCTTATCGATTTTATAGTCATCATGACTCACATAGAAAGGGAGTACTTAATTTGTTTGGATTAGGAAATAAAGATGTCGGGATTGATCTTGGCACAGCGAATACATTAGTTTTTGTTAAAGGAAAGGGAATTGTGTTACGTGAACCATCTGTAGTAGCGAAAAACACAAAAACAGGAGATATCGTAGCAGTAGGTAATAATGCTAAAAACATGATCGGCCGTACACCTGGTTCAATCGCAGCGATTCGCCCAATGAAAGATGGTGTTATTGCCGATTTTGATATTACAACAGAAATGATTAAATATTATTTGCACGAGGCAATGAAAGCTTCAGGCTCAGCTTGGAAAAAGCCGAATGTAATGATTTGTGTGCCATACGGTATTACATCAGTGGAACAACGTGCTGTTATTGATGCATCGCGTCAAGCAGGTGCTAAAGAAGCATTTACGATTGAAGAGCCATTTGCTGCAGCAATCGGCGCTAACTTGCCAGTTTGGGAGCCAACAGGTTCGATGGTAGTAGATATTGGCGGTGGTACAACAGAAGTAGCAGTTATTTCGCTAGGCGGTATCGTAACAAGCGAATCGGTACGTGTCGGAGGCGATGCGATGGACCATGCCATCATTTCTTACATTCGTAAAGCGTATAATTTAACAATTGGTGAACGTACAGCGGAAGCGATTAAAGTAGAGATTGGTACAGCACGTGTGGATGATGCGAATGAAAAAATGGATATTCGCGGCCGTGATTTATTAACAGGCTTACCGAAAACAATCGATATTACAGCACAAGAAATTTCAGATTCTTTACGTGAAGCCATTACAGCAATTATTGATGGCGTGAAGAAAACATTAGAGCAAACACCACCGGAGCTGTCAGCTGACGTGATGGAGCGCGGCATTGTCCTAACAGGCGGCGGCGCATTATTAAGGAATTTAGATAAAGTGATTTCTGATGAAACACAAATGCCGGTATTTATTGCAGAAGATCCATTGGATTGTGTAGCAGTCGGTACAGGTAAAGCGTTAGACCATATTGACTTAGTTCGTTCTCAGCAATTGAAATAGGAGGGTAATAGGTGCCACATTTTACCAATAAAAAATTAATACTACTTTTAGTAAGTGTAATTTTCCTCGTGGCATTGATTAGTTTCTCATTACGTGATCGTCAAAACGCAACGTTACCGGAACAGATTATTAAAGATACGGTTGGCTTTGCACAAGGTCTTGTCGCAAAGCCAACTAATTACATAACAGGAGTATTTGGCAATATCGAATCGTTGCTGAATACGTATGAGGAAAACCAACGTTTAAAGTCACGATTAGAAAACTTTGCGATGTTGCAAGCTTCGGTACATGATTTAGAGGCAGAGAACGCACGACTACAAGAGCTTATCAATAAGAAAGAAAGCTTGCGCAACTATGAACCTATTCATGCGACGGTCATTGCGAGAAACCCAGATCAATGGGAAGAGAAAATCATTTTAAATAAAGGCGAAGCACATGGTGTGCAAAGAAATATGGCCGTTATGACAGCACGAGGGCTGATAGGGAAAGTGGTCCTGGTGAGTAAGTACACATCTGAAGTAGAGTTATTGTATACCAATAATGCCAATTATCGTGTTTCTGCACTAGTGCAAGGCGAAAAAGGCGATGTTTACGGGTTAATTGAAGGATTTGATGCAGAACGTGGCGAACTTATTCTAAAGCGTATTGATTCGAATAAGACGCTAAAGGAAGGGGAGAAGGTTGTCTCCTCAGGATTAGGCGGGATATTCCCGAAAGGTCTTATCATTGGTGAAATAACAGAAGTTTCAACAGATGATCATGGTCTCACAAAAATGGCCTATGTGAAACCGACTGCTGATTTTTCATTGATTGAGGAAGTTGTAGTGGCGAAGCGCCTAGTGACAGCAATAGATGGCCTGGATGGGGAAGGAACGGATGAAGATTTAACAAACGGCAGCACGGAAACTGAAGGTGAAGAGCAATGATACGCTTCTTAATTCCGCTGGTCGCTATTATTTTATTTTTACTGGAACCGATGTTTGCTAAGTTTTCGCCTATTCATATCAATGAGTCGACATTTTATTTAGTGCCGCGTTTTTTAATACTGTATTTAATTTTTATCTCTATTTATTACAATCGGAAAAGAGCAGTCATTTACGGCGTCATTTTTGGACTCTTGTATGATGTATTTTACATTGATATTATAGGTTTATACGTCGTTTTATATCCGCTAGTATGCTTTTTAGCTAGCTGGAGCTTTAGATTTATTCACCAGCATCTAATCATTACGATTGTATTGGCAGTATTATTAGTAGCGGTTATGGAATTTGTGTTATATGGGTTTTTCCTGCTCATTGATTTTACAACGATGTCCGTAAGTGCGTTTTTCTACAGTCGGTTATTATCGACAATTGGAGCGAACCTGCTATTTTTATTGATGCTTGGCTGGGCCTTTAAATATTTAATTAATGCTCGCCTGCTAGAAAGAGAACGTAGCATAAATTGACAAATAAAAGCGTGAGGTGTCACTTTAATGATGAAAAAAGCACTCGTCCATATTAAAGGGACAAAAGATGGCTTAATACTTCATCTAGATGATCAGTGTGCTTATACTGAACTAGTTGAGGAGCTCAGACGCAAAGTTACAGATGGCGGTATTGATGGCAAATTAGAGGTACAGCTCCATCTAGGAAAAAGGTATTGTACAAAAGAACAGCAACACCAGCTGATCGATGTTGTAGAGCATGAAAGTACAATGCAGGTATCAAAAATTGTGAGTGAAGTTTTAACAATCGAAGAAAGTCAGGAGCAAATAATAGCGAATAAGTGCGAGACGTATGTAGGCATTGTTCGTTCAGGTCAAGTGCTTCGCTCTACAGGTGATATCATCATAATCGGAGATGTCAATCCAAATGGCAGAGTGGAAGCGGGCGGTAATATTTACATATTAGGTAAATTAAAAGGAATTGCCCATGCTGGCAAAGCTGGAAACCAACAGGCAATTATTACTGCAGCATTATTTGCCCCGACACATATTTTAATTGCGGAAAAAGTAGCGACAATGAGCAATGAGCAAAAATTTGTCTTACAACATAGAGAGCAATTGTGTGCTTACTTGAATTCAGACGGAGAAATTTCTTATAGCCATGTGCAGGATATAAGAAAACTTCGACCGGCTTTGAATACGTTTAAGGGAGGAAGCTAATGTGGGTGAAGCAATCGTAATAACTTCAGGTAAAGGCGGGGTCGGTAAGACAACTACAACGGCTAATCTTGGAACTGCATTGGCTCTTCAGGGGAAAAAAGTATGTTTAGTTGATACAGATATCGGTTTGCGAAATTTAGACGTTGTACTCGGGCTAGAAAATCGTATTATTTATGATTTGGTAGATGTAGTAGAAGGTCGCTGTAAACCGCATCAAGCGCTTGTAAAGGATAAGCGTGTAGATGAAAAACTATTTTTATTACCAGCTGCGCAAACGACAGATAAAAATGCCGTAACGACGGAGCAAATGAAGAGTTTAATAGAAGAACTGAAGCGAGAGTTTGATTATGTGTTAATCGACTGTCCAGCAGGAATCGAGCAAGGGTATCGAAATGCAGTCGCGGGTGCGGATAGCGCGATTGTCGTGACGACACCGGAAATTTCTGCCGTACGTGATGCAGACCGCATTATCGGTCTATTAGAGCAGGAAGAGATGGCACCGCCGAAATTAATTATTAACCGGATCCGAAAAAATATGATGGACGCTGGCGATACGATGGATATTACAGAAGTGACGACGCATTTATCGATTGATTTATTAGGCATTATTATTGATAGCGAGGATGTCATCAGCTCTTCAAATAAAGGGGAGCCGATTGTCATGGATCCAAATAATAAAGCATCGCTAGGCTATCGTAATATTGCACGTCGTATTTTAGGTGAATCAGTACCACTGATGACACTAGAAGAACAACCCAAAGGCTTTTTTGCCAAGTTCAAGTCAATGTTTACCAAATAATGAAATCCTCACATGAGTTTCCAGCTCGTGTGAGGATTTTTTTCGGTATCGGTGTAGGAGCCGGTGCATATTGTATAAAAAGGATGGTGGCTTGAGAGCGTGGCGATGGTTTGTAGCATTGTTAATAGGAATTTTTGTGTATGTGGGTTTACATTTTTCGAATGAGCCTGTCAAACAATGGATCGTGCGCCTTGTCTATAGTACGGAGTATATGCATGAATTGAGAGAGTTAGTGCTAGGGGAGCAGTCGCCGCTGATAGCGGTCAACAGTCAGCCTATCACAGACTTTACGGTGATAAAGCGTCAAGGAAACGGATTTTTAGTGCACTTTGAGGAAGAAGTGGTATTTTCCGCCCGGGAAAAGGGTGTCATTGTTTTTACAGGGCATACAGCCAAAATGGGAAAAGTGATAACAATTACCTATGACGATCACATTACAGTCACATATGGTTATATGGATGATCTTTATCATTTGCCGTATAGCGCTGTCACGGGCGGCGAACTAATCGGAAGAAAAGCAAAGGGAGAAGTTTATATTGCAATAGAGCAATTAGGACGTGCCTTTACTATGCAAGAAACAATCGATTGGTTACATGATGATTAAAGTGCATCCGTTATTTCTCGTGATGCTGATCGTCTGGATTTTAAGCGGGCAAATTCATCAATATGCGTTGCTCATGGGGGCATTGCTATGGCATGAGCTGGGTCATATCGCGGTTAGTAAATGGTATGGCGTGCGGATAGAAAAATTGACCCTATTGCCTTTTGGGGGCAGGATAGAGCTTGGCAGCCAAGCTTCTTTTCACCAAAGAATGTGGATTGCAAGCGGTGGGCCTATTTTTACAGTCATTGCTTATATAGGAGGCGCTTATTTGCCAATTCTTTGGCAGGAACCGTGGCAAACGTTGCAAATTGCGTTGTTACTGGTCAATTTGCTGCCTGTCTATCCATTGGATGGAGGGCAAATCATCAGTAATGCCATCCTCACCGTTTATCCAACAACCAAATTATATGAAATATATATAGCCTGGTCCTTTTATGCATTGACGTTTTTAGTGGTGATGACGCTGTTTATGCTCCCTGAAACCATTATTGTCCTAACGCTCAGCCTGCTGCTATGGAGTGAAACGCTTGCTGAATGGAAAATTCGCAAATACCGCACCGCTTATGAAAAAATTGTGCTTAGGCGGTTGACTTAAATTTTGCGGCATGGTAGTATTTTAATGTTATTGTTTGTAGCACCCGCTACAACCGCACTGGCAAGGTGCCTAAGATTAGTAGTTACTCTGCTAACACCTTGATAGTAACAGGCGAGTCTTAGTCTATTTGAGGAGGTGCATTTTAATGTACGCAATTATTGAAACTGGTGGTAAACAAATCAAAGTTGAAGCAGGTCAAGAAATCTATGTTGAAAAACTAGGTGTAGCTGCTGACGAAATCGTTACTTTTGACAAAGTTTTATTCGTAGGTGGAGAAACAGTTAAAGTTGGTGCTCCAACTGTTGCTGGCGCTACTGTAACAGCGAAAGTTGTAAAAGAAGGCAAGCAAAAGAAAATTACTGTTTTCAAATTAAAAGCGAAGAAAAACTACCGTCGTAAACAAGGTCACCGTCAACCATACACTAAGTTAGTTGTTGAAGCAATCAACGCTTAATTTGTGAGGTGGACCGGATGATTACGGTAACTATCAATAGCGATGAAAATCGCAAATCGTATGGATTTGAAATCTCAGGTCATGCCCTTTCTGATACTTATGGCCGCGATTTAGTATGTGCTGGTGCATCAGCTGTTGCCTTTGGTACAGTCAATGCAATCGCGCATATTACAGGAGTCGAGCCGCAAATCGAACAAGGTGCAGAAGGTGGTTACTTAAAGGTAACATTGCCAACTGACTTGGATAGTGAAACAGACGACAAACTTCAAGTGATCCTGAACACAATGGTGACACAGTTTTATACTATGACTGCTAGCTATTCAGATTACATTGAACTAAAATACAATATGGTCTAGGAGGTGCAACAACTATGTTATTATTAACTTTAGATCTTCAGTTCTTCGCATCTAAAAAAGGTGTAGGTTCTACAAAGAACGGACGTGACTCTGAGGCAAAACGTCTTGGTGCTAAACGTGCTGATGGCCAATACGTAACAGGTGGTTCAATTCTTTACCGTCAACGCGGTACAAAAATTTACCCAGGTACAAACGTAGGTCGCGGTGGTGACGATACTTTATTCGCAAAAGTGGATGGCGTTGTTAAATTCGAACGCATGGGTCGCGATAAGAAGAAAGTATCTGTATATCCAGCAGCTCAAGAAGCATAATTTCAAAAAGAGTAGCAGGGTTGAGGCTCTGTTGCAGTGTAGACAAAGTCAACATTCGACTTTGTCTACACGTTTTTTTAGCTGAAAGGACTGCATTTGTTGCAGTCCTTTATTTTTGTCAAAAAGTTCTCTATGAAGTGTTGAATTGTTCTAAGTAGAACCGTTTGGAGGCAATGTATAAAAAAAATTGTTATACTTATTATATCTGTAATGGAGTGAACAAAGATGATCCAGCAATCGTTAACAGTACGCGAGGTACTACGTTATGCCAATCATGATTTTGCCAATCAATTACATCTAATTGGCATGTATATAGATATGGGGCAGGCGACTCAAGCAAAAGTACTGATTGAACAACTATCAGAGCAGTACAAGCAATCCTCGCAGCTAAATAAAATAGGGCTACCTAAAACGATTGAATGGCTTCAAACAATGAATTGGCGTTTTTCGATTTTTAAAACAACCTTTTCAGTAAACGTGACAGAGCCGTTGTCGGTGCAATGGGACGAGCAGTTTATTGTATACTTGGAAAAAACAATTCTTCATGTGAGCGATCTCGTAGATGCTTTCACAGAACAGCAACTAGAAATCGACATCGCAGGTGCTGCGGAACATTTTCAATTATCATTAAAGTTTACGGGGAAATTTGAAGCACTACCGCACTTGAATACAGAATGGAAAGATGTTCATATAGAAACTTGCGCACAATCAGAGACGATGTGGCATGTTATATGGCGAGATAGGGAGTGGAAAAATGTTTGTCGATCACGTAAAGATTTACGTTAAAGGTGGAGACGGTGGAGATGGTATGGTTGCCTTCCGCCGTGAAAAATATGTACCAAATGGCGGTCCGGCCGGCGGAGATGGCGGTCACGGCGGTAACGTCGTTTTCGAAGTAGAAGAAGGATTGCGTACCCTAATGGACTTCCGTTACAAACGCCATTTCAAAGCAGAGCGCGGCGAGCATGGAATGAGCAAAGGAATGCACGGACGTCGTGCAGAGGACTTAGTTGTCAAAGTTCCCCCAGGCACAGTAGTTATTAATGCAGAAACACAGGCGGTTATTGCAGACTTAGTGGAACACGGTCAACGAGCTATCATCGCAAAAGCGGGTCGAGGCGGTCGCGGTAATTCACGCTTTGCTACACCGGCTAACCCAGCCCCGGAACTTGCCGAAAAAGGCGAGCCAGGTCAAGAGCTTGATGTGATTTTGGAGTTAAAAGTACTGGCAGATGTAGGCTTAGTAGGGTTCCCTTCTGTAGGGAAATCTACATTATTATCTGTTGTATCGGCAGCAAAGCCAAAAATCGGTGCTTACCATTTTACAACGATTGTACCGAATCTTGGGATGGTTGAAACAGAGGATAACCGTTCGTTTGCAATGGCAGATTTGCCAGGATTAATCGAAGGTGCTCACCAAGGTGTCGGATTGGGGATGCAGTTCCTACGTCATATTGAGCGTACACGTGTTATTGTCCATGTGATTGATATGAGTGGTATGGAAGGTCGCGACCCGTATGAAGATTACGTGACGATCAACAATGAGTTAGAGCAATATAATTTACGTTTAACAGAGCGTCCGCAACTTGTCGTAGCCAATAAAATGGACATGCCAGGTGCGGAAGAAAACCTAGAAGAGTTCAAAAAGAAAGTCGGCGAAGATGTAAAAGTATTCCCGGTTTCAGCGGTATCTCGCCAAGGTTTAAAACCATTATTATTCGAAATTGCTGATTTATTGGAAGTAACACCTGAGTTCCAATTGCATGAAATAACGGAAGAAGAATCAGATGCAACGGTTCTTTACAAGCATGAGGCGAAGAAGGATGATTACGAAATCCGCCGTGATGACGATGGTTCTTGGATACTTGAAGGTGGTTCGATCGAACGTTTATTCAAGATGACAGACTTCTCGCGCGAAGATGGTATTCGTCGTTTCGCTCGCCAATTACGTGCGATGGGTGTAGATGAAGCATTGCGTACACGTGGTGCAAAAGACGGCGATATCGTTCGTTTACTTGAATTTGAATTTGAATTTATTGACTAGCACTTTGGTCTGGAGGGAAGAAAATGAAAAACGTTGCCAATCAACGTTATTATTTAGTGCGTGAAGACGTTTTAACAGATGCGATGCAAAAAACATTAGAGGCAAAGGAATTGTTGCAAGCGGGCAAAGTAGCATCGATTTGGGATGCAGTAAAACAAGTCGACTTGTCCCGCAGTGCCTTTTATAAATATCGCGATGCTGTTTTTCCCTTTCATTCAATTGTACAGGAGCGAATTTTGACCGTCTTTATTCAGTTATTAGACCGACAAGGAGCACTAGCTAAACTCCTTGAAATTGTGTCAGAAGCACATTGCAATGTTTTAACGATTCACCAGACAATTCCCATTCAAGGGCGTGCCAATGTCACGTTGTCGCTAGATGTGACAACGATGACACTTGAGCTAGACGAATTGGTTAGATATTTAAAACAATATGACTTTGTGGAGTCTGCAGAGGTCATTAGTTCTGGTGCGTTGTAGGAATAGCGTAAAATAGAGCAGGGCGCAGTAAAGCGCTCTCTCTTTTTTATGAAGCATTAACTGAAAATTTAGAACAGTGTTTGGAGGAATTGACGATGGCAGTAAGAGAACAATGGGGCAAAAGAATCGCTTATTTAGGACCGGAAGCATCCTTTACCTTTTTAGCAACGAAAGGATTATTTCCAGGTGAATGGCTGATTCCATGCACGACGATTCCTGAATGTATAGAAGCTGTAGCAGAAGACAAAGTAGATTTGGCTGTTGTACCAATTGAAAATGCGCTAGAGGGGTCCGTCCCGTTAACGATTGATTATTTATTCCATGAGGTGGATTTATTTGCTGTTGCTGAAATCCAGTCAAAAATTCAGCAGCATTTAATGGTGCATCCAACGCATGCTGCGGATTGGCAGGAGATAGAGGCGATTTATTCTCATCCTCATGCACTGGCACAGTGCCATAAATTTTTGCATTATAACTTAGGAAAAGTCCCGCTCCATCAGTATTCTTCTACGGCAGCAGCTGCAAAGCTAGTAGCGGAATCACCAGAGCAGCGCATTGCAGCCATTGGAAATGATTCAGCGGCTGAAAAATATAATTTAACAATTGTAGAGCGCAATATTCATGATTTTCATTTTAATCATACGCGATTCTTTGTATTATCAAAGCATAATTTGCGTTTGCCGCAGGAAGAATCAACAGGTCATCCGAAAACAACCTTTATGTTAACTTTGCCTGCTGATGTATCTGGATCGTTGCACCAAATTTTATCTGTTTTTGCATGGCGTAAGTTAAATTTAAGTAAAATTGAATCTCGTCCATTGAAGACAGGTTTAGGTGATTATTTCTTTGTTGTAGATATTATGGCGGATGAGCATGAGCCAATGATGCGAGGAGCAGTAGAAGAATTAAGAGCACTTGGTTGCTCTGTAAAGTCTTTAGGTACATACTATACGTATACAACACCGGAATGAGGTGACAGACGTGCGTATTATTTTATTTGATGGCGTATGCAATTTTTGCGATGCATCGGTGCAATTTATTATGAAACGGGACGGCGGGGCTTTTCGCTTTGCCTCATTGCAAAGTGACATAGGACAGCAATATGTAGAACAGTTCCACATTGCAGGGGATAGCGTCGTACTGATTGACAATGACCAAGCTTATACAAAATCGACAGCTGCGTTGAGGATTGCGCTGCGTTTAGGGTTTCCGTGGCGATTATTTGGTTTGGCGTTGCTAGTGCCGCCTCGGCTAAGAGATCTGGCATATACATGGTTTGCAAAGCATCGCTACCGCATATTTGGTCAAAAAAATACATGTATGCTCCCGACAGCCGATCAGCGTGCTAGGTTTCTGTCTTAATTTGCGAGAATGGTTTAGAGGTGAAAAAAATGTGGCAGCAGCAATTAGTAGATTATGAGCCGTTTAATGAACAAGAGCAACAGGACCATACCGTTCTTTTGCAATGCTTAGCTACTTTCGAAGATGTATTAACACGTGAGAATCCTATGGCACATATGACAGTTTCAGGCTTTGTCGTCAATCAAGCACGTACGAAAGTGTTAATGATTCATCATAATATTTATCATTCATGGGGCTGGACAGGCGGGCACGCAGATGGAGAAACGGACTTTTTAGCTGTGGCAATCCGGGAAGTAATGGAAGAAACCGGTGTCTGCAGTGTTCCTGTTCACGATGAAATATTTGCGTTGGATATCTTGACGGTGAAAGGGCATATGAAAAAGGGACAATGGGTAACACCACATTTGCATTTAAATGTAACGTACTTATTAGAAGCGGATGAAACAGCTGCAACAGCCGTCGCACCTGATGAAAATAGCGGAGTAGAGTGGCTAGCTATAGATGAGCTAGACCAATATGTCAATGAGCCGGATTTGCTCATTGTATATGAGAAGATCATCGCAAAGATGAAGCAATTATAAAAGGACTGTTCGAAGCCGATGTTTCGAACAGTCCTTTTTTCATTCTTTTACTAAAATCCCTAATGCATCTAATTTTGAAACCGCTTTATCTAATAATTCTTCATTCACTGCAGAGATCACATGCAAGTGGGTGCCATCTGTAAGTTGTGATAGAAACCCTGCTTTTGTTTCAGCTAATCTGTTTAAAAATGTATCGACATCTACCCGATTTGCTAAACGCAGGGATGCTGTTATTTCGCCGTAGAGGGCATGTTCAACGATGACATTTTCAACAGTCACTCCGCAATCGACTATCGCATACAGTTCCTGCTGTGTTTGCTCTTTTGTGTGATAGCATACAATTTTTCGGTCGAAGCGGTTAGCAGGTTGCTCCTCCAAATACAAGTACCCTTGACTTGTTGATACAATCGGCTCATTGCGTGCTTTTAATAAATTCATATCTGTGACGATGACCTGTCTGGATACATTAGCATGCTTGGCTAAATCTGTCCCTGTAATGGGAGCTCCCTTTTCTTTTAATAATTGCAAAAGTATGAGTCGACGCTCTTCTCCTAGCATTTTTTTCATTTTTTTCACCTCAAATTATACCTACTAATAAGTGTAGCATGACCTGAATTTTTACGCTTGTCATTTGTGACCTTTTCTTTGAATAGGCATATGCTATAGCGAGAAAGGGAGGTCAAACGAAGTGCGAATTCATATTGTACAAAAGGGTGACACCTTGTGGAAAATCGCCAAACAACATGGCATTGGATTTGAAGAGTTAAAAAGGCTCAATGCACAATTAGCAAACCCGGATTACATTGTTCCGGGGATGGAAGTTATTTTGCCAGATTCCGTTAAGGAAAGTACAGCTTATAATAAGGCCAATTTCAAGGAGGATAAGTCTAATTCCATGGAGAATAAGTCTAATTTTACGGAGAATAAGTCGAATTTCACTGAAGAAATACCGCAATGGAGACCAACGCCAGAAATGCCTAGCGTAGAGGAAGATATGGAATCGATGATGCCACAGTGGCAGCAGCCGATGATGATGCCGCAGTGGCAGCAACCGATGATGATGCCACAATGTCAGCCGCCGATGATGATGCCGATGTGGTGCGTTCCTTGTTCCATGATGCCGATGACGGAAATGCCAATGATGCACCACCCGCAAATGATGCCTCAACAACAAATGATGCCTCAACAACAAATGATGTACCCGCAAATGATGCCTTCACCGTGTCAGCAAAGAGATCAACAAGTGGCTGGGTACTATGAACAAGTAGAGCAAATGCAACCTCAACAATTTATGCCATATCCACCACAGCATTCCGAGGAACAGCCAGAACAGCAATATCCGCCACAACATTCCGAGGAACAGCCAGAACAGGAATACCCGCAACAATATTCTCCACAACAGTACTTCCCGCAGCAACACTATCCGCAACAACCATACCCATGTCAGCCGATGCCTCCTTGGCAGTAATATGCAAATCAAGGAACATTGCTGGCGCTATGACACGGTGCAAGGAGCCTACTTTGTTAAATATTATGCGGATACCATCCAAGAGGCGAAAGTGCGGAATTTACACGATCGATTAGAGCAAGTGGATTTCCCTTATAGCTTGCCGATTACATCCCGTAAAGAATCCCCATACATTGTGCAACCTTGGGTAGATGGACGAGAGGCAGATTATCGATCTCGAGAGGACCGTCGGCAAACGTTGCACATGTTGCAAACTTTACATGAAACAACAGCAGGCTGGTATATTTCCTATATGCATGAGCAGCGATTGGTAGAAAAATGGCGCATGCGCTTTGAAAAGTTTAAGGAACAGAAGCACGCTTTACAACCATTTATGGGAGCGGCGGCTTTCGAAGAAATTTGTCGGCAAACAAGTAAAGCTTTACAACAAATTACCCCAATTATCACGAGGGAAAAATGTGTGTTGCACGGAGATGTAGTGCACCATAATTTTTTGCTTGGCACCAAGCCGCTGTTAATTGACTTTGATTTAGCGTGTATCGGCAGCCCGGAGGAAGAAGTACTGCTGTGGATGCATCGGGTGCTGCCGCATGTGGATTATCAAATTGATGTGATTTTACAAGAGCAGCCTTACACAAACACCGTGCTAGCCTATCTTCATTTTTTAATGTTCCCGAATGAACTGTTAAGAGAGTGGCTGTATATGTTGCAAGTATCACCAGAAAAACGTCCTGTTCTACTTAATTATTTGCAGGAATTTACAGAAGAAGCTGTTATGTATTTCCCGCGGGTCAATAATCAAATAGAGGCATATAAAAGTTGAAGGAAAGGCTCTTTTCCTTCAACTTTTGTTCGGGAAAAAAGCGAACATTATGATATAATAGATGGGTTGAATGCGAGGGGAAAATATGTACGATTATATTAAAGGACAAGTCACACGTGTTACGCCGGAATATATTGTGTTAGAAACGGCGCAAATTGGCTATCAATTATTTACACCGAATCCATATGCGTTCCGTGCCAGCCAGGCAGAGCAGCATATTTATGTACATATGGCGGTGCGGGAAGATGCCCATACGCTATACGGTTTTACAAGCTTGGAGCAACGTGAAATGTTCCGTAAACTGATTCAGGTTTCAGGGATCGGTCCGAAAGGGGCTTTGGCTATTTTAGCATCCGGTTCACCGATGCATGTCATTCAAGCAATTGAAATGGAAGACGAAGCATTTTTAGTGAAATTTCCCGGAGTCGGCAAAAAAACAGCCCGTCAAATGATTCTGGATTTAAAAGGCAAGTTAGGCGCATTGATGGATGTGGTGGAACTGCCGAGCACGGAGGATGAATTGCCATTATTCGGAGTGAATCCAAGCAGACATGAACTGGATGAAGCAATGCTAGCCTTAACAGCGCTAGGCTATTCTGAAAAAGAGCTTGCGAAAGTGAAGCCGCAATTAGAAGAGAATGGCAATTTAACAACAACAGATGATTATATGAAGCAAGCTTTGAAAGTACTGTTGAACATGAAGTAAAGGGGGACTGCACATGTCAGAGCGAATAGTATCGAGTGAAGCAAGCCAGTTTGACGAACAGTTTGAATTGTCTTTGCGTCCGCAATTTCTTGCGCAATATATCGGTCAGCAGAAGGTAAAAGATAACCTGAAAATCTTTATTGAAGCGGCGAAAATGCGTGAGGAAAGTTTGGACCATGTGTTGGTGTATGGACCTCCTGGCTTAGGGAAAACAACGCTTGCTGCAGTAATCGCCAATGAAATGGGCGTCAATATTAAAATGACGAGTGGTCCTGCGATTGAACGTCCAGGTGATTTAGCAGCCATTTTAAGCTCTCTGGAACCGGGAGACGTGCTATTTATTGATGAAATCCACCGATTGCCCCGTGCGATTGAGGAAGTATTATATCCAGCGATGGAAGACTTTTGCCTTGATATCGTCATTGGCAAGGGACCGGAAGCACGTTCGGTGCGCCTAGATTTGCCGCCTTTTACATTAGTAGGTGCGACGACGCGTGTCGGGGCTTTATCCGCACCGCTTCGTGACCGTTTTGGCGTGCATTTGCGCCTGGAGTATTACGATGAGGCATCGTTAGCGCATATCGTCATGCGCAGCAGTCAGCTATTTCAAGTCGACATGGATGAAGAGGCTTCGCTTGAAATGGCACGCCGTTCTCGGGGCACGCCGCGTATTGCCAATCGCTTATTAAAGCGTGTGCGTGATTATGCCCAAGTATTAGGAGACGGCAAGATTACGCTAGCGCTCGCTCAGCAGGCGCTAGAACTACTGCAGGTCGATCCGCGCGGGCTTGATCATATCGATCATAAATTAATGGTTGCGTTAATTGAGCGATTTACAGGGGGACCCGTAGGACTCGATACGATTTCTGCGTCCATTGGTGAAGAGCGTATCACGATTGAAGAGGTGTACGAGCCTTACTTGCTTCAAATTGGCTTTATGCAACGTACATCGCGAGGACGTGTGGCGACCCATTTAGCGTATGAGCATTTTGGTTATCCACTACAAAATTAAAATAAGAAAGAAGTTAACAATATGAAAGTAGAAGATTTTGATTTTCATTTGCCAGAGGAATTGATTGCCCAAACACCACTGCTTGATCGTACAGCGAGTCGGTTACTCGTAGTGAATCCAGGCACAAAAGAGGTAGAGCACCATCAATTTGGGCATATTTTGGAGGAACTACAACCAGGAGATTGCCTTGTGTTAAATGATACGCGTGTATTGCCAGCCCGCCTGATGGGAGTAAAGGAAGACACAGGCGCCAATATTGAACTCCTACTGTTAAAGCAAACAAAGGAAGATGAGTGGGAGACATTAGTAAAGCCTGCGAAACGCGTAAAGGTTGGCACGGTGATTACATTTGGCGAAGGTCTCTTGACGGCTACATGTACAGGTATATTAGAACATGGCGGACGTACATTTACGTTTCATTATGACGGGATTTTCTACGAAATTTTAGAGCAGTTGGGTGAAATGCCGCTGCCGCCTTATATTCGTGAAAAATTAGACGACCAGGACCGTTACCAAACGGTATTTGCTCGCGAGCGCGGCTCTGCTGCAGCACCAACAGCCGGGCTACACTTTACAGAGGAACTTTTAGCGTCTATTGAAGCAAAAGGTGTAGCAGTCGTATTTGTAACATTGCACGTAGGTCTTGGTACATTCCGTCCGGTAAGTGTCGATTCCATTGAAGAGCATGATATGCATTCAGAATTCTATAGTGTGAGCGAGGAAACAGCAGCCGTAATTAATCGCACGAAAGCAGCAGGCGGTCGTGTTATTGCTGTAGGAACGACTTCTACGCGTACTCTTGAAACAGTCGCACGTGATTATGGTGGTCAAATTGTAGCATCTCAAGGCTGGACAAATATTTTCATTTACCCAGGCTTTGAGTATAAGGCAATTGATGGCCTCATTACAAACTTCCATTTACCGAAGTCAACATTGGTGATGCTTGTCAGTGCATTAGCAACAAAAGAAACGATTATGCACGCCTACGAAGAAGCCGTCAAGGAACGGTATCGTTTCTTTAGCTTTGGCGATGCAATGTTTATTCGACCAAAGAAATAATGTATTGATTGCAATTCAGCGGGAGACAATTTAAAATGAGATTTTGTGGCTTATGTAAATCATAAGCCACGTATATTTTCGAAGTACTGTTTATACTTTAGAGTGAGAGGATTTTTACAATATGACACAACCACCAATTCGTTATGAATTCATTAAAACATGTGCCCAAACAGGCGCACGCCTAGGCATTGTCCATACGCCCCATGGCTCTTTTGAAACACCAACATTTATGCCTGTAGGAACACAAGCAACTGTAAAGGCAATGAGTCCGGAAGAATTACGCGAAATGAATGCTGGTATCATTTTATCGAATACGTATCATTTATGGTTACGTCCGGGGAATGATATCGTGAGAGAAGCAGGAGGCCTGCATAAATTCATGAACTGGGATCGCCCGATTTTAACAGATTCAGGCGGCTTCCAAGTCTTTTCACTATCAAAATTTCGTAAAATTGAAGAAGAGGGCGTACATTTCCGCAACCATCTAAATGGCGATAAATTATTCTTGTCTCCAGAAAAAGCGATGGAAATTCAAAATGATCTTGGTTCCGACATTATGATGGCTTTTGATGAATGTCCGCCTTATCCTGCAACGCACGAATATATGCTGGCTTCTGTTGACCGTACAACACGCTGGGCAAAGCGTTGTAAAGAGGCACATGCTCGTCCGGATGAACAAGGTTTATTTGGAATTATTCAAGGCGGCGAGTATGAGGATTTACGCCGTCGCTCTGCAGAGGCGCTAGTCGAGCTGGATTTCCCAGGTTACGCTATTGGCGGATTATCGGTAGGTGAGCCGAAAGACGTCATGAATAAAGTATTAGACTTCACGGCACCATTAATGCCAGCGGACAAACCGCGCTATTTAATGGGGGTTGGCTCTCCGGATTCATTGATTGATGGAGCGATGCGCGGGATTGACATGTTCGACTGTGTACTGCCAACACGTATTGCACGTAATGGTACATTAATGACATCAGAAGGGCGTATGGTTATCAAAAATGCAAAATTCGCACGTGACTTCCGTCCGATTGATGAAAACTGTGATTGTTACACATGCAAAAACTATACACGTGCTTATGTACGTCATTTACTGCGTACAGAGGAAACTTTTGGGCTGCGTTTAACGTCTTATCATAACTTGCGTTTCTTAATTAAGTTAATGGAAGACGTACGTCAGGCTATCCGAGAAGATCGCCTAGGTGATTTCAAAGAAGAGTTCTTTGAAAAGTATGGTTATAATAAACCAAACGCGAAGAATTTCTAGTGGTTTCGTAGAAATTTTGTATAATTGTGTAGAAAAATACACCTAGTACGAGCTTTTTATACTATACTAAGGAAGTAAGTTTTTTTTGAAAGGAGGACAAGTTTGTGGAACAATTAGTACAATTAGTACCAATTATTATTTTATTTGTAGCGATGTGGTTTATTTTAATCCGTCCAGCGCAAAAACGTCAAAAAGCAACGGTGCAAATGCAATCAAACCTTAAAAAAGGTGATCGTGTAATTACAGTAGGTGGTCTTCACGGTGAAATCGATGCGATTGAAGATACAGCAGTATATATCAAAGTAGCTGACAATACACGTTTAAAATTCGAGCGTCAAGCGATCGGTCGTGTAGAAGGACAATAATGAATTATTCAAAGGAACTGCTTCATCATAAAGAGGCAGTTCCTTTTTTCGTATGCAAAAATTGTATAGTAAGTCTGCGCTGTGTGAACAATATAGTCGAGGTGGTCAAATGAGCGACTATGGATTAATCATTGCGAGAACACTTATTTTATATATTATTGTTATTATTGTGTTTCGCGTTATGGGGAAACGTGAAGTTGGTGAGTTAAGTTTGGTGGATTTTGCCATTTATGTATTGATTGCAGAGGTAGGTGCTCTTGCCTTAGAAGATTTAAATAAGCCTTTTTTATTAGCAGTAGTGCCGATCTTTGTTTTGCTTATTGTGCAATATATTAATTCGCTTGTTATTTTAAATAATAAACCAGTCCGCGATGTCATCGATGGAGATCCAACCATTGTGATACGGGATGGTCTCATCGTTGAGGCAGAGATGCGTAAAAACCGCTACAATTTGGATGATTTATTTCAGCAATTAAGGGAGCAAGGCATCACCTCGGTGCAAAGTGTCGCCTTTGCCTTTTTAGAACCGTCGGGCAAATTATCCGTATTTGAAAAAGGAAAAGGACCGTTTGTTTTACCGATTATTATAGATGGTTATGTGGATCAAAAGCACTTATTATTGATCGGCAAGGATCAAAAATGGCTAGATGATGAGCTGCGTAGCCAAGGTATTTATACACCGGACGTTGTATTTTATGCGAGCTACGAAAACCGGAAATTACATATACAATTAAAGGCGCGAAAATAATGACCGAACATAGCGTATATCGTGTGCTTTCAATTGTTTTGTAAGAATCAATAAACCCGTTAGCATGAAAAAGCTTACCACGCCGCTTATATAAATGGACTCATAGGTAATAAAGGATTGGACGATTGCAGTAACAATAAAGCAGCCAATTGCAGCAGCAAACAGCCGGAAGCCGACATGAATATTAGGCATACGGCGCAGTGTAGCGATGTGCAAGAAGGAAGTCAAAAGTACTCCAAAGCCAATTGCCATGATGGCACCAAATATATGGAAGGACGGCTGGGCAGCTAGAAAGAACATCACTAACAGCTTGCCGATTCCGCCATAAATAGAATTCATCATCGCGACTTTGGCTTCATCCAAAGCTTGTAAAATAGATAAGAGCGGACTCTGAACATAGTAAAAGAAAAAAATCGGTGCTAAAATACGCATATAAGTAGTTGGCTCTTTTAAATGAAATAGTTCATAGGCTAGCGTATCTCCGTACAGCAAAAAAAAGGTAGCGGCATAACAGCCAACCAATGTGGATAATCGCAACGAAATTTTAATTCTTTCATTTAGCAAGGCCGTATTGTGGACAGCTGCTGCGTTGCTGACAGCTGGAATCAATACAATAGATAAAGCAGCGGGGATAAAGGCAGGGAATAGTAGCAATGGGATATGTACGCCTGAAATGACGCCGTACAGTGTAGTAGCTGCTGCAGCGGTTAACCCGGCTGTTGTCAATGCTTTTAGAAATATAATCGGCTCTAGAAACCACGTAAATGTACCGAATAACCTGCTTCCTGTGGAAGGCAGGGCAATGCGAAATAACGGAGCAACGGGATAGTGTTGTTTTTTCTTCGGAGTCTTGTAGCGCCATTTATAGTGCAGCCATAAATAAAGAGAGGCAGCAGTTTCTCCTAATGCTGTAGCCCCCATAGCATAAGCTGCATTCATTTCAAGGGAAGAAGTAAGGAAGATAGGTAGCAAGAAGGTAGTTGCTAGAATGCGAATAGCTTGTTCAATCATAGATGACCAAGCAGTTGGAGCAGTTTTGCTTAGACCAAGTAAATAAGCACGAATAATACCACCGTATACGACTATTGGAACAGTGAAAACAGCTACGAGAAGTGGGTAATACGTATGATGATTTTGTAATAATTTGTTTGTTAGAATAGGTAAAAACATTAAAATTAAAGGTATGAAGACAATAATTGAAATAGTAGAAACGCGAAAGGCTGTTGTAAGGGCTGCTTGTGCCTGCACTACTTGTCTTTTGGCAGCAAAGCCAGCAACGATTTTCGTAATGGCAATAGGTAAACCAAGCTGTACAAGAGCAATAAAAAAAATAAAGGCAGGATAGGCGGTCATGTAAATCCCAACGACTTCTTCGCCTGCAATACGCATAAATTGCATGCGATACAAGAAGCCGAGACATTTCGAAATAAAAATCACAACCATTAATAATAAGGTACCTTTAACAAAAGAGGCCATTTTCCGGACATCCTTCCTAAATAAGCTTTATAGTTATACGTTATGCACGCTCCAACACGGATAAAACTAATGATGAAGAGGTGACCTATATGTCAGTCCCATATAAAGAGCTATATGACCGTATGCGACCTGTATTGCAAAGTAAATGTGAAGAACTGCAACTGTATGAATATAAGGATGTAATGTTAGAGCAATTGTGGCTTTTTTGCGTGGAAAGAAAGTGGCGAAAAAAAAATATAGAAGAAATTCGTCCACATGAAATGGTAGCTGCTATTTTGAGCATTTCACCCGCCGATTTGATGCAATATGCGCAAACAAAAGAAATGTCCCAACACGATCACATTCTAGAAATTAGCCAAGATGAGCTGGACCTGTTATTAGGGCTAAAAAGTGACGAGCCTTTGTAAAATTCTTGCTAAAAACGCCTAAGTATATTTGACACATGGCAAAGCGTGTTTCATAATAAGCTTATTGCACGTTTCTTTTACAATTTTTCTATTAATCAAGCGCTAATAACGGTGGTATTTTAAGAAAAAATAAAGTGAGCACAACCAGTTGCTACATACGTAAAAGAAAGAGCGCATTTTTGCGCTCTTTCTCGTGTGCGTAATTGCATACAATCAAGGAGGATTTACAATGAAATTAGCAAACCGTATCATTACGTTTGTTCTAGTAGTAGCATTGCTATTTGCAGGGATGAGCACAACGATACAAGGGATTTTAGACGATGTAAAACTAGGACTAGATTTACAGGGTGGATTCGAAGTTCTCTATAAAGTAGAAACACTTGTAGAGGGAGAGGAAGTCACGCCGCAAGTGCTGACGGATACGACAAAGGCACTGGATAACCGTATTAATAAATTCGGGGTAAGCGAGCCAAGTATCGAGGTTGAAGGAGAGGATCGCATTCGCGTGCAGTTAGCCGGTCTGGACGATCAATCTTCAGCACGTGAGTTACTGTCCAGTACAGCTGAGCTAACATTCCGTGATGTGAATGATAAAGTATTGCTTGATGGAACGGACTTAAAAGAAGGCGGTGCGGCTGCTCAGTTTGACCAAAACAACCAGCCAATCGTGACTCTAACACTAAAAGATGCCGATAAATTTGCTGAGATTACTAAAGATTTATCTACTCGACCACCAGGTGAAAACCTATTAGTCGTTTGGCTAGACTTTGAAGAAGGGGTCGACTCTTATGCGGCAGAAGCTGTGAAAGAGGATCCAAAATTCGCTTCAGCAGCCTCAGTAACACAAGTGATCAATTCAACAGATGTGCAGATTTCAGGAAACTTTACAGTAGAAGAAACGAAAACGTTAGAAAGTATTTTAAACTCGGGTTCATTGCCGGTAAAGTTAACCGAAATTTACTCGACATCAGTAGGAGCGCAGTTTGGTAAAGAAGCGTTAAATGATACGGTCTTTGCAGGGATTATCGGTGTTATAGTAATCTTTGCATTTATGTTACTGTATTACCGTTTGCCAGGTTTCATCTCGATTATTACATTAGCGGTATTTACATACTTAGTATTGCTCGTATTTACAGGTATTAATGCTGTTTTAACATTGCCGGGAATCGCGGCAATTGTATTGGGTATCGGTATGGCGGTAGATGCTAATATTCTAACAGCCGAGCGTATTCGGGAGGAATTGCGCGTAGGCCGGACTGTAAAAGAAGCATTCCAATTAGGATCTAAACAGTCCTTATCCGCGATTGTCGATGCACAGCTGACAACGTTATTAGCAGCTGTAGTATTATTCTATTTTGGTACAAGTTCTGTTAAAGGGTTTGCTACAACATTAATCATTTCCATTCTATTATCATTCGTAACAGCTGTATGGGGTTCACGTGTGTTACTAGGATTATTGGTGAAAAGCGGTTATTTCGACAATCCAGCATGGTTTGGTATTGCGCGCTCCAAACAACATCCGGTAGAGGATGAAGTGAACACATTAGATTTAACAACAAAGTTCGATAAACTAGACTTTGTAGGCAATCGTAAAAAGTTTTACGGTTTCTCTGTTATTATTTTAATTGTAGGGATTGCGATTATCAGTATCTTCCGCTTGAATTTAGGGATTGACTTCTCAAGTGGTACACGTGTTGATATTCAGTCAACGGAAGCATTGACACAAGAGGAAGTAATCGACTATTTAGATTCGATCGGCTTTGCGAATAAGGATGTTGTTATTTCTGGTGATGAACACAACGTAGCGGTAGCTCGTTACAACGAAGACTTCACACAAGAGGAAATTGCAGACTTTAAAGCGCAAGTAATGGAGGAGTACGGCTCAGAGCCAAATGTCAGCACCGTTTCACCAACAGTAGGAAGAGAGTTGGTCAAGAATGCATTGCTGGCATTAAGCTTGGCGGCACTAGGCATTATTCTTTATGTAGCGATTCGTTTCGAATGGCGCATGGGAATCGGGGCGATTGTGTCCTTGCTACATGACGTATTCTTCATCATAGCTATCTTTAGTTTCTTGCGACTTGAGGTAGATATTACATTTATCGCAGCTATCCTTACGATTGTAGGTTACTCGATCAATGATACAATTGTTACCTTCGACCGTATTCGTGAAAACGTGGATCGTGCGGGTGAGATTAAAACGAAGGAAGCACTGGCTGATATCGTCAATAAGTCGCTTCGTCAAACGATGGGACGTTCGGTAAATACGGTATTAACCGTTATTATAGTGGTGGTAGCATTGATTTTCTTAGGTGCACCATCTATTCAAAACTTCTCTATTGCTTTACTAATAGGGTTAGTGACGGGTATGTATTCGTCTATTTGTATCGCTGCCCAAATTTGGTACTCATTAAAAGCGCGTCAAATGAACAAAACGGGCAGTTCAGTAGTGAAAAAAGAGAAAAAACAATGGGGTTCAGACGAGCCGCTTGTATAAATCAGGAAGGGTGTCCATTCAGGGCATCCTTTTTTATTTTGAAGAATGTCTTAGCATTTCTCCAAATTGTGCATAAAAGTCGCTATAATAAAGAGATAAGGACGTGAGAAAATGATAGAATCAGCAAAAAAATGGATCATACAGCGACCAAATACAGAGTTGGTGGAGAAGTTACAGCAAAATTTAGGCATATCAGCGATCGCTGCTAAAATATTAGCTGCAAGAGGCTGTGAAACAGAAGAACAGGCGAAAGCTTTATTAACAATAGACGAACAACAATTATACGACCCTTATCAAATGCATGGGATGACAGAGGCAGTAGCGCGTATTCAGCAAGCAATTGAGAAAAAAGAAAAAATAGTAGTATACGGCGATTATGATAGTGATGGCATTACAAGTACAGCCGTTATGCTCCACGTATTACGCGACTTAGGGGCAGATGTGGATTTCATGATTCCGAACCGCTTTACCCATGGGTATGGACCGCATGAGGAGCTTTTCCGTTCGGCTCATGCTAATGGTGTGCAATTAATCATCACGGTCGATAACGGCATTAGCGGTGTAGAACCGCTTCGTATAGCCAAAGAGCTGGGGATGGATGTAATTGTGACAGACCATCACGAAGCAGGCGAAACATTGCCGATAGCTGATGTTATTTTGCATCCAAGAGTACCTGAAGGACGTTACCCTTTTGGAGAACTAGCAGGTGTGGGGGTTGCATTTAAATTGGCACATGCCTTGTACGGGAAGGTACCTAAGCATTTATTTGAATACGTGGCGATTGGTACAATAGCTGACCTAGTGCCGCTCCGTGATGAAAATCGCTATTTAGTGAAGCGCGGAATCGAGGCGCTTCGTACATCTAGCAGCCCTTGGGTAAAGGCGATTTGCGACGCTTCAGGTGTTAAACAGCCTGATATCACAGAAGAATCTATTGGCTTTTACTTTGGGCCACGTCTGAATGCCATCGGACGTTTAGGGGATGCCATGCCAGGTGTTGATTTTTTAATGAGTGCTTCTTCACAAGAAGCACAGCCTTTAGCGAAAATATTAAACGAAAAAAATGAAGAGCGAAAAGCAATTGTCAATACCATCACGGAGCAGGCGGTTGAAATGATTGAATCGAATGCCGCAATTCGGGATAGCTTAGTATTAGTCGTAGGTGGTGAAGGATGGAATGCAGGCGTGGTAGGCATTGTTGCTTCTCGCCTTGTCGGTAAGTACTATAAACCAACGATTGTGCTCTCATTAGATAAAGAAAAAGGAACAGCAAAAGGTTCAGCCCGTAGTATTGAGGGGTTTCATTTATATAATGAACTCGCTAAAAATAAAGAATTGATTCCGCACTTTGGTGGACATCCGATGGCAGCGGGGATGACGTTTCCGCTTGAGCATGTGGATGAATTGCGTCAGCGATTACATGAACAGGCGGCGGCTTGTCTAACAGAGGAGCAACTAATCCCAAAATTAGCGATCGATGTACCGATTGATTTAAGTGAAGTAACGGTACAAGCTATTGAAGAAATTCGTAAACTCGGTCCATTTGGCACAGAGTTCGCAAAGCCTGTGTTTACATTAGAGCAGGTAAACGTAGCATCGATGCGGCGAATCGGCACGCAGGAAAACCATCTGAAAATGGAACTAGAGGATGCTTACGGCAAAATCGATGCGATTGGCTTCAGCAAAGGGTATTTATATAATGAAATATCCTACGGGGTGTCGATTTCGCTTGCTGGAGACTTGCAAATTAATGAATGGCAAAATATAAAAAAGCCGCAGTTTATGATTGAGGATATTCAAGCGACACAGTGGCAGCTCTATGATTTCCGGGGCAAAAGCCAGGCTGCCAATTGGCTAGCGAAAATACCTGTAGAGAAATGTGACTTTGTCGCCTTTCAGCCATCGACCGTTCTGCAATTTGAACGGCTAGTGAATCGTCCTGTTTATTTAATTGAATCGGCGAGTGATTATGAAAAGATAGGAGACTATGTGGTCTTTTTAGATTTGCCGGAAGATGTGAGTCTCCTTGAAAATTTATTGGAATCGCGTTCATTCAAGCGTATTTATGCGCATTTTCATACGTCAAACACGCAATTTTTTAACGGTATGCCAACCCGTCAGCATTTTTCTTGGTATTATGGATTCCTAAAGAAGCGTCCGGCTTTTCGCATTGCTGCTCATGTCGAACAATTGGCACAGCATATCGGACTAAATGTTGACGTAATTAATTTTATGACAAAGGTGTTTTTTGAGTTAGGATTTGTTACAATAGACAATGGTCTGACGACAACAGTCAATAATCCACCGAAGCGAGAGTTAGCAGAAGCACCTGCTTACAAAATGCGCGAGGCACAAATAGAACTGGAACAGAAACTTCTGTATGCAACTTATACAGAGTTGAAGCAATGGTTTCATGAACGAATGCAGGGTACGCCCTAAGGAGGAAAACATCAATGGATTTAAAGCAGTATGTGACAACGGTAGAGAACTGGCCAAAGCCAGGGATTAGTTTTAAAGATATTACAACAATTATGGATAACGGACCAGCATATAAATATGCGACGGATGAAATCGTAAAGTATGCGAGAGAAGTAGGCGCTGAAATTATTGTAGGACCAGAAGCGCGCGGCTTCATTATTGGCTGTCCGGTAGCCTATGCCCTTGAAATCGGCTTTGCACCTGTTCGTAAACCAGGGAAACTTCCACGTGAAGTCATTTCTGCAGATTATGGCTTGGAGTATGGAACAGATACATTAACGATGCATAAAGATGCTGTAAAACCAGGTCAGAAAGTATTAATTTGTGATGATTTGTTAGCGACGGGAGGAACAGTAGAAGCTACAATTCGTTTAATCGAAAAGTTAGGCGGTCAAGTAGTGGGCTGTGCCTTTTTAATTGAGTTAGAAGAGCTAAAAGGTCGAGATAAAATTAATAACTATCCAATTAAAACGTTAATTCAATACTAATAGAAAAAACGCAGATAAAATCAACATTGCTTGATTTTATCTGCGTTTTAATTGTTTAATGTGATTTTGGGATGGCATGTGTCAATGACGTAGCAGCTGCCTTTAGTGGCTTTGCATTTTTTCTTTGTTTTTGCTGCAAAATTTGCCAGTCCGTCCACCGTTAAGCTATCGGTAGGCGAAGTCTTTTGGACCACCGCGATGGATAAGGAACAAACTGAAAGCGGTACGAGCTCTCCGTCACGTGCTGCAATCAGTGGCGGAGTCATTAAATCTTCGTCTTTATAATAGTGAAGCACCTCATCATCAAAGCGTTTTAAGATGTTTATACAAACTTCTTCTACCATATTATTTGGCAAAATCGCGATAAAATCGTCGCCGCCAATATGTCCTAAAAAGTATTCCTCGTGGGCAATTTCCCTTTTTAGCAGGTCAATCAAAAATAATAGCAAGTTATCGCCTTGCTTGAAACCGTAAAAATCATTGTACGGTTTAAATTTATCGATATCGAAATATAAGACAGAGAAAGTAGGCAATAATAAAGCTTCCTGTAATTTTTGATTGATGATTTCATTTCCTGGTAATTTGCTCAGAGGGTTCAAATAGCTAGCAAATCGCACTTGGCTTTCTACTAAATTCAATAGCAAGGTACGAATATCCACTACACCGGCGTACTTCCCGTTCTTTGTAACGATAATTTCATCATAGAGCTCCTCGCCCTGACGCTCCATGGCGGCTGTGCTGACTTGTACGATAGGACTATTATAGGGGACGATAAAGGGTTGATATTTACATAGTAAGGTACAAGAACGTTGAAAATACAGATCGTAGCCATATTTAGAGCCAATCTTTTGATAAAAACGTGTTTTCGATAGATAGGCAATAGGGGATTCTTCACGACAAACAACTACCCCTCGCAGTGTAGGATTTGTTTGAAAAATACTATCTATTTCATGGTTTAAAGTTTTTTCGGTGGCGATTGGAATATCTTCCATTAAATGTCCGATAATCATGAAATTCCTCCTATGTTATTTTTACTAATTGTAACCACCAATTGTTATCAGAATATTAAAGATATGTTAAATATGAATAGAAATTCCATTTAAAGTCTATAAGTATAGTATAGATGTTTTCACAATTTATCCATAAACCTCACTTCCCCGTAAACTATCTGCAGTTAGCCTTTACAATCTGCCTAACTATTTAATACAATTAAGAGTATTACTAACTGAGAAAGAAAAAATGATGACAAGGTGGACGATTAATGGCGAAAGAACAAATTTTAGCGCCCGAAGAGGTATTCGAGCTCGTTAAATTATATATGAACGAAGAACACGTCGATTTTGTAGTAAAGGCATATGAAGTCGCGAAAGACGCCCACAAAGAGCAATTCCGCAGCTCGGGGGAACCATATATTATCCATCCGGTACAAGTGGCAGGTATTTTAGCAGGCTTAGAAATGGACCCAGAAACAGTGGCAGCGGGCTTCTTGCACGATGTGGTAGAAGATACGGAAGTAACACGTGAGGACCTTGTGCGAGAGTTTAATGAAGAAGTTGCCATGCTAGTGGATGGAGTCACAAAGCTAGGTAAAATTAAATATATGTCCAAAGAGGAACAACAAGCAGAAAACCATCGGAAAATGTTCGTCGCAATGGCACAGGACATCCGCGTCATTTTAATCAAGCTAGCAGACCGATTGCATAATATGCGTACGTTAAAGCATCTGCCTACGGAAAAACAGCGACGCATATCAAAGGAAACATTAGAAATCTTTGCCCCGCTTGCGCATCGTTTAGGAATCAATACGGTCAAGTGGGAGCTAGAAGATACAGCATTACGCTATTTAAATCCGCAACAGTATTACCGCATTGTCAGCTTAATGAAGAAAAAGCGTGACGAGCGTGAAGCGTATTTGGATAATGTCATTGATGAGATGAAATCACAATTAAATGAAGTGGAAATCGATGCGGATATTTATGGACGACCAAAGCATATTTATTCGATTTATCGCAAAATGGCGCTGCAAAAAAAGCAGTTTAATGAAATTTACGATTTATTGGCAGTTCGCATTTTAGTAGATAGCATTAAAGACTGCTATGCTGTCATCGGTATCGTCCATACACTGTGGAAGCCAATGCCGGGGCGTTTTAAAGACTATATTGCAATGCCAAAGCAAAACTTATATCAGTCTTTGCATACAACGGTGATTGGTCCTTATGGCGATCCATTAGAAGTGCAGATCCGTACGAAAGAGATGCACAAAATTGCCGAATTCGGTATTGCTGCACACTGGGCCTATAAAGAAGGCAAGGTGGTCGAAAACCGCAGGGAAAATATCGATCAAAAGTTATCATGGTTCCGTGAAATTTTGGAATATCAAAATGAATCTTCGAACGCAGAAGAGTTTATGGATTCTTTGAAGTTCGATTTATTCTCTGATATGGTGTATGTCTTTACGCCAAAAGGAGACGTAATCGAACTGCCTGCAGGTTCTGTACCAATCGACTATGCTTACCGTGTCCATTCAGAAGTGGGCAACAAAACAATTGGCGCAAAGGTGAACGGGAAGATGGTACCGCTTGATACACCACTGAAGACCGGTGACATTATTGAAGTATTAACATCTAAACAGTCATTTGGTCCAAGTCGTGATTGGTTGAAAATTGCGCAAAGTTCACAGGCAAAAAATAAAATCAAACAGTTCTTCAAGAAAAACTTGCGGGAAGAAAATGTCGAGAAAGGCCGTGACTTAGTTGAAAAAGAAATTAAGGCACAAGGCTTTGATATTAAGGAAGTATTAACACCTGAGAACTTTAAGCGCGTAATCGAAAAGCTGAACTATACACAGGCAGAGGATGTGTATGCAGCTGTTGGTGTTGGGGGTATTACGGCGCAGCAAATTGTGAACCGTCTGGCAGAAAAAATGCGCAGAGAACGTGAGCATGAGGAAGCGCTGGAGAAAATCGTGAAAGAAATGGCGAAACCGCCAAACAGAAAGCAGACGGAAACAGGTGTGATTGTAAAAGGAATCGATAATTTATTAATTCGTCTATCCCGTTGCTGTACACCGGTGCCAGGCGATGAAATTGTAGGTTTTATTACGAAAGGCCGGGGCGTCTCTGTTCACCGTGCCGATTGCACAAACATTCAAGAAGACCAAAACGCTGAGCGTCTCATCGAGGTAGAATGGGAAAATACACCGACAACGGTACGTAAAGAATATCCGGTAGATATCGAGGTATCGGCATTTGATCGTCCAGGCATTTTGAATGATGTCATGATGGCGGTGAGTGAATCCAAAACCAATATTTTAGCCGTATCAGGTCGTGCTGATCGGGATAAAATAGCTACGATTCACTTAACGGTTTCCATCTCCAACATTTCAGGCTTGCATAAAGTAGTCGATAAAATCAAGCAGCTTCCTGATATTTACGCAGTACAGCGTGTTATCAATTAAAAAGGATAGAAGGTTTTAGAAAATGAAAGTAGTCATCCAACGTGCAAAAAAAGCCTCAGTCACAGTAGAAGACACTGTGACTGGCGCTATTGATCAAGGGTATGTATTGCTGGTGGGTATCACCCATGAAGATACAGCCGAAGATATTGCTTACTGTGCGAAAAAAGTAGCTGAGCTTCGTTTGTGGGAAGATGAAGACGGAAAGATGAATCACTCCATTTTAGAAGCGGGCGGCGCTATTTTATCAGTCTCGCAATTTACATTATACGGTGATACGAAAAAAGGGCGGCGTCCAAGCTTTACTGCTGCAGCGCGTCCGGAACAGGCGAAGCTCCAGTGGGAAGCTTTCAATGAAGCATTGCGTACATACGGCTTGACAGTAGAAACAGGCATATTTGGTGCCATGATGGAGGTTTCTCTCGTGAATGATGGACCCGTGACAATATTAATCGATTCGATGAAGTAAACATTTAGGCTCCCCCTTCATACAATGAAATTATCGATATAGAAGGGTGGAGAAAATACTTATGCAAATGTCTAATCCCTATTTGTTTGAAACGGCACGGGGATTAATCGGTCAGGATATTGTTGTCCAAACAGGTAATCATATTCAGCAAGGGCTGCTGACGGCCGTGTTACCCGATCATATTGTAGTAGAGATTTGCCAAACACCGTTTTTTATTCGAATGGATGAAATTGTTTGGATTACGTTATCTCGTGTGCACACATAAGTGATAAGCACTTCTCATTCGTCATATAGTACGGGTGGAGGTGCTTTTTTATATTTCAACGTGTAAATCGTTTAGCTATTGAGTTACCGAATGTAGAGTATGGCGATGCGAACGCCGCAAGTGCAGTACAGGAATTGCTTGGTGGAAAATTTGGCGAAATGTCGACATTGAATAATTATATGTATCAGTCCTTTAACTTCCGGGGAAAGAAAAAACTAAAGCCGTTTTATGACTTAGTAGCGAGTATTACAGCGGAAGAATTTGGTCATGTAGAGCTTGTATCGACAACGATTAATCTACTGAATAAAAGCAGTTCCTTTACAGGCATACCAGATTTAACACCATTGCAAAATGCCAAAAATATGCGCAGTACGCAGAGTTTTATCGCTTCAGCTCAAGCTTCGCTGCCTGTGGACTCAATGGGGAAACCATGGAACGGGGAATATGTGTTTTCCAGTGGAAATTTGATACTGGATCTGTTGCATAACTTCTTTTTGGAGTGTGGTGCAAGAACACATAAAATGCGCGTATATGAGATGACCGATCATCCTACAGCTCGTGAAATGATAGGCTATTTACTCGTGCGCGGCGGGACGCATATTCTTGCCTATGCAAAGGCAATGGAAATGGTTACCGGAGTAGATGTCACACGAATGTTACCAATCCCGAATTTAGATAATCGGGTATTCGATGCTGCACGCAAATATGAAGACCGCGGGGATGGCAATGTCTTATTTACATGGAATACAACCGGGGACTATTTAGGCATAAAGCAAATCTGGAAGGGGAATCACCCGCAGACAGGAGATAAGTTACGGGTGATAGAAGGCTCGCCAAAAGGAGCGGCAATGCCTGATTTAGATGAGCTGCCTGAAGAGTTTGCGCCGGGTATCGGACCTGAAGAATTTCAGCATATAGCGAAAAGGCTGCTAGATAAAATGTAAGAAAAGGGTATCTCTCAAGCTTCTATGCTAAAAGAGATACCCTTTCCTTTTTTATCCCGCATTAACGGGTAGTAATTTATAGTTGTGCGTCGAAATATTGCAATATTCCGTTGTAAATACCGAGTGTGGCTTGTTCACGATAATAGTTTGTTGTGATAGTCCGTTCCTCATTCGGGTTACTTAAAAAACCAAGTTCAATTAAAATCGATGGATGACGATTTTCCCGTAACACTAAATAATTTCCAAGCTGGACGCCGCGATCCCGGATTTCAACCTGTTTGCTTGCACCGGCATGAACGTATTGCGCCAATTCTTTTTGATAGCTGTTCGTATAATAAGTGGTAAGACCTGTAACGGAACTATCTGTTGTGGCATCATAATGAATGCTAATAAAGGCATCTGCTTGTGCCTGGTGCGCGGTAGAGACCCGTTTGCGTAAATCAACGTAAAGGTCTGATTGCCTCGTCATAATCACTTCTGCGCCAGCTGCTTGTAATTTTGACGATAGTAATTCAGCTGTTTTTAAGGTAATCTCCTTTTCCTCCGTACCTCGAACACCCGTTGTGCCATGATCATTGCCGCCATGTCCTGGGTCCACGACAATCGTCAATCCCTTTAGAGAGCCTTTTTTACGTTCAGTAGAGATTTTTTTTGCTGCCGCTTGCGTTTTCTTTGTAGGGTTATTAATGGTTACCAACCAATTTGCTACATATGCTTCTTGTCCATCAATGGATAACTGATACCAATCTCCCGCTGTGCCGGTAATAGGGTAGCTTTCACCTGCTTGGGCGCGCTGGATAACGCTAGAAGAGGTAGAAGCTTCACTGCGCAGATTCGTGCCATTATAGATAATGGTTACTGTTTCATTTTGGCTGGTAGAAGAGGCTTTCTTGCTAGCATCTTGACCTGAAAAAGAGCCGTAGAAACTATAAATCCAGGCAACAGAACCATCCTTTGTTTCGATCTGTACCCAATTCGTGGATTGGCTTACTACCTTAAAGCGCTCTCCGCGATAAGCAACGCCTATTTTTTTTGAATTCAGGTCTGCTTTTTTTCGGATGTTCACAGCATCTACATTAATCGTAAAAGTAGAACCTGTTAACGATGAGGTAGCCTTTTCTATCTTTTCAGGCTGTTGATTACTCAATGTTACATACTTGGCAGAGACCCAGCCCGTCATTTGACCGTGCTTTATCTGAATCCACTCGCCATCCGCTTTTATGTATTGTGCTTCATTGCCCTTAAATAGTTGTCCCAGAACTGCCGCGGATAAAGAAGGTTCTGAACGAATATTTAAGTGGTCAGCCTGTGAAATAACAACCCCGGCTGCTTTGCCAGCTGGCAGCTGTGCTGCAGAAGTCGTCAGCCAGCTTGCTACCCAACCTTTCGTGCCCTCTGCTTCCACATAAAGCCACTCACCAGATGCCTCCAGGACGGTTAGTGTGTCTCCCTTTTCCAATTGGTCAATGACCGGATAGGAGAGGCCAGGTCCTTGGCGCAAATTGACAATCTCTGAACCAATTGTCGCATCGCTTGCCCCGATAGACGAGGGCCATAGAAGGGAGAAAATTAATATGGCGGAAAGCGCAAGTTGAAGAGTTTTTTTCATGTATGACTCCCCTTTTACAAATATTTGAAATTCCGTTTAAACATGACTAGCTCTATTTTAAAAGCAAACGAACTATAAAATCTATAGTTTTTACTGAAATGAAAACAATTTACTATTTTTCTCCTAGGTATATATTCATTTTTCTGGAAATATTTCAAAGAAAGCCGTTACTTCGTAAAAAATAGTTGACTTTGAAACGGTCCGACTTTAACATAAGATATAATGTAAAAAACGCCATTGATCAAGAGAGTAGTAAATACCGCTGCTGACAAGAGAGGGAAAGTCCTAGGCTGTAAACTTTCCTACAGTATGTATGATGCGAACAACACTTGGGAGGCTCTTTTCTGAACCGTTCGCTTATTAGGAAAAGACGGAATCGGCCGTTATCCGAATTTTGAGGTGGATGCATTTGGCATCAACTAGGGTGGAACCGCGGAAGCAACAGCTTTCGTCCCTTGCTATTTCCGGCAAGGTGACGAAAGCTTTTTTTATTTTGGTGTTATAATGAGCCGAAATATTTGAATGAAAGGGGCACTTTTTATGAGCTTTAAAGTACCAAAAGGAACACAGGATATTTTACCGGGTCAAACGGAAAAGTGGCAATATGTAGAAGGTGTCATTCGTGATTTATGTGACAAATATCGCTACAACGAATTACGTACACCGATGTTTGAATCAACAGAATTATTCCAGCGTGGTGTGGGGGATACGACAGATATTGTACAAAAGGAAATGTACACATTTGAGGATCGCGCAGGACGTTCATTAACGCTACGTCCAGAAGGTACGGCCTCAGCTGTACGTGCATACGTAGAGCACAAAATGTTTGGGCAAGCGGATCAGCCCGTTAAGCTTTACTATACGGGTCCGATGTTCCGCTATGAACGTCAACAAGCAGGGCGTTACCGTCAGTTTGTACAATTTGGCGTAGAGGCAATCGGTTCAGCAGATCCGGCCATTGATGCAGAAGTGATGGCATTAGCGATGAATGTTTACACATCATTAGGATTAAAAGATTTAAAATTGGTCATCAACTCATTAGGTGACAAGGAAACACGCGAAGGACATCGCCAGGCGTTGATTGAGCACTTCCAGCCAGTCATTGGAGAGCTTTGTGGAGATTGCCAAAGTCGCTTAGAAAAGAATCCGTTGCGTATTTTGGACTGTAAAGTAGATCACAAACACCCAGCAATGGCAACGGCACCTGCTTTAACAAATTATTTAACGGAAGAATCATCAGCTTACTTTACAAAAGTAAAAGAATATCTAGACGTTCTTGATGTACCGTACGAAGTCGATCCAAATTTAGTGCGCGGTTTAGACTATTACAACCATACGGCTTTTGAAATCATGATTACAGGCGATGGCTTCGGTTCCATCACGACTTTATGCGGTGGGGGTCGTTACAACGGTCTAGTAGAGGACATCGGTGGTCCTGCTATGCCAGGAATCGGCTTTGCGATGTCAATTGAGCGTTTATTATTAGCATTAGATGCCAAAAATATTGAACTAGAACTTGAAAATCACTTGGATATTTATGTCGTGACAATGGGTGAATCGGCAAAATTAAAGGCGGTGGAGCTTGTCAACCAGTTCCGTCAAAATGGCATTTCGGCTGATATGGACTATTTAGAACGCAAAATGAAAGCACAAATGAAAACAGCTGACCGTCAAGAAGCAAAATTTGTTATCGTACTTGGTGATGCAGAGCTTGAAGAACAAGCGGTGAATGTCAAAGAAATGGCAACAGGCAATCAACAAAAGGTAGCCTTCTCTGAATTAGTCACATACTTAAAAAAATAGATATCAATTAGTTGGAGGAATAACAAATGGCAAAACGCACACATGCTTGTGGCGAAGTAACAGTAGCACAACAGGGAGAAGAAGTAGTTTTAAAAGGTTGGGTACAAAAGCGCCGTGATTTAGGCGGATTAATATTCGTGGATTTACGTGACCGTTCAGGGATCGTACAAGTCGTGTTTGGCGACCACAGTAAAGAAGCATTGCAATTAGCAGATAAAATTCGCAGTGAGTATGTAATCGAAGTAGTAGGGAAAGTAGTGAAGCGTGAACAATCACAAGTCAACCCGAACTTAAAAACAGGTGAAATCGAAGTGTCAGCTGATACATTAGTAATCATCAACCAAGCAAAAACACCACCTTTCGCGATTGAAAATGATGTAGAGGTAAATGAAGATGTGCGCTTAAAATATCGTTACTTAGATTTACGTCGTCCGGTAATGTTCGATACATTCAAAATGCGTTCTGACGTGACACGTACGATTCGTAACTTCTTACAAAACGAAGGTTTCCTGGAAGTAGAAACACCTATTTTAACAAAATCAACACCAGAAGGCGCACGTGACTATTTAGTTCCTTCTCGTGTACATGACGGCGAGTTTTATGCATTGCCACAATCACCACAATTATTTAAGCAGTTATTAATGGTCGGTGGTTTCGAAAAGTACTTCCAAATCGCACGCTGCTTCCGTGATGAAGATTTACGTGCAGACCGCCAGCCGGAGTTCACGCAAATCGACATCGAAACATCATTTATGTCAATGGATGAAATTATCGAGATGAATGAGCGTTTAATCCAAGCGGTAATGAAGGATGTAAAAGGGATCGACATTCCTGCACCGTTCCAACGTATGAGCTATACAGAAGCAATGAATCGTTATGGTTCAGATAAGCCAGATGTACGTTTCGGTTTAGAACTTGTAGACCTATCGGATATCGCTGAAAAAACAACACTAAAAGTATTTACTGGCGCAATTGAGTCAGGCGGTGTAGTAAAAGCGATCAACTTAACAGGTGGCGCAGAGACGTTTACACGTAAAGAGTTAGACGGTTTAGCAGAGTTCGTAGCAATCTACAAAGCAAAAGGTCTTGCATGGTTAAAAGTAACGAACGAAGGCTTAGTAGGTCCAATTGCGAAGTTCTTCGATGAAGAAGTAACAGCAGCGTTAATCGAGCGCATGGAAGCAAAAGAAGGCGATTTATTACTATTCGGTGCTGACAAAGCGAACATCGTAGCCGATGCCTTAGGTGCCTTGCGTCTGAAGTTAGGGAAAGAGTTAGGCTTAATTGATGAATCAAAATTCGCCTTCTTATGGATCGTAGACTGGCCGTTATTTGAATATGATGCGGAAGAGGGACGTTACTATGCCGCGCACCATCCATTTACGCGTCCATTCGATGAAGATATCGAGCTAATGGATACAGACCCGAAGGCAGTACGTGCGCAAGCCTATGATATTGTATTAAATGGCTATGAGCTTGGCGGTGGTTCATTACGTATTTATGAGCCGGAGCTTCAAACGAAAATGTTTGAGAAATTAGGTTTCTCTGAAGAAGAAGCACGCGAGCAATTTGGTTTCTTATTGGAAGCATTTGAGTATGGTGTACCTCCGCACGGTGGGGTAGCATTCGGTCTTGACCGTTTTGTTATGTTACTTGCAGGCCGTACAAACTTACGTGATACGATTGCCTTCCCGAAAACAGCTACAGCAAGCTGTTTACTAACGGATGCCCCATCAGAAGTATCGCAAGAGCAGTTAATCGAATTAAGTTTACTTTCTACAGCGAAGAAGTAAGAGAGAAAGAGTCCGTCATGTGCGGGCTCTTTTTCCATTACCGAAAAGTTACATTACCAGGCTAGTAGGTCTTTTTCAATATTTAGAAAATAATAGGTAATATGAATAATTGTAGGAAAAAGAGGTCTAAAGAACGAAAAGTGGTCGATTTTTAAAAAAGTGAAGCTTTTTTATTGCTCATAGATATATTGAATAGTATTATAAGGTTAAGACGAATCCTAGTTTGTTCGTTCGTAAATGTTACTTAACTGTTTTGACCGAACATTTAATTTACGGGAGCTTGAATCTTTATCATGGCAAACATGCCCCATTGGAGAGGGACGTTTAAAGTGATAGTGAAAGCACCCACCTGCTAGGAGCGGGTTCAAAATGATTTTGTATACATGGACGGCAAATCTGGGATTCGTACTATTTTAAAACGGTAAATAACCGTTCACCCGCCTGTAAAAGGGCGGGTTTTTTCATGCGAAAAAACAGGATGCAATCCAATAACATCACTTGCAGACTTTGCCTTTGCTGTGTATAATTCCGGGTAGAACAATAAGATTGAGAGGTTTCTTCATGTTACATCAATTTTCGAGAAATGAGCTAGCTATCGGTACGGAAGGGTTAGAGCTATTAAAAAATACAACGGTTGCTATTTTAGGTGTTGGCGGTGTCGGTTCATTTGCTGCAGAAGCCTGCGCACGAAGCGGTGTCGGCCGTATTATTTTGGTCGATAAGGACAATGTAGATATTACGAATGTGAACCGTCAATTGGTCGCTTATTTATCTACAGTAGGGCAATCAAAATCAGCTGTAATGAAGGAACGAATTGCGGATATCAATCCTGAATGTGAAGTAATTGATATGCACATGTTCTATACAGAAGAAACATATGAAAAGTTTTTTGAATTAGGCATTGATTATGTCATTGACGCCAGTGATACAGTGATGTACAAAATTCACTTGATGAAGGAATGTCTAAAGCGCAATATTCCCATTATTTCATCGATGGGTGCAGCCAATAAAATGGATCCTACACGCTTCAAAATTGCTGATATTTCCAAAACACATACGGATCCGTTAGCAAAAGTGATTCGTACAAAGCTGAAAAAAGAAGGCATTAAAAAAGGTGTAACGGTTGTCTTCTCAGACGAATCACCGATTGTCATTCGTCCGGATGTAGCGGAATATGTGGGGAAACCGGAGGCAGAAATTCGCAAGGCGAAAATGCCGCCTTCTTCTAATGCGTTTGTGCCATCAGTTGTAGGTTTAATCGCAGCGAGCTGGGTCATCAATCAAATTTTAAAAGATATAAAGATTATGCGCGTAAAAGATTAATGCGAATAGACAAAGCCGAATATTTGGCTTTGTCTATTTTTCATATGGGAGGATAAGGAATGGCTATACATGAAATGGAGTATAGAGGATTGAATTTAATGGATGAAGTGTGCACGGTGGAACTAGCGATTGATGAGGAGTCAGAAACGATTCATATATGGGATACAAATCACGTAGTAGAACCGACCTATCATTTTACGAAAAAACAATATGAATTAAGTGAAGGTTTTTTTCAGTTAGTAGATATATTGAAACAAAAATATTACTTTTCCGCCTATAAGACATTTGAACGTGATGATTGGATAGAGAAAATAACATGGATTTTTTACAGCTCACATCAAACGGTGAAATATTATGGCGGAAAAAAATTACACGTGTATCCGCTTTCGGAAATACCGCCATCACTTCCGGTTTATCCAAAATATTTACAAAGACTACAATACTATTGAGGTATAAATGTTCAAGCTAACCAATAGAATATTCTGAAAGTAAATGTGCTAAAATCGTCAAATTTGTCTTAAAAAAACAGATTTATCACCATTTTTTGATAGATTATACATTTTTCATAAGTGACAAATCATAAATTGATATATTGTTGATAGAAAGGGCAAAGGGGTTATTTAGAAAGGGGAGTCATGATGAAAATTCAAGAGACGAACGATATGTTGAATTTAGTAGAATTGCAAGAAGCGTTAGACAGCACTGTATTTGAACACATTGATACGGCTCAAAATTGGGAAAAAGCATTGGCGAATTTAACTGCATTACATCGTCAAGTGACAGATTTCTTTCAAGAGACGATTCATCGTTATGATGGGGAATTGCCATCATCCAACCCATACTGGATTTTATTTTTAAATAGTGCAGCCAAAGTGATTTATTTTTATCATTTCGTTAAGCAGCATGAAACAGCTGAAATAGATGAAGAGACAAAAGCACAGTTGCTGCGTGGTTACATTACAGCCAGCAGAATATTGCCTTTTAACTTATCAGAAGACAATGAAGAATTCCTGGCGGAAATTGAAAATAGTATTCAACAATTAGACCCAGCTATGAAGCTAGAACATGCGACCAATACACTTCCAGAGTGTTTCGAAACGTTGCATACTTATAAATTCGGCTGATTAAGAAAAATCGGCTACCTAGATGAAAAGGAATCTTATGCGAGAAGCTCTTGCATAAGATTTTTTGCTGTTTTAGGAGGAAATCGGTAAAATGAATGAAGGAATAAAACTTAAAAAATGCTGAGTAGGAGGGATTATTTTGTTATTTGATGCATTCATTAATGAACCGTTGTCTTACAGAATGAGACCTCAGAACATAGATGAAGTAGTAGGGCAAAAGCATGTAATCGGAAAAGGAACAGCTCTTTATAAAATGATTATCAACGGCTATGTACCTTCTATATTACTGTACGGACCACCGGGTGTCGGGAAAACCTCGATAGCAAAAGCGATTGCGGGCACTGTTAAAATCCCCTTTGAAGCTATCAATGCGACAACGGCTGGTAAAAAAGAAATTGAACAGGCTGTCGACATTGCAAGAGGAGAAGGGAAACTCATTTTATTCATTGATGAGGTTCATAGATTCAATAAAGCTCAGCAAGATTACCTCTTACCCCATGTGGAGAGAGGGTTAATTACATTAATCGGAGCCACAACAGAAAATCCGTTCCATGATGTCAATCCTGCTATACGCAGCAGATGTGGACAAATTAAGGAACTGAAAGCTTTGGAAGCGAAAGATATTAAGGACTTGATTTTACGTGCTCTATCAGATAAGGAGAGAGGTCTGGGGAATATGGACATCCATATTGCCGATGAATCCATCGATTTAATTGCTTCTGCTACAGGAGGAGATGCGCGTTCTGCTTTAACTGTCCTGGAAGAAGTTGTCCAAGCGTCTAAAGAACACGAAGCCCAACCGATTGTAATTGAGGGGGCGCTCGTGAAAGAGTGTGTACAAAGCAAAGGATTTTCCCACGATAAAAAAGGGGATATCTACTACTCGCTTCTTTCCAGTTTGCAAAAATCAATCAGAGGCAGTGACGTTTCGGCAGCCTTGCATTATCTAGCTCGGCTCATAGAAGGCGGAGATCTAACAGCCATTTGTCGGCGTTTGCTAGTCATTGCTTACGAGGATATTTCCCTGGCAGCCCCGGAAATAGGCGGAAGAACAGTGGCAGCTATTCAAGCTGTTGAACGTTTAGGGCTGCCTGAAGCGCGTATTCCATTAGCCAATATCGTGATTGAACAATGTCTGTCACCGAAAACCAATAGCGCGTATAAAGCGATTGATGCAGCAATTGAAGATGTAAGAAATGGACTCATTGGTGAAATACCTTCCCATTTAAAAGATGCCCATTATAGCGGAGCCGCGCAACTGGGGCATGGGGCAGGCTATAAATATCCGCATGATTACCCGACTTCATGGGTGTATCAGCAATACTTGCCAGATAAATTAACGGGGAAAACATACTACAACCCAAAGGCAAATGGACAAGAAAAATATTTTGCAAAGGTGAATGATAGATTAGAAGAATTAAAGCGAAATGGCAATAAATAAGGTTAGGTAATAGAAGCTCTTATCAGCAGAGAAGGAGGATGATGAATGGAATGTTCATCCTTCATCACCTAATCTCTCGTTTCCCATCTATTTCACGGCATGTACAATCTGTACTTATAATGACATGCCGGAATAATGTATTTTCCGCTTTGTTCATGTACCTCTAATGGAATAGGTTTCATTATTTTGCAAATCAGCAGACTGTATCCCCAAAGTTATCGCTCCTTTCGTAACCCAAGCCCCATCCAAAGGATTCTTTTTTCGCTGTGACATGTATTCTATTAGATGCTTTGGCAATAAATAATAAAAACTATTTTAAGAAATGGACACTCGTGTAATGGAGTATTTTTCACTCGGATTAGAAGGTTATATGCTATACTTACTAGTACATGATTAAAAACTTAGAGGTGTTCATATGAAAATTTCAACAAAAGGTCGCTACGGCTTAACAATTATGATCGAATTATCAAAGCATCACGGGGAAGGACCGATCCCATTACGTAAAATTGCTGCTGAGAAAGACTTATCAGAGGCATACTTAGAGCAGTTAGTATCGCCTTTACGCAATGCAGGGCTAGTAAAAAGTGTACGCGGAGCCTACGGGGGCTATATGCTCGCAAGTCCTCCTACAGAAATTACGGCGGCAGATGTCATTCGCGTATTAGAAGGACCGATTCAACCTGTAGAGGGAATCGAAAACGAAGAAGCACCGCAACGTGAATTATGGATGCGTATTCGTGATGCGGTGAAAAACGTGTTGGATACGACGACATTAGATGATTTAGCAAAATATACGAACCAAGATGTAGCTGACGGTTACATGTTCTATATTTAAGAGAAAGGACTTCTAGTATGACAGCAATTTATTTAGACCATGCGGCTACTACCCCGATGGCTAAGGAAGTCATTTTAGCAATGACAGAAGCGATGACGCATGTATACGGCAATGCATCCAGTATCCATACAAGCGGACGAGCGGCTCGTAAAGAATTGGATGCAGCAAGAGCCGCATTAGCCTCTTCAATCCAGGCAAGTCCAAATGAAATCATTTTCACGAGCGGCGGGACAGAAGCCGATAATATGGCTATTTTCGGTACGGCTGAGGCGCGGGCTACAGAAGGTAAGCATATTATTACAACACAAATTGAACACCATGCCGTGCTGCATGCATGCCAGCAATTAGAAAAGCAAGGGTTTGACGTAACCTATTTGCCAGTGGATGCACAAGGTGTTGTATCGGTAGAGGACGTAAAGAATGCTTTGCGTGACGATACCATTTTAGTAACGATTATGTATGGCAATAATGAAGTGGGATCTATCCAACCGATTGCTGAAATCGGTGCGTTACTGCAGGAGCATCCAGCCACATTTCATACAGATGCTGTACAAGCATACGGTATGGAAGAGCTAGATGTGAATGCGCTAGGAGTAGATTTATTAAGTGTTTCGGCACATAAAATTAACGGACCAAAAGGGATCGGTTTTTTATATCAAAGACAAGGAACAAAACTAGGAAACTTACTATTCGGCGGCTCGCAGGAAAAGAAGCGTCGCGCAGGTACCGAAAATATCCCGGCAGCGCTTGGTTTTGCGAAAGCAGTCGAAGTGGCTACTCAAAACCGAACGGAAAATCGCAAGAAATATAATTCTTTTAAAGAAATTTTAATCAAACAATTTGACGAAGCGAAAATTTCGTATAAAGTAAATGGAGTACGAAACGGTTTGCCGCATGTGTTGAATGTTTCATTTGCCGGAACAGATGTCGAGTCATTTCTCATCAATTTAGATATGGCGGGTGTCTATGTATCGAGCGGTTCAGCTTGTACAGCCGGCTCGATTGACCCATCCCATGTGCTTGTTGCGATGTTTGGCGAGGAGGCAGCTGAATTACGTTCTTCTGTTCGCTTTAGCTTTGGTCAAGGTTTGACAGAAGCAGACATTTTAGAAGCCGGTAAGCGAACAGTAGCCATTGTGCAGCGTTTCGTAAAATAAATAAAGACTACGCGCCTTTGAAGCCGTCTTGTCTAAGAAAAGGTGAATAAAATGAAAGAAACAAGAGATCCGTCTCAAATCCGTGTCGTAATCGGCATGTCCGGCGGGGTCGATTCTTCTGTTGCTGCGTATTTATTAAAGCAACAAGGATACGATGTCATCGGCATTTTTATGAAGAACTGGGATGACACGGATGAAAACGGGGTATGTACAGCCACTGAGGACTATGAAGATGTCATCGCTGTATGCAACCAAATTGGCATTCCGTATTATGCTGTCAACTTTGAAAAGCAATACTGGGATAAAGTATTCTCGTACTTCCTTGAAGAATACAAGGCAGGTCGTACGCCAAACCCAGACGTGATGTGCAATAAAGAAATTAAATTTAAAGCATTCCTCGAGCATGCTATGGCACTCGGTGCTGATTATTTAGCAACGGGCCACTACGCACAGGTAGAAGTGCGTGATGGGGAAGTAAAAATGCTGCGAGGCAATGATGAGAATAAAGACCAAACATACTTCTTGAATCAATTAACACAGGCACAGTTAGAAAAAGTGATGTTCCCAATCGGTCATTTGCCGAAACCAGAAGTGCGTAAAATTGCGGAAGAGGCAGGCCTTGCTACGGCAAAGAAAAAAGATTCGACAGGTATTTGCTTTATCGGAGAACGCAACTTCAAAGAGTTTTTAAGCGAATATTTACCAGCACAGCCCGGCAATATGGAAACATTTGATGGGGAAGTCAAAGGTACGCATGATGGGCTTATGTATTATACATTAGGTCAGCGCCACGGTTTAGGCATTGGCGGCGACGGTGAGCCTTGGTTTGTATTAGGTAAAGATTTGGAGCGTAATGTCTTATATGTAGGACAAGGCTTCCACCACGATAAATTATATTCAGATGCTTTAACAGCTGTGAAAATGAGCTTTACATCGGATCAGCCAAAGCCTGAAAAGTTCAGTGCCACAGCTAAATTCCGCTATCGTCAAACGGATTCGCCAGTTGAGGTAGAAATGCGCGCGGACGGTACAGCCCTTATTACTTTCGCAGAACCACAACGTGCGATTACACCAGGTCAAGCGGTTGTACTGTACGATGGGGATGTTTGTCTAGGCGGCGGTACGATTGATGAAGTCATTAAAAATAATGAAAAATTAACGTATGTAGGATAAACCGAAGACAAAGTCGCTAGACGGCTTTGTCTTTCTATATGAGGTGAAAGCATGATTGTAGATTATAATGAAGTAGGAATTAAGGCTTTTCAAGAAAAACGTTATGACGAAGCTGCACAAGCGTTTAATGATGCGATTGAGCAAAATTCCAATGATCCTGTAGGCTATATTAATTTTGGTAATTTATTAGCTACGATGAATGATACGGAGCGCGCTGAGCGTTTCTTCCAAAAAGCGATTACTGTAGATGAAACAGCTGCAACAGCTTACTATGGCTTAGCTAATTTATATTACAACGCGGAACGTTTCGTAGAGGCGGCAAAGCTTTATCAAAAATCCATTGACCACGGTATTGAAGGGGCAGATGCATACTTTATGCTAGCCAAATCATTTGAACGTGAAGGCAATCAAAAATTAGCATTGCCATATATGCAACGCGCTGCGGAAATAGCGCCTGAGGATATTGAAATTCGTTTAGGCTATGCCATTTTATTGTGTACACTCGAATTATTTGAGCAAGCAAAACCGGAGCTGGAATATGTGATTGCGGAAGATGTGAATAATGCAGATGCGCATTATAATTTAGGTGTGCTGTATGCGGTGTCTACTGATCGTTTGGAAGATGCAAAATATCACCTGAAGCAGGCATATACATTGGCACCGGAATTTGAGCAGGCTCGCTATATTTATGATATGTTGTGCCAGCGTCAAAATTAAATACACATACCATTACCACCATAAGGTTATTCTTTATGGTGGCATTTTTATGGAATTTGACCGCAAGAATCTTGTTATCCAATAAATGTTTGTAAATAAAACATGTATAAAGTGAATGGAAAGTGGCTTTTCGTTTACAAAATCTTAACATTTAAAATTATAATATTATTTCAAATATTTAACATTTATTGGATATTTAAGGGTATAAGAAAAGACAAAAAGTATAAAAATTCTCTTTTAATCAATTTATTTCTACATATTTTGAAAGTTCATAAATTCCCTCTTACGAAGAAATATGTAAATAAATTGGACTTTATGTTACGGGAATGTAAAAAATGTAACTTTCATGTTTAAAGTAATACATTTTTTTAAAATGTTTTGATATGATAATCGAGGTCCTACAAGACAATTAAAACTAATAAACTTATATATACGGGGGCAATTCCATGTTTAGTTCAAAAAAACAAGATCCATTTTTCACAGCACTTCATCAAATCGCTTTAAATGTCCAAGCAGGCACACATTACGCCAATGATTTTCGTATCGACACAGTAGCTGATTTAAAGGAAATTACAGTAAGAATGAAAGAATACGAAACAGCGGGGGATAAATTAATCCATCAATTGATTGTCATGTTAAATAAATCATTTATGACACCAATCGAACGTGAGGACATGCTAGCGTTAGCAATTCGTATGGATGATATTTTAGACGGTGTGGAAGGGTGTATTGCTCACTTCGAAATGTTCTCATTCATCGAAATCGACCAACCGATGCGCGATTTCTTAAAATATATAACAAAAGCAACAGACGAAATTGTGAAAGCGATGGAGTTATTAACGAAAAGAAATTTAGTTGGCATGCGTCAGCACGCTATTTTAATTAAAGATTATGAACGCGAGTGCGATGAAATCCAACGTTCATCTATTAAACAGCTATTCTTAAATGAAAAAGATCCAATTCGTCTAATCAAGTTAAAAGATTTATATGAGCAGTTTGAAGAGATAGCAGACTACTGTCAAAATGTAGCGAATACAATTGAAACAATCATTATGCGCAACGCGTAATGTAATGGGAGATAAAGTATGGATACAATATTTTTAGTCACAATATTAGTCGTGGTATTTGCATTAGCATTTGACTTTATCAATGGATTCCACGATACGGCCAATGCCATTGCCACATCTGTTTCGACAAGAGCTTTAAAGCCGCGTGTAGCAGTATTAATGGCGGCAACAATGAACTTTATTGGAGCCTTAACGTTTGTAGGTGTTGCCAAAGCGATTGCCAAAGACATCGTCGATCCAATGTCATTAAATGCTTTTGAAGGTGATGTTACAGGATCAATTGTTATTTTGGCAGCATTATGTTCAGCCATTACATGGAACTTATTAACTTGGTATTACGGTATTCCGTCAAGTTCTTCTCATACATTAATCGGCTCGATTGCGGGTGCAGCTATTGGGGCAGCCGGCTTTGGAATTTTAAACTACGAAGGCTTCTTGAAGATTTTGCAAGCACTTGTCACGTCACCGTTTATCGCATTAGCAGTAGGTTTCTTGATGATGTCACTCTTTAAAGTCTTATTTAAAAATATGCCTTTATATAAAACAAATAGAGGCTTCCGTACATTGCAAATTGGTACAGCGGCTCTTCAGTCTTTTACCCATGGTACAAACGATGCCCAAAAAGCAATGGGGATTATTACGATGGCGTTAATTGCCGGCCATATGCAAACAGGGGACGAAGTACAAAACTGGGTACGTGTAGCCTGTGCGCTAGCAATGGGGCTTGGTACGTCAGTAGGCGGTTACAAAATTATCAAAACAGTTGGCGGCAAGATTATGAAAATCCGTCCAGTAAACGGTGCTGCAGCAGACCTTTCTTCTGCAACGGTTATTTTCGGTGCGACATTAATCGCATTACCGGTATCGACAACACATGTTATTTCCTCAGCCATTATGGGCGTAGGAGCAGCTCAACGTGTGAAAGGCGTTCGTTGGGGCGTAGCACGTAAAATGGTATTAACATGGATCATTACGATTCCAATTTCAGCATTAATGGCTGCACTTTTCTACATGATTTTAAGTTTCATCTTTTAAAAATAGGACTGTTCGAGAGGGATTCCTTTTCGATACAGTCTTTTTTTCTTATAATGCAAAGAGAAATATAAAAGGAAAGTAGCGTTTAGAAATGACAAAAGGCTTTAAATGGACAATGATTATGACAGTAGCAATGGTCATCGTCGTTTCTGTTGTACTTGTATTAATTCCTACTTGGCAAATTGGTAGTATAACAGAAGATATGATAGAACAATTAAACGAGCAGTATGATGAAGATTTTACATTGACTTGGTCCAATATTGAAACAGTAGAAAATCCGGAAGTCTTTTTAGCAACAGTACGATCTGAAAAGACGGGGATTGTGTATGATGTAAATGTAGAAAAGGGAAAAGCGACAATTCCTTATGAGTCAGAAAATGAACTGATGACGAAAAATAAATGGGTTGAAGAATATATTACGCAGGATGCTTTGGCGATGGTAAGTGACGAGGGACAGAAGATTCGCTTACTTCTCGCAGAAGCGATTGATATGACGAAATTAGGGCAAGCGTATAAAGAAGCATTTCAAATCAAATCATTGATAATAGAAACAATTCAAGTAGACGCTGAAAGCTATGAAACAGCTACTGAGCATATAGGGTACTTCTACCAGCGTAGCACTGTGCCAGCAGATGCGTTTGAGGTCTATGCACCCGCAATAGACAGCATAACCTTATAAATATAAAATCCCTAGCTTACGAGTTTATGTAAGGTAGGGATTTTATCATTAATACTGTACAGCTACATTAAGATGGTAGCCTTCATTAAATTTTTCGATAAAAGCTTCCAAGTTAATAACTGTTTGGATATAGGATTCCTTTTCATAGTCCTGCAATAAGCAGCACATCGCTTGCAATGACTTTGAAAACTCAAGTAACATCATTTCATTTTCCAAGCACACACGCAATTTTTGAGAGTGGTCCTTTAAAATAATTTTGAAGTACTTGCCATCTACAATACGTTCTAAATTGGTTTCTTTAAAGGGGAATACTAACTGTTGATAGACAATATTCATAAAGTTTACTCCTCGCTATTTACAATAGGCTACTACTCTTTCATATGCCAAATCGCCACCGAAAATATCGAGAGCGCTGCCGATTGTCACGTGTAACTTGCCTTGTCCAAGCTGCTCGAATTTTTTTAGATCTTCGAGCGAACGAACCCCACCTGCATAGGTTGTAGGAATAGTCGTCCACTGAGCTAAATCAGCTACGAGCTCTTCCTGCATCCCGCTGCGTTTCCCTTCGACATCGACAGCATGGATTAAAAACTCATCACAATACTGTTCCATCTCGCGAAGGGATTGGGCGTTTACTTCAAAATTACTGAATTTAGTCCATTTATCTGTGACAACATACCATTTACCGTCCTTTTTCCGACAGCTTAAATCAATCACTACATGCTCCTTGCCAACAGCAGCCACTAAATTTGTCAAGCGCTCCCTGTCTAATTGCCCATCATAAAACAAGTAGGAAGTGACAATCACATGGGAAGCCCCTGCTTCAATATAGGTTTTGGCATTTTCAGCAGTGATGCCGCCACCCACTTGCAGACCGCCTGGATAGGCAGCCAAGGCTTGCAGTGCTGCCTCTTCATTGCCAGGTCCTAGCATAATGACATGCCCGCCCGTCAAGCCATCTTGTTGAAATAGCTTGGCGTAGTAGGTTGAATCATAATCGGAGGTAAAGTTTTCTACTACCGCCTGGTCTTGATAGCCAAGTGTACTCCCGACAATTTGTTTTACTTTTCCATCATGTAAATCAATACATGGACGAAACTGCATACTATTCACCCCATTTGCATAAATATTCTGTTTTCTAGCATAACATGATTTATTTGAGAAAAATATGAAATCATACGAAACGCCAATAATCGTGCAAATTTCAAGGACACTGTGTCATGCGTATGATAAAATGTAAGGACGAAATATGCTATGCAAGGAGTGAGGTCGGAGTGGCTGAAAACCTCAATTTATTCGAAATGAATAAACCATTTATTTTAGGCCGACCAATCGTGTCGATTTTTCATAACGCTACAAATATGTACTCTATTATTCGGGTAGTTATTCAGGAAACCAATATAGATTATAAGGATAAGGAAATCATCGTGGTTGGGTATTTCCCGCCATTGACCGAGGATGATTTATTCCGCTTTACAGGTACATTAAAGGTGCATCCCAAATACGGGCAGCAGTTTCAAGTAGAAACGTTTCAGAAAGAAGTACCTGCTACAGAAACGGGCGTCGTACATTATTTATCGAGTGATTTATTTCCGGGTGTTGGACGTAAAACAGCGGAAATGATTGTTGAAAAACTAGGTGCCGATGCGTTGCAGCGTATTTTAGAGGACCCTCATGCGCTTGACGATATTCCACGTATAGCAAAGGATAAGAAAGCGCAAATTCGTGCTGTGGTTGAACAAAATTTAGGACTGCAAAAAATTATGATTCAGCTCAATGAATGGGGATTCGGTCCGCAGCTGAGTATGAAAATATATCAGTTTTACCGGGAAGAGACCATTCCGCTTATTTTGGAAAATCCCTATCGTTTAATTGGCGAAGTGGAGGGTGTAGGCTTTGGGCGTGCCGATGAGCTTGGCTACCGTTTAGGCATTACGGGCAATCACCCCGACCGGATCAAGGCGGCTGTTTTACATGTGCTTAATCATGCAGCGTTATCGGAGGGGCATGTATATTTAGATGCCGAGCATGTTTTACCGAAAACAAAGGATATGCTGGAAAATAGCCAACATGTCGAAATTCCATATGAAGCAATTTCTGCAGCCTGTATCGATATGCGGGATAATGGGCAAATTTGCGGCGAAGAAACAAGACTGTATTTACCTTCTCTTTATTACAGTGAGGTGGGGATTGCCGCCAAAATTTTGGACTTAGTAAAGGAACACGCCAAGCATGAGACGTTTTCAAAAGACGAAATCAGGAAAGCCATTGGTGAAGTGGAAGAAGAATACAATGTAAGCTATGCACCAACACAAGCTTTAGCTATAGAAACAGCCCTCAACTCGGCTGTGATGATTTTGACGGGGGGGCCCGGAACGGGAAAAACTACCGTTGTGAAAGGTCTTGTAGAAGTGTATGCGGCATTGCACGGTTTGCCGCTGGATCCGAAACACTATGCACAAAAAGAAGAAGCCTTTCCGATTGTATTGGCGGCTCCTACAGGGCGGGCTGCTAAAAGATTAGCGGAATCTACTCAGCTTCCTGCCATGACGATCCACCGTTTGCTTGGCTTTACAGGTCAGGAAGATAAGGAAGAAGAAGCAAGTCGGGAAATTGCCGGCAAGCTGATTATTATTGATGAGATGTCGATGGTCGATACGTGGCTCGCTCATCAGCTAATGAAAAGTTTACCGGAAGATGTGCAAGTCGTCTTTGTCGGCGACCAGGATCAGCTACCACCAGTCGGACCAGGTCAAGTACTAAAAGATTTATTAGCCTCTAAGCAAATTCCAACCGTTGAACTGACAGATGTTTATCGTCAAGCAGAGGGCTCCACTATCATTGAAATTGCCCACCAAATAAAAAAAGGAATCGTGCCGGAAACTTTAACAGCCAAAACGAGTGACCGCTCGTTTATCAAGGCGGATAGCTCGCAGGTAGCAAGCGTAGTCACCCAAATTGTTAAAAATGCCGTTGCGAAAGGGCAAAAGATTCGTGATGTGCAAGTGCTTGCACCGATGTACCGAGGACCGGCAGGAATTGACGCTTTGAATAAACAAATTCAAGAACTGGTCAATCCGAATGACGGGACGCGAAAAGAACTAGCCTTCGGTGATACGATTTATCGCATCGGAGATAAAGTGCTGCAGCTAGTCAATCAGCCGGAAAGCAATGTGTTTAATGGGGATATGGGAGAAGTCGTGGCAATTATTAAGGCAAAAGAAACGATTGAAAAGCAGGATTTATTGGTCGTTGATTTTGATGGAATTGAAGTGACCTATCAGCGCCCTGATTTAAATCAAATCACCCTCGCTTATTGCTGTTCTATCCATAAATCACAGGGCTCGGAATTTCAAACGGTCATTATGCCTGTTGTGCGCGGCTATACGAAAATGCTGCGCCCCAATTTACTTTATACCGGGATTACACGCGCAAAAAATTTCCTGATTTTATGCGGGGAGCCGGATGTGCTAGCACAAGGCTTAGCGACGACAGATGATTTAATGAGACTGACGAGCCTACGTGCGCGCCTTAACATGATGGACGGGGAAGACATAGTCGTCCCAGTAGTAGAAACACCAGAGACAGCGTCGATAGAACGTATCAAAAAACAAGAAATCGTCCATACTGAACAAATGACGAGCAATAATGTTGACCGTACATTTGTTTTAAATACCGAAACCATCGCAACCATTCATCCAATGATTGGCATGAATGGCATTACACCAGAGCATTTTATGGAGGAATAAGACCGGGACAAAAATAAGTTAACGGGACTAAATTGTTCCCGTTAAATATTCATAAAATGGACAAAAAATGACCAATCAATTTTTTGTTAAATTTAGGTTTTTAAATTGGTAAGTAACGGTTCGCTTAGTAAATTTATAGAAAATAAAAGGAGAAAACTGCTGGCATTTTGATGTCAGCAGTTTTTTCTTTTTGTACATAAAATGCTGATTTGACGGGCAAAATACTACATGATGCTTAAATTTACTCAAAAAATACAATTTTTGAATATTCATTAATAATAAAAATTTGCGAATTTACTGTTATTTTACAATGTTTTTATCGTTTGCTAGTATCGACATGAAGTTGTTTGTTGTCTGTAGTCGGATGTCAAAAAATGTCAAAATAAATAATAGAGGTGTTATATGAATTATCTATGGGGAATTGTCGGTATTCTAGTCGTTTTAGGAATTGGGATAGCGCTTTCAAACAATCGTAAAGCCATCCAGTGGCGAATTGTGTTATCTGGTTTGGCTGTTCAATTAATTTTTGCATTTATCGTTTTAAAATGGGAATATGGTCGCGAAAAATTACTGCAATTATCAAAAGGCGTCCAACAGATCATGAACTATGCATTTGAGGGGGTTAACTTTGTATTCGGCGGGTTGGCTAACCCAGAACAAGTAGGATTTGTCTTCGCGATGAGTGTATTAACAATCATTATTTTCTTCTCATCTTTAATTTCAGTTCTTTATTACTTAGGAATTATGCAAATTATCATCAGAATTATTGGTGGTTTCTTATCAAAAGTATTAGGAACAACGCAAGCAGAATCTGTTAATGCTGCAGCAAACATCTTCGTTGGACAAACAGAAGCACCGCTTGTAATTCGTCCGTTCTTAAATACGATGACAAAATCGCAGCTTTTTGCGGTAATGACGGGCGGTTTAGCTTCCGTATCGGGTGCCGTATTAGTAGGGTATTCTTTGCTAGGTGTTCCATTGGAGTATCTATTAGCAGCAAGTTTTATGGCAGCACCGGCTGGTTTAATATTAGCTAAACTTCTTATCCCTGAAACAGAAGAAGTAAACGAAGCAGACTTTAAATTAGAGAGAGATTCTTCCGCAACAAATGTCATTGATGCAGCAGCGAATGGTGCATCAGATGGTTTGAAATTAGCGGTCAATGTTGGTGCGATGTTGCTAGCGTTCATTTCATTAATCGCGTTAGTAAATGGGATTTTAGGCGGCGTTGGAGGCTGGTTTGGCTTCGGTAACTTAACGCTTGAAGGTATTTTAGGTTATGTCTTTGCTCCTCTTGCTTTTGCGATTGGTGTACCGTGGGAAGAAGCAGTACGTGCAGGTTCATTTATCGGTCAAAAAATAATATTAAATGAGTTTGTTGCATTTTCAAGTTTCGGTCCAGTGATTGATGAACTAAGTGCGAAAACAGGTATTATTATATCGTTCGCGCTGTGTGGATTTGCTAACTTAAGCTCTATGGGTATTTTAATCGGCGGTTTAGGTAATATGGCACCGGCCAAGCGTCCTGTTATTGCTAAGCTTGCTGTAAGAGCAGTTATAGCAGGTACATTAGCTTCACTATTATCTGCAGCCATCGCAGGAATGTTTATTTAAAAAATAATCGCTATCGTTTGATTAACAATTGACACCCTCCAGCGTTTTTTTTATAATGGCAAGTAGAATAGTTAATACGATGATGGAACAAGTACGTCGTGCTAAGCGTTTGAGAGAGGGAGTTCACCGGCTGCAAGATTCCCCGCCTAACCGACCGAAAGCTACTCCAGAGTGCAGTTAATCACTGCCGTATACTTACGTTACAAGTACTAGAGATGCACAATTTGTGTAAACTAGGGTGGTACCACGAGAATCATGTCCTCGTCCCTTTTATAGGGGCGGGGACTTTTTGTTTTTCATCATCAGTCATTTTTTAGGAGGAAATATAATATGAAAGCTTCAGAAATTCGTCGTTTATACCTAGAATTTTTTAAAGAGAAAAATCACCAACTGGAACCTTCAGCACCATTAGTGCCGATTAATGACCCGTCATTGCTTTGGATTAACTCCGGAGTTGCGACATTAAAACCTTATTTCGACGGTCGTGTTATTCCAGAAAATCCACGCATTACGAATGCACAAAAATCAATCCGTACAAATGATATTGAAAACGTAGGTAAAACAGCACGTCACCATACATTCTTTGAAATGTTAGGGAACTTCTCAATCGGGGATTACTTTAAAAAAGAAGCGATCCATTATGCGTGGGAGTTTTTAACGGATAAAAAATGGATGGGATTTGATCCAGAAAAACTATCGATTACAGTCCATCCGGAAGACCAAGAAGCGTATGATGTATGGCGCAATGAAATCGGCATTCCAGCAGAGCGCATCATTCGTTTAGAGGGGAACTTCTGGGATATTGGCGAAGGACCATCCGGACCAAACTCAGAAATCTTCTATGATCGTGGAGAAGAGTACGGATTTGGCGCACCTGAGGAAGAAATGTATACAGGTGGAGAAAATGAGCGTTACCTAGAAGTATGGAACCTTGTATTCTCCCAATTCAACCACAACCCGGATGGTACTTACACAGAGCTGCCAAAACAAAATATCGATACAGGGATGGGGCTTGAGCGTATTGTATCTGTTGTACAAAATGTACCAACAAACTTTGATACAGACCTATTCATGCCAATTATCGAGAAGGTGGAAGAGTTTGCGAATCGTAAATACAAGCGTCCAGGCGAAGTGGATTTACAAGAAATTTTTGGTTCTGCAGAAGATATCAACACGCCGTTTAAAGTAATTGCAGACCACATTCGTACGGTAGCCTTTGCAATAGGTGACGGTGCCCTGCCTTCAAATGAAGGACGTGGCTATGTACTGCGCCGTTTACTGCGTCGTGCTGTACGCTATGCAAAACAAATCGGTATCGAAAAGCCATTCATGTATGAACTCGTACCGACTGTTGGTGCAATCATGGAAGATTTCTACCCGGAAGTGACGGAAAAAACAGCGTTTATCCAACGTGTGATTAAAAATGAAGAAGTACGCTTCCACGAGACATTAGACGGTGGTTTAGCGATCTTTAATGAAGTGGTAGAATCCCAAAAAGCGAAGGGTGAAACAATCATTCCTGGCGCTGATGCCTTCCGTTTATATGATACATTTGGTTTCCCGATCGAATTAACAGAAGAGTATGCAGAAGAAGTAGGCATGACAGTAGATCATGCTGGTTTTGAAGCAGCAATGAACGAACAGCGTGAACGCGCTCGTAATGCCCGTGCAGATGTTGATTCTATGCAAGTACAAAATGAAGTATTAGCAAACTTAAAGCAAGAATCAACATATGTGTATGATATGCTAGAAACGACTGGTACAGTAGCAGCTATCGTTGTAGACGGTCAAGAAACGACTGCAGCTGCAGAAGGTCAAGAAGCGTTAGTGATTTTATCTGAAACACCATTCTATGCGGAAATGGGTGGACAAATTGCAGATACAGGTGTCATCGAGTCGGACACATTTAAAGCGATTGTCAAAGATGTACAAAAAGCACCAAACGGACAACCATTACACACAGTAGTAGTGGAATCTGGAGAGATGCACGTAGGTGACACAGTCAAAGCGAGTGTAGAGCGTGAAAAACGTACATTAATTTTGAAAAACCATACAGCTACACACTTAATGCACCGTGCATTAAAAGATGTACTAGGAGATCACGTAGCACAAGCAGGTTCTTATGTGGGACCAGACCGTTTACGTTTCGACTTCTCGCACTTCGGTCCAGCGACGAAAGAAGAGTTAGCACAAGTAGAGCGCGCAGTGAATGAAAAAATTTGGGATGATATCGAAGTAGTCATCCAAGAGATGGACATCGATTCAGCGAAAGCAATGGGTGCTATGGCTCTATTCGGCGAAAAGTACGGAGAGGTTGTGCGTGTTGTAGCGATTTCAGACTACTCTATTGAACTTTGCGGTGGTTTACACGTACAGCGTTCTTCAGAAATTGGTTTCTTCAAAATCGTTTCTGAAGCAGGTATTGGTGCAGGGACACGCCGTATCGAAGCAGTGACTGGTAAAGCAGCTTATTTAGCTGTGAAAGAAGAAGAAGCGATTCTGGCAGAAGCGGCAGCATTGCTAAAAGCAAACCCGAAAGATGTAGCTACTCGTGTCGCAAGCTTGCAAGCGGATTATAAAGAATTGCAGCGCGAAAATGAATCATTATCGCAAAAGATGGCGAACGCACAAGCTGGCGCCGTATTAGATGCAGCACAAAAAATCGGTGATGTGACAGTGCTTGCTACACGTGTCGATGCAAAAGACAACAATCAGCTTCGTCAAATGATGGATGATTTAAAAGAAAAAATGGAAGCGGCAGTGATTGTCTTAGGTGCAGTAGACGGCGATAAGGTAATGCTATGTGCAGGTGTCACGAAAGATATCGTAGGAGGCGCCTATCACGCAGGTAATATCGTGAAATCGGTAGCAGAACAGTGCGGCGGTAAGGGTGGCGGTCGCCCGGATATGGCAATGGCTGGTGCCAAAGAAGCTTCAAAACTTGAAGAAGCGTTAAATTCTGTGTATGATTACATTAAAACTATTTAACCTTTAACATTAGTTCGGTTATAATAAGAAAAAGTGGAGATGGGATTTGTCCCATCTCCTTATTTCTGAAAGCGAGGTGCTACTTTTGAGTTCATTTGATCAAACAATGAAATTTAATTTTCCTGAAGAATCAATGGAAGAAGAAGTGAAGCAAGTCATGCTTAAGGTGTATTCGGCATTAGACGAAAAAGGCTATAATCCAACCAACCAAATTGTAGGCTATTTATTATCCGGTGACCCGGCATACATCCCTCGCCACCAGGACGCACGTAATTTAATCCGTAAACTCGAGCGCGATGAAATTCTCGAGGAACTTGTTAAGTTTTACATTAGAAAGAATACTGAGGCGAAAAAATGAAAATTATGGGATTAGACGTTGGCACGAAAACAGTCGGCGTTGCAATAAGTGATGCGTTTGGTTGGACGGCACAAGGCATTGAAACTGTGAAAATTGATGAAGCACAAGGTGAATTTGGTATTGAGCGTATTAAAGAACTTGTGAAGGAACATGCTATAACGGAATTTGTTGTAGGGTATCCAAAAAACATGAATAACACAGTCGGTCCACGTGGTGAGGCTTCGGAAAACTATAAAAAGCTTTTAGAAGACACATTTGGACTACCAGTAAAGCTTTGGGATGAGCGTTTAACAACAATGGCAGCAGAACGCATGCTGATTGAAGCGGACGTCAGTCGTAAAAAACGCAAGCAAGTTATTGACAAGATGGCAGCAGTAATGATTTTGCAAGGCTATCTTGATAGCAAAAATTAAGTGAAAAGAGGAAAACTCACATGACACAACAACCAGAAGAACGCTATTTAACAGTAGTAGATGAAAACGGAGAAGAGCAATTATGCGAAATTTTAGATACGGTGTACTCAGAAGAGTTTGAACGTAACTATGTACTTTATTCTTTAGTAGGTTCTGAAGATGAAGAGGGCTTAGTTGAAATTCATGCATATGCTTTCGAGCCATCTGAAAATGGCGAAGATGGCGAGTTATTGCCAATCGAAACAGATGAAGAGTGGGAGTTCATCGAAGATTTCCTGGCACAGCGTGAAGATGAGCTAGGCGAAGACGAAGAGTAAGAATAGAAGGGGTAGGTGACGAACCTACCCTTTTTCTTGTTTTAGAAAGTAGAAGAAAAGTACATCATGATAAAAAAGAAATATTGTACTTTCCTTCATGCGGAGTTTTTCAGAATACATGGCAGAGATTGAAACAGCTAATTTTGAAAGGCGTTTTGTATTTTTATAAAATACTTGCGTAATAGCCGGAAAATATGCTGATACTTTCTTTTTTGTTAGCATATTCTAGATTAGGAACTATCATCTAAGAGGGAGGTCTTTGCAGGAGCGCGCAAAAAACGGTGTAAGGACATCGGCATAGGACAAACCTATGTTTCTTGTTCGTTTTAAGCTGAGGCCTTATGGAAAGATCTTTTAGAGAGTCTACACTTACTTTATATTTTTAGGGGGCATACATCATGCTAGAAGAACAAACATTTATTATCAAAGACGACAGCGGACAAGACGTAACGTGTCGAGTTGTCTTTAACTTTGAATCTGAGGAACATTCATATGTATTATTCGCTATGGAAGGCGACGAATCAGGTAAAGTCTCGGCGTTACGCTATGAATTAGACGAAAATGGCGAGATTGGCAAGCTATCTGACTTAGAAACAGAGGAAGAGTGGGCAATGGTTGAGGAAGTGCTAAATACATTAGTAGACCAATTTTCAGAAGACCAAGCAAACTATTTTACGATTACTGATGAAAACGATGAAGAAAGCCTATGCTATATCGTGCACCGTTATGAACATGAGGGCAAACATTACTTATTCTACGCTATTGTTGAACAAGAAAATCCAGCAGAAGAGCTATTTGCATCTGGCTATGTACCAGGCGAAAATGGAGAGGTAGTTGACTTATTCCCGTTAGAAACAGAGTCAGAATGGGAAAAGGCTGAAGCAGTACTGGAGACACTAGGAGAACAAAGTTAATAAAGCATAGGAAAAAGGCTATTCGAAATGTCTCTACTTTTCGAATAGCCTTTATTGTGTCGGTAGGGAAAATCTTGTATCATATGAAAAGAGAGAAAAGGGGGTGCACCCATGGACAAAGAAAATAAAAAAGAAGAAATGTATATGAAAATTCATGAGCGTAAGGACGAAGTAAAAACCGTACGTAAAATTGTTTTCATTACAACGTCCGTATTATTATTCTTAATCATCGTCGGCGGGCTGATAGGCTATCGTTACATATCCTCCGCTTTAAAACCAGTGGACCCAGATACGACAGAGGAAATAGCTGTACAAATTCCGCTAGGATCAGGGGTGACAGCGATTTCTGCAATTTTAGAGGAAAATGGAATCGTAAAGAATGGACAAATTTTTAAATACTATGCCAAATTTAAAAATGAGTCGCAGTTTCAGGCAGGGGATTATACATTTACCCCGGCAATGACACTGGATGAAATCATCGAGACGCTTAAAACAGGCAAACTGTATCGTACACCAGAGTTTACGATTACGGTGCCGGAAGGATTAACATTAGAGCAAATCGCAGACGTGATAGCCAAAAATACAAGCTATACGGCAGAAGAATTTATGGCAAAAGTAACGGATGATGCATTTATTGAACAAATGATCGCTGAATATCCGGAATTGATCACAGAAGAAGTAAAAGCAGATAATATTCGCTATGATTTAGAAGGGTATTTATATCCTGCGACGTATCCATTTTATACGAAGAAGCCTGCATTAGAAGAAATCATCGGAACGATGATTGAGGCGATGAATACGCTTGTAGTGGATTACAAAGAGCTAATTGCGGAGCGAGACATGACTGTCCATGAATTTTTAACATTTGCCTCACTATTAGAGGAAGAGGCAACAGCGTCAACCGATCGTGAAACCATTGCGAGCGTGTTTTACAATCGATTAGAAACAGGGATGCCGTTACAAACGGACCCGACTGTTCTTTATTCGTTAGGAGAACATAAAGACAGGGTATTATATGCGGATTTAGAAGTAGATAACCCGTATAATACCTATAAAAATAAAGGGTTGCCACCTGGTCCGATTGCAGGTGCAGGAAAAGTGTCTCTAGAGGCAACAGCAGCCCCTTCTAGCACGGACTATCTTTTCTTCTTAGCTGATAAAGAAGGCAACAATCATTTTGCCAAAACGTATGAAGAGCATTTAGTCAATGTAGACAAGTATATAAAGTAGTTTTTCAGGATAGAAGGAGGCGAGAAAACATTGCTCGCATTCCTTCTATTTTCATGTTATGATTAGTTGTAATTTTTTATATTAGATATGCGAAAGACGATAACGATGCGTTGCGTCTTTTTTTGCGGGTAAGTAAATCTTAACTGCAATTGGTAAGGGTTTGTATTCGATTGTCTTGAAGCAATGGAGCAAAAATCCTTGAATGTTTTTCCTCATACACATTCATTTACGCATGCTGAAGGTCCGGTTACTGGTCCTTTATTTTTGCATGTGCGTAGGATTTCGCCTCTTTTAACTTCATGTGTCGTATCAAACTCACTTAATTAACGATTAAGGAGTTTTTTTAATGGAATTATCCGATGCTTATATTGATTCCTTTATACAACCCCGTGACGAATTACTCCAGGAAATGGAGCAATATGCAGCTGAACATCATGTGCCAATCATGCAACTGTCTGGTATTGAAGCACTGAATCAGTTACTCCGTCTCCAAAAACCACAGACGATTTTAGAAATTGGGACAGCCATTGGATATTCAGCTATACGCATGGCCCAAGCTTTATCTGAAGTACAGATTGTGACAATCGAACGTGATGAAGTGCGTGTGGAAAAGGCACGTGATTTTGTTGGGCGTTCGGGTCTAGCAAATCGTATTACGATTGTGGAGGGGGATGCATTGGATGTAGATGTAGAATCAATCCGCTCTACATACGATGCGGTATTTATCGATGCGGCGAAGGGACAATATCAAAAGTTTTTTGAAAAATACAGTCCACTCGTGCCATCGGGCGGTGTGTTATACATTGACAATATGTATATGCACGGCTTATCAGACTTGGATATTAAAGAAGTACCGAGAAGAAAGAGAACGATGATCCGTAACCTAAAGACATTTACAGACTGGATTATGCAGCACCCGGACTATACGTGTGCATTTTTCCCAGTAGGTGACGGCTTGTTAATTTGTTTGAAGAGGTGACAACAGTGAAAAAACCAGAATTATTAGTAACACCACAATCTGTTGAGCATGTGGCAGCGTTAATTGAAGCCGGTGCAGATGCATTTTTAATTGGTGAACAACAATTTGGATTACGTTTAGCTGGAGACTTTACCGTAGCTCAAGTAGAAGAAGCAAAAAATATGATTCATGCTGCAGGGAAAAAAGTATATGTAGCGGTGAATGCATTATTCCATAATGACCGTCTAGAAGCGTTAGATACTTATTTACAAGAAATGCAACGCATCGGTGTCGACGCTTTAGTATTTGGCGACCCTGCCGTTGTGATGGCGGTTCGTGAGTTAGAAATTACGATTCCTCTACACTGGAATCCGGAAACAATCGCAACAAACTGGTTCCAGGTAAACTACTGGGCTGAGCGCGGTTCAAAGCGTGCTGTGTTAGCGCGTGAATTATCACTTGATGAAATAGTGGAAATTAAAGAAAATGCAAAAGCAGAGATTGAAGTACAGGTGCATGGTATGACTTGTATGTTCCAATCCAAGCGTTCACTTTTAGGTAACTATTTCTTATATCGTGACCAAGCGATGGAAATCGAAAATCGTAAAGAAGACAGAAATATGTTCTTACACGATAAAGAGCGTAAAAATAAATATCCAATTTATGAAGATGCAAATGGTACGCATATTTTCTCACCAAATGATATGTGCGTAATTGATGAACTAGGCGAACTATTCGAAGCCAATATCGATTCATTCAAAATTGATGGTGTCTTACAAACGGCTGATTATGTCAACACAGTAACAAGTCTTTACCGTCAAGCAATCGATGCTTATTTTGAGCAAGGCGAGGATGCTTACGAAGACATAAAAGATGATCTATTAGCACAAATTGAAGACATTCAACCAAGCCTACGTCCACTTGATACTGGCTTCATCTTCAAGGAAACAGTGTACTAGGAGGAGGCAAAAGTTATGTTACAGTTAATTACAAACGAAAAAATTCGTGAAACAAAAGATGGCAAACGCGTTATCGTCAAAAAACCAGAACTTTTAGCACCTGCTGGAAGTCTTGAAAAATTAAAAATTGCCGTGCATTACGGGGCCGATGCTGTATTTATCGGTGGTCAGGAATTTGGCTTACGTTCAAACGCTGGTAACTTCACAATTGAAGAAATGGTAGAGGGCGTTGAATTTGCTAAAAAATATGGTGCTGTTGTATACGTTACAACAAATATTTTCGCGCACAATGAAAATATGGACGGTTTAGAAGAGTACCTACAAGCAATTGAAGGTGCTGGTGTAACGGGTATTATCGTAGCCGATCCTTTAATTATTGAAACGTGCCGACGCGTAGCACCAAAATTAGAAATTCACCTTTCTACACAGCAATCTTTATCAAACTGGAAGGCTGTAAAGTATTGGAAAGAAGAAGGCTTACACCGTGTTGTATTAGCACGTGAAGTGGGGGCTGAAGAAATGCAAAAAATGAAAGAGGAAGTAGACATCGAAATCGAGGCATTTGTGCACGGTGCGATGTGTATCGCTTACTCTGGTCGTTGTGTATTATCTAATCATATGACAGCGCGTGACTCGAACCGTGGTGGTTGTTGTCAGTCTTGTCGTTGGGACTATGACCTATACGAAAACAAAGACGGCGAAGAAGTGGCATTATTCAATGAAGGTGATGCACCATTTGCGATGAGTCCAAAAGACTTAAAATTAATCGAATCGATTCCTCACATGATTGAGTTAGGCATTGATTCATTAAAAGTAGAAGGTCGTATGAAATCAATCCACTATATAGCGACAGTTATTTCTGTTTACCGCAAAGTAATTGATGCATACTGTGCAGACCCGGAAAACTTTGAAATCAAAAAAGAATGGTTAGAAGAATTATCACGTTGTGCCATCCGTCCGGCAGCTTCATCATTCTTTGAGGCGGAGCCAACATACAAACAGCAAATGTTCGGTACGCATGCTTCTAAGCCAAAATGGGATTTCGCAGGTTTAGTTCTTGACTATGATGCGGATACTCAAATGGTGACAATGGAGCAACGCAACTACTTCAAACCTGGTGACACAGTAGAGTTCTTCGGTCCGGACATGGACACATTCCAAATGACAGTTGGAGAGCTGTGGGATGACAAAGGCGAGCGCCTGGACGTAGCGCGTCACCCATTGCAAATTATCAAGTTTAAAGTGGACCGACCATTAACAAAATCGAATATGATGCGCAAGGAGAACAAAAAGTAATGATGAAAAGACCAGTTGTCATCGGAATTGCCGGTGGGTCGTGTTCAGGCAAAACATCGGTTACACGTGCAATCTATGATGTTTTCCGCAACCATTCTGTTGTTGTGATTGAGCAAGATTTTTATTATAAAGACCAAAGTCATATGACATTTGAAGAACGACTCAAAACCAATTATGATCATCCATTAGCGTTTGATACAGATTTACTAATCGAGCATGTGCATAATTTATTAGAACGCAAAGCCATTGATAAGCCAGTATATGACTATGTGAATCATACGCGTGCTGCTGAAGTAGTCCGTGTCGAGCCAAAAGATGTAATCATTGTCGAAGGAATCTTAGTGCTTGAAGATGAACGTCTGCGTGACTTAATGGATATTAAGCTATTTGTTGATACAGATTCAGACTTGCGTATTATCCGTCGTATCGAACGTGATATTAAGGAACGCGGGCGTACAGTAGAATCGGTAATCGAGCAGTATCTATCAGCTGTTCGTCCAATGCATAATATGTTTATCGAGCCGACAAAGCGTTATGCTGACGTGATTGTACCTGAAGGCGGAGATAATGGGGTAGCAATTGATCTAATGGTTACAAAAATTAAAACAATCCTTGAAACTGGCCCCAATCTGTAATATGATGTATTGTGATTGACAATATATTCAAATAGTATTGCGCTGTTTAACTTAAATATTATACAAATAAATTCGATTATTAGTGAACCAAGCACATGTCTTTTTAGACGTGTGCTTGCATAGTATGTAGCTAATAATCGGTTTTTATTTTAGTAGATGTGGAAGGTTGATTGGCAGTAGAAGCTGCGGCTAACACATCGCATAAACGGGTAAATCCAGAGGGAGAAGCTTGTTTATCATACGAGTTGAACATATGCTAAACCAAAATTTTTATAAAAGAAAACGATTGCATTTTTTAAAAGTGTATAGTAATGTTTTCAAGATATTGAAGGAGTGAGTAATTTGTCTAACGAAAAACAATATCCAATGACATTGGATGGAAAAGCAGCACTTGAAGAGGAGTTACATCAATTAAAAACGGTGAAACGTCCAGAAGTAGTAGAGCGTATTAAAGTCGCGCGCTCTTTCGGGGACCTTTCAGAGAACTCAGAATATGATTCTGCAAAAGAAGAACAAGGCTTTGTAGAGGGCCGTATCTCAACAATTGAAATGATGTTGCGTAATGCATTGATTATTTCTGATGAGCAAGAAAGCGGCGCTGAATTGGTCGTTTCGCTTGGTCGTACAGTAACATTTGATGTATTGGACAATGGCGAACCAGAAGGAGAGCCAGAAACATATAAAATCGTTGGTTCTGCAGAAGCTGACCCGGCAAATGAGCGTATTTCAAACGACTCACCAATGGCCAGAGCTTTAATGGCACATCGAGTAGGCGACAAAGTAAAATTGACAACGCCTGGCGGAGATATGGAAGTTGTTATTTTAGAAATTAAATAAGAATGAAAGGCTGCTTGAGAAGGTAAATCTTTTCTAGCAGTCTTTTCTAATGTACAGCTCCAAATGATGTTGTTACAATAAGGAGCGAGGTGATTATGTGAATCGAAAACAAAAGCAAGATACGACAGAAAAGCCAAGTCGTCTAAAGCGCCGGAACCAAAGTAAAGATCGTTTGCTGAATATACTGATCGGTATTGTTTCCATTGCGATTGTCATTGTTCTGTTTGCGATTTTTACAACGGAGCCTGAGCAACCGAAAGAACAAGCAGAACAGACAGAACAGCCGGTAGAAAATCCTCCAGCAAAAGAAACACCTGATGAATCAGATGAGCTAAAAGAAGAGCTAGAAGAAGAGACAGAGGAACAACCAGAACCAATGCCGGAAGAAGCAGAAGAGACAGAACAGCCGACCGAGTCTGCAACGGAGGGACATATTGTAACGGAATCTGCAGATGCCAATGTCGTGGAAGTATGGACAAATGACGATTGGACACCATACCCAACAGAGCAAACAGGTCAGCATGTGTCAGCTTATCAAGTGGGACATATTGATTATGAAGAAAAATTGAAAGCTTTTTTCTCGGTCATTCCGCTTGAAAAAGACAACAGCATTATTTGGTCCGTGAAAAATAACGGCAGTGCAGAAAGTTCAATCGCCGTTCTTTCTTCAAAGGATAAGGCGAATATTTATCGTGTTTCGATTGAATGGGTAAGTGGAGAAGGATGGTTGCCTGTGCAGGTGGAAGTATTGCAACAGCTGCCATAACCGGAGCTTAACAGTCTATTCTAGATGATCTACTGTAGAAATAGTGCTTGAAATAAGGAGGAGTAACAATGAAAATCGCAGTAATTGGTGCCATGGAACAAGAGGTAGAACTATTACGTGCTACGCTTGAAGGAACACATACAGAAGTAATAGCCAACAGTGAATACACAACAGGTACATATAAAGGGAAAGAGATTGTGCTACTAAAATCAGGCATCGGTAAAGTGAATGCAGCAATGTCGACAACCATTTTACTGCAGCAATATCAACCGGATGTGGTGATCAACACAGGCTCTGCGGGGGGCTATGACCCGGCACTTGACGTAGGAGCAGTTGTTATTTCTGATGAAGTCCGCCACCATGATGTAGATGTAACCATTTTTGGCTATGAGATTGGACAAATGGCGGGGATGCCAGCTGCTTATAAAGCAGATGACAAATTAATAAAAGTGGCACAGCAAGCAGTAGCAGAGGTCGACGAACATCCATCAGCAGTTGGATTAATCTGCTCAGGTGACGCCTTTATGAATGACCCTGTACGTGTGGAAAGTGTACGTAAAGATTTCCCGACGATGAAAGCAGTAGAAATGGAAGCAGCAGCAGTAGCGCAAGTGTGCTATCAATTTGGGACGCCATTTGTTGTAATTCGTGCTCTTTCTGATATTGCGGGTAAAGAGTCCAATATTTCATTTGATGAATTTTTACCAACAGCGGCGAAGCATTCAACAGAAGTTGTGCTAAAAGCGATTGAAAAATTATAAAACAAAGAGCCTTCATTCATGCAATGGAGGCTCTTGTTTTTTAAACTGTTGGTATAGCTTCACGAGTGCACGTTTTTCAATACGTGACACATAGCTGCGCGATATCCCAAGCTTTTTGGCAATTTCTTTTTGTGTTAACGGCTTTTGCTGCAGCAAGCCATAGCGCAATGTAATAATTTCTAACTCGCGTTGCTCGAGCACCCGCAAAAAAACATACAGCTGTTTTTCGCGTTCTCGGTCTTCTAGCTGTTCTGATGCTGGTTTTTCATCAAACTGCAGTAAATCACGGATTTGCAATGTTTGCCCATCTTTATCAATACCGATTGGTTCAAATAAGGAAACGTCTTTTTGTACCTTTTTCTGTGTACGCAAATACATTAAAATCTCATTTTCAATACACCGCGCTGCATACGTGGCAAGGCGCGTTTTTTTATCGGGAGTAAAGCTTGCTACGGCCTTCATCAGTCCTATAGTTCCAATGGAAATATAATCATCCAAAAGTTCATGCGGTGGGTGGAATTTCTTTACGACGTGGGCGACCAGTCTCATATTGCGTTCGATTAAATCAAGTCTTGCCTGTTCGTCACCGTTTAAAAATTTTTCAATGGCCTGCTGTTCTTCTTCTCGTGAAAATGGTTTCGGAAATGCCTGCCCTTTGAGATATCCAATCATAGAAGGGAAGTCTAGCCATAACTGTAGAAGCGAAAATAAAAGGGCCACACAGCCATCCTTTCCTTTTTGCTAGCTTATGTCGAAAAAACGCGAAATATGAACGGAAAAAGCATCATCCTTTTTTCTGTAAGGATGATGCTTTTAAACGATACGATTAAACTTTTTTTAACGTAAATGTACTAATCATTAAAATAGCTAAGATTGGGTATAAAAACATATAAAAGACTGGTGACAGGGCGTGTGTGAAAAAGAAAGAAAGAGTTAGTAACGTCCCTGCGGCTGTAATAGGCAAGCCGACAAAATAGCCTGTAGCATCCATTACATTAAAGCGCGCTAATCGAAGAGCGCCACAAGCAATATATAAAACGGCCATGACCATGCCAGCGACACCGAAATCTATAAGTGTTAACTCGTACATAAGCAGCGCGGGAGCTACGCCAAATGAAATAATATCCCCCATTGAATCAAGCTGCTTGCCGAGCTCTGACTCTTGATTGAATTTGCGTGCTACCTTACCATCGTAGCGATCTAAAAATGCGGCAATAAAAATAAACAACACACTGTAGTTGTAATATTCATTCATCGTTGCCATGATGGCAGCCCCACCAAATGACATATTCAGTATGGTAATTAGATTGGCAGCGTTCGATTTAACTTTCTTCACTGTGGCATCCACCTTGTGGAGAAGAAACATACGAAAACACTCCTTTATTCTTTACTATCTACTATTATACTCTGAAAGACATCGAGTTGAAAAGTTGTTCACTATTTTTATAGGGAAATTGCTTTTCATTGATTTGAATAACCATTATAATTATTTTTTAGCATGATGCGGAGGTCTATTGATGAGAGAAAAAATGTATCAATCGATGATTGAATTAACAAATGGTAAAATGAGCTCCACCTTACTAAAAAAATTAACAACTTCACCTATTAGTAAAAGGTTTATTCGTAGTTATAGTAAAATATACGATATTAACATAGAAGAAGTTTCAAAAAAAACAGATCAGTTTTCAAGCTTGCATGAATTTTTCACGCGGACGTTAAAAGAAGGTACACGTCCGATTGATTTGGCTCCCCAAACCTTGACAAGTCCAGTTGATGCAAAGATAGAAGCGTTTGGCGCTATAACAGATGACATGGTTTTTACAGTGAAAAATAAACCTTATACATTGCAAGATTTGCTAGGAAGCAAGTCCAGTGCTGAAACTTACCGGGACGGGATGTATATCGTCTTTTATTTAAGCCCTGCCGATTATCATCGTATGCATAGTCCGGTCAATGCCTATGTCTTGCGTCAATATGTACTGGGAGGCAAGTCATATCCGGTCAATCAATTAGGACTTACATACGGCAAAAAGCCGCTAAGTCATAATTATCGCATGATTAGCGAACTGATGTATAACGATAAGCGGGCAGCATTTATAAAAGTAGGCGCTACTTTTGTCAATTCTATTACATTAACGAATACGACAACGACCTGGCATAAAGGGGAAGAGGTTGGATACTTTACGTTCGGGTCAACCGTTGTTATGTTATTTGAAAAAGATTCTATTGCTTTTTGCAGCAGTATCAAACGCGGTACTCCCATTCGCATGGGAGAAGCATTCGCCAATATGTTATAATTATTTACTATATAAAGTAAGGGAGTAGCTATTTTGTATAATTTCTTATTGCCAGATGAATTTGTATCAACGGTGTTTGATATTACACCAGAAAAGTTAGTGGAACTCGGTATTCGCGGAATTATTACCGATTTGGATAACACGCTTGTAGAATGGGATCGTGCTGACGCGACAGAAGAACTAGCGGCTTGGTACGAAATGATGGTTGATGCAGGGATTGCTGTTATTATTGCGTCAAACAATAACGAAAAGCGCGTGAAAAGTTTTGCAGAACCACTTGGAATCCCGTACATTCCACACGCCAGAAAGCCCTTAGGAAATGGTTTCTATCAAGCACTCGTTCGCTTAAAATTAAAGCGTCACGAGGTATGCATGGTAGGAGATCAGCTTTTAACGGATATTATGGGGGCAAAACGTCAAAAACTATATACAATTTTAGTCCGTCCTGTGGCACAATCGGATGGTCTTGTGACGCGCTTTAATCGCTTTGTAGAGCGTCGTGTATTTAATGATTTGAAACGTAGAGGAATTAAAACTTGGGATATTTGATGGGAATAGGGAGGAAAATAGTATAATGAACGAAATGCCAAATTGTATTGGCTGTGGAGCAGTTATTCAAACAGAAGATAAAAATGAGGTTGGTTATGCGCCAGCATCATCATTAGAAAAAGAAGTGGTTATTTGTCAACGCTGTTTCCGCTTAAAAAATTACAATGAAATTCAGCCGGTTAGCTTAACAGATGACGATTTTTTACGCATTTTAAACGGTCTTGGTCAGCAAGAAGGTCTAATCGTGAAAATTGTTGATATTTTTGATTTCAACGGGAGCTGGTTACCCGGATTACACCGTTTCGTAGGAAGCAACCCTGTACTGCTTGTAGCGAATAAAGCTGATTTATTACCAAAGTCAGTGAAAGCCAACAAAGTGGTCAATTGGTTAAAGCGTGAAGCGAAAAATCTAGGCTTACATGCTGTAGATGTAAAGCTTGTATCAGCTCATAAGGGTAAAGGAATGGCAGAGGTAATGGATGCCATCGAACAGTACCGAAATGGCAAAAACGTCTATGTAGTAGGATGTACAAATGTAGGGAAATCAACATTTATTAACCGTGTCATTAAGCAAGCTACAGGTGAAGGAGAAGTGATTACAACTTCTCATTTCCCAGGTACTACACTGGATATGATTGAGATTCCGTTGGATGATGGCTCGGCTCTTTATGATACACCGGGTATTATTAATCATCATCAAATGGCGCATTACTTAGATGCATCTGAGTTAAAATATATTATGCCGAAAAAAGAAATCAAACCAAAAGTGTATCAGCAAAATCCAGAACAAACATTGTTTATCGGTGCTTTAGCGCGCTTTGACTTTATAAAGGGTGAGCGTTCTGCATTTACAGTACATGTAGCCAATGACTTACCGATTCACCGTACGAAACTTGAGAAGGCAGACGAGTTGTATGCTAACCATAAAGGGGAGCTATTGGCACCGCCAACAGTCAAGCATATCGATCAATTGCCTGAACTCGTTCGTCATGAATTTTCAATTAAAGAGGACAAAACGGATGTCGTGTTCTCAGGCTTAGGATGGATTACTGTACAGCATGCCAATGTAGTCGTAGCAGCACATGCACCAAAAGGTGTAGAAGTATTTATCCGTCCGTCACTTATTTAAGGAGACGGCTATTACAATCGATACAAAGGATGATGGGGATATGAAAAAGTGGTTTGCAGTGATCGGCGACCCAATCGCACAATCGAAATCACCAGAGATGCACAATGCTTGGTATGCAGAAATGAATATAGATGCGGCATATATTCCTGTACATGTAAAGTCAGAGGATTTACAGCAGGTCGTATCATCTTTTCAATTATTAGGGACAAGCGGTTGGAATGTGACTATTCCACATAAAGAGACCATTCTTCCATTTTTAGATGAATTAGATCCTTTAGCTGAAAAGATGGGCGCTGTCAATACGGTTGTTCGTACAACAGAGGGTAAGTTAAAAGGTTATAATACAGATGGTCCAGGCTTTGTAAAATCGTTAGAAGAAGCTGTCGGTACAGAACATCGTCAAGCACCGCTACTATTGATTGGTGCCGGTGGAGCTGCACGTGGTATTGCTTTTGCTCTGCAGCAAGCAGGCTATACGAATATTACCATCGCTAATCGCACGCTTGAGAAAGCGCAGGCTATTGTGGATGAAATGGGTAGCGGCCAAGCCATCACAATGCAGCAAGCTGAAGAAGAGCTGGACACCTTTAAAATTTTTGTGCAAACCACACCAGCAGGCATGAGTACAGGTGATTTTGCTTTGCCATTTTCATTAGAAAAGTTCCCGACAGGCGCAATTGCGGCTGATATTGTGTATAATCCATTAATGACGCCTTTTTTATTAGCGGCTGAAAAAAAGGGAGCAACAATCGTCAACGGACTTGGAATGTTCGTGCATCAAGGGGCCATTGCCTACCAGTACTGGCTAGGTCATGAACCAAATATAAACGGTACAATTGCTCGATTAACAGAGCAATTAGGAGGAAAAAACATTGTTAACAGGTAAACAAAAAAGATTTTTACGTGCTGAGGCGCATCATTTAGATCCTATTTTCCAAGTCGGAAAAGGTGGCGTAAACGACGCAATGATTCAACAATTACGCGAGGTTTTAGAAGTGCGCGAGTTAATTAAAGTACGTATTTTAGATAATTGTGAAGACGACAAACATGAAGTAGCAGAAAGCTTAGCTCGTGGTACACGTGCGGAGCTTGTACAGCTAATCGGTTTAACGGTTGTATTATATAAAGAATCTCGTAACAACAAAAAAATCGTCCTACCAAAAGTAAGCAAAAAGTAAGGTGATTGGCGTTGAAGAAAATCGGTATTTTAGGGGGGACATTCAATCCACCCCATATCGGACATTTAATGATGGCCAATGAGGCAAGGCATGCTTTACAGCTAGATGAGGTACGCTTTATGCCAAATGCCATTCCGCCTCATAAAAAGTCGGGAAGTGCTACAAATGCCCAGCGAGAAGTCATGGTACGTTTGGCGATAGAAGATTCACCTTTTACCATTGAAATGTATGAACTTCAGCATGGTGGCACTTCCTATACGTACGATACAATGGCTGCTTTAACAGCCCGTGAACCAGAGGCAAAGTTTTATTTTATCATTGGCGGCGATAGCATTGATGCCCTTGCAACATGGTATCGCATCGATGATCTTTTAGAACTTGTCGAATTTATTGGCTTACGTCGACCGGGTAGCAAGGCACAGAGCCAATATCCGATTTTAATGGTTGATGCTCCGCAAATCGATCTTTCTTCAACTTTATTACGTGCGCGTTTTGCCACTGGTCAAACTGTAAAGTATTTAGTACCACAATCAATAGAAGCATACATTCGAAAGGAAGGATTGTATGGAGCGTGAAAAACTATTAGCGTATATCAAACCTCGTATGCCACAAAAGCGTTATGACCATACGCTTGGTGTCGCAGAGACTGCGATAGAATTAGCGAATCTGTATGGCGAGGATGCCGAAAAAGCTGAAATAGCAGCGATTTTGCATGACTTAGCTAAATATGAGGATGAGGAAGAAATGCGTGTGATCATCCGTGAAAATGGATTTGATAAGCGATTGATTCCTTGGGGAGCTGAAATTTTGCACGGTCCGATTGCCGCTTACCGCGCAAAAAATGAGCTAGGTATACAGGATGAAGATATTTTAAATGCTATGCACTATCATACAACAGGGCGTGTAGGTATGAGTCATTTAGAAAAAATTATTTATGTAGCTGATATGACTGAACCGAATCGTAATTTTCCAGGTGTAGAGCGCTTACGAGAAATCGCACGAACAGATTTACATGCTGGCATGCGAGCTTGTATAAGTCATAATATCTCATTTTTAGTAAGCGCGGAAATTCCAATCTATCCACTTTCCATTGAATGCTACAACGATATTATAGGAGTGGAAAAATAAATGAACCAAACATTATTACAATTGTCTTATAAGGCAGCAGACGACAAACACGCAGAGGATATTGTCGTATTAAATATGCAGGGTATTTCATTACTGGCAGATTATTTTTTAATTTGTCATGGTAATTCAGATCGCCAAGTACAAGCTATCGCTCGTGAAATTGCCGAAAAAGCACAGGAAAACGGGCATGAAGTAAAACGTATCGAAGGAATGGACTCTGCCCGTTGGGTATTAGTAGACCTTGGTGATGTGGTAGCGCATATTTTCCATAAAGATGAGCGTTCATTTTATAACTTAGAGCGTCTTTGGGGAGATGCACCACAACTAGAAGTGCCTTCAAATGACTAGTTATTCAGGATTTGCCTATATTTATGATGAACTGATGACAGATATTCCGTATGATGAATATGTAGAATGGGTTCGTTTACATGCACCTGCAAAAGACTATCCCCATGTACTTGATATCGGCTGCGGGACAGGTACGATGTCGATGAAATTCGATGATGCAGGCTATCAAGTGTCAGGCATCGATATTTCAGAGGATATGCTGGCAATGGCACAAGCACGTACAGAGGGTGCAGGTAAATCAATTCCATATTTTGCAATGTCAATGGATGAGTTAGACGGTTTTGAACACATAGATGTAGCAGTCATTCCCATCGATAGCATTAACTATGTAATAGAAGAGACAGCCGTATATGAGACATTAAAGCGTGTCTACGAAGCCTTGCGTGAAGGTGGTCAATTATTTTTCGATGTGCATTCGCTATATAAAATGAATGCAATCTTTTTAGATGGTCCATTTACGTATGATGATGGGCATGTTACGTATATTTGGCATACAGAACCCGGGGAATACGAACATTCTGTGTATCATCAGATGACATTTTTTGTAGAAGGCGAGCAAGAAAATTGGTTTGAACGCTTTGATGAAGAGCATTTCCAACGCAGTTTTGCACCTGCCCAATATGAAACATGGCTGAAAGAAATCGGCTTTTCTCATGTAGAAATAACAGCTGACTGGCTTTTAGAACCGCCAACGGATACAAGCGAGCGAGTCTTTATTCGTGCAGTAAAATAATGCAGAATGTGCAGGGAACACCCTGCACATTTTTTTGTTGAAAATATTTGAAAAATTTGTATAATAAAGGGAACTCCATATGATTACCTTCTAGATGAAAGGGTGGTACAAATCCAACATCTATTTGCGAAATATGGAAAAAGAGTGCTGCTACCAGGCGCTATTACTGTCATCATCCTCCTATATTTTTTTGCCAACCAAGAGGAATCTACCTCATTTGACCTCATTTCGGAAGTTTCCTCCGAAACACCTGTCTTTGAAGACACCAATCCTGCAATAGAGATGGAAACTGCAGCCGCAGTGCCACAGACGATTTATGTCGACGTAAAGGGAGCTGTTCATTATCCCGGAGTTTACCCATTTACAACTGAACAACGCATCACAGACGCTATTCAGCAGGCTGGAGGCTATACCGAGGAAGCCAATCCTCAACTAATTAATCATGCCCAAAAGCTGCAAGATGAAATGGTAGTTTACATTCCGAAAGTAGGAGAAGAGGTACCTGAAACAATAATGGTACAAGCTAACACGACTTCCCCGACAGCCTCTAGTGAAGGGAAAGTCAATATTAATGCAGCAGATGAATCACAGTTGACAACGCTACCAGGTATCGGACCTGCAAAAGCAGCAGCCATTATAGCGCATCGTCAAGAAAAGGGATCCTTTACAACGACTGAAGACCTGAAAAAAGTAACAGGCATTGGTGAGAAAACATTTGAAAAATTACAGGATTTAATTGATATTAAATAAAGTTTTCAACAATTATGACATTGCCAGCGAGCTAAATTTTGACTACACTTAAACGTATGAATGAATGGAGGTAGTCATATGGAGCGAATTACGTGGGATCAGTTTTTCATGGCACAAAGTCATTTACTCGCATTGCGCAGTACTTGTACAAGACTAGCAGTGGGCGCGACGATTGTCAGAGAAAAACGCATTATTGCAGGGGGATATAATGGTTCTATTTCAGGAGATGAGCATTGTATCGATCAAGGTTGCTATGTAGTGGACAATCATTGCGTCCGTACGATTCATGCCGAAACAAATGCCCTATTGCAATGCGCGAAGTACGGGACACCAGCAAACGGTGCTGATATATATGTGACACATTTTCCGTGTCTCCCTTGTACGAAAACGATTATTCAAGCAGGGATTCGCCATGTTTATTATGCGAAAGATTATAAAAATAATCCATATGCGCTAGAGCTGTTTAACAAGGCTGGGGTAGAAGTCAAACATATCCTATTCGATGAAGCGAAAATCGACTTTTTAAAAGACGATAAGCTCGCACTAGCGTTGGAAATGCTTGAAAAAATGCGTGCGCTTGGTGCGTCAGAACAAGAATTGCGTCCATATGAGGAGAAGGTGAACGTATTATTTGGTCAATTGGTTAAAGCATAAATGGATTTACTATGCCTTATCGGTTTTAGTCGCAGTGATCGCGGCCTATGAATCGGTAGGGCTTTTATTGTTGTTAGGGGCTATTGTCTGGTGGATTCAGTATAGAGGGTTTTCTAAAGGGCATTTCATAGCGGTGTTGGTCGTCGGGTTCGTTATTTTTCTTTATGTCACTTTTACATTAAAAGAGCTAGAGGAACCACTTGTTTTACCGACAACAGTCACCATGACAGATACGTATACAATAAATGGTCAATCATTTAGGGGACTTGTAAAGGATACGTCAGGACGTGTTATTTATTTTTCTTATCAGTTTCAGACAGTACAGGAGAAGCAAGCCTTTGAAGCATTGTCGTTGGCGCAAAGCAGCTTTTATGTAGAAGGTGAGCTTATAGCGCCAGAAGAGCCACATCATCGCTATCAATTTGATATGGCCAATTATTTAAAAAGTAAACGGGCAATCGGTATTTTGGAAGTTAGCGTTTTACAGCATGCAGGACAGCATCAAGGTATACTGGCAAAAATTTATGACCAGCGTTACCGGTTAAGCGCTCATATGGAAAAGGTCTTTCCTGAATCGCTTGTAGCTGAGGCGCAGGCATTGATTATTGGTGAACAGGATGCTGTCGATGTAGAATTAAACCGCGCCTATCAAAAATTAGGCATTACGCATTTATTTGCGATTTCGGGTTTGCATGTAGCTCTTGTATCGATGTTGTTTTTCCAAGGGCTGTTGCGTTTACGCGTACGTAGGGAACTAGCCACGATTGTTCTCATTATCGTATTGCCTATTTATGCGTTGCTAGCGGGCGGCGCCCCATCTGTTTGGCGGTCTGTTTCAGTCGTGGAGTTTATCATGTTGGCACGCTACTTCAAATGGCGGTTGCCCATTGATGATGCATTGGCTATCAGTTTTATAGTATTTGTCATATGGCAACCTGGTGCTATTTACCAAGTCGGTTTCCAATTATCTTATTTAGCTACGGTTAGCCTGATTTATTCAAGCCCCCTACTGGTGCGGGCTAAAACATGGTGGATGCAAGGGTTTATTATGACTTTCGTTAGCCAATTAATCACCTATCCGCTCCTGCTATATCACTTCTATGAATTAAGTTTATCCTCTTTTGTTGCCAATATTTTTTTTGTGCCGCTGTTTTCCTTTGTTATTTTGCCAATTAACCTCCTGCTATTATCCCTTTCCTATATTTCAGCGAGGGTGACGGATTTTCTGTTTGTTCTCTATGAACCGCTGCGGGAAGGTTTGACTAAGCTCATTATGTGGTTACAGGATATTCCTTATCAAATGTGGGTAGCAGGAAAGCCAGAACTGGGTTGGCTCTTGTTTTTATATATGAGTGTTTTTCTCGCCTTTCTATTACTTGTAAAGCAGGCAAGGCTGACCATTATTGCAGCGGTGATTTTATTGCCTGCACTCCTTTTGCATACTAGTCATTATCTGGAGCAAGAGGCACAAATATCGTTTATTAATGTAGGGCAGGGGGATGCTACGCTAATTGAGCTGCCTTTTAGGCGCGGCATTTATTTAATAGACACAGGGGGTATACTGCGCTTTGAAATGGAAGAATGGAAAAGAAGACAAAATGCATATGAGGTAGGGAGGCAAATTGTTGTACCTTATTTAAAAGGGAAAGGGATAAGCAAGATTGATGCTTTAATTATTTCTCATGCAGATGCTGATCATATAGAAGGGGCAGAAGAGGTCGTCAAGGAAATACGCATTGGGGAAGTTCATATGACACCAAGCGCGTCTTACGAGCCGGTAGCCGCAGATTTACGGGAACAGCTGCAGAAATATAGGATACCCATTAAAGAAAAAATAGCCGGGGATGAGTGGCAAATAGGAAAAGCTCATTTTCGCTATATTTGGCCGACAGACACGCAATATGAAGGCAATAATGATTCGCTGGTGCTGATGGTGCACTACGGAGCATTTAAAGCGCTTTTTACGGGTGATCTGGAGGCGGACGGGGAACAGGGGCTTGTGGATACAAAAGCAGAAATGCTGCAAAATATCGGGGTTTTAAAGGCTGGTCATCATGGTAGTAAAACATCGAGTACAGAAGAGTTTGTAGCACTGACCCGTCCAAGGCTGACCATTTTTTCAGCAGGGAAAGATAATCGGTACGGGCATCCTCACCCCGAGGTTGTCGAGCGCTTTGCGAATCGATATCTACCCTATGTTGTAACGGGGCTAGACGGCACGATTGAACTTATAGTGACGGATACAGGTTTTAGAATGAAAAATCAATAAAGTGAAACTTCAATCAGTGGGGGTTTTTCTCATCCCACTGATTGTTAGTTGAACCAATCGGGCTTTTACGGGTAGTTGATCTCCCACCTATACTTTTCTCTTTTCTTAAGCCTAGAGGTGGGAGTCTTACTACCCGTTAATGCGGGATAAAAAAGACGTCTCTTAAAGTGCATACTTTAAGAAACGTCCTTTTTCTTCATAACTAGTTAACGCGTGTTGCTACTTCTACGATTACTGCCATAATGAACATAATGGAGAAGAAACCAATTGAAATAGCGAAACCGTAACCAGCATCCGGGAAGTCGTTTTGCTGCATTGCGCGGCCACGGCCTTCGAATGGATTTTCAGTTACGTAATTTGGATCTGAATGTCCTGCCATAAATATCCCTCCTACTCTCCACTTATTATAAGATAAGGCATGGTAAAAATCTATATAGAAACAAATAATTGCCATTATTTTGATAGAGCTATTTGTCCTTAAAATCTTCACATTCGTAGTGTATACTGAAATATAGCACATGAGAGAGGTGGCGCCGTTCGTGAGTTTTACAAAAGCATGGCAAGAAATAAAAAACGGGCAATTCGCCCCTGTATATTTACTAGTTGGACAAGAAAGCTATTATATCGATGAAACGATAAAAAAAATGAAGCAGGCAATGGGACCGATAGAAGAAGCTGAAATCATCATCTTTGATCTAGATGAACAACCGCTAGATTATGTCATAGATGAAGCCGACACGATTCCTTTTTTCACGGAACGCAAGCTCATCATTGCGAAAAATGCATCGTTTTTAAAAGCCGCGGAAAAAGGCAAGGAAAAAATAGAGCATAATCTGGCACGGCTGGAAGCGTGGCTAGGGCATCCGACAGATACAGCTGTCACGGTATTCATTGCGCCGTACGAAAAGCTGGATGAACGAAAAAAAGTAACGAAATTAATGAAGTCGAAAGCTTATATGCTAGAGGCTATTACACCGCAAGAAAATGATTTATATAGCTGGATTCGTACAATAGTGAACGGTTACGGGAAAGAGATTGAGGATGAAGCACTTGTGAAGCTGGTAGAAATGGTAGGACCTAATATGCTGCAGCTTCAAATAGAAGTGGAAAAGCTATCCCTTTATTTAGGTGAGGACCATCTCATTACACAACCTTTAGTAGAGGATTTAGTAGCAAAAACATTGGAGCATGATGCATTTAAAATGCTCAATGCCTACCTAGGCAACCGCCAGCAGGAAGCATTAGCTATTTATCACGATTTGCTGCGCCAAAAAGAGGAACCGATTGCGCTGGTTGGGCTGCTGGCTTCTAATATTCGAACGATGAGCCATGTTTTCTATCTATCGAGTAAAGGCTACGGTCAACAGCAAATGGCAAAGCAGCTGAAGGTTCATCCATACCGCGTGAAAATGATTTTAGAGCAGCGTCAAAAGCCGTCCCAGCAAAAACTATTGCAAGCTTTGTATTCTTTAGCGAATGTCGATTTACAGTTAAAGTCTGTCAGCGGTAATAGGGAGCGTTTCTTGGAATTGTTTTTGATGAAAAAATTATAAGTGGAAAAACCGTCTAAAGATAGGCGGTTTTTTGCGTTTTACGCAGATAAAATAGCGAACGTGTCGTATAAGCGGTTAAGATGTTGTATAAACTAGCAGCAATATCATATCTTTTCTCTTCTACAAAATGAAAAAAGGTCGGCAATAGCGCCGACCTCGGTTTCATTATTAAGCTTTTTTAGCTAGACGAGACTTCTTACGAGAAGCTGCGTTTTTGTGGATAAGACCTTTAGAAGCGGCTTTATCAAGAGCTTTAGAAGCAGCGATTACTAATTCTTGTGCGTTTTCAGCACCAGTAGCGATTGCTTGCTCAGCTTTTTTCACAGTTGTACGCATAGCAGATTTTGCTTGAGTGTTAGCTGCGTTAGCTTTAGCGTTAACTTTAACGCGTTTGATAGCAGATTTAATGTTTGGCATTACTTTCACCTCCTAAGTGTTAGGTACGAGATGAGTATTCTCACTTATTTCATGTGTCAATACAACAAAAATCATTTTACCAAAGGCTTGAAAGAATTGCAATACATAAATGCAAAGAATATTTACTTGACACATAGAACATACTAAATTCGAGGTGAAATGATGGAAAATATACAGTGGAATCGTACAGATTTAATTGATGAAAGTGAACAAGTGGTCCAACAGCAAAATAAGAAAAAGCTAGAGCAGACAACAGGAGTCATTTTAGAGGAATGGCGCGAACATCGTATAAGAGTATCTCGTGTAACGGTAAGCGAAGAAGGTGCCAAGCAAATCAATAAAAAAGCAGGCACGTACATTACGTTATCCATCCCACATTTAACACCAGAAGATGAAAAGGATTTGAAACACTTCGGAAAAGTGTTTACAAAGCATCTTCACACATTACATGAAAAAATAAATTTGACAAAGGAAAGCAAAATTTTAGTCATCGGTCTTGGTAATAAAACGATTACGCCAGATGCGATTGGTCCATTTACTATTGATATGATGCAAAAAGAATTTGAGGAAGAGCGCAATGTTCCTTTCATTATGTATGCACCGGGTGTCACAGGGCAATCAGGGTTTGAAACAAAAGAATTTGTCGAGGCACTCGTCAATAAAATAAAGCCAGAGCTTGTCATTGTGATTGATGCATTGGCTACTAGATCGTCTGAACGTTTATGCCGTACCATTCAATTAACGGATACCGGGATTCATCCGGGGTCGGGTGTCGGTAACCAGCGTACTGAAGTAGCCTATGAGACGCTAGGTGTGCCGGTAACAGCTATCGGGATTCCGACTGTAGTAGAAGCGACTGTGTTACTGGCGGACGCAATAGAGAGTGTTTTTAAATCCATTGGTGCTAAAATTGCTGAAAAAGATTCGCCTTCTGGCAAATTATCTGTGACCTCTTGGCAACCATCAGAAGATACGGAGATCGATTATACAGTATTGCGTCCTATTTTTGGAGAATGGTCTACCTGGTCAAAGGAAGATCGTATGCAATTATTGCGAGAAGTATTGCATGTCCAGCAGCGGCTTATTGTCACGCCAAAAGAATGCGATATTTGGTTAGGACAGTATGCAGTTTTAATTACGAATAGTTTATTCGATTGGGCAAAATCGTTCTAAATTGTTTTCCACTTCCGTACACTATGGCAAGGAGTGGATGCGGTTGAAAAAGTGGAAAGCACGTTTCATTTTTATAGCGCTATTATTCATGGTACCGATTGTATCAGGGCAGCTACCTTTTCCCAATAATACAGAGCCCCAAAAAACGGAGAAAATTGTGTATGCAGCGACTGAACCATTAAAAACAGTACAACCAAGTCATAAAGTATTGCTTTTTTATACGCATTCACATGAAGCATTTAAGCCGATTGTGAAGGCGGAGTCTGGTATGCAGGCAGTTTATGATTCACAACATAATATTTATTCTCTCAGCACAGCCTTTGAAGAGCATTTTGCAATGCAAAACATTGAAGCGACGACAATGGAAATCGATATAATGGCAGAGCTGAAAAAGCAAGGAGGTACTTTTGCGGGTGCCTATAAAGCAGCGCGTCCTTTTGTGGAACAGGCTATCGCAAAAGATTATGATTTGGTGCTTGATGTCCACAGGGATTCGGCTGGCAAGCAAACAACTACCTTACAGGCGGACACAAGCTATGCTAAATTGGCATTTGTTGTAGGGGCTGGGCATGCCAACTATCGGTGGAATTTGGCTTATGCAGAAGGTTTGCATAGCATATTAAATGGACTTGTCCCGGGTATATCACGAGGCGTTATCCAAAAATCGGGTGCAGGAGTGAATGGAATTTATAATCAAGATCTCGCGCCGAATATGATACTTGTGGAACTTGGGGGAATCGATAATACGGAGGAAGAGATTTTAAGAACAATCTCTGTACTCACGCAGGCAGTCAGCATGATGCTTGAAGGAAGTTAGCGGTATCCAGCAGGGTGCCGTTTTTTCATGCAAAAAATAAGGGGATAGAATGTTCCATTTTGCGGGGAAAGGACCGAAAATGGATATAGTAAGGTGAAGCCGTAAATATAGAAGAAACAGAAATGATGCTATCATTGAAAGGAGTGGACATGCAAACATCCACTTTACCATGATTCTTCGATTGGTTGTAAATGACTAGCATTGCTATGCTATTAAAAAAAGAAAACTATGAGAAAAAACCTAACATCAACTAGGTTCTAAACGTTCTGTTGTTGTTCTTTGTGCGCGATTCATAGTATAATTCAGTATAGTTTAATTAGGAGTGGAAAAAATGAATCGAGAAGAACGTTTAAAGCGTCAAGAGAATATTCGTAATTTCTCTATTATTGCGCACATTGACCACGGAAAGTCCACACTGGCTGACCGTATTTTAGAAAAGACTCAAACAGTGGCACAACGTGAAATGAAATCACAATTATTAGATTCAATGGATTTAGAACGCGAACGCGGTATTACTATTAAATTAAACGCAGTACAGTTAAAATATAATGCAAAAGATGGAGAAACATATACTTTCCATTTAATCGACACACCAGGACATGTCGATTTCACATATGAAGTATCTCGTTCTTTAGCTGCCTGTGAAGGGGCTATTTTAGTGGTGGATGCTGCTCAAGGAATTGAAGCGCAAACGTTAGCGAATGTTTATTTAGCGCTTGATAACGATTTAGAAATTTTACCAGTCATCAATAAAATCGATTTACCAGCAGCCGATCCAGAGCGCGTTCGTACAGAGGTAGAGGACGTAATCGGTCTTGATGCATCAGAGGCAGTACTTGCTTCTGCTAAAGCAGGTATCGGGATTGAAGATATTTTAGAGCAAATCGTAGAAAAAGTACCAGCGCCAACTGGGGACCCAGATGCGCCGTTAAAAGCGCTGATTTTTGACTCGGTTTATGATGCTTATAAAGGAGTTATCATTTCGATCCGTATTATGGAAGGCACTGTAAAGGCTGGCGATCGAATCAAAATGATGGCAACGGGTGCTGAATTTGAAGTAATCGAGGTAGGGATTCATACACCCAAGTCAGTAGCGCAAAAAGAGTTAACGGTTGGAGATGTTGGGTACTTAACAGCATCGATTAAAAATGTATCAGATACGCGCGTGGGGGATACGGTAACATTAGCAAACCGCCCTGCAGCAGAGCCGCTACCAGGTTACCGCAGATTAAACCCAATGGTATACTGCGGTCTTTATCCAATTGATACAGCGCGTTACAATGATTTGCGTGAAGCATTGGAAAAGTTAGAGTTAAACGACTCAGCATTACAATATGAGGCTGAAACTTCTCAAGCGTTAGGCTTTGGTTTCCGTTGCGGTTTCTTAGGTCTACTTCACATGGAAATCATTCAAGAGCGTATCGAGCGTGAGTTTAATATCGACCTTATTACAACTGCACCTTCTGTAATTTATGAAGTAACTAAAACAGATGGAACAGTTCTAAAAGTAGATAACCCATCGATGATGCCAGACCCACAAAAAATTGATCATATTGAGGAACCATATGTAAAAGCAACGATTATGGTGCCAAATGATTACGTTGGAGCTGTCATGGAGCTTTGCCAAAAGAAACGCGGCAACTTCTCAGGCATGGACTATATCGACTCAACGCGTGTAAAAATCGTTTATGAAATGCCATTAGCTGAAATCGTATTTGATTTCTTTGATTTCTTAAAATCAAATACAAAGGGCTATGCGTCATTTGATTATGAATTAATTGGATACCAAACTTCGAAGTTAAGTAAAATGGATATCCTATTAAACGGTGAGCAAGTCGATGCATTAAGCTTTATCGTACACAAAGATTTTGCGTATGAGCGTGGAAAAGTAATTGTGGAGAAATTAAAAGAATTAATTCCTCGTCAACAATTCGAAGTACCGGTGCAAGCGGCGATTGGTCAAAAGATTATTGCCCGTTCCACTATTAAATCCATGGGTAAAAACGTACTTGCAAAATGTTACGGTGGTGACATTTCACGTAAACGTAAATTACTTGAGAAACAAAAAGCAGGTAAGAAGCGTATGAAGCAGGTTGGATCAGTAGAAGTTCCGCAAGAAGCCTTCATGGCGGTTCTGAAAATGGATGATACGAAATAGGTCAATCATCTCAAAGGTTTTGAAGCTTGTTATATTTAACAAAATACAACTGGGCGAGAGTTGCCAAAGATTTATTCCGCAGTTGAAAGCTGCGAATTCTAATAAATCAATGGCTCCCTCGCCTTTTTTTATTGCTGATTTTACGAGAATTTTTATTCCATTTTTTGTTCGCGAAAAGGAAAGTGTTTTAGGCAATACTAAGTATAAATCACCTCAAATAGGAGAATTTATTAGTGGAGGTGATTACTTTGGCAAAAGAGAAGCGAAATAAGAGTGAATCAAATCAAGAGGAATTTGGTGTAGAATTAAGTCCCGATGATTTAGATTTGCGTGAAGATAATGAGTTAACAAAAGAACAAGCAAAGAATTCACAAACAAAAAAACAGCACAGGAAAAATAAACCTAAAAAGCAGAGTTAAATATTTATTAGAATCACGTTTCTTTGAGCGTGATTTTTTATTTGAATAAGTCATTCATGCAACATAAAGACCTGCTATTAAACATGTACATTTTCGAACGATACTATTAAAGTGCAGACTAGCTATATATGAACTTTATTTAATATCTTTTTGTCTAGCTTTTGAACAATTGAGCAAAATTAAAAAAATATGAAATTTAATACAAAATAAAAGTTAAAAAATCAAATAAATATAATATAATGGTATTCAAGTAGAGAAACAGGGAAAAAGAAAGGGGTTGTTTACAGAATATGTCCATTTTGATTGTAAGTAATATGAAAAAAGATCTATTACTTTTGAAAGGTTTTTTACAAAATATGGACATTGGCCATGTACAGCATTATCCAACAGTAGATTTCGCTATTTCACAGATGGCGGATGTGATGAAAGCAAAAATTGATGTCATCTTATTAGATGCTGTCTGCACAACAGAAAATCGTGAAAAAGTATATGGGGAGATTGCGAAGCTGCGTCAATGGAGCTCTGCACCGGTCATGTTGGTGACGTGTTATGATACACGCGAAACAATAGAGGGAGCTTTCTTTGCAGGCATTTTTGATTTTATATTAAAGCCGCTAGATATTTTCTATTTTAAGGCACGGTTGCATATCGCCATTAAATATAATTACGAAACACGAAAGAGAATTATTCAAGATTATAATCTTCAGAAAGATTTAGCGATTGCCAGAAATGTACAGAAAAATGCATTGGCCTCTTCGCTCGACTTAGAGTGGCTGCAAATCGATGGTTTTAATCGGATGTCGCACACATTGGGCGGGGATATGTATTACTGGTCAAAAGTTTCTGAACGAACTGTTGCGGTAGTTTTATATGATGTAATGGGACACGGTGTGGCCTCCTCGCTGATCTCGATGTCCATTCGCTCCATTCTAAAAGAGAGCATGACGCATTTATCGGAACCAGTAACTGTGATCCAAGAGCTGAATCGTCATATTTATGACCTCTTTGAGTGCGAGCAACTCGATGGATTTTTAGTCACAGCCATTTATCTGCTGATTGATTTAGACAGTGGAACAATCGAGTATGTGAATGCCTCCCATCCATCTGGGTTCATTTTTGGGGAAGGCGCTACATATACATTAGCAACGAATACACCCATATTAGGCTTATTGCCAAATATTACACCGCATAAGCAGCAGATTGCCGTCAGCGGGCAACAACGCCTCGTGCTCTATACAGATGGTTTGCAGCATGACAATCAGCTATGCGAAAGTCAACAGTTTTTACCGTATCTATCACAGCGAAACGAAACAGATTTAAAATCCTTAGTACAGGATTTGCAATTAGAAAAAAGACCGATTAAAGATGATATTTCAATTGTATTTATTACGATTAATTACGAGGGAGCCTAAAGTACAAATGAAACTTTCAATTGAAATACCTGCCAATCAACAAGCCATTCATCTAATCGATGAGATGATGAAATGTTACGTGTTGACTTATGATCTGCCTAATCAGAAAGAATTGTGTTTTATTCTGCATGAGCTTGTCATTAATGCTGTAGAGGCGATGGAAAAGGTCGGAAAAGCAAATGAAGAAACAATTGAAGTTCATATCATTCATGATTGGGCCTATTTGCAAATGGTAGTGATTGATAAAGCAGATGGGATTCCCGAAGAAGAATGGAAAGAAGTGCTGACGTATGATATGGAGACCATGGGAGATTCAGACCGCGGAAGAGGGTTGTTTTTTGTCCAGCATATGGTTAATCAACTTTGGTTTGAACATGTAGCACCCGGAAAATTTTTAGTAGGGATATCAAAAACATTAACAATAGAGAGCCAGGTGGGAAAATGAAATGGACAATTCTACGCAAAATGAATGTCATTACAGTAATGTCTATTTTAGTATTAGTTTCAGTATTGACAACTGTTAATTACTTCAGCGCGAAAAATAATTTATTAGAAAGTTTACAAACAAAATTAGTATCAGATTTAAATTTAAGCTATCAATATATAGAGGCGATTTATCCTGGTGATTGGTCGATCAAAAATGGAGAATTATACAAGGGAGATCTCAGTCTAGTAGAAAATACAGAAATTGTCGATTTAGTAGGAGAATTAACAGGTGGGAACGTTGTCTCTATTTTCCAAGGAGACACGCGTATTAGCACGAATCTCATAGATAATGGAGAACGTCTTCTTAACACCAAGCTCTCAGATCAAGTAGCGCAAGTAGTATTATCAGAAAAACAACGCTTTACAGGTTCAGCCGATGTTTTAGGTAAAGAACACAGAGCAGCTTATGAACCAATTCTCGATGACAGTGGTGAGGTTATTGGTGCTTGGGCAACAGCCGTGCCAACAGCACCGTATATTGAGATTGCAAAAGATTCTATTTGGGAAAATATTGTCATTGCACTCGTTATTTCTCTGATAGCAATTGCGGTTATTAGTTTATTTGTCAGAAGTCAAATTGCCAAACCTCTCAACAAACTAAAAGAAAATGCATCCGATTTGGCGCAATTGAACCTCAATACACAGGTTTATGAAGCAAAAGGAAACGATGAAATTGCAGAGTTATCGCAAGCATTTAAAAATATGGAAGAACAGTTAAAAGAAACGATTCAACTTGTGGCAATGAGCTCTAATCAAGTAGCTAGTGCTTCTGAGACGCTTGCAGAATCTTCTCATCAAACGAGTGAAGCCTCTACGCAAATTGCTCAGACGATGAATGAAATTGCCATTGGCACGAGTAATCAGTCAGATCGAGTAGAAAATATTGTTCAAATGATGAGTTCAACAATTGAAGAAGTAACGAAAAGTCTACAGCAGGCAGAAACTACTTTGAAGAATGCCATTGATTCCACGACCATTGCGAAAGAAGGGGAAGCGGCGATCAATGAAGCTATCAAACATTTAGGAACCGTGACACAAACGGTAACCTACGCTACAGAGTCCATTCAAAACCTTGGTAAACGTTCAGAAGAAATTGGCGGCATTATTACAGTCATTACGAATATTGCTGATCAAACAAATTTACTAGCATTAAATGCATCGATTGAGGCTGCTCGTGCCGGTGAACAAGGGAAAGGCTTTGCCGTGGTAGCAGCAGAGGTAGGAAAACTGGCTGAACAGTCGAGACTTGCTTCAGGTCAAATTACAGAGCTCATTAATGACATTCAGGCGGAAACATCGGTTACCGTACGAACTATGGAAAGTAATTTACAGGCTGTCGAGGAACAGGTAATGATTATTGCCAAGGGCGGAGAGGCATTAGAAGAGATTGTGGTACGTGTTTCAGAGACGGAACAAGGGGTAAAGGAAATGAAAAACGGTTTTGATGAAGTAAATCATAATTCTCAAGAAGTGCAAAAGGCTATTCATGAAATATCAAAAATTATTGAGGATGCCGCAGCGGCTACGGAAGAAGTCGCGGCTACTTCCGAAGAACAGACAGCCACGGTAGAAGAAATTACGGCCAATTCGGCTGAGTTAGCTGAAATCGCCAATAGCTTACGCGTCGAAGTCGATAAGTTCCAAGTCTAAGTAAAAATAGGAGGCATAATGTATGAACAATCAAGGCGCAACAATGAAAATGGAGTTAAAACAGGGGTATTTGTTTATTGCTTTTGGTGATCAATTGGAATACGGGAAAATTGAAGATATCAAAAAAGAGTTACAGGCTCATATGTTCGATGCAGACGTGGACTATATTATTGACATGCAAAAAGTAGAGAATATAGACAGCACAGGCTTTGGAATGATTGTCAATTTTGCCAAGAAAGTTTCGGTACGCAATAAAAAAATTGTCATTATTGTGTCCGATGAATTCATCCGTAATCTCTTTACTATCTCACAATGCGATAGAGTATTCCCGATTGTGAAAACGGAAGAACAAGCAAAGGCAATCTTAAAAGAAGGTTGGCAAGCAGAGATTATGATCGGGGAGTATTAAAAGGAAAGTGTCTTGCAGGAATCGCTGTAACATATGAAGATACGTTTCGCGCATGTTGTTTGGCACATGCGCGAAAGAATCAAAAGAGAGAACTCATGTCTTTTCGTGCATGTGTTCTCTTTTTAGTTAGGCAAGCAATATTTAATAAAGCCCCACCAACACATAAATGGTCGTTAGATAAACTGGTAGGGGTAAAATCGGGACTTTTAAAAAAGCTGGCAACGTTAGAATCCATGTAAAAAACAAATGATTGACAGGCCAACCCTGAATTACCGTATGCACCTTTTTGTTTTACATATTTAGTAAATTATGGTAGAATATTATGCCGACATTATAAACGACAGAAAAAATGTCGGTTGTAATGTCGGTCATATAAATGGTAAATTTAGAGTAATGCGAGGGTAAATAAATTACTATAGTAATACGTAGGGTTAACGATTGATTGGGATAAAAATAAATATAAATCCCTTATATTTTCATATTGTCAGCCTAAAGTTATAGTATTGGAACATAGGTCATTGTTTATAAAGAAAAGATGCAAAGGCTAAACCATATTTTATTCTAGATAATCGACATAAATACTCTCCCTTACATTTTCTTACATAGTAAAATATTCCTTGTAATAAATACGGAATATTAAAAAAGGTTCTATTTTTCCGACTTTTATTAAATTTATGCTTGTCTTCCCTCCATGCAAATAGTAATATGAATATAATAATAGCTTTATTAATATATTTACAAGGATGGATTACTAGTTCAATAAATCATATTTATAGTTGGATTTATAAAATAATTTTTGTCACCTTAGCTATGCCATCGCAATTATGTGGTGCTATTTTACTGCTTAGCGGTAAATAATAAATACTCTAACGGGGGATGATTTAATGACAAAGCAAATCGAAATTAATGTTCCAGAATGGTTTGAACTAGATGAACTAGATGCCATCGAAACAATTATGAGTCCAATCTCAAACGAAACGGGCATTTTAGTGGCCGGGGAAAACTTCAATCAGTCAAAAGCATGCGATCCGACTGTGCGTTTATACTTGCTTCAAAAAATTGATGGAGTTTTTGAAGTGACAAAAGAGCTAGATGCTTTCCCGTTCCAGTCTAAGGATGAAGCGGTACAGTTTTCAGCAAAACTGCCTACATTAAATGCGATTGATTTGGTAATGTTATTAAATAGAGAGCAACCTATTTTTACAGCATAATAATATTTACTGTGTTCGCCTATTGCGGATGCAGTTTTTTTGTGCCTAAAATTGTATTTTACGTTTATTTCGGTACAATGGTAGAGGAACAAAGAAAGGGAGGCGTTAATCATATGGTACGAGGAGTATATATTCATATCCCTTTTTGTCATCAAATTTGTAACTACTGTGATTTCAATAAAGTATTTTTTAAAAATCAGCCAGTAGATGCTTATATAGAAGCGTTAGGGAAAGAAATGGCGATGGCGGTAGCTGCTGCCCCTCAAGCTTTTGAGAAAGTCGAAACGATTTTCTTGGGCGGAGGCACACCAACAGCCCTGTCAGCTGAGCAAATCACCAGGCTATTACAATTAATACGTACGTATATTCCAATGGCGCATGTGACAGAATTTAGTTCAGAGGCTAATCCTGATGAGCTTTCCGAAGATAAACTCCAGGCCCTGCTTGCTGGGGGAGTGAATCGATTAAGTATGGGAGTGCAGTCTTTTGATCAAGGCTTGCTGAAAAAAATTGGGCGTACACATAGCAATGAGCACGTATATGAAACGATTGCCCTTGCGAAAAAAGTAGGCTTTGAAAATATCAGCATTGATTTAATGTATGGGCTGCCCCAGCAAAGTATGGAACAGTGGAAGAAATCCTTGCAATTAGCACTGGATTTGGAGTTACCGCATTATTCGGCGTATTCTCTCATTGTGGAACCAAAAACCATTTTCTATATTCAATATGCGAAAGGGAAATTGGCATTGCCGACAGAGGATTTGGAAGCAGAGATGTATGATGCACTCATGCAGGAAATGGAAGCCCGTGGTTTGGCTCAGTATGAGATCAGTAATTTTGCCAAGCCAGGCTATGCTTCGATCCACAATAAAATCTATTGGGACAATGATGAATACGCAGGCTTTGGAGCAGGGGCACATGGCTATATGCAGGGGGTACGCTATTCCAATCATGGTCCCATTAAAAAATATATAGAGACAGTGGAAAAGGGAGAGCGCCCAATCGTCTACCAACATGATGTAACAGAAGCGGAACGTAAGGAAGAGCAAATGTTTTTAGGGTTGCGTAAGGTAGAGGGCGTTTCTTCTATAATATATGAAAAAAAATTCGGTGAAACTATTTCTGCTACGTATCGTACAGTTATAGAGAGGCTGGTAGTAGATGGTTTGCTGGAGCAAGATACAAGCGGCATACGTCTGACGAGAAAAGGCCGTTTTGTCGGAAATGAAGTATTTCAGCAATTTTTACTAGAAGATTGAACGATTTCGTTGACAGGTTGGAGAGGATTTGTTAATTTATAAATATATTAGCACTCGATGTTGATGAGTGCTAACAGAGGTGATAAGGATGTTAACAAATCGGCAGTTACAAATTTTACAAGTAATCGTTGATGATTTTGTGATGTCTGCGCAGCCAGTCGGCTCTCGCCAAATTTCTAAAAAGGAAGGAATTACGTACAGTCCAGCTACCATCCGCAACGAAATGGCGGATTTAGAAGACTTAGGCTTTTTAGAAAAGACTCATACGTCATCGGGACGCGTGCCATCTGAGAAAGGCTATCGATTTTATGTAGATCATTTATTGCAGCCTCAAGTTATGACAGCTGATGAAGTGAGTCAAATTCAATCTGTCTTCAAGCGTCATATTGTAGAAGCAGAGCAGTTGATTAAAGAATCAGCCAATATATTATCGGAGTTGACAACATATACGACGATTTTACTTGGTCCTGATGTAAAAAAGCATAAAGTGAAAAAATTTCAAATTGTTCCATTGACGGAACAAACGGCAGTAGCCATTATCGTGACTGACAATGGCCATGTAGAAAATCGCATACTTGATTTACCACCGGGTCTTAGTCCAGGGGATATTGAAAAAATGGTCAACATATTAAATGAGCGTTTGCTCGGTATTCCTTTGCAAGATTTGCATTTTAAACTGGAGTTGGAAGCTTTTGAAGTATTGAAGCAACATGTATCAACAGCTGATGCAATCATTCAATCATTGCTGCAAGCTACAAGTGAGCAAAAAGAAGGCAAGGTTTATTATGCTGGTAAAATGAATATGTTGAACCAGCCAGAGTTTCACGATTTAAATAAAATCCGCATGCTGATGGAACTAATGGACCGTGACAGTCAAATACAGCGCTTATTTAAGCCATTTGATTCGGGCATTCAAATTCGCATCGGCTCGGAAAATAATCATTTAGCTATGGAAAATTGTAGTGTCATTACGGCTTCCTTTGGGAATAGTGATGAACAAGGGACAATCGCTATCATCGGTCCGACACGTATGGATTACCAGCGTGTAGTTACCGTGATTGATGTAATGCGCAGAGTCTTATCCAATGCTCTATCACTACGACAATAGCTATGAGGAGGATATCAAGTGTCTGAAACGACAAAGCAAGAGCAAGAAGAAACTGTAGTAACAAATGAAGAAGTAACGGAAGAAACAACTGCACCAGAAGGAACAGAAGAAGAGGTAGTAGTTGACGAAAAAGAGCAGCAAATTGCTGAATTACAAGCGAAATTACAAGAGGAAGAAGACCGCTATTTACGTCTTCGTGCCGATTACGACAATGTGTTACGTCGAAATAAGTTAGACCGCGAAGCAGCGGAGAAGTTCCGTGCTCAAAGCCTTTTAACGGAACTGCTACCTGTCTTAGATAATTTAGACCGCGCTTTACAAGTTGAAGTGTCATCAGAGGAAGCTGTTTCATTATATAAAGGTGTAGAAATGGTACAACGTCAGTTCCTTGAGGCAGTTTCTAAAGAAGGTTTAGAAATGATTGCTGCAGAAGGTGAAGTATTTGATCCAAACTTCCATCAAGCTGTGATGCAAGAACAGGATGCTGACAAAGAAAGCGGCATCGTACTGCGCGAATTACAAAAAGGCTATAAATTAAAAGATCGCGTATTACGACCAGCAATGGTATCTGTAAACGAATAAATTTAATCAAGTGAATCGACGCATATAGCGTTTAATATTAGGAGGAAATGTTTATTATGAGCAAAATTATCGGTATTGACTTAGGTACTACTAACTCATGTGTATCAGTATTAGAGGGCGGCGAGCCAAAAGTAATCCCAAACCCTGAAGGCAACCGTACAACGCCATCTGTTGTAGCCTTCAAAAACGGAGAAAAACAAGTAGGTGAAGTAGCGAAACGTCAAGCCGTTACAAACCCTAATACAATTATTTCTATTAAATCATTAATGGGTACATCTGAAAAAGTAAAAGCAGAAGATAAAGAATATACACCACAAGAAGTATCAGCAATGATTTTACAATACTTAAAAGGCTATGCCGAGGACTATCTTGGTGAATCAGTAACAAAAGCAGTTATTACTGTTCCTGCTTATTTCAGCGATGCACAGCGTCAAGCAACAAAAGATGCTGGTAAAATTGCTGGTCTTGAAGTAGAGCGTATTATCAACGAGCCAACAGCAGCAGCGTTAGCTTACGGTTTAGATAAACAAGATGTAGACCAAAAAGTATTAGTATTTGACCTTGGTGGTGGTACATTCGACGTATCGATTTTAGAGCTTGGTGACGGTGTATTCGAAGTATTAGCAACTGCTGGTGACAACAAGCTGGGCGGTGACGACTTCGACCAAAAAATCATTGATTTCCTAGTAGCAGAGTTCAAAAAAGAAAATGCTATTGATTTATCAAAAGACAAAATGGCGATGCAACGCTTAAAAGATGCAGCCGAAAAAGCGAAAAAAGATTTATCGGGTGTAACAAGCACACAAATTTCATTGCCATTCATCACAGCTGGTGCTGAAGGTCCGCTTCACTTAGAAGTAACATTATCTCGTGCGAAATTCGATGACCTTACACGTGATTTAGTAGAGCGTACAATTGTACCAACTCGTCAAGCTTTATCTGATGCAGGTCTTTCTGCTTCAGAATTAGATAAAGTCATCTTAGTAGGTGGTTCAACTCGTATTCCTGCAGTAGTAGAAGCAATCAAAAATGCGACAGGACATGAGCCACACAAAGGTGTAAACCCTGACGAAGTAGTAGCAATGGGTGCTGCTGTACAAGGTGGCGTATTAACAGGTGATGTACAGGACATCGTGTTATTAGACGTAACGCCATTATCACTTGGTATCGAGACAATGGGCGGTGTGTTTACGAAGTTAATCGATCGTAACACAACAATCCCTACATCGAAATCTCAAGTGTTCTCAACAGCTGCTGATAACCAACCAGCAGTAGACATTCACGTATTGCAAGGTGAGCGTCAAATGGCAGCAGACAATAAAACATTAGGTCGCTTCCAATTATCAGATATTCCACCAGCTCCACGTGGTGTGCCACAAATCGAAGTTACTTTCGACATCGACAAAAACGGTATCGTGTCTGTAAAAGCGAAAGATTTAGGTACAAACAAAGAGCAAACAATCGTGATTCAATCTGATTCAGGCTTAACAGATGAAGAAATCGAAAAAATGGTAAAAGACGCAGAAGCAAATGCAGAAGCGGATGCAAAACGTAAAGAGGAAGCTGAAATTCGCAATGAAGCAGACCAACTAGTATTCCAAGTGGATAAAACTGTGACAGATTTAGGCGAAAACATCAACGAAGAAGAGAAAAAATCAGTAGAAGAAGCACGCGATGAGTTAAAAGCGGCTTTAGAAGCTGGTGAAATCGAAGGTATCAAAGCTGGAAAAGAAAAATTAGAAGGTATTTTACAACCTCTAATCATGAAAATGTATGAGCAAGCAGCAGCAGCTCAGCAAGCGGCACAAGGCGGCGAAGGCGCAGGAGACGCAGGCAAAAAAGATGATGGCGTTGTAGATGCTGACTTTGAGGAAGTTAAAGACGACAAATAATCTTCTCACATAAGTACCACGAAAAAGTCAAAGACCGAGTGTTCGGCTTTGACTTTTTCACTGTTAAATCTTTGTGAAACTAAATGGTTTCAATATACATCAAATTTTGAACATGCTACAATAAACGTTATGTAAAAAGAGCGGAGAGTGAATGATGAGTAAGCGCGATTATTATGAAGTGCTTGGCCTTTCAAAAGGTGCAAGCAAAGATGAAATTAAAAAGGCATATCGTAAATTATCTAAACAATATCACCCGGATATCAATAAAGAAGAGGGAGCAGATGTAAAGTTCAAGGAAATTGCCGAAGCGTATGAGGTGCTTTCTGATGAACAAAAACGTGCACGTTACGACCAATTCGGTCATGAAGATCCAAGCGCAGGCTTTGGTGGCGGTGGCTTCAGCGGCGGCGGTTTCGGTGGCTTCGAAGATATCTTTTCATCATTCTTTGGCGGCGGTGGACGCAGACAAGATCCGAACGCTCCACGTAAAGGGAATGACCTTCCATTCCATATGGATATTGACTTTATCGATGCTGTGTTTGGGAAAGAAACAGAAGTTGAAATCCCACGCGAAGAGAACTGTGAAACATGTAATGGAACAGGTGCAAAACCGGGTACGTCTCCACAAAACTGTTCACACTGTGGCGGTGCAGGGGAAATCAACCAAACAGTGGAGACACCATTTGGCCGCATGGTGAATCGTCGTACGTGTCCTTCTTGTCGTGGAGCAGGTAAAATCATTGTGGATAAATGTACAACATGCCGCGGTGCAGGAAAAGTAACAAAACGCAAAAAGATTAAAGTAAATATCCCGGCCGGGGTAGATGATGGCCAACAATTGCGCGTAGTAGGTCAAGGGGAAGCAGGTATTAACGGCGGACCTCCAGGTGATCTTTATATTGTTTTCCGTGTTCTTGATCATGAATATTTCGAACGTGACGGTGACGACATTTACTATGAGTTAAAGTTAACATTCCCGCAAGCTTCACTTGGTGATGAAATTGAAGTGCCAACCGTGCATGGAAAAGTAAAACTAAAAATTCCTGCAGGCACACAATCAGGTGCTCAGTTCCGCATTAAAGATAAAGGCGTGAAAAACGTTCATGGTTACGGTCAAGGTCATCAATATGTCGTAGTCAAAGTAGTAACGCCAACAAAGCTGACAGAAAAACAAAAGCAATTATTACGTGAATTTGCCGAAATTAGTGGCGATATTCCAGAAGAGCATGGCAGCTCTTTATTGGATAAAATAAAACGCAAGATTAAAGGCGAATAATAAAGGAGAGAATGGCAAGTGAAATGGACAGAACTATCGATTTTAACAGCGCATGAAGCAATTGAACCAGTTTCAAATATTTTACACGAGGCTGGCGCAAGCGGTGTCGTAATTGAAGATTCTAAAGAATTAACAAAAGAACGCATTGATCAATTTGGTGAAATTTATGCTTTAAACCCAGAAGATTTCCCGAAAAATGGTGTCGTATTAAAAGCATATTTATCAGCAACAAGCTTTTTAGCAGAAACGGTAGAGGAAATCAAACTTGCCATTGCCAACCTTGCAAACTTTGATATTAATATTGGTGAAAATATATTAACGCTATGTGAAGTAGACGAAGAGGACTGGGCAACAGCATGGAAGCAGTATTATCATCCTGTTAAAGTTTCAGAGCGCTTTACAATCGTGCCGACATGGGAGGAGTATACACCTGTATCGACAGATGAGTTAATTATTGAATTAGACCCAGGGATGGCGTTTGGTACAGGTACCCATCCAACAACAGTAATGTGCTTGCAGGCGCTAGAAAAAGTGGTGCAAAAAGGTCATACTGTTATTGATGTGGGAACAGGTTCAGGCGTTCTGTCGATTGGTTCGGCTTTGCTAGGTGCCGACAAAGTGCATGCACTAGACTTAGATGAAGTAGCAGTCACAGCGGCACGTGAAAATATTACATTAAATAAAGTAGAACATGTAGCAGAAGTATTCCATGGCAATCTGCTTGATACAGTAAAAGAGCCTGCCGATGTCGTTGTAGCCAATATTTTAGCAGAAATCATTTTAACATTTACAGACGATGCATTCTCTATTGTGAAACCAGGCGGCGTATACGTGACGAGCGGTATTATCGGAGCAAAAAAAGAAGTGGTAAAAGAAGCGCTTATAGCATCTGGTTTTGAAATTGAAGAAGTATTGATGATGGAAGATTGGGTAGCGATTATTGCGCGACGTCCATAAGATCAAACTTCCAGCAGCAGGATGCCTCCCCAGTGTTTAATGAGGAACACAAGCTAAGTTCGCCACGTCCTGTGGCAACACTTGTGCAACCAACATCGTGTTGGCCCAAACCAATATGGATTTTACAGGGTTAAAAAGCTAGCAGACAGAGTCCTAAAGGCTTTGTCTGCTTTTTTATTTGTTTCAGCACAGGTCATTTACCTTTGTAGATGGCGAGATGGATTCAAATACAATTATGCAGAGACATAGTGAGCAGTACATATTAAGGAGGCGAAAAGTTTGCAGCGATATTTTGTCGACGAGGCAATGAGAGAAGGTGCCTTTACGGTTAGTGGCGATAATGCCAAGCATATTAGTAAAGTGATGCGTATGACGGCAGGCGAAGAAATTATTATCGTAAATGAAGGGATTGCGCATGTTTGTACAATCGCATCAATCGATACAGAGGTCATCGCTACTCCAACAGGACGCACCATTCCATCCCCGGAAATGCCTGTGCAGGTGACGATTGCCTGCGGTTTGCCGAAAGGTGATAAATTAGAGCTCATCGCGCAAAAAGGAACAGAGCTTGGCATGTATACGCTTCTGCCATTTGCAGCGGAGCGCTCCATTGTGAAATGGGATGAGAAAAAGGGCAAGAAAAATAGAGAACGCCTGCAAAAAATTGCCCAAGAGGCAGCGGAACAGTCGCATCGGACCCATGTTCCAATGGTGGAAGCGCCGATCAGCTTTAAACAATTAGTAGCACGTATCTCGGAATTTGATGCGGTATTTATCGCCGATGAAGAAGACGCAAAGGCGGAAAAACGCACAAGATTCGCGGAGAAGCTAAAAAACGTGCATGATAATAAATCGAAATCAATTCTATGTATTTTCGGTCCAGAGGGCGGTATTTCGCGCAAGGAAGCAGAGGCGCTTGCAGCAGCCGGGGCGCAAATCATGAGCTTAGGACCGCGTATTTTACGTGCAGAAACAGCACCTCTTTATGCGCTGTCTGCCATCTCTTATGAATTTGAATGATGGATAAGGGCTGGCGATTAGAAAGAAAATAGGCTTCCTAATAAGTGACGGAATTTTTAGGAAGTCCTTTCTGTTTTATGGATTCTTTATTGTTGGCTACTATCCTGTTTAGAATTTCTCTCTATCTGTTGAAAAAGGGAAGGGGTGTGGGCACGGGGTAGCTCGCTCGGTAATATGTTTAATTTTTTTCATGCATATCCATTTATTCATCCATAAAATTAGAAAGAGTATGTGGTAATATGATACTATTAGTTTCGTTGAAGTTTTTTGAAGTGTATATAATGGAAGGATGAAATAAATAATGAATGCAGAGCTTACGCAAACAGTGGCTTTTCACACATTAGGCTGTAAAGTAAACCATTACGAAACAGAAGCCATTTGGCAGTTATTTAAAGAGCAAAACTATGAGCGCAATGAGTTTGAACAGCAAGCTGATGTCTATGTGATCAATACTTGTACAGTAACAAATACAGGGGATAAAAAGTCTCGCCAGGTAATCCGTCGTGCGATTCGCCAAAATCCGGATGCGGTAATATGTGTAACGGGCTGTTATGCGCAAACTTCTCCGGCAGAAATTATGGCGATTCCTGGTGTGGATATTGTGGTCGGTACACAAGACCGTCATAAATTACTAGGGTTAATCAATGACTTCCGCAAGGATCGTCAACCGATTAATGCTGTACGCAATATTATGAAGAACCGTACGTATGAAGAATTGGATGTGCCGGCATTTACGGACCGTACACGTGCTTCATTGAAAATCCAAGAGGGTTGCAATAACTTCTGTACGTTTTGCATTATTCCGTGGGCACGCGGCTTGATGCGCTCACGTGACCCGCAGGAAGTCATTAAGCAAGCACAGCAGTTAGTGGATGCAGGGTATCTTGAAATTGTTCTGACAGGTATTCATACAGGCGGTTACGGACAAGATTTCAAAGATTATAATCTAGCACAATTATTGCGTGATTTAGAAGCAAACGTAAAAGGTTTAAAACGTTTACGTATTTCTTCAATTGAAGCATCTCAATTAACAGATGAAGTAATTGATGTGCTGAAAAAATCAAATATTGTTGTGAACCATTTGCACATTCCGATTCAATCAGGCTCGGATACAGTATTAAAACGCATGCGTCGTAAGTATACAATGGAATTCTTCTCAGAGCGCCTGCGTAAATTAGAGGATGCCCTACCGGATTTAGCTGTTACATCTGACGTCATCGTAGGCTTCCCAGGTGAGACAGAAGAAGAGTTTATGGAAACATACAACTTTATCAAAGATCACCAGTTCTCTGAATTGCACGTATTCCCGTTCTCACCACGAACAGGAACACCGGCAGCCCGTATGCAGGATCAGTTTGTGGATGAAGAAGTGAAAAATGAGCGTGTACACCGCCTGATTACGTTAAATGACCAATTAGGAAAAGAATATGCCTCTCGCTTTGAAGAGCAAGTGCTGGAAGTTATTCCAGAAGAACGCTTTAAAGAGGGCGAAAATGAAAATGTTTATGTTGGTTACACAACGAACTATTTAAAAGTACTTTTCGAAGGCTCGGAAGATATGATTGGCAAGCTTGTGAAAGTAAAAATCACAAAAGCAGGCTACCCGTACAATGAAGGGCAATTTGTGCGCGTTGTAGAGGAAGCAGTTGCAGGCAATACCACTGCGGCAGAGCGTGCTATTTAATCAGGTTCAGCATACAATACCATTTTTCTCGCACTTGTTTATCAAGTGATGAGAGAAATGGTATTTTTTTGAGCATAAAAGATTGCTGATTATTTAGAATATCATTTTTGCAATATGAGTTTGCATTATATGAATAATGGGTAACTTACATAATAAAACTAAATAGCGAAGAGGGTGGTGAAATGAGCAGGAACAGCGAGCAGGTTCAAACAGAAGATAACCTAGTGAAAATTACATTGCCCGATCAAATAATGGGCGATTTGAGGCTATTTTCTAATTATGATCCGGAACGTATCCAGTATTATGAAATTAAGGAAAGTGAAGTCGAAATTTTTATGAATGAGCTGCATCGCTTGCAAGCAATAGAAGAATTTATTAGCACGGTGTCTGCATTCAAAGATGAACTTGAATTCAGTGGGAGATCTGAGACAGAAATTTATAAAAACTTCGATTATGATTTTGAATTTTCGACATTGCTCTTTACAGTAGATAGGGCTCTTTTTCGGGTAGATATCACAGCAGAAATTATTGAGCGTGGTATTGTTTTTGAATGTATAAGGTTTCAGTTATATAGCAGAAAGCCGGTTGGCGTTACTGTCAAATATGTCGATTGCCACACGAGGCGTGTGTTTTTAGTCCGCCATTATCCAGATGAATTTAAATAGTCTGTCTTTTGTGTATATCATTTCGAAAATGGTATGATATAGTTGTACGTACAACTTATATAAATGAAGGAGCAATTGAAACATGAACTACGCTGCAATGATTGATCATACTTTATTAAAGGCAGATGCTACACGCGGTCAGTTTGAAACTTTGTGTGCGGAAGCTAAAAAATACGGATTTGCTTCCGTATGTGTAAACCCTGCATGGGTAAAATATGCGGCTGAACAATTACAGGGATCAGATGTCCTTGTTTGTACAGTTATCGGTTTCCCATTAGGCGCCTCTACTCCAGCTGTAAAAGCTTTTGAAACAAAAGATGCTATTGCGAATGGTGCAGGTGAGATTGATATGGTCATCAATATCGGTGCACTAAAAGATGGCGATTATGATGTAGTGCGTGAAGATATTAAAGCGGTGGTGGCTGCGGCCAACGGTACATTGGTAAAAGTCATTATCGAAACATGTTTATTAACAGATGAGGAAAAAGTGAAAGCATGTGAATTAGCAGTAGAAGCAGGAGCCGATTTTGTGAAAACATCAACAGGTTTCTCAACAGGCGGTGCGACAGCAGAAGATATTGCTTTAATGCGTAAAACAGTTGGACCAGACCTTGGTGTGAAAGCATCTGGCGGTGTTCGTAGCTTAGAAGATATGAAAAAAATGATTTCAAATGGTGCGACGCGCATTGGTGCCTCTAGTGGCGTTGCCATCATGGAAGGGCTAACTAGCCAAACAGATTATTAATATTCATAGTTTTAGTTGACGATGAAATAACTTTGCGATATAATCTTTTAGTACACGTTAACTAATAGGGTTAATGATGTATGACGTGTGTTCGGAGGGAGGGAAAGAGAGATGTCAAAAACTGTCGTTCGCAAAAACGAATCGCTTGAAGATGCTCTTCGTCGCTTCAAACGTACTGTATCAAAAAGTGGTACAATTCAAGAAGTAAGAAAGCGCGAATTCTACGAAAAACCTAGCGTTAAACGTAAAAAGAAGTCAGAAGCTGCTCGTAAACGTAAGTGGTAATTTTCCCTGAAAAATCCCTACGTTCATAACACGCAATTCGAGATTTATTATCTGAGCTGACAAATGACATACCCCGAGGCTATTATTAGCTTCGGGGTATTTGCTTTTTATAAATCTTTTGCTAATCTAGTAACTGTTGTGTCAATAGCAGTTATCTTAGAGATTTTGTTAAAGTAATACATAATACTGAAAATACATACCAGAAGAGCATTTATTTTTTTATGTTTTCACTAAAATTTAGCTGTTTGCTGGGGTCGGTACAGCGAGTAGTGAAAAGCATGCTGTAATAAGTGGTATGCATTTTTTTATCAATCATCTCTCTTCCTGTAGTCGACATTGCAGAGCATGTAAGAGATAATTAAAAGAAAGCGGTTGTACTTTTCTTTGCTTCCTGACACTAGATTTTTAAAACTTTTTGCAGGAAAATGAAACTTTATGTATTTTCAATCGTAGAATAGGAAAAGCAATATAGAGAAGGGAGGTACTAGTATGAAAAAAGTACGTGTATACAGTTGGCTCCTATTCATTGTTCTTTCTTTGATATGTGTGGTTCCGAGCTTTGCGGCCGATTCAAATTCACGTGTCTATCATGTACCACTCGAAGAGAATGTAGAAAAAGGGCTGCATGCCTTTTTATCAAGAGCATTGGAAGAAGCTGTTGCGGACAATGCAGACGCAATCGTGCTTGAAATACATACCCCCGGTGGCTTTACGGATGCAGCTGACCAAATTGGCAAGCTGTTAGACAATTCACCAATTAAAGTCATCGCGTATGTCAATACGAAGGCCCATTCAGCAGGCGCGTATATTGCTTTGCATGCGGAAGAAATTTATATGTCAGAAAATGCAACAATCGGTGCAGCAGGTATCATTGATGGGGAGGGCAACGCAGCCGGTGAAAAAGCGGAAAGTGCTTGGCGGGCAGCGATGGAAGCAGCGGCTAAGTCATCTGGTCGTGAACCAATTTATGCAGTAGCGATGGCGGATAAATCCATTCCTTTACCAGAGTATCGTGCCCCTGTAGGTGAGTTTTTAACGTTAACAGCAGATGAAGCTTTAGAGGTGGGATATTCAGAAGGTACTGTTCAATCATTTGAAGAGGTATTAGAGCAAGCAGGCTTAAAGGGTGGAGAAGTTGTCCAGTTAGAGCCTACATTAGCGGAAAATATTGCTCGTATTGTGACAAATCCAATTGTGGTTCCAATTTTACTATCCATTGCTAGCTTAGGGCTTGTAGCAGAACTCTATTCTCCAGGATTCGGGGTGGCAGGAACGATGGGATTAGCAGCATTCGGTTTGTTTTTCTTTGGTCATGCGATTGCCGGTTTTGCGGGATATGAAAGTTTAATCCTATTTATTATAGGGGCAGTGCTCATTGCGATTGAGATTTTTATGCCAGGCGGAATAATAGGGGTTATTGGCGTTGCACTCGTGGTTATCAGTCTCTTATTGGCAGGGGCTAGTGTGACACATATGGCATACTCTATACTCATTGCAATGTTTATCACAGTGATAGGGATGTTGATTTTAATGAAATTTTTTGGGAAGAGAATGCATGTCTTTAACAAGCTCGTGTTAAAAGATGCCACAACTACTGAGGAAGGCTATGTATCCAATAAAAATCGTGTTGATTTAATCGGACGTACAGGCGAGGCAATCACGGCATTTCGTCCATCGGGCGTTGCATTAATCGACAACGAGCGCATTGATGCAGTATCAGAAGGTAGTTTTATTGATAGAGGAAAATTAGTAGAAGTGGTGAAGGTAGAAGGCTCTCGCATTGTCGTGAGGGAAAAAAAGAAAGAGTAACGGAGGTATAGCAAATGTTAGCAGATGGTGGTTTAATCGGTTTAATTATCATTATCGTTGGGGCAGTAATTGTCCTATCATTATTTTTTACGTTTGTGCCGGTAGCGCTATGGATTAGTGCACTAGCAGCAGGTGTTCGTGTCAGCATCTTTACATTAATAGGAATGAGACTGCGTCGAGTAATTCCGTCACGTATCGTGAATCCATTAATTAAGGCACATAAAGCAGGGCTTGATGTATCCATTAATCAGTTGGAGTCTCACTATTTAGCAGGCGGTAACGTAGACCGCGTCATTAACGCATTGATTGCCGCGCAACGCGCCAATATTGAGTTAACGTTCGAGCGATGTGCAGCGATTGACTTAGCAGGTCGTGATGTATTAGAAGCTGTCCAAATGTCGGTAAATCCAAAAGTGATTGAAACACCATTCATTTCAGGTGTAGCAATCAATGGTATCGAAGTAAAAGCTAAAGCGCGAATTACTGTACGTGCCAACATTGACCGTTTAGTCGGTGGTGCTGGTGAAGAAACAATTATCGCCCGTGTCGGGGAAGGGATCGTCTCTACAATCGGTTCTGTAGATACACACGCGAAAGTATTGGAAAATCCAGATATGATTTCACAAACGGTATTATCCAAAGGTTTAGACTCGGGTACGGCATTTGAAATCTTATCGATTGATATTGCCGATGTAGATATCGGTAAAAATATCGGTGCGGAGCTACAAATCGAGCAAGCTGAGGCAGATAAAAATATTGCCCAAGCAAAAGCGGAGGAACGCCGTGCCATGGCCGTAGCCAATGAGCAGGAAATGATTGCCCGCGTACAAGAGATGAAGGCAAAAGTAGTAGAAGCCGAAGCCGAAGTACCATTAGCAATGTCAGAAGCACTGCGCTCGGGTAATTTAGGAATCATGGATTATATGAATTATAAAAACGTTCAAGCGGATACAGCGATGCGTGATTCTATTTCAAAAGTGTCGAATGCAGATAAGCCAGATTCAGGTAAAAAATAAGGAAGGAGCTGATCTAAATGGAAGGATTGATTGTGGCAATCATCATTTTTCTTATAAGCTCTGTATTGGGCCGAAATAAAAAAGAAGAGAAGCCAACCAAGCAAATGCCGCCATTTAGCCCGCAAAAGGCTCCTCCATTCAGACCGGTGCCAATGGATTCACCAAGAACAAGTTCGAGGCAGTCACTGGATGACTTTGCTAATGAAATGTTCGGGCAACTCAGCAAAAAAGCAGAGCCAGTAAGGCAGCGTAAGCCGGAAGTGATAGCGAAAGCGGAGGAAGTTGTCAAACCGACTGTTACTCGAGAAACGTCTATCAATCGCCCAGCATTAGGTGATTCAAGACCGCTTGTGAAAAAAGCATTGCAATCTTCTATTGATGTAGTACCGAGAACACGGGAACAATTAGCACAAGCTATTGTGACGGCTGAAATTTTAGCTCCGCCTAAGGCAAAGCAACGTAAATAACGGACTATGATCAGTCGCTAATAAAAGCCCCCTTTTTTGCATATACTTGCAAAGAAGGGGGCTTTTTATGAATCAGTGGCTAGAATGGCAAAACTTGCGCCAAATTCGTTGGCAAGGACCATATGAGGTGACAAAAGTAGAACCAACATCCTTTCATTGCAAAATTGCCAACTTTCTTATGCAAATTGAGGGTGAGCATATAGAGGTCGCCTATTTGGCCGAGGAAGGCTTTATGGTACAGGCAGAGCCGATTACAAGCATACAAATGGTGAGGCAATAAATGGATCATCGCCAAGTAATCGTACGTCTGTCAATTGGTGCAAAGAGCGATTTGTTTTTATCCGCCCTGCATAAAGCGCATGTAAAAGTAACCAAGCTAAAAATGACCGAGAAAGAGCTATCCTTTACTATTTTAAAAAAAGATTTACGTACATTAAAAAAAGTGCGCAGGGCTACAAAAGTCAAACTAAAATTACGCTATGCGAAACCGCAACTTGTGATGCAGCCTATGTGGCGTACTTTTCTAGGACTTGCTTGTTGTTTAGTAGTTCCGGTTATTGCATCGCAATTTATCTGGCAGCTTGATGTGGGAGGCGCAGAACCTGAAATTGTCCGAGATGTGACACGTTATGTCAAGCAGGAAATGGACATTCAGGTACCCATTTCACAGGATGGTTTTCCGCAAGAAATGGCCATTCGCCAAGAGCTTATGGCAAAGTTTCCGGTATTGGCATGGGTGCATTTTCGAAAACAGGCTAGCCATATTGAAATGAACCTGCAAATGGCACCTCCTGTAGAGAGCCAAGAAAACTCTAGGAAAAGTCACTTAGTAGCCAAAACAGCAGGCGTCATTACCCATCATTTTCTAACAAGCGGAGAAATGGTGGTAGGGGCAAACGAAACAGTCGCAGCCGGGGATTTGCTGGCAACCGGGGTGATAGAAGGATTATCGACAACGGTGGTAACAGGAGCAAGTGGCGAAGTTTTTGCCGATTATTGGTTAGAAACATCATTTTCCATGCCTCGTCAAATTAAGTATTATACATCAGGCGCCTGGAAGTGGGAAGTTGTTCAAGATGACAAGCCGGCTTTGGAAGAATGGAAACTGCCAGGCTGGTTAGCCCCGTATGTACGCATAGTGAAGCGTCAGCCTTATCAGCAGCATGAGCGCACATTAACAGAGGAAGAAGTAGAAACTCTCATTTTACCGCTGCTCCAGCACAAATTATTAGCTTCACTGCCTATGAAAACAACAATAAAATCAGAAAAACTTTTGCACGTCACTATCGATAATGATAAAGTAAAAGGGCGAGTCCTATATTTGGTAAACGAAAACATTGCACAGCCTATACCTATTGAGTCAGGAGAGGAAAAAGATGTCAGAAAAAATGACAGAACTTTTAGTCGATAACCCAAATGAAGCTGTTATGTTAATTGGGATGTCAGATGCCAATTTAAAATTAATCGAAGAAACTTACAATGTACATATTATTACCCGTGGTGAAGTCATTCAGATTGCCGGTGATGATGCAGAAAAGAAAGAGCTAGCAACAAAGATTTTAGCAAGTCTTCTGCAAGTCATCCGCAAAGGAATCAATATCGATCAACGTGATGTAGCCACAGCTATTGAAATGGCCAACAAAGGGACAATTGAATATTTCGCTGAGCTCTATGATGAGGAAATTGCCCGCAACACGAAAGGCAAAGCGATTCGGGCCAAAACAGTCGGTCAGCGTGAGTATATTAAAGCAATTCGTCATAATGATCTGGTATTTGGGATTGGTCCAGCAGGTACAGGAAAAACATATTTAGCTGTTGTCATGGCGACACAGGCATTAAAAAATGGACATGTGAAACGTATTATTTTAACACGTCCGGCTGTAGAGGCAGGAGAATCATTAGGCTTTTTACCGGGGGATTTAAAGGAAAAAGTAGACCCTTATTTACGCCCGTTATATGATGCTCTGCATGACATTTACGGGACAGAGCAGACGCAGCGTTTAATTGAACGCGGAACAATTGAAATTGCACCGTTAGCCTATATGCGCGGTCGTACATTAGACGATGCTTTTGTCATTTTAGATGAGGCACAAAACACAACGCATCAGCAAATGAAGATGTTTTTAACACGACTTGGCTTTGGCTCGAAAATGGTGATCACGGGTGATAAAACACAGATTGATTTGCCGAAAAATCAAGAGTCGGGGCTGATTATCGCGGAGCGTACACTAAAATACGTGAAAGATATTCATTTCCAAATGCTTGAGCAAGGGGATGTAGTCCGTCACCCGCTTGTAGCGAAAGTAATCGCAGCCTACTCGGATCAAGAGCTGTAATATAAGATGATTGAATAGAGGAGCTATCTGATAAGTTGAAGAACTTAGAGATAGCTCCTTTGTTGTTTACATAAGCTTTATAAATTTACCTTGTTTTTCAATGAAATTATAGTCGTTAATTGGTAAAATAGAGGGGGTATGGAAGGGGTGACATATGGAAAAGCAATTGAAACGCTTTATTGACTTACTAGGCTTCCGTCTATTTTTGGTCCTTATCCTTGCTGTAACAGGGTTTTTACAGTATATAATGATGATTGATAATGTACGAGGCGTTACATATGATATTACGATGGGCAGTCTAGCACCAGAGACTATTCGTGCGACAAAGACGGTCGTAGATGAGGAAAGAACAGAGATAGAGAGGCAAAATGCAGAGGAAAATGTAGGGCCTATCTATGATTATGATGCGGAGCTAGCCAACCAAAAATCTTCTGCCATTATGCTGTTATTTGATTTAGCGATCAAAGCGAAAAAAGAAATGGTCGAAGAAAATGTTATTACAGAAGCAGAAAAGTTGCTGTATTTAAGGAAACAGTTGAAAGAAATAACGGATAATCAAAGCAGTTTAGCATTAGCGGATGCTGAACTAAAGACATTTCTGTATGCTACTGAAAAGCAATTAGTGGTTGCGCGCAATATTTTGGCGAATGAGGTAAAAGTAGCGTTATCGGAAAATATCGGGAAAACGGATATGGCGACGACACGTAATAGTATCGAAAGTGCGCTGCGTAACTCGGCAATTGATCCGAACTTGCTCAGTACAGCTATTGCTATTGCTCGTGGAACCATTGTCGAAACCATTACATACAACGAAGAAAAAACAGCCATTGCTAAAAGGCAGGCCAGAGATGCCGTAGAGCCAAAAGAGATTTTGCAAGGGCAAATTATCGTATTAGAAGGAGAGTTAGTCGATCAAGAAATTTATCGGCAATTAGAGTTATTAGGCTTAACGAATAATGAAGACTACTTTAAGCCAATGATTGGGCTAGCTATTTTAATCGTATTGCAAATGGCCTTTTTCTATATTTACTTTAGCCGTTCATCAGAGACGGGCAAAGAAAAGATGAATCAAGTATTAGTCGCGATTATTATTTATACTTGTGCGATTATCACGATGGAGTTAATAAGCTTGTTAGTGGAACATTATAGCGTACTAGTCGGCTTTATCTTCCCGACGGCAATGGCAACAATGTTAGCGCAGATTTTAACGAATGAACGTTTAGCCAGTTTAATTACCATTTTGATTGCAGCATCTGCCGGTCTGACATTCCAGCAAAATTATGCGGCGATTTTGCAAATGGATATAGCGTTATATATTTTATTTGGCGGTTTTGCTACACTGTTCTTTATGCGCAATGTAGAGAAGCGTTCCCATATTTTACAGGCCAGTGCGATTGTCATGGGTGTCAATATTGTTTTTATTGTCTTTTATTTATTGATGACGCAAACCGTGTACGGCATACAGGAAATTATATTCTACATGGTAGCGGCGATATTATCAGGCTTATTGTCCGGGGCGCTAACAATGGGGTTGCTGCCGTTCTTTGAATCCTTATTTGGTATTCTTTCAACAATGCGATTGGTTGAATTAGCAAACCCTAATCATCCATTGTTTAAAAAGCTTCTTACTGAAACGCCGGGTACTTATCACCATAGTGTCATGGTAGCCAATTTAGCCGATGCAGCTTGTGAAGCGATTGGCGCAGATGGTCTTTTAGCACGTGTAGGTTGTTATTATCATGATGTAGGGAAAACACGAAGACCCCGTTTCTTTATTGAGAATCAATTAGGAGCCAACCCGCATGATTCATTATCGCCGGATGCAAGTGCAGAGATTATCATAGCACATACGACAGACGGTGCAGAGCTCCTGCATCAGCACAAAATGCCAAAAGAAATTATCGACATTGCCTTGCAGCATCACGGGACGAGTACATTAAAATATTTCTTGTATAAAGCAAAGGAAGATGGGGAAGAAGTAAATGAGGCTGATTTTCGCTACCCTGGTCCGAAACCGCAAACAAAGGAAGCAGCAGTTATTAGCATTGCTGATAGTGTAGAGGCGGCTGTTCGTTCGATGAAGGACCCTACTTCCGAGAAAATTCAGAAATTAGTGCAATCAATTATCCAAGAGCGTGTAGAAGATGATCAATTTGACGAATGCGATATTTCGTTAAGAGAATTGAAAGTGATAGAACAATCTTTTTGTGAAACATTGAATGGTGTATTCCATTCTCGTATTGAATATCCAACGGAAAAGAAGGAGCTATAAATGATTTTAACTATTGATTTTTTAGATGAAACACAGGAAGTACAGGATGAACATATGAAACTTGTAGAAAAGCTGCTGCAACATGCTGCGAAGGCAGAAGAAATTGAAGAAGGTTCAGAAGTGTCTGTCACGTTTGTAACCAACGAAGCGATTCGTGAAATCAATCGAGAATACCGTGATAAAGACCAGCCTACAGACGTTATTTCGTTTGCGTTAGAGGAAATGGGAGAAGGAGAAGTCCAGATTATCGGTGAGGGCATGCCGCGCGTGTTAGGAGATATTATTATTTCAACCGACCGTACACGTGAACAAGCAGCGGAATATGGGCATTCATTTGAACGTGAGCTAGGGTTTTTAGCTGTGCATGGTTTCTTGCACCTATTAGGCTATGATCATATGACAGAAGCAGATGAAAAAGAAATGTTCGGTAAGCAAGACGCTATTTTGGCTTCTTTTGGTCTGGCACGTGACTAATGGATATAAAAAAACTGATCCGATCATTTGGTTATGCCCTTGAGGGAATCAGCCAAGCTTTAAAAGAGCAAAATGTAAAGATTCATGTAACATGTGTAGTCCTTGTTGTGATAGCAGGGCTAATAACAGGGTTATCGGTAATGGAATGGGCAGTGATTACTCTTGTCATGGCTGTGATGGTCATGGCAGAGATGCTAAATACGGCAATAGAACGTGTTGTCGATTTAGCATCGCCTGATATTCATCCGTTAGCTAAGCAAGCAAAGGATATTGCAGCGGGCGCCGTGCTTGTTTTTGCTGTGGCAAGTGTTATAATCGGACTACTCATATTTTTACCGAAATGGGCGAAATTTTTCTAAAGTGAGGTCAATTTTATGAATAAAGAATTACTAATGGAGCAATCCAAAATAGCACGCGAGAATGCCTATGTGCCTTATTCCAAATTCCCTGTAGGAGCTGCGCTACTGGCTGAAGATGGTACGGTATATCATGGCTGCAATATTGAAAATGCCAGTTACGGGCTTACAAACTGTGCAGAACGAACAGCAATTTTTAAAGCTGTATCGCAAGGCGTAAAAACGTTTAAAGCGATTGCGATTGTTGCAGATACGGAAGGGCCTTGTTCACCGTGCGGAGCTTGCCGTCAAGTGATTGCGGAGTTTTGCCAAGGAGATATGCCTGTATACTTAACAAATTTAAAAGGCAATGTGCTGGAAACAACAGTTGAAAAACTATTGCCAGGCGCCTTTACACCGGAGGATTTAAAGTAATGCTAGAAAACAAACAAGGGTTCAAGTCTGGGTTTATCTCGATTATCGGTCGTCCAAATGTGGGCAAATCCACATTTTTAAACCGTGTGATCGGGCAAAAAATTGCCATCATGTCAGACAAACCACAAACAACAAGAAATAAAGTACAAGGGGTATTGACGCAAGATGCATCTCAAATGATTTTCATTGATACACCTGGTATTCATAAGCCAAAGCATAAGCTAGGTGAGTTTATGCTGAAGGTGGCAAAGAATACGCTACGTGAAGTGGATATCATTATGTTTATGGTCAATGCGGAGCAAGAGATCGGCAAGGGTGACGAGTTTATTATTGAACTGCTAGAAGGCAATAAAACACCTGTTTTCCTTATTATCAATAAAATCGATCAAGTGCATCCAGATGCACTAGTAGATATTATTGCCTCGTATAAAGATAAGTACCCGTTCGCTGAAATTGTGCCGATTTCTGCGTTGCAAGGAAATAACGTAGAAAACTTGCTGGGGGTATTAGAAAAATACTTACCAGAAGGACCGCAATATTACCCTGCAGATCAAGTAACCGATCATCCAGAGCGTTTTATTATTTCAGAACTGATACGTGAAAAAGTACTGCATTTAACGCGCGAGGAAATTCCTCATTCGATTGCGGTTGTCATCGATAAAATTAAACGAGACGAAGAAAATAACGATAAAATCCGCGTGCAGGCTACCATCATGGTAGAACGTGACTCGCAAAAGGGAATTGTCATCGGGAAAAAGGGTGCCCTATTAAAAGAGGTGGGCACACGAGCTCGTAAAGATATCGAAATGTTACTAGGCTCAAAAGTATATTTAGAACTGTGGGTAAAAGTACAAAAGGATTGGCGTAACAAACAAACACATTTACGTGATTACGGTTTCCGTGAAGACGAGTATTAATATAGGGAAAGGGCAGAAGCGAGAGGAGTGCTTCTGTCTTTTTATTGCCTTTTTAATGGACGAATCACCCTAAAAACGCGACCCTCATGTATAATGAAAGGACTAATTGGAGTAAGGAAGTGTACATATGCTGCATAAATGGGAAGGAATTGTGCTGAAATCAAAAGCATACGGAGAGTCCAATAAAATCGTTACATTGATGACACGTGAAGCAGGGAAGGTAGCCTGCATGGCGCGTGGTGCTAAAAAGCCAACGAGTCGTTTAGCAGGCGTGACGCAGCCATTTATGCATGCCAGTTTTATGGTGCAGCATACAAGGGGTATGGGTACATTGCAACAAGGCGAACATTTTAATGCGATGCGTACGCTTCAAACAGATATCGTGGCAACGGCATATGCCAGTTATATAGTAGAGCTAGTGGATAAGTTAGTAGAAGAAGGCGGCGCCGAGCCATTTGCCTTTGAGGTGCTATTGCAATCATTAACAGCGATTGATGAGGGATTTGATCCGGAGGCGATTACGTTATTTGTAGATTGGAAGATGCTTCCTTATGCAGGGGTGCAGCCAGTTTTACATTGTTGTGCAAGCTGTGGGACGGTAGAAGGAGAATTTGCCTTTTCCTTTACGCAAGGAGGATTTTTATGTCATGCTTGCTACCATATAGACCCTTATATTATCCGACTCTCTCCTACGCAATTAAAGTTAATTCGTATGTTTTATACCGTACCAATCGATCAGGTAGGAAAGCTTGATTTAAAGCCTCACACAAAAAAGCTAATCAAAAAAATTGTGACGACCATTTACGAGGAGCAGACGGGTATACGTTTGAAATCGAGGTCGTTTATCGAGCAATTAGAGCGCACACCGCTTTTGCAGCGACAGCAGCCTGAAGAAGAAAAAGAGCAGTGAGACAAAATTCTGACCCGTAAATTATTAGTGCAATTAATACAATCATTAACAATGTTTTTGGTCCATAAAAGGGCTTCGTTTTCTCGATTAAACGAAGCCTTTTTATAAGTATTTCCGTATAAGCACATCTCTTTAAAAGGGCTTCAAATAAGTAACAATCCCTTTAATTTTTATTAGGAGATTCAACTTTCTCAATGAGTAATATCACGGTTTTATTATCTTTAAATCCAATTTCTAAATTAGTCATATTTTCTTTATCAAAATATCCAATTGTATTTAATCCACTTTCCACTCTTTCATAAAAATTCTCACCATATGCTTGAATTACACTTTCTTTTGTATCGCCTACTGTAATGCCTCTAGCAGTTTGATAATTGTTGTTGAAATAATAGCGATTCACTTTATCTTCAATCATCTCAAACTCGATTCCTTCATAAATGAGATATTTTGATTTTGGGTTCGTTCCATTCTTGACTTCGATTGGTTTACCAAAAGCTCCGATGACATCATTTTCAGTTGAGTTTAATGTAATTGAATTTACATTTTCTTCGGAGAGGTTAATACTCTCCGTATTATTATAAAAGTCTGATTTGTTCTTAGTGAAAGGGTCGCATCCCATTAAAAATAAAAGCATAAAAAAGCTAAAAATTAGCGTTCCGCATTTTGTTTTATCTTTCAATACAAATCCCACCTTCTTTTTCTTTATCAGTAATTTACAGTATTTAACGAAATAGGTTCGTAAAAGTTCGAAATTCTATATTATCTTTCTTCAACTAAACTGCCTGTTTGCTGAACAATAAAAAATATAATATTTTATAAATTCTATACGATTCATTAGTAAATATTTCATAATTGCTAATTTGTTTGTTAATGGTACCAATTCATTATCAATCCTTATATCTCAATAAAAAGAGACTGTTAATTGTTATGTTAATTAACAGTCTCGCTTTGTGTTTTGTATTAGACAGCTAAGCAGCTTCGTGAAAACCTCACTGCTTTTTCCTATATATTTTCCTCTTTTAACCGCTCCATAATTCTTCGTTTCCGATAAAGCATTGTCCCAGCCTCCGCAATATCATGAATCATCGTACGGTTCGCATAGGCACCGAATAACATGCCGGCAACCGGAATCATTTGGAATAGCTTTTTCATGCCAAAATGGTCACGGTAGGTGAAAAAGACTTCCTGCCAGCCTTTTAACTGAGACATCATCTCTTGTGCAGAAACCCCCTGCATCGCAGAAAGTTCTTTTAAGATTGCTTCTTTGCCGACAATATCTGATGAGGCAAATTGCAAACATTTCACAATAAAAATGCGTTCCACTTTATCGTTTGGATCATAGCCATGAACGAGTGCAATTTCCTGAAGCGTTTTTAACGCCAACCCTAAAATGACCGGGATATCGATCGCAATGGTAAAAATACCACCAAATCCGGTCGAGGCACCTTGAGCAGTCGCAAAATTTTTACGGTTCTTCTGCAAGAACTCGCTGATTTTTAACATATCCTCCACAGGCATATGTTGTACATCCTCTAATGTTTCTACTGGAGATAGGGTATTTTTTTGGATGATTTTCAGCATGCTCCCTCGGCTAATCAAATATTGACCGCCCGTTTGGACAAAGTTAGCAAGCTCGGAAATAAGCGTGCCTATTTTCTCTTGAATAAAGGAAGGTGTGAGTTTATCCAATACCTTAAAAGGGAGGCGCCCGATTTTCTCCCAAAACCAAAGTCCTTTTTGATCTTGCTCCCACTGTTCAATTTCATCTAAATATCGCAGTAACTGTTCTGTTGTTTCCATTACGTCAACTCCTATACATCTCTTACGTGCGAAAGATAATTTTGTTTCACTTAAGTGTAACAAATTTATTCTATTTGTGTCAGCAGGGGGGTTAGGTCGTCTTTCAGGGCTTGCCAAAAGTGCGGCACCAACTCAGCCGCCAATGGGTACTCTTGATGCCTTTTATAATGATGAAATAGCGTGTCTATGCGTGTATCGGAAAAACAAAAATGATGATTGAAATGATCGCGTTTTTGTTCATCCGATAAATGCATATAAGCTCGTATCAACAAATATAATTGATTGTATTTTTGGTTAGCGCTTTCATAAACTTGCCTTGAAAATGTACCAGTTGCTGTAGCCGCATCAATTTGCTGGCGGTAGTAATTACGTGTTTCTCTGAATTGTTCTAATCTTTGATTGGTTGTATAGAGAATATGATGGCGTTCAAGATGTTCAGGGCATTCATAATGCAGTAAAGCAGTAACGAGCGTTTTTACTTGTTCATAAGTATCCAATATAGGCGTTGCTGGCTTTTTTGTTTGAAAAAACATACGAATCATCCCTTTCATTTATACAATCTAGTAGGCAGTAATTCATTCTGTATGGATGGAAAATAGCTTATATTTTCTAGGTGAGCTGCCTTTTTGCTGTTTGAAAATTTTACTGAAATAATTGGGGTCTTCAAAACCTGTAGCATGGGCAATTTCGGCAATAGTAGCATCGCTCGTTAACAGCAATTGAGCAGCTTTTTCTAAACGGTAAAGCTGTAAATATTTTTTAAAAGGTATCTTTTCTTCCTGTGCAAATAATGTACTCAAATAATTGCTGCTAATGCCTAGCTCTTTGGCGGCTTTCGTCAAAGTTAAGGAAGAGTTCGCATACTGTTGCTCAATGATTTCTTTCGCCAAAAAAACAACATGCACCGGCGCATTTATTTTTTGCTGTTGTACTTCTTGGATAAGTGTCTCTGTAAAAAAGGTAATTTCATTAATAATTGTGTATAAAATCGGATGCTCCATAATAAATCGGAACAATTGACGATACTGCTGTTCGAACGAAGCGATTTGCTGGAGTTTATGTTTCAACATAAAGCGTCGCACTTGAGCGAGTATGCTTGTTAGATGAACTCTCACATCCTCTTGATCGTAAAACCCCTTTTGAATGGGATAGAGAAACTGATGAAAACTTTCTATATCCAGCTGCTCCAAACTATTAATGATAGACCGTTGCTGCTCTGGTGATAGCAACGGGTCAAACGATACAGGCTCCAACTGTTGGGATGTATAAAAAATATGCCCGAACCCCTTATAAAAACATTGCTCTAGTGCTTTTTGGGCAGCGCGGTAACAAGCAGCCAGTGTCGCTTTTACCTCATCATATACACTAATATTCAAAGAAATATGTGTTTGTTGATGCCATTCTTTTTGCAAAACTTTTACATCCTTTTCCACATTCCCCGGGGGAAATAAGCACACAAGCCACTTTGAAAAAGGGTATACTTTCACATGCTTAAATAAAATAGATGTGGAAAGCCATTCATATAACTGTTGTATACAAGAAGTATGCTCAGGTTCTATTAAGATAAAAATAGAGTCGGTTGTTTGTGTGCCAAGAAATAATTGCATATAAAACGAATCATTTTTTACAGGGGAAGGCTGTGGTTTTTTTAGCAGAGTCAATTGCCTTTTTAACTGCTCCAGATCCACAGGTTTCATAAATAAGTCCTTCGCATGAAGAGCGATTGCTTTAATAGCGGTTTGAAAAACAGGCTCAGCCGTCATGCCAAAAACATGACAATGACCATGCTGCAATAGTGTATAAATCGCCACATCCTGTCGATCAGGCAGTAAATCGATGTTAATAATGAGCACGTCTGGCTGAAATAAATGCATCATCGTGGCTGCATTGGTGGCGTTGGTGCTGTATTGTATTTGCACATCTCCAGCCAGATAAGTTTGTAAATACCACCGAATCCCCAACAGTTCCTGTACATTTCGATCCATAAGTAGTATTTTCAACTTAATCCCCCTAATTCAATAAAAATCCAGTTTTTACATTCATTTTATCATTCTTTCCAAGAAAATTCCTCTTTTAATTTCTAAAATTCTATATTTTCTAATAAAAGAAACGGGTACGATGAATATAACAATAGAAAGAAAAGGTGAGCAAATATGGAAAATCTTTATTTAGATGGCCATACATTAACGAGAAAGCAAGTGGAAAGCCTTGTCAACGGGCAAGCACAAGCTTGTTTAACAGAAGAAATGAAGCAGCGTGTTCATGAAAGCCGAGAAAAGATTGAGGCTCATTTAGCAAAAGGTACCACTATTTATGGGGTCAATACAGGGTTTGGTCAATTATCTTCTATTCGAATCCCCGATGAGGACAATGAACTCTTGCAATTGAATTTACTACGCTCTGATGCAACAGGGGTTGGGGAGCCGTTTCCAAAAGAAGTCGTACGCGCCATGATGATTCTGCGAGCTAACGCTTTAGCACGAGGTTTTTCAGGCATTCGCTTAGAAACTTTAGAATTATTACTAGCGCTTATTAACCATCATGTTACACCAGTTGTTCCATCTCAAGGATCTGTTGGAGCGAGCGGAGATTTAGCACCGCTTTCTCATTTAGCACTCGTTCTAGTAGGAGAAGGAAAAGCAGAGTACCAAGGAGAGGTGTTAACAGGTATCGAAGCTTTACAGCGTGCTGGTTTACAGCCTGTACGCCTGAAAGCAAAGGAAGGCTTGGCTCTTGTCAATGGAACACAGGCTATGGGGGCATTAGGTGTAGTGACGTTAAATGAAGTAGAGCGTATCGGTCACGCAGCGGATATGGCAGCAAGTCTAACGATGGAAGCATTGCGCGGCATTATTTCGGCTTTTGATGAGGATTTATTAGCTGTCCGCCCTCATCCGGAAATTCAAACTGTAGGGGCTCGCATGCGCCGAAATTTGCAAGGAAGTCAGCGGGTGACAACACAGGGGGAACTGCGGATGCAAGATGCCTATTCTTTGCGTTGTATTCCGCAAGTGCATGCAGCGAGTTGGCAGTCGTTTCAGCATGCCGAAAATGTAGTGCATATTGAAGTCAACGCCACAACGGATAATCCCATTGTCTTGGAACGCGGGGATGTTTTATCAGGCGGTCATTTTCACGGGCAGCCGATTGCCTTTGCAATGGACTTTTTGAAATTTGGTGTGTGTGAATGGGCGAATATATCGGAACGCCGGACAGAAAGAATGGTGAATCCGCATTTGAATAATGGCTTGCCGCCTTTTTTAGCGGTGAACCCTGGCATTGAGTGTGGCTTGATGATTGCGCAGTATACCGCAGCCTCCCTTGTGTCGGAAAATAAAGTGCTGGCCCATCCTTCATGTGTCGATTCCATTCCGACATCCGGCAATCAAGAAGATCATGTCAGCATGGGGACGACTTCAGCTCGCCAAGCGCGCCAAATTACGCATCATGCAGCAAAGGTAATTGCGATTGAGCTTATTTGTGCATCACAAGCCATTTACCTAGAGAAATGTGAGGAAGCGCTGGCGCCAATAACGCGTAGTTTTTTACAAAAAGTACGTGCGTTTTGCCAGCCACTCACAAGAGATCGACCGATTGGCGATGAAATTGAAGCATTGGCGCATTATTTGCTGACAACGGACGATTGTTTGGAGATTTCAATTAAATAGAGGAGTGATTGTATATGTTTAAAACAAATATTCGCGCGGCACGCGGCTCAGAGCTGACATGCAAAGGCTGGACGCAAGAAGCTGCTATGCGTATGTTAATGAATAATTTAGACCCGGAAGTGGCGGAAAACCCGGATGAATTAGTAGTGTATGGCGGTATCGGGCGCGCAGCACGGGACTGGGAAAGCTTCGAAAAAATAATTGAGACATTAAGAGTACTAGAAAATGATGAAACGATGATTGTACAATCGGGAAAACCGGTAGCCGTTTTCAAAACATATGAGCAGGCGCCGAGGGTTCTGATCGCCAACTCTAATTTGGTACCGGCATGGGCGAATTGGGACCATTTCTATGAATTAGAAGAGCGTAATTTAATGATGTACGGCCAAATGACAGCCGGCAGCTGGATTTATATTGGAGCACAGGGAATTTTGCAAGGTACTTATTTAAGCTTTGTGGAAGCAGGCAAGAAAAAGTTCGGCACAGCAGACCTCCGAGGAAAGTTCATTTTAACAGGCGGGATGGGCGGCATGAGCGGTGCTCAGCCTTTAGCAGGGAAAATGGCGGGAGCAGTCATCCTTGTTGTGGAAGTGGATCGTGCTCGTATTGAACGAAAAATAAAAGAAGCATACTGTGATTATTTAGTAGAAACAGTAGATGAGGCAATAGCACTGGTCCATAAACTGACGGCAGCTCGTGAGCCAGCTTCCATTGGTTTGGTTGGCAATTGCGCCGATGTCAACAGGGAACTATTGAACCGGGGTATTGTGCCGGATTTTGTGACGGATCAGACTTCTGCGCATGATCCGATAAATGGCTACGTGCCTAACGGTATGACACTGGCAGAAGCACTTGCCCTGCGAAAAAGTGATCCAAAAACCTATGAGCAACGGGCAAAAGAAACAATGGCCGAGCATGTTCGTACGATGCTTGCCTTTCAGGAGCGCGGAGCAGAAGTGTTCGACTACGGCAATAATATACGTGCCTATGCCAAGGAAATGGGAGTTGAAAATGCCTTTGATTTTCCTGGTTTTGTACCGGCCTATATTCGCCCTCTATTTTGTGAAGGCAAAGGTCCATTCCGCTGGGCAGCTTTATCAGGGGATCCAGAAGATATTTATAAAATTGATGCACTCGCAAAAGAAATGTTTGCGCATGATGATGCATTGGTGAACTGGATTGACATGGCACAAAAGATGGTGAAATGGCAAGGGCTACCGGCACGCATATGTTGGCTAGGATACGGCGATCGTCACCGTTTTGCATTGAAGGTCAATGATATGGTCGCAAGTGGCGAGCTGAAGGCTCCGATTGTATTTGGTCGCGATCATTTAGATTCGGGCTCTGTCGCTTCCCCAAATCGTGAAACCGAAAATATGAAGGACGGGTCGGATGCGGTGTCGGATTGGCCGTTATTAAATGCTTTAGTCAATACTGCCGGTGGAGCAAGCTGGGTAAGTATCCACCATGGAGGAGGCGTCGGTATGGGATATTCACAACATGCCGGGCAGGTGCTGGTTGCGGACGGGACAGCGTTGGCAGCTGAAAAAATAAAACGTGTACTAATTAGTGATCCGGGCATGGGGGTTGTCCGCCATGCGGATGCCGGCTATGAACTGGCCATTCGTACGGCCACTGAAAAAGGGATTCATATGCCCATGCTAAAGGAGTCATGAATCATGATCAAACTAATCGTTCATGCCAATGAAGTCATTACGATGGCAGGAAAAGGACCTAGAGTAGGAGCTGATATGCAAAAGATCGGTGTCATCAAAAACGGTGCTGTTTTAATCGATGGGCAAACGATTGTGGCGGTCGATACATTGGAACAGCTGAAACATAGTCATCCGGAATTAGTGAAACAGGCACAGCACATTGATGCATCCAATCAAATCGTGCTTCCGGGATTTGTAGATTGCCATACGCATTTAGTGCATGGCGGTACACGTGAAGATGAGTTTCACATGCGGCTAAACGGCTCGACTTATATGGATATTATGAATGCAGGCGGGGGCATCCATGCAACAACCGAACGTACACAACAGGCAAGCTTTGAGGAACTGTATAATAAAGGAGTCCGTCATTTAAATCAATTTCTGCTGCACGGTGTGACGACAGTGGAAGCCAAATCGGGCTATGGCCTGAACTGGGAAACTGAAGGAAAGCAGTTGCTCGTGTCAAAGAAACTGCACGAGACACATGCAGTGGATGTGGTCAGTACATTTATGGGAGCGCATGCTGTTCCGAAACAATTCAAGGGCAATGAAGATGCTTTTGTCGATGTCCTGGTAGAAGAGATGCTGCCTAAAGTCGCGGCACAGCAATTAGCAGAGTTCAATGATGTATTTTGTGAACATGGTGTTTTCACGCCTGCCCAGTCCCGGAAAATTTTAGAGGCAGGAAAAAAACTCGGTCTCGTGCCGAAAATCCATGCTGATGAAATAGAACCATACGAAGGAGCCGAATTAGCGGCGGAAGTGGGAGCGATTTCTGCTGAGCATTTACTTGTAGCGTCTGACCAAGGCATTGAGGATATGGCAAAAGCAGGCACAATGGCTGTCTTATTGCCGGGAACCGCCTTTTTCCTGCGCGCTCCCTTTGCAAGAGGGCGACTCATGATTGATGCGGGCGTACCTGTGGCTATCTCAACCGATTTTAACCCTGGCTCCTCTCCCACAGTAAATATTCAATTCATCATGAATTTAGCTTGTATGAATATGGGGATGACAATGGAAGAAGTGCTCACAGCTACTACAATCAATGCAGCTTATGCGATTAATCGAGGAGCAACAGTCGGCTCCATTGAAGCGGGGAAAAAAGCGGATATTGTTATATTAAATGTCGAAAATTATCGCCAAATGCAGTATTTCTATGGTATGAATCATACAACTACAGTACTAAAAAATGGAGAAGTCGTCGTACGGGATGGCATTCTCGTATAATTGGAAATGGTGCAGATGGTACTGTCCCGAAATAAGCCATTTTACCTGTTTTTATCTCTTTGCATCTATATAACCGTAATCTTGACTTGGTTGTCGAGATTACGGTTTTTTATCGTGAAAAAAGAAGGTGTTATCTAACATATACGCTCACTTATGGTGGAGTGTTATTTTTTACCAAAAATATGTGTTACACTAATTCTAGTGAAGGAGTCTTTTATAAAAAATTCAGGTAACGATGACTCGTGGGCTGGAGGTTATTTTGGGTAGTGATAAGGCGCTAGTAGTATCCTCCCACTACTGAGCATATTAGTAATGAGTGTTGTCATTTACGCAAGCACTTGGCTGTATAGTAAAAACTTATTAAAAAAGATATAGAAGAAATGCATAAAACGTTTTAAAGAAGAAAGGAAGGCATATAATGACTATCGCCATTCAAGTCGAAAATTTATGCAAGCAGTACGGCACGTATGTAGCGGTCAACAATATATCTTTTTCGGTGGAACAAGGAGGACTCCTTGCATTTTTAGGAACAAATGGCGCGGGAAAATCAACGACGATTGAAATTTTATGTACGTTACTAGATAAAACAAGTGGCGCAGTAGATATTAATGGTTATCGTTTAGGCGAAAGTGAACATAGCAACGCTGAAATCCGCAAATCCATTGGGGTAGTATTTCAACAAAGCCTTTTAGATCATCGTCTCACCGTTTACGAGAATATACAGCATCGTGGGGAGATGTACGGCTTCTCAAAAGCGCAGTTTACGGAAAATTACAATTTTGTTTCTACATATTTACATTTAGAGGACATTGCACAACAAAAGTATGGCACATTATCTGGCGGTCAAAGACGGCGTGCAGATATTGCCAGAGCTCTTATTCATCGTCCGCAAATTTTGTTTTTGGATGAACCAACGACAGGGTTAGATCCGCAATCGAGGCAATTTGTCTGGCAGGCGATTAAAAAGCTCCAAACCGAAACAAATATGACCGTATTTTTAACGACCCATTATATGGAGGAGGCGGGTGTTGCTGATCAAATGATTGTGCTGAAAAAGGGGAAAATTGTAGCACAGGGGACGCCGGATGACTTAAAAGCAGCCTATGCTTACGATCAGCTCCTATTGGTTTTCCACCAACAGGAACAAGGAGAAGCGTGGCTAAAAATGAAGGGTTTGCCTTATACGGAGAAGCAGGGGATTTATGCTGCACGTGTCGATTCGACGCTAGATGCCCTAGCTTTATTAAAGGAAGTTGAACCACTCATAAAGTCTTTTGAAGTGATAAAAGGTTCAATGGATGATGTCTTTATCCATATTAATGAAGAGGGTGACCAAGGCTGATGCGCGCATTATTTAGTTTAGTTCATCGCAATCATAAAGTATTTCGCCGGGATAAGATGCAGGTAGTTTTCTCCTTTTTATCTGTCATCATTGTCATTGTGTTATACGCGGTCTTTTTGCAGCAAGTGCAAGTGGATGCCATTGCACAAGTCATCACGCCTACACCTGCTATTGAACAAATGGTCAATGAATGGCTAGTCGCTGGCTTGCTGTCGATGGTAGCAGTTACCTCTACACTCGGGGCATTGGGGCTAGCTGTACAAGATTTAGAATCGAAAGCAACAGCCGATTTTTTGACAGCTCCGATATCGAGAGCAAAAATCCAGCTTAGCTATATTGTGAATGCCTTTATCGTTGGCCTTGTCTTTTCGTTGATTGCCCTGATAGGCTGTGAACTATTTCTCGTTGCAACTGGCGGGGAGTTGCTGGGTATCCATGAATTGTTGAAGGTGCTCGGCATTATTGTATTATCTGTGCTGTTAGCGAGCGTTTTCAATACGTTCCTTGTGCTATTTGTCACCACATTAAATGCTTTTTCGACATTGAGTACCATTGTCGGGACAGTGCTCGGTTTTTTATGTGCAGTGTATGTACCGCTCGGTGTGCTGCCAAACTTTGCACAATATTTAGTCATGTATTTCCCGATTAGTCATACGACCTTGCTGTTGCGTGAGGTATTTATGCACGATTCCATTCAAACGGTGTTTGCGGGGGCTCCGACAGAGGAACTAGAGGCGTATAAATTAAATTTCGGGGTAGCATATGACATGCACGGGCAGGAGCTGAGTTCATCGACGAGCCTAATCGTTATTATTGTATCGATCATTGTATTTGCGCTGTTATCGATCGCTCTGTTTAAAAAGAAAAATAAATAATGAGAAAAGACCCTGTCTTGGGCATTGCCAAGACAGGGTCTTTTAAAATTAGAATTGTAAGTGCTTTTCGATATAAGCTTTTACATCGGCAATTGGCATACGTACTTGGTCCATTGTATCGCGGTGACGTACTGTTACTTGGCCATCTTCTTTTGAATCGAAGTCGTAAGTGATACAGAATGGTGTACCGATTTCATCTTGACGACGGTAACGTTTCCCGATTGATTGAGACTCATCATAATCCACTGGGAACGCTTTGCGTAATTCAGCCCACACTGCACCAGCTTCTTCACCTAATTTTTTCGATAAAGGAAGAACTGCTGCTTTAAATGGTGCAAGAGCAGGGTGGAAGCGCAATACATTACGTACATCGCCGCCTTCTAGCTCTTCTTCATCATAAGCATCGCATAAGAAGGCTAGTGTTACACGGTCCGCACCTAGTGATGGCTCGATGCAGTATGGTACATAGCGTTCGTTTGTAATAGGGTCGATATATGTGAAGTCTTCACCTGAGTGCTCCATATGTTGCTTTAAATCGTAATCTGTGCGATCTGCTACACCCCATAGTTCGCCCCAGCCGAATGGGAAGCGGAACTCGATATCTGTTGTGGCATTTGAGTAGTGAGATAACTCATCATCCTCATGGTCACGTAGACGCATAGAGTCTTCTTTCATACCAAGGTTCAATAACCAGTTTTTACAGAATTCTTTCCAGTAAGCGTGCCACTCAAGATCTTCGCCTGGCTTACAGAAGAATTCAAGTTCCATTTGTTCGAATTCACGCGTACGGAATGTAAAGTTACCTGGTGTGATTTCGTTACGGAACGACTTACCGATTTGAGCGATACCAAATGGTGTACGTTTACGCATAGAGCGCTGTACGTTTTTAAAGTTAACGAAAATCCCTTGTGCCGTTTCTGGGCGTAGGTAAATTTCGTTTGATGAAGATTCTGTAACACCTTGATGTGTTTTGAACATTAGGTTGAATTGGCGGATATCTGTGAAATCAGTTTTACCGCAATCTGGACAAGCTACTTCTAACTCTTCCATTTTTGCTTTCATTTGATCAAAGCTCATACCATCAACAATAATTTCTTTACCTGTCTTTGTTAAAGAAGCATCTTCGATTAATTTGTCTGCACGGTGACGTGCTTTACATGCTTTACAATCGATCATTGGGTCATTGAAGTTCCCAACGTGACCAGATGCTACCCATGCGCGAGGGTTCATTAAAATTGCTGCGTCTAAGCCGACATTGTGCTCTGATTCCTGTACGAATTTTTGCCACCAAGCTTTTTTAATATTGTTTTTTAATTCCACACCTAGTGGACCGTAATCCCAAGTGTTCGCTAAACCACCGTAAATTTCAGAGCCTGGGAATACAAATCCGCGTTGTTTCGCTAATGAAACGATTGTCTCCATTGTTTTTGCCATTGTAATGCCTCCTATTATTTACCCGAAGAACAAAAAAACTCGTCTCCGGGCATGATTTATGCCCGGGGACGAGTAAATGTCAATTACCCGCGGTTCCACCCCGCTTGCCTATGAAAAAGTAACATTCTTGCTATTACCAATTCATAAACCTCTTTCAAAACGTTAGCTCACAGGTGCCGTTTCATTTTTCTCTTGTAGGCTTGCACTATCCCTACTCGCTAACTACTTGAAAAATTACTTATATCCTGTTCATCGCCTATTCAGTTCATACTATAGATATTGCAACAAAAGTCATTAGATGTCAAGAAACAATCGTCAGTTTTAATCTTCGCAATCTCAGCTGAAATAGTATATAATAATTCAGGAATGAGTATAACACTATTTAAGGGCGGGTGAGTCCAATCGAACTCAATAAACGTCAAGAGGCCATTTTGCAAATCGTTAAAGGGAACGGGCCTATAACAGGAGAACAAATTGCGGAGCGTTTAAATTTAACGCGTGCAACACTAAGACCGGATTTAGCGATTTTAACAATGGCGGGCTTTTTAGACGCAAGACCACGGGTAGGATATTTTTATGCTGGCAAGAAGAATACAGTATCTATCACTGAGTCAATGATGAACTTGAAAGTAAAAGATTTTCAGTCTAAACCAGTTTTAGTATCTGAAGATATGATGGTATATGATGCTATCCTACGTATGTTCTCAGAAGATGTCGGGACACTATTTGTCATAGACCCGCAAAACTATTTGCAAGGCGTATTGTCGCGGAAAGATTTATTGCGGACAAGCATTGGCACACAGGATCTCAATAAAATTCCAGTGCATATTATCATGACGCGCATGCCGAATATCGCTTATTGCCAAAGAAACGATTCGCTTATTTTAGCAGCCAAAAAATTAATCGAACGTGAAATCGACTCCTTGCCTGTCGTGCAAGAAACAGAAAAAGGTGTAGAAGTCATCGGTCGTTTAACGAAGACAAGCATAACAAGAGCGTTTATCTCATTGGCAGAGACGCATGAATTGTAAGGGGTGACGATGCAAAAGTTACGCTTTTTTGTCGTGTCGGATTCTGTCGGTGAAACGGGAGAAATGGCTGTCAAGGCTGTGGTCAGTCAATTTAGACCGGATTTTGAAGATGTAATTATTCGGCGTTTTCCAAATGTAGGGGATGCTTTGCAACTGGAGTGGATTGTGGAGCAGGCGAAAAAGAAAGATGCCATAATCATTTATACCCTAGCAAAAAGAGAGTTACGACAGGCTTTACATACATTCACAAAGAAAGAAGCTATTCCAGCGATTGATTTATTAGGCTCAATGATGGATTTAGTAGAACAGCAGGCGGGGCAAAGATCATTAGAACAGCCCGGCATTATGCATCAGCTGGATGAACATTATTTTGAAAAAATCGATGCCATTGAATTTGCGGTAAAATATGATGATGGACGCGACCCGCGCGGTCTGTTGCTAGCAGATATTGTCCTTGTTGGGGTGTCCAGAACATCTAAAACACCCTTATCTCAATATTTAGCTCATAAACGATATAAAGTGGCAAATGTACCGATAGTACCTGAAGTACAGCCACCGGAAGAATTATTTAATATAGATCCTAAAAAATGCTTCGGTCTTGTGATTTCGCCCCAACATTTAAATAATATTCGGACAGAGCGTTTGAAAGCGCTGGGACTGGGAGAGAGTGCAACATATGCTCAACCAGCTCGCATAAATGAGGAGATTGCCTATTTTTATCAAATAGTCAATCGTCTAGGGTGTGAAGTCATCGATGTAACCAATAAAGCTGTCGAAGAAACAGCGAATTGTATTATCGATAAGTATGAAGCAAATAAGCCCCAATAGACAAGAAAAGCCGCCTCGCACTAGGAGGAGGTTTTTTTAGTGGCCTAAAAGTAACGGGATATTTCATAGAGAAAACGATAAGAAAAGATGGAATTTTTCGTTGGCTTGTTTTATAATAATAAAATTGTGGTAAAAATAATAAGATAAAGGGATAACAGCTAAATATCTTTAAAATTTTTGTCGAAATTTAAAGGTATTTTTCATTTTATCTCGAATTGTGAATAAAGGACAAAAGAGAATGGTGATGTGATGACATGGCTGGGAAAATACCAGAACAGTTAATTGAGCAAATTCGTTCGCAGTCAGATATCGTCGATGTAATAAGCGACTATATGCAACTGACTAAAAGGGGACGTAACTGGTTTGGATTATGTCCGTTTCACGGAGAACAAACTCCTTCTTTTTCTGTGTCTCAAGACAAACAAATTTTCCATTGCTTCGGTTGCGGAGCAGGTGGTAATGCCATTACATTTGTTATGGATATAGAAACAATCGCATTTCCAGATGCTGTTGCAAAGCTGGCAGAACGCGCAGGATTACAAGTGGATATACAACCGGCATCGCCGGACGGTACCAAAGGGATCTCTCCTATAGAGCAGAAAATGCGCGATGCACATGCTTTTGCTGCAGAATTTTATCATCATTTACTTGTCAATACAGAGGATGGAGAAGCTGCTTTGCAGTATCTAATGGAGCGTGGCTTTACGCGCGACATGATCGATACGCACCAAATAGGTTGGGCGCTGCCGCAGTGGGATGCCCTATCGACGCTCCTGGCGAGAAAAGAGTATCCATTAGAGGATATGGCAGCTTGTGGACTAATTATTCAAAAAGAAAGCGATCAAAGTTATTTTGATCGTTTCCGCGCAAGAATTATGTTTCCTATACGTGATGAAAATGGGAAGGTTATTGCCTTTTCAGGTCGTATATTAAATAGTAATGCTGAAGAAGCGAAGTATTTGAATAGTCCTGAGTCACCGATTTTCCATAAAAGTCAGGTGCTTTACAACTTGGACAAGGCACGTGCTTCCATTCGAAAAACAAGGAAAGCTATTTTGATGGAAGGGTTTGTGGACGTCTTAGCGGCCAATCGTGCTGGTGTATATAATGCCGTGGCAACAATGGGAACGTCTCTTACACCCCAGCATACCCAAAAGCTCAAACGCTTAGTGGAGCAAATTACAATTTGCTATGATGGGGACAACGCTGGTGTAGAGGCGGCCAAGCGTGCAGCAGAAATGCTGCAGGCTGAACGACTAAAAGTAGAAGTGGCGGTATTGCCGGACCGATTAGACCCAGACGATTATATAAGAGAATATGGAGCAGAAAGTTTTACAAATCAAATATTAGAAAAACCGCATGCTTATATTGCATTTATGATGATGCATGCAAGGCGGGGCAAAAATTTTCAGTTTGAAAATGATACGATTCAATATGTCAATGAGGTGCTTGTTCATTTAGTCGGTAAAACGTCACCTATGGAGCGGGATTTATATATTTCGCAATTGGCAAAAGAAACAAACATTGCAAAAGAGGCAATTGAAGCAGAATATCGCAAGCTAGAAGCCGACCAAGTAAAGCGTGTAAAGTCAGAAAAAATCGTTGAGCGTGAAGCCTATCAGCCAGCGCCGACAAAGCCATTAACAGCTACTGAGCGTGCAGAACGTTTATTATTGGCCCATATGTTACATAATATGGCAGTAGTAGAGAAAGTGCTGAATGGTGATGAACCAAACCCATTTATTCGAGAAGAATATAAAACAGTCTTTGTGAAGTTAGTCGGTTTCTATGAGGAATATACATCTGCTGACTACCATCGATTTGTTGAAATAGAGGAAAATACCGCACTACGTAAAATCATTATGGAGTCTGCGCTAGTAGAGCGCGACCCAGATTATGGTGAACAGGAAGTTTCGGATTGTTTGAAGCATTTAAAAAAATATCGACTCCAAATGGAGATCGATCAGTTAATGCATGACAGTAAAGAAGCGGAAAAGATGTTCGATCCAATCCAAGCACGCAATTTAGTGTTGCGACAGATTGAACTAAAAAGACAATTATCGAACATGTAAATCCAAGAGCGGTTGCTAAAAAGGAGGAAGTTTTTATGGCCGAAAAAGAACGTTCAGCAAAAGGAACAACTAATGAAGTGAGTTTAGATGAAGCAAAAGCTCAGCTAAAGGAAAAAGCAAAAACAGATGGTGAGATTTCAATGAAAGAAATTTCGGAGAAGTTAGCACCTTATGATTTAGATTCAGAAGAGATTTTCAATTTTGCTGAATTGATTGATGGCGATGATAGCGTAACAGTAGAAGGTAAGGAAGAATTTGAGGAAGAGGCCTTATCTAAACAAGAAGCAAGTGAAGAAGCATTTGATTTAAACGATTTAAGTGTTCCTCCTGGCGTAAAAATTAATGACCCTGTTCGCATGTACCTGAAGGAAATCGGTCGTGTAGACCTTTTATCTGCAGAAGAGGAAGTCCGCTTAGCAGAGCGCATCGAGCAAGGAGATGAGGAAGCACGCAAGCGATTAGCGGAAGCCAACCTGCGTTTAGTAGTATCGATTGCAAAGCGCTATGTAGGTCGCGGTATGCTATTCCTAGATTTAATCCAAGAAGGAAATATGGGGCTTATTAAGGCTGTTGAAAAATTCGACCATCGTAAAGGATTCAAATTCTCCACATATGCAACATGGTGGATTCGCCAAGCGATTACACGTGCGATTGCCGACCAAGCACGTACAATTCGTATCCCGGTACACATGGTAGAAACGATTAATAAATTAATCCGTGTACAGCGTCAACTGTTACAGGATTTAGGACGTGAACCTTCTCCAGAGGAAATCGGAGAGGAAATGGACTTAACACCTGAAAAAGTGCGCGAAATCTTAAAAATTGCACAGGAGCCAGTATCACTGGAAACACCAATTGGTGAAGAGGACGATTCTCACTTAGGTGACTTCATTGAAGACTCAGAGGCACAATCTCCTTCTGATCATGCAGCTTATGAATTATTGAAAGAGCAATTAGAGGATGTATTGGACACATTAACAGACCGTGAAGAAAATGTGTTACGTTTGCGTTTTGGCTTAGATGATGGCCGTACACGCACGTTGGAAGAAGTAGGAAAAGTATTTGGGGTAACGCGTGAGCGTATCCGTCAAATCGAGGCAAAAGCATTGCGAAAATTGCGCCACCCTTCACGTTCAAAACGTTTAAAAGACTTCTTGGAATAATTTTAACCTTAGGCACATGCCTAAGGTTTTTTTCTATAAAATAGCCAAATAAACTTTCAATGATGTTACTTTTTACGGATAGGAGAAGCAAAAGCAATCTATTAAAATAGTTATATAAAATATATAAAATTTGGAGATTATGGCATGACAAATCCGCGGAAACAAATCATCGTAAATGAAATCACGTTTTGGAAAAAAAATAAAATGCTACCCGAGCACTACTGCGATTTTTTAATGACCTTATATACAGAAGGAAATGAAGTGCAAATTGCCGGAGATGCAAAGCAGGCAGTAAAAGCCCAAGAAAAAAGAAAAGGCAGATGGCTATACATAGCGGTTCCGCTCATTGCGATCATCTTATTTGCCACGTTATTTTTAGCGGATTCTTTTTGGATTGCAACAGTGCCAGCTGTCATTATTGGCTTGATTATTACTGTGGCAGCCTTTATGACAGCTAAAAAAACAGGGCTACTCACCCCGTTGCTGTATGTCAGTGGGGCACTTGTTATATTTGGGGCTTCTGTCCGGTTATGTGTGACGTATATGCCTGGCAATAATGCAGCCATTTATGCTGTCCTCATATTAAACAGCTTGTTCTGGTTTTTATCCGGTCTAAAAATGAAACTTACATACTTAACCATTTCCGGGGCTCTAGGGATACTTGTCATTGTGATTTATATGGGGATGAATCTGTAAAACATTGCAACTGCACTATGGGAGCAGTTATAGAAGGGAGCAGGATGCAATGACTTATAAATGTCAAAATTGTTACAATCAAGAGAAAAAATGGAGTTTAGGGCTTTTCGTTTTGATATATATGAAGTACAATAATGAGTGTTGAAATGATTCTATATTTTATAGAAGAAGCTTTAGATAAGGGAGGGAAAACGTTATGAAAAACAATCCATTGATTCCTTACGTACTAATTATGGCATTCGGTATTGGACTTATTTTCTTCTTGTCATTAGAAGGTGCTGTAATAAAGGATGAAGCTGAGAACGGCGGAGAAACTGGTGAAACGGCAGAAGTAGACGCTAAAGCAGTGGTTGAAAAATCTTGTATCGGTTGTCACGGTGGTGACTTAGGCGGTCAAGGTACTACTCCAGCACTTACTGGAGGTCTTGATGCAGCGCATGTAACGGATGTTCTTGTCAACGGACAAGGTAACATGCCAGCTGGTGTATTAACAAACGAAGCTGAAATCAAAGCTGTAGCAGAGTATATCTCTGGTTTATAGTAAAAAGCAAAAATAGACAGAGATTTTTAGAATCTCTGTCTATTTTTTTATCTCTATGAAAAATTAAGAGGAAACACAGGTTGCTATTCCTTATAAATGGAGGAATCATAGAAAGAATCCAGAACATCTAGATCAGGACGTTCAACTCGCCGATAAAATAGACGCTTGCTTTGAAACGTTCCATAAAATTCATCCCTTCATCAATATATCAACCTGTTCATGGCATGTGCTTGCTATTTTGTACTATAATGAAGAATGGATTGGAATTTAGTTAAAGTGAGGTTTAAAACATGAATGCACAAAAGCTTTCAAAGCGATTAGAAATGGTAGCATCCTTTGTCCCGACAGGAGCGGTATTAGCCGATATTGGAAGCGACCATGCTTATCTTCCCTGTTATTTAGTGCATAAAGGCATCGTTAGTCGCGCTATCGCAGGAGAAGTTGTAAAGGGACCGTATGACTCGGCAGTGAAGCAAGTACGCACAGAGGGCTTAACAGAGCACATAACAGTTCGTCTGGCAAACGGTTTAGCAGCCGTACAGCCAGAAGACGTCGTTAACACGGTGACGATTGCAGGAATGGGCGGTCCATTAATTGTTTCTATATTAGAAAAAAACCCGGAAAGCTTAGCGACCGTAACGCGTCTTATTTTACAGCCGAATATTCATGCCAAGGTAATTCGGGAATGGGCGATAGCAAATGGCTGGGCGGTTTCGGACGAGGCTATTTTAGAAGAAGACGATAAAATTTATGAAATTTTAGTATTGCAGCGAGGTCCTGAATCTTTAACAGAAGCAGAGCTTTTGTTAGGCAAACATTTAATCGCGCAAAAATCAGATGTTTTTGTGAAAAAATGGACCCGTGAAATAGCGAATTGGCAACGTGTGCTTACTTCTATTGAGCAAGCAGAAGCAACAGCAGAAATCGAAGCAAAACGACAGGAACTACAACATTTAATCAAACTAGTACAGGAGGCGCTTGCATGAAAACAGTAAATGGCCATGAAATCATCCAACTATTCGAAAGCTGGTCACCCAAAAAGTATGCCTGTATGGAAAATGATCCGATTGGACTGGCTATTGGGACACTCAATAAGCCAGTATCAAAAGTATTGGTGACATTAGATGTGACACATGCCGTAGTCGATGAAGCCATTGCTCAAGGCTGCGAGTTAATCATTGCGCATCATCCGCCGATTTTTATGAAATTAAGCAATTTGCGTACAGATAACTCGCAAGGACAGCTGTTCGAGAAATGTCTAAAGCATGATATTGCGGTTTATGCGGCGCATACGAATTTAGATGTAGCGCCAGGAGGAGTCAATGATTTATTGGCTGATGCACTCGGCTTGGAAAACCGCCAAATTTTATCCTCTACGTACAGTGAAAACTTAATGAAATTAGGCGTATTTACACCGATTTCACATGTAGATGATATGCGTCTGGCTTTGTCAAAAGCGGGAGCAGGCAAGCTAGGTGATTATGACAGCTGCAGTTATTCAATAGAGGGGGAAGGGCGTTTCCGTCCATTAGAAGGAGCCGATCCTTACATTGGCGACATAGGAGAAATCGAAATAGTAGAAGAACATAAAATTGAAGTTGTGTTCCCGGCAAGCATGAAAAATAAAGTATTAAAAGCAATGCTCAATGCACACCCATATGAAGAACCAGCGTATGATTTATTTATGCTGGATACACCGGCAAATGAGCAGGGCTTAGGACGTATCGGTCATTTGGCACAGCCAATGACGTTAAGAGACTTTGCAGAACATGTAAAAGTGCAATTAGATGTACCGGCACTGCGTGTTGTTGGTCCACTCGATACGATGGTCGAAAAAGTGGCGGTCGTTGGTGGTGACGGAAATAAATATATTCGTACAGCCAAATTTGCAGGGGCTGATGTGTTTGTGACGGGAGATATTGGCTTCCATATGGCACAAGACGCAGAGTCGCAAGGGTTGAATATTGTCGATCCGGGACATCATGTGGAAAAAGTAATGATTAAAGGCGTAGCAGAGAAGATGCAAAGCTTATGTGCAGAGAAAAAACTAGACGTAGCATTTATAAAATCAGCAATTGATACAGAACCATTCACATTTATTTAAGGGGAATCTCAGCATGGATGAACAACAATCAGTAAATAACGGGAAAATATGGATGTTTATCGGTATTGCCATTGCCGTAATCGGTATTTTATTTATGGTAGCGATGGATATCGTAAGCGGTCAGGCTATCGACCGTTTAAGCAAGCAGTGCGAGAAAAAAGGCGGCGAGCCTGTAGTAGTAGAAAATGGCTTTATTTTAACAACAAGCTATACATTTGAATGTAAAGAATAAAATAGTATAGTAGCGCTTAAACACAGTACCGTTCACATAAGGAAAAAAGCCTGGCCACTACAACGGCCAGGCTTTTTTCGATTAATAAGGCATGATTTTTTCTACAGGCTTTGGTACTTTAATTTTTGGTAAAATTTTATCCAGTGTCACAGTACGTACAATCTCATGTGTAGAAGGGTCGTTTTTATCGTATTTTTCTAAGAATGCGATGACTTCCTTCACGACTGGTGTTGGTGTAGAAGCACCAGCTGTTACCGCTACTGTTTCGACATTTTCTAACCACTCTAATTTTAGCTCAGATAGATCGCCGATACGGTAAGACGGAGTATTGGCAATTTCCACCGAAACTTGTGTGAGGCGGTTGGAGTTATTGGACATTGGGTCGCCTACAACAATTAGTAAATCTGCTACACCTGCTTGTTCAGCGACTGCTTCTTGACGTACTTGTGTTGCCAAACAAATTTCCTTGTGCACTTCTACTTGTGGGAATTTCTCTTTAATTGTATCCATTAAGAAAGCAACATCCCATTGACTCATTGTCGTTTGGTTCGTAACAAGAATTTTGTCATTTGTTAATTGAAGCGAGTGAATGTCGTCTATGGATTGAACAAGGAATACATGGTCAGGTGCTACACCAATCGCTCCTTCTGGTTCAGGGTGTCCTTTTTTCCCAATATAAATAATATCATAGCCTTCAGCCGACTTTTCACGGATTAAGTCATGTGTCACTGTTACATCAGGGCATGTCGCGTCAATCGCTACTAAACCTTTGCGTTTAGCAATTTCGCGAATTTCCGGAGAAACACCATGTGCTGTATAAATAACAGTCCCTTTTTCCACTTTTTCGATGATGTCTTTACGATTCTCGCCATCTAATGTAATGATGCCATCTTGCTCAAAAGCATCTGTTACGTGTTTATTGTGAACAATCATCCCTAGAATATAAATAGGACGAGGTAGCGTTTTATCTAGAGCTGCATTGCGGGCAATTACCATCGCATCCACGACGCCATAGCAGTAACCACGTGGGTTGATTTTTAATACTTGCATACTTCAGACTCCTTTCAAGCTTGTACTCCCATTATAGCTGAGCCTTTCGATGAATACAAAGAAACAATAGTATATCCATTATATTTTCAGAACTTCATTGTTATATTTAAAAACGTTAAGGTAATAATATAAGAAAGCACAGATGGGAGATTGCTTCTCCATCTGTGCCTTTATATATTAAGGCTGATATATTTTAGGTAGAGAAGGACGGGACTGCAATGGCTCAGGTGTTGGTGCAGCTGCTTGACGAGGTGCTCGCGAGCGCGGAGGGCTAGGTTCTGATGGCGCTTGGGAAGGCATTTGCTGAAAGCCTTTATATAGTTGAAGTAAGGCAGGTAAATTTCTAATCATCGGCATCGCTTGCTGAACATAAGGCGCATACGTTTGGGCAGTTTTCATAAATTGGCTCGTTTGCTGCAAAAAGCTCTCCATCTTACCAGGTACAGGTGCTGGTGGAGGTCCAGGAGGCATTGGAATAGGTGGTCTCATTGCCATAGGAGGATATGGCATCTGAGGTGGCATCTGAGGCGGCATAGGATAGTAGTTTGGATAAAAACGATAGGACATAAAAAATTGCTCCTTTCACTTGGAAATTATTAATTGACGTAAATCTCTTTACAAGCTATGATATGCAGATGGTCACTGAAACGACATGGTATATGTTACAATAGGAAAGATGTAGAGGAGTGAAAAAATGTCAAAATATACAGATTATCAATTCAAGCCATTTTTGCATGATGCCATTGCAAAACTAGGCTTTACAGAACCGACACCCATTCAACGTGAGATGATTCCACTTGTATTAAAAGGAAAAAGTGCGATTGGACAGGCGCATACGGGAACAGGTAAAACACATAGTTTCTTGTTACCTATTGTAGAGCGCATCGCAGAAGAAAAACAGGAAGTGCAAGCGGTCATTACATCACCAACACGTGAGCTAGCCCAGCAGATTTTTGATGCTCTTCAGCAGTTAATAGAAGAAACAGATATCCAAGCAAAATTATTCATCGGTGGAACGGATAAACAACGTTCTATTGATAAATTGAAAACACAGCCGCAAATTGTTGTCGGCACACCGGGACGTATTCGCGATTTAGTAAAAGAAGGTGCTTTGTTACTCCATACTGCACCTATTTTAGTTGTCGATGAGGCAGACCTGGCGTTTGATATGGGCTTCATCGAGGATATTGATGGATTTGCCAGCCATATGCCAGAGAAGCTAGAAATGTTTGTCTTCTCAGCAACAATTCCAGAAAAATTGCAGCCATTCCTAAAAAAATATATGGAATCTCCGGTTCACATTCATATGAATGATAAGCGTCCGGTTGCGGAAAACATTGATTTTGTTCTTGTACCTGTACGTTCGAAATCACGCAATGCACGCCTGATGGATGTAATCAAAGGGATTAATCCATTTTTAGCGGTGATTTTCTGTAATACGCGCAAAAATGCGGAAGAAGTAGCCAACTACTTAGCAGAACAAGGTATTCGTGCCGGTCAAATCCATGGCGACTTAACGCCACGCGATCGTAAAAAAATGATGAAGCAAATCCGTGACTTAGAGTATCAATATATTGTAGCGACAGATTTAGCAGCACGCGGTATTGATATTCCGGGAATTTCCCATGTCATTAACTATGAAATTCCGGAAGATTTAGAGTTCTTCATTCACCGTGTTGGTCGTACAGCACGTGCCGGCAGCAAGGGAACAGCGATTACGCTATTCCAGCCAGAGGACGAGGATGCATTAGTACGTGTTGAAAAAATGGGTATTCCTTTTGTGCAAAAAGATGTGAAAAACGGGGAATGGACAGAGCTAAAAGACCGTCACCAACGTAAAAATCGTGTAAAACATGAGAACGAAATCGACGTGAAAGCGAAATCGATGGTACGTAAGCCGAAGAAAGTAAAACCAGGCTACAAACGTAACATGAAATGGGAAATGGAAAAAATCAAAAAGCGCGAACGTCGTATTAAAAATCGCGGTAAAAAATAAAAAATTTCGAGAGAAGTCGAGCAATCGGCTTCTCTTCTTTTGGAGGAAAAAAAGCAATGTTACTAGGTTCACATGTATCAATGAGCGGGAAAAGCATGTTATTGGGAGCAAGTGAGGAGGCTCATTCCTATGGTGCCAATACATTTATGATTTATACAGGCGCCCCGCAAAACACGCGCCGTAAACCAATCGCTGAGTTAAATATCATGAATGGATTATTCCATATGAAAGATCACGGCATCAGCAATATTGTCGTCCATGCTCCGTATATTATTAATTTGGGAAATACAACAAAGCCGGAAACATTCGAACTCGGCGTTACCTTTTTGCAAGAGGAGATTAAACGTACAGCCGCTCTAGATGCGACACAAATTGTTCTGCATCCGGGAGCCCATGTCGGAGCTGGTGTAGAGGCAGGAATTGCTCGTATTGTCGAAGGGTTAAATGAAGTGCTATCCGATGAACAGCCAGTGCAAATTGCACTGGAGACAATGGCGGGGAAAGGGTCGGAAATCGGGCGGTCATTTGAAGAGCTTGCCCGTATAATCGATGGTGTCACACATAATGAGCGCCTATCGATTTGTCTGGATACATGCCACGTGCATGATGCAGGATACGATATCGTCCATGATTTCGACGGGGTACTAAATGAGTTCGATAAAATCATCGGTGTAGACCGCCTGAAAGTGATGCATATAAATGACTCCAAAAATGTGCGCGGGGCAGGGAAAGACCGCCATGAAAATATTGGATTCGGTGAAATTGGTTTCGATGCCATCAAATATATTGTGCATCATCCTCAATTAATGGACCGTCCTAAAATTTTAGAGACACCATTTGTCGGACCGGAGGCTAAACATAAAGCAGCTCCATATAAATATGAGATTGCCATGCTCCGGGATGGCACATTCCGTCCACAAGAAATCGACGGATTGCGCGGTATCTAAAGAGAAAAAAACTGTTCTGTATGTAAGATTCTTTACGTATAGAGCAGTTTTTCTTTTTTTATTTTTAGAATTTTCTAAAAAATGCGCTTGAAATCTAAAATACCGGGAAATGGAAAAGGCAGAGGAGGAGATAAAAATGAAGCGTTTCATATGGATGATTAGTTTTGTACTATGTTTCGTCATGATTGCCCCATTGCAAGGACAAGCAATGAATTTATCCCCAACAGTCAAAAGCGCGTTAGGGACATCAGGAGTGGGGGTATCGGTACGGGAGTTTGACACAGGAAAAATAGTTTACGAGTATTACGGCAATACGAAAAGAAAGATAGCATCTAATATGAAGGTAGTCACTGGTGCCGCGGTACTAGATATATTAGGTGAAGATTATCGCTATGAGACAGTTATATACATAACAGGTCCTATCTCAAACGGGACGTTAAACGGTCATGTTTACATAAAAGGAAGCGGTGACCCTACACTTAACTATAATCACCTGCTGGCCTTTGGCAGTGCATTAAAGGCTGCCGGGGTACAACGAATCAATGGGAATTTATATGGGGACGAGTCGATGTTCACAGGATCGCAGCTAGCGCCCGGCGTACAGCGTTCATTTGAAGAGGAGTACTATGCAGCCCGTACAACGGCTCTGAATCTAACACCCAATAGCGATTTTGATATTGGCTCTGTCAATGTACGGGTAACAGGGAGTAAACGTGGGGCAAGAGCCTATGTAAATCTGAGACCAAGTGCAATGGGGATGTCCGTTGTTAACAATACAAGAACGGGGGCGCCGGGTAGTGGGACGTCTATTTCCGTTACGCGCAAATATGGGACAAGTCAAATTATTGTTTCTGGAAGCATTGCTCCTGGCAGAACAACGGAAAAGCTCGTTACGGTGAATAATCCAACCATCAATACGATGTATGCGTTAAAGGATGCTATTCAAGTAAGAGGAATCCAGTTTGTGAAACAGCCCGCCATCGGACGAGGCATCGTGCCACAGCATGCGCAGCGAATTGGAGCTGCTAAATCCCCAACATTAAAAGAGATGTTGCCCTTATTTTTAAAATTAAGCAATAATCCCATGGGTGATGTCTTTATCAAGAAACTAGGCTATGTGCAAAAAGGAAAAGGGGATATCGCGACAGGTGTCGAGGCGTTGCATGAATATGTAACATCATTAGGCATCAATCGCTCTCTTTACCAGTTCCGGGATGGTTCTGGGCTATCGCCTCATAGTAGAATGGCTCCAAATGGGATGACAGAATTATTATATCAAGCGAGAACCATGCCTAACTTCCCGGTATTTTACCAGTCTTTGCCGGTGGGTGGGGCAAAAGGACGCTTGGTCGGTGGTACATTAAAAAATCGTTTTACAAGCAGTGCAGTTCAATACCGTGTTGTAGCTAAAACGGGTACCATATCAGGAAGCAACGCTTTATCTGGCTATGCAAAGGCAAGATCAGGCAAGCAATATATATTTTCTATTATTGTAGAACACGGTGGAGGTTCTAGAGTAGGTGGTATTGATACTGTAGTCAACAACATCATTCAATACTATTAAGGTATTGATGAGACTATTTTATGGGTAAAAAACTCATGAAATAGTCTTTTTTAATATATGTACGTAAAGTCGTAAAGTAGCAGATTGCTTGACCAAAGGTTTTTACTCATATCAAAATGAGATAAAATCGTTCGAAAAGAACTATATGATCTCAGCCAATATTTACTTGCGCATGTTTTTAGCTATGCTTTATCGTTATAGGTAAGAAAAGGCGAGGTGAGTTAAATGACAAAGGAAGCGAAAAGAACGAAAGCAGTCCTGTCCATCAGCCATGTGATGAAGTTGACAAATTTAACCGCAAGACAAATCCGTTACTACGAAGAACAGCATTTAATTGCACCAGCTCGTACGGAAGGCAACCGCCGTCTGTTCAGTTTGCGTAATATTGACGAATTGTTCGAAATCCAAGAGTTATTAGAAGAAGGCCTGAATATTGCAGGGATTAAAAAAGTATTTGAACTCAAAAGGGAAGCAAATAAACGTACGTATAAAGGCGTAGATTTAGAACAATTGAATGTGCGCGCACTTGTACAACGTGAGTTGAAGCGATAATCAACACTACATATGCGATATGTGAATGGGAAAGTTATTGAAATCAAAATATGTTTCCATTCATGTAAAAGGTTACTAGATGACTTTACCGGTAACGATAGAGAATAATTCCAAAGAGGGCAGGGTATGCTGAGCGAAAAAGGAGTGTATCGCCTAATGGAAGAAAAATTTTTAACGAATCGACAAGGTCACCCAGTCACAAACAATCAGCAAATGCGCTCGGTTGGTGAGCGAGGACCTGCGACTTTAGAGAATTATGATTTTCTTGAGAAGATTAGTCATTTTGATCGCGAGCGTATTCCTGAACGAGTAGTACATGCTAGAGGAGCAGGGGCTCACGGCGTATTTGAAGCGTATGGGACAGTTGGGGATGAGCCAATTTCCAAATATACAAGAGCTAAACTTTTTCAGGAAAAAGGAAAGAAGACACCGGTGTTTGTGCGTTTTTCAACCGTGATTCATGGCGGACACTCTCCGGAAACACTACGCGACCCACGAGGATTTGCGGTCAAATTCTATACCGAGGATGGCAACTGGGATTTAGTCGGCAATAATTTAAAAATCTTCTTTATTCGCGATGCGATGAAATTTCCAGACATGATCCACGCTTTTAAGCCTGATCCAGTAACCAATCGCCAAGATGCTGAGCGATTTTTTGATTTTTGTGCGGCTTCACCGGAATCATTTCATATGGTGACATTAATTTATTCGCCATGGGGGATTCCTGCCAATTACCGAATGATGCAAGGTTCAGGCGTAAATACGTACAAATGGGTCAATAAAGCAGGAGAAGCAGTGCTCGTAAAGTATCACTGGGAACCAAAGCAAGGCATCCGCAATTTAACACAGCAGGAAGCAGAAGAAATCCAAGGGAAAAACTTCAATCATGCCACGCAAGATTTATATGAAGCAATCGAGCAAGGAGATTATCCGGAGTGGGAACTGTTTGTACAAATTATGGAAGATGGTCCGCATGAGGAATTAGATTTTGATCCATTAGACGATACAAAGCTTTGGCCGGAAGATTTATTCCCGTGGCAAGCCGTAGGGAAAATGACTCTTAATAAAAATCCTGAAGATTATTTTGCGGAGGTTGAGCAAGTAGCGTTCGGTACGGGCGTATTAGTAGATGGGCTTGATTTCTCGGATGATAAAATGCTGCAGGGACGCACATTTAGCTACTCCGATACGCAAAGGTACCGTGTGGGGGCGAACTATTTACAACTGCCAATCAATGCACCGAAAACCCAGGTGGCAACCAATCAGCGCGGTGGTCATATGCAAATGCGCGTAGACGGAGATAAACATATTAATTATGAGCCTTCACTACTTGGGGGATTAAAGGAAGCAAAACAAACTGGCAAAGAGCATACCCCTTATGTATCCGGGCGTGTAGTACGGGCACCGCTTGATCGAACGAACGATACGAAACAAGCAGGCGAAACATACCGTAAGTTTGAAAAATGGGAACAGGATGATCTCATTTTAAATTTAACAACGGATCTAGCGAAATGTGCACCGGCTATTCAGGAAAAAATGATTAGTTATGCTGAACAGGCGGATGAAGAATATGGTCGACGTCTGCGAGAAAATTTAACCACAAGTAATAGTGGTGGTCCACTGGGCAATGCCCACAACGATGAGGCTGTTCAACAAGCAATCGACGAAAGTCATGAAACAGGTCCGCTTTAATAAATGAAATCCCTCTGCCCATAATGGCAGAGGGATTTTTAATTATTAGCGTAGTAAATTACGCAAGGCTAAAATTTGTTCTGTTTTCAGTGAGACGCCTTGTGTTTTTAGAAAACGTTGGACTTCCTTTATATCCCCATTCATAAAAAAATGAAACAATTCTAACTTCTTCAAAAGGTCATCCTTTCAAGTTTTTTTCCTTTACAATAAACTACTCTTCCCCTATACTAAAAAGTTGTAAATCGTAATGATTTTGAATTAGAAAGAAGAGAAGAAATCCATGACGAAAACATTAATCGAACTTAAAGATGTGTCATTTCAATATGACTATACACAAGTGTTGAAAAATATTTCTTTCACGGTACAAGAAGGAGATTTTTTAGCGTTGCTCGGTCCAAACGGGTCAGGAAAATCGACCTTATTAAAATTGATATTAGGTCTCCTGAAGCCAATGAATGGCAAGATTGAATTATTTGGGGAGAACTGTACCGCCTTTAAACACCGGGAGTTGATTGGCTATGTGTCGCAAAAATCCAATGCGTTTAACTCTGGTTTCCCTGCGACAGTAAAAGAAGTAGTTCGGTCAGGCTTAACAAAAAAGACTGGATTATTTAAACGCTTGCCAAAAGATGCTGATGAACAGGTCCGAGAAGCGTTAGCCGCGGTTGGAATGCAAGATTTTATGGACCGCAATATCGGTCAATTATCGGGAGGGCAACAGCAGCGTGTATTTATTGCACGTGCACTCATTGCCAAGCCTAAATTGATGATTTTAGATGAGCCGACAGTCGGGATTGATCACGAAAATGTGCAAGCATTTTATGATATGCTCGCGAAGCTCAATGCGGAACAAAATATTACGATGATTCTTGTCACACATGATGTAGATACGGTGTCAAATCGCATTAGTCATGTTGCCTGTCTCAATCAAACGATCCATTTCCATGGATATAAAAATGATTTCGATGCTATTAGTCAGGACGAGCTGGAAGCTTGGTACGGACATGCAGTGCGAAAAATTCATTAAGAGGTGCACACATGATTGAAGCTTTATTGAACTATGAATTTTTACAAAATGCCTTTTTTTCAGGTATGATAATTGGGGTTATTGCACCGTTGTTAGGTGTATTTATTGTCGTACGCCGCTTATCGCTCATTGCCGATGCTCTGTCACATGTAACATTGGCGGGGATTGCAGGCAGCCTTTATTTAAGTCAGACATTTGTCGGCATAGCGACGTTAAATCCGATTTATTTAGGAATCCTTGCTTCCGTGGGGGGCTCGATGTTAATCGAGAGGTTACGCCGGCTTTATAAGCATTATGAGGAACTAGCGATACCGATTATTATGTCTGGCGGTTTAGGGATTAGTGCGATATTTATTTCACTTGCAAGCGGGTTTAATACGGATTTAATGAGCTATTTATTTGGCTCGGTGTCAGCGGTCTCCAGACAGGACTTTTATGTCATCGTCATTATTGCTGTTGTTGTTTTTGTTTTTTTACTATTCTTTTTCAAAGAGCTTTTTGTGCTATCCTTCGATGAAGAATATGCGAAAGCAAGCGGCCTTCCGGCAAAATGGGTGCATTTCCTATTTATGATTGTGGTAGCGCTGGTCATTGCAGGGAGTATGCGCATCGTCGGGATTTTACTTGTATCGAGCATGATGACATTGCCTGTAGCGGCTGCCATGCGAATTGCAAGAGGCTTTAAACAAACGATTATTTTATCGATTTTATTTGGTGAAACGTCAGTACTGATCGGCTTGATCAGCGCCTTTTACTTAGATTTAGCACCAGGTGGTACCATTGTCGTGACATCAATTTTCATTTTATTAGTTGTAATTATCGCTAAGAAAGCAGCCTTACAATTTTCAAAAGGAGTGTAAAGAAATGAATGTTGCACGTGCTTGGGAAGTTTTAAAGGAAAATGGTTATAAAAAGACGGATAAGCGAGAGCTCATCTTAAATATGTTTGCAGAAACAAATAAATATTTAACAGCGCGTGATTTATTGGCCGTATTAAAACCGCAATTTCCAGGTATGAGCTTTGATACGATTTATCGTAACCTAGCTACATTTGTTGAACTAGATATTTTGGAAGAAACAGAGCTAAATGGCGAACGCAATTTCCGCATGCACTGTGAGTCGGATCACCACCATCATCATTTTATTTGCAGTGATTGCGGAGATGTCAAAGAGCTCGCTATCTGCCCAATGGATTTATTAGGTGAAAAGCTGCCTGGCTATATGGTTGATGCACATAAATTTGAAATTTACGGGAAATGTCCGAATTGTCAGTGAGAAATGTAAAGGGCTTAGAAATTTTCCAATAAAGTTGCCAAAAATGGACAACGTTATGCTAAAATGATTATGCATAAATATTAGGGGGGTCCTTTACATGGCAAAGCAAGTTAAAGAAGGCAAAATCACTGAATCTCGTTTAGAAGAAGCAAGTACTATTCGTACTGAACTATTCATTCAGTTAGTAGCGCAAGTATTACACGAGCAACTAATCATCGAGAAACACACTCTTCATGAGCGTATGTCAAACTTAGTAGATTTAAATCCAGATTTGGATGATGAATTACGTGATACAGTATACGCATTAATCAACAAGCTGTAATTGTACATAAAAGGAGGTATCCAGTCGCAAGAGGATGCCTTCTTTTTATATGGAAAATAGAGGAGGTGGAGTGAGATGACACGTATCGTCTTTGTCTCTGGCGGTGTACGGAGCGGGAAAAGTGCCTTTGCAGAAGAGTATATACATAAAATAAAAGGAACGAGACAGGCCGTGTATATTGCTTCAGGTGTCGCCTTTGATGAGGAAATGAACCAGCGAATTTTGCGTCATCAACAAGATCGTCTTAGTAATGATTGGCAAACGATTGAGGTACCAACTGTCTTTCCTCCTGCGTTTCAACATTTCACCGATGAACATGTATTGCTATGGGATTGTTTGACCACGTGGGTGACGAATATACTTGTGGAGGAGCTGCCTGTCGAGAAATACATGGAGCATTTAAAAGAGCAGCTTCATTTTTGGCGCAAGCGCGGAATCACGGTGGTGCTTGTATCAAATGAAGTGCTTGATGCAGGGATCTCTTCGTTTACCTGGACGGCAGAGTATCAGCGTCTCCTCGGCCAGTTACATATTTGGCTTGTAGAGTTTTGTGACGAAGCTTATGAGTTAGATTATCGTCTAGTAAAGAGGTGGAAAAGTTGAAGCAATGGTTAAGCGGCTATATACTTGCCTGCCAGTTTTTCACGGCATTGCCGATTCGCAAATCTTTTGATATGAATCGTACATCAGCTACGTCGATGTATAGCGCGATCCCGTTAATTGGTCTTGCAATGGGGGGGCTATCCGCTGCCTTTTTACATATAAATGAAGCGTACTTCGGCTTATCGACCCTATTCACGGCAATTTTACTTGTCATATTGCATTTTACGATGACGGGCGGCTTGCATATGGATGGGGTTGTCGATACGGGGGATGCTTATTTTTCCTATCGTGATCAACAGAAACGGCTAGAAATTTTGGATGACCCGCGCATTGGGGCTTTTGGCGCGATGACGTTGGTAATTTTCGTGCTGTTAAAGGTTGGCGTATTATATGAATTATTAGCGCGTGATATTGCTCTATGGTGGATTGTGTTTGTCCCGTTTATTGCACGGCAGTCGATTTTGCTAGTGTTTGTCACGACAAAAACATCCAAAGAAACAGGAATAGCCAGTTACTTTAAGAAAACAGTGTATCCAAAAGTGATAGTACTTTGGTTTGGTTTTTATATGGCTGTGCTGATAGGATTGAGCTTTATCCAACCGGCGATGCTCATACTGATTGGTGCCATGCTACTATTTACATGGCTATACCGGAAATGGGCAATCCGCAATTTTGGCGGGATATCAGGTGATTTACTCGGAGCAATTTTTGAAGGAGCGGAGTTGTTTTTATGGTTCGTCGTACTGTGCATTTAATCCGGCATGAAAAAACAAAGGCCAATGTAGAACGCCGTTATATCGGGCATACAGATCAACCCATTCTCATGCCAGTGAGTGCTGATATACCAATCAATCCAACCTTCATTTTTGGCAGTGACTTACTCCGCTGTCAGCAAACTGCCGCTTGCTATTTTCCGCACGCTCTCTACATAGCAGATGAGCGGCTGCGGGAAATGGATTTTGGCGATTTTGAAATGAAAACATATGAAGAGCTAAAGGATAATGCATCCTACCGTGCCTGGATTGACACTCCGGACCTTGTAACACCGCCAAATGGAGAAAGTTTTGCGCAGTTTCGTGAGCGCGTGATGGCTGGGTTTACGGATATAACGCTTGCAGATGCAACGTTTGTCGTCCATGGGGGTGTTATCCAAATGATTTTATCAACGATACTGAACCAAGATTTTTATACTCTTCAAGTGAAACATCGGGTCATTTATACACTGCAATGGGAGGAATCAGGATGCATATTATTATCGGAGGCGCCTATAACGGTAAAACCAATTACATAGAAAATTTATTGCAGGGGCAGCCTTATGAAATATATGCAGGAACTATACCTGCAACTAGCGATGCAGCAATTATCGTGATTAAAGATTTCGAGAATATGATTGTACCGGGTGCAGATGAATTAGCTGCAGCACAGGAGATTTTCACGCGCATCCTAAATCTCGATGCTACAGTGTATTGTGTCTGCACAGATATCGGACGGGGGATTGTGCCGATGGATAAGGAAGAACGCTTTCTGCGAGATGCGCTCGGCAGGCTGTATCAGTTGCTGATGCAGGAAGCAGAGACCGTAACCCGTATTTGGTATGGGCTTGCTGAGAGATTAAAGTAAAAAACACAATATAGCATGCCAAATTTTCGTGCTATACTGGGGCAACATAAGGGGGCATCAATGAACATGAGTGATATGGAGAACTATTTTTATAGCGGACAAGTACATGCGAGCTTAGCAGCAGCTCGCCAGGTGAAAGCAGATGCACAAGAAGCACCGGCAGCACAAAAAATGATTGCGATGTATGAAAGCTACGGTATTCATGAAATACCGATGTATACGAAAAAAGAGACACCATCTGTTGAACGGTCAGATGAGACGTATCCAGAAATGGATGATGTGTTAGCGATTCGTGCGATCAAAGACGAGCAGGAATTTGCAGCACGTATTCAGCAATTAGAACAAGCGGCAAAAGAAGGTACTGATGAAGAAAAGGCGCAGTCTTTCTTTACGCAAGGTCAATTATTTTTATTTGCGCATCATTATGATGAAAGTGTACATTGCTTTATTCAGGCCGTGAGATATGCACCGAATAACGCAACGTATTACGGCTTTGCGGGTCAAACATTGGCACGTGTCAGCTCATCGCCTTTCGAGGTGCTTGGTTACTTAGAGCGGGCGATTGAATTGGACCCTCATAATGCCCGCTGGTACTGGAACCGCGCTTTAGTGCTCATCACACTGTATAAAGATTTACAGCAGGAAATGTTTTTAGAGCATGCCATTCGTACATTAGAGCAGGCACAGCAAGCTTTACGTGCAGATCAAAACTCGCTGAAAGATGCGATTGACAATACTTTCGAAAGCTTAAAAGATTATCTACTGTAAACGAGAAACTAGCATCTACTGTGAAGAAGATGCTAGTTTTCACTCTTTTCGGCAGTTATTTCAGGTATACCTTAAAAATCCAAATCATTTCTATTTTTGGGCGAACGGTTCTTTTCCGCGTGCCTAAATGCATAAGGAATGGTACGATAGACAATGGTAATTATGCAATGCAAGGAAGTGAAATAATGAGTCAAGGTCAGGACGCTGTCAATCGCTATATTGAATTATTGTTTGCCAGATTAACAGCAAAAGCGCAGCCGCAGCAAATGCAACAGATAATCAAGCAAAATATCCAAACCAAAAGAGCTTCAGCGATAGATGCTATTGATTTTTATGATCGACTAATGTTGAATATCACCTACTTTGTCGACAATAAGGCAGCGTGGCAACGTTTGATGCGAAGTACATATGGAGCAGGTCAAGTACCAAAAATAGGCTATGCAGAGAGCGAAATCCTCGCGCAGCAAATGCAAATTCGCCAGAATATTGCTGAGAAAATGGATGATTACAAAAAGCTATTTCACGCACAATACAAAGCGCTCCAAGTGGAGGAAGAGGCGGTCGTATATGATTATGCCTATGCATCTGTAGAACACTCGTTACGCTTTGATTTTTTAACGCTCTTAACGGTCGACCAAGATGTAAAGCAAGTCTTTGCGGGGGAATTTGAGGAGATATTGCGAATCATCGAAGGTTACATTGCTTATTATGCAGATCAATTCGTCAATAAAATGGAATTAATGGAGGACTAGTTATGCAATCACCTTATACATTTATACACAAAAAGCCAGTCGCTACAGGTAAGCAGCCCGCTATATTTTTATTGCACGGTTTAGGAAGCGATGAAAACGATCTACTGCAATTAGTAGGCGAGCTAGAAGGGCAAGCTCATATTTTCAGTTTGCAAGGACCTGTGAAACACCGCCCAGGCTATGCCTTTTATACATTTGAAGAAGAGGGTTTCCCAACGCGTGAAGTGTTTGATAAAGTTATACAATTTACACAAGCTTTTATTTTTGAAGCGATTCAAGAATTCGAGTTGGATATGGAGCATATTTATATCGTAGGCTTCAACCAGGGAGCTGTAGTGGCACAAACATTAGCGCTTGTTATGGGCAACGCTATTCGTGGAACGGTCGCGTTATCAAGCTTCTTACCGGAGTTTGTTGCGGTAGAATACAATAAGCTGCCGATGGACAAATCAAGAATCTTCATCGCCCATGGAGAGTACGATTATGTATATCCTTTAACGTGGGGAGAGCAAAGCGCGGCATTTTTTAAAGAGTACGGCGCAGATGTGACATACAAAACATATCCAGACGGACACGGTGTAACACCGCAAAACATAAAAGATTTAGTCGCATTTATTGCGGCAGATTTACCATATACAACGCATTAAAAATGGGACGGTCCTGTGTTGCAAAACACAGAACCATCCCTTTTAAAATGACTTATTATCGATCAAGGTCTCTATTATCTAGATATTCATCTCGTCTTTCCGCATGGTCATCATGTCTATGAGAGAAATTTTCTTTGATTTCGCCCACCTCTTGCTGAGCTTCACCTTTTAGCTTGTCCCACTTGCCTTCTGCTCGTAGCATCGGATCATCTGTTGCTTTTCCGATAGCGTCTTTTGCTTCACCCTTTAGTTTGTTTCCAGCGCCTTTTAGATTATCTGACAGTCCTGACATAATAAAACCTCCTTAAAGTATGAATCTCTTATTAGATTCCCTAAGTTAAGAAAATGAAACATTTTTCTATTATTTTCATCAGAAAAAGTAATCCTAAAGGAGGGGGGGATTATTTTTTACTAAACTCATCTAACAGTTTAACAAAGATTTCTTTACCTTCTACCTCAAGTATGGTTTCCCCTTGATAGTTAACGATGACAGCAGTTTCGTCTTCCTGAATAACATGATTTTCAATCTTTAGGAGCACAGTTACTTCGCCATCAACGGCAAGCTGCTCATAGTTTTCCTCTGTTAAGCCTTCGTCAGCCAGTAGCGCTGGCAGCCATGTACCCTTCACTTGGAGCGAGGTTGCATCCTCTTTATCTAACTGCCATTGCACATCACGTAAAATCGTTTTAAATAAGTCGTTTATTGTAAAAGTGGCATCTTGATAGTGAATTTCGATCGCACGTACAGAATGGGCATCCTGGGAAATGGCCGTAGCTGCCTCATTTGCCTTCGAGTTAATCCCGGCAGCTGCCTCTTTTAAATCAGACATTGTGTCTGAACAACCTACTAAAAATAATGATAATAATCCTGTGCATAAAATAGGTGTAATACGCATAATTCGACCACTCCATTGTCTTAATATGTCTTCATCTTACTATGAAAAAATGGTTTAAAATTGCGAATGTGTGAATATTTTCTAACAGATTGACGTAAGGTGTTTAAAAAAGAGTATAAAATGGGAAAAATGAGGTAAGTCTTCAGTGAATTGAATAATAGAGAAATCGACAAGAAGAGCGATTAGAAAGGAAGATGCTGATGCGTGTTAGTGACGAGATATTAGATAAATTAGGCATTTATTTTGTTTATCATCAGGTACATGAGCGTTATGGCATTACATTTGAAAGCTTTGTCGATCGTTGGGTAAGGGGCATTTTAGAAGTTTAACTCTGCTCTTACTCAAAATGTATGTATAATAAAAACCCCCTTTCACATCAATCTGTGAAAAGGGGTTTTATCGTTTAAAAATGCCGCTTAATCCATGCGTCTGCTTCGAGCCAGTCATACACACGAATAACATTATTCGGTACGGCAGGGCGGTTATAAGGCGTGTCAAACAAAATAACAGGAATGTCTAGTTCTTCAGCGAGCATCACTGCATTGTCATGCTTATCTTCAAAGAAAACATCCACAGCATGCTTTTTAGCAGCTTGAATTTTATCGTGACTACCGATCAATTCAATATGATGGAAGGGAATGGCTTCTTTTGTGAACCAATCCTTCGTGATATCTAATAATTTCTCTCCGCGCGCTGAAATATAAAATAGCTCGTACTGATGTTGCCAAGCAGTCAAAATCTGTTTCGCGTTTGTTGCGCATTCACTAACGGAATAGAGCGCAGGTTCATTTTCTTCGAACCATGCTTGGAATTGTTTGCGGTCGACAGGGTGAGGAAAGGCACTTAAGAAATCATATTCTTTTACGTCATCCAATGTAATGTTGACATTGTATGCGCTATTGATATGGGGGAGTAATGTGGCAGGGCAAGTTACCGTGCCATCAATATCAATCCCAAATCGCGGCTTTTTGATTTCAGCGGTCATTTATACCTCAGCCTTCGCTTCCTCTTCGCGTTTCGCTGCCATTTCAGCTGCTAACTTATCGATTTCTTTTTTCAGTTCTTCTACCATTGTTTCTTCAGGTACTTTACGAACTGTTTTCCCTTTCATGAATAACAGACCTTCACCACGAGCGCCGGCAATACCGATGTCTGCTTCACGTGCTTCACCTGGACCATTTACTGCGCAGCCTAGAACAGCTACTTTTAGCGGTACATTCAGCTTTGAAATATATTCTTCGACTTCATTGGCAATCGAAATTAAATCGATTTCGATACGACCGCATGTTGGGCAGGAGATTAATGTAGCCATGTTAGAAGCTAATCCAAATGATTTCAATAATTCACGTGCAACCTTTATTTCTTCCACTGGGTCGGCTGACAATGAAATACGTAATGTGTTACCGATTCCTCTCGATAAAATCGCACCAAGACCAGCTGCTGATTTTACTGTTCCAGCAAATAATGTCCCAGACTCTGTAATCCCTAAATGCAGAGGATAGTCAAAGGCTTTTGCTGCCTTTTCATAAGCTTCAATAGCTAAGTTCACGTCCGATGCTTTCATCGATACGATAATATCATGGAAATCCAAGTCTTCTAAAATTTTAATATGATGTAAAGCAGATTCAACCATACCGTCAGCAGTAGGGTAGCCGTATTTTTCTAAAATATGGCGCTCTAGAGAACCAGCGTTTACACCGATACGAATCGGGATTCCTTTAGCTTTTGCTGCATTCACAACTGCTTCTACTTTTTCACGGCGTCCGATATTACCCGGATTGATACGTACTTTATCAATGCCATTTTCGATTGCTTTTAACGCTAATTTATAATCGAAATGAATATCCGCAACAAGTGGGATATTGATTTGCTTTTTAATGTCAGCGATAGCATCTGCTGCACGCTCATCTGGCACAGCGACACGTACAATTTGGCAACCTGCCTCTTCTAAACGTTTAATTTCTGCTACTGTAGCCTCTACATCATGTGTTTTTGTTGTACACATACTTTGAATTACTACTTCATTATTTCCACCAATCGTTAAATTACCAACACGTACTGGGCGTGTCTTTGTACGATGAACGATTTCACTCATTATTTCTCTCTCCTTTTCGGGCTCTCTTGAAGATAGCCGTCACTCTAGACTATTTTAGCAGTCCGTGAAAGGTATTGACAAGGAAGAAACGTTGAATTATGTATTTTGGCATTGTTTTATTCGTTTTATTGGGATAGTAACCGATTCTCCTGCACGTAATGACTGCTTTTGTAAATGTGGATTATACTGAAAAAATAATGCCAACCGCTCCGAAAAAGACATCTCTGTTTCCATCGGCGTTGTTGCTAAAATGGAGTGGATAGTATCGTGTTCTGCTATTTTTACTTGGACCGTTTGATAGCTTGTTGTGGTTTCAGTACAAGGCTCCTTATAGAAACTAGCTAGAGGTAATGTGCCTTCCTGCAAATCAATTTTTACCACCGCTGCAACGACAAAAAAGATAATAGTCCAAATGAGCATACGCAATAAAAAACCCCTCCTTGTCCATATTGTATGTGACGCGTAGGGGTTTATGCTTATTTTCTCTGTTTTGGGTAATACTGTATAGCAATCCATAAAAATAGTACCGTAATGATAATACCAATCATCGTCCATAATGTCCCTGGTAGGTGAAATAGCTCCGCAATGATAGATAATAGGATAGCCCACGTTATTGCATAAGTAGCAGTGCGCCAGATTTGACGATATTCGCCGCGGCGACCGACCATGCGCACAAATAATAGCCCTACAGCAGCATATATACTAATACGGGCAAATGTAAGCACAGCTGTTAAAATGAAAATAAACAATAATCCAATCGGATAAATAATCCATTTGATATCGGCTACATACTCTTCCAGACCTGCTGCATTAAACGTGTCGCTGTCTAAATCGAATAAAAATTGGAGGAATGAAAAAATAGTGAGCACTGTGATTAATAAAAAAGCGTATTGAATTACTTTCCCAATCGATAGCATACGAGTATTGGCTAGTTTTTTAGGAGTAAACAAGCTGGCGATAAAAAATTGTAAATGGTTCATAATATTCCCTCCAACAGGAAGTGTAACATGAAAGCTTCCGTTCGAAAAACGAATATTGCTTGAAACCTTGGAAAGAGTGGTACGTATAGGAATAGAAAGGAGAGATGTTACGTGGATATAGTAGCTTGGGTTATCATTATAGCGTTCTTTATCATTGCTTTTATTGGACTTGTTTACCCGATCATTCCATCTGTGCTGTTTATTTTAGGTGGATTTATTGTATACGGACTATTTTATGGCTTTAGTGAGCTGCCTTGGTGGTTCTGGGTCATTGAGATATTATTCGTCATTTTATTATTCGGCGCGGATACGCTGTCTAATGTAGTGGGTGTGAAAAAATTCGGCGGCAGCAAAGCAGGGATGTGGGGCAGTACAATTGGTTTGCTTATCGGACCATTTGTCATCCCGGTAGCGGGCATTTTGATCGGTCCTTTTATCGGGGCAGTGGCAGCGGAGTTAATCGTTACACGTTCTTCCTTAGAACAAGCATTCAAGGCAGGAATTGGTTCTTTAGTTGGCTTTTTAACATCCATTGTGACAAAAGGGATTGTACAAATTGTCATGATTGTATTATTTATCATTGTTATTTAAAAGGAGGGAGGTGTTCAAAAAGTAAAAACTTTTTGAACACCTCCCTATTCTATTTGATAATGATCCCTTAGGAAGTATTGCTCCTGCGGTGGTCGCATCAAAATGCCACCATCCTCGTCGCAAAGGGGCCGTCTCAAAATGACTTTTCAGACGGCCCCTTTATTATTGAACCGTATAACCAGCGTCTAAAGCAACAGCTTGTCCTGTTAAGCCTCTTGCCTCTTCGCTTGCCAAGTAAATAGCTAAACCGGCGATTTCATCTAAACCAATTAATCTCTTTTGCGGAATAAGAGGGTAAAGTACTTCGTTTAGTACATCCTCTGTTGAAATATTGCGTGTCGCAGCTAGATCTTCGAATTGGCCTCGTACCAGCTTTGTATCAGCATACCCAGGGCAAATCGCATTCGCTGTAATATTGTATTGGGCTGCTTCTAAGGCCGTTACCTTTGTTAAGCCGATAATGCCGTGCTTTGCTGAGTTGTAGGCGGCTTTCCCCGCAAAACCAATTAAGCCATTTATAGAAGCCATATTAATAATGCGCCCAAAATTATGTTCCTTCATATGGGGGAATGCATATTTCGTCGTTAAGAATGGGGCAACTACCATAATATCGAGCATGAGTTTAAATTTATCAGAAGGGAAGTCTTCAATCATTGCTACATGCTGCATGCCGGCATTATTCACTAAAACATCGATACGTCCAAATTGTTCTACTGTATAATTGATGGCGTTTTCGATTTGCTGTTCATTCGTCACATCACAGGTAGTCCAGCGTACCTCTCCTTCAACTTGCTGCGCGGCTGTTTCTAATTGTTCTTCATTTAAATCTGAAATCACCACCTTGGCACCTTTCCTAGCAAAATGTTGCGCCAGTTCTAGTCCAATACCTCGTGCTGCACCTGTGATAAATACTACCTTATCCTTCATGATGATTCCCCTTCCTGTGTAAATCTTGTTTTAAGAAATGAATAAGCATCTGTTCCCGTTGTTGACTCACTTGTTGGATTTGTTCTTCATCCCATTTGTATAAGCCATGCAGGGACTTTACCCCTAAATGTGTGTCCTGTAACTTTTGCTGGAGGAGTTGACGCGTATCCGTATCCTGGCTCAGTACCGGATATAAATAGTGGCAAATCGACTGTACAACATCTAAGCCAGTAAAATCGGCTGACATAAGTGGACCGGTTATCGGCAGTCGGCGTCCAATGCCTTGCGTTACAGCTAAATCAATGTCTTCTTTAGAGGCAATCCCTTCATCCAGTAAGGTAAGGGCTTCGCGGAATAGGGCAAACTGTAAGCGATTGCCGATAAATCCAGGCACCTCTTTTTGAATCGTCACGACCTTTTTATTTAACCGTTCTAGAAGTTCCCTTGTTTTCTCGATGGTTCGTTCACTTGTCCTTTTATTTGGTACCATTTCCACTAGAGGCACGAGGTGGGCCGGGTTCCAAAAGTGTGTAATAATAAAGCGCTCTGGATAAATGATTTTTTCAATCAATTGCTCGCTTGGAATGCCTGATGTATTGCTGGCTATAATCACTTCAGCAGAAAGCAACCCCTCTAGCTTTGCATACATATCCTGCTTAATAGCCAGGTTCTCCGGTACAGCCTCGATGACAAATGAAGCTTCCAGGACACAGTCTGCAAGTGAAGTGACATAGTAAATATCATCTGTGATAGCGTAACCTTCTTGCTCGGTAATTACTTGTTGTTCCTTGAGCAATTTCAATTTTTGCTGAATATCCTCTTTAGCCAATAAAATCTCTCGTTCATTTAAAGCGAAAACAGCAGCTTTCATGTTAGCCAAGGCAACCGATAGGGCAATACTGCGCCCCATCGTACCTGCGCCAATAATAGCGATAGTTGTCATGGAAAAACTCCTTTACATGCCTAAAGAGAATAAAATAATAGCTAAAATAGTTCCTAAAATTGGTAGTATAACAGTCATCAGAGCAAATGCTGGATAAGCAGCTTTATATGACTCTTTCGCAATGGAAGTGATTGTCGTTACTACATATCCGCTATGTGGCAATGTATCGAGTGATCCCGAAGAAATCGCTACGACACGGTGAAGTTGCTCAGGATTAACTCCCATATCTAAGTACTGAGGTGCTATCAATGGTAAAGCAATGGCTTGCCCCCCTGATGAAGAGCCTGCAAGACCACAGATAAGGGCAACGGCAATCGCGCCGCCGATCAATGGAGAACCTGGTACATCCGTAATAAAGGCTACAGCTTCATTAAACGCTGGCGTTAATTTTGCTACACCACCAAAACCGACCACGGCCGCTGTATTGGCAATAGCAATTACTGCTCCAAGGGCCCCCTCTGAAATAGCTGCCGAACGATCACGCATATATTTGAAGCTAACAAGGTAAGTGGCGATAATGCCGCCTAATAGTGCAATAATAAGAGCAGAGGTTCCTAAACTGTCGTGGAATACAAATGAGAAACCTAACACAATCAATAATGGCAGTAAACTAAGAATTGGATTTGGTAACGCATATTGACCATCTACCGAAATATGATCACCGTCACGGTCAATAAAATGTTCGCCGCGCTTTTTAGCTCGTTTAATGAGACTACTTAGCATCAGATAACCAAATATCATCATAAAAAGAGCTACGACAATACTAGCTTCCCATGCGGCATAAGGTGTTGTCCCTAAAAATTCAATCGGAATCCAGTTTTGGATTTCTGGAGACCCTGCCGATGTCATAGTAAAGGTTACCGAACCAAAGGCTAGAGTAGCCGGGATAAAACGACGTGGTAAATCTGCTTGTTTAAATAAGCTTAAAGCCATTGGGTATACAGAGAAGGCTACAATAAATAAACTTACCCCGCCATACGTTAAAACTGCACACGCCACAACGACTGCTATAACGGCAAATTTCATTCCTAGCTTTTCTACAACCCATTTCGAAACACTATCGGCAGCCCCGCTATCTTCCATTACTTTTCCGAAAATAGCCCCCGCCAAGAACATAAGCCACCAAGAGGAAACAAAGTTAGAGAATGATGTCATATAGCCTGTTACCATACTGATTTCACCTTCAGCAGCTTGTTGAGGGAAGAGCGTTACCCCACTTAATAGCCCTGCGAACAGTGCAGCAGCTGGTGCTACAATTAAAATATTTACCCCTCTAACAGTTAAATAGATTAATAATGCTAATCCGCCTAATAATCCGATGAAACTCAACATATAAAAAACCCCCCTTTTCGAGTATAAAAATAACATTTTTCAGTTATTTTTGTATTTATATATATAACACAGAATAGTTTGATAACATTATTCGGATTTAGCAACACTGTTATGCTTAAAAGGAATAACTTGGCATATTGTATGTCTAGAGAGCTTGAGGTATGTATGTTTGCAAGGGGTTATGGTACTGGGTAATATTATAAAAATAGTAAAAAAACCAAATTAATGGTTTTACAAACAAAATGACCTATTGTAGAATTTTCGGTAATAAAGGGGTGATTTTTATGGATTTAGGATTATTTACGAGAAAGTCGCTACAACAATCAGAAGGTCATAAAATTGCAATCCAGATGGAAAGCGGGGAGAAATGGAGCTATCAGGAGCTTCATGAGAAATCGAACCAATATGCAAACATGCTGAAAAGTTTAGGGGTGAAAAAAGGAGATAGTGTCGGGCTATTGCTCTACAACTGCTTAGATTATTTCGCATTATATTTTGGTATTGCCAAAATAGGGGCTATTGCTGTAAGGATCAACTTCCGTTTAACACCGAGTGAATTAAGCTATATTTTAACGGATTCGAAAACAAAAATTTTATTTATCCATGATGAATTATTACCGAATATCGCAACAATTTACAATGAATTATCCATTGAAGAATATATTGTCTACGGGCAAAAGCCAGATGTGCCATGGGCGACATCTATTGAGTCATTTGACAGTGTCAGCACGGCAGACATCCAAGGCGTATCCATTCAACTGCAAGACCCTGTGATGCTGATGTATACATCCGGCACAACAGGACGGCCTAAAGGCGCTTTGTGGACACATAATACGACGTTTTGGTTTTCTACTATTCAAATGATGAAGTGGGGCTATACTGGTAAAGAAATCGGAATGACTACAGGACCGCTGTATCATGTAGGCGCAATGGAAGATATTGCGCTACCAATATTACTGGCAGGCGGGACGGTCATTATTACAAAGAGTAAAGGCTTCGAGATTGATCGTGTTTTACAGGTAATCGAGCGTGAGCAAGTGACAGATATTTTCTTGTTTCCGTTCATGATTTATGATTTATTAAATTCTTCTATGCTAGACGATGCAACATTAGAAAAATTAACAAGAATTTATACCGGTGGCGACCCGCTTATGCCATGGGCTATTGAGCGCATGAAGGAAAAGTTTCCGCATGTAGGCATCATTCAAGTATACGGTCTGACAGAAGGACAGCCGATTGCTTGCTGTTTAGATAGTGAAGATGCACTGCGTAAAAGTGCGTCTGTCGGCAAGCCATTACCGCTGACGGAAATCGAAATAATGGATGATGAAGGACACCCTCTAGCAGTAGGTGAGGTAGGAGAAATATGGGTGAGAAGCCCAGGTGTATCAGAAGGCTACTGGGAAAAGCCTGAAGAAACGGCCAGTACATTTTGGTGCGGCTGGTGTAAAACAGGTGATTTAGGGATGAAGGACGAAGAGGGCTATATTACAGTTGCAGGGCGTAAAAAAGATATGATTCGCAGCGGCGGGGAAAATGTATACGCAGCAGAAATTGAAGATATTATCTATAGACATCCATCCGTCTTGACCGTATCAGTGATTGCGATCCCTGACCCAAAATATTTGGAGGCAGTATGCGCGGTCATTATTCCAAAAGAAGGACATGAGGTTTCTGAAGAAGATATTATTGCGTTCACGAAACAATATTTAGCCAAATATAAAGTGCCAAAGAAAGTCGTGTTTGTAGATGAAATTCCTAGAACCCCGTCAGGTAAGGTAAAGAAAGTAGAATTACGCGAAAAGTACCGCTATTTAGGGGAAGCAAAAGGAGATGTTGTGATATGACGGTAGTGAGTGTAAATGTGGAGGCACAGATAGCAACAATCGAGATTAATAATCCACCGGTAAATGTGCTAAGTGAAGCTGTCGTGGAAGGCTTACTAGAAGCAGTCCAGCTTGTAGAGGAGCGCGCGGATGTGAAGGTAGTCATTCTGACAGGTGCAGGAAACAAAGCTTTTATGGCAGGTGGAGATATCAAGAGCTTCCCGCAGTGGATTGGGAAGGGGGAGGCATTGGCAGAGGAAAAAGCATTATGGCTGCAAAAACCGCTCGATGCAGTCGCTGCCTTACCACATCCTACGATTTGTGTCATAAATGGAGTAGCTTTTGGAGGCGGTTGCGAGCTAGCCCTAAGCTGCGATTTTAGAATTGCGGAACAGCACAGCCAAATCGGCTTACCGGAAATATCGCTAGGTTTGTTGCCGGGTGCAGGCGGTACACAGAGACTGCCAAGGTTAATTGGTTTATCAAAAGCAAAGGAACTGATTTTTTCGGGAGAGGCTTTGACGGCGGAAGAGGCACAGGGATTGGGTCTTGTCGATCAAGTAGCGCCGTCGAATGAGGGGATGAACTATGCTAAAAAACTGGCAGAAAAATTCTTGCCTTATTCCACAGAAGCATTAATGTACGCGAAAAAAGCCATTGATGAAGGAATGCAGCACGGCTTAGCTGATGGTTTGAAAATAGAGGCAAAGTATTTTGGAAAGGTATTCCAGACAGAGAATGTCCAAGAAGGAGTACAAGCATTTATTGAAAAACGTCCAGCAATGTTTAAATAACGAATAACTAGATAGTCGATTTACTTGGAAAATTTCCGTCAAAAGGCTGATTTGACAATTTGAGTGAGTATTTTAGTTGAAGGCTTTTGGTAATTTTGATACCCTAGTAGTGTACTTATATTAAGAATATTGGGAGGCAGTTAAACATGGCTTACAAATTACCAGAATTAACTTATGCTTACGATGCATTAGAACCACATATCGATGCACGTACTATGGAAATCCACCACTCTAAACACCACGCTACATATGTGGCAAACGTAAACGCAGCACTAGAAGGTACTGAGTTCGCTGACAAAGACATCAATGAGTTAATCGCTAACTTGGATGCATTACCAGCAGACAAACAAACAGCAGTACGTAACAACGGTGGCGGTCACGCAAACCACACATTATTCTGGGAAGTAATCGCACCAGGCGGTTCTAACAAACCAGTAGGTGAAGTAGCAGCTGCAATCGAAGCTAAATTCGGTTCATTCGATGCTTTCAAAGAAGAGTTTGCAAAAGCAGCGACTACTCGTTTCGGTTCAGGCTGGGCTTGGTTAATCGTTAACGGTGATGACGTTGCGATCACATCTACTCCAAACCAAGACTCTCCAGTAATGGAAGGCAAAACACCTATCTTAGGTTTAGACGTTTGGGAGCACGCTTACTACTTAAACTACCAAAACCGTCGTCCAGACTACATCGGTGCATTCTGGAACGTCGTGAACTGGGACGTAGTGGAAGAGAAATTCCGCGCAGCTAAATAATAATTTTCTTTCTGTAACTAAGTCGGTACCCAGAGTAGGGTAAAGATTTTACAATCGGAAGCAATTTGAGGATCACACACGTACAACTTCTGTGCGCTGTGTGGTCCTTTTCGTTGTTATATCAAGTTCAGAGCTTTACATCTTAATTTTTATCTATACTCCATTTTCCTTCTGCTGAAACCGACTTAATTACATTTTCGTCTTTCCAAATAACCCCGCTAACCTCTAAAAACTATGCTCTTCCCCCTAATTCGGGGAACAACTTAATGACAGATGAGATTTAAGCGAAATCGTATTCAAATCTTGTGTGACAAGGGTTTGATGGGTTTTGGGGGAGGGAAGAACTTTAATGCGTAAGGACATTATCCATTTCCGCCGATACATAAAAAAGGGGGCATCTAATTTCCTTCAATTCATTTTTGTAATGAAAAGGAGAGAATCTAAAACTCTTTACTAAAAAAGCGCTGTTTGACCAAATCGATGTACGACTTAGCTATGAATAAGTGTCGATTTTTGAGCCATTCCTCCTGATGCGAGGATATACGATTTTAAAAATTACCCTTCCAAATGCAAAGCTTATTTTTCAAGGGTTGGCAAATGATTTTTTTTAGAAATAAATTGGGGGCTGATACATGGAAGGGGTAGCAATTTTTTTAAAAAAGGTCTATTTTTTGTCTATTTTTACAATTTAAAGCTAATAAGATATAATAAATTTTGCTCATATCGATCACATTTGCTATCTATATGGCATCTTAATTATATAAGTAGATATTTTCTAGTTTTTAAACTATATTTTATGAGAATCATTCTAAATTATTATTGAAACTTCTTTTATTATGAAGTAATATGGTTTTAATTAACAAAAAGTAAAATAATTTTAAGGTATATAGGAGCTATGAACTATACTTTGTATGTGGGCATCTAAAGTATAGGGAGCAAGTGATGCAACCGACCAACACTGTTGTTGGTCTATTTTTTTTTTTTTGCAAGTGAGGGAGGAGGAAAAATGTTGGTTAACCGCATTTTTTCAAAAGTAGGCGTTCAAAGTTTAAAGGGCAGGTTAAGATTTGGGTTCATATGCTATATCGTGTTGTTGATTTTATTGGCTTCAACTCCTGCTGTATTTATAGGGAAAAAATATATGCAAGAAAGTGCATACAGCGAAATTGAAAAAACAATAGATTTACAACAGTTAGTTATTGAGAATTGGTTCGAGGATAGAATAGCTGAGATAAACTTTATCTCAGAACTGCCTACCGTAAAAGCTAAAGACTTAAAAAGTATGGAAGTAGCCTTAGAAGCATTCGACAAGACCCATTCAGAATTTAATGGCATTGTATATGTGAATAAAGAAGGAATATCAGAAATTGATACTACAGGGGATACAGGTTTAGATTTGTCTGATCGAATTTATTATCAAGAGGCGAAAAAAGGAAATAGTTTTATTACAGATGTGTTAATTGGAAGGCAATCCAAAAAGCCGATTATTATTTTTTCTGCTCCTGTTTATGGCTTTGATGGTACTTTTCAGGGTTTAGTGTTTGGGCCTGTTCCCATAACAACAATTAACGATGTTATGGGAGAATATCAAGATGATTCAAGAGAAACGTATATTGTTGATAAAAATGGCATGTTAATCAGCGATTCAAGGCAAGATACGATAGGACAAACAATAGATACAGAAATTTTTAAACAAGCAATTGAGGGCAGACAAATAACGAATTTCTATGCTAACCAGAATCAAGAGAAAGTGCTAGGGGATTATCGTTGGGTTCATAATAATCAATGGCTTATTATTGGAGAAATAACAGAGAAAAAAGTGTTTGAAATATTTAATCGCATGGCAATGATTTTGTCTATCGTTCTTCTTTTATTAGTTGTAGTAGGTTACAGAATGTTGATGATAATAGCTAAGCAATTAGAAGTTCCAATCAATAGAGTATTGGAAGGAACTAGGGAAATCGGTACAGGTAATTTGGAATATCGCATAGATAGCTCCCTATATAAATATGAAACGATTGAACGTAAAGAACTTAGCGATAATTTTAATAAGATGGCGGATTTACTTGATGCACATATAGAAACTATTTCAGCAAATGAAGAACGTTTCCGTATGATTGCTGAGTATTCAAGCGATATGATTACGATTCATGATGCAGCAGGGAAGTATCTGTATGTCTCACCTGCCGGAAAGGAAATCCTGCAGTATGAAGACCATGAATTTGTCGGGTATGATGGCTATCTCTTTATTCACCCTGATGATTTAGAGATGATAAGCAAGAATCATGAAATATTATTGGACAAAGGCTATGTAGTCTCTACTTATCGTATCCGCAGAAAAGACGGGGAGTATATATGGTTTGAATCTTCCATTAAGTGTTTTAAAGGAGAAAAACCGGATGAATTACAGCTGGTTTGTATTTCTCGAAACATAACGGAAAGGAAACTGGTAGAACAGAAACTTCAAGAAGCGAATGATATATTGCGTGAACTTTCAACGAAAGATGGATTGACAGGGGTTTGGAATCGTAGAACGTTTGATGAACGTTTGGAAGTGGAGTGGAATCGTGCAATAGAAAATTCAGCACCCTTATCTATGATCATGTTTGATATAGATCATTTCAAAGCATTTAATGATACATACGGACATCAGGCAGGGGATGATTGTTTGAGAGAAGTGGCATCCGTTGTATTAGAAATAGTGAAGAAATCGGGCGATATGGTGTTTAGGTATGGGGGAGAAGAATTTAGTGTCATTTTGCCAGGAACCAATCTTGTTGAGGCTAAGAATGTAGCAGAAACTATTCGAAAAGCCGTTGAAAATTTAGCTATTCCTCATTCATTTTCGAAATTTAATCAGTGTGTGACCATTAGTTTAGGCATGAATACAACCATTCCTGATAACGAGCGATCTATTGAACAGTTTATCAAAGAATCAGATAAAGCCCTATACGAGGCCAAACGAGATGGGAGAAACTGTGTAAGAATAAATGATTGTGAATCAATGACCTGTTCAACAATGTAAAGGCTGTTAAGGATCGCGAAGGCGGACTGAAGTTAGAAAGTTCCAATCAGCTAAATAACGTTAGCACCTATAAAACCTCAATCATCCGCTGTGATGATTGAGGTTTCTTTGTTACGGTCGGTAAAGTTGAGTAAACGTCTGGAAGTTCTGCACATATACTTCCGCTAGATAAGATTGTTTTTGTTGACCATTTGATAGAGTCACTCTATATTCACCAGGTCCGAAAATAGCAAGCTCAATCCCGGTAGCAGTCTGCCCTGCGTAGTACATATTAGCGGGCAAAGCTTGCCCCTCTATCGTTTGTACATCAATTTGATTTGGGATAAAAGGGAGCTGCAAGGCATTAAATGTATAAAACAGTACATTATGGGTAAGCCCCGCGGAAACCGATTCCGGTACTAAAGAAATTCGCCCATCCTTGACTTGAAGCGCATAAAGAGCAGGTTTGGTCCCATCGATATAGAGTTTTGTATTGCCATTTGTTAAAGGGAGCAAATGCAGCTGTGTCCCAGAAGCAATCACTTTCACTAGCGGTCGGGCAAGTTCATAAGATGCGCTATCATCTATCGCTAACAAATAACCATTCTTGTTCATATGAGAAGCGCGGTAGATAAAAACAGCCAACTGTCCACGTGTGACCGTTTTAGACGGAGAGTAAGTGGTTGCTGTTGTTCCGGTTGTCACGCCGTAACTATAAAGGGCATTGATAAACTGAAATGCTTCAACGGACCGCTTGACATCTTCAAAAGGCAACGTGTGGAACACACCTTCTAGATCGTAGGCATTTGCAAGCATTTTGGCCATTTGCTGGCGGGTAATGGCTTTATAGGGCTTAAAAGAACCGTCCGGATAACCACTGATAATTTGCTTGGCTGCTAAAGCACTGACGTATTGGTAATAGTCATTGCTTTTTGCTAAATCCGAAAAGATAGAATCTGTTGCAGGCTGCCGTAACTGCAAGGCATTGGCAATCATTTTAGAAGCCTGTGCTCTAGTGACCGGATTGCCTGGACGAAAAGTGCCGTCCGGGTAACCGCCTAGCACATTCAGCTCTGTCAGATAAGTAAGTGCTTCGTCAAGCTCCCCGCCGGTAGGGACATCCGAAAATTGTGCATCGACTTGCAATGGCCATACTATTAATAATAGAAGAAAAACAATTTTTTTCATCAAATCCTCCTTATCTTCAAAACAGCTATTTTATTAGGATTATATCTATTTTATACAAAATGATAGAAGAAGAGGAACCTTTTATCTTTTAATAGAGTCGATTTTAAAGAATGTAATAGTCTAGCTTTTTAAAGGGAGGAAATGATGATATACTAAAAGCTATGAATTTCTAACTAGAGGAGGGGATATTTTGCGGAAACAAATATCAAATAAACGCGATCCGAAAGCAAAGGCCAAGCAAAAATCGAGCCTTTCATTTCGCATGAACGTCCTTTTCTTTTCGATATTTATTTTATTTTCTTTACTGATTATTCGCCTAGGTTATTTACAAATTGTCAAAGGAGAAGATTATGTCCGTGCAATAGAGCGTACAGAAGAAATACGAGTAAATACAAGTGTAGCTAGGGGGCGTATTTACGACCGTTATGGACGAATTTTGGTCGATAATCAACCGGAAAATGCGATTACTTATACCAAGTTACCGAAAGTAAAAAGTGAGGAAATGCTAGGGATTGCAGAAAAGTTGGCCCAACTGATCGACATGCCTACTAAAAAAGTAACATATCGGGATAAACAAGACTTTTGGATTTTGAAAAATCCGAATGAAGCGGCTGAAAAAGTGACAACAGAGGAAATGACGGACTTCCGTAACTCTAAAGAAAATATGGAAGAAAAAGAAGTAAATGCGGAATATGACCGCCGTGTACGTGAGCGTATTACGGAACAAGAGCTAGCCCAGCTGACACCGACTGATTTAGAAGTGTTGGCCATTTATCGTGAGATGACATCCGGCTATGATTTATCACCGCAAATTATCAAAAGTGAAAATGTCACAGATCAAGAGTTTGCGCTAGTGTCTGAATTATTATCAGAATTACCAGGTGTCAATACGACAACGGACTGGAAACGTGTACGCCATGTATCGCTAGCGATACTAGGCCGAACATCCACACCAAGTAAGGGGATTCCAAAAAGTAAGCTGAATTATTATTTGGCACGCGAATATTCCAGAAATGACCGAGTTGGTGAAAGTTATTTCGAGGCGCAGTATGAGGAATTATTGCAAGGTGAAAAATCGGTCGTGAAAAACGTGACAGATAAAGCCGGTAATGTCATGGAAACTGTGACAACCTTTGAAGGGGAGCCAGGGAAAGATTTAGTTACAACATTAGATATTGAACTTCAGCAAGAAGCAGAGCGTGTTATAGAGGAAACCCTACTAAAAGCAAAAGCAGGTAGTGGAGGCGGCTTAGTCGACCGTGCCTTCTATGTGATGATGAATCCAAATACCGGTGAAATTTTATCGATGGTCGGTAAAAAGATTGAATATGACGATAGTGGTAAAAGGTATATTGCCGATTATTCATACGGAACATTCACTACGGCCTATGAAGCCGGCTCAGTAGTCAAGGGAGCTACCGTGTTAACAGGTTACCGTGAAAACGCGATTTCTGTTGGGACGACGCAACTAGATGAGCCCATTATTTTAGGTGGTGGCTTAAAGAAATCTTCTATTTTCAACCGTCATGGACGAATTATGATGAATGATTTACAAGCTTTAGAGCGATCTTCCAATATTTATATGTTCAAAATTGCACTAAAAATGGGTGGTTTATCTTATTATCCATATATGGGATTGAAATTCCCAAGCGATACATTACAACGTTTACGTAACGGCTATGCTCAACTAGGTTTAGGTGTGCCAACAGGTATCGATTTACCTGGGGAGACAACAGGTATTCAAAATAATCCGGATTCTCAAGGTAAAATCCTGGATATTGCAATTGGTCAGTTCGATACGTATACACCATTGCAGCTAGCCCAGTATGTGTCAACCATTGCGAATGGTGGATACCGCGTGCAGCCACGTATCCTAAAAGAAATTCGCGATCCTTCTAAAGATGGCCAAGTGATGGGACCATTGGTAGAAGAAATCAAACCAAATATTTTAAATAAAATTGATAATACGGAAGCTGAAATTAACCAAGTACGAGAAGGATTCCGTCGGGTATATACAGGAAGTAAAGGGTCGGCAAGACACGTATTTGGCGATACCCCGTACACAGCTGCTGGTAAAACAGGTACAGCAGAGGTAGTTTACTATGGACCACAGAGAAATCGATACGGTACGAATACGATTAACTTAGTGCATGTTGGCTTTGCACCTTTCGAAAATCCAGAGGTAGCTTATGCAGTCATCCTCCCTTGGGCCTCTACGAATCTAAACTCTTACACTGGACATACCAATTTTATTGCGCGTGATATGTTAGATTATTACTTTGAATTAAAAAATAAACATCAGGCAGAGGGCTTAATCGATAGTTCCACTACCCAAAGAATTATTCGTCCGACGGATAGTGAGCTGTTGGATGAAGAGCAAGAAATTGATACAGTAAACGAATAAAATGACCGCTAGAAAATGATTGTTTATTTTCTAGCGGTTTTTTTTGTTAATAGTTTGCGATTCTCGTAAATCTCTTTGTAAATAGACTTTACGTTCCTTTATAAAGTAATACAATTATTTACCCCTCCTTAACAATTCGTTTATTTTGACTTCATATTTTGTTGGTAAAGTATGAGTTGTAAGTTAATAAAACAACCTTTGACTTGGAGGATTCACACAATGAAAAAATGGAAGTACTTAACGATGACAGCTGTTTTAGGATCGGCATTACTACTAGGGGCATGTGGTGGCGACGAAGAAACAGACACAGCATCAACAGACACTAATGAACAAGCTCAAGCGGAAGAAGGCACTGCACAATTATCAGGCGATGTAATAGGTGATGGTTCATCTACTGTAGCACCAATTATGGAAGCGATCGTAGAAGAATATAGCGGTGCACAAAAAGATGTTCGTGTATCTGTCGGCGTATCAGGTACAGGTGGTGGTTTTGAAAAATTCGTAAATGGAGAAACGGACTTCTCAAACGCATCACGCCCAATTAAAGATGATGAAGCACAGAAATTAAAAGATGCTGGCATTGACTATACAGAATTAGAGATTGCTTATGATGGTTTATCGGTTGTGATTCACCCAGAAAATGACTGGGCTAAAGACTTAACAGTAGATCAATTAAAAAAACTTTGGGTTGAAGATGGTACGACAAAAAAATGGTCTGATATCGATCCATCATGGCCAGATGAAGAAGTTGTATTCTACTCTCCAGGGGCAGACTCAGGTACTTATGACTACTTCGATGAAGTAATCTTAGATGGCGAAGATCTAGTAAGCTCAGCTACATTATCAGAAGATGATAACGTACTAGTACAAGGTGTAGTCGCTGATAAAAATGCAATTGCATTCTTCGGTTACGCTTACTACTTAGCAAACAAAGATAAATTACAAGTTGTGAAAGTCGATGGTGTAGAACCAAACAATGAAACAATTGAATCTGGTGAATATTCACCACTATCACGTCCACTATTCGTCTATGTGAAAAATGAAGCATTAAAAGATCCAGCAAAATATGACTTTGTTAAATTCACGCTAGAAAACGCGGGCGACATGGCAGAATTAACTGGTTATGTACGTTCACCACAAGAAAAATATGACGAAGGTTTAGCGGCAATTGAAGCGTTAAAATAAACGTAACTTGACGTGTGGTAGCTTTACCACACGTTTTTTTAAAAGAAAGGAAGATTTTGATGAGTCAGTCTGTGCAGCAGATGATTGCAGAGTCACGTAAAAAGAAAGGTAAAAAGTTTATTGAAAAAATGGTACCGATTTTGTTATTTGCAGCGGCAGCCATTTCTGTACTAACGACATTCGGTATTGTTTTTACATTAATTTTTGAAACTGTGGAATTCTTTACACGCGTATCGATTACTGATTATTTATTCGGCACACAGTGGTTACCATTCTCAGGAAAAGAGCCATTATACGGAGTATTACCGCTAATCATGGGAACATTTAAAGTAACATTTATCGCGATTATTGTAGCGGTACCATTTGGTTTAGGCGCAGCGATTTATTTAAGTGAATATGCTTCAGAAAAGGTACGTCGTACAGTAAAACCAATTTTAGAAGTATTAGCTGGTGTCCCAACGATCGTATATGGATTCTTTGCCTTAACATTCGTCACGCCAATATTGCAGACTATTATTCCAGATTTGAAAATTTTCAATGCACTAAGCCCGGGGATTGTAGTAGGGGTAATGATTTTACCGATGATCGCCTCGATGTCAGAAGATGCGATGAGCTCTGTTCCTAATTCTATCCGTGAAGGTGCCTTAGGTCTTGGTGCTACAAAGTTTGAGGTAGCGGTGAAAATTGTCTTGCCAGCTGCATTATCAGGAATTATTGCTTCGGTTGTACTTGCTACTTCCCGTGCAATCGGTGAGACGATGATCGTATCTCTTGCAGGTGGTTCAACACCTTTATTCAATTTCGGCTTCACAGACTCAATTCAGACGATGACAGCCTATATAGTACAAGTAACAACGGGTGATGCTGGTTATGGTACAACGATTTACTACTCTATTTATGCAGTAGGATTTACACTATTCATCTTTACATTAGTAATGAACTTACTAGCGCAGTACATTTCAAAACGCTTCAGAGAGGAGTATTAAGATGAAATATTTGCAACAAGAAACTGTCACGAAGCGTATGCACTCACGATTAAAAATGAATGGGCTCTGGAAGACTTTGTTCATCCTTGCTACTAGCTTTGCGCTATTAGCATTAGCGGTATTGCTATTCCGTATTTTATCGCAAGGTGCAGGGTATTTAAACTTTGACTTTATTACGAACTTTGCTTCCCGTATACCTGAAAAAGCAGGGATCAAGGCAGCGCTTATTGGTTCTTTATGGTTAATGGCTATAGTTGCGCCAGTATCGATCATTTTAGGTGTATCTACAGCTATTTACTTAGAAGAGTATGCGAAGAAAAATAAATTAAACGATTTTATCCGTATGAACATTTCTAACTTAGCAGGTGTACCATCTATTGTCTTCGGTTTACTAGGTTTGACGATTTTCGTTCGTTTAATGGATTTAGGGAAAAGTATTTTAGCAGCTGGTTTTACAATGAGTTTACTGATCTTACCAGTTATTATTGTTGCTGCACAGGAAGCTATTCGCGCTGTGCCAAATGAACAACGTGAAGCATCTTATGGAATGGGCGCGACAAAATGGCAAACGATTGTCCGTGTTGTGTTACCAGCCGCGATTCCAGGTATTTTAACAGGTAGTATTTTAGCGTTATCACGTGCCATTGGCGAAACAGCACCGCTTGTTGTTATTGGTATACCTGTTATTCTGCAATTCTTGCCTACCGGTATTATGGACTCATTCACAGCACTGCCAATGCAAATTTTCGACTGGGCAAAACGTCCACAGGAAGAATTCCAATATGTTGCAGCCGCAGGGATTATTGTGTTGATGACTGTGTTAATTTTCATGAACTCGATTGCTATATTTATTCGAAATAAATTCCAAAAACGTTATTAAGGAGTGTTATAGATGGTCGCAATAGAAACACCGAAGATTGTCGTAAAAGAAAAGACAATCCTTACACCGAATCGAGATAAAGGTATCGTATTTGAAACAAGAGATTTTAACTTATGGTATGGTGAGCACCATGCGTTAAAAAACTTGAATATCAATATTACGGAAAACGAAGTTACAGCGGTTATCGGACCTTCGGGTTGCGGTAAGTCAACGTATGTAAAAGCATTAAATCGTATGGTAGAGCTAGTGCCAATCGTGCGTACACAAGGGGAAATCAAATACCGTGAACGCAATATTTTCGAAGCTGGCTATGAGGTAGAAGAGTTACGTACAAGAGTAGGGATGGTATTCCAAAAGCCAAACCCATTCCCAAAATCAATTTATGATAATATTGCATACGGTCCACGTATTCACGGAATTAAAAATAAAAAGATTTTAGATGAAATCGTGGAAAAATCTTTACGCGGTGCAGCCATTTGGGATGACGTGAAAGATCGCCTAAATGAAAATGCATACGGCTTATCAGGTGGTCAGCAGCAACGTATTTGTATCGCACGTTGTTTAGCTACAGAGCCAGATGTGATCTTAATGGATGAACCAACAAGTGCACTTGACCCTATTTCTACATTAAAAGTAGAAGAACTTGTGCAGGAGTTAAAAGAGCAATATTCAATCGTTATTGTTACGCACAACATGCAACAAGCAGCTCGTATCAGCGATAAAACAGCCTTTTTCTTAAATGGTGAAATTATCGAATTTGATCAGACAGATAAAATATTCTCTACACCGTCCGATCAGCGTACGGAAGATTATATTTCAGGTCGATTTGGATAAGGGAGAGATAAAGAATGATGTCAGTGCGTGAACGTTTTGAAAATGATATACAAAGTGTACAAAGAGACTTAAAAGAGCTTTGTGAGCAATCAATTAACGCTTTTGAATTGGCTTTTAAAGCGTTTAAAGAGAGAAATGTTGATATTGCTTTAGAGATTATCGATATGGACACTGAAATTAATCGTCTAGAAGAAATGATTAATGACCGTGTGATTTTAATCATTGCAAAACAACAGCCAGTAGCAACAGATTTACGCCGCTTAGTTGTTATTTTAAAAGCAGCTTCTGATATGGAACGCGTAGGTGACTATGCTGTAAATATTGCAAAAGAAACAATACGCCTTGGCAAAGCGCCTATTATTGCTTCTACAGAAACGTTAGAAGAAATGCATCAGCGTACGTTATTGATGCTACGTCAAATTGTGGATGCTTTTATGGATGACAATATGACAAAGGCAAAAGAAATTGCCGAATTAGATGATAAGATTGATGAGCTATATGGTGAAACGGTAACAGGGTTATTCCGCATTTCCGATGTACCTCAGGAAAACTTATCTCAATTAACAAGCCTAGCCTTTATCGCGCGCTACATTGAGCGTTGCGGCGATCACGTAACGAATATGGCTGAGCATTTATTCTATCTGATTAAAGGTCAGCATTACGAATTAAATAACTAATCCACGTCACCTCCAGTTGCTGGGGGTGATTTTTTTGTGGAGGCTCAGTGATTCTATAAAATATAAGTCGACAAACAAGGGAACGCCCAACCAACATACCATTTCCTTTTCTTGCCTATCTACGAGACGCCCTAGTACAATAGTAAAAAAGGGGGTGTGGCAATGAAAACGGTAGGTTTATTAGGAGTGCCGATGGACTTAGGGCAAGCACGCCGCGGAGTCGATATGGGACCAAGTGCGCTTCGCTACGCGGGGATAGATAATAGATTAATAGAACTTGAATTTCAAGTGAAAGACTACGGAAACATACCTGTTAAAGGAAACAATATTGTAAATGATGAAAAACAGCATTTAAAAAATCTAAGCGCTGTTGTAGAGGCAAGTCTACACATAAAAGTATGGGTAGAAATGATGTTAAGGGACGGCGTATTTCCGCTGATTTTAGGAGGCGACCACAGTATATCCATCGGTACATTGGCGGCGATTGCCGAAGCTAGACCTAACATTGGTGTCATTTGGTACGATGCCCACGGTGATTTGAATGTTCCCGAAACGTCGCCATCTGGTAATATTCATGGCATGCCGCTAGCTGTGAATATAGGATTAGGTCATGAACAACTGACACAAATAGGACAGCAAAGTATCAAGGCGGAAAACATTGTCATTATCGGAGCGCGATCATTGGATGACGGAGAACGTGAACTGATTAAAAAATTAGGAATCAAAGTATTTACGATGCATGAGATTGATCGCATGGGAATGGCTGCAGTAATGGAGGAGACTCTATTTTACTTAAGAGATACAGATGGCATTCATTTATCGCTCGATTTGGATGCGCTCGACCCGATGGAATGCCCAGGAGTGGGGACACCTGTGCGCGGAGGGATTACGTACCGGGAAAGCCATTTGGCAATGGAAATGTTGGCAGAGAGTAATAAGCTGACATCTGCTGAAGTGGTAGAAGTCAACCCGATTTTAGATCATCAAAACCAAACAGCAGAGGTGGCGGTCGCATTAGTTGGCTCACTTTTTGGCGAAAAACTTTTATAAAAAATGAATGTGGCCAGTTGAAGGAACTGACCACATTCATTTTTTTAGCCGATGAATTGTCGGATGGCTTCTATAAAAGCATCCGGTTCTTCTAGCATCCCAATATGTCCGGTTTGTGTGATAACTTTTCTTACGGCAATATTATTGGTATTCACTGGTGTAACTGCTTCATCAAATTCACCTTCAATGACAAGAACGGGAATGGAAGTTTGGGCTAGGAATGGACGCTGATCTTTGCGATTTTTCATCGCGACTAAAGCTTGCAGCAAGCCTTGTTGCTGTGCTTTGTAACCGCCTTGTTTGGCTAATTCAATATCCTCTTTTTTCGCACGTTGCGAGAAGAAATTTTCAATGGAATTGTTCACAAAGTGTTCTACACCGTGCTGTTCAATCTCATCACGCTGTTTATCCCGTTTTTTCTGTGTTTCAGAGCTATCTGGGGCATCGGAGGAATAAGCTAGTATTGCCTTCGTAATCGGGGCTGCATTTTTTTCCATGGCAGCTAATGTAATATACCCCCCCATAGAGTGTCCAAGCCAAACAGCATCGGTAATTTTTTCGTGCTGCAAAACTTCTGCGATAGCATCGACATAAGCATCCATTGTAGGTTCGTTAGGGATGTCGTTACTGTTGCCGTGACCAGGTAACTCTATTTGTAAAACGTCATAATGTTCCTCTAGCTGAGGTGTTACTTTAGAAAAAATAGTATGGTCTAGTAAAAAACCATGAATGAGTACTAATGTTTCACCCGTTGATTTTCCATTTCGTTTATACGATAACATAAACAATATCACTCCTTCTTTCTTTGTATTCCTCAAATGATTCGTTGTAAACATCTAACATGAGAAGAGAAGAACCGTCTCGCCTTTATCCTGTATTAACGGGTAGTAATTTATCCCGCATTAACGGGTAGTAAGACTCCCGCCTCTAGCCTTAAGAAGATCGAAAAAGATAGGCGGGAAATCAACTACCCGTAAAAGCCCGATTGGTTCAACTAACAATCAGTAGGGGATGAAGAAAACCCCCACTGATTGAAGTTTCACTTTATTACAAAGATTGTGCTTCTCTTATGACCTCAGGAGGAATGACAATATTCTCTACTTCATTGTAATTGCTGTAAGTGATATCTGATATTTGATCGATATGCAGCGCCATGCCGCTCATATTCATGGAGACAATTAAATCCATATCGACTGATTTTAAGTTAAAATTTTCTTTATCAATGGTTAAAATATAATCCGCATTTTCAATGGTTGTATTCTCCAAAACAGCTTCCGCCTCGGGATTAGCTTGCTCAAGTGCCGTGCTGGTTTGTTCCATAATGAAGGATAAAAACTTCTCCCCCTCAGCTTCTAGGGTTAAAATATATTCATCCGCTGTTTGCTCAAAGGTAAAGTCCTCTAAAAAATCAGCCAATGCTGTTAATTGGCTGTTCGGGTCATTCTGTATGCCAGCTTGTTTTATAATCGATTTAGATTGCTCTTCCGGTAGTGTATACCAGCCGATTTCTTCCTGATACATATAAAAGCCATCTTTTTCCGTCCGATACATTTGCATCGGCATGTCCATCTGCTGTCTCGTGACGGCATCATGGATGCTCATCGTTCCCTCTGCATAAAATTGCACGGGGTCATTGAGGATGTCTGCATTCATATTGGTTGTTGTATTCATATTGATATCCTCAGCACCAATCGTCATGGTCATGTTTTGCTCCATATTTATATCGGCACTCACGCTATTCAACCCTTGCTGACGTTCCAAGGTTTTATTGAAAACCTCCTCTAATGTTAAAGTGGAGGGCTCTGGGCTATCGTCTGTTACTTCTGCCATGTCATTACATGCAGTTAATAATAGAAAACTGCATGAAAAACCAATCCAGTATCTTTTTCTCATCTTTTGCACTTCCCCCTCCATTGCCAAGAATTGTTCTAAAACAGCTAAAATAATCCCTTTTATTTACTTATTCACAGTTCTGTACCAATTAAAACATATTCGTCAGTATTTTCAGATGAAGTTACTACATATTTGATGCAGAATTTTGTATACTAACAAGGACTTAGAAAAAGGTGTGTGAGTAAAATGAAGACATTATTCGCTGATGATGTTTTACAGTATTTATATAGAAGCGGAATGTTTCAGCAGTTAGAAGAAGAGGAACAAGTAGCATTTTTAGATGATTTTGTCGATGACGAACAATTTATGAAAGCTGTCGCAGTCGCGGTCGATTTTCAACATCAGCTAGGGAAAATAGAAGCCGCTGTACCGGAAATAGGTGAGTTTAGCACAGAACACCATTCTGTCATTCAAGATTATGTACAAGCAGATGGCAATATAGCTTATTTTCCATTTGGTGAAAAGGTAGATTTAGCAGCACCTCTCGTTGTTGCTTTGCATACATCAGAAGCACTCAAAGCCTATGATGTGCAGGTGAAAGGATTGCTTTTGCCACTACTAGAGCTATGCGCAGAGCAGAAGCGTGATCTCGCCGTCTTATTAAACGGAGAAGAGTTCGTTTTTCCTCATGGTCAAATCAAGAGGGTTTTAATACGGAAAATGCGTAATATTTCCTTAGGAGAAAATTATCCATTGACGGCATTATTAGTACAAGCAGAATGTATTTTTGCAAGGTCTATCGTAAAAGAGGACGCAGAGTTATTATTCATAACAGCGGAAGCAGTCCAATTAAGCACACTGCAAGTCCAGTGCTTGAAAAACCGATCCATAGAATTATCTGTCATTGCTCTTGATACAGAAGCTTTTGAGCAAGGTGAAACAACGGGCTTTGATAAGGCTTACTTTCCGAATAGCGGTTTAGCTAATAGGCTGTAATCATAATAGTTGAAAATAGTTTGAATAATAAAAATGTTTGTATTACAATAAGAAGTACAAAAAGCAATGATGAGAAAGAGTAATTTGCTGTCGGTCTTAAGAGAGCTAGCGGTTGGTGGGAGCTAGTGCGACACAGCAGATGAATGGGCTCTCTAGCTGCGAGGAGGAAATGCCTTGCCGGGTACTTACGTTACAAGTTTTGAGTGGACTATACGATATAGTCAATAAAGGTGGCACCACGGCTCTCCGTCCTTTAAGTAGCGGAGGGCCTTTTTGTGTGCAAAAAAGGAGCGAGCTGAGATGAGTTTAGTAGAGACAAACCCGTATGTAACAAGAAAAATCCAAGGCGATTTACTGACGCCGATTGCGATTTATCAGGCGGTACAAGGAAAAAATAAAGTATTGCTTGAATCGAATACAAAATATGAGCAAAGCGGCCGTTATTCATTCATTATGGTGAATCCCATAGCAGAACTGAAAGGCGATGCTACACATTGCTACTATACAAAAAACGGAGAAGAGCAAACAATAGAGTGTTCTGTATTTTCTAAGCTAAAAGAAGTGTTGCCTATCCGTAAGGGCAATTATCCATTTGCCTTTTTCGGAGGAGCGGTCGGCTATTTCGGCTATGAAACAGCCTTCCATTTTGAGAACATCGGAGAGATCGTGAATGACGCGTACAATATGCCGGATGTCCATGTGTTTTTCTACGATACATTTATTGTGATGGACCATTTAGAGCAAAGTGTGACATTAGCTGCCATTGATTTATTTGGTGAGGGGCGTACAGAAGCACAGATGAACGCTGCACTCAATGCGATAGAAACACAACTTGAAAAGGAACTAGCACAGTCCATAGAAGAACCGCCAGCCATTCATTTTCGTCCGACAATGGAAAAACAGCGCTTTATCAATATGGTGGAAACGGCAAAGGAGCATATTCAAAAAGGTGATATATTCCAAATTGTCTTATCGCAAACATTTGAAGCAGACTTTCATGAGAATCCGTTAGGCTTATACCGCAAATTGCGTACTAACAATGCTTCACCGTATATGTTTTATGTAGATTTCGGAGATTATACAATTTTAGGCACATCGCCAGAAAGCCTAGTAAAAGTACAGGAAGGCGTGGTGCTGACAAACCCGATTGCCGGGACGAAACCGCGCGGCAAAACGCCACGTGAGGATGCAGAAATTGCAGCAGGACTGCTTGCTGATGAAAAGGAAATTGCAGAGCATAAAATGTTAGTGGATTTAGGACGTAACGATGTAGGGCGTGTTGCCAAAATCGGAACCGTACGTGTCACAAAATATATGACGATTGAGCGCTATAAGCATGTCATGCATATCGTATCCGAAGTAACCGGCGAACTGGCAGAAGATAAGCATGTGCTAGATGTATTAGCATCGAGTCTACCGGCAGGGACGGTATCGGGTGCTCCCAAAATTCGTGCTATGCAAATTATCAATGAGCTTGAGCAAAAGAAGCGAGGGGTATATGCTGGAGCACTTGGCTATATTTCCACAACGGGCAATATGGATCTAGCCCTCGCCATTCGTACGATGATTGTTAAGGACGGCAAGGCATATGTGCAGGCAGGAGCAGGGATTGTCTATGATTCTGCACCAGAATCGGAATACGAGGAAACATTAAACAAAGCCAAGGCATTGCTGGAGGTGCGCAAATGATTTTACTAATTGATAACTATGATTCTTTTACGTATAACTTATATCATCAAATCGCTGCACAGGGACGTGACGTACAGGTCGTGCGCAATGATGCCTTAACAATTGAAGAGATTCGGAACATGCAACCGGAAGCAATTGTGCTATCACCCGGACCAGGTGTGCCAGCAGATGCGGGTATGACTATTTCAGTCATTCAAGAACTCTACCAGGAGTACCCGATTTTAGGGATTTGTTTAGGGCATCAAGCAATTGGCGAAGCATTTGGAAGCGAGGTTGTGCAGGCACGAAACATTATTCACGGCAAAACAAGCAAGCTGACGTACGATAAAAAAGGCTTGTTTGAAAACTGCGATGATGAAGTGGAAGTGATGCGCTACCATTCGTTAATCATAAAACCGGACACATTGCACGCTGATTTTGATGTGACGGCTACATCGAGCGATGATGGTGAAATTATGGCTATTCAGCACAAGAAATACCCGGTATTCGGTTTGCAGTTCCATCCAGAGTCTATTGGAACAGAAACAGGAGATACAATGATTGCTTCTTTTTTAGCTAGAATATAAAATCTCTAAGTGCGTACAAATTTTGTGCGCATTTTTTGCGTCCTGCCAGCAGAAGTTTCCGTCTAATGACTAAAGAAAGGAGGGAGCTTGTGGATATTGAACAATTGATTCATACATACGGCGATTATTTATATCGCATTGCCTTTATTTATACAAAGGATGAACAGGTAGCGGAAGAAGTAGTGCAAGATGTATTTTTGAAGTTTCACCAAACACAGCAATATGACGGGCGAGCCGCTGTCAAAACATATTTAACAAAAATGACCATTAACCGTAGTTACGACTATTTGCGCAGCTGGAAAACAAAAACGACGCAATTTTTTGAGCAGTTTAAAAAGCCAGAGAATGCGGCGGAGAGCGAAGCATTAAAACAAGAAGAACGCGGAGAGATTACAGGAGCTGTGCTCACATTACCGATAAAATATCGTGAGGTACTGCTGCTATATTATTATGAGGATATGCAAGTAGCAGAAATAGCAGAGTTCCTGGATATGCCGCAGTCTACAATCAAATCAAGACTGCAACGAGCACGTGCGAAATTAAAAGAAAAGTTGCCACAAGACGAATGGGAGGTGCTAAAAGATGCATAAAGAATGGAAGGAAGAGCTAGAAAAACTGCAATTATCCCGTGCACAAAAACAAGCCATCAAAAGGAAAGTACAAGACAAAAAAATGAAATCATCTCATCCCTATATTCGAGTTGTACTTCCGGCATTTATTGCACTAGCGTTATTTGCTGTTTGGTTGACAGTAGGGGGCGACTTTTTTGAGCAGTCTTCACCACAAACAGGAGCTCCTATAAATGAGTCAGCGGAATTTACAATAGAAATGCTACTTTGGACGCTTTTTACACAGGCGCTTGTCGGCATAGCATTCGGGCTTATAATAAATGTTTCTAAAATACGCAGACTGCAACGGTATCGCTTTTGGCAGTTTGTTGCGAGCCTTTGGAAACCAAGTCGAATCGTCATACCTATTGTACTGTTAGTAGCTGGTATGGGGATGATTGTCTGGATTTCGTTGTATATGCCAAATGCTTCCCGTATTTTATCGTGGATTATATTATTGGGAATGTTGATAGATGTGATGCTGTTGCAATTATTTTTGACACGTCACAATAAGCGTTCATGCTGCCCGAATTGTGGGGAGCCGATTCAGATGAAGCAATTTTTCTCCATTCATAGCACGACCTGTCCTCATTGTCAGCAAAGAATTTATTACAGCAGAAAAGATAATATTCGTACCTTTATCACCTATTACGCAGGTTTTGCGATTGGAATGTTATTGATGCCCATGCTTGATATAAACTTTTGGCAACTACTGTTCTATTATATCCCGTTAGTTATATTCGTTTTTGTGTGTATATTTCCTTATACCACATACTTTGAAAAACAAGATGATGAAGATTTGCCGCCTCCATTATGGTAGAATTTAGACGGGAGGGGATAGAATGGATCGTTTTACAAAGGGGTTAGAAACGATGAAGCAATATGTGACGCCAGAAGCGCTTGCACAAATGGTAGAAGCGGATGCACTGGCAGATATTGCACCAGATTTACGAAAAATGATTGTAGAATTTGCGTATGGGGAGATTTATTCGCGCGAGGGGCTCGATGCAAAAAAGCGTGCGTTAGTCGTGATTACGGCAGTAGTGACACAAGGTGCCGCACCACAAACAAAAACACATATTACACGCGGTTTGCATGCGGGGCTTGAGCCTCAGGAAATCGTGGAAGCACTACTGCAATTAGTGCCTTATATCGGTTTCCCGCGTGTGCAAAATGCGCTAGTCATTGCACAGCAAATATTCCGCGAGCAAAACTTAATTGAGACATAATAAAAACGGGCTTCCATTTAGGGAGCCCGTTTTCTTTGTTATAAATATGCTTGAATGTCTTTTTCAAATTTTGTTGGCTTATCTGTAGGTGCAAAACGTTTTACAACTTTGCCTTCTTTATCGACTAAGAACTTTGTAAAGTTCCATTTCACTTTACTGCCTAGTAAGCCCTTTGTTTCTTCCGTAACCAATTTAAATAATGGATGCGCATCTTCTCCATTTACCTTCACGATTTCATGCATAGGGAATGTGACACCATAAGATAAACGACAAGCTTGAGAAGCTTGATCGGCAGTAGCAACCTCTTGCTTAAATTGATTGGAAGGGAAACCAAGCACGACAAAGTCTTGGGCATTATATTTTTCATATAAAGATTGGAGATCATTAAATTGACCGACAAGCCCGCATTTTGTAGCCGTATTGACAATTAGCATCACTTTTCCTTTATAACGCTCTAGCTTATAGGTTTCTCCTAGGTCAGATGTTACTTCAATATCATAAATACTCATCGTGTTTCCTCCTGGTTCATGTTGTGTAAAAATTGATTTAGCTGTTTTATTTGCTCTTTTAAGGCGAAACCTTCTGTTGCTAAGTAGTCAGAGCAGGCTAATTTATCATAAATAGCTTGTTCGATGTTCGGTTTGGCTTGTTTTGCCTGGTCGCTTAATGTAAAATGCGCAGCACGTCGGTCTGTTGCGGACGGTGATTTAACAAGCCAACCTTTCTCTGTTAACTTTTGTAAAATAGGGTGCAATGTCCCGATGCCAAGCGACAATCGTTTACAGAGTGAAGAGGTTGTTTGACTATCTTCCTCATAGAGCGCCAATAATACGATATATTGCGGATAGGTTAATCCGAAAGGCTGCAATGTTTTTGTATAAAGTTTTGTAAATTGATTGGCTGCCTTATATACCTCAAAGCATAGTTGATGCTGCAAATACATAATCATCACCTCGTATTTACATCGTACACGATGTAAATAAAAATGTACAACGATTTCCTCAAAGGATTAGAAAAATAGTATGGATTTCCTTGTTATTATACTTGACACGTAAAAAGGCGGCTTCTTGTATATCAGGACTTATTTATTGTCAATAGTGAACACATTTCTTTGGTGAGTTCCGCTCCATTGCATGAAATAATTCTGCAATGGGTAAGGTTGATAAAATATATTGTCCAAAAATAGTCTTTCGTTTTCAAATTTGCTGATTATATGACATTTGTCACTACAAGTAATCGCTTACATTCTATAATGTATAAACTCGTAACTATATTGTATTGAGGGGAATTTATTTTTTATATGAAGATCGCATGGATTACAGATACAGCAGCTTTTTTAACGCCAGCATTTATTGAACAGCATCATATACATGTTCTGCCATTGAACATGGTTTTTGAAGAAGAAACATTTCGAGAAACGGTAGATATGACGCATAGTGAATTTTATCATAAATTACGTTCAGCAAAGAAACATCCGAAAACGTCTCAGCCAAACTTTGGAGAGCATGTTGCTTTATATGAAAAATTAAAAGCGGAAGGGTATGATTGCGCGATTGCCATTCACGTTTCATCTAAGCAGTCAGGCACAGTGACAAGTGCCCCGATGGCAGCGGAACAAGCTGGCTTTACTACGTATGCTATTGACAGTAAAATCGGGTCATATCCGATGCAGCGGATGATTGAGCACGGCATCGAGTTAGCAGCACAAGGGAAGCCGGTAGAAGAAATTGTACAATCAATTGAAAAGATGGTAAGCGGAGCGGAATTAGCATTTTTGCCAGCTAGTCTGGAACAACTTCATAAAAGCGGTCGTGTGTCAGGGTTGGCGATGTTTTTAAGTAATTTATTAAATATTAAATTAGTCATCGCTTATGACGGGCAAGGCACATGTGTCGTCAAACAAAAAGTACGTGCAGAAAAGCGGGCAAAAGAAGCCATTATAGAGACATTAAACCAAGCGCTAGCGCAGGCAAGTGTACAGCGCGTAGCTATTATTAATTGTAATAACCTAGAGGGCGCAAAAGCATGGCAACGTGAATTAGAAATAAAATACCCAACGATTACTTTTACACCGACTGAATTATCAGCGGCTGTAGGTGTTCATGCAGGGGAAGGTACCCTAGGGCTAGCCTGGGTTCGAGAATAAAATAAAAAAGCGCCTCAAGTAAAGTAGCCCGTTTAGTTCAGTGGTACAAACATTTGAAATAGCACTCAAATTAGCAAAATATTGCCGTTTGAATGATCATGAAATTGAGAAACAAAAGGTTTTCGTTTGATAAACGAAGACCTTTTTTAAATTTTGGCATTTTAATATTCAAATAAAGCACCCATTAGCCTTATGCAGTAACACTCAATTTTATTTTTTCAACAATTACAAGTATGAAATATAAAAGAATCAATGCTATAGAAATGCCAAGATATAATTCAAACTTTGATAAAAACATTTCTTTTGTCCAACCGTCTTCCGGCAATAAAAAGGTAGCTAAAAAATTTGAAATTCCTATGCCATCGTTAGCTTCAGGAATTAAACTCACTGTATAATTTTGACCTAAAGCAACACTTGAAAGAATTGCGAAAGCGATCAGTGGTATCATAGCTTGAGACATTTTCATTTTTCCTTTTGAAATAAAAAATCCCGCTGTAATTCCGTATAACACTAATATAACGAAAATCATAAAATCCCCCTTTAAGCCTTGGTATTTTATTCAACTAATTTATTGTGTTAGTTGAATAAGACGAACTTTCATACTCACTTATATTGTACAACTTTTTATAATTATTGGTAAAATAATACATTTATGTGTAGTGTAATACAAATTGGATTTTCAGGTGAACTTATTAACTATATTTCACATTGCAAAACCATTGTAATCTTGATGATTTACTTGTTGAAAATATATTCAATGCAGTAGAAAACCTTATATTTCATTAAAAAACAGACTGTCAATGAGGATACTAATTGACAGTCTGTTTGTGTTTTAAATTTAATTTTTGTATCGGACAGCTAAAGGGCTATCAAGTAGAAAAGCGCTTTTCCGATGTTTTGGACGCATAAAGTATGGCGAGTCCTATAGCGAAAAGTAGTAATACGGAGGCAAAACCAATTACACCATTCCAACCGTATTGTGCCCAGAAAAAGCCGCCTGTAGTTCCGCCCACACTGGAGCCGAAATAATAGCCGAATAAATAAAGGGAGGAGGCTTGGGCTTTATCTTCCAGAGCATGATAGCTGACGGCACCACTGGCTATGGAGTGAGCGCCGAAAAAGCCAAATGTAAAAATGGTAATCCCGATCAGCTTCCAAAGAAATTGAATAGGAAGGGTAAGGAGAGCACCGCCTAACATGATGACAATGCCGCACATCATGACCGTTTGCCGTCCAAAGCGGTCAGATAAGCTGCCAAACCACGTAGAGCTAAATGTGCCAACTAGATAGATAATAAAAATCCATCCAACTACTGTCTCGCTTAGGAAATAAGGAGCCCCGAGCAATTTATAGCTAATATAGTTATACAATGTCACAAAGCTTCCCATTAGCAAGAAGCCAATGCCGTACAGCTTGAGGAGGATGGGGTTTTTTATGTGCTGAGCTAACGATTTCAATAAGCTTTTTATATGTAGAGGACGAGCGATAAAATGTTTGGATGGAGGCAAGGCATAAATAAAATAACAACAAATAACAATGCTTAAACCGCCCAGGACTAGAAAACCAATACGCCAGCTAAATACATCCGTCACCATACCCATGACGATACGCCCAAGCATGCCGCCGACCGAGTTGCCGCTTATATAGAGTCCCATCGCGACACCTAAGCTTTTCGGATCCATTTCTTCCCCTAAATAAGCCATTGCAATAGCGGGGACACCAGCCAGAGCAACACCTTGAAGCATCCGCAGAAAGAGCAGGGATTCAAAGTTAGGGGAAAAGGCTAAAATAATCGTTAAAATACTGGATACGATAATCGAGGCAATCATAATATTTTTGCGCCCCCATGCCTCTGATAGCGAGCCGAATATTAATAAACTGATAGCGAGTGTCACCGTCGCGATAGATAGAGACAAGCTGGCCACGGCAGGTGTGACACCGAACGTATCTGAAAACGCTGGCAATAATGGTTGGGTAATATATAAGTTAGCAAAAGTACTTAAACCGGCTGCAAATAAGGCTAAATTTGCTTTTGTAAATTCTTTTGTTCCTTTTTCTATATACATGGCAAGAACTTCTTTCTATTTATATATTATTGAAGATCGGCTTTACCTGTTAGAATAAGAGCCATTTCTTCTAGGGTCATATCGCTTGACAGCTCGAACTGTCCTTTTTGAATCGACTTGGCATATTCAGGTTTTGCTAAAAATAATTCCAGCTCACGGCTGTTTTGGATGATTCCGGCATCCTCCGCTTGCTTGCCAATATCGTATAAGGAAACACCTTCATAAACATAGATTGTCCCAGAGACCTTTTCAGCTTCCGGCTCATCAGTTGTTTCTGCCGGTTCTTCTGTTTTTGTCTCCTCTGTAGATGTCACACTATCTTTTGGTGGCGTTTCTTGCTGCTCCGCTTCTTCTAATGTTGCTATTTTTTCATTGGCTTGCTTTAACTGCTGCTCCAATGCATGGATTTTTTCATTATACTGAGCGGTTGTTTGGGGTGTTGGAGGCGTATCGGAATAATCCATAGCTGTAAAAACAGCGCCAGCAAGAAATAATCCAATGCCCAATCCGCGCAGAGTTTTTTTCATTTATAACCCTCCATTTTCAATAATCTGTTTCACTTGGTGAGGGGGCAGTGTAGAGAGCCGGCTAATTTCTTCTATCGTTAGCCCTTGTTTATTGAGCTCTAGCACTTGGTTCATCAAAATGCTATGTACTTTTTGTGTTGGTTGTTGAGCGTTTTTCTTAGCTTGCTCTGCCTGTACTTGGGCAGCGACTTGCTGGAATGTAGTCATCGGTGATGGCTTGGCTTGCTGGGATGGCGGCTTTGGTTTCGCAGCAGGCTGCACTTTAAAATTGGGTTCGAGCAGGAGTTCTTCCTCGACCATTTTCAAACGGCGTTTCAGTCCATTCGTTTCTTGATAAATATTGATTGACAGGTCTTCTAATTCTTTTTCCAAACGTTTCGCTGGGTCTTTGAAGAAAAACGAAAGGATGATAAAGAAAATCCCAACACCCATTACAATAAGGGAAATATCCATTAACTGGCCTCCTATACAAAAATATAAAGATTAATTTCATTATAACAAAACTTATTATGAATTGATGCTAGATTTTTTTTGAAAGTGTGTTATAATAGGTTAGTCGTATAAATCATGCTCAATTTATTTATTCTTGATTTAGAGTGGGAGGGTTAATGATGCGCGTAAACATTACTTTAGCTTGCACAGACTGCGGCGAACGTAACTACATTTCTAAAAAGAACAAGCGTAACAATCCAGAGCGTCTTGAACTTAAAAAATATTGCTCTCGCGAGAAGAAGTACACTCTTCACCGTGAAACAAAGTAATCGCTCAATTAGCCAAAGCCCCTCGTGGTTTTGGCTTTTTACTTGCTTTAAAAGGAGTGGTAACATGGAGAAAAAACAAATGCGCCAACAAATGATCGAGCAATTAAAGCAAATGGCTCCTCATACATACCAAACACGCTGTGAACATATGATAGAGCGTTTATTAAAAGAGCCTTCTGTTATGGAAGGGGAAACGATTGCTGTGACGATGTCTGCCTTTCCGGAAGTGGAAACACGTGGATTGATCGAAAAGCTATGGGAAATGGGCAAAAAAATTGCTATCCCGAAATGTCACCCTCAGACACGTGCCATGCAGTTTTATGAAATTACGAGCTTTTCGCAACTAGAGACAGTCTATCTGCATATTGAAGAGCCGGTACCTGCTCTTTGTGAAGAGGTGGGAAAAGAAGATATAGATACGATCATCGTACCAGGAGTCGTTTTTAATAAGGAAGGGTATCGCATTGGTTTTGGCGGTGGCTATTATGACCGCTACTTGCCAGGGTTAAAGGCTGCTAAACTGGCACTTGCTTTTGATGAACAAATCGTGGAGTATGTACCGGTGGATCTGCACGATATTCCAGTAGATGTGTTAATTACGGATGTGCGCCGCCTAGATGCACGACAAGAAAGAGGAGACAATGCATGATGAAGAATATGATAGATGTTTACGGTTTGTTAAAGCGCTTTGGCATATTTATTTATACAGGGGACCGCTTTGGTGATCTAGAACTAATGGAAGATGAAGTAAAGACATTATTTCAGTCACGTTTAATCGAATCAAAAGAATATCAATCTGCTATGTTAATGATTCGTGCCGAGGAACGCAAGTTAAAAGAAGAGCGTAGAGCAAAAGAAAGCAATTAAATTATAAGTATGGTATAATAATCTTTGAATTTTTTAATTCGTATAGTTAAGAAGGTTGGCTTTCGTTGATATGAAAGGGATTGTCGGTGCTTCTGTGTGTAGGCAGTGGGAAAGTTTCCGCTGTTTTACTATTTCCTGAAACTTTTTTAACAAATTTACGTATTATTAATAGAGGAAATTGCAAAGAACTTATTTTCAAGCAATTTTCTGCCTTTTTGAAATAATTGATTTGCTGTTGATTATTGCTTCGAAAAGCATTAATATAATTTTTGTTTCAATAAAGGATATAAAAGATTAATTTAAATAGAGAGGATGTTTTGGATGAAATCATTTACATGGCCTAAACATTCGATAATAACTTTTGCAATTGTAGCAGTATGGATAAAAACCGTCATTGTGTATTTAACGAGCTTTGATCTAGGTCTAGAAAATGCAATGCAGTATTTTATATTGGTTATCAATCCATTAAGTTTCTTATTGTTTGCATTCGGGATTTCATTGTTCTTTAAATCGGCAAAAGTTCGAAATCGATATATTATTACAGTCAGCGCGATATTAGCTCTTGTCTTATACGGCAACGTAGCATTTTACCGATTCTACAATGACTTTGTCACATTACCGGTATTATTCCAGACAAGTAATTTTGGAGATTTAGGCACTTCAGCGGCAGCTATTATTAATTGGTTTGACATATTTTACTTTGTCGATGTATTTTTATTGATTCTGCTCATTAAATTTGTTCCTGTTTTAAAGGAACAATTTATTGTAACGAAACAAGTGCGCCGTGCTTACTTTGTGTTTGCTGTGGCATTATCATTCCTGAATTTAGGACTAGCAGAAACAGAACGTCCGCAGCTCTTGACACGTAGTTTTGACCGTACGCTACTAGTAAAAAATATCGGTACGTACAACTACCACCTATACGATTTATATACACAAACAAAATCGTCAGCTCAGCGTGCTTTAGCAGATGGTAGTGAGCTAGTGGAAATTAGTAACTATGTGCATGCTAATCAAGCTTCTCCAAATGAAGAGATGTTCGGAAAATATAAAGATCGCAATGTCATTGTTGTATCGATGGAATCATTGCAAAGCTTCGTTATTAACAATGATATGAATGGCGAAGTCGTGACACCGTTCCTTAACTCTTTAACGAAGGATAAGGATACGTATTATTTCAGCGATTTTTATCATCAAACAGGGCTAGGAAAAACATCCGATTCTGAGTTTGTTTTTGAAAACTCCCTATTTGGACTAGGAAGTGGAGCTGTATTTTTCACGCATGGTGAAAATACGTATAATTCCCTATCTGAAAGTCTTGGTGAAAATGGCTACTTTACAAGCGTCCTGCACCCGAATAACAAATCATTCTGGAACCGTGACCGCATGTATCAATCACTGAATATTGATAAGTTCTATGATGTAGATTCTTATACGATAGGAGAAGGCGAGGCTGTGAACTGGGGAATGAAAGATATCCCATTCATGAAACAATCCGCGCAGCACATGGCGGAGATGCCGCAGCCATTCTACTCTCGCATGATTACATTAACAAACCACTACCCGTTCTATTTGGATGAAGAGGACAAAATGATTCCGGAATTTACGTCAAACTCCGGTACCTTAAATCGCTACTTCCAAACAGTACGCTATATGGATGAATCGTTAAAGGTATTATTTGATGAGTTAAAAGCACAAGGTGTATACGATAATTCCATTATTGTCATGTACGGAGACCATTACGGCATTTCAGAAAACCATAACAAAGCGATGGCGACGTATCTAGAAAAAGAACAAATCACACCATTTGATACAGCATTATTACAATCTGTGCCGTTGTTTATTCATATTCCAGGCTCGAATGATGGGCAGGAGATGACAGACACAGCAGGACAGATTGATTTACGCCCAACAATCCTTCATTTATTAGGAATCGACACATCGAAGGATATACAGCTAGGTGCCGATTTGTTCTCAGAAGAGCGCGAGGATTTCGTGATCTTCCGTGATGGAGGCTTTATTACAGATCAATATGTGTATACAAATGAAGTATGTTATGAACGCGCAACAGGACAAGTAACAGACGTTGCCGGCTGTGAACCATATATCGAGCATGCAAGCGCAGAACTCGAATATTCAGATACCATTATCAATGGCGATTTATTACGTTTCTACGATAAATCAACAGGTAATTTAGCGGAAGAAATGCTAGAGTAAATAAAACGTGTAGCAAGGCAGCAATAGAGCTGCCTACGCTACACGTTTTTTTATAGACGCAATCCTCAGATTCGATAGATACAATTTATTATGGGATCATGACAAGGGAGGGGGGCTCCATATTCCATAGAAAGCAGGGATGGCTTCCCTTTCTTTCCGCATTTCATCTTATTTAGAAAAAGGGAAAAACAAAAAGCATTTAGTGCTATACTAAATGCTTTTTGTCTGATTATTATTAATGATGTACAGGTGGGTAACCTGAGTTAATCACTGTCATAATAACAAACCATCCGAAAATTGCTGCTCCGCCAAAGTGGAACAGAATTGCAAGAGGGTTTTTGTCTTTGATTGATTGGAATGTGCCAACCACACAAATAATAGAAATAAGTCCGAAAATAAGCATTAATATCCAACTCATGATATAAGCACTCCTTTCCACATTAAATAGAATGTATCAAACAATATTCCCTTCTAATTGTATATTTTTATCCAGTATTTGTCGAGAGTAAAAAAAGGCGTTTCTTTGAACTAATTGTTATATAATAGGCAAGGAGGAGGGATATCATGTTGAACGTCCGAAAATATGCGTTAGGACCTGTCCAAACGAACTGTTATATTGTCAGCAATAAAGAAAAAGAATGCTTGATTTTTGATCCAGGTGAAGAAGGGGGCCGGCTAGTAAAAGAAATCCGGAAAAATGACCTAAAGCCACTAGCGATTTTCCTGACACATGCACACTTTGATCATATCGGTGCTGTGGATGCTGTACGCGAAGTGTTTGATATTCCTGTCTATATCCATGAGCAGGAAGTAAGCTGGTTGGCAGATCCTTTGAAAAACGGCTCGGGCAAGTATGCTGAATTGCCGAATTATATAGTACAAGCTCCGAAAGAAGAACATATTATCCGCAAAGAGCAAATAATGGAGATCAGTAACTTTACATTTGAAGCGGTGTTTACTCCAGGGCATTCACCGGGAAGCATTTCTTATGTATTTAAGGAAGATGGCTTTGCAATTGTCGGAGACACATTGTTTGAGGGAAGTGTAGGACGGACAGATTTAATCGGGGGCTCCATGCCAGTCTTAATCAAGTCTATTCATGATAAACTACTATCGCTAGATGAAGAGACGATTATTTATCCGGGGCATGGCAATGATACAACGCCTGCACAGGAAATGGATACAAATCCATTTTTAAATGGTTTCTAACGAATAAAAAAGGGCTGATCCCTATAGGAATCAGCCCTTTTTGCGTTAACTGTTAATGACCGGCACCCGGTACATGTAAAAATGTTGTATAATACGTAAATCCTGCAAAGAAGACAGTTAAATACGCACCGAAAATGTACATGTACATGCGTTCTGACAGATTTAAGAAACCTAATAATAAGAATAAACCAGTATTACCTACGAATAATAGCGAAACCTCGTACATATGCCCTAAGTAGAACATAACTGCAAAGATACCTGTCCAGAAAGCCATAACTTTATACATCTTACTCATGAAAATTCCCCTCCTTCTGCGAGTGAATACAGTAGTCTCCCATATATTATAAATGATATATCCAGTGAATGTAAACTGCAACTTCCAGGAAGTTTGTGACAATCGGGTGTTATTTCTTTACTTCTTTGGAAGGTAAATTTCATATTGACAGTTTGCGCAGTCTTTTAGCATATGCTTTGTTTGGACAGGACGTGCCTCGCCAAATAGTTCTTTAACAAGGCCATTTATATAAGCTTCATGCAGTTCACAAATAAGCGTCGCGTACTCTGCCAAATAATTTTGAAAAGGACAGTTAAAAATAGTAAATTGAATGACCTTTTGCTGATTTTCTTCCGTAACTGAGGGAATATAACCAATCAGGGCGGACTGTAGTGCTAAAAGTTCACATTGATCCTCAAAAGATAAGGTACGCTTATGCTGCTGTAACGTATTTTTCATATCTTGCACCCCGGCTGTATAAGCTACTTTCCTGCCTTTTTCATAGGCTTCCTTGCCGAAGGTCTCGATAAGAGGTAAGAGAATGTTCAATAAGATAGAATCATCACGCTTCGGAAAGCTCAGCTGTACCCCTGTTTCCGATGCTCGGTACACGCGCCCGGGACGTCCGCCTTTCCCTGTTTTTTCAAACTCGGCGGTAATAACTTGAATATCGACTAATTTTGTTAAGTGCAGCCTTGCGACATTCGGGTGAATATGAAAATGATCTGCAATCATTTGCACCGTGAAGGCGTGCTTATATGTAAGTAGGTGCTCGTATATTTTAAACCTCGTCTCGTCTGCTAATGTGTTTGTAATTTTTAATGGATGTACCACTTCATCACCTCACTTTCTTATATGTCATTATAAGTTATGGCGCAGAAAAAACCTATATTTTCTTATAAAATAGGTATTAATTGTAAAATAAGTAAGAATATATATTATATAAGATTAAATATAAGTTATTGTACATTAAGTCTTATTCAATAGTGTTTCATTTAATGTGTAACATTATATTCTGTTTTTGTTAAAACACGTATAGATAATCAAAACCTGACTTTTAATAAAACAATCGTACTATATTTTTTTTAGTATTTAAAAGCAAAATTTTCTCCTTTATGTTAGAATACTTGTAATAAATTTGTAAATGGGGTGGGAATATTGGAGCCGCATATTTTTGTATCGAAACTTATACCTCCGACACCAGCCAATAATTATTTAAGAAGAGCGAAATTAATGAAGAAGCTTTCTAATTGGCCGCATGCAAAATGTACCATTTTACATAGTAGCGCAGGGTATGGGAAAACGTCACTTATTAGTCAGTTTATAAATGATCAAAAAACAAAGTGTGCCTGGTATCAAATAACGTCAGATGATGATTCGATTTTCCCGTTTCTACGTCATCTCATCTTTAGTATTCAACAACATTTCCCTGCTTTTGGTGAAAAAATGAAAGGGTGGGACGTTACCTTAAAGTTTCATAATAGGGAGGAATTATTGCAGCTATCTAAGCAACTGGCGAATGAACTCCACTATATTAAGGAACCATTTATTATTGTACTAGACGATTATCACCATGTATCACACGTATTTCCGATTAATTTTATTATGAATCAGCTGCTCCAGTTTTTACCGGCCAACCTCCATCTAATTGTTGCAACAAGGAAAATGCCTGAATGGAGCTGTTTATTAAACCTCCGCATGAATAGTCATCTAATAGAATGTTTGGAGAAGGAATTTATTTTTTCTGAAGATGACGTCCAGTATTTATTTGAAGAATTTTTCGAACGCCGACTAACTGAAGAACAATGTGAATTTGTTATGCAAATGACAGAAGGATGGGCTATGGCAATTATGCTGCTTGGCTATAAGGCAAAGTATAGCGAGGAGCAGCTGATTGATATCGCAGAGGGTTCAATAGGTAATTTTTCCGCGTACCTTTCCGCAGAAGTATTCGATAAATTAGACGAACAGCTTCAGCTTCAGCTTTTAAAGCTTGGAATCCATGAAGTCATATCGCTCGACGTTATTACGGAACTGTATGGTGAAGAATGGATTCAGCAAGTAATGCCAAAATTAGATGAACTTGCGTTTATTACCCCATTGGCAGGCGGACCAAAATACCGTTTCCATGCACTGTTCCAGCAATTTTTACAACAACGGTTAAGCGGATACTATCCGAATTTACATGAGGAGTTTCATGAGCAGGCAGCGCAATATTATGCTCAGCAAAATTTAGGTGTACTTGCTGTGTCACATGCATCACAACTCCAAAATACACACTATTATATTGAAGTATTGCTGCAATTTGCTCCGCAGTTCATAGAGGCAGGTCAATTTGAATTTCTGCTAAAACGTTTGAAAGATTTTGCAGTTGATCAGAAGCCTTATCAACTTCTTTATTACGAAGGAGAATGTCAGCGGTACCGTGCGCAATATGAACGTGCAAAAAATGCGTATAATGAATGCTTTATAAAGGCGCAACTCCAGCAGGATGATTTATTTTTAATGCGTTCGCAATTCGGACTTGCCAATATTTATCTGGATACACTTCAACCCGTTTTTGCAGAGCATCATCTGCAGCGGGCAATTGAACTATTGAAGGAAGTAACTATTAGCGATGCTGAACGTCATCTTATTAATAGTCTGTATACCGAAAATTTAATTAATTTAGGACGAGCGGGTGAAGCGCAACGTTGGAGCCAATCGCAAAATCTGGAGTTAAGCATTAATAATATCGATGCGCGTCTTTATTTGCGCCACGGTCAATTGGAGAAGGCAAAACAATTGCTGAATGCTAGGGTATCGAAGCCGTTCCAATGGGAAGAAGCACACCGTACGACAGATTTGCTGCTTGTATTGATCGACATATTAATGGGGGAAAATGTACAGGCATACAGTCGGATTATTGAAGGCGGTAAAGAAGAGCTTGTAGATATGCCCTATACGCTAGCACTGACAAAGCTTCGTAAAGGACTCGCACTTTTAAATATGGAAATGAAAGATTTAGAGCGTGCAAAAGCGTGCTTTGATGAGACACTTGAGCTATTAAATCAAATTCATGTTAAGCGTATTACAGCTGAGTGCTATATGGGTCTTATTTTATATAATCGCAATAATGTAATAGACGCAAAACGTCATGCACAAACCGGTTTAAGAGAAACAAACAAAGTGCAGGATTTTTGGATGTCTGCGTTGCTGTTAACTGCTTTAACGAAAGTACTAGCGGAAAACGGGCATTATGAGGAAGCCGTCGATACTGCTAAGCAGGCATTATCTTATTATGAGCGCAGTGAGGATATGTACGGGGAAATGGTCAGTTCGTTTTGGCTTTCTTATTGCCTTTTGGAGTTGAATCAGACATATGAGGCGACAAAGTACTATGACCGGTTTTGGCAATTATGCGCGAAAAACTATCCATTTTTCATTCAGAAAAAAACACTTTTCGGACCGCAATTTTTAATTGTATTTACTCAGCTTGCAAAACAGTTACAGCAAGAAGAGTCAATGCTTAATCAATTAAAACTAAACGTTGCACCGAGCACAGAGCTTTCATTGACGTTATTTGGTCCTATTGAAATCCGACGCGAGAATAATATTATTCAAGATAAGGAATGGAAACGAATGAAAGCGAAGGAGTTATTCTTATATTTATATATTCACCGCGATCAGTTCGTGTCCCGCCAGCAATTATGTGAAGCGATTTGGCAAAATGATGAGGAAGCGATGCAGCGTGATTTTAAAGTAGTGTTTAATGCGATGCTTAAAACATTAGAACCGGCAAGAACAGCGCGTGAAGAAAGCCAATTCGTTACACGTCGCCAGCATCTATACAAATTAGAGGATCGCTGGATTCAAAGTGATGTTGCACATTTTGCATATTATACACAGCGTGGGCTGGAAGAAAAGACAGCCAAGCTTTCGAATGAATGGTTAAAGCTTGCAATGAGGCTTGTAGAAGGAAAGTTTTGTTCGGATATAGAGCGTGATTGGATGGATGCTCTTCAGACCCAGTACGATGAGCAAATTCTGAAAATACTGGAGCGTGGCGCCCAAAACTATGTACGTCTTCAGGAATTTGAGAAAGTGATTCGATGGGCAGAGCGGATTATTGCAATGGACACCGGTCATGAAGAAGGGTACAGGTTATTAATGCTTGCTCATTACTATTTAGGAAATCGCCGTGAAGCGCTAAAACATTATGAGCAGTGTGTAAGTGCGTTAGATGAACAATATAAAATTGTACCAATGGAAACAACCGAACAACTGTATGACCTTGTATTGAGAATGTAGTGTGATAAAGTGAAACTTCAATCAGTGGGGGTTTTCTTCATCCCCCACCGATTGTTAGTTGAACCAATCGGGCTTTTACGGGTAGTTGATCTCCCGCCTATCCTTTTCGATTTTCTTAAGGCTAGAGGCGGGAGTCTTACTACCCGTTAATGCGGGATAAACAGGTGAAGAGGCTATGCTGAACGGAAAACTTCGGCGTAGTCTTTTTTTGTGCTTTTTTGTAACTCATTTGTAACTTCTCGATGTTACATTACGATAAAGCAGTTAGCTATGCTGAAAATTTTGCTAAGGAGGACATTGTATGAAAAAGCATTTATGGTTAATTTTTGCGGTGTTATCGATTTTCTTTTTAGTTGCATGTAATAACGACTCAGCTGACAGTGATGATTCAACAAATTCAGCTGAGCAAGGTGAAAGCGGTGCTAAAGAAACAGCAGCATCATCAACTCCGGTTAAAGTTGGTGTACTTGCATCGTTAACAGGGGCACTTGAATCTTACGGTAAGCAAACGAAAAACGGATTTGAATTAGGTCTTGAGTATGCAACAGGCGGCACGATGGAAGTAGAAGGACGTAAAATCGAGGTCGTTTGGGAAGATACAGAAACGAAGCCGGAAGTAGCGGTTCAGAAGGCTACAAAGCTTCTAGAAGATGATGGCGTTGACTTTTTAGTTGGTTCTTCTAGTTCGGGGGACACATTAGCAGTACTCCCACTGGCTGAAGAATATGAAAAAATTATGATTGTAGAACCTGCGGTAGCAGATAGTATTACAGGTTCAGAGTTTAACCCTTACATTTTCCGTACATCACGTAACTCATCACAAGACGCTTATGCAGCTGCAGCATCAATTGCTGGAGAAGGCGTAAAAATTGCAACGTTCGCACCAGACTATTCGTTCGGTTGGGACGGAGTATCAGCATTTAAAGATGCAGCATCAAAATTAGGTGCAGAGATTGTGTTGGAGGAATATGCAGATCCAGCAGCAACAGATTTTACATCAAACTTACAAAAAATTATTGACGCAAAACCGGATTTCCTATTCGTAGTTTGGGCTGGGGCAAACTCTCCATGGAACCAAATTGCTGACTTAAAGCTGCAGGAAAAAGGAATTAAAATTTCAACAGGTGCGCCTGATATTGTCGCACTTCAATTCATGGAACCATTAGTAGGTATGGAAGGATTCTCTGTATATCACCATACATTACCGAAAAATGAAGTGAATGATTGGTTAGTAGAAGAGCACAAAAAACGTTTCAATGGTGAAGTACCTGATTTATTCACACCAGGCGGATTTACAGCAGCTGTAGCAATTGTAGAGGCGCTGAAAAAATCAGGCGGTGACGCTGACGGAAATACATTGATTCCGCTTATGGAAGGTATGTCATTTGAGACGCCAAAAGGAAAAATGACATTCCGTAAAGAAGATCATCAGGCATTACAAACGATGTATGCAATTAAACTTGAAAAAGTTTCTGAATTTAATTATCCGATACCAGTATTAATTCGTGAATTACTTCCAGAAGAAACGGAACCTCCAATTAAGAACTAGTAAACGAGTGGGGCTGTCTAAAGTGATGAACTTTCAGGACAGCCTTCTTTATTATAAGGAAGAAAGAAATTGGCTTCTGGAAAAGAAAGGGTGAGATGATGGAACCGATTTTAAAAACGAGCAATTTATCGATAAAATTCGGTGAGCACAAAGCAGTAGATAATGTGAATTTTGAAATTTCGGCGAAACATTTTAAATCAATTATCGGTCCAAACGGTGCAGGCAAGACGACTTTCTTTAATTTGCTCAGCGGTGAATTGGAGCCGACAGAAGGTGATGTGTACTTAAAAGGACAGTCGCTTCGAAAAAAGTCATCCGTTGACAGAACGCGTCTAGGCATCGGGCGGTCATTCCAAATTACAAACGTTTTCCCGAACTTAACGGTATTAGAAAATGTGCGACTTGCCGTTCAATCAAAACGAAAAGTACGCTTCCATATGTTACATCATTTTTTAAAGTATAAAGAGATTACGAATGAGGCAGCCGAAATTTTAGAACAAGTGTTACTAACAGACAAGATGCACCAAGTAGCGAATCAACTATCGCATGGTGAAAAGAGAAAACTGGAAATTGGGATGTTACTGGCACTTGATACAGAAATCTTACTGTTGGATGAGCCGACAGCGGGGATGTCATTGGAAGAAGTACCGGCAATTTTAGATGTTATTCGTTCGATTAAAGAACGGGGCGATAAAACGATTTTATTAATAGAGCACAAAATGGATATGATTATTGATTTGTCCGACTCAATCATGGTGCTCTTTAATGGGTCACTACTTGCAGACGGAACACCAGAGGAAATTATGGAAAATGAAACGGTACAAAAAGCATATTTAGGAGGCCTTGCGTATGAGTAATATTTTAACGTTGGAACGCGTAGAAACGTATATTTCACAATATCATATTTTGCAAGGTATCAATTTTGAAGCAAAAGCGGGTGAAGTATCGGTTTTACTCGGACGAAACGGTGCAGGGAAAACAACGACACTCCGGACAATTATGGGGTTATCACCAGCTTCGAAAGGCACGATTATTTTCGATGAAAAAAATATTTCAAAAATGACTCCGTATGATATCGCGAACTGCGGAATCGGTTATGTACCGGAGGATCAAGGAATTTTCGGACAGCTAACGGTCGAAGAAAATATGAAAGTGGCTATTCGGAAAGAGACGGATTCGGTTATGCAAAAACAGGCGTACATTTTAGAGCTTTTCCCGGATTTAAAAAAGTTCTGGAAAAAGGCAGGTGGAAACCTGTCTGGCGGTCAAAAACAAATGCTTGCAATGGCTAGAGCTTTTGTCAACGACAGCAAACTCCTTTTAATCGACGAGCCGTCAAAAGGGCTTGCACCAATCGTTATTGAGAAAGTAATGGAAGCAATCACCGAAATGAAAAAGCATACATCAATTGTTTTGGTCGAACAAAACTTCATGATGGCTAGTAAAATCGGGGATACGTTCACATTAATTGATGATGGGCGTACAGTTCAATCAGGCGAAATGCAAAGTTTAATTGAAGACGAGCAGTTAAAACGTAAATATTTAGGTATCGGCTAAGGAGGGGACTTGATGGAAGTATTAATTGGTTTAGTAATTAATGGGCTCGCAACAGGCATGCTTATTTTCTTACTAGCAGCAGGTTTAACACTTATTTTCGGGTTGATGGACGTTTTAAACTTTGCACACGGTGGATTGTTCGTTTGGGGCGCTTATACAGGGGTTTTTACATACCTGTGGAGCAACAGCTTTTTAGTAGGGATTATTGTCGCAATCCTCACAGGTCTTGTGCTTGGGTTTGTTACAGAAAAACTGATTATTACACCTGTTTACGGGAATCACGTACAGCAAATTTTAATTACGCTCGGATTTATGCTCGTGTTGCAGGAAATGATTAAAGTTGTTTTCGGTCCAAATGGGGTACCAGTTACGGTTCCTAAATATTTATCAGGCAGCTGGCAAATTGGGGATTTAACGATTATTAAATACCGTATTTTTATTATTGCAGTAGGTTTTGCTTTATTTGGCCTTTTATATTTTATTTTAAATCGAACGAAAATAGGGTTAGTCGTTCGAGCTGGTGTTATGAATCGGGAAATGACACAGGCGTTAGGTATTAATATTAAGCGAGTATTTTTAATTGTCTTTATGTGCGGTGCGGCATTAGCATCGTTAGGCGGGATGTTAATGGCTCCGTATACAACTGTTGTTTATGCGGAAATGGGAATGGAATATGCGATTTTAGGATTTATCGTTGTGGTAATCGGCGGAATGGGCAGTTTCCAAGGCTCGTTAATGGCAGCTATTTTAGTAGGGCTTGCCGGAAGCTTTATGGCGTATTATGTGCCTTCCTTATCCGTTGCAGTAAACATGATTTTAATGGCGATTGTATTAATTTTCCGTCCACAAGGCTTATTCAAGGTTGCGAAAGGGTGATTTTATGATTAAACAGCCTTCATTATTATCAAGATCAAATATTGTTTATACAGTAATTGTCGGTGTTTTAATCGTATTGCCATTTGTATTAGATTCTCGGACGATGACAATCTTATTAACACAGTTTTGTATTTTTGCGATATTAGCGATGAGCTATGATATTTTACTAGGTTATACGGGCATTATTTCATTCGGGCATGCGATGTTCTTTGGGATTGGTGCTTATACGACAGCGATTATGCTAAGTGATTTCGGTCCAACTGTTGGGATTTTCGCTGCTTCTATTGTTGTAGGTATTGTGTTATCAGCAATTATTAGTGTAATCAGCGGTGCACTGACACTACGGTTGAAAAGTCACTTTTATGCAATGTTTACACTGGCAATTTCAGGTTTGTTTCTAGTATTGGCAGAAAAATGGCGTACGGTTACAAAAGGGAATGACGGATTTACATTCCGTGCACCAGAGCTGTTTCGTGAGCGCTTATACTTTTATTTCCTTGTGCTAATTTGCTTAGTTATCGTTTTCATTTTACTGAAACGTATAGTTGCATCTCCGTTCGGAAAAGTGCTGATAGCAATCCGTGAAAATGAACAACGTACTCGCTCACTGGGCTATAAAACGCTCGGTTATAAAATTATCGCTTCGGTCATTGCAGGTGTAGTTGCGAGTCTCGCGGGATCACTGTACGTCATATCTTTACGGTTCGTTAATACAAGTGTACTGACGATGGACATAACGCTTGATGCTCTTATGATGACGATCATCGGCGGAGTAGGGACGCTAATCGGACCAATTATTGGAGCGGGTGTAATTGAATTTGCACAACATTATTTATCAGGTCTTGCAAGGGATTACCCGATTTTTGAACGTTGGATTATTTTCTTCGGAATTCTGTATATTTTAGCAGTTATTTTCTTCCCAAGAGGCATTGTTGGAACAATTTCTTCAAGCTACAACGGATGGAAGCTGAAAAAGGGTCAAAAGAAAACAGTGAAACTTATTGAGAAAGAGGAGATACAGCAATGATAGGGATTACTGGCTTAGGAGTGTTTTTACCTGAAGGAAGGATGTCGGGCGCTCAAATTGCAGAAACAGCTAATATTCCAGCAGCAGTTGTCGAAAACAAAATGGGAATTATTGAAAAAGTTATTGCTGGTCCAAACGATCATCCAGTTGAAATGAGTGTAAAAGCAGCTAAGAGAGCCATTTCCGAAGCACAAATCAATGCAAAAGATATCGATGTCGTAATTTATATCGGCGAAGAGCATAAAGAATATCCATTATGGACGGCAGCTATTAAAATCCAGGAAGAGGTTGGTGCTGTAAATGCATGGGCATTTGACGTGCAGCTCCGATGTGGTACCGCAATTATGGCTATGAAAGTCGCGAAAAGTTTAATGCTTTCAGATGACTCAATCCAGACTGTGCTGTTAGCAGGCGGGTACCGCAATCATGACTTTATCGATTACGAAAACGAGCGGACGCGGTTTATGTTTAATCTTGCTGCCGGAGCAGGAGCAATGATTTTACAAAAAAATGCGGGAGGTCATGAATTACTTGAAGCATCCCTTATTACAGATGGCTCATTTTCGGAAGATGTTGTTGTACCCGTAGGAGGAACAAAGGAGCCACTCACAATCGAACATATTCAAGCAGGTCAATATATTTTAGATGTACTCGACCCGGAAGGTATGAAGCTTCGATTGGAGCAAAAATCTTTAAGTAATTTTTTAAAGGTAATCCGTCAGTCTTTAGAGAAAAGTGGGTATAGCGAACAACAGTTACAATATGTTGCGATGCTCCATATGAAAAAGTCGGCACATGATTATGTATTAAAAGAGCTTGGTCTATCTGAAGAAAATTCGATTTATTTATCGCATTACGGGCATATTGGGCAAATTGACCAAATTTTATCTCTTTGTTTAGCACAGAAAGAAGGCAAGCTCAAAGAGGGGCAAATTGTTTCTTTAGTTAGTGCAGGAATCGGATATGCATGGGGAGCAGTTACAGTAAAATGGGGGGGCTTAAAATGAACAGGCTAGACGTTTTATCAAAAGTGGAGCTGTCTAATGGTGAAACACTATCGTACCGTAAACGGGAAGGTGGCGATGAACTCGTCTTATTAGTACATGGAAATATGACGAGTTCGAAGCATTGGGATTTACTTCTGGAAACAATGGATGAACGATTCACAATTTATGCCGTTGATATGCGGGGGTTCGGTGAATCGACATATCATCAACGCATTACCTCAATAAAAGATTTTAGTGATGATATCAAGCTTTTTGTTGATAAACTCGAGTTAAAAGATTTCACAATTATTGGTTGGTCAACTGGCGGCAATGTAGCAATGCAGTTTTGTGCAGACTATCCAAACTACAGTAAAAAGCTTGTTTTATTCGCATCGGGGTCAACTCGCGGCTATCCATTTTACAGTTCAAATGAAGACGGGACGCCTGACCTTACAAAACGATTAGCAACAATTGAACAGATTGAGCAGGATCCCGTTAAAACAATTCCGATGCAGGGGATGTATGATTCGAAAAATCGTGATGGTTTAAAGTTTGTCTGGAATAGCGTCATTTATACACATAATCAGCCGGATGAGGCGCGTTATGAACAGTATGTTGACGATATGCTGACACAACGGAATTTAGCCGATGTTTATCATGCATTAAATACATTTAATATTAGTGCAATTGATAATGAAGTAGCGAAAGGAACGAACAGAGTGAGAGACATCCAAGTTCCGACATACATTTTATACGGTGATCGTGATTTCGTTGTAAATGAAGCAATGACAAATGAGATTATCGAAGACTTTGAAGGCCGGGCACTCATTATGAAACTGGTGAACTGTGGTCACTCGCCGCTAGTTGATTGTTTAGAAGAAACGAAACATGCAATTGAGCAATTTATAATTATTCAGCAAACACCGGCTGAATGATAGGCACTCAGTCTAGGATACCAAATCTTTTAGATAACGACTGGGTGACCAATTGTGCCCAAGTCGCTGTCAGATGTACACGTCACATCCGTTGACAACGGCTTACTGACCCACGTCCGGTGGGCCTAAACAGAAAAAATTCGGACCAATTATGCTAAGGCGTAATTGAATTTAACATAAAGGAGTCGGGCAATATGCGATTGGAAAATAAAGTAGCGATTATTACAGGTGGTGCTGGTGGAATCGGTTATGCGGCTGTAGAGCGTTTTTTAGAAGAAGGTGCAAAAGTAGCCATTGTCGATTATGACAAAGAGCAAGGTGAAAAAGTTGCCGCACAATTAGGTGATAACGTCGCTTTCTTTGCAGCAGATGTATCGAAATTAGCTCAAGTGCAGCAAATGGTCGAACAAGTTGTTGCGCATTTTGGCAAAATCGATATTTTGGTGAACAATGCAGGAATTACACGTGATGCAACACTTGTAAAGATGACGGAAGAAGATTTTGAGAAAGTCATTCAAATTAATTTACATGGTGTTTATTACTGCACACAGTCAGTAGTACCACATATGATTACGCAAGGGTCGGGCAAAATCATCAGCACTTCATCTGTAAGTGGTGTTTATGGGAATTTCGGCCAGACGAATTATGCTGCGACAAAAGCAGCAGTTATCGGTATGACAAAAACTTGGGCGAAGGAACTTGGACGAAAAGGAATTAATGTCAATGCCGTTGCACCAGGATTTACTGCTACACCAATGGTTGAAAAGATGCCTGAAAAAGTACTGCAACAAATGCAAGATATTACAAGTTTACAACGATTAGGATTTCCAAAGGAGATCGCAAATGCGTATTTATTTTTAGCATCCGATGAAGCAAGTTATATTACCGGTAATGTTCTGCAAGTTGATGGCGGCATTATGATGTAGAGGGTGGGATGGCTTATGCAACAGCTGGATTTTTGGATCGCGAAAAGAGCGAGGCAAATACCAGATAAAACAGCTTTAATTCAAATAGAGACTGGTCAAACATGGACGTATAAAGAGCTGATGCAGCATGCAGGCTGGTGGAGTAACAAATTTTCCCAACAGCAATTGCAAAAAGGGGACCGTGTTGTCACGTTAATGGAAAATTCCATTGAAAGCTTTGCAATCTTATTTGCCTGTCGTATGAATGAATTGATTTACGTTCCGTTAAATACAAAGTTATCTTTAACAGAGTTACAAGTTGTTATATCTGATTGTACGCCCGCTTTAGTAATTACTGATGATGTGCATTGTGAACGTGCAGCGCTTCTTTCACCAGCCCGGTTTATAAAATGCGGCAGCTCGGAAATAATGGAGCCTGCTACATATAATTGGCGTGATGATCCGCAGCTACCATGGATGATTATTTATACAGGAGGAACAACTGGAAAGCCAAAGGGAGTTGTACTTTCGTATGAAGCTGTAACAGCAAATGCAATAAACACAGTCATTAACTGGGGTTTAAATGAGAAAGACTGCACGTTAAATTATATGCCTCTGTTCCATACTGGTGGGATTAATGCGCTGGCAATGCCGGTGCTTCTGGCAGGCGGTACAGTAGTAATTGGTCAAAAGTTTGATCCGGAATATGCAATGCGAGCACTTGACGCATTCAAAACGACCATTTCATTATTTGTCCCGACAATGTATCAGCTGATGATAGAAACCACTTATTTCAAACAATCGAATTTCCCGACAGTAAGAGTATTTTTATCGGGAGGCGCCCCGTGTCCAAAGCCAATTTATGAACACTTTAAACGTAGAGGGTTACCATTCAAGGAGGGGTACGGTTTAACTGAAGCTGGTCCGAATAACTTTTTTATTGATGCAGAGGTAGCGATGGTAAAAGAGGGAGCAGTCGGAAAAAGCATGCTTTTTAATGAAGTGAAAATTATTAATGAACTAGGCCAACCCTGCTCACAGGGCGAAGTTGGTGAACTTTGCCTGAAGGGGAGTCATGTATTTAAACAATATTGGAATAATGAACAAGAAACAATCAATACATTCGAAGGCGACTGGCTGAAAACAGGTGATTTAGCAAAGTTCGATGAAGATGGCGATTACTATATTGTAGGCCGTAAAAAGGAAATGATTATAACAGGTGGAGAAAATGTGTATCCGCAGGAAGTAGAGCAATGCTTGATTGCCCATGAAGCGGTACAGGAAATTTCCGTTATTGGCGTTCCGAATGAAAAATGGGGCGAATGTGTTATAGCGTTTATCGTTGCAAAGGAGCCCATCGATCAACTGGAGCAACAGCTTAAACAGTATTGTAAAGAACGATTAGCGAATTACAAAGTTCCAAAGCAAATTTACTTTTTACAAGAGCTTCCAAAAACAGTCGTCGGAAAAATTGATAAAAAGCAGCTCGTTAATTTCTTATTAATAAAAGAATAGAGAAATTACTACCCTATTTAATGAGAAGAGATCATGTAAGATATGCTTTGTTCAAAATTAAAACATGTATTAAAAAAGACTGAAATGTTGTTGTTAATTCAATGTTTTAGTCTTTTTTATTTTTACGGGTTTCTTATTAAATTTAATTTTTATAAACGTATTTACCTCTTAGTTTATATAAAGTTTTCTTGCTCCTTTATAATGCGGAGGTGTTAGAAGGAGGGTTATGATGAACAAGTTATTACATCCCATTACAGATTGGATATCAACGAAGCGCGGTGGATGGATCACGCTTATTGTTTGGCTAGTGCTAATGATTGGCTTAAGTGCTAGTCCGATGCTAAGTGAATTGATTTTTTGCTGATTTTCTCCCCTAACTAAAGGAATATAACCAATCAGGGCAGACTGTAGTGCTAAAAGTTCACATTGATCATCAAAAGATAAGGGACGCTTATGCTGCTGTAACGTGTTTTTCATATTTTGCACCCCGGTGCCCGTCTTTTCCCGTTTTTTCAAATTCAGCTGTGATAACTTGAATATCGACTAATTTTGTTAAGTGCAGCCTTGCGACATTCGGGTGAATATGAAAATGATCTGCAATCATTTGCACCGTGAAGGCGTGTTTACATGTAAGTAGGTGCTCGTATATTTTAAACCTCGTCTCGTCTGCGAATGTGTTTGTAATTTTTAATGGATGTATCACTTCATCACCTCGTTTTCTTATAGTCATTATAAGTTATCAGGCAGAAAAAACTTATATCTTCTTAATAAAAAGGTTTTTCGACAAAATAGTAAAAAAATGGTTATATTCTATTCACTTTTTAGAAAATTTAGATTATAATTCGATTTGATAGACAACATATTTATCACACTATCTATATGAGGTGAGGAAATATGGACCAAGAAGTAGTTATTATCGCAGAGTGTGACCAATTATTGCTCTCTGCTTGTAAAAGAGAAGTTTCTGATATTTATTTAGCCCCTAAAAGCGGTGAATATGTGGTGTCATTTAGAAGACATGGCCATATTGCACGCGTGAATTCCATTCCCGAAAATGTCGCATTGCGCATTGTAACCTATTTAAAATATTTAGCCGCACTAGATATTAGTGAAAGGCGCAAACCGCAAAGCGGTGCTTTCCATAAGGAAATAGACAAACAAACGTATGCTTTTCGTATTTCCACCTTGCCTTCCGTACTTGCCAAAGAAAGTATTGTCGTTCGTGTCCTCAAACAAAATGATACACAATCACTTCAAGATCTTTGTTACCATCCTCAAGCCGCACAGCAATTATCCCAACTTGTCGAACGAGGTCAAGGCCTCATCCTGATGACTGGTGCAACAGGCACCGGCAAAACCACTACAATGTATTCGCTTGTCCAGTATTGCCAACGTATTTTAGCAAGGCATGTGATTTCGCTAGAAGACCCTGTCGAAATCAGCCAAGAGGAAATTTTGCAAATCCAAGTAAATGAACGTGCTGGCGTAACTTACGCTGCTGGGTTAAAAGCAATTTTACGCCATTCCCCTGATGTGATTATGATTGGCGAAATAAGAGACCGGGAAACAGCTCAAATTGCTATCGAAGCTTCTTTAACGGGTCACTTAGTATTATCTACGATACATGCGAAAAGTACAGTGGACTGTTTATATCGCTTATCCGACTTAGGAATATCCTTGGAGGTCATTCGGCAATCTTTAATCGGCATTGTCAGCCAGAAATTAGTGAAAGTCGAGCAAGATCAACAAAAAGCAATGCATGAAATACTGACGGGGGATTACTTGCAGCAGGCAATCGAAGCGAAGCGTGCAGGAGAGTTCTTTACGTTTCCGAAAACGTCCTATGACGCGGTCCGACCTGGAGTGCAAGTATGACAAAAAAGCGAAAGATGCGTGTTCAGCAATTGCCTTATTTTTTAAGCCGGACGAGCACCTTGTTAAAAGAAGGCTATACATTTGCCGAATGCGTAGATATGTTACTGCCGTATCATGTAAAAGAGTATTCCCTCTGGACGTCTGTCTTCCAGCAAGATTTTGAAGAGGGAGCGGGTGCCACCGTGATCTTTCAGCGCCTTGGTGTAAAAAAGCAGTACCTGATTTCCATCGAATTAGCGGAAGAGAGTGGTACATTAGCAGATACACTTCAAATTGTTGCTGCCCAGCTGACATTTGCAGAGCAATTTAAACAGCAGGTGCAAAAACTGCTGTTGTATCCGTGTGCATTATTTGCAGGTATTATCATCCTCTTCGTTATGTTCCGTATTAAGTTTTTACCTTCCATTCAGCAAATGATGCACACGCGCATAGGAAATGAGCCTGCTGCCGGGATAGAATGGTCTAAGTTTTTTATGCATACACCAGACTATTTTATAATCGGTTTACTGCTCGCTGCCGGTTTAGGGAGTGCTTTTATGCTGTATATAAGCAGAAAAAACATGGCTATTCAACTAGCGATTTTATTAAAAATCCCCTTTGTTCGCTATTATTACCGTTTAAAATTAACCCGGCAGTTTGCAAGGATGTTAGGAGAGTTATTATTGACAGGCTTTACGTTGCAAAATGCCTTGGAAGTTCTGATGAAACAGCCGCATCAGCCACAGCTTAGCTATATAGCTCGTACCATTCAACAGCGGGTTGTTTATGGCGACACACTAGAGCAGGCAGTAGTTTTGAGTGATTTTTTCTACAGTAATTTTCATCATTTTATCGCTCACGGGGAGCAAAGCGGGTTACTTGGCAGGGAAATGATTTTATATGCAGAGCTGTTAGAAGACAAGATCCAACACATGCTCAAAACAAGCACGAAAATTGTTCAGCCTTTACTCTTTCTTGTGATTGCTGTTTGTATTGTCGCAGCGTATTTAACAATTTTATTGCCTATGTATAACATGCTTGACGTCATATAAGGAGGATTCTATGCAAAATGAAAAAGGATTTACATTAATTGAAATGCTAATTGTGCTCTTAATTATTTCTATTCTAATTTTAGTGACGATTCCCAATGTTACGAAGCATTTCGGCACGATTGATGATAAGGGCTGCGATGCATATCTAGCCATGGTGCAGGGTCAAGTGCAAACCTATAAAATAGATCACAATAAATATCCAACAATTGAGGAGTTAAAACATCCAGATTATTTAAATACAACAGAAGTAGCATGTCCGAACGGCGAGGCGATTGCTATTTCAGCTAGAGGTGAAGTAGTTGTCGCAGGAGCGCAGCCTGAAGCAAATCCATAACGAGCGTGGTTTTACATTACTGGAGATGTTGATTGTATTGATGATTTTTAGCGTTTTGACCATGATTGTTTTTTCTATGACATTTCGTTTCTACGAAAAAGAGACATATGAGCAAGCGACCGAAAAATTGCGTATGACTCTGCATTACGCCCAGCATTTCGCTTTAGAAAATCGCCAAGATGTCTGGGTGTATGCAGAGGATAAAAGGATAGTAGTGAGAACGGTCATGGCAGAAGAAATCATGGAATGGGCGCTTCCGGTGGGTATGACGGTAACGGTCACGACCCTGCAACGGATTAAATTCAATACGAAAGGCAATGTAAGTCAAGGTGGGCAAATAAAAATCCATACACCGAACGGCCAACAAAACTTTTCCATTAATTTATCGAGAGGAAGATTGCGTAGCCTATGAACGAACAAGGAATCACGCTGGTTGAAACAGTGTTTGGCTTAGCTGTATTAAGTTTAATCGCCCTGTCATTATGGCCGTTGCTGCAACAGCTGCAAGCCCAATTATATGAGAGGCAGCTATCGCTGTACGCAAGTGAAGTAGCCCTGAATGGTGCTAAATTAGTACAATTTCAGCAAATAACAGCGGGACAAATGACAATCAATCAGCATTCATTTGATTGGTACTATGCCGGGCAGGAAATATGTGTCTACTATGAAGGATTACAGGGGACAGAACAGCGATGTATAAAGGCAGATTGACATCTCAAGCAGGCGTTACATTTATTGAAGCACTGTTGCAACTACTGCTGTTTATTGTGTTTTGTCAGCTAGTGGGCCTCATTTTTTTAGCTGTTTATGATGTTAGCCGCATGAAGGAGCAGCGAATGGAGGTAGATTGGGAAGTGGCGATAGCTGATATAAATTATTATTTAATGGATGCTAGGGTGCAATTGTCTAGTGACCAAAAAACGGTTTTTCTATCCTATCCTAAGGAACAACAAATTTCCCGCATAAGTTTTGTTAACCATGCGCTTATTTACCGAAAAAATGCAGGGGTAGAAACGATAGTAGCTGGCATGCAAGATGCAAAATTTTCTCTAGAAGGACAAGACTTAAAGCTAGAGGCGGTGCTTGAATCAAGTGAAAAACGTCAAAGAGTCTTCATTGTGGAACAAGTACTTGAATGAGAAAGGGGCTATATTTCCTGTAGCCATTATTCTGTTGTTTATCGTCGGAGCGAGTTGTACAAACTACGCAATTTTTTACCATTTCGAAATAAAAATTTATAACGGATTGGAATTGTCGAATGTTCGTGCTACCATTGATATACTAAAGACAATAAGAGATCTATAATTTTTCGAAGTAGTAAAGAAGGTGAACGACATGCGCAAGATTTATTTAGTAGGTTTTATGGGGTGCGGGAAAAGTGCAATTGGACGTAGGTTGAGCTATTTTCTCAAAATGCCCTATTATGACATGGATCATGAAATTGTCAGACAACAAGGGATGACCATTCCAGAGATTTTTGAAAAGTACGGCGAAGAACGATTTAGAGAAATTGAAACTGAGTTTTTGGAAAATTTCCGCAATGAATCATGTATCATTGCGACGGGCGGCGGCGTATCAGTAAAAGAAGAAAATCGTCGTATCATGCGGAGAACGGGGTTAGTATTCTTTTTGGATGCCACATTTGAGGATATTTATATGCGAATTTGCCATGATAAAAACCGTCCCATTGTGCAACGTTCAACAAAGGAAGAATTACATGAGCTATTTCAATATCGCCGGAAATTTTACCGTCATGCTGGCCATATTCAAGTGCTAACAGAAGGACGTTCGATTCGTCAAATTGTCGAGTATATTGGTTTCCAAGTGAATCGATTAAAAGGCGAATAATTATTGTTAATTCATCATTTTTGTTCGTTTTTTGATGTTTTGAAAAAAATAATTGCGTTTATCTACTGTTCAATGTTAGGATATGGCTAAGAAAGTCAATTTATAAGGATAGTAGCGGATGAATGTATGGGGAGAGAACGTGATGTCACGTCGCCGAAGGAGCAAGTAGCTTAGACTATGAATCTCTCAGGCAAAAAGACTCTTACAGGACGCAACTCTGGAGAGTGTCGTTATATGCGACCACCAACGGGGCAAGCTTATATATGTGGTTGGATGACCAATAATAAGTGATACTTTCAGGTGCAAGGACAGAGGATCTCGTAAAAGGGATCCGTCTGTCTTTTTTTTGTAGGTATAGGGTTATGTGCAGAAAAAAGATAGAGCCTGTCATAACAAACAATTTGTGAGGAGGAATTGAGGATGAGTGAATTAAAACAAACACCACTTTTTGACTCGTACAGTAAATACGGTGGCAAAACGATTGATTTTGGTGGATGGGCATTACCAGTACAGTTTTCTTCGATTAAGGAGGAACACGAGGCGGTACGAAATCGTGCGGGGCTCTTCGATGTCTCTCATATGGGTGAAATCTTGGTAGAAGGTACTGGGGCATTGGCATTTTTACAAAAACTCTTATCAAATGATATTTCAAAAATTCAAGTTGGTGGTGCGCAATATAGCGCAATGTGTTATGAAAACGGGGGAGTAGTAGACGACTTACTTACATACCGTTTAGCAGAAGATCGTTATCTATTATGTGTCAATGCGGCGAATACGGATAAAGATTACGAGTGGATGAAAGAGCAAGCTTTTGGCGATGTAACCATTACAAACCAATCTGCTGAATATGGTCAACTTGCCCTGCAAGGTCCGCTTGCTGAAGAAGTACTTCAAACACTAACGTCAGAAAATTTAAGTGATATTAAATATTTTAAATTTAAAGATAATGTGGAAGTAGCTGGTTTCAATACATTGGTATCACGCAGCGGGTATACTGGAGAAGATGGTTTTGAAATCTACGCAGCTCCTGAAGCGATCGTTGCGTTATGGGACAAAATTTTAGAGGATGAGCGTGTTGTGCCAGTTGGGTTAGGAGCACGCGATACATTGCGTTTTGAAGCTTGCTTGCCATTATACGGGCAAGAGCTATCAAAAGATATTTCGCCACTTGAAGCAGGCATTGGTTTTGCCGTGAAATTAGACACGGACTTTATCGGTCGTGATGCATTGGCACAGCAAAAAGAAGCAGGCCTAACACGTAAATCAGTCGGTGTGGAAATGAATGGCAAGGGCATTCCGCGTCACGGCTATAAAGTATACAAAGACGGCGTAGAAATTGGTGAAGTGACAACAGGTACACAATCACCTCTGACAAAACGCAATATCGGTCTCGCGTTACTGAACATCGAGCATACAGCGATCGGTACAGAAGTAGAAATTGAAATCCGCAATAAAATGGTACCAGCAACAGTTGTCGCAACACCATTTTACAAACGCGCTAAATAATTGGAGGGTCACACATGAAACATCGTTATTTACCAATGACGGAACAAGATCAAAAAGATATGTTATCAACAGTAGGCGTGTCATCGATTGATGAGCTATTTTCGGATATCCCTGAAAAAGTTCGCTTCCAAGGGCTTTACAATATTAAAGAAGCGAAATCAGAAACGGCCTTAATGAAAGAGTTATCACAGCTTGCAAGCAAAAACAAAGATACAGCAAGCAATGTATCATTCCTAGGTGCAGGTGTTTATAACCACTATAAGCCAATCATCGTAGATCACGTGATTTCGCGTTCAGAGTTTTATACAGCGTACACACCATATCAACCAGAAATCTCTCAAGGTGAATTACAGGCGATTTTCGAGTTCCAAACAATGATTGCTGAATTGACAGGTATGGATTTAGCAAACTCTTCTATGTATGATGGCGGTACGGCTTTAGCAGAAGCAGGGATGTTAGCAGCAGCTCATACAAAGCGCAAAAAATTAGTCGTGTCAGGTGCGATCCATCCAGAATATCAAGACGTTATGAAAACATACGCAGCTGGTCAATCGATCGAGGTAGTGATTGCTCCAATGAAAGACGGCGTAACAGATATGGAAGCATTAAAGGACTTAGTGGATGATTCTGTAGCAGCTGTTGTTACACAATATCCAAACTTCTTTGGTCAAATTGAAGACATTAAAACAATCGGCGAACTAGTGCATGAGTATAAAGGATTATTCGTTGTATCTTCTAACCCGTTAGCATTAGGTATTTTAACGCCTCCAGGTAAATTAGGTGCTGATATCGTAGCGGGCGATGCTCAGCCATTCGGCATCAGCGAATCATTCGGTGGACCGCACTGTGGTTTCTTTGCCGTGACAAATAAACTAATGCGTAAAGTACCAGGCCGTTTAGTTGGTGAAACAGTAGACCAAGAAGGTCGTCGTGGTTACGTATTAACATTACAAGCACGTGAACAACATATCCGTCGTGACAAAGCAACGTCTAATATTTGTTCGAACCAAGCACTTCTTGCCCTTGCTGCATCGGTAGCGATGACGGCGTTAGGGAAAGCAGGCGTGCAAGAAATGGCGAAGCAAAATATCGTGAAAACACGCTACGCGAAACAAGCTTTCGAAGCAGCTGGATTTACAGTAGCATTCCAAGGTGCGCACTTTAATGAAATCGTTGTGCAAACAAAAAAATCAGTAACAGAAATCAACCAAGGCTTAATCGAAAAAGGAATCATCGGTGGCTTTGATTTAGGCCGTGTGTATCCAGAGTTAGAAAACCATGCATTAATTGCTGTGACAGAATTGCGCACGAAAGAGGAAATCGATGCGTTAGTAGCAGAAATGGGGGCATTACAATGAGTCAAGAAAACCAACCATTAATTTTTGAAATTACGAAAGAAGGTCGTGTTGGCTATGCACTTGAGCCACTAGATGTACCTGATATGGATTTAGCAGATTTACTACCAGCGGGCTATGTACGCGAAGAAGCAGCAGAGCTACCAGAAGTAGCAGAGCTTGATATTATGCGTCACTATACAGCGCTATCTCGCCGTAACCATGGTGTAGACTCAGGCTTCTATCCACTTGGTTCTTGTACAATGAAGTACAACCCAAAAGTTAATGAAGCAGTAGCACGTTTCTCAGGCTTTGCGAATGTACACCCATTACAAGACGAGTCAACTGTACAAGGAGCTATGGAATTATTATATGATCTACAAACATCACTTGTTGAAATTACAGGGATGGATGAAGTGACATTGCAACCAGCAGCGGGTGCTCACGGAGAGTGGACAGCGTTGATGATGATTCGTGCATTCCACGAAGCAAATGGTGAAGGTCATCGTAACAAAGTTATCGTTCCAGACTCAGCACACGGTACAAACCCAGCCTCGGCTACAGTAGCAGGCTTTGAAACAATTACAATCAAATCAGGTGAAGATGGTTTAGTGGATATTGAAGACTTAAAGCGCGTAATTGGTGACGATACAGCAGCTTTAATGTTAACAAACCCAAATACACTTGGCTTATTTGAGGAAAATATTTTAGAAATGGCAGAACTAGTACACGGTGTCGGCGGTAAAGTGTACTATGACGGAGCCAACTTAAACGCGGTAATGAGTAAAGCACGTCCTGGCGACATGGGCTTTGACTGTGTTCACTTAAACTTGCATAAAACATTTACAGGCCCACACGGCGGTGGTGGACCAGGTTCAGGTCCAGTAGGAGTAAAAGCTGACTTAATTCCGTTCTTACCAAAGCCAGTACTTGTGAAAAAAGAAGATGGAACATTCCATTTTGACTACAATCGTCCGCAAGCAATCGGTCGTGTAAAACCTTACTATGGTAACTTCGGTATCAACGTTCGTGCTTACACATACATCCGTACAATGGGTCCAGATGGTCTGAAGAAGGTAACAGAATATGCGGTACTAAATGCGAACTACATGATGCGTCGTTTAGAAGAATATTATGATCTTCCATACAACCGTCACTGTAAGCATGAGTTTGTGTTATCAGGCCGTCGCCAAAAGAAATTAGGCGTACGTACATTAGATATTGCCAAACGTCTGCTTGACTTCGGCTACCATCCACCAACAGTTTACTTCCCATTAAACGTGGAAGAAGCGATTATGATTGAGCCAACGGAAACAGAATCGAAAGAAACACTAGATGCATTCTGTGATGCAATGATTCAAATTGCTCGTGAAGCGGAAGAAAATCCGGAAATCGTGCAAGAAGCACCACATACAACAGTCGTAACACGTTTAGACGAAACGCGTGCGGCACGTACACCAGTACTTCGTTATACAAAATAATGGATATCCCGGAACAGTGAGTGTTCCGGGATTTTCGTCGTGCTGCACAACGTATACTTGTGGACCGTTATTTTTTGCCTTATACTTTGAGAGATGAAGTGAAAAAGGATGGTTTTATAAATGACATTTGAAGAAATTTTACCACGCTTAAAAAATGGTGAAAAAATTATTCGTGCTGGCTGGGGCGGAGCTGAATTGTACGTAAAATACGTACCAGCGACAGAGCTAGACGGTCTAGCGATGAATCCGTATTTTGTAATCAACGTAGTAGGTGAAGGCTATACGATGTTTACACCAACTGTTTGCGATATTTTAGCTGAAGATTGGAAAATTGTAGAATAATATTAGGAGCTGTTCAGAAAGGCATACCTTTCTAAGCAGCTCTTTTAGTTGGAGGAAAAAAGATGCAATTTCAAGAGTTTCAAGGGAAACGAATCGTCATTACAGGGGCGGCCTCAGGCATTGGGTTGGCTCAGGTACAGGCTTTTTTAAAAAACGGTGCGGTAGTGTTTGGTCTAGACCTTCAAGCGTCATCCGTTAAAGAGAATCGTTATCGTCATTTTATCGGGAGTGTGAGTAACAAGGCGTTTATTGAACAAACCATCCAAGAAATTGGACAGGTAGATATTTTATGCAATACGGCGGGGATTTTAGATGGTTATGCTAAAACTTTAGAGACAGATGAGGCACTGTGGGACCGTATTATGAACACGAATATAAAAGGCACTTATATCGTAACGAATGCTGTATTGCCTCAAATGATGGCACGTAAAACGGGCGTGATTGTGAATATGGCATCAATTGCTGGTCTGGTAGCAGGCGGGGGCGGTGCAGCGTATACCGCTTCTAAACATGCCATCATCGGCTATACAAAGCAGCTGTCTTATGATTATTGTGTGGACGGTATCCGCGCTAATGCTATTGCTCCTGGTGCGATTGAAACGCCGATGAATGCGGCAGATTTCGCGGGTGACGGGGAGATGGCAAAATGGGTAGCACGGGAGACGCCTGCAGGACGCTGGGCACAACCGCAAGAGGTGGCGAGTGTTACCTTATTTTTAGCGAGTGAGGCGGCGAGCTATATGCACGGTACGGTTTTACCGGTAGATGGCGGCTGGGTCAATAAATAGCATTGTCAAGCGATAGGTAGGCTGTTATAATGGCTAGGTGGTTAAACCACACTACGACACTTCGGTAGGGTATTTGCCCATACTCCTTTGGTTGTAGTTAGAAGTAAAATAGCGTGGGCTATTTTATAAAGGAGGAATTTCATATGGGAACATCTCTTGCAACATCGCGTGTAGCGGTAGGAGATATTACGAAAACAGCCATCGTTGCTGCTCTTTATGTTGCAGTGACAGTTGTACTGGCTGTCATTAGCTTTGGCGCCGTACAATTGCGGTTAGCTGAAATGTTTAATTATTTAGCCTTATATCATAAGCGCTATCTTATTGCTGTCACAATTGGCGTTGTGCTAGCCAATTTTTTATCGCCAACATGGATCCTTGATGTGCCAATCGGCGGTATATGTACATTCATTGTCTTGGTTATTTGTCGCGCGGTGACAAAAAAGATGAAAAATGAAGTGATGAAATTTGTCGTAACAGGGATTATAGTAACAGCCTCAATGTTTACAGTAGCAGCCCAACTGACAATTATGCTCGACTTACCATTTTGGCCGACATATGGCATGGTGGCAGTAGGCGAAGCATTGTCAATGACAGTCGGTGGTGTAACGATTTATTTACTAAATAAAAAACTGCATTTTGCGAATTGATCAACTAACAGGCATTTGCTCTCGAGATGGGCAAATGCCTTTTTTGTTAGGTGATTCCGTTGTTTCACCCTGCTAACAAATAAGTATGGGTTTCCACTGCTATATGGAATAAAATTAGTTAATTTTCTTGCTCCATCATCTACCACAATTTTTCCCTGCTAACTAATCAACGTATAATATAGTAGAAACGTCACATAAATAAGTTTATATGATAAAAAGCTGCTTGGGATAGTTTCATCTATCCTAAACAGCTTGTGAAGTAAATTATTTCATTTTTACTTTACCAGTCCAAGTTTTAAAGCCGCCTTGTAGCTGATAAAGATGATTATAGCCTTTTTTCTTTAATGTTAATGCTGCACGAGCACTACGCCCGGAATTTTGGCAGTACAGGTATACAGGCAGGTCTGGACGAATTTCGTTTTGACGTTGCTTTAGCTGCGTCATTGGAATATTGCGTGCTCCTAAAATATGTCCTGCCTCGAACTCTTTTGGTTCGCGTAAATCAATTAATTGTGCTTTACGATATCCCTGAATAAATTCTTCCTGTGTTAGATTCGTTACAGCTTTTTTTAGACGCATTGAATTGATTAAAATATAAGCTACAACAAAAACAAGGATAATCGCAATAGTAACTAAAATTTCCACGTGGTGATGCCCCTTTCTTTCTATCCTCTATATTATAAAAGAGAACGAGACATACGTCTATTAAGTTTGTTAAAATGGTGAGGTTAGGGGGAGAAAAGATGAAACAATGGTATTTTATTAACTCAGGCCCGTGCAGTGCATCCTTTAATATGGCACTTGACGAGGCACTGCTGAATTGGCATAGCGAAGGAAGCATGCCGCCTGTGATCCGTTTTTATGAGTGGAACCCGGCTACATTATCAATCGGATACTTCCAACGGGCAGAAAAAGATATCGATTTACAAGCGGTGAAAGAGCAGGGCTTAGGCTTTGTGCGTCGTCCAACTGGTGGACGGGCCGTACTACATGAGCATGAACTTACATATTCGATCATCGTTGAGGAATCCTATCCAAATATGCCTCAAACAGTGACAGAGGCTTATCGAGTATTGAGCGAAGGATTATTAATTGGGTTCCAGAACTTAGGGCTAGATGCCTATTTTAGCATACCCGATACTGAGGAAAAGCAAGCGGATTTAAAAAAGCCGAGAAGTGCTGTTTGTTTTGATGCACCGAGTTGGTATGAATTAGTGGTAGAAGGAAGAAAAGTAGCAGGAAGTGCACAAACACGCCAAAAAGGTGTCATTTTACAACATGGAGCGATTTTACTGGATTTAGACGAAGAGAAATTATTATCTGTGTTCCGTTTTAAAAATGATGAAATACGCGAAAAAATGCGTCAGAAGCTGCCAGAAAAGGCTGTAGCGATGAATCGTCTAGTTGATACACCTTTTACAATCCCGCAGTGTGTAGAAGCATTTAAGGCTGGATTTGAGCAAGCGCTTGACATTGAACTGGTGCCGTATACACTAACAGAAGAGCAATTGGCACAAGTAAAATTGATCGAAAAAGAGAAATATGCAAATGACGATTGGAATTTTAGAAAGTAGAACGCATGTTTGAAAATTTTTTTAATTGAGAGAAACGTTGATACACAGGCGATTAATGAAAAAATTAAAAAATCAAGCCCTTGCTTGAAAAAAATTTCTGTTGTAATCTTTTAAAAGTGTATATATTCCCCATATCTTGATGGGTTATAATGAATCAAACACAATATATTGTGTTTGATTTCCCTTTTTTGGGGAATGGAACAATGAGTTTTTTTATTATATAAAAGGGGGCTTGGTGATGGCGAAAGTGCTAGAGCAATCCATCCAGGTAGAACAGCTCAATAAAGACATTGAGCAATTCCCACAAGTGCATCCGATTACTCCTGACATGAACATTACACATAAAGGAGTATCACGTCTTGTGATGATTGACCGTTATTCATTTAAGGATACGGAGAAGAAAACATTAAAAGCAGGGGACTTTGTCGTACTGACAGTCAAAGAGGACCCAAAATTCCCAGCCCGTGGGTTAGGTATTATCCAATCTATTAATAAAGAAAACAAAACAGCGGATATATTGATTGAGGAAGACTTCCGCCATGTACTAGAACATGAACAAGAGCAAGCGACAGGCATTATTACACGTTCGCTTGATATTATCGAAAAGCCATTAGAAATTTTCTATGAGCAAATTGCTAAGCGTAATGCAACAGGTTTAGCAGCAGTAGAAGCAACAGAAGAATTGCGCCAAGAATGGTTTGAAAAATTTTATGACCAATTAGTCAGCCTAAAGTTCATTCCAGCTGGTCGTGTCATTTACGGAGCAGGCTCACAAACAGAAGTGACATTCTTCAACTGTTACGTAATGCCGTTTGTAGCGGATAGCCGTGAAGGCATCAGTGATCACCGTAAGCAAGTAATGGAAATTATGAGCCGCGGCGGCGGTGTAGGGACGAACGGTTCGACATTGCGCCCACGCAACACATTAGCGCGCGGTGTAAACGGCAAATCATCAGGCTCAGTGAGCTGGTTGGATGATATTGCAAAACTGACGCATCTTGTAGAACAAGGTGGATCAAGACGCGGTGCACAAATGATCATGTTAGCAGATTGGCACCCAGATATTGTAGAATTTATTATCTCCAAAATGCAAAATCCACGTATTTTACGTTATTTAATTGAAAACACAACAGATGCTACTATTATTCGTCTTGCAAAGGAAAAGCTTAAATTTAAGCCATTCTCGCAGCAAGAAGAGGCGATGTATACGTCGATTGTCAACTTTAAAAATATCGAAGGACAAGGCGGCTTTAATGATGCTATCATCCGTGATGCAGAAGCAAAGCTACGTGACGGGGGAACATACTCTGTACACAACCCTGACTTCTTAACAGGCGCAAACATTTCCGTTACATTAACGAACGAATTCATGGAAGCTGTAGAGCAAGACTTAGATTTCGAGCTGCGTTTCCCTGATGTGGCAAACTATACGCCGGAAGAAATGGCTATCTATAATAAAGAATGGCATAAAGTTGGCGATGTACGCGAGTGGGAAAAGCTTGGTTACGGTGTACGCACATATCGTACGATTAAGGCACGTGAACTATGGAACTTAATTAATATTTGTGCGACATATGCAGCAGAGCCTGGTATTTTCTTCATCGATAATGCCAACGAAATGACAAATGCAAAAGCATACGGTCAGCAAGTTGTAGCCACGAACCCATGTGGCGAGCAGCCACTTGCGCCATATTCTGTTTGTAACTTAGCCGCTGTCAATCTAGCGCAGTTCGCTCAAAAAGAGACGAAAACAGTTGATTTTGAGGGCTTACGCCAAACAGTAAAAATCGGTGTACGTATGCAAGATAATGTAATCGATGCGACACCTTACTTCTTAGAAGAAAATAAAATCCAAGCACTAGGTGAACGTCGAGTAGGTCTTGGTGTCATGGGTCTAGCTGACTTACTGATTTATTGCGAAAAGGAATACGGCTCTGAGGAAGGCAATCAATTAGTCGATGAAATCTTCAAAACAATTGCAGTGGCAGCCTATGAGCAATCGATTGAACTTGGAAAAGAACGCGGAAGCTTCCCGTTCCTAGAAGGTGCTACAGAAGATGAAACGAATCGTCTGCGCGAAGCCTTTGTCAATACAGGTTTCATGAAGAAAATGCCGCAGCATGTACGTGATGGTGTATATGAGCACGGCATTCGTAACTCACACCTATTAACAGTTGCTCCTACAGGATCTACTGGTACGATGGTAGGTGTAGCTACAGGACTTGAACCTTACTTCAGCTTTACGTATTACCGTTCAGGGCGTTTAGGTAAATTCATCGAAGTAAAAGCAGAGATTGTACAAGAGTACTTAGATGCTAACCCAGATGCAGATAAAGATAACCTACCAGCTTGGTTTGTATCTTCTATGGAGTTAACACCGGAAGCGCATGCGGATGTACAATGTATTATTCAAAATTGGATCGATTCATCGATTTCCAAAACAGTAAATGCACCAAAGGGCTATACGGTAGAGCAAGTAGAGCAAGTGTACGAGCGTCTATACCGCGGCGGTGCAAAAGGCGGTACGGTTTATGTAGATGGTAGCCGTGATTCGCAAGTATTAACGCTAAAAGCAGAGGAAGCTTCGGCTGACGAGCAATTAGAGTTTGAAGAGTTAAGACAACAAGAAGAGGAAGTAAAACGCGGCGTAGTCCTAACAGGTACCATCGCGCCTCTTACGCAAACAGATGTAACAATCGGCTCAGAAGTCGGCAATACATGCCCAGTCTGCCGTCAAGGTACAGTAGAAGAAATGGGCGGCTGTAACACATGTACAAACTGTGGTGCTCAGCTGAAATGCGGATTGTAAAATAAAAAGCATTTTGTGGCTTAAGTCAAACTGAACTGCTTATAAAAAAATGAACCGGAATTCCCTAACTTTATAAAGAAGGGATTCCGGTTTTTCTTGTGGAATGGAGATTTATTAAGTGATAATAAATTTATTTTATTCTATGCGTTTAAAACATTGGTATCAGCTGGAACCAATGTTTTTTCTGACCGCTTAATTATCTAAAGGGCAGTAAGAGTCCCTGGGAGTAACCCTAGGAATGTTTATTATTTTGCATTAACCTGCCTATTGAGACATCCTTTGTTTTCGATTTATCCTCATCCAAGCAAATGCTATAAATAAGGAAAATCCGCTGATTAGTAAAGAAAAATGAAAGTAAGGTGGATAGAAGATCAGTTCTATATTATTTTTACCTGGTCTGATTGGAATTCCGATAAAAGCATAGTTTACTTTTTTAACCTCTGATTTTTCTCCATTTACATGAACTTTCCAGCCTTTTTCATAAGGAATTGGCAGAGGCATCATGATATCATTATTTTTGTTTTCAAAAGAGATATTGATGTGATTCTTGTTGATTTTTACATTAGCCTCAGGCTGTTCTTTATTTACCTCTTTTTTTAGGACTTGATAATCTTCGGAGAAAAGTTTTAAGTCCTTTAAAGTATAGGTTCCTTGTGGTACTCGAATTGCGATAGTATCATCTTTTGGAACCCTAACAGTAATATTGTTTACTTTAGTGCGATAAATGGATTGGCGCGGTTTTCGAGATGTTTTGAAATCATTTACCATCAAACGAAACCCTTGAGCTTCTTTATCGTTATTTTGCAAATAGAAGGAAAGGTATAGATCTTTCGTGTTCGCCTGTACTTTATTTAACTTAAGATCAATACCACCATTTTTCCCTTTGACTTCAAGTTGGCCAGCTTTATAAGTTCCATTAATAGGTATTATCTTGGTTTGTTCCATTAAGTCTTCGCTGTGTTCCGGCTTTACAGTGGGATTGGATGTTTTCATAATGATACCATTCAACATGGCATGTTCTCTGTCAACTATTGGGACGTGATTGACATCCTCTTCACTGTATATATTTTTTGTCGTACGAATGAAAGGCAAGATATGCTCATTACGGTAAATAACATATCGGGTACTTTCCATATACTTCTTAAATCCAAAAGGAATATTTCTTTTTTTCCCTTGTTTATACATGATATATTTACCGCTTAATAAACTGTATAGATTTGCACGATCCCCGAGACTATTATAGCGGCTGACACTTTCTCGTTTCATATCGATTTCCAAGTCATGGTAATAAAAAGATAGGATATTTTCGTTAAGAATACTAGAATAGGCACTTAAACCGTGAAAGTCATTTATCATGGGAGTATTGTTTCGGCCTTGTACAATCCAGTCTAATCGGGTGACTGGGGCAACGTCCTGGACCATCACGTTCTGAATGAGAGCTCTTTGCTCGGCAGAAGCATATTTTTCACTTGTTATCAGCCCTTTCGTCGTTTGTTGAACATCCCCAACCGTCAGCAGCTCTTCTTGAAAATTAAATAAAGTAATCAGATTGACTATGGCAATCATACTTAAGATTCCCGCGGTTTTTTTCGTTTTCATCAAGAGAATGTAATAGATGACGACCAGCAGTAGAGAACTAATTAGAGGAACTAACTTAAAGATTCTTATATGATCATCAATCGCATAAAAGGCACTGTAAATGAGAAAAGCATACAGAGCGGCCTTCTTGATTGTTTCCGGAGATACCTTTGACAGATGCATTAAACCAGTGGCAATCGCTCCGCCAATGGCAAAATATCCGATATACTCAAAACGGTATTGCGGGGCAGAAAACCCGTTAAACACACTGGCAATTACCGGAGTATAATGGGAAAGAGTAATTAGAATGGCTATGGAAGCGAAAAGCCGAAATAATTTATATTTATAAAATGTTTTGATACACAAAAACATTACCAAAATAACAGGGAGCAAATAAGTATTGCTCCAGAAAAGTACATTATCTTTAAAATCAAACCATGGAATGTAATCATCAAATGAAGGACGATAATTATGGGCATAACCATAGGCAGCCGGTATAAAAGAGACGGCGCTGATGCCTGCACCTAGCAAAATCGATAGAGTAAACTGTTTTAAATTAAGCTTTTCATCGTTTGTCAAAGGAATTAACCAACGCAGCAGAATATAGATTGCCATAAATAGAAAATGGATATACGCAAAATAAAAGTTATCAAACATTGAAAGAGCAATTGCAGCAATTAAAGTGAATGGCTTTTTTTCTCGGAAAATTTTCTCTATGCCTAATGCAAAAAGCGGCAGCCAAAGAAATGCATCAGCAAAAAACTCCCAAAAAACTACATGACGGAAGTAGATAATGCTTCCTCCATAAATAAAAGCACCAATAAAAGCATATCTCATGCTAATGTTCATGTATCTGAATACATAAGTCGTTAAAATGAAAATAAGAGCAAGACGCACAATACTGACATACAAGGTGATTTGAGCCCAAAAAAGCACGTCGGGAGTTGAAATAAGCGATAATTTTTCAAGTATAAAAACCATCCCAAAAACAAAGAAGTAGACGATGCTATTGACATAATAGAAAGAAAGCTGGTAAGTTCCGCCGCCTAGTCCATATTGAAAGCTATAGAAAAAATTCCCGTTTTTAAATTGTTCATATAACATTTTCCGGAATGGAATCATTTGCGAAAGCCCATCATTCGGCCCTAACATATAGGTTCCGTTTACCGTTTGGTAAATAAAAAAGGCATGAGCCAGTATAGCGGCTATGAAACTTCCGCAAATGAGAAGGAAATGTTTATTTTTAATCACGAAATCACCTATTCTCGCTTCAAAATTTTGCTTGTTAAAATAAATGTTATTGGAAAGGTGAATAATACGGAAAATATCGGTGCAATGGTGCTATTTAGGTGAAAGTATTCAACTAAAATATAAATGCATCCGGATGATAAAGAAATGTTAACGATTTGTGTTAGCGGGAATTTGAGAAATTTGGCGAATGTCGGTTTCACCTGATAGGTAAAATAGACATTCAGGTAAAATGAAATAATCATGCTGATGAAAAAGGCAATCCAATGAGAAAACATATAAGCTAATCCAAATATGCGAAATAATAATAAGTATAGAAGATAATAATTGATTGTATTTATTCCGCCTACCAATATAAAACGGATAAACTCACTTCGTTTTGAACTTAAGCACATTTTTTCCCACGATGTTGGTATCTTTCGTAATATAGAGAGGTCTTTGTTTAGTTTCATGATAGATGCGACCTACATATTCCCCGATAATCCCAAGGCTGACTAATTGAACACCGCCTAAGAAAAGCACGGAAGAAATAGTTGTAAAATAGCCAGGAACACTAATTCCGTTTATTAAAACCCCGCCAAATATGAAAAAAATATATAGAATAGCCAGGAAAAGAGTTATAAATCCAGTGTATAAGCATAGACGCAATGGCTTATGGTTGAAAGATGCAACACCATCAATGCCGTGATCAATGAGTTTGTTTACAGTCCATTTCGATTTACCTTTTCCACGTATATGATTATCATACTTAACTACCTTTTTGTCGTAACCGATCCAGCAAAAAAGACCTTTTGAAAAACGATAGCGTTCACCCATTTTTAATACCGTCTCAACTGCCCTTCGGCTAAGCAAGCGAAAATCACCCTGCCCATCCTCTAAATCCACTTCAACCAATTTTTTCGCAATGAAATAGTACAGGCGTGACATCCGACTGCGCAAAAATGATTCCCCATTGCGGTTTCTTTGGGCGATGACTTGATTAAAACCTTCTTTAAATCCGTCAATTAACGGATGAATCAAATAGGTTGGATGCTGCAAGTCGGCATCCATGATAATAACGGCATCACCTTGTGTATGCTGCAAACCTGCATAGATAGCAGGTTCTTTCCCAAAGTTTCTGGTGAAAGAAAGGTACTTTACCTCAGGATAAGAAGAAGCCAATTTTTGGATTTGCTCTAATGTATTATCTATACTGCCATCGTCTACAAATAATATTTCGTAATTCTCATTTCGCTTTGTTAATTCTTTCGTGAGTTCTTGATAGATGATTGGAATATTAATAGATTCGTTAAAGGCAGGAATTAAGATTGAAACAAATATATTCATGAAAATGTCTCCTTAATTGAAGTTGTTCTGATATGAAAAGACGAAACTTATTAAAGTCCCTAACCATCTTTTCCTTAATGGGGAAAAGGGTTTTGTATTTTGCATTTGTTTTGAGTGGCAAATTTGTTATGATAAATCAAAAGAATTGCATACAAAATATCTCTGACATATTTTTATATTCATTTAAAACACTACTCCGAAGGAATAATTATGGTAATAAGTCTTACCTCATCAGTAGTTTTTTAACCGCATTATGTGAATTTTTTTATGAATGTTGATTTTGCATTCGGAAGCAAAAGAACAAACATATCGCAGAAAATAAGCATCCAAAAGTGTATTTGGAGAATCTGCCTGTGCTAAGGCTTTATTTACCTGATTCTCAGCTAGTTTCATGTCTGCATTCATAAAGAGTAACCCCATTTTGATCCTTCTTTTTTCAAAGTGGAGTTCTCGAAGTTGCGTTAGGTAAAGATTGAGGGATGTTTTTTAATCAACTTTTATTCCAAAGCTACAGTAGCTTTACAATAAAGTTCGATAATTTATAATAAAATTTGATAAAAAACCTATTTGGTATTCTTTACTAATAGGTTTTTTGTGTTTTTGGAGAAAATGGGAAAATAAAACATAAATCTTCCAGTGCTATCTAAAAAGAATATCGTGAATATGGAGATAGAGACGATTGTTTAGATGTTCGTTTAAACTTTGAGGAATTTACCAAAATTATAGTTTATTTTGTGTTGTATTATAATCAGTAAATCATTAATAAATAACCATTAAAAAAATATATGTTAACTGCTGCACAAGACGAATTTGAAGAAGAGGGTGATCTAAATATGGATGGAGATACTAATGAATTACAATTCGGGACAGGGAGCCGTATAGATGATTATACACAAAAAAATATGGTATTATTTAGGTGATAAAAGCGTTAAAAACTGGGGGAATTACGAATGATTACTGAACGCCCTTTGTCTCACGAGTATGATGAATATTTCGAGCGGTATGTAAAATTGGTGCCTAGGGGAGATTTAACTCAGATATATGTTAAACAGATGGAATCTTTCTGTTCACTTATTTCCAACCTGTCAGAGAGTGAAGCCGAGTTTCGTTATGAAGAAGGAAAATGGAGTATCAAGGAAATTGTTGGGCATTTGAGTGATGCTGAACGAATGTTTTGTTACAGGCTCTTTTGCATGACCCGGGGAGATTCTACCCCAATTCCACCCATTAACCTAGGTGAATATGTTATTCAGGGGGGATTCCACAACCGACCAATCCTAGAAATATTGCAAGAATGGAAATCCGTTAGACAATCCACACTCTCTTTGATTAACAATTTAAGACAAGAGGAATTAAGGAATATGGGCAATATTAGGAATCACCCGATCACCGTTCTCGCGGCAGCATGTATCATATTAGGTCATGTTGAATATCACATTCATATTCTACATGAGCGTTATCATATTTAAAGAGTGTTTAATCAAAACCATTATGCAACATTCTTCAACAAAAGGGGGCAATTGTTGAAGATTACAGCGAGAAAATTATCAAACCTTAATTACTCCTATTAGTTCTGTTAACATAAATAGAATTGTAAATGGTTTAGGCGTTCCCTTTTTAGTTACTCCAGTGAGACGATAGTGGATGTTACCATAAAATTAAAATAAATTTTTAACCTATAAAACATGAGATTCATTGGCAATATTGTATAGGCACTAATAAAAATGTATGGTTTTTGGAAAAAATGTACTTAGATTAAATAGTAGATTAATTGAAGAAGGGTTTTTTTTTCGAATAACGAATACTAATTATAGAAGGTAAATAATTGTGTGTAAGTGTGGATACATAAGTTGTCTTTGGGTTAGAAGTCTAGTTGGTGACAAACATTAGGAGTAAGGGGCTTGTTATCTATTTATAAGGGAGTGGAAATAATTATGTTTAGTAAAGTCGGTCAAATTATGTTGTATGTCAATAACCAAGATGAGGCATTGAATTTTTGGACAAAACAATTAGGCTTTACAGTGATTTCTGAAGAAGATAACGGTCAAGGGATGAGATGGATTGAAATTGCTCCAAAAAAAGATACAGAAACAAGCATCATTTTGCATAATAAGGAGTTCGTAGCTAAAATGTCTCCAGGGTTAAATCTTGATACACCTTCTTTAATGTTTTTCTCTGAAAATCTTGAACAATTACACAGTGACTTGTTAAATAAAAACATCACAGTTGGAGAAATTGTTAATATGCCATCCGGTAGAGTATTTAACTTTGCAGATAATGAAGAAAATTACTTTGCTGTAATGGAAAAAAAGTAAATTACAAATATACCGTTAAAAACTAACACAGATAATAGTTTACTCATTAAAATATAATATTTAGACGTTCTATGCACCATCCGTTGTTGGATGGTGTTTATTATTTATTACTATAAATGGGGTGAATAAGGAAGGAATAAAGGATCTTATTATTCTAGTCTTTATTGACCTATCGGGAATAAGCTATTTTATGAAGTATTTTTAATCAAATTTTATTTTAAAGCTACATGTTTTGTGGCTTTGAGATAAAGTTATCCTATTAAATTATATAAGCAAAATGGTGATGATCATGCTGCTACAAATTATTAACGAAAAACATAGTAGGATATAGCGGTTATTTATGCTTTAGTAAAAGAAAAGATTTTAAATTCCATCATAATTTCTTTGTGAAGAATTTTGATATATATAAGGTAAGGATCCATAATATAATAACATTAGATATAGGTGCAAAATGCCGGTTATAGTTAATTCTTTGTAATATTGAAGAAATTGTAGGTTTATAAATATTTTTAAAGGGAGTGAAGTTGTGGACAAACGAGAGTTAATAAAAAATTTGGGGTGTATGTATGAGGCCTGATCTAAAAAAAGATACGAGTGTCGAAAGTTTTAGAGATTACTATTGGCTAAAAGAAGAATTACAATCATTTTGTAGAGAAAATGAAATAAGTGCTTCCGGCTCTAAAATAGAGATTTCCGATAGAATCGAAACATTTCTTCGGACAGGGGAGATAAAAAAGCCTATCAGAAAATCAAGTGTGAATAAAAAGAGAGAAGCACAAGCAGATTTAAGTCTTGATACAGTCATTACAGAAAATCATCGTTGTAGTCAAGACGTAAGAGCATTTTTTAAGACAGTAATCCCGAAATTCCACTTCTCCACCTATATCCAAAACTACTTTAAAAACAACGTTGGAAAGACTTATCGTGATGTTGCAAACGCCTGGTATGAGGAAGAAGAACGTAAAAAAGCCCCTTCATACAAGAAAAAAATTGCACCTCAGTTCGAATATAATCAATTCATTCATGACTTTTTTGCAGACCCAAAAAATAAAGGTAGAAGTCGTGAAGAAGCGATAGAAACTTGGAATGAAATCAAGAAACTTCCTGGAAGCAACAAGTATGAATCTAATATTTAACATTTAAAAACACGTTAGCATTTCTAGTGTTAAGTAAATTGATTTTCAATAAGCATTTGTTTGACTCGCTCATCAAATGCTTTTTGTTTGCTCGATTCAAGCTGACATAACCAATAGTAGATTCTTCGGTTTTAATACGCTCTGTTCTAGTTTTACTACTAATTATATTACCATTAAGAGCTTGCGCTACTATAAAAGCATGGAAAAATTCCATAAAATATGTTATTTCTATTAAAAGATTAAGTAATTTTTAAACAAACGGGGTAGAATATGTGAAGAGAGTGCTATATATTTTTGTAGTTTTATTATTGAGTGGTTGTCAAGGAGCAGACAGCAATCATGAAAAAGAGCAATTAATAGAACATAAAACTGAAACAAATGGGAGCGAATCTATGTTTACGATAGAAAACTATACAGACACAATAAAAAGAAATCTAGAATTGAACTCCGACAAGCTAATTGGAAAATTAACTGAAATAAAGAAGTTGGATTTTTATTCCGAAGTAGAGTTGTTAGATTTTTCATCGTCTATGGAACCTACAAGATATGAATTATCGATTGAAATGTATTCGATGGATAAAGAGGGGAATGAGGTCTTTTATGAAGGCGATGATTCAACGGTGTTTGCGGATAGTATGAATGTAGTAGAAGATGTAGTATATTATGAGGAACAAACTGACCAAACGGATGATTTCCTTGCATTTTATGAACAAAATGAAGAAGAACTTGTAATTGCAGAACAAGAAACGGTAAAAAACTGGTTTGTAGATTGCTGGAAAAAGGCGGATGGTCAAGGCTTTCAGTTGCCGTCTTACTTATCTTTTCATGATGAATATAAATCCTATGATTTAAAGGAAAACAAATGGATTTCAGAAGACGAGATGTGGTCTTATTAATAGTACGTATTATTTCATTAATGGAAAATACTTTAGGGAGAAGGAACTGCCTTTTGTTTAAGGTGGAGAGGCTGCTGTAGCGAAAATTTCAATATTCCACAAAGGGGCGCTTTTCTGAAATAAGGAGAGCGCCTTTCTTCATGAGTAGGTCCAGATGGGGAAGCAATGTTTTGAAAAAATAATTTATTTTTTAGAATAATCTAGAAACCTAAAAATTATTTTTACAGAAAAAATTAGATGTGACTTTGACTAAATGCAGCTTACTAATTATGTGAAATTTACAATCTTAGCATTTAACCATGACAAGGTTAAGTGCTTTTTCAATTTTGGCATTATTACATAGGACAACCTAATGTAATATTTACTGAAAAATATGATTTTCTGCGGCAGCTATAAATAGATTTTTATTTATAATATTTAACCGCTTATGTCTACTTTCTTGCCGCTTAGCAGTAAAATGGAAAAACACGGAAAACAATATGGTACAGTATAAATTGTGGATGGAGGTATGTATGAAAATTCAGCTAATAATTGATGAAAAAATCCAGGAAACCGAAATACAAATTCGGGCAAAACAGTATGATGAGCAGATTGAACGACTGATGAAACAGCTGCAAGATATACAGACAACAACTGCAATCGATGGTTACTTACAGCAGGAAATTCATATGCTCAAAATTAAAGATATTTATTATATTTACGCAGAAGGGGCAAAGGTTTTCCTGCAGACAATGGATCATGAATTTGAATCCAAACGCAAGCTTTACGAATTAGAAATGATGTTATCACATGATTTTGTCCGAGTAAGTAAATCTATGCTAGTCAATATTGATAAAATTGCTTCCATTCAAATGGGACGTATTGGTCAGGCAGAAATCATTTTAGAAGATGAATCATCAGTTCATGTAAGTCGCAAATATTTAAAAGAATTAAAAATACGTCTAGGCATTGGGAGGGATTAATATATGTATGAAATTTTACGGTTTTCCATAATTGGGCTGCTGATTGGGTTAAGTTCATCTTATACCTTCCAAGCTTTACTTGCCCAAGAACCTGTAATAACAGGGAATGAGCTGAGCAAAGAATATCTTATTGCTGGGGTATTAGGGATAGTCATTGGTTGGATTTCGCTAATTTTTAAAACAGAACGATTCAGTTTTACAATGCAACTTATCATTCATTTTATTCTCGTGACAATTTGTGTGCTAGCTGCTGGTTATTTCGGTAAATGGTATGACATTACGAATATAAGCTCAATGTTAAGTTTATTGGTTTGGGTATTTACTATTTATGCGATCAGCTGGGGAATTAGTTTAGTGTTAATCAAGAAAGACATAAAAGAAATGAATCAAGCTATCCAAAAGAGGAAGAAAATCAATTTGAAAGAGGTTGGACGATGAATAAAATCAAGTTTCTATTTATTATTTCCGCCATTTTAATATCCGGATATTCTATTGTGCAGTATTTTATCATGGATGCGCATCAAGCGGGATTTGTTCAATTGAAACTTTCATTTACTTCTACATTGAGTTCTCTTTGGTACATCATGCTTTTTATACATATCATTTTTGGTATAGCAACGCTCGTAATAGGTCCCTTCACACTATTTGCAAAGTTTAGAGAAAAAAATATCAATCGACATAAAGTAATTGGCAGGGTTTATATGTTAGGCATTCTCTTTGCAGGTGTATCAGGGTTGTATTTAGCTTTTTATGCAACAGGAGGATTGATATCTCAATTAGGCTTTGGTTTTCTATCTGTTTTTTGGTTAGTAACAGCATTTCAAGCACTCGTTAAAATAAAAAACAAAAATATTCAGGAGCATCAAAGGTGGATGATTCGAAATTATTCATTAACTTTCGCATCAGTTACGTTAAGAATTTGGTTACTATTGTTTACCTTAGTATTCGGTTTTGAGAACTTTCATTTCAGTTATCCCATTATTGCATGGTTATGTTGGGTGCCAAATTTAATCGTTGCACAAGTAATTATACAAAGAAAAGCTAAAGTAAGCGGGAAGATGTCATTCAATACGACTAACCATGCTTAAAAGAGTCTTCGAACAATCTTCTGTAACTGAAGGTTTTTATTGAAGGTCAAATCGTAGAAAATAATCAAACTTTATTTTAAAGCTCTATCTATCATTAGAAATAGGATAGTGCCAATCCGAATTTGGGTTGGCACGATTAATTATATAGAAATATTTAAACACTAAAAGAAATTAGTTAGGATACTGCATACTATATAATACTCAAGTGATTTAAGGTGTAACGAGACGGAGTGGGATATGTGTGTATAACAAATAATTTCATTGAGCAACAGGCATACGAAATTAGTAAAGAAATAAAAAAGTGTTCTATTTATGATGTCGTTAAGTTTGAGGTTTTAGGAAGTAAGAGTTTGGCATTTCATAAACAAGATATTCAATGGAACGGAAAGGATTTAATTACCAAGGTAATTCTAGAAGATTCCAATGGTATTCATTACTCCATTTGTCCAGATCATCTAGGGTTACGGTTTGCAAAAGGCGAGATTTCTTATAAAGAGTATAAGAAATTGATAAAAAGGGATGGTTTAAAAGTTTATAATATTTTCTTTCTATCAATTGGAATATTAATTATAGGGATGTATACGATGATGAAATTTTTAATTTAAAGCTCCAGTGTCTGTAAGCCCAACATAGAGGGCATCTTCGTTTCGCTTCTTGTGATACAGGTATAATCATAGCTCTAAATAGAGTGCCAATCCGATTATGGATTGGCGCTATTAACTATATAGAGATGTTTAAAACACAAGCCTGGATTTCAATTTGTATTTGCTATATACATGCAGTTATTATTTTGTTGGCTGGATATACGGAACAATCGGTGCAGTTACTCCTACTGACGCCCCTCTAATAAAGTCTTTCGCTAACAGTTCTCTAAAGTTTTCTGTACGACCTGTTACCATAACTCCTAATACAGTAACTTCGTTGAACGGTTTGTTTTCATTCTCTTCAATATATTTTTGTATTTCCTCAAGTGATTGATTTTTATCATATTGTTTCAGGTTATCGATAAATCCATCAAATCCCTCTTTTGAGAGCTCAGCATCTGCATAACCGTAAACAGATAAACCTGATGGTCCAGCAGCTTCATCTACAACTTTTGACGTCATATAAAGCCAAGCTATATTTAAATTTTCAGGTATGTTTTGACGAACTTGTTTGATTGTTAATGGCTCTTTGAATGAGATAGCCACTTCAGCGACATGATTTTCCATTTGAACAACTGCTTCAAGCTGGTTCTGGATCCCATCATAATATTGTTCAATCGCTGGATGATAAAAAGTTGCTACTTTTTGCTTTGTTTGTTTGTCGTATTCATAATAATTATTCCCCCTTGAATGAAAGCCAGGAATTAGTTCATTGTAGTCAATGGAAGCGCCAAACCACGAATAGGAACTCGTCAATGTACTCCAAGGAACGAGATAACCATTTATATTTTTCGAGCGGTTTGTAATAATGTTGCCCCCAAACATCGATGAATTAGCCGTTACCTGTGAGTCGATATTTACATTAGGTTGAGAAATAGCATGTTGTAAAAACAGACGGTCATGCAATCGAGCTGTATTTTGAGCCGATAAATAATTTCCGAATCGATTGAATGTAAATAGCAAGACAACACAAACAACCATAGAAATAAGCGTAATGATAATCCAATGTTTTCTCTTTGCTTTTTTTAATGCCTTTTGAATCGATGTATCCATCCTTTGATTCCTCCCATTTCTGTGCGAATTGTTTTTCTTGCCCGGTATAGCTTCTGCTTTACATTATCCACTTGCAAATGAAGTAATTGCGCGATTTCCTCGTAAGATAATTCGTAATAATACTTCAACACGAAAATCTCTCTATACTCCTTTTTTACATTTTTTAATAAATACATAATTTCATCTTGATTAAAAAATTGTTCAAAGTCAGCATTTCCACTTGCTAATTTAGATTGGATTTCGTCGGAAAGCAGGGTATCATGCTGAAATTTTTTACGCTTTAAATCAATAAATTCGTTAAGAGCAACCCGGTAAAACCAGGGACGAATTGTTTTTTCGTCTAAGCCATTTAACATTGAGTAGATTTTATAAAATGTATTTTGGATAATGTCTTCTGCATCTTCTTTTGAGGCTCCTTTTGAGCGCAAAAGTCGAAACACTTCCTCTCCAACTTGAATTAGATAGGAGGTGAACGCGTCTTTTTGATTCATATTTTTCCTCCTCATTAATACAACGAATGAAGTGTTGAAAAAGTAGACAAAATAAAATAATCTATAATCTATTATCTAGTGATTATATAATAACTAGCAAAGATTGTTTTTTGAACAGTATGTATGAACACATTTAGAGAATCGAATTTGTCATAGCGAGTATATTGAGAGTGTACAGCCAAAAGAATCGTTTATATAAAGGACCCTTTAAACAAGTAAATATTGTGAAATGGATAGTAATTTGAAATAATTGTTAGTAAGCTTATAAGTAGAAAAGTAAGGGGAATTTAGAATGGATAGTAGATACCCAATTGGACAATTCAATTGTCCGAATGAAGTCCAAGAAACAGATATTCAAATGTGGATTACAGAAATGACTGCACTGCCTAGTCGTTTAAATGCACTAGCTGAATCGCTTGATGAATGGAAATTAACAAAAACATACAGGGAAAATAGCTGGAATGTACGTCAGCTTATTCACCATATTGCCGATAGCCATCTAAACGGTTATATGCGAATGAAGTTAGCTTTAACGGAAGAAAATCCAATCGTTAAAACCTATGAAGAAAGTGAATGGGCAACGCTCATAGATTATGAGATGCCTATTAAAGTTTCGTTACAGCTATTGGAAAGTCTGCATGAACGCTGGACATATTTACTTGAAAATCTGACAGCTACTCAATTGCAGCGTACATATCAGTATCCGGATGGCATGAAAATGCGGATTGAACAAAGTATCGCACTTTATGCATGGCATGGTAATCACCATTTGGCACATATTCAACAAGCTTTAAATAATTAAAATTTGAATTGCCTTCTTGAACGAGAGAAAGATTATCTTAGTTATACTTTTGATAAGCTACACTGGTTCGATTAATGTGAACCAGTTTGACTTATTGAGATAACGGTAATTTAACCGAAATGAAATAAAGTTCTCAATATAGGAAATAGCCCCGTGAAGCGAGCAACATTCGCTTCATGGGGCTATTTTAGTGGTGATACTCTCTGTTGTTGATTTAAAGGGCGCTAATAAATTTGATAAGTTGGCTTCATTGCTTTCATAGAAGTTTTTTCACCATTTCATGAACACATAAATCCACTTTTATGTGGAAGGCTACTTTTATGTGGAGGTGTAGAGATGGGAAATAAATCATCAGGTGCCAAGGATGAAACAGCACATCTTGCTTGGTGGCAACTATCCCTTATTGGAGTAGGGTGCACCATTGGTACAGGGTTTTTCCTAGCATCAAGTATTGCAATTAAAATGACAGGACCTTCTGTTATCCTAGCTTTTATCATGGCTGCAAGTGCAACATATATCGTGTTTGAAGCACTCGCTAAAATGATCGCAAAGGATCCGCAGAAAGGGTCTTTTCGTACCTATGCCAAAAAAGCATATGGCCGTTGGGCTGGTTTTACCAGCGGATGGGTCTACTGGTGTTCAGAAATATTAATCATTGGCAGTCAGCTTACGGCAATTTCACTCTTATCTAAGTTTTGGTTTCCTAACGTTAAATTGTGGATATTTGCATCCATTTATGCGGTTCTCGGGCTCATCGTCCTTTTTATCGGAGCAAAAGCATTCGGGAAATTGGAAAGCGTATTTGCAGTAATGAAAATTGCCGCTATTTTTATGTTTATTGTCATTGCGATTTTAGCGCTGACAGGGGTAATTGGGGGGAATCCAAAGACTGAAATTCCCCAATCTATAAGTGAATTTTTCCCTAAAGGTTTCATCGGTTTTTGGAGTGCTCTTTTGTTCGCGTTTTATGCTCATGGCGGAATTGAAGTAATGAGCATCATGGCCATCCACCTTAAAAATAAGGAAGATGCGCCCAAATCGGGTAAAGTCATGTTAGGGTTGCTTGGCCTAATTTATGTTACCGCACTTTCGTTAGCGCTATTGCTGATGCCGTATGATAAATTCAGGGAGGACAAAAGCCCGTTTGTTGAGGCTTTATCAGGGGTTAATAATATCGAATTTTTCCCGCATGTGTTTACGGCAGCAATTATTATTGCCGGGTTTTCAACGATGTCCGCAGCCTTGTTTTCGGTTACCACAATACTTGTAACAATATCTGAAGAGGGAGATGCTCCTAAAATATTCAGTAAACAAACGAAAAAGAAATTCAAAATGCCATTGCCTGCTATTGCTTTAACATCGACGGGGCTTGTACTTTCTATAATTACCTCGTTATTATTGCCCGGGAAAGTGTATGAATATATCACCACTGCTGCAGCACTTATGCTCCTTTATAATTGGCTTTTTATTTTAATCATGTATCACAGGCTAGTTAAGCCGACCGCTTTCGATAAAGTAAAAAGAGTCATTGGAATGATTCTAATCGTTTCTGCCGTAAGCGGAACACTCTTTCATCAAACAAGTCGACCGGGCTTTTTTATCAGTTTAATATTCCTTGCAGTAATCGGAATTGTTGTCTTACTGTTGCGAAAAAGATGGAAGAAGGAAGAGACTCAGAATAGTGCGTGATAAGCCTGAATGCCAAAGTAACTACCGAATCCAATCATTGCTAGGGATGAAAGGATAGAAATAATCTTTAAGAACTTAATGGATAATATTTGGCGGGCACCGCTAGATATAGCGGCCATTATTGTGTCCCATAAAATAATTCCAATGATGACGGCTAGGCTATTCGTGATGATTTGATGCTCCGTATTGACTTTGGCTGTTTCTGCAAGAATTGATCCATAAATCCCTAGCCAAAAAAGAATAGTAAGTGGATTTGAAAGTGCTGTGAAAAACCCTGATACTAAGGAATATCTAAGGCGGGTTGTTTGGCCGAACCTCAAAGCTAAATCAATTTTACGTAGAGAAAGTAAACTCTCTATCCCCGAGTATGTAAGAACAAAACAACCAAATGACCAAAGAATTATTTTGACGAGAGAAAACTCAATGATTTGACCCATCCCGAAATAAACCATAATCATATACAGAATATCAGCTGTTAAAGCACCAATACCGAAAATCCACGCATGAAAAAACCCGTTTTTAATTCCCGTATCTAGCTGCGCTGCGTTAACAGGACCGACTGGCGCAGCTAAAGATACGCCTAAAAAGATATAAGCAGCTATTGAATTCAAAAAAATAGCCCTCCCTTAAATGGATGTCTATGCATTTTATTCAAAGGAGGTGACCTGTACAACTATGATAAAAAGAAAATCTGCTGAAGAAAGTTTTTTTCATATATTCGACCTGATATTAAAATAACTCTTAAATTGGCTGCATATGTTAGGTATGAATATTAGCAGGGGATGTGATTACATTTATTGAAAAGGCACTTCTTATTATCATTATATTAAGGCTTATCTCAGGAAGTATAGAGATAACGGCTGCCGCCTTAATGTTTAAATTTAATGATCTAGAAAAGGCTTTTTATATTAATAGTTTACTTGCCTTGGTGGGCCCGGTTATTTTAATAGTGACAACAGGAATTGCATTATATGGACTGGCCGACAAAATTTCATTGATAAGAATGATATGTCTTTTCAGCGGAATTTTCCTTATTCTCTTTAGTTTAAAATCCGGATGAGACTGCTCTAGCTCAAATTATCTACATACTTTCGCAAGCAATGTTTACAATGCGGGAACACGCTAATAGAGATGAAAGGAATACATTGTAATATTGTATCTAATAAAAAAAACTGTTATTATTATAAAACAAATGCGAGAGGACTGATGGATGAACTATGGTTAACTAATCTATATTTTATTTGAAACGAATAAGTTTGCACTTAAAAATATAGGATTAGTCTATTCATTTTTATCAATCAGTTTATGCCTTATCAGCCAATATTGTATTGGTCAATCAGGAATTATTAAATATGAGTGTATAACTAATCCTTCCAATTAAAATTGGGAGGATTTTTTGATTCTCCCGCAGATAAGAAGTATATTTTTCATATCGTTACCTATATTCTAATGAGTAAAGGAGAGGGAAAATGAGTACAGAAGACACTATTGTTACGCATGTAATACTCCGTATAAGTCGTTAATATCCATCAATCTTATACGGAGAAATGGAGAGTAGATGGATATGCCGACTTTGTATAAAAAGTAAAAAGTATTGATATACAAAGGAGGAATCATTATGTCAATGATACAAGTTGAAAACTTGACTTTTTCTTATCCAGGTAGCTTTGACAATATTTTTGAAGGCGTGAACTTTCAAATAGATACGGATTGGAAACTTGGATTTATCGGTAGAAATGGGAGAGGTAAAACAACATTCTTTCATTTATTATTAGGAAATTATGAATATAGCGGGAAAATCATTTCCTCGGTAGAATTTAATTATTTCCCTTATCCAGTTTCCGATAAAAACAAGTATACGCATGAAATCTTAGAGGAAATTTGTCCCCAAGCAGAAGATTGGGAATTCCTTCGTGAAATATCCATTCTAGATGTCGATGCTGAGGCTATGTACCGACCGTTTAAAACATTATCAAATGGAGAACAAACAAAGGTATTGCTTGCTGCACTTTTTTTGAATGAGGGTCAATTTCTATTAATCGATGAGCCAACCAATCATTTGGATACGGAAGCACGAAAGATTGTCTCTGATTATCTAAAGAAGAAAAAAGGATTTATTTTAATTTCACATGACAGAATCTTTTTAGATGGATGTGTTGATCATATCTTATCTCTAAATAGAGCAAATATTGAAGTCCAAAGTGGTAACTTTTCTTCTTGGAAGTTAAATTTTGATAGACAGCAGGAACACGAAGAAGCAACCAATCAGCGTCTGCAAAAAGATATAGGGAGATTAAAGCAATCTTCAAAGCGTTCAGCAGGCTGGTCTAATCAAGTGGAGGCTTCCAAAAATGGGACAACAAATTCCGGCTCTAAGTTGGATAAGGGGTTTGTAGGACATAAAGCAGCAAAGATGATGAAGAGGGCAAAGAACCTTGAAACAAGGCAGCAAAAAGCTATTGAGGAAAAATCTAAGCTGCTAAAGAATGTCGAAAGAACCGAGTCTTTAAAATTAGAACCATTGGAGTTTCATTCCAATGAATTGATTGCTTTGTCTGATGTATCTGTTAAGTACGATAATCAAATAGTGAATAAGCCAATTAGCTTTACTGTTGAACAAGGTGACCGAATTATACTAGATGGAAAGAACGGAAGCGGAAAAAGCAGTATCCTGAAACTAATTCTAGGAAATCCGGTACAGTATACAGGCTCAATGAAATTAGGTTCAGGTCTCATCATTTCCTATGTCCAACAAGACACTTCTCATTTAAAGGGAATGCTGTCGGACTTTATTGAAGAGCATGAGATTGATGAAACGTTATTTAAATCCATTCTGCGTAAGATGGATTTTGATCGCATTCAATTTGAAAAAGATATATCCCATTATTCTGGTGGACAAAAGAAAAAGCTGCTTATCGCCAAAAGTTTATGTGAAAAAGCCCATTTATATATTTGGGATGAACCGTTAAATTTTGTTGATATTTATTCGCGCATGCAGATTGAAGATCTTATTCAAAAATTCAATCCAACAATGGTTATTGTCGAGCATGATCAAGCATTTCAGCAAACAGTTGCAACGAAAACTATATGTATGTAGTTAACTGCGAAGAATTGAAGAGATTATTAAACCGTAGCTTGAGTTTATGCAATAGGGTCTTTGAAATGTTCTTCCGCAAAACAGGAGCAATAGAGACAGAAAACGTTCATGTCTTTTAAGTTTATCTTAAAATTGAGTTTTCTATATAAGGGGCGCAATTCTTGAAAAGGAATTGCGCCTTCTTTAGCTAAAGAGCCAGATTTTTGAGGAACGGCTTTCACGTATTCGCTTAGAATATTAATTGTGATGAAATAGAAAAGTAATAAAAAATTGAAGGTAATTAGTTTAATAAGGTATGAATAAAGAAGATTTATATTATTTTGACCGGTCAGAATAATTTTGTTACGCTTGCATTGTAAACTAAATAAGAGGTGGTAAAAATGGTAGACAATTTCAAAGCGTTGGTTGTAAATAATGAAGAAGATTTCACCGTGAAAGTGAAGAATTTTTCCGTAAAAGATTTGCCTGCTGGAGATGTATTCATTAAAGTAGAATATTCGTCTATTAATTACAAGGATAGTCTTGCCACTATTCCAGATGGAAACATTGTGAAAAGCTATCCGTTTGTACCAGGAATCGATTTAGCAGGGGTTGTTATTTCATCTGAAAATCCGCAGTTTAAAGAAGGCGATGAAGTAATTGCAACTAGCTATGAGATTGGTGTTTCCCATTTCGGTGGTTTTAGTGAATATGCACGTATTCCAGCCGAATGGATTGTTCCATTGCCAAAGGGACTTACATTAAAAGAAGCAATGGTAATCGGAACAGCTGGTTTTACAGCAGCTTTGTCAGTTCTAAGATTAGAAGAAAATAATGTTTCTCCCGAAAAGGGGAAAGTGCTTGTGACAGGTTCAACTGGCGGGGTTGGCAGCTTTGCTGTTTCGATTCTGTCTACACTTGGCTATCAAGTGGAAGCAAGTACCGGGAAAGAATCGGAACAAGAGTATTTGAAAAACCTTGGCGCCACTTCCATTGTTCAACGTGAAGAGGTATTTGACGGGAAAATCAGAGCTTTAGGAAAACAAAAATGGCAAGCTGCCGTCGATCCGGTAGGTGGTGAACCATTAGCATCTCTATTGAGCCAAATTGAATATGGTGGTTCAGTTGCTGTCAGCGGGTTAACAGGTGGAACAAAGCTCCCAACAACTGTCTTCCCATTTATCTTACGAGGGATCAACTTATTAGGAATCGATTCGGTCTATTGCCCAATGGAAACTCGATTGAAAGTGTGGAGCCGTTTAGCAACAGATTTTAAACCAGCAAACTTAGAAGAGTTGATTCAACAAGAAGTAACCCTTGAACAACTTCCGGATGTTTTGCCAATTTTACTTAAAGGACAGGCAAGAGGAAGAATACTTGTAAAATTAGGGTGAAAAGTGAAGGGTTAAATAAATATAAATTCTTGAAAATTTTTTACGTTAGCAATTTACCAATTTTCTTTTAAACCGTTATACAACTAGAATACCTTGTAAATAAAGAATAGGTTAGGAAAGTTAGAGTGCTATGATTTAAGAAGTAAGAACAAATTTTAAATAATCCATTAAAGAACACAATTCTGCAGCAAGAATTGTGTTTTTCTTTATGGTAGGGTTTCCGTCAACTGAATTCGTAATTTTCAATAGCTCTTCTAAATAAGTTTATATGTTTGATGAATATGACCTTTTTTAGCTGTAGCATTTAAGAGGTAAGATACTTTAGTTAGGGAACCGGGGATAAGAGGCAACGGGCTAGAGTATTTTTAAAAAATAAAGTTAGGATAAGGTTAGGCGAGTATTTAAAATAATAATAGTTGACAATATACCCATAGGGGTATAATCTGTGTATTAGAAATAGTTGAGTGGAAAATTCAAGAAGAGATGCAGGAGGGGTCATGATGAAAAAAGTAGTTGTTATTGGTGGCGTTGCGGGAGGTGCTTCCGCAGCAGCAAGAATACGGCGTTTGGATGAGCAAGCTCAAATTGTGATGTTTGAGAAAGGACCACATGTTTCTTTTTCTAACTGTTCATTACCATTTTATTTGAGTGGTGTCGTGGCAGATAGTAAAAAATTATTAATGATGACGTCGGATTCATTTGAAGCAAAGCATAATATTGATGCCCGTGTGAATAGTGAGGTCATTGCCATCAATCGTGCTGAAAAAACGGTGACAGTGAAAAACGTCATAACAGGTGCACAATCAACAGAAACGTACGATAAATTAGTGTTATCACCAGGGGCTAGTCCAATTGTGCCGAACTTACCGGGCAAGGATTTACCTCATGTGTTCACTGTTCGAAACGTCGTAGATATTGAGCGTTTACAAAATGCCATCGTTGAACAAGATGCGAAAAACATTGCGGTGATCGGTGGTGGCTTTATCGGGGTAGAAGTAGCTGAAAATTTACGTTTAGCCGGCCGGGCTGTGTCACTAGTTGAGTTCGCACCACAAATTTTAACGCCATTTGATGAGGATATGGTACAAATTTTACACAAGGAAATGGTCGACCATGGTGTGAATTTGATTGTCGGGGATGGTTTGGCTGAAATCACCTCATCCTCGGTTACATTAAACTCAGGTAAGGAAGTGGCTGCTGATATTGTCGTACTAGCGATCGGGGTGCGTCCAGAAACGTCATTAGCAGCTGAAGCAGGTTTAGAGATTGGCGAAACAGGTGCGATTCAGGTTAACCAAAATTACCAAACAAATGATCCCGATATTTACGCAGTGGGGGATGCTATTGAGGTGTACCACCGCTTAATGAACAAGCAAACGCGTCTTGCGTTAGCAGGCCCTGCACAGCGTCAAGCCCGTGCGGTAGCGGACCACATGTATGGTATTCCTGTATCGAATAAAGGCGTGATTGGCTCATCGAGTATCCAAGTGTTTGATTATGCAGCAGCGGCAACCGGTTTAAATGAACGTACAGCGAAGCAAATTGGTCTATCTGTGGATGCGGTATATATTATTGCACCAGATAAAGTAGGGCTGATGCCTTCGAGTAATCCATTACACTTTAAATTAATTTATGAACTACCAACGGGTCGCATTATCGGTGCACAAGCGATTGGTAAAGGGAACGCGGATAAGCGAATTGATGTCATTGCAACGCTCATTACGATGAACGGTACGATTGAAGACTTAAAGGAATTAGAGCTTTCGTATTCACCGATGTTCTCGACAGCGAAGGATGTTGTGAATTTAGCCGCATTAGTCGCAACAAACTTAATGGCAGGACGCTTCAAGCAAGTACGTGTTAGCGATGTACGTGGTTTAGTCAAAGCAGGTGCTTATATTGTCGATGTACGAGAAGTGAATGAGTTTGCACATGGGGCCTTAAAAGGGGCGGTTAATATTCCATTAAGTGAATTACGTGAGCGTATGCACGAAATTCCGAAAGATGTTCCTGTGTATGTGCACTGTCGCTCGTCACAGCGTAGCTATAATGCAGTAATGGCACTAAATAATAGCGGCTATACAAATATCATGAACATTTCTGGTTCATTTTTAGGTATATCATTATATGAATATTATCAAGATCAAGTGAAAAAGCGTGAACCTATTGTGACGCAATATAATTTTAAGTAGCGAATGGAGCCAGCTGTGACTAGAAAGGAAATAACAAATGACATATTTGACTTTAGGACAATTGAATATTCCAGTAGCGTGGCTCGCTTTTTTAGTCGCAATTTTTTATAGCGATTTCAGGAGCCGGAAAGCGGATGTAGCAACGAATAAAATATTAGAACATCTTGTGTTTGCGTATATTCTAATATGGAAAGTCAGCTATATCTTCTTCTCTTGGTCCGACTTTTGGAAAGCACCGTTATCTCTCGTGTACTTCGATGGAGGTTTCAAAGGGCAGGTTTTCGCCCTGTTGGTGATTACCGCCGTACTTTACCGAAAAAGGCAGGGGTTAATATGGGCAGATGTGTGGGCATATTGGGTTAGGTTCATTGCAGTTTACCATGTCATTACCTATAGTTTTCAAGAGCACTGGGTAATTGCGGGAATCTGGCTTGTTGTGATTGGACTTATTGAACGGAAATATAGTCACTGGATTTTGCTAGGTCAATTTTTACTCTTAGCGTGGTTAGTTGGCTTTACTAGTAGCTTTACGCTCGCTCATCTCATTATTTTACTATCTGTGTATTTGAAAACGAAGCAAGCACAGTACCTCGCAGTAGCGGGTATTTTAAGCCTATTGGCAATGACTCTTGCAGATGTTGAAAAAACGACGGAAACAACCATGGGGGGTATGATTGATCTACCGACAACTACCGGTGAGCTCTATCGTTTATCGGAACAAGATCAGGAACTCACAGTTGTGAACTTTTTTGCGACATGGTGTCCGCCGTGTAAAGCGGAAATGCCTCATTTGCAAAGCTTTGCAGAGGATTTACCTGCAGGTGTAGAAATCATTGGGGTGAATTTAACAGACCGTGATGATGGAATCCAGGCATTAGAAGATTTTATGCAGACATATGAGGTGTCGTACCCCATTTTACTTGATGAAACCGATGAAGTAGGGACAGGCTATCAAGTGATGTCCATCCCAACAACCGTGCTGCTGAATGCACAGGGAGAAGAAGTCGAGCGAATTGTTGGACCTATAAGTGAAGATGGTTTGCGTCAATTAATCAAACCATACCAATAAATCTATTGTTACGAACCGAGTACTTTTGAAGATTTACAAGAAAAATAAAAGTGAATAAATTTATTGACATATACCCATAGGGGTATTATTATATAAAGTAGATCGAGACACAAAGTTTAAAAGAGGTGAAAAAATTGCAATACGATGCGAAGGTCACAGCAAGAGTAAGAAAAATTGAGGGACAGCTCAGAGGGATCTTGCGAATGATGGATGAAGAAAAAGATTGTAAAGATGTCATTACCCAATTAAGTGCTGTTCGTTCAGCTGTTGATCGGACAATCGGCGTTATTGTTACAGATAACCTAGTGGATTGTATCTCAAAAGAAGAGGCAGCAAATTTAGATAAAAATGCAATAATAAAACAAGCAGTAGATTTACTGGTAAAAAGTCGCTAAGGCTTTTTATTTTAAAAATAAAATATACCCATAGGGGTAGGGGGACGTAAAGTGGAAAAGAAAAGAACAACAATTGTATTATTCAGTGGAGATTATGATAAAGCAATGGCTGCTTACATTATTGCAAACGGTGCAGCAGCGTATGATCATGAAGTAACCATCTTTCATACATTTTGGGGTATCAATGCATTACGTAAACAAGAGCCGATAAATGTGAATAAAGGCTTTTTAGAAAAGATGTTTGCCAAGATGATGCCACGCGGTGCGGAGAAACTGGGTTTATCGAAAATGCACATGATGGGTATGGGTCCAAAAATGATTAAACATGTGATGGATAAACACAATGCCTTAACACTTACACAATTAATTGAAATGGCGCAGGAGCAAGATATTAAATTAGTGACTTGTACGATGACAATGGATTTACTAGGTCTGCAAAAAGAAGAGCTACTTGATGGCATTGAGTATGCAGGTGTAGCAGCTTACTTAGCAGATGCAGAAGATGGAAATGTAAATTTATTTATTTAAGAGGTGACCAATGGAAACATGGATTGTAATCGCCGTATTAATCGCTTTTTTCGCTTGGCGAATGATGCCGACAAAAGGGGTTAACAATATATCAACGGCTCAATTAAAAACCATTATTAATGATAAAGATAAAGTATTTGTAGATGTACGTACGCCAGGTGAATACAAAGCAAAGGGCTTGAAACAATTTAAAAATATCCCTCTTGGTTCCGACTTTTCAAAGTTACCAAAGGATAAAGAGATTGTTGTGATTTGCCAAAGTGGTATGCGTTCAAAACAAGCTTGCAAGCAATTAAAGAAAATAGGGTACACAAAAGTAACAAATGTCCGTGGTGGCATGAGCACATACTAAGGAGGAACTAACAATGAAATCAATGACAACTTCTGAATTACAAGCAAAAATGGAAGCGGGTGAAGCCGTTCATTTAATCGATGTACGTGAAGTGGACGAAGTAGCAGCTGGACATATTCCAGGCATTGTGAACATTCCATTAGGTTTACTCGAATTTCGTATGCACGAATTAGATAAAAACAAGTCATACATTATGGTTTGTCGATCAGGTGGCCGTAGCGGTCAAGCAACAGCTTTTTTAGAAGCACAAGGCTATGACGTAACGAACATGTCAGGTGGCATGTTAGAGTGGGCTGGCGAAGTAAAATAAAAATTTTTTATTTAAAAATATACCCTATGAGGTATTAATGGAGGTAGAAGATGATTAAATCAGATGTACAACTTGATGCAAAGGGTCTTGCATGTCCAATGCCAATCGTAAAAACAAAAAAAGCGATTCAAGGTTTAGATGAAGGGCAAGTATTAGAAGTCATCGCAACAGATAAAGGTTCAAAAGCGGATCTTGCAGCATGGGCAAAAACAGTGGGTCACCAATATATTGGGACGACGGAAGAAGGCGGCGTATTATATCACTACATCCGTAAGTGTAACCCAGAGGCAAGTGAGCAAGTAGAAAAAACATTTGAAAAGACAATTTCAAATGAAGAAGCTGTAAATGGTGAAGGTCTTATTTTAGACGTACGTGAAGCAGCAGAATTCGCATTCGGACACATTCCAGGTGCGAAATCGATCCCAATGGGTGAGTTAGCAGCACGTATGGATGAATTAGATAAAGCACGAACTATTTATGTGATTTGCCGTACAGGCACACGTTCAGATTTAGCAGCTCAGCAATTAGCTGAAGCAGGCTTCACAACTATTTATAATGTCTTACCTGGTATGTCAGAGTACGAAGGCGAATTAGAGAAAGAGGTAAAATAATATGTCAAACAAAGTAGCTATTATTGCAGCAAATGGGGGTCTTTTTGACGCCTATAAAGTATTCAATATCGCAACAGCAGCAGCGGCTTCAGAGAAAGAAGTAGAAATTTTCTTCACATTTGAAGGCTTAAATTTAATTCATAAACAAGGTATGCATGCACTTGACATGCCGGCAGGGAAAGAACATTTCGCGGAAGGCTTCGCGAAAGCGCAAGTTCCAACGGTCCCACAATTAGTAGAAATGGCACAAGAGCTTGGTGTAAAATTTGTTGCTTGTCAAATGACAATGGACGTTATGGGCTTAACGAAAGAAGATTTTGTGGATGGCATCGAAGTAGGCGGCGCCGTAACATTCCTTGAGTATGCAAAAGACGCAGCACCAACATTAACTTTCTAATGGTGAGCATTTGCTCTTCTTATATTTACCATTCTTATCTATCGGTTATAGGTAGTCTGTCTACCTATACCGAAGAAATTTTATTAAAAATTATACCTATGGGGGTAAGTTGATATGACAGTAACAGCATGGACAGCGGCTCAAGTAGCACGCAAAGTAATCGATAATAAAGAATTATTCATTTTAGACGTACGTAATGCCGATGCATTCGAAGATTGGAAAATCGAGGGTCATCAATTCGAATATTTAAACATTCCTTACTTCGAATTATTAGACGGTGTAGAAGAAATTTTACCGAAGATTCCAACGGACAAAGACGTTTTAGTTGTTTGTGCAAAAGAGGGCTCTTCTATCATGGTGGCAGAAATGTTATCTGAAGCTGGTCTTTCAGTAGGCTACTTAGAAGGTGGTATGAAATCTTGGTCAATGTACTTAGAGCCAATTAAAGTAGGCGATCTACAAGATGGTGGTGAACTATACCAATTCGTGCGCTTAGGTAAAGGTTGTCTTTCATACATGGCAATTAGCGGCGGTGAAGCAGCAATTATCGATGCAGTTCGGTTTACTGAAGTATTCACGAAATTTGCAGAAGAAAAAGGTGTAGAGATTAAGCACGTATTCGATACACACTTACACGCGGATCACATTTCTGGCGGTCGCCATATCGCAGCACAAACTGGTGCAACATACTACTTACCACCAAAAGATGCAGAGGAAGTTGTATTTGAATACGCACCATTAACAGATGGTTTAACAGTACAATTAGGTGCATCGCAAATCGAAGTAGGTGCACTTTATTCACCAGGACATACAATCGGTTCTACATCATTCGTAATTGATGGGAAGTACTTATTAACGGGTGATATTTTATTTATCGATTCAATCGGTCGTCCAGACTTAGCAGGACTTGCGGAGGATTGGGTTGGTGATTTACGTGAAACATTATATTCTCGCTACCGCACATTAGCAGAAGATTTAATTGTATTACCGGCACACTTCATGATCATTGAAGAGTTAAATGAAGATGGTACAGTAGCAAAACGCCTTGGCGAATTATTCGCTGAAAACCATGGTCTAAATGTGGAGGACGAAGAAGTATTCCGTTCAATGGTAACTGATAACTTACCACCTCAACCAAACGCGTACCAAGAAATTCGTCATGTGAACATGGGTAAAATCACGCCAGATCATGACGAGCAAACGGAAATGGAAATCGGTCCAAACCGTTGTGCAGTACGCTAACTCATTAGACAGTGAAATGTTATACCTATACTTGCCTCGTGCTCAAGAGGCAAGTTACCAAATTAGAAAATCGCTTACAAAAATCAAATCAAAGAATAGGAGAAATAATAATGAATATTACACAAACTTTAGATGCGAAAGGCTTAGCTTGCCCGATGCCAATCGTAAGAACAAAAAAGGCAATCGACACAATTAACTCAGGGGAAGTTTTAGAAGTATTAGTAACAGATAAAGGTGCATTAAACGATTTCACAGCTTGGGCAAAAGCCGGCGGTCACACAATTTTAGAGCAAAAAGAAGAAGCAGGGGTCTTATACTTCTACATTCAAAAAGCATAACAGTGTAGAAGGCGAGTAGAGTATTGTTCTACTCGCCTTATTACTTAGAAAGAAGGGTAAAAGAAATGGATTTATCTATTCTCTATATTGCAGTGATCTTCACGCTTGGTTTTATAGGGTCATTTATTTCAGGGATGCTAGGTGTCGGGGGTTCTATCATTAAATACCCAATGCTCCTTTATATCCCACCATTATTCGGTTTAGCGGCATTTTCAGCACATGAAGTATCAGGCATTAGTGCGGTACAAGTATTATTTGCTTCGATTGCAGGTGTTTGGGCATATCGTAAAAGTGGTTTATTAAATAAGGATTTAATTATTTATATGGGTGTTGCTATTTTAATTGGTAGCTTTATTGGAAGTTACGGATCAGGCTTTTTATCAGAGAATGCAGTTAATATTGTATATGGCATACTCGCAGTAATTGCAGCTATTATGATGTTTATTCCAAATAAAAAAGTAGAGGATAAACCCGCCAGTGGAATTACTTTTAATAAACCTTTAGCAGCAGGGTTAGCCCTTATTGTCGGCGTTGGTTCAGGGATTGTTGGGGCAGCAGGTGGGTTTTTACTAGTGCCCATTATGTTAACGGTACTTAAAATCCCGACACGTGTTACGATTGCGACAAGTTTAGCAATTACATTTATCTCGTCAATTGGTGGTAGTGTGGGGAAATTGATGACGGGACAAGTTGAATATTGGCCAGCATTTTTAATGATTATCGCAAGCATTATCGCTGCTCCACTTGGCGCAAAAGTGGGTCAAAAAATGAACGTAAAAATGTTGCAATGGTTACTAGCCATTATGATTGGAGCAACAGCTATTAAAATTTGGGTAGATATTCTACAATAATCAAATGAAAAAGTGAAATCGGAATTTTCGATTTCACTTTTTTGAAAAGTAAAGATTATAGAGGAAGTATGATTGTTAAATAACTAGTTAAACAGCGACAAGCAGCAATTAGAGAAGCAAGTAAATATTCTAGATTAATCCAATATTATATTTTTACCTTGTTCATCTAACTTTTTTAAAGATGTAAGCATATGATGTATTTCTTCATCGGAATGTCTTTCCCATGAACTTAATTCGGCTACTATTTTTAAAGGGGATAGAGAACGATAGGAACGTGTCGGGTTTCCGGGAAATCTTTTGTCTGTTAAGTTCGGATCATTTTCAAACTCACCTAGTGGTTCTACAATATAAATTCTCTCTTTTGCATTAGACCTTGCTAATTCAGCACCCCATTTGGCAGCGTCTAATGTTGCAGTAAAATATATATGGTTTGATTTCTTATCCTGGTAATTCGATAAATGTTGCGGTTCTAACAGATCACCGACTTTTAATTCTGCTTTCGTACCATGAAAAAAAGGACCACGGTCAAGAACATCTTGTTTGTCATTCATACTAATACACTCCTTCGATTTTCAATTTGTATACACCAATAACAGTATAGTATGCAATTAGAAAAAGAGTAGTCTATAAATAACTTGTAGATAAGGGTATAATATAAGTAGAAAGAAATGATATGGAACGAAACTATTTTTTACAATGAAATTTACACTTACAGGTGCTTTACTTCCAGAAGGAGTAAAGCACTTTTTTATGGGAGCGATTATGCAGCGCGGAGTTTTTTAGAAGAATAAAGAGGGAAATGGTTACCGACAATGTTACTCAGACAAAGGAGATGAATGATATGACAAATTCAATACCGAAGGAAGAGGGACTTGACCACAGCCTGAGTCTTCTAAGAGAAGGCTATTTGTATATTTTAAATAGACGGCAAAGCTTTCATGCAGATATTTTCGAAACACGATTGCTTGGAAAAAAAGCGATTTGCATGGGAGGAAAGGAAGCGGCGGATGTTTTTTACAACAATAGCAAATTTAAAAGGGAAGGTGTGGCACCAAACCGCGTTGCGGAAACATTGTTCGGCAAAAAGGGTGTCCAGACGCTGGATGGCGATGCCCATAAGCACCGCAAAAAAATGTTTATGTCGATTATGTCCCCTGAGCGGCTAGAAAAACTGAAAGCAATAACAGGAAAGCACTGGGGTATCGCTTTGGAAAAATGGCAGCAGATGGACGAGGTTGTGCTTTATGAAGAGACACTGGAAATTATGTGCCGTACCGCCTGCGAGTGGGCAGGCGTGCCGGTGGAAGAAAAAGAAGTAAAAAAGCTGGCAGACGATTTAAGGGCGATGTTCGAATCCCCTACGGCGATCGGACCTTCTCACTGGGCAGGGAGACATGCGCGAAACCGAGTGGAAAAGTGGATAAGTGACCTCATTGAACAAGTGCGCGATGGAAAGGTAAATCCCGAAGAAGGTACCGCCCTCCACACATTTGCATGGCACCGAGATTTGGAGGGTCATCTTCTCGATCCGGAGATTGCCTCTGTAGAAGTAATCAATATTTTGAGACCGATCGTAGCGATTGCGGTCTATATTACCTTTTCTGCATTGGCCGTCCATCATTATCCGGAAGAGCGGGAGAAACTGAAATCCGGCAACGAAAAGTCAGTGCAGATGTTTGTACAGGAAGTGCGCCGTTATTATCCGTTCTTTCCGTTTGCCGCGGCAGAAGTAAAAGAAGATTTCATCTGGAAAGACTATACTTTTGAAAAAGGAACATTGACGTTACTGGATCTTTTCGGCACGAATCATGACCCTGCTATCTGGGACAATCCAGAAGTCTTTCAGCCGAGCCGTTTTGAAAACTGGGATGGCAGTCCTTTCAGCTTTATTCCGCAAGGCGGCGGGGACTACTATTTGGGGCATCGCTGTGCTGGTGAATGGGTGACCATTGAAATAATGAAGGTGAGTCTCAATTTCTTGGTCAATCAAATGACGTACGATATTCCGGAGCAGGATTTGAGCTACAGCCTGGTGAGCATTCCAAGCATGCCAAAAAGCAAAATAATCATTCAAAATGTTCAGCGGCAGTAATTCCATGGGGAAGGGTTTGCGAATGTAACAGTAGATTTCTTCATGAAAAGGGTTAAATGGAGGTTGAATCATGAGAAAAAGCAAACCAGTTGATGAATTAACCATTGAAGATTTAAAAGAACATCCTATATGGAATGGGCAATGGATGAAGAAGAAAATGAAGAACAAGACGAGACGTGGGTAAGACCATCGAAAACCAGTAACTTTACGGAAGAGTTAAACGGTTCCATTGTATTGGGAGAATTAACGACGAATAATGGTGATATATTTCCTGTGATGTGTAGTCTTGATATTGAACATGACGAGATATCAATTTGTTCCGTTGTTTTTTATAAAGAAAAACAGGATGAATATTATTCTTTAAAAGATATGGCAAGTAAAATTGATTTGCCTTTATTTGTTAATATTGACATTACAATTAATGAGGAATCTCGATCTTTGAAATTCAAAGCAAACAAAGTAGATATTTATAGGGATGAAATAAAAACAGATTTGAAATAATGCATTCGTCAACTATCAAGCGCGAGTGTGAATAGGAAAGCTGGAAGATAATCGGATTTTTTGTGAAAACCTTATATTTAGATAAAATGGAACACTTTATTTTGATTTGTTTTTTCAAAATAGGGTGTTCCATTTACTATTAAATAGAGAATTTTCCCATTGTCATTTGAAGTGTTATTTGCAAAGTTATGTAATAATAGACAACATTATTTGTTAAGTATTTCTTTAAGTTGTGTTGTGTCTCTTTCTGTCACCCTATAAATTGTATGAGTGTCACTTTTATTCATAATGGAACCTTCTTTGTCTTCCTCAAATAACCAAAGAAAATAAGTTTCATCCGCTAATTCAAATTGATACATTGGGTCAGCTACATCAACAATGCCATCCACTTTCATTGCATGTTTCACGGCATTATTAAAAATGTCCACTGTATATTCATCAGTATAGTTTCTTTCTGTCTCCTTTTTCATTGTGGAGAAATTTGTTAATTCAACCACTTTGACATGATCAGATTTCCCATCTGCACAAGCTACAAGAGCAATCATGATCAAAAACAGTACTATTATTTTCTTCATTACTTTACACTCCTATTTATAGGATATTTACTCTATATAACTTGTAAGAGTCCTTTTATTTAGTTACAAAACCATCGTTTCATAACGTTAAGTGCTTAGCGTTATAAATCCGTATAAATCTGACGAGACTCCAAGAAGAGGAACCAAACATTTTAGGAAATAGATTTAGTGTGAAAGGACAAGTAATGAATCATATGACACTTTATTTGAAGCATAGAAAAAAATCATATCTTTTATATACACTCCTTTTTATTATAGGTTTTATTATTGTTATTTTTATATTTGGACCTCCTAAGTATTATGTTGTGCCTATTTTGTCTATGATTATAGCTTATGGTCTTTTAGAAGTTGTAAATTATAAACAATGGAAGAAAGATAAGTATTGAGTAGGGCGATTTTAACTAACAGGAGTTTTTTTACGCAAAAGAGCCAATTCCCTCATAAAAGAATGGCAAAGCCTTGTAATTGCTATACGTTATATAATACCATTTAATTGGGAATTGTTATATAACTCAAATATTATGGAATAAGGGGAGGACTATGAAGAAGACCATACTAGAGAATCGGTTTAAATTTTTATATACAGGGGAAACAACTGCGCTAATTTTGTTTATCCCTCTCAGTTACTTAATTGATTATACGTACCCACATCTTCAATTGTATTCACTGTTTGCTTTTTGGTTTTCATTTTTCCTGTTAGAGTTCATCCTCGTGCAGGGGACATATTATTGGTATTCCAAGTGGAAACGTCTAAAAAATGAGAAAAATCCTATAACCCCAACCAGGACAGTTAAACTGTTGAAAAAAGCGAAGTCAATCAATGTAGTTATCATAATCCTTGCCATATTTGTATTTTTTATTGATATAGCTATTCATTATTCATCTCTGCCGATTCAGGGATTATTACTGAGTGCATTTATATTCACTTTTGCTATTCTAGAATTTATTAATTACTTCTACATACAATTGTCTTATGATAATTCGTCTGATATTAAATATTTAATGAAAACAAGGAAGCTTAAACGTTCCAGTTTAAGTAAAGATTTTAAGCGTATTGGATAATGAAAAGAATAAATTTAACTTGGAGTCATGCACTTTTGTGGAATAGCAGGTGCCAGTGTTTATGAAGTATAAGATAAGGTACCTTTAGCAACCAAGCTTTTTTCTACACTAAGAAATGATACTATTTAATTTTACTATCTGTTCTTAGAAAGGAGATTGCAATGTACTATTTACGTTGGACTAAAGCAGTAATCGTATTAGGAGTGATAGGTGGGTTTATTGGTCGTTTCCTTGCAAACAATATTGAATTAGGTTTAGTAATTGGATTAGCTGTTGGGGTTTTATTAAAGCAGTATTTTCAACAAAAGCATAATAGACAAGAAAGCTGATTCTACAATGAACTGAATCCCCAACAGGTCCGCTTTTTTAAAGTGTCCAGTATTCGGGGTTCAGTTTAAAAATCCTTCTAGCTGTTTTGTTTAACTAGCTGCTTTCTCTTTGGAATCCTGTAATAACAAAACATGTAATAAAAGCAATTGCTGTAACGATTATAGCGAAAACCAATCCAATAGCTCCCATAAAAGTATCCTCACCTGGATAAGAAGGTTTCAATGTCATTAGCCAATATATAAATATACAAGTTAAAAAAATATAAAAACTGCTCCCAATCATTCCTATCTTCAAACGGTTTCTTTTCGTACCTTGCCATGCTTTGTGAATTAATATCCATAAAAAGATACTTGCGATTACAGCACAAAACATTACAAGCAAATGAACATATGGAATGAATAAATACATTGATAGATAAAGCACAAGACCTGTTGAAAAAAATAGAAATCCGTTCATGAGAAATAAGAATATGCCAGATAACCAATGATTTTGAAACCACGTAGAGTCTTTTAACTTATGTACCAGTGTATGATCTTCGCTAAGCATATCTATTATTGGTCTTTGGAAGAATAGAACAAGTCCCACTCCAAGAAGACCGATTAATAAAATCAATGCCATACTAGCCCTCCTAATAGTTGAATAAAATAGAGTTATTTGTTTAGTTTTTGTTTTTACGGCGCGGCATCCCATAAAAAAGCAATCCAGCAGCAGAAAATAGGGCAGTATAGTATCCATATTGGACAAAAGAAAACGCTGAATAAAGGGATTCAAGGAATGGTGCTACGCTTGGAATTTCGAAAGTGCTTGAAAAAATGAGCGGGATAAAGAACGAACCAGTTATCAGAAAGAAAATGACCGTTCTCAGCCGCCAAGAATTCCCGCTGCGATTCAAGAGAATTTTTATACATAGAACGAGAGTGAGTGCCAACATAAATCCGACCATTATATATAAAAATGCATGATATCGACCATGCGATACACCTACAAAACCGCCAACCAATGAAAAAAGAAGTATTTCAAGCCCACTATGTTTACTCATATCCGCTATATTCATGTGCCATGGAAGCATGAATGAAATCAGAAGTATCACGGTCAATAAAACTTCAATAAAACGATTCATAATAACAGTTTTCCCCATTCCTTTAATGTATGGAAAGTTAAGTAATTAACACTTCCGTTGAAAGGTGATAACCAATAAAGAATGTTAATCTCCATTTTCCCTTTTCATTTTTCGGCAATCTGCTCTTTGCTAAAATAAAAAAATGTTAAACTAATAACTAGATTACATATATTCGTTTTACCATAAGTTTCTAATTTTTGCCATTAAACAATTCAGCGCTTTTCTGCAATAAGGATCAGCGCTCGTTTTCATTAAAGGACCATTATTATCTGGAATAACACTCAATTAGGAATCTGGAGATGTATGTTGAAATTCAGGTAGGATGATGAAGATTCGTTTTTTAACTATTAAAACAGTTTAGGGAAAAAAGAAATTTAAATTTTATTTTGTATTGTGTGAAATATATAACTGCATTATTTGAGAAATGAGTTGAAATTATGAATGGGTTTACTATTAAAGGCAAGCAAGGATTTATTCGTGTTGAGTTGAAAGAAGTTTATGGATTTCCTGAAGAGACAAGTCAATTTGGTGGTTATGATGCTAAAGGCATCGTTGAAATTAAGAGTGGAAATTTTTATGTTTTAGGTGAAATGTGGTTTACCACTGGTGAAGTATATGAGTTTTACAAGCAATTAGATAAGTGCTATCGGGAACTTAAAGGGACGGCCATTTTTTGGAACTACGAAGTTTCTCTGAAATTAGAGATTATACCCAATAATTTAGGGCAAGTTGTTTTGCAAGGCTACTTTAAAGAAAACTCAGATATGGAAAATGAATTGCAATTTCAAATGGAAAGTGATCAAAGTTTTTTATCCTCATCCTTAGACGACTTGGGGAAATTTGTTAAACATTACGGTGATTCAAAAGGAGTAAAAATATAAGGTTTCTCTTTTCAATAAACCAACTAAAAGAAGCTCATTAGTTATTCCATGAAGGGGCACAATCGAATAGTAAGGATTGTGTCCTTTTTGTTAGGATTGTTTAGTTGCATATTAAGATGCAATTTGCAAAGAAATAGAGGGGAGAAGTAGATTGTAGGTGAATATGTATAATTTTTTATTTATAAAATAGAAAGTTAGTTGATAAGAAAAATAATTTTTAACAAATAATAAATTACTTATTCAAGAAAAAGGCACAATCCTTAAAAAGGGTTTGTGCTTTCTTTAGCTAAAGGGTAATTTTCTGAAATAACCTCCCAAAGCGTATGGGAAATTTATGTTAACACATAAAAATTATGAAGCAATTTACCTAACGTACCTGGCAGAGGTGCGGAACAATGTATTATGTTAATTGCAGAAGTATTCGTATTATGAATAAGCCAGATAATTTTCTTTGTAATTTCAAATATTTTTCATTTTAATTGTTTTAAAAACTGCATACAAACTCGATATGATTAGAAGAAAAATAAACAACCAAGAAATCAAGATAAATATTATCCCGTCAAATCCTACACTCAAAACATAAACCTGCAAGATTGAGTATATAAAACCGTAAGCTGAAATGATCATCGGTATATAAATTTTCCTTTTGGCGTTTCGAATACGGAAATACAAAAATGATGTCAAAATGATTAAAGTTATAGCAAGCAATGGCAGCGAGACCGATAATTCAAATACCCTTAAATTCATAATAATTCCCCTTACTCTGCTTTTTTGTATGATAAATTTTTTATGCTTTGTCCTTATATATATTATCAAAAAAGAGGAAAATCTAAATTATTGCTTATATAAGATTTAAACCTTAATTATTCTGTTTTTATGGTTAGTTGCACTTTTTGAAACAATTGTCGTTGAATTTTTTTAGCTGATGGATTTCACTGTGAGAATTATTGTATATCTGAAACAAGACTGCTTAAAGCCGATAATTTTTAACATACTAAAAGTATATCAAAAATTAAAGGTGTGATTGGATTGAAAAGGGCAGTTTTTTTAGATCGAGATGGAGTAATAAATGAAGTGCTAACTGAACGAGTGAAATTTGTAAACGAACCGAATCAATTTTATTTTTTACCTGGTGCAGAAGAAGCAATTAAAAGTCTAAATGAGTATTTTGATTATGTGTTTGTCGTAACAAATCAAGGTGGAATTGGATTAGGTTATATGAAGGAAAAGCAGTTACATAAAATTCATGACTATATGGTAGCTGAACTGGAAAAAAAGGGAGCGACGATTCATGAGGTTGCCTATTGTCCCCATAAACCAAAGGCTGGGTGTAGATGTAGAAAACCAAACAGCAAAATGATTTTAGATTTAGGAGAAAAATACAAAATTGATCTTGAAAAATCATATATGGTTGGAGATACTGATACGGATATCCAGGCAGGTAAAAAAGCAGGTACAAGAACTGTTTTTATTGGTGAGAGTGATCCATTAGCAGATGCAGTGTGTCCAAATTTAAAAGAGGCAGCACAATGGATTATTCGTGATATTTAAATTAATAAGAAATAACCCACAGTGGAAAATGATCCATTGTGGGTTTTATATTAATGACGTTTTTATCTGTAGCTGCAACAGTAGCGTGTTTTGCCATTGCGCGAACACTGCCTTTTGAAGCAGAGTATGAAGCATCTCCACCGTCAGCAGTACCTGATTTCAGAACGCTAATCGATGCAATATGGGTACCGAATAATTCTCATAAAATGATCCCAATTTGAATAAATTGATTACCAATGGAGAAAAGGGGTTGTAAAATAGGTTGGTAAATTATTTGAAGAGTGCTGTTTTTGAACATCAGTTTTGGCTTCATGTGCTAGCAGATCATTCACGATTTATCCGCGATTCGCTATATCCTTCTGAAAAAGAGGATATTGCTAAAGCTGAATCCTTTATCCAACGCTTCGATCAACGTCTTTCTCAAGTAAGCTCGCTTAACGAATCCAATGCTGTTCTTTTTGCTAACACTGTTGAAGAATCCGTAAAACAATTAAGGTCCTTCAAGCTATCAATTATTAAACGCCATCTGACAAGCGAAATGAAAATTCATTTAACGCCTACTTTCTTGAATCATATGGTCAACGAATTGGAGGAATACTTGCTTGTATTAAAATACCTGAAACAAGGTAAAACGCCACCAATATTCCATGAATTACATCATCATCTAATTTGGTTGGTAGATGCATCTGGTCATGCAGGTGCCATTAATGACCGGTTGGATGGTGTTGAGAAAAGACTGAAGGAAAAAAGCAGTACTTTTACAAAGCACTTTGATCACTTTTATTTGAAAGCAGTAGAGTTAACCGGCTATTTACGTGCAAATATACAGAAATTCCCGGCCCTGAACAGATTTAACCAAGAGGTTGAATTAGAAATGAACCTATTTAAAACGTTTTTAAATGAACTTGAAGAAATGGAGTTAAGCGCGGAAGTGTTAGGAACATTTACTGCGTCTATGGCTGACCACATGGCTAGGGAGGAACAGTACTATTTAACGAAGTTAGCAGAGTCGACCAACAATAGTTCTTGAATGATAATCACATATTGTTTCGTATTTCGAACTAAGTTGAGCGTTAATCCAGAAGGGTTAGCGTTCTTTTTTGTTGAACTTGATATACTATTTATGATTACATTGTTTGGAGAATTTGCTGCAGTGTATTAGATGCCTTTGCAGGAATATTCATAGGTTGGAGATTTGGGGAAAGACAGGATAGGGTTAACAAATCAAAAAACATATTATATAGAATTTTTTCAACTAGAATGAGTATGATACCTTATTGAGCGAACGGTGCAGGCTAGGGGAAGAAGGGCATTCGAATAAGTAATTATTTTAGGATGTGATGAAATGAGTGCATATACATTTTTAGCGACAAATTACGAAATGCCAGAAGTAGATAACGCCAAGGCGAAATATATTACTGTACAAGAGGCTATCGATTTATCAATAAAACCGCAATGGGTGCCTTGGGAGAAGATGGATCCTGATGTCCAAATACTATATATTGAGAATGAAGAAGATCTGGGAGAATTGGTCATATCCAAAGAAACATCTTATGGCGATTGTGGGTTTACGAGCTATCCCTTTATTTATGAAATAAACTTTCGCTATTCAGAGTTCAGAACAAAGCAATTATTGGAATACCTAAAAGAAAATATTAGAGAAGGACAGATAATGGAACTATGGAGAGTATGGATTGGTAATGAGCCCGATGACCTTGATGTACCTTATACTAGATGTATGTACAAAGAATTATCAATAAACCATCTGTTACCATTGTATAATTGGAAACATGAAAAATTCAAAGAACAAAATTGCCTAGTAATAGAAAGGCAATAACATTATTTCTTTCATTCCGAGTTATTTCTTATTCAAGAAAAAAGGCACAATTCTTAAAAAGGATTTGTGCCATCTTCAGCTAAAGAACCCTTTTGAATAAAAAACGCCTTCGTCCCTAAATGGCAATGGCACGGATTTTTTGACTTTCAAATGTTTTCACGTTATAATAATAGCAATAAATTAAATGAACGTGATTCTCCAAAGGGGAGTAGCTTTAATAACAAAGTCGTCATTCCGGGATAAAAGTCCCCGGCTTTGTTGGCAATGCCAATTGCTAGCGAGACCTTTACCAATATAGTTGGTAAAGGTCTCTTTTTATTTTTAAAGACCTTTACTACAGTAGTAAAGGTCTTTTCACTTTCATAGATATTTATTAATTTATAGTTTTTTTAAAAATATTTCGGTAGGCAGGAGTGAAGTATATTGTTTCAAAAAATGTAAAGAGCCTATGTCTTTTCCACCTCATGTAACTCTGTGGATAATTACTGGCCTTTCAGTTTCTACTATTTGTTTATACATGTTTATGGGTTTATCCACTGATTTTATAGAAAAAAAAGAATTCCAATTTGACCAGAATATTATTGATGCTATCCGATCTTATTCTTCACCAGCAATGGACGAATTCATGCTGTTTATAACGGAAATGGGCTCCAAGTTTATGCTTGGTCTTCTTCTCGTAATTAGTATGATTTGGCTATTCGTGAAACATAAAGATGTCTGGGGAATGCAATTTTACTTCATTACTGTAGCAGGCGGAGGCCTATTTAATCTTCTGTTAAAGAACTTTTTTGAGAGAGAACGTCCCAACATCAACCGAATCATGGAGGCGGATGGATTCAGTTTTCCAAGCGGGCATTCCATGGGCAGTATGACTTATTACGGTTTTTTAGGCTATTTAGTTTTGCGAAGCAAACGAAAGCCTCTTTCGAAGTTAGGGTTGGGAATTTTACTTTGTCTCGTTATTTTACTAATTGGTATCAGCCGTATTTACCTCGGAGTGCACTATCCTTCTGATGTGCTGGCAGGATTTATAGCTGGAAGCGTTTGGCTAGTGACATGTATTTCTTTACTAGAAATCATCTATTTATACAAAGGAAATAGATAGAAACTTACTCCAAGAATAAATGAGAAAACGGAAATATCCGTATTAGATAACGAATGAAATGGACGATTTTACATGTGCAAGGTGTTGGCAAAATGTAAGCAGCAGAAAACTTAGCAGATTACATAAGAGAGCCAGAATCTCGATTATATAAGCATTTGAAGCGGTATATAGGCTCCAATAGCAAGTAACATAAACCTGTAAAGGAGAGAATAATCATGAAAGAAGATTGGATATTTGCTGATAAAGATTTATCGAAAATCTCGATTTCATCAAACCCAAACAACGAGCCTGTTTCAATCCATGGCTCCTCTGATCATTTAAAGTGTATAGGTATAGGGACAGATGCAGCTGTATTTCAATCCCTTGAAAATCCAGCCTATGCATTTAAAATGTATGCAGATGATAAAATCGATAAAATTCAAATAGAAAAGAAAGTCTATGAATTATTAGGTGACTCACCTTATTTTTCAACATGTTTTGGCGGCAAAGATAATTACCTTGTTTTAAGCTACGAGGAAGGAATGACCTTATATGATTGTTTACTTCAAGGTATTCCGGTTCCAAAACAGATTATGAAAGATGTTGACCATGCAAGGGAATATGCACGTCAAAAAGGATTAAACCCCCGTGATATCCATTTGAAAAATGTTTTTCTGCAAAATGGGAGGGCAAAAATAATTGATGTTTCCGAATATATCCAACCCGGAAATGATTTAAGATGGGAGTATTTAAAAAAAGCATATGACCAGTATTACCATTTAATTGAGGGGAGGCCGGTTCCCCTCAGATTAATGGAAACGATTCGCAAAAGATATAATCAGAGCAATAATTATTCTGCCCTTAGTGAAGAGTTTATAGGAAATAAATTTCTTGCAAGGTTTTGGAATTAAGGGGATTCGTTTTTGAATAAACCTTATACAAAGATAAAAAATTGGCATTTTGTGTCTCGTTGCTAACTTTGATTACAGTGGAAAACGTTCTGTATATAAGAGCCAGATTGTTGGGGAAAGCAAACCCATATTTATATATAATGAAATCGGCATGATGAAGGGTTCTATTTATCTGCAGTATGGTGTTTTCATTTAAAATCTCATAATTAAATGCAAAGAAAAATCCCTACTTTCATATAAGAGTAGGGATTTTTGGCATTTTAATAAACTTAGGGATTGATGGGAAATAGGGGGTATTATCAAAGAAAATTCTATCTATAAGTTAATTTCCGATTTGTTTTTCATTTACATAATTTAAGTATTCTTGAGCTTTAATGAATGCCTCTTGCGACTCGGCAGGAATTGAACTGACATCCGGAGCACCTGTTATTCCTAATTGTGCCATCGTTGTTTCATAGGTCATTAAGGCTTGAATGTATTGGTCATATTCTTCGGCTGTTAAAACCTCTTTGCTTGATGGGAGTCCGTTCAATTTGTCAAAGTACGGCTGGATTTCGTACAATGCTGCTTTAATCTTCTCCAATGGTTCTGCAGGGACTTGAGAATAATCTATGTTTCCATTTTTACTGCCATATTCAAGTTTCGCACTTGTAAATACATTCAATAAATCTTTAAATTGTTCAAACTCTTCTTTTCCTAGATCACCTTTTGCTTGATCTAGTTTGGCATTAAATAATAAGTAACTTTCCATTGTAACGTTTACTACATGTTTCTTTAGATTATCAAATGAACCATACAAATCATCGGCAAGCAAGGCTTGATAAGCAAATGCACCTGTTGGAATCATTAAACAAGCAGCAACAACAGCCATAGCTAATCGTTTTTTTACAAAATGATTCAGTTTGCCACCCATTTCAGACTTTGCTTTATGAATGCCCAATTTACTTCTTTCATGAATCTCTGCAGGGATTTCGATTTTTGATAACTCTTGCTTAAGCTGATTATCCATAGTTACCTACCTCCTTTAAATTTTGGCGAAGCTTGCCTAAAGCGCGGTATAGAACAGACTTGGCGGTTCCAAGTGGGATATCCAATATCTCTGAAATTTCCTTTAATGTCCGATTATCATAATATTTTAATAAAATGACACTCTTCTCATCTTCTTTTAAAGTATCAATCAGCATCTGTAACGATAAAGTAAGTGCAATGTCTTCATCTTCTGACCCAGTAAGCACTTCAAAATCTGAATTGAGCGGAATCACCTTTTTGTTTTGATTGATTAAGTTTAATGCGCAATTAATTGTAATTTTCATCAGCCAGGTTTTAAAATATTCCGGCTTTTTCAATGTACCGATTTTCTTAAATGACTGATAGGCCACTTCTTGAACAAGATCTAACGCATCTTCTTTATTTTTTACATAGACATAAGCCATTCGATAAATATCTGCTTCGTACTGCTGGAACAGCATTAAGTAAGCTTTATCATTTCCTTTTTGCGCTTTCTTTACCAAGCGTTCAAGTTTCATCTTACTTCCTCCTTTCGTTTTGGTTTTACATTTATTAGACAAACGGGAAGGTAATTTGGCTTAAATTTTTTAAATTAATTTATGTAATATGATTTTTTCTTTGGGTATTCAAGAAAATCCATGGCGGTTATTACTGCAGACTCCTTGGTACTATTACAAAAATAGCAAAAAAACGGCATCCATCCAGTCTGGAAGCCGTAACTTATTAAAATCTAATGTAACAATTAATATAAAGCCGTCTGTACATAAAGCTCTGTTGCATTAACCTGCCTGTTGCTTTAAAAGTATGACTACATTATCCTGACCTTTTAACTTAATAATAAATGCTCATTTTTTATTTGGATTTGTTTAAGTCAGCTTTCTTGCTCATGCGTTCAATGCTAAACTCAAATTTATTTTATAGTAGGGCGTATTAATATGCCTAAGAAAATCAACCCACTTCCCAAAATTAAAGCAGTGTTTGAATAAATTTTATCTATATATCCTAAAGGGTATAGGGTTCCTATACATATACTGATGAAACCTAATGTTGAAATCAAAAGACCATATTTATTCCTATTCATTTCTTCTCCAATCTCCATATTTCTTAAAATATAGTAGGTTTCAAGGAAATTACAACACACTAAATATTTCAAGGCGAGGTTTGAGGCGTTTCTCTTGAAGTTCACGTTAATACAATCAAAAGCTGGATGCATTAATATCTCGTTAATATAACATCTTGTTCACTTTAATACAAATATTACCAAGAATATATGATGATACTTATTTTAGCATTGTCAGTTCTCATAAATCTGACAGCACTCTTATTGAAAAGAAAGACGTTAAAAGATATAGAGTCTTAGTGAAGCTAGAACGCGCAAGTCAGGAACAACCCTCAGCAGCCAATGAAAAAATTCGCTCTCTTTATGATAAAATCGCACAGTCCAAAGCCAGCCATCTCAGAATGTTTTGATGGCTCTTTTTCGCTTTACATCCTAAAAAATATGACATTCATAAATGGACGTAAGCCTGACTTACCACCTTGTTGTCATGAAAGGGGCGTATTTTAAAAATAATAGTATAGTTTAGTGACTAAGTTCTTTTTTAGAGGGAATCAAGGTAGTGAATATACGTAGTGAAAATATTTGATTAATAGGTTGCTTTTCTTTAAAAAAGGAGATATTATTACTACAGTTTTCGGGAAATTAGCAGTGAGATTTTAAAAAATAGATAAAGTATATTGAAAAAGGAGTGAAAGTAATGGAGGTTGGTGTAAAAACAAAAAAAGAAATTAAACCTGTGCTCAATGTGAAAAGTGGGGATTTCTTTTGGTTTTTCTTTTTTGTTGTGCTGCCCTTTCTTTCTTTAGTTTATTCAATCGGTGAATTTCTTTATAAGAATTGAATTCTAGTAAACAACATCTTCTTTTAGTTAACGGGAACGTCTGAGAAAAGCAGATTTACAACGATAAAAAATACACACGATTTTATACACACTATAGGGGAAGCTGTAATCGTGTGAATACTGAGGTATCAAGGGTGTTAATGCTCCCTGTATAAATAGTTTCGCTAGAATAGCCACAAAACGCTGATTGCACAGCGTTTTGTGGTTCTGGATGTGCTGCCAAGCTTTGATTCAGGAACATAATTGGTATGGAATATTAGTTCATCCTTAAATGTATATTTTTCCTAACCTTTATTTTTAATTTCTTGGTAACTAGGTTTTATTATATTAAAGCTATCATCTTCTTCTCCATCATCTGATATATAACATTCTTCAAAGTCGAGTTCTTCATATTCACGGAAATAAGCCGGAATATCATCTTTCTTAAACTTATCAAAGTCTTTTCAATGTGTGTCACATTCATTGCAATAGGGCAAAAGTTCTTCTGTCATTTGACTTTTGATAATTTCAACCCATGCCTGATTACAAAGAGGGCATCAATTAACTTTAAATTCATACATAAACATAACTATTGCTCCAATTAAAATTATTTTATTGAAATTCTATCAGAAATGACCTGAAACCGTCATTAAATAAATGGAAGAACCTTAAGTTACATCGCTTCACTTCACATTTCGAGCGTTTATAGCCACCTCATTGATGTTACTTCAATAATTTAAAGTGAGAATTTATTAGTCACAGTTTTCTCCCATACATTACAACGAAGTTAAAGTACTTATAAATGCAGTCAACATCGTTGAAACCACTTTCTTCTAGCCAATTTAACTGTTCCCTTAAAGTAGCCATCTTATCTAATTTAGTTCTTTCATATGCTGAATGGATTTCTTCTTCCATTAACCCGCTATTCTCCACTTTCTTTTTCCAATCCTCTTTATAAAGTTTTTCGATTGAAGGAGTATGTCCTAAAACCTGATCGGCATTGACAAAGATTCCTCCAGCATTTAGTGAGTTATAAATTTGATTGTATAGATGCTTCTTTTCTGTATCAGTTAAATGATGTATGGATAGTGATGAAACAATAATATCGAACTTATTATCAAACACGTGGGAAGTATAATCATCGATAATATAATTGATGTTTACACAATTGAAAAAACGTTCTCTGGCAATATTAATCATCTTTTCTGAAATATCAATGAGGGTTATGTTTGCTTCCGGAAATTTATTTAAAATAAAAGAAGAGAATAATCCAGTTCCCGCACCAATATCCAATACAGTTGGCGTTGAAGAACGGGTTTCCATTATTGAAACGGGTATAGAATAAAAATCATCAAAACATGGAATCAATTTACTTCGTTGCGAGTCATACTTTTCCGCATTTTCATTAAACTTTTGAACAATAGATTCTTTTGCATTCTGATAAACCATTTTTTATTTCCCCCTTCGAATTGTTAATTGAATTATAATCACTATCATCTATAATTAAAATTAACAAATATGGAAGTTTTTAATAACGAGTCGTTATTATATTGAAGGAGAATAAAATGGACATTAGATGGCTAAAAACATTCATTATATCTGCAAAGTATGGAAATTTCAGGAAAGCCTCTGAAGAATTGTTTTTAACTCAACCTGCTGTAACAAAGCATATAAAACGGCTTGAAGAACACCTTAGTACTCAGCTGTTTGAAAGAAGCGGAAAGAAAGTGATATTGACTCAAGCAGGGTATAAATTTCTTCCTTCTGCAAGAGAATTAGTATCAAAGTATGAACAAGGGATTGATCATCTTGAATCCTGGAAGCAAGGATATAATCGTAAATTAACTATTGCAGCAGCGCCTCAAATCGCAGCTTCATTTTTACCTTCGTTATTGCGTGAATTTATTGATGAAAACCCTGATATAGAAGTGTTTATTAATGTCATGAAGTCCTTTGAAATTGGTGATGAGATAAGTAATGGGAAAGCTGATTTAGGACTATCCAGAGTGCAGCCTTTGCAAACAAAATTAAACGCTGAAATTATCCACGAAGAGCCAGTTATTTTAGTTGGTGCTAACCTGCAGGAAGGAACAAGAAATCTTGTTGAGAGTGAAGTATTATCTAATTATCGCTTAATAACTCATAATCATCCACACTATTGGGGTTCATTATTGATTGATATAAAAATGCATTATCCAATGGTTCGAACGATGGTCGTGAATCAGGTAGAAGTGACAAAAAGGTTCATAGAGAATGGTCTTGGTGTTTCCTATTTACCTTATTCTATGGTTAAGGATGAAATAATAGAGGGTAATTTGATGGAAGTAAAGCCCGAGAAAGTTTCACGCCCCACATCCTCAACGTATGTTGTAACAAAAATAGAAACGAATGAGGCAAGGAGCTTTATTAAATTTTTAAGAGATGCTTTATAAAAAAATAGAATGGTGGCTAACTTAAGAGACATTTTAATGAAGCAATGAAAAAGTCTCCTTCACGTTATAAATTTGCATTTTCCTGTTGTTGGCGCTAATTAAAAAGGCATCTCCCGCCAACGAGCGCTAAACAGGGGATTATTTATTGGATCATGCCTCATAGCAACACAGCATACCATACAAAATTTAATGGTACTATTTACAAGAAACGCTCTTTTAGTTACTATTCAAGTAGTAACTAAAGGGGGTGTTTTATGTTTGGGGATATGGAAATTTCAATCGTCATTATTTTATTCATTTTTGGTTTTTTAGGAGCATTCATCAATTCAATAGTTGGCGGTGGCGGATTGATTACGCTACCAGCATTATTATTTGTGGGACTGCCTCCTGCAACAGCCATCGCCACCAATAAGCTCGCAGCGACATTAGGAAATTTAACGAGCATGCTGACATTTTTACGTGCTGGGAAAATTGATCTTAAATTATTAGGACCTATTGTACCGCTAGTTTTTATAGGTTCTATGTTTGGCGCGGTTACAGTAAATTTTATTTCACCTGATTTACTCAAGCCCCTCATTTTTATCATGCTAGTAGTTGTGTTGATTTACACCATCATGAAAAAAGATTGGGGAAGTATCGAAAAACGGCTTGAAATGACAAAGAAAAGAAAGGCTATCTTTCTAGGCGTGCTGATTGCTATCGGTTTTTATGATGGTTTTTTAGGGCCCGGTACAGGATCATTCATTATCTTTGCCTTTGTCATGATGGGCTTTGATTTTATACAAGCTTCCGGAAATGCGAAGCTCCTTAATTTCACAAGTAATTTTGCAGCACTCATTATGTTTTTAATTCTTGATACAGTCAATTATTCGTATGGTTTAGTTATGGGCTTGGCAATGATTATTGGTGCTTTCACTGGAGCAAAATTTGCATTAGGTCGTGGAACGAAATATGTGCGGATTATCTTTATTGTTGTCACATCTTTACTTATATTAAAAAATGGCTATGACTTTTTTATGCAGTAGATTTATTAGTATATAGGACAACTAATGGAAAAGCCTAATTTCTCATTCTTATACTGAGAAATTAGGCTTTTTCATGTTGGAAATCTGCATTTTCCTGACACTGTACCAACTAAGAGAGGTGTCAGTGAAGAAATAATGAAGAAACTTTTAATTGACGCATATATCATTAAACGATATATTATATTTAATGATATATCATTAAATGATACAAAGGAGGAATATCATGGGAAGAAATGACTCGTTAGAGATGGGGGAACTGACGGACACAGCTTATTATATTTTATTGTCTTTAGTCGATGCGAGGCATGGTTACCTCATTATGCAAACGATTGAAGAAATGACCGACCAGCGATTTCAAATTGGACCTGCTTCTATGTATACAACAATCAAGAAACTGTTAGTTGCCGAATTAATTCAGCTGTTTGATGATGATGACCCGAAAAGAAAAACCTATATTGCAACAGAAAAGGGAATTGAACTTTTGAAAAAAGAAGTAAAGCGAAGACAGGAAATGGTATTGCATGCAGAAGAGGTATTTAAAATAAGAGGGGAGCGGTTAATATGAAAAAAGTTAAATATATTGCTAATGGTGGTTTAGCTTTTTTTGAAGAGAAAGAAATGAAAAAGCTTGCTGAATATGCAAAAGAGGGTTGGGTGTTAGAAAAATTTGCAGGGCTCGGATACAAGCTAAGAAAAGGAGAACCTCAGGACATTGAGTATGCACTGGATTATCAAAAGGGAGCCGATGATGAATATTTTGCCTTCTTTGAAGCTGCCGGATGGTCACATGTATGTTCTGCAGGAAATGAAATTCATATATTTAGTGCTCCTACAGGAACCAAGCCAATCTATACAGATAAACCAACTACTGTGGAAAAATATGAACGAGAAAAGAAGCAGATGGGGAAGGTTGCTCTTCCATTTTTCATTTCTACGGTGGTATTTTGGTTGGTTGGCATTTTTAATGATTTGGGATCGGTACCTGAAAGTATCGCAATCCTTTTTCAGGTATTAGGTATGATTTCCCTTATACCCCTCATCTTTACAGGAATGCCATACTTGTCTTATCAATGGAAATTATTGAAATTAAGAAAGGGATAAATGGCTTTATAAGGATTAAAAAATTCCGACAACAAGCACAACTTTCTCTATAGGGTGCTTTAGCAAAATAACCGAAAAGCATTTTTACCTCCCTTTCACAGTATTAATATTCAATAATCAGGCGCTTTTCTGGAAATAAGGAGAGCGTCTTCTTCATGAAAAGGATTCTATTGCTGGATAACATGTTAAAACGTATAGTAAAGATTATGAAGAAGTATACATAAGCGGAAGGGGAAAATGAAATGAGAATCTTTGATGCACATTTTCATATTATCGATTTTGATTTTCCGGTCATTGAAAACCAAGGATATTTGCCGCCTAGTTATGTAGTAGAGGATTATCAAAATGAAACTGCTGACTTAAATGTTTTAGGCGGAGCTATTGTATCTGGATCATTCCAAGGGTTTGATCAAGGCTATTTATTGAAAGCATTAAAACAAATGGGCCCAGCATTTTGCGGCGTTACACAATTGCCATTTACAGTGACGGATGAGGAAATCTTAAATTTAAACGAAAAAGGCGTAAAAGCATTACGTTTTAATATTAAACGAGGCGGTTCGGAAGATGTATCAAAGCTAGACTACTTTGCAAGAAGGGTACACGATTTAGCAGGTTGGCATAGCGAGCTTTATATTGATGCAAAAGAGTTACCCGAAATTGCATACATAATTGAAAAGTTACCAGCCATATCCATTGATCATTTAGGGTTATCTCAAGAGGGACTGCCACATTTATTAAAACTGGTTGATAAAGGGGTACATATAAAAGCCACTGGTTTTGGTCGTGTAGAGTTGAATGTGGAGAATGCCTTAAAATCCATTTATGAAACGAATCCGGATGCTCTTATGTTTGGAACGGATTTACCATCTACAAGAGCGAAAAGACCTTTTGCATATGCTGATATTAAATTAATCCAACAGATTTTTGATGAACAAGCTGTTGATAAAATTCTTTATACGAATGCACTTAAATGGTATTTCAAATAATGTACCTTTAAAAATTAATTTAGGTTTTTAAAGAATTATGAACAGAACCTTACAAGCTAGTATTGAGTATGTGAACGAACATAAAGATACCAAACTTTATTAAAAAGAATTAAATCTTATACAATTCAATAAAAGCATGTTTTGATAAATTATTTTTCAAAACATGCTTTTTAGATTTGTTCGAATATGTAGTTTGAGTATCATTTGATTTTCGACAATTGGCGTTTTTGGGTCGCTTTATTTGTCATTCGGCATGGATTTTTCCAATGCTACTTTTAAAAAATCAATATAGATCAGAAGCTCTTCTGGCAAAAATACGTCTTTTCGCTTTACAAAACCAACTTGAATTAGTTGGCTTTCTTCCAATGGAATTGAGATGATATTTTGGTTCATGTAATTATCCACGATGCAGCCTGTCCCCAGATTATAGGCATCTGTATTTGATAGCAGGTTATTCATGGTCCCTCGATCTGTCACATAGACTAGTTTTTCTATATCGTTGACATGGAGCGTTTCTTCTGCAAAATGCAATAGCATATCATCTTGCTGATAGCTCAAATAAGGATAATCTCGTAATTTTTCGAGTGTTAGGGACTGATTACGAGCTAAAGGATGTTCTTTACGTAAAAAGACATGTTGCTTCAATGAAGCTAGGGGTGTAAACAGTAGAGATTTTGAGGTGAAATGACGCTCGAAATACTGTTTATTTAAATCAGTTAAAGATAAAATCCCAAGAATACTTCTGCTTGCGTACACATCGTCAATTACATCGGTTGATTTACCTTCCCGAATGGCCAGCTCATATTTCCGTTCAGTAAAATGATCCATTACATTTGCAACAGCCTCTATTGCAAAGCCATAATGTTGCGAGGAAATGGAAAACTTCGTGAGATCTGTTTTCTTGTCTTTGTCAAAATGATGAATCACAGCCTCCATTTGTTCTAGAAGCGTTTTAGCGTAAAACAATAATTCAGTGCCTTCTTTTGTAAAAGCGACCCCCTTGTTCGTTCGATCTAAAATCGTAATCCCTAGCTCGACTTCCAAATCACGTACTGCTTTACTGATACTAGGTTGTGTTACGAAAAGTGCCGCTGCGGCTTTACTGATTGAATTATGTTTGGCGATTTCTACGAGATAGCGGAATTGCTGAAGTGTCATATCCTCACCGTCCCTCATTTAGTCCTGCTTACTGAATTGCTATAACTTTAGTCTATAGCAAGGGGTTAAAAATTTCAATTTTACGTTGTGTAGGAAGCGTTCTAATATAAAGAGAGAAATATAAATCGTTATTCATAAAAAGCTATAGGGCTTAACTAGCGAGATTTTAAAGGAGGAAATGGAAAAAATGGCGAAGTATTATGCCTTACTGCTTTTAACCTGTTTGTTTTGGGCGGGAAATTTTGTTGTTAGTAAATTTCTTGTTGAACATACTTCACCAATCACCCTAACGACTATGAGGTGGGTAATTGCTGTCGCTTGCCTCGTACCGCTTGTATGGTGGAAGGAAAAAAAGATTCTGCCACCACGAAATGCGTTACTTCCTTTAATTTTAATGGGAGTAACAGGTGTTGTTTTATTTAACTTGTTGCAATTTTTAGCATTGGAGCAGACAACCGCAACAAATGTCGGATTAATATCTACATTAAATATGATCTCCATCGCTGTTTGTTCCTTTATCTTTTTAAAAGAAAAAATTAATTTACTACAATTTGTTTCAATGGTTTTTTCTCTCTTTGGTGTTATTCTTGTACTATCAAAAGGCGAAATAGATTACGTACTTTCATTGAATTTTAATACGGGCGATTTATGGATGATAGCCGCGGTATGTGTATGGGGCATCTATACGATTTGCACCAAATGGGCCATGACCAAAACTTCGGCTTTGATGTCTACTTTATACTCCGCTATTTTTGGACTGATTGTTCTCTTGCCTTTGAGCGTTCCTCATTTTACTGTTTCCAATATAAATGCTTCTTTCTTAAGTGCTATACTGTATACAGGAGTAATTTCTACGGTATTGAGTATGTTATTTTGGAATATTTGTGTTCAGAAATTAGGTTCAACGACATCGGGAGTTTTTCTGAATTTTAATCCGATATTTACAGCAATTTTAGCTTTTCTATTTTTAGGTGAACAAATGACTTGGATCCAAGGAATCGGCAGTGCCATCGTGATAACAGGTTGCTATTTATTCTCATACTTTGCCACAAAAGAAATGAAGATATTCTTATTCAAAAAGCTAAGACATCACTAAAAGAGACATGGAACTACATTATGTGAGTTGTTACAATTCATTTGGGGGGATAGGATGATTCAAGGTTCTTGGAGAGCATTGTTGTGGATTGGATTATCAGAATTATGTGCTTTGAGCTTATGGTATAGCGCTTCAGTGATTGCGCCCGAACTAATTGCAGTATGGGATCTCAGTCCTGATTCGGAAGCGTGGCTTTCTGCTTCTGTACCGATTGGATTTGTAATAGGCGCATTATTTAGCTCATCTTTTGGGATTGCTGATTGTTTTAATCCGCGAAAGGTGTTTGCTATTTCAGCATTTTTAGGTGCACTATTGAATGTCTTATTAATTCTAGTCGATTCCGGCTTTTTCGGTATTCTATTAAGGATATTAACTGGAGTAACTCTGGCTGGTGTATATCCAACCGCTGTAAAAATTTTATCAGAATGGTTTCCTAGGAAACGCGGGTTGGCGATTGGCATTTTAATTGCAGCCTTGACATTAGGGTCATCATTACCACATTTTGTTGTGATCTTCCTTTCTTCAGTAAGCTGGAAGTTCGTGATCATTTGCAGTTCAGTACTGGCTTTATTATCCGCTTTCGTTGTTTTATTTGTCTTAGAAGATGCCCCGGTGAAATCGAAACGAGTGCCTTTCTCTTTAAAATTAATAAAAAAAGTAGTGACGAATAAACCGGTAATGCTTGCGAACTACGGTTACTTCGGGCATATGTGGGAATTGTATGCCATGTGGACATGGCTTCCCGTATTTTTGACGGCTAGTTTTTCAATGTATTCACCAGAAACTCCTCATTGGTTCATTGCCTTATCCTCTTTTGTTTCAATTGGAATTGCAGGAGGGATTGGTTGTGTGATCGGCGGACTGATATCAGATAAAATCGGAAGAGCCAATTTAACGATTATTTCCATGTTTATCAGTGCTATCTGCTCAATAGTAATCGGTTTTACGTTCGGGCAAGCTATTTGGTTAACTTTCGTTATCGCCATTATTTGGGGAGTATCCGTCATATCTGATTCCGCGCAATTTTCTGCAGCAGTTTCAGAAGTAGCCGAAGAGGAGTATGTAGGTACAGCCCTTACTTTTCAAATGTGTATCGGTTTCCTAATTACTATATTTTCTATAAATCTCATCCCTATTATTCAGAGAATCATCGGTTGGGAGTATGTCTTTACAATATTAGCGATCGGGCCTATTCTTGGAATGATAACTATGGTGAAATATAGACGTTATGAATTCAATAATGAGAAACTATAATTATCACTTTTGACTAGAGAAGTAGGTTAGTTAGTTTTAGAGGAGATTATGAATGAAAATAGTACAATTAGCTGACAAGGTAAGCATTGATGACTTTGAATTTTATGGTCATATGGAACAAAAACAGTACTGTTCTACATGTAAATCTAATTTAGCTTATTATGAAGATTTTGATGCTTATTTTTGTCCTGCATGTAACAGTTGGTGTGAATCCAAATGCAGTGATCCTAGCTGCGAGTATTGCCCTAAACGCCCGCAAAGTCCATTGCCTAATAAATAGTGTAATGGACTTTGCGGGCGTTCATTAATGAAGGCATATTTCCCCAGAACTAATCCGCAGTGTACCATGACTGCAAAGCCTATGCAAAAGGGAAGGGAAATACCAGAATAAAATGAAGGTAGGGTTAGTTATGAGTAAACAAGCAGAATTAAATGAATTGTTACTCAAGTGTATTGAAAAACATGATGGGAGTTTAAAGGATAAGGTAATTAGTATAGAAAAAGCAAACTTTTCCACTATAGAACGATTACAAGATATCGTTAGTGATGAGTTAATTGAAAATGGATTTGATACTGATGATAAACCTACGAAATACGGTCTGCAATTAGAAGAATTAATTGATTATCTAGGTAATTTTTATTCAGACGATAATTAACTATAATTTTTATGAAAATAATATAGATAAAGGAGAAATATAGTTATTTGTAAAAGCTGAATTTGAATTATTTTTGAATTCAGCTTTTTTAATAACATACATTATGAAGGTGCGAATTTATTACATATCACAAATGTGAACCAAACACGGGTGGAGTGATTGCATCGAATGCAGCAGGCGAAATGTTTGAATATGTGACGAACTGCCGCGGGGATGTGGTGTGCATTTTAGACGCTAGTAGTGCCACAGTAGCAACGTATGATTATGATTCATGGGACAATCAGCTGTCGACAGAAACAACCGATAGCCGTATGCAAGGGTAGCCAATTCGCTACGTAGGCTATGTGTATTATGAAGAAAAGTAAATATAATCAATTGAAATGGCACTTTTCTGAATCTAAGAAAGGATACAAATAATAATGGCTAAAGAGTTCGACAGAAAAGCAAAAATAGAAGCATTAAAGGTGAAGAATAATAGGAAGTTAGCCGTTAAATACCTAGAGGAACGGTTAATTGGTTATAAGTTTGAAGGTTTTTTAGAACAAGAAAATGTGAAAAGGTTATTCTCTCAAGCCTATTCATTTATGTATGAAAGAGAAGAAAAGAAAGCATTAAAGCCCATTCTTCTACAGGGAAATTCTGAGCCTATTCTAGAAAATTTAATTTTAAAAAACCAATTATTAAATAAAAATGAGTCTCATATGATTCTATTTTACGAGTACAAAGGAAACTTAGATGCGCTATATCTTTCACCTAACATATTTATGAAAAATATAAGTAGTATCTTGGAATTTGTAGGTTATTCAGGTGGACGATTTGATTTACTTTATGTTAAAGAGGATTTATCTGTCGGTATATGTATTGAATCTGATGAATACAATGATCGCTTATTTAACTGGAACATAAATAAATCTAACAGCTAAGCATGAAAGTAAATAATAAAGTTCAGCATAAACTAGCGAAAAAAAGATACCGCTTTTGCTCAATTAATATGGGGTAATAAAAAAAATACGAGATGGGGGCTATGTATGTTTGATGAAAAAATCGTGAAAGAATATGCACTAAACAATGAACAGTCTAAAGGATTCTATACGTGGTGGAGCTTTATCGATGAAAAATCAGATTTAGCAACTAGTTTAGGTTTCGCTAAATTTTTTTGTCCCGATATGTTGGAAGTAGATGGCTGTTATGTACTAAAGCACCGGTATGATGCAAAAACTTTTAATGAGTGGAAGGAATCCGGCTTGACATATAAAGAGTTAGAAGTTGTCACAAATATGTATGAGGTTACGGATTTCTTCAATAGAAATTTAGAAGAATACGAAAAGGACAATTATTCGGAAATGATTGATGCACTTGGAGAGGCATTACAATATTTTTGGTCACTTACGCTGAAAGATCGATACCCAGATATTCCGCTTGTTGTGGATTTATTTGAGGATTATGAATATGAAGAAGAAGGTCGGGAGTATGCTGCACTTATTATTACTATTTATACAGAGAGACTTTAAATGATAGTGAGCTCTATTGATTATAATGCATGGGGCAATTAGCTAACAAAAGAACCAACCGATAGCTATGTTTAAGGACTATCATTTGTTAATGCAGGATAAAACTTGGGGAAAATGAGTAATTCGAAAAAACATCATTATAATATAAAAGGTAAAGAAGTAAAAAGGTTATTAGCAGAAAAAGAGGAGAGGTTATTACATGTTTCCAAAGGATGAAGATGGCCAGGTATTAAAAATGCTCTGGAAGAATGGGGCAGATTTCACTCAGCCACAAGAGGTCGATTTCTATATTGCCTGTGACAATGAAGCGAGTTTACAAGCAACTTTAACCATCCTCAATCAACATGAATTTCAGGTAGAAGGATTTTATGATGAAGACGAAGATGATTGGTATTGTACGGTTCAAGTAACAATGATGCTAGAGCATGCACCGATTGTTGCAATGCAACAAAGGCTAAATGAATTGGTGCAGCCATTTGATGCATATAGTGATGGTTGGGGTGTAATGGTAGATTAATGAAGTTAATTAGAGATGGGCAGGACTGTTCAGGCAAATTTGAACGGTCTTAATGAATTGTCAAAATAGTACATCTCTGTCAACTCACGCGGTCCAGGTTATGAATAATTCCGGAGAATGGTAATTAGGAATGAAAAGAAATATAATCTTAAAAATGAATGATGTATTAAATAATCGTATAACAGATTATCAATTAGTTGAGTACTGTGAGAATATTTTAGAAAACTATTATGCAGATATGGATTCAGAAAGTATGAATTTAACGGATTTAGAGCGAGAAATATTAGAAGATATATCAGCTCAATGGGAGTTAATGATTGTAAATAGCTTTCCTGAAAATGAGTTGGCTAGCTTAGATATTGAGTCAGTCAAGTTCCCTCAGCAATTTTTAGAAGAGTGGATAAAAAGACTAAAATAATACGTAGAAACCCCATAGAGACAAGCTTTACGATAAGCAATGATTTTTATAGCCTCCATGTGTTCTTGCATACATGGAGGCTATTATCTTTTGGAAAGATTACTGATTGTATCTAGATTATACACAAATTCATGAGCTTACTGAATGGGGCAGGGGAAATGAACGACCAGCCTTGGAGGTGTTTTGCGTATTTTAGATACAAACGGTGTTCCATTAGTAACCTATGATCGCTCGCTTTATCTTTGAGGCACAACGCTAGGTTTCCCAAATAGGTATCCTTGGAAAAGCTGATACCCACTTTGTTTTAACCATTCAAAGTCCTCTCTGCATTCAACACCCTCTGCTAATGGTATTGCATTGATTTCAAAAGCTTTTTTCAAGAATAACTTGGCTACTTTTTGCTTTTCAGAATCAACACTCACTCCTTGTACATACTTGATATCCAATTTCATATAATGAGGCTGTAAATCTAATAGCATTTCCAACGTGCTATATCCTTCACCCACATCATCTAAAGCATATTGGAAACCTTTTTCATTATAATAATTTAAAATCGTCTTTAGATGCTCTACATCCTCTACTTTATCCGATTCAACGACTTCAAAGACAAATTGGTTAGGGTCAATTTGCAATTGGTTAGCTAGCTTGATAGTGGATTGCAAGCAAAACTCAGGCGAATAGATAGAAGTGGGAATAAAATTAATAAACGTCTTTTTATTTAAAACGGCAGAATACCGAACAGCTGCCATTCGGCATAAACGGTCCAAAGCATATAAGCGGCCGCGGCTTCTTGCGGCACTGAATATTTCATTTGGGTAGATGAGAGAATGATCTTCCCGGGTAAATCGAGATAATATCTCATATGCCTCTATTTCCTCTTTTGCATTTACAATAGGTTGAGAGTAACTGACAACGGCATTTCTGCGAATCACTTCATCAATCCATTGCATATCCAAAATGGTTTCAATTTCCGAGATAGGCTCCCAATCCTTGTTATCAAAACGAAAATAGATTTTATCTATTTCCATGAAATCCCGACTAAAGTCCAAAAATTCTCTTGTTCCAGATTCCTTAATGATTAAAAGATCTTTCTCTTTTTTAATCATCAATCCTCTCCTCTTAAAATGCTCCATTACAATATCTATCATAGAGATATTTTGATTACCCTGTAACAAGATTTCAAATTGTAATTCCAAAACTAAACAGTTTTTACATGCCATAATTATTCCCCCATGATTTATGTAATGATTCTGTCAATATTTCCTTTTTATCATAGTATCAAAGTAAATATAATTGTACAACTTTTGTATAAACTTTTAGTATGAAACGGTATGATTAATATGTGTACACAAGTAAACGTTATACAATTAATATACAAAAGAATGGGAAGTAGTGTTATGATAAAACGGATGAAACAAAAATCATCCTTATTAGAAGTAGAATAACCGAAACAATAGCTGGCTGTTTTCATGCAGCAGGAATCTAAATGATACTATAATAAATAGAGTGAATTTTTAAGAGTAATTATATAATAAAGTTAGGAGGTGAACGGAATGATTCAACATATAGCTGGCACGCTGCTTCAAAAAGCAATCGATCAGACAGGTGTCGGTGTAGTGCTTAGTAATCCGCGTCTCCAGGATAACCCGCTTATCTATGTCAACAAAGGGTTTGAGGAAGTGACGGGCTATTCCGCAGATGAGGTAATTGGCCGCAATTGTCGGTTTCTGCAAGGGGAACAAACGAAGCAAGAAGATGTGCAAATCATTCGTGAAGCAATCCGTGCGCAACGTCCTTGTGAAGTGGAAATTTTAAATTATAAAAAGAATGGTGAACCGTTTTGGAACGAGTTGCAACTGACGCCTCTTTTCGATAAACAAGGTGTACTAGAGTATTTTATCGGCATTCAAAAAGATGTAACAGTGCGTAAACAAGCCCAAGAAGCGAGAATACTGTATGAAAAGGTATTTCATAATACGATGCAAGGAGTAATGATTACAGACCAGGACTCAAACATTCTTCTTGTGAACAATGCCTTTACAAAGATTACCGGTTATTCGATTCAAGAGGCGATTGGCAAAAAGCCAACGATGTTAAGTTCAGGCAAACAGACTGCACCATTTTACCAGCAGCTTTGGCAAGACATTCATGAGAAGGGACAATGGGAAGGAGAACTTTGGAATAAGAGGAAAAATGGAGAGATCTATCCGGAGTTTTTAAATATCAGTGAAGTACGGAACAAGGAAGAAAAAGTGACGAATTATGTAGCGGTTTTCACAGATATTACGGAATCTAAAAACCGGGAAAAGCAACTAGCCAAAATGTCCATGCGGGATGCTTTAACAGGGGTAGGGAATAGAAGGGAATTTGACCGTTACATACAGGAGAAATGGGATATGTTGGCTGAAATCGAAGAGCCCATTTCACTCATCCTTCTCGATATTGATTATTTTAAGTTGTACAATGATTATTATGGACACCTTGAAGGGGATGCGACATTAACAAAAGTTGCACAGCAAATTGTGAAGAGTATCGATAAAGACACAGCACTTGCTATACGCTATGGCGGGGAAGAATTTGCCGTAGTACTCCCTCAATATCATGTTGAAGCGGCATATGAGGTGGCTGAGCGTATTCGTCTTTATGTCGAACAGGCTGCAATCTTGCATAAGCATTCACCTGTAAAAGAAACTGTTTCGATTAGCTGTGGCGTAGCGAGCATTATTCCTGCTAAGGATAACGATATAAATACACTCATCGATTATGCCGATCAAGCATTGTATGAAGCAAAAGAAAAGGGTCGTAATCGAGTCGTGATGCATGATACTTTGTCAAATTAAGTACACGGACTAGTTGGAGGAATAGAAAGAACAATAAGAATATACTAGAAAAGTTTTGGTTAAATAATATCAAAACTCACTTGCTATGCATGGAGCCTTTTCTAATAAAATAGAATGGCTCTTTATTTTTATGTTTTTAAAAAATCTATTAATGACCTAAAATTTATTTATTGGCCATATCATACAATTAAAACTATCCGATATACTTTTATTTCCTAGCTCTGTGAGATATTAAAATGAGATGTAGCTAGATAAGTTGTGATTCGCTTCGTCTGAGTATGTTTGTTGCTTAACATAGTCTAAATATGAGTGTACTTTAGCAAATTAAGTTGGAGTTTCTTCTATATTTTGATTACGCCAGATATAAATCTTAAAGACAAAAATTTCGATGGCAGTTATCTAAACGAAAATATTAATCAACTTTAGGCAGATAAAGTTTCGGAGGACCCACTTAATTCAAACATTATTCAACACGACAGTAAATTTCATAATCTCCTAAAAAACTTGAATGGAACATTTTTTAAGAAGTTGCAACAGAAATGCTAAGAAGTGTACAAAAAAGACCTTTTTCTAAGGTCTCTTTTATCGATAATATCAAGGGAGTATAAACTCTATAAGCCCATTAAAAATAGATTTGCAAGTTGCCAAACTGAAATCGTAAGTGGAATTATTGATAGGAATTTCAACCATCTTTTTTTATTTGCTAAACCAATCGATAACATTAGTAACCCTATTATAAGAACTGCAATAATTGATAAAAATGTCATACTTCTTTCACCTCCCATAAATTTTAGTTCCATAGATTTTTTAAGTATTCATTTTCAAGATTTTATTACTTATTTGTTTTATCCTTCTTAAGAAAAACCTGATTTCCAATTTAGTGTAATTTTACTCTTTTAAAGAGAATTGTCAATTGCTACATTTTTGTTTTTTATTTAAAAACACAAATTTTACGAAAACAGCCTAAATTACAATAGACAACGTAACTATGGAAACAAAGGTAGGAAATCAATAAAATGTATAGCAGTTATTTATTGTTCAATGTGAAAATAAGGAAATAAAATACCTTCTAATTATCTATATTTTATTTTTCAACCTTTAGATTTAACATTTTTAAAAGGTATGTTAGTTTAAAAACACATGCTTATACCTTCAACAATCGGGTACAATTCTTGAAAAGGAATTGTGCCTTCTTTAGCTAAAGGACCATTTACCTGCATAACAATCGACATCGAAATTGAGAGTTTATGCTAAAATATCCTGAAGAGATTGCGAAGAAAGAGCATTACAAACAAAATAACTTTCCTATAATTTTAATAAAGGCAGGTCAATTATGAAGAATCTAATCGAGTTGCTCCCAACAAGAAAACCGGGAGTGGATGAAATACAGATAAAAGCAACGGAAGAAAAGTTAGGTGTACTGTTCCCGGAAGAATATAAAGAACTTTTTACGTTGATAAATCATCCTGAGATTGGTGATTGGATTCTCTATCCGATTCAGGATAATCTCAATCCAAAACAAACTTGGGACGATATCGTAAGACAAAATCTAGAGCAAAAAGAAGAAAGTTTGCCAAAAGATTTAATAGTAATTGGTGAGAACGGAACAGGGGATAAACTATGCTTTCGTGTGAGAAAAAAGTTTGTACAAGATCAAATATACATTTGGGATCATGAAACAACCCAAGCTAGGAGCATAGCTTTGTCATTGAAAGAATTTATCGAACGTGAGGTTGCTAATTATAGAAATGTAACAATCTCCTTCGGAACATTCCAAGTGACGAGTGGCAAGCTTATCATAAGCGATCCTTGCTATGGCTATGATGAAGAAGATACGGAAGATTTGCAGGCTCTGTTAAAACCAGCTAAAAGAGGGACTTGGTCGGCTACTGTTTCTTATGATGAGGAAGAGGTTGTGCATCAACTTACAGCCTTTTGGGGAAATACAGAGCCTGAAGGGGAATGGCTCCCAATTGATCAGTTAATTGCTGTGGATTCAGCCCAAGCTGGTATTTTTGATTTCACCTTTTTTAACGATGATGAAAAAATAATAGGTGAAGTAGAAAATGTGTATGAGATTGACATGGATGATCATGTATCCAAATACTATGTTGCGTGTTGCGATGCGGTTTCAACTGAACAGCAAGGTGGAATTGTTCCCGGGGGTGCGGTAGCGATGTCAGGATATGGGGATGGCTTATACCCGGTTTATATGAAAGAGAATGCGTCTGGTGAAATTGTTGCTGTTATGATTGATTTCTTGGGAAGTGATGAGGATGAATAGAGATTTTAAAAATTTCTACTGCTTAACCTTTGGACTAACAAATTTACAGTTTTCTTATTAAACCATAAAGTTCACCTAGTTGTACTAACTGTTTGGGAGGGCTGATTCATGGAAACATTACTCATCTATAAAGACGATGTATCAAATAAGTTCTGGAAAATTAGCGTTACAGGAAATTCATTTACTGTCACATACGGAAAAGCTGGGACGGTTGGAGCCGTGAAAACGAAAGAATTTGAATCGGAAGAAGACTGTCGGAAAGAAGCCAATAAACTGATTCACTCCAAGTTGAAAAAGGGATATGCTGTGGCAAGTTTATCGGAACAGGTAATAAAAGATAGCGGTATAACAGAAGACTTGTTTTGGAAGCTACTTGAGACCGCGAAGAAAAAAGGGGAAGATCCTGATGAGCAACTGGAGTGGTTAGTGAATGACCTGTCCAAAAGGCCGGTAAAAGATATTGTAAGGTTTGATACTATTTTCAACCAGCATTATTACAAATCTTACACATCCAACCTATGGGCAGCTGCTTATATTATTATGGGGGGATGTTCGGATGATACCTTTGATTATTTTAGGGCTTGGCTGCTCTACCTAGGAAAGGATGTTTATGAAACGGTCATGAAAAATCCAGAAGAAATTATACCTCATCTTAAACTACTGGAGGAGGAAGGCGGTGTTCCAGAGTTTGAAGAACTGCTGTACGTCGCTAGTATGGCTTATGAAGAGAAAACGGGGCTTGATGATGAGCATTACTACAATTTATACAACCAACTCTCGAATGATAATTATGTGCAACCGGAAATGGAATTTGATTGGGAGGAAGATGATGAAGAGGGATTAAGGAATAAATTTCCTTTGTTATGGGAAAGGTATGGTGAAAATACCTTAGAATAAATACTAACAATCTATATATGGCAACATAAAAACCTCTCCCCAAATAGGTAACGGGTTCCGTTTAAGAGTTCAAAACACAAAATAACATAAATAAAAGCATGTGAAATCATAATGATTTTTACATGCTTTTATTTGCTGTATTATCAACGAGTATTCGATTTTATATAGAAAATTACACATAAATTTACACTATCAATTTCAATGGAAGAATATTTATTCTACCTATGTTTTTATTATACAATTTTGAGTAAAAATTAGTAATATATTCATAGAGGTGATTATATGAAATCGATATAATATATTAAACCTAAACATGCAAATGCGAAGCAAGTTTCGTGGAAAATTTCTGAAAGAACTCGAAACCCATGTAGACTTCTTTTGTCGCAAAAACGAGAGATTAAAATATCCTTCATATCCAATGAAGCCAACTCCAAATGATTTCCAAACGAATAGTGACTATTTAACAGAATTAACGGAAGTTAATAAAAGAGCCGCATATGTTGAAGGTTTTCATGTCACATCCTCCTATACAACAATGGCTCAATTATGGTTGATTCAACAAATGGTCAAAGCAAATAAATGGCGATTTGTCGCAGATGAAGATGGTTCATTAATTAATCCAATTCATCGTGTATTCTCTAATGAATTTTTACAAGAAAATGCACATCTCTTTATTTATCAATACCATAAAGATAAATCATTGAAACAAGCATATAAGCAGTATTCAGAGGTTAGAGAACTTGTAAATGATTGGGCCACAATGAATAAAATCAGTGGGTCTTATCATCACAAAGCGTATATGTATTTAAAAGAGTTGTTAGGGCATACCGAACTGGTGGATATGATTAAAAAAACAATAAACTTGTACCGAAATCCAGAAGAACAGAAATACTACAACCCATTGCATTTAAAGATAAAGGTTATGCTTGGGTCGTATGTCGAACAGATGTTAGTCGCTTAGACAAAGGTCATTTAACGAATCTACTCTTAAAAGTGAATGACCATGCAACCAACTCGTTCATTCAACTGATTAGACGTAAAATTTCAATTTTAGAACGTCCTTTATTAACAGCAAAGCGGATAAAAAATCTTATATTTACGCCAACTACAACCCTAAATATGCACAATATGCGTTAACAATTTTACGAACTTATTATAATTTCTGTATGCCTGTTAAGAGTTACAATGGCGATGATAGAACACCAGCGGAACGAATTGATATCGCTGATAGAGCTTATACGATTTTTGATATTCTGTATAAATAAATGACTGTTTATTACTGCTGCATAAATTAATTTAAATAGACTTGGTTTCATAACATTTAAAACCAAGAACTAGTATTATAAAATTGCGAACATTGCGAATATGGATGCTAAATAATTAACACAACCATGAAGCAACCAACTTGACACAATTGAACCATCTGACTCTTTTTCATTTATCCATCCCATTAGCCATCCTGCTATACCTGTAAATAAAATAACTATAATTGCTCCCAATATCCCTGAAATTGATATAAACATTACTCCATGCATAAGACCAAATAATAGACTTTGTAATCCATTTCCAACCTGAAAGCCAAATTTACGAATAAATCTTTTCGTTAAAAAACCTTTAAAAAATAATTCTTCTGAAAGACCTGTTTGTAAAAAAGCATAAATCAAGGCAGGAACTAACATAGATACACCCTGTCCGTAAAATTGACTGGTTGCCAATACCGATTTATCTATAAAAAATGGAACAATAAGGAATGAAGGTATGGACAAGAAAATTACTGTCGTAAGAAAGATAATAATATATCTGGCTTTATTTTGAATTACTGGTTTTTTAAAACCTAACCATTTAAAAAAGTTGGCTTCTTTCCTTCCAAAAATCATCCAACAAATAAAAGGAATAATGGAGAATAGTATTACTTGCAAAATAGCACTAATTAACAAATTAAAAGTTTCCACTGTATAACCTCCTTTTCTATTGTTTTTTATAGTATACAACTGATTTGTAAATATTCCCAATAACATAAAAAAACAGAAGCAAATTCAAGTACGAATTGCTCTGTTTATTTGAATAAAAATCAGTATGTGATTTACGTTGTTATGCCCTTGTTTGCACTTCAAAACGGAACCCGTTACCAAATAGGGTAGAGGCTTTTTTGGCTTTTACTGATATGTTTTCCTTTTTTGCATAGCTCTTTCTTGAATCATATAAAGCACGAAAACAATGGCTAACAACAAGGCAGCGACAAAGAATATATTTTCATATCCCATTGCTGTAGCGATAATACCTAAAATATACGAGCCTAAAGCAATACCAAGGTCAAAAAATGTAAAGTACGTGGCTGTCGCATAAGCACTTCGTTCAATCAAAGCCGATTGTACGGCCAGTGTTTGAAAGCTTGTCGTGACTGTACCATATCCAAAACCAATGAAAAGAGCAGATCCTAAAAATAAGAGGGCGTCGTCTGCCAAACCAAGTAATACGAGTCCAAGAGCGAATGAGAAAATAGCGGGAATCACCACGTATTTAGGACCTTTTGTATCATAGATTTTGCCAGTGAAAGGACGCGTTAGCAACATCGCAGCTGCAAACACGACATAGAAGTAACTGGCCGCAGCAAGCAGCCCTTTGTTTTCCGCATATAAGGACAAGAAAGAAAGAACGCTCGCATAGCTAAAGCCGATGATGCTGGCTAATACAGCAACTGGGAGAGCTTTTTTCTCGAATAAATCATGAAATGAAAATGTTAAACGTCGATTGGTTAAAACCGGCTTTATTAAATCATCCGTTTTAATAGTAGCTGCTATAACAGCACCAATTGCGACGATAATAGTAAGGACAAGAAATAGTGTATCAAAGCTATAGTGCTGCACAACTAAAATAGAGATAAACGGGCCGATAACAATGGCCAAGTTATTTGACATAGTAAAATAGCCGAGACCCGCACCTTTTTTATTTGCTGGAATGATATCTGCTGCCAGGGAGCTTGCGGCTGTCGTCACTATGCTAAACCAAATACCTTGGAAGAAACGCAGGGCGAGCAATAAAGAAAAGGGTTCGACAAATAAATAAAGAATGTTGCATAGTAAATAGAAAACAAGAGCAATCATTAATAATTTCTTTTTGCCATATAAATCAAGTAACTTACCGGAAAATGGACGTACAATAATAGCGGCGATCAAGAATGCTGTTACAGGCAGCCCGGATTCTTCTTCCGAAACTCCCAACGTTCCAATTGCATATAGTGGCAATGTTGTGGTCAGTCCATAAAAAACCAAAAAGACCGCAATATTTGTTAGAAATAAACTGATAAAGCGTTTTGTAAATATTCGATTTTGTTGTTCCAAATGTATCACCTTTCTGAGTATGTAAAAGAGCATTTCACTAAACCCTCATATTCATACTACGCCTCGCTAAAAAAATTGTAAAGTATTTCGGGTGACGAAATAAAAACCTGAGCAATGAAATGTTCACTGCTCAGGCTGAATTAACACCTTACATATTTTCGTTTAAAACCGATGCGATTTTTTTCGATATCTTTTTGTATATTTTCATACGCATAAACAACACTGCTTTTTTTGTTTTCGCGCTGAATTTCCACTTTCCCAACTGCTTCGGCTATGGCTAATGCCTTTTCATGTAAAGGAATATAGGAAACACCAACAGTATACAAAAAGTTATTCATAGAAGCTTTTGCGCGGTCGGGTGCACTATGGATGGTTTGCTGTACTTGTTCAAGCATGGCATCAAGCTTTTCTTTATCAAAATGATGATCAGGGTATCGACCGAGCAGCCAGCAGTAGCAACTCCAGCCAGCGGACATTTTTAATTCCTCGCCACTCGCTATCCATGCATCAGCAATATCCTGTGCGAGAGGGGATTCGGCTAACGTCACCGCTACCACATAGTCAGAAATCATATAGAAGTAAGCCACGTCTATCCAACGTTCAAAGTCGGCTTGCGTCATGACAAGTGGTTCTGCAATCATGCCAGCAAAATACATCGCATCATAGTTTCCGGTATTGTATAATGCATCAGCTAAAGCTTGGTTATGTTTAATTTGCTTAAAAAGCGGCTTCATTGCACCTGTTGCCACGCCAAAAACAGGTTCCTTCGCTCCGTTTGATAAGTACATTTTCTTTGTTCGTTCTTTCCCTAAAGCTTCGAGCGCTGTTAAAACCTCTTGAGTATGCACTGTTTTGCACCCTTTCTTTCATAAATATAATGTAAGCATACTGCTCTTTTAAACTGTTTGAAAGCTAGCAGAAGAAGAGAAAGAAAAAAGCGCTCTCCGACATAGCGAACAGCGCAAAGTAAATATTAAATAGTAACCGATTGTACATCTGTAGTAAGCAATAGTTGGAATGTACCTTTCGTTGTCTCTACTTGAACGGGTAAAAAATCACCAGAAATATGTGCTGCTGGGGCAATTTGTTGCGGACTCATCGTCAGCTCTGTGCCCCAGTTGGACATATTCACTAAATAAATACCGTTGTGTAAATTTAAAAACTCACTTACAGCATCCTTTGCCAATTCATCCACTTGTGTAATGTCTTCTTCTGCGTAAACAGAAGCAACATGTAGTAGGACATCCTCCGGTAAATTAAATGCTGTAAATAATGGTGCATCCCCAGCGATTTTTTGGTAAACGACCCACTGACCTTGTTCAATCGCTTTTTCATCAACTACTTCTAAATAGATTTGATTATCAATAAAACGAACCATATTTTTAGCAAATAGCGATAAGTAAGCACTATACTTGTCCTTTATCTCAGCGTCTTGATGTATTAAAATATGATCGATTAATGTTTCAACATCGCCATTACGGATGTTTTCAAATTGATCATCCGAAAGGCTATACGCTTTTTTATAATCATGTAAAGCAGCGCTAAATTGTTCCATATTCATTAAGTTTAGATCCACTAAAGCTTGAGCTAAATAAAGGTGGCTTTGTTTTTGATGAGAGATCAGTTCTTCTACTTGTGCTACGGTTAAATAACCAAGCTCTACAGCGATTTCACCAAAACGTTTATCGACTTGCTTCTGTTTTTCATGTACTTCCTCTACTTGTGCAGATGTCAGTAAGCCTTTATCTACAGCAATAACGCCCAATTTTACATGTACTGATTTTTCGATGTCTAAAGCTTTTGTTAGCTCTTCATGTGTGAGCAGTGAACGATTAAGTAAATAGTGACCAAAATATTGACTAAACATTTATTTTGCCTCCTTTAAAATCTTTTCAAGTAAGCTCACAACTTTTTCTAATGTAATTGGTTTTTGGAGGAAATCATAGGCCCCGTTTTTTAAGGCTTCTTTTAATAAATTACTTGTCCCTGCTGACGATGCCATAATGATTTTAACTTCTGGTAATGTAACTTTAATTTCCTTTAAGGCTTCAATGCCATCTTTATCAGGCATTACAATATCTAAAAAGATGACATCTGGTTTTTGTGCAATGGCTTGTTCAACTGCCTGCACCCCATTTTCTGCTTCAAAAATAGTTTTGCAACCACACTGCGTTAAAATAGTATGAAATTTTTTACGGATAAGAATGGAATCATCACATACTAAAGCTACTAAATTATTTTCCATTATTAAAATCCCACCTTTGTATTTTATATACTTTAATAGTACAACATAACTAAGTAAATTTCCTTATTATTGTAAAAAAATACTATTAATTGGTAAATTGCATGTGAAATAAATCCTATTTCATTTAAAGATTTAAGTGAGCTGATAAAGTATAGTGATATTGGTAGCTTAGCACGGTGCGAGTGTCTGAAGTAGGGCGGTTCATACATAATAAACCCCGTAAAAATTAGAGGGGTGTCTAACTTTTACGGGGAGCTTTATCCTATATTAAACTTTTTCAACAATGCACGTTCTAACATTTCTACACCTTTATACATAATCGTAGCCAATACGATTATGATACAAAGCGCTAAAAATACAGTATTGAAATTAAATACTTGGAAACCGGAAAGGATCAAATAGCCAAGACCTTGAGAGGACACTAAAAATTCTCCAACAATGACCCCGACCCATGATAATCCAACGTTTACCTTTAATGTTGAAATAATCGTTGGGGTAGAAGCAGGTAAAATCACGTGGCGGAATAATTGAAATTTATTTGCCTGAAACAATTGCATGATTTTAATATAGTTTTCGTTCACTTGTTGGAAGGCGGAGAAGATGACAATCGTAGAAATAATAACCGAAATGAGTGTTGCCATAACGAGAACCGCCATCATATTAGGACCGAAAATGACGAGAATCATTGGTCCAATGGCCACTTTCGGCATCGCATTTAACACAACGAGATATGGGTCCATTACTTTAGCAAACGTAGTAGAAGACCATAGGGAAATAGCGATCAGAGTTCCCATCAATGTTCCTAGTAAAAAGCCAATCACTGTCTCCAATAAGGTGACGCCGATATGAGGGAGTAGAGAGCCGTCTGATATTTTACTAATAAAAAGTTGAAACACTGCCGTAGGGCTACTAAAAATAAGAGGGTCGAGTATGCGATAATAGGTAGTCATTTCCCAGGTGATAAAAAGGCAGACAAGGAGCAATAGTTGAAGTATTTTAATTTTCGTCCGCGCCCGTTTTTGGTGTGCGTTGAACTGTTCATGTAATGTTTTCGTATCCATGGGCCTCAAGCTCCTTCCAAATGTGCTGGAATAACGGTTGGAACTCCGGATGATTGCGTGCATCGAATGGCGGTAAAGCGCGGATGGCTTCAGGGATGATAAAGGTCTGAATGAGGGTACCTGGGCGGTGGCTAAATAAATAAATTTTGTCGCTCATCGCAATGGCTTCCTCAATATCATGTGTGACGAGTATCGCTGTTTTTTGAAACTGTTGCAACGTTTTCACGACGAAGTTCTCAAGCAATAATTTAGAATAAAAGTCGAGAGCTGAAAAAGGTTCATCTAGTAAAAGGAGAGAAGGGTCAATGGCTAATGTGCGTGCTAAAGCAATCCTTTGACGCATCCCTCCGGATAGCTGGCTAGGATAAAGGGGAGCGGTATGGCTCAATTGAAAGGCGTGGAGTAAATCATGGACGATTTTTGGGTCATCTTTTTTCGCGATTTTCAGTCCAAGCAATATATTTTCCTCAATCGTTTTCCATGGAAATAAATAATCCTGCTGCAACATATAGCCGATTTTAGGGTCTGCTGTATGATAGGTAATCGTTCCGGCAGTTGGCTCAATTAATCCAGCAAGGATGGATAAAAGGGTAGATTTCCCGCAGCCGCTCGGTCCAATAAATGAAACAAATTCGCCTGCTTGCACTGTGAAGTTGACGTCATGTAGCGCGGTTGTGTAATCCTTATTTGAAAAGAAAAGGTGTTGGAGATTTTTCACTTCCACGAGTGTCATGCTACTTCACAACCTCATCTGCAAAACTGCGATCCACTAAATCTTCATACAATACATCATTTTCTAATACGTTCGCTTCTGTCATTACGTTCAGCAAATTCTGAAATTCTTTTTCATCAATAATCGGATCTTTCGCATAAGATTGTTGACTGCGGTAACGTTCAACTACGCTTTCAATCAACGCCAAATCTGTATCTTCAAAATAAGGCGCAATGGACTCGGCGACTTCTGCTGCTGGCTGTTCATATACCCATTGTTGTGCTTTATAAAGTGCCTTCGTAAAGCTTTCAATCTTTTCCTTATCCTCTAGCGTGCTCGTTTTTGTCATGAAGACAGTATATGGAATAGCCCCAAGCTCCTCACCGAACGAAGCTACGATTTTTCCAATGCCTTGCTGCTCGAACAGACTCGCTGTCGGTTCAAATAGCTGAACATAGTCACCAGTGCCGGATGCGAAGGCATTTGCAATATTAGCAAAATCAATATTTTGAATCAGTGTCAAATCCGTTTGCGGATTAATGCCTTTTTGCTTTAACACAAATTCTCCAGCCATTTGCGGCATCCCGCCGACACGTTGCCCTAAAAACGTACTGCCCTTCAGCATTTCCCAATCAAAATTCTCTACTTCTTCACGTGCTACAAGGAAAGTTCCGTCCGTCTGCGTTAATTGTGCAAAGTTCACGACTGGATCATTCGGTTGCTGACCAGCTACGTAAACAGAAGTTTCCGCACCGATCAATGCAATATCGATTCCATCGGAAAGTAGCGCCGTCATGGTTTTATCGCCACCTGGAATAGTTGTTAAGTCAACCTTAATCCCTTCTTCTTCAAGGAAGCCTTCCTCTATGGCAGCATACAGCGGAGCATAGAAAATAGAGCGTGTCACTTCGCCGACTTTTACATCGGTCATTTGCTTCTCGGCTGTTTGCTTATCTCCGCAGGCAGCAACGAACACCAACACAAAAAATAAACTAAATAAACATATTCGTTTCATTCAGCCATCCTTTTTTATCATTTTCTTCAGCATATGCGAAAGAAAATGGGTTGGTGTAAAAGTACTGTCTCAATTAACACAAGAACTGCTCGTTTATTGAAATGTTTTATGCGGATGAATCAATTTTTTCTTTTTTTAGAAAACCTTTAATGTTCATAAAGTTGTAAATATTTAAATCCAAAAACAATTATGATATACTATAGAATGGTAAAGTTAAGCCAGAAAAAATGTGTTTTTATTCGTTACATATGTATGTTCTGACGAAAAATGGAAGCGCATGCAAAATTTCTGAAAATATAAGGGAGTAAGGAAGGTTAAAATGAGCAGCAGAGAAACTAAAACAGACGTCATCTTAGTCGGTGCCGGAATCATGAGTGCGACTTTAGGAACAATCCTGAAAGAATTAAAACCAGAATGGAACATTAAATTATTTGAAAAGCTTGATAAAGCAGGGGAAGAAAGTTCAAATGAGTGGAATAATGCGGGGACAGGTCACGCTGCATTATGTGAATTGAACTATACTTCTCAAAAGGCTGACGGAACAGTAGACATTACAAAAGCTATCAATGTCAATGAACAGTTCCAAGTGTCTATGCAATTTTGGGCTTATTTAGTAGAAAACAACTTAATAGATAATCCACAAGACTTCATTAAAAGATTACCACATATGAGTATGGTGCGCGGTGAAGATAATGTAAAGTTTTTAAAGAAACGTTTCGAAACAATGATACAAAATCCATTGTTTGAAGGTATGGAGTTTACAGAAGACAAGGAAAAGTTAAAAGAGTGGATTCCTTTAATGATGGAAGACCGCCCAGCAGACGATATGATCGCTGCAACAAAAATCGATACAGGTACAGACGTGAACTTCGGTGCGTTAACACGTACATTAATTAAGCACTTAGAAGCAAAAGGTGTAGAAGTACACTACAACCATAGTGTAAGCGACGTGAAACGCAACAAAGAAGGTAATTGGGAAGTAAAAGTATTCGATGAGCAAGCTTGCAAAATGCAATATTTAAACACAAACTTTATCTTCTTAGGTGCAGGCGGCGGCAGCTTAGAATTATTACAAAAAACAGGTATTCCAGAAGGGAAACACATCGGTGGTTTCCCAATTAGTGGTTTATTCTTAGTATGTAATAAAGATGAAATTGCTGAAAAGCATAACGCAAAAGTATACGGTAAGGCAGCAGTAGGTGCACCGCCAATGTCGGTACCTCACTTAGATACACGTTATATCGATAATAAAAAATCATTATTATTTGGTCCGTTCGCAGGCTTCTCTCCGAAGTTCTTAAAAACAGGTTCAAATATGGATTTAATTGCATCTGTAAAACCACATAACTTAACAACACTGTTAGCAGCTGGTGTGAAGGAAATGGCATTAACAAAATACTTAATCCAGCAGTTAATGTTATCTAAAGAGGCACGTATTGAAGAGTTACGCGATTTCATTCCAAACGCAAAAGCGGAAGACTGGGATATCGTTGTAGCTGGTCAACGTGTACAAGTTATCAAAGATACTGAAGCAGGCGGTAAAGGTACACTGCAATTCGGTACAGAAGTTATTACAGCAGCAGACGGCTCAGTAGCAGCTTTACTTGGTGCTTCACCAGGTGCTTCTACAGCGGTGCAAGTAATGCTAGATGTAATTACTCGTTGTTTCCCGAATGAAGTGAAAGAATGGGAACCAAAAATCAAGGAAATGATTCCTTCTTATGGTCAAAAATTAATGAATAACCCAGAGCTTCTTAAAGAAGTGCATGCATCTACAGCGGAAGCTTTACGATTAAATAACCCAGAGCTTCCTGAAGAAGTACATGCATCTGCAGCAGAAACTGTACAATCTAAATAACTAATCCATACAAAAAATGCCTGTCCTTATTATGTATATGATAAGGACAGGCATTTTATTTCTCAAATTGAAGTTTTTCTAATAGCAAGAGCGCAGGGAAGCCCCTGCGCTCTTATTGTTTAGTCATGATTTAATGTTGCAGCAACTTGAGGGTTTTTCTCTACCTCATGCAATTTATTGAAAGAAGCAATCGCCACTTCTACCATATCATCTTTAGGCTCTTTCGTTGTTAATAGCTGTAACCATAAACCAGGATAGCCTAAAAAACGAAGAACCGGTACATTGCGGACTTTGTTCGTTGCTTGTAACACTTCAAAGGAAATCCCAATTACCACTGGAATGAGCGCAATACGCCATGCTAAGCGTACCCACATTGGATCTGTCGGCACTAAAAAGTAAACGAAGAAACCAACAATAACCGTAAATAAAATGAAGCTTGAACCACAGCGGTAATGCAGACGAGACTGCTTTTGTACGTTTTCTACAGTGATCGGTAAGCCTGCTTCATAACAATTGATCACCTTATGCTCGGCCCCGTGGTACTGGAACACACGTTTAATAAGGGGTGTCAGTGAAATGATATATAAATAAATAAGCAGTAAAGATAATTTAAAAACGCTTTCTAATACAATTTGCATTGTTTTACCTGGAAACCAAGGCTTGAAAAACTCTGCCATAAACATTGGCAGGAGCGTAAAGACAAATTTTCCGAATAGGAAGGAGATAATACCAACCACCGCTACACCTAGCCACATTTGCAGCTTGCTTGGCTCCTCTTCTTCTGCTAAATGTTCGTCTCCCGGGTCCACCTCGTAGCGAGAGCTAGCAAATTCTAAATGGCGAGAACCAAAGCCAGCCGATTCTAAAAGTGCCACAACTCCACGTACAAACGGAATTTTTTTCAGTTTTTGATATAGAGGTTTTTTTTCTTTTTTTAAATGGTAATAATCAATTGAATCGTCATTCCGACGAACAGCTGTTACCATATGATCTTGTCCAGCAAACATCACGCCTTCTAACAGCGCTTGCCCCCCGTATACAGGTGTTTCCTTGCTCACGTACGACACCACTCTCTTAATCTAGTTATTTTCACTCTCCTATTGTACTAAATTTTCTTAGAAATCACTACTTTCAACGCATAGTTTGTGTAAATTTGGCAACGATGATAGCAAAGGAGAGGATTGTATGTGGAAAATCATGACATTGACTAGTTTATTCGTGGCAGTGGTGCTGACATTTTTATTAAAAGTACTCCGAGTATTTCACTGGCTGAAATGGCATCCGACTACTTTTTTAAAAGGGGATATTACAGATGGCTTTTTACGATGGATCGTACTGGGTATCCTCATTTTTTGCGGGGCATGTATCCTGTTTATAGGGCTGCAATTTTTATATCGTCTGCCAACCTATATTGTAGGATTCGTGCTTGGTTTAGGTTTAGCCATTGTTTTTGAGTGGTGGCTGTTGGATTTGCCATGGGACCGCAGCAGTATAAAGCATTTATCTATTCCTTTTTTAGTGCTCATTACATCTACTTTCATATTTATTACGGAGACAGCAACTTATCACCGAGAGAGTTTCGTTCTTCGAAATAATTTGCCGTCCAAGGGGACTATGCTAGAATAGAGGGAGTATTTAGAAAAGGAGCAGACAGATCATGAAACTTTTCATATTAAATGGACCAAACTTGAATCGTTTAGGTAAGCGTGAGCCAGAAATTTATGGCTCACAAACATTGGCTGATGTGGAAGCAAATTGCAGTGCATTGGCTGAGCAATTTGGAGCTGCAATTGATTTTAGACAATCTAACCATGAAGGCGATATAGTCGATTGGATTCACGAAGCAGCGGATTCAAATATCGATGGTATTGTCATCAATCCCGGAGCGTATACTCATACGAGCATTGCCATTCGAGATGCAATCGCCAGTGTGGATGTACCGGTGATTGAAGTACATATTTCCAATATTCATGCACGAGAGGCTTTTCGTCATGAATCCAAACTAGCGGCGGAGTGTGTCGGCCAAATTTGTGGCTTAGGCACATTTGGTTATGAGCTGGCGATGCGTAAGTTTTTACAACAGAAGTAAGGGGAAGACATAGATGAAATTAACGAAATTACGTCAACAATTAAAAGGCGAACAGCTAGATGCGTTACTGATTACGAACGGCTATAATCGTCGCTATATGACGGGCTTTACAGGTACAGCAGGAGTGGCGCTTATCACAGCGCAGGATGCGGTATTCATTACAGATTTCCGCTATACAGAACAAGCAAACGCACAAATACAGGATTTCCAAATTGTGCAGCATGCAGGTTCTATTACCGCAGAAGTAGCCAACCAGGTAGAAAAACGAGGTATAAAAGCGCTTGGCTTTGAGAAGGATGCGATGACGTATGGCGAGTTCGAACAATATCAAGCAGCAGTAAAAGCCGACTTTATACCAGTTTCGGGTATTATTGAAAAAATTCGCTTGATTAAGACTCCTGAAGAGATTAATATTATTAAGGTTGCATGTGAAATAGCGGATAACGCATTTACACATATTCTAGATTTTATCAAGCCAGGAAAGACTGAGCTTGAGGTGTCGAATGAATTGGAATTTTTCATGCGTAAACAAGGTGCTACAAGCTCATCTTTTGATATAATTGTGGCAAGCGGACTACGCTCTGCATTACCGCATGGGGTTGCGACAGACAAAGTAATCGAACAAGGTGATTTTGTAACGCTTGATTTCGGTGCATTATATAACGGGTATATTTCAGATATCACCCGTACAATTGCCGTTGGTCAGCCTTCTGAAAAGTTAGTAGAAATGTACAATGTTGTATTAGAGTCTCAGCTTTTAGCGCTAGAAAAAGTAGGTCCAGGCATGACAGGGAAAGAAGCAGATGCTATAGCACGTGATTATTTAACGTCAAAAGGTTACGGCGAGGCTTTTGGTCACTCTACAGGTCACGGGATTGGCTTAGAAGTGCATGAAGGACCGGGACTTTCATTCCGAGGTGAGACGGTTTTAGAGCCGGGCATGACGGTAACGATTGAACCGGGTGTTTACTTGCCAGGCATTGGTGGCGTCCGCATTGAGGATGATATTTTAATCACAGAATCAGGGAATGAAAAATTAACACATTCGACAAAGCAATTCATTATTTTATAAACATTTGGAGGAAACAACATGATCTCAGTAAACGATTTTCGTACAGGTTTAACAATTATCGTTGATGGCAACTTATTCCGCGTATTAGAGTTCCAACACGTAAAACCAGGTAAAGGCGCAGCATTCGTACGTTCTAAATTACGTAATTTACGTAACGGCAACGTAACGGAAAAAACATTCCGCGCTGGCGAAAAAGTAGAAAAAGCGATGATCGACAACCGTAAAATGCAGTATTTATATGCACAAGGTGATGAGCATGTATTTATGGACTTAGAGTCTTATGATCAAACAACTTTATCTGCAGCTCAAATTGAAGATGAGTTAAACTACTTATTAGAAAATATGGAGCTACACATTCAATCTTACCAAGGCGAAATGTTAGGTGTTGAATTACCAAATACTGTTGTATTAGAAGTAGCTGAAACAGAGCCTGGTATTAAAGGTGATACAGCTTCAGGCGGTACGAAACCGGCGAAAATGCAAACAGGCTTAATGGTAAACGTACCATTCTTCGTAAACGAAGGCGACAAATTAATTATCAACACAACAGACGGTTCTTACGTTTCTCGTGCATAATATCGAGACACCTGCTTCTATTTGGAAGCGGGTGTTTTTTAGGTAGAAGCAGAGAGCCCGTTACAGCTATATGACAAAGCAGATGCTCTTTTCTAGCTGCCTTCTATTGAGGTGGAAACAATGGGAGTTTTAAGAATAAAGTTTTCAATATTATTTTCCTATCATAATGTATGCGGTGATTTCTCTGACGTATGTTACAATAGATGGAAATAATAGAATGAAACAAAGAGGGGATTCCTATGTTTAAACAATTTGGAATAGAAAAACCAATTATCCAAGCTCCGATGGCGGGAGTCACAACGCCGAAGTTTATCGCAGCATGCTGTGAGGCGGGGGTGCTAGGCTTTATAGGAGCTGGTTATTTAGATGGTCAAGAGACAAGAGCATTTATTCACGAAGCACGTAAGCTAACAACGAAACCATTTGGGGTCAATTTATTTGTGCAGGAAGAGCCGCGCATCGATACCCAAGTCTTGCAGCAAGCGCGCGCAGCATTGCAGCCTATTTATGACGAACTTGGAATAGAAGGAGCAGCGAGTGTGGTATCGCGTGATCTCTATAGTGAGCAAGTGGAAGTATTATTGACTGAAAAAATCCCGATTGTTTCCTTTACTTTTGGCTTGCCTTCCGAAGAAGTGATTGGACGCTTTAAAGCAAATGGCGCCTTTTTAATTGGAACGGCTACGACAAAGGCGGAAGCGCTAGCAGTAGAAGCAGCGGGACTAGATGCAGTAGTGCTGCAAGGAATCGAGGCAGGAGGGCACCGGGGTTCTTTCCACACGCCCTTTGAACATATCTCCCTATTCGATTTGTTACAACAAGTAAAAGGGGCATTATCCATTCCAGTCATTGCGACAGGCGGCATTATGACACGCGAGCACGTTCAGCAAGCAATGGACAATGGTGCTGCAGCTGTTCAAATTGGGACAGCTTTACTTGTAGCGGAAGAATGTGAAGTAAATGCCTATCACAAAGAAGCGGTGTTACATGCGCATGGCTCGGAAACGGTGCTTACGACAGCTTTCACAGGAAAGCCAGCGCGCGGCTTAAAAAATACCTTTACTGAACGTTTAAAAGAAGAGGTAGTCGCTCCGTATCCGCTGCAACACCATTTAACGGCTAAAATTCGCAAAGCCAGCATGGTGCAGGGGCGCCCGGAATATTTATCGCTTTGGATGGGGCAAAACAGCCATCTTGCGAAACAAGGGACAGTCCGGCAAATTATTAGCACTTTATCGTAAAAAAACAAGGGGGTGTTCAAAAAGCAAACTTTTTGAACACCCCCTATTCTATATGATCATTATCTCTTAGGAAGCATTGTTCCTGCGGTGGTCGCACCAAAAGGCAACCATCCTCGCCGAAAAGGTTCCGTCTCAAAATGACTTTTCAGACGGAACCTTTTCTATTAGATGCGAGTTCTAAAGGCGCGCCTACTCAACATATAGTGCTGTATGAAAGGAGGGGCTTGCGTGGCATTACAAGATGTCATCAAAGTGGCGGGAATTGGATTAGTTATAGCCATCTTGCATATGTTTTTCGAGCAAAGCGGTAAAAAAGAATTCGCCTTTTTCTTATTTTTCATCGCCTATTTATATATGACGATTGAACTTATCCGCTTTTTGAAAGTATTTTTGCAGGAAATCGGACAGTTTCTACGCTGGCTATCTTTATCATGAGCTACATCGGGTACGGAGTGGTTTGTTTAGTTTTATTGCTATTCGTGCGCGGGACATTCGAAAAATTACATCCACTGCTGCAAGTTGTTGTATGTATTATCCTATTTGCAGAGATATTTCAGCAATGGCTGCGTCCTATTTTTACACAGCTTGCCAAAAGTTTTACAATGATTCCCTATAGTCATTCCATCTTGTACACAGCATTCTTATTATTGATCAGTCAACTACTTCAAAATCTACTAGAGGGTCAGGACGAGGAAGCAATTGGACAAGCGGTAGCAATTGCGGTGCGTGCCTCGCTTGTGTGGATGTGGATTGTCCAACTGAAGCCTGCCGTCACGCAAATGACAGCCCTGCTCCAAAAATTTAATTGATGTCCTGGCTATTGCAACCGGTGTCAGAAGCAGCCACTTTTCTGCTCATGGTTTTACTCTATATGACCTTACAACTAGTATTAGAAGCCTTTCTTCCAAAAAACTCCCTACTATCGACCCTTTTTTTTATACTTCTGCTCTTGTTAATGATTGATCCTATAATAGAAGCTTTTGTACTTATGAAGCAGCTGACGACTATTTTTTCAACATTCTTTTTAGCATTTATCCCACTGATTACAACGATTTTAGCAGTTGTACAATCTGTTCTGTCTTTTATCGCATGGACACCTATTGTGTTGTTTCTTCTTCATTTTCTCATTTATATATGCGATACATGGCTCATCCCGTCACTAGTACTCGCACTTGTGCTGGATGTATGCTCGCGCTTGTATCCAACGATTTCTTTTTTGCGGTTGGCAGCGCTCATCCGAAAATCCGTATTCAGTCTTATTGCAGCAGCGATATTAGTATTATCTTCGGTTTTAACGATTTCTAGTTTTTCTTGGTTTTCCATACAAGAGACGTTTTCATCTCCTATCAAAAAAGTGATTGAGCAAAACGTACCGGTTATCGGTTCATTATTAGTGGAAGGGATGTCCCTGTTAAAAGCTTTTCAATCAACGGCTACTACTTGGACAGGTCTGGCAAGTGTGACGACAATGCTCGTGCTGGCCTTTACACCTGCTGCTCTTTTACTTATAAAAGCCTTTACATTGAAGCTAGCGGGGGCTGTCACAGAACCATTTATGGAAAAGACGATTAGCCAGCTCCTTGATGATAGCGGCAATACCCTGTTTTTATTATGCGGGGTAGCCTTACTGCTTGCTATTGGTTTTATCGTTATTTGGGTACTGTTATTCTTTTTGGTGCAGATCGGGACGGGAAAATTATTATGATCCAACTAGTCAGTCTCATCCTACTCATCGTCATTATTCAGCTTTTTGTAGAAGACGAGAGTTTTATTGTTTTTGCAAAACTCGCTGTCTTATTGTACGTCTGGCAATGGGTGCTTTCAGTTTTTGTGTATATCACCCGCCTTTTTCACATAGGATGAAGCGGGGGAGGAGGCATCTAAACAAAGCAGCTCAAACAAAGTGGATTGGTTCTCCTCGTAATAGCAGTCGTCGGTTTATGGTGGATGTTGGGAAATTCGACAACAAGCAGTACAAAAGAGGAGCAACTTGCACAAGTTTTAGGTCAAATTGAAGGCGTGGGACAAGTTACAGTGTTTATTTATGAACAGGAAACAGAGGTGGGATTATTAATGCCCCAGCAGCAAGAGATTGGTGTGTTAATCGTAGCAGAAGGGGCACATTCGCCAAAGGTTAGAAAACAGCTAGCAGATACCGTGCAACGTGTACTAAAGCTAGCCTCGCATCGCATTGCTATATTACCAATGAAAGAGGGAGAACAGGATTGAAAAAGAGAACAGTTTGGTTTTTGACACTTGTATGCTTAACGGCAGTTATTTCAGTTTATTATGTATTTGAGAGACCGAGTGATTTTAATTTGACAACGATCTTTACGGATGAGACAGTAGATGAAACGATTTTAACAGGAGTGGATAGTAGTGATAAAGTGCAAACAGATCACTATGCTTTTGATGAGATTCGTCTAGAGATGGATAATGAACGCAGCCAACTACGTGAGCAATACACTGAAAAAATTGCCTCTGAGCAAATCTCAGCGGAAGAAAAAAGCGCGGCCTATACAGCAATGAATGACTTAATTGAACGGGAATCAGCTGAAGCCATGCTTGAAATGCTAGTGAAGTCCCTGGGTTATACAGATGCGCTTGTAAGAGTAGAGGAAAAACAAGTAGCTGTCACAGTGATGTCTGATGAAATGTCGGCGCAAGAAGCGAATGAAATTATCTATCTGGTGAAAACAGAACTTGAAGATGCTGTTAAGGTAGTGGTTAATTACCAATCCGAATATTACTAAAATTTCCATTAAAAATGTAACTTAGGAGAAAAAGGGATTGTTATATAGCAGGTATTGGCTAAAATGTACACGAAATGTAAGTATTTGCTGTAACTTATGTGGGAATTTTCAAAAAATATAAAAACCTATTTAAAAAAACTCTAATTAATTATAAAATAAAATTTGTAGTTGAAAACATTACATACCAAGGGAGAGTTATTCATGTTCAAAATTCAAGAAATCCGTGAAATTATCAAATTAGTAGACGCTTCTACGATTGACGAGTTTGTATACGAAGCAGATGGCGCAAAAGTAAAGCTAAAGAAAAATATTGGTGCAGTAGAAGTTGTAGCACCTAAAGCAGTAGCTGCAGCACCAGCCCCTGTTGTAGAACAACCAAAAGCAGAAACACCAGCACCAGCAGCACCTGTGAAAGAAGAAGCTCCAGCTGCGGCACCAGTAGCCGATACAGCTGATCTACACAAAATCACATCTCCAATGGTTGGTACATTCTACCAAGCTCCAAACCCAGATTCACCTGCATACGTAAAAGTAGGCGATAAAGTAGGCGACGAAACAATCGTATGTATCGTTGAAGCAATGAAATTATTCAACGAAATCGAAGCTGAAATCAAAGGCGAAATCGTGGAAATACTAGTACAAGATGGTCAATTAGTAGAATACGGTCAACCATTATTCTTAGTAAAACCTGAGTAAGGAGAGACGCTGACATGAAAAAAGTATTGATCGCAAACCGTGGTGAAATTGCAGTACGTATTATCCGTGCTTGTAAAGAACTAGGAATTCAAACAGTTGCAGTATATTCTGAAGCTGATAGAGACGCATTACACGTAAAATTAGCCGATGAAGCATATTGCATCGGTCCTAAGTTATCTTCTCAATCATATTTAGTATTCTCGGCTATTTTAGGCGTAGCACAAAAAACAGGTGCAGACGGTATCCACCCAGGTTACGGTTTCTTAGCTGAAAACGCTGATTTTGCTGAAGCTTGTGAAAATGCTGGTATTAAATTTATCGGTCCATCATCAGATTCAATCAAAATCATGGGAATTAAAGACGTAGCACGTGCTGAAATGGAAAAAGCAAATGTTCCGTTAGTACCAGGTACAGGAATTGTTCCTGATATCGAAACAGGAAAGAAATGGGCTGCAGAAATCGGCTACCCAGTCATCATCAAAGCAACAGCTGGCGGTGGCGGTAAAGGAATTCGCGTAGCGCGTACAGAAGAGGATCTTGTAAAAGGCATCGAAATTACTCAAAAAGAAGCTGCGGCTGCTTTCGGTAACCCAGGTGTTTATTTAGAGAAATTCATCGAGTACTTCCGTCACTGTGAAATTCAAGTGCTAGCGGATGGCCACGGTAATGTTGTCCACCTTGGGGAGCGTGACTGTACGGTACAACGCCGTATGCAAAAGCTTGTAGAGGAAGCACCATCACCGGCATTATCTGAAGAGCGCCGTGCGGAAATGGGTGACGCAGCAGTAAAAGCAGCGATCGCATGTAACTATGAAGGTGCTGGTACAATCGAGTTTATCTATGATTACCAAGAAGATAAATTCTACTTCATGGAAATGAACACACGTATCCAAGTAGAACACCCAGTAACAGAAATGATTACAGGTGTGGACTTAGTACAACAACAACTAAAAGTAGCTTCTGGTGAGAAATTACCATTCAAACAAGAAGATATCAAAATTAACGGTTGGGCAATTGAGTGCCGTATCAACGCTGAAAATGCATACAAAAACTTCATGCCTTCAGCTGGTACTGTAGAAACTTATGTAACTCCAGGTGGATATGGCGTTCGTATCGATTCAGCTGTATACGCAGGTTACACAATCCCGCCATACTACGATTCAATGGTTGCGAAGCTAATCGTTCACGCTGATACGCGTGAAGAAGCGATCGCTAAAATGAACCGTGCCCTTTCTGAGTTCGAAGTAGATGGACCTGGAATTAACACAACAATTCCTTTCCACCAAGCACTGATGAATAACGATGTCTTCAAATCAGCGAAATTCAACACGAAATTCCTTGAAGAGAACGATGTATTAGGTTTGAATAAATAATTATTTGAACCTGCTGCGGAATAGAATAGGGAATAGAACACATTTCAAATATCGCAATAAAATTACCTTCTAACATTCAATTGTTAGGAGGTTTTTTATTTGGTTAGAAAAGGTCAGCGCACAGGAATTTTTGATTTAGAGGATATTACAAAGGGCATACAGCTACCAAATTTTGAAGGTTCATTTCAGCAAGAGGAGACAATATTAATTACACCTCCAAAGTTAACGATAGATGTAACTGAATTAAATGGCGGAAACAAAGGTATAGAAATTAAAAGTGCTTTAATAATCGTAAAAGAGCAAATGCGTTTATCAGGTATTCGTAAGGCAACAATCAGCGAATATATTTATACCTTTAACCGTTTAGTAGATGCAATGGAAATTGAATATGTGGATGACATTAAATTAGAGTCTATATTCGGTTGGCTTGGGAGCTTAGGGGATATTTCAGATGTATCGAAACAAAGCCGTCTACGTGTCATTAAAGCTGTTCTAAATCGATTTTATGATAACGGTTGGATTGAGAAGAACTTTTGGAAAGACGTTCGTATACGTGTTGATACTAAAATCAAGCTTCCTGCTGATGAGAAACAATTGTCGGTCTTATTGTCGTTACTTGATATGACCAACTTCATTCAGTTTCGTGATGCGGTAGCTGTTCTGACTATATACAAGACAGGTATTCGGATGAATACGCTAATACAGCTAGAAGAGAAGCATATTGATTTTAAGAATAACTCATTGTTATTGACAGGTGACATTATGAAGAATCATGAGGTGTTAAAGTTGCCTTTTGATGATGAATTGGCGCTGTATTTGAAACGATTGATAGCTCAAAATAGTGTCATTCGTAAACATTATAAGAAAAGAAATGAAGTTGTGTTTTTAAGTAAATTTGGCGATTCACTAGATGTAGAGACAAAGCCATGTGCAATTACTAAAAGGCTTTCTTATTATGCTAAGAAGTATGAGTTAAACAATATCAGCGCACATGCAATTAGAAGGTTGTACGCAACTAACTTAAGGAAGAAGGGAGCGGATGTTGTATTAATCAGTAAGGCTCTATCACATAAAAGCTTATCAACTACGACTCGGTACTTGGGTATAAGCACTGACGATGTATTGAAGGGGTTGAGGGATTACTTATAGTTTTAATACAGGTAATTTATATGATTACTTGTTCATTTTGATATTCAGGAGACGGTTAATAATTTGAGAAGACTAGAGCAGGATAGCATACTTGAGATTGGACATTTGTATAGTCCATTAAATGATATAGGGGGATAGATGTTAGTTGTTTTGAAGCTAGAATATTCGTCTAGCTTCTTTTTTGCATTTAGATTGACTTAATAATCTTTTTGTGTTAATTTTTAATTAAAATAAAGTATTAATTATTAATACTAAGGGGGATTTTGTATGAATAATATTCCAAAAACTATTAGTTTTAGAACGGACGATGTAACTAATCAAAAGATGGAGAAAATTAAGGAATTAGTATTCGAGGGAAGAGACGTAAGTAACGCCTTAATCTTAAGAACAGCAGTAGACTTTCTTCATGACAATTATGGGAAAGGTATATCTGATACTGAAGATGTATTTGAGATAGTAAAAGCGTATGTTAAAGTTGCTTATCTAAATAGAACTAAAGTTGATTTTGAAGCTTTAGACGAATTCTTGTATGAATTGGAGCAAGTTTATGATGAACATTATCAAGAAGAAACTTTAGAAATTGCTAAACTTTACGATGATGAAAATCCAATTACTGTTGCTCAATTAATTAGGTTTAATGATAGAAAGCTTCCTGATACTTTTTTGAGAATCATGGAAGTTGATGAAAGGGATTATGTTGAACTCTCAGATGACGAATTAGCAGAATTTCTTTTAAATAAGTTTTTAGATGGGGAATTTAAAATAAAGGCAAATAAGCTATTTAAGATAGTTTAATTACTAATAATAACAAATAAGAGGAGCATTACACATGAACCAAGCACAAGCACAAGCATATGTAGGTTAATATTTGATCTCTTCTTCTAGCTTAGTCTTAGGCACTTACAGCAAATAATAAGGGACTAATAAATCTCAGGTGCCTAGTTAATTAGCGAGCAAATCAATTACTAATATAAAGAAAGACTATTAGTAGTTGAACATCTCGCAAAATGACTATTAGCTAAAAGGAGCAGATTAAATTGGAATTCACAACATTAGAAGCTATTCAATACTGTATTGCTGAGGGGATTGAGGGAGCAGAGAAAAGGTTACAAAGCTATGAACGTAGAGGGAGAATTGATAATTCAAGTGTTCTAGAAGCTTTGATAAAAGACCTTCTTACAATTCATGTAACTTGTGAATTTAAAACAGATGAAGAAGGCGAGATTCTTAAAGGTAAAAAGCGTAGACTCATTTTAGGTGAGAAACGTAGTGAACGAGCAGAACGTTTGGATGAGCGAAAAAATAATGGGGCTATCAGAGAAGACCGAAAGATTCTTGATGAACATATCTTTAGAACCATTATCAAGCTAGATCGAAAATATTGGAATTATGAAAAAGATACTGTTGAAATTACAACAACGGAGCTTATTCAACATTATGCTTTGATAAATCCAAATGACATTGAGCATAAACAAATATTGAAAATAATAAATGAAAATATTTTTGGAGAATCAAAGCTCGTCTACGGACACCAAATCACTGAGCATATTCGAGCTTATATTCGAGATACGAATCGTAACATTTTAACAAGTTCTCTTAATGCCCTTGAGAAAAATGACAGAATAATTTTGTCATATCGTTACTTTGTTGCAGACAAAACAGGGAACAATGAAGTTGATGAATATGGCTATACGGCTATGAAGGCTCAGATAGTATCTGAAATTGATGACTTTAATTCTATGAAGAATACTTTATATACATTGAACGCCTTTCAGAAGATAAAAGCGAAAGAAAAGCGTTTTCTTAGGGAAAAAGAAAGAGATTTTCTGAAGCATATGGAAGGAAAGTGCGGAATTTTTGTATATAGGAAAAATGTTATTCGTATTCTTGATAAAGAGAGTATTCAAGTTCCTCTAAAATTGTCTAAACAGGTATATTCAGATATTCTTTTGAAGCGTGTAAAAAAGCATCACGTTGAAGCTTCAACACTATTAGATGGTAGCTTCTTCGAGCGATATAGGAGCTTCATTCTTGCAAAAGTGATTGAAAGTTTTGGGGCGGAGCTTCCTGATTGGTGTTTGGAGTCCATGAGGAGATATACAACAGGCTTTGGCGAGGTTCAGTTCCATACAGATTTGCTTTCGGACGATGAAAAATTAGCTATTGGTATTTTAGATACCTATTTAACTGAGGAAGAAGTTGTGTCGCAGCTTCCATTCTAATATTGGAGGAAACATGATGAACAAAGAGCAATTAATGCAGCTGATTCAAGAAAAGTTTGATGAGGAAGATTCTATTTTAATTGAAGACTTAAATGAGCTGTTCCTTGAAGAGAATGAACCTATTCGTAACCAAGCGTTATTAAGAGCTTTACACAACGAAAAATTCGAAATTGACTTTGAGGAGAGTATAGACAAAGTTATTAGAGATTTAGCTGTACAGATTACGCAGTACATTTTTAGAAGTGGAAGTATAGAAGATTTTCATGCAGGTAAGTATAATTTTGAGAATTATGGAAACATCCCACCTAATACACCTGCTGAGGAAATCAGTCAGCTAACTCAAGCTAATATGAAAACTTTAAACAAGGAACTAGTTGATAAAATTGGTTTTCTATTGAAATTATTTGCCCGTGCAGACTATCTTCATCTCAATACTGCGATTAATGGCTATAAACATTATGGAAATGATTGGGATGAACCTAACATCGAGGAAATAGAAGCTGAACATAATGACTATGTTCTATTAATTACAGGTATGGATAAGTTCTTAGAGAAGTGAATTTTACTATAAGCACAACATTAAGTTGATGTGCTTAGTTAAGTTCCACAGAACAGTCTTCAGGAGATTGGGAGATCAACTAGGTACATCATAGTTGTATGGATTGCTCTAAGGTCAGTTCAATAGCAATCGTAGCAGCCTCGTTGAAGCCTTTAACGAGGCTGTGAGCGTTGATACAGATCCACGACAGTTAGCATGACCACTTCAATAGGGCATCATAGGAGCCATGTAGGAGCTTGCGGGGAGGTGTTACAGGCTTGCTCATGTGGGGCTGTTACCTCTACGATACGAGAGTGTTTTAATCTTAAATTAGTGAGTTTAAAGTGACTTGAAGACTTATTTAGGTATGGTCTTGTAGCTTGTAGCGGTTTAATGACATTAGAACACCAGCAGGGAATTTAATGTTTAGCTTATGTAAATTGAATAAGGTTTGTATGATGGCTAGAGGTGTTATTGATGATATAGGCAGCGATATACTTTGATATGAGTTTTTAGCTTTATGTCAAATGGCTCTCAGCACAATCGAGGTGAATAAACTATACGCCTACTCGATTCTCGATGCGTGTGAGAGCGTTGTATAGGCTCACTCATGATGTGCTGTTACAGTTTGACGATACGATGATGTTATTGTGTTCCTAATGTATCAAAGTGTTGTTTATCTTTACTTGATGCAAGTATGAACGCTTCTGTGGCTTTTTCTGCTTCGAGTTTATTTTTCCATAAATTGTATAACTCGTTGATATGAAGAAAAGAGTTTTGGTTTGATTTTAAACTTGTTAGTACAGGAGAAATTAAAACAATATAATGGCAATATAATCTCCCTAAAGTTTTATAGGCAGTTTCGGAATGAGCAACACCTGTTACAAAATATGTAGAAAATGCTTCAAGACGATTAGCTAATTCAAGGTACTCGTCTAGTTTTTTCTTTTTTTGAATCTCATTAAGAGTTTTATAACAAATAGTTTTAGGTATCGAGAAAGGACTTTTGCTTTCTTTAGGTAAAGATTCTATTACTTTAGATAAGTCTATCTTTGCATCAATTAGAACTTTGTCTATTTGAACAGCTAAGTTGCTAATCTCCCTTGCGAATATTTCGCTTTGTTTTATTGAAAGTGTTACAGCTTCTCGTTCATGTTTAGTTTTAGATTGCTTTTTAGAGAGTGTAATTTGTTTGATTCCTATAAGAAACAAAGCTATCCCGCTAAGATAATAAAAATTTTCAAGAATAAACATTATAGATGAAAAAACAGTGTTTTCGTGCCACATAGCATTAACCTCCTTTTATTAGATATAATTTTACACTAAATTCCATTTTTAGTGAATAACCATTTAGGTGTCATAACTTTTGAGTTAAGATTTGATAGTTTCAACATTGATAGCTAGGGGTTGATTGGTGTTGTATTTAAGTGTCAAAATAGTTTTGAAGAAGAGGCTAAAACGTTATTCAAATATCGAAAATCTTGCTTTTCATAACCTATTTAGGTTATTCTGTATTTAGAAAAAAATTCCAAAAAGGTTGTGAAATTTATAGGAGAAAAAGTAGTTCAGCTTACTCAAATGATTGCAAGTCGAAAAGTCGATACGAAAATCAAAGAGCAGATTGAAAAGAAGTCGAAAATGTATGCAGGTGACTTTGAACGTTTTAAGAAATACGCAGCAACAGCAGGTGTAGATGTATCGTTTGCAGGACTTGAATCTTACTTAGTACATACAGTTGAAACAGGCTTAAAGCTAAACACGTTCAATAGACGTTCAGCGAGTGTAAAGCATTTCCTTGTAAATGAGCTAGGGTTAGCGGAAACAGATGAACAGAAGCAACGTATAGGTTTATTGCGTCAAATGTACAATGATGTTGAACATGTGGAGCAAAAGCAAGTGAGCGGTCAAGTAGCACAGTCAAAAGATGAAGTTATCGCTCTTATTGAAAAGCTAGACGTAAGAGCGAAAGCAATTGCTCTATTCAACCTAGTAACAGCGTGTAGACCTTCTGAAATGGTTACTATTCAATTAAAGCACATTGATCTAAAGAATTGTTCAGTGAAGGTCTATTTAAAGAAACAAAAGGAATGGCACACTAGACGTTTAACGCTTGAATGTGTCAATGCGATTAAAGATTATATCAAGGCTTATGGCTTAGATGGTGAAAGCTATCTTGTTGGGAAAGTGAACAAAGGTAACAAATATACAAGCGTACAAGTATCTGATATTGCTTATAGGAAGTCTATTCACAAATGGCTAGGGTTTGCACCTTATACTTTACGCAAGACACAGGTTTCAGCAATGCACGAAGCAGGAGCAGATCTAGCGACAATTGCAAAACAGAGTGGTCACAAAAACCTTGAAACAATCAACAAGCATTATCTATCGGTCAACGATAGAACTATTGATAGATATTTATAAAGTATGGGGGAATGGGAATGAAATGTGCTTTATGTGGAATTGAGGCGGAATTAGAAGAGAGTCATATTATACCGAAATTTGTATACAAAACTATGAAAAAAAATTCTCCGACAGGTAATATGAGAATGGTTAGTGAGCCTAATAAAAAAGTTCAAGATGGTTATAAAATGAAATTATTATGTGGTAAGTGTGAAGATTTATTTAATGTCGATGAAACATTATTTGCTAATATTATTTATCATAAATTTCAAAAAGGAACACTAACTAATTTTGAATATGATGAATGGCTTGAAAGGTTTATTGTTTCGGTGAATTGGAGAGGGCTATATTTAGATATTCTTGGTTTTGTTAAGGAGCAAAATATCAATGCGAAAGAATTAGAATATTTGATTGCATGCGAGAAAAAGCTTAGAGAATATCTATTAAACATTAATTCGTCACTTGAAGGTATCGAAAATCATGTATTCTTTTTTAATGAAATAACGGAAGCAAATAAAGAAATAGCAGGAATGAATTTGCATTCGTCTATTGGTGGAAACATTGGTGGCTATACAGTAGTAAATGATACATATGATTGTGCTTATGTATTTTTGAATTTACAAGGCTTTATCATAGTAACAATTTTAAAACATTCAAAGGATGATGAGTGGCAGGGGACGAAAGTGCAAAAGCAAGGTCATTTTGATTTAACAACTCCACAATATATAAAAAGTCCTCTGATGGATGAATTTAGATTTATATCATCTGAAATTAAAGACTCAAAATCTAAATTATCTGATACACAAAAAGAAAAGATAAAGAGCGAAGTTATAAAGAATCAAGAAAAATTTTTGAAAAGTAAAGCATATGAAAGATTGTTACATGATAAAAATTTAAATGAAAAATATCAAAAGGGGAATCAATAAAATCATTCTTTTACTCATGAAATACTAAGAATAGTGGTGATGTAATGAAGTTTGAAGATAGCAAGATAGAAGAGGAATATTTAGAGGTTAAAGAATATTGTTCTAATAAATTTATTGATTGTTATTATAATAATTTATCAATATTTCGTTCAGAGGATGAGAACAATGTTGTTTTAAGTAATTCTACATTATTAAAACTGTACCTTCCTTTAACTAGAGAAGATATAGAATGTAGATTTGAAGATTTAGTGTATAACATTCAACAAGTGAAAACTGCGAACTTTATAAATGATTATACACTTTTAACTGAAAATGAAGCTTTTATAAGAGTAACAGCTCCAAGAGATTTTAATAAAACAATAACAGCCGTAAATGAATATAGTGCAGATCTAATTCTTGAGGAGATAGAGTATATAGTAGGTCTGACAAAAGGTTTTAATAGCTTTAATTTAAAAATAATAGAAGAGGAGGCATATAATAAATTTGTGGCGCCCTATTATGAAGATGACATGTATGTGTGCATTTACAGTCCATTTATAAAAATAGAGCATGTAGAGGAAATTTATTTAGCTTACTTTTTTGAATTAAAAACTATGTTTGATATAGAGCTAGAATATCATCCTTTAGTTGATTGGGACTTTTTTGATGAAGAAGAAGATACTAAAGAGCCTTCACGTGAAATTAGACTTAGACCATTATTACATGGAAAAGGTATAAAAGAAGTAATCGATATTTATGCTAGGGGCTTCAATACTACATTTGCAGAACATAGAATATTAAGCTTTTGTAGAGTAATTGAATACGTTTCACAAACTGTAATTCGAAAAGACTTAATAGAAAAAGCTACAAATAAATTATCTAGCAATAGAGTTTTTTTACCTGATTCAGATTTTATATTAGAACTAGGTAAAATTTTTGAACAGCACAATGAGACTAGAAAAGATTATCAAGCATTTAAAATAACTGTAGAAAATTGTTGTGACATTTACGAACTTGTAAAAGTGGCGCCTAACCATTTGAAGAAGACTAAAAAAATAACATTGAATAGCGATTCAAAACAAATTGAAGGAGCATTTTTAGAAATAATTGATAGTATAACGGCAACACGAAATAAATTATCACACGCTAAAACCAATTATAACGCTAGGGGCGGAGAATGTCCTGAAGAACATATGGAGGCATTTTCTCTATTTTTAGATATAGTGGCTCAGCAGGTGATTAGATGGTTTGGACTACAAAAAGAAGAAAATAGAATAATATAGCGTGAATACTAAAAAAATAAAAAGTAAGTCATCCTTTTAAATAAGTTGAAATAGGGAGTATACAGAAATTGATATGCTCTTTTTTATGTATTTCTTAGATTGTGAGCTGTAAATAATGAAGGTTACTTTCACGCAATTTGATTAAAAATGAGCGGTTTTATTAGGGTTTTGAATTTGCTCTTTCAATTTTAATAACATAGGTAAAATCATCGTTTTACAGTGGTCATATGAGAGTGTGTGAGAGTCTGCTTGTGAGACTCTCGATAGCCCTGTGAGTGTTCCTGTGACATTCAGAATGATATTGATCAACTTTGGTCAGAAAATTTTGTAGAGCCTATTAGAGCTTTACATGATCTGTGGGAATTAATGGAGGAGTAGCCCCCTAGTTTCCGATATTTTGATGATACGGAATGGGAAATTGTGTGTGCCTATTACAGGTACACAAAAGGGGATTTACAGATAATATAATTTCAACAATATCTGAAGAGTTTAAATATAATTATGAAGTAGAACTTGTCGAATATAAGTTTATATTTTACAAAATAGGTATTTTTATGTAATATGTAGTTGTGCATTCAATTGGGAATGTTAGTTGGAAGTTTCAACGCAAGCGATTCAGCGAGCATTTGAAGAATTATTTGAAGAAGAATACTGACTACTATTGTCATAGATTCATTAATCATTTGTTCTGATACGCTAATCAATTCGTAAACAACTCCTATAGTCACTGACGGATATACATCCACAGTATGATTATAACACTTATTCAGTTTGATGAGATGCCCAGGCTAAGGAGTCAGCTATTTAGACGCTATTACTTAGTCTGCAACTTTTGTATGCTAGAGAGCAGTCTTTATAATTGGCAAGTTAAGCTCTCTAGCTCTTCAAACTAAAATTAAAATAAGGACTAATATATTATGACGATAGATTTTGAAAAATATAAACCTAAGGCATATTTACATTTAGATAAAAGAGTTAATTTTAAGCGTGTTTATCCACAAATTAGCAATCCGAGATTTTTAGAGAAATATGCTTTTTATCCTTTTATTCATTTTAAAATGGATTTGAAAAAATATACTATTAAGTCTGATTATACTAATAGAGAAGCTAGAATAGCTCAAAATCAAAAAGATTATAAGTATAGAAAGCCAAAAGAAAGATTAATATTTTATGCTTCACATATGGATAGTTATATATATAAATATTATGGAGAGAAGTTAAATAAGTGCTATACAAAGTATGTTAAGAATGTAATAGATATCGATAATGAAGTGTTAGCTTATCGTGATAATAAAAAAGGAAAAAATAATATCCACTTTGCTAAGGAAGTATTTAAAAAAATAATAGAAGAAGAAAAAGCATTAATTATTATGATGGATTTTACATCATTCTTTGATAATCTTAATCATAAAGTGTTGAAGCAAAATCTAAAAAGGGTTTTGGACGTAGATGAGTTACCTACATATTGGTATAAGTTATATAAGTCTTTAACCAAGTATTGTTATGTAGATAAGAAAAAACTAGACTCTTTTTTAGAAGAGCAGCATGGAAAAGATTATAAAGATAAAATTAAGAGTAGGGATATCACTAGGTATATGTCACCTGAAGAATTTAGAAAACAAAAGAAAAATCCTGGTTTTATTGAATTTAATCCAGGAAAGGATAAAGGAGTTCCACAAGGTTCAGGTATGAGTTCTGTACTATCAAACATCTTTATGATTGAAGCAGATGAGAGAATAAAAAAACTAGTCTCTACTTATAGTGGGATGTATAGAAGATATTGTGATGATATTGTAATAGTCATACCTTTAGAAGACAATATAGATAAAATTGTCTTACGAAATACTGTAGAAGAAAATATACTTTCTATTATTGGTGAATATGAGGGGCTAGAGGTACAAAAAGAAAAGACGGAAATCTACGAATATAACAATAATCAAATTTATCTTTTTAATGAAGAGCAACAAGAAGATGAGCCAAGAGTAAGTAAATTTGATTATTTAGGATTTTCTTTTGATGGGAAGCGAATTCAATTACGTGAAAAAAGCGTATTTAAATATTATAGTCGGGTCTATAAAAAAGTTAGAATAGTAAATAAGTATTCTGCGAAGCACAATAAAAAAGTTTATCGAAAATCTTTATATCAAATATACACTCATATGGGTAGAGATTATAAGGGCTATGGTAACTTTATTAGCTATGCTGAAAAAGCTCATAATGAAATGTCAGAATTACCTATAGAGTCATTGATATATAATCAAATCAAAAGGCACTGGTATAAAGTGCAAAAAAGACTAATTAAATATGATTTTAAGTAATAAAAAAGAAAAGAGAATGTCTAATAAGTCTACAGAGCAAGCTCAAGTGTCAAGGAAGTAATAGGATAAGGGTAGTAAAGTAGCGAGATAAACTAAGTATTTATCTCGTTTTTTTATTTTAAGATGAGTGTTGGAACAAGATTAAATAACAGTTTTAAATTGTAGGTCATGTAAGCCGTATAGGCTAATTGTGTATCTGTAGGAACGTCTGTGAGCCTTTCTTTGAGTATGGGGGGAGGGCGTGGTTTCCGATATTGAGGTAGGGTATCTTCATATTAATATGTGACCTCTAAAACCCACACGAATTGAAGTAGCCCATGAAACGAGCTAATAACAGCTAGCGTTCAACTTTTTAAAATGTTATTATACCCTTAGAAGGTGATAGTATTGCGTTCTGAAATTGTTCTATTCTCAAATATCCGCTCAATGCTTGTGGTGTAAGGGATAGGGAGTAATGCTAGTTGCTCTTGATTTCTTATGGAACAACAATTCCGTTCCACCAAGCACTAATGAACAACGACGTCTTCAAATCAGCGAAATTCAACACGAAATTCCTTGAAGAGAACGATGTATTAGGTTTGAATAAATAACCATTTAAAAGCCCGCGAGTGATCGCGGGCTTTTTTGTATGCTAGATTTTGGTTTGGATGGGGGGCGGGAGGGAGGGCGTAATTAGACACTTTACAGGGGTTATTAGACACTCTGTCCCTTTAATTAGACACTTTGCAGGAGTTATTAGACACTTTGTTCGCTTAATTAGACACTCTCCCCAAAACCAATCACCAGCACCCCACCAAGTAAGTTTTGATTCTCCGGCAGTCTATCTGCAGGGAAAATAAATGTCCACGGCATACTCGTAAACGGTGGCACCACAAGAGCCTCGATAGTAAACGCATATTCAAGCGTTATATCATTATTTTTATATTGCACATTGGTTTTTTGAAATGGAAGAGCATTCGGTGTGAAGTTATGAATAAGCACGGTCACTAATAGCTCCCGGCGATGATTGAATGCTTCGCGAATAGGAACGCACTGGATACTTGTTCCTTTCTCTTCTTTTGTTTCTTGGAATAATTGTTCGATCGTATATTTATCTTTTGATGAAATAGCTTTTGCCCAAGCTTGTTCGAATTGTAGCTGTTGCATAGTACATCTCCTTATGTAAAATGTATTTCTTTTATTGTACACGTTACACTATTCAAATAAAATTCTACGATTCGTTTGTTGGCTATGGGAAGAGGAAACTTTACACTAGGAAGAAGGGAGGTCATGCAAGGATGAAAACGAACACTATAGGGGATGTCATTGCGTATCTGCGCAAAGAAAACAACTGGACACAGAAACAGCTAGCTGAACAATTGAATGTATCCGATCGCACCATCTCTAAATGGGAACGCAACGTGGGGATGCCGGATATTTCTTTCCTGCCAAACTTAGCTAATTTATTTCAAATCGACATCGAGAGCTTATTAAAAGGCAGCCTCCAAATCAATCAATTCGTAGGTGGAAATATGAAAAACACAAAATTTTATGTTTGTACGCATTGTCAGAATGTCATTACAGCGACTTCAACAGTAGATGTGATTTGCTGCGGTCGAAAGCTTGAAAGTTTAGTGCCGCAAAAAGCAGAAGAACACCAGCAATTAATTGTATCGGAAGTAGATGGAGAATGGTATATATCAAGCCATCATCCGATGACGAAAGAGCATTATATTTCATTTATTGCCGCGATGACAGGGGATCAATTGCAGCTTATAAAACAGTATCCGGAATGGGCACTGCAAGTAAGAATCCCAAAGAAAAAATATATGAAAATTTGCTGGTATGATACAAAAGATGGGCTGCTGTATCAACTACTGAAGTAATAAAAAAATCCCGCACAAACGAGTCCGTTCGTGCGGGGAATATTATGCTGTGACATCACGTTTCTGGAAGTGAAGGAACGTAACGACTACAAACACAATGGCATAAACGATGCAAACAATCATCGAGAAGCCCAATGTTAAATCTTCAATCACTGGTGTACTGCCAGGCATAAATTGTCTAATATCATTCGCAAACCATAAATATTTAGCAAACTCATATTTAGCAATAAAGTATAAAATGGTATTGCTTAAAAACGCAATTAATAATGCAATTCCAACAGCCAATGTGCTGGAACCAAATATAGCCCCAAGCATGAAGGAAAGCAGCGTATTCAAAATAATAGAAGGAATAGAGTACAGGATTAAGTTCATATAAGAATCAGTCATGTTTTCCTGTACGACAGCGCCATTCACAATTGTTAAGGAACCTACTGTATCACTGCCCCAGAAAAGAAAGCCTAAAATCGCCGTAAGAACTGCGCCAATGAAAATGACAAATCCACCAAAAATAAAAACTGTCACTAATTTAGATAATAATATTTTCCATCTTGCCACAGGGCGTGTCAGCAACATCTTAATTGTTCCTGTAGAAAACTCCTTTGACAGGATACTCGCTGCAATCACAATCATAAACATTGCGCCAAGCGCGAGGGACATTTGTAAGCCCATGTCCATAAAGGTATCAAACCCCATCTCGCTTGCAGGAAGGAGATCATTGGCGATACGGTATTCTAGTTTTAAAATCTCCTCCCGATAAAAGGAAAGCTCCTCCTCAGGGATGGCTGGATCATTGACTAACGATTGGTAATTGTCTAATTCAGCTTGATTGGCATTGCGTCGATCCTCAGGTGTAGTGAGCGGCTTCTCATAATATTTTGTGACAGCGCCTACACCAACGACTAATAAACATAAAAAGATTGTGAGCATCCAAGCCGTCTTTTGAGACCATAATTTTATCCATTCATTTTTAATGTATCGCATCGATAGCACCTCCACCAGTCATTTCGATAAATTGATCTTCTAGACGTTGCTGAACCGGATGGATACTAAAGACATCTACATTCTCCTCATGCAATGCCCGTAACAACGCAGGGACTTCCGGTTTTTCGATATCGATAATAAATCCCTTTTCGTAAGGTTTCACTGGACGTTCACCGATAATTGCCTGCAGCTCGTCGGTCTGGGCCACTTCAATATAATACTGTGAAATCGTTTCCTGATGCAGTTCTCGTATATCGATCAGCTCGCCGTTTTGTATAATAGCGATGCGATCAACAATCTGCTCAATCTCACCTAACATATGGCTGGAAATGATGATAGAAATGTCTTGTTCCTCGGCAATTTTGCGTAAATAAAAACGAAATTCACGAATGCCAGCAGGATCGAGTCCGTTGGTCGGTTCATCTAAAATAAGAAACTTTGGATTGTGCAGGAGGGCCTGCGCCAGACCTAACCGTTGACGCATACCAAGGGAATAGGTTTTCACCTTTTCATGGATGCGATTTTCAAGACCAACCTGGCGGACGATTTCATCGATACGCTCTTTCGTCACCCCTTCATGCATACGCGCAAAATGCTGCAAGTTTTTATAGCCTGACATATATTTATACATTTCAGGGTTTTCTACAATCACTCCCACATGACGAATCGCATCTTCGAAATGATTTTTCATGGAATGACCATCGATAATAATTTCGCCTGATGTCGGATACATAAGACCGGTCATCATACGAATCGTTGTCGTTTTACCTGCGCCATTCGGTCCAATAAATCCAGTAATTTGCCCTGGGTAAAAGCTAAGATTCAAATCTTTAATGATGTGCTTTCCTTTGATGGATTTATTTAAATTTTTAATTTCTACAATTGGCTTCTTCATTTACTGCACCTGCTTTCCATAAAGGGATTTCATCCATTGAACCGCATCTTCACCACGTTCGTCACGAATAAGCTCTACATTTTCCATCGCGCGGATACGACCGTCTTTCATTAAAATAACTTGATCTAAAATCGGTTCGACTTCGCTTACTTCATGCGTGGAAAGCACAATGGAACTATTTTCATTATCGATAAAACGGATGAGTGCTTTCATTAAAGATTCACGGGCAAGGGGGTCAAGGCCAGAGAAGGGTTCATCCAGCAAATAAATGCGAGTCTCGCGCGCCAGTACGCAAGCCATTTTGACGCGGGCGCGATTTCCTTTCGATAGCTTCTTTAATTTCACCTTTGTCGGCACTTCTAAAAAGGCTGCAATTTCATAGGCTTTTTCTAGCGAGAAATCATCAAACTGTTCATCATAAAAGGTAAATACTTTCTGCGCTGTATGAGAGTCATAAAATAAATCGATATCCGGCTGGTAAGCGATTTGATTGGCTAGACGTCTTGTCACGGGTTGCTCTTCAAGTGTAATAGCTCCGGCCGAAGGAACTAAAATGCCTGCCATCATCCGCAGAAGGGTTGTTTTTCCGCAGCCATTTTCACCAATAATGCCAATAATTTGCCCGGGCGGCACGGTGAAGGTAATTTTATTCAGGATTGTTGTAGATTTATATTGAAAGCTCACCTCATGTAACTTCATATCATTTACCTCCTTTTTTTTGCAGTAGATCAATTATTTCTGTAACAGAAAAGCCTAATGATTCAAGCACAGTAATAAATTGTGTTGCCACTTGTTCTTTCATTTGCTCCCTTATGTGCTGAATGCTGTCATCGTTTGTCGTAATGAATGTGCCTTGACCACGTTTTGTTTCAGTTAAGTTCATCATCTCTAGCTCCTTATACACGCGTTGTACGGTATTGACATTCACGCCTGCGTCCAATGCAAATTCACGAACAGAGGGTAATTTATCGCCTGGCTGGATATTTCCTTTTATTACATCTCCACAAATACGCTCGATTAATTGTAAATAAATAGGGCGGTCCTTCATAAAATCTTGTGTCAATGTGTGATCACCCTTTCAATCCATTTCGCACCTATTGCAAAGCAGGCCAATAAAAATAATAACAATGCGATTTCTTGCACAATGTATACATCCATTGTAAATGTAAGTTCTACCATGTCACTTGTAACCCTTGGGAAATAATTTTCGAAGTTATCAATTGTGATTTTTCCGAAAGCAAGTAATCCTTCATTCGGTAGATGATCTGAACTAGTCAGGATGATCATAGTTAAAATGAAAGTTACCAGTACACTGAAGCCACCGATATAGCGTTTGAGTTGTTTAGAAAACGCATAAATAATCGTTACTACACAAGCAAATAAAAAATAGCCATATAGCATTGCGAGCATAATAAATAGATTTAAATTCATCATTTGAATAAATGTGCCTTCTAGCAAATCACCTAAAAAATAAAAACCACTAGAGATCATAACAGTAGAGCCTGTTAATGCAAACAAGGGATACAATAATTTGGCTCCTAGCAACGTGATAATAGAACTGGAATTATGGAGCCAGAGCTCTTTTGACTTCAGACTCATTCGCATGCTTGAAATAAATTGTATGATACCGAGTAAAACGAGAATCGCTAGTGATATGATGATAAACGTAATGCGAATTTCAATAACAGACATCATCAGTGAGGTAAATTGCTTCATCACACTCGGCAATATATAAATGCTAATGATAGATAATAAAAGATAAATAACGTACCAAGCTTTAAAATCATGGTGTTCCATTTTTAACAAGCTAATAAATTTTTTCATCCGCAGATGCCTCCTTGTCATAGTGTGCTATTTGTATAGTACACTATGACATATAAATTGTAAACCATTTCCTATACAACATGTGCCAACCTTTAAAATGAAGCCTATTGAGATGAAAAATCAACGCGTAAAATCGCTTGCATTCTAGATTTCTCGCTCACGTAAATGATACAAATAGTGTATAATGGGTAGAGATTAGTAAGCTTTACATAAAGAGAGGATGTTTACGATGGCTGACAAACAACCAACATCATTTGTACAACCGACACCAGAAGGCAAAGAGGAAATCGGAAAGATTGAAGTAGCTTCAGAAGTGCTGGAAGTCATTGCAGCCTTTGCCGTGGCAGAAATAGATGGTGTAGCTGCTACACGCGGCAACTTTGCATCGGGCGTAGTGGAACGTTTCGGAAAAAAGGTACATTCAAAAGGAATCAAAGCGTCGATGACAGAAGAAGACCGCATCGCTGTTGATGTCTTTTGCTCGGTAAAATTCGGTTATACGGTACCGAAAGTAGCAAAAGAAATTCAAACTTCTATTCGTCAAGCGATTTTAACGATGACAGCAATCGAAACACATGAAGTAAATGTACATGTTACCGGCATTCAATTTGATAAAGAAGAACCGCAAAATTAAACTGAAATTAGAGCGCATAAATGGAAAACATCCTTCCATTTACGCGCTTTTTTGTTTTTTTTAAGCATATACAGGGAATTTGAATAACGTATGATGAATTGAGCAGAAAGGATGATGAAGATGTATTTCTCTGTGGTAGATCGAGATAAAACAAAGGAATTTGCGCAGCTTGAAACATTCGATGTCCTCATTATTGGGGGAGGCATTACAGGGGCTGGGATTGCGTTAGACGCAGCGGCACGCGGTTTATCGGTCTTGCTGATAGAAATGCAAGACTTTGCGGCAGGTACATCGAGCCGTTCTACCAAGCTCGTTCATGGAGGGCTTCGGTATTTAAAGCAAATGGAACTAAAAGAAGTAGCCGAACTGGGGCGAGAGCGGGCGATTGTCTACGAAAATGGTCCACATGTGACGACGCCTATTTCCATGTTGCTCCCTTTTTATAAGGGCGGTACATTTGGGCAAATTTCGACGTCAGTAGCTTTGAAAATTTATGATGTATTAGCGGGTGTGAAAAAAGAAGAACGCCGTTTTATGCTATCGAAAGAAGAGACATTAGGACGGGAGCCATTATTGCAGCAGCGGGACTTAGTAGGAAGCGGTATGTATGTCGAATATAGAACCGACGATGCTCGACTTACAATGGAAGTGATGAAAGCAGCCTTCGAAAAAGGAGCACTGTTATTTAACTATATGAAGGCAACAGCAATCAGGACAAATAATCTTGCGTTTACAGAAGTCGTAGTGGAGGACCAGCTAACAGGCAGTATCTCTTATTTTAAAGCGAGAAAAGTTATTAACGCAGCAGGTCCATGGGTAGATGAGGTACGAAAGTTGGAAGAAAAAAAGGCGGAGAAGCAAATTATGCTGTCAAAAGGCGTGCATCTTGTATTTGATCAAAGGGACTTCCCGCTGCAGCAAGCCATTTATTTTGATACAGAAGAAGATGGACGCATGGTTTTTGCGATTCCGCGTGACGGCAAAACATATGTAGGAACGACGGATACGTTTTACCGAGGCGATCCCGCGCATATGGTTGTAACGGAAGAGGACTGCGAATATTTACTAGCGGCTATCCGCTATATGTTTCCTCAACTAAACCTCACAGCACAGCAAGTCGAATCCAGCTGGGCAGGGGTCCGTCCACTCATCCATCAGGAGGGCAAGGCGCCTTCTGAAATTTCCCGGAAAGATGAAATTTGGCAATCGGAAAAGGGACTTATTACGATTGCAGGAGGGAAATTGACAGGTTACCGCAAAATGGCAGAAAAAATTGTGGATTTAGTTGTCGAACAGCTGAAGGTTGAGTATAACGCCAATTACCGACCATGTTCTACAAAGAAATTACCGCTCTCAGGAGGAGATCTGAGTGGTTCGCGCTATTTCGAGATGTTTGTAGAAAAGAAAAAACCTTATGCTATTCAAGTCGGAGTTCCAGAAGAAATAGCAGAAAAAATTATCCGACTCTATGGAACAAACATCGATAAAGTGCTAACTCTTATGACAACACGTACCAACTTGCCGGCTTATTTGTATGGGCAATTGCAATACGGTATTCTCTATGAAAGTGTAGCGAAGCCATCCGATTTCTTTATCCGCCGGACTGGTTATGTATTCTTTGATATGCCGTTAGTCGAGCAGTATAAAGAAGATGTCATCGAAGAAATGGCTAAGGTGCTGAATTGGTCGGAGGAGCAAAAGCAAACAGCGAAAGAAGAATTAGAACGAGACATCGCCATCGCAAAAATGCAACGAATATAGTAGCGTTCTAACAGAGAGTTGATTAAAATTTTAGTAAGGTAAATATTCACAAATTTGGAGGGGCGACATGGAAAAATATATTCTGGCACTGGACCAGGGAACGACGAGCAGTCGTGCCATTTTATTTGATGAAGCGGGCAACGCTGTCTATACAGCTCAAAAAGAATTTAGGCAATACTTTCCGAAATCGGGATGGGTCGAGCACAATGCAAAGGAAATTTGGAGCTCGATTTTGTCTGTCATTGCGCAAGTTTTATCAGAAAATAATGTAAAAGCTACACAAATTGCAGGGATCGGTATTACAAATCAGCGGGAAACGACAGTCGTTTGGGATAAACATACAGGCAATCCGATATACAATTCCATCGTTTGGCAGTCAAGACAAACAGCGGATATTTGCGAACAATTAAAGGCAGAGGGACATACTTCTTTATTTCGGGATAAAACAGGACTGCTGATTGATGCTTATTTTTCGGGTACAAAGGTAAAGTGGATTTTAGATCATGTGGAAGGCGCACGCGACAAGGCAGAAAAAGGTGATCTATTATTCGGAACAATGGACACGTGGATTATTTGGTGCTTGACGGAAGGTGCGGTCCACGTTACCGATTATTCCAATGCCTCACGTACGCTTATGTACAATATTTATGATTTGCAGTGGGATAAAGAGCTACTAGAAATCCTGAGTATCCCAAGCTCAATGCTACCGGAAGTTCGCTCGTCTTCAGAAGTGTATGGTGAAATAGCAGCCAAACATTTATTTGGTCATTCTGTGCCAATAGCTGGTATTGCGGGTGATCAGCAAGCTGCCTTATTCGGTCAGGCTTGCTTTGAACAAGGAATGGCCAAAAACACATATGGCACAGGTTGCTTTATGCTGCTCAATACAGGAGAAGAGGCGGTCAAATCTGAAAAAGGTCTATTGACAACCATTGCATGGGGAATTGAGGGGAAGGTACATTATGCTTTAGAAGGGAGTATTTTCGTAGCAGGGTCTGCTATCCAGTGGCTACGGGATGGCATGCGCATGCTGCGTCATTCTTCAGATAGTGAAGCATATGCTAGAAAAGTAGAAGATGCAGACGGTGTCTATGTGGTACCGGCCTTTGTAGGGCTTGGAACCCCGTACTGGGATAGTGATGTGCGCGGTGCAGTATTTGGTCTGACACGCGGAACGAGTAAAGAGCATTTTATTCGTGCGACGTTAGAGTCATTAGCATATCAAACGCGAGATGTACTAGAAGCCATGCAGTCAGACTCTGGTATCGATTTAAAAACATTGCGTGTGGATGGCGGAGCAGTTATGAATAGCTTTCTCATGCAGTTTCAATCAGACATTTTAAACCTGCCGGTAGAGCGTGCCAAAGTCAATGAAACAACAGCGCTTGGTGCCGCGTATTTAGCAGGTCTAGCTATTGGTTTTTGGCCGAATAAAGAGGCGGTCGCCGGGCATTGGCAGCTCGATCAAAAATTTGAGCCGATGATGGAAGAGAAGCACCGGGAAGAATTATTCGAAGGCTGGCATAAAGCAGTTAAAGCAGCTCAGGCTTTTAAATAGAGGAGGTTACATAGAAGATTAACTGTTTTATTAGTTAATAATAGTGTAAAATTACTCTAAAAGGGGTGAGGGTATGGATGATTGGAAAACAAGGGTCGAACTATTGGAAAAGGAAGTCCAGCAATTAAAACTGGAAGTTGAGGCTTTAAAATCAGCGCACATCACGCCACACACGCCAGACCATCAGCATGTAAAAGTGCCACCAGTGAAAGAAAAATATTCAATTTTTGATAAGAAGCCTGTAGCAGTAAAGCCTATAGAAGTAAATACCACGGCAGCAGAACCTGTGGAGACGAAACCAAAACAATCATTTGAAGAACGGTTATCGAACCTGTTACCAAAGGTATTTATGTTTATTTTCGTTCTGGGAGTATTATGGGGACTGAAATTAATGAGTGATTACGGCTACTTAAATGATGGGGTTAAGATTGCATTATCCTACTTATTATCAGTAACCATTGCCGTGGTCGCTGGCTGGATGGTGAAAAATAATAAAGGTGCGCATAATGTCCGGCTTGCGCTGTTTGGCGGTTCCTTTATTATTGGGATTTTAGCAACCGCGGCAGGCGTCATTCTCTATGACGTACTATCACTGACAATAGCTTTACTCATTGGCATTGGGTACATTGCGTACGGAGTATGGTTGACGTATTGGCAAGCAAATGAAGGTTTGACCATTTTTGTGCTGCTTGTCTCCTTGCTATTGCCGTATTTACTAGAATATATGTCATTTAATTCTTTATTCATCATTGGCTTTATCTTGTTGTTGTACGCAGTGATGATGTGGGTCATGGTGAAATATAAACAAAAAATCGCCTTACAAGTGACGATGATTTTTGTCGGCTTTTCACTTGCGACGCTCTCTTGGATGAGTACGACAGTGAGTATCCTTTATAACTACGGAGCACTCCTGCTACTGATCATTTATTCCATCGGCTGGGTAAAGATGCAACCAGTGATGAAGCGTCAGGCGCTGCATATCGGACTGCTTTTTAGTATTGGCACACTCGGTATGGCAATGTTCCATACCGTAGAAAGTACGGATGTAGAAAAAATGATTGTCTTTGCCTGCGCTGCCGCTATTTCGCTTGGCTTCTGGCAATGGACGCGTAAGTTACCAGTAGCAGACGTTTTTGCAACCTTTGCGTTGTTTGCGGTACTGCATATTATGCTCATCGTGAATGTAACAGATGAGTGGCGTTACTTGCTAATACTGACAACAGCCTTTATCGGTATTATGATTGGGATCAAGCAGCATGCGACATGGATGAAGCTGACACAATCGATTATCTTTGCTATCTTTGCTTTCGCGATTTATGCATTTTATGGTGTGGAGGAACCGATGCCTTTCCTGCTGAATAGCTTGGTCGTGCTATTTGTAGTAGCAATACTCATATATAGCGAGCGGACAGCGGTGATTGGAAGATTCTCGACAGCGTTGCACCGTGTACGCTGGACGGAAGTTTTGCGCTGTATTGCGGTATTGTTACTGCTGTCAATGACATATAAATACGAAGTGAGCCCTTGGCAGTCGACGTCGTATTGGATGTATGCTGTCATTGCAATCATTACAGGTATCGTGTTATTTATACCGCAACGTATAACAAAAATAGTGCTTCCGATATTTATAATGAGCTTATTTAGTGTCGCATCCCTTCTGTTATGGGTGGACTATAGCGGTACGCACGAGGTTGGAAAGGTATTGATTACGCGGCTAAGTTATATCATTGTGACATTCGCAATTTTATATGTGCTGTATACCAAACGTTGGCTTTATGCCATCTATGCTCGCTGGATAGAACAATCACGTGAGAAAATCATGTTTGTCACAAGCTTATTTTTACTGTTCCACTTGTGGACCTTTAGCAGGTTTATACAGTTCGCCTTCGATCTTGATCCACTTGTGTTCACTATTGCAACGACGACACTGTTATTTGCTTTTGCGACAATATATATTGTGGTGGGACGCAGAGAAAACTTCATCATCTGGACACGTGCAGGCTTTATCTTTATTTTACTAGGTATTGCCAAGCTGATTTTTATCGATTTGTCGACGCTCGATTTAATCGTCCGTACAATTGTCTTTATGGTGATTGGAGCAATCGGTCTTGTATTGTCTAATCGTTTGCTTAAAAAAATGCCTTAAATTCCAGTGTATATTAAGCTTCCCCGTGAAGGTTAGGCAACCAACTAACTTTTATGGGGATTTTTAGTAAAATGTGAAACTTTATGAAAATGAAAGCGTATAGTAAGAAAGTGTGTAAAGGGGGAGATGTGAAATGAGTAAATATTCGATTGAAGAGTTTATTAGCAAGACTGCAGAAGCAGACCGCGGGCAGGGCTTTTTCGAACTTGAAACGGACCGTCTGTTAGAAGTGAATTTAACCAATAACGCAGATTTAGTCTGGGCCAAAATGGGTTCAATGGTCGCTTACGAAGGAAAAATCAAGTTTGAACGTGAACGCATATTAGAGCAAGGTCTAGGCAATATGTTTAAAAAAGCACTTACCGGTGAAGGAGCTTCCTTAATGAAGGCAGCAGGTCAAGGGAAGTTATACTTAGCAGACAGTGGTAAAAAAGTGATTTTGCTTGATTTGCAAGGCGATGCTATTTTTGTCAATGGCAATGATTTATTAGCTTTTGAACCGTCGATTCGCCATGAGATTAAATTAATGCGCAAAGTGGCAGGCATGATGGCAGGTGGATTATTTAATGTTCGCTGTGAAGGAACAGGTCTCGTAGCCATTACAAGCCATTATGAACCACTTACACTACGTGTAACGCCTGGAAAACCGGTTATGACTGACCCAAATGCAACCGTCGCTTGGTCAGGAAATTTAGAACCGAACTTCCAAACTGATATTAGCTTTAGAACGCTTATGGGACGCGGTAGTGGAGAATCTATTCAAATGCGCTTTGAAGGAGACGGGTTTGTTATTGTGCAACCATACGAAGAAGCTTACTATGATATGAAGAACGGTGGCTAAACAAAAAGGCAGGGAAATCATTGTGATTTTCCTGCTTTTATCATCATTGAATTTTAAAATTCATATTCAACAGTGAGTGCTTTGTAATATTAACTTTTTGTACTAGGAAATCACTGCCCAATCTATGGTCGTGACAGGCTCAGGCAGGGGTTTACTAAATAGATATCCTTGGAATAATTGAAAACCTAATGATTTTAAAAAGTGGAAATCTTCCTTTGTTTCAATGCCCTCCGCTAATGGAACTGCACCAATTTCGAGTGCCTTTGTTAAAAAAAGCTTCGCCATGGACTGTAAATAAGGGTCACGGGCTACGCCATCAACAAATTTTCGGTCAAGCTTCATATAGTTTGGCTTGATTTCCTCCAGTACATCAAGTGTACTAAAGCCTTCACCCACGTCATCAAGGGCATATTCAAATCCTTTTTTCTGGTAATAATTCAAAATCACCTTTAAATGCTCTAAATCTTTTACTTCCTCTGTTTCTACCACTTCAAAAATAAAACGCTTTGGTTCAATATTGAGTTGTTGTGCTAGCATTTCGGTAGAGCGTAAACAATATTCCGGAACATAAATCGAAGTCGGGATAAAATTGACGAAAATCTTTCCGTTCAATTTTTTGCCATAACGGACAGCAGCCAAGCGACATACACGATCAAGAGCATATAGTCGACCTCTCAATCTTGCTGCGTCAAATACTTGACCCGGAAACAAAAGCTCGCCGTTTTCACCGATAAAGCGTGCTAACACCTCATGCCCAAAAATAGAACCATTCCCATCAACGATCGGTTGCGAATAACAAATGATAGAATTTTTCTTAATAATCGTATCAACCCATGAAGCCTCGAATACATTGGGCACCTTCGTTAACGGATGCCAGTCATCCTCCACGGCAAATAAAATATGTTCGGCTTCGTCAAAATCAATCGAAAAGTCAGCTAACTCTCGCATCGCATCTTCATTGATGATAAATAATCCATCTTGCTGTTCGATTGTATAGCCTAAGCGCCCTAAGTGTTCGAGTAGCATATGCTTCATCTCGTCTTGCATAGTATCTGTAAATTTAATGCGGAATTCCACTTTATTAATCAAACAATTTTTGCATGACATAACGTCACCCCTTGAAGGATAGTTTTCACATTATTAATATACTAAATTATGAGAAGTTTTTCCTGTTTTGCATCTCTTTCGTCCGCAAAATAAAAATATTTGGATGTTTCTTAGCGAATTCATTTATATAGGCAGGGGCTAGGTATAGAGAAACGATAGTGATTTTACCATAAGGACTAAGCTGTTCAGTAGATCATAGGGTACAAAGGGGTTTTGTATAACAGGGGCGGGATATTTGCCAGGTTAGACTATCCTGTTATTTTGCCAAAAAGGGCATTTAAAAGAAAACTAGCATAAAAAAATACCCTCCGCTTACTGCCATAGTACAGTAAGTGCGAGGGTGATTTCCGTTATTTGAATGAACCTTCAAATACGATTTCTTCTAATGGGCGACGACCTGATGGTGTTTCACGCGCTTGTAATTCTGGAGAAAGTGACTCTTTTTCCCCTTGGTAGCCGATCGCGATTACTAAGTGTACATCGAAGTTTTCCGGAATGTCTAAGACTTCTTTCGCTACATCTTTGTAAATACCGCTCATTGGGTGTGTAATTAAACCTTCTTTTGCTGCTTGTAAAGAGAGGAAGCCCCAAGCTGTGCCTGCGTCAAATTCATGAGAACCTTTTGTGTTATCCGAAGTAACAGCCACTAATACCGGTGCGTTTTTCGCCCATACTAGGTTGCCTTCCATTAGGATAGGGTGGAATTTTTCAAGGTCTGCTTGTGTTTTGGCTACGATAAAGCGCCATGGCTGGTTGTTGCCTGACGAAGGGGCCCAGCGAGCTGCTTCGAATAAACGGTTTAATACCTCGTCTGCTACCGGTTTATCTGCGTAGGCACGCGGAGACCAGCGATTTAAAAATAGTTCTGCGATTTCATGGTCTGCTTGACGGAAATCTTTTGCTTGGAATGTCATAGGAAAAATCCTCCTCAATATGTATTGACTTACCTTACTTATTTTAAGTAACCTTCAGATTTTTTCAAGTAATATGCTTATATAAAGTAAGTTAATTATGAAAAGTACGGAACAACGACGCAATTGCTTATAATAAAGGTTAGTTTATTAAGAATAGTTACATAATAATATTGGAGGTGTTGCAATGCTTACGGTTAGGAATGTTGAAAGTTATCTTAAAAATTTGATTAGTGAAGATACCGTTGATATGAATGATATGTGGGAAACCTTTAAAGTTTTTTGTAGAGAACCCGTGGAGGGAGAAGAAGAGAAAGAAATTTTATTTCAATGTGGCATTTATGATTATACTGGAGAGGATCTATTTTATTTTGACTTTGTACGGCAGTTTAGCATTTATAAGGAAGATAATCATCCACACATAGAACAATTGCACTGCGAATGTGTATTTGAACCAACAGCCGACTTAAAAAAGTTGGAGGTATCAGAATGGTCAATGGACTATAATGAAATAGAGGGTTTTTTTGCTCATATAGAAAATCTTCAGGAATTTAAAATACCTTTAAATTCTAAACCGATAAAATTAAAAATATATCAAGAAGAAATTTAATTTTTTATTTCATCTAAGTTAAAAGGCGCACTTATTTAGGAACGCGTCTTTTTTATATGTAGAATAATTATTTGGTGGGGGAGGTATTCCGCAAAAAATAAATACTTTAGTACTGCGAATGTGGTATTTATGAAGAATGTACTTATAATTTACTAGCTTCAGAATCAATTTCTCCCATCATGGCTTGAATCGCTGTATTTCTAGAACCTTTAGAATCGATTAGACCAATGAATTGTCCTAGCTGTATTTAAACGTGTATATTTTGAATAGTGTATTTGTTTTTTCATAAACGCCTTGTTCAATTGCAATACGTATCATAAATAATCGCCCCTTTGTTTATATTTACGGTAAAAATAGAAAATAGATTCGTCAAAAACATTATGTAGGAAAAGCATTGAAAAAATTAAATACAGAAAGCAGAAAACATAGTATAATTTGTTAAAGTTTATTGAGAAAGTGCGTAACAATCTGATTTTGGGAGATATAAAAGTGAATAGTAGAGCTTATTATTTCGATTATTTAAGAGTCATTGCCATTTTAGGAGTGTTGGCGATTCATGTGGCAGCTGCTTATGTCACATTGTATATGAAAATTCCAATGATTCAATGGGAAGCGAGTGTAGTTTTTAATGGATTAGTCCGCTGGTGTGTACCTATATTCTTTATGGTATCCGGCGCCTTATTATTAGGGCGGAAAGAAGAGCCGTTGGGGATTTTCTTTAAGCGACGTGCCAACCGTATTTTACTGCCTTTTATCATCTGGTCCATTGGCTATTATATTTGGCGCCAATATTTTTGGTATGACGGTACATTAGATGTGCAGCAATTTGGTATATTATTTTTAAATAACGGTGTCTATTACCATTTATGGTACCTGTATGCGCTGATTGGCATTTATTTAGTGGTGCCGGTCTTTAATGTGTTTGTCAATCATGCCAAGCTTCATTTGGTTGGCTATCTAAGTCTCGTGTGGTTTATTGTGTACTGCGGCTTCCGCTACTTTGGCTATCAGGTAGGGAGTGTTGTGCCGGAGTTCTTTACATTATCCAACTATGTCGGGATGATTTTCGTTGGTTACTATTTTAGCCGTGTGGAGTTATCGAAAGCGTGGCGCTGGGCGATTTATATAGCCGGGGTGCTGGGAGCCATATTAACAATCCAGCAAACATTCTCCCTGACAAAAGCGCAAGGGGCTTTTACAAGTTATGCGATGCAATATGAGAGCCCATTTGTTATGGCAACGGCGGTTGCTTTATTCGTGTGGTTCCGTTATGTAATTGGGCATAGACAGCAGCACAACCCAGACTTCAAGCCGAGTAAACTTATTTTAATGATTAGCCGCTTGAGCTTTGGGATTTACTTATTGCATGTGGCATTACTGGACGTTATACGTACATATTTCCATGAGGCAGGGGAGATTTATATTAACCCAATTATCGGTATGCCAATGCAATTAGTGATTGTACTCGTGATCACGACTTTCTTCGTATGGATCATCGAGAAAATCCCTTATATTCGACGTGTGTTTTAAGGAAGAAAGGCGCTTTTTGTTCGCATATGAACAAAAAGCGCCTTTGTTTTTGCTATATTGTATGTAAACTCGATTTTAGGAAAAAGTAGGTGACCACATGAACCGTATATTAATAATAGAAGATGAGGAGCAAATCGCGCGTGTTTTACAGCTGGAGCTAGGCTTTGAAGGCTATGATGCAAAGATGGTTCATACCGGCACGGCAGGATTACTCGCTTTTCATGATGAGCAGTGGGATTTGGTATTGCTTGATTTAATGCTGCCGGAAATGCACGGACTGGAGGTATTGAAGCGCATCCGCAAGCATGATGAAGCGGTACCAGTTATTTTATTAACAGCTAAAAATGAAATTCAAGATAAAGTAGCGGGGCTCGATTTAGGCGCCAATGATTATATGACAAAGCCATTTGAGTTTGAAGAATTGCTCGCTCGGATTCGTGCGGCACTGCGCATTCGCCAGCGCGCCAATCCGAGTATCGTAACAAATGAGTACCGCTTTTTAGATGTAGCAGTCAATGAAGATACACGAGAAGTGATGCGAGGGAAAACAACGATTGATTTGACACCGCGTGAATTCGAGCTGCTGTTGCATTTCATGAAGCATCCGAAACTTGTGCAGTCACGTGAACAATTGCTGGATGCTGTCTGGGGCTTCGATTATTACGGCGATACGAATGTCGTAGATGTCTATATTCGCTATTTACGCCAAAAGTTAAATGATAAGCAGTCACCGATCTTGCATACGGTGCGCGGCGTGGGCTATGTATTAAAGGAGCCGGCTAATGAAGCTTAATACAAAAGTCAATATATTATCGACCTTATTGACTTCCATCATTTTAATCGGCAGCTTTACAGGTATTTATTTTTTATATAAGGATTTAGCGTATACGACAGAATACGAACAGCTGCAGTCCCGAGCCGATGAGTTATCAACGGCGGTAAGTTCAGTGAAAGATGTTGTTGGTATCGAGACGATTTTTCGGGCGTATATCCCAACGGCCGGCGCTATCTCTGTGCGAGCTGAAAGTGGTGCTGATTTAATCCGCCTGCAAACAACTTCGGAGAAAATCGATATCAAGGTGAATGCCGATGAAGAATATACGGTGCAGTACCTGCAGGGTGTTCCGCATCTGGCCATTGAGTATCCCCTGTTATGGCCAACAGGAGAAGTCGCCAATGCTACTCTTATTCAGCCGCTACAGACCATTGCTGAAAATTTAAAACGTTTGCAAATTATTTTTTTCCTCATGACGTTTTTCGCAATGATTCCGATTTTCTTTGCGAGCCAGCTGCTCGTGCGTTTGATCGTGAAACCCATTGAACGTCTCACGACAACGATGGAGCGCAATATTAAAAAGGCAAGCTATGAACAAATTACGGAAATAAATAGCTCAAAGGATGAAATTGCGCACATGGCCTTGACTTATAATGAACTGATGGCACAGCTAGAGGATTTGCACGAACGTCAGCAACAATTTATGGGCAATGCATCACATGAATTGAAAACACCCTTGACGGTGATTGAAAGCTATGCGAAATTATTGCAGCGCCGCGGTACTGCCGATGCTGCTGTGACTGATGAAGCATTAACGGCAATTGCCAGAGAAACGGCGAATATGAAGCAGATGATTGAGCAAATGCTCGCGTTAGCCAAAGCAAGTGAAACCGTCAAATTATCCATTACGTCTGTTGCACTGCCCGTCTTCGTAGAAGAAATTGCAGCGAGTATGCGCCATGCATATCACCGGGAGATTACCGTAGAGGCAGCGGATATCACCATCCAAACCGATGAAGCGAAACTAAAGCAGCTATTATTTATTTTGCTTGATAATGCGCGGAAATACAGTGAAGAAGGCATCGAGGTAAAGGTGACAGCCCAAGATCAGGTAGCTATTGCCGTTACCGATTATGGGATAGGTATTCCAGCAGAGGATATTCCCCATATTTTCAATCGTTTCTACCGTGTAGCCAAGGACCGCAACCGGAAAACAGGCGGGACGGGAATCGGTTTAGCCGTAGCGAAGGAGCTGGCCGACCGATTAGGAGCAACCATTCAAGTAGAAAGCATACCTCAACAAGGAACGACGATGACGGTTTATTTACCGCGTGAGGGAGGCGATAGCGATGCGTAAAAAAGGGCTGATGGTCTTAACAATATTTGTTCTTGTCTGGGCTGTGTATATTGGATTCACGGAATTGACGACAGAACCGCTCCTCACTGAAGAAGAAATGACGCAACAGGTGGAGAAAGTGTATAACGCAGTGGTTCAAAACATTGTCGAGGAGGGCGATTTGCATATCATTTCCTTTCAAAAGAACGGCTCGACTTACGAAGTAGCGCTTGATGCACGAAATGGAAAAATGAGTGATTTGCAAGTAATTCATTTAGCAGAGGAACAACCGGAACCAGAGCCACCACCAGAACCTGAACCACAGCCAGAGCCGAGCCAGCCTGTTGTGTTATTGTCAGAGGCGGATGCAATCAATATTGCGGTAAAAGAAGTCGGAGGCACAGCAGACGATGTGGAATTTGAGGAAAGTGCAAACGGTGGCTATTATTTAGTGGACATAGAGCAAGGGGAAGAAGATATTATCGTACAGATACATGCGATTACCGGCAAGATTTTGTCAATTCAATATGAGGATTGATTTTCTCATCAAATTCTAATCTTTCTCTCAGTATCCTTTCATGTTGGTGTTTTACACTAAAGTTACACCAAAACAAAGGAGAGAAAAATAATGAATAAAAAATTAATCGCAGTTCCTGCATTATTAATCGCAATTGGTGGAGGTACAGTATTAGCACAAACGGATTTATTGGGATCAGCCGAAGGAAAGCCAGCCATTACAGCTAGTGAGGCCAAAAAATTAGCGTTCGCTGAAGTCAAAGGTGATTTAGCCGGATTTGAATTTGATGTAAACGATGCAACACCGCATTATGAAATGGAATTTTTAACGGAAACTGAAAAAGTAGAAGTAGAAGTCGATGCTGAAACAGGAAAAGTAAAAGTGACAGAGCGTGAATCACGCGTAAATAGCCAAACATCTGCTAGCGCATCAGTAGCAGCACAGGACGTGAAAATCAGTGAACAACAGGCGATCGATATCGCTTTAGCGGAAGCGCCAGGTACGGTCACGGATGTAGAGTTAGATGAAGATGACGGAAAATATGTGTACGAAATCGACATTGAAAATGGCCGTACAGAATACGAATTTGAAATCGATGCTAACTCAGGTGCCGTACTTAAATTTGAACAAGACTTAGATGATGAATAAGAAAGAGCCGGTTGACAATCGTCAATCGGCCTTTTAGATTTCTGCAAAGATTCCCATAATAGGCATAACTGGAGATAAAATGGGGGTAAAGAAGGAGAAAGGAGGGTACGGCATGGAGGTACAAGACTTTTATCAGCAGCACTTGGAAGAGATTATGGACGATATAGAGCGCTTAGTCAAAGCGGATTCTCCGTCTACCAATAAAGAACTAGCCGATCAATGCAAGGATGTATTGCAAGGGTTGTTTAGGACTTATTTTGGCAGGCCAGCAAACGAAATGGTGATGGAAACAGTCGGAAACCATTTGAAATTTACCATCGGGACAGGCCAGGAGCAGGTGTTATTAGTCGGTCATTACGATACGGTATGGGAACCAGGGAAAATAACATACCGCGAAACATCTGACCGGATTTACGGACCGGGAATTTTAGATATGAAGTCGAGCTTGATAAGTGCCATTTGGTTTTTAAAATATGTCCATGATTTCGACATTCCGTTGAAAAAGAAGATTGTGTTGCTCATTAATAGTGACGAGGAAATCGGCAGCATGACGTCACGTCCATTTTTGGAAGCGGAGGCGACGGTGAGTTTAGCAGCATTTATTCTAGAGCCACCAGTCGTTGGGACCGGGGATTTAAAAACAGCACGAAAAGGCACATCCAAATATTTGCTCAAAATGAAAGGGAAATCAGCGCACGCCGGCAACAATCCGCAAGAAGGGGTTAGTGCGATTACAGAAGCAGCAAAGCAAATTTTAAAAATCAATGAACAAACAAATTATGATAAAGGAACGACGCTCAATGTCGGACTGGTGCAGGGCGGCGGCAAGCTGAATGTCGTACCGAATGAAGCCCATGTGGGTGTCGATGTCAGGGCGGCGACCAAAAAAGAGCAAGAGCGCATTGATCAATTTTTTGAAAACATAGAAGCGAATGATGCCCGCGTGAAAATTGAAATAGAAGGCGGCATTAATCGCCCTCCGATGGAACGTACGAAAAAGTCTGAAGAGCTATTTGAAATTGCAGAGGAAGAAGCAGAAGAATTAGGCTTTGACGTCAATGAGGCAAAGGTGGGCGGGGCCAGCGACGGTAATTTTACATCGCAGATTGTCGCGACACTCGATGGGCTTGGGCTTGTGGGGGACGGCATACATGCTGAACATGAGCATATTGAATGTGCCCATATTGTCGAACGGATGGCGCTCTTAGCCAACACAGTATTAGAAGTAATGGATGAATTGTAATATAGAAGAGGCTGCATCATCCATTTCCCTGATGATGCAGCCTCTTCTTGCATTATTTTTTAATATATTCTTGAATGCGCTCGAAAAAATAATAGTTTGAGAAATACTGAATGCCTGCACAGGTTTCCAATGTTTCTTCTTTGTGCTTGAGATAGGCTTTTTGGTCGCCTGTACGGTAGCTTACAATAGCGTCAATCATCGATTTCATCCAAGGTTTAGCAAGTGTGTATTGTGAAGAGGCCGACTTGCGACCAAGGCACGCTTCGACAAGAGCAAGCGAATAATTTTTCATCGCGACATTCGGAATGGTAGCGGCTGCATCGCGCGCTTCTGTATATTGGCGCTTGAGCGCCGCACGGTCAGCCTTGTATGTACCTTGCACAACAGGAGATGGATAGCGAGCTAAGAGCACATCGATTGCTGCAAGACGTGTTTCGATATCGCCATCCTTATGAGTATAAATGTACTGATTAAGCGGATTGCGAGAAGCTAATAAAAATTTCTCAAGCTTGTCTAAATTTTTACTTTTATAAGTCATATACAGCATATAGCCAATACGTCCAGCCGAAATCAATACAAGGAGCACGGCCACTACCCAAAACGGAATTTGGAAAATGGCTGAGGCGACCCCCGCAAGCAGCGCAAATAATAGAAGACTTAGCAGATAAACCAATAAAATCACCTCCTTCCATATCATACATGGCTATCTTTAAATTGCCAATAAATTCTGTTACTTGTCTAATTAGAAACATTTTTGCTAAAATGAGGCGTTATACTTAGGAAAATCGCTAGGTAGCAGTGAACTTGAACATAAAATATGCTATCATAAAAATTAATGTAAATAAGAAGGAGTTTTATAATTATGAAACGTCATGAAGCGCGGAAAAAAGCGTTGCAGGCGCTGTTTCAATTAGACAGCACTGAGTTAGCGATTGAGGAAGCGATTGAGCATGTGCTGGAAGAAGAAAATTCAAGCACGTTCCTTGAAGGATTAGTACACGGTACAGTTGAAAACAAGGAAGCAATTGATGCTGCCATCGAAGAAAAGCTAGAAAACTGGACATTAAGCCGTCTGCCTAAAATTGAAAGAACGGTTTTACGCTTAGCCGTTTACGAGCTCACATATACAGAAGATACGCCAGACCGTGTTGTGCTAAATGAAGCAATTGAATTAGCAAAAACATTCGGTGATGAAAAATCTTCAAAATTTGTAAACGGTGTGCTTTCTAAATTTACACAACAATCGTAAGGGATCATTGGAAGGAGTAACAACATGTCAAGTGCAATTATTAATGGAAAAGAAATCGGTCAAGAAATTCGCAAAGAAGTAGCAGTGCGTGTAGATGCTTTAAAACAACAAGGTGTTACACCAGGTTTAGCGGTTATTTTAGTAGGGGACAACCCTGCTAGTAAAACATACGTAGCCAACAAGCAAAAGTCTTGTGAAGCAATCGGCATGTTTTCGGAATTGATTAAATTACCAGAAGATACAACACAAGAATCTTTACTCGAACAAATTCGTGATTTAAATACACGTGAAGATATTCACGGTATTTTAGTCCAGCTTCCATTGCCAAAGCAAATCGATGAGGATGCAGTCATTGCAACCATCTCACCAGAGAAGGATGTCGATGGTTTTTCACCGATCAGCGTAGGGAAGATGATGCTCGGTCAAGAAACGTACTTGCCATGTACTCCATTCGGTGTCATGAAATTATTAGAACATGCAGGGATCGATGTAGCAGGAAAGCATGCTGTCATTGTCGGGCGCAGCCATATTGTCGGGAAACCAATGGGGCAGCTATTATTGCAAAAAGATGCGACGGTTACTTATACGCATTCCAAAACAAAAGATTTAGTTTCCTTTACAAAACAAGCGGATATCATTATTGCAGCAATTGGTAAAGCGAAGTTCATTACAGAAGAGCATGTAAAACCAGGTGCTGTCGTTATTGATGTAGGGATTAACCGCGATGAAAACAATAAACTGTGCGGCGATGTTGATTTTGCAGCGGTGGATGGTATTGCGTCACATATTACACCGGTACCAGGCGGGGTAGGACCGATGACAATTACGATGCTACTTGAAAATACAGTATTATCAGCTGAACGAAAGTTAGAGCAGGACAAAGCTGTTAAAAACCTGTAAAATCGATGCTAGGTTTGATAAGGGTGTCTACGTGCCAATAGAGACACCCTTTTGTTTTGCATATGGGACCAATATACATAAAAGGGGGCGCGGCCGTTGTCTTCTACTTATTTAACAGTCAAGGCATTAACAAAATATATAAAGCGTAAATTCGAAGCCGATCCACACCTTCGAGAAGTGCATGTAAAGGGCGAGCTATCGAATGTCAAAATGCATACGTCAGGTCATATTTACTTCACATTAAAAGATGACGGAGCCCGGATAAAGGCTGTGATGTATCGCGGGCAGGCAAGCAAGCTGGCATTTCGACCGGAAGAAGGCATGCAAGTTTTTATTCGCGGAGATGTGAATGTATATGAAGTTTCAGGTGAATACCAATTGTATGTACAGACGATGGAACCGGACGGCATCGGAGGCTTATTTATTGCCTTTAATCAATTAAAGGAACGTTTAGGGCAGGAAGGTTTATTTAATCCAAACTTTAAACAGCCAATTCCGCAATTTCCCAAAACGGTTGGTGTATTGACAGCGACTACCGGGGCAGCCATTCGTGATATTTGCACTACGATTGCACGTCGCTATCCTCAGGCAGAAATATGTATTTATCCGACACTAGTACAAGGAGCATCTGCAGCAGGAGATGTAGCCAAGAATATTGCTCTTGCTAATCAGCATAAATATTGCGATGTTTTAATTGTAGGACGCGGCGGTGGTTCGATTGAGGACTTATGGGCATTTAATGAAGAAATTGTCGCGCGTGCCATTTTTGAAAGCCGTATCCCGATCATTAGTGCTGTTGGGCATGAAACCGATACAACGATTGCGGATTTTGTAGCAGATTTACGTGCCCCGACACCGACAGCAGCTGCTGAGCTAGCTGTACCGAACCAGCAGGAGCTGTATCAACGTGTGTTGCAGCGGAAATCGCAGCTTCATCAAATGATGACAGGACGTCTGCAATTTGAACGCAGTCGTCTGACAAAATTACAGCAGTCTTATCCATTAGCTGTACCGGAAAGATTGTACCGTCCATTTACGGAGCGCTTGGCACAAATCGATACACAACTTGAGCAATCGATGCAACTTTATATGATGCAAAAACGTAATGTATTAAACCGGGTGGAAAGCGAATTGCGTCTCTATTCACCAAAACAGCGTATTGATTACACAAAGCGTCATGTAGAAAGTCAAACACAGCAATTAACGCGGGCGATATTTGCGCACCTTGAGCATAACAAAAAGCAATTTACGAGTACTGTGCGCACATTGGAGGCATTGAATCCGCTTGCCATTATGCAAAAAGGATTCAACCTTTCTTATAAAGAGGGACAAGTGGTAAAATCAGTACAGCAGCTCGCTGTCGAGGACGTCATTACAGTGACGTACCCCGATGGGCAGGCACAGGCACGAATTTTAGAAGTAAAGGGGGACGACTAAATGTCAGAGCAAACATTTGCTGTTGCCATTACAGATTTAGAGGAAATCGTTCGCAAACTAGAGCAAGGCGATGTCCCTTTAGAAGAAGCGATCGATTTATATAAAAAAGGCATGGAATTATCAAAGTTTTGTCATGAAAAATTATCAAATGCAGAACAGCAATTGATTTCAATCGTTGGAGAAGACGGTCAAAAACAACCATTTGCAGCAGGAGAGGAATAGATGATGACTTTACAAGAGTTTATGAAAGAACATACCCCGAAAATTGAAGCGCACATGTATGAGAAAACTCGAGCGTTAAAGGGACCAAAAAGCTTAGCAGATTCTATGCTATATTCACTGGAAGCAGGCGGCAAGCGCGTACGTCCGCTATTTGTAGCAGCTGTTTGCGAAACATTCAAACAGCCGCAACAGGCGATGTACACAGTAGGGGCAGCGATTGAAATTATTCATACGTATTCCTTAATGCACGATGATTTGCCATGTATGGACGATGATGATATGCGTCGCGGCAAACCGACGAACCACAAGGTGTTTGGTGAAGCATTGGCCGTATTAGCGGGCGATGCGTTAAATTCTTTTGCTTTTGGTTTAGTAGCAAAAATGCCGGATGTGTCAGCAGAACAACGTTTAGAGCTTGTTCAAATGCTAAGTGACGGTGCCGGAGCCGAGGGCATGGTCGGCGGTCAAGTCCTGGATATGGAAGGCGAAAAACGCCAGCTAACATTAGAAGAGCTAGAAGAAATCCACATTAATAAAACAGGTGCCTTACTACGCTTTAGTATCGAATCCGGTGCGGTATTATGCGGAGCAAGCCAAGAAGAGCGTCAATCTTTAGTGGACTATGCCCATCATATCGGTCTTGCATTCCAAATTCAGGATGATATTTTAGATATTGAAGGTACAAGTGAGCAGCTAGGAAAAACAGCGGGGAAAGATATGGCAAGCGAAAAAAGTACATATCCGGCCCTATTAACGCTTGACGGAGCTAAAGAAAAGCTGAATCATCATTATGAATTAGCGATTCAAGCGCTAGATCAGTTAACAATCGATACAACGTTACTACGTGAATTTGCACAGTATATTGTAAAACGCAGTCATTAAAAAAGTAATAATGTTTTGTTATAAGTATTAACACTGCTATAATAATGATTATCGCAAAATACGGTGAATAAATAGAAGAAAAGGTGTGTGAAGAGATGGATTTAAACAAAATTACTAGTCCATCCTTTTTAAAGGGCTTGAACAAGAAACAATTAGAAGCTTTGGCACAAGAGATCCGCACATTTCTAATTGAGAAATGTTCTGTCACTGGAGGCCACATCGGTCCGAATCTTGGTGTAGTCGAGTTAACAATTGCTTTGCATAAAGCATTTAATAGTCCGGAAGATAAATTTTTATGGGATGTAGGGCATCAAGCCTATGTTCATAAAATTTTAACAGGACGTGCAAGCAAATTCGATACATTACGTCAATACAAAGGACTATGTGGATTCCCAAAGCTTGTTGAAAGCGAGCACGATGAATGGGAAACAGGACACAGTTCAACGTCTTTATCCGCTGCAATGGGGATGGCAGCAGCACGCGACATTCAAAAGGGTAAAAACTATGTCGTGCCAATTATTGGCGATGGTGCACTTACAGGTGGTATGGCACTAGAAGCACTGAATCATATCGGTCATGAGAAAACGAACATGATTGTCATCTTAAATGACAACGAAATGTCAATTGCACCAAATGTCGGCGCATTGACGGGCGTATTAGGACGTTTACGTACAGCAAAGGAATATTCACGTGCAAAAGAAGATTTAGAGCGTTTAATGCACAAAATTCCGGTGTTGGGCGATAAATTAGCCTCTACAGCAGAGCGTGTGAAAGACAGCTTAAAATATTTGGTCGTATCAGGTGTATTTTTTGAGGAATTGGGCTTTAAATATTTAGGGCCAATTGACGGGCATGATTTCGAAGCATTGGAAGATACTTTAGAGTATGCCAAAAAGGTAAAAGGTCCTGTAATCATTCATGTGATTACGAAAAAAGGAAAGGGCTATAAACCAGCTGAGGAAGATACAATCGGTACTTGGCATGGAACAGGTCCTTATAAAATGGAGAACGGCGAGTTTGTAAAATCGGCTGTGAAAGGTCCGGCGTGGAGCAGCTTAGTAGCAGAGTCTGTACGAAAATGCATGGAAAAGGACGAACGGATCGTAACGATTACGCCAGCAATGCCGGTGGGATCAAAGTTAGAAGGCATTCAAAAGCAATTCCCGGAACGTTTCTTTGATGTGGGAATCGCAGAGCAACATGCTGCGACAATGGCAGCAGGTTTAGCAACGCAAAAAATGAAGCCGTTTTTAGCAATTTACTCAACATTTTTACAGCGTGCGTATGATCAAGTAGTCCATGATATTGCACGACCAAACTTAAATGTCTTTATCGGGATTGATCGGGCAGGACTTGTCGGGGCGGACGGTGAAACGCATCAAGGTGTATTCGATATTTCCTTCTTACGTCACATTCCAAACATCGTACTCATGATGCCAAAGGATGAAAATGAAGGACAGCATATGGTGAAAACAGCGCTTGATTATGAAGGTCCGATTTGTTTACGTTATCCGCGTGGTAACGGGATTGGTGTCGAGATGGATGCAGAAATGAAAGCATTACCAATTGGTTCATGGGAAGTTTTACGTGAAGGTCACGATGCGACAATTTTAACGTTCGGTACAACGATTCCAATGGCGATGGAAGCAGCAGGTAGCTTGGCGCTGCAAGGCATTCAAGTAAAGGTAGTCAATGCTCGCTTCATTAAACCAATGGACGAGGCGATGTTACATGAGCTAATGCAGGAAGGCTCGCCGATTTTAACGCTTGAAGAATCTATGCTACAAGGTGGTTTTGGTAGTGCTGTACTTGAATTTGCAGCAGATCATGGCTACCGTAGTGCAATCGACCGTATCGGTATTCCAGATCAATTTATCGAGCATGGAAATGTCGATCAGTTATTAGCAGAAATCGATGTAACTGCTGAAGAAACAGAAAGACGTATTAAAGCGTTATTACAAAAGCAGGTAGGCAGCAGCGTATGACAAAAATCCCAAAAGAACGTGTCGACGTTCTATTAGTGGAGCGCGGACTTTGCGAAACGCGCGAAAAAGCGAAACGCTCCATTATGGCAGGACTTGTTTACTCCAATGAAACACGCATCGACAAAGCAGGCGAAAAAATCGCTGTCGATTTGCCGCTTCAGGTAAAAGGTTCTGATTTAAAATATGTCAGCCGAGGTGGACTGAAGCTTGAAAAGGCTTTGGACATTTTCGATATGACAGTAGAAGGTAAGTTAATGCTAGATATCGGCTCTTCTACTGGAGGCTTTACCGATTGCGCCCTGCAAAACGGTGCACGACACTGTTATGCACTGGATGTCGGTTCCAATCAATTAGCTTGGAAGATCCGTTCCGATGAGCGTGTTACAGTGATGGAAAAGACAAACTTCCGCTATACAAAGCCGGAAGACTTAGTAGAAGGTTTACCGGAATTTGCAACGATTGATGTATCTTTTATTTCATTATCGCTCATATTGCCTGTGCTCAAAACGGTGTTGGTACCAGGCGGAGACGTAATGGCGCTTGTAAAACCGCAGTTTGAAGCAGGTAAGGAAAACGTAGGGAAAAAAGGCATCGTACGTGAACCAAAAATCCATTTAGCAGTGCTTGAGGATACGGCAAAAATGGCCTCTGAGGTCGGCTTTCTTGTAGTCGATGTCTCATACTCACCGATTACAGGCGGGGAAGGCAATATCGAATTTTTATTTCATCTGAAAAATCCGCATCCAGGCGAGGAGCTTGTGCCATTTACGGATTTTGAAAGAGTGGTAAAGGAAGCCCATGCACAATTAAAATAAATAACTACGCAAGTATAGCTATAGTGGCTGTACTTGCGTTTTTTTATGGGAGCGAGGGTTAAGGTGCAGGTGTTTATTAGACACTTATGAAGGGAAATTAGACAGTTTGGTGGAGGAATTAGACACTTTTGGTAAGTTATTAGACACTCTTCAACCAACGTCATCTGTTCAACCATAAAAATTCATAATTTCTAACTCAATAAACGTGTAAAATTCTTCGAGATGGGTAAGCTTGAAATAAGATCTATTGGAAAGGAATGATTGGATGAAGAAATTACGCTGGCCAATGCTTGTAGCTGCGGCATTTGTACTTGCAGCTTGTGGTGGTAAAGATGAAGGGGTAACTACAGCACCAAACGAAGCACCGACTGAACAGGGAAATAATAACAATAACAACGACAATAACAACAACAATAACAATAATAATGCGATGACTGACAATAACCAGCCAGCAGAAAACGCATTGTTTGATTTTACAGACTTTTCACTAGATGTGCAATATTCTGATACAGAGTCTTATGAAGTGGACTACGATAACGAGCAATCCGGCGTAGAAGCCTCTATTGAAGAGCTAGATAATAATAAAATAACAGGCGATGAAGCATACAAGCAGCTTGAGCCAATTTTCGCAAACTTCACTTTCGATGCCAATACACCAGAGGATCAAGTAGTAGCAGAAGTGTTGAAAGCCTTTGATTTAAAAGAAAATTACAAGGAATTCGACTTAGAAATTCAGTATGCTGACGGTACTGAAAAGGAATATAATGTAACAAAATAGCAAATACTATCTAACAGCAATCAAAATCTATGCGTAGAATTTGATTGCTGTTTTTTTTGAGAAGAGTTAGAAATGTTGAAATTATAGGATTTCTCAGTAAAAGTTTATTTTTTCTTGTATTTTTTTTATGCAAATGTTAGTGTAAATATACATATAACATTTATAGAGGTGACTTTTATGAACAAAGGCCAACGTCATATTCGGATTCGCGATATTATTACAAATAATGAAATAGAAACACAAGATGATTTAGTCGAACATTTAAAAAATGCCGGTTATAATGTGACACAGGCGACGGTTTCGCGCGACATTAAAGAGCTGCATTTAGTAAAAGTGCCATTGCAGGACGGGCGTTACAAATATAGCTTGCCCGCAGATCAGCGCTTTAACCCAGTGCAAAAATTACATCGTGCTTTGGCAGATGCATTTGTATCGATTGATGGAGCAAGTCACTTCTTAGTGATGAAGGCATTGCCAGGCAATGCGAATGCTATTGCGGCATTACTGGATCATTTGGATTGGAATGAAATTTTGGGGACGATTTCTGGGGACGATACGATTTTGATTATTTGTCGCTCTGAAGAGGATCGCGAAGACATAAAAAATCGCTTATTAGACATGCTATAAGAGGTGGGTATTCTTGTTACGAGAGCTGAGTATTCGAAATTTTGCTATTATCGATGATTTAACAGTTAACTTTTATGATGGTTTAACAGTGTTAACAGGTGAAACAGGCGCAGGGAAATCTATTATTATCGACGCTGTTCATTTATTGGCTGGCGGGCGCGGAAGTTTAGAATTTATTCGTCATGGTGCACGGAAGGCGGAGCTAGGCGGGTTATTTGAGGTGCCTTCCAGCAATCATCCGATTTATGCAAAGCTAGAGGAAGCAGGCGTTGAGGCAGAGGATGGGACGATTATTTTGCGCCGCGATCTAAATGATAGTGGAAAAAGTGTGTGCCGGGTAAACGGCAAGCTTGTTCCGTTATCCATTTTACGAGAGATTGGGAGCAGTTTAATCGATATTCATGGACAACATGAAAATCAAGAGCTCATGGATGAAAAACAGCATATTCATTTGCTCGATCATTTTGCGCAAGATGAGCTGCGAACAATAAAAGAGCAGTATACGTCTTTGTATGATGAGTACCGCTCACTAAAGCGTGAATTAGCTGCGCTGAATTTAGATGAGCAACGAACAGCACAGCGTATCGATTTGTACCAATTTCAAATTAATGAATTGCAAGAGGCAGCATTACAAATAAATGAGGAAGAGGCGCTGCTAGAAGAGCGAAAACGTCTGATGAACTTCCATAAAATTTATGAACGTGCTAATGTAGCCTATGAAGCCATATCGGGGGAAGCAAGAGGACTGGACTTTATTGGCAATGCGATGAACGCCTTAGAAGATATTGTCGAGCTGGACGGTAAATTTAAGGAAGCGTCGGAATCTGTAGCGTCAAGCTTTTATGCATTGCAGGATGCAGCCTATCAAATCCAGCATGTCCTTGATGATTTAGAATTTGATCCCGAGCGTCAAAATGAAGTCGAATTTCGTTTGGCCCAGTACCAAACCATGAAGCGCAAATACGGGACGACAGTAGAAGAAGTACTGGCATATTACGAAAAGATTGAAGAAGAGCTTATGCAGCTACTGAACCGCGATGAAACCATGCAACAAAGCGAGAAGCAACTGCTTCAAATGGAAAAAGAACTAGCTGAACTAGCCATGCAGTTGACAGTGATACGTAAAGAAAATGCGGAACGGTTAAGTGAAGCTATTATGAATGAATTGCGTGTATTACATATGGAAAAAGCAACATTTATTGTCAATTTTAAAGAACTAGAACAATTTGACAGCTTAGGGAAAGACGAGGTTGTATTCTACATCTCGACAAATGTAGGAGAGCCGCCAAAGTCATTGCCGAAAATTGCATCAGGTGGGGAATTAAGCCGTATGATGTTGGCGCTGAAGACTATTTTCTCCTCTTCTGACGGTATCACATCGATTATTTTCGATGAAGTGGATACGGGAGTGAGCGGTCGCGTAGCTCAAGCGATTGCAGAAAAAATTTCCGATATCTCGGATAATTCCCAAGTATTATGCATTTCACATTTGCCGCAAGTAGCGGCAATGGCTGATCAGCATTATTACATTAAAAAACAGGTAGAAGATGAGCGTACGTATACAACGGTGACAAATATTGGAGAACGGGAACGTGTCGAAGAAGTAAGTCGGATGATGAGTGGGGCAGAAATTACCGATTTAACATTGCAGCATGCAAAAGAGCTGATTGAAATGGCACACCAACGCAAAAAACGATAATGCCCTTTAATTACCGTTCATAAAGTAACACGATTCACGGCAACATAATGAAAAAGGAGGTGTACTATGCACAAGCTTCTTCATGTAGTTGTCGTGTTTTTTTTATTTGTGCCAGTGGCTAGTGCGCGGGAGCTCATTCCAATGGGACAGACAGTGCAAATCGATTTAGAAATGCCGCATTATGTGGTTGTGCAGGATGTGTATTTGGACAGTGGAGAATGGCTGAAAAAGGGCGATAAAATTTTAACGATTAATAATAAGCCCGTGAGTAAGCTGGATCAACTGCCGTTTGAAGAGAGTAAATTAAAGGTTGAACGGCAAGGAAAGGAACAAAGCATCCAGGTTTCGAAGCAGGAAATGACGCAGCTTTCACAATTTATTCGCAATCATACCACTGGACTTGGTACTTTGACGTATATTGATCCAGATGCCCAACAGTTCGGAGCGTTGGGGCATCAAATTATCGATCAGACACTGGGAATCGCTCCCCGCGTGTACAGAGGAGCGCTTTATATTGCCAATGTCGAAAAAATCAAGAAAAGCGAACCAGGGATTCCTGGTTATAAAGTATCACAACATCGACAGCAACTTGCAATAGGGGATGTCGATACCAATGAAGTATACGGTATTTTTGGCAAATGGCAACAACCATTACAACAAAGTTTGCCTCCAGCACGAAAAATTATACATGGCAAAAAAATTGAAGTTGGACCAGCTATTTTACAAACATCGATTGCTGGAGAAAAAGTGGAGCAATTTGCAATTCAAATTAACGAAATTACTGGGGAGACATTTCGTTTTACTATAGAGGACGCCTCCCTGATTGAGAAAACAGGTGGTATCATTCAGGGAATGAGCGGCAGTCCAATTATTCAAAATGACAATTTTGTCGGCGCTGTTACACATATGTTTGTCGAAACACCTACAAAAGGAGCAGCAATAAGCATTGTAGAAATGATCAAGAGAAACCCTAAATAAGCAAAAAAGACTATACTTTTCCAAAAAGTATAGTCTTTTTTGGTTTGATTTATTAAAATTAAAATGACGCTAAAATAACATAATTTAAACATTTGCGGTTCAAGTATAAATCTGTCGGAAGAAGAGGAAAGAGTCCTACAGAAGATACAAATTTTCCAGAAGTGAAGGTTTTTAACCAAATGTGTCGAATTAGCAAAAAGATGTCCTTAGGCAAAAAAAGGTTCTACAATACAAGTAGGAGGGGTTTCTGTGTCAAAAATTAAAGTAGCAATCGCTGACGATAATAGCGATTTAGTAAGAATGATGGAGACATATTTTGAAAATCATGCAGAAATTGAAGTGTTATTTACAGCATCAAATGGAAAAGTTTGTATTAAAATGTTGGAGCAGCATAAACCAGATGTATTATTATTAGACGTTATTATGCCGCATCTAGATGGTTTAGGTGTATTAGAGGCAATGTATATGGAGCCAAAGTTAGCTGATATCTCTGTGATTATGCTAACGGCCTTTGGGCAGGATGATGTAATGAAATTAGCGGCTAATTACGGCGCTTCTTACTTTATGCTGAAGCCGTTTGAATTTGAACAGCTTGTGCACAAGATATGCTACGTAGCCAATTCCAAGATGCAATTAGAAAAGCGTGTGAGTGTGCTCGAAACAAGTCATGTAAAGAAGTTAGATCAGCGTCAATTAGATACAACGATTACAGCCATTATTAAGGAAATTGGTGTGCCTGCCCATATTAAAGGCTATAGCTACTTACGTGAAGCAATTCAAATGGTGTATAACGACATTGAGCTATTAGGCTCTGTGACAAAAATTTTGTATCCAGAAATTGCTAAAAAATTCGACACAACGCCGTCTCGAGTGGAAAGAGCTATCCGTCATGCTATCGAAGTCGCTTGGAATCGTGGAAGTTTCGAAGTGATTTCTGAAATGTTTGGCTATACAGTACATCATATGAAATCAAAACCTACAAATTCAGAGTTTATCGCCATGATTGCCGATAAGCTACGTTTGGAGACGCCGGTTGCTTGAGAGCGTAGGTAAAGGGTTTGTATCGGACAGGCTAGCGGAGAATGACCGGTAAACTTATTTTAAATAACGATTATATAACGAAATTTATAGCGCCTTCTAAGACAGTTTATTGCGACTGTTTTAGGAGGCGTTATTTTTTATGGCATTAAGTCCGTTTTTAATCGAAATTGATCGATACATGCTCGATTGTAGCGCGAAGGGGCTATCGAAGAAAACTATAAGTTCGTATGAGCAGACGTTAAAGCTGTTTGCTCGTTATTTAGAGGATATATTTGCCATTAATGACGTTAAGGACGTCACAGTAGAGCATGTACGGGCTTATATTCGCTCAATCGAAGAAAGAGGCAAGTTTCAAGTAAGTGCCGTAGAAACGCCTGTAAACTACCCAGAACGACGAAGCGATTATGGAAAGCCGGTTAGTAAGACGACCATTGCAAATTATGTCCGTAATATTAAAGCGTTTTTCTCGCATCTGTACAACGAGCAAACGATTCGTAAAAATCCGTTGAAAGAATTAAAGAATGTAAAGCCGGAGCGTAAAGTGAAAGTTATGCTCGAAGATAACGAATTAAAACAATTTTTCCGGTCATTCGACGTAACTAAATTCGATCAATATCGCGATTGGATTATAGCTCGAATAATCTTTGATACTGGCGCACGTATAGGCGAACTATTAGAAGTTGTGCCTGCGGATGTAGATTTACGCAGTAACGCGATTCTGTTACGTAAAACGAAGTCGGGAAAACAGCGCTTTGTCTATTATTCTCAAAAGACGCGTAATCACCTTAAATCGTGGTTAACGTACAAGGATCGATATATGGACAGCCCTTACGTATTTCCGACAAATAGAGGCACTAAACATCGTCTAGAAGGCGTAGAGCGTTCGTTTAGATTACGGAGTCGTGACGTGGGGCTACAAGTAACGCCACATTTGCTACGAAATAACTTCGCCAAAAGGTACTTAATCAATGGCGGAGACTTGGCGACATTATCGCGACTTCTCGGTCATGCAAGCGTGGAAATTACATCGCAAATTTATTTAGATTTTGCGGATAAGGAAGTTATGCAGAAATATCGCCAGCATAGTCCGCTAGAAAATTTAGATATATAAAGAAAAAAGCCGCTCCGACGGCAATCGGGGCGACTTCTAACTGAATATGACTATCGAAAAAAACGATAGCATACACACCTATGTAATGCTATTTTACAGCCTTCGCGAAAAAAATTCAACGTCTAGGCTTATTTAACTGTGTCAATTTTTCGGTAGTCCGACGTGGAAACCTAGTAATACGTCGTTAAACTAACCTTGACCGGTTTGTACGATAGCCGCCGCAATAATTATCGTTAGGATAGTGCCATAAGGCCGCCGTGTGTGCCTTTGCTATCCGAATGGCGAGAGCGGCCAAGTGAACGGCTCGGAGAAGGAAGGTCTGAACGCTTACGGGCGTTGTAGGACGTGTCACATATCGTAATTGTTATTGAGTTCCGCAGCAGTCGGATAGATATTTACGGCATTAGCAAACGGCTATTGTACCGGATTACGAGAACTATCGAGGGCAGAAAGAGATTAGTAGACACGTTGAGTAGAAATACTCGCGATAACACACGGCATACGATACGGAAACCTCAAATGATGGATTCATGGACGATATGATCGCCTGGCTTACATGACCGATGATTTACGTTCAATTTTACGTAGTTATCGGCGTGTAGGCAGGCGAATTGCGCCGAGCCGTTTTCCTCAATTCCGGCTTCATGTTGAAGGGGGACGCTAAAAATGTCAAGATTAGAATTTCGGAATAAAAAAGGGTAATATTTCTAAATATAGAATATATTTAATAGGGAGGTGATGTTAAATGAGCTGGAAGCAAAAGATAGAAGATAGAATTAAAAGGGACATTTTTCAAGAAAAATTCAAAACACTAAGTGATGTAGAATTATATTTGGAAAAAGAACTTCCGAAGTTTTTAGAGGTTGATGAAAACGAGTATGTTTCTACTATTAGATCGTCTGATAAATTAGTTTATAATGTTTATGATGTGAAAGTAGATGTAATATATATGGGAGCTTCAATTCTAATTTACAGCTATGGGGAGGATGAAATTCACCCAAGAGAGTTAGTATCGATTATTTCTTTTGAAAATGAAAAACTTGTATATGATTTAAAAGATTCCCGTGGTACAAATAAACCCAAAAATGCTTTTGACGAAAATGCCCTATATATAATTTTAAAAGAAGCACTAAAACCACTATATTCTTCGGAAGCTAGTATAATTGAAAAACCTTCTTTTTTATAATCAAAAATGTGCGCCTAGCGTTATTAGCTAGAGCACTTTTTTATTTTTTATGAACAAATAAAAACGCGTAGCGCGATAGCTAGGCGTTTATTTGTCGTATTTATAATCCATTACATCAGATAACGTATACTTTCCTTCGGGATCGAGTTTGTTCATTGTATCGAGTATTTTCTCCAACGTATCGAACGTAACTCCTTTACTTTTGCCGTTCACTAAATCCGATAGTGTGCCAGGACGAATTTTCGCCTCGACTGCTATCGCGTTCTTTGTTAGCTGGCGACCTTCTTCTTTTGTACGCTTTAACGTGTCATTCAACGTAATGACAATTCCCATTAATTCCGCCGCCTTTCATTTATTTTCAAATTAATAATAACATTTTTTAAAAAATTCCGCAAATACGCTTGACGCTACACCGTAATAAGTATATAGTAAGGTTATAAATTACGGTGTGGAGTTAAACGTTATACCGTAAATAAATTCGAAATTGGAGGCGGAATATATGACAATTGAATTAATGGATAACGTTAAGCTGGAGTTAAGAGGGAATGAGGCGGCTTTAATTTTAGGATCAAACACTGTTTTGTTTAAATGGACGGACGAGGCAGCGGCTTTATTTACTGAATTAGACGTATGCGAGCCGGTGGAATTGTTAAGTATTTTATCGAATATTTAGGAGGATTATCAGCAAATTTCAGCAGCGCGAGATTTATAGCGAAATAATTTCTTAGTAGGGGAGTTTACCCTTACGTCCATATGCACTTACGTCCTTATAGGCTAATAGCGGTGGGGGAGAGACTTGAAACGGAAGGGGAGCGTAGTTGAATTATTATAAGATAATAAATTATCGAGGGCATGAAGTACGCTTTAAACGCCGTAAGAAATGTCGTGCTGATAAAAAACATACGGTCCAGGCTTTATTGTCGTGGCAAGAAAAGCAGTTACTAAACGTTGCTATGTATGAGCAAGGATATAACTATGTCGTTGATTTCGTATCAGATGCAATTGCCAACGGAATACACTTAGCTATCACAAACGACGATATAACCGCAGCTAAGCGATATTTAAGAGAGGTAGATGGGATCCAAGTAAACGGAAGGCTAAACGGTGAGCTTTACGATCAATTCCGGTTGCTCCAGGCGAAGGCGAATCTTAACCAGCGTGCTTTAACGCTTGTCCTTATTAAAAAAGCAGTGGAAATGGCTGGCTTTCGGTGGAGCTAGTAGTTAAATAACGTTAAATTACGGTACAAATAACGGTATGATATTTCACCACGGTAATTATAACGTTAAATTTAACGGTATTTATAACGCATAGGAAAAATGAAAGCTTAATATTTTACGGTCGTGTGACGCTACATGATACAGGGCTCGGAATACTGCGCCAACAGTTGAGCGCTCTGTTGCAGCAGAGGAAAGGCGTTTCTTAGGAATGCAAAACCGAAGTCACGAAATTTTAAAACGAAGGTAGTCGCGCCAACGACTATACAATCGCTAAGACTGCGCCAACAGTCGAGGTATGACGTATTGCAGTACGTCAAAACAATTTGCGGATATGCGCCAACATATTCCGTTAAGAATGGAGCGTAGTTGCCGCTGCGCTCTTTCTGATTTTGTCACAGTAGAAATTATTGTAACAAAAAAATAGAAAATATATGTAAAAACAGCAAAAAAACGCTTTACAATTTGCAAGCGCTGCCGATATAATAAAGAGTGGTGTATACCAATTTTGCATACTTCACCTATATTATCATATTTTTAATTCTAATGTCATTATACAGCAAGAAAAAACAGATTGCAAGCGAAATATAAAATTAATTTAAGGGGGTAATCGCATGGCAACAGTTATTCACTCGCTGAAAGTAGCACAAGCAATAATCAGTCGAGGACAAGCACCAATAATCGTAGAGGCTAATCGCAACAAGGCGGACAAGCTCGTATTTATTTTCGAATCAAGTCCACTAGTTACCGAGATTCTCGACCAATCAAGGCGCCAATAAATTATCAATATTGTTGATATTGCAATATATACGATATTCATTAATATTGCTGACTTCGACATTGGTTGCGTAGCAGCCAGTGGCGAAAATGTTTTATGTTTTATATCCGCTAGTGAACGTAATAAAAGATTAAAAGATTTTTAGTCAGACAAGCTGCCTAAAGCTATCGTTTTATTAATGCTATTTATATTTAAGGGACACACGCTACAAACGGCGATATATCAACGTTTCTAAGGAATTTTTCTACGGAACGGTAGAATTTTACTCGTATCAATTCGAAAAATAGGAGGAGTTTGAATGCCAAATATTACAGTTATCGACGCAATTATGGGAAGCGGTAAAACGCAGTATGCAATTCAGCACATGAACGATGCAGGTCCGTTAGATAAATTTATTTATGTTACGCCATTTCTCGATGAAGTTAATCGGATTAAAGGAAGTGTGACGGCGCATCATTTCGTTGAGCCTACGATTTATAATGACACTTCGAAATTGGAGGACTTAAAGCGTCTTATCGTAAACAACCGGAACATTGCCACTACGCATTCACTATTCTCGCGAGCAGACGATGAGCTAATCGAATTATTGGAACAAAGCGGGTACACGCTTATTCTTGACGAGGTTATGGATATTGTTGAAAGTGTAGCAATTAAGCCGACTGACATTAAACGCCTGCAATCCAATGGCGATATTGTCATCGATGAACAGTCGGGCCAAGTGCGTTGGACAGGAGATCCTGGAGACAATTCGCGTTATCGTGATATTCGCGAGTTAGCCCAAGCAGGCAACTTATTTTTATACCGGGGTAAATTCATGGTTTGGGCATTTCCGCCAGCGGTATTCCGTGCGTTTCCGAAAGCGATTGTTCTAACGTATTTATTCAAATGTCAGATGCAACGCTATTACTTCGATATGTTCGATATTAAATATTCAATGAAAAGCGTTAAGAAGGACGGAGAGCGCTACGAATTATGCGAATACGATGTGAAAGCGGAGAATCGCGAGCAGCTGCGAGCATTAATTACCGTATGCGATGCCGAGAAATTGAACGCAGTAGGTAAAGGTGAATTTGCATTAAGTCAAAACAGATTAAAAAAATATGACATTGAAACCCTCGATCAAATTAAACGAAATACGGCGAACTTTTTCAAACATTACGCTGACAATGCGAAGGCTGCGGATGTCTATATTTCAACGTTAAAAGAAGTTGAACCGTTCTTAGCACCACGCGGTTTCAGTGTTAAAAAATGCTTTATTCCGCATAACTCTCGGGCTACAAATGAGTACGCCAACCGCCGAGCAGTTGCATATCTAATTAACCGATTTATGAACAAAAATAAATTGACGTTCTTCCAAGAAAATGGCGCTAGTGTGAAAGAGGATTTATACGCACTAAGTGAGTTAGTTCAATGGTTATGGCGCTCACGAATCCGTAATGGGGAGCCGATCCATGCTTATATCCCAAGCGAGCGTATGCGTAAGTTGCTTGATAAATGGTCGAAATATGAGATTTAAATCAAGATATAAAAACTAAATTTACGGGGGAATCACAATGACAGCAGATTTCAAACAACGAATTGAAAACTACCAACAAAACGGCGACCGCCTAGTGATTGACGAAATTTTATACGGAGCGACATTTGACTTTTTGAACGATCCGACTAGGAAAGTCATGCAGATTAGCCCTACACAGGTACTCGTAGATATTAAACTTGGTAGACCGGAATATTATGTAGGTTATCGCGTACAGCGTTTGAAAAATAATGCTATGCGCTCGCTTATTGGTGAAAAATTAGGTCCGGAAGAGAAAGAATTAAACCGCCTTTTATCAATGGTTTATATAGATTTTGGCGTTAAGATTGAAGCAGAAATACTTAAATTTGACGGGGACATTATCAACTTCAAACAGGACGGCAAATTAATTGAGGCAGTAGACGCTAAAATGGATGAAATCAAAGAGAACGTCTATGATGCGGAACTCGGTTATTTCCTAGCATATTACGGACGTGCTCGTAGGATTATCATGGAACGGGAGCAAGAACGCCAACAAATCGAACAAGGCGTAGAGGCTAATATTATTGCCTCCATTGAACACGGCTTGAAATACGTTGATTCTACGAAGTCAGAACGTGAGATTATCGTCTATTTGAATAAAGCATTGACGAGCAAGTTCGGTGAATTGGAGCTACGTCGCAACGGCTTACAGCGCATCTATAGAAGGAATACGCGAGGAGATAAGGTAAGTTTATTTGTGAAGAAGAAGTTTCCTGTCGATCCGCTAAAGACAGTCGTGCCGGAATTGGACGTAAAATTAATGGACAAGCTCTCCAAAAAACAGGCGCAAATTATTAATGATGTAGTTGTAATCGTCAAGCGCGATAAAATGAGAGGCGATTTATCCGGCTATTCTTGCGATAGTAGAGGAAACGCAATTATTAAGCGCGATTATGCAGCTAAAGAAATCGGCATGGATTATAAAAACTTTAGAAAAATGCTATCAAGAGTAAGAAAAAAAGTCACAAAGTAGCGTATTTTAATTCTGTGAGGAAGAAGGAAGAAATGCAAGATAAAAATTTAACGATGCGATAGGCTGAATTTTGTTCATACAGAGTTCGGCTTTTTTGCGTTGTCAAAAATAATTATTAAAGGAGACGAGACGATTATGGTTATCCAAATCGAACAAACATTAACAAAAGTCGCAGCAGCGGAGGTTGACGTTATTCTAAGCGTCGAAGGTGAAGAAATCTTTCGCGAGTACAAACGAAGTAACAATGTATTTCCTGCGTATCATTCATTAATCGAGGTATTACGTGGATATACAGATGCTACGATTCACGTCAAAACGAATAGTAAGGCGTTAGCAGATGAATACAATGCGACTTATGAGAATAGGCACGCGACGCATTTAGGGAATTTAATGCAAGTCATTTCCCGCAACAATATCGACTTGGCGGTCGAGTTAGTAGCGGAATAATAAAAAATTTTTAGAAACGGAGACGATACGAATATGAAAAGTAAAATGAAATGTAAGGTATGCCAAGAAGAAAAGCCGTTAGCAGAAATGCGAAAAAATATTCGCACTAAACGAGGTTATGAAAATATTTGTTGTAGTTGTAGACGTAAGCAACGTAAAGGCAATTTAGAGTATATGAAAGAAACTGTTAGACGTCACGCGAAAGAGGCAGGACAGAAAACGCCTTTAGTCGGCATCGGCGATTTAATGGAGTTGCAGTTCGAACATCCAAATTGCCCTTATTGCGCTATTGAACTAAATGACGCTAACCGAACTATTGACCATGTATACGCAAAGACTTCGATATATGGAGCGCATATTCCAGCTAACCTTGTATATTGCTGTCGTTCATGTAATTCGGCAAAGCATACGTATACAGTCGTCGAGTTTTACGATCGCTCGGAAAAGTTCACATATGAGTTATTAAAGACGTTCATTCAGACGGTTATAGGCCCGAAAATGATGGACGTCAAAGTATTAGACGATGATATTCCGGCATTTATCAAAGGCTTACGCAAGGAATCAGAAGAAATGCGAAAAATTGAACAAAAACTTAAAAAATCAGTAGGATAGGGTGGTGACATAAATGTATTGTATTTATCGCGTAACAGAAATGTCACGAGGCAGCGAAGGCGCTCCGTACTTTGAGCGCATAGACGATGAGAACACCGTTATACCATTATTTAGCGATGGCGTAGCTTATGTAACGATTGAAAACGGTTATTTTGAGTTAAAGAACGAGGCAGGCGAATTATTTTTCGCAGGCAAAGAAAAGACGTTAGGACGTGCACTTTCAAAGTTGCGCGTTAATACAGTCTTGTGTAACGGCGTCGACTACGATAAGTAATTAAAGGAGTTATAGTAAAATGGCGAAAAAGAAATTTGATAATAGGCATGACGATAGTTGGTTACTCGGTGTACAAGACGTCTTATCGACGCGAAAGCCACGTCATAAACTTGAGATATTTGCTAACGTCAAAGGTAGCGATATTGTAATAAAAATTGAATATGACAATCAAAAGGAAATAGAAACGATTGAAGATGTGTATGAGGCGACATTTAAAGCCAAAGCATTTCATCAGTCGTTTTTGCATTTTATCGACGAGTTACCTTCTAATTTTATCCTAGAGGTGACGCGCACAAATTGCGGCCAGTTCATTGACGAAGTAATAGAAAGTGATATGTATAACGCTAGGAAAGCACGCGAAGCACTTCGCAAGAAAGGTATCGTACTAATCAACGATAAGCCTGCTTTCATGCGCAAGAATAAACGAAAATAAATTAAAAACAATTAAAGGGGAGCTTTACATTATGACAAAATTAACACGTAAGCAATTAATTGAGGAATACGTAACGAAATTACAGGAAATCAGAAAAAAATCCGAGCAGTTATTACACCAGGTAGTGCGCGAGGGACGGGAAGAATTTAGAAAGATTGACCAAGATGTAAAATTTAGTCCGCAAGGTCGAGCGATGGAGAAAAAGGCTGCCCAAGCCCACTATAAGGAACAGTTTCTAAAGTATTCGGCGGAGTTAAAGGCGGAGCATGCACGCTACCTATCAATGGCTAAACGACTATCGTTAGAAGTAACGTCAGCACCACCGGCTAACAATATGAGTGATACGCAGAACGCCGCCTTTGAAGCACAACTCGCAGACCTTAAAACACGTATTTTACTGCATCCTAATCCTGCAAATGCCGTTGATTTAGTAGAGAAGTTCGTAAAGGAAAATAAAGACGAGTACAAGGCGTATACAATCGCTAAACAATTTAACCAAATCATAGCACCAATCGCGCCAACCTTACAGCAAGCGGAAAAGTACAAGTTGATGCAAGCGTATGATTTGGCTAACCATTACACAATAAACGAGGAAAAAGGGTATGCACAACAGGTACTGGATTTGCCGGATGATGTCCGATTCTTTTTAACACAACATGATGCACCGAGCTTTGTGGCATTACGTAGCATTATCGGACGTAGAGGCGCAGAGGCAGCAAATGATCCCGAACGTGAACTAGCGGCTATGGAAAGTGGCGCCAGCGTTGAAGATGAGCTATTTGGACGTGAACCGGAGCAAACAGAAACATCAGAGCAAGCGGAATAATCCCGTTTGCTTTTTCTATTTAAAAACTAAATCAAATGGAGACGATCAAGTGACGCGCAGTAAAGGTAAAGGCGGAGCAGCTAACGGGCTGTTTTCCGCTTTTTTTAATTTAAAAGACAAGGGGAGATCGGAATGGTAAAAACAAAAATTACACCAATCCAGCGGTTACTTGGTGACGTTGGGGCAGTTGTCAATGCATATAAACAGAGCGACTTCAAAGTTGATGCAACAACCGCAGAAAAGGCGGAATCATTAAAGCCTATACTGCTTGAAAAAGTTCACTATGATACGCACTACTCGCTTGATTGCGGGTTATTCCTAAATGCGCTAGTCTTGGCAACCAAAATCGCAAAAGGTGATAAGTTACATGCAGAATTTGAAACAGCTTGTAATCAAGCAAATAACGTTGTGAGAGGTAGGGGTGGAATATGGCCGTAAACCTATCCGCTGTGTTTCGCGTCCAGGACAGAGGCTCACAGCAACTTAGGAAGATTACGCAGGTCATGGACCGCATGAATAAAGCGCAGCAACAAGCGTCAAAAAGCGCTGATACCTTCCGTGACGCAAATGGTCGGTTACGTAATTCAATGGGGCGCTTTATAGCCGAAGGAAATCGAGCAAGCGGTATGCTAGGACGTTTCAACTCGTCGCTAAACGGTACAAAGTCGAGTGCTAGCGTCGCCACAGTGTCACTGAACGGAATTGTAGGTGCAGTGGCAGGCGTTGCTGCGGCTTACTTATCGGCACAGGCGGCATCTAAAGCGTTCAACGCAACTTTAGGGGCTGCGGCAACCTATCAGCAGTCGGAGGCTATTATTAAGGCGACATTTAAAGACGATGGCGCCACAAAGCAATACATGCAAATGGTCGATAAAATTGCGATTGATTCACCGTTATTATCGAGTGGTGAGATGTTTAGTTCCTCAAAAGGATTACTAACGCTTAGTACGGATATGAGCCAGCTAGAAAGCGCTTGGGGATTAGTTGAGCGATTAATTGCTTCCAATCCAACTAAAAATATCGATGATGCCGTTAGGGGGATGCGTGAGTTAGCGAGTGGGGATACAATGTCGCTCCGTGACGTATTCAACCTCGATAAAAACATTCTTAATGACGTCAAAAACCTTTCATTCGAAGATCAGTTAGCCGGAATTGATAAAGCGCTTAATAAGATGAATATTACGTCAGATACCGTTGAAGCGATGGGGTCAACTACATTAGGATTGTGGGCGCAGATACAGGAAAGGGCCGGAAAGTTCTTTCGTGACGTAGGTGGCGAAGGAAACAACGTTTTAGGCGAACAATTTAAAAAGGCACTAGCCGCACTAGATACGGTTGATTTATCGTCGATCGCTACAGACATCGGCTCTAAAATAGCAGACGGCATACAGTTAGCAGCAGACGCCATTACATTCGTTAAGAATAACATGGACGAGTTTAAAGGCATACTAAAATTAACGAGAGAAATCGTCATAGGATTGACTTCGGCCTTCGTAGCACATAGGGCGATTTTAGGTGGATTAATGTTATACAACGCCATTGCAACCGCTATTAGCCTTTACCGTAACGGGACATTATTAGCAACGGCAGCGACTTGGTTATTTAACACAGCCCTATTCGCGAATCCAGTCGGCTTAGTGATCGGATTAATTGCAGGACTAATCGGTATTATCGTCTTATTAGTACGAAATTGGGATACGGTAACGGCGAAAACAAAAGAAGTATGGAGTGCTATTGGTGGAGGTAGCGGAGCAATCGCATTAATTCTCGGACCGCTAGGCTTTTTAATTAACGCAGCAATCGACCTGGCTAAAAACTGGGATTCCACAAAGAGCGTTTGGCAAAACGTCTGGTCAAGTATCCAGCGTTCAGCAGCGACTAGTATTAATGCCGTAATCGGGCTTATTAACTCGTTGATTAATACGATTAACAAAATACCTGGCATCGAGATTAAAGAAATTTCGAAAGTCGATTGGAGCAGTGTGACTGCTCCTCCTAATTTGGGTGCTGCGGGAATTTCTAACGCTATAGACGGATCGCATTACCACGGACTAGATTATGTGCCGTCCAATCAGTACACATCGATTTTGCATAAAGGAGAGGCCGTGCTACCTCGTCAGGAAGCACAAGCATGGCGTGAAGGTAAGAGTGGAGGGAATACGGTCAATATTACGATGAATGGCTTAACAATCCGCGAGGAAGCAGATATCGATAAGTTAGCTTATAAATTTGCGACTGCGTTAGAACAGGAGGTAATGCGTCGTGGGAGGTAGTTGGAGGAAAGGATGATTTAAAGTGAAATTTTTTGGAAAGCCAGTTTTACCGAGAGAAGGACACGGAACTAGCCGTTTAATAGATGTTGTAGAATACGTTGGATATAATCCAGGAGGTACTATAGTGCGTGCTACAGTAACTAAAGAGCCGCCTAATCTCGCTATCCAAATTGATACAGAAACGATTGAGGTCCCGTTAGAAGGATTAGTTTGCAATCCGGAATTACTGGCGCATACTCAAACGGTTAAAATTGACGGGATCTCTAAAACGATTGAATATCCGAATCGACTGACGGTTGGCACTAAGGTGTATGTATATGAACCGGAGAATCAACAGATCCTCTATATTTTAGCATTGGCAGAATAAATAAACGGGCAGCACTCTTAACAGGGTGTTGTCTTTTAATTTTGGGAATTAATGGGGGATATACGTATGAATATAAGAGAACGAAAACAACGATTAAGAACGTTAGAACGTGCTATTCGTGCATTAGCGGCGAAAGCAGGCAAGACGTCATTAACACGTCAAGAATCACAGCAGCTTGTATCGATGGATAACGAGGCTAATCGTCTACGCGCCATTATCAAAGGTGAATATGACGTCGCCTTTTTCGCATATGAATACTTTTCAGACGAGCGCAACCCAAATAACGAGGCAAGTAATATTATCCGACATTTTAATGATGATAAGCTGCACGAAACGATTGAAGAAGTCGCTAAGATCCATCGAGATATGTACGATATTTGCGATCAAATGACAAAGCGTAAGGATAAGCGTTTTGTAATAGCTGCTCCACGTGGTCACGCAAAAAGTTCGATTATCTCAACGATTAAGGCGCTTCACTCGTTAGCCTACGGCCATGACGATTACATTCTGATTATCTCGGAAACAGATACGCTTGCGAAACGATTAGTAGCGTCTATCGCTAACCAACTTAAATACAACGATAAGCTGCGTGAGGATTTCGGCGAATTATTGCACGTACAATCAACGAAAAATGAACGCGATAACGAGGACACGTTTATTACAACACGTAAGCAATTAGTAGAGGCGTCGTCAGCAGGAAAGTCACTACGAGGAAAAACTTTCAACGGTAAACGTCCTTCGCTTTTGATTGCGGACGATTTATCATCGCTTAATAATGAGGGGACGGAAGAACAACGCTTAAAACTTATCCACTGGTGGAACTCAACACTAGAGCCGCTACCATCGTCAGATGGCGTAATTGTATTTGTAGGAACACGCGTGACGGCTACCGGACTTTTATCGCACTTGCTAGGACGTCGTGATTATAAGCAGTTATTCCATGCCGCAGTTATCAATGAGCCGGACAATCCGCAACTATGGAGCGACTACTTGCATATGTACGCTAGTGATGCAACAGACGCAGAGCTAGATGCCTTCTATTCGCAACATGAGGCGGAGTTAAATGAGGGTGTTCAACTTGCGTGGTCTAATCGTTGGAGTTATCGCGAACTAATGCACGTTAAAGCCTCGATAGGATCACGTGCCTTTGCATCCGAGTACATGAATCAGTCGTTTGCATCGGATGAGCAACATTTTAAACCGGAGGAGTACGCCTATGGCCGACGCGTTTTCGACGGACAGTACCATATCGACGCTATTGAGTATGATGGAAAGTATTACTATTTGCGCGACATGGAAATGGTCAGTTGTTGGGACCCTGCACTAGCGGGCAATAAGCGTTCAGCATTAAACGCCTACGTCACGTTAGGGCGCCACAAAGAGACAGGTCTTGTATTCGTTGTTGACGTTTACGCATCGCGAGAAGTGCCTTCCGAGTTTATCATGCAAATCTTACCTCGTTTAGTCGAGTATAGACCACATAAAGTAGTCGTCGAAGGAATCGGGGCATATCGCGCCTATGCCGATCAGTTAGCCGATACAATGCGTGTTAATTCGATTTATCACACACGACTAGAAACGATTAAAACACACGGGACTAAATCAAAGGCAAGCCGTATTGAATCGCTAGAAGTACCACTCGCTAACCATTCGCTTATTCTTAATCGCGATCATAAGGAAGTATATCGAGAGCTGCAAGAATATCCAAATGGCGTAGTAGATGTTCTCGATGCCATAGAAATGGCGTTCAGTAGCGCTAAGAAGAAGAAGGCGGAAATCCAAGCTAAACCGGCGTGGATGTATTAATAAACGATAGGAGCCGATCATATGACGAATGATATTACACGATTAACAGGTGAATTAGCAGAGCCAGCGGAGGTATTGGATAGTGCCGAGTTCATTCAACCGCCATTACCAAACGTTGACGAGTACGACCTTACACCGATTCAGTTGAAGGCGGCACAGGCGGTCATGTTTAACGATATGACGCTAAAGAAGAAAGGTAGCAAGCGGAAACCTTACAAGCAAATTGCTGCCGAGTTAGGAATTGACGAGGACACGCTCATTCGCTATCGAGCATTACCCGAGTTTCAGCGATTCACTCGCGATGCTATGCAATTAAGTGTATCGTCTAGCGTACCGATGGCAATAACGCGCTTGCACCAGTTGGCTGACGGTAGCATTACGGGTACGCCTTCGATTAAAGCGATTGAAATGCTATTAGAAATGGACGGGTTATACAGTAAATCGAGCAAGCACGAAATTAGCGTTCAGCAGCCGACATTCAATACGCCTGTATCAGACGAAGAATTGGCGCGTATTATTGCAAGAGCAGACGTTGATGTAATTGATATGGAGACGGTAGCGGACGATACAGACGAGGAATAATTTAACGGGCATATAGGCGATTAACTACGCTTGTATGTCCGTCTTTTTTTTGTAAGGAAAAAACTGTTATAATTTGTAATAGTGAAAATAGTTGAAAAATCTCAATTAAAGTGGAGGCGTTTAAATGGTTATACGATACGCGGATTATGTTGTAAACAAAAATATAGAAATGGATGAAACAATAAATTCTAGATATCTCTTAAAAGTTGAATTAAATACAAACAGTGATGAATCCATTGCTGTAATAATGAAAAATCCAAGTATTGCAAATGAAGTTGAGTCTGATACTACCATTAACAAAATACTAGATGTTGCATATTGTCAAAATTATAAAACTGTATATGTTCTTAATTTATTTTGTTATTATTCACCGAAAGTTAAAGACATAAAAGATTTAATAAAATCTAATAACATAATACATATTCAGGAAAACGACAAGTGGATTATTAATACACTATCTAAAGTAGAAAAGGTATTGGTTGGTTGGGGATCAATTGATATTAATAAAGAGGTAAACGCTATTTATAATAGTCGAATAAAAGCTGTTTATGAATTAATAAAAGAGAAAGACCTCTATGTATTTGAAGAAGATTTTAGTGAAAGTAGTTTTCCGAAACATCCACAAACATTAGCGATAAATGCGGCTAATATAATATTGAAATCTTGGAAACCGAAAGACTTGTAGCGGACAATTGCGGATAAATCCGTTAGAAATTGAGCGTCAGAGGCGTTTTAAGCAGTATGATGAACGATAGATTTTAATCATAGATTAGGACGGTTCACAGCGCTAATTCTAACGGTAAAATGAAGGCGTAAATGAGCGTTTAGCATGACGAATATATCCGGTTACATCGGCTGGCACACGGTCGGGAGAGGCTCGTTTAAAAAGCGGGGGTCAGTCGTTTCCCGCTATCAACCCTATGTAAAAGGTGTTTGCGTCGATAATGCGTTCAACCAATCGTTAAAACCTGCGTATAATACTTGCGTATAATTAGTATTATGCGTATAATTGACGTAAGAGCAAAACGAAGTTATGCGGATTGAGGCGTCCAATAAGCGCCATTATCTAACGAAAAAACTTGCGTATAATTATTTAGGGGGTATTTAGCGTATGAATAATGTAGAACGTATTGAGCGATTTATTGACGAGGCACTAGCAGGCAAGGCGGATAATACCATTAAAGCCTACCGCTATTCACTAACGAAGTTTGCCGAGTATTTAGACGGTAGCGGCACGGATTTAGAGGGATATGGACGTGTAGACGTTCAGCAATATATCGCTAGTATGCAGTTGGCTAAACGTTCAGCAAGTGGTGTTAATCGTGAGATAGCAGCAGTAAAGGCGTATAGCAAGTATGCAGGCAAGGCGGAAACAGTCGAGGCTTTACGTATGACTAAGCCACAGAAGGCGACTAATAAAGCGCCGGAATGGTTGCCAGTTACGAAGGTAAACGAAGTATTACGCCTAACAGACCGCAAGAAGAATAAGCGCGATCACGCGATAGTTTGCATCCTATTATACGCTGGCCTACGTGTAAGCGAGTTAGTAGCGTTAGATAAAGCGGATATAACTATGAGTGAGCGTAAAGGTGATGTAATCGTACGTAAGAGTAAGAACGGACAAGAACGCATTGTACCGTTGAACAGTGACACACGTAAAGCATTGGCAGATTATTTAGCGCAACGTACAGACGAACATGAGGCCCTGTTCTTATCGTCGTTAGGGAAACGTTTAAGCGTTCGTTCAGTTCAATCAATGTTAAACGAATATGAAATTAATCCGCATCAATTGCGTCATACATTCGTTAAAAGGCTCGTTGATAAAGGTCATTCATTCGCGCTTATCCAATCGTTAAGTGGCCATTCAAGTGCCGACATGATAGCGTGGTATTCGCAGCCGAGCGACGATGAAAGACGAGCAGCAATTGAATTATAACGATATTACAAGCGATCACTGGTTAGTGGTCGTCTTTTTGCGTTGGGATTACGTCAGCCCCCAAGCCCCCATCCACTAACTATCGCATCTGCTGTCCGATAATTACGCGCACCATTTTTTCACTCGGGGGTCAATTTTGCACAGCCATAACCGCCTATCCTTCAATGCCGACCGTCCAATATGAAATTCGTCAATGTTGCGTTAAAAATAACGTCAATAGGAGCAGTTTTTGTTACGTGAAGTGTTGTAGAGAGTCATGAGACGCTTCGAGATTTGTTTAGCGGTACGTTGTTACCACTGGGATCGTGTAACACGTTCGTAAATATTGCGTTAGTTTTACGTTGCTATTTAATAGGAAGAAATACAGCGGTTAATTTGCGTTAGAATTGCGTCGGAAATGCGTTGACAAACGCAGTCGTATCAAGGGTTTGAGGCGTTTTTTTCTCTTGCGTTTTTAGATGTGAGAATGTATAGTTTATTTCAGCGCAAAAATTAATTTACCGGTAATGGATTAAGGAGTAAAAGAATGGATGTAAAAGAAATGGCGGATTTTTCTAAGTATTCTATTTCTAGAATTTATGAACATGTACAAAAAATTAGATTATTAGATAAGGACTATGCAGTTGGTCCTGACGGTAGGATATTTTTTAATGCAGAGCAATCCGCAGCATATATGAAAATGTTAAATACAATTGAGACAACAGGTAGCGTTAATCAAGGGATAGTAGCGTTATTTAAAACGTTAGGGAAATATGAGTATCTATATGGCAAGTAATCAGTTTACAAATGAGGAAGTATAGCGTAAAATACACGATAAATATAAGTCGTAAATAACTGCGAAGGCTGCCGTCAGAATGACCGGTAAACTTTCGTCGTATAATCTTAATTATAATAAGTTAAACCGCTACAGGCTACGTAGAATGAGCGTTAAACCTCCGCCTATATACCGAGTACATCATATGAAATCAAAACCTACAAATTCAGAGTTTATCGCCATGATTGCCGATAAGCTACGTTTGGAGACGCCGGTTGCTTGAAAAAATTTTTAACATAAATGTTTAAAATAGAGAAATAGGGGCAATAAATAACAATAAGTTATTTGTTTCTACTCCCTTCAAGGTAGGTCCGTATTCTATTGAATAAAGACCTTTTGGCACTTACTTTTAGAGTAAGTGCTCTTTTTCATTTTAGCGTACAAATGGCGGAAAAATAACATTTTTTAAAAAAATATAAATAAAAAACTACTGAGGTCATCAAAAAAACTCATACAATAAGCATAAAGTCTCATCTAATGTTAAATATTCCTAAACAAAAGCATGGTAATTGTATATACTAGAGATAAGTGGAAAGAAAGGGGTATGTACGTGAATATCATCTTCGAAAATCAGTTTTTTGAAATTACGCAGCAGAATGGAAAAGTGTATCTAAAAACATCGCAACCAGGTTTCCCTATTCGGGATTTTGATTCTATATTACGTATGAATCCTCGTATAAAGCTTACCAACTTCGCAGTTTTAAAAAATGTATTAGCCAAAGAAAGCGCACAACCCGTCGAAATCGGTGAATGGCTGCCGAATGTCGAGATTGAAATCGCGCGCGATAAAATGTCTGCTTCTCTGTTCATTTATGAGACAGCGGATTACGTGCGTTTGCACCAAGAAGAGCTACAAAAGGATATTGAAAAGCTATTAACAGAAAAAAATATCCATCATGGAATATTGCCCTTAAATCTGGACAAAGTTCGACCTGGCAAGGCTATGTTAGTTGCCCAAGGAACACCGCCAATCAAAGGCGACGATGCCCAAATTACATATTTAGAAATCCCAGAAAGAAAGCCTGTCATACGGGAAGATGGCAAAGCCGATTACTATGATTTGAACTTTATTTTTGAAATCCAGGAAGGGTCATGGATTGGGGAAAAAATATTTGCGCAGCCCGGTAAAGAGGGCATGGACATACATGGAGCATCGATTCCGGCAACGCCGGGGAAAGATTTTCCGCTATTGTACGATAAAAAATCCGCCTACGAGGAAGAAGAGGAAGGGAAGGTTGTTTTGCGTTCCCGAATTGGCGGTGTAGTAGAACGACATAAAGGTCAAATTTCAATCAATCATCATTTACCAATTACCGGGGATGTTGGCGTGGAAACAGGTAATTTGGAGTTCGAAGGCTCAATTACTGTACGTGGTACGGTGCAAAGTGGTTTCTCTATTATTGCAAAAGGCGATATCTCGATTGAGGGACCAGAGGGAGTTGCCGGTGCCAAGATGATCAAATCAATAGATGGTGATGTTTATATTCGCGGCGGTATTTTCGGGCTAGGTCAAACACGTGTGGAAGCAGGAGGCAGTATTTTCGTCAAGCACGTCAATGAAGCTATTTTGGCAGCAGGAAATGAGATTCAGATCGGCTTCTACTCGATGGGCTCGAATTTAAGGGCTTCGGCTATTTTACTCGATGAACGAAAAGGGAAAATTATTGGAGGGACAGCGACTGCGAAAAGCCATATTGTGACGGCTATATCTGGCAACCGTCTGGAACGCCGTACAGAGCTTATTATTAACAGCCCTGATAAGCAGCAAGTATATGCATTGATTCAAGAAAAGGCAGCTCGCCTAAAAGCGTTGCAGGAGGATATTGCGGCATTGGAGGAGCAGGTCGAGAGATTAGCACCAGTGGCGGAACGTTTAAATGCTCAGCAAGCCACTGCTTTAGAACAGACCCATCAAAACCTTGAGAAGTATAAAGAAGATGCTAAAATGATAGATTACAATATTAAAGTGCTGATGGGCGACATGCGCTCAGCCGGCAAAGAAGAAATCAGGGTAACAAAAGAAGCTTATCCGGGGACTTATATCCAAATTGGCAAAAAATCATCTTTGTTAACTAAAATGACGAACGGTAAATTTTTGTTAGAGTTTGGGGAGTTGAATGTATAATGACAAGGAAAATTGCGGTATATGCGCATCGAGGAGCTTCTGCCTATGTTTTGGAAAATACGTTAGAAGCGTTTGAAAAGGCAATGGCGCTTGGAGCGGATGGAATAGAACTCGATATTCAGCGCTCTAGCGACCAGCAATTATTTGTCTTTCATGATAACGATTTATTTCGCCTGACGGGTATCCGGCGCATGATTACTGAGTGCAGCGGTGAGGAAATGCAGACATTTCGGTTGAGGAAGGGCAAATTGTGCAAGCTTGTAAGCCATAAAATCCCGCTATTTGAAGAAGTGCTACGCTGGGCATGCGAGCAAAAAATCATGTTAAATATTGAGTTGAAAGAATCATTGGTCGATCATTTGGAACCATTAGTCGCTTTATTGAAGCGTTATCCATTAGTACCGGGCAGTCATATTTCTTCCTTCCACCTGCAAGCTTTAATCGATATAAAAAAGCAATTACCGCAAATCGAAACCGCTTTTTTAGTGACCAAAAAGTTCAACTGGCTAGCGTTACAGGATATGCCATATATCGATGCGGTGCATGCGCATAAAAAATATTATGCCCGCCGTTTTTTAAAGGCAGCAGAAGCAGCAAAAAAGCCGGTTCGTTTTTACGCGATTGAAGGACATGAACTGTTTCTATTACGCCCTCATCCGGTGGTGGCCGGCTGGATTACAGACTATCCGGATAAGGTAGCGAAAATAGAGGCGATTCGTCAACGATATATAGGAAAATAAAAAAAGCAGACAAAGCCAATTTTGACCTTGTCCACTTTTTATGTCATGCTATTAAGAGAGTCCTTCTTCGGAAGGCTCTTTTTTTGTTTCCGGTTGAGGTGCTGTTTTTTTCTGCCAACGTTCCGCCACCTTACCTTTTTTGCGGTCACGGTGCAATAGGAAACCTGCAAAGAAATAAAAGCCAAAACCAAAGAAAGCCAGACCTACAACGAACTGTAACCAGATCCATGGGAATGGACTATTTAATACGCCAAATAAAGTATCGCGCATATATTTAATACCGGCCGCTGCCATAAGACCGGGTATCAATAGGACGATAAATGCAGCCATGCGAGCCATGCGGAAAACCTCCTCATCTACTTTTTATTTTACAATGCTCCCAATGAATGTCAAGAATAGCTCAGTGACGATTATGGGGAGGTTAAGAAGTTAGAAATATATGAATATTCTAACTTAAGGTAATTTGTGATTTTTTGTTTGCGTTCTGGCAAAATAGTAAGTATTGTAAATTTAACGACATATTTATTATCGTTAATTAAGTGTTTTTATACTTAAAGTAGATATTATTTGAAAATAATAGCTAATTTTTGAAATTCACTGTCAAGGGGGATAATAGAATGGAAATCTTTAACTACATGGAAAAATACGATTACGAGCAATTGGTGATTTGCCAGGATAAGGCTTCGGGTCTAAAAGCAATCATTGCTATTCATGATACAACATTGGGACCTGCATTAGGCGGCTGTCGTATGTGGAATTACGGCTCTGAGGCGGAAGCGATTGAGGATGCCTTACGCTTGGCACGCGGCATGACTTACAAAAATGCAGCAGCGGGCTTAAATTTAGGCGGAGGTAAGACAGTTATTATTGGTGATCCATTCAAAGATAAAAATGAAGACATGTTCCGTGCATTGGGACGTTTTATTCAAGGATTGAATGGCCGTTATATCACGGCAGAGGATGTAGGGACAACTGTGACGGATATGGATATCATTCATGAAGAAACAAATTATGTGACAGGTATCTCGCCGGCATTTGGATCATCGGGCAACCCTTCACCGGTGACGGCTTACGGTGTGTATTTAGGTATAAAAGCGGCAGCGAAAGAAGTATACGGAGTGGAAAGCCTAGAAGGCAAGAAAATTGCAGTCCAAGGACTTGGGAATGTGGCCTATACGTTATGTGAGTACTTGCATAAAGAAGGGGCAGAGCTGATTGTCACGGATATCAATCAAAAAGCAATTGACCGTGCTGTCGAAAGCTTTGGCGCACAAGTGGTAGCACCTGACGCAATTTATGAACAGGACGTGGATATTTTTGCTCCATGTGCGCTCGGTGCAATTATTAACGATCAAACGATTCCATTATTGAAAGCGAAAATTATTGCTGGTTCTGCTAATAATCAGCTACAAGAATCTCGTCACGGCCAAGTGCTGCATGATATGGGAATTTTATATGCGCCGGATTATGTCATCAATGCAGGCGGTGTTATAAACGTAGCCGATGAATTGTATGGTTATAATCGCGAACGTGCGATGAAGCGTGTGGAAACGATTTATGATAGCTTGACAAAAATATTCGCCATTTCGAAGGAGCATAACAGCCCAACGTATTTAGCGGCTAACCATTTAGCGGAACAGCGTATTGAGCGTCTTGCTAAATCACGCAGCCAATTCTTGCAAAATGAAAAAAGTATATTAAACGGACGATAAAAATCGGAAATTCCCTCTTGATAAAGGACGGTGTATTACATGGCGAAAGAATATGATGTAGTCATTTTAGGTGGCGGCACGGGAGGCTACGTAGCGGCAATCCGTGCAGCGCAATTAGGGCTAAAGACGGCGCTTGTCGAAAAAGAAAAGGTCGGCGGCACATGCTTGCATAAAGGCTGTATACCGAGCAAAGCGTTACTTAGAAGCGCAGAGGTATATACTCAAGCTAAAAAAGCAGAGCAGTTTGGAATAGAGCTCGCTGATATGAAATTAAATTTTTCAAAAGTACAGCAGCGCAAAGTACAGGTTGTCGAGCAGCTGCATAAAGGGGTTCTGCATTTACTGAAAAAGGGGGCTATTGATGTCTACTACGGCACAGGAAGAATAATGGGACCTTCCATTTTCTCCCCTATGCCAGGCACAATTAGTGTGGAAATGGCAGATGGGACGGAAAATGAGATGCTTGTTCCTGCCCAGGTAGTCATTGCGACAGGCTCCAGACCTCGGCTTTTAGAGGGAATACAGGTTGACGGGCAGACGATCTTAACCTCAGATGAAGCCCTACAAATGGAAGCGCTACCATCTTCTATGTTGATTGTAGGGGGTGGTGTCATTGGTATCGAATGGGCATCGATGTTGCAAGATTTTGGTGTAGATGTGACAGTGCTTGAATACGGTGAACGTATTTTACCAACGGAGGATGAGACCATTTCAGCTGAAATGACCAAGCAATTAAAGAAACGCGGGGTTCAAATTGTAACGAATGCAAAATTTGAACCATCCGCTGTACAAGTTGCAGATGGAGTAGAGCTTACACTAACAGACGGACAGTCGTTCCAAGCGGAAAAAATGCTGTTATCTGTTGGACGTGTAGCGAATATTGAAAATATCGGTTTAGAAAATACAGATATCCGACTTGAGAATGGGTTTATTGCCGTCAATGAAAATTTCCAAACACAGGAAAGTCATATTTATGCGATTGGCGACGTGATTGGCGGGCTGCAATTAGCACATGTAGCTTCACATGAGGGGATTCGCGCAGTGGAGCATATTGCAGGCAATAGCTTTACGGCACTGCACTATCATAATATCGCTCGTTGCGTTTATAGCTACCCTGAAATAGCTAGTGTCGGTTTAACGGAGCAGCAGGCAAAGGATCGAGACCATAAGGTGCAGGTAGTTACCTTCCCATTTAAAGCAATCGGCAAGGCGATTGTTTATGGGGAAACAGAAGGCTTTGTTAAAGTAATAGCCGATGAAGAAACTCAAGATGTAATCGGGGTGCATATGATTGGTCCGCATGCCACTGATTTAATTAGTGAAGCAGCATTAGGTTTGTTTTTAAATGCAACCCCATGGGAATTAGGAGAAATGGTACACCCCCATCCATCGCTTAGTGAAGTGATTGGAGAAGCGGCACTAGCAATTGAAGGAAAAGCCATTCATTTTTAGCATATAGAAATCATAAAAGGAGGTTGTTTAAATGAAACACGTACAGTTAGGTTTAACGAATGAAGATGTATTGAATATGTATGAAACGATGCTGCTGGCGAGACGTTTAGACGAACGCATGTGGCTGCTGAACCGGGCTGGAAAAATTCCATTTGTGATTTCTTGTCAAGGGCAGGAAGCCGCTCAAGTAGGCGCTGCTTTTGCCCTTGACCGCACAAAAGATTATATAGCTCCGTATTACCGCGATATGGGGGTTGTCTTGCATTTTGGAATGACAGCACGCGATTTAATGTTATCGGCTTTTGCGAAAGCGGAGGACCCTAACTCGGGCGGTCGTCAGATGCCAGGGCACTTCGGGCAAAAGAAAAATCGTATTTTAACAGGCTCTTCGCCGGTAACGACACAAGTTCCGCATGCTGTTGGAGTAGCGCTGGCTGCGAAAATGCAGCAAAAGGATTTTATTACTTTTACAACATTAGGTGAAGGCTCTTCTAATCAGGGAGATTTCCATGAAGGGGCCAACTTTGCAGGAGTGCATAAACTGCCAGTCATTATTATGGTAGAAAACAATCAATACGCTATTTCCGTTCCGGTAGAAAGGCAGCTAGGCTGCGCGAAAGTATCGGATCGCGGCATCGGTTACGGTATGCCAGGTGTAACTGTAGATGGAACGAATCCGCTGACTGTCTATGAAGTGGTAAAAGAAGCGGCAGAACGGGCACGAAATGGGGAAGGACCGAGCTTAATCGAAACGGTATCCTATCGCTTAACTGCTCACTCATCAGATGATGATCACCGTCAATACCGGACAGCGGAAGATATCGAAGAAGGGCGCGCCAATGATCCTATTATCCTGTTTGCTAATTATTTAATCGAACAGCAAGTGGCGACAGCAGAAGATTTAGAGGCGCTTGACCAAAAGGTTGCCGATATCGTCGATGATGCAACAGATTATGCTGAAAATGCAGCATATGCGCCGCCAGAACACGCATTGAAATATGTGTATGCCGAGGAGGGGGAAAGCTAATGCCAGTCATTTCCTATATTGATGCCATTAACCAAGCGATGAGAGAAGAAATGGAACGCGATGAGAATGTCTTTATTCTAGGTGAGGACGTGGGTCGCAAAGGTGGGGTGTTTAAAGCAACGACAGGACTGTACGACCAGTTTGGGGAGTACCGCGTGCTAGATACGCCGCTTGCTGAAAGTGCGATTGCAGGTGTAGCGATTGGTGCTGCGATGTATGGCATGCGTCCGATTGCAGAAATGCAATTTGCTGATTTTATTATGCCAGCTGTCAATCAGATTGTATCGGAAGCAGCTAAAATCCGTTACCGCTCTAATAATGACTGGACGTGTCCATTAGTCGTACGTGCCCCGTTTGGCGGAGGGATACACGGAGCGTTATATCACTCCCAGTCCGTTGAAGCATTGTTCGCGGGTACACCAGGCTTGAAAATTGTCATTCCTTCTACGCCGTACGATGCGAAAGGATTGTTAAAATCAGCCATTCGTTCAGATGATCCGATTTTATTTTTCGAACATAAACGTGCCTATCGTCTTATTAAAGGGGAAGTGCCGACAGAAGACTATACCGTACCGATTGGCAAAGCAGCCGTCAAGCGAAAAGGGGACGACATAACAGTCATTACGTATGGATTGGCTGTGCATTATGCGATGCAGGCAGCAGATCGTCTAGCAGCGGATGGAATCGAGGTGCAGGTGCTTGATTTGCGGACTGTCTACCCGCTAGACCAGGAAGCGATTATCGAGTCGGCTTCTAAAACAGGTAAAGTGCTTCTTGTCACAGAAGATAATAAAGAAGGCAGCATTATGAGTGAAGTGGCGGCTATTATTGCTGAGCATTGCTTATTTGAACTAGATGCACCGATCCAAAGACTAGCGGGACCGGATGTGCCGGCAATGCCTTATGCCCCAACAATGGAAAAGTTCTTTATGATTAATCCGGAAAAAATTGAGCGTGCGATGCGTGCATTAGCTGCATTTTAGGAGGGACGGAAGATGACGCAAAACATTACGATGCCACAGCTTGGAGAAAGCGTAACAGAAGGAACAATTGAGCGTTGGTTGGTAAAGCCAGGCGATACCGTAAAAAAATACGATCCACTAGCTGAAGTGACGACTGACAAAGTGCAGGCAGAAATTCCTTCATCATTCAGTGGGGTTATTCAGGAATTAGTGGCCAAAGAAGGCGAGACATTGCCTGTTGGTGCTGTAGTATGTTCGATTCAAGTAGACGGTGACACCGAGCTGCCTCCAGCCCCAACACCAAAACAATCCAATGTATCAGATGCTATATTAAATGCCGGGGTTCATAAGCCTGTCTCCAAAAAGCAGGAGCCATCGCCTGCACGTGAATTACGCGAGCCGAAAGCGAAGGCACGTTATTCGCCGGCTGTGCTAAAATTAGCAGCTGAGCATGATATTGATTTAACACTTGTTACGGGTACAGGAATGGAAGGGCGTATTACCCGCAAGGACATTCAGGAGCTGATTGCACAGGGCGGAACAACACAGCAAACAGCACCGGAAACACCGAAGCAAACGCCAGCCCCGGTTGCTTCTATGCAAGAGCCTGCTGGTCAGCCTGAGGCGAAACCTGAGATGAGTGCCCCGACACAAGCCGGGGATATCGAAATTCCTGTCACATCGGTGCGCCGTGCGATTGCAAACAATATGGTGAAGAGCATGCACGATATTCCGCATGCTTGGATGATGATTGAGGTGGACGTGACGGATCTAGTCGCGTACCGGGATTCGATAAAAGAAGATTTTAAACAAAAAGAAGGCTTTAATCTCACATATTTCCCGTTTTTCGTGAATGCTGTAGCGAGAGCCTTAAAGGAATTTCCAATGATCAATTCCACATGGCAAGGGGATAAAATCATCCAGAAAAAGGATATCAATTTATCGATTGCGGTAGCGGCAGAAGACAAATTATTTGTCCCTGTACTAAAACACGCAGATGAAAAGTCTATAAAAGGGATTGCGCGAGAGATGAAGGAGCTTTCTGACTTAGCAAGAGCCGGAAAACTGCGAACAGAGCATATGTCTGGCGGGACGTTTACAATTAACAATACAGGTTCTTTTGGGTCAATTCAGTCAAAAGGAATTATTAACCATCCGCAAGCTGCTATACTACAGGTGGAAAGTATTGTAAAAAAACCGGTAATTTTTGGAGGAAACATGTTCGCTGCAAGGGATATGGTGAATTTATGTTTATCTTTAGACCATAGAATACTTGATGGTCTGATTTGCGGCAAATTTCTAAATAGAGTAAAAGAAATACTCGAAAATTCTAATAATGAGACGTTGTCAGTCTACTGACCTCTCTTCAGAAGCCTATGAATATAGGCTTCTGTATTTTTTTATGCTTTCTTGTACGTGGAATCTCATGTAAAATAACAGTTAGAAAAAGTAAGGGGGGAAGCTAGTTAGCGACCACATGTCAATTAACATGAAAGATATTGAATTTCCAGCAGCTAGTTATGAACAATGGAAAGAGCAAGCTACTGCAGCTTTAAAAGGGAAACCTTTTGAGTCTTTGTTCACGAAAACAATTGAAGGAATTACATTAGAACCTTTATACACACAAGAAATGCTCGTAGAAAAACTGGGAGAGCAATTAGAAAAACAAGTCGCGACAGTGCGTACACTGTCTTCCACATCAGGTCTAGAAGTAGCCCAACAAATTGTCGGTGATACAGCAGAAGAGTTTATCGCTAATTTAGAAGAGAGCTTAGCGCGTGGCAATGAAGTTATTACAATTGCACATATTCCATTCACATTAGATGTGGCGACAATTGCTAAATTATCTGATTATTTGACTGAATATTCATTTAAGTTAATTGTTGAAAATGCCAATGATCCTATCCTAGCGGTGTTTAATGAAATTGAAGCTTCGAAACGCGCGCAAGTAGAAGGCTATATCGTTTCAAAAGGAGCTATTAAGCTAACGGAATATCCAAAAGTACGTACATATGCTGCAGATACTGTGGCATACCACAATGCCGGAGCGAATGCGGTACAAGAATTAGCGATTGCCTTAGCGATTGCTTCGAAACAAGCAAAAGAAGCGCCATCCTATGAAGCGTTTGCTGGGAAGTTTTTTGTAAACTTTGCGATTGATACGCAGTTCTTTGCGGAAATCGCGAAATTACGTGCTTTTAAAGTGCTATGGAAAGCATTTGCAGCAGGTTTTGGCGCAGAAGCGATTGCTGTACCAATCGTTGCGGAAACGTCTGTCCGCAGTTTCTCAAAAGTAGATGTCTACGTGAACTTATTGCGTGCAGGTAATGCGGCGTTTGCGGGAGCAATTGGAGGAGCAGATGTCTTCACAGTGCATGCACATGATTGTTTATCAAAAACAACAGCGACATCAACGCGTATTGCACGCAATGTTTTACTGTTAACAAAAGAAGAATCACATGTATTGAATGTATTAGACCCGGCAGGTGGCTCATACTTTATCGAATCTCTAACAGCGGATTATGTAAAAGCAGCATGGGCGAAATTCATAGAGATTGAAGAAACGGGTGGAATTGATGCCTATACAGCGCTAGATGAAGAAATCGAGGCGGTATATGCAGAGCGTATCAAGCAAGTAGAAACACGTAAGCATTCATTAATCGGTACAAATATTTATGCTAACCCAGTCGATGAATTGCCAACAGAGGAAAACCCTCAGTTTGTATCAGTAAAACGTTTAGCAGCACCATTTGAAAAATTACGTCGTAATTTCGCTGAGGCCAATGTCAAAGTGGCTATTTTAACATATGGAGAACTGAAAAACTTTAAACCGCGTGCTGATTTCGTTGCAGGATTCTTTAATACAGCAGGCATTGTACCGGAGCAGTCAGGTGCACTTGCAAGTGTAGAAACAGCAAAAGCTTGGTTAGCAACAGCTGACTATGACTATGTATGCGTTGCAGCAACAGATGACGATACAAAAGAGTTAATTCCGGCTTTACTTGCAGATAAGCCGACAAACATTGTATTAGACGCGGCAGGTAAGTACAAAGATGAACAAGCAGAGTGGACAGCGAATGGCTTACATGGCTTTATTTTCGCGGGTCAAAACATCATTGAGAAATTAAATACAGTCACTGCTAGCATCAAGGAGGTACAACGATGAGCGCAAACTTTAAATCAGTTGTCATTGAAGACGTGCTAAAAGCAGAGCAAGCAGAAGCAAACAGCACGTTCCTGACAAACGAAGGCATCGAAGTAAAATCAGTTTATAATGAAGCAGATATTCAAGACACGAAACATACGAAAGACGTAGCAGGGATTGCGCCAAATACACGTGGACCATACCCGACGATGTACGTTGCTCGTCCGTGGACAGTACGTCAATATGCAGGTTTCTCAACAGCAGAAGAGTCAAATGCTTTCTACCGTCGTAACTTAGCGATGGGTCAAAAAGGTTTATCGGTAGCATTCGACTTAGCAACGCACCGCGGCTATGACTCAGATCATCCCCGTGTAACAGGAGATGTCGGTAAAGCAGGGGTAGCGATCGACTCTGTAGAAGATGCAAAAATTTTATTTGATGGTATTCCGTTAGATCAAATGTCTGTATCGATGACGATGAACGGGGCTGTATTGCCAGTATTAGCATTCTATATTATCGCAGCAGAAGAGCAAGGGGTATCACCGGATAAATTAGCCGGAACAATCCAAAATGACATTTTAAAAGAATACATGGTACGTAACACGTATATTTACCCACCAGCAATGTCAATGAAAATTATCGCGGATATTTTCGAATATACATCAAAATATATGCCGAAATTCAACTCGATTTCAATTTCTGGTTACCATATCCAAGAAGCTGGGGCAACAAATGATATCGAATTAGCCTATACATTAGCAGATGGTTTGGAATATGTACGTACAGGTTTACAGGCAGGGATTGATATCGATAAGTTTGCGCCGCGTTTATCTTTCTTCTGGGCAATCGGTATGAACTACTACATGGAAGTGGCAAAAATGCGCGCAGGTCGTCGTATTTGGGCACAGATGATGTCTACATTCGATCCGAAAAACTCGAAATCTCTGGCATTGCGTACACACTCACAAACGTCGGGCTGGTCTTTAACAGAGCAAGATCCATTCAATAACGTGACGCGTACATTAATTGAAGCGAACGCCGCAGCAATGGGACATACACAATCTCTTCATACGAATGCACTAGATGAAGCCATTGCCTTACCGACAGATTTCTCTGCGCGTATTGCACGTAATACACAATTATTCTTACAAGAAGAAACTGGTATGACGAAAGTAATCGATCCATGGGGCGGTTCTTACTATGTAGAAAAGCTGACAGAAGAACTGCAAGAAAAAGCATGGGCTCTGATCGAGGAAATCGAAGAGCTTGGCGGTATGGCAAAAGCGATCGAAACGGGCTTACCAAAGATGAAAGTCGAAGAATCAGCAGCAAAACGACAAGCGAAAATCGACTCGAAATCTGAAATTATTGTTGGGGTAAACAAATACCGTCTAGCGGAAGAGGACCCAATCGACATTTTAGATATCGACAATGCCGTTGTACGTGAATCACAAATTAAGCGTTTAGAACAAATGAAAGCAAGTCGCGATGAAGCAGAAGTGCAAAAGCATTTAGCAAGACTGACAAAAGCGGCTGAGGACGGCTCTGAAAACTTATTAGCAGTAGCTGTTGATGCAGCTCGTGCTCGTGCTTCTCTTGGTGAAATTTCAGACGCGATTGAGGCTGTTTCGGGCCGTCATAAAGCAGTGATTCGTTCGATTTCTGGCGTATATTCTTCAAACTTTGCGGAGGACGAAATGATTCAAGAATGCAAGCAAATGACAGAAGAGTTCTTAGAAAATGAAGGTCGCCGTCCGCGTATTTTAGTAGCGAAAATGGGTCAAGACGGACATGACCGCGGTGCGAAAGTTGTTGCAACAGCTTATGCAGACCTTGGTTTTGATGTAGATATTTCTCCGTTATTCATGACGCCAGCAGAAACAGCACAAATGGCTGTAGAAAATGACGTGCACGTTGTCGGTGTATCTTCACTAGCGGCAGGCCACAAAACATTGGTACCAGAATTAATCGCAGAACTTGCGAAACTAGGCCGTGACGATATTATTGTGATTTGTGGCGGAGTTATTCCGGCACAAGATTACGAATTCTTATACGAAGCTGGTGCAAAAGCAATTTTCGGTCCTGGTACAGTAATACCAATAGCAGCACAAAAAATCATTGAAGAAATCTATAAGCAGTTAGGCTACGAGGAAGTGGCGAACTAATGGAATATTTCAAAGGGATGGAAGAAAAAGGCCTTATCGTTATGGAAGGTGTGAAAGGTGGTCATGATGGTATGAGTCATTCAGCACCAAAGCGTTTCCGTAAGAAACAGCAAGCCCCACTTGATATCCCGAACTTGGTAAGTGATGTGCGGTCAGGGAACCGTATATCGCTTTCCAAAGCCATTACATTAGTTGAAAGCTCCAATGCAGAGCATAAGGACCAAGCACAAAAACTGCTGCAGGAGCTGTTGCCTTTTACGGGTAATAGTATCCGTATCGGTATAACGGGGGTCCCAGGAGCAGGGAAGTCTTCATTTATCGAAGCGTTTGGAACGATGTTATGTAAAATGGGGAAAAAAGTGGCGGTGTTGGCCATCGATCCGAGTTCTACACTATCAGGTGGCAGTATTTTAGGGGATAAGACGCGTATGGAAGAGCTCGTGCGCCAGGAAAATGCTTTCGTAAGACCGTCGCCCTCTGCAGGGACATTGGGCGGTGTGCATAAAAAAACGCGCGAAACGATGCTCCTGTGTGAGGCAGCCGGCTATGATGTCATATTAATTGAAACGGTCGGTGTCGGACAAAGCGAGACATACGTGCGCGGCATGGTCGACTTTTTCTTATTGCTAGTACTGACAGGTGCAGGAGATGAACTGCAAGGTATGAAAAAAGGCATTATGGAGCTTGCAGACGGAATTCTGGTCCATAAAGCAGACGGTGATAACGAACGCCCTGCAAGAAAGACCGTACAGGAATACAAGCAAATCCTGCATTTTCTGCAACCTTCTACGCCAGGCTGGGTGAGTACATCCCTAGCGGCGTCTTCTTTGGAAAAACGTGGGTTAGAAGGTGTGTGGGCGATGCTGATGAAATTTGAAGAAACGATTAAAAGCACGGGCTATTGGACGGTGCGTCGCCATGAACAGACGCGTGATTGGTTCCATTCCATGATTACCGATCATTTAATCGATTCATTTTATAGAAATCCAGCACGCAAGGTGCAGGTGCGTGAGCTAGAGGATGCGATTTTGCATGGGCGTCTAACGGTGACACAAGGCGTCAATGAATTATTCACTGAAAATGAAGGATAAATCGGCATTAAATGTATGATTATGGTGCATAAGTTCTTTGCAACCATTGTGCTAAATTGCTATGATAAAATGGAATTATGAAAGGAGCGATTTACCATGAATATGGATTACGATTTATTTATGCAACAAATTACTACAACTGCACGCGCAGAAATGGAAGCGGCAGGTTATGAGCAACTGCGTACACCTGAAGAGGTAGAGGCAGCATTTGAACGTCCTGGCACAACTTTAGTGATGGTGAACTCAGTATGTGGATGTGCAGGCGGTATTGCACGCCCAGCGGCTAGTTCGGCTATTCATTACGATAAACGTCCGGATCACTTAGTAACTGTTTTTGCAGGCCAAGATAAAGAAGCGACAGCGGCAGCTCGTTACCTTTTCGGTGAAGACCACTTGCCATCATCGCCATCATTTGTTCTATTGAAAGATGGACAAGTAGTAGCGGAAGTAGGTCGTTTTGAAATCGAAGGGCACGATCCAATTAGTGTTGTGACAAATTTACAAGGTCAGTTTGAAGAATACTGCGACGAAGTATAATAAGCTGTGGGGTCTTGCCTGAGCAAGACCTCCACTTCCTTACAAAAAGGGGAGCTTAGCCCATGAAGAAATTTTCAATTGGTTATCGAACACTGAAAACCGCAGTAGGTGCAACTATTGCGATTATTGTGGCGCAGTATTTTGATTTGCAATTTTTTACGGCAGCCGGTATTTTAACCATTCTTTGTGTACAGCCAACGAAAAAGAAATCGTTGCATGCTGTCTATACCCGGGTGGTAGCCAGTACTGTCAGTATGTTATTTGCCTTTTTATTTTTCGAAATATTTGGATATCATCCGCTTGTTTTAGGCGTGATGCTATTGCTGTTTATCCCAACGCTTGTATCATTCCGCGTGATTGCCGGTTTTATTTCGAGTGTCGTTATTATTATGCATATTTATTCGCAGGCAAATTTTACGCTTGCTCTCCTGTACAACGAGCTCGCTTTAATGGCGGTTGGTTTTACAGCGGGTTTACTAGTGAATATGTATATGCCTGATACGCAGGCAGAATTAGATTATTATCGCAGAAGAATTGAAGTGCTGTATGCACAAATATTTTCAGAAATTACGAAGTATTTACGAGACGGAGATACATTATGGGATGGGAATGAGCTCGTAAAAGCAATTGACTATATTAATAAGGGGAAAGCACTCGCCTTCTTAAATGTTGAAAATCACTTAATGCGTAAAGAAGATGGCTATTATTTATATTTCGATATGCGTGAAAAACAACTAGAGATCATCGAGCGTGTGTTACCAAAAATTACGGCATTGCCTGTTATAGTACAACAGGCGGAGTTGGTCGCTGTTTTTACAGAAGAGCTTAGTGAAAATGTACATTCAGGCAATACGGCTCGTCATTTCAGAGAAAAGCTAGCGGAAGTAAAAGAGGAGTTTGCGGCATTGCCGTTACCATCAGATCACCAAACGTTTTTAGCGATGGCGGCATTGTATCAGTTTATCGAAGAAATGGATGCTTATTTAGCGATTAAGCAATCCTTTAAAGGATTCCAATAAAAAAAGGGATGCGTAATCGCATCACCTTAGCCAAACATTGAAACACCCATGGCAAGTGTTGATAAAACCATGGCAATGATCATTAAGTAAATAACGGTTTTTTGGAATTTTTTATTGCTCATAAGCCCAGCGCTCCTTTAAGTTTCTTTTAATAGTGTATCAAATCTGAAAAATTTCTCAAGTAATTATCGTTTAGTAGAAGTGACAATTGTCGCTGAAAAAGGAGAGTTTGCACAATGGAAAAAGTAGACCACATTGGTATCGCAGTCAGAAACCTGGATGAACGTATTACATACTACATAGAGACGCTAGGCCTTAAGCTATTAAAAGTGGAAGAAGTAGAATCTCAGCAAGTAAAAGTAGCATTCATCGATGCAGGTAATGTGAAAATTGAATTGTTAGAACCTATGAGTGAACGCAGTGCAATCCATGGCTTTTTAGAAAAGCGCGGCGAAGGAATCCATCACGTGGCTTTCGGCGTGACAGGGATTCGTGAGCGCATGGCTGAACTGCGTGACAAAGGTGTGCGTTTATTATCAGAAGAGCCAGGGCCAGGTGCTGGTGGAGCTGAAGTAGCATTCTTACACCCGAAAGATTCTTACGGTGTACTATACGAATTATGTGACAAAAGTGGAAAAGGGGAACAGAAATAATGACGATTACACTAGATATGTTTGATAAAATTAATGAACTATATGACCGCAAAGGGATTATCGAATTAGGCGGCGGTGACGCACGTATTGAAAAGCAGCACGAAAAAGGAAAAATGACAGCTCGTGAGCGTATTGAGATGCTGTTAGATGAAGGTACTTTTGTAGAAATCAATCCGTTCATTACACACCGCACAGTTGATTTTGGTATGGAAAAATTAGAAGGACCTGGCGATGGGGTTGTGACAGGTTTCGGTAAAGTAAATGGACGCAATGTATACTTATTCGCACAAGATTTCACAGTATTTGGCGGAGCCCTTGGTGAAATGCATGCGAAAAAAATCGCTACGGTAATGGACTTAGCAGCGAAAAACGGTACACCATTTATCGGAATTAACGATTCTGGCGGCGCACGTATCCAGGAAGGGGTACTTTCATTAGATGGATACGGACATATTTTCTACCGTAACTCTATTTATTCAGGTGTAATTCCGCAAATCTCTGTTATCATGGGACCTTGCGCGGGTGGAGCGGTGTACTCACCAGCTATCACTGACTTTATCTTAATGGTTGATAAAACGTCTCAAATGTTTATCACAGGACCAAAAGTTATCGAAACAGTAACAGGTGAAAAGATTTCTTCTGAAGGTCTAGGCGGTTCAAAAGTCCATAACGCGGTATCAGGTAACGCTCATTTCCGCGCTGAAAACGAAGAAGCAGCGATTGCGCAAATCCAGCAATTACTTTCTTATTTACCGCAAAACAACAAAGAAAAAGCACCAAAGCAACCACGTCCTGAAGGGGATGACTTCCGTTCAGAGTTAGTAGATGTTGTGCCGATTGACCAAACAAAATCTTACGACGTGCGTAAAGTAGTAGAGCAGGTAGTAGATGAAGGTTCATTTATGGAAGTGCAAAAAGAGTTCGCACGTAACATCGTTGTCGGTTTCGCACGTATCGCTGGTGAATCAGTAGGTCTTGTATGTAACCAACCAAAGTTCCTAGCAGGTGGTTTAGATATCGATTCATCTGATAAATTAGCGCGTTTCGTTCGTACTTGTGACGCATTTAACGTACCAGTGATTACATTCGAGGACGTATCTGGCTTCTTCCCAGGCGTTAAGCAGGAGCATGGTGGCATCATCCGTCACGGCGCGAAAATCCTGTTTGCTTATTCAGAAGCAACAGTACCAAAAATTACAGTTATCCTACGTAAAGCATACGGCGGTGCTTATGTAGCCCTGAACTCAAAAGCAATCGGTGCCGATTTAGTATTTGCATGGCCAAATGCTGAAATCGCGGTAATGGGCGCAGCGGGTGCAGCAAACATTATTCATGCAGGGGAAATTGCAAAATCTGCAGATCCGGAAGCAACGCGTGCACAAAAAATTGAAGAATATAAAGAAAAGTTCGCTAACCCATATGTAGCGGCTTCTCGCGGTATGGTAGACGATGTCATCGATCCTCGTGAAACACGTATTAAGTTAATCCAAGCGCTTGATATGTTATCAACAAAACACGAAGAACGCCCATACAAAAAGCATGGTAACATTCCGCTATAATTATAGGTAGATGGAAACCACTCTCGCATTTGAGAGTGGTTTTTTTTTTTTTGAGTAAAGAGAGAAAAGGGTTGTATAAACTCATGTATCTGGTGTATAGCTCAAATTACCCTTTCATCTTCAATTAATGGTAAAAAAAGTTTACAATAGAAAAAAGGGGAGATAGATATGAAGTTAGAAGAAATGCAGCAACATTACCAACATTATCAGTCACAGCTTTTCACAGTGGAAAAATATAAAAAACAACAAGCTACGCTACAAGCGCAAATTGAACATGCAGAGGGTGATATTGCACGCTATGAGCAACAACTCGCACTGGAACGTCAAAATCTAAACAAAATGGAAAAGTTCTCATTCGTCAATACGTTTCGCACATGGACGGGGAAACAGCAAGAATTGCGAGAACAACGCTTTGACCAGATTGCGGCGATTGAACTGAAGCTTATAGAGGCACAAATGATGGCAGAAGATTTAAGGGACGATCTCATTGACAATACATATAAAATCAATGCCATTAATGAAGGATATGCGACTGAACAAATGCGTGAACTGGCAAGACAGATCGAACAATATATCATGAATAATATTCCTCAAATTGCTGAGAAACTACAAGACAATTTGCATCAGCATACGTTAGTGGAGCAGTTGCTAATTGAAATTGAGGAAGCGATTTATGCTGGACAAGATGCTGAGATAGCGTTAGAAAATGCAGCGAAAATTTTAAAAGATGCCAAAATGTATTCGACGTGGGACACATTCCTTGGCGGCGGCTTTATCGCAACGTATATTAAGCATGATAAGTTAGACAGCTCAAAAAGTTATTTGCACGAGGCACAGCTTGCTCTCCAACGATTCCATAATGAGTTATTGGATATTCAGGAAATGCGGACGGACACTCTGCAAATTGATACAGATGGCTTTATAAAGTTTGCCGATTATTTCTTCGATGATATTTTTTCAGAATGGTCGGTGCATTCGAAAATATCTACGTCTTTAAATCAGATTTCACGAGTATTAGACGATGTACGTAACACAATGAGAGCTGTAAAGCAAAAGCAGTTTATTGCGAAGGAAAAAAAGCAAGATTTATTATCGCAACGTACAGAATTGCTAACAACCGGGTCCCAAACATTGTAATCGTGCTTACACCGGCGTAAAATAAGACGGTATGAAAGGAATGTGAGGAAGATATGATGACGCGAGTAGTAAATGAATTTTTAGAATTAGTGCAAATTGATTCAGAAACAAAGGAAGAGCAAGTCATTGCGCCGATTTTAGTAAATAAGTTGAAGGAAATGGGCTTTCAAGTTGTACAGGATGACGCCCATACGCGAAATGGTCACGGGGCAGGGAATATTATTGCGACACTGCCAGCTACGGTAGAGGCTGACCCGATTTACTTTACAGTTCATATGGATACCGTTGGGCCAGGCAAAAGAATTAAACCCGAAATTCGTGAGGATGGCTATATTTATTCCGATGGCACGACAATTTTAGGCGCAGATGATAAAGCTGGAATGGCAGCTTTATTTGAAATGGCCCGCCGTTTAAAAGAACAACATATTGAGCACGGTCAAATACAGTTTATCATTACCGCTGGTGAGGAAAGTGGCTTAGCAGGAGCAAGGGAACTAGATCCGAGCATGATTGATGCAAAGTACGGCTTTGCGGTAGATAGTGACGGAAAAGTAGGCGGCATTGTGACAGCTGCCCCGTTTCAAGCAAAATTGCAAGTAAGGGTAATTGGAAAGACGGCTCATGCTGGTGTAGCTCCGGAAAAGGGGATTTCCGCCATTACATTGGCTGCAAAAGCAATTGCTAAAATGAAGCTCGGCCGCATCGATGAAGAGACGACAGCAAACATCGGTCGTTTTGAAGGCGGGAAAGCGACAAATATTGTTTGCGATGAAGTACAGATTTTAGCAGAAGCGCGTTCGATTAGTCGAGAAAAGCTAGATGCTCAAACGGAACATATGAAATCGACATTTGAAACGGTGACGCAGCAATTAGGCGGCCGTGCCGAAGTAGAGGTCGAATTAATGTATCCTGGTTTTCGAGCAACAGAAAACGAAAAGGTTGTCCAAGTAGCAATGGAGGCTGCACGTGCTATTGATCGTACACCGCAGCTAGGGGTTTCAGGAGGAGGGAGCGATGCCAATGTCATTGCAGGTTTTGGAATCCCAACTGTCAATTTATCTGTAGGTTACGAGGAAATTCATACAACAAATGAGCGTATGCCAATAGAGGAACTAGAAAAGCTAGCAGATTATTTAGTGGAAATCGTCAAAATAGCTGCCAAATAAAAAAACAGGAAGGAGAAACCAATATGGGATTTGAGAAATCGGTCGTGTTTGCTTGTGGGCAAGAAGAATATGCAGTTCCAGTTGATCAAGTCATATCAATTGAAAAATTAACACGCGTCACACCGATTCCCCATTTACCTAATTATTTGTTAGGCTTTACGCGTGAGCGCGGGGAATTAATTCCGGTTATCGATTTTCAGCGGGTTTTGTACAATCGTTCAAGTAATGGAGAGCAAGTGCGAATCATTATTTTGAACACAGATGTTGTCAACTTTGGATTGGTAGTTACAGAGGCACGTGAAATTATGGATTTTGATGCTTCTGTTTTACGCCAAGTGGGACTTGTAAATTATACAAAAACAGCATATTTCACAGCAGTGGCTAACTTAGAAGACCGCATGGTTACATGTGTCGACCCGAAAGTTTTGGTCAACTCTTTGGAAGGTATCCGGGAGATTATTGCATACTTACACAAAATGATAGCTGATGAAGAGGCGAAAACGTCATAAAAAAGAGGGTCTTACAGTGACTAGGTCGTGTAAGGCCCTCCTTTTTTGAGTATTTACATAAAAAAATGGGGAAATATATAATAATTAATTTAAATGTTCTTCTAATGACTTCCAATCAATACGGTCAAGTGCACTGCGAATGAGTTCTTCATTTAAATTAGTAGCTACGGGATTATTAGGTGTAGCAATATGGTAATTACCAGGTATTGTTGTTTGCTTTGCAATAATTGTGCGTGTGCGGGGTTTCATATCTGAGTGTAGGGGTGTCATACTTCTACTCCTTTCTTATACTAAAACTAATTATATATTAACCTAATTTACATAAATTTTACATGAATTTGCTTACAATACCAGAGGAAATTTTAATCAAATTTAAATGAAAGCAGGGAGAAAATATGAAAGTATGGATTGAATGGGTATATCGTACGAAAAAAGGGTTCACTTCAGTACTGCGCTCGGATACTTTATCAGTGGCAGAAGCACTGTTATTAGCAGAGGATATTGAAAAGACAGGGCGCGTCAAGGAGCTCTATTTTGTTGATGAGCATGATAGTCAATGGACGCTGAAAGAATTGCGCAAATTTGAAAAGGAAATTGAAACAGAGCCTCATGATGTGGAAATTTATTTTGACGGCGGCTATGAACGACATGAAAAGCGAGCAGGGATTGGCTTTGTCCTTTATTTTAAGCAAAATGGAAAGTCATGGCGCAAACGTATCAATGCGGCTATGGACAGTATTTCTTCCAATAATGAAGCGGAATATGCGTCATTAGAAGCAGCAGTAACCGAGCTCTTATTGATGGAGACACATCATCAAACCATAACAATTTATGGAGATTCGCAAGTTGTCCTCAAACAAATGAGCGGTGAGTGGCCAGCTTACGAGAAAGAGCTGACGAAATGGGCTGACCGTATCGATCAATTATTGGGATCTGCAGGATTAACTGCTCATTACATGCATATTCCACGCCAGCAAAATAAGGAGGCACACCGTTTAGCGACGCAAGCATTAGAAGGAACAATGATTTCGGCCGTTTCAGAAGTCTAACGTCATTATTATTTTGAATTTTCGTAAAACAGTGTAAAATTATAGAAAAAAAGCGTAAAGTAGATTAAAATGCTATATAATACAGGAAATTTAAGATAATAGATGGTTTTTTAGGGGGAATGGACATGGGCGAAACAAAAACTTGCAAGGAATCACGTGTATATCGATCTTCACGTGTCTTTCCGAATGATTTCAATAATCACAATACATTATTTGGTGGAAGGTTATTAAGTGATATGGATCAGGTAGCGTCTATTTCAGCCGCCAAGCATAGCCGGACAGAATGTGTCACAGCATCTGTAGATACAGTAGAATTTTTGCAGCCGATTCGGCCTGAGGAGTCGGTTACATTCGAATCTTTTGTTATCTGGACAGGCACGAGCTCAATGGAAGTGTTCATTAAAGTGCATGCTGAAAATTTAAGGACAGGAGATTCAAAAATTGCGGCGATTGCTTACTTTACGTTTATTTCATTAGACAAGAATGGGCGCCCAAATCATGTGCCGCAAATTGTACCAGAAACTTCTGAAGAACGCTATTTGTATGAAAAATCAAAACAGCGTTCCCAATTCCGAGAAGATAAGAGAAGTCATAATAAAGAGATTATTTTGTTCTTAAGAGAAAATCATATACTAGCATAAAGTGAAACTTCAATCAGTGGGGGTTTTCTTTATCCCCACTGATTGTTAGTTGAACCAATCGGGCTTTTACGGGTAGTTGATCTCCCACCTATCCTTTTCGCCTTTCTTAAGCCTAGAGGCGGGAGTCTTACTACCCGTTAATGCGGGATAAAAAACGTAGACAGAGTGAATCCTTCGCTTTGTCTACGGTTTACTGAAGCTGTGTTTGTATTTCATCATTTTCTGCGCTGTAGATTTTATTTTCCCCGTTATATCCATACATACTGCTAGTGCCAGTTGGATTTGCTTCGGCTTCTTCAAAAACAGTGCTTGTTTCATTTGTGCTCCCAAAGGATGTGAGCAAAAGCATCAGTTTATTTTTCATCCTGTTCACTTCGCTTTCGATTGTCATGAAATCACGTTTCTTTTCCCTGTTGTTCTCTTTTCAAACCTATTTGAATGGATTAGTCTAATAATGAGGTGAAGTGGAATGGAAGTATTGTGTGTAGGTGAAGTATTAATTGACTTCTTTGCCAGTGAGGTCAATCAAAATTTAATAGACGCTGAGCATTTTGAAAAGCAGGCAGGCGGTGCACCAGCCAATGTGGCAGCAGCCATTGTAGCACTTGGTGGAGCGGCGAGTTTTTGTGGAAAGGTAGGGGACGATGCTTTCGGTCATTTTTTAGAACGGACCTTACTCGAGAAAGGTGTATCCACCCGCTATTTAGTCAAGGGGGCTGTGCCGACTACGATGGCTTTTGTATCGCGTGTAACAGGCGGTGAGCGAGATTTTAGCTTTGTGCGAGGAGCGGACGCCACATTGGCGGTGGATGATGTTCCATTAAATCAAATGAAACCTGCCATCGCGCATTTTGGTTCAGCGACGGCTCTGTTAACGTCGCCATTTTTTGATACATATATGACAATGATGCGTGAATTGAAAACGCGTGGTGTATGGATTTCTTTTGACCCGAATTACCGCGCTGCTTTGTGGCAGCAACAACTTCACACATATCAAGAACGAGTAGCAGCTTGTCTCAAGTTGGCGGATTTTGTAAAGATGAGTGAGGAGGAATGGACGCTGACGCCGTTTACCCCACAAGCACAATATGTAGTGGTGACAAAAGGACAGGCAGGAGCGTGGATTTCGGATGGAACCGAGGAACGGGTAGTGAATAGCATCTCTGTCAAATCCGTCGATGCTACAGGAGCTGGCGACGCTTTTGTCGGCGCCATGCTAAAGCAAATGGCAGATACTCCTATAAAGGATTTCAAACAATTTGCTCGGTATGTTGAGTATAGTAATATTGTGGGAGCCATCTGTTGTACCAAGGTCGGTGCGATGACAGCCTTGCCAACAGATGCGCAAGTACAAATGTATAGAAAGAAGGCATAATCATGGAAACAGCAGTTATTATAGGAGCGGCACTTGCTTTTTTAGCGGTTGCTTGCGGCGCATTCGGTGCGCATGCATTGAAGAGCAAATTCACAGAACAAAAATATGCGGATAATTGGGAAACAGCCTGCCGCTATTTAATGTATCATGCCCTTGGATTGATACTCATTGGAGTATTAACAGGCATTGCCGGGGAGACAGTCGCATTGTCAGCGGCTACGTGGCTTATGTTCGCAGGAACCATTATTTTTTCAGGAAGTTTAATGGTGTTATCACTTACAGGTATAAAAAAATGGGGTGCGGTGACGCCAATTGGCGGGCTTTTGCAGTTAGCGGCTTGGATTTGTGTGATAGTAGGTATAATGTAGAGGAACTTTCCGCTATGACTGACTAATATAAAAGCAATTTTAATCAGTAAACTAAGTATGAGGTATATTCTATTTAGTAGGAGGACAACGTAAGAGATTTGTAAATATTTAGATTTCATTTTGCATTCTATATAGGCAAATGGTATCGTAGAACACGAGGTGATGAGGAGATGGAAATGTACGATGTAGCAGTCATCGGGGCAGGTCCTGGTGGATACATAGCTGCGATTCATGCAGCAAAAAGCGGCTTAAAAGTGGCGCTAGTGGAAAGAGATAAAGTAGGTGGAGCTTGCTATAATGTAGGCTGTATTCCTTCAAAAATCATGCTAGAACATAGTAAGCTTGTGCAGGAAATTCACCGCGGTACCGAATGGGGCATCACGGTACCGACAATACATATTGATTTTCCAAAATTAATGAAACGTAAAGATAGAGTGGTCGAGGAATTGCGCCAAAATATTGAAGGCTTTATTGCCAATGCGCAAATCACGATGTACCGTGGAGAAGCTTCTGTTTCTGCAGAACGTGTCGTGACAGTAGGAAAGCAAGCCTTTGAAGCCAAGCATGTCATTTTAGCAACAGGCAGCCGTCCGTTTGTGCCGCCGTTTAAAGGACTAGAAACAGCGAAGTATTATACAACAGATACGTTTTTTGATATTCAGGAATTACCGAAGCAATTAACGATTATCGGAGGCGGCGTCATCGCAATCGAGATGGCTTTTGCATTAGCACCAATGGGTACAAAGGTGACGGTCCTTAATCATAGTATGGATATTCTGCAAACAGAAGAGCCTGACGCACGCCCGATTATTAAAGAGCGTATGAAGCAGCTAGGCATTGAACTAATAACAAGCTTTATTTTTGAAGAAATTAGCGGCAGCCAAATTAAAACTTCCATCGGCACATTTGAATTTGAAAATTTACTATTTGCAACAGGGCGCCGTCCGAATACAGAAATTGCGGAAAGCTTACAATTAAAAATGGACGGCCGTTTGATTCGGACAAATAAGGATTATGAAACGAGCATTCCGGGCATCTACGCCATTGGGGATATTGTCGGGGGCTTCCAATTAGCGCATTCAGCAAAAGCAGAAGGAATTCATGCAGTGGATGCCATCTTAGGCAAGCATCCAAGTGCTGTCAACCAACAAGAGATTCCGCGCTGCGTGTATACTCATCCGGAAATTGCAACATTCGGGATGCTGGAGCACGAAGCACCGGCTGATGCGATTGTTACGAAAATGCATTTGCCAACCAACCCAAAAGCATTGCTAGAAGGGAATACGCAAGGCTTCATGAAGTTTGTCGCAAGCCCTGAAGGTGATATTTACGGGGCATGTGTAGTAGGGGACGGGGCAACCGAAATGATCAATGCCATGCTCGCAGCGAAAGTAGCGGGCGGTTCGGTAAAAGATTTGGCTCGTATGATTTTTCCGCATCCGACTGTCAGTGAGCATATTGGCGATGCGGCAAGTGCTGTATTTGGCAAAGCTATTCATCAATAATTTCACAATTCTGTATATAAGCGCAAAGGTTGAGGTTCAGTGCTTGTTGCAGTATACTAAGCAACAGGTGCCAAAACCTCACGTAAAGTTATTTTGACTTTACACCAAAAACGGTCACCAATAGCACGGATTTGCTAGATCGTTTTTGTCATGAGCAGGGAGATGAGCCCCTGCTCTTTTTCATACATACGCAACGCTGTACGGGTTATTTCCGTGCGGCTTTTTTATTGTTTTTTAATGGGATATAGCATGACCATACCTTATATAGTGTGATAGAATGCGCATATACTGATTAATGAACTGTGAGTTGAAACATAATGATCGAAAGTGCTAAATATGCAATTGTTGATATAGAAACAACGGGACACAATCCGGCAAATGGAGATCGCATGATTCAGATTGCGATTGTCATTATGCGTGATTGGCAGATCGAAAAAACATATACAAAATTTATCCACCCAGGAAAATCCATTCCGTTATTTATTCAGGATTTAACGAATATTACAGATAGCGATGTAGTGGATGCCTTGCCGTTTGAGGCACATGCTGATTATATTTACGAACTATTGAACGGAGCAATTTTTGTCGCTCATAATGCGGATTTTGATTTGCCTTTTTTACAGGCTGAGCTAAAACGTGCCGGGTTACCAGCGTGGCGCGGAAAAACCATCGATACAGTAGAGTTGGTGAAAATATTATTTCCAACAGCCTTTAGTTATAAATTAGGAGAGTTAGCACAGGAGCTCGGAATCCCGCTAGCAATGGCACACCGTGCAGATGACGATGCGAAAGCAACAGCGCTTCTGCTAAAGCGTTGCTGGGAGGAGCTGCTGACATTGCCAACACAGACTTTACAACAGCTCCATAAGCGGTCGTTTCGTTTGAAATCCAATATTGCGCAACTATTTTTTGAGGCTTTGCAGCTGAAACGTAGTTTTGTAGAACAAACAAATGACAAGATTTATTATCACAAATTAGTCTTGAAACCTTTTATCGACCAGCAGGCGGAGAAATCAGACACCATTTATCCAGAGACGCGAACGCAAAAAATGCAATTGATGCAGCAAGGGATGACAAATTTTGAAGAGCGTCCCGAGCAGTTTCAAATGATGGATTTCGTTTGGCAAACATTAAATGAAAAACAAGAAATCGTCATTGAAGCCTCAACAGGGATTGGCAAAACGGCGGGTTATTTATTGCCGGCCTATTACTATGCAAAACAGACGGGTCGAAAAATTGGCATTAGCACCTATACTTCTCATTTAATGGATCAGCTGTTGCAGGAAGAAATCCCGCGCCTTGAAAAAATGACAGGAGAAGCGGTTGAGGTAGCGCTGTTAAAAGGGATGAACCATTATATCGATGTCGAGCGCTTTTACCAGCTAGCAGCTATGCAGGATGAGTCATACGATGAAACCTTGATTATTTTACAAATACTCGTATGGCTGACAAAAACCGAAACAGGGGATGTCGAAGAACTCAACCCTTCAGGTGGAGGCAAGCTATTTATCGATAAAATTCGCAAGACGGAGCAATCAAAACAATTGACATTGAATTTTGATTTTTATGAGCGTGCCATTGAAAAAGCACGGACTGCCGATATCATTGTGACGAATCATGCGATGATGCTTGCAGATATATGGCGCGCGACACCGCTATTTGAACAAATGGGCGGCTGGATTATTGACGAAGCCCATCAATTTGTCCAGGCGGCGATTCATCGTGATGAGCAATTATTCTCTTATAAAAGCTGGAAATATTTGTTTGGACAAATCGGTTTGCTAGAAGAGGATGCCATGTGTAAAAAAATGCATAAGGCGGCGATGCGCAATCACCGGGTATCCATGCAAGCCTTCACACAATTAGATAAATATTTTGGACAAATGAAAGAGAAATTCGAGCATGTCATGGAGCACCTTCAGCAGCAGATGGTACAGCCGATCGCACGAGCAGATAAGCATGAACTGAAGTTATCTCTTTATTTCGAACAACTGACGTTGCAGGTGGAATTATTTGAACAGTTTTCGCACACGGTACAAAAATGGCTGGATGCAGCGCAAGCCATAGCCAAGCAATTTGCTTTGGGAGTGGATGAATTGGCACCGGAACATCGATTTTTACTGGACGAATGGCGCTTTTGGGTGCGCGAATTTACATTGTCGATTGCGGAATGGGATGCTGTCTTTTTACGCCCGGATAGCCGTTATTCGACATGGCTAGAGGTGGATCGACGTAGTCTGCCAAGCTCCATTCAAGTATATAAAAAACCAATTGATGTGACGGAAATGATCAGCCGATTATTTGGGCCGTTTCGAGCGCGCGGCGGGGTTATTTGGACGTCAGGTACACTGACAGTTCCGCACAATGAACGTTTTATTACGGATCAATTAGGAATCGATAAACAGGTACCCATTAAGCGATTGCAAGCACCTACTAGTTACTATAGTGGGGCCCAGTGCTTTATCGTGACAGATATGCCGGATATTCAGTCAGTGAGCCAGTCCGATTATATTGAAGAGGTGGCTCATGCGGTGACACAAACGGTGAGAACAACAGAAGGGCGCTGCTTTGTATTGTTCACTTCTCAGCAAATGTTACGAGAAACAGTGGAGCTCATCCAAGAAAGCGGCTTGCTGGATGATTATATGCTATTCGCCCAAGGAGTGACTGCGGGGAGCCGTATGCGCTTACTAAAGGCCTTCCAAAAATTTAAACAATCTGTGTTGTTTGGGACCAACTCGTTTTGGGAAGGTGTCGATGTGCCCGGAGATGGTTTGGCGTCGGTCATTGTTGTGCGCTTGCCATTTACGTCACCTGACGAACCGACTTTTAAAGCACGGACGCGCTATTTACAAGCGCAAGGGATCAATGCTTTTGCAGAACTCGCGTTACCAGAGGCTGTGCTGCGCTTTAAACAAGGTTTCGGTCGGCTCATTCGTTCTTCGCAAGACAAGGGGCTGTTTATCGTACTGGACCGCCGAATTGAAACAAAATCCTATGGTAGTGAGTTTATTCGCGCACTGCCGCCAATTTCTGTGCAAAAACTACCTTTAGCGCATATGGTATTAGCGATGGAAGATTGGTATAATAATGAGCGATGAGGAAAAGGGAGCAGATCACAGCATGAAAAGAAGAATAAATTGTTGGAATAAAGAGCAGGTGGCACAATGAAAAACTGGATACTTTTTAGTGTAGGTTTTGTTGTATCGTTAGCGCTTGTGATTACTGCTTTAGTACTCTGGAAAGCCGATGCTCCATTTAATGAATTGGAACAAAAAGCTGAGGATTTAGCCATTTCCTCTAACTCCTTGGCAGCTGTTTCGGATAGTTATGTTTATAATGGTCAAAAGCCGTACATTACTGTGTTCGGGGTAGACGAAGATGGTAAGGAAAAAGCAATATTTGTTCCAATCAGTTTAGAAGAGAATTTGATTCAGGAAGTATTTTTGCAGGACGGTATTACAAAGAAACAAGCTTTATCGGTTTTAAGTAAGGAAACAAATGTCCATGAAATACTTCAGACAAAATTAGGCTATGAGGAAGCGGGCGTTGTTTGGGAAATTACCTATCTAAATGACGCGGATAAACTCAATTACGTGTATATTTTGTTTGAAGATGGACAATGGTGGAAACGCATATCGAACATGTAGAGGAGAAGATGATTTTGAAACAATTATTAGCTAATCGAGTAAAAACTTTAACGCCGTCATCAACTTTAGCGATTACAGCCAAAGCGAATGAATTAAAAGCGCAAGGGATTGATATCATTGGTCTAGGAGCTGGTGAGCCCGATTTCAATACACCACAAAACATTTTAGATGCAGCAGCGGACTCAATGAACAGAGGGTTTACAAAATATACACCAGCTGGCGGTTTACCTACATTAAAATTAGCTATTATGGACAAGTTAGCTCGCGACAATCAGCTTACATATAATTCGAATGAAATTTTAGTAGGCGTGGGCGCGAAACATGTTCTTTATACGTTATTCCAAGTTATTTTAGATGAGGGAGATGAAGTCATCATCCCGATTCCTTACTGGGTGTCCTACCCTGAGCAAGTGAAATTGGCAGGCGGTGTACCTGTATACGTAGAGGGTACAGCAGAGCAAGGCTATAAAATTACAGCTGAGCAGCTAGCAAACGCGATCACAGAAAAAACAAAAGCAGTCATTATTAACTCACCATCAAATCCATCTGGCATGATTTATTCGCGTGAAGAGCTCGAAGCCTTGGCGCGTGTAGCAGAAGAAAAGGATATCTTAGTCGTTTCAGATGAAATTTATGAAAAACTTGTATACAATGGGGTGGAACATTTTTCTATCGCTCAATTGTCAGAAAATATGAAAGCCCGCACAATCGTAATCAATGGCGTTGCCAAATCCCATTCGATGACGGGCTGGCGCATTGGGTATGCGGCGGGGGATGCACAGATCATTAAAGCAATGACTGACCTTGCTTCACACTCTACTTCAAATGCTACTACAACAGCACAATATGCAGCTATAGAAGCATATAACGGACCACAGGACATGGTTGAAGAGATGCGCCGCGCATTTGAACTGCGCTTAGAAAAAATCTATCCGCAATTAGCAAGCATCCCTGGTTTTAAAGTATTAAAACCTCAAGGGGCGTTCTATCTGTTACCTGATGTATCAGAGGCAGCGCAAAAATGTGGCTATGAGTCAGTGGATGCATTTGCTACAGCACTTCTTGAAGAAGCGAACGTGGCTGTTATTCCAGGTTCAGGCTTCGGTGCAGATGCAACAATCCGCTTATCGTACGCTACATCATTAGAATTATTAGAGGAAGCAGTACGTCGTATTCAAGCATTTGTCATTGCCAAATGGCAAGACTAACTGCTCTCTCAATTTTGGAGGGTAATTATGAAGAAAATTATGATCAAGGACATGCCGCAGCACATTGGCGAAACAGTCAAATTAGGAGCTTGGCTAGCAAACAAGCGCTCAAGCGGTAAAATTGTATTCTTGCAATTACGTGACGGATCGGGCTTCGTGCAAGGTGTTGTTGTAAAAGAAGAAGTAGGCGAGGGGCTTTTTGCTGTAGCAAAAGGCATGACGCAAGAATCGTCCATGTATATTATTGGTGAGGTAAAAGCTGATGAACGTTCTTCATTCGGTTGCGAGTTAAACGTAACAGGTATCGAAGTGATTCATGCAGCGATTGATTTCCCTATCACGCCAAAAGAGCATGGGACAGAGTTCTTGATGGACAACCGCCATCTTTGGTTACGTTCTCGCAAACAGCACGCTATCATGAAAGTGCGTAATGAAATTATTCGTGCAACGTATGAGTTCTTTAATGACAATGGTTTCACAAAGATGGACCCGCCTATTTTAACGGGTTCTTCTCCAGAAGGTACATCAGAACTGTTTGCGACAAAATATTTTGACGAGGACGCATACCTTTCGCAGTCAGGGCAGCTTTATATGGAAGCGGCTGCGATGGCATTAGGTCGTGTATTCTCATTTGGTCCGACATTCCGCGCTGAAAAGTCGAAAACACGTCGTCATTTAATCGAGTTCTGGATGATTGAACCAGAGATGGCTTTCGTAGAATTTGAGGAAAACTTAGAAATTCAAGAGCAATATGTAGCCCATATCGTACAATCGGTCCTGAAAAACTGTAAGCTAGAATTAGAGCGTCTTGGTCGTGATACTTCAAAACTTGAAAATATTACAGCACCGTTCCCGCGTATTTCGTATGACGATGCAATCCAGTTCCTGCATGAGCAAGGCTTTGATGATATTCAGTGGGGTGATGACTTCGGTGCACCGCATGAAACAGCGATTGCCAATCACTATGACAAGCCTGTATTCATTACGTGCTATCCAACAGGTATCAAGCCATTTTATATGCAGCCACACCCAGAGCGTGATGATGTCGTATTATGTGCGGATTTAATCGCACCAGAAGGTTACGGTGAAATCATCGGTGGTTCTGAGCGTATTTATGACTATGATTTATTAAAGTCACGTATAGAAGAGCATAACCTATCACTGGATGCTTATTCATGGTATTTAGATTTATGTAAGCAGGGGGCTGTACCTCATTCAGGCTTCGGTCTTGGGTTAGAGCGTACAGTAGCATGGATTTCAGGAGTGGAACATATTCGTGAGACAATTCCATTCCCACGTTTACTGAACCGTTTATATCCTTAATTTAGTTACGTATTTTTAAGTGAGCGTCCGAGTTTTGTCTCGGACGCTTTATTATTCAAGAAGGGAGTCAACAGCAATGAAAAAAGATGAGCATCGACTCCGTTTATGGACACAGCAGCGGCATGTCACAGTGCCCCAATTGTTTTTTCAAACGTATAAAGAGTTGCATATGTCAGATGACGAGGCATTGATTGTCTTGCATTTACTAGCATTCTTTGAAGAAAACGTGGAGTTTCCAACACCACAGGATTTAGCAGCCCGCACATGTTTTGTGCCCAATGATATTTCGATGAAAATGCAGCGCTTGATGCAAAAGGGCTTTGTGGAAATTACGCAAGGTGTCGATGGGTCAGGCAGATTATTTGAAAAATATTCGCTCGCGCCATTATGGTCGCGTATTGTGCGGTTGCTTGAGCAAAAAGAAATGCAACAACAAGAAACATCCGTCAAAAATGAAGAAGGCGAAATTTTTGCGCTGTTCGAACAGGAATTTGGTCGATTATTATCGCCGATGGAGTTAGAGACGATCAATACATGGTTTGATCAAGATGGCCATACACCGGCTATCATTAAGGCAGCTCTAAAAGAAGCTGTGTTAGCAGGGAAGATATCACTACGTTATATCGATCGTATTTTATTTGAATGGAAAAAGAAAAATATTACATCACCGAAGCAAATCGAGCAACATTCAGAACAGTTCCGTGCACGCCAGATCAAGCCGGTACAAAGTGTTGCTCCGACAACAACGAGCGGTATGTTTTATAATTGGCTAGATGAACGTGAATAGGAGGAGTAATGTTGCTGACGAAGGCAAAATGGCTGGAATTTTTAAATACAATGGATGAGATGTTTCCGGATGCCCATTGCGAGCTCGTGCATGACAATGCATTTGAACTCACGATTGCGACATTATTGTCTGCCCAATGTACAGATGCTCTTGTGAATCGTGTAACAAAAGAGCTATTCCAAAAATATAAGACACCAGAAGATTATTTAGCAGTAGATTTGGAAGAATTGCAGAACGATATCCGCTCTATCGGTTTATATCGTAATAAGGCGAAAAATATCCAAGCGCTGTGCCAGCGTTTAATTGATGCCTATAATGGGGAAATCCCGCCGGTGCGCGAGGAGCTGGTAACACTTCCGGGCGTCGGGCGAAAAACGGCTAATGTTGTGCTATCAGTGGCATTTGACCTTCCCGCTATGGCGGTAGATACGCATGTAGAACGCATCACAAAAAGGCTTGGTTTATGCCGTTGGAAGGATAGTGTGCTAGAGGTAGAGGAAACGATTATGAAGAAAACACCGATTGAGCGCTGGAGTCGCGCGCATCATCAGATGATTTTTTTCGGCCGTTATCACTGCAAGGCACAAAATCCTCAATGTCATGCCTGCCCGCTATTGCTTGATTGCCGCGAAGGTCAGAAGCGCTTGAAGAAAGGTCTGGTGAAGCTACCATGATCAAGGTCAATCCACAAGCGATTTCAAAAGAAACAATAGATACATGGTTTGCTAGCTGGGAAGCGTTGCAGAAAGCCATTCATCAAGCACATGAAATGCGCAGCAGTGAAGCGAAGGCATTGATGGAGCAGGGGATTGCCCATTATGAACAATTATTACTAGATTCAGCAACGGAAAAAGCAACAGCGGACGCTGAATTTGAATTATATCCGATTAATGGTCGTGAACGTTTAGCCTTTATAAAAGCGAAACCTGGCCAGTATGCATGCTATCGTCAGCTAGATGAGCTATATAAAGAGACGAAAAAACGTGCAGCACGCTTACGGATTACACAATAAAAAACAGGTGATGCAGAAATTTCTGCATCACCTGTTTTTGTTTTTTTAAGGAGTAGATTCCTCGTCTGTTTCAGGAGGTCTTGATGGGGATTGAGGTGTTTCGGGCTGCTTTGGCGGTTGATTACTACCGGTGTTACCAGTATTTCCGGTGTTTCCACCAGTACCACTGCTCCCGCCATTACCATTGTTTCCACCAGTACCACTGTTCCCGCCGTTGCCATTGTTTCCACCATTACCGTTATTTCCACTATTACCTGGTGGCTTGTTTTCATTATTTTCTTCACCATTGTCCTCATCAGGTACTGGTGTTTCCGGCGTCTCATCCGGCTCTTCAATTTCCGGTTCCTCTACTTCTGGTACTTCCGGTTCTTCTTCCTCTTTTGTGCCTTCGATCACAATAGATGTGCTACCTGGCTGGCTACGTCCTTTATCGCTAATGGCTACAACACTAAAACTATAGTTGCTGCCTGGTTGCACAGAAGAAATCGTGGTAGATTTAGCGCCTGTCGTCGCGATAATTTGCGGATCGCCGCCATCTACGCTCATGGTCACTTCATACGTAAAGCTTGTTGGTTCCTCTTCATCAGGGACCTCGTTATGTGCCCATGTCAATGAAATTTGCTGTGCATTTGGATTATACGTAGCTTGCACATTAGACGGTGCTTCTAACGGATCTTCTACTTCTTCATAATCTGTTGAAACGCCTGTTGGCACGGTTCCCTTTTTAAATAATTCAGTTGATTTTAAATTGCTTGGTGTAGCTGCACTTGCTAGTTTCAATGGTTGTGAGCCTACTTGAATCGTTGCTTCTACTACTGAAGATGGCTTTTGGAAATCTTTCGTTTCGCCATTGGCCGATAACTCACTCATGATATTTTTAAATAATCGCTGTGGTAAACGACGCTCATCCCATGTTGTGATCGGTTCAGAATATTCAGCATAGCCGCTCCATACCGCGATAGAATAGTCGGTAGAATAGCCGACGAACCATGAATCTGGTACAGAGTTTCTTGGTAGATCAAACTTCTTAAAAGCATCGTTACCATAGTTTGTCGTACCTGTTTTACCTGCAATGTCCACACCGCTTACTGCAGCTGCAGCACCAGATGCATTCCGCTTATTGCTTACAACATCACGCAGTACATCGGTAATCATATAAGCAGTAGCTTCACTCATCGCAACAACTGCTTCAGGCTTAAGTGATTCTGTAGAGCCGTCTCGGTATTCGATTTTATTGATCGCGTAGGCATCGTGATAAACACCGTTATTACCAAACGCTGCATAGGCTGCAGCTAACTCAACTGGTGACATATAAACACGTCCACCACCAAGTGCATCGGATTCTACTAAGTAATCGACTTCCACACCTAGTTTTTCAGCGAATTCCTGAGACTGCTCAGTAGTCACTTCCATCAATGTTTTTACGGCAGGTATATTACGAGATGTATAGAGTGCTTCGCGCATCGTAATTGTCCCGTAATAGCCATTATCCCAGTTACTAATCTTTTGCCCGCTACTATAGGTTGCCGGTGAATCTTGTACCGTTTGACCTGTAGACCAATCCAAATATTCGATCGCAGGGCCATACGAAATAATTGGTTTAATTGTTGAACCCGGCGAACGGTTTTTCAATGAGTAGGCAAAGTTCGTTTCACGGTTGGCATAATTACGCCCGCCGCCAACGGCTACTAAGGCACCCGTTTTCGTGTCAACAACAGAGATCCCAGATTGGATAGATTCTGTTGGGAAGTTACTATCATTATCCATAACATTTTCAACCGTTTGTTGTGCCGCCGGATCTAGCGTTGTATGCACCTTAATTCCATCCGATAACATATTGCTATAGCCTGTTTCATCTAGCTCCCATAATACTACGTCTAAAAAGGCTTGATAGTCAGAAGCAAAGCCTTTTTTACGCTCTTCTTCAGGCAACACAGTCTCCGCAACATTGAATGTTTTTGCCTCTTTGGCTGTTGCTTCGTCAATTTTATCATGCTGGACCATTAAGCTTAGCACGATATCGCGACGTTTCTGTGCCCGCTCCGGATTTTGGAACGGATTATAATTATTTGGGCTTTGCGGAAGCCCTGCTAGCACGGCCATTTGCTCAAGTGTTAAATCGTGTAAATCCTCTGCCCCGTAAAAGCGTTCAGCCGCCGTAGCAAAACCATACGTCGTGCCCGACATTAGTACTTTGTTAAAATACATTTCAAAAATTTCTTCTTTTGAGTATTGGCGTTCCAATTGAATCGCTAGCCACGCTTCTTGCGCTTTACGCTCTAGCGTTTTGGCATTGGAGAAGAAAGAGTTTTTGACTACTTGCTGCGTAATCGTACTAGCTCCCTGCGCTCCGAAGCCATCGCGGAAATTGGCAATGACAGCTGCGCCAAGACGCCAGAAATCAACACCGAAGTGTTCAAAAAATCGAGCATCTTCCGTTGCGATAATAGCATCAACCATTTGCTGTGGAATCTCATCATATTCGACATACTTTCGGTTCTCATCGACTCCAATAACGGCAAAGACATCACCGTTTTTATCTAAAATTTCGGAGGAAACGGGGTCTTTCAATGCTTCTTCGTCTAGGGCAGGTGCTTTACTTGCATAATAAGCAAAGAGCCCTGCTCCTCCTACTAAGACAAGTACACCTAGTAAAACAACGGTTAAAACACTACGCTTTATCCATGCTTTAGCAGGTGAGCGTTCTTTTTTCTTTTGCTCTGCACGTGCTTTTCTCATTTCTTCACGTGTGCGACGTTTTTCAGTCATAGCTTTCCCTCACTTTTAAATTCCGTGTAAATTTTTCTAGCACCTTTAAGTAATCGAGACGAGGTGCATAACCTAATGGAACTTCCTCGGCATGTTCTTCAAATGCAGCGAGCGGGATAGATTTTCGACCGCCTTGCTCCATTTGTTTCCAGGCGTGTTCGATCATGTCAAAAGGTGCAATGAAGTATCGTTCCAATGAAGAGAAACGAACGATAAAAAAGGCTATTCCTTTTTGCTTCACAATAGACTGCATATGGGTGATTTGATGAGGGTGAATATTTTTTAGCGGAAAGGATGTTTTGCTTTCCGTTTCCTTTGCTTCAAAGTCTATATAATACCCATTCCACACCCCATTATAGTCGGTTGTTGAAGGCGTTCTGAAATAAGCCTCCCGAATGACAGCGGCACTGCGTTTCGGATACTCTACCTTGACGATTTGTACGGGGACAGGTTTCTTGTGAATGTTAGCCAGTCCTGCCGCCAAGTAAAATTCATTGGTTTCATTGACGTCATCTTCGAGTGTTTTCCCTCTATTACTAAATGTAGTGTTTTCTTTTGCTTTCTCTTTTTTAACGGCTGGAGTAGATAGTTGGCTAGGCTTATAGGCTTTACCGTTAGGGTAACGAATGACCATCGAATCATGCTCCTCTCTGAATTTAGTTTACCATATCAGACATGAAAAATAGCTACTTTTGTAGATGTCTGTCTAGTTGTGCGAACGGACAGGAATCTTCCGGTATATAGCGAATAGACGTAAGCAAAGGAGGCGGATATTGATGAAACGTTTACACAATTTGCAACACCTAATCCAAGACTTAGAGGAGTTATTAGCTAACCGGCTACGTGTAGAGCAAGCGCACCAGACGTCCCAATTCGAACAACTTATATTGAAAACAACTCAGAAAATTAGCTTAGCAGAAAAGCGGGCAGACGTAAAGAATACACGTTCCTATAAAAGTAGTGAAGTATGAATGATTTTGGTACACTAAATATATTAATAAATTGAGGTGTACGAAAATGATAGAATTAACAACAACTTTTTTACTCCAAGCTTGTGAAGAAGCTGTCGCACGTTTTCATCAAATGCGCGAAGAAGACCGTTCACCGGATTTTTTTGCGGAGGTAAAGCCCTACGCAGATCATATGCGCGATGTGCTGAAGCAATGGCAGCAACAAAGCTATGCGTGGATTGAGGAAAATCACCCCAAATATATGCACAAGCAGCAAATTGATCATGCCATCGATGCCATGGAACAGTTTTTTGTACAGTCTTTTTACAAAGAGACGAGTAAAAAAAGATTTTTACAGTCGGTACAGTCCACCCAATATACACTCAGTACATTGCTGCGGTATGTAGAGGAGGGTGGTCATGTTTAGCAAACAACAAACAATCGAGCAGTTATTGCGCCAGTGGCAATATGATGAAGAACTGAAAGAAAATATTGTGCATTGGCAAACGATAGAAGGGAAAGAAGCAACGCATGCCGCTTTTCCTGACAATTTACATCCTTCTTTACAAAAAGCGCTTCACTCAAGAGGGATTGAGCAGCTTTATAGTCATCAGCGTACAGCTTTTGATTTCGCAGCGAGTGGGCAATCCTTTACAGCAATTACTCCTACAGCTTCTGGTAAATCACTATGTTATCATTTACCAGTGCTTCAAAAAATTATACAAGATCCTTCTAGCCGTGCGATTTATTTGTTTCCCACGAAGGCATTGGCCCAGGATCAAAAGACAGATTTAAACGAACTAATCGAGGCGACAGGGGAAGAGATTTTAAGCTATACGTATGACGGCGATACAGCGCCTAATATCCGTACAAAGATTCGCAAAGCAGGACATATCGTGATGACGAATCCCGATATGTTACATAGTGGGATATTGCCGCACCATACAAAATGGGTGTCTTTATTTGAGAATTTGAAATACATTGTCATAGATGAATTGCATACGTATAAGGGCGTGTTTGGAAGTCATGTGGCACATGTCATCCGACGCCTCAAACGAATTTGCGCTTTTTACGGGTCGGAGCCAGTTTTTATTTGTACATCGGCGACGATTAAAAATCCGAAACAATTAGCAGAAAGCTTAACCAATGAACCTCATCAGCTCATTGCCAATTCCGGAGCACCGGTTGGCAAGAAAACGTTTATTTTTTACAATCCGCCGATTGTTAATACGACATTCGGTGTCAGACGCAGTGCCGTGCTAGAAGTTCGCGACATTTCTAAGCGTTTATTCGAAGCTGGTATTCAGACAATTATTTTTGCTAAATCACGTGTACGAGTAGAGATGCTTGTTACGTATTTGAAATCCTTGACATTCGATAAAATTGGAGATGAATCGATTCAAGGCTACCGCGGCGGTTATTTGCCGAGCGAAAGACGAACGATTGAAAAAGGGCTGCGCGAAGGTTCAATTCAAGTAGTCGTATCGACGAATGCCTTGGAGCTGGGTATTGATATCGGACAGCTACAAGCTTGTATCATGACGGGTTACCCAGGAAATATTGCGAGTGCTTGGCAGCAGGCAGGACGCGCGGGACGCAGGCAGGATGAGGCATTAATCATTTACGTGGCTCAGTCTACAGCTCTTGACCAATATATTATCCAGCATCCTGATTACTTCTTTGGGACGGATCCGGAAGAAGCGCGTATTAATCCGGAAAATATGATTATATTAATGGATCATCTAAAATGTGCTGCTTTCGAATTGCCTTTTAGTATGACAGATACGTACGGAGAGTTTACGGTACAGGAGCTTCTTGCCTTCTTGGAGGAAGAAGGAGTGCTCGTAAAGACAAGCACGCAATGGCACTGGATGAGTGAGCGTTTCCCGGCACATGATATATCGCTGCGCTCCGCTGCACAGGAAAATGTCGTGATTATCGATATCACAGCGCCTAAAAATGTCGTGATTGGGGAAATGGATACGTATAGTGCGATGACACTGCTCCATGAAGAGGCGATTTATATGCATCGGGGCATTCAGTTCCAGGTTGAAATGCTCGATTGGGAAGAAAAGAAAGCTTATGTAAGGGAAGTAGAAGTCGATTACTTTACCGATGCCAATTTAGCGGTGGAGTTAAAGGTACTGAGCGAGGATAAGTCAGCTACCTATAAAACAGCAACAGTATCGTACGGAGATGTTAGTTTGCTGGCTATTCCCACTATCTTTAAAAAAATCCGTTTCAATACCCATGACAACATCGGCTCAGGGAAGATTACCATTCCGCCAATGGAAATGCATACAAGTGCAACATGGATGAGCTTTGATTTACCGGATAATTGGTCAGAGGAACAGTTGACGGATGCCTTAAACGGGGCAGCCTATGCGATGGGCAGCTTTGTTCCATTATTTGTCCATTGTGATCGCAGTGATTTATCTGTCGTTCCGCAAGTGAAAGCGACGCATAATGAGCGTCCGACCATTTTTATTTATGATAGTTACCCAGGTGGTATTGGACTTGCTGAAAAGGTATACGATATTTTACTGAGCCTGCTAGAGCGTACTATTAAACATGTAGAAACATGTCCATGTCAGGCAGGCTGTCCATCTTGTATTGGCGCTCAAGATGCCATCGGAGATAGTAAACAGCAAGTACTGAAAGTCTTGCGTATTTTATTAGCAGAAATGATGTGGTTACCATGAGCTATGAAAATAAAATCATGCAAATGAAAAAATTGCTTGGGAAGAAAACAGAAACGAAGCAAGAAAAGCCGAAATTTGTGAAACCAGATCAACCTTCTTATGTAGAAAAATGGGAGGAGGCAGGTTTGACAGTTGTCGAAAACGACTTTGGGATATGCTTTAAACGCGTGATGACTTATCCGCTTGATTACCGTCACGGGCATTATCGGCTTGAAGAGCTTTTTGAAGCCATTGCCTTGTGGGAGGAAGCTGACGATCACCCTTATAAAACGACATTTGATGATACACTCGTATTTTTTGATACGGAAACGACGGGCTTAAAAGGGGTAGGGACACATATTTTCCTGCTTGGCTTTTTAGAAACAGATGAAGAGCAATTTACATTAACGCAGTATGTCCTAGCAGACCCTTCAAATGAAGCGGCATTGCTGTTTGAATCGAAACTGTGGCAGCGCGCAGTAACCGTTGTGTCTTATAATGGCAAAAGCTTCGATTGGCCGCAGCTTGAAACGCGCTGGACATTAAACCAGGCGTATATTCCAAAATTACGCGCACAAAAGCAAATTGATCTTTTGCATAGCACAAAACGCCTCTGGAAAAATGATTTGGAAAAGATGAAGTTAACGACGATTGAACAGGAAAAGCTTGGCTTTCAGCGCGTCGGAGATATTCCTGGCTTTTTGGCGCCAATTATTTATTTTGACGCTATAAAAAGCGGCGAAGCGGATGCTTTAATGAAGGTACTGCAACATAATGAATGGGATTTATTGTCACTCGTGACATTGTATGTGCATTCGACTAAACTATTGTTTCAGCAAAATTTACAAGATTCTGCAACAACCCATACGAATATTGGCAAATGGTATCATGATTTAAAATTAAAAAATACGGGCTCGCAAGTCCTGACAAACGTAACGCAAGCCTTTGAGGAGCATGAGACAGGACTGGCTCATTATTATTTAGGCTTGGAACAAAAAAGAGAAGGACAGCATGGGGAAGCCATTGCTTCACTTTTAAAAGCCATTCCCGCGATTGATGTGCCGTTTCAAATCAAGGCATACGAGCAAATCGCGATTCTGACAGAACATCAGCAAAAAAATTATCCGTTAGCGGCTGATTTTGCACGTGCCGCCTTGCGACTGATTAGCCAACACCCAAAGTGGACAAACGAACAACAGACAAAGCAAAGGCAAAAATGGGAAAAAAGGATACATCGTCTCGCCATCAAACAAATGAAAGATAATTAATAGTCGCTTCTACTGCCGCATCAAAAATTTATATGTTATAATAAATTTACGTATGCACAAGTATGGAAGGGCGATGTCAATGCAAATCAAATTAACATCAAAAGATATTTTAGAAAAAGAATTTAAAAAAAGCGTAAAAGGCTATCATGCAGACCAAGTTGATCAGTTTCTTGATCAAATTATGGAAGATTACGATGCATTTGAAGCAGCAAACGAGTTATTGAAGCAAGAGCTTGAAACATTACGTGCTGAAAATAGTCGATTAAAGGCGGAGTTAGAGGAATTACCAAGAAAACCTGTCGCACCACCGACGACTGTTCAACCGACAGCGAGCAATATGAATTATGATATTTTAAAAAGGGTAGCCAATTTAGAAAAAGCGGTATTCGGTGACAAACTAAAATAATGTTTTTGTGATATTGTCATATAGACTTTTTTGTATTATAATTATTGTTACATCATGAAAAATTCGAGTAATCGCTGCATAGCTTGACTATGTAGAGGAAAGTCCATGCTCACACGACTCTGAGATGATCGTAGTGTTCGTGCTACCTGAAAAAATAAGGGTAGGCAAAGGAAACTTTGACGGCGGAAGGAACTCCTAAGTCTTCGGATATGGACGAAACTTCCTGAAAGTGCCACAGTGACGGAGCTTATAGTGAAAGCTATGAGGTGGAACGAGGTAAACCCCACGAGTGAGAAACCCAAATTATGGTAGGGGCACTCTCCAAAGGGAAATGAACCGGCGGAGGGACGTAAATTTTTTGCGTAGATAGATGATTACTGCCTGATTCGTACGAGGGGCGACCCGCTTGAGTACTCAGGAACAAAACATGGCTTACTGAATTTTTTGATGCTTTTTTTATATACAACAAAAAGGCTCTCCAGTTAGCATTGGAGAGCCTTTCTTTCTAAGTAAATAGTTTTTGGTCATATAAGGAAGCTGTTGGCGGATTTTACATAACAATAAAGATTACACAGTGAGACAATCATAGAAAGGTTTCACACATAAGGGTGAGAATAATGGGTAAATCAAGTGAGATGATAAATGACGGAAAATACCAGTCGATTGCTCAATATCCAACGCATTTAATCGCAAAAATTTTCGAAAATGTTAGCGAAGGCATCATGGTGACCAATAAGGACAAAATGATTATCAATGTGAACCCTGCCTTTGAGTTTGTCACGGGTTATAAAGCAAACGAAGTGTTAGGAAAAAACCCTTCTGTTTTGCAATCAGGCCTGCATGAAGTGTCCTTTTATATTAACATGTGGAAAACCATTTACGAAAAAGGCATTTGGCAAGGGGAGATTTGGAATCGACGCAAAACAGGGGATATTTATCCAGAATGGTTAACAATTATGGCTATTCGAGATGATGAGGGGAATATTACAAATTTTTGTGGTATTTTTACTGATTTATCAGAGCAGAAAGTTGTCGAGAGTGAATTAGAGAAACGAACAATGATGGACTCTTTAACTGATGTCAACAATCGCTTTACTTATTTAGATCGAATGAATGCGCTGTTAGAGGCTAGTGCCAGCATGACGACTGAGGTCAGCCATGCTGTGTTTTTCTTAGACTTAGACCGTTTCAAACAAGTCAATGATACGCTTGGTCATGCAACGGGCGATTTACTGTTAGTAGAAGTAGCGCGTCGTATTAAGAAGCTACTGCGTAATAAGGATATATTAGCACGCTATGGCGGCGATGAGTTTATCATTACACTGACAAATATTAATCATCCTCGGGAGGCAGCTGCCTTTGCAGAACAGCTGATCCGGTGTATTGAACAACCTATGTCCGTCAATGAACATGAGGTGTTTGTATCGACAAGTGTAGGAGTCAGTATTTTTCCGGAGGATGGGGCTCAGACGGATGATTTGATTATTAAAGCGGATAAAGCAATGAACTATGCGAAGGCGAACGGACGCAATAGTTATGCCTTTTATTTTGATGAATTAAATATTGATTCAAAGCGCATGTTAGTACTAGATGCAGAGCTTAGAAAAGCCATTGAAAATAAAGATTTTACCTTGCATTATCAGCCAAAAATCGATATCAAAACCTCAAAGGTAATTGGCGTTGAGGCTTTGGTGCGCTGGCATAGCGATAAATTAGGTCATGTTTCCCCGGGAGAGTTTATTCCGTATGCAGAGGAAACAGGTCTCATTATCCCAATGAGTGAACTTATTTTTGAAATGGCTTGTTTAGGGTATAGAGAGTTAGCAGTGCAGGGATTCCCGGATGTGCCGGTAGCTGTCAATATCTCAAGTATTCATTTCCAGCAAAATACATTTATAGATAAAATCCAAGAAATTTTACAGCACACAAATACATCTGCTCAAAATTTTGAAATTGAAATGACAGAACGCACCGTTATGAATAGTGCTCGTGAAACAACGAGTAAGTTAGTGCGATTAAAGCAACTAGGCTTTAAATTATCGATTGACGATTTTGGTACAGGCTATTCTTCGCTTAGTTATTTAGTGCGTTTCCCATTGGACATTTTAAAAATTGATCGCAGCTTTATTCAGCAGATTGTGTCATTGGATGATAAACAAGCAGTAGTAGATGCAATTATTCAAATGTCACATCGTTTAAAAATGAAAGTAGTAGCAGAAGGTGTAGAAACAGAGCAGCAAGTAAAAGTATTGAAAAATATGGGCTGTGATATTGTACAAGGTTATTATTACAGTAAACCATTACCGATGGATGAGTTAATCGATTTCCTGCATTTATGGGAAGTCGAGTATCAAGGAAGGATTTAAATTAATGAAAAAATTTCAATTAGTAGCAACGGCAGCGATGGGCCTAGAAGGAATTGTTGCAGAGGAAGTACAAGCACTCGGCTATGAAACACGCGTCGACAACGGCAAAGTATATTTTGAAGGCGATGAAATGGCAATTGCGCGTACGAATTTATGGCTGCGTGTAGCAGACCGTGTCAAAATCGTGGTAGCGCAGTTTCCTGCTCGCACATTCGAACAATTATTTGAAGGCGTAAAAGCGATTGAATGGGAAAAATACTTACCAGTCGATGCAGCATTCCCTGTCTCTGGAAAGTCTGTCAAATCAGCTTTATTCAGTGTACCGACTTGTCAAGCGATGACAAAGAAGGCGATTGTAGAACGATTGAAATATGCTTATAAACGAAATGCATTTCTAGATGAATCAGGTGCAACGTTTAAAATTGAAATTTCAATTTTAAAGGATATAGCGACATTGACCATTGATACATCAGGCGCCGGCTTGCATAAGCGCGGCTATCGCCAAGTGCAAGGAGAGGCGCCATTAAAAGAAACGCTGGCTGCTGCCCTTGTAAAAATTTCAAAATGGTCACCTGCTCGACCATTCGTTGATCCGTTTTGTGGTTCAGGTACGATTGCTCTTGAAGCAGCGATGATCGGTCAAAATATTGCACCAGGTTATAATCGTGACTTTATCTCAGAAGAGTGGCCATGGATGAAGCAATCAATTTGGGATGCTGCACGTGATGAGGCAGATTCTTTAGCAAATTATGACCAAGAACTGACGATCATTGGCTCTGATATTGATCACCGCATGGTCAGTATTGCCCAGGAAAATGCGATGGAAGCGGGCTTTGGGGATATTATTACTTTCAAGCAAATGCAAGCGACAGATTTTACGACGCGTTTAACAGATGGTGTCATTGTGACGAACCCTCCATACGGTGAGCGTATCGGCGAAAAGGAAGAAATCGAAAAAATGCTGCGTACGTTTGGTGAAGTTATGAGTAATTACCCAACTTGGTCGGTGTACATGCTGTCTTCTATGGAGGATTTTGAGGTGCATTACGGTAAAAAAGCAACGAAAAAACGTAAGCTTTTTAATGGCTTTATCCGTACAGATCTCTACCAATACTGGGGCCAAAAATCAAAGCGTGAAGAGAACTAATTGTTGATATTGACTACTTAACTTTCGTTTACTGACGGGGTTGGGTAGTTCTTTTCGATTTTTGAAGCGCTTTTCGGATGAGGGCGTAAAAGTGAAAAAAGGATATTTTGATACCTTTGTGTTGTTACAGCCTGCTGGCGAATTAGATGCTAAATTCACAATCAAGTTTCTGCATTTCATTCACAAACTCGTCACATATCTAATTTAAAACCTCCGTTCATTTCCGGAAAGCAAAGGCAAAATGCTATTCCTTGTCCTAAACTCATAGTATAATAAAAGAACTGCAAAAACGGAAGGGAGTTCCCTTCCGTTTCGTATTGTTTGAATCGATTGTATAATAAGGGAGTTTTATAATGAGACAATCTTTACCATTCGAACTGTCAAAAGACAGCTCATTTTATGATTCGCTTGGTAACTGGCTTGGCGATACACTATATGACACATTGCCTGAAAAAGGATTGGAATGCCGTGATGAGCAAATTTTTATGGCATACCAAATTGAACAAGCGCTGAAAGAAAAAAATATTTTATTTGCTGAAGCAGGCGTGGGGACAGGTAAGACGATTGCCTATCTGCTGCCCGCTGTTTCCTATGCACGTTATACAGGACGCCCAGCACTTATTGCTTGCGCAGATGAAACATTAATTGACCAGTTGGTAAAAGAGGGAGGCGATATCCACAAATTGCGTGACGCCCTTGACTTGAAAATTGATGTTCGTTTGGCTAAATCACGTGATCAATATTTATGCTTAAAACGCTTTGAGGAAGCAGAAAAAGTAGAAACGGATGACTGGGTCGACGATATTGCTTTCACGATTCCAGAAGAAGTGTATATAGCAGGACCGATGCTGAAGGCTGTACCATACGGCGAACGCTCTGATTTTCCAACAGTGAGCGATGAAGATTGGCAAAAGGTAAATTACAATGCAGTGATGCAGTGCGCAGTTTGCGATGTGCGCAATCGCTGCGGTCAAACATTGCACCGTATGCATTATCGCCAATCTACAGATTTAATTATTTGTTCGCAAGACTTTTTAATGGAGCATTTGGCAACAAAAGAGTCCCGTGAACGAGAAGGACAATTGCCATTGCTGCCTGAGGTTTCCATGATAGTGCTCGATGAAGGGCATTTACTGGAGTATGCTGCGCAAAAGGCAATGACAGTGAAAGTACAGTCAAAAACAATTGTCAGCATGCTGGAACGTTTAATGGTTGATGGTGTACGTGCGAAAACATTGTATACCATGGAAGCATTGCAAGATCAGCATGAGTTATTTTTCGATGAACTACGGGACTGTTTAGCGGATACGGTAGAGGATCGCAAACGTATTAATAAGTCTGCGAGATTAATCGGAATCGGCGCAAAGGTAGTAGAAACAGTCGATCAATTACTAGAAGAATTTGTGTTTGAATCAGAAATGTATATGATTCCAGAATATGATTTAAATATGGCAGAGGAATTTCTAGAGCAATATGTGGCAGCCATGCGCATTTTTATTGCGCAAGGTGATGCGGTCGACTGGCTGGAGGATACGGATGGGGAAGAAACATTAGTCATCATGCCACGCCTTATTACGGAAGTGTTAGAAGAAAAATTATTCTCAAAAAAAATGCCAATCGTGTTCTCATCCGCGACATTATCGGTCAATAAAGATTTTTCATATATTGCTTATAGCTTAGGCATTAAAAAATATCAATCCTTTAGTGTGAATTCACCATTTGACTACGATGAAGTGATGAAAATTTTTGTGCACGAAGTACCGCAAAAAGAGAAAATAAGCAAAGTCCGAACGTTACTAAGTGATGGGGAACAAACATTGATTTTATTTAAATCAAAACAAGCGATGTTATCTTTTAAATCGAGTTTATCCATCATGGAACGCATGCATGTAGCTTTCGAAGGAGACCGCGAGCTATCCGCGATTGTGCGTGACTTCCAGCAGGGAACGATGAAAACACTCTGTTCTTACCACTTATGGGAAGGCTTAGACTTACCGGAAGAGGCATTAACACGTGTGATTATTTATGATTTACCGTTCCCGCCGCAAGATCCATTATTCGATGCTAAACGTGCCTTTGCGGAAGACCCATATGATGAGGTGGAATTGCCATTTATGCAATTACGTCTACAGCAAGGAATGGGCCGTTTAATCCGTACATCGAATGACCACGGTGATATTCATATTCTGGTGAATGAACAAGAAGCACAGGTGAAGGATTCATTTATGAGCATTTTGCCGGTATCGCCGCAATAATAAACATAAACAGACTGTTGATTAGCATACTAATTAACAGTCTATTTTTTATGAAAAAATAACGCTTTCTAATGCATTGATTTGATGTTTCACAAGTTCGGTTTAAACTCAAAATTGACCTGAGCTATATATTAATAGGGTGTGTTATTGAATATTTAGTTATATAATATAATTGATATGTTAAATTTTGTAACTTCTGTTAACACAGCATGTTATTTCAAAAAGCAATAAAGTCTAGGGGGTAATGGGGATGGATTTTATTTACATAGCATCAATCATTGCGGCAATTTTGCTTTTTTCCGTAGCAGTGTTTCAAGTATTGCTTGCTCTCGGCTATCCTTTTGGTGAATTTGCAATGGGAGGATATCATAAAGTTTTGCCAAAAAAGCTACGTGTTGTGAGTGTTATGAATGCTTTGATACTCTTATTTATGGGCTTTGTTGTTCTGCAACACACGAATGTCGTAAACGGTTTAGAGCTTTTATCGACAAATACAGTTGTATGGGTGATTACCATTTTCCTCGGCTTTAATACCATAACAAACTTGATATCTCGGAGTAAAAAAGAGAGGTTTATGATGACACCATTATCGGGTCTTATTTTTTTGCTGTGTTTATTTATTGCTTTATTCTAGGATTATTTATTGCCTTCCATACAAAAATAGCGAAAGAAAAACGGTATGATATACTAAAGTTAGGAATTTTTCACAAGGGGGAATGCAGAAAATGACACAAAATCCATTTCAGTGGGAACATCCGAAAGCGATGGCTTATCATGATACAATTCGAAGACGGATTATTGGGTATGATTTTATTTTTCAAGGGATGGTTGATCTTTTGACTGAACAACAGTGGCAGCATGCACTGATAGTAGGTGCTGGCGGAGGGCAAGAACTTGTGTCGTTAGGGCAGGCATTTCCCGGCAGGCAATTTACTGCAGTGGATCCATCCGAGCAAATGCTAACCTTAGCTTCGCTGACAGTGGAGCAAGAGGGGGTAAAGCTTGATGTTGATTACCAACCGATTACGGTAGAGGAGCTGCCAGATGATATCGCTTTTTCTTTAGCTACATGTCATTTAGTATTGCATTTTTTGAAGGAGAAAGATAAAAAGTCCCTGATTCAAGCAATCGCCGGGCGCATGCCAGCAGGAGGAACTATTTTCTTCTCTAGCATTAACGGCCAGTTAGGTTCCCCGCAACTTGAGCAGATATTGGATGCTTGGGGGAACACGATGCAGCGAAACGGAATTACAGAAAAGCAATGGCTAGCATTTCGACAGTCTTTTGGTGACACTTGCTTCCCGCTTCCTACAGAGGAAATACTCTCTTTATTCATAGAAGCAGGTTTTGGAGAGGCGATAATGTATTATAAAGCTTTTTCAGTCGAGGCATTTATGATGAAAAAAGTAAAATAATTATGTAAAAGTGCTAACTTATACTGTCTTTTATATGAATATAGGGTGCGTTCATGGAGGTGTCTCAACTATAGATGAGACACCTCTTTTATTGTGAAGAAATCTGCTCAAACTAGCGAAGCAGGTTTATTCAATAGGACATATTTACAAAATGAAAAACTTTTCGAATATCACAAAAGATTCATTGACCTTTTAAAAAGCGGTATGCTAGAATCAAATTTGAAAATGATTATCGTTATCAATAAAGAGTGATGAGAATGTGCTAATAAGTGCTGTTACGATGAAAAATAACAGAAGAATTGAATTGAGTAATCGAGAATAGTTACACATTTCGTCCATTATTTCTTCAGATGATATTCTAAATAATTTTTTCGAGCTAATTGAAAGGGTGTAATTGATGAAAAATATCGAAAAATATAGAAATGCCTTTATGAATGTGCTGGACTTGGAAGAAGATGATGTACACGAAGATTTAGCGCTTGGAGTAACAAGAGAATGGGATTCAATTGGACATATGACTCTGATTTCCGAGATGGAAGATGTTTTTGATGTCTCAATCGATTCAGAATGGATTACAGAGTTCGACTCTTACACGTCAGGAATAGAGATATTGAAACGGTTGGGAGTGAATTTTGATTAATGAATCGTTTCAAAAAAATTGAGGAGTTTGGGAACCGCACCGCTGTATATGCTGAACGAAATTATTCTTATTTTGAAATGTTAGAAATTGCTGACGCTATCTGCGGTGAAGTAGGGGAAAGAACACTCGTTTTTTGTTTATGTTCTAATAACAAAGAGTCTTTATTCGGCTACGTGGGCTTTATCAGAGGGAGAGTTGTCCCTGTACTTTTGGATGCATCTATACATATTGATCGGTTGCGCAGACTGATTGACCTTTATAAACCTGCGTATATTTGGGCGAGCAGTGAACATCAGGAACTATTAAAAACAATGGATTGTTCATTTGTGTTTGGAGATTATGCATTATTTAAATGTTCGACATTTTTCCAACATAATCTTCATGAACATCTGGCGCTCCTTTTAACAACCTCCGGGAGTACCGGGAGTCCCAAATTTGTTCGCTTAAGTTATGAAAATATTTTCAAAAATGCTGAATCGATAGCAAATTACCTTGATATCCATGCAGACGATAAACCTATCATGACACTTCCAATGAATTATTCCTATGGCCTTTCTATTATCAATAGTCATTTGATATGCGGGGCGACGATAATTGTAACCGATGCATCTATCATGAAGAAAGAATTCTGGGAATTATGCAGAGAGCAACAAGCAACAACTTTTGGAGGAGTTCCTTTCGTATATGAGATGCTGGATAGGCTGAATTTTGAAGAGTTTCATGTTCCGAGTTTAAAAAAACTAACTCAAGCAGGCGGGAAATTAAGCCCAATTCTATCAAGCAAATTTGCTAAAGTATGCAACCAAAAAGGAATTCAGTTTTTTACCATGTACGGGCAAACGGAAGCAACGGCGCGGATGAGCTATTTGCCATGTGATAAAAACTTGGAGAAGGTCGGAAGTATTGGCATTGCCATTCCCGGTGGGGAACTGATTCTGCAAGATGACAATGGCAACAGAATCACAGCGCCTAATGTGATCGGCGAATTGATATACAAAGGAGCAAATGTTTCTTTAGGATATGCTGAGTCGTTATTCGATCTTTCGAAAAAAGATGAGAACAACGGTATTTTGCGTACAGGTGATATGGCTTACTTTGATCAGGACGGGTATTTTTTTATATGCGGCCGAATCAAAAGAATGATTAAAGTTTACGGAAACCGTATCAGCCTTGATGAAGTGGAAGGGCTTTTAAATGAGCATGGTCATGATTGCATCTGCGCTGGGACGGATGACCAAATGTATATTTACACATTGAACGATGATTGTGTTCAAATTAAAAAAATAATCAAGGAAAAATTAAACTTAAAGGGCTTTAAAATTATGAGAATCAAGGAAATCCCACGGAATCATTTTGGAAAAATCCTTTATTCTGAGCTGCCTCAATATTGCAATTTACAGTCACCTGAACCTCACATTAGTAAAGAGTTTATTAGTTCTTAAGCGTTTCATCGACACATTTCAGGGTTTCATGCAACTTGGACAACTTTAGGGTTACTTTTTGACTCGTTTTATGGAAAATCTTAAGTTTATTTTTTATCAGGTGATTGGATGACTTTTATATCAATTGAGTTTCTTTTATTTTTCGCAATAATTGTTTGTGTTTATTATGTAATCCCACATCGATTCAGATGGATTCTTTTACTGGCAGCAAGTTACCTATTTTACGCTAGCTTAAGCATTCAATTTATACCGCTACTGCTTGCAAGCACAGTTTTTACGTATTTTACTGGAATTATCATTGAAAAACAGGAGACAAAAAAGCAGAAGAAAAAAGTCATGCTAGCTGGTATTTCTGTATTATTGTTTTTTCTCGGCTGGTTTAAATATTTTAATTTTGTAAATGACTCACTTCGAGCAATTGCAAACTATCTGGGTTTGAATTATACCGTACCATACCAAGAACTTGTCCTGCCATTAGCCATTTCTTTTTATACATTTCAGGCAGTAAGTTATCTTGTGGATATTTACTATGGAAAGCAAAAGGCAGAAAGGCATTACGGCTATTTTTCAATATTTTTTGCATTTTTTCCGCAATTGGTTGCTGGACCGATTGAACGTGCTAAGAAATTGCTGCCGCAATTTAAAGTCGAACAGAGGGTAAATTATGAAAATGTAACCTATGGGATGAAGCGAATTGCATGGGGTTTTTTTAAGAAGACATTGATTGCAGATCGACTAGCTCCCATTGTATCGAGTGTTTTTGATAGTCCTAACCCGACTGGTTCGCAAATCGTGCTAGCTACTATTCTATTCTCGATACAATTGTTCGCTGATTTTTCAGCATGCAGTGACATTGCTATCGGCTGTGCAAGAATGCTAGGAATAAAGTTGACAGAAAACTTTAAGCAACCGCATTTTGCGGTTTCGATAGCGGATTTTTGGAGCAGATGGCATATAACGCTTTCTACATGGCTAAGAGACTATATCTTTGTGCCGTTATGCAAGGGGAAAAAGAAGCGAAGTGAAATCTATTTAGCAATAGTGATTACCTTTTTAGTAAGCGGCATTTGGCACGGAGCCGCTTGGACTTTTGTTTTATGGGGTCTAATTCATGGGTTTTACCGCGTGTTTGGAGATTATACAAAAAATTCTCGTGAAAAAATGGTTTCTTTTATTCAATTGGATAGAAGTCCCATGCTGCATAGGTGGGTGAAAATCTCCATAACTTTCCTGCTGGTTTGCTTTTCTAGAGTTTTTTTTCGGTCGGATTCCGTAACACATGCATTTGAAAATGCACAGCTTTTCTTAACAATCCATTCCTGGAGACCATCGGGAATTATGAAAGCATTTGAAATATTTTCGCTGCTAGATTTAGTAATTTTCGTTTTTTTCTTTATGGTTGTACAGCTATTTCAGTATATCGAAAGAAAACATGGTTCAACATGGGAATGGCTATCCGAGCGCCGGGTATTTGCTAGACTTGCCTTTTATATTTTTATCATTGTTTCGGTCCTTGTATTCGGTGTTTCGGGTAAGGGGTTTGTTTATGGCGGATTTTAATGTTCATACAAATTACATAGGAATTGGCTGCGTTTAATCCATGAGCCATTCAGTAATTTTGATAAAAGAAGCACTGAATTGAAAGGATTTGCTATGGGACGTTTATTCATTAAGTTAACAATGATCATGACTATGGTTTTACTGCTGTTTATGCCGGTAAATAGCTTTGTAAAACATTCTCATGATTACAACATAGATCATGCAATATTGGCTTTTAAGAAAGATCCGTATCCAGTTGATATCATCAATATAGGCGCATCTCATTCAATGTATGGCTATTATTTTAAGCCTACTGGTTTGTCCCATCTGGACTTAGCGCTTCCTGCTCAGACGATTCAGTATGACTATAAATTGTTGAAAGAGTATGGCAAGTATCTTAAACCTGGTGGTGTAGTGATTGTTTCCATCTCTCAAATCACTTTCGCAAGTTCCGAGACAAAGCACATAGGAAATTATTACAAAATTTTGGATCGTAACGAAATTGAACCGTTTCGTTTAATGGACTATTACAGTTACTTGTACTTACCCGGGACAAATAGTGGGAGTTTGATGTCTGCGCTCGCAGGTAAATTGAAAAACTTTAAATGGAATTCCCATCAACCTTGGGCAAATAACGGTAAAAATTATTCGGAAAGAAAGTATGAGAAAGTAGAAGCACAATACAGAGAAGCGGTTGAAAACAATAACATTGAACAAAACGTAAAGCAGCTAAAAGAGATTGTAGATTATTGTAGCGAGAAAGGCTACCAAGTAATATTAACCATGGAGCCAGTGCATCAGTCTTATCAGGAATATTTCAATGATGAAGTAATGGATAGACTTGTTTTTCAGTACTTAGAAGCTCTTAAACTAGATGTTCCTTTTTTAGATTATATGAGTGATCAAAGATTCACAGCCAACAAAGATTATTTTATCGACCCAGATCATTTAAACAAAAAGGGCAGAAAAGTGTTCTCTTGGATAGTTTACAAGGACCTCAAGAAATTGGGCTATTTATGAGCGATTTAAGGACGGAAATACTCGCGCTAATCACAGAAGCAGAGCTTGGGGAATCCCATTTATTTTTTATATTTACAATTGATGTAGAGAAGAGTACAATAAATCCACTATCAAGTTAATAATATATGGCCAAATCTCATATTGAGAACGGAGGACCCAATCTTTTGGGGTTAATTCTGCTTTTGCAGAAGGGATGATATATGCTTCTTCGCCATCCTACCCGTCAGCTAACTTCGTCGGCTAAAGCGAAGGAGGTCTACATGACCGCCTAATTCAAGGTGCCCTTTTGTTGATAATTCAACAAATAGCTACTTGTTTTAAATGCGGTCTTTTTATTTTGGAAAAATAATGAAATGCCTTGATTATTAGAAATCTAGAGGAACAAAATCAATTTCAGAGGTAATTTGATTACTTCAAAATCGGGGAGAAAGAACATGAAAAATATGCTTTTAGAAGGGCTTAATCCTCCTAAAATTTTGGTGTTAGGGTTCGCATTCATCATTTTTGTAGGAGCATTTTTACTAACACTTCCCATAGCCACAGCTAATGGCGTAAGCTTATCATTTTTAGATGCACTTTTTACTGCTACATCTGCTACATGTGTTACAGGGCTTGTTGTTGTAGATACTGGCAATACCTTTTCGTTATTTGGTCAAATTGTCATTCTTGTGCTTATTCAAATTGGCGGTCTAGGGTTTATGACCTTTGCGACATTTTTATTTACATTGTTAGGGAAAAGAATTTCACTAAAAGAAAGGCTTCTTCTAAAAGAAGCATATAATGCAACTTCTACTGCTGGAATGGTGGAATTAATGAAAAGAATTTTGTTCTTTACAGTGATTGTAGAAAGTATAGGGGCAGCTTTACTCGCTATGCGTTTTGCATTTAATATGCCTATTGATGAAGCGATTTATTTTGGAATTTTTCATAGTATTTCTCTTTTTAATAATGCCGGATTTGATATTTTCGGTGATTTCAATAGTTTTACGCATTATGTAGATGATCCATTTGTTGTTTTAACCACATGTGCGCTCATTATTATTGGTGGTCTTGGATTTGTTGTAATGAATGAGCTATATGAATATCGTGAAACACGCAAACTCTCACTCCATACAAAGGTTGTTTTAATTGCAACAATTGTTCTGCTTGTAGGAGCACCCATCTTAATTTTCTTGTTTGAGTATGGAAATGATAAAACGCTCGGTCCATTACATTTAGGAGGAAAAATACTAGGTGCCATTTTCCACGGGGTAAGTCCTAGAACAGCAGGGGCAAATACTCTATCAATGGGGGATTTAACAGATGCAACTCTTTTTTTAACGATTTTCCTTATGTTTATCGGTGGAGGTTCAGGTTCTACAGCTGGTGGTATTAAAGTGACAACTTTAGCAGTTTTAATGGCAACGGTTCTTTCTCAGCTAAAAGGGAAAGGAGATGTCATCATCTTCAAACGCCGCATTGTTGAGGAAACAATTCTAAAAGCACTTACGGTCGCTGTCAGTGGAATGATGATTGTAATAATGGTTACCTTCTTGCTAAGCATCACGGAGCATGGCCATGATTTCATGATGTATTTATTTGAAGCAACTTCAGCATTCGGAACAGTGGGGTTATCTATGGGCTTAACAACAGAATTATCACCCATTGGCCAAATCTTTATCATTATTACAATGTTTATAGGAAGACTAGGACCATTGACACTAGGATTTGCGATTACGAAAAAACAAACAAAAGAAACTTACAAACGTCCAAAAGGTAATATGATGATTGGATAATCCAATATAGGGAGAGTTAGAAAATGGCTAGAAACCAATATGCCGTTATCGGTTTAGGAAGATTTGGCACAAGTATTGCAAGAAGATTGCATGGAGCCGGGCAAGAAGTATTGGGAATTGATATAAATGAAGAAAGTGTCGAAAATGCCGAAGCGTATGTAACGGATAGTGCTATAGCGGATTCTACCGAAGAGAAAGCACTGATGTCGTTAGGAATAACGAACTTTGATTGTGTCATTGTGGCAATTGGAGATGATATTCAATCAAGCATCTTAACGGTGATGCTCCTGAAAAATTTAGGAATCAAAAAAATCATTGCAAAAGCAACAAGCAAACGTCACGGACAGGTACTAGATACAATAGGAGTAGATTGGACAATATATCCGGAAAGAGATATGGGGGAACGAGTTGCGAATCAGCTGTTATCACCAAATATGCTGAATTATATCGAGTTATCTAAGGATTATAATCTTGAGGAAATCATGTTGCCTAAGAAAATGATCGGGAGAAATTTACGGGAGCTTGATATTCGTGCACGATTTAAAGTAAGCGTTATTGCTATTATTAGAAGCGGCGATATTATTATTTCACCTTCTCCAGATGAATTTCTTCAAGAGGAGGATATTCTAGTAACTATAGGAACTCGAAATGATTTAGCTAAATTTTCGAGTTTAGAATAAAGCCTTTCATAAAATATTGATAATCACCTCTTTCATCATAATTAAATCACCAGCAAACGTCGTCTGCTGGTGATTTTTTGTTTTTGTTCCGGTCTCTTTTTAACGAATTACTACTGTTACCATGAGCATCGTATAAATACTTGTAATAAATAAGCAACTAAAAAGGAAAGATGAATCCTGAGGTCTATTTATTCGCAATATTCGTATGATAATAAGAGATACGATGAATGGGAGTGGATAGATGAAAGCAATTGTGTATACAAATTATGGTCCCCCCGAGGTTCTTCAGTTGAAAGAGATAGAAAAACCTATTCCCAAGGAAAATGAAATTTTAATTAAAGTAAAAGCAACAACGGTAACAGTAGCCGATATCCGGTCGCGGGGTTTTATAGTTCCTCCCGCTTTTTGGTTGCCTGCTCGCATATCACTTGGTTTCACACAACCCAAAAAAGAGATTTTAGGTATGGAGTTAGCTGGAGTAATTGAGTCAATTGGAAAAGATGTCAAAAGGTTTAAAGTAGGTGACCAGGTTTTTGCGGCATCTCTGACGGGTTTTGGTGCTTATGCCGAATATAAATGTTTACCAGAAGATGGTCCAGTATCTATTAAACCTTCCAATATAACGTATGCAGAAGCTGCTGCTATTCCTATTGGAGCACGCACAGCTTTATTTTTTCTTAGAAAAGCTAATATTCAGAGTGGACAAAAGGTTCTAGTGTATGGTGCATCAGGAAGTGTAGGAAGTTACGCTGTTCAGATTGCCAAATATTTCGGAGCACATGTTACAGGTGTATGCAGTAGCGCAAATTTGGAACTGGTAAAATCTCTAGGAGCTGACAAGGTAATCGATTATACAGCAGGAGGGTTTGCTCGAACAAATGAGTCATATGATGTAATCTTTGAAGCAGTAAACAAAAGTTCTTTTTCAGCTTGTATGAAATTGTTGAAAAAGGGGGGTACTTACATAAATATTACTGAACCGCTACCAAATGCTCGAATGCTATGGGCTCAATTGACAAGCGGCAATAAGTTGATATTAAGTCGAAATGCACCTGAAACTGCCGAAGCACTACACTTCCTTAAAGAACTCGTTGAGACAGGAAAGCTGAAAGTGATCATTGACAGATACTATGCGTTCGACGAGATTGTGGAAGCTCATAGATATGTCGAGAAAGGACACAAGAAGGGAAACGTGGTCATACTTGTTGAAGAGAAGATTGAATCCTTATAACTGGCGTGCTAAATGTACGCTTCCTATTTAAATAAACTAGGTTAGATATAAAAGGCGAGAGTGGCTCAATTAAATAAGAGAGCCACTCTCGCCTTAACGAATTACTACAGTTACCATTAACATCGTATAGATACTTGTAACAAATAAGCAACTAAAAAGGAAAGATATTAGAATGGAAGCTTTCCTGAAGAATGATACTACTAGTAATCCAAAAAGGAATATGGATAAGAAAAAGAAGATGACCGTATTGGAATTCACGACAAAATCAATTGTACTACCGGCATCAATGAGGCTGTCATTGAAAAACCGGAACAAAGGTGATATGGCATCGCTTGTTAAATAGTTTCCATGAGGTGGCGGCTGTTGCGAATAGATAGCTGTAATCATAAATATGGTAAATAAAATAAGGCTTTCTAAGCGAATCCACGGAGTCGGGTTAAACATAGAGTTTTTCGAAATTTTATATTTAATGATTAGCCCATTTACGAGTGCATAAAAAAGAATAGGCAGCATAAATAAATGTTTTAGCAATAATCCTTGCCCGTAAGAAACCATCCACGAATCAATATAATCTTCCACTATTATATCCATCATAAACAAGCCGCTAAGAATAGTAGCACTTAAACAAAACAGCGCAACTACGGAAAACCAGCTTAAAAATTTAAGCCAATGATCGTGATTGATTGAAAACCAACCGATTATGAGTAGAATGCCAACCCAAATGCTCACGGCAACTAAATGAATAAAGTCACTAATCATTCCGATTTGTGGATCGAGTGAACCTGCGTGGCTTGACCAAGCAACCGTTAAAATTAATCCAAACGTTAAGAGCAGCCCTAAAGAAGCAAAGCTGGTCTTTTCAGTGGATTTTGCGAAAGCAATTAAAAGAATTAATATTATTGAGGTAAGAAGGGTAAAGTCCCATGCAGTCCCAGCCGTATAGGTTGTCAATACAATCTTGATTGATTCAAGTAGACCTAGACGCGGGGCAATGAATAATATAATGTCCCATACTGGCACAAATGCAGCAATAGGTACGGTGATTGTACCCATAACTAATAAAAGCTTTGGGATTTTTAGCCAGGGACGATATTTGCCAGGGATAAGCAACAGAAGGAAGCTTCCTGCTAAAAGGGAAAAGCATAAGTATAAAAGTACCTGACTAATAATAACTAGAATATCCATCAATTACTTCCTTTTTTTATTAAAGAAGAACAACGCACCTGCAACAATCAAAATGAACAGAACAACGATAATCATTGTAGCAGGAGATGAGTCTTCTTTGACTTCATCAGCTACAGCTTCTTCTTGAGCTTCATTTGATTTGTTAGTAGCTTCCGTTGTTTCCTCTAATGCTCCTGTTGCTTCTTTAGGAACCTCTTCTTTTATTTCTGCAGCTGGCACATTTACTGTAAATGAAAATTCGCCATCTAGCGGGTGACCGTCTGCACTAATAATGCTCCAGTTTACGTGATAATCGTTATTTGGAAGCGGCTCAGCAATAGTACCTGTTAATATACCGTCTCCAGCGATAATGTCTTGAAGTTCAACAGCTTGACCGGAAGAAGTTGTAACCTCGATGAAGCTGCCCTGTTCGATTTGTCCGTCAAATTGAATTGTAATTTCATTTAAGGGCTCCGTTACTACCTGGCCATCTGCCGGTGTCGATTCCCCGAAATTGGAATGCGCAAACGCATGGTATGAAAGAGTTGTGGACAGCAAGACTGCTGCTGCCGTGGCAATCAATCTTTTCAAAGTATTTCCTCCTAATCCTTTAGTAAATTCCTGCTTATTATGATAAAGAGATTGTTGCAATCACCCTTAAGATAAAGGAATGATATTATTCAATCAAGCAATATCACTAATTTGTCATAAAATAAAGTAAGTTTCGTCATAGCAAAGCAATTTACTTGAATAGGTCTTGATGGATATAATTCGAAAGTATGGAGTATAATGGATTTTTAGTTGAGATGCTAGAAACTGTTTAATAAAGAAACTAGAAATAAGTCTTACTGTTGGGGTGTTCGATTCTCAGCCTTGAGTGAAAGAAATCCAAAGCAAGTAAATATTAAAAATGCACCCATACCAAAGGCGAAAGCATTTATATAAGGCATAATGACATCGCCTGCATCCCTAATCTGCTCCTTTGGGAACAAGGCAATGCCTATTGATGCAAAAATGCTAAAAAACATGCCAGTCCCCAAAGAATTTAATATCACTTTTTTTGAGGTAGCATTCTTTTTCTTTGTAATGATGATAAAGATGATTGTTGACAGGGCTAAAGATAAAATAAATGATGACCATAATCCAAAGGCGATTCTAAACAATAAAAAAACAATCAGCAATATGAAACTATAAATAATTCCTTTTAAAAAATCCCCCATAATTTCCCTCCCATCTATTGTTTGTTATACCTATATTTTAACAAAAAATGCCTTTCCTACAAATAACCCTACAAATAAACAATCATTATTGTTGCTTAATTCGATATTGCCTTGCTCCTTTATGGAAGTAATGGGAAAATGGAGATAGATTTGGGGAGGTGTTTACTATCAATACTAAAAGAAGAACGCTGATTGGGGTAGTCAGCAGCTTTGTTTTGGTCCTGTGGTGCCTATATAATGCAATAATAGGTAATATGACGATTTTCACAATTATTGTTGGTGTTAGCGCAGCAATTGGGTTAATGGGATTCCTTTTCGAATTTATGAAAAACAAGAGCGTAACATAACCTTAGACAAGCCAGTATCGGCTTGTCTTTCTTTTCCTCTTCATTTGTCTATAAAGCAATAAAATAAACAGGGAATATAGAAAGAATACTTTTCAGCGTGGTGAATATGTATAAAGTAGAAATCGAGGGATTTATTTTATGGGAGGGAGAACTTCATGAGTAATATGATAAATAACCAGCTGTATGAAACGAGAAACAACGTAATAGAGGAAATTGCTTCATTAAGTTATTCACAATTTAACGATAGACTTGATACGGATATGTGGAGCATAGCACAAGTTTGCCATCACTTAGTTTTAGTGGAGCAGGCAACCATACAGGCTATTGCGTGGGGATTAAAAAAAGTTGAGAATGCTCCAGCAGAACGTAAAAACGTTCAACTTATACTAGACCGAACGAAAAAGTTTAAAGCCCCTAAAATCGTTGAGCCAGATGCAAAGCCATTCGAAGTGCAGTCAATCATTGATTTATTAAACGACTCAAGAAATAAACTTTTGGCTTTCCTCAGCAGAATAGAAGATCAATCGATATTGGCGGAAAAATCATTTAAGCATCCTGCTTTAGATGAATTGCCGCTTGACCAATGGATTGAACAGATATATTTGCATGAACAGCGACACATAGAACAAATAAAGCAGATAAAGCTACTTTTAGATGCGAGATATTAAAATTATGATTATCAAGAGCTTCCTTTTTAAGCAAGGCAATAAATATATTGGTTTGCTTTTATGGATAAAGGAATAGAACGCAACATTTCTTATATTGTGTACTGCAAGAACACGATATATAATAATGCTACTAAAGGAGTTGAGCCCGCATGATCCGACATGCCGAACAAAAAGATTTACCCTATATTTTATCAATCTATAATGATGCGATTATTAATACAACCGCTGTTTATAGCTACGAACCGCACACACTGGCAATGCGGGAAGAATGGTTTGCACAAAAGATGGCGGATGGTTATCCGGTTATTGTCTTTGAAAAGGATGAGCGAGCTGTAGGCTTTGCCACATATGGACCGTTTCGACCTTGGCCGGCTTATCAATATACGGTCGAGCATTCTATTTATATAGATCCTGCCTACCACCGACAAGGGATTGCGAAAGAGCTCTTGCAAGCCATCATCAATCTAGCAAAAGAACAGCAATATAAAACGATGGTAGCTGGGATTGATGCCGATAATCAAGGCAGTATCGCACTACATAAAAAGTTTGGTTTTGAGCACACAGGCACTCTTCAGAAGGTAGGGTATAAATTTGAGCGCTGGCTTGATTTAGCATTTTATCAGCTGTTGTTTGAAGAAGAATAGTAATCAGAAAGAGCAAGGCACTTTTAATAAATAGCCCATTCAGTTCAGTGGTACAAAGAATTGAATTAGCAAAATATCGACCAATACATTATTATTGATTTTATTATAAAAAGGACTTAGTTCAATGAGTAAACTAAGTCCTTTTTATATGCTAATTTAGTGTTAAGATATTCAACAAAAGTATAATTCCTTTAAAGTACCATCTTCACTATTCCTGTTTGTTAGTTGATAAATTTTCCACTTTCTCTTCTAAATTTTTAATTCTGGCTGCTTGATTGAGAAAAATTGTTATGAATACTGCTGAAAAAAGTGCAATAAATATGATGATACCCCAAATATTAGGAAAGATAAAACCGACGAAGAAAACTGTTACAATCCCACAAATGACAAGACAACCTAAAAATACAGCAATAAAGTCTCGCAAATCTAAATACCTCTCTTCATAAAATAACAGGTTTTAATTTCACATTTTCTTACTAATACGATATGAAATAATCCTTTATTTTTTTGTTTCTAATAATATACAATAAAATGGATATTATTACTAAAAAACTTTATTTATAGTTGCAGATATTATGTTTTAATCATCTTGGCAGTCTATTTCTACGTTTCATTTTAATTTTGTATCAGAGAATCGAACGGATTATTTAATAAGTGACCTTGCTTTTCTTCCAAGCGTTTCTTTATAGTAGAGTAAAAGGATGAACAGGAGGTGCCGTATGAAATTCAAATCCAGAGTCGATCTTTGGCTAGCCGCTATTATTTGGGGGACTGTTATCGCCTGCTTTGTCCCGCTCTTTATTGAGTTTGACTGGATACTGCTCATTGTAGCGATTGGGATGCTCGTATTCATTGGCACCCTGTGGTTTGGTACATACTATGTCATAGAAGATAATGAACTGATTATTAGCGGGGGCATCGCACGTAAAAAAATCCCTATCGCCGAAATTACAAAGCTTACGAAAACGAATAACCCATTGTCATCGCCTGCACTGTCGATAAAACGTATGGAAGTGATGTATGAGCCTGGCATGCAAATAGTGCTCATTTCGCCTGATGAACAACGGCGCTTTATTGAACTGCTACTTGAAAAAAATCCGCATATTGTAGTAGACCCTAAGTTACTTGCGTAAAAAGATTAAGTTAGCATTTGCTTAGACCTTCTAGGCTGTAGACAACCTCTATCTATATGTGTCACTTCTCTGATAAGTTTTTTTAAGAACGGTTGATATCTATCTACCCCTAGCGAAAGAAATGGCAAAAAAACGTGCAGACAAAGCCCCGTTTCCACTTTGTCTGCACGTTAAGGTTGTTCTATTCATACCAAACATCAAACTGAATTTCTTGGCCGTTTAGATATGTGCGAATCTTTTCGTATTCTTGATCTAACTCAAAAGCGTACACCTCATCAGTAACTGTCTCGGCATTTTCTGTATCTTCAATATAAATTTTCAATACATTTTCATCTGCCTCAGCTGTTGCTGATATTTCACCGAGTGCGTTAATTAATAAATAGCTCGTATTTTTCTCGCTATAAATAAGAGATGCATATGTTTCATCAGCCGTCATATCAATGACTGTCTGAACATCCTCGTTAGGCTCGACTTTCTCCATCGTAATTCCTGATTGATCGTCATTCCCGCATGCTGCTAAAAAAGCTGCAAAGAAAACGGTTATTAACCATTTTTTCATAAATATTCACCATCCTCCGACCTACTGTACCATGAAAGAGGAAGAATCTAAAAATAATTTGACTAGTCCTGGATGTGACGCTGAATATCGGCTACAATCTCGTCAATATCACGATCAGTCGTTGGAATACGGATAATTTCTGACTCAAGCGCATTAAACTCCTCGATAAAGCGCTGGCGTAAGTCCTCATCATTTAATTGCTCATCTAAAAATCCACGACCACGGGCATTTAAGCGCAATTGGCGTTCTTGCTCTTCCACGTCTAAATAGAAAATATAGTCAGGCTTACGGATATGGTAAAGCGCTGTCTCGTGCTCATAATGAACATCGACTCCTTTGGCGCGGTGGGAGACTACTGTGTCGATAAAATAGCGTTCACAATAAACATTACCGCCCTTTTCAGCAAACGTTTGGTTGATTAATTGCGTCAAATACACATTTGAAGATAAATAATATAAATAGTGCGCGGCTGGAGACGTATGGTAGACCTTTTCATCAATGGCATTCCGATTAGTTGAGAAGGGGAATGGCGGAGATTTAAATAGGGTAGACCCCTGATCAGCTAGATGCAATTGTTCAGCCACTGTTGTAGAACCACAGCCGTCTAAACCTGTTAAAACGATTAATTTGTTCATTTATTTTCACCTCATGGAAGATTTCCCCTTAACTTTACTATACAAACATTTTGTTTTCTAGGGAAATTCAATGATAGAATGAAATTTTCTTGCTATAATGACGAGAAAAAGGGGGATGACATTTGATACAACAAACTTTTATTGACTACTTAAAGAAAATGCAAAATTACCAAGAGGCACTGTCCGTGATTTACTGGGATATGCGAACGGGGGCACCGAAAAAAGGGTTGCCGCAGCGTGCAGAAGTAATCGGGACATTATCTTCTGAATTATTTGCGATGCAAACATCTAAAACATTAGGAAATCTGCTCGCAGAGATACGTGAGCAGGAAATGGATCTTGTCACGCGCAGACTGTATGAGGAAGTAAAAAAATCGTATGATCAATCGAAAAAAATCCCGGCGGATGAATATAAGGCGTTTGTCATTGCGAAGGCTAAATCAGAGGTAGCATGGGAAGAAGCAAAGGCAGCGGCTGACTTTGCTATTTTTGAGCCGCATCTAGAAAAAATGATTGAGTATAAAAAGAAATTTGTTGAGTATTGGGGCTTAAAAAATGGCTCTGCCTACAACACATTGCTGGATCTATATGAGCCGGATATGACAACAGATGAGTTAGATCGTGTGTTTGGGCAGTTAAAGGAAACGATTGTACCTTTAGTGAAGGCGATTGGCGAGTCGCCGAATCAACCGGATACATCGATGTTATTCAAGCATTTCCCGAAAGAGGGGCAACGTGCTGCATCACTTGAAATTTTACAGGCACTGGGTTACGACTTTGAGGCTGGGCGTCTGGACGAAACCGTGCACCCATTTATGATTGGCTTGAACAGCGGGGATATACGGGTGACGACAAAATATGATGAGAACGATTTCCGTTCAGCTATTTTCGGGACGATTCATGAGTGCGGTCACGCAATTTATGAGCAAAATATCGATTCAAAGCTTAACGGTTTACCGTTATCGACCGGCACATCGATGGGCATTCATGAGTCTCAATCACTATTTTATGAAAACTTTATTGGGCGTAGTGAAGCCTTCTGGACAAAATACTATCCAATTTTGCAACAGCATTCGCCTGCACAGTTTGGTGATGTGCCGCTGGAAAAATTTCTGCAAGCGATTAATTTTGTCCAGCCATCATTGATTCGAATCGAAGCAGATGAGCTCACATACCCGCTGCATATTATGATTCGCTATGAAATGGAACGTGAAATTTTTAATGGCAATATAGCTGCAAAAGATCTGCCGAAGCTTTGGAATGACAAATATGAAGAATATTTAGGGATTCGTCCTAGTAATGATGCAGAGGGCATTTTGCAGGATATGCACTGGAGTGATGGGAGTTTTGGCTATTTCCCGAGCTATGCATTAGGGTTTATGTATGCGGCGCAGTGGAAGCGTGCAATGGATCAAGATATTCCACACTTTGATGAGCTGTGCGTGCGCGGAGAATTAGAGCCGATTCGCCAATGGCTGACAGAAAAAGTCCATCAGTACGGGGCGCTGAAAAAGCCACTTGAACTATTGACAGAAGCAACAGGGGAGGGGTTAAATGCCCAGTATTTAGCTGAGCATCTGAAAGCGAAATATACGAAGCTGTATAAACTATAAATAATGGCCGCCTATGCAAAAGAGGCGGCTATTCTTATTGTTCTTCGTCAATTGTAAGTAAGATAGTAATATTCCCTATACCTTCGATCGTTGCTACTAAACGAAAGGCATTTTGAAATCCGTATAGTTTTGTATTTCCAACCATAACTGTCGGTGGTGTAATATCAAGGTCCAGATTATCCCCCCCGGCATACGTACAGAGGCTACCTGCCACCATATTGCCAAATTCTCCGGTAAATGATTCTAGCATCTCGCCTTCAAGTGGCATACCAAACATGGAGGCACCGATATCACCAAAGGATTTTAACGGACCGTCAATAATGACACGCCCCTTTAAATCTCCAACAAGACCGATCAGCACACCCATTTCTTCTTGTATGTACGGTTCAGCGGTTAAGGTAGGCGCAGAGGTTTGGATATTCAAAGGTAAAATCGTCTTAAGTGAATGGATGGTCCCATTTAAAATCGTCGTAATATGTTCAGAATTGCTCACAGTAATCCCTCCTTAAGTCTTAACTTTTTTTCCCATCTTACCATGCTTTCTTAGCAAATGTATAGTACTCCTCATACTTTCTATAAAAGATTAATAGGAATGAATTGTTTTTAACAGAATTTTCCCATTTACTAGAAATAGAAATAGAGAGCTACGGAAAATAATTGAAAAATATAGCGAGCACGGTAATTTTTTAGCCAAAAACATAGCCTATCCGTGGTACTATAGAAGTTATTAAGAAAACATAAAAGAGGGGTCACAACATGGTATACGCTTTAGATCAGTATATTGAGGAGTTGCTAGAACAATCTTCTATACAATATACAATTTACAAAGAAAATCAAGATACAGAACGCATGGAAAAGATGCATTTATTTGCGCGTAAATTATTGCAAAAAGAATACGTGATTGGCTTTGCAGGGCACTTCTCAGCAGGTAAATCGAGTATGATTAACGCTTTATCAGGGGAGAACATTTTAGCTACGAGCCCTATTCCGACAAGCGCCAATATTGTCAAGGTGCATAAATCGGAAGAAGATTACGCGATTCTTTACTTACATAATGAAAAGCCTGTTAAATTTGAAGCAGGGTATGATATTAAGCAAGTAAAAGAACTGTCAAAAAATGGCGAGCTCGTATCGCAAATTGAAATCGGGCATTCCACTTCGAGCTTGCCGACAGGTGTGACAGTGATGGACACACCAGGGGTAGACTCTACGGATGATGCGCATGCGATGAGTACAGAGTCGGCATTGCATATCGCGGATGTCGTGTTCTATACGATGGACTATAACCATGTACAATCGGAGTTAAACTTTCAATTTACGAAAGAATTAATGAAATACAATGAAAATGTTTATCTGATTGTCAACCAAATCGATAAACACCGTGATGCCGAGCTATCATTTGATGACTTTAAAGAGTCTGTCCATAAATCTTTTGCCGCGTGGGGTGTATATCCGAAAGATATTTTCTTCACCTCGTTAAAGGCGTTGGATCATCCGCACAATGACTTTGCAAAAGTAAAGAAAATTGTAATGGATTCGATGAACGACTGGCAGGAGCAGTTAGTCGAAACAGCCAAAAATACATTAGTGAAATTGCAACATGAGCACGAAGTATATTTAGCCAACGAAAAGCAAAATTGCTTTGATGAATATGCAGAAGTGCTATCAGAGGACGATTGGCAGCATCATGAGGATATTTTAGAGCAATATCGTAGACTGACAACACAAACAGAGTTATTTAGCACGGAGCAATGGATTGAGCGTTTTGAAACAAAGCGTAAAGATATTTTGGATAATGCGGCGATTATGCCAGCAGATTTCCGTGAAAAACTGCGCAGCTACTTGGAATCTCGCGAGGAAGGTTTTAAAGTAGGCGGTTTATTCTCAGCCAAGAAAAAAACAGCAGAGGAAAAACAGCGTCGTATTGATGAAGTGACAGCACAATATGCAACGGTTATCCAGTCGCAATTAACAGGTCATTTTAAAGGTTTAATGAAGCAAGCTTTAAAGGATGTAGGTGCTCTAACAGATGAACGTGCGGCAGCTGTCGATGCTTATGAATTCAATGTGCCGTTTTCAGTAATCGAAGAGCAAGTTCCCGCGACTGTCATCGTGTCAGGAGATGGGCTATTAAACTTTGCCAATCGTGTAGCAGAAGCGACAAAACGCTTCTTCGTACGTGAATCGGATGCATGGGCAAAAGCACAGCTACCTGTACTTGAGCAAGTGGCAAAAGAAGCTGCGGCACCAGTACAACTGAAAATAAAAGCGATGCAAGAAAAGATCGATGCGATTTTAACAATCAAGGCGATTGAAGAGCATATGGCCTTTAGCGCGCAGCAAATGAGACAAAGCACAAAAGAAGTGCGTACAGAAGCCAAAGGGCAAGCAAAGAAATGGAATATCGATTATGAACAAGCTTTAGCGGAAATTCGTCCGTTTGAAGAAACGATGCTTGCACCGAAAGAAGAGCAAAAGCAAGAGGAAGAAGTGCGTGAGGAGCAAGTAGCTGGTGCCCATCACAATACAGAAGCCGTTGTAGCAAATGCTCTGAAAACAGCAGAGGCAGTCGGTTCGATTCAAGGCTTCTCTGAAGTAGCCAATTATTTAACAAAAAAAGTAGAGCGCTTGCAGAAAAAGGACTTCACGATTGCGTTATTCGGAGCCTTCTCCGCAGGAAAATCCAGTTTCTCGAATGCATTAATGGGTTCACGCGTCCTGCCTGTATCACCAAATCCAACAACAGCGGCAATCAATAAAATTCGCCCGGTGACACCTGATCATCCGCACGAAACAGCGGACGTACAATTAAAAACGACGGAGCAACTTTTAGAGGATATCCAAGGCTCATACGAAGCGATTGGCTTACGTGTGGGATCGCTAGAGGAAGCATTTACGCGTGCAGATGAAGGGTTAGCAGTTCAGTTAACAGATGAACGTTTAAATGTCCACAAGTCCTTTATCCGTGCCTATGCTGAAGGATACAATCAATTTAAAGACAAATTAGGCACGATTATTCGTGTAAATCGCGATGATTTTGAAAAATTTGTTGCGCAGGAAAATCATTCTTGCTTCGTGGATAATATCGATTTCTATTATGATTCACCGTTGACACGCATGGGAGTTACATTGGTAGACACACCAGGAGCGGATTCTATCAACGCACGTCACACAGGTGTAGCGTTTGATTATATCCGCAATGCCGATGCTATTTTATTCATTACGTATTATAACCATGCATTTGCGAAAGCAGATAGTGAGTTCCTTATTCAATTAGGACGTGTGAAAGATGCATTTGAACTTGATAAAATGTTCTTTATTGTCAACGCAATTGACCTTGCATCAACGGAAGAAGAAGCAGAAGAAGTAAAAGGCTACGTTCGTTCCGAATTGCAGCGTTTCGGTATCCGCTTCCCGCGCCTATATGGTGTTTCCAGCTTAATGGCGTTAAAAGAAAAGCAAGAGCAGGCAGAACTGCAATCAGGTATGAAACCATTTGAGGAGGCATTCCATCACTTCCTGAATGAAGAGCTGATGAGTATCGCGGTACAGGCATTGCATGAAGAAGTAGAAAAAACACATGCGCGCTTACATGATTTAATCGAGCAAACAGAGCATAACTTAAAACGAAAAGATGAGCGTTTAGCAGAGTTAACGCAATTAGAAACGACAGTACGCAATCAGTACGGCTCGACAAATACAGCAATGATTGAATCAGAGTCTAAACATGAGCTCGATGAGTTGCTATATTATGTACTGCAACGCGTGTACTACCGTTATCCAGACTTCTTCCGCGAGGGCTATAACCCATCGACATTCAATAAGTTTGCACCGCAGCAAGCGTTAGAAGTCGCATTAAAAGAAGTACTGCAAGCACTTGGCTTTGACTTTGCGCAGGAACTGCGTGTTACAAACTTCCGTTTAGCGCAGTTCGTACAAAAGAAAATCAACGAGCGTTATAAGGAAGATGCACAAAATTTAAAAGAATTTAACCGCAGCTTCTCATTTATCGCCTATGAAGCATCAGAACCAGCTATTTTAGAGTTTCATGCACCATTTACAGAGCGCGAAAAATATGTAAGCGTGAAATCATATTTCAAAAATGCGAAAGCATTCTTCGAGAAAAATGAAAAAGAGAAACTAAAAGAAGCACTAGAAGGATTGACAAAACCAGAAGCGCAGCAATTTATCGATGCAGAAAAGGCCCGCTTGCAAAAATGGGCTGAAGCGTATATTGCGGAAGAAACTGAAAACTTACGCGAACATATGCTGCATCAGGCAATCGAGCAAATTGAAACAGAAAGATTACTGCTGCAGGAGGAAAGCCGCCTGCAAACGTGGAAAGATATATATGCAACATTACAATAAGGGGTGAATGGGATGGTTGTTTTCGTAACGGCAGAGCAAGTGGAAACACCGGCACGTTTTATCGATGCACGTTTTGATTTAACAAACGCGAATGCAGGTCGTGAACTGTACGACAAAGAGCATATAGCAGGAGCGGTATATTTTGATCTAGAAAAAGATTTGTCAGATATGTCAAAATCGGAAGGTCGTCATCCGATGCCAGACAAGGAACAGCTTGTTCAATTATTTGAACAGGCTGGGCTGCAGCTTGATGATGTAATCTATGTATATGACCAAGGAGCAGCCCCGTTTGCACCACGTGCATGGTGGATGCTGACGTATACAGGCTTTACGAATGTAAAAATCGTCAATGGCGGGTTTGAGGCACTGAAGGCGGCGGGATTTGTCACGACATCTAATAAAGAAGTATTCGAACCAACAACGATTACACCTCAATGGCAAGAGCATATTTATGCAAGTCGTGAGGAGGTCAAACAAATAGTAGATGGCAAACCAGGTCTTTTGCTCGATGCCCGTGCAGCGGTTCGCTACCGCGGGGAGCATGAACCGCTTGATCCGGTAGCGGGACATATTCCTACAGCGAAAAACTTTGACTGGGAAAAAGTAAAGTATGGCCAGCAATTGATTGTTACGGATGAGTTAAAACAAGCCGTACCAGATGGTGAAGACATCGTCGTGTATTGTGGGTCTGGTGTGACAGCTTCACCGCTTTATACGGTGTTAAAAGAAGCAGGCTATGAAAATGTGAAATTATATGTCGGCAGCTTCAGTGACTGGATTACAGCATACGAGGCAGCACAAGGAGAAGAATAAGCTAGGAGAAAACATGTAGACGTTAGTTGTAATGTGCTACATGTTTTTCTTTCATTATACTGCTCCTAAAATTTACAAAAACGTAGTGCAACATATGTTTTAGGGGTGAAAAGATGAAACCATGGCAACTGATGCACATGAAATACAACAGCAGGAACATTCTGTATCAGAAAGAACGTGTCACTTTTATTGATACAATGCGGGGGTTTAGTCTTTTTTGGATATTGCTATCTAATTTGCTCGTCTTTCAAGGGATTTATTATGCAGAGGATAGCGAGAAATGGCTGGATCAACAAATGTATCATACACTTGTTTTATGGGTCGTCGATTCGGGGCTCCCGATATTTACATTGTTATTTGGCTATTCGGTTGTGAAATTATATGAATCTTTACATCGAAAGGGCAGGAACAGCCGCTGGTTCTTTTTGCGCCGTGCCGCCGGATTGTATGCTTTAGGCTATGTACATAGTTTTGTTTTTGAATCGGATATATTGCGCACGTATGGACTTATGCTGTTATATTTATTGTTCCTTGTGCGTTTGCCCGGGAAATGGCTCATTGCTGTACTAACTATATGCTATAGCTTAAATGTTTCCTTGTACTTTATGGAGGGAATCTTACAATCGCTGGGAATGTATGAAATGTTCAATGGAATGTGGATGGATTTGCTGTTCACCATCATCATAACACCTATTCCGATATTGCCAATGATGGTGCTCGGGATGATTTTGGCAAAGTACAAGGTTTTTCATGATTTAGAAAGAGAGCGTAAATGGTATATGATAGGCTTCTTGCTGATCCCGATTGGCCTATATACAAAATACATCTCTCTTTCAAATCCGTTCATTTACTTATTTGATAATGGGGAAGTCTTGGCGTTAGGTTATATTTTTCTGGTTGCTTGGCTTTGCAGCTACGGCAAAGGATTGGCTGTTCAGCAGATGTTCAGCAGTGTCGGACAGTTATCCCTCACAAATTATTTAATGCAAAGTATCATTTGTACGCTTATTTTTGTGTTCTTTGGTGTAGGCAATTCGCTCGGGGCATTGGGCGGTGTGCTGTTTGGGTTCGTGTTTTATGCGTTACAATGTATGATAAGCGTTCTCTATTTAAGGAGTTTTGACCGCGGACCATTTGAATATCTACTGCGAGTGGTGACAAATTGGTCTTGGAAGGGAAAAATAGGCTAAAAAGGATTTGGAAGGTGTCTTCTTCCAAATCTTTTTTATAATATGATTTTTTAATTCTGCTTCTCAGGACTTTCTATTAAAAAATTTTTAAGCCTGGCGCTTTGAAAGCATGCATCTTTTGCAATAAATCCCCGGGTGTATCTGCGATGATTAAAGAATCTCGAAATTTTTGCTGTAAAAATTGTTCTTGTGTCATATGATCAAAAAATGAAATGAGTCCATCATAATAATTGGCTACATTCAGCAGTCCACAAGGTTTAGCTAGAAGGCCAATTTGATTCCACGTAAATACCTCAAAAAATTCTTCCATTGTCCCCGCACCGCCCGGCATGGCAATAAAGCCGTCTCCGAGCTCCATCATTTTATTTTTGCGCTCATGCATAGACTCGACAAATATCAATTCAGTAAGCGCACGATGCGAAATTTCATGTCTTGCTAAAATAGTCGGCATAACGCCGATCACATGACCGCCTTCTGCTAATACTGTATTCGCTAAAGTCCCCATTAAGCCAACGCTCGAACCACCATACACTAACGTAATGTTTTGCGCAGCTAGATACGCGCCCAATTGGACAGCCGCATCTGTGTAAATCGGTGAAACTCCACTACTTGAACCACAAAAAACAGCGATAGATTTCATTTCTTTCAGCCTCCATTATGTAAGTATAATAATGATGTATGTATGAAAATAGCGTGGCATGAGAAAAATAGCCCCTTTTATGTTAATTATACCGATTTTTTTGCAGTAAGAAACTGCAGATACTAATGAATCATAAAAATTCTTCATTAAAAGCCTGTCAAATGGCGCTTTAGCTAAATTGTAAAGACAAGATAAAATTTTGTATTGACTGTCAGATGAGCCATAGCGACAGGAAATGTGTCAACTACATATCGCTTAGACATTTCGATTCTAAAAGCAACAGAAATTCAAAGGAATTCAGTAATTAAATAGATACCGCAATATTGTAAAATTGTTGCAAATTAGTCGATATAAGGGTGAAATGCAGGGGTTTTTGTGTATACTAAAGAAAAGGAGGAAACTTATGAAACGTTTTCTGTACGGATTCTTTAGTCTAATTATTCTTAGTTTATTCGCACTGCCGGCACAGGCAGCCACTTATACAAGTATCTCAATCGGCAGTCCTCCGAAGCAGTATGACTGGCTGCAAGGAGTCGAAGCCATACCTGGGGGCTTCTATGTGATGGATGGCACTACAATTAAAAAGGTCATCAATAAAAAAGTATCGAAGCACTTTGATTTACAGCAATTAAAGCAGGTGCTTCCAAAACACTTAAACACACCGGCTATCATCAATACGTTTTTATTAACGCAAATGACTGAGTATAAAGGAGAGTTGTATGTATCCGGCCTCGTCTACAAGAATACCGAGAACGAAAGAAAAATGATGAATCGGCAACTGGTAGCGGGCGAAACCCATACGGTACTATTCAGTATTAGCAAGAATAAGCCCCAGTTGATACATACGAATCTCGCTTATCATAACAAGAAGCATCAGTTCGGCGACTTTTACGAAACACCAAACGGCTTGCCTGGGAACATGTGGAGCCGAGATGACGGCAGTATTGTGGTTGCCTTTGGTCGTTATGTCAATAAACCGCGCTTTAGCATTACAAATAGCGGAGAAGTCATTTTTGCCACTCAAAAAGAAGGCGAACCGCCCACTCTATTTATGGATGTATATAAGTATAAAAATAAACAAAAGAAACTGTTATATACACAACAGGTGTATGATGACCAGTATTTTATACCGACGCTAAAAGGAAATCTCCTGACGGTTTATTATGAAATCAGCAACCAGTATGATGATTATAATATCCGTGTTATCAACCTGGACACAAAACAGGTTGTGAAAAAGATGGTGCCGGATGATTTGAAATTAGAAAAACCACTTCAAATCAGCGGACATATGTATTTTTTAAATAGCAATGGCGTTTTCAAAATTTGGGATGAGGGTAAGTTTATGAATATGAAATGGATTATGAAAGCAGAAGAACTTCCTCTATCTGTTTGGATACCAGGATGGGATTATGATGGGAAGTATTTATATATAGCTGACTTTGACAGACGGGTTGTGCACCAAATAATACCCTAAAATCCCCTAGCAACAGGGGGCTTCATTCAGAGGCTAAATTATTGTGCGGATAGATTTTGTGGATTTTCAGTTAAAATCTCTTTCATTCACATATAAAATTATAGAAGAAACCCTCTAAAGTTTCTATTGACGCATTTGTTTTGCCATAATGTGAAAAAGACCAGTTTTCACTGGTCTTTTTTGTTAGAGGTATCCCTTTACATCCATATAAAACTCATATAAGAAGTAACAGCCAAAACCAAATAGCAAGATTCCTGCGATAATCGATGTCCACTTCACCATATGGCGATTCATGACTTTTCGCGTAATCGAAACAATCGTCAGTAAACCTAGATCATGCAGTAAAATCCCCGTTAAAATTCCCATTGCAGCTACGATAAAACGACCCGATTCATTTGCGGAATAGGAGTCCGCCAGTACCGCACCAAAAACAGAAATCCAAAACACAAGGTTGCCGGGGGAGACAGCAACCAGCAAGCCATTGCGAAAGGTTTTCCATAGAGATTTATTCACCTTTTCTCCTGCCAATGCAATATCCTGATCGGCATGTTTAATGGAATCATACGCCAGCCAAAACAGAAATCCTGCACCAATAATCCATAATGGCATTTGCACATATGGCAAAGATAAAATTTGAGCCAGCCCAACATAGAGAGCCACGATAAGCAGGAAATCAATCATCATCCCGCCAAGACCGACAGCCCAGCCATGGAAGAATCCATTTTTCAAGCCTTGTTTTGTCATTTCCACCGTAATCGCACCAACTGGTAAAGCGATAGATAAACCAACGAGCACGAACTTTATATATAATTCCACATCCAAAACTTCTTTCTTATTGCAATGTATATTTATTCTCCGTTTGAATTAATTATACATATTCTTTTTAGAATTGAATAGTCAAATTATAGGAGAGCTTTTGCCAGTAATGTGTAAGTTTCTACGCGATGCGCAAAGTCCGCCTGGTTGGCATTAATCATTGCTTCTTCAAAGCCAAATGTCTCAGAGTCTTGTACTAATTGTGCTGCTACGGTTTTTGGTGTTCCAACTAAATGCAACTTGCGATTTTCCGCGAGCATCATTTTCTCCATTTCTGTTAACTGTATATCCACCGCTTCCTCTGGAGAAAAGTAGACAGGTGTTTTACCAGTCATTAAGTACAAGCGGTATAAATCAATCGGCAATGCACGAAACTCTGCTTCGTCCTGTGTAGGTGCTACTGTAGCCGCATAAGTCACCGAAATTTGCGGTGTTTCCATAAATGCGTTCGGGACAAAGTTATTACGATAATGGTCAAATATAGCACGTGAACCTTGACCATTGAAAAATTGGGCAAATGAATAGCCAAGACCGAGCTGTCCGGCACGTAAAGCACTGTTCCCCGTAGAGCCAAGTAGCCAAGGCTGCACTAATGGGACATTGGCAGGTGTGACACGGACAGGACGATATTCAGGGAGCTTTGACGGCTCGCCAATCATTAAATCCAAGATGGCCTGAATTTTATCGTACTGATCATCCATATATACGCGGCGCCCTTGTGCAAGCGCGGCAATGGAAGGATGGTCACCACCAGGCGCACGGCCAATGCCCAAATCGATTCGGTCCGTATTGTAGGCACTTAATGTATTAAACACTTCAGCAATTTTTAACGCAGAATAGTGCATCGACATGATACCGCCACTGCCAACACGAATGCGTTCCGTTTTAGCCGCAATCGTCGCGATAGAAATTTCAGGAGCTGAGCTGGCAAGGGATGTTGTATTATGATGCTCTGCTAGCCAAAAGCGACGATAACCAAGCTCATCACCGAGCTGCGCAAGCTTCAAGCTATTATGTAATGCCTCTGTGGCAGATGTATGTTGGGGGATCGGAATTTGATCGAGTATGCTTAGGAACATTTATAAAACATCCTTTCAAGTAAGATATATTTAGTATAGCTTGATTTTGTATGGATGTCCGATTTGAGGTTTATTGCCTATAGTACAGATGGAATTTAACAAAAGGCCGGCTAAGTTTTTAGTCGGCCCTTTTAAAATATAAGCTATGCGGAAGAATGGGGTTCGTTTTTTAAACAGTAAAGGGAACCCTATATTGATTCGGAGTCCCCTTGTTGCATTAAAATTCTCATAAGTTTAATAAAGATACAAGGTTAGTAATAATCGTTTAAAAACCCTGCAATATCATTATTGATTTTTCGCAGATGTCTTTCGGATGGGAAATGTCCCATATCATAGGTCTTAAATGCCGTTAAATTCGGGATGATTTCTCTAGCAACATTATTTAATTTATTTTCAGGAAAAAAGATATCTTTTTTTCCTGCTATGATTAAAGTGGGCGAGTGATAGTGCAATAATTCTTCCTTGGTAGTTAATTTGGGCATTTCTTGTTCAAGTCTAATATATTTAAATACGTCACCAATAACCTTTTTATCAATTTCTTTCATGCTGCTATCTGACATAGTGTCGGTAATTTTATTGAGATGTTTTTGCGAGGAAGTACTCTTAAATAAGACCAAAGGAAGCAAGATATCTTTAATCATTCTCATCTTAGAACTTAATCTTATTCCTGCTGGTGATACCAATACGGAACAATCGATTCTTTCTGGCATAAATGTGGCTAATCTCAAAATAATACCTGCACCGTAGGACGGACCGACAAATGCGCTGCTATCGATATTAAAGTAATCCATTAACTCTTTTATCCACTGGGCAAAACTATTGTCCTTCGCTGAAATCCTGCTTGCATCACTGTATCCTGGATGCCCGATTGTATCCGGTGCATAAACTCTGTATTTCTCTACGAGTGGTAAAAACCAAGATAAAGTCATTGGATTTATGCAATTACCGCCCTGAAATATAAAAATAGGCTTTCCTTCTGGCGGTCCTGCTGCCAAAACATGCGTTTTACCATAAGTTGTATCAACATATATCTGCTCGATGTCAAAATCAAACGACTTTAGATAATTATCGTAATGTTGAGTAATAAGTGATTTCCCATTACCCTTATAAATGGTTCCTTTCACCAAAAAATACCCCTCTCCTATGCTTAAAGAAATAAATGTTTATAAGTTGAATGTTCAATTGGAAAATTCTGATAACCTGAGTTTATCATAGGTCGCATCCGGTGAGAACAGGCAGCTTTCAACAATCATCTGGCTAACTGTTTGACTTAATGAAGAGGAGAAACTTAGAATAGAACTAGAATTATTATTTCTACATAATGAATCAGAGGAGTTTACTTAATGACAAAAAAAGTTTATATCATCCATGAAAATAATGAGTGGACAGTGCATTTAACAAGAAGATTAGAAGAATTAAATATCCCGTACGAGGCGTGGCATTTAGATGAAGGGATTGTCAATTTAAGCGAACAGCCGCCAGAAGGGGTTTTCTATAATCGCATGAGTGCCTCTTCTCACACGCGTAACCACCGATTTGCGCCAGAGCTAGCAGGCGCTGTGATTGACTGGCTAGAGTTTCACGGCAGAAAAGTGTTAAATGGAAGCAATGCCCTGCGACTAGAGGTAAGCAAGGTTAAGCAGTATACGCAGCTAGAGAAATACGGCGTACTTGTACCTAAAACGGTAGCTGCTGTTGGAAAAGAGCAAATTATCGAAGCGGCTAAAGCTTTAAACACATTCCCGTTTATTACGAAGCATAACCGTGCAGGGAAGGGTTTAGGTGTGCAGTTGTTTTATTCATTGGAAGCATTACAGGAACATCTAGATAAACCAACATTTGAAGAATCAGTCGATGGCATCACACTGGTGCAGCAATATGTAAAATCACCAGATGCATCGATTACACGAGTTGAGTTTGTTGGTGGTGAGTATGTGTATTCTGTGCGAGTAGATACATCAGAAGGCTTTGAACTATGTCCAGCGGACGCATGTCAAATTGGCGATCTGTTCTGTCCAGTTGGCGAAGAACCAAAGGACAATATGAAGTTCCGTATTATCGATAACCCACATACGGAGCTGATTGACAAGTACAAAAAGTTCTTACGAGGAAATGAGATTGATGTAGCCGGCATTGAGTTTATTGTCGATGAACATGGTACGGTCTATACGTATGATGTCAATACAAATACAAATTATAATTCAGATGCCGAGGAGCTAGAGCAGAAATTTGCGATGCTGGAATTAGCAAAATTACTAGGGAAAGAACTAGAAAAATTAAAGTAAGAGTCATGAAAATAAGGGGCATGTCTATTAAATCTAAATGATTTTAAAGACATGCCTCTTCATAAAAATTTCTAACTTTAAGTAAAGTATGAATATTTAGTTAACTATATTGACTTTTCTATTTACTTTAGTAAGATGAATATAATTGAAATATTTTGCGTGGGGACACATGTGTGTTGAGAAGGTTAGAACCTGACCATTTGAACCTGTTCAGTTAATACTGGCGTAGGGAGCAAAGTACAATGACGATATATTGTTTTGTACAGACTCTCCATTTTCGATGGAGAGCCTTTTGTTTCTAAACAAAATATTTTAATTGCAGGGGGACACATATGTGTTGAGAAGGTTAAAACCTGACCATTTGAACCTGTTCAGTTAACACTGACGTAGTGAGCAACTTTTTTAAAGCGCTTTCCTATCTATTTGGGTAAGCGTTTTTTGTCGGTCTACGTCCACTAAAAAGGAGGAAATACGTTGTCATTTTGTGAAGAAGCAAGAAAAGAAACGGATTTATATTGGGAAGCAAGTTTTCATCATCCATTTATAAAAGGGATTGTAGACGGTTCACTGCCGCTTGAAAAGTTTAAGTATTATATGCTACAGGATGCTTATTATTTAAAGCATTATTTCAAATCGTTATCGATTGCCGCAACAAAAGCAGATACAATTGAAGATATTCGATATTTTTTAAATCAGGCAAAATATATTCATGAAGCAGAATTAGAGCTGCATCGAACAGCTTTTAAAGAACTGCAAGTGACAGAAGAGGAGCTAGCACAATTTGACCCGGCACCAGCAGCTTATAATTACTTAAGTCATATGTACAATGCAACTCATAACGGTGATGTAGCAGAAGCATTTGCGGCGATGTTCCCTTGCGCGTGGATTTACGCCGAAATTGGACAAAAGTACAAACATGCAAAACCAGGCGTAGCCCTGTATGAGCAATGGATTGCCTTATATGGCTCAGATGACTTTGCGGAAATAATCCGTGGTCAAAAAGAGAAAATGGACAGCTACGCTGAGGAGCAGCCTGAAAAGGTAGCAATCTTTAAAAGACATTTTGAAAAAAGCTGTTATTACGAGTGGAAGTTCTGGGAGATGTCTTGGACATTTGAAAACTGGCAAGCTGAGGTGATGACGTATAAGTATCGCTAACATTCGGAAAGCAGCGCCACTTGTTCCCTACATAACCAATTATATTGTCGCTAATTTTACAACAAATAGCTTATTGGCAATCGGAGCCTCGCCTATTATGGTAGATGAAATATCTGAACTTTCTTGACTTTTCTATTTACTTTAGTAAGATGAATATAATTAAAATATTTTGCATGGGGACACATTTGTGTTGAGAAGGTTAAAACCTGACCATTTGAACCTGTTCAGTTAATACTGGCGTAGGGAGCAAAGTACAATGACGGTATATTATTTTGTACAGGCTCGCCATTTCTGATGGGGAGCCTTTTGTTTCTAACAAAATATTTTAATTGCGGGGGGACACATCTGTGTTGAGAAGGTTAAAACCTGACCCTTAGAACCTGACAGTTAACACTGACGTAGGGAGCAATTTTTTTAGGCGCTTTCCTATCTATTTGGGTAAGCGTCTTTTTGTCGATCTGCGTCCACTAAAAAGGAGGACATAAGATGTCATTTTGTGAAGAAGTAAGAAAAGAAACGGATTTATATTGGGAAGGAAGTTTCCATCATCCATTTGTAAAAGGAATTGTAGACGGTTCATTGCCGCTTGAAAAGTTTAAGTATTATATGCTGCAAGATGCCTATTATTTAAAGCATTATTCAAAAGTGCTATCGATTGCCGCAACAAAAGCAGAAACAAATGAAGAGATTACGTATTTTTTAAATCAAGCGAACTATATTCATGAAGCAGAGTTAGAGCTGCATCGCACAGTTTTTAAAGAGCTGCAAGTGACAGAGGAAGAGGTAGCACAATTTGACCCGGCACCAGCCGCTTATAATTACGTAAGCCATATGTACAATGCAGCTCATAACGGTGATGTAGCCGAAGCATTTGCGGCAATGTTCCCTTGCCCGTGGCTCTATGCCGAAATTGGACAAAAGTATAAACATGCAAAGCCAGGCATCGCACTGTATGAGCAATGGATTGCCTTATATAGTTCAGATGAATTTGCGGAAACAATCCGCTATCAAAAAGAGAGAATGGACCGCTACGCTGAGGAACAGCCCGAAAAGGTAGCGACCTTTAAAAGACATTTTGAAAAAAGCTGTTATTATGAATGGAAGTTCTGGGAGATGTCTTGGACATTTGAAAACTGGCAAGCTGAGGTGATGACATATGAGTATCGCTAACATTAAAAAAGCAGCGCCACTTGTTCACTGCATGACCAATTATGTTGTCGCTAATTTTACAGCAAATGGCTTATTGGCAATCGGAGCCTCGCCTATCATGGCGGATGAAATAGAAGAAGTAGCCGAGGTGACCGCTATTTCAAATGCCTTGCTTTTAAACATTGGTACATTAAATACGCGAACAAAGGAGTCAATGCTGAATGCTGGAAAAAAGGCGAATGAACTGCATATTCCCGTTCTGCTAGATCCTGTGGGAGTAGGCGTTTCCGCTTTCCGGCGTCAAGCCATCAAGCAATTACTAAATGAGGTTCAATTTACTTGTATTCGCTGCAATCCAAGTGAACTAGCTGCACTGGCTGGGGTAGAGTGGCAAGCAAGAGGTGTCGATGCTGGCACGGGCGATATGGATATTGCCTCTGCAGCTATGGCAGTCGCTACAAAGTATCAATGCATCGTTATTGTGACGGGTGCCTGTGATTATATAACGGATGGTCAAAAGATAGTTTCAATCCGTGGCGGTCATGAGAAAATGCAAGCTGTTACGGGAACAGGCTGTTTATTGAGTGCCATTTGTACAGCGGCTTTAGCCATAGAAAGGGATACATTTGAGCATTTGCAAGCGATTTTAGCCGAATATAAAGAGGTTGCTTCCCTACACGGTACAAAGGATATGGGCTCTTTCCAAATGGAAATACTAAATGAATTACATCGTCTATCAGCGGGGGTGACACAATGAACATCGCCATGACCATTGCCGGCTCTGATAGCGGCGGCGGGGCTGGGATTCAAGCTGATTTAAAAACGTTTCAAGAGCTAGGGGTTTTTGGAACGTCTGCCATCACAGCCATTACAGCTCAAAATACGTTAGGTGTGGAAGGCATTCAGGCGATTGAAACCTCATTAGTTGCTAAACAGATAGAAGTCGTTTTCAATGATTTTGAGGTTAGTGCAGTAAAAACAGGCATGCTTTTTTCGAGTGAGATTATTGAAGTGGTAGCACAGCAATTGCGGCAGCAAGCAAAGAATTGTGTACTCGACCCTGTGATGATTGCAAAAGGCGGGGCAAGCCTCTTACAGCAAGAAGCGGTAGAAGCATTTATCAAGCATTTAGTACCGCTTGCCACTGTACTGACACCGAATATCCCGGAAGCAGAGGTATTAACGGGTATCTCTATCTGCAACCAATCGACGCTTCAACAGGCAGCAGAGGAGCTTTTACAAATGGGCGCTAATTGTGTTGTACTAAAAGGTGGTCATATGAGCGGGGAGCAGGCCATCGATACCGTCTATTTCAAGGACGGTCAGACATTTAAACTTGTAGCACCGCGCATTGACACAAAGCATACTCATGGCACGGGCTGTACGTTCTCGGCAGCCATTACAGCTTTTTTGGCAAAGGGCTATACCATCCAAGCTGCCATTACGGAAGCAAAGCACTTTATTCATCAAGCCATTGCCTATCCACTAAATATCGGGCACGGGCATGGTCCAACCAACCACTTTGCCTATAATAAGCAGCAATCGGCAAGTGAGGTGGAAATCATTGGATCGTAAAAATCTGCAAGTTTACTTTATTATGGGCACATTGAATGCCGTGCAAGACCCTCTCCACACGTTGGAACAAGCATTACAAGCAGGGGTGACGATGTTCCAGCTACGTGAAAAAGGGGAGGAGGCTTTAGCGGGTGAAGCATATATAGAATTTGCGAAACAGTGTCAGCAACTATGTGCTGCCTATCACGTACCATTTATTATCAATGATGATATTGAACTAGCGGTCCGCTTACAGGCAGATGGGGTGCATATTGGGCAAGACGATGCGCAGTTGGAAGACGTAAAAAAACGACTGCCTCATAAGCTAGTGGGTGTTTCTGTTCATAATGAACAAGAGCTTGAACAAGCAGTATCAGGCGGGGCTGATTATGTAGGGATTGGACCTATTTATAAAACCCAATCAAAATCAGACGCCAATGCGCCAGCTGGTACTAGCTTTTTGACTGAAGCGAGGAAACGATATCCGCAACTACCGATTGTGGCGATTGGGGGACTGACAGTAGAAAATGCGGGAGTGGTGTTTGAAAGTGGTGCGGATGGTGCTGCCGTCATCTCAGCCATTGCTTCCAGTAAGAATATTTCGGCAACAGTCCAGCAACTGAAAGAGTTAGCTAAAACAATGTCCATTACAAAATAATAGGCAAAAATAAAAGAACCGGGCATTCCGGTTCTTTATTTATAATCCTTGTATAAAATACTCATGATGATTTCATCCGAATACTGTCCATTCCATAACAGGACTTCCCGGCGCGTACCCTCGTACTGGAAACCTGCCTTCTCGTAGCTTCGAATGGCGCGCGGATTGTGGCTATATACTTCTAATTGCAAACGGTTCAGCTGCAACGTTTCAAATGTATACTGGACAGCAAGCTTTGTTGTCTCCGTTCCGTAACCACGTCCGACAAATTGTGGAAAAATGGCAATTCGGTAATAAGCTAATTGATTGTCAGGATCGATTTCCAAAATTGCTCCCTCGGCAATTACTTCATCTGTTTCATGTAAACAGACGACAAAATCTACACGACTATCGTCTAGACGGCATTTCTGGATATGCTGTTTGATTTGATCGATTGTAAAAACAGCTTTCGTACCCGTCATATAACGAATTTCTTCATTCGAGACAGATGCTAAAATATCAGCCGCATCTTTTTCTTCCACTGCTCTTAAATAAACATGTATGCCTTTTTGTAACATATGATGCTCTCCCTAAAAAACAATGCTAGAAACTATACTAACATAGGTTTGAGTGGGGGAGTATCTTTATTCTCTTTTCACCTTTATCCCGCATTAACGGGTAGTAAGTAATTTATCTACCTCGAAAGCGTAGCGGGCAAAAAGGATAGGCGGGAAATCAACTACCCGTAAAAGCCCGATTGGTTCGGGCCAACACGATGTTGGTTACACAAGCGTTGCCACAGGACGTGGCGAACTTAGCTTGTGTTCCTTGTTAATCAGCGGGGGATGTGGAAAATCCCCCACTGATTGAAGTTTCACTTTATATCTCTACGATCCATTTTCTTTTTTGTCCATACAAGGGTAAATAGCAAGATGAGTTCAAAAGCATTGGTAATGGCGTTACTCCCAATATTAATTGGTACAGCGCTCCCAATCGTCATGATAACCGTACCGATTAACATCCATGGCCACTTGGCTTTCCGCCAAAGCATGATGCCGGCAAGCAATAACATAGCGAGAACGAGTAGAATCATGAGGGGCGGACCACTGGCAGGCTCCGTAGCGGAATAGCTTAAAGCACCGTATTCCTGTTTTGCTTCAATCGAAAAATCAGCTAGTGTCTCCCTATATTCCACAATGATGGCTATGATCGTATAAATAACCCCTACAATGAGTACCCATTTCTTCTGAGCCCAATGAATCCCAGCCTCCCGCATCATAGCGACTGAAAACAGAATAAGCATAGGAGTACAAAATGCATGAAGCCAAAAACGCCAACTATTCAACATTTCAAGGGTAGTTCCTTCACCGATTAAATGACCAATGGCTATAATGCCGTTATCATAAATGAGCGCTGCCACGACGAGCAATATCACGCTAGAAAGCATCCATTTATGAGAACGGATAGACCAGATAAATAGTGCTGCATACAGGACAGCAAAAATACTGAAAATAATGGCATCCAATTTTATCACCTCCTGTAACTGTACCCGGAAGCTGTATGAGCTATGCCTTATTAGTGTATGTAATTGACAAGTAAAAATAGCTGTGACAAAATGATTGCGAAGAAAAGGCTGCTCAGTATCCAAAAGAGGACACGGAAGCAGCCTTTTTACTGTCAGGCATAATCACCTTCATAAAATCGGTATGTATTGCGCTGTTCTTTTGCTTGATAAAGAGCTGTATCTGCATGGGCAATCAATACTTTTGCATCTGTACCGTCCTGAGGGAATAGGGCAGCTCCCATGCTTACAGTGATTGAAATAGGTTGATTATCTAGCAGAATAGGGGTTGCCAAAGCTTGCTGCAGCTTCTCTATGATCTCAATAACCATATGCTGACCTCTGATATCCTGAAGTAATATCAGAAATTCATCTCCGCCTATGCGACAGATGATATCCTCTTGTCTTGCATGCTGTTTTAATAGATTGGCAAATTGAACGAGCAGTTGATCTCCTGCATCATGTCCGAATGTGTCATTAATCGATTTAAACTTATCAATATCGAGATAAATAACACTTAGCATCTGTTGCTGTTTAGTTGCTTGTTCAATGACTTGGCTAAACATCCCCATGAAGCGGCACCGATTGGAAAGACCAGTGAGAGGGTCGTGAAAGGCTAAGTACTCAAGCTGTGCCTCGTAATGTTTCTTAGCAGTAATATCCCGCATCATAATTTGATTGACATACTCATCCTCAAATAAAACACGCATAATTGTAATTTCAACCCAGATGATTTTGCCATCGATACGATTGACTTGTTCAATGATGGATTCACCGCTTGCGATGGCCTGCGCTATTTTACTTTTGAAGGCTAGACGGTTTTCAGCTGCTATAAACTGCCATATCGGCTGTCCTAATATATCGTTTTCATCCTGCACGCCAAGGATATGGAGACCTGTCTTATTAATAAACCTGATTTTTTCATCATTCTCAACAAAAATGGCATCCGGTATAAACTCTACTAAGTTGCGATAGCAATACTGGCTCGCTTGTAGTTTGCGCTGAATTTCCATTTGTTCTGTAAAATCCTTATACATGCCAACTGCCAGTATATCCTTTTTGTTGACAGCACAGTAAGAGGCAAGAATATCTATTACATTGCCGTTCTTACTTACTCTTTTTGTTACATAATAGGGTACATCCTGTCCTTTTTTGAATGTGTTCAACAGCTCTCTTTGTTCCTCTTCTGTTGTGTTTAGAAAAAAAGAAAAAAAGTGCTGATTTTCAAGGTCCTCTTTGTCCCATCCTAAGATGGAGGAAAAAGCAGGATTTGTAGCTAATAGTTGACCGTCATAGCCAATAGTAAAAATAGCGTCATTTGTATGATTCCAGATTAACGATAGTACATCCTGATCTATACTCGTGTCATGATGTAGCTTCATCTCATTTCACTCCTTACTATCTGTTGAAAATAATAGAGATGCCCCAGTTATGTTTGAGACACCTCTTCTTTTCGTACATATTTAAACTAGCATTATTTATTTTGGTCGCTCAATCGAGAAGATATCTCCAATTTTTGCATAGTTCGCGCCAGCTAATCTACTCACAGCATCAAGCTCACGGGCATTAATATACGTATTGTCATAAATAGCTTCATCTAAATGAAACAGCACCACTTCACCAATAAATAAATCAGCGCCCGGCACATCTTCTTTCCCGCCTACGGGAATGGCCTGTACAAGCTTGCATTCATAACGAACCTTTGCTTCTTTGATGCCCGGTACACTTATCTTCTCGCTTTCTACGGGTGTTAGCTCCGCGATTTCCAGCTCACTTTCGTCAGCGGGCAGGGAAGCGGCCGTTTTATTGATTTTCTCTACATTTTCTGTATCCACAATGTGCACGACAAATTCACGGTTTTCATAGATATTACGTGCTGTATCCTTCATTTGCCCACCTGCTCGCTGTACCGAAACAGAGAGCATCGGGGGATTGGAAGAGACAATATTAAAATAACTAAAAGGTGCGCCATTGATCACACCGTCACTAGATATTGTTGTCACAAATGCGATGGGACGAGGGATAATCGTTCCTGTTAATAATTTATAATTATTACGTTCAGTTTGGTCTTTCGGATTAATAGAAAACATATTTTTCTCCTTTACGTTAGACGTCAAATTTTTAAATGATGCTTCATGTTGCACAACTATTCCCATTCACGGATTGGCGTTAATTTAGCCTCGATGTCAGCACGTTTTGATTCTAAAAACGGCGGTAAGTCCAGATTGTTTCCGAGCTCTTCCACTGATACATCTGCTGTGAATCCCGGTCCATCCGTTGCCAGTTCAAATACAATGCCATTTTCGTCTTTGAAATACAGACTTTCAAAATAGAAGCGGTCCGTAAATTTTATTAGTTGAAAGCCATGGTCGTTAATTTTCTTTTCCCAATAGCGCAGTTCCTCGCTATTTTGGACACGAATGGCAAGATGATGCACACTGCCTCGACCCGGTCGTTCTTTCGGTCCGTCTTGCTCGACTAGAATGATTTCACCGTAACCATGTCCGCCGACGGATTGATAAATGGCTTGGGAGTCTTCGCGCGAAACAAGCTCGTAACCGAAAATGGTTTCTAATGTGTTAGCCAGGCTGCTCAGCGATTGGACGGTCATTTCAACAGGTCCCATCCCTAAAATTTGATGCTCTTTCTCTACAGTGGAATCTGCCCAGCCTTGCCAAATGTCAGGTACCGGTTCGCTATTGTTATTGAGAAGCACTAGACGTAAACCATCTTTATCCTCGAAATGGAGCGCTTCACGTCCAGCATAATGCGTGATTTCACCTGTCTCTATGCCAAACTGCCCAAGGCGTTGTTGCCAATAAATCAGACTGGCGGAAGAGGGGACAAATAAACCGATTCTTGTTATGGCATTTGTTCCGCGGTGTGTTCTGCCGATCATCGGCATTTCAAAAAAAGTTAAGCCAGTACCCGGGCTGCCCACTGCATCACCGTAAAAGACGTGATACATCGATGGATCATCCTGATTGACTGATACTTTTACTCTTCTTAAGCCTAGAATCGTTGTATAAAAGTGGTTGTTTTCTTTTATGTTTTTCGTTCTCATGGAAATATGGTGATGCCCTTCAATACGAATCATACATAGTCCTCCTCATATATTAGCATAGCAAATGAATACATTTTTTAAAATTGGATGCTTACAAAGTTCTATAATGAACTATGTCGTTATCACTAACCTAAAATAATTTATCTTGAATTCGAGATAATGATACCATGCAAGAAAAGAAGGAGTCAAATTATTTGATATAGAAAACGGTAGACGAAATCACATGGATTTTCATCTACCGTTTATCATGTATTTATTAGTTGTCAGTCCCTTAGGAATTAATATTTATATGATTGACCGCCATCAATAGGGATTACTACACCATTGATGAAGCCAGATTCTTCTGCCAATAAGAAGGCTACCAGCGCGGCTACTTCTTCTGGTTTACCAAAGCGCTTCATTGGGTTCGGCTCAACGAATGCTTTTCCGACTTCTTCCCAGTTTTCTGGATCAATTTGTTTTAATGAACCTTCAACCATCGGCGTCATAATTGCACCGGGAGCAATGGCCTTGATTGAAATACCGAACTGTCCGTATTCGATTGCTGAGTTTCGGGTCAAACCAACAACCCCGTGTTTTGAAGCTGCATAGCCGGACTGATTCCCAACACCACGGATACCGCCAACTGATGCCGTATTGACAATCGCGCCTTTTCCTTTTCCTTTCATTACGGCAAGTACATATTTCATCCCATAAAACACACCGTTTAAGTTAATGGAGATGACTTTCTGGAATTCATCTATGCCGAAATCTTCTGTTAAATTTTGTTTTCCTTCAATTCCTGCATTATTGAAGAAACCATCAATTGTACCGAATGTTTGGACTGTTTGATCCACATAATTTTTTACTTCTTTTTCATTCGCCACGTTCGCTGTAATAGTTAATGTTTCTGCTTGAGGAGCCGCTTTTTTAATTTCTGCTACTGTTTCTTGCAAGCCGGATTCATTTAAGTCCACCAAGCTTAATTTAGCGCCTTCCTGGGCTAGGCGGATGGCCGAAGAACGACCTAAGCCAGAGCCTGCACCTGTAACGATTACTACTTTATTTTCAAAACGTTTCATTCGAAAAGACCTCCAGTAAATTTGATATTTCCGCTATAGTGTGTATGACTTTGCCAATCTTCATACTTTTCATTTCTTCTCAGTTGTATAAATAGGCTAGCAAATTGCTTTTCATATTGCTGTCAGATGAATTAGATTGCCGTGTAACCACCATCTACGGATACTGGTGTATCAGTGACGAAATCGTTTTCTGCTAAGAATGCGAGAGCAGAAGCGACTTCTTCTGGAAGACCTGGGCGACGATGGGATGTTTGGCTACTAGACCATCATAAAACTCGCCTAAACCTTCTTTGTTCACTAAGCCTGAGATGTATGCTCAGTATAATAAATTACCTAAATAAGGGTATGTAAACATAATGGAAGGTACTATAAAGGAGGAGTTTTTTATGGCAACTTATTACCGGAATATCGTCGTAGCAGTAGACGGATCAAAAGAAGTTGAAGGAGCCTTTCGTAAGTCAATCGATGTAGCGCTTCATAATGAAGGCAGTACGCTACACATTATTCATGTCATCAATCATACCTTCGCCAATTCTTATGAAATGTTACATGACAATATGAATGAACTGGCTCGCAAACACGGGGAAGTATTATTAGATGGATACGAGCTGCAGGCAAAGGAAGCAGGAGTTAAAAATGTCAATAAAATTTTAACGAAAGGATCGCCGAAAACTATCTTGTCTAAAAATTTGGATGAAATCGTTGTAGCAGATCTCATTATTTGTGGAGCTACAGGATTAAATGCTGCAGAGCAATTTTTGATTGGTTCTAATACGGAAGCAATTGTTCGGCATGCAATGTGTGATGTATTAGTTGTTCGCAACTCTGTTTAATTTAAAAATTTTAACTGTGCTGCGTCACCTTTCAAAGCGTGATGCAGCTTTTTAGTTACATAATCTAACAAAAGTAAAGAATATTTAGTAAATTGTAGAAAATATCGTTATAATGGAAATAGGTACGAAAAATGGAAGTATTGATTCACCGACAACTAAGAGCCAGCATACGAGAAAGTTACTAAAGGATGAACGGAGGAGCTAGAAAATGAAACGGATTCATTACAGTTGGGTTATTCTAGTCGTCACATTTTTCTCAATCATAGTGGCTGGGATTCTTCTATCTTCATCAGGTGTTTTCATCGATGCCTTTGAAAAAGAATTTGGCTGGAACCGCCCGAGTATAGCGTTCGCATTTGCGATTAGCTTATTTTTATACGGAATTGCAGGTCCTTTTATGGCCGCATTACTCGAAGTCATGGGCATTAAAAAAATGATGTTAATCTCGATGTCTACATTACTTGTAGGAAGCTTACTGACACTTGTTATGAATGAATCATGGCAATTAATCATTATTTGGGGCATTTTCATTGGACTGGGAGCTAGTTTATTTTTAACGGTAGTTAGCCCCTATGTATCGAATCATTGGTTTGTTGAAAAAAGAGGGTTGGCTTTAGGAATCCTAACAGCAAGTACAGCAACAGGACAGCTCATATTACTGCCTATTTTAGCCATGATTATTAAAGATCAATCTTGGCGCTGGGCCATGGGATTGATTTCAGCTTTGAGCGTTGTCATGTTGATACTAATGTTCATTTTTATGAAAAACTCTCCAAAGGAAAAAGGGGTATTACCCTATGGACAACATGTAGAGTTACCAGAAGTAGACTCTCAGAAAGGAAATCCAATTCGGTTAGCCTTTAACGGTTTATTTGAAGCGATAAAGGTCAAAGAGTTTTGGTTATTAGCGGGTAGCTTCTTTATATGTGGCTTATCTACAAGTGGATTAATCGGTACGCATTTTATCTCTTATTGTGTCGGTTTTGGTGTTCCGTTTTTAACGGCCGCTTCACTGCTATCCTTTATGGGGGTCTTTAATTTAATTGGCACTACGTTATCGGGTTGGCTATCGGACCGGTTTGATAATCGTTGGTTATTATTTTGGTATTATTTATTGCGCGGCTTATCCTTGATGTTATTGCCTTTTGCCTTAATGGAAGGTTCGATTACATTCTTGATGATTTTCGCTATTTTCTACGGCTTGGATTGGATTGCTACTGTACCGCCAACGATTGGAATAGCCAGACAGAAATTTGGAATTCAAAAAAGCGGTATTATTTATGGATGGATTTTCGCATCCCACCAAGCTGGCTCCGCAGTTGCTGCTTACGGCGGGGGGCTAATCTATAACTATTTAGATACCTATACAGTAGCCTTTGTATCAGCAGGTGTATTTTGTGTATTAGGGTCCCTATTTGTGGTAGGCATTAAAAAAGATATACAAGCCATCGATTCTGCGAACGCATCTTTATCATCTAATTAAAGGAGCGTGCAAAATATGTCACATCAACAATCGATTATTTACACCCTAATCTAAATTGCAATTATTGAAGCTATATGAAAAAGCTAATATTACTTACCAAGGTTTAGAAAGACTTTTTCAAAAGATAGCAAAGTTATTCACTAGTATATTAATAGGAATACCTTGAAACTAAAGGAGGATCTATCTTTGAAATATCAATGTATTGAATTAATAACTGAAAATCATGTTGGAATCATTACGTTAAACCGACCGGAAGCAGGAAATGCAATTAATGTGGATCTGGCTAAAGAATTATTGGAAGTAGCCATCCATTGTTCAGAAAATGAAGAGATTCGTGCAGTCGTTCTGACAGGTTCTGGAGATAAATTTTCAGTTGGCGGTGACTTAAAAAGTTTTGTCAAAGAGAGAGATGAAGTGGGCTCTCATTTAAAAATCGTAACAAGTTATTTTCATCAAGCTATTTCACATTTCGTCCGAATGAATAAACCGTATATTGTAGCAATCAATGGGATTGCAGCGGGCGGCGGAATGAGTCTTGCGTGTACGGGTGATTTAATCTATGCGTCTGAGAATACAAGATTGGTAGCAGCCTATAACAAAATAGGTTTAACGCCTGATGGAGCAGGCAGTTATTTCTTGCCGCGTATGATCGGTGTGAAACGTGCCATGGAGCTTTTCTATTTAAATCGCCCTTTGAGCGCCGCAGAGGCGAAAGAATGGGGCATTATCAATGAAGTTCTCCCGAAAGAAGAACTACTGCCATTTGTAATCGATTTAGCTAAACAGCTAGCAAATGGACCAACGAGTGCTTTCGGAGCAACCAAAAAGTTATTATTGCTTTCCCAGCAAGAAACACTGGAATCCCAAATGACTTTGGAGTCTTTAACAATCGCTGAAAGGGCAAGCAGTTTCGAAGGGAAAGAGGGGATTGCTGCTTTCCTGGAAAAGCGAGAGGCTAATTTTAACACGGTTTCAAAAGAAGTATCCCGTCCTCGATAAAAAGCAAGGATTTAAAATTTCAGGCGGGAATTTTAAAAAAGGACATTACATGTGACATAAGAGTCATATGTAATGTCCTTTACTATTGTTATTCTCTAACACATCAAATGTTCTTTATGAGGCGAATCATCATTCTTGGTATAAACATCAGGATATTCCAAACAATTTCAAATAAGATTGAACTGATTAGCTCATCTAGCATCTCTTTAAAAAAGCCGTCCTGCTTTGCTTTTTTTCTTTTTTCCTTTTTCATTTCTTAACTCTCCATAACTCAAGATTCAGTTAAATTATAATCCCATTTTGGCTGTTGCAATAAGATAATTCCCGAAGCGCGACTATTATACCTTACATAAGCTGAAGGAGATGTGATTAGCTAATTGAATGGACCGGATAAACCTATAAACTCTCCAGTATGGGCGTCCATTATAATGGTCGGTTGACTTTGCGGATACTTTATTGTCACTTCCCACTGCATCCTATTAAATAATTCATTCCAAAACCCATGTTTTTGGGTCAGGTTTACACTGATATTTTCAGCTAGATGTTCTTCTGAACCATCAAAAGAAATTGATTTTTTCCATTCTTCCGGGGGATTTAGCAAATATTCTTCTGCCTTCTGTATCGCTGCGTTTGTACTGATAATAGGTGATTGATAGAAATATAAAAAACACATCATCAGAGCAAAGACTGTAACTATTACTATTTTTTTCAAATGAGTACCACCTTGTATAAAGTTATTATTTTACTTATTCTGCGGTGCTGTACATTTATCCTGCCTTCCTAAAATCTAGTAAACACTATAAAGGTTTTAAGTAATCGATAAAATTCCACATATGTTAGTAACCATCAATAGTAAAGGCATAAATTTGAAACTTATTTCCATTTTTTATCGTATCATTATTAATGAACGTCCTTATGTAAAATTTCTTGATCAAGGCGAAGACATATGTAGTCATTCTAATTATGAAATAAAAAAGAGGAATGAAGGAGGGATTTGAATGTTAGTTGGTTTCTATGGTGCTTTGTTTTCTTTCTTGTTTATATTATTGGCATGTATAGGTACAGCCATTATTTATGCACGCAAAAGAGATGATACAAAATATGGAGCGTGGCTTGCGTTAGGGGTGCTTGCATTATTTTCACTCATTATTGTGTCGGTATATAGCTATGATCTATATCAATATAAATTTACAGAGGGAAGACAGGTAGCTGGCCAATGTAATCTTGAATTCATTCGTGGAGGCAGAAGCATAGATATTACTGAAGTAACGGTTAATGAGCAGATATATGTTGTTAAATCAAGTCGATTTAAAGATGTGAAGGATGGATTATATGAGTGTGAGTTTTCGTATATGCCGTTAACAAAAACAGTGTACACATTAGAGTTCCGATAAATCAGGAGGATAAAAAATGGAAAATGTATCGATTATCAAATCTGTGAATCATGCGGCTCGCTTCATTTTGGAAATGATTAGTTTGATTATGATTGGCTATTGGTCCTTTCAAATACCAAAGGGAATTATACTGAAATACGGGGCAGGAATCGGGAGTGTTTTTCTGATTATGGTAATATGGGCGAGTTTTGGATCCCCGGCTGCTCCTTATAGGCTCCAAGGACTGTCTCGCTTAGTGCTTGAGGCGGTTATTTATGGCTTAGCCTTTTTCGCTATTTTCTTCACTGCAAATATCGGCTGGTCAATCTTGTTTGGATTAATTGTTGTGATAAATACTATTTTCGTATATATAGAGTGATGAAGATGTTAATGAAGGAGAGGGTTTACTAGCAACAGCAAAAACTTCCATATAAGCAAGAGATAATGCAAAACACCCTTCACCAGCAAAGGTAAAGGGTGTGTACGTATCGACACTAAAAACTATAAGCAGGGCGGCAATCCTGATCTCTGGTAACTTATCATAAAGATAAGCGCGTGGGGAACCTTTCCCACCTCAAATAGTTTTTAGTAAGTTTAATTTATTCACGCTTCAATCATATTATACGTCAAAAGTATGAAAATGTACACTCTAAAATTTATAAAATTCACTATCTAGTATATAAAATTATTTTCTGTTTACCTATTAATAAAATATGCGTATGGATGTAAACGCCCTGTTCTTAAGCGTTTGGTAATTTTATTGGCACCATTATCCAATATGTAAAAGGAACTCATAAAAAGCCCGTCTGCTTTGTTTAATTTAATCGGTAAAATGACATGATCTGAAATTACTTTATACATTTCTATTGTATTCGGCTCTTTCGGATTTTGACCAACATAATCAGGTGATGTAATCATTTTAGGGATTTCTTTATAGTATTTTATAAAATCATTCCAATGGCCGTGTTTCTTTAAATGCTTCAGTACTCCCGGCGGCAAATATACTTCAGGAGAAGCGCATGTAAGAGAATAATAATCAATGATACATTGGGGGACTAGCCCGATTACTTGCGTTTCTCTACTAGTAAGGTCAATTTGATAGGACATTTCGTTACCTCGAATATAGAATAGTTAGGAGCTTCTTTTATTATACAGGATTACAGGTATAGTTTCTTCTCGTTAAGACCCATTTTCTTTAAAAATTTCCGAATATTTTATAATTGTAAAATGTTCAGCGCTTTCCTTTTTCCAAAGTGTGTTTCGTCCCAGCTTCTACATGATGCTTGGTATTTTACAAGTGATGGAAAAGGTATTTTTTTCTGCAATGAAATCTAAAAAGCCATCGTGATCTTTGATAATTTGCTGGATAATCATTGTTCCTAATCCTACGTGTTCCTCTTTAGTAGTAAGGCCTGCCGTTGTAAATAGCTGATCGGCAAGGCTTTTAGGCAAGGGTCGTGTACTGTTTTTGCACGATAATATATACAAGCCGCTGCGTTTGCGTAAATTCAGCTCAATAAACCCTTGTTCTTTACTTTCTTGTTGCCACTCATCACAAGCGTCTACTGCATTTTCAAGGATATTTCCTATTAATTCCACCAGCTTATGTGGCGGAATGGGAATGCTTGAAATGGGTACTTCCAGCTGATAATTGATGGCGATGTCTTTTTCTCTTGCCGCCTTATAATTTGAGTGCAGTGCTGACGCCACAGCTCCTTGTTCCCCTTTAATGGATAAGTTTGTCTCCTCATAGTTATCAATTATTTTGGCCATATAATTCTTTGCCGAATGGATATCTTCTTTTTCTAACAGAAACGAAATAGCTGCGATGTGCTTTAAATAATCGTGACGCTCTTTTCGTACGGTCTGAAAGGTTTCGTTGAATTGTTGTTGCTGTGCATCCACTGCTGCTTTCGTGTTTTGCAGCGCAAATAATTTTCTCTGCGAAAATGTACTATAGATCAGTAGCGACACACTGCACAGTAGCACGATTGCATTTTCAATACCCGGACCATTTATAGGATAGATTACCGCTAATAGAATCTGTATCGTCCAACTGGAGTCGATTTTTATATATTTATATGTACTGATTGCCACAGCAATTGCCAGAAGTGACGCAGCCCCGATCGGCATGAGACCATTTGTGGCGAGCACGATATGTATAAAGCAAAGTACCAGGTAGATAATACGGTTTCGCAAATAAATCACCTCAGAAGTAATGTTGTTGTATGTAGTCCAAGTTTTCTTTCGTAATCACCGCTTTTTCCTCAATACCTTCAAACGATACTAAATAAGAGTTTTTCGCATACAATGAGAAATTTAGAATGTACTGAATGTTAATGATGAACGAACGATGTGCGCGTATAAACAAGCGCTCCCGCAGTTCCCCTTCTAGTTCATTTAACGTTTGGTATGTTTTGATTTGCCCGTTTTTTGTATAAATCGTCGTCGCTCTACCTGAACGTTCTATAAAAATAATATCCTTCTTTTGCACAATATGAATGTCAGCCTTTTGCTTAATATAAAGTCTTCCGCTTAACTCCGTTTTTTGCTGCTTCGCAAGCAAACGTTCTACTGAAGAAACGAGACGGTCCTTTGAATAGGGCTTCATAATATAGTCATGAACATGGAGCTCAAATGCATGAACAGCATAGCCGCTATTGCCTGTAACGAAAATGACTGCAATTTGCAGCGCATGTGTATGAATAATATCCGCTAATTCGTAGCCCGATAAATCTGGCATTTCGATATCCGCTATCAGTAAGTCAATTGATTGTTTTTTTATTTCCTCGTAGGCTTCATTTGCATTTGTCGTTGCAAATACAAGCTCTACCTGTTCCATCGGCTCAATGATTGCTTTTAATTTATCTAAATCAATGGCACGATCATCCACAAGTCCTACTTTCATATGCAACACCTCAATCTATTTCTAATATACACTATCTTGAATTATCTGACACTACAACCTGGGAATCTGCCTTTTTACGACATGAAAAGGCACTTTCGCGACAACATCGCAGACAATAACCTCTTCTCTTTGTAACATGAAGATATCAAATAACTGAGGTGACGGACATGATTGAAATTAAGGAAGTAACGAAACAGTTCAAAGATAAAAAGAAATTTGTTACGGCACTAAAGCATGTTTCACTAACTATTAAAGAAGGCGAAGTGCTAGGTCTGCTTGGTGAGAATGGCGCAGGGAAAACGACGCTGCTGCGTTCTATTGCAACGCTAATGGAGCCAACAAGCGGCTCGATCGAAGTAGCAGGCTTTCATACGGTAAAGCAATCAGCCGAAGTGAAAAAACGTCTCGGCGTATTATTCGGAAGTGAGACGGGGCTTTACGAGCGATTAACAGCCCGTGAAAACTTAGAGTATTTCGCCTCCCTCTACGGCTTAGGTAAGCACGAAACGAAAGTGCGTATTGAGAAGCTCGCAAAAATGTTTGGGATGCGTCACTACTTAGACCGTAAAGTTGGCGGGTTTTCAAAAGGGATGCGTCAAAAGGTAGCGATTGCGCGTACCCTTTTACACGATCCAGACATTATTCTATTTGATGAGCCAACGACTGGCCTAGATATTACATCCTCAAACGTTTTCCGTCAGCTTGTGCACCAGCTAAAACGTGAAGGGAAAACGATCATTTTCTCCAGTCACATTGTAGAGGAAGTGACGATGCTTTGTGACCGTGTTGTCATGATTCATAAAGGGGAGTTAGTGTATAACGGAACGCTCGAAAAGCTTTACGAGGAAGAAAGCTCAACAGACTTAAACTATATTTTCATGAGTAGATTGGTACGAGGAGGAAACGAAGATGTTTAATATACTGAAAAAAGAATTAAAAGATAGCTTTCGTGACCAACGCACATTGCTTTTAACAGTATTGCTGCCACTTCTTTTAATGTCGGCACTCGTTTTCTTTTATGAAAATATGCTGTCCTCAAATGAAGAAGATACGTACGAAATTGTTGTGGAAGAGCAACGATACGATTTTGTAAAAGGGTTACTAGCTAAACATGAAAATTTAAATATATCAGCTGTGGAAGATGTGGAAGAAAAACTGGAAGCTGGTGAAGCTGTCGCTGGTATTATCATTCCTGCTGATTTCGAACAACAAGTGATTTCAGGTGTGACACCGCTTGTCCAAATCTTGGGGGATATGTATAGCCAAAATAGTGTGATTGCCATCAACGCGATTGAAATGGCTTTTACACAATATAGCCAAACTATTGTCGCGGAGCGATTAGCCCAAAGTAATGTAGACGTTGCTGTATTGACGCCATTTGTTATGGAACAAGTGCAAATCGTTGAAGGTGACGATTCCATGATGATGATTGCGTATTTAGTACCGTTAATGCTTACGATTGCAGTAGGGGTAGGGATTTCTCCTTCGGCAACAGATTTAATTGCTGGTGAAAAGGAACGAAGCACGATGGAAGCACTGCTGATGACACCAGTAAACCGTGGATCGCTGCTTCTTGCAAAGTGGTTAACGATGGTCATTATCGCAACGGTTACAGGTTTTATTACACTAGGAATTGTCTTTGTGGAGGTTCAATTTTTTACAGAAACGCTGAAAGCTGGTATTTCATTTGGCGATCAGACTGTTGTGATTGCCATTGTGTCACTATTGATTGTTGTTAGCTACTCAGCATTGATGGCATCAGCCTTAATGGTCACAAGTATTTTAGCAAAAACAGTGAAAGAAGCACAAAGCTATGGAACACCTATCACGATGATAGCAATTTTACCTGCACTGCTAATGGTTAACTTAGGTTTAAACGAATTAGCAACTATACATTTTGTAATACCTATAATGAACATCTTTGCCATTTTTAAAGAACTATTCTTTGGAGTTGTAAATGTGGAACATATTTTACTAACAATTGGCGCGAATCTTTTAGCTTCACTTATCATTTTTATGATTGGACGGGTAATGTTTATGAAAGATAAATGGGTATTAGCATAATAGAAACAGGCTGTGCTTGAAGGGTTTGACTTTCAGCACAGCTTTTTGCTTATGGAGAGGAGGGGGCTTTGGAGATAGGATAGCTTATGCTTATCTAAATTCAATGGGTAGTCTTCATTCGGCTGAAGGCAAGATAGTCGAACAAGAAGTGAGAAAATGAAACTTGTATCCTTTAATTATTATTCAAATATCAACATTAGGACTTAACAGAGTCTATAATAAAAGGAAAACAAAAGGGGTACAGTCAGTGGAGTTAAAACAAAATTCAAGCCAATGCGTCATTCTACTTCATGAAATATACGGAATCAATCAACATGTAAAGCACTATGCAAACGTACTGTATCAAGAAGGATTTGATATATATGTTCCCAATTTATTAGATGGAAGTACGCCATTTTCATATGAAGAGGAAGAAATAGCGTACCACAATTTTATGACGAACATTGGTTTTGAAAGAACGGTTGAGCAAATAAATATTTTAATGAATGATTTATCAAAAAAGTATCTGCATATACGAATTATTGGTTTTAGTATTGGAGCTACAGTTGGCTGGCTTTGTAGTGAACATCCATCAGTACATAAAATAGTCGGTTTTTATGGTTCGAGGATTCGACAATATACACAGGTGGTTCCGAGTGCAGAAGTTACTTTAATTTATGGAAAACAGGAAAAATCATTTAATCCAGAAGATTTGAAAAACGTTCTTTCTAAATATCCAAATGTGTTAGTACAAATTGTTGAAGGTGAGCATGGTTTTGCGGATCCATATTCAATAAAATACAATCAAGATCTAACCAACAGTTTATTAAAGCATTTAATAGATTAATTCAATTAGGTAGCCTACAAACACCGCTTTGGGAACATATTTTCATTTTATGGGGAGTCCATTTAATAGGTGTAATAATTTTTTTATGGATATATTAAAAAACGTTTTTAAATGAACGTTAGGCAGTAAAAACACTCTATTAAATTGTTATTATATGGAAATTGATATACACTTCTAGAAGGAGGTGTGTTTTATGTGGCAAGGAAATATTGTAACAACGGTTGCTACTGTACTTAATTATGGAATCATTGTTTTTTTAATCGTTAGCGTTTACCGAAAGCAATTAGAAAAAGCAAAGCATTGGAAAATTGCCATTGCCTATATTGTTGGTGTGTTTTCATTTTCTATTACGATTGCCTATCTTAATGAACCATTAAGAATTTCGATATTACCTCTAGGTATTTGGATTTTATATGCAATTTTAATTCGGCGTAACAGTTGGGAAAAATACAGGAAATATGCATGGATTGGCTTTGGCTCAAACTTTATCTTTTTAATAAGTACGTTTATCACAATACCGATTCATCATTGGGTTTTTCCGCAAAATGAAATTAATACATATATTGCTGACGTATCAGAAGCATACGTTTTAGCGATACATCCCACAGCGGGCTCGCGTGAAATGCTACAACCTGATGCACTACATCATATTCAGCTAGCCAAAGAGACCCAAATTAACAGTGCCGAATGGCATTATGATACTGCTATGGTAGAGCCTAAGGAAAGGCAAGAAAAATTCCCTTATATCCTTCTAGATGCACAACCAAAATGGGGTAGTGGTTATAAGCCAATCATTTATATTGAACAGGACGGCAGGGGAATCCTTATTACAGCCGAGGAGAAACAGTTTTACTTCCGTACGTCCCAGGGTATTTTAAGTGAGGTGGCGCAGCATGAATAAAAAACGCATACTTCTATTTACGATAATGATTATTGCATGCTTGGTAGGCTATATTTCATACATATACATCAAACCCCCAACTGCATTCTTAGTCGAGGATGAGCTAAAAGCAGAAATTAATCGCTATGATAACTCACTTCAAGTAGAAAAGATTTTAGAACAAATTGAATTGAATGAGCGACATTATTATGTGCCGATTCAATTTACAGATGGGCGCAGCGGTATGAGCTTTTGGAAATGGGAAAAGGGGAAGTGGCAGCTGATTCAGTTTACCACGGAACAAGTACTACGTTGGCAGTTGGATTCAGGAGATGCAGCAACAAATTATATTGTGTGGCACCGTCAAGCAACGCAGGAAGACGAAATGTCAATTTATTTAGTACGTGATCGCGGTTTCTTCATTAGCAATGACGAACATCGCTACCATCCAAGAATTCAGCTTGAGCACAATATTCATATGGAATCTTACGGGGTGGAGCCATTGCCGAAAGAGTGGGCAAATATAATAACAAATATTGAACAGCCCTATCAACAGAGTGGTTTTAGTTTGTTTGAGACATATTCCACTGAGCAGTATGTAATCGGAGCACATTATGATGAGTCAATGTTTCCTGAAAATAGCAATTCAAGCTATTGGACTGGCAACGCTGAATCGACGCTAGAATATCTTTTATACATGGATGAAAACCAGTTGGAGTAACAACATCATATTTTTTTACACATAGATGATCCTTGACTGTTGTAATAGGAAAATTTGGCGCGCAAGGAATTGCCTGATTCTGCAAAGGATTCTCAAACTGACATTTAGAAACGAATTTCAATGTAATAGTTAAATCATGATTATTGCTCAACAAAAGCTCTACATTTACTAAGAGGAGTGACTGTGTTTGGTTAGAAGAAGAGGTATATATGAAGTTCACATAATCGGTAAGCCGCTCGTGTGTCTATTTTGCCAAGGTAAGAAATTTACGCACCGAGAAGTATATGTGAAAGTCGTCAATCATGAGCCGGGTGTGCAAAAAAAGAAATTAACGCTTCAATCGTTTACGTGTGCGAACTGTGGACAAGAGCTAAAGTTTGAGGAACGAAAACAAAGTGGTGTATCGGACATTCAATATGTGCAGGTGAGTGATTAATGGTTGATTATTTTGAAGCAGAAGAAAGTCGACTGTTTATTTTTGATAAGCCGCTTATTTGTCATTTTTGTTCGCATGATGTATTCATTCCGTATGAAACATATCAGGATGTAGAAAAGCCCGGTATACAAGTTATTTTTGTGCACTATATGGCAATTTACCAGCAGTGTGGGTTTGTTGTTGAGTTTGGTGATGCAAGTCGTTTTGATGCTGAACGAAATGTATATCGCTGGGCATTGAATCAAAAGCTTATTCATGAGAGACCGGTTGCCGAAGGATCACTACCGATGCTAACCGAAGAAGACAAACAGGCGCAAAAAAAGTGCATTTATGCGGCACTGCAATTACTTGTATATCACAAAAAAGTTTCCGAGAATTTACTTACCATGTTCCAGGCAGGGCAACTTTTGGACATCGCGAAAGTTTTCGATGCGTCGTATGAATGGCATTATAGTCATATGGCCACACAGGAGTGCCTAGTCAAGTTATTGGTGGAAATAAGAAACAGCAACTTCGTTCATAAAGACCAATTCGATTAAGTACTCCAAGCTGGAAAATATGAGGAACTAGAAGCTTTTTTAAAGCAATATTCCTAGTTCCCATCCAAACTTTGAGATTCTTCGTTTAAAATATGGAATACAATAACTCAATGCAACTTTGCCATTGGGTTATTTTGTTGTTTTATGAATTATAATTATGAAACTAATAAAATGATTTATTTTGTAAAATATTTGAACGATTATCTCAATTATACAGTCTAATAGGTATAGGAGGAGAGGCAGATGGAGGAACTTTTACGGAGAGCAACTAGTGGTGATATACAAGCAATTTTACAATTACTTGAGCAAGATGAAGACATTTTATATCGAACTGCCTACGCCTATGTCAAAAATGAACAGGATGCACTCGATGTAATGCAAGAGGTAACTTATAAGGCATTAAAGAAAATGTATACGGTGAAAAACCCACAATACGCAAGAACTTGGCTCATGCGTATACTAATTAACTGTTGCCTGGATTTAATTAAAAAGCGCCCGCCAGTAGTACATGTTGATGTAGAACCGATTGGTTTTGATACATACCAATCAGATATTGAAAATATGCTGAAAACCTTGCCCCTATCAGATCAACAACTTATTTATTTGAAATTTTTTGAACAATGGAGAAATAAGGAAATTGCGGAGCTGCAAAATATTCCGGAAGGTACGGTTAAATCTAGGCTGCATCATATCCTGAAAAAATTACGCAAGCAAGCAGGCGAAAGGAGCGATTGGTAATGAACGAGCAGGTAAATGTGCCAAAGGAAGCATTGAAACAGCAACGCGAGCAAGTATTTCAAAAAGTAAAACGTGAAAAACAGCGTAAAAAACGGATTTTTATGATGACGTCTACCATTGTAGCAGCACTCTTTTTATTGGTTTGCAGTGTCCGCCTTTCGCCAACATTTGCAGGATATATATCCAAAATTCCCGGCTTTGCACCGATTGTTGAAATGATTGCCTATGACAAAGGAATGGAGGATATTGTAAAAAATCAATATTTTGAAGAAATAGGGGTGATGGCAACAGATAATCAAATTACTGTCACGTTGGTTGGAGTGATTGCAGATCATTCAGGGATGGTTATTTCTTATGAGGTCGATGCACCATTTGATATTTCACAGCTTGATACGAAAAAAGTTGAGATTCTTCAAGGCGGTGAGCCGATGCAAGCGTCCCATACATTTGGCTGGTTTGGCGAAGAATCAAAGCAGCACATTGAGGAAGTCATCACATTAACTTCAAGTGAAACAGTAAATTATGATACACGTGATTTTGAAATTGTTTTTCATTTTGCAGATGATCAACAGTCTGTAGTGCATTTACCGTTCACTTTAAAGAATCCAGTGAAAGAAGCAAAAGTGATTGAAGTAAATCAGGATATTGTGGTAGAAGGGCAACGACTAACCGTGGAAAAGATATCGATTTCCCCATTACGTGTAGTGGTAGATGTCATGATTGATCAAAAGAATACAATGCAGGTTTTATCACTTGATCAACTACGTCTTGTGGATGAGCGGGGAGAGGATTGGACAGCGATTTTAAATGGCATCAGCGGAATGGGGGAGATAAGGGATGGCCGCTATGCTCTGCATATGCAAAGCAACTATTTCCGTGAGCCAAAAAAACTAACTCTTGTTATTGGTGAAATAGCAGCCTTACCAAAGGGTGAGGATTATATTGAAGTAGATTTTAGAAAGAAAAAGGTTCTATATCAACCGAAGCTGATGGATTGGGAAATTGAAGTAGTCGGAAAGGGGATATCGATTTCTGGAGAAAAATGGGGAGAAGGAGGTCGACAGCTTCTTGGGAATGCAATAGATCAAGCTGGCAACATATATTACTCAAATAGTAGCAGCTGGTATTCCGAAGATGGTAATCGATTTAAATCCAATGGTTCTTACGATGAAGTTTCGGTGCTAGGACCTATAAAAATTAATCTTCAATACTATCCGAATATTATTGGGGAGCACATTGAAATTCCGGTAATTGAATAAAGTATTTAGAGAGTTCGCCAACGTTTTGCAAATTGCGGAGAGAATAGGGAAATGTCGAATAAGGAAAGTAAAGGAGTTACTGAAGCAAATAATTGAGGGGGTGTTTTCTTATGAAAGATACTAAACAGGAACTCCATGAAAAAATGGATCGTACAGATGAGCAAAAGGCAAGTGATGGGGAAAAACTTCAGCAACCAAAAAAGAAAAACCGGAAACCGATTTGGATTGGAGCCGCCTTTTTACTAGTAATATTAGTTCTTATCCTGAGCTTTCTGAAGGAACCGAAGTCTGACACAGCTAAAGACAGGCAGGAAGATATACCTTTTGAAATTCTCACAAAAGAAGGAAGTAAGCCAGCCGACATGCATAATGATCATGCAATTTTTGTTGCCGAATCAGTTGAGCAATACGAAGAATATGCAAACTTGTTTCAGGTTGAGGTGCAGCCGGTGGATTTTTCTAAGAATAGTGTCGTCTTTGCGCAGTATGTAAGCGACGGCTGTGGGTTAGTGGTTGAGGCGCTTCATATGGATAATCAGCAACTAGCGATTCAACTAGAGCTTCCACTTGAATTACGCAATAAGAATGACATTTTTTGCACAACAATAGCCAAATCAAATACCGTTGTTCTGTTAACGGAAAAAATAGCGGCAACAAGTGGTGTTTTTGTAGGAAGGATAGGAGAGTATGTCGCTACATTCAATGAGTATGAAATTTACGAAGAAATAGAGCCTCTAATTGTTGGTTATGTTGTTCGTTTAACAGATACGGAAATGCTTGTAACAGAAAATAAAAGCTCAATTAATTTACAACATGAGGAAAATCCCGAAGTAAATGTCAAAAATGCTATGATGTTTCCTCGTCATGGAGAAGCTGAGCTTGGTGACTATGTTTTTGTGTATGGAGAAGCAAACGATGGTGTCGGAACAATCGATGAAATACAAATTGAAAAGGAAATTTCCGTACATGGTGCGAATTCCGTTGTCCAAACGTTTATAGAACAAGCATTGTTAGAGACGGAAGTGCAAGCGATGGAAACCCCATTTATCGCAGCCGCATATTTTGATCCAGAGAATAAAACTTGGGAAATTCAAGTAGTGGACGGTGCAAACCCTGAACAGAAAAGGGTGTACACGTATGAGGAATAAGTTGAAAGAATCCATACAGATAATGTAATTGCGGTAGAGGAAAACAGAAAGGTTCGCAAAGCTTTAAGGGCGGAGAAATATGAAGAAAATAAGGCTTATCTCTATGTATTTACATGAAGAAACCTTTATAAAATTTCGGGAATATTTATAGGAACTGCTTATTGATTATGCAATCATTGAGCAGTTCCATTTTCTTTTTAAAATGTTATAAACCGTGCTATGTCTAGTATCATGCTCCTTTGCAATATATGAAGCACTTTCACCATCATTAAACAACTTCCCAATATTTTTTCATGTAAAATATAAATTATTTTACAATTATTAAAACTTTTTAGTTTTTCTTTACGAATATATGTATGAAGAAGGAAGTGATGATGTGTTTGACCTGGAAAAACGATGGATTCGACGTGTCCAGCAGGAAGGGCATGAAGATAGTGCCAACAAGCTTGTTCATAAATACTATAAAGAAATATTTGCCTATACATACAAGCAAGTGTTCGATCAACAACTAGCAATGGATTTGACGCAGGAAATTTTTATACGCACCCTACAATCGATTAGTCATTTTGATGGACAGAAAGCTTCTTTCCGCACGTGGCTTTATCAAATTGCAGGTAATCATTGCACAGACTACTTCAGGTCAAAGGCTTTTCAAACGAGGGTGCAAACAGATTTTGTGGAGGACATGGAGCTTGAAGGTGGGGATGAAGTGCTGCAGCAGATGTTACAAAAACAACAGGTAGAGGAAATTCAGCAAGTGCTAACAACTTTCGAAGAGCATGAACGCCAAATATTGGCGGGAAAACTTATAGAGGAGTTGACATTCTTTGAGCTTGCAGAAAAATTGCAAATACCGTTATCTACCGTAAAAACAAAGTACTACAAATCCATCAAAAAATTAAAGCTAGAATTGGAGGTGAATGTTAGATGACAAAGTACAATCATATCCCGTATCCGACAGATGAGGAAATCGAGAGTCAAATCGACTTCATTGTAAAACGTGGCTTGCCCGAACAAAAGTCATTTTTTAGCCAATTACAAACACTTCAAAGCCAATTGGGATGGTTCAATCTGTTGCCAAACCGGAATGAATGGATTTTTACATTCATAGCTGTTTCAATCATTCTTTTATTTGTTTGGTTGACGTTAAGCAATGAAGCTGCTGTAACACCTACCTATTTTGCTTTGCTGTTTATGCTGTCACCATTTATATTTGCGAGTTTATCCTTATATAGCTTCTATGACAAAAAAGAAAATCACACATATGAATTAGAAATGACGACGAAATATACCATGTTTCAGGTAATCGGTATACGTATGCTGCTGTTCAGTAGTTTCGCAATTTTATGCAATACAAGCTTTTCGGTGTGGCTGTCATTTATGCTAGAAATAGAGTTTTTCCGTTTATGGCTATTGTCACTAACAGGCTTATTTGTATTTGCAACCGGGTTACTTACTATTATGAAGTCGGGTCAAGTGGCACGTAAGATAATTGCCTATGTAATGGGTTGGATTTTCACAAATAGCTTACTGATTATTTTTGCAAATACGTATTATATACAGTTATTGATACAGCTGCCAATCGTTGTATACACCATTTTGATTATCTTATTAATCGGGCTATTTTTCTCGGCATTTAAGCAAATGTATTTACGAAAACAGGAGGGGATTTGGCTATGTTAAAGCTTGAAAATATCGGTAAAAACTACGGGGATTTTACGGCACTGACAAATATACATTTGCAATTTGACAATGGTATTTATGGGCTGCTTGCACCAAATGGAGCTGGGAAAACAACGCTCATTAAAATGCTTGTCACGTTAGCAGCGCCAACAACTGGTACGATTTTTTATAATGATCAACCAATTGCTACACTTGGAGAGAAATACCGGGAACAAATCGGTTATTTACCGCAACATTTCGGTTATTACAAGCACCATTCTCCTAAGCAATATTTACGCTATTTAGCGGCATTGAAGGGCATGGATAAACGAGTGGTGGAGGAAAGAATTGATGAGGTACTGGAATGCGTTGCACTGGCTGATGTAAAAAATAAAAAAATGCGTAAGTTTTCCGGTGGGATGATACAGCGCGTCGGCATTGCACAGGCACTCCTTTCTGATCCGAAAGTTTTAATTTTAGATGAACCGACGGCAGGACTAGATCCAAAAGAACGTGCCCGCTTCCGCCATTTACTAACGGAACTTGGGAGAGACAAAACGATACTTTTATCAACGCACGTTGTGTCAGATATTGAATCGATTGCGAATGAAATTGTGATGTTAAAAAATAAAGAGCTATTATATAAGGCAAATCCAGCGACAATTTGTCATACACTCGATGGCAAAATATTTGAAACAGCAATGTCATTTCATGCTTTCAACGATTTTCGAAAGGACTATTTGACACTCGCGGAAAAACAGGAAACTGGTCAAATGCTCGTGCGATTTTTCACCGAACAAACACCCAAAAGCGATTGGAAACAGGTATCACCGCAATTAGAGGATGTGTTTTTAGTAGCCTACGCTGATGAGCAGAAAGGGTGATCGGGTGTATATTACATGGCTTGAAATGAGGAAGGTTTTATTATCGCCCGTATTTTTAATTTTGTTGCTATTGATGATTGGTTTTAACCTGTTTTCAATATGGAGTGACTCATATAACAGAGAAGAATTGCAGGTCGTTAATAAAATTATCGAAACATACGGTCCATCCTTTAATGATGACATACTTCAAACTATGGAGCGGGATATCAACCAATTGGTGATAGAGCTTGGTGGCACCAGCACACAAGCATTTCTTGAAGAAATGACATATGAAATATATGACCATGCCAGTTCAGAAGAGCAACATCAAATCGATCATATTAGCTTGTTATATACATATGTCCAAGCGGCAAAAGAATTAGAAGCACGCTATACAGCGATTGATATTGCTAAATTGAAACAAGATTTTTTGAATGCACAAACGATGCCGAGTTGGCTAGAACAAAAGATGGCGAATGAATTTGATAATTGGCATGCACGTTTTGATGAAATAGTTGAGACGAATGAATACAAACAGTGGTTTTTCTTAGGAGAGTACGGTATGCATAGCAAGCTATTTCGCTCACATATGAAAACGTTGGCTTTTGAAGGCGTGTTAATAATCGCACTGCTGACAGCACTTATTGCCAATTATGAATTTGAACATCGAACGCAGCTCGTAACGTATGCGACGAAAAAAGGACGCAAACTTATTTGGTATAAGGGGTTCGCTAGTTTAGTTTGTAGCTTGATGGTAATTGCGGTTTTATTCGGTGTCACACTTGGGACGTATTTTACCGTGTATGATTACTCGACTATGTGGCAAATTGATATTAGCAGTGGCATGAATTGGGAATACACATTTCCATATATTACTTGGTGGTCTATATCACTATGGCAGTACTTATTATTAGCAGTTGTTATTTTGACATTTGTACTAATCATTGTTATGTTGCTTACATTTACGATTAGTGTTTTTGTGAAAAATAGTTATTTTACATGGCTGCTTAGCGTGTTATTACTCTTGGCAATGTATGTAATGCCAACTTACTTCCCAAATAGCACATTGCAGTGGATGATGCATTATAATGTCACGTTGCTGCTTTTAAATCCGCACCAATTTTTTAATGGTGGTACATCATTTATGATGATGCAGTACCACGAGTTTTCAACACTGCTTTTATGGCTTTTGATTGCTAGTGCGGGCACAATTGGTGCTATTCGCCATTTTAATGTTAAGGATGTGGTTTAGGGTGCGGTTATTTTTGTATGAAATGAAAAAAATATTTTCTTGGAAATTAATTTTACTTGTGCTATTAGTAAATCTACTAATGTTCAAAGTATTATTAGAATTTGATTTAGAATATTTTCCGAATGGACGTCCGGCTGGAGATGATTTTAAAATTGAACAACACATCATTTCAAAATATGGAGCCACAATGGATGAGGAAGAATTTTTAGACTTACAGGCAACCTATGAAGAAGAGGTAGCGAAAGCAGATGCCTTTTTAGCGAATGATCCGAAGGCGATTGCCGTTGAAATGGACAGTTACGAAAATTTTCGTGACTTTGATTATGGCAATGAAGAGAAAATGGCGTACCATGATGAAATGTTCTTTAATAGTGAAGAAGATTTCCCTTGGGTGCTTCAAGCTTATGAAGGGTATTTAGAACGGTATCAGCATAAAGAGAAAGCGTTGGTCGCAAACATGAAAGGCGCAACACCAGCACAGAAAAAGCGATATGAACAGCTTCTTGAAGAAGAGAAATTTGCAGTCTATACGGATACAGTTACGAGCAATTTTAAGTCATATAAAACATCGATGGCAATTGTGATTTTCTTAAGTGTTGCTATTCTGATTTCACCCATTTTTTTACGAGATGTCAATGCTGGTGTTGTACCGTTGCAATATAGTTCAAAAAAGGGGCGTAGTGTGTACCGTACAAAATGGCTTGCGGGCTTGGTAAGTAGCATACTGATTGCATCTATTCTGTTAATTTTGTATATGACGCTTTACGCGACGAATGATACATCTTCCCATTTCGATTTACCATTATATACATTTGGATGGGACTACTTTTGGTATGATATAACATTCCTGCAGTATATAACCCTTTCCATTGCAGTCATTTTTGGTATGTCTGTATTACTCAGTATTCTAACAATGGCCATTTCAAGTCTTGTACCAAATACGATTGTATTAATTGCTGTACAGATTGTCATAATGTTTGTGATGATTGCAGGCGGGGCAACTGTAATAATCAATAATTTAATCAACATATGGTATGCGCAAGCATTTGTGCCGAGTGTTCTCACTATTTTTGCTGTTGTAACTATCCTTGTTGCAGGGTTTGTTTGGAGGAGAGAAGGAAAAAGGGATATTGCATAGGTGATATCTGCTGAAGTATTTCCACTATCTTTCACCAAGTGTTTTATAGAAAACTCTTAATAGATGATTAAATAGATACCTCAACATCAATCAAGTCTGCTCAAACACTACCCTGAGCAGATTTTTTGGTGTGTCAATAAAACGGTAAGCCTTACTACCTATTAATGCGAGGTAAATGTAATAAAATCTGCCTTATCACAAGAACTACTTTGACTCATGTAAATCTTCCTTTCAAACCATCCCAACATTTTATATAAAGACAGCCCATTCTAGCTATTTTATGCTATTATAGTGTAGTGATTTTAAGCAACATGGGAGGTCTAATAAAATGAAATCAAATAAAGGAATTTTATTTGTATTGTTGGGCGCGGGGTGTTTTGGCTTTACACCGATCTTTGCGAAATTAGGGTTTAGTCATGGCTACTCACTTGGTCAAATTAATATTGTGCAAATGGTAATTTCTTTTGTCTTATTATGGTCTTTCACTTTAATTAAAGGTACCGGCTTCAAAGGTCTTACTAAAAAGAATATTGTCCCAATCATGCTTACCGGCTGTTTTGTCGGTTTAACAAGTATTTTTTACTATGGGGCCATGCAATATCTACCTGCTTCGTTGGCAATCATTTTAATGTTTCAATTCGTGTGGATAGGCATTATTTTAGAATGGATATTTAGCAAAATAAAACCCGCGCCTGTAACGATCTTGTCCATCGTTTTAATTTTAATAGGCGTATTTTTTGCTTCTAATATTTTAAATGGAGACATGCAGGGGCTGCCAGTGAAAGGCTTCATTTTGGGCATTCTATCTGCATTTACTTATGCAGCATTTATCTTTTTCAGCGGAAAGATTGCTGTCAATGTCCATCCATTGACTCGTACTTCTTTAATGGTAACAGGATCAACTATGTTAGTATTTATCATATTTATACGGGATGTCCCGACTGTACTGCCACTGGAGGAGAACCTGTTCATTACGGCTGCAGGTGTTTCGTTATTCGGAGCATTCCTTCCGCCGCTATTTTTCGCGGTAGGTGCACCGTTGATTTCAGGAGGATTGGCCAATATATTGACGTCCATTGAATTACCGATCGCCATCTTATCGGCAAGCATTATTTTATCCGAAAAGGTAACGGCGGTTCAGTGGATAGGAATCGCCATTATCCTGCTTGCTATTGTATTGAATGAACTTGGTACGAATCGTCCTCGATTCAGGAAACCTTTAAAGAAACACCCAATAAAGGATCAAGTGCTCAACCCGCAAGAAGAGGGGTAAACGGCTTAGACTATATCAAACTCGGATAATGTTCGAGCTTGATATAGTCTTTTTTGTTTAAAGTTAGAAAGGAGTAAAAGCTTCGAGTACTACAGCAACACTATTTCAAGGATTAATAATTCCTTCTTCCTTTGCCTTAAAGACAGCCTTATGCCTGCCTGTTACTTCTAATTTGGAATAAATACTGGAAATATAATTTTTAACGGTTCCTTCTGTCAGGAAAAGCTTACGAGCAATTTCACGATTGGTAGCCCCATTCGAAAGCTGTTCTAATATTTCCTTCTCTCTTTCTGTAAGCCCAAAGTTATTTTTTATACTTTTCTCCTCTGTTTGGGGATTTGATGGATTCACCCATTCTCCGATTAACCGTTTGGCAATTTCCTGGGTAATCAGGGTTCCGCCATGGTAGACAGACCGGATGCCAGCTGCAAGTTCATGGGGGTGGATTGCTTTTAATAAATATCCCACAGCGCCAGCCGCCAATGCATCCTTCACATAATCTAATTCCTCAAAGGTAGTTAAAATCATCACTTTCATGTTCGGAAATTCATTTATAATTTGGCGTGTGGATTCTACGCCATTCATCAGCGGCATATTGATATCCATTAATACAACATCAGGAGAAAGCGCTTTTGTTAATTCAATGGCTTTTTTTCCATCCTCAGCTGTTCCGACGATTTCAAAATCTGTTTCGCCTCCTAATACAATAGAAAGACTTGCACAAATAAGTTCTTGATCATCTACAATTAATACTTTTATCATCTTGTTCCATCCCCTCTAAACTCGCACTGTAACTGGTAAAAAGCAGCACACAACTGTTCCTTCATTTACCTTTGATTCTATGTTCATCCCGCCTTGAAGAGATTCCAATCTGTCCTTCATGCTATTCAGACCAAATCCAAATTTGATATCACTGGTCCCAATCCCATTATCTTTAATCGTTAGAAATACAGTAGAGGCATCTCCTTTTAATGTAACCGTTATTTTATTCGCGCCTCCATGACGCACTGCATTTGTTAAAGCCTCCTGCAGACAACGGATCAGCGTGAGGGTTCCCTGTGTGGAAAGATTTATATCCTGCGCCTCGAATTGCTCATAATGTATTGCCAATTGGGTATGTAAAGCAAATTCGGTCGCTATTTTCTTTATTTGAGAAGACAGTTCTTCGTTTTCGTCATTCGGCGAAATCTGATGAATGTGACTTCGAATCTCACCTAAGGATTTTCTCATGACGCTGCCTAATAGTTCAATTTGTTCCTGAGCTTTTTCTGGTGAATTTTTTTGTAAAAAGGATGCTGCATCCAGTCCCATAATGACTGAAGTAAATGTATGGCCAATCGTGTCATGGAGATCTTTGGCAAGACGATTGCGTTCTTCTAAAAGAGTGATTTTTTCAACCTGCTTGGCATACTTCTCTAAAAGTTGATTTTGCCTTTTATTTTCTTCAAGCAACAGTTTCGTTTTCTTCTCTGCTTCAAGCACTTTTGCAATCGCCATTCCTATACCGAAAAAGAAGAAGCCGTCTATCACGCCCATCCCCAAACGGTCTAATCCGGCTGCCAATACAGCGAAAAAAGGAACAATGGAAAATCCAGCCCACAAAAGCCATCTTTCTTTCCCTTCTTTACTATAAAGACCGGCACATAGCGCGGGATACGCCAAGAACGAGGAATAATTATTAGAAAAATAGCAGCCTATAATTAAAAACAGTCCACTAAAAATGAGTTCTAACAATGGATAGTTTCTGACACCAAAACTGTTGATCTTTGTTCCTGTCCATTGAGGAATGAGAAAGGCAGCAAAAAATAATGGCATGATGAGCCAAAAGAAAGGCATAGAAGATAAAAATAAAATGATAATGAGTAAATGTATAATAAACCAACCAATCCTGGTTATTTGCGCAGTTTTATACACCCAATGTGTTTCTTGTTGAATCGGTAGCATACTAAGCTCCTTCACTCTGTTTTTCTTTAGTTATTCTACATAAATTTCCCATTCCCTTTTTCACTCATTTTGCTTTGGCGTGATTGTTCAGCTGAATGAACATAAAAAGTAATAAAAGTCTTATGACCCCCTTATGACCCCCTTATGACCAAGTTCACTATTAGGTATGACCTTTTCTATTCCATAATGAGGATACAAATGAAAGGGAAAAGGGGAGTTTTTAAATGAGAAATTTTTTATACCGTCATGGTTTGGTTTTATTTCTTGTTGTGATGATTGGAAGAAGTGTAATGGGGATGCTTTCGGTGAAGGGGATTCAATTCATAAATCCGGAACTTACCATTCAAAAGGACATTGGCTGGGTAGTCATGCTTGTCTATGCAACTTTTACTTTCTTAGCGGTGAAGTGGGTGAAGGTTGATAAGGACATTGGATTAACAAAACCATCTTCCATGAAAGAATATTACGTATGGTTACCAGCGCTCATTATTCCGTTCACGATTGCCTACCTATTGGGCTTTAATTCTGCATGGGGGCATGTGCCGCTATTGCTTATTGCAGCTGTAGGTGTTGCAGTAAATGAGGAAATTTTATTTAGGGGAATCTTGTTGCGTGCTCTTTTACCGTTCGGAACTGCAGTAGCCATTATTGTCCCTTCATTTTTATTCGGGGCTACTCACCTTAGTAATGTAATGGTAGGCGGGGATGCAACATTCGCTCTTTTCCAATTTGGATGGACTTTTTTTGCGGGCATGGCTTTGACTGCCATGGTTTTAGCTAATAAGAGCTTAATTCCTGCAATTGTATATCACTTCATTTTAGATGCAGTAGAGTATGGAGCAACAGGTGAATTTGGCGTTCATAGCACAGATTATTCAATAAAGTGGTTAAGTGTCTTGTTATTTTTCCAAGTTGCCTTCTTTATTTATTCATTGTATTTGTTAAAGAAATCTAAAAAAGGCACGCAACAGATTAGCCTTGCAATCTCGCCTGTTAAGTAAGCCAGCCTTTTATGAAATGCAAGGGGCAAATTCAAATGATTTGTCCCTTTTCTTATGTATCCATATTTTCAAATTGATTAAAAAATATTTGTTTTCACGAATTTTATTGCTATAAAGTTTGGAATAAATCAGTTAGAGAGTCATATACTTGATATCGTATTGAATTTTTATGAGTAGGAGGAAAAGAAATAAGCGTGTCTTTACGGTTTCCAAAATGGGTTTTATCCGTGCTATCGATTTTCGCTTTAGTAGCAGCATTTACCTTCAGTCAGGCATCCAGTGCCTCAGCAACTATTAATTACGGAGAGGAAGTCTCAGAAGTTGCGAAAAGGTACGTAGGAGCCCCTTATAAATGGGGCGGCACAACACCAAAAGGTTTTGATGCAGGCGGTTTCACGCAGTACATGTATAAAGAAGCAGCGACTAAAATGAATATTCCTAGAACAAGTGCTTCACAATATAAAATAGGAACAGCAGTTAAAAGTAATGAGTTAAAACAGGGTGATTTAGTCTTCTATGCGACTGGTAAAAAGGGAGAAGTATCTTATGTGGGCATCTACAATGGAGATGGTACATTTACTGGCGTTACGGCTAAAGGCGTAAAGATTATTAAAATGAGTGATAAGTATTGGAAAGATCGTTATATCGGTGCAAAACGGGTCATTAAATAATCTCGAAGATTCAGATGCTTGATTTCTAGAGTAATGATATTTAAAAGAGACTAAAAAAGATCTTACAGTTTTTTCTGTAAGGTCTTTTTTACATAGTATAGCAAATAGTATGTTAGCGACTGCATAAAGCGGATGGCACTTCTGAAAGTTTACCTCATCCCAATGAAATTTAAATAGCAAATGATTTATACGTTTGAATAATCGCTCTGACCTTTCATTCACCCTGGAAAATATCGTATTTGAACCCTAAATAATGTAATAAAAAGTAAAAAGTTGTATATGGATATGTTATACTGAAGCGGTCTAAAAGATGCAAATTGTTAGCTGTAAACCGTTGATAGATTTATAAAACCGACAACTTGAAAACAGCCAATAAACAATCCGTTGTCGACTTGGAATATTTTGAACTTTCGTAGGTGATAATATGAAAATTTCAATAGAGGAAATAAGCAAAGAATTGGAAGAAGAAATTCTCATTAGGTGTCATGGGGTAAATGACGAAATATACGAAATCATAAACAAGCTGGAAACTGACACCCTCACTGTACTCGGATATCAAAATGATGGGGTTCACCGTATTCGCCTAAAGGATATCTATTATTTCGAGGCAGTTGACGGAAAGGTTTTTATTTACTGCAAGGATAGCGTTTATGAGGTAAAACAAAAGCTCTATGAGATAGAAGAATTATGCAAAGGGAAGAGCTGTTTTCGTGCTTCCAAATCAACCATTTTGAACATAGCGAAAATTTCATCTATTTATCCATCCATAAGCGGCCGATTCGAAGCGGTGCTTGATAACGGGGAACGTGCTGTTGTGTCAAGACAGTATGTGCCTGTCCTTAAAAATATGCTTGGGTTGTAAAGGAGGGATCAATATGAATATATCGAAATTTATACAAGAAATGATGAGGAAATTCTTGCTCATTTTTGCTCTGATTATCATTGTTATGACGATTCTGAGACAAATATATGATCCTGATCTAGCCTTTGATTTGAAGTCCATTTACATAATCATGGCATTTTCTTTTGTTAGTGTATTGATAGGATTTATTCTGCATGCACCTAGTGACATAAGCGAAAAACAAATGCGCATAAGAATAGCCGTTCATTTTTCTGCTTTGGAAATGCTATTGATTGTCCTTGCAATTGTTATGGGGATTGTCAATAGTGCCTCACAAGCAGCCATTCTTGCTCTGCAAATTGCCGGAATTTATATTCTGGTTCGTCTGCTATCCTGGAAAAAAGATCAAAAAGAAGCCGAAGATATTAATGAAAAATTAAGGGCATTTAAAAGAGATGCCTATGAGTAGGCGTTAAAACCATCAAGCAGTAGTGGTCCATGACAGATTTTGAGCGGAAAGCGTTCTAGCTAACCTTTTGCTTTACATCTTATTGGCCTGTAGATACAACTTACCGTTTTTCTATATACTCCCTTTTTGTAGTTTATTATGATGAATTCATAAAAATTATTTCAAAGTGAAGGGGTAACTGTTATGGGGACTTTACTATTATTAATAGCTTTAATTTTTGAGGTTGCTTTTGCAGTGTACTGCATCGTGACGAAGGAAAACCATAAGAAAATAAAAAATTGGATGAGGATTGCTGTCTTTATAGCATTTATTGTGCTCACGCTTTCCTCGATGTTCGTATGGAGTTTCCGCTGGGTATTGCTTGCCATCTTGCTTTTCATACTGGCACTAACGGGAGCAATTTCTCTTATTCGCAACAAAACAAATAGCAAACAATACAAAACCTCCCATATAGTATGGGGAGCCGTTATGATGATGGTTGCATGGGGATTTGTACTGATGCCTGCGATTGTTTTTCCGCAGCATGTATCACCAAAAGTGACAGGTGAATATGAAGTGGCGACCGCTAATTACACATATATTGACAAAAACCGTACGGAGGAATTTACCGATGAGGAAAGCAATAGATTGGTGAATGCGGAATTTTGGTACCCGAAACATGCAGAGGGAACATACCCTCTGTTGGTATTCTCCCATGGAGCAACCGGTGTTAAATCAAGTAATACCTCTACCTATAAGGAACTTGCAAGCCATGGTTATGTAGTTGTTGCACTCGATCATCCTTATCATTCCTTTTATACGGTTTCACAAGATGGAACAAGGGCTTTCATTGATACAGGTTATAACAGTGAAATCAGTAATTTCAATAAAGAAGGCATTTACACGAATGAAGAAGTTTATGGACTCATTCAAAAGTGGATGAAGCTGCGAACAGACGATATGAATTTTGTTATTGATACGATAATTGAAAAAACCGACAGTGACAATGACCCTATTTATCAACATATCAATCCAGAGAAAATTGGTGTTTTCGGGCACTCAATGGGCGGGGCAGCAAGTGTATGGCTTGGCAAGGAACGTGATGATATAGATGCAGTGGTAAATATCGACGCTCCGTTCTTTAGTGAGCTTGTTTATCAGAAAGAAACCGATGATTTCGCAGCGAGCAGCGAAGCCTATACGACGCCACTTCTTAACATTTATTCGGACGATGTGTGGGAACAACTCGAAAGCAATTCCCTTTATGTGGCGAACAAACCGAATAATGAACAATTCAAAGAGGCACACACTACTCATTTTAGAGGGGCTAAACATTTAAGCTTTACCGATTTACCGCTTTTCTCTCCTATGCTTGCCAATATTCTGCAAGGGGGGAAAGCAGATATTGATAAATATTACGTTATCGAAACTGCAAATGAACTCATTCTTGAATTTTTTGATGATGAATTAAAGGGCAGTGGCCATTTTACTTCCCAATTGACATATTGATTTCGATATATCCAGTATTCTGTACAAAAAATCTTTCAGGAGAAGAAAAAATGCGAAAAATATTTATTGTATTACTGACGATACCGCTTTTCTTTTTGCTTATACTAGGTTTTATTTTATTTGACTATTTTTATTACCCAATGATTAGCTCTAAAGCCGAAAAAGCTGCTGAAACGTATCTTGAAGAAAAGTATAAAGAAGATTTTGTGATTACCGACGCCAATTATTCAAAACAACTAGGTGAGGATTGGGGAGATTATGAGGTTCAAGCTTACCCTGCGAAAGATGCCAATGTAACTGTTGATATTTTTGTTACGGAAGATATGGTGCCAACTTTCGATGATTACTTAGAGACGAAATGGCGTGCGGAGCTTAATAAACAGTTTGGTTCACTATATCAAGAGCTATATGGACCTCCTGAAAATTATTCCTATATGGTCAATGTTTCATTTCCAGAGGGCATTCATACGAAGTACAATAGCTCCTATACCTATCAAGAAATTATGGAAAAAGAAGCGAAAGGAATCGGGAACATTGTATTTGCCAATGTACTCCTGAAAAAATCCAATGAAATGGACAATCAGCTAGACAAGGTGTACAAATTGATTCAGCACTTGAAGAGGCAAGAATTAGAGCGTTTCAGCATTAGAATTGAATACTTTAATGAAAGCCTTCAGGGACAACTATCTGACGAAGACAAAAAGCTTGATTACAAGGATTTTCTAAGGAAACACCTAGAAAGCCGAGACTATGTGTTTGAGTTTTCCTATGAATCTAAAGATGAGTCTTCTAAAAAAAGGCTAGAAAACATAAAAACCCCCGCTGATTTAAAACAATACTTACAAAAACAAGCTAGCAATTAGTTTACACATCGTTGATAGAAGGGGATAATAAAATCCTGCTAAAGAGTCTGTCAGAGGTTAATTCTAATTACACATAGCGAAATGAAGTAGTCGGATGGGCGCCTATGAATAATGCAGGTAAGTTTATTGATATTTCTTTCGAAACGATAGCCTAGAAGGAAATACTTAGTAACCCGATTTTTTTACAATCACTCTTGCTCCATCACTTTGTAAGCTCGTAATTAAACAACGCATATAAAACACTATGCCCCTCCTGTACGATACATGTATCAGATAAAGGAGGGGCCTTTCTTAAAAATTGAATAAAGGTATTGTTTCTTTAAGTACAACCTCCTAAATATCTATGTTCTCTAGTGATTTACCTGTCCATAAATGGTGATTTTACTCATCATTCATTTAGAATATGCTGGCTATTAAATGTTTCACCATTAAGTAACATGCTACCTATAACAGGGCAAGGGTGAGGCGAAGCGATTATTTGGTTACCTGTCCAGTTCTGGCGGCAGCTTACATATGAGATGGAATCGCAGGTTTCACCGTGAAAATTAGTTAATCAAAGACAGGATGCCTTTTGTATCTTTTACCCTTTCATTAATTTATGCATAATTGTTTGTACATAAGTTGTGGGTGTCAACTTAGCTAATGATAGCAAAACTTTATATCGAGTGTTTGGTACAATAATTCTTTTCTTTTGATTGATGCTATTTACAGTGGCGATTGCTACACTTTTTGCAGAAACCCCAATTTTATCCGTTACATTACTCAGATTTTCCAAAGAATTAGTAGTGGAAAAAGCAGTTTTTGTGGGTCCAGGACAAACCGCCGTAACAACAATGTCGCCATGTTTTTTCAATTCTGTATAAAGAGCTTGTGAAAAGTTTAATACAAATGCTTTTGTTCCGCTGTAAACCGCCATTTGAGATGTTGGTATTGGTCCAGAAATAGAAGAGAGGTTAATTATTCGACCATACTTACGCTCAATCATCCCTTGCATAAAATAATGTGTCAGTTCAGTCAAGGCATTGATATTTAATTGAATCATCTGAATTTGCTTTTCTAAAGATAATTTTTGAAATTCTCCTTCTAAACCAATACCAGCATTATTCACGAGGATATCAACTTTTACGTTTTGTGAATAAAGTATGTCATATAGATGTTTTGAGGCATCAAGTTTTGTTAAATCTGTAGAAATCGTTAAAATTTCAGTATAAGGACTTAGTTGAGCAGAAGCATGCGCTAATTTTTCTTCATTTCGTCCTACAAGTATAAGTGGATGTTTATTAATTGCAAATTGTTTGGCTATCTCAAAGCCAATACCGTCACTGGCACCTGTGATGAGCACTGTTCTTTTCTCCATGTAATATTCTCTCCTTAAATCGATTGTCTATTTTTCAAGATGAGTTTCTTTTGATTGATCATGGCAGGTATGAATAAATATAAAGCATATGCAAAGGACATCCAGGCTGAAAATGCAATGACCTGTGAATCATTTAATTGAGGAAAAATGAAATTGTGATTTGATAAAGAGCAAGTATCCAATGATAAGCCTACAATAGTTCCGATTATTCCAAACTTTAGTGCTGCATTCTTTGACTTGTCAAAAAGCAAATAAACATATGTAACACCCCATAATAAGCATCCGGTTCCAGCTACTAGCAGCAAAAGGCTTATTCCATAGTTATCTGTTCCCGGACTAAAGAGGACTCGATCGCCGAAAAATACGAAAAACATTGTTGCAAAAAACCACACCAGAATTCCTGATAAAATTGTAAATAAATATCCTTTCATTACTGATTCTCCTCGTAAAGTAAATTACTAAGACTGTTAAAGAGTTGTTCAACCTCTTTATATGTTTTTTCTACCGGGAAATCTTTTTGTAATAGTGCTTGCAATGCTAAGCCATCCACAATAGCTGTTAATAGAACACCCCATGTTTCAAGAGAAACACCATCTATCGGTGATTTTGGCCAGAATTTTGATAAATTTTGAGTTAAAGCATTATTTTCATTTAAAACAATTTCCCCTAATTGCATTCGCATTTCTTCATTATTAAAACTTGAAACAAGCAAAGTACTAAATAATTTATGAAAATAAGAATCATAAGAACAACGATTTTTAGCAGATGCAATTGCTTCACTTATAATATATTGATTGCTCTTTTGCGAAATGTCAGCCCAAGAATTTTTGCTAATATCCTGAACAATAGCTAATAACAACTGTTCCTTCGTTCTAAAATGATAATAAATCGTTCCTTGCGTTACCCCCGCTACCTCAGCGACTGATTTTAAAGTAAACTTGTTTATTCCGTTATTAGCTAAAGATTCCTTTGCACATTTAATTAAAGCATCCTTACTTATAACATTTGGTTTCGCCATTTTCTACCTCCTACTTAGTTAGTTAGATAACTAACTTACCTAAAATTACCATATAAAGTAATTTAATGCAAATAATTACTGTTTCTAAAGAACTTTTAAAAAAATAATGTAAATGAGTTGATTCTATTTGCTGACAGAAGAAAGGCACCTCCTTTATTCGATACGTCTATCGTACGGGAGGTGCCTTGTTTTATATGCGCTATTTAATAACGGGCTTACAAAATAGATAATAGTTTAACGGTTTTTTTCATTAACATTCATTTGATTTAGAAGATTTCTTGTTTGCTTTGCATTGTTTGCATATTGTCCTCATGATAAAGAAACCTGCTATTAATGCAAATAGGTTGAGTGAATCACCAAAATTAATAGAGAGACTGAAGTTGTTACTGACATTCACATCGTTCTTATTTCGAGTAGTGCCTTTAGAATGGTTTTCCTTGCTATTCAATTGAACGCCCCCAATTTGTTTATGCTTCTTTTATGGTTAAATGCCATAATACACTGATAATATATGAAAAAACGTTTTGCTTGATAACTTAATCAAGGGTATAGTAATGCAGCAATCTTACTTTCATGCGATGATTTCAGACCGTGGAACATCCTTGCTAAAATCAGTTTCACCTAGAGGGTGAAGCTGCAGATTTTTAACTAATATCATTATGTTTGGGATCGGTTTATTAAAGTTGCTTCTTGATGAATTTTAGGTTTCTGTATCATTTTTAAGCCAAACAAAACTCGTAAAAAGTTCACTTTTCGAATGATAAAATGATATAAAATCATGATTGTTATAAATGATAGTGATACTAAAAAAGCCGCCTTAACAGGTACTGCCCAATCTAAGTTATAGATAAAAAATCCTATGATGATTATGATAGGCTGGTGAATAACATAAAAGGGCATAGAGGCTTCACTCGTATACTTTAATGCACTATTACGTACATTGAGGTATTTATCGCCTAGATACAGGATAAAGAATAACGCGTTCCATACCATAATCACTCTAATAATCATAAAGATGGCCCAACTTAACGATACATTCATAGGAAACCCATAGTACATAACCCAGAATATATACCCGGCTATGCTAAGTACACTTAAGCTCCCAGCTAAAACACCTACTTTGCGTATGAATGTCCTCAAATCTTCCCTAGCGAAAAAATAGTATCCATAAACATATAAAATGAAATAAAAAATCATTCCCCAGCCGCCTAAATTCACAATATTATTCGTAGTTAAGGCAGCTACTATTAATGGAACTGGCATTGCTAAATAATGAAAATATCCAAACGCTCTCTTTCCTGCATTTTCACTCGCCTTTAGGAAAAATGGTAATGTGAGAACCGAAAAAAGCAATAACGCTAATAGATACCAAAGATGGTGTCCGAAAAAGGCGAAATTGCCGGTTCCGCCGATTTCTAAATAGAGCCCATCAAAATAATGAGGGAGAAATTGCAAATATGTCCCTTCGTATTGATTGTTCGCGATTCTTTCAATATACACTTGAGGAGGTGATAAAAGAAAAACTCCTACAAGTAAAGGAATCCCGAGTCGAAGAAGCCTTTCCTTCATAAACCTTTGAGTATCTCTTTTTTTAAGGGCATGAAAAGTAGCAATTCCTGAAATCACAAAGAAAATCGGCATGACCCAATTTCCCCCTAACAGTGAAAAAAACTCAATATAGGAGTGATTAATGACGTTATTCTTAATGTGCCAATCAAAAGAATTGAAGAACATGGAACAGTGATAAAGGAACACGAGAAGCATGGCAAGAACCTTTATCCAGTCTAAATCGTAATGCCTTACTAATGGATGATTTTGATTCATACATTTCCTCCTTTCATATAGCTTTCTGTAGAATCCAATTGAAACATTTCATGAAATCTGCATACCTCATTTGCCTTTAGAATTATTTGAAAGCCCTTAATACACAATAAAATAATCGAACAAAAATTGAAATAAATACTATTTATGTATGTAAAAGGTCATATAAGTAGAATTGTATCAGAAAAAACATTGTTTTACATTTCCTGTTACATAATTGCTCTAAAAAATTAGCTCATTTCTGTATAATTTTTCACGGAATACACACACTGTTCTTGTGAAACAAAAAACAGAGAACGGAGTGTTTTTATGGGTATTTTAAGTGGAAATCCAAAAAATCAGCCTTTACACTATGGAGAGGTTATGACAATTTGGACGAACTATGCTACAAACTGCGGAATGATAGCTGCGTATCAAACATTTCATAATCACACGGGTGACAAAGATTTAGCTAAGATTCTTGAAGAATCTATTCAAGCTTGTAAAAGTGAAAATGAACAATTAGAAGTCCTTTTAAAAGTAAATGGCATTGCTCTTCCTCCTGCGCCACCTGAGCGACCTAATGCAAGATTAGAAAGCATTCCAGCTGGGGCAAGGTTTAATGACCCGGAAATAAGCATGGCTCTTGCAAGAGATATTGCAACAGGTCTCATGGCTTGCAGTCAGGCTCTTAGCATGTCGATTCGAGAAGATGTCGGCATGATGTATGCACAATTCCATATGAAAAAAGAACAACTAGGTGCAAAAGTGCTTAGACTGAATAAAGCGAAGGGCTGGCTGGTTCCTCCTCCATTACACGTGGACTATCCAGAAGTTTAATCTAATGAAAGGGCAATAACATTTGCCCTTTTTTTATATTTATCCCCTAAGAAAAACTTCCCCCTCGTAAATGAATTAATGATTTTTTCCTCTTCGCTCATACTAAGAAGGAAAGGAAGTGATCGTCATTCTAAACCAAAAACAGCAGGAAAAATTGAAGAAAATGCTGATAGAACAAAAAAAGGAATTGCTGGATGATCCAAATGAAAATGGGCGAGACAGCCTTCGAGATGCGGTAGATGAATTATCTACAATCGATAATCACCCGGCTGATTTAGGAACGGAACTATTTGAGCGGGAAAAAGATATGGCTTTAAAAGCGCATATGGAAGATCGTCTTTCCGAAGTGGAAGCGGCATTGCAAAGGATGGAAGAGGGGACGTACGGAATTTGTGCAAAGTGCCAAAAGGATATTCCGTATGACCGTTTACGTGCCGTCCCTTTTACGATGTTTTGTATTGACCATAAAGAAGCGAAAGATGTGCCATCAGATCGCCCTGTAGAGGAACAAGTTATTCATCCTCCAATTGATAATTCCTTCGCTGGCAGGGACGATAATGATGAACTGCAAGATGATGAAGATTCGTTTCGCATTGTGGCACGCTACGGAAATTCAGATACACCAGCTGATTTCGAAGGAGATTATGACCATTATAACGATTTATATGAGGACGATGATACGACCGCCGCTATCGATGAATTACATGTCTCTACCTTTGAAAGTTTAAACGGACAGATTTCTCGAGAATATGCGGAAGAGGCAAGGAAAACCGATTATTCAGAATAACGGCAGCTGAACGGAAGCCCGAACAAATAGAAGTTCGGGCTTTTATGTGCGAGGTGATTTATAGAAGAAAAAGATGACGAGATATTGGGGAATAGGGATGACCAAATTTAGCCATAATTATTATCCGACACTAAATAACAATAAAACTAAAAAAGCAAGTCTGTAAGAGCAGCAGGATGGGGCAGTAACAAACTAAGCTAGCATTATGGAAGTAGTTACTTTTTGGTTTAAAGAAGCCCTTAGCGGTTCCATGCTTCAAGCTAATTAGAAGAGGTATCCAAGAGAGATTTTCAAATTATTTTGCATTCAAACTATTAGTCTGATATAATGAGCACCATAGTTGAATAATCCTTCGGGGTCGGGTGAAAATCCCAATCGGCGGTGATGAAGTAATTTCTAAGCCCGCGAGCTTTCACGAGCAGGATTTGGTGTGAATCCAAAGCCGACAGTATAGTCTGGATGAGAGAAGGATGTAGTAGGTCTAAGTAAATCCTGCGTGTAAAATAGCTTTTACGCGAAGGTTTATTTTTGTACGCCTAAAACAGAAATCAATCATGCCCCGTAGATCATCATCTAGGGGTTTTTTGTATTTCAAAAAAACTTTTATAACTGAATCAGTTTCCTTCGGGGTCGGGTGAAAATCCCAATCGGCGGTGATGAAGTAATTTCTAAGCCCGCGAGCTTTCACAAGCAGGATTTGGTGTGAATCCAAAGCCGACAGTATAGTCTGGATGGGAGAAGGAACTAAAAATGGTCAACTTTTTTCAAAAATGTATTGAAAACAGTTTATTTGTGTATGCCATTTTTAAGACTCTCATCAAAACTCCGAGCAAATCGGGGTTTTTTCTATTTTTAGGATGAGGTGAGAATAATGTTTACAGGAATTATCGAGGAGATTGGTACAATCCAGCAAATAAAATCATCTCCTCAAGCGATGGAACTGTCCATTCAAGCCACACTCGTGCTACAAGATGTAAAACTAGGAGACAGTATTGCTGTGAATGGTGTCTGTCTAACGGTAACAAGTTTTACAAAGACGATGTTTACGGTGGATGTCATGCCGGAAACGGTAAAAGCATCGAATATTCACAGTCTGAAAAATGGCGATTCCGTTAATCTGGAGCGTGCAATGGCGGCAAATGGGCGTTTCGGCGGTCATTTTGTATCTGGACATATCGATGGTGTAGCCAAAATATTACGTAAGCGCCCTGTGGCAAATGCAGTCTATGTAGATTTAGCTGTACCAAGAGAACTATTGCAAAACTGCTTAATGAAAGGTTCCATTACACTGGACGGCACAAGCTTAACGATTTTTGATGTCACGGAAGATACATTGACCGTTTCCCTTATTCCACTTACATACAAGGATACAGTGCTTGGGATGAAAAGAGCCGGAGACTTTGTCAATGTGGAAACGGATTTGATCGGAAAGTATATTGCAAAAAATTTATCGCAGCGACAGCCGAGCAATCTTTCAAAAGACTTTTTGCGGCAGCACGGATTTTAGGAGGAGTGAATGATATGTTTCATACAATTGAGGAGGCATTAGAAGCATTGAAAAAGGGCGAAGTCATCATTGTAAGCGATGATGAAAATCGCGAAAATGAAGGGGATTTCGTTGTTTTAGGCGAACATGCTACACCCGAAAATATTAATTTTATGGCAACGTATGGTCGTGGGTTAATTTGCACACCGATTTCGCAAAAGATTGCGGATCGCTTACAGCTAGCGCCTATGGTTCAAACCAACACGGATGCTCATCAAACAGCTTTTACTGTGAGTATTGATTACAAAACGACAACAACAGGTATTAGCGCATTTGAGCGTTCGGATACCATGCTGGCATTGCTGCAGGAAGATACACAGCCAGAGGACTTCAGAAGACCCGGTCACGTATTTCCATTGCTTGCAAAAGACGGTGGGGTATTAGAGCGTCGGGGACATACTGAGGCAGCTATCGATTTAGCGAAACTTTGTGACTCCCCGCAAGTGGGCGTAATTTGCGAAATCATGAGCGAAGACGGCACAATGGCGCGTGTTCAGGAGTTACACGAAATTGCCGAAAAGTTTCATTTAAAATTTATTACAATCGATGCTTTAGCAAAGCATTTAAGTAAACAACACGAATTAGTATAGGAGCGAAAAAATCATGGGAAAAATATTTGAAGCGCAATTAGTAGGTACGGATCTTAGAATCGGCATTATTGTAGGACGATTCAATGAATTTATTAATGATAAATTATTAAGCGGTGCCTTAGACGGCTTAAAACGTCATGGCGTAAATGAAGAAAATATTGATATTACATGGGTGCCAGGAGCGTTTGAAGTACCACTGATTGCGAAAAAAATGGTCGCAACAGGTAATTATGATGCTGTTATCGGATTAGGCACAGTGATTCGTGGGGCAACAACACACTACGATTATGTATGCAATGAAGCAGCAAAAGGCATTGCAAGTGTGTCATTAGATAGCGGTGTACCGGTGATTTTCGGGATAGTGACAACTGAAAATATTGAGCAGGCGATTGAGCGTGCAGGTACAAAAGCGGGCAACAAAGGATATGATAGCGCAGTTTCTGCTATTGAAATGGCTAATTTAAACCGCATGTTTTCATAATTTGTTGGTGGAGTGAAAATAACATCATAGCAAGCAACATATAAAAATAGCCCATATTCCATTGAAGATTCATGGATATGGGCTATTTTTAATGCTCTAGAATATTTATTGGAGGATACTCCATCTTATTCATCTTCCGGTCCATTCTTATCGGAAACCCCAGGATAAGTACGATCCAAACAATCATCTTTATCTAATCCATACAAATCGCTTATTTCATCTTCCTCTTCATCGTGCTTAACTGGAACTCCTTTTTTCCACTTCTCTATTTCTTCCGGTGTTAATTTCAAGGTTAATCCTCTCTATTTTCTTTCTCATCAACTTCCTGTTTAAAGTCATCTGAGCTTTTCTTTTCTTTCTCCCAAGGAAATACAACCGTCATACCAACTTCCTCGTCAAAGCGGTCATGCTTTTCGATCTGCTCTTTTTCTTTTGTCATATTAAAATCTCCTTTCATCTTTCCATAAATGCTTACAAGTTTCACATAAAGAATCATCGACAGATTTTTCCTAGCTTTTAAAGAGGAAAGTCCTCTCAGCTAAATTATTTTGACCGTAAAGCCTGATATCGCCTTCAATTTCCACTAAGGTATGAAACTTCTTCCTTTTCGCAATTTTACTCGCATACTTCAAGGCTTCTGGCAGTTCCAGTAACGTGGGATCATCGGCGCCGATATTTATTTCTAAGGTATTGGAGTTAGGCTGATAACAATTCAATTCCACATAACTTTCCCAAAATAATCTGCCAGTAGGTTGATGGATCTTTTTCACTATTCTCGCCACCTTCACGTTTTAGTAGGGATTTAAAATGGCGTTCTATTCATCTTCACCTATTTCTAGTATCGCAGCTTTTAGCTCACGCATATCATATCTTCCCAATAGTTGAATTACAAACGCGCCTATACAATTACAACTTTCTACATGCAGATCCATTTTCCTCTTTTTAGAAAGGTTAAATTCTTCTTATTGGCTACATAGGAGGGAAGGGCTTTGTCCAATTATTAATTTTCTAATGACTATTGATGGGGAAAGGGGAATCATTTATATATTTCCTGCAGTGTTCATGATGAATACCTCGTACCAGATAAACAAGGAACCACTTGTTTTAAAGTGGCTCTGCATAAAAAAACGTGAAATAGCCATGATTGAAGTCCCAATAACAATAGAATTAAGGCAAATAAAGAAGCTATAAAAATTGTTTTCTTCATAAAAGAGGCTAACAGGCGTCAAGCATAAAAAAGTGAGAAGATAAAAATAGTATTTAATAATTATCCGACACTATAATTCTATTATATAATTAAAAAAGCTAACAAGGAAACGAATACACGATTTAAATAGCCAAATGCAAACTAAAAATATTTACTATCGCTTATAGCTGTAATTGTGTCTCTACCATTATTTTTCCTATATTATAAATCTATATATGTAAAAAAACATATTCATTTATGATACAAACAATATAGCTTAGTAAAAGGATAATGGCATTTCAAATCAATTAGGTGTGCTGTAATCTAGAAAATATTCAGAAATGAAGATTTTTTATTTGAAGTAATTTTCAAATTTTTTGAATCGCTAGCCTTTATAGCCTCGTTTATATAAGAAAGGGGGGAGGCCGTTGCGGGATATACATAGCATTGTGGATGAACATACCATTCATTTATTGCAGCTAGCCTATTTCTATACGAAAAGCCATCATGTGGCGGAAGATCTCGTGCAGGATGTGTTTATCAAGTTTTGTGATAGCGATTATGAGGAACGCGGGCAGCTGGGAGCTTATTTGAGACGTTTGACCGTCAATCGGTGCAAGGATTATTTGAAAAGCTGGTCTTATAGAAAAATACAATTGCAGAATACGTTTATATCACCGATGATCCGAAAGCGTGATTTCATAGTGGAACAGGAAGAGCGTTCGCGTATTGGGGAAGTAGTATTATCGCTTCCCGTACATTACCGGGAAATAATTATACTTTATTATTTTGAAGAAATGACAACTGTACAAATTGCCGAACTCATAAAGGAACCTGAAAGCACCGTACGAACTAGGCTTAGACGTGCGCGTGAAAAGTTAAAGCCATTGCTTCAAGAGGAGTGGGAGGTGCTGATGCATGAGTAATATGAAGCAGGAATTAATCAAGGCGGCCGGGGATTTAACGGAGAGCAAAAAGCGCGTAATGGCAGGAGTCGAGAGCAGAAGGCAGAACCCACGTAAGAAAATGCCTAAGTTTATACCCGCTATAGCAACGGCTGTTGTCATTTTAATCATCGGAGTATTTGTCGGTCAATTGGTAAATAAAGAATCGGCGCAAGGTATGGAACGTGATGACATACTTACCTTTTACCAGGCACAGATAGAGACTTTTGAATTTGATTCTTTAGAAGCCAAAAATAGAGCGATGGATCAATATTTGTCTGATGTAGAAATACTCACATACGGCGCAGCAAAAGAAATCTCTGTAACAGATGCAGAAAAACAAGAGATAGTAGATACTCATTTAGGAGTTCTTCCAGAAGAAATACGGAGTGTACTAGTAAAAAAATTAGAGGAAAAAGGCTTTACCATGCAGGATTATGAACGGTTTGTGTTTGAGCATATCGGTCTGGTTGGGGCTACAAAAAAGCAATTGCTCGCTATGTACCAAGAAAAATATACAGGGTTTGATGAAATGGTTTTAAATAACTTAATCGCAAAGGATGCCACTAAATATTTAGAAGAGAATCACCCTGAAAAAATTGCTGAATTAAGTGAGTTAATGGGGTACCGTATCGGTTCATCCATTGGGTCATTTTACAAAGGTGTTGTGTTGGCTGTAGAGGATCATGCATTTCTTTTTACATCGGGCTATGTAGGTAAGTACAGTAATCAATCCACGCCATTCCACAACTCTGACTCTGGACCGCTGCATTGGATTCCAAAAAGGGAGGGCTGGGATGTGGAAGTAGGCGATCGTGTGAAACTCAACATTTCCACAAGCTTTCAGTCAGACGAACCACAGGGTACTTATAATCCAGTAGCCATTAGCGGGAGCCTAGAGCCTATCACAGATGAAATCGTCCAATTCAATATAGCCTCATCAAACCATTTTGACCAATGGCAAAAAACAATCGATTGGGCAACGCAGGAAGTAGAATTTAATTCAGAACCAATTTACCGCTTTCATATAGATAATCAGACGTATGATGGGTGGTTAACGCCAGATAAGCAGTGGCTAGAACTTTATGATTCCGCAAGTCGCCAGTACGCAAAGGTCCGTGTCGAGAAATTCGCCATGTTGATGGAGGCGATGATACCTTGAAAAAATGGATTTGGGTGATGGTTGGAGTAGTAGCGATTGGTTTAAGCATTGTGCTATTTCTAGAATGGAGCGTTCAGCGTTACGAGCCGCAGGAAGATTTTTACGGCTTCCTCATTCCGAAGGCTGCTACGGTTATAAAAGGAGATGAGCAAGCAGCGCATTTCGAATGGGATGCAGCTACCTTTGAACATGGGATACCCCTTACTTATAAATATGCACTAAAGAGAAAGGGCTGGCAGAGGTTAGAGCCAATCGACACGATTCAGGTGTTTCAAAAAGGAAACAATCAAATTCATGTGCTCATGTCAACGGATTTATTAGAAATTTTTAAGGCAGATGGAACGGAGAAGATGACAGAATCGGAACTTGAGGGTTGGGTCACATTTATATCGGCAATACGATCTTATTTCCATTACCGCACACAGGCTGTAATTGGCAATGATATAGAAATTTTGTGGACCCGGTATCCGTTACTTGCGCAAAATACTGATTTTCAGCTAGGTATTAATGTGGAACAGCGAGAAGTAGATACGTTAAACAATGGGGTAACAGTGATTGATGCAAATGTTGATATAGAGAACTATGACCACATAAAGACGCAAGTATTAAATGAAAAGGAAGCTGTCATCCAGGTACATGGCAGTCTTGTTTATCTCAAGGAGGATTTCGAGGAGTCGGGCGGCGAAATCTTAATGGATATCTTCTTGGAAAAGCAAGACAATGGATGGACAGTAGTAAAAGTGGATGAATATACGGAGGCAGAGTATAAAGAATGGTTTGAAGAGCAGTTTTGAATATTTATTAAGGAAGGCTAATCATTCATGTAACTCACTAAGCAACCAGTGCGATAATGGGTGTAGATTTATAACGGAAAAAATGTGTATCTCCAATAACGAAAGCATATGTTGCGGTTCTTTAATATTAACATAGCCACATACAATAATTATTTCAGAGCCTTTTTAAGCACTTGATTATGCTATTTTATTGAAAGGCTCTGTTTAATTTTAATTTTGAATATTTATTTTAAAAGTGATTCTCTAATGCTAAATTTTTGTTTTTTATTGTTCTTACGAAACTTTACAATGATATATACAGCAAAACTTAGAAATGTCCCAATTGAAGTACTATTACTTGTTATATATTCGTTAGTAATAAAATCCAAGGCAACCAATATATTCAGGCAATAAAATATAAGTATTCCGAATAATGAGAAAAACATTATACAACTATTAATACTAAATCTTCCATTTTTAGTAGATTTAAAAACTTTAATTTGTCTAATTAGTTCATACATTAATAAACCTATAATACCTATAACTACTATAAAACCTAAAATCTCATCCATATAAAACATCTCCTTTGATTAGTATTGATTATTATGAAATCAAGTGTAACGGCAGGTTGTTATGGGCTTCTTTAATTGTGTTTACTAGGTGTTGCACTTAATACTACAATTCATTCATAAAAAAACAAATACATACTAATTGTATTAACTAAATGTTAATAGAAGTGGAGGATAGGGATAGGGATATGGATGAACAAAATCTAAACCCTGATGTATACTTTTACTTTATTTGCTATAATATTAGTATGTTTAATAATTTATGTATAAGTTAACATATTTTGTAAATATATCTAAAGTTATAAAAGCATCAAGTTAAAAGCGAGGAGAATTTATTGAATGATTCAAGGATGGAAAGAAGCAAAGCAAATAAAAGAAAATGGCCAAAAAGATTACTGCTCTTGGTTTTGTTTTTATTGCTTATTACAAGTGCCTACGGTGCATTTGTTTTCTATAAAACGAAAAGTGCTTTAGATCACGCGCAAGTTGACCTGAATCGTGAGGGTGATAAGTCAAAACTGAGAGAAGAAGCAGTAAAGATTGGGGAAAATCCGATTTCCATTTTACTGTTGGGTGTAGAAAGTTACTCAACTGGCGGGAAAGACGGACGAGCGGATACACAAATTGTGATGACGTTGAACCCAAATACAAACGAAATAACAATGGTGACTATTCCAAGGGATACACGTGTCTATATTGATAATGCAGGAGATTATTCTGGTACTCATAAAATAAATGCTGCATATACCTATGGCTCTATCACCGGTTATGGAGCTGAAAAACTTCAAATAGAAACAGTTGAAAACCTGCTTAATATACCTATAGATAATTTTGTTGCTATAGATTTTGATGGTTTTCGAGAAATTATCGATGCCATTGGTGGTGTTGACATCGATATAAAAGAAGGTTTTTGGGAAAAAAACATTTATAACAATAACGAGAAAATTTACTTCACCCCTGGTCCAGATCACTTAAATGGAGAAGAGGCCCTTGCTTTTGTTCGTATGAGGATGAGAGATGTCAATGCAACCTATCCACGAGACGAAAGACAAAGACAATTTATGGAATCTGCCATTAAGCAATTCATTTCAGCAGGTACAATATTTAAAGTTGATAAAATTACGGATATACTTGGCGAAAATATAGAGACGGATCTAAGTGCGGAAGAGATTTATGTTCTTCAAAAGCAATATTCTAAAATGAATAAATCTGCTATCAAAACAGTTGAAATTCCTGGTCAAGATCAGTATATAAATGGAGGTTCTTTTTTCATTCCTGAAGAGTTGGGCTTAGAGGAAGTAAGCCAGCAATTACGTGAATCACTGGAATTAAAATAGACTGACCAATGAAAATAGCCTTCGATTACAGTAAGAAAAAAAGCAATAACCGAAACCTTGCTGTTCTAAAGAGATGAATATTGTTAGGTTGTTTGGCATAAATGCGCAATTGTTGAATAATAATTACACAAAGACCACCATATTAGACACATCTAATATGTATGGTCCTTTTGTATGCTCTCGGCAATAACAGGAATAATAAACTACCTAAAGAATGTAGGAGCATTGAAAAGCTTAATTAAATTGGTTGACATTATACCTATAGGGTATATTATGTGTATATCAGCAATGAATCAATTTCTGAAGGAGGCGGTTTACTTGAATTCATATGATGACAAAGTGAGAAATCGAGTGAAACGTATGGAGGGTCAACTTCGAGGCATCTTAAAAATGATGGATGAAGGAAAAGACTGTAAAGATGTAATCACTCAACTTTCAGCTGTCCGTTCAGGAGTAGATCGTTCAATTGGTTTAATTGTTAGTCAAAACCTAATTGAATGTATCCAAAATGCTAACGGTGATGAGGAAGCATTAAATGAATCGGTACAAGAAGCTGTAAATCTATTCGTAAAAAGTCGTTAATTTATTTTAATCGACTTTTAATTTTTAAAGCATAAAATACCCCTACAGGTATAAAGGAGAGCCTAAATAGAAACCCGGATTATTATAATAGCCGCCATTCTATTTATTGCTTGGTGAATGAAACTAGCGAAAGGCACAAAAACAATTTCACCCGATACTCTAAAGGTTTACTTCACATACAATATGTAGGCTCTCTTTATTTTACTCCTCTTAAAGCAATAAATTATCTGATTAAATTTTTAGGGTTCTTCACTTTTATTGAAACAACTTCTCCGCAATCTAGACAAACGGTAAAGATCCTCTCAGAACCTAAAGCTATTTTCTTATCCACCGGGCGAAGGTTTATGAAATCCATTGCTTGGACAAATGAATTTCCCCCGCAACTTTTACATATCATTTCTGAAGTATTCATTAATATTATTCCCCCTTCTGTATTTTATTTTTAATACGTTTTGAATGAGTGAACGGTTTCATTTTATCAATATAAATAGAGTGATTGAATATAGCCTTTAATAAACATTTTAAGCATTTGAATTGAAATCAAAAAAATGTATGAAATTATTAAAAATTTCGCCTTTTTTGAAACTATTTCCAATTACAATCGTAAAGTATAGTACAACAAATAATAAGGTGGTGATGATTTGTTCGGGTACTCATTTGAAATGATTTATTTGGTCATTTTAATTGTCATTGGCTGTTGTACAGTTTTGTATTTATTCTTTGCAGATATTGCTGATGTTTCTGCGGAAGGGATACCATTTTTTAATCCTGCTGTTATTTTATCTTTCATCACATTCACAGCAGCTGCGGGCTATTGTTTTGAACGATTCTTTGGTTTCACTAGCATCATCAATTTATTCATCGCGATTGTACTCGCTAGTGTGTTTACTGCTCTACTTTATTATTTTTTACTCGTTCCTTTACGCTCCGCAGAAGTGTCACTTGCCTACACAGATGAATCTCTTGAAGGGCAAACAGGAAAGATTATTGTCCCTGTCCCAATGAATGGTTTCGGTGAAATGATCATTGAAACGGCAAATGGCATCATTTCAAAACGAGCTGCCAGCTATCATAATGTTGAAATACCGTATAACACGCGAGTATTAATCATTGAAGTACGCAACGGTACAGCATTTGTAGCTATTTATGAAAAGGAAGAATTTATACTTTAAATTAAGGAGGAATTGAGATGGTAGGTGGATTAATTGCGTTAGGTGTGGTGGTATTTTTAATTATTGCGCTTGTCGCTGTATATATTACAAAATATCGTACAGCGGGGCCAGATGAAGCACTCATTGTTACAGGTAGCTATTTAGGAAATAAAAATGTACATACGGACGAATCAGGAAATCGCATAAAAATTATTCGTGGCGGAGGTACATTCGTATTCCCTGTGTTCCAACAAGCACAACCCCTTAGCTTACTATCAAGCAAATTAGAAGTAACAACACCTGAAGTGTATACAGAACAAGGAGTTCCCGTAATGGCAGACGGTACGGCCATCATCAAAATCGGTGGCTCGATTTCAGAAATTGCGACTGCCGCTGAACAATTTTTAGGGAAAGAAAAGCATGAACGTGAAGGGGAAGCAAGGGAAGTATTAGAAGGTCACTTGCGTTCAATTTTAGGATCAATGACGGTAGAAGAAATTTATAAAAACCGTGATAAATTCTCACAAGAAGTGCAGCGTGTTGCCTCTCAAGATTTAGCGAAGATGGGGCTTGTCATCGTGTCATTTACAATTAAAGATGTCCGCGATAAAAACGGTTACCTTGACTCTCTTGGGAAACCACGAATTGCCCAGGTAAAACGTGATGCTGATATTGCAACTGCCGAAGCAGATAAAGAAACACGTATTAAACGTGCGCAAGCTGCTCAAGAAGCTCAAAAAGCAGAACTTGAACGTGCAACTGAAATTGCAGAAGCAGAAAAAGATAATCAATTAAAGGTAGCGGAATTCCGCCGGGAGCAAGATATCGCGAAAGCACGTGCCGACCAAGCGTATGAATTAGAAACAGCTCGTGCTAAGCAAGAAGTAACTGAACAAGAAATGCAAATTCAAATCATTGAGCGTCAAAAGCAAATTGAACTTGAAGAACGTGAAATTTTACGTCGTGAAAAGCAGTATGATTCTGAAGTGAAGAAAAAAGCAGATGCTGAACGTTACGCCATTGAACAGCGTGCGATCGCAGAGAAATCGAAACAATTAGCAGAGGCCGATGCCGAGAAATATCGTGTGGAAACGCAAGCTCAAGCTCAAGCAGAACGCATTCGCTTAGATGGTGTGGCAAAAGCCGACGCTGAACGAGCCCAAGGTATAGCTGAAGCAGAAATTATTCGACTGCGTGGTCTAGCAGAGGCCGAAGCGAAACAAAAAATTGCTGAAGCCTTTGAGCAGTATGGTCAGGCTGCTGTATTAGATATGATTATTAGAATGTTACCGGAATACGCAAAAGAAATTGCGAGCCCATTATCTAATATTGACAAAATTACAGTCGTTGACACAGGCGGTGGTGCCAATGGAGGAGCAGGCAAAGTGACTGCTTATGCGACTGACCTAATGTCTTCATTACAAGAAACACTAAAAGAATCTTCTGGTATTGATGTAAAAGAACTGATTGAAACATATGCAGGTAAGAAATAGGGAAGAAGCCTCCTTTGTTTTAAGAAACTAAGGTATATAACTTGAAAAAGATGCTGTCTGTATTTTACAGGCAACATCTTTTTTAGATTCTATGGCTCTCGGTATTGAGCAGGGTAAATCATACAGGTATCGTACTTATTATGTAAAATACTAAACTACAAGGTTTGAGGTTTCTAAATATTCCTCTTTTTAATAAAGCAGCTTATTAAGTAATGCATCTAATTCTTGACTGCAATTTACTACTTGTGGATGTGTCAATCCTAGATTTTTTGCTTTCCTATACATGGCTTTTCTTTTTAGCTCAATTCTAATTTTTAATAGTTTTTTTAATAGGAAATTTTTCATGATAATCTCTCCATCCGCTTTCACTTTTATTATATTTATTTGTGATGTTTGTTTGAAATAAACAACAACTTTTATATATTATCCTACTCCGCATGCATGGAATGTCGAAATATGTTCTAAAAAAGAGAATTCATAATATTGTCATAAACAGACCATTTTATGAAAAAATAACCATTTAATCTTGATTTTATTTAACTTTTGTGAATTCTTGATTCTATAGCCCTGCTATTTTACGTGAGGCTTTTTTACTTGTCGGAAAACAACTAAAATCGAATAAACTCCAATAAATTAGAAAGGTAAATTTGGAGATTTTACCATATCTTATTGTTAAAATAATAGGGAGCTATGAAATTTAAAGCTATAATTTTATGTGAAAAGCTGAAGGGGTTGTAAAAGCGAGAATGATTCTAGAACTGCAAAATGTAACGAAGAGATTTAAAAATAAGCTAATCATAGAAAATCTATCTATTTCCATTTCATTGAATCAAGTGACAGCAATTGTTGGAAAGAACGGTTCGGGAAAAAGCACTCTCTTGAAAATGATTGGCGGGCTAATGAAGCCAGATAGCGGACAAATCCTTTTTCCTGACGAACAGCCTATTAGTATTGGATATGTTCCAGAGACGACACCCGTTCTCATTCCGTTCACGTTATTAGAGTATTTAACTCATATGGGTAGAATCCGAGGATTAACAAAAGAATGGGTTGAAAAGCGCATTGATACTTTACTTGAAATATTCGATATGGAACATGAGCGAGATATCCGGATTGTTCATTTTTCCAAGGGGATGAAGCAAAAAACTGCTATCATGCAAGCGATGTTAGAGGAAACAGATTTGCTCATTATGGATGAACCGCTTTCTGGACTTGATCAAAAAGCACAGGCTGATTTGGAACGCTTATTATTGTCTTTAAAGGAACAGAAGATGAGTATTATTCTAACATGTCATGAGACAAAGCTGCTCGAAAAAGTAGTAGACCAGACACTCATCATTCAAGAAAGACAAGTAATTCAAATGAGGAGTCAGCAGTTACATGATAAGCTGATCAATAGAGTTGTATTTGAATTATCAAACACGGTTTCAACTGATATAGTAAAAAATGCAATCATTACTGACAAAGAAATTGCTGATGGTCAAAGATTGGTGGAATTGCACATCAGTCAGGAGCAAACCAATAAAATGGTAAAGGAACTTTTAGGTCGGGGGGCTTCTATTAAATTGCTGGAGCCCTTGCATGTCAAGGAAACAGAATTTTTGAGAGTTCTTAAAGGAGAGGAGAATATATACTCATGAGGGCCTTGATTCACTATTTTTTCTTTACCTACATTCGAACGCATAGGTATGTTCCTCCTATGTCACTCTTTCTCATGATGCTTATCGTCAATTACCACTACGTACCCAATCCGATACTGGACAGCTATTCGTTTACAGCACTTCTTTTATTTTTTGTTATGGGTTGGGTAACGATTACCATTATGCATGCTGAAGATGAAGGACAAAAACAAATCACGCTTATACATACTAAAAATAAGCGAAATTATTATTTTGCTTTAATTATTAATTGTATGATAGTTGGTTTGATTCTTAGTCTGCTAGCGGTAGCTTATCCTCTTGTAATTCATGCCTTTAACTCGGAGCTACATCTAGTTCATATTGCGTGTGGCTTTCTTGCACATCTAAGTCTAGCTATTCTCTCCATTGCATTATCTATATTTTTCACTCGAGATACTGTAAAAAGCAATATCAATTCATGGTGGGGAGTTATCAGTATTCTTGTTGTGACGTTAGTTTTAGCTGTTGCAAGAGTAGAATTTTTAAGGACAGGGTTCATTAGTTGGCTTGTGCCACCTCTCCGTTTTTCCATGGAAATTATGAGTGTCGGTGATGACATTTCTTCTATCCCTGCACAGGCTTACTGGCAGTTTGGCTGGATCTTCATCTACAGTTTGATTTTTATGTTGCTCTTTATAAAAATTGTTCAAAAAAAGGGGACTTTCTAATTCATAACGATTTCATTTATAACACTTAAAAATACTTGTACCTCCTATTTTTCCTTATTTGATGTAACAATTATGATACTGGGGAAAGGTAGGAGGATTTATTTGATATAAATAAGAATGTTAAAGCTACTTGCATTCATTTTTATTTTAACATAATATAAGTATATTATTATATAGTAATGGAGGAATACGGATGGAGATTGAGTTAATGGAAAAACAGTTGAAAGCTGTTGCAGACGCGAATCGCTTGCGTATTTTAGCCTGTTTGAAGAAGGGGGAGGTATGTGTTTGTGATTTTATAGACGTTTTAAATATTTCACAGCCTGCTGTGAGTCAGCATTTACGAAAATTAAAAGAAGCAGGCATCATTACAGAACGTAAAGTAGGGACATGGAAGCATTATCGTATTCATGAGAATCAAACAATGTTAATGCAGAATGTACTTGCTTCCATCGATGAGGATTGGACATGCGGATGTAAAATTGACTGTGGATGTGTGGAGGGTTAACAATTGAATATGTTTGTTATGGCGGCACTTATTTTTATCGTGACGCTGATTTTTGTTATTTGGCAGCCAAAGGGACTGAACATTGGCTGGTCGGCTATGGCAGGTGCTGTGGTAGCACTAGTAGTAGGTGTCGTTGATTTTGGAGATGTTAGCGAAGTCATCGATATTACATGGAATGCCACGTTATCGTTTATTGCGATTATTTTAATTTCACTTGTATTAGATGAAATCGGTTTGTTTGAATGGGCAGCGCTTCATATGGCACGTGCTGCTAAGGGTAGCGGTATCAAAATGTTTGTATATGTCAGCTTACTGGGTGCAGTGGTTGCAGCCTTATTCGCTAATGACGGTGCGGCACTTATTTTAACGCCAATCGTATTAGCAATGGTACGAAACCTGCAGTTTAATGAAAAAATGATTTTCCCATTTATTATGGCGAGTGGTTTTATTGCGGATACGACAAGTTTACCGTTTGTCGTAAGTAACTTAGTGAATATCGTATCAGCAGACTTCTTTAGTATTGGATTCGTAGAATATGCTTCACGTATGGTCATTCCGAATTTATTCTCGTTAACAGCGACAATTGTTGTCCTGCTAATTTACTTTAATAAATCAATCCCACGTGAATACAATGAATCCATGTTAAAAGAACCAAAGCAGGCCATTAAGGATATGAAGATGTTCAAACTGTCTTGGGTCGTACTAGCAATTCTAGTCGTTGGTTATTTCTCTAGTGAGTTTATCGGTGTACCAGTATCACTTGTTGCAGGAATTGTGGCTATTTTCTTCTTATTGATGGCACGTAGTAGTGCAGTGGTCGATACAAAAGCAGTTGTTAAAGGGGCACCGTGGAATATCGTATTCTTCTCAATCGGTATGTATGTTGTGGTGTACGGACTTGGAAATGCAGGACTTACACCAGCGTTAGCTAGCGTTATTGAATGGACGGCAGAGCAAGGTTTATTTATTGCCACAGTAGGCATGGGTTTCATTGCAGCTTTTCTTTCTTCCATTATGAATAACATGCCCACTGTCATGGTCAATGCACTGGCGATTGCCGAAACTACTACTGATGGCACGCTACGTGAGGTATTGATTTATGCTAACGTAATCGGTTCAGACTTAGGTCCAAAAATTACACCGATTGGGTCACTAGCAACGTTAGTTTGGTTATATGTATTGTCTCAAAAAGGTGTGAAAATCTCATGGGGCACGTACTTTAAAACAGGGATTGTCTTAACGATTCCGATTTTACTCTTTACATTAATCGGGCTCTATATCACATTATTAATTTTTTAATCAAGGGAGTTTATAAAAATGACGAAAAAAACACTTTATTTCTTATGTACAGGTAACTCATGCCGTTCACAAATGGCAGATGGATGGGCACAAAAATTACTACCAGCAGATTGGGAAGTATACTCAGCTGGTATTGAAACACATGGGGTAAACCCGAATGCTATCAAGGCAATGAATGAGGTAGATATTGATATTTCTCATCATACTTCCGATTTAATCAGTGAAGATATTTTAAACAAAGCAACATTGGTTGTCACACTTTGCGGTGATGCAGCGGATAAATGTCCAATGACACCACCAGGAGTACGTCGTGAGCATTGGGGCTTTGAAGATCCAGCAAAAGCAACAGGAACAGATGAAGAGAAATGGGCTGTGTTCCAAAAAGTACGCGATGCCATTGGTGCACGTATTGAGCAGTTCGTGAATGAAGAGTTAAAACAATAAGTGTTCGGAGGGACCGACATGAAAAAAATCGAGATTTTTGAACAAGCGATGTGTTGTCCGACAGGTGTATGTGGCCCAGCAATTGATCCAGAGCTACTTCGCATGTCGTTCATACTGAATAACTTGAAAAGTTCTCAAGTTGAAGCAGAGCGATTTAATTTAACAAACAATCCCGAAGTATTTGTAGAAAATCAAGAAATCAATCATCTATTGATGACAGACGGCATGGACTGTCTACCTGCAACATTTGTCGACGGTGAATTAGTGCTAAAAGGTAGCTACCCAACAACAGCTCAGTTTGCAACATGGTCAGGTCTAACGGAAGAAGCACTTGTAAAAAAGCCGAAAGTACGTCTATCTATTGGAGTGACGAAATAATGGAACGTTTTACGCGTGACCATTTCCCGACAACTCCGTTTCTTTTCTTTACAGGGAAGGGGGGCGTAGGGAAAACATCAACAGCAAGTAGCCTTTCGATTGCATTAGCAGCAGAAGGAAAGAAAGTGCTGCTAATTAGTACGGACCCAGCTTCCAATTTACAAGATATTTTCGGGCAAACAATAAAAAATGAGCCAACGAAAATTGAAGGGACTGATCACCTTTTTGCACTGAACCTTGATCCAGAGCAAGCAGCTGTGAATTATAAGGAGAAAATGGTCGGGCCGTACCGTGGCAAGCTACCAGATGTCGTCATTCAAAATATGGAGGAGCAATTATCTGGTGCATGTACGGTTGAAATAGCAGCATTCAATGAATTTGCAATGCTGCTAACGAATGAAGCGTATGCCCAGCAATTCGATACAATTGTTTTTGATACAGCACCAACAGGGCATACATTACGCTTACTCCAATTACCGTCAGCGTGGTCAACTTTTTTGGATGAAAATACAACAGGCACTTCTTGCTTAGGTCCATTAAAAGGGCTTGAACCACAACGGGAAATGTATAAAGAAGCAGTTGCTCAGTTAACGAATCCTACTCAAACAACTTTAATGCTTGTAACACGTCCAGAAGCTAGTCCATTAAAGGAAGCGGCGCGTGCATCAGAAGAATTATATGAAATTGGTGTACGTAATCAGCAATTAATCATTAATGGTTATTTACAAGCGGTTAGTCAAGACACTGTGGAGCAGGCCTTTATCCAAAGACAAACGAGAGCACTTGAGGAGATGCCTGAAAGCTTAAAGACATTCAAGCATAACTATTTACCATACGTGCCGTATTCATTATCGACAATTGAGCGAATGAAAGCTTGGATGTCCGATACGGAACCAGTAGCCGAAGTGCCAATTATGATGAAGGTAAACACGCAGGAATTAGAAGAAATGATTAAAGATTACGTGACACGTAAGCCGAAAATTATTTTCACAATGGGTAAGGGTGGTGTAGGAAAGACAACTGTTGCTTCGTATATTGCCCTTCGTTTAGCAGAAGAAGGCATGAATGTACATTTAACAACGACAGATCCTGCAGCCCATTTGAATTGGACATTTGGTAAAGATGTGGTAGATGGGATTACAATTAGTCGTATTGATCCGAAAATAGAAATTGCCAACTATCAAGCAGAAGTGCTTGCTAAGGCAAGTGAAACAATGAATGAAGACGGATTAGCTTTTGTGAAGGAAGATTTAGCTTCTCCCTGTACTGAGGAAATTGCGGTCTTTCGAGCATTTGCAAGCTTAGTTGAAACCCATCAAGACGAAGTGATTATTATTGATACAGCACCAACAGGTCATACGTTATTGTTACTGGATGCAACAGAGAGCTACCATAAGGAAATTTCCCGTTCAGAAGGGGAAGTGCCGGTAGCAGTTTCGAATTTGTTACCACGTTTACGTGATCAAGCTTATACAAGTGTGGCGATTGTGACGCTAGCTGAAGCAACACCCGTATACGAGGCAACGCGTCTGCAAGAGGACCTAGCACGTGCAGGACTACATGTCGATTGGTGGGTTGTGAATCAATCGTTTACTAATTTGTCATTATCAAGCCCGGTGCTACTGCAAAAACAGCAAGCAGAGATGAAATGGTTAGCAGAAGTAGGTCGTATTAGCGAAAATCGCTTTGTCACGATTCCTTGGACAAAGGAAGCACCAGTAGGTAAAGATGGATTACATTTATTAAAAGGAGAGACAATAAAGTGAAAATGAGCCCAGAAGGTAAACAATTTGTTGAGCAAGTTTTAGCACAGTCAGAGGGTGCAACACTGCGTTTTTATGGTGTAGCAGGGTGCTGCGGTATGAATTTAGGTGCAGAAATTGCACAAGCAAAAGAAGATGATACGGTACAAACAATCGAGGGTATTGAAATCGCCGTAGATCCACAAATTGCAGAACAGTTAATAGACGTAACAATTCACGCAGAAGAAGAAAATGACCAACTTGGTTTAGTATTACTTGGCTACGCACCAACAAGCTGCTAATATGCGTGTATATCATTCGAATACCTTAACAACTAAGTGTTTTTTACGTTATGTGAAATAATTAAAAAGGAAGTTATACGCCTGTTTCTAAACGAAGTATATAAAAAGGGTAGGCAAAGTAAGCATCTATATAGTTCCACAAGCTAAAAGTAAAAAAATCGATAATTTATTACTAAATCCTTTACTCATCATTTCCGATAAAGAATGACCAATACTTACCATTGAAACGAAGATTTTAATATAGTAAAATAATTATTGATTAATTAAATAAAAGCGAAAGACAAGGTGGAGACGTAGTCAACTACGGCACCCCCTTGTCTTTTTTTGCGTGGAAAGGGGAAAATAATGTTTATTTTACAAATTGTACTTGTTTTATTTGCCACTAAGTTAGCAGGGCATATCTCTGCCAGGTTAGGGCAGCCTTCTGTTTTAGGAAAAATAATTGTTGGTATCATTCTTGGTCCGGCATTGCTAGGTTGGGTGCACGATACAGAATTATTGACTGTATTTAGTCAAATCGGTGTTTTACTGCTTATGTTTTTAGCAGGTCTTGAAACAGATTTAAAAGAAATGAATAAAAATATGAAGGCAGCGGTGTTTGTTGCATTAGGCGGTATTATTCTGCCACTTGCTTTAGGATTTGCAGGTGCACAATATTATGGAATGTCTACAGGAGAATCCATTTTTATTGGTCTGTTATTATCAGCTACCTCTGTAAGTATTTCAGTCCAAGCGTTACGAGAATTGGGTTGGTTAAACAGTAAAGAGGGCTCTACTCTATTAGGGGCCGCTGTCATTGATGATATTGTTGTGGTGATCTTAATTGCTGTTGCTATGAGTTTCTTTGCAGGCTCCGATACGAATATTGGTCTGTTAATCGGGAAAAAGATTTTATTCTTCATTGTTTTAATTGTATTGGCGAAATGGTTTATTCCACATTTTATTCGCCTATTCACAAAATTCAAAGTGACAGAATCGATTTTAAGTGCAGGTTTAATCATCTGTTTTGGTCTATCCTATTTTGCAGAGGTTCTAGGCATTGCAGGGATTATTGGTGCATTCTTTGCAGGTATTGCCATTGCCCAAACGGAGTATAGAAAAGAGATCGAACATAAAGTAGAGCCAATTGCCTATGGAGTTTTTGTACCATTCTTCTTTGTCAGCATCGGATTAGCGGTTTCATTCGAAGGAATTGGTAGTCAAATTGGCTTTATCCTTGTCTTTTCAATAATTGCCATTCTATCTAAATTCTTAGGTTCAGGCTTAGGAGCAAGATTAGCTGGTTTTAATACAAAGTCATCGATGGGCGTTGGTGCTGGTATGATTTCACGAGGAGAGGTTGCTCTGATTTTAGCAGCGATGGGACTAGAAAGCGGTTTGCTACCGGCGACTTATTATACGTCCATCATTATTGTAATCATTGTTACAACGATTGTTACACCTCCACTTTTAAAAATGATTTTTGGGAAGAGAGAAGTAATATAAATATTATGCATGGAGAAGTATCCGTTGATTTGCTCAACGGATACTTTTTTATATTCATTGATAAGACGAAAGGGGGGAGTTGGCAGAGAAATACGGCTTTACAAAGATAAAGAATATACACGATTTTATACAACATAAATAATGTTCACTAGACAAGCTGTAAAAAGTTGATTGTACAGCGTTTTGTAGTTTTGGTTGTACTATCAAACTTTCATTTGGGAATGTTTTTTATTTGATTATGTATAAGATATAATTTAAAAGATTTTTTAAAATGGTAGTTTTCTATCTCAAATACCTAATCTGTATTTAATGAAATGGTTTAAATTTAACCGAATATCTCCAAAAATTAACGCAATAATAAATAAAAATAAACCATACAATGAACCAAAATACGGTAGATAAGTTAGTTATGAAATGATTATCAATAAAATTCTCTTGAATCAATTCATCAAAAAAACTATAAATGCTGGCTATTAATAACCACAGTAAACCTCTTTTGAAATAAAATTTTTTATTTTTAGATGGTTTCATATTTTCTCCTATGTAAAATGAAATTCTTTTTTGTTTATTTTAAAAGATTATAGTTTTTAATTCAAAAATATTCTCAAAGCGGGATTTGGGCACGATTTTTAGGATGTTTTTTACACTAAAGCACCCGTTAGTTAAAGATACTTAAAATAAAACCTAATACTAACATTATGGTAATTCCACCGAACATAAAATAGCCTATTATCTTAATTAGTAAAGGGAGATTCCCACCTTTACTAATAGGATAGCCCTCTATTTTGTTTAAATGTTCCACTGCATCATTAAATGGTTTATCTTTTTCATCATTAACATTAGGCATTTTTAAGCTCTCTCCATTCTTGAAGTAAACTGCTGCGTTAGTTGAAGTATAACCTTCCCAAACGGTCGTTTGGGAAGGTTTTATTACATATTATTAGATTCTATAGACTCCAGATAACGATATAAAGTCGACTTACTAATACCTGTTTCATTTTTAATATCTAATAACGTAAAATTTCCGGACTGGTACATCTCAATGGCCCTTTTTACATTATCATCAGATTTTTTCGGACGCCCGATAGATTTCCCTTTCGCTTTTGCCTCAGCCATCCCTAGAGTGGTAGACTGTTTCACGATATCGCTTTGAAATGTTAGAAAGAACTGCAAAACTTGTTCGAGTGATGTGTTAAGAATTTGGGTAGATGTTATATTTTCTTCTATGAAATGAATCGTCACTTGATCTCGCTTGCAAATTTTCAGCAGCTCTTCTAAATGTCTTGTTGTATCGGCAATACTAAAGAAGCGAAGCACCTGAATGGTATCGCCTTCTTGCATGGTCATAAGTAAGTCTTCGAGCGCTATTCTTTTTTTAGCACGCCCATGTAATTCAGTGAAAACTTGGTCGCAATTTGTTAAAGCTTTTGATTGTATTTGCATATTTTCATCGTTAAAAAGCGGTCTTTGATAACCATAAATCATTCAAAATCACTCCATTTTAGTCCTATAAAGGTTCCTTTTCGGGAAAAGTGTGTTATGATATTCAAGGAATTTATTTACCTTCTTTCAATTGGTATTCAAGTACCCACTGAAAGAAGTGAATGCCTTCGCCGGGTGTCACGAATTCGGCCGAGGCATAATTGATTGGTAATAGAAGGAGAACATCATGCAAAGTTTAAAACAACAATGGTTCGGTAATATACGGGGCGATATCCTGTCGGGGATTGTCGTGGCCTTAGCGCTTATACCAGAAGCAATTGCCTTTTCTATCATTGCCGGTGTCGATCCAATGATTGGTCTTTATGCATCATTTTCAATTGCTGTTATTATAGCATTTGTTGGTGGCAGACCGGGAATGATTTCTGCTGCAACGGGTGCCATGGCACTGGTTATCGTCGATTTAGTAGCAGATCATGGATTACAGTATTTATTAGCAGCAACGATCCTAACAGGAATTATCCAAGTTGTATTTGGTATATTTGGTATCGCGAAATTAATGCGATTTATCCCGAATTCGGTCATGATAGGCTTCGTGAATGCATTAGCGATACTTATTTTTATGGCACAGGTACCACATTTTTTAGGTGAGGGTACTTTAACATATATATTTATAGCCGTTACACTTCTAATTGTATATGTTGTTCCTCGATTCTTTAAAGCGATTCCGGCACCATTAATCGCCATCGTACTATTAACAGCCGTCACGTTTTTATTTAATATCGAATTAAAAACAATAGGGGATTTGGGGTCCATTACACAGAGTTTACCGAGCTTCCTCATACCAGATGTGCCTTTTAACTTTGAAACATTATCCATTATTTTCCCATATGCAGTAGCTCTTGCATTAGTCGGTTTAATGGAATCATTAATGACAGCACAAATCGTAGATGATATGACCGATACAAAATCGGATAAAAATCAAGAAGCACGCGGTCAAGGGATTGCCAACTTTGTGAATGGTTTCTTCGGCGGGATGGCTGGTTGCGCCATGATTGGCCAATCAATTATTAACGTAAAGTCGGGCGGACGAGGTCGTCTTTCAACCCTTGTTGCAGGTCTATTTTTAATGTTCCTCATCCTTGTACTCGGTAATGTGGTGGTGGATATTCCTATGCCCGTGCTGGTCGGTATTATGATTATGGTGAGTATCGGTACGTTTGATTGGGGTTCGTTTAAATATGTCGTAAAAGCACCTAAAACAGATGCCATTGTGATGCTTGCGACAGTTGCAGTGGTAGTGTATACAAATAACTTGGCGATTGGTGTTGTATTAGGTGTCATCTTAAGTGCCTTATTCTTTGTTGCTTCGATTTCAAAGGTACGCATCCATCAAAATCATGGTGTATTTATTGTGGAAGGTCCACTTTTCTTCGCATCAACGCAAAACTTTATGCAAACGATTGAGGAAGCGGAAACAGACAGCATCACAATTGATTTATCAAGCAGTCATTTATGGGATGAATCTGCTGTTGGTGCAGTTGTAAAAGTGGTAACAAAGCTAGAAGAACAGGGGAAAACGGTGAAAGTAATTGGCATGAACCCTGCAAGTGAAAAATTATATAAACAATTGTTAGGTGTAAGTGTGTCACATTAAAGGGGGATTCATCATGTATAAGCATATTTTATTAGCGGTGGATGGTTCAGAAAATGCAGTACGTGCTGCAAAGGAAGCGGTAAAAATCGCTTCGGAAGATTCACTTATTGAAATGGTGTTTGTTGCGGATTTTGAGAAGGCGAAGACAGATGTTTTACACGCGGCATCTAGTGAAAGTTTACTGTTAGAGCGGAAACGGAAAGTAACACGAGTAGAAGAAGTGTTACGAAAAGCTGGTAAGCAATTTAAGTTAACGATTTTACATGGTACACCTGGTCCTGAAATTGTGAAATATGCCAATGAAAAACAGGTAGATCTAGTAGTGATCGGCAGTCGAGGTTTAAATGGCTTACAAGAGATGGTACTAGGCAGTGTCAGTCATAAAGTTATGAAGCGGGTTCATTGTCCGGCCTTAATTGTAAAATAAATTGATGAATGAAAAGGGGGATTACTCTCCTTATACTAGCAGTATGGCTTTGGTCATGCTGCTTTTTTATTTGATAGCGATTGTTAATTGAAGAAGACCTAAGTTAATTGTTCCATTAAAGAGATAAACTTATAATGATAGCTTTATTCATATTAATCATTCACTCATTGGAAACATTAGCACTATGCAGTGCGACTTTCTGGAGCTCGTGTTCATTTATCAGCCTCAGTATTGTCACTTTTTAATGTAATGGTTCTGGTGTCAAGATTATTTAATGGATGTAACGTCTTTTCTCGTTAAGTAGTTGAATCTAGTTTCTTAGTAGCATTTGTTATGAAAGCAGTATTCAAAAATGAATTTACTATCTTTCATTAACAACCATCACTTTAAAATTCTTAAGTATTACCTTTAAAATATTCCTTGATATTACAATAATTTTCATTTTAAGAGAATATACCGATATTTTAGAGCATATTCTATAAAAAAGAATAAGTACTACTTATCAGAAAAATCTAATAAGTATTATTTAATAATTTCTGGTTAAGTGTATTTTGAAGGGATGTGTTAGTTTTTAGAGAGGGAGGGGTTTGTGTATGAAAAATAGATCAGAAGAAATAGTAGAATTGATAGGAAAAAAAATCGTTTGTGGTGACTATCCAGAGTCTTACACTTTGCCCAAAATGGAGTTATTAGGGGAAGAGTATGGAGTTAGTAGAACCGTTATTCGAGAGGCTCTACAAGTTTTATCAAGAATCGGGATGGTTGAATCCATAAAAAAAAGTGGCACAGTTGTACTGCATAAAAGAGAATGGCATTGGTGGGATCAGCAAGTATTACAATGGGTGATTGACGATATCAATGTAAGCGGAATCAATCATCGGGAATTTATACTTCATCTAACAGAAATGAGATTAAGTCTTGAACCAATGGCTGTATACTTAGCGGCAGAAAGAGCTACTACAGAAGATTTACAAGAGATAGAGAACTGTGTATTGAAATTGGAGCAGGCGATTTCTAATTTAGATGAATGGGCTGTCGCCGATTATAAATTTCATTTATCTCTAGTAAAAGCGAGCCATAATCACTTGATGGTAAGTACTCTAACAAAATTAAATAAGCCTCTTATTCTTAGTAGAAAAAAAACGTATGGGAAGTTAGCTTCTGAAGAGAACAGAGATAAAATTGATTATGAAATTTATAAAAAGCATCTGGCCCTATATGAGGCTGTAGCAGAAAGGAATGGTAATAAAGCGAAAAGAATAGCTGAAGAGTTACTAACTGCAGTATATGAGTTGATAAAGTTAGGATAAGTCTATAAAACATATACGAACACACTAATTTGATGGAAACATCAAATAACCAAAATAGTGTTGGCGCACTATTTGATTTATTAGCGTGCTCATATTGGGATTTTCTAAACAATATCCATTTCCTAATATAGCATATTTAACAGTTCTTAACCCAATAATTATATTTTAGGAGGATTGTTTTATGTTAAAAGATAAAATTTTTCGATTAGTCTATGTGAATTTTGGAACATCAAAATTAGATGAAATGACCGAATATTATAATAAAACGATGGGGTATTCATTAGCTGAAATTGAGGATTCTACTAAAAAATATTTATCAAATGGCTTTGATCATCATAACATCATTTTAACTCACTCAAATAAGTCTGAAGTATTAGGGTATGGATACCAATTATCTCATAAGCATTCATTAGACCAATATAGTGAATATTTAACTTCAAAAGGTTTTTCAAATACTATCAAAAGAAATTTAATGCCTGGAATATCAGAATTAATAGAATTAGTTGATCCCTCGGGTAATGTTATCCATCTATTTCAAACGATTGAAAAGTCGAATTCAAAGTACGCTACAGATGGAATAGCACCATATAAATTAGGGCATGTAGCATTTATGTCTAATGCACCAAAAGAGACAATAGCTTTCTATCAGGATGTATTAGAATTTTCTTATACAGACACGATTGCGGATGGATTCGCTAATTTCTTAACATGCAACTACGAACATCATGTGATTAATGTCGTGTCTGCTGAAGAAACAAAATTACACCATATTGCCTTTCAATTAAAAGACGCATCCCACCAATATAATAGTTCGGATATTTTAGCACGTGCTAATATTCCTGTTCTTTGGGGTCCTAGTCGTCATACGGCTGGACATAATATCGCTTCCTATCATAAAGATCCTGACGGAAATATAGTTGAATTATATACAGATATGGATGTATTTTTACCTGAATTGCAAATTTTTGAGCCGCGTCCTTGGCATGAAGAAATTCCTTTAAAGCCTCGTAATTGGGAATCATTAAGTGCTTGGGGTACCGAATTTGCCTTTGATTTAGCAAAAGATGAAACATTAATAAACTCTTAAAACATAGTATTTATATTTGGATAATATTTATTATAGGAGGCTCATAGTGTTAAAAATTAACCATATTGCACTATTAGTTGAAAATCTCAAAGAAACTCTTAACTTTTATGAAGAGTTATTTGACTTCAAATATGAAAAGGAAATTGAATATGAGGACAGTAAAGTAGTGTTTCTACAAAGTATGAGCGATATAAGCTTTAAGTTAGAGCTGATTGACTTAACTAATCATCAAAAGAGAGAGATGAATGGCTCAACATATGATCATATTTGTTTTGAGACAACAGATTTCGAATCATTTCTCAAAAAATTATCTAATAGCGAATGGATCGTAGAGCAGCCAACCGTTGAAATCAATAAGTTCGGGGCAAGGTTTTTATTTATTAGCGGTATAAACGGAGAAAATATTCAAGTATTAGAAGTAATTTAAGGTGAAGGTGGAGGAATTTTTAATGGGAATCCGATTAGCTAGATTTACTGAAAATAATAGTACGCAGTGGGGCGTTATTGAAGGTGATCAAATACTAGTTTTAAAAACACAATTTGAAACTTTACATGAAGTATTAAAATTTGGAAGAGAAAAAATTGCTGCAGAATTAAATACTGGTCATTTACGCGCCATCGACATGCAAGATGTTGAACTGTTAAGCCCTGTCACTTGGCCATCAAAAGTAGTTTGTCAAGGAGCTAACTATGCATCGCATCGTGAAGAATCAGGTTTATCAGCAAATAGACCTCCATACAATTTGATCTTTAGTAAAGATGTTAGTTCTCTAACAGGAGCTTATTCAAATATTGTTAAACCTAAAAATGTAGAATTTTTAGATTATGAAATTGAAGTAGGTCTCATTATTGCAAAAGATATTGAGCAAGCAATTGAAGTGGATACGGAGAACATTTCAGAATACGTAGCGGGGCTTGTCATTGTAAACGATGTGTCAGCACGCGATACACAACTTTTAGAAGGTCAATGGTATAAGGGGAAATCGTATAGAACTTTCGGACCGACTGGACCATATATCTATTTATTAGAGGATAGTGAATATAGTTCAATACTAGATTTGGAAATTAATTTATGGGTAAATGATGAGCTTCGTCAATCAGCGAACACACGTCAATTACTATTTAAGCCAGACGAAACGCTAACAGAGTTATCCCAAGTGATGGACTTTAAAGCGGGCGATTTAATTATCACTGGTACAACTGGTGGTGTAGCAATGGCATTCAATGGAGAAACACTTAGTAAAGTTTCAGATTTCACGGTGCCATTCGGTGAGAAAAAAGTTTTATTTCAAGAAACACAGCGAAAACTTCCTAATTATTTAAAAAACAATGATGTAATCAAATGTCAGGTTAAATCTTCAGATGGGTCAGTGGATTTAGGATATCAGTTAAATAAAGTCACTTTTTAATATTTAATGAAGTCGGATTGGGAAAATAATCAATTAATAAAAGGGGATAGTATTACATGGAGATTAAAACATTTGATGTAATTCAAGTTGGGTATGGCCCAGTTGGACAAACAATGGCCTATTTACTTGGAGATAAAGGACATAATATTGCTGTTTTTGAACGCTGGCCTTCTGTATTCGCTTTACCACGTGCGGCAGCATTTGACCATGAAATTATGCGAGTTTTTCAGGAAATAGGCATTGCTAAGCAGGTAGAAGAAAAGATTATACCACTAAACCGTTATCAATGGGTGAACGCAAAGCGCGATTTATTACTAGAAGTACCATATGGTGGTGCAGATGTTTCAGGATGGGAAAACGGCTATTTAATGTACCAGCCGAATGTAGAAAAACTGCTTGATCAAAAAGTAAAAACTTTAGATAATGTTGAGGTTTATCAAGGTTGGCAAGTAGAAAAAATTGATCAACTAGATGACTACATCGAAGTAACTGTGCGAAAGGGTGAAGTCCCTGAACCTGGCAAATGGATAGGGACGGAGGAAACTCAAGTATTTCGTACAAAGTATCTAATTGGTGCGGACGGTGCGAATAGCTTAGTAAAAAACACGTTAGAAATTGGACAGAAGGATTTAGGCTTTGGTGAGCTATTCGCTGTAATCGATTTTAAGCCAAACAATCCACTCATTTTAGATCATTTACCTGAGGCTTATCAGGTTTGTGATCCTAAGCGTCCAACGACTATTATTAAGCGCTTAGGATCAGAACATATTCGTTTTGAGTTTATGATATTGCCACATGAGGATAGCGCAACTTTCTTAGAAGAGGAAAATATTCATCGTTTAATTAGCTCATGGATCACACATGATGATGGTGAAATTATTCGTAAAACAATTTATAAATTCAGTTCAACATTAGCCGATAAGTGGACACATAATAATATTTTCCTAATAGGGGATGCGGCACATTTAACACCACCTTTTATGGGACAAGGTATGTGCTCAGGTATTCGAGATGTAAAAAATTTAGTATGGAAATTAGATATGGTGCTGAATGGGATTTTAGATTACGAAGTATTGAAAAGTTATCAATCGGAACGTTACCCTCATTCTGAAACATTGATTCAAATGGCAGTAGACTTAGGAAGAGTGATTTGTGTTCCAGATGAAGCTGAAGCTGCAAAAAGAGATGCTTTATTTATGGAAGGAAAAGTGCCTCCGATGCCTTCGATGCCTGGATTAGTGGATGGTATTTTATATCGTGACCATAACGGTGATTTACAGAGCAATTCCGGTATGTTGTCTCTTCAAGCAATCGTACAATCGGATGGCAAAAAAGGGCTATTTGATGATGTCGTTAGTAAAGGTTGGAATCTATTAACTTTTGATGAGAATATTGAAGAATACTTAACGGAACAGCAAAAATCGACTTTAAAATTGCTTGATATTAACATTTCTATTCTGAGTAAATCTGAAAAGCCAGATTTAATTTATGATATCAATCATTCGTATGAACAATTTTTTGTAGACCATAAAATAACGGCACTGTTAGTAAGACCAGACTTCTATGCATTCGGTAGTGTTGAAAATACAGTTGAAGTATCAAATTTAATTGATAACTTATTAGCACAATTACCAATTAAGGAAGAAGTTTTTGGTGTATATCAACAATAGAGGATGGTTTACTATGAATAAAATGATCAGTGTTCGAGAAATTAATAGTCTATTTAAAGATGGCGATCAAATTTTAGTGGGTGGATTTGGTATTTCAGGTACACCACTAACAGTATTAGATGAACTCTCTACTTCAGAGCATAAAGGATTTACCATTATTAGTAACAACCTTGGTGATCACGGGCAAGGTTTGCATAAATTATTTATCGCTGGACAAATAGTTAAAGCAATTGGTTCATTCTTTTCCATCAATAGAGAAGCTGTTATGGCTTGGTCACGTGGTGAATTAGAAATCGATTTATTACCACAAGGAACTTTAGCCGAGGCGATTCGTTGCGGTGGGGCTGGGATAGGTGGATTTTATACAAAAACAGCCGTTGGAACTGAACTTGCTAAGGGTAAGGAAGAAAAAATTATTGATGGTGAAAAATATATATTTGAAAAAGCCTTGAAAGGTGATGTCGCTATTATTAAAGCTAAGGTAGCAGATACATTAGGCAATTTAACTTATCATACTACTGCGAGAAATTTCAATCCTATGATGGCAACTGCAGGGAAAATCGTGATTGCAGAGGTAGATGAAATCGTTGAAGTGGGTGAGTTAGATCCAGAAACAATTGTAACGCCTCACGCTTATGTGGATTATATTATTCAATCAAATTATATAAAAGAAGGAACTGATTATCTTGTCAAATAGTGCAAAATATATCATTGCTAAAAGAGCCGCACAAGAATTACATGATGGTCAAATTGTTAATTTAGGTATTGGTATACCAACTCTATTGACTGAATATTTAGATAATAAAGTTGTGTATTTACAAACAGAAAATGGCTTGTTAGGTATGGGACCAGCACCTTCTGATGATCAATTAGATGCGGATTTAATGAATGCCGGAAAAGAACCTATAACATTTCTACCAGGGGCCTCTTTCTTTAACAGCGCAGATTCATTTGCTATGATTCGCGGAGGACACGTTGATGTAGCTGTGCTAGGAGTACTCCAGGTAAGTCATGATGGTGAAATAGCGAACTGGGCAGTACCGAACCAACCTATTTTAGGGGTTGGTGGTGCGATGGATCTATTAATAGGGGCTAATAAGGTTATTGCTGTAGGCACCCTATTCGCGAAGGATGGCACACCTAAATTAGTTCCAACTTTAACTTATAAATCAACAGGGGCACGTAAAGTCGAACTGTTTATAACGGAATATGCCGTTTTTAAATTCAGTAATCAAGGTGTTGAAATAGTTGAAATTTTGAATGATATTACACTGGACGAATTAAATGAATTATTAGGTATCAGATTAGAACTAGTGAAACACTAGATGAAATGATTGGAAGGAGGTAATTTTTTGCCCTACTTAATTAATGGTGCTAGAACGGCTTTTGGAGAATTTGGAGAGGCATTCAAAGATACTTCAGAAGTGAAATTGGGGAAAGTTGTGACGCAAGAAGCCATTCGCAGAAGCAATATTCAACAAGAACATGTAGATGAAGTTATTTTTGGTAATGTTACACAGACAGGAGAAAATTCAGCTTATTTAGCTCGTCATATTGCATTAAGTGCAGGTTTATCACAAACAACACCTGCTTTTGTTTTAAATCGGTTATGTGGATCTGGGCTTCAAGCTATTGTGAGTGCAGCAGAATCTATTTTAACTAACTCAAATCAGGTGGTAGTTGCGGGTGGTGTCGAAAATATGAGTGCCGCACCTTTCTTATTGAAAGGAAGTCGCTTCGGAAGCCCAAATAAAGCCCCCATTATTGAAGATATGCTGTGGGGAACATTAGTAGATAAATATATTGGTTGTGGAATGGGAATGACAGCGGAAAATTTAGCGGAAAAGTATAACATTTCCCGAAGTGAACAAGATGAGTTTGCCGTTACTTCTCATATGCGTGCGAGAATAGCCAGAGATTCAGGTCGATTTGCTGAAGAAATAGTCCCTGTTATTATTAAAGGGAAAAAGGAAATACAAGTCGACCAAGATCAGCATATTAGAGAAGAACAAGATTTAGGTAAATTGGATTCTTTGAGACCTGCATTTAAACAAGATGGTTCCGTAACAGCTGGCAATGCAAGTGGTATTAATGATGGTGCAGCAGCGGTAGTCATTGCATCTGAGGATTATGTTTCTAGTAATAATATAAAGCCTTTAGCAAAGATTATTTCTTGGAGCAGTGTAGGAGTAGATCCAAATGTTATGGGAATAGGCCCAGTACCTGCTATTGAAAAAGCATTACAAAAAGCGAATTTAAATTTAGCAGAAATCGATTTATTTGAGATTAATGAAGCCTTTTCTGCTCAAACATTAGCAGTTATAAAAGAGCTAAATTTAAATCCTGAAAAAACGAATGTCAATGGGGGTGCTATTGCATTAGGTCACCCCCTTGGTACAAGTGGAACACGTATTACTTACTCATTAGCTGTTGAATTACAAAAAAGAAACCTTAGATATGGTGTTGCCTCTTTATGTATTGGTGGAGGACAAGGTATAGCGGTAATTTTAGAAAATATTTATTGGGATAGCCTTAACTAAGCAATAAAGGTTAATAGTTAAGTAGATACTCAGACAAATCGAAAGCCCCTCATTGGGAATACTGTTTTCGATTTGTCTGAGTTAATTTTATATAAATTTTTAGTGGGATGATAACTAATACAGAATCTTAATAGGTTAGAATCAATAGTTGAGCGTTTCAACAGTAATATCGAAGGGCTTAAAGGTAAAAGCAAACGGCACAAGGCCCTTTGCTTTTTTTATTGAAGCGAATCAGTCCTCTGCTACGGATCTGGACTCTCATTGAGATTATCTATTCCGTATAATAGTATAGACAGAAAGGAGGGGGAAGAATGGAATTATTAATCTTTGCTTTACTAGTTATTTTAGTTTTTACAGCTCTTCAAATCGAGCGTATATTAAAGGATATCCGTACTCAAAATGAAAAGATATTAGAAGTGCTACAATCGGAGAAAGAGAAAGATAAGTACATAAGCAATCGATTAGAAGAAGACAATTAAAATTATAAAAGGGTAAAGAAGTGGATACAGAATCCAATGAATTTATTGCTAGGTATCTATGTATTTCTTCTCGAAAATGCACTAAATCCTAAAAACAATACAACTTTTAAAAGGAATAAAGATTAACTATCTCGAATTAAATATAATACAACATTAGTTTTCAGAAAACAGTGAATATTATATTGTTATAGGAGGGATAGCATATGACAAATTCTAATATTATTTTCTTGGAAAGGCCCTTTCCAAGTGCCAATATGGTACTGATTAAAGATCAACTCCCTGTACTAATCGATACTGGTTTTGGTAGTGATGTGAGAGAAACAGAAAAATTAATTAAGGATGTAGGGGTTTCGCCCGAAAAGTTACACTTATTTGTCAATACCCATTATCATAGTGATCATGTTGGCGGTAATCACCATTTTCAAAAGAATTATGAGGTAAAAATTGCTGCACATACATGGGAAGCCGATTTAATTAATAGCCGTGACCCTGAATCTTGTAGTGCGGAGTGGTTGGACCAGCCGGTAGAACCGTATCGTGTAGATAGGAAATTAATACATGGTGATGAGATTCATACAGGAAGCAAAACGTTGCAGGTGCTACATACACCAGGACACACTTTGGGTCACATTTCTTTATATGAGCCGGAAGAGGAAATTTTAATTTGTGGTGATTTCTTCCATCAAAGCGATATCGGCTGGCTAAACATCTACCGCGAGGGTGTTTCTTCCATCCACCGGTCTCTAGAAAGCTTGGAACAGCTGTCAAAACTGTCTATTCAACAAGCGTATTCAGGACATGGGTCTCAAATTGAAAACCCCATGGTTGCCATTGATGCGGCACGGAAACGATTTGAAAAGTGGCTACATACACCAGAGAAGGTTGCGTGGCATGCGGTCAAAAGAATTTTTGCTTTCACGTTAATCATGAAAAACGGTTTGGCAAAAGAGGTAATAGATGATTATTTATTAAGCTGCGGTTGGTTCCGGGATTTTGCACGTTACTCATTCCAATATCAACCGGAAGAGTTCATTCAGGTTTTATTGGATGAAATGACCCGTTCGGGAGCAGCAAAATGGGTTGATCATGTATTGATTGCCGCCGCACCGTATCAGGCACCAGCAAAAGAATGGCTAGCCCGACATACGATGCCAAGAGATTGGCAAGCGCTCAATACGTTATAAATGAAGAAACCCATGCCCCACAATATAATTGTTGGCATGGGTTTATGTGATTATTCTACCAATTGAACAGCCCGCCACTGACGCAAGCTATTAATAAACCAAATGGATGTGGCATCCTGAACGTCTTCTTTAGTAATAACACGTTCCGTTATCTCACCCGTAGCCAGGAGTTTCGCACGGAATGTACCAGGCAATAAACCACAGCTGACAGGCGGTGTATATTTTTGTCCCTCTAATTCAATGACTACATTCCCATTCGTAAATTCTGTGATGTGACCGTCCTCATTCCATAAAAGTACATCATCTACATCCTTATGCCTTTGTTGAAACGCCGTATACATGGAACGATGTGTTGTTTTGTGATATAAAAAGCGGTTATTTTTTTCTAATGCTTGGTCCGCCATTCGTACCTTGACGGGGGTAAGCACATCCTCAAAGGCAAAACATTCTGTAGAAACCGTGCCTTCTCTATCGACTAGTAAGCGTACACGCCACAGACCGGTTGGATGGTCTTGCTTTAATTGGGCTAGGGCTTGCTCTAGTGTAGACCGTTCGAGTGGAATCTGGAAGTACTTCGCTGATTGGATGATTCGTTCCAAATGCTCCTCTTCCACAAAAAATACACCTTCCTCCAGCCGCAATGTTTCCAGTAACTTAAATTGCGGGGTAGCAGCCGATAAGACCTTGGCCTTGGCAATGACTTCATCAAACTCACTTGCTGCCGTGGAGTCCCACGTAATACCGCCGCCAACGCCGTATGTAGCTTGCTGTTTCTCGTCTACTACCAATGTACGGATTGCAACATTAAAAATAGCATGCTGATTTGGAGTAATAAAACCAATGGCCCCGCAGTAAACATCGCGCGGGGAAGGCTCGAGCTGTTGAATAATCGCCATCGTCTCAACTTTTGGCGCACCGGTAATCGAGCCGCATGGGAATAGCGCTTTAAACACCTCATACAAATCGACATGTGACTCAAGTTCGGCACTAACGGTCGATGTCATCTGGTGTACAGTTGGATAAGGTTCAATGGTAAATAATTCATCGACCTGTACAGTACCGGCCTTTGCGATTTTGCCCAAATCATTACGTAGTAAATCAACAATCATCACATTTTCTGCTCGGTTCTTTTCAGAATGATAAAGCCACTGTGCTTGCTTTGTATCTTCTTCGGCAGTCAATCCGCGCGGGACAGTGCCTTTCATTGGTCGCGTTGTGATGCGGCGCTCATCAACACGGAAAAACAATTCCGGTGATGCCGAAATGATTTGATGCTCATCTGTTTGTAAATAAGCGCAGTAATTCGCTTGCTGTGCCTGTTTAAGCTTCGTATACAAAGCCTTCCCATCACCTGCAAACGCTCCATGAAGACGTACGGTATAATTCGTCTGATATGTATAGCCCTCATAAATTTGCTGATGAATCCTTTGAATTGCCTCAGCGTACTCTTCCTCAGAAAGAGAAGGGGACATATTGTTTAATGCATAGTCAGCATTCGATGAAAGGATTGTATGGTATACCTTGTCAAAAATAGCAAACCAGACATACGGCATCAAGACATCTTCGCGCCGTGGCATAGCTGAATCAAATGCAGCACCGGCTTCATAGCTGACAAAACCAGCCGCCCAGTAGCCTTTTTCTGTCCAGGCGAGTGTCTCACGCAATACTTGCTCTACTTCTTCAATCGTCGTAGCTTTCAAAATACGGAGAGGTTTTTCAAATGTATGAGGTACGATTTCTCCTGCCAGATTCGGATATTCGAATGATAATGTTACGTCCATGTCGGTACCCCTTTCACATGTTGCTTAAAGAAATTCCCAAGCATCTGCAAGCCGGCCGTTGTTAAAATGGATTCCGGGTGAAATTGTACAGCCTCCATAGGCGCATGGAGGTGGCGAATGGCTTGGATTTCACCATCTTCTGAATAAGCCGTAGCAAGCAAGGAAACCGGTAAATCGTCCACGACAAGTGAGTGGTAGCGACCGATGGCTGTTGGGTTAGGCAAACCGGTAAATATACCTTGTCCATCATGCTCGATCATGGACTGTTTCCCGTGCATAGGCTGTACTGCTTTTTTTACGGTTGCACCAAAGGCTTGGCCGATAATCTGTTGTCCTAGGCATACACCCAATATCGGGATTTCCATGTAAAGTTCTTGTACAACCGCGAGGCAAATGCCCGCATCATCTGGCACACCCGGTCCTGGAGAGAGCACAATGACCTCAGGTGCAAGGGCGCGAATTTGTGCGACGGTCAGCTCATCATTGCGTACGACCATCACTTCATAATTCAATTGACGAATATATTGCACTATATTAAATGTGAAGGAATCATAGTTATCAATCAGTAAAATCATTTGTTGTCCTCCGGGTATGTATCGTTTTGTTTCTCGATTGTAGCTTGTTGCAGCGATAATTTCAATGTATATAGATAAATACCTCGAATAACTTTACCATTCTATTAGCGATTACTTAAAATAGGGAAGGAAGAGTAATTTTATAGTAATAATACATGCATAGCGTGTCTTCAGAAATGACAAAAGCCGAAACATCCATGTGTTGATGTTTCGGCTTTGCTAATTCAATCTATTATTCCGCTGCTGCTGGGCTCAGTTCTAAGTCTACTAAGATTTTAATATCTTTTCCTACCATTACGCCGCCTGTTTCCAGTGCTGCATTCCATGTAAGACCGAACTCTTCACGGTTGATTTTACCTTCTGCTTCAAAACCGTATACTTCTTGCCCCCACGGGTTTGTTCCTTTACCGTTGAACTCTACATCGAAAGTGACTGGTTTTGTAGTGTCACGAATTGTTAAATCACCTGTTACTTTATAATCGCTGCCGCTACCTGTAATAGTAGTTGATTTGAATGTGATATTTTGGAATGTTTCTGCATCAAAGAAATCCGCTGAACGCAAGTGATTGTCACGGTCTGTATTCTTTGTGTTGATGCTCGATACATCAAATGTAAAACTGATGGATGCAGATGTTAAATCTGTTAAATCAGCAGCTTCAATATCCGCAGAATACGTGTCAAAAGAACCTTTCACCTTTGATACCATCATGTGCTTTACCTGAAACCCGATTTCTGAATGCGATGGATCTACTACCCATTTTGTCATATTAAAATTCCTCCCATTTGTTTTGAATTCACTTATTTCGAATTCAAGATATTAGTTGAAAATAAATACGAAATAAATGTTGCAAAACATGATTTCGTACTTCAGTAAGTCACCGCTTACTATTTGTAACTTATGATATAAAAGCAAATTTGTTCCGTCAGTAACATCTTTTTAAAAAATTGGATTATTACTAAGCGGATATGCTTACAAGTTTAGAATAATACAAAACAATCTCGAATTCAAGATAAAATAAAAAATTTTTTAAAAAGACACTTATTGTATTAGAAAAGAGGAGCATGGGGAAATGGAAAAAATTAAAATTTATGGCGTTTATAGCTTTTTATCTAAGATATTTATCATGATTCCTACTGTACCAAGCATTAAAATAATCAAACCGTACATGTTGCCATTACCTAAAAAAATATGGTATAGACCTGCGCCTGTCATGAAATAAGAAAGGGCCGTTCTTAGTGTTTTTTCCATTTTCAATCAGCTCCTAACGATAAAAGATTTGTTTCTTTGCATGAAAGCTCTCATTATATCCTCTTAATTTTATCAATTAAGTTTTCTATTTGGAATAGATTCTAGTTTTTAGCAAATGATTTTTCTAGAGACATTTATTATGCTAAAATTACTTCAGACTAATTAAGGGGTGTACAGTTGAAACAGTTTTTATTATATTTTAGTGTCTTATGTGCCGTAAGTTTTGGTTTTATGATAGATGTCCATGCTGAGCAGGCTGGTATAGCAAATTATAATCAGCCACAATCTTTCCCGATTCAAGTGGAGCAGGATCAAATTGTAGTTTTTCATTTTGCACAGGCAGCAGAAGGGCATTACGTGAAGTACGAACTATACGATGGCACGCATTTAATCGACTATGTTGTTGTGAAAGAGGCTGGCCAAACAGCTAAATATGCGTTACGTAAAGGAACTTATACGTTAAAAGTACAGGCCGCTTATGGGAGTAATGAGGCACCATTTTACTTCACAACGAGTTTTTTAGCAGAAACGTCTTATGATTTTGATACAAAGCGCGATGTCACGAAGGCGACTACTATTCCTCAAAATACGCTGATTAAAGGTTTATCGAATTTCTCTCGATATACATTTGATGCATATAAAATTGTTGTGCCAGAGGATAGCTATTTTGAATTCAAAGCAAACAAAGAGATGATCGCTAGCCTTATTGACGCTACGAGCGGCGCCCAAGTAATGTCGACGGAAGATGGCAAAATGACGCAAAATATTCGTAAAGGTACATATTATTTACAGATGAATAATATGGATTATGAATTTACGTACAGCTTGTCTGAGCTAAATTGGACGATATCAAATGAGCTTGAGCCCAACATGACAAATGAAACGGCAAGCAAATTGGTTGCAGGTCAAAAATTTTCTGCCATTTTAAGTGCAAATGACGTAGATTTGTTTACATTTGCAATGCCAAAAACAGGTTTTGCTGATTTTCAAAGTATCGCTAAAGGCTCTGGAAATGCAAATTATAAGATTTATAAAGAGAGCGGAGAACTGGTTACGGAATTCAGCCCGGTCACGGCTGATTTTTCAGTTGGGTTAGAAGCAGGGAATTATTATGTAGAGCTTAGCAATCCTTCATCAACTGTAATGAAATATGACATTCAATATACAGTAGAGCCATTTGCTCACCCTGTTATTAGAACAACGCAGGCATTGACATATAAAAACCCTACATTGCTTCCATTGAATACAGTGATGAAGGCGAAACACCAAGGAACGAACGGCAACGGGAATCGATTTAAGCTAACTGTTTCGACGCCAGGCTATTACCATTTTGACGTCCGGTCAGGTGGTTCCACCATTACCACTATCATGAACGAAGAAGGGTTTGTTACAACGATGTATTCAGAACTCGACCTTTCGTCCATTGGTTTAAAGAATGGGACCTATTATGTTTCTGTATCTGTCATTGGCCAAGAGCCGTTTACGATTGAGGTAACGAAACAGCATGTGTATGCCGAGCAGGAATTGAATAATACGGAAGAAACGGCATCTCCACTTGCATTTGGAGAAACAATGTATGGTACTCTTGACCATGTTTTTGATGATGATTATTACCAGTTCAAAATAGACGAGCCTACAGTGGTTTCTTGGAACTTCCATACGGACAACAACAAGAAAATGCATGCATATGTGCTTAACAAGGAAGCGGGAATCTCTATTGATGTAAGTGCAAATGGAAAAGATGTATTAAAGAAGGGCACTTATTATTTATTGGCGAGTAATGTTGCCGATCAGACAGTCTCTTATTCATTCAAACTCGAAAAAAATTTGCCGACAGCCTTTAAAGACGTGCCGAAAGGACATGCTTATTACTATGAAATTATGAAAATCCGTGAAGCTGGTATTATTACAGGCTATGATGATCATACCTTCAAGCCTGGAAATCGTATGCTAAGACATCACGTAGCGGCGATGATTGCTCGAGCGAATGCACCGGCTATTCCGGAAAAGTTAATTGATTATTCATTTAAGGATGTTCCGAAAAATCATGCGAACTATACGAACATCCAAAAGCTCGTGAGTGGCGGCATTATCGATCGAAATCCAAATGGTTTTAATCCAAACGGAACCATTACGCGAGCACAAATGGCAAAAATTCTGGTGCTTGCATTCGATTTGGACCATAACCCGAACAAGCCGTCCCCAAGATTTAAAGATGTAAATTATGATACGTGGTATGAACCGTACGTTAGCACTTTATCACAGTACGGCATTACTACAGGTGACAATGGGTACTTCAAGCCGAATCAGCCATTAACACGCCAACATTTCTCTGTATTTTTAGCAAGATTATTAGAGAAACAATAATCTCATGAAAAGCTACTTATTTCCCTAGTTTTCGGGAAGTGAGTAGTTTTTTTGTGGGATGAAATAGATTTTTACTGCTATTTACTAGATTATAAAACAATATTTTCCTTATATGAAAATAACGATTATAATAAAACTTATGTAACTTTTAATAGAAAAATGATTGCAAGGAAAGGGGGAATTGCAATGTCAAACGAATTTAAATGGCGCTGGGGATTTTTCTTTGTAGGACTTATTGTGATGTCTTTAGGCATCACATTGACGATTAAAGGAAAAGCATTTGGAACCTCTCCGTGGGATGTGTTGCATATAGGTTTATTTAAGCAAATTGGATTGACCATCGGCATGTGGACTATCCTGACAGGTTTGTTCATCATCATCGCTACGTCCATCTATTTAAAAGCATGGCCACCGGTTGCGACTTGGCTGAATATGTTACTTATTGGGACCTTTATTGATTTCTTTAATTGGCTCTTACCAAATACATCGCTTGTTATGTTTGAACTTACATATTTTATATTAGGCTTTTTTGTGATGAGCATCGGTTGCGGTCTATATATATCAGCCAGTCTGGGAGCAGGCCCGCGCGATACGGTCATGATGATCATCGCCAGCAAAGGCTATTCGGTCCGTACAGGGCGCATGGTAATGGAGGTGTTTGCCGCTGCGTCAGGGTGGCTACTAGGTGGTCCAGTCGGCTTAGGTACGGTAGTGCTAGCACTTGGGACAGGTTACATCATTCAGCCTTCATTATTTTATTTTAAAAATATCTTGAGTAAAAAAATCGGTAAAGAAGCATGAGCCATACAGTACTGTAAAACCCCAAATAATCAGAATATTTAGAATTGACTCTCTTATCGATTATATGTTTAGGATTTATAAAAGTAGTGAAAATTACTAGTAGAAAGTGAACAGTTCTTTCTTGAAAATGTTCACGCGGTACTTATTAGCAATTAAAAATTCTATGAGGTGATTGTATGGCAAAGAAAAAATTAAATACACAGTTAAATGAAATCGTAGCATCATGGTCCGTTTTGTATACAAAATTGCACAATTATCACTGGTATGTAAGCGGTCCTTCTTTCTTTACATTACATGCAAAATTTGAAGAACTTTACAATGAAGTCACATTAAATCTAGATGATTTAGCAGAACGTATTTTATCAAAAGGATGGAAACCTGTTGCTACTTTAAAAGAGCATTTAGAAATTTCCGTTGTTGATGAAGCATCTGGCAATGAAGGTGCCGAAGAAATGGTCGCTGCTCTAATTGATGATTTTAAAAATATCATGACATTATTAAATTCAGCGATGGAGCTAGCTTCTGAAGAGGGCGACGACCGTACGGAGGATTTATTAAATGGTCAGTTCCAGAGCTTAGAAAAGCACACATGGATGTTATCTGCATATTTAGATAAATAATTCACTTAAAATATCCCCCCGACTAGTGGACTCTGAAAAAGCGGAGCTAGTCGGGGGGTATTATTTTTTACGTTATTCGAATAGGTGGAATGGAGTATATAAGTCTACTTCTTGTAAGCTATTTTTCACCTTTACAGGAAAACTCAGGACATGCTATACTAGCCCATATCAATATATTGTGTTTTTTAGTAACGGTACTACTAAATGTAGTTTAAAAGGGAAGTTCGGTGCAATTCCGACGCTGTCCCCGCAACTGTAAATGCTGACGAAGACAAACATGCCACTGTACGATGATTGTACGGGAAGGCTGTCTGAGGTGGAAGCAAAGCCAGGAGACCTGCCGTACTAAATGACGTACATTTCTTCGGGGTATGGGAAATGGGGACGAGATTTTTTGCGTTTCCATTTCTGGCTGCCTTTTTAAGAAAGGCAGCTTTTTTATTTGGGAAAAGTAACTGCGCATTACTATTTCTCAATATCATCAATCAAACGAGGGGAATCCCCTCCAAAATACTATGAAAAGAGGAATCGTCATGAAACTTTATACGAAAACAATCTGTCCAAAATGCCTTTGGGTGAAATCTGAATTAGAGGAAGCTAATCTTCAAGCGGAAATCATCAATATTGACCAGGAAACAGAAGCGTTGCAACGCATCCAATCGGCAGGCTTTTCAAGTGTTCCTATTTTAGAAATTAACGGTGAGCTGATTGCAGAAATGCCGCGTATTTTACAGCAGATCGAGGCTGTAGCCAAGTGATTGCCTATACAAGCCGTACAGGGAATATCCAGTTTGTCCTTTCTAAAATTGAAGCGGAGACCATAGAGCTATCACCAAATTTACATGTTGCAAAACCGTTTTTATTGTTTACCTATACAGATGGTCTCGGGACAGTACCGGCCATTACTGAACAATTTATGGTGAAAAATGCGGCAAATTGTAAAGGCGTCATTGTCAGCGGGAACCGGAATTTTGGTCATGCTCATTTCGGACGTGCCGGTGATATTTTAGCGAGTCAATATCAAATTCCCCTTGTACGGAAACTGGATTTACGCGGAACTGCCGAAGACTATGCCATTATTCAATCGTTTTATATGAAAATGATGAAAGAGGGATTCACTTGAAACAATACTTAAAACTGAACAATGAAGTGCTGAATACGTACCGCTCCACAGGCAATCTCGATTTAGCAAAAGACAAAGAAGCAACAAGACGCTACTTTTTAGAAAATGTGAATGTGCGGATGCGCTATTTTATCGATATCGAAGAAAAGGTACGCTATTTAGTCGACGAAGGCTATTATGAACGAGCTTTTATTGAACTGTATCCAATGAATTTTATTAAACAATTGTATAAAAAAGCCTATGCTTATAAATTCCGCTTTCCTTCGTTTATGAGTGCTTCCAAGTTTTATGAAAGCTATGCGATGAAAAGTCGAGATGGCGAGGAAATCCTGGAAAAATATGAGGACCGTATTGTCATTATTGCCCTGTATTTAGCACAAGGTGATCAACAACTGGCAGAGCGTGCAGTTGAAGCGTTCATGACATCGTATCAACCTGCTACACCGACAGCACTGAATAGCGGCAAACAAGCACGCGGAGAGTTAGTAAGCTGCTTTAAATTATCGATGGATGACTCCATGAACAGCATTGCTGAAAATATCGGCTATTGCCTAGAGCTATCAAGGCTGGGCGGGGGTGTTGGCGTAAATTTAACAGACTTGCGTCCACTGGGAGACCCGATTAAAGGAATTCTGAACCGGGCAAGTGGTGTCATGCCGGTAGCGAAACTACTTGAAAACTCGTTTAGTTATTCGAATCAGCTTGGACAGCGTAATGGTTCGGGAGTCGTCTATTTAAACATTTTCCACGGGGATATTGAAAACTTTATATCCAGTAAAAAGCCAAATGCGGACGATAAGATTCGTCTGGCTACCTTGTCGACAGGAATTATCATTCCGGATATTTTCTTTGAACTGATGAAACGTGATAAAGATATCGTACTCTTTAGCTCGTATGATATTTACAAGGAATACGGGAAACGCATGAGTGAAATCAGCATAACAGAAATGTATTATGAACTGCTGGATCATCCAAAAATCCGTAAGTTAAAACGAATCAATGCCCGTAAGTTATATACGGAAGTAAAGAAGGCACAATTTGAATCGGGTTATCCGTTTGAGATTTTTGATGATAATGTGAATAACGTTCATCCGCTGAAAGGAATCGGGCGGGTGAAAATGTCCAACCTGTGTTGATGATTAGCACCTTCTAGAAGAAATTCTAGTCGAAAACTCTGTTAAACGGGGGAAGTCTTTGAAGAAAGATAATCCCGTGCTAAATTTCTATTTAGAAAATAGAATAAAAGCCTAACGACTATCGAAAGCATAGCTAGCTGAAAAACGCTAGTGAAGAAGCGAGTAGAGTACCCCTCAAGCGAGGCCCGAATGAAAAATAGGGATAATTCATAAAGGGAAAAACAGAGTACCTTAGCAGGTAGAGCTGAAGGTAATGATATAGTCTGCTCTATATGGTGACATATAGCTGCTGTAAAGCGGTATGAATGTAGCGAATTCATATGAACGAAAAGGACAGAAATTTTACAAGTACAAAAAACGAGCGTTATTACGGATCAAAACCAGCCGAATGAATATGGGCTTGATGTATCGTGCAATCTTGGATCACTTGATATCCATGCTGCTACAAAAGAGCAGGATTTCGGCAGGTTAGTGGATACAGCGATGCGACTGTTAACGAGTGTGTCTACCATGACTGATATTATCAATGTTCCGTCTGTCAGCATTGCCAATCAGAAAATGCATGCAGTCGGTTTAGGTTTAATGAATTTGCATGGGCATTTAATGTCACAAGGTCTTCGATACGGGTCGAAGGAATCGATTGATTTTATGGATAGCTTTATGGAAGCGATGAACTATTATTCGTTACAATCATCGATGGAAATTGCCAAGGAACGAAAGGAAACATTCCATCAATTTGAAGATAGCGATTATGCTTCCGGCGTTTACTTTGATTTATATACAGAAAAAGAAGAGAAAGAATTGTCAGCAACCGTATTAAAAGCGCTTGGTCATGTGCCGATTATTACGAAACAAATGTGGGAGAAATTAAAAGAAGACGTACAAACATACGGATTATTTCACTCGTATAGGCTGGCTATTGCGCCTACGGGGAGTATCTCCTATATTAGGTCATGCACTGCCTCTCTATCTCCTATTACAGAACGTGTGGAGGTTCGGGATTATGCAGATAGCCGCACCATTTATCCTATGCCTTTCTTGACGAATGACAATGCATCCCTTTATACAGAAGCATATGACGTGAACCCGTATGAGCTGATTGATTTATATGCAGCTGCTCAGAAGCATGTCGATCAGGGAATCTCAATGACTCTCTATGTCACGGATCAATGGACAACGGAGCAACTAGCGAAAATTTATATTTATGCCTGGATGAAGGGCATAAAATCGATTTATTATGTTCGTCAGCGTTTACTTTCGATTGAGGAGTGTGTCGCATGTCAAATTTAGTATATGAGGCGGTTAACTGGAACCGCCCCACATCCGAGTTAGCACAAATCTTCTGGGACCAGCAATGGAAACAAATTTGGTTCCCCGAAGAAATTGCGGTCAGTAAAGATGTCAAGCAGTGGAAGGAATTTGAACATCAGGATACATACAAAAAGGTGTTCGGCGGGTTGACACTGCTAGATACTATTCAAACAAATATCGGCATGAATGAAATCGCTCGTTTCACACCCGACTTGCAGGAAAAAGCAGTTCTCACGGTCTTTGGTTCTTTCGAGGCCATTCATGCCAAATCCTATTCCTATATTTTTACCACGTTATGTACGAATTCAGAAATTGAAGACATCTTTGAATGGGTAAAGAAAAATGAGTTTTTGCAATACAAAGCGACGAAAATAGCGGAAGTATATAGCGCAATTGAAGAAAATAATCCTGAATCATTATGGAAGGCGATGTTTGCCTCTGTTATGCTGGAAAGCTTTTTATTCTACTCAGGCTTCTTTTATCCGTTATATTTAGGCGGGCAAGGGCAGCTGCGGAACAGCGCGGAAATTATTTCACTCATTCTGCGTGATGAATCGATTCATGGCGTGGCAGTGGGATTCTTCGCGCAAAATATTTTTAAAACGTTCCCTCAAGAAAAGCAAGAACAGTTAAAGCTGTGGGGCTACGAATTTTTACTGGATTTATATCAAAATGAAATGAAATATACAGAAGATTTATATGCGGAAACAGGGCTTTCGCCGGAAGTAAAAGCGTATATTCGCTACAATGCCAACAAAGCACTGATGAACCTTGGACTTGAAACGATGTTCCCAGACGAAGAAATTAACCCGATTGTGATGAACGGGATTGCCAATACGGGATCTACGTATGATTTCTTCAGCCAAAAAGGTGCTACCTATGCCGTGGCAAAAGTAGCGCCGATTACTGATGAGACGTTTAAATTTTAAAATATTTTTTGACAAGAAGACATATCAATGTGTCTTCTTGTTTTTATTAAACATCTGGTAGTGGCTGTAAATATGTTATGTAAGAGTGATTGTACTGAAGTTAGTTCGTTTAGAAACAGGGAAATGATGTTACGGTATAAAAATGCCCAATAGATAAAGCAGATGAAACAAAAACTGTAATCCCTATTGGACATTTTTACATTGGCATTGCCGTTAATCTGCCAGTGTTTTCAAAAAACATAATCGTCGCTCCATATTTCTTTTATTTAGTGAATGACATTTTTTTAAAGTGATCAAACGGGATGGGTTTACTAAACAAAAACCCTTGGATTGAATCGCATTTCATTTTCTTTAATATTTGGAGTTGTTTTTGTGTTTCAACACCTTCAGCGACAATATTTAAGTTCAATTGATGACCGAGCGTTATGATCATTTTCACTATTTTTTGACTAATCTTATCCATTTCTAAGTTTGATATAAAGCTGCGATCAATCTTTATTTCATCAACCTTTAAGTCTTTCAAATATTGAAAGGAAGAATAAGAAGTGCCAAAATCATCAATCGATAATTTAATGCCAATTGCTCTAAGACGATTGACAATATCGATATTTTCTTGATGAATAAGGAAGCGTTCCGTTACTTCCAAAGTAAGATTTCTCGGTGGAAAGGACATCCTTTCCAAGAGCTCTGCCACCACTTCGGGAAAACGAGGATTGTCAAATTGTTGAGCAGAAATGTTAACCGAAAGGCTTAGGTCAGGCCAACCAGATTGATGCAGCTTTTTCAATTTGTAAATCGATTGAGTTAAAACCCATTTTTCTATGTCAAGAATAAATCCTGTTTCCTCAGCAATGGATAGAAAAGAGGCTGGTGACAACAATCCTAAATGAGGATGATTCCAGCGAATAAGGGCTTCGACCCCTAGCAACTGTTCGTTTACACCAAAATAGGGTTGGTAATATACTTCAAATTCTTCACTTTCTAAGGCTGTATTTAATTCAATAAGCACTTTTTCATTGCTTCCGTTTAAACACTTATTTCCTTCGAATGAATATTGGAAAGAACGATTTGTACTGCTATTTGAAATCTCTATTGCCAAAGAAACTAGCTTACTGTAAAAATCCACTGCATTCAATATCTCTTCATTTGGTTTTCCCACTTCTCTGCTGTAAAGTGCGATTATTCCTACTAATTCTTTTTTTGAAGACAGAACAGGTATTGAAAAGCAAGCGCGAAGCCCATGTACAATTGCAGTATGCCGATCCTTTTCGCAAAGTGGATTGCTTTCAATATCCGTTACGGTAACAGGCTGCTTTAAAAAGGCAGCAGTTCCACATGCACCTCCATAAGGACTGACTTCTACTGGTTCAATCGAGTTTATAAAGTTTATAGGGAGAGAGGAACTCACCGTTTCGCCTAATTGATTGAGCAGAGGATTGTATAGCATAATGGCCCCGTGCCAACCAAAAGAATCACCAGAATTTTCAATGCTATCCATAAGAAAAGTTAATATTTTTTTTAATGGCATACCGGATGAAATCATTTGAATAATAGCTGTTTGATTCTCAAATAAGGATTTCTGAACTGTTATCATCATTTTTCCCTCTTTTCAGAAAATTTATGGAATTGCTGAGATATTCTTACTTACTATTATTACAATTAATAATTACTATCACTATAAGGGAAACCCCTAAGTCTTTTTGAAAAAATCCCTATTCTGCCCTATGTCATTCCCTATATTCATGAGTTATTAGCCCTATACTGTCAATTTAAACAAAATATCCTAGGTTTATCCAAAATTAACTATAAATATGGTATGATATTTTCGTAAAGTTCGAATTTAGGAGGTGCAAATATGATTTCAGTATTGCTTGCTGATGATCATGCCATAGTACGCTCAGGAATTAAACACATGATTAATAGTCAAACGGACATGAAAGTAATAGATGAAGCGGAAAACGGGGAAGAAGTCGTTCAAAAGGCATTAGAAATAAACCCTGATGTCATCATCATGGATTTAAACATGCCAAAGAAGAGCGGTCTTGTAGCAACAAAGCAAATTAATGAAGCGAATAATAACATGAAAATTATCGTTTTAACAATGCATGAAGGAAAAGAATATTTATTCCACGCATTACAGGCGGGAGCATCTAGCTACTTATTAAAGAGTTATCACGAAAATGATTTAATTGAAGCCATTCGCACAGTTCATCGTGGAGAGGCTTACCTATACCCGAATGCTACTAAACTTTTATTAGAAGAATATATGAAAAAATCAGATGCCAACGAGAGTGATTTGCAAAAATTAACGGGTCGTGAACAAGAAGTGTTATCTTATTTGGCTAAAGGCTATACCAACCGGGAAATAGGGGAGAAGTTATTTCTTTCAGTCAAGACGATAGAATCCCATAAATCGAAAATCATGGATAAGCTACAACTGAAAACACGTCCTGATTTAGTGAAATTTGCAGTGAAAAATGGCTATTTAGATTTTGATTAAGGGAGCATAAGAAAATGGCAGCCTTAAAGAAACAGGAAGTAAAATTTATCATCTTTTGTATATTTGCATTACTACTGCTATTCCGTTTTCAATTGGGACACATGTCTATCAATGTAGATAAACACTTTTTATTGCTTCATACATTGCTTGAGCTGTTTAGCATATTTGTTTCTTTTTCTTTATTTGTACAGGCGTGGGTAACTTACTCGACTCACCGAATCAAATCTCAATATTTTATTGGGTTAGTGTTTCTTGCAGTAGGCTGCTTTGATTTAGCACATACTTTCGCGTATAGGGGAATGCCCTTTATGAATGATGAGTTTTCTGCTAATCGTGCCACATCGCTTTGGATTGTGGCACGATTAGTGGAAAGTATGGGCGTTGCATTGTTTGTCTTCAGACCAAACCAATTGCTATTTATTAAACGCGGTTGGGGTCTAAGTGTAACCATCCTATTTGTGAGTATTTGTACAACGGTTATTCTTATCCTGCCAGAGCAACTTCCCATCCTGCTGAATGAGCAAGGGGTTACAGGTCTTAAAGTTTCTCTTGAGTATGTGATCAGTACAACTTTTTTTATTACATTCATTACACTATTAACAAGGTATATAAAAGAGTCGCAACCAACTATCGATTCGCTTCGTATGATTTTCGCTTTGTTTGTCATAATGGTGGGAGAACTGTTTTTCACCCTCTATACCCATGTGTATGCGATTGAAAATTTATTGGGGCATTGTTTTAAATTTATTGGATTTATTTATATTTACCGATCCATTTATTTCCCCGAGATTCAGCAGATTCTAACGGATAAAGAAAATGCAGAAAAGCAACAAATGGAAGCAGAGTTGAAGTTATATGAGGCTGAAAAAAACTTATCCAGACAAGTATTCGAAGCACATGAAGAGGAAAGAAAGCGTGTATCTAGAGAATTGCATGATAGTATCGGACAATCCTTATTTAGTATTTTAGTTACTTTAAATACGGTAAATAAAGGGCAATCTGCAGAAAAGAATGAAGAAAGCCTGCAAACCATAAAGATGATGACACAAGAGGCAATGAAGGAAGTAAAAGAAATTGCGCGTTCATTAAGACCAAGTACATTAGATGATTTAGGATTTATTCCAGCTGTGAGATCCTATCTTGAAACATATAAACAGATTCATAATATCTCAGTTCAATTTGAAGTAAAAGGGGCAGTCGGAAGGCTAGAGCCAGAAACTGAAACAGCACTCTATCGAATTTGTCAAGAAGCGCTAAATAATACCGCAAAATACGCGAAAGCCAGCGAAGTCCATGTCTCCCTCCATATGCAGGAAGATTCAGTAGATTTGGCGATCAAAGACAATGGCGTAGGTTTTTGCATAGGGGATTATTTGAAAAATGCAAAGCGAAAAGGGATTGGTTTATATAGTATCAAGGAGCGAGCAGAAGGGGTAGGTGGTTCTGCCGAGTTTCATTCTAAAGTAAATGAGGGAACGATGATCGAAATTTTTGTCCCGAGAAATGTGGATGAGAAAGTGGAATACTCATTATTCCCTTAAAATATTGCTCCTTTGCAGAAGACTTTGCACTATGTCTTCTGCAAAGGAGTTTTTTGTTTTTATTGGATAAGAAGGAGCACGGCTCTTTGCATACAAGTTGATTTTCGGTTAGTGTTGTCTAATTGTTCGTTTGCAGAACCAAATTAATTTGACATTCATTTTGCTCTAGAATTTCCACGTCTTCTATACTGTCTACTAATTCTTTAAATAGCTGATATTTAGAAGAGCGATTTAGCTGTTCTGCTAAACTCTCCCCCTCAAATGTTAAAATGATTTGATCCTCTTTTTCCTGAATAGAGATACTTAATGAGGTTAGAGCATTAAGGTTATCGATAATTTGAATCAAATGTTGACTGAATCGAAATATGTGAATCTCTATTTTATGAGGCTGCCTTTTAAGCGTTCCTTTAAAATCAATGTCAATCGCTATTTTGTTTCCTTCTTTAAGGAGTTCATACAAAGATTTGATTGCCCCGTAAGGACCCAAATCTTGCATACATATTGGATATAAACTAATGGAAGCTTTTTTCAACTGCTCTAATTGTTTTTCAATTTCTTTTTTCAGTGAAGCTAAATACTCTTTTGTAGAGTCTGATTGAGTTTCCCGGTCTAGCGTTCGGATTCCTAGTAAAGAACTATATAGAATTTGTTCAAGCGGATCTAATGTATATTTAGCTAAAAAGGACTTTTCATTTTCATGGAAATCCCAAATATGATTAATCATAGCATTTTTTTGTTTGAACAAATGCAGGAGTTCTTCATAGTCATCTAAAATTTTATTTGTTAATTCCGATTCATTGGCGCTGATTTTAGAACGATAATCTTGAATCAGTGGTTGAATGTCATCCAGACGCTTCATCACTAAACACACTCCCACCTCTCATGTCATTTTCATTTCATGTTTACATTATCTCTTGAAATTATAGTAATAATCTATAGGGGTTTTCCCTATATTTTAGATTGCTTTGAAGTAGATAAATGTTTGCAAAGATAGTGGCATTGCAAAAAATATGAAAATCTTTATTTTAAGCCCTGTTGCTAAAAGTAGGTTATTTTACTATTCCCTGTTAGGGTTTTCCCTGATACCAATAGTTGTTTTAAGCTGTAATAATGATAGCTATAGATAACGAGAAAAATATAAAGGGAAAGAGGGTATTTCATGAATATAATTTTCAGAAAATTAAATAATATCAAAGCAAAATTAATCATTACTTTTTCAATCGTATTAATTATTCCCGCACTGATTACCGGAATTTTAGCTTATTCATCAGCGAAAAATGCAGTAGAAAACGAAATGTTGAAAGGCTTTTCCCAAACAATCAATGTATTAAACTCTTCTATCGATAATTTGATAGAACCTAAGATGCATGATATTAAAATTTATTCCGATAGCATTACATCAGATTTATACAATGGAGAGGGAAGTCTTCGATTAAAAGAGGATTTCAATCAGTATGTACAATTGCATTCAGAAGCTAAAACTATTTACTTAGGAACGAACAATGGCGAATTTATTCAAGCGCCTATAATAACAACCCCTTCAAATTACGACCCACGGGAAACAGATTGGTATAAAGAGGCGATGAGCAACAAAGGAGAGGTGATTGTGTCAGAACCGCATATCACTGCGGACAAAGAAATGGCCATTACTATTTCTCAGACAACAAGCGATCACTCAGGTGTTGTGGCGGTCGATATACCTCTTAGTTATATACAGGGACTAATCAACAAGGTGGAAATCGGTGAAAAAGGATATGCCGTTCTTTTAGATAACCAAAAAAAATATATTGCCCATCCTACTATAGAAGGCGGTACGGAGGCGAAAGATTCGTTTTATGAGGAGGTTTATGGACAGGAACAAGGACATATCGATTATGTATTTAACGGTGAAGAGAAAATGATGGCTTTTGCAACGAATGAATTGACAGGTTGGAAGTTATTAGGTTCAATCGTTTCTGCTGAAATTGGAGAAGCCGCGGCACCGATTTTCCTGAAAACAACGCTCGTTATTGCAAGTGCTACTATTATTGGAGCGGTGGCTGTGTTCTTCATCATTAGATCCATTATTGTCCCTCTGAATGTATTAAAAGACAAAGCAGTTACGATTAGTCAAGGAGATTTAACAGAGCAAATTATTGTGAAATCCAACGATGCCATTGGCCAGTTAGGAAATGCATTCAATGATATGCAGGAAAGCCTTCGACGATTAGTTCACAAGGTGGAAGAAAGCGCAGAACAAGTAGCATCTTCAGCAGAAGAATTATCAGCAAATGCTGAAGAAACGAGCGCTGCCACTGGGCAAGTAGCAATTTCCATTCAAGAAGTAGCAAGCAATGCCGATAAGCAAAAGACTGGAGTAGATACTACGGCGAAAGCGTTAGAAGAAGTTTCGGAGGGCGCAATGAGAATCGCGAATAATTCAACGTTAGTTTCGGAATTATCCCGCCATACTATGGTACAAGCAGAAGAGGGAGGTACAGCCGTTAGGGACACAGTAAACCAAATGGAGTCCATCCATCAGTCTGTAATGGAATCAAATACAATGATTCAATCTTTATATGAAAGCTCTAAAGAAGTGAGTTCCATACTGAATGTCATCACAGGTATAGCCGATCAAACGAATCTTCTTGCTTTAAATGCTGCAATCGAGGCAGCTAGAGCTGGTGAGCACGGCAAAGGATTTGCAGTTGTGGCGGATGAAGTACGGAAACTTGCCGAACAATCTCAAACCTCTGCACAAGAAATCCATAAAATCGTAAATAGAATCCAAAAAGATACAGAAAGTACTGTACAAACGATGGTTCGTGTGACAGATGATGTCCAGGCCGGAGTAAAAGTTTCCAACGAAGCAATTGAAAAATTCAGCCAGATTATTGAGGGAACGAAGGAAATCACTCCGCAGATGGAGGATGTTTCAGCAACTGTTCAAGAAATGTCAGCTGCCATCCAGGAAATTATGGCTATTGCAAATGATGTAGTCATTGCAGCACAAGGAAACGCCGCAACATCGGAAGAAGTCGCAGCATCTGCGGAAGAACAGATAGCAGCTATGGAAGAGATATCTCAATCGGCAGAAGACCTTTCCTCCATGGCAGAAGAGCTGAAATTTGCCATTTCCAAATTTAGATATTAGCAATAGATAACATTGGACGTGAATAATCATTATTCCTTACCGTTTCATAGCAAAAAAATGTTCTACATGGCTTCGGCTGTGTAGGGCTTTTTCTTTTGTCCAGGGGTTGCAAGTGCTATTTGCAAACCAACAGAAGCTGAGGCGAGAGGTGCAGATTGATTTGTTCTGAAGCCAGGCGCTAAATGTGTCTATTTTTGAAACAGAAAACCCTCTTCTTTTTGATTACTTTCAAGCTACAACAGCATCAAGACTCTATAAATCATGTATACTAAATAATAGAAAAGAGATGAATATGACTTACGTGATTCTTGGTTGGAGGTAGTTGAATGAAGAAACACCCAATACAATTTGTTCGTTTTATGGGGTTGTTGGATGGCATTTCTCTTATTGCCTTACTCTTGATTGCCATGCCACTGAAATATAATTGGGGTATCGATATAGCCGTTACCATAAATGGGATGCTACATGGCGGTATCTTTATGCTATATGTTGGAACTATTTTATTTGCTCAGCTACGTGTCCGATGGGCGTTTCGCTGGTCGATTGCTAGTTTAGCAGCGGCTTTCATTCCATTCGGTAACTTTATATTGGATCGGCAATTGAAAAAAATAATGGATTGTTATCCAGTACAGCCATTTGAAAAGGTATGGATTGTTTATTTAATCGTATTTTTTGCCTTTATCGATTTATTTGCTCAGTTACCGGTTATGAGTACATATGCACTCTCTGTTGGTGCAACAACGTTTATTGCAGGGATTGTCGTTGGTCTGTATTCATTTACCAATACATTTGGCAACATTTTTTCGGGCATTTTCACAGACAGAATCGGCTCGTTTAATATGCTGATTATTGGTCTAGCAACCACTGTATTGGCGCTGATTAGCTATCAATTTGTGGAAGGGCCTGAGATGCTGCTGATTGTGCGCTGTATCCACGGTTTTTGCAGTGGATTCATTACACCTGCTGCCTTTACGCTGCTAGCAAATACGCGGAAAGAAACAGAACAGGGAAGCGGCGGCGCGATTACGGGGTCATTTGTTGGGATTGCAGCCATTATCGGTCCTGCCACAAGCGGTATTTTGGCCAATCAAACTACCGTGCCAAATGTGCTTGGTTTAGTAGCATGCTTCGGCTTTATTTTGATTGTAGCAATGGTGATGTTCCTGCGCAGTACAAATGAAGTAAAACAGGAAAAAGTAAAGCAGGTTGTGAGGCTAGACTGGAATGCAGGGGTATGGAAAGCATACGGCGGGGCTTTCTTTTTAATGTTCTCCCAAGGAGTGCTAGCTTATTTGCTGCCGATCTATGTGGAAGAGCTAGGTTATAGTTCTCGTTTATCAGGTACATTGATGAGTGTTTTTGGCATTATTGCGGTAATTGTTTTTGTATCGCCATTGAAGCGGATTTTTGATAGAGTAAGTGCTCAGGTGACTTTCTGTTTTGGGGTTATGACGTTGGGAGTCAGTCAAATCTTAATCGGTCAATCCAGCACGCAGCTGATACTGTACGGTACGCTCGCATTATACGGTATTGGGTTTGCCTTCCTATTCCCATCAGTCAATGCGCTCCTGGTTGAATCTACAACAAAAGAGACACGAGGCAAAGCATACGGTTACTTCTATGCCTTTTTCTCATTAGGTGTTGTAGCTGGCTCGTCTGTACTTGGCATACTGGGATTAGATTTGACAGTTGGCTTCCTATTTACGGGTTGTGTCTTGATCGGTTTTAGTTTCTTCATCTTTATCAGCATTTTGCAAAACCACCAATTTCTTAAAAGCGAAGAAGTAAGATAGAAAAAGTTGATTCATGGTCACGCATGAGTCAACTTTTTTGCATGTAGATTCTTATAGGAAAACCTGCAGAGGAGATAACATCATACATGCAATCTATCATTCAGGGTTAAAATTTACATTTGTCCAGTATGAATACAGATGTTAATATAGAAAAATGGAAAGCTGTGCTAAGTTGTTTGTCAATAATTAAAAAACGTCTTATTTTCTAACAAAGAAATAGATAATAAGAGATTTTTATGTTTTTATCAGTTTCGCTACGTTTATAATAGAGAAGATAGGATAAACTATTATTCGGTACTAGTAAATTTAGTTCCTATAAAACGTGAAGGTATATTAGAAGCATTTCTTGTAAAAGTTTTGTAATATAGATAGAAGGTAAGTTTAAAAAAGAGGGAAGGTTCGTCATATGTTCAAACAACAAAGAATAGGAATTCGATTTAAAATCATCATCGGCTATATTGTAATTATTTGTTGTTTAATAGTAGCAGGTATCGTGATAAATGAGCGTGTTACAGGATTACAGCAAGAGCGTAATAGCCTCATTACTTATGATACCAATATGCGTGTGATGTCGAATAACCTAGAAAGACAAATTTTAGGAATGGAATCTGCTCTTCATCGCTATATGATTACAGAAGATGAAGCATTTTTAGAACCTTATTATCAAGGTCTTGCTACATGGGAATCAAAATATCATGAGTTAGAAAACATCGCGGGTAATTATTCAGAAGGGCGGCATAACTTACCCGTCATATACGATAGTATTGATTCTTGGATTACCCAAGTGGGTGCACCACTTATTGAATTGTTAGAAGCAGAAGCTACGGAGCAAATGATTGCTATTTTTAATAGTAAACAAAGCAGTGTAGCGATGACGGATTTACAAGCACAATTTACTGCTTTCCGCACAGGGGAAAACCAGGCTATTCAAGAACAGTTACAAGCATTAGATAATGTCAATAAAGAATTGACGATTGCTTTATTTTTAGGGATTGCCTTTATTGCGTTGATTGCTATTACGATTGCTTCTACTATTTCGCGTAGAATTGTGGGGTCGATCACCGAAGTAACGGAGACGACGTCTGAAATTATTCATTCAAGTGGAGATCTTTCGAAACGGATAAAAGCAGGAACAAACGATGAAGTACGTGATCTTGTTGAGACAACGAATGCTTTACTTGAATCACTTGAAAAACGCGAATGGCTACAAAAAAACTTAGCTGAAGTAGTGACTTCCTATCAAGGAATTTCCTCTATGGAAGAACTTGGTAAAGTACTGTTAAGTTCACTTGTAGCTCGTACGGATTCAGCCTATGGTGCTTTTTATATTCAGAATCAAGAAGACAAAGCACAGTTTAATAAAGTGGCTGTATATGCGGAAAAGAGTGAGGACACTAGTCTTTTATCTTTCCGTAAGGGAGAAGGTCTTATCGGTCAGTGTGTGCTTGAAAAGCGAACGTTAAAATATGAAAATATCCAATTTTTAGAAACATCTATCGGGAATGTACCGTTGAAAAATGGTGTATTGATTCCTGTATTATTTGAACACGAAACGATTGCTGTATTAGAGATTGCGACGTTCAATGACTTTACACCACATGAAGAAGTATTAATAGAAGAAGTAGTAGATAATCTCGGTCTTACGATTGATAACATTTTAGGTCGCATGGAAATCATCCGTCTTCTAAATGAATCGCAAGTAATGACAGAGGAGTTACAGGTTCAAGCAGAGGAACTACAAACACAGTCAGAAGAATTGCAGATGCAGACAGAAGAATTAACAACGATTAATGAAAAACTAGAAGAACGTACACGTTATGCAGAGCAAAAATCGATTGAGTTGCAAAAGACGCAAAAGGAACTGGAGCAAAGTGCCGAGGAATTGCTACAAAGCTCAAACTACAAATCAGAGTTTTTAGCGAATATGTCACATGAGCTACGTACACCGCTGAACAGTATTTTAATCTTATCTGAAATGTTAGCGGAAAACGGTGAAAAGCGTTTAACAGAAGATGAAGTTGAATATGCAAATGTTATTCATACATCTGGCAAAGATTTATTAGCGTTAATTAATGATATTTTAGATTTATCTAAAGTGGAAGCTGGAAAAATGGAAGTTTGGTTTAATGAGATGGATATTTATGAGTTACCACAGTATGTAGAACGTATGTTTATGCCGGTTGCGCAGCAAAAAGGGCTGGACCTAAATATTCAGGTATCTGAACAGTTAGATGCTGTTTTCTATACGGACATTAAGCGTCTTCAGCAAATTTTAAATAATTTGCTGTCTAATGCGATGAAGTTTACAGAGCATGGTCAGGTGCAAGTGATTATTGATCCAGCAAACGTAACTTCGAAGATGAAAAATTATAGCGATACCTGGTTAGCAATTAGCGTAAAGGATACAGGCATTGGTATTCCGAAAGAAAAACAAGATCTGATTTTCGAAACATTCCAGCAAGCTGACGGCGCTACAGTTAGAAAATATGGCGGTACAGGTCTCGGTTTATCAATTTGTCGTGAATTTTCGAAAATACTAGGTGGCTGGATTACAGTAGAAAGTATAGAGGGTGAAGGCAGTTCATTCACCTTATATTTACCGAGTCTTCCAAATGGCGTACTAAAAGGAATGACACAACTGCCAGCGCCAAACCAACAAGCTGAAACAGCAGGCCAAATCGAGCAAACTAATATGTCACACATGTTTAACAATAAGCATGTACTGGTGGTCGATGATGACCATCGAAATATATATGCATTAAAACAAGCACTTGGGCAAAAGGGTGCCATTACGATAGAAGCATCAAATGGTTTACAATGCTTAGAAATTTTACAATCCCAGCAGCCAGTAGATGTTGTCCTAATGGATATCATGATGCCTGAAATGGATGGGTATGAAACAATGGAACACATTAGAAAAGATTTAAAATTAGTAGACTTACCAATTATCGCTTTAACAGCAAAAGCGATGAAGCAAGACCGCGACCGCGCGATTGCTGTCGGGGCTTCTGATTATATCAGTAAGCCGCTCAACTTAGATCAGCTATTTTCTGTTTTATCTGTTTGGTTAACTGATAAGGAACATTCAAGAAATGGTTAGAAAAAAATTAGAACTTCAACTACTATTAGATGCAATATATGCCGTGTCAGGCTATGATTTTCGCCAGTATAATCAACAGTCCATTATGCGACGTGTGTTGCATCGAATGCGCATAAGTAATATCTCGACTGTATCCCGTTTAACCGAGCTAGTCATTCATGATGAAGAATTTTTACGCATGTTACTCAATGATTTTTCAATCAATGTCACAGAGATGTTCCGCAATCCGACATTCTTTCAGGCGTTTAGAGAAGAAGTCATTCCGAAGCTACGCCAGTTGCCAAGAATTCGTATTTGGCATGCCGGCTGTGCTACGGGCGAAGAAGTATATTCCATGGCTATCGTATTAAAAGAAGAAGGTTTAATCGAACGCTCGATTATTTATGCCACAGATATGAACGCAGATGTATTAAAAAAGGCGCAAAAAGGGGCTTTCCCGCTTCATAAAATGCAGGCTTACACAAAAAACTATTTGCATTCTGGTGGTAGCGAAGCATTTTCCAAGTACTATAAAACAGATGAAAAATATGCGTACTTTCAGCCTTGTTTGCTTGAAAACATTACATTTGCACAGCATAATCTTGTGACGGATCAATCCTTCCAAGAGTTCGATGTGATTATTTGTCGAAATGTGCTCATTTATTTTTCATCTGATTTACAGATACAGGTACATCGATTGTTTCACGAAAGTCTAGCGCCAAACGGTTATTTAGGATTAGGAGATAAAGAAACATTGCAGTTTACTCCTTTAGCTGATGATTACAACATTGTTAACCAAACTGAAAGAATTTATCAGAAAAAATAGGAATAAAGAAAGAGCTATTTGCGAGTTTTTCGCAAATAGCTCTTTTTTAATGCCCGGCTTGCAATAAGAGGACACACATATCGTCTGGCTGATTTTGTTGCAGTTCTTTCGTCAGGATGTAATCAATAGGCTCTTGCTCCATAGACCATTGTTTTTTTACAATGTTACCTAACTCTTTTTCAGCTGTGAACTCACAAGGTCCCATTGCTTCTAATACACCATCAGTAAAGAGGACGATTTGAATTTGTTCCTCATATGTAATGATACTTTTTTCGATTTTCATTTCCTCTACAAAGCCGACTGCAAAGCTTGTTGAAGAAATAGAGACTACTTCTTTATGATCCACAAAGGCATAACCACTTGGGTGTCCTGCATTTACATATTCCACCATTTTCCGTTTTGTGTCTACTACCATATAAACGGCTGTGAAATAGAAAAATATATTTTCTTTTTCATTTTGCAATAAATTCATATAACGGTTTAATTCCTGAATCACAAGATCAGGCTCTATTAACTGCTTTACGGCTTCTCGTAAAACAGAAGAAATATACATGCAAACCAACGAAGCTGATACTCCATGTCCCATCATATCCAGTAAAATAACGGCATAACGGTCGTCATCGATTTTATACCAATAATACAAATCCCCAGCTAAGTTAAAGGAAGGTAAATAGGAGGCTGTAATTTGGATTTTCGGATCAATCAGTGTGGGACTGAGTAGGCTCTGTTGCACGCGCGCTGCTAAGTTAAGCTCTGTAGAAATCTTCTGTTCATGTGTCGCATGCCAATCTAGCTCCTTTTTTAAACGCAGGGCTACACGTAAACGTGCCAGTAGCTCCACTTTATTAATAGGTTTTGTGATATAGTCAATGCCACCAACATCCAAAGCAGCTGCTAAGTTTTTCTCATCCTCAAGTGCGGTTACAAAAATCACTTGTATATCTTTTAATCTTTCATCTTGTTTTAATTGGCGACAGGCTTCTATACCGTCAATTTCAGGCATCATCACATCCAATAAGATGACATCCACCTCATTGCAATAAGGTGTGTTAGACTCATCTAAATAATGAAACAGTTCCTTTGCCGATTGTAAGGAAACAAAATCATTAATGCCATCACTTTTTAAAATTTTCTCTATAACGAAGAGATTAACCGGGCTATCATCTACAAGAAGAATTGTCATATATGTTCACCTTATCTCTTTAAATATCAAAACTATTATAATCTATCTTATTCATTATATATAAACTACGTAAGAAATGATAAGTGAAAGCCTCGAAATTCCCGTTATTCCATAAAAAATAAGAGATTTTTCTTATTTTTCGTCTTATATCTTCCTTTTTGGATTTAATGCATGAATATATTACTATTTAACCCATAAATTACTATACGATAATACACGATAAAAATGAATTGTTCCTACTAGATTGACATAATATTCGGTTATCTATTTTACTTTATACTCCCTGTTTGTTATATTCGAGACAAAGAATGGTAGCTATTCAGTAAGTATCAAAGATACATAGTAGGAGGAAATAACTTGAAAACTGTTCATCTAGATTATATGCATTATCAACAAATTGCTGTCGTGACGCTTGATCGCCCAGCCGTGCGCCATGCTTTCAATACAGCGATGGCTGAACAATTAGTGACGATTTTAACACAATTGAAAAATGAACCAGTACGCGTAGTTATTCTCACATCGTCTACGCAGGATGCCTTTTGTTCAGGAGCTGATTTAAAAGAGCGACAAGGCATGACAGATGAGGAATGGAAAGAACAGCATCTTCTATTTGAACAAATGTTTCAAGCCTTAGCGGATCTGCCATGCCCAACGATTGCAGCAGTGACAGGATATGCATTAGCAGGTGGGTTTGAGTTGGCGCTAAATGCCGATTTAATCATTGCAGGGGATAATGTAAAGATTGGCTTAACGGAAGTAACCCGCGGTATTATGCCGGGTGGGGGTGGTGCTTGGCTGCTGCCGAAACGAATCGGTCAGCATATTGCACGTGAATGGCTGTATACGGGGCGCATTATTGAAGCACCGGAAGCACATCAAGTCGGATTATTCAATCGACTCGTACCAACGGAAGAAGTGATGAGCGTAGCTATCCAATTAGCAGAAACCATTGCAGCCAATGCCCCGCTAGGTGTCAGAGGTGTGAAAAAAGTATCGGCTGCTTATACGTTGCCAGTTGAAGAAGCATTTCAATTAGAAATAGACACTTACAATACTGTCATTACCTCTGAGGACCGCTTAGAAGGGATTCGTGCCTTTAACGAAAAACGCAAACCAATATTTGAAGGGAAATAGGGCTGAACTGTTACCATATGCTCGTTTTCCACTCTTTCAAATATATAAGTGTATTTTTCACCTTCTTGTGGTAAATAACTTAAGAATGCCTAGATTGAGGGATTCTTAAAAAATGTTTAGCAGGAGGGATCTGTTTGAAAGCAGTAACGTATCAAGGTGCAAAAGATGTGCAAGTAAAGGAAGTCCCAGACGCAAAGATTGAAAAACCAGATGATATTGTTGTCCGTATTACCTCTACAGCGATTTGTGGTTCGGACCTTCATATTTACCGTGGTGCTCTGCCAACACACAAAGATTATGTCATTGGACATGAGCCAATGGGCATTGTCGAGGAAGTAGGTCCTGAGGTAACCAATTTGAAAAAAGGAGACCGTGTCGTCATTCCATTTAACATTTCGTGCGGGGAGTGCTTCTACTGTCAAAATGAGATGGAAAGTCAGTGCGATAATTCAAATGACAATCCAGCTCTTGACTCCGGTGCTTATTTTGGTTTTACGGAGCGATATGGTAACTTCCCGGGTGGACAGGCTGAATATCTGCGTGTCCCATATGGAAACTACCTTCCTTTTAAAGTACCAGAGTCTTGCGAGTTAGAAGATGAGGCGTTATTATTCCTTTCAGACGTATTGCCTACTGCTTACTGGAGTGTAGAAAATGCGGGCGTAAAAAAAGGAGATATGGTCATTGTACTAGGTTCCGGTCCTATCGGTTTAATGGTCCAAAAGTTTGCCTGGATGAAGGGTGCACGTCGCGTGCTGGTTGTAGACCCGCTTCAATACCGCTTAACACATGCTAAAAGTAAAAACAATGTAGAAATTTTCAATTTCGATGAGTATGATGATATTGGAAGCCATTTACATGAAATTACACATGGCGGTGCAGATGTAGTCATCGACTGTGTAGGTATGGACGGTAAAATGTCACTGGCTGAAAAAGTAGGACAAAAATTAAAATTGCAAGGCGGTACATTGAGTGCAATCGATGTGGCCCTAAAATCTGTCAAAAAGTTCGGTACGATTCAATTAACTGGTGTATACGGCTCAATGTATAATATGTTCCCGCTCGGAAATATTTTCGAGCGAAATGTCACATTAAAAATGGGGCAAGCACCTGTCGTGCATTATATGCCGATGCTGTATAAGATGGTATCGGAAGGGAAAATCGATCCAACAGAAATCATTACGCATAAAATGCCATTGGACGAAGCGAGTGACGCATACCGTATGTTCCATGACCATGAAGATGCGAGCATTAAGTTTATTTTAAAACCGTAGAAATAAAAAGTAAGCCTAGAGATTTTTCAGGCTTACTTTTTATTTTTTATACTTATTTATTTGGCTACGCCCAGAAGATTCGAGATGGGTAAGTACCCATAAAATCCTTTCTCGAATCGTCTGAGTGCGTTTCTCAGAAAAAACCTTGATATGACGCGGTTTACAGCTCTTTTTTTAGCGAATGCTGTAAAAAGAACACTAAAAATGTTCCCAAATATGAATTTGGGAACATTTTTATGCTAGAATAGTTGAAGAGGAGGGATGATATGGCAACTACAAAACTACCTAAAATCATTAAAGACTTTTGCATTTATTTAACAACGATTACCGGGAAATCCCCACGCACACGAAAAGAATATGAATATGACTTAGTTCTGACATTCCGTTTTTTAAAGGCAGTACAAGAAGATGTGCCGACTGATTACATACATACGATTGACATTTCGGATTTGACGATCGATTTTATTAAGGAGCTATCTCTGGAAGATTTATATTTATTTATGGAATACTGCGAGGTACAGCGGAAAAATTCACCTGCAGCACGTGCGCGAAAGGTGGCCACATTGCGGGCTTTTTTCAAATACTTAAAAAACAAACGCAGACTGATAGAGGAGAATATTGCCGAGCAACTGGAATCTCCGAAAATCGGAAAACGAAAACCTGTCTATTTAAATATGGAGGAATCGCAAAACTTTATCTATTCTATTACGGACCGTATGTATAGCAAGCGGGATACTTGCATGATGCTGCTATTTTTAAATTTAGGCATTCGGGTCACAGAATTATGCAACTTAAATCTTTCTTCTATTCAAGGACGTTTGGTGAAAGTAATCGGGAAAGGCAATAAAGAACGGACTGTCTATTTAAACGATAGCTGCTTGAAAGCCTTGGAACAGTACTTGCCAGAGCGTACTGTCTATAAAGGAGAGGGACCGGAGCCTTTATTTGTCTCGCAAAAAGGCACGCGTTTTACAAGACAAGCGGTAGCACGTATCGTAAAACAAATCAATGAAGCTTCCTTGCAGAAAGAAAAACTTACGCCACATAAATTGCGTCATACATCTGCAACGATGATGTATAAAGCGGGTGCCGATATTCGTAGCTTACAGCATATTTTAGGACATTCAAGTGTAGCAACCACACAAATTTATACACATATCGAAGACGAGCAAATTCAAGAAGTCATGAAAAAGAGTCCTTTTAATAATATTATTATGTAAACTAAAAAACAGAGTGAAAATTACTCTGTTTTTTATTTAAATAATTATGAAAATTTTCGCAACAAATGATTGACAGCACGACCCTTTCTGTACTATATTAATAACAAGAAAAACATTCTGTTATAGTACAACAAGGGAGCGGATTATCATGACAATGTATCAAGAAGGGTATAAAATGTATTTAGAAAAATGCGAGCAGTATGGATTAGAGCCAGTGAATTTTCGTTATTATGTTATTCAACTGTCCCAAGATCAATTAAATGCATATAATGAAAAAGCTCAACAGTCGAAAGGATATTAATATGACGGCAAATTATGATGAAGCATATGAAATTTACAAAAAGGCCTGCGCTGCGTACGATTTAGAACCTATAAATTATCATTATTTTGTACTCAACTTATCACATCAGCAAATTCAAGCATTCATAAAAAACGCTGAGGAAAGAGGTCGAAATGAGCTCGTCACATATTGAAGTATGGTAGCAACCTTGCATGGATGATAAAATGCAGGGTTGTTTTTATTTGGGTTAAAAATATTGTTCTGGCAACTAATAATGGTAATATTTATAGATATATGCTGTGCATCTAAAGATACTTATTTACATTTACTTCTTATATATTATAATATAGTATGGACTAAAAAACCTATTTAATAGATAGTATTTAACAAAAGTTGTTGATTACTGGCGATGTTTATCTAGAAAAAATTGCTAATTATATGAAAGGAGGGGGAAAATGGAATTATTCAACAATATTCAGGCTTTAGACTCCATTGATATGTCAGTATCTGAACTTAAAAATATCAAGAAAGCACTAGACGAATCATCTATTGTAGCAGTAACCGATCCGACCGGTATTATTACAGCTGTCAACGACCGATTTTGTCAAATTTCTAAATATAGCCGTGAAGAACTAATTGGTCAAGACCACCGCATTTTGAATTCTGGTATTCATTCTAAATTATTTTTCCGAGAAATGTGGCGTAAGATTGGAAATGGCGAAACATGGCATGGAGAAATTTGTAATCGGACAAAAGATAACTCCTATTACTGGGTACAGACAACCATTGTACCTTTTTTAAATGATAAAGGGAAACCCTATCAATATATTTCGATTCGAACAGACATTACGGCTCAAAAAAATATTAAGCAAATGACGTATATTGCCTATCATGATGACTTAACAGGGCTGCCAAATCGAAGAAGTTTATTAAAGGAACTGGAGATAGAGATTGCAGAAGCTGAAAAAGCAGGTCGCCAGTTTGCTCTTTTCCTATTAGATATAAATAGATTTAAAAATATTAATGATGGACTGGGTCATAAAGCTGGAGATGTATTTTTACAGGAAATTGCGGGACGCTTAATAGAAATCGATCAACAGGGCAATTCCTTTTATCGTTTAAATGGGGATGAATTTGTCTATGTATTAAAAGACATTCGCAATTTAGAACAGGTCACGCAAAACATATTACAGGTGTTTAAATCTAGTTTTCTTGTCATGGGTCATACTTTTTTCTCGAGTACAAGTATTGGCATTAGTTTATATCCTGATCACGCCCAGACATCATCAGATTTACTGAAATCTGCGGATTTTGCGATGTATGAAGCGAAGAAAAAACGCGGCAATTACAGCGTGCTGTATCAGCCATCTATTAATGGTATTAATAATCAGCAATTAAAGTTAGAAACGAAATTGCATCAAGCTCTGCTTACTGATTCTTTTTACTTGCACTACCAGCCAAAAGTACAAATCGAAACTGGAGAAATTGAAGGCATGGAGGCACTGCTTCGCTGGCATGATGAAGAGTTAGGCTACGTACCACCGGATCAATTTATCCCATTTGCTGAAGATTGCGGTCTTATTGGAGAAATCGGAGAGTGGGTACTACGTCAGGCAGGGTTGCAGGTAAAGCAGTGGAATGAACAATTCAATCTAAATTTACGTGTAGCAGTCAATATCTCACCAAAGCATTTAGGGGAATCAGACTTTTTACCGCGTCTCAAGCAGATTTTACTTGAAAATGATATTAATCCACAGTTTATCGAGCTTGAAATTACTGAAATGTCGATGGTAGACCAAAATGAAGATTTAGTGAAACGTATCCATGAAATCAAAGCATATGGCATGACTATTTCTGTCGATGATTTTGGTACAGGCTATTCTTCCTTAAGTTATTTAAAAGGGTTTCCTGTCGATGCCTTGAAAATCGATCGTAGCTTTATTCAAAATATTGGAAATGAGCAAACAGGCATACCAATGGTAGAAGCCATTATTAAATTAGCCCATGCCTTAAACATGACAGTGGTAGCAGAGGGTGTAGAAGAGATGTATGAGCTAGAAGTATTAAAGCAATTTTCTTGTGAATATATTCAAGGCTACCTGTTCAGTAAACCACTCAGTGCGGAAGAATTTGCTGAAAAGCTCTTCGTGTTACAAGAACAAGCCAAACAATTATAACAAAAAAGGGTTGCGCTATAAGATTCTCCTTATAGCACGACCCTTTTTAGTTTCAACCTTCCATAAAAAATTGTCTTCTTCCGGCAGAAATCCATTCTTCTAATTTTTTGTCTGATTGTCTCACTAGCCTATTTACTAATACATCATGCCATATATAATCCTCCAATAAACGAATATGAATAGGATCATCTGTATAAAAGGCCATCTCTCGTTCATGCAAGGATGGACCATATATCATTTCTTTTGAATCAATGGAGACAATAAACCAATGATTGCTGTTAGTTGATTCTGTAAAAGGCGTGATACGGTGCTTTTCTAAAGTTGGTACTGGTGAATCAACATGGAACGTAATGCCTTGTATGCAAACCTGATCGTCAACTTGTTTAAGCTCCTCTTCTAATACCTCATACATATCTGACCAAAGGGAAACGACAATTCTTTTTTCTGCTTTTTTGATAAGTCTCTGACTGTAATGGAGAATGGCAGAGTGGTTTTTAATCGTAAAGACTTTATTATCTTCATCATTGTGTTGTGTAAGTTCCAGATCTTTTAACCCCTTATCAATCGTACGATAGGTGTCTTCCCATTCCTCTTTTGTTTTTTGCAGAAACACTTCCACCGGTAACGGTGAATAAACAGTGGATTTCTCAAACTCTTCTTTTAAAACAATCCCCTTTTCCACAAGGCTTTCTAATGTGTCATAAATCCGAGCGCGTGGAATACCTGACAATTTACTCACTTGATAAGCAGTGGATGTTCCATTTTGTATGAGGGTTGTATAGCTTTTTGATTCGTATTCATTAAACCCTACTTTTTTCAATTGTTGAATGATATCCATAGTGATTCCTCCAAACGTTCAATACTAATAGCTTAACGAAAATATTTACATTTTACAATTTAATAGTTACTATTATAGTAGTAACTATTAATGAAGCATGTATGTTTAGGGTGCTGCTGCATTAGCGTATCTGCACTCATGGGGATGATAAGGCACATTTCAGTATGAAAAATGCAGAAAAACCTGGATACATAATAGGGGAGTTATATGTAATTTTCAGAAAAAGGGGACAAAGGGATATGAAAAGTTTATTTGAAGTTGGCAATTTAAAATCAAATGGTCACTATGCTTTGGCGACCATTCATAGTGGTACGGTGTATGTTTCAGGGCAGTTTGCTATAGATCCTGAAACAAGTGAAAAGAAATTTGGAACAATTGAAGAGGAAACATGGCAAGCGCTGAAGAATGTCGAATCCATCCTCCATGCAGCTGGCAGTAAAAAAGAACAAGTTCTACGCATGACCCTGTACATTCCAGATGTAGCACTGTGGAATCAAGTAAATAGCGTGTATGAACAATTCTTTGGTGCACATAAACCTGCAAGAACAGTTGTGCCAACAAGAGAATTGCATTTTGGCTTTAAGATTGAAATCGAAGCAATTGCTTATATTGAGTAATGGAGGCGGTGAAAATGACCAATTATATCTGTTCCGTATGCACTGAAACCTATCCCATTCAGGAAACGCGATGGAAATGCGAATGTGGCGGGCTACTGAACTTACTAAAAGGAAAAAATGGTTTAAAAAATAATGAATGGACAAGCCATCCATCGATGTGGCGGTATGCTTCTTCCATGGATGCAGGAGAAGATTTACTAGGCTGGTCATCTGTAACCCTCGGCGAAGGACAAACGCCGCTGCTTGTATTAGATGAAGCAGAGCAACATGCATTTGTAAAAGTAGAGTACATGATGCCTACACTTTCCTTTAAAGATCGGGGCGCTGCTGTTCTCGTAACCTTGGCGAAGCAACTTGGCGTAAAAAAGATGATTGCAGACAGCAGTGGAAATGCGGGAACAGCTATTGCAGCTTATAGTGCCAGAGCCGGGATTGAATGTGATGTCTATGTGAGTGCAGATACTTCACCAAAAAAATTAGCCCAAATTGAAGCGCACGGCGCAACGGTGAAAGCCATTCAAGGAACGCGAGAAGATGTGGCAGCAGCGGCACAACTAGCGGTGAAAGAACAACAAATTTTTTATGCCAGTCATGTCTATAATCCTTATTTTTATGAAGGAACAAAAACATATGCTTTTGAAATTTTTGAGCAATTAAAAAAAGCTCCCGATACAGTGATTGTCCCAGTAGGAAACGGAACATTGGTGCTAGGGGTATATTATGGATTCAAGGAGCTGCTAAAGGCGAATCAAATTGAGCGCATGCCAAAAATTGTAGCTATTCAAGCGGAGAATTGTGCACCACTGGCGAAAGCCTTTGAAAACCAGGAGAAGATAGCAGAACCAGTTACCAATCAAGGGACATTAGCAGAGGGGATTGCGATTGCAGCACCAACAAGATCACGGCAAATATTAGCAGCCATTCGAGAAACAGAAGGCACCATCCTCACAATTGGCGAAGAGGCTATTGCAGACGCTCGCGAAAAACTTGCCGCTAAAGGATTCTACGTAGAAATTACCTCCGCCATTAATTATGCGGGGTACTTACAATATAAAAAAGGAAAAGATGAAAGTATTGTCATTCCTCTATGTGGAGCTGGCATTAAGTCCAATTAGCCTTTTGAAGTAAAACCCTAATAATAACCCTTCTTAATAAATGATCAGGCAAAAAAGAAGGAAGCATATCATAAACAATTTTCATAACTACCTATCAAATTGACGGATAGGTAGTTATTGTATGTTTAATAAGCCAGCTTGTTTTACGGTTCCAATATATTTTGAATGAGTAAAAACTGCTCATCATCCAGCAAGTCCCCGTATTCATGCAGTAGCTGGGTATTGACAATAATCTTATCTTTATACGTAAGGTACAGATGCTCTGTTAAGTGACGAATTACGAGTGGCACGACCTTTTTATGGTTGAATTTATTCATATACTTATCAATAAAGCTTTCAGAGAGCTCGCACTGTGTATTATTGCCAAGCGCCTCAAAATCAATCAATTTCAAGTGAGCAAGTAAAAATTCGGTAGTTAAATGTGGATTGTATTGACAAATGAGCGACCAATTCAGTTCATTGCGGTATCTGTGCAGCCAGTGTAAATCCAACGTATAGCTTAGAAGCTCATGCTGTTCCTGTGAGAAGGATTGCATCAACTGATCCATTTCTTTGTTTGTGTGCTTCAAATAGCCGTAGTGGTCGTAACGCTGCGCGGCTAAAGAAGGGATACCTTTTACTAAATGCTCACTGCCAGCCCATTTATAAGCCCCGCGATCATACGTGAAGAACAAGTAATCGATGGGTTCCTCTTCCTCTTGAATCGGCATAAATTCTTCTAGCGGCTCTGGCTGGATATCATCCGTTTCTAAAAATTCCCGCAATTCCTCCGCTAGCTCAGTAGGGAGCTGTTTGTACATGTAATGCCGAAACGGTTCGGACAAGCGGCTTAGCACGGAATAATTACTCGCTAGCATTTCGAAGTTTACATGCGGTAAATGTTCAATTAAATACGGCTCCGTTAAATAAGGATTCAATGCACATAACACATGAAAATCAAGGTACGTTATATAGTTTTTTAAATCATTTGGATGCAACCGTGCCGCTTGGTAACGCCATTTTGCATAGTCCTGGATAAAAACACGGTCATAATGCGGATGGCTTTGTAAAATCTGCTCAATTTCTGCTTCTGTAACGACTGATGCAATCGATGCCGGAATGTCTTTAGCGTGAAAGTTCTCGGGAAAAACAAGCGATTCAAAACTTTCTTTCAATGCGTAGTGCTTTTTCCGGCTTTTGTGAGTCGAAAAACTATAAGAGCCCGCAAAACCGCGCTCTTCCAATAAAATATAAGCGAGCTCCTGCCTTTGGTCATGTGTAAGGCGTACATGTTTCGGGAACTTCACCGCTGCAAAATACGTGGCATTCGCCATATCATAAAAAAATTTATAATCTCCTTCAGGTGTATAATCCTCTTCATCTGTATTCTTCTGCCAATAAAGCAACGCTCCCATAATAGGCGGGTAATTGGAAAACGTAATATTGGCAATGGAAAAAATATGATGAGATAGTGATTCATCATAGACAACTTTTATAAAATCTATCTGTTTTATTTTAAGCATGGTTTACCTCCGTACCGCATTATCTCTCCTTAGTATAGCGAATTTCATGAAAAGATAGAAATAAATAAGTTTTTTTCTTTTTTTAAAAATAAATACTTGAATTTTCTGAATAATGATGTTATAGTAAAGATGTTCTATTACGGTATAAAAATTTTGCGTTTCCAATAGCTTCGTTTGTGCATTCGTCCGAGTTACACGAATAAGCAATTGATTGACCCAGAACACCCGTAAGAGTACCAATGCTTTAACGAAGATTTTTGAAGTAGAGCAAGTTGTGGACGAAAAACGAAGTAAACAATCTTTTTGTCAAACTTTAGTAAAGTCGTAACACAAATTAAATAAAAGTATACCGTAAAGAACATCTAACAAGACTCCTCTCTTTACAGGAGTCACCATTGTGTAGACAAAGCCACTCGTTGGCTTTGCCTACACTTTTTTTTATGGTCTTATTCAGCAATGGGCTTGACAAATAACGTATAGATTACCACTCTTTAGCGCATAGTATAAGAAAGATCTAGTAGATTAGAGGTTTTTAGTATGTCCGCTGTGAAAGTTAGTGTTTTCTATATGATTTTATTTTCGATGACGGTGATTGGATTAAAAAACCACGTCACGATTATTCCTGCTTTATTGCAAGTTGGCGGCAGAGATAGCTGGATGTCTGTCATCCTCAGTGCAGTTCTTTTGATTCCATGGCTGTTACTGTTGCTTTATATTCATAAAGTTTCTAAACAGCAGTCTATCAAGGACTGGTTAAAACAAACTATCGGGGCTATACCGGCCTCTATCATTATCTATAGTGTCATCCTTTTTTGCATCCTTCTAGCAGCATTTACAATGCAAGAAACATTGCTGTGGATCAATACGACCTTTTTACCTGAAACACCAGCGATTGTACTGTTAGGCGTCTATACTGTGCTGTTATTATTTCTCATCGGCACCAATATGACGACATTAACCATTGTCAATGCAGTCGTGCTCTTCGGGGTAGTCGTATTTGGCTTTTTCGTTGCATTTGTCAATGGCAAGGTAAAAGATATTATACTTCTCCGTCCTTTTTTGGAACATGGGTGGGAGCCCGTGTTGCGCAGCATGATCTATCCGGCTTCGGGCTTTACAGAGCTGGTGTTGCTATTATTTTTACAGCAGCATATGAAAGGGCCGTTTCGCTGGTATCATTTTGCCATTATGTTGTTTATTTTGATGGGGCTGACCTTGGGACCTCTAATCGGCGCGATTACGGAGTTTGGTCCAATAGAGGCAGCCAAACAACGCTACCCAGCCTATGAGGAATGGGGTCTTGCTTCACTCGGGCGCTTTATTGAAAATGTTGACTTTCTTTCCGTTTATCAGTGGCTGACAGGAACCTTTATCCGAGTGGGGCTGCTTTTATATATTATTGTGGATTTATGCAACATTGCCCAAGAAAAAAAGAAGATTTGGTCTTATATCGGACCACCGTTTGTAATAATTTGCTTGCTTCTCGCTTTATTGGATGATGCTTTCTTTTTAAAAGTGAATCAACACTATTTTCCGGTAATCACTGTCATTTATTTATCTATTTTATCCATCGTACTAGTTTTGGCGGCAATAATTTCAGGAACAAGGCGGGGGAATGTATGATACAAAAAGAAACGTTACAGCAAACTTTTCAAGGCTCCGGTGATGTCAAATTTCAAACCTATTATTTTAATCAGCAGCCTGTATTATTTATCTTTTGCGAGGCAATGATTAATGACCAAATGCTGCAGGAAGTGATCATCCCACGGCTTACGGCACTTGACATGAATAGCATACCTGAAGACTTGCTTCAACAGTTGCATTTGCCTGGCCTACAGAAACATACATCTATTGAGCCAGTGATTCCACTCGTTTATAAAGGGAATCTGCTGTTATATGTAGAACATTTATCCTTGCTGTTATCAGTTAATATTGCTAATAAACCGAATCGCCAACCGGAGGAAACACGGACAGAAGTAGCGGTAAAGGGACCCCGCGATAATTTCATTGAGGATTTAGCAGTCAACATTGCGCTCATTCGCAAGCGCTTGCCGACTCCTTCTTTATATGTGGAAAAACTCACCATTGGTCAGCGTTCGGACACGGAAGTGGCCATTTTGTATTTAGAGGATGTTGCCAATTTGGACATTTTAGAAGAACTGAAAAATCAGCTCAAAAAAGTTGACATGGATATTGTTTTTAGCGGTGATTTATTAATGGAGCAGATCAATAAGAAGAGCTATCTTTTCCCATTGATGGACTATACAGGACGACCTGATTATGCGGTTCAAATTTTGGCGCGTGGTCGATTTATTATTTTGGTTGACGGTGTAGCTTATGCCAATGTTACCCCCATTAATTTCTCCATGCTATTAAAAACAGGAGAAGACGATGATTATCCTGTGTTGTATGGCTCACTTGAACGTCTATTACGACTCGCGAGTGTTATGATCGGAATTTTATTGCCGGCTTTTTGGTTGGCGTTGACTACGTTTCACCAAAATCAATTGCCACTTCAATTGCTCGCTACTGTCGTGCAGTCCAATATCGGGTTGCCGCTACCGTCTGCTCTTGAGATGATTATTATGATCTTTCTGTTTGAGCTATTCCGAGAAGCAGGACTTAGGTTGCCGACTCCTATCGGTACTACCATTGGTGTAGTGGGCGGGCTGATTATTGGAGATGCAGCGATTCGTGCTGGTATTACGAGTCCTGCAATGATTGTGATCATCGCCACTTCGGTTATTGCCTCGTATACAGCAGTCAATCAGTCTTTAGTAACGGCTGTAGGCATATTACGTTTGCTGTTCATAGTAATGACCGCATTCTTTGGTCTTTTTGGTTTTTTTCTTTCCCTTTTTGCACTCTTAACGTATTTGGCCAATATTCGTATCTTTGGCGTGCCTTACCTGAACCTGCCAGCAAATATCAATATGTCTACCATTACAAAAACTCTTTTCAGGCTACCAGGCGAGCAATATAACACACGTCCAGGTCCCCTAAAAACAAAGGATAAAACGAGAAGGGGGTCCTCTTCGTGAAGAAATACTGGATTTTTTTGATCCCCCTTTTCCTGGCAGGTTGCTGGGACGTCAAAGAACCGGAAAGGATGCTTTATTTACATGGATTAGGGGTGGACTTTCAAGACGAGGAATATATTGTATATGCACAAATTATTGATTTTTCCATCATTGCCAAAGGTGAACAACCAGCCAATCCAGATGCTGTGCAGGCAGAAGTTGGAAGAGCTACGGGTTCTAGTATTGCAGACGCTGTACACGAGTTATATGAATCTCTTGATCAGGAATTGTTTTGGGGGCATTTTTCTTATCTGCTTTTTTCTCAGGAAGCCCTAGCTGCGGGGCAGGGAAGTAAGGTCGTTGATACCTTTATCCGTTTTCATAATACCCGCTACAATACCTGGGTATATAGTACAGAAGATCCTGTAAAGGATGTTATGTTAAGCGTACCGGTCATTAACCGGGCCATTTCCCTGTCGAAACTGTCTGATCCGCTCAATTCTTTTCAACAGCTTTCTGTAATTAAACCTCTCAGTCTGCGCCAATTCATCATCGGCTTAAATGAGCCAAGCTATGAAGCGAGAATCCCGCTAGTAGAGCTAAAGAAAAACTTTTCTTCCCAAAAGAAAAAGAACAGAGAAATGACCAAGGTAAGCGGTGTTACCGTAGTTACACCAGATACAGTAAAAGGAATCATCAAAGGGGAGGAAGTACAAGGCTTGCAGTGGATGACCAATCAAACCGTACGTTCTACTTTCTCCACACCAACAGACAAAAATATATCGGTTGCCCTAACGAATATTCAAGTAAAAGTGAAACCTATTGTTACCGATTCCTCTGTAACGTTTGATATCCAGTTTGAGGCAATAGCAAATCTTATTAGTCTTTATAAGTCTCTTACCACTGAGGACATTAAAAAAACCGTACAAGAGCAAGTGGAAAAACAAATCCGGGATACGTATAAAGTAGCCTTGGAAGAGGGAGCAGATATTTATCGCTTGTCTGAGCAGTTATACAGGCATGATGTAAAAGCCTGGAAACGGCTGCAGGACAAAGGGCAAATCCCATTGACAGAAGAGAGTCTCGGGGATATTCAGATCCACGTTGCAAGAGTACAGGCTGGACGTAAAGAATATAAAGAAACCATTAGATAATATTATTATGTAAACTTGAATGCATACAATTATTGTATGCATTTTTTCATGGAAATAGATGGATGTTTTTAGACAAAAGAAAGTCATTCATCGTAAAATAGAGATACAGGGAGGGATGAGGATGGAAGAAACCTTATTGCATCGTGTCAAAGATACACGGCAGCACTTACGCCAACAACAAGTAGAAACCATTTTAAATGAATTCGATCATATATGCATGCAGTTATCGCATGCAGAACGGAAGATCAAATATGGAAAGATGCTGGAGAGTCCTTTTCGGTTTTACCGGGGCTCAGCCTATTTATTTTATTACGATATGACGAAATCTCCATCGATTTTCCATTCAGATGAGGCACATCCAACGTGGATTATGGGGGATATGCATATGGACAATTTCGGTGCCTTTCAAAATGAAAACGGCGATATCGTATATGATGTCAATGACTTTGACGAAGGGTACGTAGGCTCTTATCTTTATGATTTGATTCGTATGACGGTAAGTATGGGGCTGTATATGGATGAGCAGCTCATAGAAGAAACGACCCAGCGACGTGTCATGTCTCAATTTTTAACTAGTTACATAAAGCAGCTAAAACGTTTTGAGCAACAAAAAGACGATGCTTTCACGTTTATGCTGACAAAGGAAAATACAAGCGGTCCCATTCACAAGTTGTTGCGTAAACTAGAAAAACGCAAGCGTACACATTTTCTGGAAGATGTAACCGAAGTGAAAGACGGGGACCGCGTATTTAAATGGAGTGAGGAAATAGAGCATATATCAGCAGAGGAGTTTTCGTCCATTGTGTCCGTGCTTCCGCAATATAGAATTCGTGATATCGCAGTTAAACACGGATCCGGGACGGCCTCCATTGGCTTAAAACGTTATTACATTTTGGTAGAAGGAAAGGACGCAGCGGGCGAAGAAGATTTGGTGTTAGAAATGAAAGAAGTGCGTACCGCGATTCCTGCGTATTTTTTGCCGTACCATGAAAAGTTCTGGCAGTACTTTGAGCATCAAGGGGCACGCGTTGTCGGCACGCAGCGCGCGATGCACCATTTGGAAGACCCGCATCTGCAGTATGTAACAATGGAGGGTGTCGAATATTATATACGGGAACGCTCGCCGTATAAAAAGAAAGTCAAGCCGAAGCATTATAAATCGATAGAGGATTATGAAAGTACCGCTAAATGCATGGGGCAAATAGCAGCCAAAATCCATGCACGTGCGGATATGGATTATACCGATGTATTCACGTACCAAAGCGAGAAAGAAATTTTAGCACAGATTAATCGAAGTCCTGCTCTATTTGTTGAGCAAGCGATTTCTCAGTCCCTGCATTATAAACAGCAAGTATACCAAGACTTTGCAATTTTCAAGGAATGGGTCTCGGAGCATTTTTAATCAAAAAAAGAAGGCAACTCATTTTTCCTGAGCTGCCTTTTATTTTGGGACGTTTGAAACAGTGAGTGCTTTACGCTGTTTTTTTGGTTCTTTTTCAAAGGGAAACTCATGCTGCGCCACAATGACAATGGCACCTTGTTCAATACAATGGCTATAATGGGTAACTTCCTCATGCGAAAAGTCAAGATGGCGTAAGCAAACGGCATAGATCGATTGTCGCAGGAAAATACTAAAAATGTGATCAATCATTGTGCCGGCTTGGTGAATATCCAAGTCTGTGTACATTTTTAAGGAATGAAGCGGGCGGATATCTTTGGCAAAGAGATGGATTTCATGCTCTGAAAAGCCGTGCCCGCGTATATTGTTCAACTTTGCCGTGACTTCATCTATCGTATACACCACTGCGATTTCACGCCGATATTCCATCTTTTTCACACCTTTCTGACTTTTCTTTATTGTATTGTATTTATGATAAGAATGGTAGTGATAGTACTAGCCTGGTGAAGATTTCTACCTTCAAAACAAACAAGCCATCCTCCGTAAATGGAAGATGGCTGTTTGAGAGCAAATACGGAAAAACCGCTGTTTGGATAGGCTTTTTGTGTAAAGTTGTGTGTGTTTTCGTAAACGTAACTACAAACACAGCTACCGCCTTTGTCCATGTTGCCCGTTTGAAAACAAAGTTCTTTTTGCTACCGCACAGTTGCTACAGAAATAATTTGCGCACTTTTATGTTGCGGGGGCGTTTTCGGCTCTTCGAATAATGTCGTATAGTACGCATCCGCAATGGTAATGGCATAGACCATAAAAAATAATACTTTTGTTCACTTTTTCAAAAAAATTCATTTCTCCTTTTCGTTCCGGTTGAACGTTATAATGATTATACGCACTAGGCAGGGGAAGGTTTCATTTTTTGTAAATTTATTGAGAGATGGGATAGAAATTATGATGCATTTGGAGAATTTATTAGGAGATCAGCCAATATGGTGGGCAGTTTTCATAAGTATTGCGGCAAATATTGGCGTGAGTATCGCTGGGGTCCTGCCAAGCGCAGCAATTACAGCTGCGAATATTATTGTGTTTGGCTTCTGGCCGGGTTTTCTGTTATCCATTATCGGAGAATCAATCGGTGCAGTGCTCAGCTTTCTCCTGTATCGAAAAGGCGTCCAAGCGATACATCATAAAAAGATGTTTGAACACCGTTCTTTGCAGTGGCTTGCCAAAACAAAGGGCAGACAAGCCTTTTGGCTAATCATTGCACTGCGCATTTTCCCCTTTATGCCGTCTGGACTCGTTACATTAGCAAGTGCAATGAGCCAAATCCAGTGGTGGGTATTTGCCCTAGCGAGTACCCTTGGGAAGTTACCTGCCTTATTAATGGAGGCATTGCTGGTTCACGGAATCATGCAAACTGGCTTTGGCCTTCAGATCCTACTTGTGATGGTTTCTTGCTTTGTGTTATTTATCGTGCTACGCAAGCGGAAAATAGTGTAAAATTAAGGAAATCAATATAGAAATGAGTGAAAATGTCTTGCTGAAAAAAATATCAAAACATATTGGTCAAGCGCTAGATGGTGCCATTTCCGGTGCAGGGAAACTAGCGGGGAAAGGTATTGAGAAAAAAGGGTATCATCAAACGGCCGGTTTTGTGAAAGACACAACAAACATGATTGGCAAAGCGTCAAACGCAAGTGTACAAACGACAGGACAACTAGCAGAAGGCTTATTGAAAACAGTAAAAGGGCAAGTACAAAAGAATACGGCTGAACGGGGGGAAGGAGTCGGTGAATTAAAAGATGCCGGGACACGTGTCGTGAAGGGAATCGGGCAAACGATTAAGATGGGCACAACCAATGCATATAATACAGGCGCAGGCTTGTTGACAAAAGATTATGACCGCGCAAAGCACGGCGCTTTAAATTTAGCCAAATTGGGGATTGTAGCGGCAACTGCTGTATCGGTACTGGATATTGTCAGCGGTCCAGATGCCGCAGCAGCAAGCGATATTCAGGCGCTGAATGCAGAGCTCGACGGTCAGCTTCATCCTGTAACCGGTGTACCATTTGCCATGAATACGATTGAGCATAATGGTCTTGTGATTGAAGATGTATTCCCGGTGTTTGATGCCGCTTTTGAAACACAGCTACCCGAAGTACTCTACTTACAGAGCGATCATTCCCATATTAGCTTTGCTAATGGCCAATTAGCCGATGCAGTCGCGGCTAATCCGAACTTAATCCAAGAACTGCAATTGTCCACAGTCGATTTACAAAAACTTCAGATGTATCAAACGCCTGATGGCTATACATGGCATCATCATGAAACACCAGGTGTGATGCAGCTTGTCAATACGGAACAACACGAGGCAACTGCTCATACAGGCGGGCGACTCATTTGGGGCGGCGGTTCGGAATATCGGTAATACAGGTTTTTAGGCAACACCTTTAGAAAGTATGAAACGTCAGACTGTAGGCAAATTCAAATAAATTTGCCTACAGTCTTTTTCATTTCGATTTGGGGTCCAGTCAAAAATACGGATTTCCAACGGCAAGAGTATGTAAGATTTCATGCAATGATTCAGGAACAGCAGCCTATTCTAAATATACTTCAATCGCTGCTATAACTGGATTTGTGATAACGTGCATAAAATCGTGTATAAACAATGCGGCACAAAAAACGCTAAACGTTAATGTAACAGTGTTTGTGACTTTGGGTGTACTATCAAACTTTCTTTTGGGAATGTTATTTTGAATATAATTGCATAGATTATATGTAAAATAATTCCTAATTAACCCGATGTTATTGATATAAGCAATGGAAGGGTGAGGTATATGATTCAACAAATTGGCAGTGTTCAACAAAATACACAAGCATTCAGTAAAAAGACTATTCAATCAGCTAATGAGGATTTTTCAAAGCTCTTAACTCCATCTGTCGAAAAAATTGAAACAAACGAAGTGGATGAAGCCTTTTTTAGCGACCTGAAAAATAAATACAATATTCGCAGTGCGACATTTGAAGAAGTAAAAGAAATTGCAAACGAATTATACGAAGCTGGTGCAATTACATTTTTCGATGTTTCCATTTTAACATTCGATTACGGTCGTGCTACACAATATATTAAACAAGCCGTTAATAGGCAAATATCATCTAATTTTACAATGTATGAAACAAATGAAGATGCCTTTGGACGTAGAGATTGGATTGCTGAATTCGAAGCACGAGCTGCAAAGGATAGACAATATGGAAATTTAATCGGCAATGCGAATAAAACTAAAATCATCAGCGTTTTACAATTATTGGAGTGAAAATAGAATAACGATTTTAACTATAAAAAGGAACGTCCACTGAGGATGTTTCTTTTGTTATATCAAATAGTGACCAAAGTGGCGTTTGTTAACTTTATTTACTTAATGTCATAAATCTGGAACCCTCCTTATATCTTTCTAATAAAAAACACTCTTCTATTTTGCATGTAATGGAGCAGTGTTTTCTCTTTTTTCTGTTTCTAAATGTATCTAAATAATAAAGTTGTTTAATTTTCAACAAAGTCGTTTAAAAGATAATAAAGTTATTTAAAAATGTAAGTGATTCTATTCAATAAACGGGCCAATTTGTGGGAGAAGGAATGTATTAATCGTAAAACATTAAAATAATGAAAGTAAAGAAAATGGGGAATCTTTAATGACAAAAACAAAATGGGCACTCGTTCTGTTAGGTGTAATGGACTTGATACTTATGATCATGCATCTGACAGACTATTTCATTCTTTTCTTGAAACCAACAGGTTATATGATTCCTTTTGGGGTTAATATTATTGTTTTATCTGTAATCGGCTTTCGTTCTTCAAAGAGTTATAAAGTATGGACCATCATCGGCCTAATGCTCGGTATTCCTATCTTACTGTTGCAGGGTTTTATAGTTTTGTTAACGGATAATAGCTATGCAAAGATTGATTCCCCTTATGGTCAGCGCTCGCTTGTCATTGAATACCGGCATTTTTCGTTAGGCGAAACGACATATTTTTATAATTTCTACAAGACAACGTTCGGGTTTATCGGTAAGCGCCTCAATGATCAATCTATTAGAATAATAATAAGCGGTACGGAACATCCGGTTGGATTGGGGGCAGAAGGTGTTTTAGGTGTAGGCAACGAACAATGGATTGCTGATAATATCGTTCGTTTTTCGACTTGGCAAGGAATGAAAGAGGTATACTTGAATCCTTCTGAATCATTAGTAATTGCAGCAGAAATAGAAGCTTTCATGGACAAGGCGAGGAATAAAGACAGCGGTCAAACAATCACGGTAAATGGGAATCGCTTAGAAATACGATATGACGAGGCATCCGGTCAAAGTTGGATTGATGTATCCAGTGATGAGGAAGAGGGGGCAATCCCCAGACAGCAATGCTCCCGTGTCGTGCCAAATGAAGAACTAAGATATTATATGCTGGAAGAATGTACACATCAATGGGAGTATCCTTTGTACCCTATGACAAGAAAATAGATCATCTGCTTATTAGACAATCGTGTCGGATGGTGGCGCAAAGATAGGATGATTAAACAGCTTTATTTTTACACCATCTACAAATGCAGACGGTGTAATGCGCTTTTTCGGCTTCAAAACTAAACAACTTTATCCTAAAGTTACACTAAAGCGTAGCACCTCTCAGGTCTAGCATGGTCGAATAACAGCAATAATTAAGCCTCTGAATCGGTTAAATTCATTCGCAAATAGTGAATGAAGGGATGCTCGCTCCCATCCGTTTTTCTTGTACAGATAAATAAACTTTGATTGATTTCTGCCTGCTCCACAAAGACTTGAGCAAGCCTGCCCTGTGCCAGTGCTTCCTCCACACTATAGGAGGGGGCGAGGGTCATTCCGTATCCCGCCTCCACAACCTTGAGCGATTCTAGTAACCCTTGCATTTGCAATCCGAATTTTGGCAACGGGCAATTATGGGTATAAAAAATGGCCTCTAATAAATCTAGCGTTGAACTACCGCGTTCCCTGTAAATGAAACCATGTTCGCTTAAATCGAAAATCGACACCTCTTTATTCGCCAAAGGGTGAGTAGGATGTACAACAAACCAAAATGGGATTGTGAGTATTTTCTCAAAATGCAAATCTTCATGACCGATGTTGCTTTGCACAACAAAGCCAAAATCAGCTTCATAATTCAGGACGCGACGTTCAACAGACTGCACGTTTCCTAATGATACATATACATCGATATCTGGATTTTCTAGTTTATACCCAGCAATAATGGGCGGTAAAATATAATTCGTTGAAATATAGGAGGAAGCAATTTGCACTTTCTCTTTCTTTTCTAAAAATGTTTTCCATTTTTCATCAATCTGCTCTTCCAGATGAAACAAACGCAACCCTTGCTCATAAAGAAACTCTCCTTCAGATGTCAGCTGAATACCTCTTCCTTTACCAGTAATGAGTTTAACTCCAATCTCTTGTTCTAGCTTACGAACCTGCGCTGTGACAGCAGGCTGACTAATATGCAGTAAGTTTGCTGCTTCGGTGATACTCCCTAACTTTGCGACTTTCGTAAAAATACGTAATGTGTGTAAATTCATCTCTTCACCCAATTCATAACTTAATCTTATGAATAAACAAAAATTATATATTTGTTTTATGAATAGTATAGCAGTATTTTAAATGCAGGGGTGATTTATTTGGAAAACTTGCTATTGGAATGGCTATCAATCAACGGTCTTTTATTATTTACAATTGGAATATTTGCTTCTATTATTGGTGTCATGTTTGGAGCGGCAGGGTTCGTATTACTACCTGCCTTGCTATTGGTTGGTATACCGATTCATGCCACGGTTGCAGTTAGTAAATTTGCGACAGGCGTATCTTCATTATCCACAGTTTTGGTGCTTATTTTCAAAAAGGAAATACAACTTAAGCAAATGCTGCCACTCATGTTTGTCGCTGGACTTGGCGGGATCAGCGGTGCCTTTTTCGCCACAAGATTGTCCGAGCAGACGATGAATACGGTTGCTTGTATTGTGTTAATTGCCATGTTCTTCGTTGTAATAAAAAGTAATAAAACGGTATTAGTTAGTGAGCAACACGAAGAACCCCAAAGCATGGGACAACGAAAAACTTTGTATACTTCATTTTTTATTGGAATATATGATGGGGGATTTGGGCCGGGGTCAGGGCTTTTAAATATTACATACTTTTTGAAAAAACAATTCAGCTACGTAAAAGCGGCTGAAATGACACGTTTTGTCATGTTCGCAAGCTGCATAAGCGCATTTTTCTTTTATTTCTTCTATGGAATTGTTAACTGGGGCATTGCCATACCGGTAACGGTTGGTTCCATCGTTGGCTCACATATTGGACTAAAAATCGTTCCTTATTTAAAAGGAAAATGGGTGCAAGCTTTGCTTCCAGTTATCTTTTTATTGCTGATCGTTCAGGTTGTTTCTGACATGCTATTTTAGTATTCTTATACCGGTTTCGTCTATATAACCAAGAGGGGCATTCATTAAGTGCAAAGCAAAGAGCACAATATTACATGATAAAACTCCTGCAATATTGTGCATCTTTTGCTCCAACATCTCCAAATCATACTTTATTGCACTTCCACTGCAATATTTTCAAACAGTTCTCCATCGACATAAGCCTCTAAGTTCCACATACCCGCAGCAGGAAATTCCATTGAACTTGGGGTATGGGCATCGCTGCCATTTAACTCTGAACCTAAAACAAGATTATCTACAAGAACTTTTTCTTGCTTTGTATCTCCATGTGTCCCAACCACTTTAAATGATTTACCACTTACATTGTCTCCCCACAAATACCACATATATTTGTTAGGTTGATTCGCTACAATCGGCAATAATTCTACCGTTTCATTTTCTGCTCTAGAACCGATTTGGAAAGCTAATTTCCCTTCTTTTCCGAGCAAAATATACTCACCCTTTGTTTCATCCCCAAACATCACAGGAATGGTAAAGTCAGTACTTGTTTCTGATGCAGAATTCTCTTCTTCAATGGATTTATCGGATGTACAGGCTGATAAAATCGCTACCGTTACAGCAGCTACTATCATATATTTGCTTTTCCTCCACATAGTAACCTCCCATTAATTCAGTATTAGTTATATAGTTCGGTTTAGCAGTAGAATAATCCTCTACTACTAATCTACTGTTTTAGTTGAATTAAACCCTTACTATTTTTAAAGTTTACAAATATTTACTTATAATCTATTGTTATGTCATAGGATATATCGCAAGACATAATAATGAAGATGTCCTTTAAGCGAAAATGGATACAGGGACTTTGTGTAGAGTACTTTCACGCATGCAGAAGGATAGTTTAATTGTTTTGGCAAAAGATGATGACGAAGAAAAGCGTATCAGATTACAAGAGAAGGCAAACTGACATTAACAATTGGAGTATCGGCGTTTAAAATCTTTAATTAATGATAGTAGCATATTAGAGGAGGTAAAGAGGCATGACTAAAATTGTATACAAAGTTCGACCTGCTGACTATTGGCGCATAGGAGAACACGAAAGCTGGTTTTCAGCCATGTCTTTAAAAGGGCTCCACCTTTGTAAGATGGGTACTTATTTTGCGCATTTTAAAAAAGGCGATTCAAAAAGAATGGAATATCAGATAGAAGTTACAAAAAATAAACGGATTTCCGATGAGCAAATTGATATGTATAAGGAAAGTGGATGGAAATATGTTACGAGCTATCAATATTTTCACGTATTTGCATCGCCCCAAGAAAGCAATGCGCCTAAGCTACATACGAACCCTACCGAACAATCCTATACGTTACACCACCTCAGCAATAAGCTACTACTAAGTTTAATTGTCACCTCTTTAGTATTTGCTTTAATTGTTGGTATGTTAGCAGCCATGTGGTTTTTAGACGGCATACCTATTTTGCGATTAGTGGAAGGATATGTGATTCAGCAAACGATTATAAGCCTAATCGTCCTTTATCATGTATATTACTTAACAAGAGCAATGCTGGGAATTCAAGCTTTAAGGAAAAGTTTAAAAGCAGGACAATCTATTCATCATCACGCACCATGGAAAAAGAAGCTGCAAAAAAATACAGCAGTTTCAATTATATTTTTATTCAGTGCCACATTACCATTTTTACAGCTAATAAAGAGTGAAACGTCGACTTTACCAGAGGATGATTCAAACTTGCCGCTTGTCCGCTTAGCCGATATAGAACAAAATCCGATGCTCGTACGCAATGAGGATTATATGGAAGATGGAAAAGACTGGGCGAATCGATATTCTTATAATTGGAGCATATTTGCACCTGTGCAATATGAATCAGATGAAAATGGTTTAATAGCAGAGATGAAATGGCTAGATGAGAGTGATACCTATTCACCAAGCATATCTTCAGAAGTATATTATTTACGATTTAAAGCGCTTGCAGAGCCATTAGTTTCGGACTTAATTAAATGGCATTCATATGGAGATGAAACGGCGCCGTTTGTTGAAAAGAAGCATCCGGATTTTGACCGATTGATTATTCAAGAAGAGGCTGAGAAGAAACAATTATTTGCCTCAAAAGGGAAAGTGGTTATGTATGTACGGTATTATGGATATGCAGAAATAGATGTATTAATAGAAAATGTTAAACAGAAAATCCTTTTGTTGAAACCATAGTAACAATGGATAGTTTCTCCCTGTGAGTGAACAGCAAAGGTTAAAAAAGGCACAAAATGTTGGTAAGACAATGTTTTATGAATGAACGTTAGACTTTTTTAATAATGATTGAATCAGTCCAATGACAATGCGAATAATTACAATATAAATAAAGGCTTCGGCAAAACTAATTGCAAGGAAAAATACATAACGACCAAAATCCTCCAATTCATTAAAATAATAATTTTGGATTTGTGCATTTATAAATAGGTTTCTATAACTTAGTAACAAAAAGATAGGAATAAATAATATCCAATAAATCAAAGGAAAGCTAATATGTTCTTTTTTTACAAGCATATATAAAACCACCTTTTGATAATTTTAATCTCTATTAATAACTCACTAACATGCTTGCCATATTGAATAGAAAAGGAATCAGCATCAGTAATAGTGCGCCAACTATAACTGTAGAGATAATGATGTTTTTAGCGCTGATTAAATGTTGTGTATGGAGTTTATAAAGTATAAATGAGTTAATAGGTACATTGAGTAACAATCCCGTAATAAATCCAGGAGCATACTTCTTCATTAGAATCATTGAGATAAGATGCGGAAAAAAGGCATTGAAGATCATGGACCCTAAAAACCCTATAAATGCCCACTTTATTATTTTTATTCCCGGAAAATGCACAAATAGAAAAGAAATGAAATAGGCCAAAGCAGTAATAATAATAACCGCGAAATAAAATTCGTTTGCGGTTACAGGCTGTTGCAGAGGGTGCCCTAATTGGGACCACTGAGGGAGCCATATTGCTTCTTCAATATTATGTAGTGTAATAGCTAAGCAGAAAAAAATCGCATAGTATCTAACTTGCTTATTTTCTTTATGTTCCAGTGAAGCATTTTTCTTTTGCACAATATCACCAAGTCTCCATGATTTTTCTTCACTAGTGTATTTCGATAGCAGCTAGTATTAATCCTTTAAAGCAGTTCCACCATTGTCGTTTGAGGAAGGTATTAGACTTTTCATAACTGAATTATTGGCGACGGAAATCGAATTTTTGATGAGGAACTTCAAGGGAATGCCCATTCATTACTACTGTTTTATTATCTACCCATTCAATATGCGCTGTTTTTTCGCGATAGTTCCAATAAATATTTTTCTTTTTCCCATTACGATTATTAACTACTAATTCACCTCTTATTGCATATGAAGTCGTAGCCCCGCCATTTGTACGGTATGCTTTTAATGTGTAAGTGCCATCTGGTGACATTTCTTCTGTAAGAAATTCGCCGGTTGGTAATCTATTCATATCGAAAAATGCCCAATATACACCATAGCCTGCCAGAACACTAAATAATAAGCCAATAATCAGTGAAATTTTAACTATCCTTTTTACCGTTAATTTACCTGCCATATCATACGCTCCCTATGTTTCTGATAATTAAATTCTAAATATTACCATAATTAAATAGTTGAACGTTTCTTTCCAAAACTGGTTCCTCAATCCGGATTGAGAAAGTTTACTCATAGATTTTTACTCCGCCCATTTATCTTTTCGAAATTTCTTTAAAAGAAATTATTGACCTTAGAGTAAACTCCAATGTGATGTTTAACGCGAGGGGGTAAATATGCAAATTAAAGCGTTCTCGCAAAAGTATAAAGTGCCCATTGATACAATCCGTTATTACGAGAAGCAAGGTCTACTTCTTAAATAGTCAGGCGACCTTTAAGCCCGTTCAAACTTCATGTGAGCAGGCTTTTTCTTTCACCTAATAAATAGTTTTTGATGAAATTCTAACATTAAAAGGAACTAAATGTAAATTTAAACGTTTATTATTGTGTCCTAAAAAATGGATTAAAAAAAATTAAATGAGGTGGCTTTTTTGAATGCTGAACAATTATTAAATGTGAGTAGTAATTTGCTTCTTAGTGGATTTATTTTACTATTAATTGCAATCGTCCCACTTGGCTTGTCAGTTAAGTCCAATAAAAATGTATTTCGCAAGGCTGGAGTGGTCCTGACTTATATGTCCTTTCTTTTGCAAATTGGTTATTTTATTACGAGGTGGGCGGCCGTCAAACATGCACCGGTTAGTAATATGTTTGAGTTTATGACATTTTTCGGGATTATGTTGGTAGGTGCCTTTATACTGAATTACCATATGTATAAACAAGTTGTAGTTGGCTTATTTGTTATTCCTGTTTCTCTAATTATTATTGGATATGGAAGTGTATTTTCAAATGAAGCCTCTCCATTAGTACCATCATTAAAAAGCAATTGGCTTGCGATTCATGTCATAACGGTTGCATTATCGAGTGCCATTTTATCGATTTCCTTTGCTACAGGGATTATTTATCTCTTAAAAGTACTAGATGTAACGAGAAAAACAGCAAGTACGCGGTTCCTTGAATTTGTTTTGTACTGCTTAGTGGTTGTGATTGGATTTATAGGTGCATCGACTGTGTTTAGCTTTACGATGGAACCTCTAACAGTCAGCTATATTGATATACAAGAAATTGAAAGTAAAGCGGTATATGAAATGTACCCAATCATTACAAACGAAAACAATCAAGATATTGGCTTAATGATGATTTCCAATAAAATTGACGCAGTAAAATTAAACTCCATTGTATGGGCTGTTGTCATGGGAACATTGTTATACATACTCATGCGCATCATTACGAGGAAAAGTATCAGCCAGCTATTAAAGCCTTTAACAAAACGAGTGAACGTAAATTTAATAGACGAAATCTCGTACCGAGCGGTCGTAATTGGCTTTCCGTTATTTGCATTAGGCGGCTTGCTGTTTGCGATGATTTGGGCGCAATTGGCGTGGGGGAGATTTTGGGGATGGGACCCGAAAGAAGTATGGGCATTAATTACGTTCTTGTTTTATGCTGCTATGTTACACCTGCGATTGTCAAAATCATGGGAAGGCGAGAAAACAGCCTGGATGGCTATCACTGGATTCGGTATTATCATATTTAATCAAGTGTTCGTAAACTTAGTAATAGCTGGGCTTCATTCATATGCATAGATTTAAGAAAAATAGAAAATTTATTAAATTTGAGTAAAAAAGAAAGGACTGCTTAAAAAAGCAATAATGAAAGGAGTTCACGTGAGAAAAATGCGAATTTACAATGTTAGAGAGAATAATTTCCTAAATGACGCTTTGGGTGCATTTCATTATTCAACAATCGGGCCATATTGTTGAATAACTTATTTTGAAAAAAATAGTTGCGTCATCTGTATAAAATGCGACATAACTAATGATCAAACGAAAAGGCACGAAACGTTGTTCTAACAACATTTGTGCCTTTTTGGTGTATTCCCAAACTTTGATATTGGGACTTTATTATGAATGGACTTGTATAATAATATCTATTCAGTGAGTGCCTACAATTTATCTTTAGAAATAACAAAATACCAATAAGTTTCGATATTAAGAATAAGTAAAATTTGTACTGTAGCATATACTCTCTTTTAATGCTTTCGTAATTCGTATGAATTGAAGCCATTATTATTAATTTTAAGTATGCTTACTTTTTCAAGCCCGGTAATATTAGATCGATTGCTAATCTATAAATTTTTTTTTGCTTCTGTGGGGTGCTGTAGTCGAATAAATCGAGATGGTCAAGGGAAGTCATAAAATTAAATAAAAGCACTGCAATATCATCTACCTGTAAATCATTTTTAAATTCACCACTCTCAATACCTTCTACCAAAATATCTTTCACTATTTGAAATTCAGACTCGTACAATTTTATAACTGCATCATAGTTATTTTTATCTGTTGCCACAAAATATTCATGCAATGTGTTCATAATTGGTTTTTGCACAATCAAATTATTTAAATTTGCCCAAATATAAAGCTTCTTTTCAGCAGAATGTTCCGCTTTAGACATCATAGTCCAATTATGAAGAAATTCATTTGAAACTTGTTGAATACAATATAAATATAATTCCTCTTTATTTTTAAAATGGTAATAGATTGTGCCTTTACTCATATTTGTTTCATTTTTAATATCAGCCATTGATGTGGCACTATAGCCTTTTTGCTCGAAGCATTTTGTTGCTATATCAACAATGAATTGCTTCGTATCCTCACTATTTACTCCAATAGGTCTACTCATTATGTCTCCAACCTTTTTAATCTCTATCATAGCGTATTCTATTTTATAACGCGAATTAATCGGACAAAAGTTTGTTTATTTCTCATCTAATACTAGTAAATATTGATATCTATTTATTTTAATTGACCGCTCGTCCGAATAATGTTATTGTTTTTTTCGAAGGGAGCGAATGAAGTGAATGATAAAGTAATGATTATTGGTGGAGGCGTTGCAGGCTTAGCAATGTCGTTATTTTTGAAAAAAGCAAATATTGAAAGTGTCGTGTATGAGCAAGCAAAAGTATATGGCAAGGTGGGAGGTCACTTCGTCATGCACCCAAGCGGCATTGCGATGATGGAGTTACTAGGTTTAGGCGAGGAGCTTATGAACAACAGTCATGCATTAACGGATTTTGCTGTGCTCGATAAAGACAACAACTCGGTATTCGGTGAAATGGAAGAAGAGCTAGAGGGCGAGCTTGCAGATATGCCGGTATTTGTGAATATTACACGTCACCATTTAATTGATGTTTTATACAAAGAAGTACAAAAACAAGGGATCGACGTCCAGTTTAATAAGCGATTAAAGCAGTTTACACAGGACACTAAACAGGTTGTTGTGGAATTTGAAGACGGGTCTGAAGCGATTGGCTCGATTTTAATCGGTGCAGACGGTGTACGTTCGAAAACGCGCCAGCAGCTATTCCCAGAAAAAGAGCTGCACTATTTAGGGAAAACAGGTGTGTATGCCATTGTAGAAAATGAAAAATTAGGCGAATTGCAGGAGTACTTTTCGCAGGACGCAGCACTGATGTATTTCCACGACAACTTTAACTTTTTCGTAGCCAAACATCATCCGACAGACGAGTCAATTTCTTGGTCGATTATTACAACGGAGCCAGAGCAGCCGTCAGTAGCAGCATTTGATGAAAAGCCAATCAAACAGCTTCGTAAAGAGCTTGGTGAGCGTTTCGCAAGTTGGGAAATGCCGATACAGCAGCTAGTGGAAAGTACGGATCATTTAATTGCGAAGTCATTATTCCGCATTGAATTAATGCAGCAGTATTCAGTAGGGCGTGCCGTATTAATAGGAGATGCCCTGCATACAGCAGATCCAAACGCAGGAATGGGTACAACACTTGGCTTAGAGGATGCAATGGTGTTAGCTAAGCTTTTACGTGACAATGACTATGCGCAAGCCTTTGCCCAATTCCAGGAGGTACGCAAAGACCGAGCGGAGAAGGTATACCATAGCGCAAATCTTTTAGAATCACTTGAACTAGACAATGCAGATGATTATGCATTATTTGATGAAGGTATTGATGTAAGCTGGGAAAAGTAGTCTACTAATAGAAAGAGGACAACAGAGTTATGGAAACTTTACAGCAAGATTTAATGAATAAACCGGTGAAAAAGCTATTTTTCCATTTCTTCTTTCCGGCAGTGTTCGGTATGCTACTTATGTCTGTCAACCTGCTACTCGATGGCATTTTTGTTGGGCATGGTGTAGGAGAAGTCGGGCTAGCGGGTGTGAACTTAGCGGCACCAATTTTCACGATTATTTTAGCGATTAGTCTATGGATCGGTATTGGCGGCGCAACGAATTTTTCAATGGCAATGGGTGAAGAGAAGGTTGATGAAGCAAGAAGCAGCTTTACGCTAGCGCTTGCTATTTTCACTGCTATTTTAGGCGTTATTAGTATTGTAGGTTACTTAAATTTACAAACAGTGGCAGGTTGGCTTGGGGCAAACGAGGAAACACTTGCACCGACGACGGACTATTTAGGTGTATTATTTGCGCTTGGATGGGTGCTCGGGTTACAGCAACTACTTAGCATTTTCATCCGAAATGATGGTCGTCCAATGCTTGGCATGGTGTCGCTTGGGCTAACATCTGTTGTCAATGTAATACTAAATTATGTATTCATTTTTGTACTAGACATGGGTGTTTACGGAGCTGCACTTGCAACAATTCTTGGTGGAGTTGTCGGGGGACTCGTATTCGTACCTCACTTTTTCAATAAAAAAGTGGTACTTAATAAATGGCGTTTCAACTGGTCGTTGCCACTTGGGCGACGTATTCTTGCGATTGGCTTTCCAAGTTTATTAGCTGAATCGGGTGCCTTTGTGTTAGTTGTTGGCTACAACTTAAGCGTTGTTGCTGCACTTGGAACAGAAGGCGTTACAGCCTTTTCGGTTATCAACTATTTACACGGCTTCATGTTTTTAGCGTTCTTTGGCATTGAGACGGCCATGCAACCGATGGTAAGCTATTATCACGGCTCGAAAAAGAAGGCACAGCTGAAGGAGACACTTGCTTTAGCGGAAAAAACAGCATTGATTTTAGGTGTCACGTTATTTGTCATTGGCTATTTACTCGCACCGCAGCTTGTTCAATTATTCGGGGTCGATGATCCAGCAATTGTTCAACTAGCGGTTGAAGGAATTCGTCTATTCTTTATTGGTTACTTATTTATTGGGATAAGTTTCGTCTACATGACGTATTTCCAATCGGTTGGTAAAGTATGGTCAGCAACAGTCATTATTGTGATGCGAAGCTATATAGTATTTTTAATTTATTTGTTTGTCTTACCAAAAGTACTTGGCGTGAATGGGATTTGGCTAACGATGCCAATTGCGGAATTGACAATGGCTATTGTCATTGTGCTGTTTGTACAAAAACGTGTAAAGCAAACATTGATCTAAAGAGTAGCAGCATAGCTTTGTACCTTGTTACTTATGATGCAGAAGTGGGTTTGCATATTTTGAGTGAAAACACTAATACATCAATGATTGGTTGGATATGCTTAAACAAGCTAGCTTTCAAAGAAATCTGGCAGAAGATTATACGAAGCGCGCGGTGGAGTATGTACGTCGTAGAAAGAGTAAACAATATTATACGGCCTTATTTGCACCAGCAGCATACATTGAACAGTTTCAGTCGGTTCATAAATTCCACTTTTACATTTCTTTTGAACAATTGATCAAATATTATCGCAATGAGCAGCAGTTAGGACGCCGCGCGGAATATAAAATAAATGTTCTTACGAAGGCAATTGAAAAATATAAAGTAAAAAAGGTGAGTAGTAGAGAGTATATTCCAACAGAAGTGAATCAAGGCATACCGAGCTTTTGGTATCACTATTGGCAAGATGTGACGCAGCGTTATCCCGATCTCACAATGCCTAAACCAGGAGATAAGGGACCTGCGGCAACATTTATAGGGCTTGGGAAAACCAAACTACCTAAAGGAGTTTTTATTTACCATAAATTTGTCCATGGTTCGGTCGACCTTCAATTGGAAGGATTGCATGAGCGTGCAGATACGTGTATCGATATGTTAAAGCCGTATATTCCTGCTGATATGTCGATTCAACGTGCCGGGAAAGCCGCTGTGGTCATTCGTTTGCCTATAGATCCTATAAATCCACACCACTTTTACGATGAAGTTCAGCCAACTGTATTCGAAGCCCAAGATAAGGCGAAAAGGTTGTTGGATTGGTTCCAACAGCATCGCCTGGTTTGGGATGAATTTTGTTCTAACAAGTAAATAGCAAAAAAACAAAGTCCATCGAGAAGGGAGCTCTCGATGGACTTTATCAATATTAAAGTAAATCATTTTTTACGATAAAGCATGATCATGCTGATGGCAATAAGCATAAAAGCTGTTAAAGCTAAAAATGGAATCGTCACAAACCCGAACCAGTTAATATATTGAATATTACAAGGAACGCCGCTAACACAAGGCTTAAAGCCACTGAAGCCAGGTATTTTTTGCTCTAAATAATGAAGCAGCGATATTGTGCCTCCTATGATAGAAAGGGGAAGCACATACTTTTTCGCTGAGCTATCGTTTTGAAAAGTAGCAATACCTAAAATAAATACAAGTGGATACATAAAAATTCTTTGATACCAGCACTTCTCACAAGGAATAAAGCCCTTAATTTCACTAAAATAGAGACTACCAAACATTGCAACGAGCGAGACGAACCAGGCGAAGTAAAGAAAGTAAGTATGCTTTGATTGACCTTCCATTTCCTTATTCATTGGCAGCACTCAATTCCTCATCAATGATTTCCTTAATTTCTTCATAATTAAATGGATCGCTAATTTTTTTGTTATTAACCATAATCGTCGGTGTCACATGCACCCCGTATTGTTCGTACAACTCTTGATCCATATTTACTTGTGTCATCGTTGCATTTTGTTCGATATCTTGTACTAATTTTTCCGCCGAAATGGATGGGAAAAGGCTAGCTAGCTCTGCTAACTTTTCATTCGTTACCCATACTTCATCATGGTTTGCTACTTCTGGTTGAGATGCAAATAACTGATGATGGAACTCCCAGTAAACGCTCGGATCTTGTGCATAGACAGATTCGGCAGCTTGGGCAGCTAAAACCGATTCTTCACCGTGGAATAAAACATTGACGTAAGCAAAATTAGCATCGCCATTTTCAATATAATCCTTCACTAGTTGCGGAAAAACTGTTTCTCCCCAAGCTTTGCATGCAGGACATTTATAATCCCCAAACTCCACAATTGCAACAGGGGCATTGGGCTCTCCTAATAGAGGTTGACCTTCTATTGAAGGAGGTTCTGTTGCAACGGAATCTGTAACAGGTTCATCTTTTTGATTAAATATAACGACTAGCGCTATGGATACGAAAATTAGTAGTGTCACGATAACTGCAAATTTTGCGCCAATATTTTTCATTATGTATTACCTCATTTCATTTTTGTTAAATACTCATCACTACTTGTTTCCTTAGTGAATCTTATGGCCTCCATTTCATTTTGCTTTGACAGTTATATTAGGGAATGCTAATATGTCTAACACATATTAGTTGTATCGAATATGATAATAGCAAAACACATTAGCAATGTCTAATATGATTAGGAGACGATTTTGTGACAGGCAATACATTTGAGTTGAAATTAAAAGTAATTCAAGGGTTTTCAAATAAAGTAAGATTAAAGATTTTAGAATGCATTAAAGATGAAGAAAAAACTGTTTCTCAAATCGTTGAAGAAACAGGGGGGAATCAGTCCAATATTTCGCAGCACTTAGCTTGTTTAAAAGGCTGCGGCATTATTGTTGGGCGTAACGAAGGGAAATATTGCTACTATAGCTTAAGAAATGACCGTATTCGTGAATTGCTAGATATGTTCGATCTCGTATTAGAAGATGTACAATCCGATGTTGTATGCTGTGCAAATCATATGGAGTAGAGGGAATCAAACCGCATTATCCAACGCCTATGGAATTCTAACATTTTTGTGCAGTTTAGTTTTGACTATCTAGTTCAACTTTATATTTCTTCAAAATTAGATTCAGAAGCGATATTTTATACTTTTTTTGTAAATACTTGTTGCTAGGAAATGCAATCTTGCTATCAGCTATAATTATGAGGAGGTTACTCGAATTAATAAGGATAAACGAAAACAAATACAGATTAATGACATAAAATTATCTTATTATGAAAAGGGAAGAGGAGATATTTTACTGTTATTACATGGAAATAGTTTAAACAGCCGGATTTTTAAATATATATTTAACCATTTTTCTAAAAAGTATAGGGTAATTGCTATTGACAGTAGAGGGCATGGATTCAGTGATCCCGGCAAAATTGCTTACAGTATAAAACTATTTGCTGAAGATGTAATGTCTTTTTGCAGTAGAGAAGAAATTACGAATATTAATATTATTGGTTATAGCGATGGAGGGAACATTGCATTGGTATTAAGCAAAATGTGTCCTCAACTTATTAATAAGATGACTATTATTTCTGCAAATTACAAGGTGAGCGGGATAAAGCCGTGGTTTAGGATCATTATTAAAATGCTTTTATTAACATTGGTTCCGTTTGTAAAATTTAGTGAATTAGCAAGGCTTCAAAAATGGAAACTAGAAATGATGCTTATGGATATTGGTTTATCAAACGAAGATTTGCAGCAAGTATTTCACCCAACTTTAATCCTTGCTGCTGAAAAAGACTTGATTTACGAGCGACATACAAAAGAAATACATAATCACCTCAATAATTCGATATTAAAAATAATAAAAAACAGCAATCATTTTAATATAATCAATAAAAACAAAACCCTTCAAGCGATAGAAAAGTTTCTTGGTTAATATTGAAGTCTCAATACGAAACGATAAAATTTCTATAAGGGGTTATAGTTTACATTCAGCTAGCGCAGGATATCCAAGCGTTTAAACTGCAGTGATAAAGCTTTATTCATATATAAAAACTTAAGGTATTGGAAATGGGACATTTCCAATCCTTTTTTATTGTAAATTTTTTCATAACATTCAAATATATACTTGAATGTTAAAGGACGTTTGGTATAATACATTCAAGCGGTTGTTTGAATGTAAAAAGACGATGATATATGGGATGAAATAAAATTGAATTGCAAAATGATTAAGCGCTGCTATAAAAAACGATTTAAGGATAAGGGTGGGAAATGGATGATTGATACGATTGTAATAGGGGCTGGCCAAGCAGGTCTTGCTGCTGGCTATTATTTAAAACAATGTAAACAAGAATTTTTGATTTTAGATAAAGGGTGGGAAATAGGGGAAAGTTGGATAAACAGGTACGACTCTTTGGTTTTATTTACTCCTAGAATGTATGATTCTTTACCTGGATTGTCACTGGAAGGAGATCAGCATGGGTTTCCAACTAAAATGGAAATTGTGGATTACTTAAGGCAATACGCAAACAAATATAATTTCCCTATCAAGTTTCAAACGGAAGTTGTCAGCATACAACTCGAAGAAAATATATTTACTATCAAAACGAATCAAGGCATTTATCAATCCAGGAATCTAATCATAGCTACTGGAGCGTTTCAATCGCCAAGAATACCGTCATTTTCAAAGAAACTATCCCATCATGTTAATCAGCTTCATTCCTCTCACTATAGAAATCCTAGTCAGCTGATAGAAGGCAACGTGCTGATTGTAGGGGGCGGCAATAGCGGGGCTCAAATTGCAGTAGAACTATCGAAAATTACAGACACATATCTAGCAGTGAGTCAAATGCCCTCTTATTTACCTTTGGTAATCAAAAAGAAAAGCATCTTTTGGTGGTTTGATCAATTGGGGATATTAAAAGCAACTTCAAATTCTTTCATCGGAAAAGCAATTCAAAAAAAGGGAGATCTTATATTTGGCTATGAATTGAAAGAGGCGATTAAAAGAAAAGAAGTTGCAATAAAGCCTAAAGCTATTGATGGAATAGACAATCACATAACTTTTGATGACCAATCAAGTTTAAAGGTGCAAAATATCATATGGGCAACTGGTTTTGAGGCAATTTATCCGTGGCTAAAGATAAAAGAAGTGTTTAATGAGAAAGGTGCAATAGTTCATAATCGAGGCGTCACGAATGTTCAAGGGCTTTATTTTATTGGTTTGCCTTGGCAACACCGTCGTGGTTCTTCCTTATTGCAAGGGGTAGGACATGATGCAGCGTATATTGTTGAGCATCTTAAAAATCGCTTTATGAGATAATTTAACTACTGATGAGTGATCGCTTGCGGTGGACGCCTTCTTAGGGTCCGCCTCCAGCCTTCTTCCTCGCTGCACCCCGTCCGAGTGCTACCGCTCGGGCTTCACCCCAAGGTTTCGTCCCTCCACTCTTATCAATCATTCTTTTCCACTGAAATTATTTCTGCAAAATAAAGGGAAGTGAAGTTCCATATATTCATTGCACTATCAGATTTCTATTTCTCCTGTTTTTTAGTTGATTTGCTATTGACTCAAGTTATGTCCCATTCTCTTATTTGAGCCTATTCAAGCTATGAATATACAAAGAAGGAAGACAATTCTCTGTAACGAAAAGGGTTATTGACCTTTAATGATAGAAATTTTACAATTCTGCTAAGAATTTGCCGAAAAATGATATATAACTGTAACAAGAATGAGATATAGGATTGATATAATGGGTTTTGTCTAAAAAGGTAGTGCAAGGGATTTAAAATTAAGCGGTTTGCTTTTATGGTTACATGAAAATAATCCGCCGCATAATGAGTGTATGTGCGCTTTTAAATCAACAATAGGCAGAAACAGATGGAATGTAAGAAACAAGGGCAAGTCCACCATGTTACATAGAGTGAAGAAAAAATTGGGCTTCTGTTTTAATTTCCTGCTATTAGATAAATCAATAGATGCCTCCATAACAAAATCAATACATCTACTATCCAGAGAAGACCTACACCTAGTTGTAAGGTCGCCTGAATTTTGGAGTACCAAAATTAACGATAGATATTGATGTTTGGGGGAGTTTCATGTCTGTACATAATTCTACCATATTTAGAGAGACATAGATTTATAGGCGCGGAAGGGGAATAATATTGTTGAATAACTCGAAATGGCTACTGTCTGTAGCTGCAGTTTTATTATTTTTAGGTTCTGGTCCAGCAGCATTTGCGGATACATTAAATGACTTGAAGTCAGAACAGAAACAAATGGATCAGAAAAAAGATAGTCTTAATACGCAAATCGGTGAGAAAAAAGAGGAAATCTCTAATACTAATTCTGAAATTGAAAAGTTGATGGAAAAAATCAAAGAACTGAATAAACAGGTTGCCGATACAAAAGGTAAAATCGAAGCAGTAAATAGCGAGATTGCTCAAACTACAAAAGAAATCGAAGAATTAAAGGTTTCCATCGTCGAACTTGAAGAGAAAATTGCTGCACGCGACGAATTGTTGCGTGAACGTATTCGTGCGGTACAAGTTAGTGGTTCGGTAAGCTATCTAGATGTGCTTCTCGGAGCTGAAAGTTTCATGGATTTCATCGATCGTTTTTCTGCAGTTAAGACATTGGTAGAGGCTGATCAAAAAATCTTAGAAGAACAAGCTGCTGATAAACAAACGCTTGAAGAGCAAAAGAAAACAGTTGAGGACAAGCTTGCCCAACAGGAAGCGAATAAAAAGCAGTTAGTTGAATTAAAAGCATCTCTTGATTCACAAACAGCTCAACAAAATAATTTAGTTGCTCAACTCGAAGCAAAGCAAGAAAAACTTCAAAAAGAACAAGCTTCATTGCAAGAAGAATTCAATGAAGTGCATGATTTAAGCCAAGAGGTAGAAGCGAAAATTGTAGCAGAGCAGAAACGTATAGCAGAAATTGCACTTAAAAAGGAAGAAGAGAGAAAAAGGAAAGCCGCAGCGGAAGCAGCTAAGAAAAAAGATTTAGAAAAAAATAGCAATAAAACTAATGCTAGTTCTAACTCTCATACTAATTCTAGCTCTAACTCTGGTTCTTCAACGGCACAGGTCGTTTCAAGCGGTAATTGGACAAGGCCTGCTTCTGGACTTTATACCTCTCCATTTGGAATGAGGTATCACCCGATCGATAAGAAAATGAAGGAACACCGTGGCGCTGACATAGCGAATGTTGAGGGAACTCCTATATACGCTGCTGGTGCCGGAATTGTCTCTCATGCAGGATGGCTTGGTGGATTTGGAAATACTGTTATGATTACTCACTCTGTAAATGGAAAGATTTATACTACTGTTTATGCTCATTTATCTAGCATTAGCGTAAGTCAAGGTCAAAGTGTGGATAAAGGGCAGTATATTGGAGGAATGGGTACAACCGGTAAATCTACTGGATCGCACTTGCATTTTGAATTCCATATCGGAAACTATTCTTCTGGATCGAGTGCTGTTAATCCTTTATCATATGTACCATTTTAATGATTAATCGTAATTCATAATGTAATAACACATATAAAACACAGGGCACCTCCGATACGATAGACGGTATCGGAGGTGCCTTTTTGGTTTCTTATATCCAAGTATTACGGAAAAAGATGTGCTAAAAACAGTTATTATAGCTTTCTTTTACTAAGAGTGTGACGGACTTGAACACAAACATTGTAATAGGAATAATAGTGATCGAATACCAAATGTTCATAAAATTTTTATATTCATAAATCCATCTGAATAACCATATCCCTAATATAACCAACGAAAGGTGATAATGTAGAATGTGGCTATTAGGTTTTCTATGTACCTCTTCAGGTATATTAATCGGCGGAACGATAGCTTGGCTTTTTAAGGGCTTGCAAAAGAATGTAGACATTATTTATGGAATTTGTGCGGGTATAATTTTAGGCTTAATTAGCTTTGAAATTTTCCCAGAAGCGATTGAATTAGGCGGCTGGTTAAGTACCTTGGTTGGCTTTACTATAGGGATGGCACTGTTCGGAGTGTTACATAACGGGCTACACTATAGCCAAGGCAAAAAAAGTACTTCAAAGAAAGAATTGTATATTCGTACAGGTTTATTATTAATGTTTAGTTTCGCTGTTCACCATGTACCGATGGGACTTATTTTAGGGGCAAGTCAAGAATCCAATTTTACAATGGCTTGGTTGCAAACACTCTTCTTCCATAGTATCCCTGAAGGAATTATTTTGTTTACACCTTTGATTTTAGCGGGCACAAATATCCTTATGGGGGTTTTCATTTCCTTTATTGTATCCATTCCAGTTCCTTTAGGTATTTTTATTGGCGGCTTTTTAGGATTTAATCATCCGTTAATAAACATCATTCTAATTAATCTTACTATGGGAATTATTTTTATGATTACAGTGACGGAAATTTTATATCCGGCATTAATCAAATCTTCCATATTTAAAGTTTTAGTTTGGGTTTTAATAGGTCTTGGAATAATAGGATTCTATCTGAAATTATTATGATTCACCGGTATACTTTAGGGATTGACAATAGTTGTTCAATCCTTTTTTTATGATAAAAAAGCGCATAATTTTTCCTTGCTAGAACGATTTTAGGCAGGGTTAAGTTGAAAGCAGTCTAATGCTTCCTTCTCCTTTACATATGGGATAGCCCCTTTAAGAATAAACCGAAAACAAGGCTGACAAAAGTAAAACCAGCAAGCAGAACTGCAAAAGCTTTATTGTTCTGAAACTCAAGCATTGTAAACAAGATACCTAAAGCACAAATACTAAACCAGATTGGCAGAAAAATTAAATCTGCAACATTAACCGGAAGCAATGTATAAAAACCTGTCATGTAAAATAACCAATTGAGAATTAGTAGACCGAATATACAATAAGACTGCTTATAAAAAGGTGAACCTTTCCCATATTTTCTAATCATTAATAACGGAAAGATGAAGGCGATAACTAATACAGCTCCAATAAATCCAATTAAAATCGAAGTTAACCCAAAAAACATCCTCCCTTCCCATTGAATTTTTCAATTATAGTTACACTCATTCTTGCTTATTGTTTTTATAATTTCAATACTTAATTTATCGAATTACAATAAAATACTATTGCAATTCGATGTATGTTTAATGTTATTCCTTTTTTATTAAAAAGCATCTCTAATTGGACAGAAATCCTTCAAAGAATATATAGTGGAAAATATAAAGGTTATAAAAGAAAATGATGGGAATGTTTTACGGCTTGTTCATTCTATAAGGGGAGTGTCTAATAACTCCCCAAAAGTGTCTAATTCAAGCGCTTTATAAAATGAAAATAGGAGATAGAGCATGAAAAGGTTACTCAGCATTTGTTGTATCATTTGTTTAACTGCCTGTACCAATGACGTAGCATCAATCAACGGTAAAATTGATTTTATTGAAGACAATCGTTTTACAATGGATTGTTCAGATGAAGTAAAGAGGCCAAAAGGTGACCACGAAGATATAGGCTATTCCTGTGTGATACATATTACAGAGGATACTGCAATCAGAAAACAAAATGGCGATGAACTTACACGCGATCAATTGCATCAACATGCAACAGTTACTGTTATTTTAGAAGAGTTTAAAACGCTGGATACAGATTTGGACAGTCGAAATCTTGAAGCAAGTGAAATCATTTTAGAATAATTATCAGAGTGGAAGTTTCAAAGTAATACGTATGCATTAAAAATAGCTCATTTTTTATACAAAACAGAAGGGCTATTAAAATAGCTCTTTTCTTTTACCGAAAATTTCAGTTTACATAATATAAATATATTCTGACAGAATGCAAGGGAAGCTAATATTACAGTCATTAATTTTTTTATGAACAAATACGGTTGGCAGCACTCTAATATCTGTACAGGAGCACAAGCCATGATCTGAGCAGGGAACTAACGAACGGCTGAAACGGAGGAAATATACTATGACAACAAAGAGAATACGAAAGAAACGCAAGAAACAGGAGAATTTACCTCAACCTCAGCCGCAACCAATCTCTAGTTATGCAGGGAAAAATGAAAAACCACCGATTGAAAAGAAAAAAAGAAAGAAAGTGCCACTAATAGCGTACCTGGTAGTAGCTCTCATCTTTTTTGGTAGTATCTCGTTTTTTATCTATGTGTTTTTCCTAGAAGATATTATCCAAGAAGCGAATTGGTTACTAACGGATGTCGTGACTGCTTTTGTGCTATTTCTTCTTCTATTATAGAGGAGTATTGGACGATAGACCCCAGATACGGTGATAATTATGTAGGAAACGTTACAATTAATGATATAGAGTATGACGTGACGGGGTATCTAAGTATGCAGGAAGCAGAAGAGGGCGTAGGTAAACTGAGATTAAAGCTACATTATCTGCCTCACTCAAAAATGGCGATTATCGTGGAATTTTATAATGATCAAGGTGAGGTAACCAAGGTGATTGATAAACGATTGCCTAAATCATTGAAGTAGTCGAATTATTTGCGGGTTTATGACATAGCAGATAATAAGAACTAGGTTTGAGGGGAGCGGTAATAACCGTTCCTTTTTCCTTTTTACCATAGGTTAAAGCAGGAGATTTAAAAACTCTAATTATCTCCAAACAAGCGGTATCTGTCCGAATCTTTACTATACTCGAAAAGGAGAGTTTAATGTGGTCTTATATAGAAAAATAGAAAGTGTAAAAAGTCGGGAAAGTTTAATCGAATTTATAAACCATTTGGTAATTTTCAATGATTATTTATAAATAATTGTATACAAAAGAATTTAAAACGTTTATACTTAACCAAGTTAACTTTCCAAATCATTTATGCTATTTTTTTACCCAAATAGTTAACTAACTTAACTAATTATCAGAAGGGAGAGGTGAGAGGTTTTGAAACAAAATCCTGATTTCTTTAATGCGTATATTTTAGTACATCGCCCTTTAACCAATCATACAAATCGAATTTTAGAGAAACACGAATTATCGAGTTCTTATTGGCGTGTACTACGGATTTTAGAAACAGCTGAGTCTAAAAACTTTGGGGACATTACAAATGCATTAATGATAGAAAAACCAGCCTTAACCAAAATCGTAAAAAAGCTTTCAACAATGGGGATTGTAAAAATTCAACGTGGACAAGATAAACGTGAAAAAAACGTGATATTAACTGAGTTTGGTAAGGAAAAAATTGATGCTATTCGTAGTGAACTTAATCCGTTTTTAGAGTCTGCACTCGAAGGTTTAAGTCAGGAACAATTACATAGTGCAATTGAAGTACTAGAAATCATCCAAAAAAATATTACGAAATACTGAGGTGAAATATGGAGAAAACGAAAGAAAAATTATGGACGAAGGAGTTTGTCACATTATCAGTTATCAATTTCGTTGCAACAATCGTCTTCTTTTTACTAATGGTGACGATCGCAAAATATGCAGTTAGCGAATTCGATGCTTCGACGAGTACAGCAGGCTTGGCTTCGAGTATCTTCATTATTGGTTCACTGTTAGGACGTTTAGGTGGAGGTCGAATTATCGGAGAATTGGGTAGTAAAAAGACATTATTCTATGGCTTAATTGGCTTTTTAATTACAACGTTACTTTACTTTGCAATATTTAATATTACGTTATTATTAATTTATCGTTTATTGCAAGGTGTAGCTGTTGGCTTAGTTGGAACTGCAACAGGTACAATTATTGCACAAATTTTACCAGCCAATCGTCGAGGGGAAGGGATTGGTTACTTCAGCTTAAGTGCTATTTTAGCTACAGCTGTTGGACCATATATCGGTCTTTTACTACTGCAAAACTTTAATGGTTTTAATGTAATTTTTATTTTTAATGCCATTTTAGCAGTGGTTGTTGTGCTGATGTTCTTCTTAATAAAGTTCCCAGAAAGTTTAACAAAACCGGTTCAATCTACTTCAACAACACAGATACAAGATACAAGTATCTTATCTAAATTTATTGAGAGACGTGCAATGCCCATTTCAACTGTTGCACTATTTGTTGGATTAGCCTATTCAGGTGTCCTTTCATTTATGTCGTTTTATACCGTTGAAATTGACTTAGAAAAAGTTGGCGGCTATTTCTTCTTAATTTACGCAATTGTTGTCATTCTGACACGCCCTGTTACGGGTAAATTATTAGATTCAAAAGGCGCAAACGTAATTATTTATCCAGGCTTACTTATTTTCGCTGTCGGTATGTATTTATTTAGTTCAACATCTACTTCGCTTGTATTTATCATTGCAGCGATTTGTATCGGTATTGGATATGGTAACTTTACTTCTGTAGCACAGGCTGTAGCAGTAAAAGAAACACCACGTGAGAGAATGGGATTAGCTACATCAACATTCTTTATTTTATATGATCTTGGATTAGGTTTTGGTCCATATGTTTTAGGAAAACTCGTTCCATCAATGGGCTACCGATCTATTTTTTCATGGATGGTTGTCGTCATCTTAATTTCAATCGTTCTGTACTACTTCCTACATGGTAAAAAAGAATCTGCTTCCCGAAAAGCACTAACTAATAATTAAAAGATTGGCTGCTAATCAATCTATTGAACTTAATAAGGTAGGAAAACCTAACCAAATTAAAAAGACATTCATGATTATATAAAATCGTGGATGTCTTTTTACGAATATTTGAAAATTAATCAGTAAAATGTATAGCCTTTTTTGATATATTAATAGTTATTTCATTGCATCAATTAATATATTAAAAAATATAAATCGGTCTTGATTAATACAATGGTAAATATATCCTAAATGCAGGCGAGAGGTGCTATAATAACATAAACTACCTAAAGGAAAGATTATGCTTTCAACATGGAACATTATGCATTTTGCGTAAAGATTTCATCTCCAAAGTGAACTTCTATATGAAGATAAAGAAGAGTTTGCAAAGGGCGAAATTTAATTTAAAAATACATACCAACATAAAAGGGGCGTGGTACTCAATGGGCGGTAGTTTTGGCATTTGTTGTAAGACTTGTGATTATGAGAAGTTTTTTACAACGGGAATTGGAATGATGTATAGCAAAAGGAATTTAGGAAGCGCGGATTCTGATTTATTGCCATCTTTATTTCGTTCTAAAAACATGGTTGCTCACATTAGGAAGCTGATTCTAGAAGATAATGCAGAGATTGCCGATGATTATGGACATGACGTTTATCAGTGTTCGAAGTGCAACGAATTTTATAATCGGTTTTATATTCATTTAGATTTTGCCGGTGGCAGTTTTGAGCCGACATATAAATGCCCTAAATGTAAAAAGATGTTAGAACGGTTTGACTTACATGTGCAAAACCCATTAAAAGACCTACCATGCCCACAGTGTAATAATCAAACACTTCAAGAAAATGCTGAATTGATGATTTTGTGGGATTGAGACTAAGATATAAAATCATTCATGACGAAATATTCAATAGGGGAAAATATATAGATATAATATTATGTGTAGGATAAACTAAAAAACAATAATGGAGAAGATTAAATGCAAGGTGTATCACTATCTAGTAAATCAATTCGAGATTTAATGAATTTAGAAAGCCCATTTTTTATTCCGCTTTATCAAAGAGGCTACCGATGGACTGACATTCAAGTGACGGAACTGTTAGAAGACTTAAAAGAATTTATGTTGCAAAAACAATCACGGGATGAAGTGTATTGGCTGCAGCCGGTTATTATTAAAGATCAGCATGATAAGTGGGAATTGATTGATGGCCAACAACGATTGACAACAATTTATTTAATTTTAAAAGTGTTTACAACTTACATGAGCCGCCAAAACGAGCCCTATAAATTGGAATATCAGTCGAGAACAGATAGCGCAAATTTTTTACGTAATATAACGACTATGAGTGAGCAAGATGTTAGCAATATTGATTATCAATATATGCTAAATGCCTACAAGACGATTGATCAGTGGATTATGAAAACTTTTGAGGATGATATTTCGGAGTTTGCCAGTACTGTGAAATCGAATGTACGTGTTATTTGGTATGAAATCGATCAGGACACAGATGCGATTGAATTATTTGCCCGGACAAATAGCGGCAAAATTCCACTAACAAATGCTGAACTAATTAAAGCATTATTTTTAAGTCGTTCCAATTTGACAGATGACCAAAATAGCGAAAAATATATTCAATTAAAGCAAATTGAAATTGCAAATCAATGGGATCAAATTGAATATAGCCTGCAAAGCAATGCGTTTTGGTATTTTTTACAAAACCTCAATACAAATAATGATTCAGCGCGGATTGAATGGCTTTTTGAATTAGTGGCGACATTATTAGATACACAAGTACCTAAAGGTGTTCCTTATTATACATTCCATGTTTTCAATGCTGAGATGGAAAAGTCTTTCTATACAGGACAAACGAAAGAAGAAATTATTAATCGGTTATGGAAGCAGATTTTTGAAGTATATCAAACTTTAGTAGAATGGTATGAAAACCGTAAAAATTATCACTACATCGGTTACTTATTAACGACAGGCACTCCAATAAAAGAGCTTTTTCAAGAGTCTTACAACAAAAATAAAAAAGAATTCGAAGCCTACTTGCTTAGCAAAATAGCAGATCAGTTTCAAAATGTTGATTTAGAAAAGCTGAATTATACAAAGAATAAAAAAGAAATCAGGAGAACTTTACTGTTATTCAATATTTTCACGCTACAAAACGATGAAAATTCCAATCAACGCTTCGACTTTGAACGTTATAAAAAAGACCAATGGGATATTGAACATATTCATGCAAAACAGCATGAATTGCCTGCGAATAAAGAGGAACAAAATGAGTTGGTACAGGAATTTAAACATTTTGTTGAGGATGAAGGGCTTATGGAGGAAATCGATGCATTTATCGAGCAACCGGATTCTAATGGTTTCGAAAGCTTATATGAAAAAGTAGATGATCATTTTAGTGATGGCACTTTTGATGTAAACGCACTTTCTAATTTGACACTGCTAGATCAAAATACGAATCGTTCCTATAAAAATGCGGCATTCCCGATGAAACGACAAGAAATCATTTCGCGAGATCGGACTGGCACGTATATTCCACCTTGCACAAAAAATGTTTTCCTCAAATATTATAGTCATCAAATTCAAAATATGAATTTTTGGTCTAAGAAAGATCGTACCGACTATTTAAAATCAATTAAACATGAACTTGAATCAATCTTATAGTAAGAAGGTGTATCTTTTTTGAATACAGCAGAAGCGGAAATATATACTTTTTGGAAATTAATCGGTAATTACAATATTCATATTCCAATCATTCAAAGGGACTATGTGCAAGGATTGGAAATTCCGAAAACGAAAGAAATTCGAGATAAGTTTTTGCACCAATTATTTTCAAATTTACATGAGCGGAAACCCATCCTGTTGGATTTTATTTATGGTACGACAAATCAAGCAGGGGATTTTTCGCCGCTGGACGGCCAACAGCGTTTGACTACGCTTTACCTTTTGCATTGGTATGCTGCGATGCGTGAAGGGAAAATGAATGAACATCATGAATTATTTAAAAAGTTTTCCTATGAAACACGCCAGCACAGCAAACAGTTTTTTGAGTTTTTAACTACAATTAAAAGCTTAGAATTTGAGCAAGCTTTCATTTCGGAACAAATTAAAAATGAAGCACGCTTTTTTGAACGTTGGTTATTAGACCCAACTGTAAAGGCCGTGCTGTCGATGCTTGATGCTATTCATGGTAACTATAGGCAACCGATATTTGAACAGTTAACAAATGAGTATATTCAATTCTATTTTATCGATTTAGAGAAGTTCCACTTAGAAGATAGCTTATATATCAAGATGAATGCACGCGGCAAGCCGCTTACAACTTTTGAAATTTTCAAAGCCCAACTACAAGCCTTTTTACAGTCGGATCAAAACATTTCTCAACTTGATGTAGAGAGCTTTTTAATCCAGATGGATACGACTTGGACGGACTTGCTATGGCAGTATGCGCAGTTAGATTATGACGTAGCCTTCTATCAGTTCATAAAAACAATGCTGGCGAATCATGTAGCAAGTTTTTCAAAATCAAGTGTGCCAATTGATTTGATCTTAAAGAAAAATGATTCAGCTTTATTTGCTGCTGAACTGCAGCTAGCACAGGTAAAGTCTGCTGAATGGATGCAAGAAATGCAGCTATTTTTGAATACATTTACGCAGCTAATCCCTCTGGCAAATAAGCAAATATTGAATCTTAACGAATTATTTGAAAGTAATCTTAAAGAGAATGTGACATATACAGAAAGAATTCAATTATACAGCGTTGTTTTATATGCGAAATATTCGACAAAGCTAGATACAGGCTCTTTCAATCAGTGGCTTCGTTTCGTTCGGAATGTAACGGAAAATACGCTGTACAATAATGTGGGCGAGTATCGTTCTTCCATTATGGCTTTATATAGAATGAAAGATTATATAGATGAAATCGAATCCCATTTAATTTCTCAACATATGAAATTAGAAGGGTTTTATCAAACGCAATTGCAACAGGAAATAAATAAAGCGAAGTTGAAAAACCTTGATCCGAATTGGAAAACGTATATCGAGCAAGCTGAAGATTATTCGTATTTTACAGGGGAAATTGGATTTTTATTGAAGTTTGCTGAAGTTACAGATAGCTCGAATTTTGCAATGATAGATCATGCACAAGCACAAGCAAAGTTTAAAATGTACTTTGAAAAGGCAACCCTTATTTTTGGCGAAAAAGGTTTAAAGATTCCGTCTGCTTTATTATCTCGTGCGCTACTTTGCCAGGGCGATTATTTAGTGAAAATTGGACGCAACTATACTTTTTCGAAAGATAGTTTCGACCGTGACTATGGATGGAAACGCTATTTACGTGATGAAAAAGTCATGTTCCTGAAAAATATACTTGATAGTTTGACAGGCAACTCCGTCGAAAATTCATTGAACACAATGATTAAAAATCATTCAATTAAGGATTGGCGAAAAAACTTTATCGATTTCCCTGAAATAATAGAGGATTATTGCGGCGATAATCGAAATATTCGATTTTTGGAAGAAGGTGTCATTCTATTGTTAAAAATGAATGCTACCAATGGCTATTGTGCAGAATATAATACGTATGCGCTATATCTTCAATGCCAATCAAAAGGTTTTGACCAATTAATACTCGATTATATTGACTCTGTTGGCAGAGATTATTTAACCAAATATATGTTGGTAAATGATTCATATTCAATTTCCTATAATAGACAAAACTATATAATAGAAAAATATGAAGATGTAAAAGATGAATGGATAGATGTTGTAGAGTTTGAAGAAGTAGATAAAGTATTTGACTGGCTAAAAGACTTAAACAAACAAGTTTAGATTTCCGGAAACGGGAATTTAAATTGTCTAACTAACTAAATAATAAACAAAACCGGTTAATCGTTTAAGATTTAACCGGTTTTGTTTATTAAAGCTGATTATCCTTCATCTGAGTGGATTAGATGTAAAACGGGACACTAGTTTGTTACAATACTGAGGACACTTGAACTGGAGGTAAATGCATTATGACTAAATGGATCACAGTCCTTATAGCGTCCGGAATGCTGCTCGTCGGATGTAGCAATGACGTGGCAGAAAAAAACAGTAACACGGACGAACAAACTCCTGACGAGCGTGTACAGGAAGAAGAAAATCGTTCTGAGGAGTTTACGGGAACGGAAGAGACTGATCAACAAGAAACAGAAGGCTCAACTGGGGAGGCAAGCGAAGATTCCAATGCATCCAATCAGCCTGAAGCCAATATCAGTGAAGAAGAGGCGGCAAACTTACCGGAATACGATGTAATCCGCAAGCAAATTGGAGAGGGTTCTTACAAGATCGAGACTATTACCGATAACGAAGGAACTCGCATCCTGCACTTTCTAAATGAACAAGGTGAAATGCAATACAAAACCGTGTTTGTTAAAGATACCAATCGCCTAAAAATTATAAACACCAAAGAAGGCGGTCAGGTTTTTAATCAAGTCATTTAAATAAAACCAAATTTAAAAAAGATATTGTACTAGCCTCGAATTGCTTATAAAGAATTCGGGGTTTCAATTTATTAAACATAGGCGTATGCTCAACATAAAAATTATACTTACATTGCTAATCCATTTTCAGTAGAAATGACTCCATTTTTTAAGATTTTATCAATACGAGAAAACAGCTCATTAAGATAGACAAGACGGTAATGTCACAAATATGTGATTTCTAGGGTTACTTATCCTAATTATTCAATTTTTTTAAAATTCTATACAATTCTTTAATGCAACATCTTTATTTCTACATCTATATTGATTGATAGAAAAACTTGTATAAAAAGGCAGTTTAATGGACATATATTTGATGAATAGAAAAGAAAGGTATAGGTGCCATGTTTTCTTTTTTAAAATGGAAGAAGAAAAAGAAGAATAGTGACAATCAACAGGAAAAAAGCCCAATTCAATCTACTGATAAATTGTCGAATAACATTGAGACCTCATTGACCTTAAATTTGGAAGTCATTAAACAAAGAACAGGAAATAGTACAGATTTTGTCATTAGGCCGGTTAACCTCGGTCAACATCCAAAGGTTAAAACGACCATTGTGTATATTAAAGGGTTGGTAGACAATCAAACTGTTAACGACTTTTTAATTGAAGCAATGATTACTAATCCCACACTTCAAGAGCAGATTACTCAACAAGAGGTAGTCGATATGATTGTCAAAGATGTTGTTGCTGTCGGTGGGATAAAAAAATTAAGTGACTGGGACGAACTATTTACAGAATTGATGTCAGGTAATACGATAATATTTATTGAGGGAATTAGCGTAGCGCTAAGTGTCAGTACCCAAGGTGGGGAGAGACGTTCCATTCAAGAATCGACTACCAATGTCTCAATTCGCGGATCGAAAGAAGCGTTTACTGAATCAATTGGGACCAATATTGCTATGGTACGTCGGATTATCAATACGCCAGATTTGTGGATTGAATCCATGAAAATTGGCAAAATGACGAAAACAGATGTTTCTATCATGTATATAAATGGCATAGCAAGGAATGAAATCATCGAAGAAGTACGTAAACGTTTAAAAAAAATTGACATCGATGGCGTCTTGGAATCCGGTTTTATAGAACAACTGATTGAAGATCAAACAAATACCACTTTCCCAACTATACACCATACAGACAGACCCGATGGAGTAGCAGGTAATCTTCTTGAAGGAAGGATTGCTATATTCGTAAATGGGACACCTTTTGTGCTGATTGTTCCAGCCTTATTTATTGACTTTTTTCAATCGCCCGAGGATTACTATGAACGTTTTGACATCTCATCAGCCATTCGTTTATTACGTACCATCATTTTCTTTATATCCCTTATTGGACCTGCAGTCTACATCGCTGCAACCACCTTTCAACAGGAGATGATTCCAACAAAACTAGCAATTATTATTGCCAATCAGCGGGAATCTGTTCCTTTTCCTGCGTTTATCGAAGCACTTATCATGGAAATAACATTTGAAATTTTAAGAGAAGCCGGTATCCGAATGCCAAAAGCGATAGGTTCTACGATATCTATCGTAGGGGCACTTGTGATTGGGCAAGCAGCGATTCAGGCAGGCATTGTTTCACCTGTCATGGTCATTGTTGTCTCCATGACTGCGATTGCCAGTTTCGCTACGCCTTCCTACGCTGTTGCGATATCTGCTCGATTGGTTAGATTTATATTTATGTTCAGCGCAGCAACATTCGGCTTTTACGGAATGATCTTAGTATTTATCATTCTTGTCGTTCACTTATCCAGCTTACGTTCATTCGGTGTTCCCTATATGACACCCCTTGCACCGTTCATTAGGGAAGAAGCTGAGGATACCATTGTCCGAAGGCCACTTTGGGGTTACAAGAAAAGACCAAAGATGATCAGCGGCCGAAATAAGGTTAAGCAAGGGGAAAATCAGAAGCCAAACCCTCCACAACCTCGTACCATGACGAATTCTGCCAATGAAAAAGGAGATTGAAATGAGTCGTAAATCGATTTCTCTTTACTTAATAATAGCAAGCATCTCATTTCTATCGGGGTGTTGGAGTCAGAAAGAGTTAAATGAGCTGGCAATTATATCTGCCACGTCAATTGATAAAAATGAAGAGGGTCAATACGTCAAGACCATTCAATTGATCAATCCATCGAACGTAGCGGGGGGACTTCAGGGGGGCGGAGGCGGGCAAAGTCCTGCTGTTACCGTTTACTCTGTAACAGGAGACAGTGTACTTGAAGCCCATTTCAATGCTTCATCCAAAATCTCCCGCAAGCTGTATCATGCTCATGCAAATTTGATTGTATTTAGTGAAGAGGTGGCACAAGAAGATGGAATAGAAGATGTTTTAGACGCCTTTGAACGGGATCCGGAAATCCGACCGACAGCAAGGGTTGTGATTGCTCATAATACAAAAGCGGGAGATCTGCTTAAATCTTTGACAGCCGTTGATAAAATTCCAGCTGAAAAAGTGAACGGAACTTTGGAATTTACTGAACAATATAGAGGTACAAATCTGGAAGTTACACTTCAGGATGTTATTAAGACACTTACCTCAGAAGGAAAAGAACCGGTAATCAGTGGCTTTAGTATAAAAGGAGATATTGAACAGGGGAAAAAAATGGATAATATATTAAAATCTGAACAGGATACCACTTTGGAAACAGATGGGTTGGCTATTTTTAAGGAAGGAAAGTTGATTGACTGGTATCAAGAGGATATGGCCAAAGGGGTAATATGGATACTGGATAAAATTAAACAAACTGATGTGGAACTGGACAGGGATGGGAAGAAAAATGCCATTGTTTACAATGTTATTCGGCAAAAAACAGAAGTTTCAGCAGATACGAAACATGATATGCCTACTATTACGATTAATGTGCGTGCTGAAGGTGATATTCGTGAAGTAAGGACATCCATTAACCTGAAGGATCCGAAAGTTATATTAGAATTAGAAAAAGAACTGGAAGAAAAAATCAAGAAACTGTTAGAGGATACGGTTATGCGTACACAACAAAATAAGACGGATATTTTTGGATTTGGCGAAGAAGTTCATCGTTCTAACCCTGAAAAATGGAAAAAACTGAAGAGTGATTGGAACGATAATTACTTTTCAAACTTAAACGTAGAGGTTAAAGTTGAAGCTTTTGTACGACGCAGCGGCCTAAGAACCAATTCATATTTTTCGGAGATGAAAGATAAGTAATCAAAATGGAGGGGATTTATTGGAAAGGGCAAAAATTAGCGCGTACCAGCTTTTAGTGCTAATTTTCTTATTTGAAATTGGCACTGCCATTTTAGTTCCTCTTGCCATTGAAGCGAAACAGGACGCTTGGCTGGCTGTTTTGATTGGCTTGGTAGGCGGCTGTTGTTTATTTTGGATTTATCATAGCCTTTATTCATATTATCCGGATATTCCGCTTACTGAATATATGCAGAGAATACTAGGGAGCGTTTTAGGGAAAGTTTTGGCCTTCTTTTATGTGCTTTACTTTATGTATATTACGGCAAGGGTTCTGAGGGATTTTGGAGAAATGCTAATCATTGCCTTTTATCCAGAAACTCCATTGTTTGCCATGAATGTATTGATGGTGTTAGTGGTTGTGTATACAATTCGTAAAGGAATTGAGGTCATTGCGCGAACAGGGGAACTGCTATTTATAATCATGATGTTGATAGGTATCAGTACCATAGTTTTAATTATCATTTCAGGGATTATTGAAACTTCTAACTTAGAACCATTGCTCGAAAAAGGATTAAAGCCGGTCATAAAAACGGTATTTACTCAAACCTTGTTTTTCCCCTTTGGGGAAGTGATAGTATTTGCCATGATTTTGCCCTATTTGAACCAAGCATCAAAGGCAATGAAAGCCGGGTTACTAGGACTTGGTTTGAGTGGACTGGTTATAGCGCTAATCATGGCTATGAATATCAGTGTACTCGGTGTAAACCTCATTTCACGTTCACATTTTCCCTTTCTTTCAACCATACAAACCATTGAGTTTGCAGGTTTTTTGCAACGGCTGGATATTATTTTTATGCTTTCTACGGTAATCGCAGGTTTTTTTAAAATCAGCCTATATTTCTATGCTTCCCTGATAGGCACTGCAAATTTGTTCAATATCAAAAATTCGGCACAGTTGGCTTATCCATTGGGGTTAATCCTTTTAATTTTATCTATAACCATTGCCAGCAATTTTTCAGAACATGTTTATGAAGGGCTACAAATTGTTCCGTTGTATGTGCATCTCCCTTTTCAAGTAATTATTCCAGGTCTCCTTCTTATTATCGCTTTTTTTAAGAACAGAAAAGAGCAAAGAAAACGTAATTCGTAATTTAATTGTTGAAAAGGAAATATTCGCTTATGGAGCGTGGTAAAGATTGAAAATCCTCGGTATTTCAATTTTGATGTTGGGATTATTATCTGGCTTTTCTATTGGTATGGATATACTTTTAGGATTTGACTTAAAAACTTCATTTAAGAATACCACAAATCCTTTTTTGGTAATGGAGGTAACTGAAATAATTATTTTTTATCTCCTTATCATTATTTGGGCATCTCGTTTGATTCGCTTATTTTTTATAAAAAGAAGCAAGAAAAAACAATAGGAAAAAATGCCAACCAAAAAATATATAATCTTACTCTAACACAATTACAATTTACAACAGGAGAATTAGAATTTGTCATAACTCTTCTATAAGTTTCATGGTAGATACTATTTTTAAATAAAAAATGCTTAATAATTAGCGTTAATGCACAAGTTATTATTGATAAGAGACAGAAAGGAGATAAATTTTATGAATCAATTTATCGAAATAACAAATCAGTACATTAATGGAGAGTGGAAAAAGGGGACTGCAAACAAGACTGTAGAAATCCAAAGTCCATTCAATAATGAGGTGCTAAAAGTAGTAACCATTGCTAGTAAAGAAGATGTTAATGATGCTTATGTTGTTGCTCAAGAAGCTCAAAAAGTATGGGCAAATGTATCACCAAAAACACTCTAGCAAATAATTAAAATTACTTTAAGAGTGTTTGTAAAAAGGTGATGAGAACGATATCAAATTGAAGAATTTTAAAATAATAACCTCAGTCTATTAAAAAATTGCTTTATTAAACATAATAGAATTAAGGTTAATAGACTATTAGTAAAAGAGTGAAAGTCACATTCGGGAAGTGGTAGATGTATTAACGTGTGCTTAAAAAATTCCTAATCTAACACAATACAAATATTTTCAATTCGAAGCTAGGAATCAGCTAACATTATTCCCATATTATTCTTGTATTCTTTTAAGTTTATATGGAATAATATATTCATGTATTAAAGAATAATTAGAAGAGGAGTCAAACCATTGAAGGCAGTTCGTATTTTATTAGTTTTACTTGTTACTTTTGGTCTCTTTTCTGTAACACCTACTTTTGCAGCGGAAAAAACCATTGATCAATATTACATAGGTGATGTCGATTACGAGCATGGGGCATATGAACAATTAGAACGTTTCTTGTATGCAGATATCATAGATGGATATGAAGAAACAGGGGTTTATGAAGAAGATGGAGAAGAATATGAATATACATCCATTCTTTTAAAACCTGAAAATAATATTACCCGTGCACAATTTACAAAAATTTTGGTTAATGCTATGAATTTAACAAGTGGTGAAATCAAAAAAACGTTCCCTGATGTAAATTCTTCAGCTTGGTATTATAACTATGTCCAAATTGCTAGTAGCAGAGGGATTATTACTGGAAAAGAAGATGGAACCTTTAAACCAAACGATAAGATTACACGCGCTCAAATGGCCGCTATGATTTATCGTGCATTTAAGGAAACGGTGGATTTTTCAACAACAGAAAAAACTTTCAAAGATGTAACTCAAAAAAGCTACGCTTATGAAGCCGTTGTAAAAGCAGCCGGTGTCGGAATCGTAAATGGGTATGGAGACGAGTTCAAACCGAATAATTTCGCGAAACGTTCTCATGCCGTATTGATGATTGACCGTGCATTACATCTAGAATCTGGAACAGCTGAAGACGAACTTTCAGTGATTCAAACTGTAAATCGTAATGTTACAGAAGAGTTATCACTATCCTCAGAACAACAAAACCGTGAAGCGTTGGAAGCTCTCTATCGCGAAACAACAATGGGTTATTATCTGGCATATTCACTTGATAGCCAGAATCTGCTAGATGATCCTGAATATTCATTTGGTTCCATTACGATGGAACAAGTAGATGAGCATTCAAGCAGAATTGTTTCCTTAAATAAACGTTTTGCAGAAGTGAAAGTAGACAACCTAAAGGTTCATGTTTCCATGAGTGAACCAGACATGGACATGCATTTTGAAATGACAGTGGATATATCAGGAACGGCATATTTAAAGAAAACAGAAGGCGGAACTTGGAAAATTTATAACATTGTCCATGATGAAGAGGACCATGAAGATATGCTAAGTGAAGCTATGGTTAGTAATTAACCAAAAAAAGATTCCCAACTCTACTTAAAGAGGAGGGAATCTTTTTTTAGAATTTAGATATGAATTAAATTTCAATTTAAAAATTGATTTAGAGCAAGTATTTGATTCAATCGGTATGCACTATTCAAACTCCTTGCACAACCCTAATTATTTACAACATTTCAAATCAATGCTGCTCAACCAAGCAGATGATGCAGTAACAAATGCAGATGCCTATAGCATCTCAAAATAATGTTTATCAACAAAATCCTTATATTAACAATAACAACTTACCATTTTAATAATTTTGTCGCCGCCCTAGTGTTTGAAGCTAGCGCGGCGACTATTTCATTTAATCAAATATGTTAAAAGTACTGATTGCTTTCTTTTTTTGCTCATATTTCACATGGGTATAAACTTGGGTTGTTAACAAACTTTCATGTCCTAAAAGCTCCTGGATGACACGTAAATCAACATTCTTGCTGTTTTCCTGCAGTAAAAGCGTTGCAAACGTGTGGCGCATATGATGAAGGGAAAACCGTTTCGAATCTAGTCCAGCAGCAGCTAGCGTTTCTTTAAAAATTTTGTGTAAGCCACGAGGATTTAACTGTTTGTTGTTTTTGTTTAAAAACATATAATTTGTGGCATGAATTATATAATCCGGTAAATTGCTCTTAAAATCATGTAGAATAGGAATTACAATAGGGTGTAAGGGGACAATGCGCTCTTTTTTACCCTTACCCAATATACGTACCACTGCATTATTAAGATCTAATTGGCCCCAGGTTAATTCAACCAATTTAGAACGCCGCATACCTGTTGTTGCAAGCAAAGTGAACATCGCCTTATTCCTAGGCGCTAAACGACCTTCAGCTTGCTTTAAATACACTAAAAAGTGACGTAATTCTTGTAAAGTCGTGTAAACTGGCAATTTCTTATCGATTTTAGGTTTTTCAATACCATTCATAAAGTTTGTTTCAATCAAGTCTTCATTAACACAGTATTTAGTAAAAGACCGTAATGCTGAAATTTTGCGATGAATAGACAATGGAGCCAAATGGTCATTTTTTACGCGTTCTTGAATATAGCGACGGACAAGTGCTTTTGTAACATCGTTTAACTCTAATGAACGATTATGTGACTCCAAAAAGGCAATAAAGCTGTTCAAGTCATATTCATAGCCAACCAGTGTATTGTCAGAGCTATTTTTTCAACTTCTAAATACAACAGGAACTCATCGATTGCTACATTAATTAACATAAATAACAACTCCGATAATTTACAAAACTAGATAACTCGTTCAAACGGGTATAATTATCGTTCAAAGATCTGATAAACGGTTCACTAAAAAATTATGTGGGAACTTGTCACATAAAGGGCAGGATAACCGTTATTATAGGAATTTAAAGGGCTAAACCCACTCTTCTCGCAAAGAAATTCTAGTTTACATAATATAAATTATAAGAAGTTATAAATGTCTCAAAAGTATACTTTAAATAGTGAGACAGAAACGCATTTTTTAAGTAAATATAGCCAAATTTATAAATTTCTATTTCATACACATGTTTTTTTGAATTTAACAAAGCTCCTATTTTTCACTAAGAGCTTTGTTTTTTACGCATTCATCCATATTTATAAATAAAATTACGGGTTTTCACCTTAAATCTATCAGCAATTATCCATATCATTTCACTAAATTAACCGTAACAGGCTCCATTAATTTACGCATGTTTGCTGTGACTTCACCGGACTCTTTTACATAATAAATCTCTGGTGTCACGGTAATCGATGTGACCTCATCTGATAATGTGTACAATGTTAAACTCCAATCATGACCAAATCCTTCTTCAGTTATGATCCCTCCATTGCCATGGATTTCATGCTCCTTGCCAAAGTTATCTGTTACCTTGACTATATCAACAGATGCTAACGGGTATTTCTGTTTGATGAGCGGATCTATCGTAAACTCATAATGAATAACAGTTGTCAGTTCATTAAAATCAACTTGCTTCACATGCAGCTCCGCATCGTCTGACGCACTTTTCGCTATTACAGATTGTTTGGTTACCGGTAAAGCATCCATTGTAAAGGCAAACGACCAATCGCCAGCAAATTCTTCACCCGTCTCAATGTTGGTTACTTTTTCTGGCTGCCAACGTATTTGAATCGTTTCGCCAGGTGCCTTTTCAAAATGTGGTGTTACTTTCATCATTCCTGTATACAGATCTTTTTCAATTTTCTCTAATGAAGAGACGCCAGACATGCCTGTAGCGCCTTCAATGTCTAAATAAGTTGCTGTGGAAGGCTGTTCACCTAAATCATGCTCTGTCTTGATGGCATATGTCACCATTAGCGTATTGCCATCATAGACAGCATTTTCAATCATCATATCAATCCCATTGCTCGACTCTACTTGATGAATGACTGTCGCCAAGTTTACATAATTCTGAGGTATGAAATTAGGATCAATCCGCGTCATAATATTTTCAATAAACGGCACTTGACTGGCGATTGTCGGCAAAGCTACGTAACTGCCTGTCAGGACACATAAGCCTAGTGCAGCGGCAGATACCCAAACCTTAATAGAACGTTTTGGCGCTTTTTTTATGTGTATATTACGTTTGATTTGCTGTTTTTGTGCAGCTGTTAAAGGTTTTTCTTCGATTGTTTCCATGTCTAAGTGAACCCATTCTTTTATTTCCTTATTCATATCAATCGCTCCTTTAATAACGCATTGCCTGCTAATTTTTTTCTTCCTCTGAATAACCTATTATCTACTGCTGTGACTGATAAAAGAAGTGCTTCCGCGATTTCGATGCTTGTCATATTCAAAAAATATTTCATCATGAAAATATCCCGGTCTATCTCAGGCAACTGGCTAATGGCTGCGAGAAGTTCATTTTTTTGTTCTTTCAGTAAATAAGCGGCTTGGACATCTTCTGTCGCTTGCTCTAATAGAATCTGTTCACTGTGCTGTTCCCTCGCCTGCTTTTTCTCCAAGACGCGGTAATAGTCGATGGCCTTGTATTTGGCAATCATACCAATCCATTTTTTAAAATCTCCCGGCTCCCCTGCAAATTGTCCCGCACGTTGCCACACTAATAAAAATGTATCGTTCACGCATTCATCCACCGCCTCTAGGCTTGTCCCGCCAAGGATTCGATATGCAATGGCATGCACTAGCCCGCCGTATTGATTGATAATATAATCGAGCGCTTCTTCGCGCTGCTTTTTAAGCAATTTTATAAAATTTCTCTCTGTGCACCTCATACGTCCGCTCCTTTATCGATTGAAAAAGCCTTGTCATTAACTATAACGAACGCTTTCTAAAGAATCTCGCATGTTTTTAATAACTTTTTCATGTCAACTACTCTATGACAGTATTAATTTCCTAATTTTCTGAAATTAATAGTCTCTTGAAACGTATAAATAGTAAGCGCTAATTATACAGAAGGAGGTACATATATGACACAACTAAACGTAATGAAAAAAGTTTTTCTCGCCCTTATTATCATTTTTATAATAAGCTTTACTTACTTGTTTACGCAGGTTTCCGTTTCAGTGACAAAAGAGATTACAGATGATCAACTAGTCAAAGAAAATGACCAATATTATCTGCTCCTGGATAATCGGAATTTGAAAATAAATGAAGGGAACCTAAAACATTTACAAATGGATAAATATAAAGAGTATAAAATTATCTATTCATACAATAAGCTGATTTCCGGAAAGGGTAAAATTGAAAGACTGGAGCCTTATGGGGCGAGATTTCCATGAGCTGTAATAAAATAAGAAAGAGGCTGCGTACACCACTGAATGGTATAACGTAGCCTTTCGCTTTTTAACATAGTGTCTGCGTAATATCAGCTGGTCGATCGAAACAGTATACAGGGTTAAGCGACCGAATAAGGCTATCCCCGTCTAGTCCCCAGCTCACCCATCCAAAAGGAATGCCGACCTTGTTGCAGGCCTCCAAATCACGGAATTCATCACCTATGTATAAAATGTCCGTCGGTGAGAGTCGCTGTGCCTTCATAAACTTCTTCAATGCGGCATCCTTGCCAAATATCTTGCCAGCACTGATTACATGATGAATGATTGAAATATTATGATGTTGGAGCACTGCTTCTATATTTTCTACAGAATTAGAAGATAGAATGCAAATTTGATAACCCTTTGCATGCAAGGCTTTCAGCATCTCGCCTACCCCATCAAATAATTTCACTTCATTCGCACGCTCTCGAAAATAGCGATAAAGTTTTGGTAGAATGATCGGCAGTTTGTGCATTGGAAAACGAAAGTGTTTCGCACGCTGTTGCAATGTCATGTGGCTGGTTTCTGCAATATGATGCCTATCTACCTGCTCATAATGATAAACGGACGCGTACTCGTTCCAAGCATCGCGAAAGACTGCTGTAGAATCAGCAATCGTGCCATCAAAGTCAAAAATAATTGTTTTCATGCGTTTGTCTCCGTCTCTTAAAATAGTCTTCTCTATTTTACAGCAAAACTGTGCCGTGTATACCGTGTTTCCATAAATTATCAATGACTGTAAAAGGTTTTAGAATCTATTAAATAGAATCTTTTATATAAACACTCTAAAGGAGAAGATTCAATGAAGTACTTAACCGATACAACATACGAAAGTCTAGTGGCATACGAGAAAGCAAAAGCTAAAGTATATCCGCGCTTACATAATAAAACAAAGAAGTTTCTTTCAACCGATTCCTTTCATGACGGGAAAGTATTAACTATCCAAATCCTCAATACATCCGACGGCAAATGTAAAAATCCAACCGCTATAAAAATGCATATCAAGCATCGGAATGGTAAGAACTATCAAATTAAATGGTTCGAGGTCGATCAATTTACGATAGATTACGATACCGCGCGTAATGTTTATAGTAACAAGCCACTTAAACTTGTTGACGGTGGTCGTCGCGGACTCGATGAATGGGGATATGATGAGCTGTTGCTAGGTAAGGATCAGAAAATCAAACACGAAATTTTACTACATTCACAAGCAAAGCTTTATATTTCCTGTAAGACATTGAAAATTAAACGTTTAAAGTAATCTCTTTATTTTATATTTATTAAACCGAATCAAGGAATTCCTTACACCGATAGGCCAATTGAAAACCTGCTTATCAGAAAATGGACAACTCATTCCCCCACTTGTACACTGAAACTATAAAACTTTAACTAGGAGGGTATGCGATGAAAAAGCTTCTAGTTATGTGTTCTCTTATTTTTTTAATAGGGTGTCAGACACAGGAAGGAGCTATGGAAATGACGATTTGGCAAGCAATTGAACAAAATGATATCGAGGCAGTGCAAGCGATGCTCGGAGACATTGATGTGAATATGCAAGACGAAAAAGGTCGTACACCGCTTATGTACGCAACTTATCAAAATCAAGTAGAAATAGCTGAAATCTTAATAGATGCAGGTGCTGACGTTAATAAGCAAGATGATATGCTCAATTCTCCCTTTCTATATGCCGGTGCGGAAGGCTACAAAGACATTGTCCGTATGACGATTGAAGCAGGTGCCGATCCAACGATTACGAACCGCTATGGAGGCGTGGCAGTAATTCCTGCAGCCGAGCACGGTTATGTAGATGTCATAGAGCTATTGCTGAATGAAACAACAATTGACGTCAATCATATAAATGATTTAGGGTGGACAGCTTTACTAGAAGCGATTATTTTAAATGACGGTGATAAAACACAGCAACAAGTCGTGGAGATGCTGATCGAGCATGGTGCAGATGTCCATATAGCCGATTCAAATGGCGTGACACCACTGGCCCATGCGAAAGAGCGCGGATTTGATGAAATTGTTGAAATTTTAATCAAAGCAGGCGCAACCCATTAAGGCGGTGTGTTCAAACAAATGAATATTGAGAATTATATTGAGAATGTCGATGAGAAGTGGCGTGATGCCCTTATCAAATTAATGGAGACAGTCGATACACATTTACCGGGAGGTTTTGAAAAGGTTGAGCAATACGGCGGGATTGGCTATGTCGTCCCCTTCTCTACCTATCCGGAGGGTTATCATGTGACACCGGATACGCAGCTACCGTTTTTAGGGCTTGCCGCGCAAAAGCGCCATCTTGCCTTATATCATTTAGGCATTTATGCAAAGCCTGAATTACTGAATTGGTTTCAACAAGAGTATAAAAAACAAGTCCCAACAAAGCTGAATATGGGAAAAAGCTGCATACGCTTTACCAATACGAAACATATCCCCTATGAGCTAATCGGTGAGCTACTGACAAAGATGACACCTGAGGACTGGATTACGGTTTATGAGGCGCAAGTGAAAAAATAAAGCTGTCTATCCTTCCTAGCCCGTTCAAAAAGCGCGGTATGAGGTGAGACGATACGCACGCTTCCCTTTTTCTATATAAGCCAGACTAATCGCATACATTAGGGCATAAAAAAATCGTGAACAAGCGCCGAAAAATGTGCCGATTCACGATTTTTTTATTTTGTTAACACAAAGGATACACGTTTTCGATTCCGTTTTCGCTCTGCTACTTTCTCTCGGAAATCTGCTGAAAACTGTTGTTGGTTACGCAAATCGACAGACAGCACATGCAGCATCTTCGCCACATCCACTTGACGATCCACATCCATAGTGTTGAGTACACGGGCTACAATGTCCATGGCACTCGCTCTATTAAAGAATGGTGTCACCTCTTGCACAGTCTCCAGTACTTGTAACGAATATGCGGCCGTTTGCTGACGGTAAACGGTTGCTTCTTCCTTCAATACATCAGCTTCTTTTAATAATGCCTGTCTGAATTGCTGTACGGTTACCATGCAAATACACCACCTTTCTTATACTTTCTTCTATATATCTTTATTATATACCCTTTTGTTCAAAAATGTGAACTAATTGATAGTAGTTTAGATCTGGGTCGTGTGGATTCAGTAAATAATCTTTATATTCATCAACCATTTCCAAAAGTGCATCCTTATTGCAAATGACTAATAAATCCGTTTCACGCAAATCTTGCAGATCTTTCTCCCGCTTTGAAAAAATCTTTGTACAGGCCAATAATTCGATTGTAGGGACAAAGACTTCGATATTTTGAAAACCTGCATCTTCAATTTTAAGCTTCTCTTTCTCTTTAAAATCTTCCATCGGCGGCACTTCTACTACACCGTCCAGTATATCGATCGCCAAGTCCTGTAAGATTTTGCGAATCCCTGCTTCATCCGTCGATGACAATATATTTATATCGATGTCTCTGGTAGGTCTAAATTTTCGTTCATGCATTTCCATTAATAGAAGTAGCCCGGCACCACCTAAAATTAAGATTTGGGCCTGAATACCATTTAGCTCACACATCACATCTAATTCATCTAACTTCTCTAATATGGCATCTGTTTGCTCCATTTTTTCTCCAAATGAACCCATACGACATCTCCTCTTTGGATAATTATAGCTATACCTATTATATAATGTTTTGCATGCGAATTTATACGTGTATACAGGACGAATTCTAGCTATTCACGCTTTTCCATGAAAGAAAATAGAATGATCTGTAGCTTGTCACCGATTCCCTCATACATATTCCTTCCCAAATCACTATTCACCACGTATACTGAACTCACTACATATTTCAAAAGGAGGAAATAATTATGTCTGATCAACCAAAGAAAAAAATGACGCTGCAAGAAGCCATTCAGCAACAATTAGCAAACAAAAAGAAACAAGCGGCAGCAAGTAAAGGAAATACAAAAGGCGATACTTCAACCAAAAAAATGACAAGTCAACAAACGAAAAAAACAAGCAATACACGCCGTAAAATGGGTGTGTAACTTGCCCTGTTCTGTCCGTGCTCATTATGAAGCGCGGATTTTTTGCATTTTTGCTCTTCTTTTCTTAGTAGCTGTTGGTTAAAATTATTTAAAAAACTATAGTGTCGGATAATTTATAATATTCGTTCTATTCTTACACCTATGATATATAGAAAAAATTACTGACTCTATTCAGCATTCGATTTCGATAATAATGCACTACAATAGCCTATGATAAAGCTTAGAACCTTTATAATGATTACCTGACTAGCTGGATCTATCCCTCATGTAGATTTAGTTGTTCAAATATAATAAGCCCCTGTCAAAATATAAACAGGAGCTCGCTTAAGTTTTTAGCATTTTAAACTAAATTCTCTCAAAATGAATGATTGTTAACTTGATGAGGATTTCCGAAATGATATACATAAATATCTTCTAGCCTCGGAGTTACATTTATTGCGTCCGGATGGGGCTTTTGTGCAGCCACGATTCGTAACTCAACAGATGCCCCTTGTTGATGTATATTACTTACAATGAATGTATCCATTAATACTAATGCCTCTTGTTCTGTTAACGTGATGGTCCAAACCTGACTATACATTTTTTCTAGAAAATGAGCCGGAGTAGCGTGTTCAATTAATTCCCCTTTTCGTAATAAAAGTACTTGATCTGCCACAGATTCTATATCTGAAACAATGTGAGTGGATAATATAATGATTTTATGTTTAGCCATCTTTGACAAAATACCTCTTAAACGTATGCGCTCACTTGGATCTAGTCCTGCAGTCGGTTCATCTAAAATTAAAATATCCGGGTCATTTATTAATGCCTGTGCAATGCCTACTCGACGTTTCATCCCTCCTGAAAAACCCTTTAACTTTTTATTTTTAGCATCATCGAGTCCCACTAATTGTAATAATTCATTTACACGCTGTTTAGCAGAAGCTTTGGAAAGTCCCTTCAGATTAGCTACATATAATAAAAATTGATACGCAGTAAAGTGAGGATAGCCATTAAAATCTTGTGGTAAATAACCTAATACCTCTCTGTATTGACTCTTTAACACAGTGATATTCCGTCCGTTATAATTCACCATCCCTGAGGTTGGTGCAAGTACGTCTACTAAAATTCGCATGAATGTAGATTTGCCAGCCCCATTTGGTCCAAGTAATCCATAAATACCTGGTGTAAATTCAAAATTTATATTGTTAAGAGCTGTGAAATTTTTATATTGGTGTGTAACCTGTTCAACTTTAAGTTTCATAATTCATGTCTCCTTGATTGAATAGTGAGCATCAGCATTACTGTCATATTCATGAGTAAGCTATACCAATTGCTAAAAGAACTTAATGATATGTTTGTTACCAAATCTGCACGCATTAAATAAGAAAAAAAGCCTTTATCTAATAAGTCACTAAACAAAAAAATTGAGAGTTGTTCTGCCCCATCATTTGACCTAAAAATATATGTAAAGCCAAAAAGAAAGGCACAAAACGTAATGGTTGTTGTATGTGAAGAAAATATAGTACATAAACAAGCTGAAAAAACAGCGAACAATTGACTACCAACAAAAACGACCAATAATTGAAGAAAGTATGATTCTTTAAAAGCCATATATTCATTCTCTACAAACAACATTAGCCCTATGACTTGTATGAAGGTTAGCAAGCTAAATACAATTGCAGTAAAAATAATAATGGTAAAAAATCGAATAGCTAACAAGTGACGTTTGCCATACTTCGTTGACAAAATAACCTCTTTTATACGTTGCTCATCGTCTAAGCTGAATAATTTCGTACTCACAAATAAAATGATTCCTCCAAATGTTAAAGAACCTAATACGGACCAGTAAGAAAAAAATCTCTCTATAACACGCTGTTCTCCTGAAACACTAGCATAGTACATCATTAACGCCCAAATAGAGGCAACTAACCCTAAAACAATGACGATCCAAGTAGGTTTTAGTAGTTTTTTTAGTTCCCAGCTAATCATTTACTGTTATCCCCTCTACTAAAATATTTACGATTATAAGTAGCAGCATCCCAATTATTAGCCCTATAAATAGTTGAGGAAATGTAAATACATTTAAAAATTCAAAATTCACTAACCTATTAAAACTGTATTTAATAATAAGGTTGATATAATCGTGATTTATAAAACGTGTGACGTATTTATCAAATAATTCAACAACTAAAAAGGTTGCTCCGCCTATAAGCATAATAAAGATGCTTCTTCGAACAAATTGAGCTACTAAAAATAAACAAAGTACAAAAGTAAACGTACTTAACAGTAAATAGACATATTCAAACGCTAAAACTTCCCAAACACGCCATTCTCCTCCCAAATCTATATACATATAACCTATACTTTCAATATCTAGCATCCAATTGTCTAAACCGTAAAAGAAATAGCTAATAATCCCTGCAACTAAAAAGAAATAAAATACAATAAACGCACAGTAGCAAAATAAAACGATAAGTTTTACTAATAAAAATATTTTTCTTCCATATTTATATGTAGCCAGTAGCTCCATCATTTTTTGTTCATATTCAAATGGTAAAACTCTAGCAACAGCAACAATGATCGGGAATAGCAAAAATAAATATCCAACCATAGGAACGAAATCAAGGAGGCTTTTTGAAAATCTATATAGTTGTACTTCTTCAACTGAATAATATACTTTTTGAGAAAGCCCGATCATTAGTGTACATATAGCTAAAATGATGTGAATTTCTTTTTGCATAACGAGCTTTTTTAGTTCCATTCTTATTAATGTACTAACCAACTGTTACCCTCTCCAATCGCCAAGTTTTGCTAAGTAATTTCACTAGTGAAAAAAATAAAATACCATTAAAAAGCACATAAAAGCCTACATGAACAGCTAATAACATTTCTCCTAAGGGTGTATAAATAACTAAAATAGAAAACAAAATCCACCCCATACTGAAAATGCCCCAGATGGAATTACTACGATATTGAATTTGTACAATAAGTAGCACCACAGCCCAAATTAAAATAGGTGTTATACCCATAATAAGTAACTGCAAAATGGATTGCAGTAAATTTTCATTCATCGCAAATATCAAAGAAATGCCTAAGAATGTATAATAAATAAAAGCTATACTACAAATCGCAACTATTTTGGCACATAGTAATTGCTGAAAAGTATATTTATACGTTAATAATAGCTCTACCATATCTTCTCCAAGATTTTCTAATATTCGCCAACCTATTAGTAATAAAGGTAAAGGGGTTGTTACTAAAAATAGAAGCGTGTAGTCAAATGAGTCGGGTAAAATCAAGTAAAAACTAAACAGTAATAAAAATAGCGTACATAGCGCTATCTTTTGACGATGCCAAATCTCCATCACAGCCTGTCTAAACAATTGTTTAAAAATCACTTTTGTACTTTGTTCAGAAACCGGTACAAATGCTTTTAATGTTGCTGCAACACTTTCTTTATGCTGCTGATTTATTGGAATGTGAGCATGTGGTTCTAAAATGTGCAATATTTTTTCATCTTTCTTTTTGCTCAATTACTTTTCCTCCTCGATATATTTCTTTAATTTTTGTAACGCTTGAAATAATCTCGATTTGACTGCTGGCAATGTACTTCTTGTAATCTTGGCAATTTCTTTTGATTTAAAGCCGTGATAATACTTCAGAATGAGTACATTACGCTGTTTAGCCGGCAATTGCTTCAATAAATCTTCTACAAATGCTTGATTTGCTACATTTTCACTAAAATCCTCCATAACCTTATTTCTTTCTTCTTTAATGAAATGAACAGATTCCCGTTTTTTCTTTTTAAATACATTCATCGTTTGGTTATGTGCAATCTTATATAGCCATGCTCGAAAATGACCTTGTTCTTGATATGTAGCAATAGATTTCATCATAATGATGAATACTTCTTGGGTTAGATCCATCGCCTCCTCATTTGAACATCCTATCCGTACGATGTAACGAAATATTTCATCATAATATCGTTGGACTAATTCATCGATAGCTGCCTGATTACCTTGTAAAATTTGTTGTATCATTTGTGTATCTTCTTGCATAAGTAACCTCCACTATCTGTATAACAATCGAAATTATAAAAAGGATTTAATTTTTTAGAAATAATTGGTTAAATACTAAAAATTATAAACTCCCTTTATACTAACTTATAAACGATTGTTTTTGAGATGTTTCAATTGAAAAGAGAATGTTTGGAACAGGAGCAAATCGTACAGGATTAAATCGCTGGAAGGAGAAAATGTGTCCAAGAGATATGGTAATTGTCGAAAGCTTCTCCCAGTTAGGCAGAAGTTCAATAAGAAAGAAAACTATGATTCCTCAATCCTACAAGGAAAATTATTGATGACCTTATTCTAGGCATTCGGTTCATTTGAAAGAGATTTGATGGTCCAACGAACAAAGGAAAGCTTAAAAATATTAAGGTAAAAGCTCATTAAGGGGGTCGCCCTAAAGTAAATGAAAAAAACCTAGAAAGCTATCAATTTATATAAAGCCAAACAATTTAACTTCAGAAAAATTGTTGTAAATCTACACTTTTTTTTGACAAGACTCCTAACTAGTAAAACAACTCCGCTCTCCTCTTTGAAAAATATTAATACAAAATCAAAAACAATATCCCCTTCTCTTTATTACTATAAAAGAAAAACCCCCAAAAATTTCACCGTAATATTCCTATTATTTACAATTTACACCTTCAGCTTTACTGCATTGTAAAAAAAATTAAAGTTTTTTAAAGCGCAAAAAAATATTAATTTTGTGTTTGTTATATAACAAATGACCCTCTCATAGAAAAATCATCGCCATATATTATCTTAGTGTAGCGAAATATTAATTTCTCTGTTATGTTTTAAAATTTCTAACTCGTACGTCATAATTCTCTTTTGTTATCTCAGTAATATTATTGAAGTTTCAATTGAATTCCCATTTTTTGTTCATTTATTCTATTCAACGCTTGGTAATTCTGGGGTAATGATTTGCATGAATTTTCTGTACGCTATGTGAATTCAGAAAATTTAGTATTGCATTATAGGGAATTCTCTCCTAAAATAGGCATATCAACGGCAACGAAACAGAAATAAACCGTTTGAAACAGAATAATATTTCATTAGGGGGAATTCTCATGGGGGAAGTAAAATCTTCAAACAAAGGGAAACAATCGACAATCGATTATGCAAAGATCGACCAGATGGAGTCTTTCAATGCATTTGTTAAGAAGAAAAACACGCTATTATTCACAATTGCTGGCTGTTTCTTAACATTCTATATCTTTTTGCCAATCCTAGCATTTACAACTGTATTACAACAGAAATGGGTTGGCGATATTACAGGCGTATGGTTTTACTCAGCAACATTATTTATTATGACGGTGACACTAGCTGTGGTGTACTCAAAGCTTGCGCCAAAATTTGACGCTCAAGCTGCTGCGGTGTTAGCCGAGTATGAAAAGGACGGTGCTAAATCATGAATCTAGTATCAGCTGGTTTCTTCCTAGCGATTGTTGGCTTAACATTAGTTGTTACATATATCGCTTCTAAGCGAACATCAAGTGCAAGTGATTTCTATACAGCAGGCGGAGGCCTGAAGGGTTGGCAAAACGGATTTGCGATTGCTGGCGACTATTTATCGGCAGCCGCGTTCTTAGGGGTATCCGGAGCGATTGCCTTAACAGGATTTGATGGTTTCTTCTTCTCAGTAGGTTATGTAGTAGCTAACTTAGTTTTACTGTATATCATTGCTGAGCCAATGCGTAACTTGGGGAAATATACATTAGCAGACATGTTAACAGCTCGTTTCAATGAAAAACGAGTACGTGGTGTAGCTGCAACAGGTACAATCATTATTGTTATTCTTTATATGATTGCTCAATTAGTAGGTGCCGGTGCACTAATCAAGTTATTATTCGGTATTGAGTATTGGATTGCTGTATTAATTGTAGGTGTCATGATGACAACGTATGTATTATTCGGTGGGATGACAGCTACTTCTTGGGTGCAGATTATTAAAGCAGCTTTACTACTATTCGGTACAACAATGCTTGCTTTCCTTGTATTCCAAAAATTCGATTTCAATTTAATGAACATGTTCTCTACAATTGCAACAGACCACGGTGAAGAATATTTAATACCAGGTCAAAAGTATACATCTTCTATTGATTCAGTATCTATGATGATGGCATTAGTATTAGGGACATCTGGTTTACCACATATTTTAATGCGTTTCTTCACAGTAAAAGACGCGAAAACAGCACGTGCTTCGATTAACTGGACAACATGGATCACAGCAATTTTCTTCTCATTAACGATTTTCTTAGGATTTGGAGCAATGCACTTCGTAGGCTTCGACCAAATTATTGCTGAAAATGCTGCTGGTAACACAGCTGCCCCTCTTTTAGCTGAATTCTTAGGCGGCGATGTGATGTTATCCTTTATTTGTGCCGTAGCATTTGCAACAATTTTAGCGGTTGTATCTGGTTTAGTATTAACAGGCGCTTCTGCGATTTCACACGACATTTACGGTGAAATCATTATGAACGGAAAATTAACAGAGAAACAACAAGTATTAGCTGCACGTACGGGTTCAATCTCAATTGCGATTATTTCAATTATTTTAGCGTTATTCGCACAAAGCCTAAATGTATCATTCTTAGTATCATTTGCGTTTTGTATCGGGGCTTCTGCCAACCTGCCTGTAATTCTATACACGATTTACTGGAAAAAGTTCAACTCAAATGGTGCCGTGGCATCAATGGTAACTGGTTTAGTATCATGTTTAGTATTAGGGGCTTTAGGACCGAACGTATGGAGTCCAATTGAAGGAAAAGCAATCTTCGTTGGTGAACCACTTTTAGGCTTGGCTGTACCAGCGATCATTACGATTCCACTTGGTTTCTTTGCTGGATGGATTGTGTCGATTATGACGGCGAGCAAAGTGGATCAAAAAGCAGCTGCAGAAACATACAAAGAAATCCGTGTTAAAGCAAATACAGGTGTATCTGTGTCAGACGTATCACATTAATATAGGAAAGAACCACTGAATTTTCAGTGGTTCTTTTTTATCTTCTTTCGGTACTAAACTTTATATCTTCAAAGTAATTTTTAGCTGTTATTTATGAAAAAAAAGGATTTTTATTATGAAGGAAAAATTTTTACCATTTAATACCTATAAAAACACTATTAAAATATATTATTCAGTAGTAGAATGAATTTAGGATAATCCGAGTTTGAATAACAATTTTTCTCTTTAAAAGGTGTTTTTCTGTACTTAAATCTTCTTTTTAGTTTGTCAATGCTATATTTTTAATTTTCCTTACCCCCCATTTATCACTATTCCTATAGTGTAAAGCCTTATATTCCTATAACATGTCATCGTTTTTCTACTTTAAACAAAAAATCTTTCAATTTTATTAATATTTTTAAAATAAAACTATTGCAATATTGTGAACGGTAACATAGAATAAAAGTTGTAAAGGTTCTGAACCAGAATTTTACACACATTAAGCAGTAAAACTTTTCATTATTTAGGGGGGTATGGGTTATGGCGAAAAATCAAAACATTGATTATGAAAAGATCGCACAGCTCGAGTCGTTCAAGCAATTGGCAAAAAAGAAAAATTCATTTCTTTGGACACTCACAGTCATTTTCTTAGCTGCATACATGTTATTGCCAGTATTAACATCGTATACAAAGATCTTACATCAGCCAGTTATTGGGGACATTACAGGGGTTTGGCTATACGCAGGAGCGCTATTCATTATGACTTGGAGTTTAGCTCACTTGTATGTAGGACGTGCTAACAAATTTGACAAAGAAGCAAAAGCTATTATTAGCGAGTACGAAGGGAGTGTCCGCAAATGAGTTTTACAGCAATATTTTTCTTCGTAGCCATTGTAGGCTTAACATTAGTAATTACTTGGTGGGCTTCTAGACGTACATCAAGTGCCAGCGATTTCTATACAGCTGGCGGCGGTTTAACAGGTTGGCAAAACGGACTAGCTATCGCTGGTGACTACTTATCAGCTGCATCCTTCTTAGGGATCGCTGGTTCGATCGCATTATTCGGTTTCGATGGATTCTTCTTCTCAATCGGTTATTTAGTTGCTTATTTAGTTGTACTTTATATCGTAGCAGAGCCATTACGTAACTTAGGGAAATTCACATTAGCAGATATGATTACTGCTCGTTTCAACAAAGCAAAAGTTCGTGGTGCAGCAGCACTTTCAACTATCACAATCGTTTTATTCTATATGATCGCTCAATTAGTAGGAGCGGGTGCACTTATTCAATTATTATTAGGTATCGACTACTGGATCGCAGTTCTACTGGTTGGTGTCATGATGACGATTTACGTATTATTCGGTGGTATGACAGCCACTTCTTGGGTACAAATTATTAAAGCCGTATTATTAATGTTAGGTACAGTTATCATTTCATTCTTAGTATTAGCAAAATTCGATTTCAGTATCGCGACAATGTTCACAGAAATGAAAACAGCGACAGAACATGGTGACGCTTACTTAAATCCAGGCTTACGTTATACAAACGGTATTGACACAATCTCTATGTTAACTGCATTAGTACTAGGTACTGCTGGTCTTCCGCATATCCTAATGCGTTTCTTCACAGTAAAAGACGCACAAACAGCTCGTTCTTCTGTTATTTGGGCTACTTGGATTGTAGGACTTTTCTATATCTTAACAATCTTCTTAGGATTCGGTGCAGCAGCATTCGTAGGATTCGATAATATCGTAGCAGCGAACCCAGCAGGTAACATGGCTGCTCCACTTCTAGCAGATGCTTTAGGTGGCGACATTTTATTCTCATTCGTCTGCGCAGTAGCATTCGCAACAATCTTAGCGGTAGTAGCAGGTTTAGTACTTTCAGGTGCTTCTGCCCTATCACATGATATTTATGGTCAAATCATCAAAAAAGGTAAAGTATCAGAAAAAGAGCAAGTGGTTGCAGCACGTATCGGTTCAATCGCAATCGCTATTGTATCAATCGTTTTAGCTCTTGGTGCACAAACTTTAAACGTAGCATTCTTAGTATCATTCGCCTTCTGTATCGCAGCATCAGCAAACTTGCCAGTAATCATCTACACAATTTACTGGAAGCGTTTCAACACAACTGGTGCGGTATCAGCGATTCTTGTCGGCTTAGTATCATGCTTAGTATTAGGGGCAATAGGACCAAACGTATGGAGCCCAATTGAAGGAAAAGCAATCTTCGTTGGTGAGCCATTACTAATGTTATCAAACCCAGCGCTTATTACAGTGCCACTTGGCTTCTTAGCTGGTTGGGTAGGTAGTTTCCTAGCTCCAGCAGAAGATCCAGCTATCTACCGCGAAGTAGAAGTAAAAGCACAAACTGGTATCTCTGTACAAGACGTATCACACTAATAACAAAAACTCCTGGAGAACAATCTTCAGGAGTTTTTTCATGTTCTATATTCCTTTTTAATAACAAGCAAACGCAGATTATCTGATGAAAAGGATAGCTCCCAACATATACTGATGTTCCCTTACTCTACTTTCCGTATTGCATAAATGCATTATTCTTCCTATCCATTTTTATTAGAAAACTATAAAAAACAAGACACTTACCATCGTAAATGTCTTGTTTTGTCTATTGCGTTTATTATTTTACAGTTGCACGAACAAGCGCACCATCTGTCGTTGTATCTACACGCAGTGAGCCGTTAGAATAGCGGTCAGAGCGATTTAAATTCACGACTTGAATTTCTTCTATCAGTCCTTTTTCTGTTTCCAGCACAATCGTATCCGATACTTTGACGATTAATACTGCAAAGACACGATGTGGATTTGATTTCAACTCTTTTAATGTCACTATACCGCGTTTTGCTCGGCTACCGAGTTCTATTTCACTAATCGTCATGCGTTTCACTGCACCCCGCTGTGTCACAATTACAACATCTTGCTTCTCATCAGGCATTAAAATATTTGCTCCCGCTACATATTCCCCTTCTTTTAGCTGAATCCCTTTCACCCCACCTGTTTTGACACCGGTTGGCGGCAATTCTTCTATCGTAAATCGAATACTGTAGCTCGTGTTAGCCGTTAGCAATACTTCTGCCGATGACGTCACAAGCTGAGCTGCAATCATTTCATCCTGATCTTTTAAATTCATCGTTTTGATCGGTTTCGAATAACGTGTGACCATATAATCTGCCAGTGCAGAACGTTTAATCTGCCCTTCCCTTGTAGCAGTAAAGACAAAGGTATCTGCTAGATCAAACTTCTCTACACCAACGGCTGCAATAATCTCCTCTGTACTGTCAATCGGCACAATACTGGAGATGTGCTGGCCAAGGTCTTTCCAGCGAATATCAGGCAGCTCATGCACCGGCTGGTAAATATAATGACCTTGGTTGGTAAAGAGCAGAAGGTGATGTTGCGTATTGAGTGTTGCCTCATACAATAAATGGTCGGATTCCTTCATCGCAAAGTCCTTGCCATTGGAAGCACTGTAAGAACGTTGGCTGGTGCGTTTTACATACCCATCCTTCGTCACTGTCACTACCACTTCCTCACTCGGTACAAGCACATCTAAATTCACTTTGATTTCCTGAATTTCCGCTTGGATTTCAGAACGACGCGGCTCATGGAAACGCTTTTTAATATCATTTAACTCCGATTTAATCACACGAATAAGTTGTTTTTCATTGTTTAAAATCGCTGTTAATTTATCCACTAATTTATGAAGTTCTTCTTGCTCGCGTTGCAGCTCCGTAATATCCGTATTTGTTAAACGATACAGTTGCAAGCTCACAATGGCCTCTGCTTGTACTTCTGTGAACGCAAATTTTCGAATAATATTATCCTTTGCATCTCGCTTGTCCTTCGATGAACGAATCGTTTCAATCACCTGATCGAGTATCGATAAAGCTTTCATCAAACCTTCCACAATATGCAGGCGGTCCTTTGCCTTTTGCAGTTCAAACTCCGAGCGTTTACGCACAACATCTTTTTGATGATCGATATAGGAATCCAGCATTAATGGTAATGTCATCATCGTTGGACGGCGATTATGAATGGCAATCATATTGAAGTTATATGCCACTTGTAAATCTGTCGTTTTAAATAAATACTGCAAAATGCCTTCGGCAGGAATTTCCTTGCGCATTTCAATGACAATACGCAGTCCCGTACGGTCCGATTCATCGCGAATTTCAGCGATGCCTTCTAATCGTTTATCGACACGCAATTCATCAATCTTCTTTACTAAATTGGCTTTATTGACATCGTAAGGCAGCTCCGTCACGACGATTTGCTCTTTGCCGCCTTTGATAGGCTCTACAAAGGCTTTAGCGCGGACAATGATTTTACCGCGGCCTGTTTCATATGCCTTTTTAATTCCATCTACGCCCTGGATAATCCCACCCGTTGGGAAGTCAGGTCCTTTAATAACTGTCATTAGCTCATCTACTGTAGCCTCTGGGTTATCAAGGCGCATCAGCACGGCATCCAGTGATTCTTGCAGATTATGCGGCGGGATATCTGTTGCATAGCCTGCCGAGATACCTGTAGAGCCATTTACAAGCAAGTTTGGGAAACGTGCTGGTAACACGGTTGGCTCTACGTCTTGATCGTCAAAGTTTGGAATAAAATCGACTGTACGTTTATTAATATCACGTAGTAATTCTGCTGCAATTGATGAAAGGCGTGCTTCTGTATAACGCATCGCGGCTGGCGGGTCACCGTCTACCGAACCGTTATTTCCGTGCATTTCAATCAGCATATGGCGTGCTTTCCAGTCCTGACTCATCCGCACCATCGCATCATAAACAGACGTATCACCGTGTGGGTGGAAATTACCGATTACGTACCCTACTGTTTTAGCAGATTTACGGAATGGTTTATCATGTGTGTTATTTTCATTGAACATTGCATACAAAATACGACGCTGTACTGGCTTTAAACCGTCACGTGCATCAGGCAGTGCCCGGTCTTGAATAATATATTTGGAATAGCGACCAAAGCGATCGCCCATAATTTCCTCTAAAGGTAAATCCTGAAAACGTTCCTGTGACATCTATACTTCCTCCTCATGAATGAACTCGTTATCTAAGATATTTAAATCTTCCTCCATACCAAAGTTAACGTTGGCTTCTATCCATTTACGGCGAGGCTCTACTTTGTCACCCATCAATGTTGTCACATGGCGCTCCGCACGCGCGGCATCTTCAATTTTGACACGAATCAATGTCCGTGTTTCCGGGTTCATCGTCGTATCCCATAGCTGATCGGCATTCATCTCACCAAGCCCTTTGTAGCGCTGGATAATATAGCCTTTCCCCACTTTTTTTATTGCCTGCTGCAATTCCTTTTCTGTCCAAGCATATTCTACGACTTCTTTTTTACCCGCACCTTTTGATACTTTGTAAAGCGGTGGCAGCGCAATGAATACTTTGCCCGTTTCGACAAGGGGGCGCATATAACGATAGAAGAAAGTCAGTAGCAATGTTTGAATATGGGCACCGTCCGTATCTGCATCGGTCATAATAATAACCTTGTCATACGCAGCATCTGCCACGTTAAAGTCCGCGCCTACGCCAGCCCCAATCGTATAAATGATTGTGGAAATTTCTTCGTTTTTCATGATATCTTCCAGCTTGGCTTTTTCGGTGTTGATGACTTTTCCGCGCAGTGGCAAAATCGCTTGGAAGCTACGGTCGCGCCCTTGTTTTGCCGAACCGCCTGCAGAGTCACCTTCCACTAGATAGAGCTCATTGCGAGCCGCATTTTTGCTTTGTGCAGGCGTTAATTTACCAGATAAAATTGTCGCGCCTTTTTTATTCTTCTTGCCATTGCGGGCATCTTCGCGGGCTTTCCGCGCAGCCTCTCGTACTTGCTGGGCACGAATCGCCTTACGCACAAGACTTGCCGACAATTCTGCGTTTTCCTCTAGCACATAAAAGAGCTGTTCAGATACAACTGTTTCCACAGCTGAACGCGCTTCACTTGTCCCTAGTTTCCCCTTTGTCTGCCCTTCAAATTGCAGTAAATGTTCGGGAATACGTACCGACACAATAGCCGATAAGCCTTCTCGAATATCAGAGCCTTCCAAGTTTTTATCTTTTTCTTTTAATAGGCCTATTTTACGAGCATATTCATTGAAAATACGCGTCATGGCAGATTTGGCCCCGGTTTCATGGGTACCACCATCACGCGTACGCACATTATTGACAAAGGATAAAATGGTTTCCGAATAAGCATCATTAAACTGGAAGGCAAACTCTACCTCGATTTCTTGATGCGTACCTTCGACATACTTTACTTCATGTAAAACATCTTTTTCTTCATTTAAATACGTCACAAAGGCTTCAATGCCGGTTTCATAATGAAACACCTCATGCTGTCCTTCGTCACGCTCATCAATTAATTCAATTTTTAAGCCTTTTAATAAAAACGCCGATTCACGTAGGCGTTCTGCTAATGTCTCGTAATTATATTTTGTGACAGAGAAAATACTGTCATCCGGTAGGAAATGAACCAGGGTACCTGTTTCTTTCGTCTTCCCTATTACCTCTAGGCTTGTTACTGGTTTTCCGCCGTCCTCAAAACGTTGGCGATGGATTTGACCGTCTCGGTAAATGGTTACCTCTAAAAATTGAGATAAAGCATTCACAACGGATGACCCAACACCATGTAGACCACCTGACGTTTTATAACCGCCTTGTCCGAATTTTCCGCCTGCATGCAGCACTGTAAAAATAATTTCAGGCGTTGGCTTGCCCATTTTATGCATCCCTGTCGGCATTCCGCGCCCAAAATCACGCACACTGATACTATTGTCCTTACCAATGGTAACGATGATATGTGAACCAAAACCGGCTAGTGCTTCATCGACTGCATTGTCTACAATTTCATATACTAAGTGATGAAGTCCCCGCCCGTCTGTAGAACCGATATACATCCCTGGACGTTTCCGAACAGCTTCTAACCCTTCTAATACTTGGATCGCATCATCATTGTATGCGATCGGTGGCTTTTTTTGTGCCAATCTAATTCCCCCAATACCAAACAAACGTTCTTATTATTATTCATCGTATCGTGAATAATAAGCGCTGTCAATGTTATAAGCGCACTCAAATAATAATTGTAACACCAATTTTCCCCGAGTAAAAGTTCGCACTCTAGTGAATTTCACGATAATGAGGCGGAAATCCTTCTTTTCTTCAGAAAATTATTCCCTTCTCGTCCAAAAGCGTGTAAAATATTTGTTACAACCTATTAGTACCAACTAACAAATTACTAAAAATGAAAGGGGTATCTTATGATTAATGTATGGATTCTCCTTGTAGCTTACCTATTAGGATCAATTCCTACCGGCTTATGGGTCGGAAAATTATTCTATAACACAGATATTCGGGAACACGGGAGTAAAAATCTAGGTGCTACCAACTCTTTCCGTGTATTAGGAAAAAAACCCGGACTTGTCGTAACATTAGTGGATATTTTTAAAGGAACAGCAGCTGTATTGTTGTCGCTGATTCCCTATTTCAGCACCTCAACAATTGATCCGCTTCTATTAGGGATTGTCGCTGTCATCGGGCATATGTTCCCTATTTTTGCTGGCTTCCGCGGTGGGAAAGCTGTGGCCACAAGCGCAGGTATTTTACTAGGCTATGCCTACCCGCTCTTTATTTTACTGTTCATTGTGTTCTTTACATCTTTAAAGATGTTTAAAATGGTAAGCTTAACATCCATTATTTCCGTAACCGTTGCCTTCCTATACGGCATTATCTACGGTGTGGTGACAGGCAGTTGGGGATTATGTATATTAACGGCTGTATTATTTATCTTTATTGTGTATCGTCACCGTGAAAATATCAAACGCATAAAAAGCGGTACAGAACCAAAAGTAAAATGGATTTAAGTTGTTTCTACGGAAGCACCTCGACGTGTAGACGAAGTTAACTTTGTCTACACGTTTTTTACTGCCATTACTTTCACAAGGAATAGATACCAGCCTGTCTTGAAAGCGTTTGTCAGAAAAGGAACGCAGGCGAGCGAAAACGCGCAGTGAACCCAAGTTCAGAAGCGGATGAGTGAGGCAAGTGACGCAGTATGCGAGCGCTTGTCAACAGGCTGAGATGTTTCTGCGGAAGCCTCTTTTATATTTTGCAATGCTTTTCATTTTCAATAAAACATATTTTTTGCATAATAGGATAGAGAGGTGATGGATATGAAAATAGTCGTAACAGAACAGGCACTCGCATGGTTCAAGAAAGAAATGGAAGTAGAAAAGGGAGATTATATCCGCTTTTATGCTAGATACGGGGGCTCTTCTCCGTTTCATGAAGCATTTAGCTTAGGCATGAACCGCGAAGCCCCACATGAACTAAGTGTGGAAACAGTAATAGAAGATATACATTTTTATATTGAAAAGGACGATGAATGGTTTTTCAATGACCATGACCTTCATGTTACAATCGACGATTCACTAGAAGAACTGAAATATGAATATAAATAGCAAAAACACCCAAATCAAAGCATCTAGCTCTATTTGGGTGTTTTTCTCTTTGTTTTCCTCATGCAAAAGCAGTCCACCCTGCAGTAAATCCCACTACAATGGAATTTTGTTACTATTCATTCATTTCTCGCTATGTAATTTCCTTCTATTTGTAGTGTAGCAACTAACAAATAAAAGTTTTTATTTTTAGAATTCGCTGAAATCCCCTTTTCATCGCTTTTCTCTGTATAATAAGAGCAATGAAAGAGAGAGATAGAGGGATTTAAAATGAATGAAATTTCATGGCGTGTGCTGTTTTTTATTAGCGGCATTATTATTTTAGCTTTTGGTGTAGCATTGACCATTAAAACGCAGGTAATTGGTGTAGGCTCATGGGATGTATTCCACATCGGCTTGACGAATACATTTGGTTTAACAGTTGGCTCTTGGTCCATCATTGTCGGACTTACAATCGTGGCAATAGACTGTCTTATATTAAAACATTTACCGCGCATCGGCACGATTATGGACTTGCTGATTGCCGGCGCTTTTATCGATATTTTCAGTTACATATTACCGCCAGTAAACGGTTTGCTAGCGCAACTATTAGTATTTTGCGGCGGTATCTTCTTCCTCGCATTTGGCTCTAGCATGTATATCGTAGCCAACCTCGGTGTTGGTCCGCGCGATACACTGATGCTCCTATTATCGAAAAAGTTAGGCTGGAGTGTTCGCAGCGCACGGACATCGATGGAAATCATCGTTGCCATTCTTGGCTTTGCACTAGGAGGACCAATCGGTATCGGTACGGTGCTGATGGCCTTTGGGTTAGGTCCTATTATGCAATGGGCATTACGTGTAAACGAAAAGCTATTTTTCGCTGCCACGGGAACAGTATCCGCTTATCAATCATAATTGTAAAAAGACATGTGATGTATAAACGCATCACATGTCTTTTTGTTTAGGAGAAAAAAAGAATGGGATCAGTCAAAAGTACTGTTAATCAATTTCTAGCAAGAAATTGGTTGAAAATTAGAAAAAATGGGTAATTGCTTCATAGAGTTAATAAATCATAGCTATCTATTAACTGTCTATTCACCTTTTATATAGCGCATTCTGCTAATCTAATTTTTTCAAGGAGGCTATTTGACGTGACGAACAACAAAAAGCTAGAACAGTTAGAACAATTCAAAGCAAGTGATGCTGGTAAGCCAATCACAACCAATCAAGGTGTAAAAATTACTGATGATGAACATTCGTTAAAAGTTGGTGACCGTGGTCCCACATTACTTGAAGACTTCCACTTCCGTGAAAAAATGACCCATTTTGACCATGAGCGCATTCCGGAGCGTGTCGTACACGCACGCGGTACAGCTGCCCATGGTACTTTTGAATGTTATGAAGACGCCAGCGATATTACGATGGCTAACTTTTTAAATCAAAAAGGAAAAATTACACCGGTATTCGTACGATTTTCAACTGTTGCAGGATCACGAGGTTCAGCCGATACAGTCCGTGATGCTCGTGGATTTGCGACTAAATTTTATACAGAAGAAGGAAATTATGATTTAGTCGGAAATAATATTCCTGTCTTCTTTATACAAGATGCAATGAAATTCCCGGACTTTGTTCATGCGGTAAAACCCGAACCGCATAATGAAATTCCGCAAGCGCAAAGTGCCCATGATACATTCTGGGATTTTGTAGCGAATAACCAAGAATCCGCACATATGGTCATGTGGCATATGTCAGACCGTTCCATCCCCCGCAGCTATCGTACAATGGAAGGTTTCGGGGTTAATACTTTCCGCTTTGTCAATGAAGCGGGTCAAGCCCATTTTGTGAAATTCCACTGGAAACCTGTGCTCGGTGTTCATTCGTTAGTATGGGACGAGGCGCAAAAAATTGCGGGTAAGGACCCGGATTTCCACCGCCGCGATTTATATGAGAATATTGAAGCCGGCAATTATCCTCAATATGAATTATGCGTTCAATTGATTCGTCAGGAAGATGAATTTAATTTTGATTTCGATATACTAGACCCTACAAAAATTTGGCCTGAAGAACTCGTGCCGCTACGTAAGCTAGGCATCATGACATTGAATCGCAACGTGGATAATTTCTTTGCTGAAACAGAGCAAGCAGCCTTCCACGCTGGGCATGTTGTGCGCGGGATTGATTTCTCGAATGACCCTCTTTTACAAGGGCGTCTATTCTCGTATACAGATACACAGTTAATTCGCTTAGGTGGACCAAACTTCCACGAGCTACCAATCAACCGTCCTGTATGCCCATTCCATAATAATCAGCGTGACGGATATAACCGCATGACGATTAATAAAGGACAGGTAAGCTACCATAAAAACTCACTACAGCAAAACACTCCGTACGAGGTACCAGCTAATGAAGGTGGCTATGAGCACTATCAGGAAAAAGTAGAAGGCCGGAAAGTACGTGCCCGCAGTGAATCATTTAAAGACCATTTCTCTCAAGCACGCATGTTCTGGGAAAGCATGACACCGGTAGAGCAGGAGCATATTACAAAGGCCTTTAGCTTTGAGGTAGGAAAAGTAGAAGATAAAGGAGTCCGCCAGCAAGTTGTAGACATGTTTGCCAATGTCAGTCGTCCACTTGCGGAAACAATAGCGAAAAATGTTGGCGTCATGCCTCCAGATGCTTCGATTGCAGAAGTAACAGCGCCTTTCATTTCGAAAGCAGTGAGCATGTATGAGAATCCTGTACCATTCCTTAAATCAAAAAAGGTTGGGGTAATTGTGAATGAAGAGTCAAACATCTCTGCAATTAAGCAAAGTTTAGAGGCACAAGGCATTACAGTGGAACTGATTAGCAATCATCAAGGTGAAATTGACGGACAACCGATTGATCACAGCCTTGAAACAGCCTCTCCTGTTTTATACGATGGGCTAGTCATCGCGGCTATGTTCAATGACACAGTGACGAACAAAAAAGTCGATACATTTGCCGATGAAATTTATAATCATTACAAAACGCTTGCCTTCTTACATCAAGGTGCAGTGTCAGAAGAATATAATCAGCATCCAGGCGTTACGGATTCCGTCGATGACTTTATCGATGCTTTAAAATTAGGTCGTCACTTCGACCGAACAAACGCAACGGGATAAAGTGTGTATATGCAAAAAAGCCATTGATTTTTATAATCAATGGCTTTTTTCATGATGCAACGGGTTACCTGAATCCTTGCTTTTTCATTGCCTGTTCTACACCTTGATAAGCAGGATAACCGTTTTTATAAAAATTGGCTACCCCCTTTGTCCAGTTCCCTTCTGTCCCGCGCTGTTTCAAATAATCAGCCATTGTTGTATTGTACACCTCAAGTGATTCTGTTGAGGCTTTTTTATACGTATTTTCGTGAACGATGATTTGCTGCGGCAACCGCGGCTTTTGTAAAGGTTCTTCAGCTGGGTAACCGATACAAAGACCCGATATAGGAAGCACGCCTTCCGGTAGCTGTAAACGCTCGATGATTGCAGCTGTGCTTTTGCGCACGCCTCCAATCGCAACTGTCCCAAGACCAAATGATTCCGCTGCGACTACGGCTGTACCGAGCGCAATGCCTACATCGGTTGCGGCAATCGTTAGAAAGTCAGGAGAATCGATTTCGAGTGTAAAATCTTCCATCTCACAAGCTTGCTTTGTGCGGTAAAAATCGGCACAAAAAACAAGAAACACCGGAGCCTCCTGAATATACGGCTGATTGCCTGCTAAAGCCGTAATTTCCTGACGTAAAGCCGTATCGGTAATCGAGATAATGGAATATTGCTGACCGTTGATCCACGACGGAGCGCACTGCACAGCTTGCAGTATTTGTTCCATGATGTGGGGCTCCACTGCCCTGTCTGTATACTTTCGAATCGACTTATGCTGCGTTAACTGTTGAATGACTGTCATGATGCATCCCTACCTTACATTGAATTTTTTTATTTGGGTTCCCGTCAGAAAAATGCGGATTTACAAAGTTAAGGAGTTCGTAATGGTGGAAGTCCCTCTGGATTACGGTTAGTTTCCGTTCTAAAGCGATATTCACCTAAGACATTTTATTATGGTCCCAACCGAGTAGCGAAATATGAGGCAGTGGCTCTTCCTTGAAATCCCCTTAACTCTCTTGGTATGCAAGTGCTTCCATTAAATAAATGGTATTCTAAAAACCAATTGCGTGGATGATGATATGTAAGGCGCTCGCACATTGTAATTGATGCTGCATTGTTCCTTCTCGCAGTTCCCCTTGTTTCCCAAAGAAAATCTTACATGCTAATGCATTCATTGCCACGGCTTTATTGACATCCTTTTAAACTTTTCTCCTTAACGGCTCATCTGAGATGCAATTTAAAATGAAAGTTGTTTTTTCAATTCACCCCATTTCCCTTATTGCTGTTGCTACACTATTTTGCCTTGAATAAGAACCGATTTTCAAGCGAAACGCCATCTAAGCTTCTTAAATCTGCTGTTCACTATTTCCATCGTTCCTCTAAGCTTGCACTAAAAGTGATAGAGAGTATGCCCGAGGAATAATAGTTCCATTCTTATACTATCAGGGACTTTTATTGAATATTTGAATGCCGGAATAATAAGAAAAGGACTTAGTTCTCGATGAATTAAGTCCTTTTATTTATCAAAATTATTGTGTCAATTGCAGTGCTAATTTGAATGCTATTCAGAAGGTTTGTACCACTGAACTGAACGGGTTAATCTAAACGGACACTGCTTTTATGCTGTTCCTTTTGCTGTACTATGAAGTTCTTCAATTTATTAAGTTTCTCCACGACTTCGCTAGATGTTTTTGTAATTTCAATTAGATATTGTTCTGCTTTTTCAGTGTTGCCTTGGTTCACAGCTCTCACAGCATCTCTAGCTAGTTCATGTATGCGAATATGAGGCTGTTCCACTTCTATATAGATTTTTTCTTTGCTGAATAACTTTTTCGCTATGCCGTAATACCATTTTCCAAGGCGACATACTTCATGGGAGCTAACTTCATTTTCATTCATTTTTTCGAAACCAAGAATTAAATTATATACTCTCCACCGCCATAGCAAGTGATCCGTAATAGCAAGCTGCAATAAATCTTCTTGACTCATTTTCATGTTATTCGATATAGCTGTTGTTCGGAAATTATCAATCATTTTACTTAGAGTGTAAACTGCTTCACCAGTTCGTCTTACAATTGCTTCACCCACCTCAGCCGCTTCTGCAATGCTATGATTTTTATGCGCAATTTCGCTAGTTGAAGCTGCTTGTTCTTCCGTGATACCGGATATTTCTTCAAATTGAGCACCTATTTCTTGCAAAACTTCATTTAAATCATTTAAATCATTGGAAATCTTCTCTGTATATTCAGTTCCTTCATGTAACTTTTCGGAAGCATTATTTGTCATATTATTTATGTTAGAAGTAAGTATTGTTAATTGTTTCATATCTTCTGTAATTGTATTCAAAGATCCCTTTGTATTATCTGCAAGTTTCCGTACTTCCTCTGCAACAATAGAAAACCCTTTGCCATTTTCTCCAGCACGTGCCGCTTCAATCGATGCATTCAATGCAAGTAAATTTGTCTGTTCGGCAATGTCTTTTATAACTCCTATAATGTGTTCCATACTTTTCACGCGATTTAATAGTTGTTTTACATCTGATTGAACGGCAGATTGCTGTTGGTCTACTTCCTTCAGAAAATTAGCAATGCGATTTAATGCATGAATATCTCCATTCAGATCATGTAAACGCTCAGTTGAAGACTGTGATAAAACGGTAACTGACGAAGCTACTTCTTCTACACTTGCACTAAGTTCCTGTACTGCAGCGGTGACTGAATAAGAATTATCCTTTTGGCGCTGTTGAAAATCAAGCAATTTTTTCACTTCATCAATTTCTACATTATAAGCAATCACTTCCGATAGACCATTGATAAAACCTTTTGCCTGCAGCTCCATATATGTTTCAATAACGATTTGTTGATCCAGTGTAATAATGCTTTCATAAGCGAGAATAACGTCCAAGTTTTGTTTTGGTTTTTTATACAAGGTTTTTGTGATAATAGGTATAAATAGTTGATTTAACAATGTATAGGCAGAAAGCATCCATTCAGGTGTCAGACCAATTCGAGCATGTGCTTCCGCTATGGCTCTACGGCTAAAAACATACGTAATATCTAACTTGTCACTAAATAAACTAAGCATATAATGATGAAAAGATTTTTTTAATTTTTCATCATTTGTATGTTCATTAATCACTCTATGTAAATAATCATTCTGATGTAAGCGATCGTAGAATTTGGATAATATGCTTTCATGGTTCTTAATATAAATTTCCTTTAGTGTGCTTACCGTTTCTCTTCTGATTTGCGAGATGCCTAGAAAGTCCAGCTTCTCTTTTAACCTTTCATTTGCATCGATGTCCGAATGAGATAACAACGAAAGATAACTGTAATTTTTAATATCTTCTCTTTTTAACATAGCCAATCCCCCTCAACTCTGAAAAACAAATAATAAAAGTCTGTTGCACTACTCACTTCAAATTACCTGAATCTCTAAATTCAAGTAGTCCTTCTATTAATGATTTATCTCAATAATAAAGATATCTATAAAATCAAAAAATGGAACTTGGACGGGTATTTTTATCCGAATTCATAGTTAAACTTCATTTAGAAGTGCTGTAGTCTATGAAATGCTCAATATGAAATGAATATAAAAAACAGTAAAGCATTACTATTTATCAATTAAACATCTATAATTTTTTTAAAAATAGTAAAACACCCCTTATATCCTACGACTATTATACTATAAAATAACCATATAAGTAAATAATATGTAAAAATAAAAACTAAAATACTAGTTATCATATTAATACTTGTCCCAAAAACATCCTTTATAGGAATATTGCCTTATAAACAACTTTTAAATACGCAAAAACAACATACACAGTTACTTAATAATGATATTGAAATCGCTTTCTACTAAAGAAAATGGAGCATGGACTAGCTGGTTATTCAAATGATCAAAGAGCTTTCTTATTTTTAGGGGATGTAGATAAGATCATGTTCCTGACGATTACATAGAAGGCTATGATAAGGTAAAAAACAGTCATTTTTTATTCGATTAAAGGGTCCCATTGTTGAGGAAACAAGAAGAAGAGTTGTTGGTGAAATATTATTTAACGCTGCAGTGTAAATCCAAGAAAAGATTAATCCTGCATAACTGTGCACAAAATGTAGGATGGATAGATTCAACTCCTGCTATTCTATTGATGAAGGAGGTCATGGAATGGATTCGCTTAAGAATATGAATGATGCAATGAAGTATATCGAGGAAAACCTTACTAACGAAATAGATTTTAAGATGGTGGCAAGTATAGCACATTGTTCTGAATATCATTTTAAAAGGATGTTTTCTTTCCTTGCAGGAATTACATTATCAGAATACATCCGCCGTAGACGGCTTAGTTTAGCAGCATTAGAGCTTACTAATAACTCCATAAAAGTAATCGATGTTGCGATTAAATATGGATACAATTCACCGGATTCTTTTACTAGAGCGTTTCAAAATTTACATGGTATAACCCCATCAGAAGCAAGAAATAATGGTCAGCCATTAAAAGCATATCCATTCATGACCTTTCAATTATCAATTAGAGGAGGAAATGAAATGAATTATCGAGTTGAATCAAAAGAAGCATTTAACATAGTTGGTATTATGAAAAGAGTTCCCATTATTTTTGAAGGAGAAAATCCGGAAATTACAGCAATGTGGAAATCTTTTACTATGGAGAAAATAGATCAATTAAAAAAACTCTCTAACGTTGAACCTAAAGGGATAATTCAAGCATCTACAAACTTTTCTGAAGGACGTATGGAAGAAAAAGGAGAGCTTGATCAGTATATAGGTGTAGCAACAACACAAGAATGTCCTGTAAACTATTCAAAACTTGAGGTTCCTGCCTTAACATGGGCGATATTTGAATCAACGGGACCTTTTCCTAGTACGCTACAGGAAACTTGGGGAAAGATTTATTCTGAGTGGTTTCCATCGTCTAACTATCAAGTAACAGAAGGACCTGAAATCTTGTCTATTAAAAGTAAAGATTTAACTTCACCATCAGTAGAAAGTGAAATTTGGATTCCAGTTTTGAGAAAATAAATTTTAAATTGAAAAAGCAACTCTTGGTCAAAGAGTTGCTTTTACTATTAGATTTCACATGCCCAGCCGTCTTTATCACCGTCACGTGCAGGAGCATATGCGGGATGAGATGAATGAACGCCTTTTGGATAGTACACACGCATTGCATCACAGTTTTTGAATGTAGTCGGGGCACCTGGAATTACATACGTACCCGAATTCACATCTCCTGTTGGTGCAGGTGGCTTAGGAGTAGGTGTTGGCGTAGTACCCGCTACTACAAATTCCTTAGCCGAAACCGAATAGATATTGCCATCTGTTTGGACAATAATTGTTCCGTCTTCAGCTGTAGAATAAGCTTTGGCGCCAATTTGTTTCATATTGGTCAGCACCTCTTTATGTGGGTGACCATAATCATTGTCTTTGCCGTAACTTAAAATAACGGCTGCAGGCTGCACTTTTTGCAAGAACTCGTATGAGCTGCTTGTGCTAGATCCATGATGTCCCGCCTTTAAAATATTCGACTTCACATCATATTTCGCTGCAAACAGTTTTTCGATTTCAGAACCGGCATCCCCAGTCAGTAGGAAGGATACGTTATTGTAAGTCACTTTTAAAACAATGGAAGCATCGTTGTTATCTGCAGCAGCTGCATTCACAGCTAAAACCTGTGTTTTTAATTTTCCGTCCAGTGCTATTACATCCCCTATTTTAGCTACTGAATACGGAACCTGATCATTCACAAGAGCCGTCATTAATTGCTCATATGTAGCCGAAGTATGCGTTTTGCCGCTATCGATAAATTGGCCAATTGTAAAGTTTTCAACGACATCAATCAGCCCGCCTATGTGATCGGCATCAGGATGCGTGGCTACTACGTAGTCCAATTTAGAAACATTTAAAGATTTCAAATAGGCTACGACTGTATCGCCTGCGCTCTTTGCCCCTCCATCGATCAGCATCGTTTTACCACCTGAAGCCTTAATAAAAATTGAGTCCCCCTGCCCTACATCAATAAAATGGACCACCATTCCATTCGGCATTGAAGTTAGCGATTCCTGATATTTCATGGCACGAGCTAGGAAAGCGGAAATATGCCCTCTTGTTAAGTTGTTTTGAGGTCGGAATGTACCGTCTGGGTAGCCTGTTGTAATATTAGCGGCAGCTAATTGGCTGACAGCCGTATAGGATGTGGCACCGACTTTTACGTCTTTAAAAGTTTTTGTACCTTGTGGCAAAGTAAAAGCTCTGGCTATAAATGCCGCCATATGGCCACGTGTCACTTTTACAGTCGGTCGGAATGTATCATCTAAATAGCCATTTATAATGCCCGCCTCTACAGCAGATTGGATATAACCACTATTTGGATGGGATTTTGGCACATCCTTAAATTTGGTTGCACGGGGAGTACCGTCTAAATTTCTCGCTTTCGCAACCATTACTGCTACTTCTTCACGAGTCACAATATCTCTAATACCATACACTTTCTTAGTAGCTGAAATAACACCTTTATCAAGCAGATACAGCGTGTCATGGTAGTTAGGGTGTGTGGCAGGAACATCAGTAAATACTTGATTAGCAGAGGCTGTTGTGCCAAAACTCAAGTTAAATACTAATAGGACAGCAGCTACAAGCCCTAGTAAATAGTTTTTCATCGTATGTAAGCTCCTTTCATGAACATCATAAAACAGCATACTATAATATCAAAAATTTACAATAAAAACTGTCGATTTAAGGGTTCCATTAACTATCAGGTGTTATTTTGTCTTGTAGCGAGAGCATTTTGAATATTACCCACTAATGGTATTTAATAAAATTATGCATATTATTGGAAATGAAAATGTTGCTGACTCTGTCCCTTTACAACAAAAAAAAGCCAGCTAAATTAATTTAGCCGACTTCCTATTCCTAAATAATCCAATACAATAAAAAGAAACTACCCAACAAGCAGATAGTTTCACTCACTATTATTATACATTTTCTTTTGTTAGTAATGTCGACGCTTGTTCGATAGCCTCTTCCATTTGCTGGCGTAATTGCTTGGCGATCTCAGCTACCGTTTCCTTCGCTGTAATATTTCCTACCCCTTGCCCGGCCGACCATATATCTTTCCAGGCTTTCGCATCCGTCATCACTGAAAAATCAAGCTTACCTTTTGATTGTAAGTTTCTCGGATCAAGCCCATTTTTTACAATCGACGGAATTAAATAATTGGCATGGACACCACTAAAGGCATCTGTATAAATAATATCTTCAATATTACTGTCAATGACCATCTCTTTAAAGTCCTCTGTCGTATTGCTTTCCGCCGCAGTTAAAAAACGTGTGCCCATATAGGCATAATCTGCACCCATTAAACGAGCGGCAACAATATCAGCTCCAGTAGAAATTGTCCCAGCTAAACAAATGGTACCGTTAAAGAAACGGCGCACCTCTGAGATAAACGCAAATGGATTGAGCTGCCCGCCGTGTCCACCTGCACCGGCCGTCACAAGAATGAGTCCGTCCACTCCCGCTGCCGCCGCTTTTTTAGCATGCTTTACATAAATGACGTCCGAAAATACTTGACCGCCATAGGCATGTACGGCTTCTACAACTGGTGCTGGATTCCCAAGTGACGTGATGACAATCGGCGGCTGATATTCCTTAATCAATGCAAAATCCTCTTCATAGCGTGCATTTTCACGCTCATGACAGATGAAGTTCACAGCCCACAATTCTGTCGGCAATGCTTCTTTGACTTCTTGCAACCATTTGGCACATTCACTTGCTGGACGTGCATTTAACAGTGGAAATGAACCAATCATACCTGCTCGCGAAGATTCAATAACCATTTTCGGTGTCGAGATTAAAAACATCGGCGCTACAATTACTGGTAATGTCATCTAAATTCCCCCATCCCTTTATTATGTTGCAAAAACTTACACTCTCCTTTTATATTAAATGAATAACCATTCATTTGCAAAGAAATTGTTAGGAAATTTTTGCATATCAGAGAAAATATCCTACATAACGCAAAAAACACTTAAAGCGCTCGGCGTTTAAGTGTTTTTGTTTCATAATAATGCAAGAAATCTTCTTTCAGGACAACATTTAAAATGCAGTCACTGTTTGTTTCATCCTTGATTCTTTTCAGCTCAGCCGGATAGATATGACCGACATTGATGGTCATATAAGGAAGCTTTTGCTGCGCTTTTTGCGAGCGAATATTTGATACGGTCGCCCCTGCAAACACCCGCCGCAGTCCTAACTCGGAAAACGCAATATGAAGTATTTTCTCTTTTGCTTCTTCATTGTAGCCGAGTCCCCAAAAAGCAGAACCAATCCACGTCCCGATATGGGCTGTTTTATCATGCGCATCAATAGCCTTTAACGTAATCACGCCAATTAATTGATGTCTATCATTAAAGATGACTCTTGAGTATTGAGCCTGAATCGCTTCCTGCCTTTGCACGTAGCGGATAAATTTCTTCGTGCCCGCCAAAGAAGTTTCTTCATCTGATAAGCCAAGTGCATCTTTTACAAGAGGATCAGATGTCAAACGAGCAATTTCTTTCGCGTACTGCTCGCTATGCTTGATGAATGTAATAGGCATTGGTTCACCCCCTTACATACCTAGTTTACCCCAAAAACGTAAATGCTTTATTAATATAACGAAAAAAGTATGGGAAATCTAGAGATTTCCCATACTTTTTTCTGTTGCTTATAGTTGCGCATCTGTAAACAGTATATATTTTCCGTTTTCTAGTTTTAAAGGAAAACTCCCCGTGAAAAATCCAGCTTGCTCAATGTGACCATTGCCGATAGGTCCTGTTCTTACCTCCACATAGGCTCCTTCTTTTGTAGATAATAATACATGGTTGCCTGGTGCGATATCCACTCCCACTTTATACATGCCGCTACCGCTATAGCCTGTGCGGTTTGTCAATGCTGCATAAAAGTCTCGTGCACCTTGCCATTTTGTCTCATTGAAAGCAGCTGTATTGATTAAATAGCCGCCTGTTTCTACATTTCCAAGCCCTTGGATGTTCACGTAGCCGAATGTATTGAATATTTCACTTGCAAATGACTCCCCTGTGACAAGCTGCTCTCCAAAATAATGAAGACCTTCTTCTTGTGAGGCAAATACATATTCTCCAGGTTTTATCATACGCCCCTCATAATATCCAGGCGCAAAAGCAGCACCTTCTTTTACCCACTGCTGCAGCGTATAATTTGCCTGACCATCCAATGATAGTAATTGTTTTTCCCCAAGCGCACGGTACATAAACGTCGCAAAATGTTGACGTGTTACAGCATGGTTTGGTAAAAAGCGCCCGTTATTTCCTGTTGTAATATGATTCGTATACAAGCGATCAATGTAATCGGCTGACCAATGATTAGGATCGACGTCCAGGAATGTAGCGCTCCCTTTCGCTTCTAGCTCATAGGCAAGCGATAATATTTTCGCTAAGTGTGCCCTCGTTAAAGAAGCGTCTGGATGATAATAGCGCTGGCCATTTCTCACATCCCCGTCAATCACCCCTGCCTGGTACAATTGCTGAATCGTTTCATAATAGCTCGATGCCGGGGAGACATCCGCAAATGTCGTGGCTGGTCGCTTTACCGGTAAGTCCACTGATTTAGCAATGAGCGCTGCTACATGCTTGCGCAATATGTCATTGCCCGGGCGGAACTGCTGATTTTCATACCCGTTAATCACTCCTAGCTCTTTCATTTCTTCAATCTCTGTGTAATATGTATGTGTCGCAGGGACGTCTGTAAATGACTGCGCCTGCACTACATCCTTTCCTACTAATAAGATGCCGACTGCTGCACATGTTGCTAACCATTTTTTCATCTCTTTCACCCCATATTTATCATATCATGGCATCTTTTTCTACGGTCATTACAAACATATTAAGAAATGATGTCAGCTAGTAAAAAGAATGAGGTTTTCTAATCTATTCCAAAATAATTTTGAATATTCACTTTATTTGTTGGATAATAGAAGTAAGGGGGGATGGTCATATGTTACAAACATTCAATGGCGCACAAATTGCAGAGGAGTTAACAACCTTATTGCGACTAAAAGCTACACCGGTCGCAATGAAAAAGTATGCAAGCGTAGAAGAAATGCAACAAGTACCAAAAATCCGCAGACCGGATCAACGGTATTTATTTGATCAAATCGTAGCGCAATCTGTCCGATTAGGCTACACAATCGGTGTGACAGCAGATGATTTAGCGATGAAACAATGCGGGGCAATACTTGGGCTTTTCCCGCAGGATGATGACTTTTATTCTGGAGAAGCAATGGACGGGGTATGGTTCGGTAGCCGGGAAGATAGTGCCAAGCATCAGCAGCAATTAGATGTCGTGCCCTATAATAGCTACCAAGCATTAGCTATTTCACCGATCGCTAGTGACCGAATAACAGATCCGGATATTTGTTTAATATATGCTTCTCCAGGTCAGATGATTTTACTCATTAACGGCCTACAGTGGGAGGGATTCGAAAAATTTGCATGGCATGTGTCCGGTGAAAGTTCCTGCGCGGATTCTTGGGGACGTGCCTTGGCAACAGGACAGCCTAGTTTATCGATTCCTTGCTATGCAGAACGTCGATTCGGCGGTGTATTGGACGAGGAGTTACTCATGGCTATTAGTCCTGCTGACTTAGTGAAAGCAATTGAAGGGATGAAAAAATTATCCCGTAACGGTTTACGCTACCCGATACCACCGATTGGTATTCAAGCCGATGTCACAACATCCTTGCAGCCTATCTATCCAAATTGGGTAAAACCAAATAAATAATACTCATAATAAAAAAGGAGCTGTGGTATCAGTAAAAACCGATACCACAGCCCTTTTTCTATTGCTCTTTCTATTACGAATGCATTGTTAAGCCGCCATTTACATGGATACATTGCCCCGTGATATAAGAGCCTTCCGGAGAGGCAAGAAGGACATAAGCACCCGCTAGCTCGCTTGGCTGTCCTGGACGCTTCATCGGTGTTTCTGTACCGAACTCCGATACCTTTTCAGCATCGAAGCTTGATGGGATGAGCGGTGTCCAGATAGGGCCAGGTGCGACCATATTGACACGGATGCCTTGGTCCGCTAAGTTTTGTGCAAGACTGCGTGTTAACCCAACAATAGCTCCCTTTGTCGTCGTATAATCGATTAAGGTAGCATGGCCTCGGTAGGCATTAATCGACGTAGTGGAAATAATCGAGTCTCCTTCTTTCAAGTGCGGAACTGCCGCCTTGCACAGATAGAAAATTCCGTCTAAATTTATGCTGAAAGTTTCTCGCCACTGTTCGTTTGTAATCTCCAGGAAATGGTCCACAGGATACTGCACGGCTGCGTTGTTAACCACAATATTGATTTTACCGAATGCTTCAAGTGCCTTGTCGACTAGACGCTGACTTGTTTCCGGTTCAGCAATATTCCCTTCCACAAGCTCTACTTTCACGCCTTCCTCTTCGACCTGGCGTTTCGTTTCTTGTGCATCCTGCTCTTCCTTTGCTACATAGTTAATGACTAAATTCGCGCCTTCCTTTGCATAAGCAATAGCGACAGCGCGACCAATACCAGAGTCGCCCCCAGTAATAATCGCTACTTTATCTTTTAGTTTGCCACTGCCCTTATACTCATAGGGCTGTGTCGGAAGCGGGTTCATTTCTGATTCTATCCCTGGCTGATCCGGCTGTGTCTGGGGTGGTGTCCCCTCTACTTGCTTTTTTGTTATATCTTCCATTTGTAAGCCTCCTTCAATGTTGAAGTCTACTATTTATCTATCCAAACAGGTCGGATATTAAACAAATGAAGTGGATTTTTAATATAAATGATATATAGTGTTAAGATTTCATTCTCTCGCTGGTACCGATACTTTTCACAGGCGCTTCTCCATAACCGTATATTTTAAATAAAAAAGAGAAGTTATGCAGAATTTTATTAAAAGTTAAGGAACGATCTTGATAAATTAAAACCCCGAATTCTTTACAAGGAATTCGAGGCTAATACAATTTACTTTTTTGATTGGGTTTATTTAGTGGTGTTACGGTTGAAGTTTGCTTCAGCAAACTCGGTTGGTTCACCTTTTAGAGTCGATAAAAAATTCATCATTACCAAGAACGACTCGCACCTCCGCCACCTGAACCGTTTTTACAAGATGAAGGGGAAAGTAGGCATTTTGATTCTTTTGGATAATACTTTTTCAAATTTTTTTCAGCTTTTTTCAAGTCGGAACTTGCTGAATAATATTTTGCTTTCACAGCAAGTTTCATTGGGATTGTAACTTTTTTACTCCCTGCTTGCAAAGCCCCTTTAGCAATAGTATTGACATCGCTTGCAAAATCAATTGCCTGATATTGTCGTTTTTCTGAAAGTGTGAGTTTTTTGTATTGAGTCAGTGCCATGTAAGCGACATCTTGAACTAAACTAGCTTTACTAAACGCATCATTCATAGAGCTCCAATAAAATAATTTGTCAGTTGCCCTGTCATATTCTTTCCCTAATGAGTTGAAGGAAGGTTTACTCGCAGCTTCTGTTAAGCTAGGCTGGAAAATAGTAAATACAAGTGCGAAAGCAACAACTGATATGAAAAGTTTTTTTATTAAAATTCTCATGTTCTAACCCCCTTTTACGGAATGATATTTTAAAAAAAGGCGTGAATTTGGCCTTTTCCTATTTTAATATATTACCAGAAATCCGTTAAACTAAACCTCTCGTATTGTTTTGTATAAATTCTCATAATTTCATATTAATTTCTGCATAAATATCTAATTTATCTTAGATTATTATTTTATTAAATAGCTCGATTGTTGAATACATATCTATTTAAACATTTCACAATAATTAACCACCTATTCGAGGTATTTTCGGCAAGGTATTATTCCGCTCTACTATACACAAAGTGCCGTTGTAAAATTAACAAATACAACTTCGCTGTTGCAGTAATAAATGGGGTATTTAAGAGGTTTACAAAATAAAAAAGTACACCACTACTATATAAGTGATGTACTAATGATTATATAATGTGTGACATGAAAGATAATTACTGTTTTATTGCAAAACCATGCATTCATTTCTCTTTCATTTTATAAAGTATAATTCCTATTTCAGTCTCTTATACTATTTAAATATGAAACTCAATATTTTCGTCGACATAGTCCCATTCGTACGGTGTTTCTTGGTATACATAGTAGTTTAACCAGTTGTAAAACAGCAAGTGAGAGTGCGCTCGCCATGTGTTCTTTGGTTCTTTTTGCGGGTCGTTATTCGGGAAGTAATTGAACGGTACCTCTACGCCATCGTTTTTCGCAATATCGCGCTCATATTCATCGCGTAATGTTGTCGCATCATACTCTAAGTGACCCGTAATCATAATATGCTTGTTGTCTTTCGATTGCACAATGAAAACACCAGCATCGTCCGAGTAGCTAAGTAAGCGTAGATCCGGGTGATTGCGTACCTCCTCAATCGATACAGATGTATGGCGCGAATGCGGAGCCACATATTCATCACTGAAGCCGCGCACCAGATCCACTGTTAAATCCGTAATAACGTGTGAATACACACCGTGACATTTTTTCGGCAGTTCAAATTTTCCGATTCCAAAATGGTGATACAGAGCAGCCTGCGCTCCCCAACAAATATACATAATCGATGTGACATTTGCATTTGCCCAGTCCATGATATCTGTAATCTCTTTCCAATATAAAACCGATTCAAACTGCATTTTTTCCACTGGTGCACCGGTAATGATCATCCCGTCAAAACGGCGGTGTTTAATTTCGTTAAATGTTTTATAAAACGTTTGGAGATGTGACTTGGAGACGTTTTTGGATTCATACGTTGCCGTATTTAAAAACGTCACGTTTACTTGTAAAGGTGTATTACCGAGCAGTCGCAACAATTGCAGCTCTGTTTTCTCTTTTTCCGGCATTAAATTGCACACAACAATATTCAATGGACGGATTTGTTGCGTACGTGCGCGGTCCTCCTCCATGATGAAGATTTTTTCCTGACGGAGCAAATCGCCCGCAGGCAGTTTCTTTGGTATATTAATCGGCATCTATGTTCCCCCTCTATCATCAAAAAAACCTCCCATTCTAATGCATAAGAATGAGAGGTTTATACGCTCGTTCTTATCTGTCAAGGATAATCCTTGCTGGAAGTAGCACCTTTCTAGCAAGCTAGAGGTTGCTGAAGCGTCAACGGGCCATTTCCCTCGACTTCTCTGGATAAGATGATTAAATTAGATTGATTGTAACATGATGATTTGAATTTTTCAACAATTCAAATAAAAATAGTTCGCAATAGTGTATAAGAGTGCTTGCGCGCTTCCTCATCAAAGATAGCCGATGTGACCATTACTTCATCAATTTGATGCTGCTCCACAAATTTTGTCAATTGAGCAGTCACTGTTTCGGGACTGCCGATAAAGGTATATTGCCGTTGTTGCATGAGCGCTTGCTTTTCATACGGTGACCAAATCGTATCCATATCCTCAACAGGAGGCTGCAACAGCTTATGGTCTCTCCTGATAATAGATAAGAAAAACTGCTGGAAGGAAGTCGCTAAATATTGTGCCTCCTCATCCGTATCTGCCATAATCACATTTACACAGGCGAGTACATACGGCTCTGCCAAGTGTTCAGAAGGCACAAAATTGCCTTTATATAGCTGAACGGCTTGTTCAAAATCATCCGGTGCAAAATGAGCAGCAAAGGCATAAGGCATTCCGCGTCGTGCCGCTAATTCTGCGCTAAATAAACTTGAGCCTAAAATCCACATAGGAATCTGCGCCCCGTGTCCTGGGTAAGCGCGCACAGTTAACTCATCGTTTGCTCCAGCTAGATAATGGTATAGCTCCAGCACGTTTTCTTCAAAATCACCACCATGATGACGGCGGCGCAGGGCCCGTGCTGTAAAGGGATCTGTTCCAGGTGCCCGTCCAAGACCTAAATCAATTCGACCTGGATAAAGAGCATCTAACGTGCCAAACTGCTCCGCTATCACGAGCGGTGCATGATTCGGTAGCATGATCCCGCCGGAACCGACACGGATTTGCTCGGTTGCTCCTGCAATATAACCGATTCCTACTGCTGTGGCAGAACTTGCGATCGATGGACTATTATGATGCTCTGCTAACCAAAATCTTTTATATCCTAGCTTATCTACATGTTGGGCTAAATTTTTTGCCCGTTGAAAGGCATGTTGTGCATCATGTCCTTCTACAACAGATACTAATTCTAAAACGGAAACAGGGATAGCGAGTTTTGACATCTATTTTCCCTCTCTTTCTAGTTCTCGCCGTTTTTTCGTAAACAGGAAAATCAGCACGGCTATAATAATGGCAAACGCAAAAAAGAACAGAGCAGCGAGTTTGCTATCTGGCCAATTTCGAAAGCCTAAAAAAGCACTTAATATCACAATGAAAAACCCTATTGTATTATGTAACCAAGAGCCTACTTTCATAGGATCGACTCCTTTCTCTATTTCCCTATTTTCACCGACTCTCACACTCGATTGCAAGTAAAAAGGCAGCGCTACTTATTCGCTTTGCGTCAGTCTGTTGGCTGAAACTTCCCCCTGTGTCCCTTGCCTCATTTGCCGGCTTATGAACTTAGGTTTATAAGTGACATTTCCCGTTTGACAAGTAGGCATCAATTTCTTGCGAGTGCAACAGCCTAAAAAACGTGTAGACCAAGTCAAGTTTCGGCTTGGTCTACACGCTGAGGCACATCTATTTATTCAATTCGCTTTTAATTATTTTTTAGTTAAGCACCGTCACTGTTACTGTACGGCGTCCCCATTTGTATGCTTGGGATTTCGTAGGGTAAAACACATCAATCTTATTTCCTCTAATAGCTGAGCCTGTGTCTCCCGCAATGGCTTCTCCATAACCTTCTACATAAACTTTCGAACCTAGAGGAATGACTTTAGGATCTACCGCAATGACCTTTGCCTTTGGATTTTTCTTTAAATTAATTCCTGTACGCGTAATGCCTGAGCAACCCCCGCAGTAAGCAGTAAATGCTGTGGCTGTCATCCGGTGTGTTTTTTTAGCTATGATTGTTGTTTTCTTAGCTGCTGCAGTAGTAGTAGTTCCGCCTATATTTAATGTTTGTCCAATTTTTAGTGTATTAGAACGTAGTTTATTTGATTTCTTAATTTGTTCGACTGTTGTATTGTATTTTTTAGAAATACTGAATAATGTTTCACCCTTTTGGACTTTGTGTGATGCTGCATCCACCGGCGCGCTAAATAAAACCATCGCTAAAAACGCTGTACCTAAAAATGCTAGGATTTTTTGAATGTGCATGTATACCCTCCGTCTTAGTTAAAGTTTACCATCTGTACATTAGTGTAGTCTTTTTATATTACAGAAATGTTACAAGTTTTAAGACGGAGTGTTACAAATTGATTACCGTGTATGTAATATAATTTCAATTTGTTACAAAAACGCAACAAAGGACCCATTTATTTGGATAAATACGCTCTTAGCTCATCCATTCTTTCTACCGCTTGCTCGTGTCCCAACTGGTAGCCATGATTTAGCAAATCGATATTCTTTTCAAAACTTCTCAGTGCATAAGGTGGTCTGAAAACAAATATTTCCCCTCTTTGTTCCATTTCTTCGATTTTATTTAATGTGTGATTATAGCGAATCGCCCGGTGTAACATCGTATCTGCCAATAAAGGATATTTCTTCGCTAATATTTTCGTTACCCATTTACTTGTCTGATCTAGCTGTTTACGGTACCCTTTCGGACGTGTAAGTACTAACACATGCTTGTCGTACCCTTTTTCCTGTGCCCGTCTTATAGGGATTGGTTGTGCTAACCCGCCGTCATAATACGGAATACCCTTTAATTTAATTTCCGGGAACAAAACCGGTATTGCGCATGTGGCTTGAAGCAGCGTGCATTTTATATCCATTTCCTTCGCATCCATGAATTCGACCTCACCTGTATAAGCGTTTGTGACACCAAATTCTACTTCGCCGCTAAATAGACGGAAGGCTTCCCAGTCAAAAGGATCCAGTTGATTCGGCAACTGATTATAAGCGAAATCTAAACCGAAATAGCTACGTTCCGTGAAAAAGTTGCCGAGCCCCATATAGCGTTTATCGTGTCGATACATTGTCAGTACGCGCTTTGTCCGTCCCGGCTGCTTGGCAACATATGAACAAGCGTTGATCGCCCCAGCAGAAATCCCAACGACATAGGGCATCTCGATATTTTCATCGATAAAATGGTCTAAAATACCCGCCGTGAAAATCGTGCGAAATGTGCCGCCTTCTAAAATAAGGCTCGTATTGGATAGAGACATATTTTTTCACCTTCCTATTATTGTTCTTTATTATCATATTATGATGTCCCTGACTGATAGGTGTCATTGGAAACCGAGTCGTGCCGCAATATTTGTACGGTGTTTCCATGCAATCAAAGCCAACATAAGGAAGAAAGGCCATAAATCATAACGTTCCATCCATATTAAAAACGCACTATAGGAGAAAAATCCGACCATCATGCTGAGCGTTGTACTTCGCAATACCGGCAGCATCACTAAAAAACCAACTAAAAAGGCAAGCGAATACACCGGTGAGAAAATAAGCAAACTCCCGATGCCTGTAGCGATGCCTTTGCCTCCTTTAAAAGACAGCCAAAATGGGTAAATATGTCCGATTACAACGAGTAAAATACCGAACGCTATCCATTGATCATCCAACTGTAAATATCGACCTATGAGAATAACAAGGGCTCCTTTTCCTGCATCACCTAGCACGGTGACAATAAAAAAGCTTTTACCAAGTGTGCGCCCGGCATTGCGAGCCCCCAGATTACCGCTATGTTGCTGGCGTAAATCGATTCCTTTCCATTTACCGATCAGGTACGCTGTCATCATACAGCCAATCAAGTAACAAACGATAAAGTACAAAATATGCAATTGCCCGACCTCCACTTTTTATAGAAACCTTTCAAATTATAACACGACTTACCAGAATCGTTCTAAGGCATAAAAGATATTTCTTAGCAGAAAAGGTAGCAAGCGATTATATATGATATTCTTTTTAACTCTTTAGTAGGCGTGTTTTTGTTTTATATAAAATTTATTCAAATAGTGTCGGATAATAATATGAAGGAGCCAACAATTCTATACTTTGCATTAACTTTTATCCCCCAGTAACCGATTCCCTTTCAGAACGTTTTCATTCTATTTTTACCTGTCTTTTAGTTGGAATATGAAACAATATAAAAGCTAGTTAGGGTCTAAAAATAAAAAAAACCTTTCCCGTTTGAAAACGAAAAAAGGTTAATTATAAAACCGATTGAAAAAAGATCAGTTATCGTGAGAAAATGCGATAATTTTTCTTCAATAAAACAATGGCTATATACCATCACTAGTCAAATAAATGCGTGAGTTTTCATTCTCCACTTGCACTTTGTTGGCTTAATGTATGTTTCTTTTCATAAAGCCGGCTAGTTTGTTCGCGTATTTTAGCCAAATCAGCATCCATTTTTGCTTGGTACACTTTCGTATCTTTAAAATCCAAAAATACAAGCATCCCAATGACTAATAAGCTGATAATAAAAATAGGCATCACATAAAGCAACAAATCTTACCCCTCCTTGAAAAGACTGAAAATGTATTCGCTCATTTTTCCTTCACTAATTCTTCCAGCATCCTGTCACGAATACACCTAAAATAAGACCTTATTTCATAATGATTGGTTTCTTCATAATTTTTTCATATAAAAACGCATTAAGTTTATTACATATAATGAAGAAAATTTTTTGCAATCCGGCTTCTTATCTTCGTGTAATATGACACCTTTTAAAAACACTATCATAGCTCTTCTAGCTTTTTCACAAGTATCTGTCCCTTATGGTCTGTTGTATCTAGCATGTGCTGTTCTCCACTCGTAAATGTAACCGGGATAACATCAATTTTACTATCAGCCTCTACATAGACAAATACAAAATCCTCGTAAGAAGCTGTTACTACGTGGGGCTGATTGCCGTATGTCAGAGAAATGAAGCCATAGCCTTCTGCTGTATAATGAAATAACGCTAGCGCGAGTTTTTCATCTATAGTTACTGCAAAAACAGTCAGCGCATCTTCTAGCCAGTAATCGTGCATCTTTATATTGGCTATTGTTTGACCGAGAGTATAGTCTGCATCAAGAATAGTAGTCAACTTACGCCACAATTCTTCCTGGCTCGGGTAGTCAGTTGCGTCCCACATTCCGATTTGGGTTACCTGCTCATCATCCGTTACACGAAGAATGACTCCAATATAGGGCGATTCGACATGATGGACGTAAAAATCACCTAACCGGTCCCCTGCTTCAAGCTGTTGCGGCCGCACATCAAACGTGGCTGTTGGATAGGTTTTATCCAAATATTCATTTAATATAAGTAATCGCTGCTGATGTGTATGTTCAAGCATGGTGGGATAGTAAGAGTAATAGCCAACAAATCCCCCAACCATTACAAATGCACAAAACCAGACGACCTTCTGACGCTTGCGAAAAATAACCCATACAATAGCGAAGACAAGCAGTAGCAGAAAAGCGATGATCGAAAAGTAGATATTTTCTCCACCCCCCATCTAGCATCTCCCCCAATCGTTATATCCAGCCAATTATTGCAAACCAAATAACTGGTATGAGTAAGGCAGGCAGCATATTCAGTGTCTTTGTATCTCGAATCCCTAAAATCGATAAGCCGGAAGCAAAGATTAAAATACCGCCGATAATCGACACCTCTGTCATCAATTCCGTCGTTAAAAATGGTTCTAAATAGGTTGCCGCTAAATAGATTCCGCCTTGCCATAACAGAAGAACGGCTGCTGATGCCATGATGCCAATGCCGTACGTGGCCGCCAATACCATCGACGTCACTAAATCCAATGTTGCATTGGTAAATAAATATGTATGATTTTGGTGCAAGGCACTTTCGATTGGTCCTAAAATGGATAATGTCCCTACGCAAAACAGTAAAATCGCTGTCGATAGTCCTTTTGCTAACTCGGATTGACCGAACTTTCCGACAATTTTATTGAAACGTTCATCTAAATTGAGCACTGTTCCCACGAATCCGCCGACTGCTAGACTAATAATGAACAGGACAGGGTAACTGCTATTCGGCATATGCTGTGCTATGGCATTGATGCCAAGCGCGGCAGCCGCAAATCCCATCGCAGTAAATAGCGCTGTTTGATATTCTTCTTTTATTCCTTTTTTCAGCCATACACCAATAGCTGTCCCTATAATAATGGTGCCTACATTGGCAAATGTTCCTATCATGAGGACACCTCCCACCTCCTATTATAACTTCTAAAAATAAAGAATCCTATATAAATTATTTGTATATAACAAAATTATCCAAATCAAAAGCATAAGACAGGACGTTTCAACTGCGTTGAGGTAAGATAAAAAGGAATCAAATAGTTATCAGAAAAGAGGAAGATTTTTTATGAAGAAATGGTCGTTGTTATTTCTTGTTTTCATGCTCATTGGATGTAGTCAAACAACCGGTACAACTCCATTATTTACGGAAAAGGAAGCGGTGCCATTTGAAATCGTTACCTATGAAGAAAAGATTTCACCTGTTTTCACACAATTAGCTCCTTATATTATTTTAGCGAAAACGGAAGATCACCTTCAGCAATTATTAGCCCAGTTTGATGTAGAGGCGACAGTAGATATGACAACCAAAGATGCTGTCATGCTTGTAACCTATTCGGATAGCTGCGGAGTTATGGTCAACAACGTGTATGATAACGATCGAAAGCTGTCAGTCCAGCTCACTAGTGCTGCCATGGACAAGGAAAGCTGCGAAAAAGTAACTACTCCACACACGTTTGTACTCGCTGTAGATAAACAGGAATATGAAAAGGTGCAGTTATATGATGGAGATATCATCAAGTCTTCATTAGATTTGCAATAGAAAAACTTTCCTTAAAGCAACATGTTCTTCTTTCACATCTGCTGAATATGAATGTGTTGCTTAAAATAATAAATTTCCATTTCTGAAGATTCCCAATAATCTTTCTATTCCTTTTTTTATAAAAACTCTCCCTTCATACTTCCCGTTGTATTATAATATGGCAGAATAGCAAAAATAGGTAGAGGAGTGCTTTTAATTGAAACTTTCTATAAAATGGCGAATTATTAGTATCGTCATTCTTATTGTGATTGTCGGGCTTGGCTCTCTCGCTACCATTAGCTCGATGATTATTACAGACAAAACAAAAGAATCCGTCGTTGGGCAAAGCGAAACACTAGTCGGACAAGTATCCACGACGATTACGTCATTTTTAGGTACATACGAACAGGCTTTATTGCATTTAGCGAATTCGGATGCACTTAGCAATTATTATAACTCGGGGCAAGTATTCCAAAGCGAAGAGGATGCCCAATTCCGCAAGGAGCTAAGCAGCGCACTGGAAAGCTTTGATGCTGCTTCGGCCTTTTACTTTGGTTCACCTACTGCTACGATTATTGAACCTCATTTTGATGGAATAATCGGTTTTGACGCAACGGGACGGAGCTGGTACCAAAATAGTATACAAAACCCTGATACGGTACAATGGTCATCCCCTTATATTGATGAATCGACTGGTGAATATACAATCACTGGATCGATTGCTATCCGGGACGGCGGAAAGGTTGTCGGGGTACTCGGTGTCGATTTATTTTTATCCGATTTAACGACAATGGTTTCGGATATTGAACTTGGTTACTCGGGTTATCCGATTATTTTAGATGCAGAAGGTAACGCGATTGTTCACCCAACCCGGGCCGGTGAAAATATGACAAACGAATCCTATACTAGGGATATTTTAGCTGCAACAGAGGGTCAAAATTCCGTAACGGAGGATATTGATGGGGAAAGCCATATTATCGTATTCTCTAAAATCCCTGAAATCGGCTGGTCAATTGGTGCTGTATATCAAGAGGATCAGCTCAATAAAACAGCACAAAGCATCCAAAAAATTATCTTTGTGATTACAATGTTAATTTTGCTCGTAACATTTATTGCCCTGTACTTCTTTATCTCAAGAATGGTCAAGCCTTTATATACACTGGGTACACTGATGGGGCGCGTATCTAAGGGTGATTTAACAGTCCATATTGATGTAAAATCTCATGATGAAATTGGTCGTCTCGCTCATCACTTCAACGAGATGATTGAGCATATGAAAGATATTATCCGCGTCGTTCAAGGTTCTTCGCATAATGTAGAAGAACGCTCGCATCATTTAAGTGCCATGGCGGAAGAAACTAGCGCAGCGAGTGTACAAGTTTCTATGGCTGTTAATGAAATCGCTGTTGGTGCATCGGAGTCTTCTGAACATGCAGATGCTGTCACGACACAGTCTTCTACATTAGGAGACAAAATGAATGAAATGAGTGACCAAACAGCTATTGTACAAAAAATCACGAAAGAAACAGCGGAACTAAATACAGAAGGTCAACAAAAAATGACAGACCTTCTATCAAGTTTCCAAAACTCAGAAAACGATTTACATGAAATGACACGTGTCGTGAATGCTTTAGAAGCTAAAATTTCCGCAATCGATACGGTAATGGATAGTATTTCCGCTATTTCTGCCCAAACAAATTTACTAGCTCTTAACGCTTCCATTGAAGCAGCGCGTGCCGGTGAACACGGGAAAGGCTTTGCTGTTGTAGCAGATGAAGTACGTAAGTTAGCGGAACAATCAGCGAAATCGACAGAGCAAGTAAAAAGTACCATCATTGAGCTCCAACAAGAGTCTCACACCGTGACAACGCAAATGAAAGAAATGGAACAAACTTTCCACAAGCAAGGTGATGTAGTAAGAGATACAGGTACTGTTTTCAATTCCCTATCGACGCGAATCACATCTATTGATGATTCTTTTGTTACCTTAGCTCAAGAAATACAAGACATTATCAACTTTAAAGATCAAGTTGTGCATACGATTGAAGAAATGGCGATGAACGCCCAGGCCTCTGCAGCCGCATGCGAGGAAGTAAGTGCTTCCTCTGACGAGCAGCTTCGCGCGATTCAATCCGTGGCAGAAGCTTCCGAGCAATTAAACAACTTAAGCAATGATTTATCCGTAGCTGTAAGTAAGTTTAAATTATAATAGTGACATAAATGAAACCCCCGTATAGTAGCTACTTATACGGGGGTTTCTATGTAGTAAAGAAAAGATACTTATCATTTATCCTTCAATAAAACATGCGGAATCAATTTGATATAGACAATTTCTCCGATTAATTCAACAATCGTTTGAGTCACAATGACAGCTGCTGCTATCAGTGCGATGGCATCAGGTAGCGCAAATGCTAATGGCAGGACTACTAAGGAGTTGCGGGTTGACATACTAAAAATCAGAGCTCGTCCTGCTCCTGTATCTAATCGGAAAAGAGAGGCAACTCCTCTTGAAAGGATGGGCATAATAACCAAAAACAAAAGATAAATCGGGATCACTTCTACTATAAACGCCATATCTCTATAGATGTTCGGAAGTTGAGAAGCAACGACAACGAATAATACCAGTGCCATGAATGGAACAGGCAACCAGCCCACTACCTCAAACAGGACTTTTCCTCCTCGTTGCTTTTTAGCCCATAGCTGTGTGCCAATAGCCAAAAGCAAGGGCAGCAAAATCATCCATAAGAATGCTTCCGCAAATGGCTCTACTTGCACGATATTCGCCATTTTTGCTCCCCCAATTACCCATAAATAGAAAGGTAATACGATGAACTGAACCAACAGTAACAGTGGTGTAGCGGCTAACATTAGTTTTTCATTGCCCTTCCCTAATTGTGTAAAAACAACGACATAATCGATACAAGGTGCAAGCAGTACAAGACAAACCCCAACCATAACAGGCGCTGTTTGAGGAAATACCAAAAGAAGCCCCCATACTACTAGCGGCACAATCAAAAAATTCCCCACGAGTAATGCGATTATAAACTGCATATTTTTTATAGCCTTTGTTAACTCGAGAAATGGAATTTGAGTAAACATGCTGTACATTAACACCATGATAAAAGGCGAGATCAATCCCGCTATCTTATCCCCTGCTTCCTCATATGAGATCCCCATGATTCCCCCCAGCAAAAGGGCGACTGCATACAGCCAAATTTGTTTTTGTTCCAATAAATCTTTCGAAAACTTCATATGTATCATTCTATCTCCTATATATTGATAAAAATCGTGCGGCAACGGACTTTTACTAATCATGTAAAAAATAAAATAGCCTGTCAAGAGCCTTAAAATTGTGAAGTCGGCTGTTGACAAAAGTAACAACTTCTAGTTATTATCAAGTTGTTACTTTTTACGATACATACATTCTTATCTAGAAATTGATTGTAAAAGTGTGAAAAAAATGAGAGATAAGTTCGGAGGATGAGACAATGAAAAAATTTAAAAAATGGGGCATCACATTAGGTGTTTCGAGTGCTTTATTACTGGCTGCATGTGGAAATGATGAACCTACTAGCTCAACAGCCGATTCAGCAAGCTTTGCTGAACAAGTTGATTATAAGATTATCGGTGTGGAGCCAGGAGCTGGTCTAACAGGTCTTGCGCACAATACTTTAGAGCAATATGAAAATTTGGAAGACTGGACACTGGAGGAAAGTTCTACAGCCGGCATGCTAGGCTCTCTTGAACAAGCCATACGAAATGAAGAGCCGATTGTCATTACTGGATGGACACCTCACTGGAAATTCTCAGCTTATGATTTAAAAATATTGGAAGACCCAAAAGGTACATTGGGCGGGGCTGAAAATATCAATACCCTTGCCAGAAAAGGATTAGAGCAGGACTTACCAGATGTGTATACTGTACTGGACCGTTTTTATTGGGAGCCAGCAGATATGGAACAGGTCATGTATGATGCACAAGAAATGGAATTTGAGGAAGCCGCTGCAGCATGGGTAGAAGAAAATGCTGAAAAAGTAAACGGATGGACAGAAGGCATTGCCCAAGCAAATGGAGAAAAAGTAGAAATTGTTTCGACTCCATGGGATTCAGAACGTGCATCAAGCAGTGTTGTAGAGGTTGTGTTAGAGTCACTAGGCTATGATGTGACAGTCACGCCTGTCGACCCTGCTATTATGTTCCAAGCAATTGCCACTGGTGAAAGTGATGCTACTGTAGCACCTTGGTTGCCATCCACTCACCAAGCATTTTATGAAAAACATAAAGAGGACATTGTAGACTTAGGTGAAAACTTAGAAGGCACACAAAATGGGTTTGTTGTTCCTTCTTACGTAGAAATTGATTCCATAGAAGATTTATAATACTTCTGATAGAAGAAAGCCGTATATCTATCGTCTTTGGATTAGATACACGGCTTTCTTCATTATGATTTTTGCTTAAAAAGCAGATCGTGCTTCGCGAGTTCCTCTGTCAATATGCGAATCGCTTTTGGTCCGACACCGTGCAATTTTAATAAATCGGCCGGCTCTACTTGTGTCAATTGCTCTAAATATCTATAACCAGCCTCATGAAGCGCTCGGTTTGCTGGCTTGCTGATTGTCGGTAGTAAAGTTTCTTCCTTCTTCATGCTCTATTTACTCCTCCAGTACGTTTTGGTATTTTTTCTGATTGGCTGCACTTAATATGCCCTGCTGTTCGAAATGACGGACAAACACATACAAGAGCATTTCATCTTCCGTTTCTGGCGTTAGTTGCTCTAAAATCACATTAATAATCGGCGCCAGCCGCATCGCATCGGCATACATGGTATTCCAGGCACGGACACGCAGCTCCATATCTCCTTGAAACACTGCATCCAGTAATTCTTCATCTGGTACTGCTTCACTAAAATGTGCATATGGATCTTCGTATATATTGGTGAAGACATGATCTATTTCTAAACCATCTACCTCGGCTATACTTTCAATTTCTTGTATGCCTTCGCGGGTTATTACATAATAATGAGCTTGTGGATCTAATAATGTCCGGTATCGTGCCCATGTATCCCCTTCTTGCCGTTCATAATAGGCTTTCGGGTAATAGTAAAACTCGGCATCAATTGTCTCGCATTCTATATATACTTCTTGTGGCCCGTCCGTTGTCACTTGAAAGGCAATACCTGCATCGCGCTTTTCTATTTCGTCATACACATACCAAAAACCCTCAAACCATTCTCCTCTTTGGTAAGTAATATTTTTAAATGTCAGCACAACTCTCGCTTTCGCTGTAAATCCGCCTGTTGTGTCGAAATAAACCGATACGTCTTGTCCTTGTTTTTCCACTTTCCATACTGTGGCATCATGCAGACTTTCACTAAATACTTCTCTGGCCCCTGGCTGCAGATAAGGCAGGGCCTGCTGTTTATTGAAATATGCAGCTTCTAACACTTTCTCAAAATTCTCCGCTTCTTGCTGTTGCCATATTAGATAATCGTTACGCAAGGAAGGATTCAAGCCTGGTAAATTAATAGAACCGTCCAAAATAGCTGCATGGAAACACTGCGGTATGATAGTCAATAACTCTTCTTGCATAGCACGCAGCTCCTGCCTTTTTTCTGCGATTAAATCAATGCCGATTTCCTCCGCATATTCCCATTCGCCATCCCAGTCTTGCTCTCGCTCGTGAATCGTCAGTAGATGGGATCGTTCAAACTGCCTTACTGCCTCTGTTGTTAAATACATTTATACCCTCCTCGCTATTCCTTTCTAAAATACCATATATTCCATAAATAACCCGAAAAAAGTGGTATGCTTAAGAAAAACTTTACATAGAGAACAGGGGGAATAAAGATGATTTACGAGACTTTATTAGGCGCAAAATTTAAAGAGTTACATCCGAAAATGCAAGAACGCTATTCCTTGCGTTTCGATGAACCATTTTATGCACGTGGTGTTATGCATCATATGGAGCGAGGCTCTTCTTTATTTCAGCCGGTTTATCAGCTTGGCAAATACAGGCGTTTTTTATTTCCAGAAAGCGGACAGAATATTCCATTTACCCTTAAAAATACGTACACTCAAAATTCACGCGGAGAACATGTCGTCCACTTTGAACGGACCTTTACGTTTCCAAACGCTATAAGGACCTTCCATTCTGCAATGGTGGTTGATTTACAGGGGCGAACAGCTCGGGATTATTTAGGAAAGCCTGCGATTATTTCAGCCGATTTACAGTTTCACATTACGCATGATGGCGGTCTCATTACACAATCCGGCGCCCAAAAATTAGTTACAGGTCCTGCAGAGTTTGCGTTACCGCGGTTTTTAGAGGGACGCGGCAGTGCGATCGAAGGCTATGATGTTAAAAAAGATACGTATACGATAGAAGTTTCTACTTATAATTCGGTACTCGGTAAAATAGTCGCTTACATTGGTGAATTTTCGCCATGCGAGCCCTTTTAACGTGCAAAAAGCACCGTTCCTTAATGAAAGAAACGGTGCTCCTGATTATTCCTTATTTGTGGAAGCAACTTGTACTTGGTTGCGTCCATTTTGCTTTGCCTTATAAAGAGCTATATCTGCTTTTTCAATTATTTGTGCTGATGTATCGCCCATATATGGGAACAAGGCAATCCCGCCAGACATTGTTACCGGTCTTCCGCATGGACTAATTGTCATTTCTAAATCTTTGCGTAAATTTTCCGCTACTGTCCATGCTGTCTCCTCAGTAGCATTCGGCATGATCATCATAAACTCTTCACCGCCATAGCGACAGCAAACTGTCTCTTTTGGCGCATGATGCGTCATTTTCTGAGCCAAATATTTTAACACTTCATCTCCTACGCTATGGCCGTATGTATCATTGACACTTTTAAAGAAATCCAAATCAACCATAATCACTGCATAGGGAACCTCTTCAGTCGTCCAGCGGTTTAATACCTCATCCATCGTCCGGCGATTTGTTAATTTTGTCAGCGGATCAGTAGTCGATTGCGATTTAAAATGTGACACCTGATTGTGCAAAGCCCCAAGTGTCCGCACTAAAATATCTTTTAACGTATTTGTTTCATAGTACCAAGCAGGCACTTGATGAAGTTCCTCGACCGTTTTCAGCTCCGTGCTGCGCGCTGTAATCTTCGTCATCAAATTAAGCGGACGGGCAATTTTAACCGCAAACCATAACGCCCCGAGCAACCCAACAACTAGCAATGGTAAAGCAATGTAAACAAGCTTTTTCACTAAATCAGTGGCAGGTGCAATAGCTGCCTCTTTTGGTCGTTGTACTACGACACCCCAGTCTGCATGTTTAATTTCGCTATAGCCAGCTAACATCCGGATACCTCTTGAGTTGACAGCTTCGAGCGCGCCACTTTCCCCGTTAATTACTTTTTCTACAACTTCATTGCCTTGTACAACGTCATTCAATCGATTGGGGTCTTTATGATAAATAACACGACCATCGCGATCCACTACATATACATAAGAGCCATCATCATAAAAATGCTGCCCCAGCAGCGAATGAAATATATTATTCTCTTTAATATAAATCGAGCCGCCTAACAGTCCCATATAATCTCCTGCCTCATTGAAAATCGGATAGGAAATGAAAATAATGAGGCGGCCTGTTGAACCTTGATATGGTTTTGAAATAGTCGGTTTCTTCCTGCTGATCGCTTCTAAAGGTCCCGGCGTTCGCAGGGTTTGCCCTTTTAACTCTAAAGAAGGCGGTGAGACACCTAATACAAAACCGTCTTTATTGGCGATGATTACCGAGTTGAACATGCCGCTTTGCGCTCGAATACGCTCCGCCTCAGTCGCCAGTAATTCTTCATCATCTAAATGATCCGCTACATACTTTGCACTGAAACGCAATGTTGCAAAGGTTTCCTCTATATAACTATCAGCAGTAGTTGCCAGTTTTTTAGCATATACCCGATTTGTCTCTAACGTATTTTCAGTTAAGACTTCGGTATCGATCCGGTATGCACTCCATAGATTAATAAGCATTGTCATAAAAAATGTAGCAAGGACCACTGCAATGATTAATGTTCTTAATTTGAATTGTTTCACGTTTCTCTCTCGATCCTTTGCATAATATGATAACGCTTATTATATCACTCATATATTGGCGGCAAAAGGAAAAAAGAAAAATCCGGTCATCTAGCAACGGATTTTTCCTAATTTAGTCGTCATTGTAACACTGGATCTGGATAATCAAAACCTTTCGTATCAATTTCGACTGTTTTCATTTTTTGTTCCTTTACGGGCTTATTTGCGCCATTCCGTTTTGCATTGACTATAGCATCTACTGTTTCCATGCCTTCGATTACCTTGCCAAATGCAGCATATTCGCCGTCAAGATTTGATGCACTTTCTGTCATAATAAAAAACTGTGATCCCGCAGAGTTCGGATCTTGGGCGCGTGCCATTGAAATGACACCGCGCTCATGCTTCATCGGATTATTGAAGCCATTCGATGTAAATTCCCCTGCAATCGCATAATCTGGTCCCCCTGTACCATTACCTGAAGGGTCGCCACCTTGAATCATAAAGCCAGGAATCACACGGTGGAAAATGAGCCCATCATAAAAGCCTTCCTCCACTAATGATACAAAGTTCGCTACTGTATTGGGTGCCACTGCCGGGTCAAGCTCAATTACAATTTGCTCATCATTTTCCATCGTAATCGTTACAACCGGCTTTTCCGTGACCTCCTGTGCATAATCTACTTGCTGTGCAGTGTCATTCTTACCACTGTCTTTGCTTGCATCACCACAAGCTGCTAGCACAAAAGGTATTGCTAGCATACTTATCATCATCCATATTTTTTGTTTCATGATCATGCATAATCACTCCTTCCAACTTTCTGCTCTACTATCATATAACAAATGGATCGAAACATCCTGAATTTACTTATCAAATCGACTCATCACACGATAGACAGTTGCCGTGAATACGGCATAGATCACTGCACCGACAGTCGGCATAGCAACAGATGACATCATCGTTGTAACAGCCATAAACAACGTAAAGGAAACGATCGTCTGCCCCCAAAACTTATGAAATCCTACATGACTGTTTGTTTTGCTTTCGATAAACGCCTCTAGTCCCATCACAAATAAAAATTCCAATAGCCCAAAAATAATGATAAAGAGGGCAAACATTTGCCAACTATCATATGTAAACCCTAATAAAAGCAAAATCCATATATCTACAGCAATTAGCACGGCAACAACAGCCACGATAAAAAATATCAAGGCGACAATACCGAAAATTTTTCCTAGTTGGTTCACTTACATTCTTCCATCCTTCCGTGTTACTTTAAATCGTAACTCTTCATTAATTCCTCTATCATATCCGCTGAACCAATGCGTGCTACCCGACCGTCTTCAAATAAAATAATTTGGTCGGCATTCGTAATGGTTGATAAACGGTGTGCAATGACAATCGTTGTTCGGTCCTTCATCAAGCTTTCTAATGCTCTTTGCACTTCTCGTTCTGAATCATTATCTAAATTAGATGTTGCCTCATCCAACAGCAGTATTTTCGGATTCCGCAGTAACGCTCGTGCAATGGCGATCCGTTGCTTCTGACCTCCTGATAGTTTAATCCCGCCTTCTCCCACTTCGGTATCAAGCCCTTGTTCTAGCTGCGAAACAAACGACCAGGCGTATGCTGCTTCTAATGCCGTCCTAACTTCTTCCTCTGTTGCGTCCTGCTTGCCGTATCGTACATTTTCCCGAATCGTACCATTCATGAGCGGTGCATCCTGTGCAACGTATCCAAAAAGACTACGCCACTGCGTTATAGAGAGGTCATGAATTGGTTGCTGACCAAAGCGGATTTCGCCGTCCTTCACATCATAGAAACGTGCAAGAAGCGAAAACATCGTCGTCTTCCCACCTCCACTGCTACTGACAAAAGCAGTGGTTTTCCCTTCCGGAATAGTAAAAGATACGCCCTTTAATATCGGTCTTTCATGATATTGAAACACGACATCGTCAAAAGTAATGGCAGCTGAGCTTTGTTGAATAGCAGCACCTTCCATTATTTCTACCGGCTGCTGCACTATTTCCTGCACGCGTTCTGTCGCCCCCAGTGCCTTTTGCAGTGCTGTAAAGAAGGTAGCCATTTGTGTAAACGGAATAATGATTTGAATTAAATAAATAATAATCGCTACGAGTTCGCCTGCCGTAATAGCCCCTGTCGCTACTTGAGAACCGCCGTAACCGAATAGCAAGATCAGCACTACCATCATAATGAGCGTCATAATCGGCGACAGCATGGCCATGATTTTCGCTTCCTTCAGTCCGTACTCATATAGCTGCTGAATTTTCGCGTTCCCCTTTTGCTGTTCAAGCGGCTCTGTTTGCGAAGTTTTCACAAGGCGAATATTCGTGAGCACGCGCCCTAAGTGTCCGCTGAAGCTCGCCAGCTCATCTTGATTAGCTTTTGAGATTTTATGCATACGCTGTCCGAGTGGAATGGTCACTAAAATTGCTACCGGTACCGCAATCAGCATCAATAAAGTCATCTTCCAATCAATCCACAAGAGGATCGCTACTGCACCGACAATCGCAAAAATGCCTGAAATAAAGCTGACAAATTGGTTCGTAATCAGCTCCTTAATCACACTTGTATCCTGCGTAATACGGCTCATCGTCTCACCTGATTCATGCGCATCGAAATAAGGAACCTTTAAATAAAGCACATGCCGCCAAATATACTGACGCAAATTCGCTACAATTCTTTCACCCAGTTTGCGCAGCAAATAGAAGCTCAGACCGCTTACGATTGCCTGAAATACGAGCACCAGTCCGACATAAGCGGCCATATCCCACGTAAATCCACCTTCCGAAAAGCCGTTAATCAACTTCATCGTAAATAACGGAACTGCCAGTGCTGCTGCTGTTTCAATCAAGCTGAGAATCAGTACGATGATGACAAGCTTTTTTGGTATGTGGCTATTGCGGACAAGTGTCCATAGCTTTTTGATGGAATCTTGCAATGTGATCAACCTCCTCGCGTGGTGATTGGGTAGAGTGTCTAATTCAAGCACTAAAGTGTCTAATAACCATGCTTGCCTTGCATCATGCATGATGCAGCGCTGCGAAGATACCACTTTTTTCAAGGAGCTCCTCGTATGTTCCTTGCTCCTCGATGCCGTTCGGTGTGACGACGAAAATGTAGTCAGCATCGCGGATTGTGGCAAGGCGATGCGCGATAATCAGCGTCGTGCGGTTTTTCGCTAAATCGTTCAATGACTGCTGAATGATTCGCTCCGTTGCCGTATCGAGTGCAGATGTCGCTTCATCCAAAATTAAAATCGGCGGATTTTTCAAGAACATACGCGCAATCGCTAAACGTTGCTTTTGACCACCTGATAATTTTAGGCCGCGCTCGCCAATCTCTGTCTCAAATCCCTCTGGCAAGTTTTCAATAAACTCGCGTAAATTAGCTTGTTCCGCGGCTGCTACAATTTCTTCAAAGCTCGCATCTAATTTCCCGTACGCTATATTTTCACGGATGGTCCCGGTAAATAAGAACACATCCTGCTGCACTGTGCCGATTTGTTTCCGAAGGGATTCCTGCGTTAGGTCTCGCACATCGTATCCGTCAATCGTAATGGAGCCATCTGTTACATCATAAAAGCGCGGAATCAAGGCACTAATCGTCGTTTTCCCAGAGCCAGATGGACCAACAAAAGCTACGGTTTTCCCTGCAGGCACCTGGAAGGAAATATTCTTTAGTACTTGCTTACTATCCGCATATTGAAAACTTACGTTATGAAAGGCAATATCACCGTTTAAATGCTTCACTGCTACAGCATTTGGACGATCTACAATGCTCGGTTCCTCGTCAAGTAAATCACAAAAACGCTTAAAGCCCGCCATGCCTTTCGGATACATCTCAAGCAGGGCACTGATTTTATCAATTGGCTTAATCAGCACATTTGTATAAAGCACAAAGCTGACAAACTCCCCGTATGATAATTGATTTTGGTAGCTAAGCCACGCTCCTACTACTAGCACTGTTAATGTCATCAAACGCGTCACAATATATATGCTGGAATGTGTGCCCGCCATTACTTTGTATGCATAAACTTTCGCTTTACGGAATAAAGCATTTTGCGTTTTGAAACGCTTTTTCTCAAATTCTTCATTGGTAAATGACTTTACTACACGGATTCCTGAAAAGCTGTCCTCCACTTGTCCATTGACATTGGCGATTTCGCCGTACATCACAGTCCAGCCCTTCTTCATCCGTTTGTTGCTCATATACATCACAAGTATTAAAAACGGCACCATAATGAGGACGATTAACGCTAATGTCGCGTTGACATTGAACATAATTGTAAATGCCCCGATAAAGGTCATAACGGCAATAAAAAGATCTTCCGGCCCGTGGTGCGCAAATTCACCGATATCAAATAAATCATTCGTAATACGACTCATCAAATGACCCGTTTTTGTATTATCGAAAAACGTAAACGGCTGCCGTTGCACATGATTGAATAGCTGCTGGCGCATGTCCGTTTCAATATTGACCCCAAGCTTGTGTCCTAAATAGTTCACCACAAAGTTCAGAGCTGTACTTAAAATGTATGTAATCAGCAGTAAAATACTAATTTTCGTAATCATAGCCCAGTCATTTGTCGGTAGTAAATCATCGATAAACCACTGCACCGCCATCGGGAATAAAAGATCCAATATAGCGACAACAATAGCGCTGGAAAAGTCGATGATAAACAATCGTTTGTGCGGCTTATAGTACGTAAAAAATCTTGCTAACATAGTTTGTCCTTTCTGTTGAACGTCTCGTCTAATGGTGGAAAATAAATGGCTCAACGCTGTTTCCTATTATAGCATTGTGTTGCCGATTGTTCGAGAAACGAAATAGTGCAGGGAAAAATCTTATATTTCTGGACATAACAAAACCATTCTTGGCGAGTTTTCTTTCCAAGAACGGCTAGTATTACATTCAAAAATTATTAACTTTCTTTAGTTTGGGATATCCTTAGGTCAGTTAAGCTTTATAGTTTCTGTTCAATTACCACTTCATTCATCTGCTCACTCCTTATCCTGTCCCTTATAGGATTCCCTTTAGTAAAAAACACCTTCCCGGATAGGAAGGTGTTGGTCTGCTTGGTTATTGAAAATAGCTAGCAAACTTGGTTATCGTCGTTGTTGGTCTAATACCTATACGCGGTAGCTCGTACACATTCGAATTACGGCTTACATACCCCGTCTTGGATGTCACTGCCGCTTTATACCCCATTTCCTGCAAGACTTGGATGGTTACGCTGTCGTACTGTCCAAACGGATAAGCAAAGTATTGTTGCGGCAACAACTGCTGTGCTTGGTAGAAATCGTCCTTTAGTTCCATGTGGCTTATGACAAGGAGTTCACTAATGTTCCCCTCTAATATATTATGCTTCGCATGGGTATGCCCATGATAGTCAAAGACATCTCTTGTTGCGTCCACTTCAGGTTTCGAAATGAATTGCAAACGAGCCGGATCAAACATTTGGGGCGTGTCCAGCATACGAGATGTGATATGGAACATTGTCGCTCTATAGCCAAGTTCCTTCAATTTTGGGTACGCGTATAACACGTTTGATTTTAACCCGTCGTCAAATGTAATCGCAACGGTCTTGGCAGATAGCAAACGTGTTCCTTTTACATACTGCTCAAGATCTGCCATTGAAATGGTTTCATAGCCCCTTGATTTTAAATAATCCATCTGACTTATAAATTGCCTATCAGAAATGGTCGTGGACACATTTCGGTAGTTTGTGTTCTCTGCATCGCGTAAAATGTGGTGGTACATCAGAATCGGTATGCCTTTGTCCACCTGTACGGCTGTTTTATCCACGTATAAGACGCGATTACCAACTAATACCTTGTACTGGGTGTCTGTCGTCCCGTACACTGGGAAACGGCGGTCCGCAGAAGCCGTTACAATGGTACGTCCGTACTTATCCAGTAAATTGGTTGCTTTTCTTGTGCGAATATCCTGGGTTGACGCACTTTTCGGTACGACTTCCAGAGGTACCGTTGTGGTTACCCGTACGTTGGATCTGTTTACATAAGCAACGTAGTTCTCATACTGGATCGCGTATTGCTGTTGTTCCTCCCATTGATACTGAAAAATCTCCCCTTCACGTAAGTAACCGATTGTTTGCCCATTCTCGTAGACCTTGGTATTTGGCTTCATGATCTGAATGTATTTGCCTGTAGACACCTGTGTTTCCGATGATGCCCCTGTAGAAAAGACCATCCACAAAGAGACAGCGGCAAGTAAAATAACGAATTGTTTTTGCATGAAAATCCCTCCCTTAAAGATTTTGCCAACTAATAGACGGTAGAAATTTTCCGGTTGACCGGATTTCCGAGGGGAGATTTTGTGTAATGCAGAGACAGAAGAGCATGCGGAAAAGACGAAATAGCAACCTTTGTATGGTTCCACCTCTTCCCCCGGCAAGGGGAAATAAGGGATATACATTATGCAAAAGGTATATGCAAGGGATATAAATGTGTATCTATCATTTACAGTACCATAGATGGCGAAATGGCTTCATATAAATACCTTTTAGTCCTCTTTGGCGTAATGATGTCTCTTTCAAGTAGAGAATAATCTTATACAATGAATACACAAATTATCGATACTCGCTGTATATATGCGACAGATCAAAAAACGGCACCACATGAAAAAACCGTAGGAACATCCTACGAGTGTAGTTTAGATTGTTACTCTAAATCCATACGCTTTTTGTTCATTTAATACACCATAGCATAGAGACAAAGTACGTAAATGATAAGTGCCAAGAAGAGCACAGCTTTTGCTGTGAACTCCTTGTATACAAAGTCAGCAGTTACGCAAGTCGTTATGTAGAACAGCTTCGGACCTCTCAAAGGTTACCTCATGCTGAACAATTATTCTTAAAAAGAAGAAAAAATCTTTACTCCTTCTCCAAATAAATCCCCTGTTTGCGGAACAACAAGTAGTAAATCTTCGTACCAAATAGCCTTTTCATTTATTTATCATAGGGTTTAATTTCACACTTTTAAATGCATCTCTCCCTATGTCCCCTGTCTCTACTATAACCTAACTAAAACTTGGCTGTAATCGTTTTAAAAATACCCATTCCCGTCAGTTTCAACGTCATTTTTTCATTTGATGAAAGATGCTTCTCAACAAAAATCGATAAATTGTCTACTTTGATTTCCTTATAGTTATGCAAATCTTTCGGCTTTCCTAGATGAGTGATGAAATCCTGAATAGGAGGCGCACAGCAAGCATTCACTTGAACGGTTTTTACTGAAACAGGCTTACCTTTTGACTGGAGCCATTCTTTCGCAATTGCATCTAACTCTACATGCATGGATATCCCTCTCTTTCACCTCTGTAGTTAAATAAGAAAAATCTTTACTCTTTTTTAAAGTAAAGTCCCATGTTAGTTCAATACCAACATTTAGCTTTTTAATCTCAATCTTGAGCTAAATAAATTATGTTTCTGCACTTTAAATGCATTTCTTTATAATCTCAATAATAATATTAACATATTCTCTCAACTATAAAAGCTTTTATCCTACAATATGTAGGCAGCAATTCAGCTGATTCCTCTTTTAAAAGAAATTGTACTATATACTGTAATCCATTCTTTCAATAAAATTCCTGCTTCATGGCTAACAAGCTGATTTGGCTCAGGGGCTCTGCGGCCAGGGAATTGTCCAGCCATACTTTTCAATTATATGACTTACATAACAATAGCGCCCCCTGATTAACAGGTAGGCGCTATTTGACCTTTACATTCAAAATCTCATAAAAAACTTGTCATTTTAATACCCCATTTAAACTACTTCTTTATATCACATACATAGGGTCTTACAAATTATCATTAAAAGGCATATTCAACCGCACATTTTATTTTGTATTGATCGTAACCGTCTTCAATGTTGTAAAAAACTCTTTGGCGGCTTGCCCTTGCTCACGGGCACCAGTACTTGAATTTTTCACTCCTCCAAACGGTGCTTGAGGCTCTGCTCCACCAGTCTCATCATTTACTTGAACAAGTCCTACTTCGCTACGTTTGATAAAATCAAATGCTTTTTGAATATTACTTGTGTAAATCGAAGCACTTAATCCAAACTCAGTATCATTCGATAATCGAATCGCTTCCTCATAATCTTTTACTTTCACAACAGCTAATACTGGTCCAAAAATTTCTTCCCGTGCTATTGCCATTTCATGCGTTACATTTGTAAAAATCGTAGGATCAATGTAGTATCCCTCTGATTTATTCTTTGTAGGGCCGCCGCCACATACAAGGTCAGCCCCTTCAGATTTTGCTTTTTCAATAGCCATTAAAATATTCTCATATTGCCCTTTAGATGAAACAGGACCCATCGTAATACCCACTTCGATTTTCTTTGCTTCCATGATTAAATTCTCTAACGCTTCTTCATAAACGGCTTCTTCGATATACACTCTACTCGTGGCAGTACAACGTTGGCCGGTTTGCTTCATTGCACCTTCAATTGTCAATCTGGTAGCTAATTTTAAATCGGCGTCTGCTAAAATGATGGCAGCATTTTTCCCGCCCATCTCTAGTTGGATTTTTTTATTCGTAGAGCCAGCTGTATTTAAAATGCTTTGCCCTACATCATTAGAACCTGTAAACGTAATCGCCTTTACTTCAGGCGCCTCTAGTAAAATTTGCCCTACCTTTGAGCCACGTCCTTGCACAACGTTTAAAACGTTTTGGGGCAGACCCGCTTGTTCAAATAGTTCCCCGATCAGCTTTCCTGTTAAAGCCGTTTCAATCGAAGGCTTCCAAACAACAGTGTTCCCGTACACTAATGCTGGCGCAATTTTCCATAGCGGGATTGCAACAGGGAAATTCCAAGGTGTAATAGCTGCAACAACACCAAGTGGTACGCGCTTTGTATATAATATTTTTTCTTCACTGGCAGAAGGCAATACTTCACCTAGTGCGCGCATCCCTTCTTGAGCGAAATAGCGCAAAATGGAAGCCCCTCGCTTAACTTCGCCAATCATTTCATTTTTCGTTTTACCCATTTCACGGGAAGCTGTTTCAGACACTTGATCGATTTCTTGTTCAAGTAAGTCTGCCATTACGCGTAAAATTTCTCCACGTGCTACGGGTGATTTATTTTTCCAGCCTTCAAATGCTTCTTGGGCTGCTGCGACAACTGCTTTTGTTTCATCCAGTGTCAAAAGTTCTACTTGACCGATACATTCAGATGATTTTGCTGGATTAAATTGTTTCCGAACTTCTCTAATGATAGTGTTCATAAAACTCCTCCTTAAATTGACACAGTTTGCAATACGTCTTTTAATGGCGTATACGAAATGTTGTGGGCATTTGCTACAGCTTCATAAGTAATTTTTCCGTTTACTGTATTCACCCCTTTTGCTAATGCTGCATTTTCAATCACTGCTTTTTCGTAGCCTTTATTAGCAATTTGTAACGCATATGGTAAAGTTACATTCGTTAGCGCCATCGTTGATGTTCTTGCTACAGCTCCTGGGATATTCGCTACTGCATAATGTAAAACACCATACTTTTCATATACTGGATCGCTATGTGTCGTAATGCGATCAATCGTTTCAATTGAGCCGCCTTGGTCAACCGCAACATCGATAATAACAGATCCTTCCGACATTTCCTGCACCATACTTTCTGTCACTAGACGCGGTGCACGTGCGCCTGGAATTAGGACAGCTCCAATTACTAAGTCAGCTGTTTTGATTTCCTCTGAAATGTTAAACACATTGGACATGCGCGTTTTTAAACGACCGGCAAATTGATCATCCAATTGACGCAACCGGTCAACATTCGTATCCAGAATCGTAACATCTGCGCCTGCACCAATAGCCATTTTTGCTGCATTCGTACCTACGATTCCTCCACCGATAATGACTACCTTGGCTGGTGAGACACCTGGAACCCCTCCAAGTAACACACCTTTTCCACCTTCATGCTTTTCTAAAAAATGTGCACCAAGCTGAACAGCCATACGTCCTGCCACTTCACTCATTGGCGTTAATAATGGTAGTGTACCGTTTGGTAGCTGAATCGTTTCATAGGCAACAGCCACGACTTCTTTTTCAACTAACTGTTTCGTTAATTCTGGCTCGGGTGCTAAATGTAAATAGGTGAACAGGATTAAATCTTTCTTAAAGAATGCAAATTCTTGCGGTAATGGTTCTTTCACTTTAATAACCATCTCTACATTCCATGCTTCTTCAGCAGTAGCAACAATTTTCGCACCTACTTCTGTATAGGCTTCATCTGTAAATCCACTGCCTAATCCCGCACCCGTTTCTACTTTTACTAAATGACCATTCTTGATTAGTTCAAAAATGCCCCCGGGAGTCATCCCTACACGATTTTCATTATTTTTTATTTCTTTGGGAATCCCAATAATCATGGCTCAACCTTCTTTCTCTACAATTGTTTTACGTACGTATTCAAATGTCTCATCTAAAACTCTTAACATTTCATTTAATTCTGCTTTAGATAAAATGAGAGGTGGTGAGAAAACAACTGTATCTTGATCGTACGTAACCGTTCGTAAGATTAAGCCTCTTTTCATCGTTTCTTGTACGAAAATCGGACTAAGTAATGTCTCGAAAAGCTCGCCTGTCTCACGGCTTTTTACTAATTCAATCGCTCCAAGTAATCCAATGGTACGGACGCGCCCAATAAAGCTATATTTTTCTTGGAGTACTCTGAACCCCTCTAACATCGCTTCCCCCATGTTTGCCGCGTTTTCTACAAGCTTTTCACGTTCAATAATTTCAATATTTTTCAGCCCGACTTGGCAAGCGAGTGCATGACCACTATACGTATAACCGTGCATCAATGTGCCTTTCGACAGCTCACAATAATCTTGATGCATTTTTTCTGAAATGACCACTCCCCCTAGTTGCGCATAACCGCTGGACACACCTTTAGCAAACGTCATCATATCAGGTACTACACCGTAATGTTCCATGCCAAAAAATTTACCGGTACGACCAAACCCAGTAATGACTTCATCTGCAATGAATAAAATGCCGTACTCATTGCAAATTTCGCGCACCTCTTTAAAGTAATTTACTTCAGGAATGTTTACGCCTCCTGCACCTTGTACAGGTTCTGAAATAAATGCTGCAACGGTTTCAGGACCTAGATTTTCAATCATTTCACGGAAATTACGCACGGATTGATTGTATACATAATGAAAATCAGGTGCATGTGAGTTCGTAAAGTCACGGAATGCTTTTAAGCCTGTAGCATTTGTTGCTCCCATTGCTACACCGTGGTATGACTGTGTACGTGAAATAATCTTTTGACGTTCTGGCTGTCCTTTTAGTAACCAGTAATGGCGTGCTAATTTAATAGCTGTATCATTGGCTTCAGAACCACCTGATGTGAAAAATACCGTATTTAAATCTCCAGGAGCTAAGGAAGCAATTTTAGTCGCTAAACGAATTGCGGGTTCGTTACTAAATGTAGCAAAGCATGAGCTGAATGCTAATTTAGTCATTTGCTCCTTCGCAACTTCTGCGATTTCTTCACGACCATGCCCTACATTTACATTCCATAAAGAAGACATACCATCAATGTATATATTGCCTTCCATATCCTTTAAGTAAATACCTTTCCCTTCTGTAAAAATAGCAGCTGGTCCTTGTGATTGTTGTTGTTCAATAGACGTAGTTGGATGGAGAAAATGTTTCTGATCTAATACTTTCAACGCCTCTTTTAATTGAATCGTCATAAATATCAACCTCGTTTCATTTAAAATTTCATTCACTATATACCAGCAATTCTTATGCCAACTCCTCTAGAAAATAGAAAAAAGGCATTTTTTTAAAAATGCCCATTGGTTTCTTCTTAAATCTTTTAACAAATGATTAGATATTTTGTTGAGAATGATTCATGTATTTTTTCAATCTCGTTGCAATATGACATGGAAAGGCATTGCTGTTCTGCCACTTTTCATGCATAAATACAATTCCGATGCAAAAATTCATCATTAATCTTCATATGATATGTTTCGTGTTAATTGATATTTTTGTATTTTCCGTACTAATGTAGATTGATCACATCCAAGTGTTTTTGCAGTTTCTCGTATACTTGGATGTTCAGACAACGCTTGTCTAATTATTTGCTTTTCAAACTCTGCTACTTGCTCCTTTAGCTTCCCTCTAAATATCGCAGTTGTCATATGTTCAGGCATACTTTGCTGTTGTTCTGTCTTTTCTATATTACGAACAATTTTAGGATTGCTATCTAACTCTTGTTGTACAATGTTGACAGTTATTTCTGGTTGCGTCGCTAATAAGCAAATACGTTCCACCATATTTTTGAGTTGTCGGACGTTCCCTGGCCAATCGTAAGCCTCTAGTATTTTCAGTGCAGCTTTTTCAATTGTCCGATGGACGCCATATTTCTCTCCAATTAAAGTTAAAAAATGATGGACCATCGGAATAATATCTTCTTTACGTTGCCTTAAGGGTGGAACTTCAATAGGGATGATATTTAACCGATAATACAAATCCTCCCGGAAACTACCTTGCCTTACCATCTCCGCTAGGTTTCGATTCGTTGCTGCAATAATACGTACATCAATTGGAATAGTCTTTCCGCTACCGATACGCTGCACTTCGGATTCTTGTAGCACGCGCAATAATTTCACCTGCAGCAACAAGGGCATTTCACCAATCTCATCTAAAAACACTGTCCCACCCGATGCGATTTCAAATAGCCCCGCTTTTCCACCTTTGACTGCCCCTGTAAAGGATCCGGCTTCGTAACCAAAAAGCTCTGACTCTAGTAATGTTTCAGGGATTGCACTACAGTTAATAGTTAACATTTGCATATGGCTACGTCTGCTATGTGAGTGAATGAGCTTTGTAATTTCTTCTTTACCAACACCCGATTCACCACTGATTAATACAGTAGAGTCTACTTCTGCAACTCTCATGACACGCTTAACCACTTGTACCATGGGAGGTGACACGGAAATTATTGTAGACTCTTTATGATGTAACGCCTGTAGTTTATTTTTAAAATTTTCATTTTGAATTTCCAATTTTTGCACTTCTTGTTCCAATAATTTTAGTTGCGTCATATCACGCGTAATCGCTACTACATATTGCAACTCTCCATCTCCATCAAAAATTGGTTCGCCGGTAACTAAAAAACATTTTCCATTAATGAATGTCTGCAAAATCGTTACTTTTTCTTTTGATTCGATTACTTTCATCGAGATTGAATCGCTCATTAACCCTTCTGCAATTACGTCTCTAGCGTATCTCCCCATTAAATCTAGACCGACAATTTCAATATCATTATCATTTTGAAATAATATTTTCCCATTGCGGTCACAAATCGTAATGCCATCTGAAATGGAGTTTAAAACTTTATTTGATAATGGGTTCATAAAATCAATATCGCTAAACTGCTTCAATGGTCTTACATGAAATAAAGCACCTTGCGTCGTTTCTAATACATGAACAAAATAACCTTCTGCCTCAAATAATTCTCTACCTTTACAATATTGCTTTACTATTTTTTCAAGGAGCTCTATTGGGATATCGCTTTTTACAATCACTTCCTGATTATTCACAATAAAAAAATGTTCCTCTTTCTGAAGTCCTATTGCCGACATGCAGGTCACATCCTCTCCAAAATACCCTTAGATAATAAGCTATCTAAGGGTATTGCTCTTTCATTAATATTCTATTCAGAAATTAACTTTTCCTCTATTTGTTCCACTGGTTTTGATTGTTCCACTGGTTTTGAAGTGAATTTCCGCATAATATAAAACAGTACAATTGAGCCAATCAATACTAATGTACTTAAGTAAAACTGCGAGCGTAAAGATTCAATTAACGCTTGGCATAAATAAACGACTGCTAAAATACCAATGGTTACATATGATAAATACGGGAATAACCACATTTTAATCGCTAATGGCTTACCCGAAACTTTATCATAATAACGACGAAATCGAATTTGCGAAATCGCAATGAAAATATAGACAGCAATCATTAAGCCCCCAACACAGTTTCCTAAAAAGTAGAAGATAACTTCGGGTGAAACAAAGTATAGCAATGCACAAATATACGCTACCACTGTACTACCGATAATAGCAGGCACAGGTGCACCGCGACGGTTTTTAATTTGCGAGAAAATTTTTGGTGCATCCCCTTGACGCGACATTTCAAGTAGCATACGTGAACTCGTGTATAATGCAGAATTTAACACCGAGATCAAGGAAATGAAAATTACTATTTGAATAACCTGAGCTGCAATTGGTAGCCCAGCCATTGTTAAAATATTTGCATAAGGTGCTGCTAACATTTCTGAATCATTCCACGGAACAATCATGATCATAATCGCTACTGAACCAACAAAGAATAGACCTAGTCGGAATACGACATTACGAATAGCACGAACAATATTTTTTGCTGGATTTTCAGATTCCGCAGCTGCGATGGCTGCAACCTCTGCGCCGCAAATGGAAAAGATAACGAATACAATCGCTGTGGCAATTGGTACAATACCATTTGGTGCAAATCCACCGGACTCAGTTAAAATACCAAGCCCTTTTGGCTCATAATTTGGCCAAATACCTAAAATCATCGCTGTACCAATGACTAAAAATACGATAATGGCAGTAACTTTTATAAATGAGAGCCAGTATTCAAATTCACCAAATGATTTTACAGAATAAATATTAATGATTGTCATTAATAATGTAATACCTACACCACCAACCCAAACGGGAATAAGTGGGAACCAGTTATGCAGCATTCCCCCAATAAGTGCAGCTTCTAAGCCTACAATAAATACCCAGCTCGCCCAATACAGCCACCCTACTGTAAAACCTGCCCACGGACCAATGTACTTTCCTGCATATGAAGCAAATGAACCTAGCTCTGCCGAACCACCAGACTTTTCTCCTAAAACCATTTCCCCTGATGCCATTTCTCCAACCATTTGCATGATTAAGACGATGAGTAAACACGCAATCGCGTAAGATACAACAGCTGCTGGACCGGTACTCATAATATTTTTCCCCGTACCAACGAATAACCCTGTACCAATTACCCCTCCAATTGAAATCATAGTAATGTGACGTGTCCTTAGTGATCTTTGCAAAGTTCCCATTAATCCACCCCTTCGTGTTTTTATGTAGACATTTATCAATCCATCCTTCTACATCAATGTCTTCTGTTTAATGAGCAATTCTGATGCCAAAATTCAAAAATTTGGTTAATTAAAGGGATTTTTTATGAATAATAATATGTTTCTCTATTTAGGGTGTCTTTGTAAAAAGAAAAAGGAAAATGATATAAGGAGTTTTATACATGGCTGATAAAATCGAATAAAAATGATGCAATTTTCCGATGTAAAATTGCATCATTTTTATACTTTTCGCATCATATTATCCATAAGCTCGATTGAAAGAACTCACAATATTCATTTCTTCTCTATACTTTGCTACTGTACGTCTTGAGATTTGAACACCTTCTGCATTCAAAATATCTGTAATTTGCTGATCTGCTAAGGGATTTTTTTTGTCTTCCGCCTCAATTAACTCTTTTAACCGTTTCTTAATGTACATAATGGAATTCATTTTTCCAGAAGTATTCACAAGTCCTTTCGTAAATAAAGATTGCAAAGCATATATGCCGTGTGGGGCTTGTACATATTTTCCACGAACAGCTCGACTAATCGTCGAATCATGAACCCCTAATGCTTCCGCTACATCTTTTAAGCGCATAGGTTTTATTGCTTCCAGTCCCTTTTTAAAAAAATCCTCCTGTAGCTGTACTAACAATCTTGTTAATTGGTAAAGTGTCTTATCCCGTTGTTCAATTCCTTCGAGTAATGCGAGCGCATCTTTCATTGAATCTCGGTAGTATGTTTTATAATTCGAATCATTTTTGAGTAAGGCAACGTAACTTTCATCAATTGCAACGGAAGGTAAATAGTGCCGATTTAATTTGATAATCCATTCCCCTTCTATTTCTTTTACTGCTACATCAGGAATGACATACGGAATTGTTTCGAATTTATCACCTGTAATTATTGGCTTTAAGTTTTTTATATAGCTCACGGTTTTTTTAACCTCTTGTAGAGGCATGTTATACTTTTTGCTTAACTGTTTGATTGCTTGCGTTGCTACTAGCTTCAAATCCGAATGGATAAATTGCGAAGCCATTTCGGGAGCAAATGGGTCTCTGTCTATTTGAATTAGTAAATATTCTTTATAGCTGCGTGCACCTACTCCGACTGGCTCAAAAGTTTGAAGTAAATCCAACATAGCCTCTGTATGAGAAAAAGTAGTTTTAAATTTTTCGGATACAAATTCTAAATCCACATCTAAAAACAAACGATCATCTAAAGATTGAATCAAAAACGTTAAAATTTTCAAATCGAGAAAAGATAGGTTTTTATGCATAGGTACTTGTTCAAATAAAAATTGCTCATAGCTTTCTTTTTCAGCAAGCTTCTTCTCAATAACGTTGAACTCATCATTTCTTAATACATGGCCCTGTGATGAAAAAGCATTGAGGGAACATCTTGCTAGCTGCATGATTTCCTCATAATTACTTTTCGCTTTTGAATCTATTACGACTAATAATGGATTCTCATTTGCTTTTTCATAAATATATTGTTCTAGCTCATTCGTTGAATATTGAAGTATTTCCAAGTTCTGCAGTAATTTTGCGGATAGTGTTTGCACCACCTTTTGGGAATTGTTTAAAGTCATTTTCATCTTCTTGCACCTCCAAATCAGAATTTTCTACATAACTCCATTTTTATTCTTATTTTTACCTTTTTTTGTTATTTTTTAATTTTACTATTTTAAAAATGTCTTTATTCATAATTAAGTAGACTTTTATTTCAATACTTACCATTACAAAAATAATTTCAACTTAAATTTCTACTCAAAATCACTATTTTCCTAAATAAACAAATTATAAATTTCAATATTATTCCAAAATTATCTAACTAGTAGACATAAACAGTCATGATATACACATATAAAATAATGTTTATTACAATGCGGTAAAAAAGGAGGAGTTATAATATGTTTCAATTACCAACTGTCCAATTTACAGAAGAGCAAGAACAATTTCGTTTAGAAGTTCGAGACTTTCTACAAGAAGGAATGGCTAAGGGGAAATTCGTACCAAAATGTGACTCATGGTTAAGTGGAGATGATCCGGAATTTTCTAAATTAATTGGTCAAAAGGGTTGGATTGGTATGACTTGGCCTAAAAAATATGGTGGTCAAGAACGCAGTACAATTGATCGTTACATTTTAACGGAGGAATTTTTAGCAATCGGGGCTCCTGTTGCAGCACATTGGTTTGCCGATCGTCAAACAGGACCTCTTCTTTTACGTTACGGAACAGAAGAACAACGTGAATTTTTTTTACCGCAAATTGTGAAAGGAGAATGCTACTTCGGTATTGGTTTAAGTGAACCAAATAGCGGTTCCGATTTAGCATCCGTTACTACACGAGCTGAAAAAGTAGATGGCGGTTGGATTGTGAACGGCCAAAAAATTTGGACAAGCAACGCCCACCTTTGCCATTATATGGTTACTTTAGTTCGAACAAGTCCTTTTGATGGCAAAAATAAGCATGCCGGATTGAGCCAGCTCATTGTCGATTTACATGCAGATGGTATAACCGTTGTACCCATAAAGTTTTTAACGGGCGAACACCATTACAATGAAGTATTCTTTGATAATGTCTTTGTACCTGACAACATGGTTGTAGGGCAAATTGGTAATGGCTGGGCTCAGGGATTAGCAGAACTAGCTTTTGAACGCAGTGGTCCTGAACGTATTTTAAGCACATTCCCATTAATCGATGAACTCATTCAAGAACTAAAACGCAAAAAAAATGCTGAAGGATTAAAGCAAGCATCGAAAATTGTGTCACGCCTATGGAGCTTACGTAATCTTTCTATTGGAGTGGCACAGTTGTTAGAATCTGGCGACGGTGATGACGTCTCCATTCCTGCTGCTCTTGTAAAAGCGCTCGGAACGAAATTTGAACAAAGTATTCCTGAAATTACGCGCTTATTAGTGCAAACATATCCAACACTTGATGCACAGCGTAAAATAGATCGCTTTATGGCAGAGTCTATTTTACATGCTCCAGGTTTTACAATTCGCGGAGGAACTTCAGAAGTACTATATGGTGTGGTGGCGAAAGGGGTTGTAACACAATGAGTGAAATGAAAGACATGATTTTAGAAGTTGTAGAGCGTATGTTAAAAGAAAATGTGGATAAAGATTTAGTCGATATAGTGGAACAAGGGAATTGGTTATCTGAAGTATGGAACTTATTTGAAAACAACGGTATAACGATTGTGGCAATTTCCGAAGAAAATGGGGGCGCAGGAGGCGATTTAGAAGATTTACTGAATATCGTTCGATTAACAGGAAAATATGCTGCCCCTATTCCCTTTACAGAGACAACATTAGCTAATTATTTATTAGAATATACGAACTTACAGGTGGTTAGTGAGCCGGCAACTTACATGCTTTCTGCTAATCAAGCCTATACGCTAGAGGATGGCAAACTCACAGGGGAAGCAATTCATATCCATTGGGCACGTCATACAAAACGCTTAGTCACACTTGCCAACAGTGCAGAAGGCATACACCTCGTAGAAGTAGATTTAAGCCAAGCGGAAATTACGCCAGGTACGAACTTAGCCAGCGAACCACGTGATACGGTGAAATTTCAAAATGCTACCGTTTCCCAAATCTCTAACGCATTATCTTTTGATGAAATTCGCACTATGACAATACTCGAAACAGCCTTTCAATTAGCACTGATGACGGGTGCGATCGATAAAATAAATGACTTAACTGTTCAATATACGAAAGAGCGTGAACAATTCGGGCGTCCAATTCACCGCTTCCAGCTGGTACAACAGCATATCGTGAACCTAGCGGGAGAAACGGCTGTTGCTTTAGCTGCATTTAATAACTTTGTAGATGCCCTGCTAACAAATAAGCATAGTAGTGAAGTGGCCTATGCACGTATTCGGTTTGAAGAAACGATTCAAGCAGTAGCAACTATTTCACATCAAGTACATGCCGCAATCGGTACAACCCACGAACATAGCCTGCACCAATATACACGTAGACTTTGGTCATGGCGTGATGAAGGGAAGAATACTGCTTATTGGACAGATATAGTGGCAACACAACTCTTAGAAAATAGTAGTGATAGCCTTTGGGCATATTTAACGGGAACAAAACTAGCATTGAAACTATAAAGGGAGTGATATCAATGACTGACTTACTATTTGATGTGAAAGATCATATTGCCACAATTACTTTAAACCGACCTGAAGCGTATAACGCCTTCAGTGAAGAAATGATTACAGAGTGGATTCAAGCACTGGAAACAGTACGTGATTCGGATAATATTCGTGTCGTGATTGTGAAAGGTAACGGAAAATCATTTTGTGCAGGTGGCGATATTAAGGCGATGCGGGCAGGTGAAGGATTCTTCCAAAGTGAAGAGGATATCTCTTCCACAGGCTTAGCCCGAAAAAATTCACTTTGGAAAAAGATTCAACGGATTCCCCTTCTTCTAGAGGAAATTGATAAGCCTGTCATTGCACAAGTTCATGGTTTTGCAATGGGGGCAGGTCTTGACATGGCATTAATGTGTGATATTCGTATTACAGCGAAATCAACAAGGATCTCAGAAAGTTACATTAACGTAGCAATTGTACCAGGTGACGGTGGAGCTTATTATTTACCGAAACTAGTCGGTATCGACCAAGCATTAGACATGTTTTGGACAGCTCGTGTATTAACGGCTGACGAAGCAAAAGAAAAAGGTGTCGTAACATTCGTTGTAGAAGATCATGAACTAGAAGAATATACACTAAACTATGCCAAAGAATTAGCGAGTCGCCCAACAACGGCGGTACAGTTCATTAAGCGTGCGGTATATCAAAGTCAACGGATGGATTTACGTTCTGCTCTTGACTACATTTCATCCCAAATGGCCATTGTAACCGAGTTAGATGACTTTAAAGAAGGCGTGAGTGCGGTTGTAGAAAAACGCAAGCCTGTTTATAAATGACGTGCATAGGAGGAAATACGATGCAACCTCTTGAAAATATTCGAGTGCTAGATTTATCACGTGTATATGCTGCTCCTGCAGGCTCCATGATCCTTGCAGATTTAGGAGCAGAAGTGATTCGCGTAGAACATCCAGACGGCTCAGATAGTATGCGTGACTGGGGGCCATTTTTGAATGATCAAAGCACGTATTATTTATGTGCCAATCGCAATAAAAAGTCGATAACATTAGATTTAAAAACAGAAAAAGGCAGAGAGCAATTTAAAGAGCTTGTCAAAAGTGCAGATATCGTCCTCGAAAACTTTAAAACGGGTGATATGGCTCGAATGGGGCTAAGTTACGAGGAGCTCAAAAAAGTGAATCCACTTATTATTCATTGTGCCGTAACCGGTTTTGGCCAAACAGGTCCCCTTGCTCACGAACCAGGCTTTGACCCGGTTATCCAAGCAATGAGCGGTTTAATGCATGTTACAGGTGCATCTGAAGGAGAAGCAACAAGAGTCGGTGTCCCTATTGCGGATATATTAACTTCTCATTATGTTGTCATTAGTATTTTAGCGGCATTACGCATGCGCGATCAAACAAGTGAGGGACAATTTATTGATTTATCTCTATTAGATATTCAAATGAGTAGTTTAGCTAATGTGGCAAGTGCTTATTTAAACACAGGATTTGCTTCCGAACGTCTAGGTAACCGCCATAATAATGTAGCACCGTATCAAGTATTTAACTGTGCAGATGGTCCCTTAATGATTTGCGTTGGCACAGATGGACAGTTCCAAAAATTTTGCCTCATGATAGAACGTACGGAATGGGCAAAAGATGCACGATTTATCACAAATACGATGCGCAAGCAAAATGAAGATGAGCTTGTTAAGTTGATTACTGAAATTACAATGACGAAAACACGTGACGAATGGATTGCTTTACTAAGAAAATACAAAATTCCAGGTGGACGTGTGAATACAATTGCAGAAGCACTAGAACAACCGCAATTTATCGCGCGTGACATGATTGGTGAAATAGAGCACGAACAATACGGTAAATTGAAGTTCGTCAAAAATCCGTTAAAGTTCTCAAGCCTAAATATTCAATATAAATTAGCCCCTCCGATACTAGGAGAACATACAAATGAGTTTCAAAAGTCCTCTATCTCCACGTAAATGCGTTATAAAGCGAAGCATTAATCACACATAAGGGAAATTTGATTTGAGTAGGTGACGAAATGAACCAGGAAGAGACTTTAGAAAAAAACTATACAATGTCGTCGCTACACAAAGCGATGAAAGTGTTAAAAGCTTTTACGAAAGAAGAACCTAGTCTTTCTTTAACAGAGTTAAGTAAAAAGACAGGGATTAGTATTTCCAGTTTACAACGTTTCGTTTCTACCTTCGTATACGAAGGTTTTCTGCATAAAGATGAGCGTACAAAACGCTATCAACTAGGGCATTCACTGCTTTACTTAGGTAACTTAGTCAAGCAAGAATCTAGTCTAATTATTGTCGCGGAGCCCCTTTTAAAGAAGTTGAATAGAGAAATTGGGGAAAGTGTTTCCATGAGTATAATCGACGGATTGGAAAGACGCTGTATTTTAAATTATGATTCAACATATCCGCTATCAACAAAAATGTATGTTGGCGACACCTCCCCTCTTTATGCAGGTGCGTCTTCTAAAACATTGCTCGCGTTTATGCCCAATGTTGAGGAATATATAGAAAATATCTCTCTAGAACCAATTACAGATATGACGATTCTCTCAAAAGAGCAGTTAAAGGAGGATTTACAGCAAATCCGGTCTCAGGGTTACGCGAAAAGTAATAGCGAACGTGTACGAGGGGCATGCTCTGTTACTGCACCCATTTTAAATGCTTCTGATCAAATCATTGCTTCGGTAACGATTGTCATTCCAGAAGTACGATACAATGATTATGATGAACAACAATTAATTGCAACCATTAAACAAGTTGCATCGGAAATTGAAAAGCAACTGTATTAACGAAGCAACCACTTTGACCAGCATGAAAGACACTAAAAAACTTGCACTTTTAAATAACTACAGCACAGCTCTCTTACTTGAGAATATGTGCTGTATTTTTGTATTTATAATCCCCACGTATAAGTATCGCCTTATTTTTAGAGTGGTTAGACGAGTGACAATAAGAACTAGCAAATTACGTCCAGCTGATTTGTTAGGTTTTAAGAATTTTTCGCTTCATCAAAATAAATCAGAAAGAACTGTAAATTGCATCATCCTCTGTATAAAATGCGGATTTACAACAATGCCATGAAGGCTACAGATCGAATTTTTCTCTCTTTTTGTCACATACTAATACTAAATGATGAGGTGAAAAGAGTGAAAAAAGATAAATTTGTCAATATGGAAGCAGCTGAAGCAAACATTGATTTGAATAAAGTAATGAATGAGGAAAATAAAATTATCTACAAAAAGGGAGCTCGTTCTTCAACTGAGGCGAATATTGCCATGCAAGAAGATTTCTATTCTGATAATGAGCCTAAGGAAGTTACACCAACATACATCACCAATGGAACTCAAGCAACATTCATTGATAAGGATGATTAACCAATCAGCAAAAAGGGATATCTATAGGTACTGTTGAGATATCCCTTTTTCTGTTTGTACATTCATACCCTCTTCAAGCAACATAGAAATTTCAACTTAATAAAATTGAATTGGCAATGCCAATTAATATACAAGCAAATGAAAATAATATGGATGCAACGCTGATACTGATTAAAATGGCCTGATTTTTTATAGACTCTTCTGGATGATGGATAATAACTTTCAATAAACTAATACTGTTGATACAAAGCACTATCGAGAAAAGCGGAATACCTATTATCGATAAAAGAACTAATAACTCCATAAAAGTCTCCCCATTCTTCGCTTTTATTTATTATAAGTAACTCCCGCCCTTTAACAGAACAATAAATATAGTCTCCATCCTAAAATCACTTAATTCTTATTTAATCCCCTTGTTCGTTACAGCCTTTTACAAACTTTTATCTTTCTTACTTTCCATCGATCTGGAGTAGCCAAAGCAATCCCTAAATAGCTTTCTGCCTACATACTGTTTAAAATTTTTATTTCTGTATCTGTAATATTCATTCCAATAGCTAACCATCCTATTGTAGCTTCTGCAAAACGATACTATATTTTGACGGCAAAATTTTTAAATTCGTTGTTTGTGTTGCTCTTGTAAGATTTCATATTTATACTAGTATGATAATTATCCTGCATATATCTTTCTGCAATGCTTTATTTACCTTGCAATCATTCTTTATTTTCTTTACATATAACTCTTATAAACGACTTTTTATTATTTTATTAAATTACATAGCGTCGGATAATATATTAGAAACTGTAGCGCCATGAAACTATTCGGTTACAAATATCCACATCAAAAATGAAAAGCCTCGAACATTTTACCATTAGTAAAATGTTCAGGGCTTTATTTTCAATCTACTTCTTATACATTATTCTCATCTACGGCAGGCGCTTTCCAGGGACATGGTTCCATCGAAAAGCTGTATCTCTATATTTTCTATCCAAACGAAAAGCTGAACAAAAATGTCGTCTCCTGATAGAAAACAATTCCTTTCTACTCTGCTTACTGAATAAAAAACATTCTTTTACTCCGTATTCTTCTTCCGCATCTGACGCAATATATCATCCACAAGTATCACTACTAACACAATCATCACAATCAAATACGGAATCAATACCGCCCAGTTTAGTAAAAATGGCGGACCAATTAAGTAAATAATGAGCATGATAAAAAATAAACTACCGGCAATCGCTAATTTCAATTTTTTCACCCCAAAAGCTTTGTTATGTGTAAGATACACTCTTTTGCTGTATTCTAAACACTTCGCACTAGTACATCTGCTTCACTGAAAGGCGTCAAAATACATCATGGTCAACTCTATCAGCATCCTATATATCATTATGATGATAGAATGGAATATGAATATGATAAAACCATGTGCGAGTAATGCGCATCCATAACTTAAATAAAATAATCACAAGGAGGGATGATATGAGGATACTCATTAGCCCGGATTCATTTAAAGGAACTCTTACCGCTTCTCAAGTAACAGACTCTATCGCAAGAGGTATACATGCCGTGCTCCCGGATGCAGAAGTAAGAAAGCTGCCAATAGCAGATGGCGGTGAAGGAACCCTGGAAGTACTAGTCACTGCCACAAAAGGACATTTTGTACAGTGTATCGTTCACGACCCATTGCAGCGCCCTATCACGGCAACATACGGTGTGCTCGGAGATAAAAAAACATGCATTATCGAAATGGCGCAAGCTTCTGGCATTACCCTATTAACAGAAAAGGAAAGGCAACCTGCCAAAACTTCTACTTATGGGACGGGTGAGTTACTCCTTCATGCATTAGGTGATGGTTATCGTGACTTTATTATTTGTATCGGTGGCAGTGCGACGAATGATGGGGGTACCGGCATGCTTAGAGCGCTAGGCTTACAATTACTAGATCGTAACGGTCAAGAAATCGAGTTTTCTATTTATGGCTTACAGCAATTAGCAAGCTTGGATTTTTCCCGGTGGGATGAAAGGATTACTGCGTCCCGTTTTACGGTGGCCTGTGATGTCGACAACCCGCTCTTAGGTGAAAAAGGGGCAACTGCTATTTTCGGTCCGCAAAAAGGAGTACAAGAACAGGAAATTCCTCTTTTCGAACAGGCACTCCTGAACTGGGCCAATATAGTAGAACAGACGACAGGTATACACTTGCATACTCGAAAAGGAGCCGGGGCTGCTGGGGGTATGGGCGGCGCGCTTATGGCCTTTTGCCAAGCCGAGTTCCGTCAAGGTGTGGAAGTTGTCTTCGAACAATTAGCAATGGATGAAAAAATAGCGCACGCGGATCTTGTCATTACCGGTGAAGGAAAATCGGACAGCCAAACCTTACACGGCAAAGCACCATTTGGCGTAGCGCAAAGAGCGAAAAGGCAAGGAGTGCAAACCCTTTTAATTTCCGGGGCAATTGAGGACCGCGCACAATTACAGTCCTGTTTTGACTTGATGACAGCGGTTATTAGTGAACATATTTCAATCCAAGAAGCCCTCTCACGTCCTGCTGAACTTTTAGAACAATGTACGGCACGCTTCTTTCAAGAACATTTCAAATGAAAAAGAGGAGAGGACAAAACAAAAAAACACTATTTGTCTATTTCATTATTAGACAAATAGTGTTTTTCACTAGTAGTAGCCATGCTATATACAAAAAATTCAGTTTTTACAAGGCGCTTTTTTTATGTAGAGAGAGCAAATATCCATAAAGAATTATTTTGGTATTTGTTCTGTTTGCTCGGATTGATCGTAACTTCTATTCCATGCAAAAATAATAGCGGAAATAATACCAATCAGCACAACTTCCACAAAAGGGAAACGTAATTTCAATAAAAAAGCAAACGTAAGGCTACTGAGAACAAACAGTGCTAAAAAGATGCAAAAATTTTTTATAAAATACACATTTTTCCCTCCTTTTTAGTGGAATTGTTTCTATGTACATAAAATATTACGGTCATTACTAATATATACGATTCACTTTATAAAAAGTTCCCAAAAAAGTAGCGTAATTTCCAAATATTAGAAATTACGCTGTTTTTTATGCTAAATATAATGTTCGCCACTCGGCGCGTTGACGTTCGTGTAAAATATCTTCTATTTTCGGGTCCCATTCATTCAGCAATGTGTTGTAGACACGGGCAAATAAGCGGTCTGCTTTTTTATCATAACAAATAAATGCTACACATGGGATATCATTGATCTGAATTTCTTCGTAATCTTCAATATCCGTAACAAAAGCCTGCCTCTCTGCCTCCTCTTCCTGTCTATCATTTAAGGCATCGATCAAGGTTTGTTCTAGGATGGTTATTTCTTGCGGAGCTTCTAACACTTCCTCTGGAAAATCCTCGAAGTCAAGCACATCCTCGACATCCCCTGCTAAAAATTCGCCGTGCAACGGGCTGTAGTGCAATAAGTCTGTTACGCTCTCGAGCTGCTCTTCATAGACTCCCTCTGCTAGTTGCTGCTCACCCTTTGGCGTGAGGGAATATACTTCCTCAAATTGCAGCAATCCCGATTTTTGCATCGTATGCAGTAAATCATTCACAAATAACGGCTCTACCAATAACACATCCGCTATCGTATTGCCGTCTTTAAACACACCTGTTTGAAAAGCCTTCAGCAGCATTTTCATTAAAATATCCATCGGTTTTTTCAATACCGGGTTATATGTAGCCTGCAATGTATGAATAGGAACGCAAAAATTCATCTGATGGATGATTTGCGTTCCATCCATATTTAACTCTTGGGCAAGTTGCTTTTGTAATGTTTGGAGTTCCATTATTTCACCTCTTTAAACGCACGGTAGCCTTGCTGCGCTTTCGCTGTCGTTAATACATGACGATACATTTCTCGGACATTTGGCTGCTTCGGTTTTTTCGTAAACATCTCCGTGCTGCCGATCATCACTAATAATTCACGCGCACGAGACAATGCAACATTCAATCGGCGGTAATCCTTCGCGAAGCCAATTTCGCCGTTTCCTCCGTTATTACGCACCATTGATACAAAAATCAAATCCATTTCCATCCCTTGGAACTTATCGACAGAGCCTGTCCGGATATGCAAATGCGGCAGAGCGAGCTCATCGATTAAACGATTAATACGTTTTACCTGCTCTGCATAGAAACTAATCACTCCAACAGACTTCAATGTGTCTGGTGACATTACTCCGTCTTGCTTCGCTTTTTCTGTCGCGTCATTGACTTGTAGCAGCATATTGCGTACCGTTTGCAGCTCGGCTTCATTATAAAGGCTGGCCCCCTCCTGCATCCGCTGTTCATAATAAGCAGGTTCATTCGGTATGTCGAGCCAAAGTAAATGATGTGATCGATTAAAGTGCGGTGTTACGAGTCGGTGGTCACGTGCAGCATCAGAATCAGGTAATCCGCATGTCAGTTCATCTTGCTCCTGCTTATAAAACGGTGCGATTGTTTGCATAATGTTTTCATGCATACGGTACTGGATTGCTAGCATTGTTTTATGATCGCGCGGCAGGTTTTTATATAGTCGTTCGAATAATGATTCTTCTAATAATTTTTCTAGTTCGCGCTTTTGCTCAAAGGATTGATTTTCTTTCATTACTTGTTCGAGTGTTTCTTCAAACGTTTCATCGCCAATTAACGGTGGGAGTTGATGATGATCCCCTACCAAAATAATTTTTGATCCTTTCAGCATCGGCAGCAACAACTCTGGCGGTGTTGCTTTTGATACCTCATCGATGATGACCACATCAAATACTGGATAGTGGTCCATAAACTCGCGATTAGCAGACGCTACACATGTTGTGCCAATTACATTGGCATGTTTGACATAAAGTTTGCGAATTTCATCTAAGTCATGCTCATTCGCTGTTTCTAACATCCCTTGCCATTCCTTCTGCAATTGCTGAGTAACCGGCAGTAAGGCAATTTGCTGTTGTACGGTTGTTATTTGTTTTGTCGCTTTTTCAACATCAACATCTACTTGCATCAAAGCTTGCTCAGGATTGGATTTAACAATCGGTTCTAATATTACTTTCTCTTTTTCGAGTGCTATCCCTTCAGCATTTACTTCTTTTAGCTCCGCCGTAAGATCTTCCATTTGTGCTGTTACTGCCGCTATTTCTGTTTGTAATGGCTTGATATCGCTTTGTTTTTGCGTTAGCTTATCTGTCCATTCCGTCACGGTTACGAGAAGATTTTTTGCGTTTGACAGCTGTAGCTGATTTTCTTTTTGCAAGGCTTGTAAATCTGCCAGCGGTCTTGCTTCTTTTACCGATAGAGATTCTAGATGTGCCGTGCTAACCGTGAGTTTCCCTTTTAGACGGTGCTGCGTATCTCGCAACGTAGTAACGACTTCTTCCTCCGCACCCACTTGTTCCTTAATTACTTCTATTAACCCTTCTTTCAAACGGCTAAAAATAATCATCGTGTCATTTTTCAAATGATTATAGCGTTCATTTTGCAGCAAAATAAAAGCTTTGCGCAAATGCAAACCTTGCACTGAGCGTGTACCGTTCTGTGCATTGATTTTGCGGTCACGTATGGCTTCACTTAGCTTCGTTAAAAATTGTTCGACTTCTTCTATAGAGTACGCATGATTTTCGGGTAATGGGGGTGGCTGCACGATAATCCCTAGCTTCGTTTCGCAGAAATCAATCGCTTTGTCCAGTCGTTCCATCGTTTCCTTCAGATGACGCAAGGGTTCAATTTGCTTTTGGCGCTCCTCTAGTACAAGAAGCAAGCGATCCAGCACAAAGCTCCGTCGCAAACCACGTTCAGCAATATATTGTTCTACATCGCTTACTTTTTTGAGTTGCGTAATTTCATCCGCCTGTGCTTCGATTCCAGACTGCCCCGCCTCGATTTGTTGCAGCTTATGTTCTACTTCTGTTAGCTGATTTTCAACTTGCTTTCTAGTGACCAGCAGTTCAGCTAGTTCCATTTCTTCACGAATTGTCTGCAGTTGCTGTTCTGTTTCCCGGATGGTTTTTTGCAAATATTCGAGGGATTCCCACTGTGCGAGCTCTTGTTCAATATTCGCTATTTCTTGCTCAATTTTTTCTGCATTATTCCTTAATTTCCCAAGCAATAATTCGTGCTGCTCGGCATTTTTCTTTATTTCTACCAGCTTCTTCTTCAAATCCGCAATTTGCTGTTCTAGTTGGGCAAGACGTATTTCTGCTTGTTCTTTTTGTACCTTTTGCTCCTCTAGCTCCATTTTCTTTGCCTGCAGTTGCTGTATATCCTGCTCTAGCTGTGTGATTTCCCCTTCTAGCTGCTGTTCTTTCGTGGTATGTTGGGCAATTTCCTGGGAAACCGCATCATACGTCACAGTTTTCCAATAATCTGCGACATTTTCCTCGATAAATTTCTTGCCTTCTTCTTCAATCGACTCCGTACGACCATAGCGTAAAATCCGAATGTCTTTATTTGTAAGCAAACGGCTCAGTGCATTGTCAACCGCTAAATTGGACTGCGAAGCTACTAATGTTTTCAGACCGGCTTTCGCATTTTGATAGCAAATTTCCGAAATAACCGTTGTCTTTCCTGTACCAGGGGGACCTTGGATCACATATAAATCCTCAGCACCCATCGCCCCTTCAACGGCAGCACGCTGGAACTGATTGAGTTGATTATGGAAGTCCAGCTTCATTGTTTTCGTGCGCGGCGTAATCATCGGTTGATCTTCAAATAAAATGCGCTCTAAATTGGCATTGGCTGCCAAGCCTTCCTTTAAGCGTTCAAAACCACGCAGCAAGCGTTGTAATTGCGCTTTTGTAGCCGCATTGGAAAACTCGATTTGCGAATGCTCAAAGTGAAGTTCCCTTTTGCGTGCTAAACGAGCCATGTCGGGTTTTAGTTCAATTTCCACGGTATTTTCTCCGCGTTGTACCTTCACCACTGTGCCTAAATCTTGATGGAAACCCCGCACACGTGCACTTAAGTTTTTCAGTTGCTTCCATTGCTTTTTATCAAGACCCGACAAACGGAGGGTAATATGCGAATACTCGCTATTGAAACGCGGACTCGTAAAAGTAGCTTCGATATCATCGATTTCCGCATTTTTATTTTGCACCTTTAAATAGCCTTCCCAGCTCGTAATGCGCTTATTGACATACTCATAGCGTTCTTTGGAAAATGGAAGCTGGTTAAGACCTTGGATAAAAGCGCCTGGATATGTATGCCCATTAATACGCGACGGGACAAATTGAATCAATAAGCGAACACGACGATTGGTAGCTACAGGTGTGCCGATGCCGCGCGTACGGAAGCTTTTCGCTACGAGACCGTTTTTGTCATCATATAAGCAGTCCATAATACACACACGCCCCGGGAACTTTTTCGCCAATCCTTTATTTATTTCCGGATCGAAAAACAAGGTAAGGGCTACCTGCTCTCCCACCTGCTCCAATTTCTCGATAAAAACAACAAAAGCTTTTTGTAAATTAAAAAAGGCGTGTTCATCTTGAACATGCTGCTTAATCGCATCCCGCGCTGTATTCGTCAGTACGATATATAAACGCAATTTCTCTGTTGCGACTGCCATATGAACACCCTTTCCTCTTCGTTTTCGTTCGATAAGTCACAAACTTCATTATATCAATTTTTCATAATCCATGAAATAAAAAAGATACAATCTATCGTCCTTATGCTATAATGAACGACCTAAGCATAGTAATGGAGGCAATATTATGAATAAAAAATGGTCGATCGGAAAGATTCGTGAATTCGTCGAGAAAAACTCTGACAGTGTATTATTATCCACAGAATATCACGGCTTTTCCCAAAAATTATTATTTAAATGTGCATGCGGCAATAACTTCGAAAAGACATTTACAAAGTTTAAAGGCAACCATCAGCGCAAATGCGACACATGCCAACCACCTAAAGCGTCTAGATAAGACCTAAACCTGACTTACAAACTGTATGTCAGGTTTTTCTATCCCCTCTATCCTTCCCATAATTTTTCAAGTAAAATAATGGTATATAAGAGGAGGAGAAAACTATGAAGAAATCATGGTTAGCAGGGTTCGCATTAACAGCAGGGCTTGCCTGTACAGCTTTCATGGGCGAAGAAGTATCGGCAAAGGTGATATGGGACGGAGCGGAAATTAGCGCAGGTCAAACAGGTAAACTTGCCTTCAACAAAGATACGAAAATTTATAAAAAGAACGCGGATGGCACATTTACATCAATGGTTTCAAAGAAGGGTTCTTTCTGGCGAGTATACGGTCAGCAAACATCAGTCACTGGTACTATCTATAATATGAGTGGCGGGTATCGCGTACAAGCCTCTCCCTTAACAACGTATAAACAAGTACCGACTTATATTCAAGATCAAGTGAAAATGACTGTGACAAAGCGTACACAGTTAGTAGAAGAATTGGATAAAGTATGGGCATCTATTTATTATGTAGAATTAAATGGCTTATCGAACAGTACGCTCGAACGCCAAATCAATCAGTATTTGAAATCGGTGGCTATGCAAGCGCAAACTGACTACCTTCAGCTAAAAAAAGAGCGTGAAATGGAGATAAGAGCTTATCAGGGTTGGAATCGTGTCTCCTATGAAGAGGCAAATGAAATTGTGCCATCGCGCTCGCTTTTTCTCGACATGTCATTGGATTATAACAGTAAAGGCTATATCACAATCGGAATCAAAGAGGATAGTTATGGAGGCGGCGCCCATGGCTACGGATATTACCGCGCTGTTTCCTACAATCTAGCGACAGCCAAGCAAGTAACACTAAACGATTTTATAAAAACGCCGGCTCAGCGTGCAAAATTCAATCAATATGTACTGCAACGCATGATCAACGCAAATAAAAGTATTCCATCCTCTTATTTAGTGGATGAGTATGCAGGCGTGAATGCTGAAACACCATTCTACTTAAGAGACGAAGGCATTGTACTTGTCTATAATCCGTATGAACTTGGCAGCTATGCAAGCGGAATCCGCGAGTTATACGTACCGTTTTCTGGTTTTCAATAATAAAAACAAGCTCCCTTTTATAGAAAGGGAGCTGTTTTAAACTGTAGACAAGATTGATTTTTTGAATTTCCCCCAATAGCCACTGACTAAGCTAGGACTTTTCCTCTAAACACCTATCATCCCTCAATATCCCTCCGTCTAAACCCGAAGAAACCAATGACCGCCAGCACCACCGCAATCACTGTTAATACTAGCAATGGCCAGATTGTGAATTCCTCCATTGGTGTTTGGGGAATATGACCAAATGGCGATAAGTTGCCAAGCCAATCTGAGAATTGAAAGATACCGCCTAAATATAGAACAATGAAAGTATACAGTACATAAGCCCAAATGAAATTTGTGAACTTCGGAATCCTTCCAATAAGAAATACAGCTAAACCAATCATCACAAGAATCGCCGGATAATACGATAAGGCATTACCGAAAATCAATTCAGCCGATAGCCCCCCCTCTACAACAGTATTCCCTGCAGACCATAGGCCAAGTGCAGCAAGGAAAATCATCACAAAGCCATTGACGACTGCAATCAACAGATAACTTCCCAATAAAGTTGTGCGGGAAACAGCTCTGCTGACGATATGGACAATCCGTTCCTTCTTCTCTTCCCCGCGTAACTTATTCATTGCCATAACAGGAGGAATGGTTGCGAATAATGCAATGACGATCATAAGCATGGGAAGGAATCTTTCAAGCATCGATTCGCCTTCTTCTAAATGCATTAATTCTACCATTGCGGAATTATCTGCAAAGAAAGAATCCAGGTCCCCTAATACCGAACCATAGGATGCCCCTAATACAAACATCCCGATTGCCCAGGATATGATTCCTGCACGTTGCAACCTTAATGCTAAACCAATAGGACTTTGTAAAAAGCGTGAAGCATATTTTTTTCCAGGTCTGGATGGCAAAAAGCCCTGACCTAAATCACGAATTGCATTCAAATAGTTCGCTACGCCAAACAGTGCTATTGAAGCCCCCATCAGGAGAAGTATCGGTCCCCAATTATTCGCATCATACACAGCCGCCTTCGAAACCCATGCTAAAGGGGAAATCCAAGAAAATGCCTCATTCGTCACATCTGTAATAGCTCGTAAAAGATAGGCAAGCAAAAGGAAGGCAATGGAGGACCCAATCGTTCCTCGCGAGCTATCGAATAACTGGGAAAAGACAGCCGTCACGCCTGCGAAAAACAATCCAGTTGCACCGAGCGCCGTCCCATACAATAGGGACCCTTCCAAATCCATACTTTCAATCCCGAGAGCATAAAGTCCAAATCCATTTATTAAGGTCAATGCAATACATGTGAAAGAAATGACCAGCAAGGTCGCATTCAAATAAGAAAGCCGCCCGATCGCAAGGGAACGAACGATTTCTAGACGCCCATCCTCTTCATCAGCCCGTGTGTGACGAGTGACAAGCAAAATACTCATTAAACCAACAACTGCAGCTGTCATAAGCAGCATTTGATGTGCCGTCATAACGCCCAGTGTATAGTTATCTAAATTTGCTGGACCAACCATTGCGGTCATTGCTGGATTTGCCATCGTTTGGGCCATTCCATCTCGTTCCTGCTGACTTCCATATAATTCAGTAAAAGAAGTTGGAACGATAATCGTAAAAAAGGATAGAGCAATCACCCAAATCAGGATGCGAATTCGATCTAGTCTAAAAATAAAGCGAGAAAGGGACCCCGTTTTACCAAATAAATTGTTGGACATTACCGTTCACCCCCAACTCCTTCATAATGACGCATGAATAAATCCTCTAATGTTGGCGGAGCACTTTCTAGCTTCACAATACCAAAGGCACTAATATGCTTCATTACCATATCCAATTTGTCACTATCCACTTGGAATGAGACGCCAAGTTCCGTCTCTTCTACTTTATGAACCCCTCCAAGATTGGCAAGCCCTGTAATCGGCTCCTTCGTTTCAACGAGCACCTGCATGCGCGTTAAATGACGTAATTCTGTTAATGTACCAGACTCAATGATCTTCCCTTGACGAATGATGCTAACTCGATCACAAAGCTTTTCTACCTCTGATAAAATGTGACTGGAAAGAAGCACACTTTTCCCCTGTTTCTTCAATTCCATGACACATTCCTGAAATACCTTTTCCATTAATGGGTCAAGACCGGATGTTGGTTCATCAAGAATATAGAGGTCAGCATCTGATGAAAAAGCAGCCACCAAAGCAACTTTTTGACGGTTCCCTTTCGAGTACGTTCTGCATTTTTTCGTCGGGTCCAAATCGAATTTCTGAATAAGCTCTTCCCTCTTTGAACCGCTCTCGGTACCATTTAATTTCACAAATAAATCGATGACCTCACCACCTGTTAGATTCGGCCATAGATTCACATCTCCAGGCACATACGCAACCCTTTTATGAATATCAACCGCATCATTCCAGGCATCCTTACCGAAGATTTTCACATCGCCACTTGTCGCTTTAAAGATTCCGAGAATGACGCGGATAGCTGTTGATTTCCCTGCTCCATTCGGACCGATAAAACCAACAATCTCCCCACTATTTATTTCAAGATTTACTCCGTCCAAAGCTGTAAATTTGCCAAACTTCTTCGTTAAATTGGTCACTTTCAATAAACTCATTGCTCATTCCTCCTCTTTATAAAAAGCTCGTTTTAACATTTTCATATATTCGTCCCATTCTGCCATCAGCTCGATGCCGACACTTTCGAAACTTTTGATTTTCTCCTTTTGCGCTTCTGCAAATCCTAGCATGGTCCAATTGAGAATATGAAGCGCTTTTTCTGGATTTACATCATCTCGAAATTTCGAGAAATCGATATTCTCATAGACCCTACTTAAGGATACATTGAGGATATTCATCATTATTGAATCAATCTCATTTTTGACCTCTGGAGATTGCTCGAGTTGTGTGGATTTAAGGAAATCAAATAGAAGCGGATACTTCTGCTGTATTTTTAATTTGATAAATCCAATTTGACTGAGGCGTTTAAAAAGGTCTCTTTCCGTGATATCTACTTCTGCAAAAATCACATCCACAATTTTTAAAGCATTCTCAATCAAATAAAAATATAAATCCTTTTTATTATGAAAGTAGTTAAATAGTGAGCCCTTTGAAATTTGTGCTTCTTTCACTATTTCATTTGTGGATGCTTTTTCATATCCGCTTTGGACAAATTGTTTCATGGCTGCATTCATAATTCGTACTTGTTTTTTGCTTGGTAAACTGTGAAATTTTGAATAACTCATTCCGGGCTCCTTTCTGGTAAATAATTACTTACCCTCAATTTACCAAAAATGACCAATGTGGTCAATTTATTTTTGTGAAGGCATAAAAATTTATAACCGGAGAATTTCTAGCTAACATATAGGGCTTAATTCAAAAAAATGAGGTAAATGAACAAGTTCATTCCTCTATTCTTATAAATTTCTATAATTTAGGTCTTGATAATATTTTAAAGGGAGGTGTTTTAATATTCATTTCATTAAATGAAACGCCGTGTTGGAAATTTGAAGGGTTTTCTGGAAAGGCTTATCATAGGGGTAATGCACAGAAGGAGGCTACATCTATGAAATATACAACGTTAAAAAATAGTAATTTACGAGTATCGGTCATTGGACTGGGCACCAACGCTGTCGGCGGTCATAATTTATTTCAGGATATCAATGAGGAAGGCGGCAAAGAATTTGTAAAAGAAGCATTGAATCTTGGCGTTAACTTTATTGATACGGCGGATATTTACGGCAAAGGACGTTCTGAAGAGTTAATTGGAGAAATATTAAAAGAATATAAACGTGAAAACATCGCTGTCGCTACAAAAGGAGCACAAAACTGGTTAGATGATGGCACAGTAAAAACAAATAACCGTCCTGAATACTTACGTCAAGCATTGGAAGAAAGTTTAGAAAGGCTGCAACTTGACTATGTCGACTTATACTATCTGCATTTCCCAAATCCCGAAACTCCATTTGCTGAATCCATCGGTGAACTGGCTTGCTTAAAAGCGGAAGGCAAGATTCACGCAATCGGTATTTCAAATGTTTCCCTTGACCAATTAAAAGAAGCCAATAAAAACGGGGATATTTCTGTCCTGCAAGCACCATATAGTATGTTAGACCGTTCAGCAGAAAAAGAGCTGTTGCCTTATTGTGTAGAGCATAATATTTCCTTCATCCCATATGGTCCCCTAGCTTTCGGTTTACTTGGTGGTGAATTTGATCAAGATTCAAAACTTGATGCTAATGACTGGCGCAATTCGCTTCCGTTATTTAAAGGCGAACAATTTACAAAAACACTTGCTATCGTAGAACAATTAAAGCAAGTAGCTGCTGATAAAGGAACGACTCTTCCAAACTTAGCTCTAGCATGGCTTTTAGCACAGGATGGTGTGGATGCAGTCATTCCAGGCGGGAAACGAAAAGAAAGAATCCGTGAAAATGTACAGGCAAGTGATGTTGAATTAACAGCTGCCGATCTAAACCAAATTGAAGATATTTTAAATAGTTAAACAGAGAAACTCCGTACGATATTGCGGAGTTTTTTATATTTTACATTGCCTCATCGTAGTGAAGCAAAATTCTTTCTAGAAAGGAGCCTATATAAAATGGGAAAGTTTATATCAGTTATCACACAATATAAATCTTTCATTTTTCCGTAATATAAATGAAATATAATAAATGTTTAACAAAAAAGTGGCTGGGAATATAACTACTAAGCTTATCCATTCAAAGTATAAGCTAAAAATTTTTACTAGGAGGATGTAAGAAATGGCAAACAAAAACAATCGCAATAACAATCAGAACATGACGGTGCAAGAAGCTGGTCGTAAAGGCGGAGAAGCTACATCTAGAAATCATGATCGTGAGTTCTATGAAGAAATTGGTCGCAAAGGCGGAGAAGCTAGCAGCGGCAATAACAACCAAGGAAATAACAACAATAACAATAATGGCGGAAAAATGAGCCGTGAAGAAGCTGGTCGTAAAGGCGGAGAAGCTAGCAGCAGACGCAACAATAACAATAATAATAACAATAACTAGTAAAAACACTATTTCATCGAAAATTTAGCTTTATAGCAACAGGACGGACTGACTACTGACAATGGAATATCATTATACATGTATAAAACAAGAGGATGCTGCCGTTAGAATATAAAACGCAGCATCCTTTTTCCCTATAAGCAGAAATATTGAAAATATAAAAAAAACATTATATATTTATTCTTGCTTGCTAAATATAGCAGGTTTTTTTTGTACTTTATCATCATATTTCGCTACAAAAAGGGGAAACGAGAAACTACATGAAGCCATATAAAGAGTCAGATCTTTATCAGTTAATCAGCTCAACTATTCAAGAAGTCGGAATACATATACAAGTAGAGAAAGATCATTCCGGCATAAACATGAGCTATAACTTTATTACAAATATCGTTAGTTTTGATGCCAATAGATTAGTGAAGGCAGCAGAGGAATTACATCCACTCGTGCCATTTGAAATATACGTAAAAACAATTACCCTCCATGAGCTTGGACATGCTCTTGATCGTGCAGCGCTACAGCTGTCACTTGATAGAACACTAGAATTCTTCGCAATGAGGGAACGCAATTCCCCACAGGAAATTTATCAGAACCCAGAATTATTAAGCATGATTATTGAAGAGCATAAAATGAATATTGCATTTGAGGAAACTGCCTGGGATAATGCAGAAAAATTAAATGATATATTGAATATGGTGGATAAAAAAACATTTGAATTAATAAAAAAGCATAGTATGAGTTCTTATCTTCACAATTATCAAGAAGACTTATCTGTATTTACAGCGTTGCAGGAGACCAAAACCTTGCAGGAAGCTTAATAGATATTATCTTATAATTATTAAAGTGCAATGGTTATTAAAAGAAAAATGCAAAGAACCCATTTTGTCGATAATCTAAGGGGCTTAGTTCATCAAGAACTAAGCCCCTTTCGGTTTCAGATATATCGGTAAGATGATTCCAGTTCTTTTACCCTGCTTACATTTGAACTGACTTATCTCTGATTGCCTCATGTAGAAATGAATTCGGCTCCCCCACGCTATACAGCTGCAATTCATGCATCGCTCTTGTACATGCTGTATAAAATGTTCTGCGCAGGCTTTCATCCCCGTATATTTGCTCCGATGCATCATAGATAATCACAGCTTCAAACTCGATCCCTTTTGCTAAATAAGACGGAATCACCACCACGCCTTGTTCATACTCAGGTGAACCATTTTTCAACAGCTTCATCCCCTCAATATCCAATAACGCCTCATATGCATACTTACTTTCCTCGGCTGATTTGCATATAATCGCAATGCTGCTATAGCCAAAATCTCGCAAAGCAGCAACTTTAGCTTCAATATAACGGTGCAGTTCCTCATGATTAGCTACTTTTGTTAGCTCAGGCACTTTACCATCACGCTCGAATGGTATAATGTGTTTTCCATTCGGAACGAGTGAACGTGTAAATTCGATAATTGGCTTTGTAGAACGGTAACTACGCTTGATGTTAATAACTTCTGTTTCTTCTGGTCCATATAAATCATTCAACATATCAAAATCCAACATATCACTAGCATGGGCAAATATAGCCTGGTTAAAGTCCCCTAATACAGTCATACGTGCAGAAGGGAATAATCGTTTTAAAAATTCAAATTGAAACGGCGAATAATCCTGTGCCTCGTCAATGAAAATATGCTTGATTGAGCGATTTGTCTGAAAGCCTTGAATCAGTTCTTGCATTAGTAAAAGTGGTGTTGCATCTTCATACAAAAGTTTCCCTTGATCGAGCGTTTTTATTGTCTCCTGGCAAATATCTTTCCATTCAGCCGGTACTTCTCCCTTAAGGAGTAACGGGTTAGCAAATAATTGCTTGTAAATCCCTTTCATATCGATAAAATGGAAAGTTTGAATTTGTTTTCTTAATGGTTTCAACTTCTGACGAACAATTAATTTTGCAAGGGCATCAGGCTTCATTTCAAAATCTGCAATCGCTTCCCTTTTATAGCCATGCTTTTTCGCTAAATACGTATGTGCCTTATGATAAGCCTCGTCACTCAGCAAATCCATGCTTTCTTGTACCCAAGGTTTTATCCATTCATGATTTTCTATTTCATTTAGTTTATTCAGTAGCCATTCTTTCAACTTTTCCAGTCTATTATGGAAGTGGAGTGAAGTATCTTTGCTATAAAATCGATGCGCTATTTTTTCTCCCGTCACAAACGGTTGTCCTCTGAAATGAAGATCGCGAAACAGCATTCCTGATTGCTCTAATGTTTGACGATACGACTTAATTACTTCAAAAAACAGAGTGGATGCTTTAAAACGAATCCCTGAAACTCTTGCTTTATACTGTGGTTCATCCATTGCCGTTAACACATATTCCAATTGATCGAATGGATTTTCCACTTGAAACTCTTTACTGAGGCGGTGATCTAAATATTCCTGGAATGTCACCTGCTGCATGTTCTCTTCTCCAAGTTCCGGCAGTACATTGGAAACATAGCTGTTAAACATCGTATTTGGTGAAAACAAAATGATTTGATCGGCTTTCAATGTTTCTCTGTATTTGTATAATAAATAAGCAACCCGCTGCAAAGCAGCTGACGTTTTGCCGCTCCCCGCTGCTCCATGAACAATCAGCAATCTACCATGATCGTGACGGATGATTTGATTTTGTTCCTGCTGAATAGTAGCGACTATACTTTGCATATGTTTGTTCGTACCTTCGCCCAGAACTTGCTGTAAAATTTCATCCCCTATCGTTACGCTTGTATCAAACATAGAATGAAGCTCACCATCACGAATCAGGTATTGCCACTTTTTCTCCAATACTCCTTCTATGATTCCTCCAGGTGTTTTATATCGAGCGGGACCCGGTTGAAAATCGTAATAAACACTTGCGACCGGAGCTCTCCAGTCATAAACGAGAAAGTCCTCTCCTTCCGCGTCCATTAGTGAGGAGATTCCTATATAAACTTGTTCCGTAACCGATTCTCCTTGCTCTTTAAAATCAATCCGGCCGAAATAAGGAACTTTCTGCATGCGATGTAGCGTGGATAATCTAGTAGATGCATGCTTATGACTACTTTGGCTGACAGATAATGCCTGCGCCTCTTGTCTCATGCTAATAATGGTCTCAAGAAAATCATCAAATGTATCGGTATTAACTTTTACTTCATCCCAAAATTGCTTACGGATACTCACTACTTCATCGCGTCGTTTAGTAGTTTCTTTTTCTAATTTGCCAATTTGTTCCGCAATGACCGTCATTACATTTTCCACTCGTTGTTGCTCCTGCTCAAAATTCGAATTCATCGCATTCACTCCTCATAAAAATAAATCTTACAGCTTGACGAAAGAATAATTATATTATATAATTATAATAGGGGTATTATATGCTAATTATATAATATCTGGTTAACTATATTAATGTACCATAAATTTTTATTTTTTTCAATACAAGATTTATCTATTCCTTCTGTTTTCCTTACCCTATGTCTCCCCATCTCTCACTTTTCAATAAAACAAAAATAGTATCTCACATTACATATTTTCTATATGAATTATGAAATGGTAAATATTCTTTCTATTCTATTTTTTAGTATTCCTTTTCTCCTGCATTCACTAACATCCATTACTGAAATACTTTCGCTTCATTTCCAAATATACTCTTACTCTCGTTTTATTTGCTAATTCTTGGGTATAAATAGATTATATAAAGATCTGTTACTACTTTTAGGAGGTAATGAAATATGTCGGAGTATAATCCAAAAGCACCAAATGAATTGGCAGATGCCCAATTAGAGCGTGAAAAATACGAGAGCGAACAGAGCAAAGCGGTAGCGAAACGAAAAGAGCATGATGAACACAATACGAAAGATTCCTCTTCAGTAGAGAAATTTGAAACAAACAAAGAATCTTATAATACCATTCCAGGCGAATGACATACTATTTTTATATGTTCAGACTGTGGATCAATTCTTGAAAAGAGAGTTGTTCTGCAGTCTTTTTTTCAAGGGCTATACTTCCAGCTGAACTTTTTCGAACCGCGCTGAAAAAATGCCATTACCTGTTCGCGCTGTTCTATCAAGCACCCTCACATCTCTTTCCCCATTCAAAAGCTATACCGAGAAGCTTATTTAGATAAAATAATCAAGGAGTAACCACTTACTTTTAAGTTGTACTTCCTATTTCACAATTGTAAAATGAAACCATATTAAATCGGGAGGTAAAATTTTACATGAATAATCAAACCATTATTGCGAATGGTCTTTCGAAAGCATATGGTGATAAAATCGTGCTAAACAATATCGATTTTGCTACAGAACAAGGCAGAATTTACGGCATGATTGGACCATCCGGCTCAGGTAAAACGACGTTTATCAAGATGCTTGTCGGAATGGAAAAACCGGATACAGGCAGTGTCCATGTGTTAAATACACCGATGCCGAATCTTGAAGTTTTGCAGCGCATTGGCTATATGGCGCAATCTGATGCACTATACCCTACGCTTACGGGTAAGGAAAATTTGCAGTTTTTTGCTTCCCTTTTTAAATTGAACAAGCACGAGCAAAAGGAACGAATCGCCTACGTTGCGAAGCTTGTTAATTTAACAGACGACTTACATAAAAAAGTAACGAATTACTCTGGCGGGATGAAACGTCGGCTGTCACTTGCGATTGCGCTTGTTCAAAATCCGGAAGTGCTCATTTTAGATGAACCGACTGTCGGAATTGATCCAGCCTTACGCTTTCAATTATGGGAAGAACTCATTCGTTTAAAGGAAGAGGAACGAAAAACGATTCTTATTACAACCCACGTGATGGATGAGGCAAATCGCTGTGATTTCGTCTCCATGCTGCGAGGCGGTTCCATTATTGCGCACGGCTCACCGCAAGCATTAAAAGATCAATTCGACGTAGAAACATTGGATGAAGTATTTTTACATGCAGGGAGAACAAGCATATGAGAGTAATCGCTTTAGTCAAACGTATTTTATTGCAAATCAGGCGAGATAAACGTACACTCGCCCTTCTTTTTTTCGCCCCATTACTTGTGTTAACGCTGATGAATTTTGTTTTTAATGGTAATGAAATAAAGCCAGAATTAGGTGTCGTTGGTGCAAACAAACCGTTAATTGAACAATTGGAAGCAGCAGATATTATTGTGAAACCATATGAAGAAGTAGCAGATATAAAAGATACGGTAAAAGAAAATAAACTAGACGGGTTATTACAGTTAACAGCGGATTCTTTCATATTAACCGTGACAAATGATAATCCAACCATTGCCAAAATGATTGAAATGAAGGTCAAACAGCTATTGCAATTACAAGCTCAGCCAAGCTTCGAGCAAGCTGAAGCTACCAATCAATTAGCCATTCAAACAGATTATATATATGGCAGTAGCGAAACGGTATCGTTTGATACGTTTAGCCCCATACTGATCGGCTATTTCGTATTTTTCTTTGTCTTTTTAATTTCAGGAATTGGCTTATTAAATGAGCGTACAACGGGCACGTTAGAGCGACTCATGGCAACTCCGATTCGACGCTTTGAAATTATTGCCGGCTATTTAATCAGCTATGGTATTCTGGCGTTTATTCAGACGATTATTATTGTGCTATTTTCCATTCATGTGCTCGATATTATTTTAGTCGGCTCCATTTGGGACGTCTTATTCATTAACATCATTACGGCACTATTGGCATTGTCACTTGGTATTTTGCTGTCATCTTTTGCGAGCTCAGAGTTCCAAATGATTCAGTTCATTCCCCTCGTGATCGTGCCGCAAATCTTTTTCTCGGGTATTTTCCCACTCGAAGGCATGGCAGATTGGTTACAAGGCTTAGCGTATATTATGCCACTATACTATGTAGCCGAGGCATTGAAAGGCATTATGTATATGGGCCTTGGTTTAAGTGATGTAGTGAGACCCGTTCTTATATTAGTTGCCTTCATTGTATGCTTTATTATTTTGAATTTGTTTGCACTGAAAAAGTATCGTAAGCTGTAAAAAACATAATAGAATCTTCAATTGATTAAGAAGAATATGAAATGTCGAGAGCAATTGAGATTTTGATTGCTTTCACAATATAACGTTCTTCCCTTTCATAAAGAGGAAAATCCCATGTGAAAGTTATTTGCATGGGGTTTTTTGATGGAGTATTTCATAACCATAGGATTTAATACCAAACACTAAAATAATACCTTCCACACTGTTGCATCTTTATTGCTTATAAAAAAAGCGCACTGCTCGCCATTAAATGGAAAACAATGCACCTTTCATACTCTTAATACATCTCTACTAACTCTGATTTAGTTTTATAAACTTTACCATCAAATCGGTTTTCACCTTCTATTTTAATAATACCTGCCCCTGGCGCCAAATAATGATACGCCACACCATAATCTGTCGTCACTCGAATTTTAATAACGTTAAAGAATGTACGAGCCGGCGTTGTCACGATCTCATTTAAACTCATGACATACATCGTTTCGTAGCTTTCAACATATGCATCATAAGACCAGCTCTTTCCAATAGTTAAAGGGAACTGATAACTAGAATGACCTTCATAATAACCTACTCGTAAAGCAGTTTCTTTCAATGTGTAGGAGTGTATATAAATGTCATAGGAATCATCCTGAGCCGTAAAAGTACGCGCTGCACCTTCAAAATTACAATTGTAAGTCACATACTCTGTATCAGTCTTTCCAGCTTCCGTTATTTCATGTTTCTTTTTATACGTTTTCGGACAAGCTGGCAAGTAGTCTTTTGCATAGGCTATTTTATTCGTTGTGGCTACTTGAAGTTTGGCATCTTGTGTATATCCACGGTGCGTGCCACTTGATACGTAAGACCACCCTGCAATTGTCGAATGTACGGTTACACGAGTACCAGCCGGTAAAGTCGTTTTGACTGCCCCACTTGGACTTGCAATATTACGTAATGGAATCGACTCTTTCGCAATTTTTGACGTCGTTTTCGGTACACCAATAAAGTTTGAAGCTACGTAGCCGGTTACGTTACCATACTGTACAAACGACCAGCCTTCCCCTGCAGTACCAAAGTCCTCCACAATCATATTATATTTTAATACTGCTAACGTTTTTGCAGAGCGCGAAGGATCTTCCTTCACGACTAAGCCTCCTTTAGAGCTCGCAATTTTGATAGTGGCGTTAGATGCTCCTAAAGACGCTGCATTTACATAGCCTTTTGTCGTCTTTGCCTGAATCGTTGCCCAGCCATTTGATACTGAAAATACCGTTACAAAATCCCCGCGTTTCAATGTCGCAATCGTTGCTGCCTCCGTTGTCGGTGCAGACTTTACGACCAACGAAGAACTATTTACAACTTTTACCTCACGAAACGAATTTGCTTCTGTATCAAGTGCGAATGTTAATGTCATCGCCATTGCTATGATTGCTAAAATGGAGATAATTTTTTTCACAATGCAACCTCCCATAATTATCATTTTATAACTTCTTATAATCAGTTAAATAAACTAATTTATGGTAAAAAGTAATATAATTACAATAATAATTTTATTATTCTATTTGTCAATGTGCCCTGATTTTTCTTAAGTGCTTTCTTATTTAAATGACTTGAGTAATACAAAGGCAATCAAGGGAAGGAATAGTTAGCTACATACTGGCGATTTCTTCCGCTGTCACGTCTCGAAAGTTGGTGACAATACGATGTCTCCTTTTCTTTTGTTTTTGTATGCTGCCAAGTGTATAAGTGAAATTAGCGAGAATGTTGAAGCCTTCAACGGCTACTCTTTTCAATTATTTCTTTCAGTTTAACCAAGAAGTACGCAGACTGTTTCTGAATAAAGTTCGTACCAGCAAATCAAGATAAACCGCTAGTCGCGCCATCCCCAAATTCCCCCAACGATTTGAAACTCGAATGAGGAGCACACCGCCCTCTTGATTAATTCGAAATTTGTATTTAAAGACTTCTATCTATCCAGTATTCGGTTAACATCTCACTTCCAAACCACACGCCTTTTACTTGTAATTGAACATAATCGGTTATCCAATACAAGAAATAAGCGAGGCACAAATAATTCTGTTGCTTATTATTATTGCAGAAGGGGAAATATAAGAAAAAAGCCGTTGGGAGTGAGACTCATGGCAGATAAGATTTCACCGGAGAAACGCAGTAAAATCATGAGCGCCATTCGTGCCCAGTCAAAACTGGAAAATCGCTTAACAAAAGAACTATGGCATAGAGGATTGAGATTCAGAAAGAATACGAGAAGCCTATTCGGGACTCCCGATATTTCCATCAAGAAATATAAAATTGTTATTTTTGTTGATTCGTGCTTTTGGCATGCCTGCCCTATCCATGGAAACAGGCCAAAGAGCAATCAGGAATTCTGGGATAAAAAGCTTCAGCGCAACCAACAGCGCGATCAGGAGGTCACTGACTACTACCTGAAGAATGGCTGGCACATAAAAAGAATCTGGGAGCATGATATAAAGAAAGATATAAATAAAGTTGCAGATGATATAGCGGATTTTATAATGGAGGTTCAGATGAATGAAAGAAGCCTTAAAAGCGGGAGAGAAAATTCATAAAAGATTATATACAGATTTGAGCGATGCTTCCCCAATATTTCGACACATGCATTTCGGAAAATGTAAATGAATCCTGAATTTTAAACTTTTCATTATCAGGATTAAGCGAATTTCACATAGGATTATTTACCCCCTAATGCCGATATGCCATCGGTATTAGGGGTTGTTAAGGTTCACCTTATACTCCCACCTCCATTTCATGACACAAAATCGATAGAACAGAAAAGCTTACAGTATTGTATTATGGATTGAATCAAGCGTTATGGGGACGATTGTTAATTTAGTTGTAGGCATAAGAATGGCACCTCCTTCATGTGATATTTCTATCGTATCGGAGGTGTTTGGTCTTTTATATGTGTTATTTGATTACGGACTTACTTTGTGATGGCTCTTTTTCACCCCAATATCTGCTCCTTGATTTATGGGAAAGCCTTCATTGTCTGCAAATCTATAGTCTCCCTCAGTTCCTTCAATTGCAGTAAACCCTTTCGATACTGCAGTGGAGTTGCATATTGAGCTAGCGCATTATATTATTCATCTGACCAATGGCTATTATCGGCTTTGTCCATTTGATTAGGTATTTGTAACGATTCATTTGTCTTTTTGAGATTAAAATTTTTGTGATACTACCTACAAAAGCAGTGAAATTGACTAGTTGAAAATAGACTAGACAGAATATTAAAGAAGGATATTGGGAAGATACTAGAGAAAATAATAGAGGTAAAAAGAAAGAGCTCGGGGGAAACTTTATGAAGTCTTATACTAAACAAGACAGTTATTTACAAGCATATTTTTCATACTTAAAAATGCATAAATTTTCAGTATCTTATAATGATTATGATTTCTTTTCAACAAGGGAATTTCCAGCCAATAACATCCCTTATCACTTCAATCGTTCACAAAAGCAAACAGAATTTTCATTAATAGAGTATCGCCATAAAGGGGTTGCAAGAACAGAACCCTTTTCAAGTTTTATGGAGAATTCAGGAACCAATGCGTTACTGATTATCAAAGATGGCGCGATAGTGTATGAAGGGTATTTTAATGGTCATAAAAGAGATACACCTCATAAGTTATTTTCCATAACAAAGTCTTTCGTTTCGGCACTTATTGGAATTGCAATTAGTCAAGGGAAAATAAATAGTGTAGATGACTTAGTAAAAAACTATGTTCCTGAACTCAATATAAAAAACGTAACGATTAAACAACTTTTACAAATGGATGCAGGAATAAAGTATAAGGAAGGGTATTTTCCATGGAAAGACGAGGCAAAAGTGTATTTATATCCTGATGCAAGGAAATTAGCTTTATCTGTTGAAGAAGGTACGAATGATAAATTCTTTCATTATAATGATTACCATTTGTTAGTTTTAGGTCTTGTACTTGAAAGGGTTACAGGTGGGACAGTATCAGAATACTTATATGATAATATTTTAAGGCCTTTAGGAATGGAATATCCGAGCCATATGATTTTAGATAGTGAGAAGAGTTCCTTTGAAAAGATAGAAAGTGGACTAGTTATGACAGCAATAGACTTAGCAAAGTTTGGAAGTCTTTATTTGAAAAATGGCGAATGGGAAGGAAAACAGCTTATCCCCAAAGACTGGGTAGAGGAATCAGTAAGCCATTTAAATGTACCTTCTAATATTGAACATTTTCGTTATTATGATAATCATCCGTGGGGAAAAATGTGGTTTAAGCAAAATAAAGCCTATTATAAATATCTTTGGTGGGGACACAAAAATATTGAACAGAATAATGATTTTTTTGCTTTAGGTTCTTTAGGACAAGTTTTGTACATTAGCCCTGAAAATAATGCAGTTGCTATTCGTTTAGGGAAAAAATGGGGAGTTATGGATTGGTGGCCAACTATTCTATATAAGTTAGTAAATCAATTATAAAACAAGAGTTCATTATTATATTTTGTTAAAACACCCTCTCAAAAGTAATTCTCCCCACTGCTTGTCAAAACAGCTGGCGTTAAAATCTTCTTTATATGCAAAATGGTGAACTATCCGAAAAAACTTTCGGATAGTTCACCAGTCGTCTTGCATAACAAAAAGGGACGCTTATTTGTCCGTTTCTAGGTCTTCTTCTTTATTCCAATGGGCAAGTAATAAGATAAATTATTCGTAATCTTCCCGCCTACTCGCAAACCAATAGCTCCTGGCTTTCCGCTAATTAAAAAGCTGCCAATTAGCATTTCTCCTGTTTGTTCACCTTTTTCGCTTTGGAACGTCGCTTTTGGTTGCTCAATATACTGCTGGTACACCTTTGTATACTGATCATACGATTTCTGTACATCTTCCATCAGCAACTGTCCGCTTGCATCATAAATTTCAACTGTATCTCCTTCACGACCGAATACGGGTTTTTTGACATAACATAAACCTTCTTGGATAAAGGGACTTTCATCTAAATATGTCGGCAAAAAATACTCATTGATCCAGTCATGCTCCTCGGCTGAAAAGAATGCATTTCGTTCCTCATGTAATCCCCAAATCACAGCTTGGACTGCCTTATTCTGCAGTAAAAAGGCGGAAGGAGGGTTGATAATCGTTAACAAATTTTGTTCCACCAGTTCCAAGAGCCATACACCGATTCGATTTTCTGCTTCGTCCATATCTTGTATTAAATTTTCAATGGGAAACGTTTGACGATACAAAACGTCAATCCGTTTCCCGTTCTCGTCAAACAACCCGACTCCATGTTGAATTTGCAGCTGATGCAACGGGGTAAATTTAGCGCCGGGTACCAATTGCATGAGATAAAGAGTTGTATAATAGTCTTCTATATTTTCTTGATACGCAGTAAAGACAACGTGTGCCTGTTGTGAAGGTTTACTCTGTGCCACGCTTCCTCTAACCGAAGCTTTTAAAAGCTCATTCATTTCAGTATTTGGATTTTCAAGTCCAAACGCATGGCAAACGTGCTCATTGACACAAAACAATTCTTTAATAAACGTTGGTGTGTCCGCATTTAGTTCAATACATTTGTAGCTGTCGTTATACGGGATAAAATCAAAGCGTGCAATTACACTTTCAACCTCTATCGTTTTTAACCGAAGAAAAGGAAGCGTTTCTTCCGGATAACCCATTTCAAGCAAGGTCTCATCCGAGACATTACGCAGCAAATGTGCCGTTTTAAAATAAATTTTTCCGGTGCGTTCTGTTGCTATTCGAATTTTTTTCACTTCATCATCTGTTACCTCATATATATCATAAAGTGCATATTCCTCTTCATATAAATCTGCCCAAAACTGATTGATTTGCGCATAAAACTGTTTGCGTTCTTTTGTATACATGAAGTTATTCAGCCCACTTTCAACTCAGTTACATACATCACATAGACGCCGCGGTCTTCGTCAATTTCAGTGGAAGCAACGACCATTTGCCCAATCAGAGGAACATCTACCACATCCTTTAGTAAATAACGAATCACGTCAAAATGGGTCTCGCAAGGAATGCGGGAGAGCAATCGATAATTTTCACGTTCATTTGGACTCCTGAATTCGATATGGATTCCTCGTCCCCTGAAATTTTGTTCATCCTCGCCAGGTAAATTGCGTCCTATCTCTTTTAATACGAGCACTTCTACATCCTCTTGCATCTCGTTCGATATTAGTTCAAATTGTGTACCGCGCATAATAAAGTATGTACAAAGCTGTCGTGCATAAAATTCGTCGACACCTACATCGGTTGCCATATATTCATAAAATGCCTCAAAATGATTATTCCCTTTATCGATATAATAGACTAACTGCTTCAAAGCTCTCCCCTCCTCCTTCTAGTATGATAGACATTTCGCCACAATCCAGCCGACCGCTAATGATAGCGATAATAAAATCGTTCCGACCGCTCGATTATCTTCTTCGATCGCTTTTTGAATGCTAAAACGAATTGTTATGAGTTCCGCAATGAAAAATACAATAACTTGCGCTATAATTCCGATGGCACCCCAAATCATCATATCTGTTAATGAAATCGAATACTCTGCCGCAGCACCTAATACAATCGCCAGCCCCATTACTTTCCCGCCCAATAGCATTGCGGCTGCCACATTTTTATTCCCGATTAATTGAAATTCCTTGATTTTGGGCGTGCTTAACGTAAACAACAACATCCCAACTATCAATAAGCCAATTGATACGCCCACATATGATAAAAAATTCAAATATATATTCATGTTCTTCCGCCTTTCTCCTTTTATCCGCCGAAACTTTTTAAGCCACTGCCAAACCCTGAGCTCGATTTTCCTGCTTTATAGCTCGCACTACTTTTATAATTTGTATAGTCAGTGCTATTATATAAAGCTGTCTTATTTTTATAATAGCGACCCCCGAAGTAGTACGCGCCGTAATGTCCTGAACGACTTTCATCGCATTGCCATACGCCATCTTCCTCAGACCAATCCCAATCGCGACAGCTTTGATCTGCGGGTTTTGGCGGTAAGCTGCTCGTAGATGTGCTACAGCCAGCTAAGGTTAACGCGACTGCTGTTGCTGATATACCGGACATTAATTTTTTTGTTTTTCCCATTTCCAATAACCTCCATTTCCTTTCCCATTTAATGTACGAAAAAACAGGTGAAAAAGATTCGAAAAAATCATCCAAAAGGCTTTCTATTTTGTAGTTATCTTATAAATAAAAAACAGGTAAAACAGCATTCCATAAAAATGCTTTTACCTGTTTTTCTTAAGAATATCCTTGCTAACTCTACAAGGTTGATTCGTCCTTGAACTACAGACTTATTGCTTCCATCCTATAAATGTGTAGTCATTTGATAAAGGTCATCAGCAGTGCTGGCCACATTTCTCGTTTCATTGCCGATATTGCCAATCACACTGCTTAAGTTTGATATATCTGCAGCTACTTGTTTTATTTGTTGTTCATTTTGTTCAATAGCTTTCAAAATTTGCTGAAATTTTTGTTGCGTGCTCACCGATACATCTAAACCCGAGTCAACTCGTACTTGTACACCGTCAATCATTTCAACAGCAGTATTAGTCAACGTAGTCGAAGTTTGTATTAGATTTGTTATATTTTCCACGGAATTCTTTGATTGCTCAGCTAACTTTCTTACCTCTTGCGCTACTACGGCAAAACCTTTTCCATGGTCCCCCGCTCTAGCTGCTTCAATCGAGGCATTCAATGCCAGTAAATTGGTTTGATCTGCAATATTTTTCACAAGCGAAACAATATGAATGATTTGCTCAGACGAAACTTTCAGGTTGTCTATTAAGCTTCCCATCTCTTTTGTGCTATTCTTAATTTCCAGCATTTCCTGCTCTAATTTGGTAACGTCTTTTTCCCCGATTACCGCATCTGTATGAATATGCTGTACGATTTCTACATTGGATTCAATGGTGCTGCTAATTTGAAATGTATGGTTATTTACTTGTTCGATTGATGTATTCGTTGCTTCTGTTAAATCAGCAAGGTTTTGAATAATAGAAGATAATTTATCCTTCAATTCATTTTTTACAATGTCATATTGTGCATTCCGAAGTTTAAGATTTTCCTGTTCGTGTTCCTCTAGCACAATTTGCATTTCAAAATTAATTAGCTTCGATACATTTAAAATAACTTGTTCACGCAACACAATATCCGTCATATCTTTGCAAATCAATGCAATAATCACTTCCTGCAATTTTTGGAATGTTCCCATATACCACTTAGGATCCAACCCAATTTTAAAGTGCATACGTGCAAGCTTTCTTTTCCGTTCAATCGTTTCGTCAACAAAAATACCATCGAACATTGTAATGATATATGAACCTAATGTTTTCTTTAATCGATCAATTTGCGTACGTTCCTCTATAATTTTTCGCAATGAAGGAATGGCAAGCACACTTTGATAAAATACTTCAGTGATATCTGAAATGCCTGCAACAATGAACGGTTGATACGACTTGATTTGACGTAAGGTGTCCTCTTCAATACCTATTAATTTCATTTGTTGCTTCAATTCAGGCATGCTTGTAAACTTTATAATGGGTGTAAAATTTTGTAACTGTTCCTGCTGTCCCACATTGTCCTGTGGTAATTTTGGTTTCCACCACTTTCCCATTCCCATTCACCTCAGTTTTTTGTATATTCTTTGTATAACATTTTCGGATTTATATGTCAATAAAACTCTTTTATTACCAAAATGTTATACATATCCTATACATATAATCGGTTTGTACTAAGGAACATTTACACATCTAAGAAAAAAATTTATCTAGCAAGTATCTTGCTTCTTCTTTAAGAAGCCATAATTTTTTTCGTTCTTTCTTGAAGCAGAAAAAACCCTCTATCCATAACGTCCTTCCCCACTTTTAACCTTTCTCTATAGGAAGTTTTAAAACGTTATGAATGAGGATTCTAATAATGTTTCTCATAGAATTATCATCAACATTCTGCTATCTGCTTTTTACTTTTATAGCGATCTATAGACTCTACCATTTCCATCTACGTCTATGATCTCTTGCGACATAACCATTTTCATATCTTGGTACGGAGCCGAAGCATTAGTTCCAAGTATAGACAAAAGCATATACAACTCCTCCTAAAAATAATATCCCCCCTGTACAAATATACATTTGTTTCATTGCTGCTTTTATATGATGTTTTTGCATCTTATAAAAAGGCTGTCCCATATATGCTCGAAATGACTCTTTGCCACCATATCGATTGTACCCGCCTAAACGGATGCCCAATTGCCAAGCAGTTGCAGCTTCTAAATATCCGCTGTTTGGGCTAGGGTGCTTTTTCGCATCGTTAAACCAATTTTTTATGCGCATTTTTAGAGGTTGATCAATATGACTCTTTGTACTAATTAATAGAAGAAAACCAGAAATACGACTTGGAATTAGGTTTGCTATATCGTCTAGCTTTGCTGCAACGAATCCAAACTGTTGATAGCGGTCATTTTTGTAGCCAATCATGGAATCGAGTGTGTTGATCGCTTTATAGCACCATGCACCTGTCGCACCGAAACAAAGTGAATACAGTAGCGGTGCTGTTATGCCATCACTTGTATTTTCAGAGACCGTTTCAATGACACCCCGCACGATTTCGCTCTCATCTAGATGACCAGTGTCTCTCCCTACAATCCAGCTTAGCTTTTCCCGAGCTGTACCCATATCATTTTCTTCTAGTGCATTATATACGAGCATGGCAGCTTCTTTTAATGATTTTTGTGCAAGGGCAAGGCTAATGAGTATTACTTCTGCAACTACCCATGCAAGGACATGAATTTTAAAAGCCGTGTAAACAAGGGCAAAGACAATGAATGTTGTGCTGCATACCGTCAAACACACGGTAATGAAGCCTTTAAGGCGTAAGTATTTTCCTTTATTTAGCCTTTTTTCTAAGAAAGATATAAAAGCTCCTATATAGATAACGGGGTGAGTCCAGCGCTTCGGGTCTCCAAACATCCGATCTATTATGACTGCTAATACACACACAAAATATAACAAGATAATCAAATCCTCAAAATCAGTTTATTAGTAAATGATAATTACCGAAGCAAAGTACACTGCTCCGGTAATCGTTTTCTATTAATGATGGTGATGATGCACATAGCCGTGCTCCGCTACATATTTACGGAAATTCTCCAGGTCTTTCATGCCTGTTGACGAGCCATCCATTGCTTGCTCCATTCGTTCCAATAATACATTTTTCAACTTCGGATGGTAGCCGAAATAATTTGCTAACGTAATATCAACATCTATGAAATTCATTTTAAAGGATTCAGCCATTTTTGCCATACGTTCCATTAAAACGCCTGTAAATAAGAAATAAGGCAGCATAATAACCTTTTTGGCGCCCAATTCTATGCAACGTTCAATTCCCTGCTCGACAGTAGGTGTCGTTACCCCCATGAAGGCACTTTCTACAATCGGTCCGTTTAACTTTTGGTCAAGTATACGAGAAATATTGTAAAAATCAGCTTTTGCATCGACATCGCTACTTCCACGGGCAATTAATAAAATGGCGGTATCTTCATGATTTGCTTGCGGATCAAATCCAACTTCTTGCAAGCGTGTTTTCAAAATCTCAAATATTTCATCATGAATACCGATCGTTTGGCCATATGTGAAACGAATATCAGGGAATTGCTCACTGACATGTTCAATTTCAGCCGGTATATGCATTTTCGAATGACCTGCATGAAGTAAAATGATTGGTACAACATGAATTTCATCTGCTCCCTGATCAATACACAGGTGAATGCCATCTTCTATGTCGGGATTTGCGAATTCTAAGAAACATGCTTCTACATGAATTTCCGGATTGATTAACGCCTTCATTTGCTGAATAAACTGGCGTACCTCTTCGTTGCCCGCTTCTACTCTACTACCATGCCCTACAAATAAAACAGCTTGTTTTGAAGCACCTTTCCGTTTTTTGTATTTTTCTACCCCCTTGATGCGATGATCATGTCTAGCACGCTCTCCGCCTTCAATGGAATAGATAATAGATGTTTCTTCTACATTTTCATGTACAATCGCTCGTGCCGTCTCTTCCTGTTGAACGGAATACCAAGTACCTTTTGGATAATCAATGACTACACATTTATCTTTGCATCTTCCGTTACAGCGTGTACGTGACGTATGAATCGTTTCATCCAAACGATGTTTCCGAATTTCATCTCGGATTTGCTGGGTAACTTCTTGTGCACCAGCCCCCATGCAAGTTGCTCCATTACATATCAATAAATGGCGTTGCATATTCATTAAATTCCATGTTGTCATCCAATAAACCTCCTTACTGAAGTAGTTGAATTGTTGCTTTCTCCCGCTTTATAAAAGTTGCAAACTTCTCGACAGGTGATGTGTTGTATAATGTTAATAATTGCTGAATGATATTTAAAATTTGCTGTTCAGGCACATTCTTCATCAGTAATTGCCCCGATCTGGCACGTCTCCCCATCGGAATGGCCCCACCGTATACATCCACTTTCCCGTTATGAAACACTAATCCCAAATCATCTTGCACCGCATTGTAACAAGCAAGTGTACAAGCATTAAATCCAATTCTAATGCGCTGTTTCATCGGCATTTGCTCAATCTGTAATAATAGCTGCCTTGCTAAAGGTAATGCATCTAAGACATCGCCGTCACAAAAATCGCAACATTTTAGTGTCGCGCATGGTGTTGGAGGCACCACATAAAGCCCGACCTGCGTGAGCATTTCTATTGCTTCTTCCATACTGTTTTGCTGGATCGTGACAATGAAGCTATGTCCTGCGGAGTATTTTACAGATCCCTCTTTTTCAAGATTTGCTAGAGTGATGAGCTGCTCACTTGTTACGTGTTTATTAATCAATCCTGGGCGGACCTGTAATGCCACATAGTCACCCTTTGCTCCCAACTTCGCAAACGTTTTTCCCGGCATTGGCAGCTTCATCGCATTGTCAAAGTTTTGTTTCATGTACTGCTTCATCAAGACACCGCCATTTCATTGTTTAAAATGATTCTGGATAAAAGCCTTTTGCTAAAATTTCAAGAGCCTCCGCTACTCGAACACCTTCAGATGCCGCAGATAATGGCAAAATAATAAAATGTTCATTCTGTACAGCAGGTGTTTGGCTAAGTGCCGGATCGGATTTCAAAAAGTTAATTTTTTCTTGTGCTGTTGTTGAACCATAATCAATGACAACGATCGCTTCTGGCGCACGCTCCACAGCATCTTCTTTCGAAACGGTTGCCCAATTGTCTTCGATATCACCAAACACATTGTGACCTCCCGCCATTGTAATCAGCGTATTCATAAAGTTTTGCGTTGCTGTAAAGACATCGATGTCCCCGCTATCAAATACAAGTACATCAATTGGGTCTTTGATTTCCGGTAACTGATCCGTAATTTCTTTGATGTCTTCATTCATCTCTTTAATCAGTGTTTCCCCTCGTGCTTCTACTCGGAAGATTTTTGCGATATTCCGGATATCCGTATAAATATCATCTAAGGTAGGGCCTACTTTTACGGATGATGACTGCAAATAACTTCCTATCCCTAGTTCTTGCAGCTCCTTTCGGGACATGACATTTTTTTCATTAAATGCACTTGCCCAGCCCCCGTAAATAAAATCTGCTTCTGCGGAAACAATTTGCTCCTTTGAAGGATATTGCTCTGCCAATACAGGGACTTCTTCATAAGCTGCTTGAAGGGGCTCATAAATTTGGTCATCCAAGTAGGCTGTGCCGACCATTGAATCTTCTAACTCTAACGCCAACATAATCTCAGTAACGTGTTGGTTAATGGAAATTGCTTTTTTAGGCGCTTCCTTATATTCAATGGTCATACCTTCATTTTCGATCGTTACTACTTCACTATTTTCTTTTAAACTATCTGCCTCTATTTTTTTTACTTGATCTTCCCCACCGCATGCAGTTAATAAAAATGCTGCTATTAAAACAAGTGGAGCCCAGAGCTTTTTATTTTTATTCATCATGATCTCCCTCAGTATGTCTATCTGTATAAAAAAATAAGTGTAGTTTGTTTGTAAATGGATTTTTAGCAATACCCGCTTGAATGTGAAAGACTTCTTGCAATGTCTTCTCTGTTAAAACATCCATAGGCGACCCCTGCATATAAAAGTGTCCCTCTTTCATGACAATCAGTTCGTCACAATAGGCTGCCGCTAAATTCAAATCATGAAGTGCCGCAATAATCGTAATCGGTAAATTTCTTACTAAATCCATCAATTGCAGCTGATGTTCGATATCTAAATGGTTAGTTGGCTCATCCAATACGAGAATAGCAGCTTTCTGTGCAAGAGCACGCGCAAGCATAACCCGCTTTTTTTCTCCGCCAGATAAATTATGTAATGTTCGATCTGCCAAGTGAGAGATATTTGCCAGTCTCATACTTTCTTCAACGATTGCATAATCCTCTTTATTATCAGCACTCATCCATTTTTTATATGGTAGACGGCCCATTAGCACTAATTCTTTGACAGTGAAATCGAACAGCACCGTAGATTCCTGACTGACTACTGCCATTTGTTTTGCAAATGTTTTAGGAGTAACATCCCAAATATCTTTTTCATGTAGTGTCACGTTTCCAGATGTTTGTTTTAAGTGGCGGTAAAGGATTTTGAGCATCGTCGTTTTTCCGCTACCATTGGGTCCTATAATCCCGACAAATTTACCTTCTTCAATCGTTAACGAGATATTTTTAATAATTTGCTTTTCTGCAACGGCAAATTCAATTTCTTGAAGCTGTAACATATTAGTCCCCCTCCCCAAATGCATAACGTTGGCGACGCAGCATCCAAATAAAGAATGGGCTGCCACATAAAGCGGTAATGATTCCAATTGGCATCTCTTCTGGCGCAATCGCAACACGTGCTCCCATATCTGCCCATACGATAAAAAGTGATCCCATGAGAGCGCTTAGCGGCAATACAACTTTGTAATTCGAACCAACGAGCATCCGCACAATATGAGGGACAATCAAACCCACAAAGCCAATGCTGCCGCTGACGGCAACGACAACACCTGTCAGTAAAGAAACCAGTATAATAATAAAAATTCGAAAGCGCTCGATATTCACGCCGAGGGTAGTTGCCGTTTCCTCACCTAGAAGCAGCGCATTTAATTGACGGTACCTCAGCAGCAGAAGTATAAATACGATAAGAAATACGAAAAACGGTACACCTATATTGGACCATTTCGCCCCGCCTAAGCTACCTAGCATCCAATGCATGACCGCCTGTATGCCACCTTGTTCTTTCGACATCATCAGCATAAAATTCGTCATTGCACTTAATACCATCGATACGGCTATACCTGACAGCAGGAGGCGAATCATCGATGTTCTCCCGCCTACACGTGCCAACATAAAAACAATCATTACCGAGATTATCGCCCCTAAAAATGCAGCAAAGGATAAAGCATATATCCCTAAAAAACTAAAGGCACCAAGTAAAATAACCATAGTAGCTCCCACCGAGGCACCTGAGGATACACCCAATATATAAGGATCTGCAATCGAATTTTTCACCAACGCTTGAATGGCCGCACCACAAATTGCCAAGGATGCTCCTACAATAACTGCTAGAAAAACACGAGGTACCCGAATTTCCCAAATAATGATTTGCTGCGCTTTGGATGCAGTGCTTTCATGTATAAATCCTAGCTTATAAAGAAGTACTTCTACTATTAATGACGGCGTAATGCCGACAGAGCCAACCATAATGGCTGCAATGACAGACAGCAGAAGCAATAAAAATAATAAGGGAAACCAAATGAAAAACTTTTTTTTATTCATTGATTTTCACAGGCTCCCAGCTAATAATGGCCGCATAAAATGTGTGACGATATACAACTTGTCCATCTTCCTCGGTTATAAAGTTAGCTAGTGCTTTTTTTACATCCTCCATCTGAAATTGTTCGGATAGAATTTTCTTGCTTTGTGCATGATACAAAGCTTCGTAGCTGTCATAGCGATAAATTCTCTCTAATGGCAACAGTTCACAATCAGCATAAATGCCTAACTGATATAACATATTTAAAATTTCGATATAATCACGTCGCGGATACTTGATGTCGTAGCCAAACTCCTTATCTAATACCACATAATGCGGCTGAATAGGACCTGTCGTCATCCCAATAATCGCCCGTTTTTTAGCCAACTTGTTCATTTTCAAAAGTGCTGCATTCATCTCGTAGATGCGGTAATAACAGTTCACGCCTAACACAATGTCATGGGGTTCCACCTGAGCTTCTTCCCATTTTGCCTGTATATACTGCACTTTTTCTTCGTCCTGAAAATATTGCTGCAAATAACGCAACACACTGGCTGAACCATCCACTAAAGTAAGCTTTGAAACTTCTTCAGATAAGGGAAAAGTATAATTTCCCCAACCCGGCCCTATTTCCAGGCAGGTCGCTCCTCTTGGGATATATTTTTTCATTTTATTAAAAATGGGCTGTGCGTGTGCGTCGGTCTGCCAAGCTGCCTTCTTTTTCATGGATTGCGCCCAATAATCTTCTTCTAAGTGATCATTTATCATGCGTTCAGGCATTTTGCCCTGCCAATCATGCATGCCTTCTTTCCAGAGCTTTTCAAAATCGATTTGTAAAGGTGACCCTCTCACTGCTGAATCTCCTTTCTTGTTATCATCTCTTTTTTACGTAAAAAAACGTATAAACAACTGTTTATACGAAAAGAACCTATGTATGCCTATACATCGGTTCCTATACTCCCGTAAGAACAACATCTTTCTTCATCAGCAGGTATCCTGACTTCGCATCATCAAACCTGTAAACCTTCCCGCAAATTGTTGCAGTGGTAACTTTTACAGCTCTCCGCTTCACAGTGGCGGGTACCGTGGTGACTTTCCATCACACTTCCCTTTTAAGTATTGCTACACTGATGAATCTATTAAGTTGTAGATTTTTTTCATGTTTAAGTGCTCACGTACATGCTGGTCCAGCATTTCATATGCCTGTTCGCGGCGCTCGAAATCAGAGAGTACGTCTGTCGAAAGTACTTCCAATCCCATATGCTTTCGTATGTCATTAAAATACTCCCGTGTAAACAACCGATTCTGGAAAATTCCATGTACATATGTACCGATAACTTGTTCCGTATAGACGCCATCCACTCGTCCATCATCAAATGCAATGAAAGATTGCACAGGTTTTGTTGCTACGCTACGTCCTAGATGTATTTCGTAACCATCTATTTCATGCCCTGTACAACTTTTGCCACTCACTTGAATGGTTTGTTTTTCACCTATAAAGGTCGTTTCAATAGGCAATAATCCCAGTGCTAAATAGGTGCCTCCTGTACTTTCAATTGCCTGTTCATCCCGAATGGTCTCACCAAGCATTTGATAGCCACCACAAATTCCTATGATTCTACAACCTTGCGCTGCCAATCTCAGGACACCTTGCATTAGTCCGGTTTGCTGCAACCATAAAAAATCTTCTACTGTATTTTTCGTGCCTGGTAAAATGAGTACATCTGGATTTTTCAAATCACTCAGCGATGTCACAAATCGCACGCCTACCCCTGGTTCTTCAAACAACGGATCTAAATCTGTAAAATTCGAAATACGCGGTAAACGTATCACAGCAACATCAATGGCAAACTCATGTTGCTGGGGCTTCTTTAAACGAAGACTTGATAAGGCCATCGAATCCTCTGCCTCAATTTGAACATCCATATATGGAATAACACCGAGCACCGGGATGCCTGTATAGTTCTCAAGCCATTCAATACCGTTCGTCAATAACTCTTTCATGCCGCGGAATTTATTGATCACAATCCCTTTTACTCGTGCTCGTTCCTTTTCATCCAATAACATCAGAGTCCCGACGATCGAAGCAAATACACCACCACGTTCAATATCCGCTACTAATATAACCGCAGCATCCGTTTCATGGGCCATCCGCATGTTGGCTATATCGCGGCTTTTTAGATTGATTTCAGCGGGACTGCCCGCTCCCTCTAATACAAGTACGTCGAATTTTTCACTTAACCTTGCAAGAGATGTGCGTATTTCAGGCATAACTGTTTCAACAAAATTCTCCCGGTAACTGAGCGCATCCATATTGGCGAAATGTTTGCCATGCAAAATGACCTCGGATACCATATCTCCCTTTGGCTTTAATAAAATGGGGTTCATATCCGTTGTGGCATCAATTTTTGCTGCTTCTGCCTGGACACCTTGCGCCCGTCCAATTTCGCCGCCATCTTTTGTGATATACGAATTCAATGCCATATTTTGCGACTTAAAGGGAGCCACTCGAAACCCGTCATTGGCTAAAATCCGGCAAAGTGCTGTACATAGAACACTTTTTCCTACATCCGATGACGTCCCTTGAATCATGATTGCACGCATTAAAACTCTAGCCCCTTCATCGCTGTGACGTCTTGCTCTTCATAATAGTGCTTTGTCGCCTCTACTGAAGACACCAAATCCGCCATTTCAAGAAGGGTTGGATGTGCTGAACGACCGGTTACAACGAGATGCATCTTTTCGGGACGGTTTTGAATCGCTTCCAAAACTTCCGCTAATGGCAATACATCCTCAATTGGAAATCTGGAAATGGCAAGTGCATTGTTTAATTCGTCCAGTACGAGCAAATCAGTCGATGGATTTTTCAATTCTTCTTTGACAATTTGCCATGCATTTCGGAGAGCCTCCCGATGTTCTTCAGGTGTCTTTGTCCAAGTAAAACCAATGCCTAATTGCACTGTTTCCACACCTAATTTACGTAGAGCAATTTGTTCCCCGTATGTGCGCTCTGGTGATTTAATGAACTGAAAGTACTTCACATTCATTCCACGCCCGATTGCACGTAAGGTAACCCCTAGAGAAGCGGTTGTTTTTCCTTTTCCGTTGCCCGTATACACTAATAGCATTCCTTTTTGAGCCACCACAAGTCCCCCTCTATAGCCACGTTGTCTTTTCTAAAAAAGGTGTTCGTTTCTTTTCATTCGTAATCCATTCTTCTGGGTATCCAATACATAACGTACCAACTAGCTGTTCATTTTCAGATGCACCAATAAATGCATGTAATGCAGTGTCATGTACCAGCCCTACACCGCGTGTACGCCAAACCATGCCAAGACCAAGTTCTTCTGCCATTAACCACATCGACATAATCGCACTGCTTACGGCAAAGGTATTATCTTTTGTCGCACCCTCGTCTCCTTCTACAATAGACGATGTAACGACAATGATGAGCGGAGTGTTCGTGATGGCCTCCATTGAACTTTGCACCAAGTTTGGCTTTGTTGGAAAACGCTCTTGCAGATAACTAAGCGCAACCTGCTCATAGTTCTTTAAGCTTTCTCCTTGTAAAATATAAAAATGCCATGGCTCACGCATTCTATCGTTTGGAGCATAAGTGGCTGCCTCTAAAAGTTTTTCAATTTTTTCTCGTTCCACAGGCTGTGGTAAGAAATTACGAATAGCTCGTCGTTTCTTTAATGCTGCTAACATGATACTCCCTGCCTTTCTGTAAACCACGCAATATTTTCGCGTTCCTTCACCACATCACCGACTAAAATCATGGATGGGTTTACGATATTTTGTTCTTGAATTTGAGCGGCAATCGTATCTAATTGCCCTGTAATTGTTCGTTGATTTTCTGTCGTACCCCATTCAATTACGGCCACAGGTGTATGAGGATCTTTGCCATTGTCTATTAAACTCTTTGAGATAAAAGCAATATTCCCCACACTCATGTAAAAGGCAATCGTATCAATTTGGGCAAGCGCTTCCCAACGTAAATAATCTTGTCCCTTTTCCTGACGCCCATGCCCTGTAACAATGGCAAAGCTTGTGGAATGATCTCGGTGCGTCACTGGAATTCCGGCATAGGCAGGTGCTGCGATACCAGCAGTAATACCAGGCACTACCTCATAGCCTATGTCATGTTGACGCAATATCGCTGCTTCCTCCGCGCCTCTGCCAAAAACAAAAGGATCCCCTCCTTTTAAACGAAGCACTTGCTTACCAGCCTGGGCTTTTTCTACTAAAACTTTATGGATTTCATCTTGAATTAGCCCATGTCTACCAGGCTCTTTCCCGCAATAAATCAGCTCGGCACCTTGTTGTGCATGTTTTAAAATCAAAGGATTCACTAAACGATCGTATAAAATCACATCCGCTAATTGAATGCATTCCAGTGCGCGCAACGTTAATAACTTAGGATCTCCTGGTCCTGCTCCTACTATATAAACAAATCCGCTCAAGGCTATTCTCCTTTTATTAACTGACGTAAAAAAGCATCGCATTTTTCATATTCATTTTGCTTCACCCACTGTAAGATTTTTGGGTCAAGCAGTTGATCCAATGCAGCCTTTTTTTCATCACCTTGGAATTTTTCTAAAATTTGCTGACGTGCTGCTTTTAAAAAGGCTATATACGCCACATAAGTTTCATCATATTGAGCTGCTAAATCATGTTTGATTTTTCTTGTTAACGCAGGACTTGCGCCAGATGTGGAGACTGTCAAGACAAGCTCATCCCGGCGAACAACGGCTGGGTTCATAAAGTCCATACGTCCTTTGGCATCGGCACGATTTAGCAATTGCCAATGTTGCGCTGCCTCTTCGACAGCATCATTTACCTCTGTTTCATTTGTTACTGCAAAAATCAGAACCGCATCATCTAAATCGACAGGTTCAAATTGCTTTTGTTTCCAGGTAACTTTACCTTCTGCAATATAATGCTGTAGTGAATCGACCACTTCCGGACTCACCACTGTAATCATCGCTTTGGTGGGAAGCAGCGCTTGTACTTTTTGGCGCGCTACATTTCCCCCACCCACGATGACCACTTTTTTATAATCGATATTCATCATTAATGGAAAATAGTTCATGATTTCCTCCCCATACAAGCATTCAGCCAATTGCTAACTAGCTGTGGATTAGATGCAAAATGAAAATGCGTATATCCAGCCACTAGATTTTCTTTTAAATAGCCTTCTTGCTGTGCACGAAAGCGGCCTTTGCTAAAGTAAGCAGGCGAATGAGGTTCTCCTTCGTACGTTGAATAGTGGAATTCATGACCTTTTGCAAGTTCCTCTTTACCAATTAAGAAGTTGCCTGCCACTCCTGTAATTTCACGGTAGCCCAGTGCGGCTAATTTATCTTGCATCTTCACTTTGCCAGGAATCACTCCTAGCATTTGAAAGCTCTCACCTTGCCTATTCCATATTTCTTCCGTCAGATACATGAATCCACCGCATTCAGCTAATGTAGGTAACCCTTTTCGAATCGCTTCTTGAATGGATTTCTTGGCTTCTTCATTTTGCTCTAGCTGTGCTGCAAACTCCTCCGGAAAGCCGCCCCCTATGTAAAGGCCTTGCGCTTCTCCTGGTACCGGCTCATTCGCAAGCGGCGAGAAGAAGTGTAATTCCGCGCCATGCGCTTTCAGTAATTCAAAATTCTCTTCATAATAAAAATTGAATGCAGCATCCTTTGCCACGGCAAGATGCACTTTTTCTGCATCAGGCTGTTTCTCGAAAATAGTTGAAGTAGCAGTTAAGACAGGGGCTTTTGTTACCTCCAGCAATAAATCTAAGTCAACATGTTCTTCAATTGCTGTTGCTAATTGATCAAAGTAATCATCCAGTTCCCCGCGCTCAATGGCCGGTACTAAACCTAAATGGCGACTCGGCAATGATGGCACGGCACCTTTTGGTAAGTAGCCTAGTACAGGTACCTGGCATTCTTTTTCAATCGCAGTTTTGACGATGTCATAATGACTCTTACTGCCTAGTTGATTGGCAATAACACCTACAATTCGGCTCTGCGGGTCAAGTAGTTGAAATCCTTTGACAATGGCCGCTACACTACGTGCCATACTTGCCGCATTGACAATTAAAATAACAGGGCTTTCTGTAATTTCACTGATATGCGCAGCTGAACCTTCATTTGATAAAGGCGATTTGCCATCGTAAAAGCCCATCACGCCTTCAATTACTGCAACATCTGCATCTGCACTTGCATTTGCCACAATTGTTCGGACTATATCATGTGCCAGCATAAAGCTGTCAATATTGCGAGATGGTCGCTTGGTAACAGCTGTATGGTACGTTGGATCAATATAATCCGGTCCACATTTGAAGCCTTGTACAGTTAACCCACGCTTCATCAGGGCACGCATAACACCAATGGTAAAGGTTGTTTTTCCAACCCCACTACCTGTTCCAGCTAGGACAAATCGATTCATTGAGCCGCCTCCTCATCAAAAACAATACGCGCAACTGAAATTGTCGCATTTCCACTTTTCTTTTTCTCTAATAACCAATCTGAAGCATTTGCGTAACGTAAGGCAGCAGGCTCACTCACCCCATATGCACCCGTATATTTAAATACCGTGTCAGACGGATTTTTTAATGGTATTACATTCAATTCTGCAGGTGTGTATGTGACAAACTGCCAATTGTTTTTTGCCGTTACTTGCAAAAAGCCGGCTTCATCTTTTTTCAAGTCAATCGTTGCAATGGCTTTCACACTTTTTTTGCTCAACTTTAATTCAGCCAATGTCTCGTCAATTAATTGTTCAATTTCTTCAGCGGAAGTACCTCGATTACATCCCATACCAAGGACGATGGATTTCGGACGATAAATGACCCCACTTTCAAGAAGAATTTCTTCCTCCGGTTCAATGAGCCGGTCTGTGATCAGGAGGGTTGCATGTGGTTTCGCTGCCCTTGCCTCCTTTGTGGTCGGGTATATTTTTATAGAGGGCGGCATCGGCGTATCATGCATCCACCAATTTTTTTCGCCTGCCTCTTGAACAATTGCCACATGCTCTTCATTCACCACAGAAGCGCTTACAGGTGTCAGCTTTTCTTCACTGTCCCAAATCCAGCCAAATCTTGCGCCAAATAAATCGACAGGAATTGTCTTTTGAACATCAGATGCTGTTGTGACGATTGGCGTTGCCTCTATGGCTTGGGCAAATTCATTTGTTAATGCATTGGCACCACCGATATGACCAGATACCACGCTGATCACATACTGTCCTTTATCATCTACAACCAGTACACCGGGATCTTGCTTCTTATCGACTAGCAACGGTGCAATCATGCGTACAACGGCTCCAAGGGAAATGATTAAAATCATCGCTTTGTATTGTTGAAACAAAGCTGGCAATAGCAATCGCACCGTCCCATCAAATAATTGAATATTTTTTTCTGCTTCGTCTCCACGGGCAAATTTCTTCATATAATAAACATCTACATAAGGGAATTTCTCAGCATATTGTCTAGCATGTTCTACCCCATGCTTTGTGATCGCGACAAGAGCATACGGTTTTGTTACATGAACCTGAGGAATCTCACCTTCACGTAAATTAATCATCTTGTTTCACACCTTTTCGGAATCCATGTGTAAATGTTGCATCATATAATTTCGAACGGTATTCTTTTTCGTGGATATTTGGGTCAAGTGCCCAGCCTGCTAAAATCATCGCATGCTTCCGAATGCCATTCACACGCATGGCTTCATCCAGCTCGGCAATGGTTGTACGAACGATTTTCTGGTCTGGCCACGAAGCACGCTGCACCACGGCAACAGGTGTGTCATCTGCCCAACCTGCCGCCTGAAGCTCTTTCGTAATTTTCTTTGTTAATGTTGCACTTAAAAACATGGCAATCGTGCAATGGTGACTGGCTAATGCTTGGAGTTTCTCGCGTTCAGGTACAGGTGTACGCCCCTCTGCACGTGTTAAAATGAGTGTTTGTGTTAAATCAGGTATCGTAAGTTCTGCACCTACAGCCGCTGCAGAGGCAAATACAGAGCTTACACCCGGTATTACTTCATAACCAATGTCGTGTTGTTTCAATAATGCCACCTGTTCCATCGTGGCACCGTACATGGCAGGGTCTCCTGTATGTAAACGAACCACCGTTTTACCAGCATTCACACGTTCTACAATGCAATCCACCATTTCCTGCAAATGCATACCTGCTGTACGAATCACTTCTGCATCTTCACGCGCTTCGGCAACTAACGTTTCACTCACTAATGAATCCGTGTACATCACTACATCTGCTTGCTGTAACAGTTTTAAGCCTTTTACTGTAATTAAATCCGGGTCACCAGGACCGGCACCAACAATCCAAATTTTTCTCATTATTTTCGCACCACCATACAAGATAAATAGTTCAACTCTGCTCCATGTAGCTCTTGCACATCCCAAATAATTTCTTCATCCGATGTGACTTTTGTGACAACATGCGTTTTGTCAATTAAATTCATATCCTCTAATAACTCAAGCATGTCATCGAGGACTTTTGCCACTTTAATAAACACAATGGCGTCATGTGTTTCAATCACGCGTCGCATTTCTGCCATATCTTCCGTTGCCGGAATCATCGCTACATGATCATCGCCATCTGCAAGTGGTAGCCCTAAACGATTTGCTGTACCGTTAAATGAAGAGATGCCCGCTACTGATTGCATAGGCACATCCGGATGCATTTCTTTCATTAATTTCATTAAATGAATATATGTACTAAATAGCATTGGGTCGCCCTCTGTTACAAACGCAACATCATGACCTTGCTGCAGGTATGCATAAATTTGCTCCACGGATTTTGTCCATTCGCGCTGCAACGTTTCTTCATCCTTTGTCATCGGAAAGACAAGACCAAGCATTTCTTTTTCACCGGGCTTGATATACACATCAATAATACGCTGCGCATAGGATTTACTGCCTCTTAACTTTTTTGGATAAGCAATTACAGGGCTTTCTGTTAACACCCGAAAAGCTTTTACTGTTATTAATTCCGGATCCCCTGGGCCTACACCTAAACCATATAATGTACCAATTGTCATTGAACTGTCTCCTTTTGCGCCGTCACAATAAAGATCGGATTTAACGGTTCAAAACGCGTTAAATTCAAAATCGGCTTACTTTTTGAAATTTGAGCTTGTAACACGGTTACGTCACAGCCTAAGTGTTTAAAGTGCTGCATGGCCTCTGCTAAATTTTCGATTGTTGCAATATTCATCACAACACGACCGCCCGATTTTAAACGATTGACACATAGAGCAAGCAACTGCTCCATATTGCCCCCATTCCCGCCGATAAAAATCGCATCTGGGTCAGGGAATTCATCTAAACGGTCCGGTGCTTTTCCTAAGACAGCTGTAAATTCTGTGCGGTGCAGACGCTGATTTTGCAAGCAGTTTTCTAAATCCGCTTCATTTTTTTCAATGGCATACACAGCACCTTCACGCGCAATTTTCGCCATCTCAATGGCAACAGAACCTGTACAAGTGCCAATATCCCACGCAATGCTCGTTTCTTTTAACTGCAACGCATGCAAGCATAATACACGTATTTCTTTTTTCGTAATGAGCCCTTTATCCGGCTTGCGCTGAATGAATTTTTCATCATCAATTCCAAGCGGAGATCGCTCAACGTGTTCTGTTTGCTTTAAAATAACTACATTTAGCGGCGAAAAGCTTGCTGTTTCCATTTCATCTAATGTCATATGGTGGCAGCGCTCTTCTTCACCTTCCAGATTTTCTGCGATAAATGCACTGTATTCATGCATGCCATACGTTTTTAAATACTTGGCGATTGCATTTGGCGAATTTATTTCATCTGTTAATATAGCTACCTTCTTACGTCCATCAATTTTTTGTGCAAAACCTTGAATCGAACGACCATGCAAGCTAATTAAATACGCATCCTGCCAACTTTCCTGCATTCTTGTAAACGCAAGTTGAATGGAACTTGTATAAGGATAAATTTCTATTGATAGTTTTTTGGCGAGCACACCGCCTAGCCCATAAAACAATGGATCGCCAGACACTAAGATCACAACATTTCGCGTTTCTTGCTGCAATTGTTCAACAAGCTTCGAGAGCCCACCTTTGATGACTTTCTTTTCCCCTTGGAATGCAGGGAAAAATGCTAGGTGGCGTTCGCCACCTATTAGCACATCACACTGTTCAATCCATTCTATATATTGCGGCAATAAACTTTCAGCACCGTTATCCCCGATACCAATCATCTTCATCCAATTTGTCAATGTCTTCAGCCTTTCCTAAACAATCTCCATTCATCGCATATAGCGTTGTGGAAATACGTAGTTTTGCTTTTGTATGATCGAGTGCATAATAGCAACAATTTTTACAAAGTGCTTCAAAAAAGAGAGGATTCCCCTGCAGCATCTCTCCAACTTGGGATGCTGTATTAGCTGTTAAAATTTCAGCTACTACTTCTTCTTTTTCACCTGCTTTTTTTGCTATTTCAGCTAAAAATTTGAAGCTAATAGGTGCACTTTTCGAATGCACCATCATAACACCTTGAGCCACTTTCGAAAATTTCCCCATCATCCCAACGAGGGATACTTGCGGAATTTGTTGACGCGCAATATGTTTAAGCGTAAAGCCAACAAAATCTCCCATTTCGATAAAAGCTTCTTCAGGTAAGTTAGGATATTGCTTCATTGCATATTTTTCACTGCGCCCTCCTGTTGTAATGACAACATGTTGGCAGCCTGCTGCTTTTGCTACACTAATCGCTTGTACGATACTTGCCATATAAGCGGAGCTTGAAAAAGGTACCACTGTACCGCGAGTCCCTAAAATTGAAATGCCACCTAAGATGCCTAACCTACCGTTTAACGTCTTTTTGGCAATTTCCTCTCCATCCGGAACCGAGATAATCACTTCTATCCCTTCAGACAATTGAAATAAATCAATCGCTTCCTGTACTACCTCATGAAGCATTTTACGTGGAACAGGATTAATGGCTGCTTCACCTACTGGTACAGGTAAGCCTGCCTTTGTTACACGACCAACACCTATTCCTCCATCTACATGAATACCTGGTTCTTGTACAAATCGAACTGTACTTTGAATACGGGCTTGATGGGTTGCATCTGGGTCGTCCCCAGCATCCTTAATCGTTTCGCACATCACAGCATGTTCTTTTATTTCAAAAGATTCCACTTTAAAAGTAGCATCTTTTCCTACAGGCAGATGAATCGTCACTTCTTTTGGCATTTCTCCGGTCACAAGTGCGTATAAAGCTGCTTTTGTCATCGCTGTTGCACAAGCCCCTGTTGTATAGCCATGACGCATTTGTGACGGATCTTTTTTATTTCGTTTGCTTTGCTCGCTCATCAGCCATAAGAGAGATGGCATTTAATGCTGCAACCGTTACTGTACTGCCACCTTTTCTTCCTACATTTGTAATAAACGGAATTCCTTCTAAAACCGCAAGTTCTGCTTTCGATTCAGCTGCAGATACGAAACCAACTGGCATCCCAATAATTAAATCCGGTTTTGCTAGACCTTCTTTAATTAATCGAATTAATTCTAAAAGAGCTGTCGGTGCATTTCCAATCGCATAAATACCGCCTTCATGTAGCTGTGTAGCTTTTTGCATAGAAATAATAGCACGTGTTGTTCCTAGTTTTTTTGCTTCAATGGAAACATCCTCATCTGCAATATAGCAGTGTAAATCCCCACCGTGTTTTTGGAATCGTTTACGCCCTGAACCACTTTCGATCATCTGTACATCTGCAACGACATGACGACCAGCTAAAATGGATTGTACACCTGCTTCAATCGCATCTGGCGTAAAAATCATGCTGCGCCCTAATTCGAAGTCTGCTGAGGCGTGAATGACACGACGAACAACTAACCACTGCTCATCTGTAAAATCGTGCTCACCCATCTCCTCTTTAATCATTGCAAAACTGTAGTCGTAAATTTTGTCCGGATCTACCGTTAGAGGGACGAAATCTGTATTAAAGTTCATGTTTGCCATTATCATTTGCCTCCTAATTTTGTATGCACTTCTTCAAATGTTGTGCATAAATTTTCGTATTGTATTGCAGGTCGTTTGATTAAAATAACTGGAATACCTAATTCTAATGCTGCGGTCATTTTTTCATCTACAGACCCTACCTTGCCACTTTCTTTCGTAATCACAAGCGACGTTTCGTATTGTTTGTAAAGTGCCACATTGAGCTCTTTTGAAAAAGGTCCTTGGATCGCAATAATATCTCGCTGTTTCATTCCAAGTGCATCGCATTTTTCCATATTTTCTTTGTTCGGAAGCATACGACAAACTAGACGGATTGCTTCCTTTCCCAATAGTTGCTCTGTGAAAATTTGTAACGTTTTACTACCTGTAGTGAGCATAATAGTCCCTTCATGAGCCGTAGCCACTTCTGCTGCTTTTTTATAGGAATCTACCTCTGTTACAAGTGGATGGACATATGTTTCGGAAGGACGCTCATACCGTATATAAGGTACATGTTTAGCTTGTGCTGCCGCCATCGCTGTCTTAGAAGCTTCTTCGGCATACGGGTGACTGGCATCTACTATCTCCGTCACGCCTCTTTCTTCCATCAGCGCGGTCATTTCTTCAACTGTTAAACGTCCCACATGGTAAGGTATATTGGCTTCTTGTAAGCTAGAAGCCGCTGATTCGGTCACGACGGTTGCTACTAGTGAGTACCCTTCTGTTACAAGTTGAATAGCAAGTTCCCGGGCATCACTTGTTCCTGCTAAAAATAAAATCATCTTATTCACCTAATCCCCACACGGAGCTTCTTCCACTTTGATTTTGCATGTCATGTCATAGTGATTGAAGTGTAGTATTTTCTTCACACGTTTAAAGTATTTAAAGAAGCGTTCGTTTGGATGTGCATTTTCCTTATAGTCAGCAATGATATCTGTTAAAAGCGACAGAAGCTGCCCAGGCTCTAGCCCTTCCACTACTGGCTGTGCAGCATGTGCTGTACGGCCGACTGGCTTCGAACCGATAAATAAATCAAATTTCTTCTTACGATACACAATTCCAATGTCATCAAAGACAGCTCGGTAACAAGCCATACCGCACCCATTAAAACCAACATGCAGTTCTTTTGGCATTTTTATGCCACCTAATACATCTGTAATTTCTTCAGCATACGGAATCGATTCTGCTTTTTCGCCATAGCAAAAATCGCATGCTTTGACGATCACGACATCTCCAACCGGCTGAACGAGTAAGCCTGATTTTTCAATAATGCCTACTATTTTTTGAGGATTGTCTGTTGGCAACTTTACAATCAAACGATGATCTGGTGTATACTCCATTGTTCCGTTTTCGCCAAGGACATCTGCTAAAATGCGCATTTGATCAGGTGTAATCATTTTATTCGCCACGCCTGGCGAAACAGCAAATTCAAAAATCGATTCTATTTCCTGTTGCACTAAAAATGGATTTTCTTCGTTGCCGCCAATCGCTGGATCATTTTTGACCATGGAAAGTGCTTGCTTTGCCAAAGCCAAAGAAGTTAATTTTGGCTTACTTTGCGGAGTTTCCGTTTTTTTTTCAACGGCAACAATTTCTTCATGACCCTCTTCCGCTTCCCCTGTTTCCTGGTCAAGTGCCCAAGGTTCTGCTTCTTTTCGTAAGCGTTGATGCGGCTTTAAAATTTGTTTTTCTTCACCCAATGTATATTTTCTTTGGTAGCCGCGCGGTGTAATGATTTTATTATCATAGAAGAAAGTAGATGAGTTCCCGACAACCACAGTTGTTAACATACCTATATCGTGTTCAAGCATTTCTTCTAATGTGGTTAAAATGATATTTTGTGTATCACGATAAGCACTCTTCACCAGCCCCACTGGTGTGTCAGGAGAACGATACTTTAATAAAATTCTTTGCGCTTCAGCAATTTGGCGTGTGCGGCGACCTGATTTTGGGTTGTAAAAGGCAATTACAAAATCTGCCATAGCAGCCGCTTCGATACGCTTTTCAATAACAGTCCAAGGTGTTAAATGATCACTTAAACTAATCGTACATGCATCATGCATAACGGGAGCACCCAGTAAACTTGCGCAGGAATTAATAGCTGAAATTCCAGGAACTACTTCCACTTCAATCCCAGTGCTCTCTGACCAGCCCTTTTCTATTAATACTTCATAGACAAGCCCCGCCATCCCGTAAACCCCAGCGTCACCACTTGAAATAACAGAAACGATATGACCTGCTTCCGCTTTCTTTACAGCGTCCTGTGCACGTGAAACTTCTTCCGTCATTCCCGTACTGACAATCGATTTTGTCGTGACTAAATGTTGGATCAGTTCGACATACGTTTTATATCCCATAATGTGATCACTTTGTTGTAGTGCATCAACAGCACGTTTTGTAATATGCTCCCGATCACCTGGACCAAAGCCAACAACAAATATTTTACCTTTCTGCATCCATATCCCTCCAAATTCATTAGACCTCGGCATTATTGCGTCCGGATTCGGCTTTGCATTTGCATCAGCACGAAGACGCGACATCCACCGCAGGCTTTCTTTTCATCCAGTTAACACCTGCAAGTTCTATGTAAAAGAAAAACCATATCTATCTCCCTATTGATGAAGGCGAAGGTCTTCTCCTGAATGAACATAAAAAAAGCCTGTCCCTCTTCTGAAAAGAGGTACAGGCTCGTGGTTTTTATACTGAATTAAGTATATAAATACACAAAAACAATAATTGTTTCGCCCATACTTCTCCCTCCGAAAAGTAAGTATCGTTTAAATAAGCAGGTTTCCTGGCTTCAGCTTCATTTTACTTTCACATCTTCCCATCAAATAGACAGTGATTTTGCGTGATTTCATCAGCTTTACAGTAGCGGGGGCTGCATTAGATTTTCACTAATTTCCCTTTTATCTCAAAAATTTGAGCACTTATTTAAATTCTAAACATTAAATTATATTAAAAATAACATAGCTACCAATAAATAGCTATGATTTTTTATTATTCGGTCTTTTTGACCCATCATACACCTAAATACACTATAAAACTCCCCAATGGGTAAAACAGACCTTACTTTTGGCTCTGTCTACCTATTAGGGAGCATATGAATCGTTATAAGCTATCTCAAAATATTTTTCAGACAGCTATCGCTAACTTTGGTAGCTAGAGAGCTGTACTTTTTACAATATATCAATACTTGGGAGAGTTGATAGTTCAGTTTAAGTACGAGACCCTCTGAAAGTTAGGATAAAACGTAACTCATTAAGCCTACTTAGCCTGTAGCAAAGCTTGTTTTTCAGCTAATTCGATTTCAAACCCTAAATCACGAATAATTGCATAATCGGCGTTTTCTTCTTGCCCAGCCGTTGTTAAATAATCCCCTACGAAAATACTATTTGCCGCATATAAACCTAATGGCTGTAAAGAGCCTAAATTGATTTCGCGCCCTCCAGCAATGCGAATCTCTTTTGTTGGATTGATGTAGCGGAATAAGGCAAGTACCTTTAAACAATAGCGCGGATCTAACTCTTTTGTTCCCTCAAGCTTTGTGCCGTCAATCGCATTTAAAAAGTTGATTGGAATCGAATCTGCATCGAGCGCATGTAATGCATAAGCGATGTCCACAACATCTTGTTTTGTCTCACGCATACCAACAATTGCACCAGAACAAGGTGACATACCATGTTTTTTAGCAATTTCAACTGTATTCACACGGTCCTCATATGTATGAGAAGTTGTAATATAGTCATGATGTTTTTCAGATGTGTTTAAGTTGTGATTATATCGGTCAACGCCGGCCTCTTTTAGTTGCTCAGCTTGTTCATCCTTTAATAGACCTAAGCAAGCACATACTTTTAAGCCATATTTGTCTTTGATTTCTTGTACGGCTTCACTTACGACATTGACATCCTTACGTGTTGGACCACGGCCACTCGCTACGATACAAAATGTCCCAATCTGGTTTTCAAATGCTTGCTTCGCACCTTCTAAAATTTCTTCTTTTGTAATGAAAGGATATTTTTCGATTGGCGCGGTAGAAATGGAAGACTGAGAACAATAGCCGCAGTTTTCTGGGCAATAGCCACTTTTCGCATTCATAATCATATTTAGTTTTACTTTTTTTCCATAATAATGCTTGCGAATGGTAAAAGCGCCTTGCATTAATGAGAGCAATTCGTCATCTGACGTGTGTAAAATAGCAAGTGCCTCATCATTCGATAAAATTTTTCCGTCTATTACTTCCTGTGCTAATTGAGTCCAGTTCATGCTTTTGTTTTCTCCTCCTTAATTGGTAAGATTTTTAGTGTTTTTTGCAAGCGGTATGCGAATACCCCTGCAAAAATCGCTAAAACAAAATCCTTTGGCATTGGCGGAATCATCCACATCCATGCCATGCTGTATGTGAAACCGTCTGGTGCGCCTGCCCATAATTCATAAGCAGCATACATCCAGTTTGTTCCTAAAATATAATTTAAAATTGTTGCAATTAATGCAGCTGCAATATAAGCAGTGCGTGTTTGATACTTTTCAACAATCGCCCCTGCAACATAGGCAATTAAAATAAATGAAACAATAAAACCAAATGTCGGCGCAAGAACCATAGAGAATCCACCGTTAAATTTCGCAAATACAGGTGCCCCTGCTAGTCCAATCAGCATGTACACTGTACAAGCTATAGCCCCTCTCTTTTTTCCTAGCACTAAGCCTGCTAATACAGCAAAAAATGTTTGTAACGTAATCGGTACACCACCAACCGTTAAAAATGGTGCAAACGAAGTAATATTTGCGCCAATCATCATAAGTGTTGCAAATAAACCGCAGTACACTAAATCAAGTGTTTTCCAAGTGGTGTTTGAACGTGATACAGATTCCATATTCTCCTCCTTCCGTTAACCCGAAATTATATTAGGTTAACGTAAATATAAAAAATATTGCCATTTATGTCAACCTTTAATTTTATTCAGTTAACAAAAACACCTACCTGAAATTTTTTCGGATAGGTGTTTTTTTACTGAGCCGTCTTAATAGTATAACTAGAACTAGCGATAAATTTTGTTAACATAATAATTGAGCACTCTTTAATAACAGAATCTACCTGCTTTTTCTAGACATGTAAGTATTATTTTTATTTATAAACTTCCTTCTTTTTAACCTAAGGTAAGGATTTTTTCGCAAGGTAAACTCAATTTTTATATCCATACTTTATTGAAACACACCATCACGAAGAATTTTTGCCTTTACTGTCACGTTTACTTTCATTTCGGGATACATTTCAGACCATTTTTCTACATCCATATTCGCATTTCGCACTTGCGCTTCATAATACTCACCAAATCGGAATATATCGGAATTGACTTCTTGGCTATACTGTATGACTCGCTTAATTTCACTTTCCAATTTTTTATTGATTTCTTTTTCGAGCTTTTGAATTATTTCAGCTTCATCTATATTTACATTTGAAATAATTTCATATAAACGGCAATCCAAATGAATAGTTAAATTAAATTCTGGTAAGGTTTGATCTACTACTGTTATACGCCGCTTTGAACGAATAGAATCGAGGGCTACTGATAAATATTTCGAAGAACTTAAGGAATGATCTCCTAGCGTTGTTATGGGTAAATTTAATTCCATGGTTCCATTATCAGAATTATCCCTGACCATCTGAATATAAAAAGCATCCTTTGCCGAGAGAGTGCCCACTATTTTTCCCTTATGAAATAACGCAATACCTGAGATTTTGATATCATCTTTTTCTTTTTTTAATATAGGCAGTGCATAACTAGCTACCCTAGAAAAATCATCTCTGCTGATTTCATGAACGGTCGATGAGACAGCATTTTGTTGTTCAATATTGTGTTCAATTAATTGGAAAATATGTTGTCCAAGGTTAGGGATATCTTTATAATCAGATTCTAAAAATGATTTTAAATCTCCTTCAACCATAGCCAAGTAGATAGCGTTACTGATTTCAGAACTCATCATTATAGTACGAAGCCTATAATCTAATCCATATTTCGCCAATTCTTCACCGAATAATACCACTCTTAATTGACCTGTAGTAATTTCTTTCGATGTTGCTAACTCTATTTTCTTACGACCTCCCTTACTTGTTGAGGAAGTTGTAGATTGTATTAAGGTTTTACTTTCTAAATCCGGATTAATTTGTCGCATAACGGCAGTGGTAGTCAATTCATCTTCTCCTGTTAAATCGTAACCTATTAATGTTGCTAAACTAATTCTTTCAAGAATATGTGGTTCTGTACAACCAACTAATAACATGACAGAGGCAATTAATAAAAATGGTAATTTAAACGTATTTAGCTTCTTCAACCCTTCCCCCCCTTTTTTCTGAACATTTTTTTCTTTATAAGAGCTATAAAATACAAAAAGAGCGGATAGACAAATATTAAATAAAATGCAACACTTCCAAAAAAGTTGTTAAATTTCTCAATTTGTATTCTTGTTTGTAGGGGGAAAGCAGCTATAAATATTAATAAAGAAAAAATCAAAATAAACTTTTTTTCTGTTATATCGATTATTCGAATAAACCCACGGTAGGCGGACCATGCATATAAACAGAGATTCGGTAAGATAATAATCATCCAAAAACAGATTGTAATGATTTCAACCCTTTCTAGAAAAGGCAGTCGAATAATACTTAACAAAGACAATGTTGCCCAAATCGTTCTTTCAAGTTGTTCCCCGCTAAAAAAGGTTGATGTAATGAACATAATGAAAAGATAAAACATTAATGTCAAAAACAACGCGAAGTGTACATATTTTTGTGCTTTCTTCTTTTCCTTGACAAAAGGATACAGTGTACCGATTATTTCAAAACCTACAATTGTAAAAGTCATATAGTATGCCCCTTTTAGGATACTAATAAAATCGCTATCCAATATAGGTAATAAGTAATTGATTCTTGAATATTCTATTGGGAATAATAAGATAATTGGAATAAAAAGACTTAAAAAGAAGCTAAAAAAACAAATCCCTATTATTACTCGTAGCCCACCAGTGAAGGCATATATTACGATAATTAGTAATATCGCCGTGATAAATGCTGGACTTAAATCAGGAAATACCCATGTATTAATGACTTCTCTATAATTTTTAATAATAACGAAATACGCTAACCCACAATAAGTAATGAGAGCTAAATTAACGAAATTACCAAAATATTTACCGAACAGATCTAGGTTGATTCCGTAAATATCATTTGAGTCGTATAATTGTAATATTTTAAATATTATAAAGACTATAATATGTGCTGCAAGAAAGCTAATGATGATGGAAATCCATGCATCTTTTTTTGCATGTTCATAAATGAAGCTCTGAAATCCGTGGACTCCTACACCTATTTGAGCAGCACAAATTATAAACAACAGAAGAGGAGCATTAAACATTTGGGTAGGATTAACTTGTAGTGCCTTCTTCACTCTTTCACCTTCTTTTGATCTTTCAAGCTTGCTTGCATTGTGGAAAGTTCTGGATCCTCTACTCTCGCGTTGGGCGATTTCCGAATAATAAATGGATATGGTAGACGAACGATACTATCAGCCAAGCTTTTCAGTCTAAGGGGATAAAATGGTGACATATAAGGCGCCCCTAAACTTGATTGACGTAATAAATGAATTAATAGCATACAAAAGGCAAACATAATGCCATAATACCCCCAGAACCCTGCTAAAATGATGATTGGAAAACGGAGAACTCGGACCGTATTTCCCATCATATAATTCGGTGTAGTAAAGGCAGAGAGTGCACAGAGAGCGACAATGATAATCAGAATATTACTTGTAATCCCAGCATCTACAGCCGCTGTACCAAGTACAATCCCTCCAACGATCCCAATTGTTTGACCTATTTTTGTAGGTAACCTTGCTCCTGCCTCACGAAGCAATTCAATAATCAGCTCTAGGAAAAGTGCCTCCAATATTGGGGGAAACGGTACCTTAGCTCGTGATTCACTAAGTGGAATTAACAGCGGCTGTGGAATCACTTCATAATGAAAAGTCAACGTAGCTACATAAAGTGGTGTGAAAAAGGCAGATATAAAAATAGCTAAAAATCGCAATAATCTTACGAATGTTGCGATTGGCCATCGTAGGTTTTTGTCTTCCCTACTTTGAAAAAACTCAATAAATGTGTAAGGACAAAGAATGCCCATTGAACTTCCGTCAACTAGAATCCCTACTTTACCACTTAATAAGTCATCGCAAAATCGATCAGGACGCTCCGTTAGTAATATTTGAGGGAAAAGAGATAGGGAGCTATCATCGATTAATTCTGCAATTTCAGCGCTATCAATTATATCTCTAACATCAAGAGAGTTTAATCTTTGTCGTACGGTATTTATATTTTGTTCTGACGCAACCCCGTCTATATATAGCAAGGCGAGGGATGTATTGGTTTGTTTCCCGACCTTAATTTTTTCATTTACAAGATTTGGATTTAGAATATACCGCCGAATAAGAGATACATTTGTTGACAAACTTTCATTAAAGCCTACCTGTGAACCGATAACTTGTGATTCATTTTCAGGAGAGGTTAAACTACGGGCCTCTCTTGCTGGGATGATGACTAAAGTAGTGAGATTATGTCCTGCTACATGGATAATAACAGCCCCTGTTAACATCGTTTCAATTACTTCATTCATTCGATCAAATACTGTTACACGCGGAAGCGGTAATAGCTTTTGGATGCGCATCGGTGTTTCCTCGTTCATATTTTGCAAATTAGGTAGTATCTTTTCATTTAAAATGTCTTCTTTGATTAAATTATCAATATACAAGATGGTGATGGTATCGGAAACATATCGAATCACTAAATCAGCTGGTGAATGGATTCGCTTTTTTATATCTTTTACAAAAATCTCGGTAGAAGATGAAATCGTTTCTGGATCATCTTTTCTAGCCGTTGAATTGTTCGCAGGTCCCTTTGATAAATCCTTAGTAGTTATGTCATCTTTATGCGATTTGCTAGTTGATGGCTGCGATTGTTCTGCGTCAATCTCGTTCTGTGAAGGAGGCGGCGATTGTTCTAGTGTTTTTTTGAGGGATGCCTTATTTCTCTTTTTCCTAAAAAACATCAGATTCCTCCATTTCATCGTTTTTTCTGTTTCATTTCATCTGATTTTTTCCATAATTTAAGTATGTAACAACTAGTTAACATCTATTCAAATATCAAGATTGAATGTAGTTTAGAGGTACCGACACACCTCGATTTATAAATGAATACAGTAAAATTCCCCAATGAAAGGAATCAAAGCATTTACTATAGCAGAAGAAGGAAAAGGCTATATTGCAGAGGATAAAATAGCTCAATAAACACTATACTAACTTTACGTTAAGCTGGACGGAGGTGAGAAGGTGACAGACCTGACAATGAAGGAATTAGCATTTATTGAGGATGAAATCCGTGCAGAGGAGATCATCGCCAAAACGATGAACTGGTGTGCAGCACAATGCAAAGATCTTGAGCTAAGAACCGTACTTGAGGAGATGGCTGAAAAACACCAGTTAAAAATTGCCGATCTCTCCCAATATTTTAACCGGACAAATAACTAAGATAAGGTGGATTATATGCCAAATAATATTGCAGGACGTGGCTTAACAGACCGAGAAATGCTTCAACTTTGTCTAGAACTAGAAAAAGGACGTTGCCGAAGTATTACCAACACTATGCTAGAGTGCACACATAAACAGCTACGAGAAATTTATGAGCAATGCTTTGACAATGCAAGTTCAAATCATTATCGACTTTTTGAGATCATGAACGATAAAGGTTGGTATAAAACGGAACTTGCATCCAAGGAGCAGATTGACAAAGTACAGGAATTTATGCAGAATAACCTGCATCCAGATGACCAATTTAAAGAGCTTTGACCGAGTGTGGTCAAAGCTCTTTAGGTTCGGAGTTGATTTATAGGGGGCTCACTTATTTTTTATTATCTATAAAATAAGGATTTCCACCAATATTTTTTCGTATCTCATCATTTAACTCATTTATTTCATTGTCCATGGTATCTAAATGATCATCACGTTCTTCTTTCATTTGCATACTGCCATCATAATGAATCGCTTTATTCTCCATATGTCCCCCTCCTTCCTATATAGAATTTTCGTTTTATTAGCTAGCTCCCGAAAATTAGAAAGTGCGGGCTAGGTCCTTTGCACGAGCTATTCCGTTTTCTTTAATTTCTTGTGCTTTTTCCGGCATAGCATTATGGCCTTCGATAAATAAACTTTCAAAAGAAGGAACGCCGAAGAAATTCATAATGACCTTTAAAAAGCGATGGCCCATTTCCATTGCTGCAGCTGGACCTTCGGAATAAACCCCTCCGCGCGCTTGAATATGAAGCGCTTTTTTATCTGTCAATAGACCAACTGGACCTTGTTCTGTATATTTAAACGTTTTCCCTGCAACAGCAATCGAATCGATATATGCTTTCATCACTGGAGGAAATGAGAAGTTCCATAAAGGGGTAACAAAAACATATTTATCGCCTGAGATAAACTGTTCACTCAGTTCTTGAAGACGTCCTACTTTTGCTTTTTCTTCTGCTGAAAGCTCTTCAAATCCTTGACCGGATTGAAGTTTCCCCCACCCGCTGAAAACATCCGTATCGAGATGCGGAATACTCTCTTTATATAAGTCAATATAAACGATCTCATCATTCGGATTTGCTTCTTTGTATGTCTCAATAAATGCCTTTCCCGCTGCCATGCTGAATGATTGTGTTTCATCGTTTGGATGAGCTGTAATATACAAAAGTTTTGTCATGTTTCTCCACCTAATCTCATATGAATTTTTCGACAAATTAAGTATGTAACAACTATTTAGTATCTATTCAAATATAAGAGCTTGTGAAATCTAGCTATAGGGAAACTTGTGTATTACTAGTGGCTGAAGTTATAAATTTTGAAGAAAAATTTTTTATGGATAAGTATAGGAACTGCGGTAGCGTTTTAACTATATTCCAGCTCCTTTTGTTTAGAACGGAGTTGATATAAGGGAATCACTTTATAAAGCGGTAGCTCAGAAAGCAGAAATCAGCCGTCTACTAAAAAATTGTGCGCCTGCTACGGGGGTTTTGACCTAGGTTAGGGACTGAGGAATTGGGGAATATTAAGGAACATGAAAACAATTGAAAGGAGCAACATATGACTGCAGAAAATAGCAATGAGAAAAACTCTGTTTCTATAAATCGATCCGTACAATCAAGTCGCAATGTCTGGTCAGGCTTGCTGTTTGGAATGGGTCTCGTTGCCTTTATAGATGAGGCTGTTTTTCATCAACTGTTGCATTGGCATCATTTTTACGACAAATCCACAACAGACATTGGATTGGTTTCTGATGGTTTATTCCATGCCTTTAGCTGGTTTGCAACCATTGCTGGCTTATTTTTATTTGCTGATATCCGCCGCAGAAATGGATTTTGGCTTGCTAGATGGATGGGCGGACTATTGCTAGGAGCAGGTGGGTTCCAATTATATGATGGTACCATTCAACATAAACTGATGCGTCTTCACCAAATAAGGTACGTAGAAAATGTAATAGTATATGATATTGTTTGGAATATTTCCGCGCTCGTTCTATTGATTGTGGGGATTTATCTCATTATCATCACAAATAAAAAGAATCAAAAAGTTGAGGTCACTTCAAATGAACATTCATAGCGGCGTACACCATGTAGATGAGACTAGTATAGATCATGTAGCTGCCATATTCCCTCAACTCCTTTTATCATTGCCGTTTTTTATTTTATTCATTATGTATATTAGTGCCGTTATTTTCACAAATCGGCGTTATAAACCATGGCCGCTTTATCGCACGGTTTGCTGGGTCTTGGGGATTTTATGTGCATTGCTTGCAGTTGTAGGCCCTCTCGCTAATCGTGCTCTTGTAGATTTTACGGCACATATGATGAGTCATTTGCTTTTGGGAATGCTGGCACCCTTGCTTATGGCAATTGCAGCGCCTGTTACGCTACTGCTAAGAACGCTACGTACTTCATGGGCACGCGGTCTTTCAAGGTTCTTAAAGAGTTGGCTTTCGCGTATCTATACTCACCCCATCGTGGCAACCTTTCTGAATATAGGTGGGCTGTGGGTATTGTATACCACCGACCTTTACTCACTTATGCACGAGAGTACCTTACTACATGTAATCATTCACTTGCATGTATTCATTGCAGGCTATCTATTTACTGTTTCTATCATCTATTTTGACCCTGTGTTCCATAGGAAATCCTTCCTCTACAGAGCAACTGTTTTGATTATTGCCTTAGCTGGTCATGGAATCTTATCAAAGTACCTGTATGCCCATCCACCTGCAGGAGTGCCTCCAGAACAAGCGGAACTTGGAAGTATGATTATGTATTATGGCGGAGATCTAATTGATGCCATCATCATTTTCCTGCTTTGCTTGCAATGGTTCCGGGCTACAAAACCTCGGGCAGCAGAACCATGGGCAGCCGAAAAACAAAGAGCCTTCCACAATCAATAAATTGCGGAAGGCTCTTGTTATACATTTTGAAAATAATAGCTATGAAGTACTAACCCTACAATATACAGCGGCTCTTCCACCTTCAATTCTATTACCTGTACATTGTTCACTGCGTAATGCGGTGAAGCCGTACCGACAAGCTGCTCTTCTTGAAAAAGAGAAACGGTTTTTCCTATGGAACTAGCTTTCGATTTAAATTGCTTGTCTTCCATATGATAGATAATGGTCTCTTTTGAGGAAGCACTATTTTTTATAGGATTTGCTGTTTTTGCTTCTCCGATTTGCAGCCCATTTTTATAAATCTTCCAACTGTCTTGCTTGAAAGATTGCTTTTCCTGGTACCATCGTATATCGTAAAGAATGCCCTCTATTTCCACTTCCAATGACAGATACCACTGACTGCCAAATATTTCGCTGAGCACATATTGACTATTGTTTTGGAAGTACCGTTTGATATATCCTTTGTTTTCCAGTCCCTTAAATAGCGGCTTTTCTATTCTAAAAACGTTTTGCGTGTGCAGGAATGACCAGTCATTTATTTGAGAAGGTTCATATGCCCGTTCTTTTTTAGCCAATTGCTTTGCCATCGTCCACATAATGAGGACAAAAACCGGTATGAGAAAAATCATCGCCAACACTGATGTTTCAAACGTACCATAGACGATAAAACGCGCGATGGCTGTTAGGATTAATAATACAAAAAGCATACTTAAATAGATGATGAAACCACCTCAATTTTTTAATAATTATTGGCGTTTTCGTTCTGTATAGCTGTTAAAAGAGCATGTGGCTCATCGGCAAAAATACTAATATAACGCGCTTGTTTTTCCAGTCCCATCAACATGTAAATTGTCTGAGGTTCTTTCATTTCAATCGTAAATGAAGGTTTTTCTTCTATACTGCCTAACACATCAAATTTAAACGCTTCCTCTATCTCCTCGTGATGTATTGCTTTCACTTGCTCTAAGTCAATAACCGTACGTCTCATCAAACCTGTAGATAAATACAGTTTCCCCTGCCGGATTACTGCTGGATGGAGACGCATTGCCTGGAAGTCCGCTAGCAAGAAAATCAAACCATATGCGGAGAGTAGGGTGTGGATCCATGCGACAATCGGCCATTTATCATAAAACAACCAATGAAAAGCCACTACTTCAAAAATGCAGGCATGGAATATCATAATGATAGCCGGAACATACATGGAATTTTTATAAACCGTAAAGCCGCGCTGTGGTGCCTTTTTACGCCAGTTAAAAAGTGCATAATAAACCATTAGCATTTCCGAACAAAGGATTTGTACGATCGTGTTGTGTTGCACTTTCTGCTGTACTGCTTCGGGAAATGAAAATAGGACAGGAACAGAGCTAGCTTTAACCGACTTGATGATTGCCGGCAGATAACGGACAAACACTAATAACAGGGACACTTCAAAAATAATCATGGCCACTTCTAGAAGAATGCCGCTCCACGTTATAACCGCAAATGGCTCGATAAGAGCAGAGGGAATAATGAAGCGGGCAAAAATAATGCCAGCAGCCATAAAAGCAATGACGTTTTTGATGGACCATTTTTTAAAGTGAAGCAGCAATAAAGCAGGCACGATAATCGCACAATCGATTAAAGAACCAATGACAAGCCAGTTTGTTTCTTTAGCTGCTATAGAAATAATAGACGGTAGCTGATAAGCTAGTACATTACTCATTAGAACAATGAGAGCTAATACAAGCCATTTTTTACTTTGGAATGCTTGAAGAATCAAATTCTCCACCTCTCCTCAACATCATTTTGTTAAATTATAAAAAATCCCCTATCCATATAAACGAATATTTATTACAATAATGGAAACTATCAGAATGGAAAATAAAAACACGTGCAGAAAAAGTTGAATCTCGACTTTCTTTTCAGTCTGAGCCGGAGCTTCTTATCAAATTCTATCAACTGTTATAATTTAACCGGAGCTTGCCGCCGCTGCTGCTTGGCTGGCTTTGACACAATCAATCGCTACGACAATGGCCAAAAGAATCGCTTCCATTTTTTCATCAAAAACCTGGAGCTGATAGCTATCTCCCCAAGACAGCCATTGTTTGCTTACTTGCCCTACCACAACCCCATGCTGCAGCACTTGAAACTCCATATCCCACCAGTTCCCGTGTACTTCTATCCCGGCTGCATCAATCCGATAACGCGCTTTCAAAAAAGAAAATTCTTTGTGGATTGTCATTACCTCTTGCCCTGCTATTTCTACAAAAAATTTAGGCAAAAATGTAAAGGTTTTTTTCTTGATCACAGCGACTGGTTCTCCCGCTATATTATAAATCGTAAACGTTTTTGGGATGGTCAAAAAGCTCCCTTCCACAAAATAAACTTCCCTCTCTCGGTCATCCTTTACTGCAAATTTACCGCTTAAACTAAAAAGTTTTTGCTTCATATATAATGTTTTCATTTTTAACGCCCCCTAATGGAAGTCTTCTACACATATTATCTAGAATATGTTTGAAAATAACAATAGATAAAATAATTGGTTGACTTCTCAAATGAGAAAGATTATCATTATCGTAGTAAAGACGTTATATTTGGAATTGATTTCCCCCTAGAGACCAATTCCAAAACAAAATTAAATCTTTTCTCCAGAAAAAATGGCAAATCATTTATGATATTTGCCATTTTTTTTAGTAATTAGGGTAAAACATATTGTATAACGTCATTAAATTCATAAGGAGTTGTTTTCAGTGGAATATCGTATTGAAAAAGACACGATGGGTGAAATTCAAGTAGAAGCTGATAAGTTATGGAAGGCCCAAACTCAGCGAAGCTTACAAAATTTTAAAATTGGCACAGAAAAGATGCCGATTGAAATAATTCGTGCTTTTGCTATTTTAAAACGCTCTACGGCTATCGCCAACCATAAACTCGGCAAATTATCCGAGGCAAAGACAACAGCTATTACTACTGCTGCTGATGAGGTGCTAGACGGGAAATGGGATGACCAATTCCCTCTTGTTGTGTGGCAAACAGGATCAGGTACGCAGTCGAATATGAATATGAATGAAGTGTTATCATTCCGCGCCAATCAATTACTAGCGGAGCAAGGTTCAGATGAAACGGTGCATCCAAATGATGACGTCAATATGTCGCAAAGTTCCAATGACACATTCCCAACCGCGCTACATGTGGCAGCAGTGCTTGCTGTGGAAGATTATTTACTGCCAAAATTAAATATTTTAAAAGCGACATTTGCTAAAAAATCGGAGCAATTCCAGGATATTATTAAAATCGGGCGTACACACCTGCAGGATGCGACACCGCTAACACTTGGTCAGGAAATTTCGGGCTGGACACATATGCTCGTAAAATCAGAAAAAATGATTGCCGTGACAAACGAATTCATGAAGGAGCTAGCGATTGGCGGGACAGCTGTCGGCACCGGAATTAATGCTCATCCGCAATTCGGGAAAATGGTAGCCGAAGAAATCGCCGCGTTTACAGGCAAGCAATTTGTGACAGCAGAAAATAAATTCCATGCCTTAACATCCCACGATGAAATTACCACGGCTCATGGTGCTATTAAAGCATTGGCTGCTGACTTAATGAAAATTGCCAATGACGTACGCTGGCTAGCATCGGGACCGCGCTCGGGAATCGGTGAAATTACCATCCCTGAAAATGAACCTGGCTCCTCTATCATGCCAGGAAAAGTCAACCCTACCCAATCGGAAGCTATGACAATGGTTGCTTGCCAAGTATTCGGAAACGATGCGGCTATTGGCTTTGCAGCTTCTCAAGGAAACTTTGAGCTAAACGTCTTTAAGCCGGTCATTATTTATAACTTCTTGCAATCCGTACGTCTAGTAGCCGATGCAATGCAAAGCTTCAATGACAATTGTGCTGTCGGTATTGAGCCAAATATTGAAGTGTTAGAGGCAAACTTGCGCAATTCTCTTATGCTTGTGACGGCATTGAACCCATATATCGGCTATGAAAATGCGGCCGCAATTGCGAAAAAAGCCCATAAAGAAGGTACTACGCTAAAAGAGGCGGCACTGGCTTCTGGTTTATTAACGGAAGAACAGTATGATCAATATGTTGACCCAGCAACCATGATTTATCCAAACGCGGAGTAATCAAAACTCTGTCTTAATAAAGGCAGGCTCGAAATCTGAGTTCGGTATTCCACCGGATTCGGATTTTGAAACCATGCCGACAAAATGCTGATATTATGTACTAAGTCAACTTCAACCTAAAAAAGTCGAATTCCTTTCTGCTAAGGAACCGACTTTTTAATTTTGGATTATGAAGCTAATGCGCTCTTTAGATTACTTTTCACTTCTACGAGACCAAATCACTACCGGAACTAGCAATAAAGATAAAATCCCTCCAACAAAGGATAATGTTAGATAGCTTGAACCTGCCACAATCATTCCTGACAATGCCCCTCCAGCAGCTCCGGACAATGCAATCAAAACATCCACTGTACCTTGCGTTTTAGCCCGTGTGGAAATGTCCGTGGAATCCACAATAAGTGCCGTCCCACTAATCAAACCGAAATTCCACCCTAACCCAAGCAAAGAAAGAGCAATTACTAGAAGAAGCATAGAATCTCCCGGTGCAAATGCTGCAATTAAACCTGCTAGAAGCAATGTGGTTCCAGCCGCAATAGCCATTGCAGTACGCCCTAACTTATCAACAAGAATACCTGTTACTAGTGAAGGGAGATACATAGCACCTATATGAAAACCAATAACAAGACCTATTGCACCTAAGTCATGCCCATGATGCCTCATATGAACAGGTGTCATTGTCATAATTGCTACCATGACAATTTGGGTAAGAACCATAATGGCTGCACCAACGACGATGCCTCTTTTGTTTTGGGTATGCTCAGTTGATGCTGCATGCCCTTTCATGCCAGGCTCTTGGTTAGTTGCTTCTAGCATTCTAGCTATCACCAATGGATCTGGACGAAGCATGATGAACAGGACAATACCCGCTAAAGTATATGCAGCGGCTGCTAAAATGAAGGGACCTGCAAGAGATGGAACCCCGATGGAAAGAGCAAATTTCCCCATCACATTTACCAGGTTTGGACCTGCAACTGCCCCGAATGTGGTAAATACCATCGTAACACTAATAGCAGTTGCTCTTTGTTTACTATTCGCTAAGTCCGTGCCGGCATAACGGGCTTGCAGATTTGTCGCTGTCCCTGCGCCATAAATCAGGAGTGAAATGAATAACAGGAAAATACTATTTATCATTGCTGAAATAATGACTCCTATCGCGCCAAGTCCACCGACCATAAAACCCGCCGTCAGCCCTAAGCGACGTCCATAAGCTTGCGAAAGTCTCCCCACAAATAAGGCTGCTCCTGCTGACCCTAACGTAAATAAAGCTGCAGGCAGTCCTGCAAACGCATCAGTCCCAAGCATTTGTTGAGCTAGAAGTGCCCCCACAGTAACCCCAGCTGCTAACCCTGCACCGCCAAAAATTTGTGAAATACTTATAACAAATAATGTACGCTTATATAATGCTTTTTGTTTTTCTGAAGAAGGGATGTAACTTTGGAATGAAGCGTTTTGGACATCTAACGCTTCCGCATCCTCCTTATGTGGCATAATCAAACCTGCCTTTCTAAAAACTTTCTATTTTTCATTCTGTATCTAGATGTGACTCATCATAACACGCGCCAAAAAGCCATACAACATTATAATTGTATGGCGAACAAGATTAAGTAAGTTCATGGAGCAAACATTTCAGGATAATTAATTTCTGCTCAAGCTTATTAAGTGTATTTGATGCGCAGACTGACATCCTTATTGCCCTTTCCGAATACATATTTCTAACTATAATTTATCGGTTTATCAGTCATCCATTCTCTTGCTTTTATACAGAGGTTCTGTTCAGCTTTACTATTGAACATTGCACAAACCAATGGGAAGCCTCCATACATACAGATTTCCTATCTTGTTTCTCGTATATATTTGATTTATTTCAACCGATAATCTTCCTATAGGAAATGATTATTGTTCCGCAAATCAATGCTATCCCTATGAATGTAAACAGCAAAAACAGGGGTGAACCTACCACCCCGAAAGCCACTTCATTTTGAAGTATTTCCATGCTTCCCCAATTATCTGGAATATCGGGCTTATAATTTCTTGTTTTTATATAGCCAACTATCGCAGTGCCAGCTATATAGACTAAATGAATTATAAAGGAAGCAACTAATGATTGAACAATAGTCTTCAATTCAGCACCCCCTATCGATTGTCTAGAGATTCTCCTAATTTTGCTACATAATCTATTAAGAAATGAAAAATGATTAACGGCAAAATAGAACCTATGCCAATATAAAGAACAGAAAACATCACCCCGACAACAGTGGTTCTTGTAACTCCAGTGACACCTTGATAAGTATGAGCCAAGCCGAACAGAAGTGAAGCCAACAATATAACGAGCCAAATAGAGAGAGTCGGGAATAGGTAAGCTAAAGCAAAAATTAAAAAGCCTCTATATATAATCTCTTCTGTAATTCCCGCTGTCAGCGAAACATAGTTCCATAATTTTTTCTCCTTCTCAGAAACGGGTAACACTTCCGAAAAACTGACATTCGCATATTCTTTCTGTTTTGCCTGGTCTAATTGAGCCCTGATTTTATCGCTATACTGATAGCCGATTGAATAATACAGGATAACAAGCAAATAGAAAGACGCAACTGCAATGACAGCATACGTAACCCACGGTCCTAACGTAATAACATTAATGTGTGGCATAGACAACCCTATATCTTTTAAAGTTAGTTCTGTAAAAATAACTAAAAGCAATATGAAAACGGTAGGTATCCATAGACCAATGATTGAACTCTTATAAAATTTCAACCTCGCACCTTCATTTTCTCTTACATCCACTTTAAATCTCTTGAAATCAACATATCCCTTTATCGGTTCATATAATAGCGTAAAAATAATGACTAACCAAAAGCAAAATGCCATACATCTCACTTCCCCTCTTTCATTCATATTACCATTTTTTACACATAACTCTCGGAAATAACAATATTGACGACAATAACAACACAAAAAAAGACACTTAAACAGACTGTACTGTTTAAGTGCCCTGTTCATGACGTTGTGATGATGATATCTCCATCATTTTCGTCACGAATTTCACCGATGATTTCCGATAAAATATCTTCCATTGTCACCAGTCCAATGATGACACCTTTGCCATCTGTTACAACGGCCATATGTTTACGGGTTTGCTGCATTTTCAAGAAAACCTCTTTAATAGCTGTTGAATGCTTAAATCGCAGGATGTCATGAATAAAAGCCGCGCCCTCATTCAAGCGACCAGCTGCAATATCCGTTAACATTTCCTTCGTGTTAATAAACCCAATCACATCATTCTTCTTTCTATTGACATCAATGACAGGATAGCGTGTATATTCAAACTCTTCAATTACGGCTACCATTTGCTCAAGTGTCTGCTGCTTTTCCAGCATCACCATTTCGGAACGAGGAATCATGATATCCTCTAAGTGACGTGAATCAAAGGCAAAGATATTTTCTAAATACGCAAGCTCCGTTTGATTGATTTCGCCGCCTTCATAGCTTTGTGTGACAATTATTTTCAGTTCTTCTTCAGAATACACTTCATCATGCCCCGCTGGTTTGACACCGAATCCTTTTAATAACAGTCGCGCTGAACCATTGAGTACTGCAATAAACGACTTTGATACTTGTCCGAACCAGTAAAGCGGAGGCGCTAACAGAAGTGTCATTTTATCGGCATACTGAATCGCTAATGTTTTTGGCATTAACTCACCAAGTACTACGTGCAAGAATGTGACAACGGATAAAGCAATCGCATAAGACAAGGCTGTTGAAAGTGCTGCACCTAAATTTAAATAATCAAAAAGAGGTGCTAACATTTTTTCAACTGTCGGCTCACCAAGTGCTCCTAAAATGAGGGCAGTAATGGTAATCCCTAGCTGACATGCTGATAAGTAGTAGTCGAGATTCTGTGCTACTTTCTTGGCAATGACTGCCTTTTTGTTTCCTTCAGATATAAGCTGGTCAATACGTGACATACGCACTTTTAAAATGGCAAACTCTGCCCCTACAAAGAACGCGGTAAGTAAAATAAATAATGCGATTAATGCTAAGTTTAAAATAATGATTCCATCCAATAGATTCCCTTAATTAAAGGGATTCACCTCCATTAATAATCCGTTATGATTTAAGAACATTTTGTTTAAAGATCACTTCTTTAATATGATAGTTTTCCACTTCCCCGATTACCCACAGATGCCCGTCCTGCTGAATTTCTAACCCTTGGGAAACTTCCGGTGCTATTTTTAATCCAGTTTGAAGCGCCCAGCCACCGATTGTATCAATATCTTCACTATCATTGAAATCAAGACCAAAACGTTCCTCTAAATCTTCCAATAACACACGGCTATTAATTGTATACTCGTTTTCACCTGTTTTGCGAATTTCATCTACTTCGTCTGCATCAAATTCGTCGCGGATTTCACCAACGAGTTCTTCTAAAATATCTTCCATCGTTAAAATCCCTGCCGTACCGCCATATTCATCAATTACAACCGCAATATGCACGAGTTCTTTCTGCATTTTTAATAACGCATCTTGAATAGGAGTTTGCTCAAATACAAACGGAATGGAACGGACAAAATCCGTCAAATTCGCCTGGCGATTTGTTACTATGCGACTAAGTAGCTTGTTTGCATTCACAAACCCAATAATTTTATCTTTATCGTTTTCCTCAACGACAGGATAACGAGTGTAATTATGTTCATCTAAAATCGAGACAATTTCCTTTGTCTCCATATCTTTATCGATGGCAACAAGCTCTGTTCTTGGCACCATGATATCCTTTACAACATGCTCATCGAATGCGAATACATTTTCCATATATTCTAATTCCTGCTTATCAATTTCTCCGCCTTGAAAGCTTTGGGCCATGATAATTTTCAACTCTTCTTCGGAGTAAGGTTGATCTTCACCCGCTGCTTTTACACCAACTGCTCGTAATAACAAGCGAGATGTACCATTTAAAGCTTTAATAAACGGATACATCACTTTACCAAAATAATAAAGCGGTGGCGCTAACAGTAATGCTATTTTCTCTGAAAACTGGATGGCTAGGGTTTTGGGAGCCATTTCTCCAATTACAACGTGTAAATAACTTACGACTGCAAGCGCAATAACGTATGATAAGATATTCATTAACGTTTCAGGTGTATTTAACCATTCAAATATCGGATATAGTAAGTGTTTTACGTAAGGCTTTGTAAATGCCCCTAAACCAATGGCTGTAACGGTAATCCCTAACTGACACGCAGATAAGTAATAATCAAGGTCACTAACCACTTTCTTTGCAATAACTGCTTTTTTATTCCCTTCATCAATTAGCTGATCAATTCTGGATTTGCGAATTTTAACGACCGCAAATTCGGCTGCTACGAATACTGCTGTCAGCCCTAAAAAGATAATTAATAAAATAATATTCAATATACTCGAGTCCAATATGTTCCCTCCTACCTGAGGGATTCACCTCCGTTGTTTTCTTTATGAACGCTTATTTTCGATGCTTTCAAAAAGTACTTATAACTTATACGTAAACCAGCACGTTATGGTTTCATAAAAATCATCTATTTTACCTTTTTTAACTTTTTACCACAAAAGTGATGATCTTAACCCATAATGATGCGTTCTTTCAGGTGATTGATTATTCATTCGTTAACCCTGGAGATAGACCGCATATAACGAATGCAAAGATTATCTCAAATAATGTTTGCCTGGTTGCCGCTTCTTTATCCAAAATATGCTCAACCAATCTGAAAACCAATACTAGCCTTTGCTCAAGAGGAATGAGAAAACAAGTAACACATAGCAATTATGCTCACTTCTCACTGCGACACTTGTATATTAGACTTCCCTTTTGTAACTGAAATTAAAAATAAAAATACAGTAGCGAGGAGGTGCACTTTACAAATACATTCCTTCACAGCACAAGAAAAAACAGTTTATTCGTCCAAATTAGACTTCATAAGCTGTTGGCGGTTGATTTTGCGGTAATTATTTTTTTATGTTTCATCTCGACAAGGTAAGGGTCGCTGGTTCGAGACCTGTCGCGACCATTATTTTAGTTAGCCATTAAACGTTGATATAACAACGTTTAATGGCTTTTTCGTTCGGAACACTTCTTGAACTAAATTTCGAATTTTAGTCAATGCTCACAAAATAATCAGGAGATTTTTTCCGGTGATTTTTCAAAAATATCCGCTAAGTCATTGCCTTCATTTGGAATGAGGTAAGCATAGGTTTCTAACATGATTTTCGCATTGGCATGTCCTAAACGTTTTGACACCTTTACAACATCAACACCCTTTGAAATTAAATAGGAATAAAGAATCACAAAATGTTTTTAATTTAAAACTACTAAAGTTATAGACTTTTTTCAAAATACTGTTAAAATTAGTTATTGCATATCATAAATGGTTGTAGAGGAATAAAAATCCACATAATAAGAGTTTTTCACAACAGGTTTTCACTTAAAAGGAGAGGTATTTTATGAGTAACGATGTAGTTTTTAAAAAGGTAGCAAGTCAGGATGATAAGGATGTTTTTCATCATATCAAAAGACTTGTTTGGGAAGGAGCTAGTTATGATATGGAATATGGGCGCGAAGGTTCCGATCTGTTTCTAGCCTATATAGATGGTGTTCCTGGTGGGACATTTGAATTCACACCATATCCTCAATTCACTAGATCTTTCATGAAAAAACTATTCGTTAATGCTGTAAATGAAGATATGTCAGTGGTTGAATTAGATAGTTTTGCGGTTTTACCGAAGTACAGAGGTGTACTTGGTCGAGAAATTGTTCGACTTATGATTCATTACGCACAAACAAATGGCTATACACATGGTATTGGAATTTCTGCGCCAGATGTATTCGAATCTTTTAACAGCACCTATCACATTAGAAGCGAACAAGTGGGTGAAACAATCTGGTACAAGGGTGATGATGTTATTCCAACTTTATTTTATCTAAAAGAAGTCTATGACAATCTGGAAGATGAAAAATATGATTGGTTTAAAGCACCAGCTGAATTGAAAAAGGGGAAAGTAGCATAATGAATCATGAATTATTGAGAAAAAGAAATAATTGGGTAATGTTTGTTTTCGGTGGAACAATTCTAATCGTACAGGTTTTAAATCTTATTTTAGGAATTCCAATCGGATTTGTATTAACAATATTGGGGATTTTAGGTGGGGTGCTTGGTACTGCCACGTTCATTGCAAATAAAACAAAATGGAAAGACCAATTAACTGTACCGATGAAATATTTCAACTTAATTGTTATAGCGTTGTTTTGGTTTATTGTCTTAACAATGGACCCTCACATGATTAACATCATGGCAATGTTCTTCTTTGTAGCAGTTATGGGGATTTATCAAGACAAAGTAATTAATTTTTTAACGATTAGTGTCGTGCTTGCTGTACTAGTTTATTTCTTCCTTACACAAGGGGAGGTTATATTCCATTCTACAAGTGTTGTTGATTTGCTTTACTACATTCTTATGTTCGTGTTTGTATCTATTTCTTCATTCATGCAATCTATGTTTAACAATAATCTACAAAAAGAGGTAGAAGTACAAAAGGAAGAAGCCATCGCCTCTAAGGAGTCAATGGAAAACATGTTAAAACGAGTAAGGGATTCCCTTGTTTCTGTAAAAGAATATCAAGAGGAATTAAATCAAACAACAGGCGGAGCAAATAAGCAGTCTATTGAAATCATTCATTCCATTCAAGAAATTGTTGCTTCATTTGATATTCAAACTGAACAATCAAATAAATTAGTATCCGGAATGATTGAAACGAACAATCAGGTAGAAGATATGACCAATTCCATGAAAGAAATAAATCATTATCTTTCTTCTACACAAGAAGCTACTCTAAAAAGTGGAGAACGAATTGAAGTTCTGGAAGATGATTTGGAGAGTTTTAATGGTAATATTCAAAAAACGATTGATTATATGCATGAGCTTCACTTAGAAACAGAACATATCGAGCAAACTATTCGTTCAATTTCTGAAATATCTGCTCAAACAAACTTATTAGCCCTTAATGCTTCAATAGAAGCCGCGCGAGCTGGTGAACATGGAAAAGGGTTTGCTGTTGTAGCAGAAGAAGTAAGGAAACTTGCGGAATCTTCTAAAACATCGTCTGAATCCATTTCAAAACTTCTGATGACCTTTAGAGAACGTATCACTGCAGCATCTAATACAATTTCTGAATCTCAATCATCCATTGAAAAGAACAGAGATAGTATGCAGGAAGTCAAAGATATTTTTGCAAATATCGACTCGAACATGAAGAGTTTTTCAGATAAAACAAATAATCTTGAAGAGTTTATAGTAACTGTACAAAGTATGATGCAAGAGGTTGAGGCTAAAGCCGAAGAAAGTGTTAGCATGACAGAAATAAACAAACAGAGCCTTCATGCAGTATTGGATCTTGTTTCTTCTCAACACGAGGAAATTTCTTCACTATCTAAGGGGTTCAAAAAAATTGAACAAAAATTTCAAGAACTAAACCAATAATACAAAGCCCTATTGAATTATTCGATAGGGCCTTTTAATGGATATTGAATTCCAAATTCGTGTTTTAAACTATAGTAGAGTTGTTTGTGTTCGACTTGATGTTCAACTTTTCATACTTTTTCCTTATACACAAAAAGATAATTTAAATGCGAAATTTTTGAACAAACAAAGTATAATTTACCGTCTTTATGCTCGATTCTTCATATTCGATCTTAAAGTTTAATTTATACAAATAGGGACTCCTCTCAACGTACTGATGAGTGAGTCCCTTTCTTTTATCCCCTATTAACGAATGGCTTTAAACAAGTTAATGACAAACAATAATATTCCAAAAACAACAATGATTGAACCAATAATAATTCCAACTGTAAATGCGCCATTACTAGTAAGAATTTGTAAAAAAAGTGCTCCCTGCATGACTGGTAAACCGAGATTATGAAGCCAGAAATGAGTTTTAGCTAATGTTGTTTTTCCTGCTTGTGGGTAAATAGAATAAATAATACCGAATAATGCCATAGAAACCCATCCTAATAGGTTTAAATGAGCATGTACGGAGGTAAAGGCAAAGTTATGAATAATCCCCATTGTAAGCCCTAAGAGTACTGCAATGAGAAAATAGACACCAGAAATTTTAAGGAATCGTATCCCCAATATTTCCCCCCCTTTTTTGTGTTTAGTTAACTATATAACTCTTGACGTGATAATATTCTTAAGATACTGAGAGCATTTTTACCGAAATCAATTACGCCTCTGCGTAATTACTTCCAAATTTTTTTGTTTGCTCAAAAAGTCCTCTTAAAAAATCTTTGTCATCAAGAAATATCTTTCTTCTGTATCGTGGGCAAAACACAAAATGATAATTTATCAATGATACGATCGTGTTTTTCCATATTATACTATAAATTTGTTGGATCAATTTACGATAGAAACTGCAACAAATGGACAAAAAAGAGATAGTGAAAATTTCGGTCAATTGAGATAGCAAAAGCTATCCCTTGACCGACCTCACTATCATCCCCTGTCTAAAGACGATGAGCTTTCTCGTTCTGAAAATCTGTAACGAGGTATTGTGTGTACCCGATGCAGGAAATTGCATTAACACAGTCATCACTACCAAAGTTACGTCAGAATCAATTGATGTGCTATTCACATTAGATTAATTTTTCAGTCAATAATCTCCATATCAAGAATCGCTTCAATTTCTGCTTGTATTTCTTTGTCTACTGAAAGTGCTCGTTGTTTCCGTAATGCCAAATCTGTTTCTTGATCGATAAAGTGATCCGTATGCTTATCAAAACAAGCGTAACAAATTGTGTAAAAATCTTTTTGTTCTTTCTTCAAAAAATCAAATTCCCATGTTTCCAATTCTAAATAGCTTACTTTATCATTCGTCTCTTTACCGCATAATTCACATGTTGTCTGCATAATATAAAATCCTTCCATTGATTTGACGTTTATTTTCTCGCTTCAGCACGGTCTTTTAATCTCTTTAAACGCCCATGATATTTCAAAATATTGGCTTGTGCCGCAATAGCCTCTTCCGTTGTAGGTTGTAAATTCGCAATATCCCAATATTTCACCACAACATCTAACACTTGGTCAAAGAATTGTAACGGTCCATAATTTGCCTCGATTGCAATGGTTTTCATACGATCTTCAAAGTCAGGCATAACAACTCCTGGCATAGAAAAATTAATAATAACCTTTTCAAAAAATACAATAAAATTCGGATCAAGTTCAAGATGCGCTTTCACTGTATCGCGGTAAAATGCATAATGGAGTGCCTCGTCCTTAGCTAAACGTCGCAGTAATGTCGCTAAATCTGGGTCATGTGGACCTGCTATTCTTGCTACATTATTGTAGAAAACAAGTGTCGCTAACTCTTGTAACGATGTATAAGCCATCGTTGCTAATGGATTTGTAAATTCTGGGAACCAGCCCGTTTCTACTACTCGTTTTCTTAATGCATGTAATCTCGCAGGGTTTACATTTCTTGTCACTAATAAATACGTTTCCAGCAAGCTCGAGTGCTGATCCTCTTCAGATGTCCATGTACGAACAAATTCGCTAATTACATCCATTGAATTTTTAAATGTGTAATCTAAATGTGTTGTGTACCATGGTAAATTTACCTCTGTCAGCAATGCTGTTTCAATGGCAATAATGACCCCTTCTGGAAGAGTAACTTGACTCTCATCCCATGGCACTCGTTTAAATGACATTGCCTTGTCCCAAGGTATAAACTCGTGATAACTCCAGTCAATATTAGCAGCGCGCTTCTTATGTAATTCATATAATTCCTTAATGCGTGGCTCTAAACGCATATCTAAATCCGAATTTAGCATAATAATTTCCCCTTAAAGTTACTATTTTTAAATCAATATTATTTTATCACAGAATAGCCTTTTTTCCTCTAAATCATTATCAATAGTGGTTAGACAGATATTCCATAATGTTGAGGTTGTAGCTCGAATCATTTCATACCACCTCATAAAATACATAGTCAAAAATAGTTTTTTGTTGTTATCTAAACATTTAGACGAAATAACCTTGACCATATTCGATGAAAGTTAAAAATAGATAAAAAACCGCCAAACTCGATAAAAATCAAGTTTGACGGTTTTCTGTACGTCCCAGGAGTACTTTTAAATATTCGCTGGGACTTGATATTATTGGGTTTATGAGATTTTTGTTAAAGAATGTGTAGTTACAGGTACGCATCTTATCATTCTAATATAGTTCTCCAAGCTGTTCTTTATTCATTTCTTTTCGTTTGCGATAGTTAAGTAACTCACTTACAACCATATCTGAAGTTAGAACGATTCGATTGGATTTTCGCATCTTCGTTGACGTTATAATATAACCTTTTAAGGAAATTTATTTCAAACTAGAAGTCTATACCATCTTCTTTCTCCTTGTAAATGCAGAAGTAGCGTTGTTTTACTCAGCTATTTGTGCCACCAAAATTAAATATTTTGCCCTGTTTTATTAGGATTTTATTGTTCAAACCAACTTGTTTACTTTGCTTTCCCAACGTTTCCATTCACCCTTGGCTCACCAGTCTTAACCTTGTACTTAAGCTATGCAAATGAGTAGTAGAGTCTGTAATGGACACAATTAAATCATTTTGAGAAAGTAAGCTACTGATCATCTCTTCCGTTGCTGCGGTATTTTCTTCTGAAATGTGCAACACCTCGACTAACTGTTGTTGCACCTGCTCAAATTGTTCATTCACGGTCTGAATATTCGCTACATTGTGATGAAGGGTATCCTTTGTTTCTAAGAAGGCTGCTGTAATAACCTGCACCGTTTCCTCTATTTGTTGCAGTAATTGTTGCCCGTCCATAACGGCTGACTGTCCTTCGTGCGCTTTTGCCTGAGCATGCCTAGATTTATCAGAAAGCTCCTTTGTCACCTTTGTAATTTCAGAGGCTGTTTGAGCACTTTGTTCGGATAATTTACGTACCTCACCCGCTACCACAGCAAAGCCTTTCCCATGTTCCCCGGCACGTGCTGCTTCAATAGCTGCATTAAGTGCCAGTAAATTTGTCTGATTCGCAATATTATGAATGCTTGCCAGTAAATTATTCACTAGATGTAAGCTTTCTTGTAAATCATCTATTGTTATTGTAGTGGCATCTATTGCTTCCTGTACCGTTGTCATATGTTCTGTGACATAGTGCACGTTTTGTGCATTTTGCTCGATTTCGTTGCTTAAATTTGTGGTTTTTTCATACAGTACTGTCGATGCTTTCGCTGTTCCTTGCATTTCCGTGACAGAGCTTTTTACCACATCATAAACATGGGAAATATGCTGTGATTCTTTTGTGATAGCCTCGCCCATTTGCTCCACTACTTCTGTAATGACTACGCTAGACGAATGAATAGCTTGTACATGCTCCGTAACTTGCTTGACATGCTCATCAAGCTCGGTAGCACTTGTCCCTGTCAATTGAGAATTCACCTGTAGCTGTGCCATCATGCTTTCTACTTCTTCTACTCTTTTCTTTGCTTGATCTATTAAGGTACTTGCCCACCCTGTAATCAAATAAAGTAAGAATAGAATACCGCTATAAACAACAAATACAGTAAAGAAATAAGTAGGTGTATTATTCGCGCCTAAAAAATGATTTCCATCAATCATATATACAGTCACGATTCCTACTAGCAGAAAACTGCCAAAAATACGGATAATGTCTTTATCAAAATAAATTGTTGCCATAATGACCGTGGCAAATAATAAATAGTGCTTATTTAAGGAATAGCCCGCTACGGCAAATAACATAAAAAGCACTCCGGCTGGCAGTAATGTAAAAATAGATGCCTTTACTTTATAAGGCAGCGGTATAAAATTTAAAGCTACTAAACTTAGGATGGTAAAAACACCTGCGATTATTTCTTTACTAGTAGCAAGAAATCCCGATTCCATAATGAGCGGGCCTACTACTAAACACACAATAAAAGTTGTTACAAGCGTATTAATCACATGAACACGTTTTGTATTGTAATCCATTGCCCCCGTCTAACCCCCTATAAAATTTTCAATATTTTACTATACTATTACAGAAAATAGAAAATAAATCAATCTTTTCTACTTAAAGTACCTTTTCTTCTATAATATTCTATAAATCGCTCGTTTATCATAAAAAAGGTAAATAAAAAAACAGCCTACATAAGCTGTTTTTTATTTTCCCCTATACTAATGTGAATATTTTAAAATCATTTGTGTGCAGCGTTAAGCATTGGCCGCCTGTTAAAAATTGCTGCCAAAGCTCAGCTGCTGGACGTTTTTGTATGTATGCAGATAGACAAGCAATGGATACACCGTGTGAAACAATGGCTATTTTTCGGTGCGGGTTATGTGCAAGGCTTTGCAGAAAAGCAAGCATACGTTCAGTGACTTGCTGGAAGCTTTCCTGCGTGGACGGGATAAACTGAGCAGGTGTCGTCATATAGCACATATATTCCGATGTTTGCAGTAAATCCTTTATATAAGCACCTTGCCAATGACCTAGATAAATTTCACGTATACGATCATCTGTTACAAGCTGTACCTGAGGAAACATATAGCGTGCCGTTTGCTGGGCACGATGAAGATCACTGCTATAGACAATTTCCGGATGCCACCGTACTTGCTGTGCTTGACGAATCCCATCAGCTGTTAACGGCGTATCAAGCCAGCCTTGCAGGCGTCCTTCCTTATTCCACACCGTTTCCCCGTGCCGGTATATTTTAATAGTGGTAGACATAATGTGCTATCCTTTCTAAACAAAACCGCCACGTCTTCGTATCTTTGACAGCGATACGGAACCATTTGCCGTGCAGGCCTTCATAATTTTTTGTATGTCTCAGAACAACTCCCTCTGTCAGCAAGTGCTGGAAAAAAGGATCGGGGTCCAATTGGTCATCAAGTTGGAATGTTAAAAAGTTTGCGGCGCTCTTTGTTACGCGACAACCGAGGTTTTGTAAATCGCGTGTCATCTGTTCTCTTAATTGGGCGCTATGGCGCCGTGAGCGCTCAACAAACTCATGCTCCTGTAAACAGATGGAACCTATGCTGCTCGCAATACTGCTCACATTCCAATGCGGGAAAAACCGAGCGATTGTTTCTGCTTGCTGGCTCACAACATACCCCAATCTTACTCCGGCCATGGCATACATTTTCGTCATCGACCGCACAACGATTAAACGTGGATATCGGTTAACCAAAGGCACCATGCTCTCTGATTCATCAGTCCAGTCCATAAACGCTTCGTCAACAACTAGATAGATATGCGGACAGGCTTGCAAGATTTCCTCTATCCAAGCCCTTTTTAATAGGACACCGGTTGGATTGTTTGGATTGCAAATATACAATACTTCCGCCTGTGCCAAGGCTTGCTGGACTTTTTCCTGTGCGATGCTGTAATGAATAATATCATCAACAACAAGCGAATGAATACGACACTGCTGTTGCTGCAATGTACGTCTGTATTCGGAAAAACTAGGTTCTAATAATACGATTCGTTGCTTCTGAAAAAATTGAGCCAATGCCATTAAAGCTTCCGCCCCGCCATTGCTAACTGCAATCTGTGAGACGCCGACTCCGTGATGCTTTGCTACCTCCGAACGAAACGGCTCTGCTTGTTCGTGCGGGTAAGACGAAACCTGCTCGATCAGCTGCGGCCATTGTTCTTTTACAGTTGACGGCATACCGAAAACGTTGACATTTTCGCTTACATCCACAACCTGTTCTGGCATCGGTATTTGTAATGCTTTATATAAAGAAGCAGCATTGGCTCCATGTGCAGGATATTGCATAGCTGATTCCTCCTATGATTACTAATTGTTACCTCATGCTATTTATTCATTTCATACAAAGGGGTTCCCCTATAGGTGCGACATGATATTCGACTTCCATAGAAAAACCTGTACTCCCTTTCGGAGAGTACAGGCGCTGGCTATCCATATGCAAGAGTATGTATGTAGCAATTATACAAATGGTCACCGTACTTGTCCTTCTAATAAAAATGTTTTCCTACCGTATCCGTAATCGTAATATGATCTTCCGTGATTTTCATATTTTGTTCAGCAGTAATGGCGGCTATGACGCTTTTCACTATCTGTTGCAATGTATCAGGAGCTATTGGATTTTCTATTGGCAATACAATCGCACTGGACACGTTATTGTCTGCATCAGCGGAAAGCATAATAGATATGCCCTCTTCATCGAGCTTGCTGAGTGTGGCAATTTCCTGTTGCAAATCATTTTCAAGCATTAATAATAGTTTGTCCTGCTGTGAAAGATTTTGCGCTACGGTTGTATTGATCTCTACTTTCACATGGGGCTGTTCCTCTAGTTGCTCTTCTTGGCACCCGGCTAATACAATGACTGTAAACACCCCTGCCGCTATTAGACATTTTTTCACGAGTCTTCCACCTTTCAGTTGAAAGTTTCCAACAGAATCATACCATAAATTAACATGCTATAGGTTGATTTATCAGTTTTTAATAAAAAAGAACTGCTTTATAAGTGATGATCACCTACAAAACAATTCTATTATCATTGAGATTTCGCTTTGGATTCAGCTTCTTCTTTGATGCTTTTCGCTAATTCAATAATCGCCAATACAGCACCTGCACCTGCAATAAACATGCTAAATAAAAATAGCACTAACCAAACACCGAAGCTCACTGGTAAATTCACAAATAGGCAAATGGCTATCATAATTGCCCCTACAAACATCATTACTTTACTACGTAACCCCACAACAAAGCCTCCTAAAGAAATATAACTGTATCATAATCTTATCGGTTACTCGCAGGTGAAGCAAGCAATCGGCAATCGAGAAGAGCCCACAGCAAAAAAGAGACTATGCCATGAGCAATACCTCATCACACAGCCTCCTTCTATTAAGCCATTGTTTTCTTATCTTCGCGGTTCTTTTCACTTTCTGTAACATACAGTGCACATGTTAGATCGCCTAAACAGTTAACAGCTGTACGTGTCATATCCAGCAAGCGGTCAACACCGATGATAAGGGCAATCCCCTCTACTGGTAAACCGACAGATTCTAGTACCATTGCTAGCATAATCATTCCTGCACCTGGCACAGCTGCTGTACCAATGGATGCTAAAACGGCTGTTAAAATTACCGTTAAAAGCTGGGCGAAGGTTAAATCCACACCATATACTTGTGCGATAAAGATTGTTGCTACCCCTTGCATGATTGCTGTACCGTCCATATTAATCGTAGCGCCTAAAGGCTGGACAAAGCTACTAATCCCTTTAGGCACGTTTAGTTTGTTTTGTGCTACCTCCATCGAAACAGGAAGCGTCGCACTACTGCTCGATGTACTGAAAGCAACGGTTAGTGCCGGAAGATACGCTTTGATAACAGTAATCGGATTGCGCTTAGCTAGTAATTTTAAGGCTCCGCCATACACAACTATGCTATGAAGGAATAAAGCGGCTATAACGATTACCATATACATAAACATCGCTTTTAATGCATCCAACCCTTGTTTACCAACCGCTGAAGCAATTAAACCGAATGTACCGTACGGCGCGAATTTCATAACAAGCGTCACAAGGAACATCATCAGCTCATTGGCCTGCTCCACAAAATTACGGATTAACGTAACTTTTGTACCTAAATAACTAATCCCTAAACCAATAAATATTGCGAAGAAAATAATAGGTAGCATATCTCCGTTAGCCATTGATTGAATTGGGTTTACTGGAATAATACTGAGCAATGTTTCAGATACCGGCGGCGCTTCTTTCGCCTCATAACTTGCATCTGTTACATCAAAATTACCGCCAGCACCTGGCTGGAAAATAAGACCTAGTGCAATCCCAATGCTAATAGCAACAGCTGTGGTTGCTAAAAAGAAAATCATCGTCTTACTGCCCATGCGCCCTAACGCTTTTGGATCTCCTATGTTGGCTACCCCTACGGTAATAGAGAAAAATACAAGGGGTACGATTAACATTTTAATCAGGTTTAAAAAGATTGTTCCTAACGGTGTAAATAAAAAACTATCCGCTTTTATAAAAAAATCAGGTGCTGTTAGATTTAAAACAACCCCTACGATTGCCCCTAATGCTAAAGCCCATAAAATTTTTGTTGCTAATTTCATACACTCACCTTCTATACTTAGTTTTTTAGCGCAAATAATAGAATTATTATTACATATTATAGAATAATTAAAAGTTAAAGAGATAATAAAAAGCATTATTAAAAGAAAATAATGCAATTTTTACATTCTCATATACATAACTAATTATTATTCTTGTAAAGTATAATCGCGAAGAGTGAGAGTATTTGAGTTACTTTCAACACTTAATACATAATCAGCCCCAACAATATACTGATAAGCACAGCCCACATCGGCTTTATTTTAAACAGCAGTAAAAAGAGAATGACCGCTATCACAACATCTTTTATATGACCAATAGACTGCGTGATGACAGGAGAAATAAAGGTCGCGACTAAAATACTTACCACAGCGGCATTCATGCCTGAAATCGCCCCTCGCAATTTGGCTTGCTGACTGACATAATGCCAAAACGGATAGGTACCAAACAGCAGTAAAAAAGCAGGGAGAAAAATAGCGAATATCGCCCACAGAGCAGTCGGCACTCCCCCTATTACCATCCCTATATAAGCTGCGAAGGTAAATAACGGACCAGGAACCGCCTGTGTCGCACCATACCCAGCGATGAAATGATCAGCCGTCACCATTCCGCTATCAACAAATTGCGTTTGCAGTAAAGGCAATACCACATGTCCCCCACCAAAAACGAGAGCTCCTGCTGTGTAGAACTTTTCAAATAACTGTAGCCATTCATTTGACCATAGCCCTGACAGAATCGGTGCAGCGATAAGCAATAGAGAAAACAGCAGCAAGCACAAGGCACCAAATTTCATAGACAATGGAGATTTTGCATCGGTAGCTGCTTCTTTCTCTTTTATAAACACATACCCGAAAATAGCTGCTCCTATTAGCACAGCAATTTGGGAGAGAACGGTTGTATAAAGCAGTAATATGATGAGTGCAATCACGGCAATGATGGCATGCCAACTCGAGCGAATTAATTTTTTTGACATATCGATGATGGCATGAGCAATAATCGCTACAGCTACAAGCTTTAACCCTTGAAGCCAACCTGGCGTTTGCTCAAAACTGACAGCGTATGTAGCAAAAATCATCAATACTAGTACCGTGGGCATCGTAAAACCGATAAACGATATGATACTACCAATTATCCCCCCTTTTTTTAAGCCAATTCCGATTCCCACTTGACTGGAGGCTGGACCGGGTATAAATTGGCTGAGCGCGACTAAATCCGTGAATTCTTGATTGGAGAGCCACTTTTTCTCTTTTACATAGGTTTGCTGGAAATACCCTAAATGAGCTGTCGGTCCGCCAAATGAAGTAAGACCTAGGCGCAGCGCCGTCCAAAAAATTTGCCAATAAGTTTTCATATATTGTGACCTCATACTTTCTATTTCCTTTATTTATACTCTATAATGCAATATTTTTATGTAAATTTATCCCCCTACTTTGTAAATTTCTCTTCACAAAAAAAATGTTAACAAGTATGATAGGTAGATAGTTTTTATGAGAAGAGAGGGTGACACTATGCGAGATAAACGTTTTCAAATCGCCCATCGTGAAGCGCTCATTGGAGTTATGCTCGTCGTACTGAATTTTGGGATTTGGTTCGGGTTTGCCTACGGATTGGGCTCAGGTGATCCAACTGAATATACGTTTATACTAGGTTTTCCGGCATGGTTTTTCTATAGCTGTATTGCTGGCACCATTTTTATGATTATCGCTATCTGGCTAGCCATCAAGCTGTTCTTCAAAGATATCTCATTTGATGAGGAGGACAAGCAATGATTCACTGGACAGTTATTATTCCGCTATTTATATTTTTAATTATTATTTTCGGGATTGGCATTTGGGCTAATAAACAAATCCGCACGTCTGATTCCTTTATGCAGGAATACTTTTTAGGTGGTCGCGAAATGGGCGGCTTCCTGCTGGCCATGACGATGATGGCAACATACGGCTCCGCTTCAAGCTTTATCGGCGGTCCCGGTGTTGCGTACCAGCAAGGACTTGGCTGGGTATTGCTAGCGATGGCTCAGCTGCCTGCAGGCTACTTCGTCTTGATGGTGCTAGGAAAGAAATTTGCGATTATTTCCCGTAAATATGAAGCTATTACCTTAATTGATTTCTTGAAGAAACGCTATCAATCGAATGTTGTTGTCATTTTATCTGCCATCAGTATTATCGTCTTTTTATTTGCCTCGATGACCGCTCAGTGGGTCGGCGGAGCGCGGTTAATCGAATCCTTAACCGGCTTGGATTATACAGCGGCATTGCTTATTTTCGCGGTAACGGTACTAATCTATGTAGTAATTGGAGGATTTAAAGCCGTAGCCTTAACAGATGCAGTACAAGGTTCCGTGATGATTATCGGCACGATCATTTTACTGATTGGAACGATTGTTGCGGGCGGCGGTGTTGAAAATATTATGCAAAGCCTAGTGGCTGAAAATCCACAATTCATTTCCCCATTTGGTGCAGAAGGTAGTTTAACACCCTTGTATGTATCGACATTTTGGATTTTGATTGGTTTAGGTGTGATCGGCTTACCGCAAGTTGCCGTGCGTGCCATGAGCTATAAGGATTCAAAAAGCCTGCACCGCGCCATTCTAATTGGTACAATGGGCATTGGGACAATCATGTTCGGCATGCATGTAATTGGTGTACTGGCTCGACCTGTCATGCCAGGAATAGAAATCGGCGATAAGGTCATGCCATTGCTAACGCTGGAAGTATTGCCACCACTTTTAGCGGGAATTGTATTGGCTGCTCCAATGGCAGCAATTATGTCAACGGTCAATGCCTTACTTATGCTCATTAGCTCGACCGTAGTAAAGGATATTTATTTACATTTCTTTAATCCGCAAGCAAGCGAGGAAAAAATTAAGAAAACGAGCTTCTGGACAACGACAAGTCTCGGTTTAGCCGTTGTCGTTTTTGCCTTGAACCCGCCAGATTTACTCGTGTGGCTCAATTTATTTGCTTTCGGCGGTCTTGAATCAGCCTTTTTATGGAGCGTGGTCTTTGGCTTGTACTGGAAAAAGGCGAATAAATACGGTGCCATCTCTTCCATGATTGTTGGTTTGACTCTGTATATAGGGATTGATCGTTTAGCACCGCATGTCTTTGGTATGCATACGGTTACGTTACCCATCCTTATTTCTCTTGTTGTGTTTGTGGCTGTCAGTTTAGCGACGCAAGACAAAGAAAATAAAGGCGCACTAGATATTTAATTTGACTTCTACTTAGCAGGGATAAACTGTTAAGTAGATTTTTTTATTGTCTTTGCTTGTACATGCGTCATTCTTTCGAACATAATAGAAGGTACAGGAAGTGATGGCTGCCGATGAAAGAAATGACAATCCTTTCTTTTGGTAACGACTATTCCCACAATGTATGTGGCGGACAATCACTTTTAAATTTTTTATAATTGAACGGAGGCTTTTATGAAAACTACATTCCATTATACTGTGACACAATCGGATATTGATGAATTAAACCATATGAATTTCAATCGTTATGTACTTATTTTCAGTGACGCTCGTTTGAACTGGTTAGATGAAATCGGACTGGGGCTTCCCTCGTTAATTGAGAAATCATTAGGAACAGCGCTCATTAAATTTGATACGACTTACCATCGTGAAGTACGTTTAGGGGAAACGGTTCGTCTAGAGACGGAGCTATCCCATGTAGGAAATAAGAGTTTTGCATTTCAGCAGAAAATGTACCGGGAAGATGAGCTATGCAGTGAATGTAACGCCATATTGGTAATTATGGATTTAGAGAAACGCCAAGCGATCCCTGTACCTAAGGAAATTGCGCAGCATTATAAAATTACAGGATAACAAAAAGGAAACGAGCTATTTCATTTAAATAGACTAAACTAATTAGAGGATAATATGTTCAATACATGAGCATATATCCTCTTTTTTCATTCATATTAGATTATTGGATAGACGTTGATTAATTAGTATAATATGTATATTTCAAAAACGAACACATGCTCTTTATATTGGTGAATATATTCTATATCAAAATATAACCAGTTGGGAATGTTTTTAACTAACATTGTAAAGTCGTATGAACCGCAATAAGAAATTACTTTTTATTTTTAAACTCCAAAAGTATAGGCGCTATATTTAGTAAAATCGAAACAATGGTTAAAAACCATAATGCCCTTTCCATACCGGGTACTACATCCATCAAAGCTGCCCAATCTTCCGCTTCTACCCACATCGATATAAGACTATATTCTGCGCAAAGCGTTAATGCTGTAAATGATAACCCCATTGCCATCGCGAGTTTGTAATCTTTACCTATTGTATACATATAAAGATTTATAAAAGTTGCTGCTATTGCAATAAGACCTAATATTACCCACATAATGATGCCTCCATCCAATTAGTTTAAGAACAGCACATTACAGCCTTATCCATGTCTTTTTCATTTACTAAAACACTTCCATTATCATCCATAATAAAATCAATTTTGGCATTAGTAAGCCTTTCCATTGCTGAATCAATAATTTCTTGACCTTGTGACGCGTCAACCCAAACGTTATAGCTTTTTTCTTGAGAGCAGCCAACTAATAGAACGCTAATTACAATAAACAGAATAAATAGTTTTTTCAGAATACCACCTCTTTTATTATAGTTAACAGCTACATAGCGTTTATAAATTTAACGCCAGAAGTGGAAGAAAGTTCCTAAAGTAATCTGCCCCCTCATTAAAATAAGTTTATTCAAAAAGGCATTCATCCTTCTTGAATCAAAGCCCCCGTTAGTCCAGCATTATAGGTTCAAAAATCTTTATTTTTCTTTACGCAGAAACTTTAAATAAAGCAAGAAGAAAATTAGTAATAATATTGCGTAAAACCATATTGAACGATACCAAACATTCTTAAATCCCATCCAAAAATTCGCATCAGGAGAAAGGGAATAAATTGACGCTTCAATATATAACATTAAAACGAATAATAAGAACAAGGGAAGAAAAAATATCCATATTAGAAGATTGGATTTCATAAAAGTCACCTTTCTAGTTCCTAAACATATTAATAGCACTAAATTTAACGCTATCAATGGAAATAAGTTCCTAAAATAAAACGCTGCGTGAGTTGAAGTATAATCTTCCTAAATCCTCGCTTGGTCTTATTTTTATAGTTCTAACTCAAATATCAGTTATGCTGATTTAAAAAAGGACAAAACATGTTAGTCATATAAAACATGTTTTGTCCTTTGATTTATTTAAATTTTGTTCTTGATAAATTTACGGTCCTCTTTTTATACAGTTTGCATTGCTTCTAACTGTGCAATGACTTGCTGTACATGCTCTTGTGATAGCTGATGCTTCTCTACATAACGATTGCGTTCATGTTGTGTACATTCAATGGTGCAACCACCTAAATGCTTCACTTCATTTTCTTCTGAAGCTAAAACCTTTTTGTTGCATTCAGGGTTCGCACAATTGATGTAGCGCTCACAAGGCGTGCCGTCGTAATGGTCCGCTCCTACGACTACATGCTCTACTTGATTGATGGGAACGGTAATGCGTTCGTCAAAGACATACATTTGTCCATCCCAAAGCTGCCCTTTTGTGACAGGGTCTTTTGCGTATGTCGCAACGCCGCCGTGCAGCTGCCCAACATCATCAAATCCTTCACGCTTTAACCAGCCTGAGAACTTTTCACAGCGAATACCGCCTGTGCAGTACGTCAGGACACGCTTCCCTTCAAACAGTTCCCGGTTGTCACGTACCCACTGTGGTGTATCGCGGAATGTTTCCACATCTGGACGAATAGCACCACGGAAATGACCTACCTCATATTCATACGTGTTGCGCACATCGAGCACAACCGTATCCTCACGTTGCATTTCTTCCATAAATTCAGCAGGTGTTAAATAGTCCCCTGTTATTTCGTGTGGATTGATGTCATCTTCTAAACTTAAGTTTACAAGCTCTGGACGCGAGCGCACATGCATTTTTTTGAAAGCATGCCCCTCTGCCTCATCTATTTTAAATACAATACCATCAAAAAGTGGATTGTTCTTCATCAAATCCATATAAGCATTTGTTTGCTCGACAGTCCCTGATACTGTTCCGTTGATCCCTTCCGTTGCCACAATAATACGTCCCTTTAGGGCAAGATCGTTACAAGCCTGTAAGTGCTCTGCAGCGAAAGTAACCGGATCTTCAATTGTTGTATAATGATAATATAGTAATACACGATAATTCATCTTGTTCCACCTAACATTCATTTTTGATTATAATATCATTCTAACGAATATTTTAGTGCTTTTGTATCGGCAATAAGGCTGAAAATTATTATATTAAAATAGAGCCTCCTGCATAGGAGCTCTAGCTATTATACTTTATGAATGACTTCCAAGCACTTGCAAACACATGACATATTTTCTGGAAAGAGTACTTCATTAAGTGCCAACGTTTCACGGAACAAGAAAAAAGGGCATAGCCTATTTTAAACTACTAATAAGCTATCCCTTATATATATCATTTATTCTATTAATAAGCAGTCCATCCAGCATCTGCAGCAATCACTTGACCATTGATGAAGCTTGACTCATCAGAACCTAAGAATAAGGCAAGTTGCGCAATTTCTGCTGACTCACCCGCACGCGGCATTGTGCCCATACCTGTGCCTTGACGACCTGCACCATATTTAGAAATATTGGTCATAGAAGATTGGATGTTTGTCATAACGCCACCTGGTGCAATCCCGTTACAACGGATGCCTGACTGTGCATACATGTACCCTGTATTTTTCGTTAAACCAGTTACGGCATGCTTAGAAGCAGTGTAAGCTGCACCTGCACGAGCACCACGTAAACCGCCTACAGAAATGTTGTTGACAATAACACCGTGACCTTGCTCGAGGAAGATATTTGTTGCAATACGCATAGCACGCATAACGCTTGTTGTATTTACTGCAAAGACATGATCCCATTTCTCATCTGAAATTTCACCTACTGGTTCCATACCGTCCATGATTCCCGCATTGTTCACTAAAATATCTAATCTACCATATGCTTCTTTTGTTTCGGCGAACATGCGCTCGATGTCAGCAAGCTCTGCTACGTTTGCTTGGTTGGCAACAGCCTCGCCACCGGCAGCTTTAATGCCTTCTGCCACTGCTTGTGCGCCTTCAAAATTATAATCTGAAACGACTACTTTCGCCCCTTCTTTTGCATATAACTCTGCAATGGCTTTCCCCATCCCTGATGCTGCACCTGTAACGATCGCTACCTTGTTTTGTAATCTCATCTTGACATCCTCCTATGCATCTGTCCTTTATTGAACAACTGTTCTTTATAAATTATAATAGATAGAAAATATCGATTCAATCGACAGAAAAATTGAATTTGTACATAACTAAACAAATGAAATCAAAACTGTTCAATAAAGGAGTATTTCATGAAAAAAGATTTACGGGTTGTGAAAACAACTGAAAATTTGCAAAGCGCTTTATTGCATTTACTGGAAACAAAACCGCTCGAAAAAATTTCTATTTCTGAACTATGCAAAACGGCAAAAGTCAATCGCGGTACATTTTATTTGCACTTCCAAAGCATCGATGATCTATTCTCTCATTATTTTCATGAGATTACGGAAGATTTACGTTTCGCTTATTACGAACCTTACCATTTAACGAATTACGCCATCGAAAATGTAGAACCGCACATGGTTCGCATCTTTCATCATGTCGAAAAATTCAGCCGTTTTTATAAAATCGTCTTTAATCGCAAAGCCCCATTGATGTATTATTATGATTTATTCGATATCATTCGCGCTTATTTATTAGAGTCGATCGAGGAACAATTAGCTGTTTCCGACAGTGAATATTTAGCGAGCTATCAAGCGAATGCTATTATCGGCATGATTATCGAATGGGTAGGACGCGATTTTGAGCAATCGGTCGAACAGCTGAATAATATGCTGATAGAATTCACGAAAAGCCGCTAAGGAGGGCAGCAATAATACATATTGCAAAAACCGGGCTTGTTCTGTTCTTGAAACGATTTCTTCTTTATTTCCTAGTTCCCCATATGCAAGGTTTAAAAACAGTCATTTCCCTTTAAAAGGATTATAATGAGTGAAACGTAGGAGGTTGGATTTTATGGAATTAGGAATTACAACATTTGTTGAAACGACACCCGATATGCAAACGGGACAGACAATTAGTCATGCAGAGCGTTTACGGGAAGTTGTCGAGGAAATTATTTTAGCGGATCAAGTGGGGCTCGATATTTTCGGTGTCGGTGAACATCACCGCGCTGACTATGCAGCATCTGCTCCTGCTGTCCTGCTAGCGGCGGCTGCTACACAGACAAAAAATATTCGCCTAACAAGTGCCGTAACCGTGCTATCTTCTGATGATCCAGTACGCGTATATGAAGAATTTGCGACATTGGATGGCTTATCGAATGGCCGCGCCGAAATTATGGCAGGACGTGGGTCGTTTATCGAATCATTCCCGTTATTTGGCTACAGTTTAGATGATTATGAAGAGCTATTTGAAGAGAAATTAGATTTACTGCTTAATATCCAACAAAACGAAATCGTCACATCGACCGGCAAACACCGCCCTTCTATTTCTGGACGCGGTATTTACCCGCGTCCTGTACAGAAGCAAATTCCCATTTGGATCGCAAGCGGCGGGACACCGAAATCTGCTGTGCGTGCTGGACAATTAGGGCTGCCGATTACATTAGCTATTATCGGTGGCAGTCCCTTATACTTCACACGTATGGTCGAGCTATATTACCGTGCTGCTCGTGATGCAGGACATGATACATCAAAGCTGCAAATTGCCTCACACTCCCACGGTTTTATCGCCGATACCACGGAAGAGGCTGTAGAAAAATTCTTCCCATCTATACAGTATGCCATGAGCAAGCTTGGACGAGAACGCGGCTGGGGTGAGTATACAAAAGAAACATTTGACCAGGCACGTAGCTTAGAAGGTGCACTGTATGTAGGCGATGTGCAGACTGTTGCCGAAAAAATTATCTATCTGCGAAAAAATGTTGGCGTTACACGCTTTATGCTTCACGTACCAGTTGGTTCCATGCCACACGCGGAAGTTATGCGTGCCATTGAACTTTTCGGTAAAGAGGTAGCACCGATCGTGCGTGCAGAAGTGGAACGCTGGGAAATTGAAAACGGCATTCGTTAAAAAACATGCAGGCAACGTACTAATCATACGTTGCCTGCATGTTTTACTTTGGAAATTGGTTGATCTGCAATAAATTACTGCCCGTTGATGCGGAATCAATTCATCATATTGCATTGGCAACTGCTTTCATCATGCTATTTTTCAAAAATAAAAATTCCTCTTATCGATATTTTTTTATTGAAAAACGATAAATATTTGTTTATATTTAATATATAAAATCATTGTGAGGTGTTACAAATGGATAAAGTGTCCACTTTGTTTTTGAAAATAGCAGTTTGCATCATCGGGCTGCCTGTTTTAATCATCTGTATTTTTTTAGTCCCTGCGCTAGGGCGTATTACTGCACAGATCGTACCTGACTTTGCCTTTTTGCAATATGTCGTAATGGGTATTTTTTACGCATCTGCCATCCCGTTTTATATGGCATTGTATCAGGCCTTCCAGCTTCTGCGTCATATCGATCGGAAAATGGCTTTTTCTCCGCTTGCTGTTCGTCCATTGAAATGCATTAAACATTATGCAGTCATCATCAGTATTTTGCATTTGCTGACTTTACCGATGTTTTATATATTTGCTGAGCTAGATGATGCACCAGGCGTGATTTTTGTCGGTCTGATTGTTCCTTTTGCATCATTTGTCATTGCGGTATTTGCTGCCGTGCTGCAAAAGCTACTGCAAGAAGCGGTTGACATTAAATCTGAAAATGACTTAATGATATGAGGTGGACATAATGGCAATTATTATTCATATTGATATAATGCTCGCAAAACGAAAAATGAGTGTCACTGAACTAACAGAAAAAGTTGGTATCACGATGGCCAATCTTTCTATTCTGAAAAACGGTAAAGCGAAAGCCATTCGTTTCTCTACATTAGAAGCCATTTGCAAAGCACTCGACTGCCAGCCTGGTGATATTTTAGAATATGTACCAGATGAGGAAACAGACGAAACTTAACTTAGCAAAATATATTGATTATTGTAAGAGGACGCGCCTCTTTCTAAGAAGGTATTTCTATCAACCGTACCAACAACAAAATAATGAATGAGACCCCTGTGAACGATCACAGGGGCTTTTTAGATTCATTCTTACTATTTTATTATTCTATAAAATCATAATCTGCAGTTTCTACACTCCATATAAATGTTCAATTAAAAACTGCTCTACCTCTATCTTTAACGCATTATTTACCTAGCTTAATAGTCTATTAAACTAAATCAGTATTCTTCTGAATCTTATATCCTAAAATCTATAATTTTAATTTGAATAAATATGGAAACACTTCATCTTTTTTGATAATATAACTATTAATTGCTATTAATAAAGGAGGTGTAAATAATTGAGGTAATACATAAAAAAATCAGTTCATCATTAGATACAATTCTTACTACGGAAAAATGGATTGAAGATGAATTAAGAGAGCTAATAAGAAACTTTTTTTTAGAAAAAGAGAGCTTTGGCTATCCTTTTGGTACTTTGTGTGTCATCCATTACCAGGAAAATGCAAATTCTTTTAATAAAGAAATTTATAAGGTTGGCGCTGCTATTGAATTGCTTATATTGTCATTTGATATTATTGATGATTTGCAAGATCACGATACCGATTATATCTGGACGAAAAAGCCTGAATTTTCTTTAAATGCAGTGCTAGCAATGATGACCCTAGCTGCTAAAGTACTGCTACAAAGTAATTTTAAACATCGAGAATTTGCTCTACAAACGCTTCAAAACTACACTTTATTAAGTATTAATGGTCAGCAGCTAGATTTATTAAATGTTTGTCGGGATGAGTCGTCTTATTTACAAATGATTACACAAAAATCGGGTTCCCTTACGGCGATGAGTTGTCTAGTTGGTTTCATTCTTGCTCAAGGCAAAAAGTCAGCAGAAGTTGAAGAATATGCTACAGCCCTTGGTATCATACAGCAAATTAAAAATGATATTCAGGACTTAAAAGAATGGAATCTTAAAAACGATTTACTAAATAAAAAATACTCATTACCTATTATTTATATTTTTTCTCTTCAAAATGATCTCTCTAAGAAGTTAAAAGAATATTATCATCAAGATGAATCATTGGGGACTTTAAGTACTGATTTAACCAATTTATTGGAAAGTAATGGCGCTATTACCTATGCTTTAACGATTAAAAATTTATACAAGTATTCTGCGTTAGCTCTTATTGAAACAGCAAATTTTAGTGCAAAAAATAAAAATTACTTAAAAATTTTAATGGAATGAGGAATTGAAATGATTAAATTTATTCAGTATTTACAAGAAAACACACAAATCCTAGAGTTGTTAAAAGAAAATAAGATCTCTTTAGTAGGGGTTAATGAATTAGAAACAAAGGCGATTCTGGAAGCTTTTAATGGAGCTGTTTGTCAAAAGCAACCTATATGGGGCTAAAATTAGTACAAAAAGCTGGTTTTATTTCATCACTAGTCTATATATAATTTTAGATGTATATGTTCTTTTCGTTGTTTACACAACATTTTACTCTAGAGTAAATGATATCCCCAGATTATTACAATCAAAATGAATTATTAGAAACGTTAGAGATATCCTTTTAACCAATATACGGGAAAATGATAGCGCTACCACCTATGCTTTAGCAATTGAATATTTTATTCAAGTACCTGCCATTAGATCTAATCGCAACAGTGAATTTAAGTGTTAAAAATGAAAATTACTTAAAAATTTTAAAGGAATGAGGAATTTTAATGATTAAATTTATTCAATATTTACAAGAAAACACACAAATCCTACAGTTATTAAAAGAAAACAAGATTTCTTTAGTAGGGGTTAATGAATTAGAAACAAAGGCGATCCTGGAAGCTTTTAATGGGACGGTTTGTCAAAAACAACCTATATGGGGCTAAAATTAATACCAAAAAACTGGTTTTATTTTATCACCAGTTTATATGTAGCTTTAGGATTGTATGTTCTTCTTATTGCTTACATGACGCCTTACCTAGGCATTGGAGTAAAAGCAGTTAATGGACAATGGGAATTAAATGAAATTGCTTATAATCAATCATCTTATACAGATTGGGCGAATAAACACGGTATATCTAAAGGAGACATTGTCCTAAGTGCGGACAATGTCTCCTTACATAATATTTCTAGTATACATTATACGAAAGAAATTTCAGCGGCTAGTCATCTAGTTATCCAAAAGAGAAACGGACAAATTGTTACGATTCATATTCACCCTTTCGATTTCCCATATTCATTTTACATGCTTATTATACTGCCTAGTGTTTATTTTCTGGTTGCATTAGCTGTAGCATTTTATCTTTATTATAACAAAAGCTATGTACCCTACCTGAAGTTTCTAATTCTATTTATTTTAACAGTGGCGCTAGCTTATGCTAGTACAGGAGCTTCTAGCGGGACTAATACGATTGGAATGATGGTCAATAGTGGAAGTATGCTACTTTGTCTCGTGATTTTGCTGCACTTTTTGAAAAATTATTTTACTTTCTTAAAGGTAAAATGGATTTTTATTCAAAATATTAAAATCCTTTATATAATACCGCTAAGTGCCATTCTCTTACGATTCACTAAAGCTTTCTATCCAAAATTGTGGTTATGGACTTCTGCTCTTATTTTAATCCTATTTTTATTATTATTATTTTATATTCTTTATACTTTACTATACAGTTATTTTAAATATCGTTTACCTCAACTTAAATTATTCTTTATAAGCTTAGGGGTTCCATTTTTACCCTTCCTTATACTATATGTGTTACCGCAAGTATTATTTAAGCAATCGATTGTGAAGGCAGATATTTCTGCATTATTCTTGTTACTGATTCCTTTTAATATTATCTTTTTGCAAACAACGGAACGTTTATTTGACATTACCTATCACATTTCACGTTTCCGTTATTATTCAACCCTATCCCTTGTTTTCTCAGCTTGGTTGATTATAGGTATATATCTAATTCAAGTGATGGCATCAACCAATTTATTTTTGTCAGCTTTATTTATATTTGCATCATCCTTGATTTTCTTATATATAAAGGAAAAAACAGATTATCGTGGAAGGAAAATATTATTTTCTATCAAAGGAAATCAGATTCATAGGCTATATTTAACAATTGAGAAAATAGGACACTCTCATGGAGTGGAACAAATGCTACAAATATTAACAAAAGAAATCATTACCTATTTAGAAGTGAAGGAAGTAGCAGTAGTTACCTATAGTTATGAGACGAAGACACTGGTCTCAACCAATAATCACGTACCTCTACCTAACATCGAATCCATTCCATCACTAAATCCAACTGAAATTATCAAAAAAGGCAATCAGTATATTGCTTTGATTCATGAGGACAAAGATTATAAAAGATGGCTAATTCTTAATCGTCATACGATTCGCTTGAAAGAAGAAGAATTATTATGGCTTGAGTTATTACTTACTTATACACATAGCTTTATTGAAAGTACAAAAGTGATTGAAGAATTAGTAGAGGAATTAAACCAACTTCAAAAGACAGATTTAAGAGAACCAACATGGCTTCAAAAATTGATCTGGATAAAATTAGAAGAAGAAAAATTTCAGTTAGCACAGGAATTACACGATACTTTCTTACAGGAGCATATACATATTGCTAGACAAACAGATGGATTGATATATGAACAAGATCTATTAGCTATTAAATCCAAACTAAAAAATCTGCATGAACAACTGATTTTATCTATTCATGATTTAAGGGCTTATTGCGAAACATTAAAACCCCCATTATTAGCAAATGTCGGGTTACACGCTGCACTGGAGAGGCTCTTCGAGTACACAAAAAATCGAGCTAATTTTAAGTTAATAGCAAAGCTAGATCGACTGTATCTAGAAGATGAGCAATTAACATTGGTCATTTATCGTATTGTGCAAGAACTATTAAATAATGCACTGAAACATTCACAGTCTGAAATTGTAGAAATCTATCTCCAGGAGCTAGATACCGGATTTGAATTAATCTATCATGATGACGGTATTGGCTTTAACGTATCAGACATCCAACACAGTGAATCAATGGGATTGCAAGGTATTCGGGAAAGAGTAGAAGCTTTCAATGGGCAAATGATTATTGATTCTGAAGTGAATGAGGGCGTATCTATTCAAATTAAAATTATTGAAAGAAGTGAAGTGCTTGATTTCCGTATTAATAATTGATGACCATCCGATTGTTTTAGAAGGATCTAAACTGTTGTTTCAAGGACTGGACGATATCTTGATTGAAACAGAAGAAGTTGCAACGAACGTACTCAACAAAATGCAAGACACACATTTTGATGTACTGCTAATCGATGTCAACATGGCTGTTCAAGATGGAATTTCACTTGCGGCAGATATTAAAGCAGCCCATGAAAAGTCGCTCATCATTCTATATACAGGTGATGATATTCAATCTTATTATCCACTAATTGTAGAGAAAAAAGTGGACGGTGTTTTATCTAAAACAGCTCCCCGTGAAAAGGTGATTCAAACGATTCGTTCGCTTGTACAAGGGGATTTATTGATATCCCAGGATTTTGTTGATTACCTGAAAAATAAAATGCAAAATAAGTATGAAACTCTGCAGCTTACCAATAAAGAAAAGCAGCTTATGATGATGCTAATAGAAGGTCATACAAATAAAATGATTGCAGAAAAACTTGATGTTACGCAACGTACCGTTGAACGCTATCTAACGCAACTTTTCTCATTACTGGGGGTATCATCAAGAATACAGGCCATTGAGCTAGTGAAAGAAAAAAACTTATTATAAAGAGCTGACTAAGAAGCCTCTCAATTTAAACAGGTGAAGAAAAACGAACTGTTTTTCTTCACCTGTTTTTTCTCAAAAAAGTATAATCGTTCTTTTACCTATTTCACTCCGCCTAATTCTTTTTCAAGCGCTTATACCGATTCTTCAACCCCTCTTTACTCGAGTAGCCGAATTTAGCAAAGAGTTCTTCCTCCGTCAAATGCTCCATCTCTTTTTCAATAATCGTATATCTTAATGTTGTGCATGTCACTTTAAATCCAATGAGCCTAGAAAGGTGTAAGAATATCCGTTCCACTGTTTTAACAGTAATTGTCTCGCCCATCTTGTTGCCAACCCCAAGCCATACCCATTCCAATTCTTTTAGCTGTTCAAAATAGCGCTGTGTTTCTTTCTTATAACGTCGCAGCACGTCACGTAATTCTATTGGCAAATCGAGCACTCGATACGTATCACGCTCTAAAATCGTTATCTTCATATTCTCTTCATCTATATGGGACCACTGCATTTTGACAAGCTCTGCTGGTTTAACACCAAGCAGTGCAATCGTATAGGTTAGTGCCAAGTTGCGCATCGCAATCCATGCATGTTCCTCTGTTTCCGCAATTTCGTACATGATTTCCCAGCGATTCAGCACAATCCGCAGCTGTTCATCTGTCAAAGCAATCAGTTTCGTTTCTTGAATCGACTGCCTTTCAAACAATGTCTCATCATAAGCCTGTATATACTTTCGACTATATAAAAATGCACAGTAGGACCGCAGTGCTGCAAGTTTCCGGTTAATCGAATTAGCCGTTTGGTAATAGCTATAAATATGCGCTACATACTCTTTGAGAGCTTGCGGAAAATGAGCGCGTCGATTTTCTTCCTCCAAATATTTTTCAAATTGCTTGGCGTCATTTACATATTGTTTAATCGTATGACCGGCTTTATTAAGCCCTGCTAAATAAGCACGAAAAGCTTCAGGATAAGAATGGTTCATCTAATAGTACCTCCTTGTAAACTGGCGAAAAAGAATATGATATTTTATATGCTATAGTACGTGAATATTATTAGTTTTTAAAACTATAGTGTCGGATAATAAAAATATATCTTAATAACGAACGTTTGTTCCTTATCATTATAACCTTTTCTTTTCTAATTGCCAATCATATGGCTATTTCATTTCCTGTACTGTAACAGGCAATTGATTTCATGTCCTGCGCTATTTTCTGCTTGAATATTCGCATAATTATATAAACAGATAATCATCTATTATATAATGAAGAGAATTGAAAGACAGGGGGATTAGCTATGCAAGTACGTACAACACGTCTCGAGGCAGAAGAGGCTAAAATTATTTATCAAGAAACAGCAGGGCTAGCCATTATTACGATTCATCGCCCGCAATTAAAAAATGCTCTAACTGCGAATATGTGGGATCAATTAGCCAAAATTGCCCTGCAAACATTAGACAATCCAAAAAATAAAGTACTCATTTTACGGGGCTCCGGAGAAAACTTTACAGCGGGCTCCGATATCAAGGAATTCAACTCGATTTCTTTAGAAAAAGCAGAAGCTGCTTTCGTCAATATGGAAAATACCATTTCTACGATTGAAAATTTACCGATTCCCGTAATCGGAGTGATTAATGGTCCAGCAATGGGGGCAGGTTTAGAGCTTGCCCTTGCCTGTGATATTCGCATCGGCTCAGACAAAGCAAAGATGGGAATTCCTGTCGGTAAGTTAGGTATCACATTAAACAATAAATTTGCGAAACGTCTGGTGGATTTAGTCGGACCATCTGCGACAAAAGATTTTGTCTTTACAGGTCGTATGTATAAAGCGGAGGAAGCATTCAAAGCCGGAATGCTGAATTATTTAGTGGCGGAAAAGGACTTAAATCGTTTTGCCATTCGTATGGGGAAACTGGTAGCAGGCATGTCACCTGACTCACTATTAGCTGTAAAGCGCTCTGTCAATGAATGCATTAACTCGACACCTGCTTTATGGCAAGGCTCTACCCCATTTGTTTCACAGCATGATTTTGCTGAGGGCGTGCGTGCCTTCGTCGAAAAACGCCAGCCTACATTTACACGTAAACGCCCGTAACATAGGAAAACAACACATGCTCGGCAAAACCTGAGACATGTGTTGTTTTTTGTTGTGACGCATTACCCTTCCCGAATGCCCTTCACCATGATATCAATGCTTTGAGGATCAATGCCGAAATGCAAAATAAACGCTTCCGCTATTTGCTGCTGCAATTGCTGAACCATCTCGGGAATATTGTACTTGATCGGTGCCTTTACATAAATCGCTATTGTTACTTGCGGAATCGTATCTGTCTCCAATTGCGTAATTTCATATTTTGCAATGGCCTCTTGACCGTGCAGCTGCTCTAGCAGTACTTGTTGATACGCTGATTTAGGATACTCAAGCATTTCTTGATGGAAATCGGGTTGAACAATTGTTGTTTCCCCAATTTTTTTCTTGTTCAGGAATATGTCACGTCCCTTTTGGATGAGACGCTGGAAAAAGTTCTGTTCCACTTGCAAATGCGGAATGGGCATGACATGTTTTCCTTGCGTTTGCCGAATAAACTTTGCCTGCCGAATTTCCTTCTCTGACCGGACATCTGCCACCTCTAAGTACGTATCAATATTCCCCAGCTCTAAACGCTCTGCAATTTTATTGGTCATCTTTTTACTCGTGCCAATTAATAAAATAGAGGCAACATCCGATTCCTGAATCGCTTGTTTCACGGCTGCGCAATGTTCATCATAATAAAAAATAGCCCGGCGCACCGCTGTAAAGGCATTCTTTTCAAACTTGGCGCTCACCCCTGCTAATTTCTCTCCGCCAACGATGAATAAACCATCATCAATAATGCCTTCAATCTCATATGTATGAGCGACCTCTAACGCGGATGTGCTCTTTCCTGTGCCACTTGGTCCGCTTAACGAATACACTTTCAATATAACTCCCCCTTCCTTTTATTGTAGCCAAAATAAGAGAAAATGGCGACGTTCAATATTTCTATCCCTATACGCATTTTTTCTCATATATTAAGAAAAGGTCGCTTTTCTGAAAATAATCCATGCGCGTTAAACTGTTATGATACAATAACAGATATATTATTTTTAGGAGTGTTAATTTTGAATGTTCAACCATCAAAGAAAATGTCACGCTTTGCCCCTGCTATTTTTGGTGATTTAAAACAATTTGCCTTGCAGCAGCAATCAAATGGCACAAGTTTAATCGACTTAAGCCTAGGGAGCCCAGATATCCCGCCCGCTGATTTCTTACGAGAAGAGATGTCACGCTTATCAAAGCTAGAGTCATCTTATGGCTATACCCTAACAGGTGTTCAAACATTTAATAAAGCGGTCAGCGATTACTATGCACGCGTGAATAATGTGCAAATTGATCCTAACACAGAAGTGCTTCAAACGATGGGATCACAAGAAGGTCTTGTGCATTTACCAACAGCATTTTGCGATCCTGGCGATATTGTCTTAACGACTAATCCTGCCTATGTAGCTTACGATGCAGGCATAGCTTTAGCTGGTGCAGAAAGCTACTATATGCCTCTTACAAAGGAAAATGGCTATTTACCAGATTTACACGCAGTGCCGGAGGATATTTTACAAAAAGCAAAACTCCTTATTTTAAATCTACCGGGTAACCCTGTCCCAGCCATGCCATCTATCAGTTACTTTGAAGAAGTCGTGGCATTTGCTAAAAAATATAATATCATTGTGTTGCATGACGCTGCCTACTCTGAGTTTTACTTTACAGGCAATGCGCCTATTAGCTTCTTGGCTGCATCAGGTGCAAAGGAAGTAGGCCTTGAAATTAATTCCTTATCCAAGACTTTTAGTTTAGCAGGAACACGTGTCGCTTACATAGTTGGGAATGCCGAGATGATTGCTATTGTGAAACAATTAAAATCAAACTTAGATTTCGGTATTTTTGAGCCAATCCAATTGGTCGCAGCTATGGCGCTAGACAATGCTGAAAAAATTACAACGAAATTACGTGCAACGTTTGCTGAGCGTCATAAAGTCTTGATGAATGGTCTACAATCCCTAGGTTGGGAAGTGGCGCCAAGTGATGGCGGGATGTTTGTTTGGGCAAAATATCCATATGAACTAGATGCCGTTCGCTTTACTTATCAAGTCATTGAACAAACAGGGGTCATCATGGTCCCAGGTACCGTGTTTGGATCGGCAGGAGAAGGCTATGTACGTCTTGCTCTAGTACAGGAAGTCAGCCTGCTAGAAAAAGCAGTCCAACAGCTTGCCAAAATTCAAATTACACAAACAATTTAACGTAAAAATGCATCATTCAGAGGATTTCTGAATGATGCATTTTTTAATTTTACTAATAATTTTCCGTTTTTAATATTTGCTCGCTTCATCTAATTCGAATTTATTGTAGCGCTTTTTAAATAAAGCATAAAAATGCTGTACGAGAACTTTTAACAAGGCATATAGCGGAATACCTAAAATCACGCCTGGTACACCAAATAACGAACCCATTGTTAATAGAACAAAGATAATCGTAATCGGATGGATGCTAAGCGATTTCCCCATAATTTGAGGTGAAATAAACTTCCCTTCGATTAATTGTACAATTGTCCACACAATCCCTACCTTTACTACCATAAACGGACTTGTGACAATCGCAATAATAAGTGCCGGTGTAATGGCAATGACTGGACCTAGATAAGGTACTACGCTTGTGATCATCGCAAGGGCTCCCAATAAGAAAGCATATTCAAGTCCGATAATTCGGAAACCAATCATGACCATAATACCAATACAAATCGATACTAAAATTTGCCCTTGGATATAGGAGCTAATTTGATTGTCCATATCTTCCATGATATCAGCGACAAAATCACGCATACGTGGAGGGAATAAACGAAGGACAAATTTCGGCAGCTTTTCGCCTTCCCATAATAGGTAAAATAAAATGAATGGCACGATGACTAAAGACAAGACAATTCCCGTGAGCGTTGTCACAAAGCCCGTAAGTCCTGTTGCTACACCGCTTGCAAGGCTCGCGGCTGTGTCTCTTACGCTTGTTGTCAAATCATCCGACATATCTGTCAATACTGTATCGTAATCAATATTGGCGGCCGCTAAATATTCATTAATGCGGGAATTATTTAAAAATGAAATAGTACTATCCACTAATGACATAAAATAAAGTGGAAACTCATGCAATAAATTCATAATTTGATTTTTTAGGAATGGGAACACTAAAATCACAAATAATGTTCCAGCACTAATCAGCCCGATAAAAATAATAAAAATCGCCCAAATTCTTGGAACCTTTACCCTTAGCAATGCACGTAAAAATGGTCGTAATAAATAATAGAAAATAACCCCTAGCACCCCAGGTAAAATTACGACTTCAAAAAGCACCTGTAAGGGCTCAAATATAAAGGAAATTTTATTAAATACAAATACGACACAGCCCAATAATAGAGAGATAATTAATAGGAATAATAAATTTTTACCGCCAAGAAAACGAATAAAACGTGTAGAGAAAAAATGGGAGTTTTCTTGCGGCAGTCCTTCCAATTGCTGGTCTTGCTTCTCTTGCTCCATGAAACCACCTCAATAACTGTCAATTTATAATAGTGGGATGTCCGTTAAGGTGTCCCGAGAAATTCTTGAATAATTTGCTGATTCGCTGCTTCGTCCACTTCCAATACGGAGCCAGATCCTCTTTTATTTGCAAAGCTATATGTGCCTTCAGCCGGAATCGTCATTTTTTCTGTCGAAACGCCTCCCACTGCTAACTGTAACACTTTTGTCAGCTGTTCTCTAGAAGTCACATCCGTTACCATATAACCTTGCATAGCGCCAACCGCTTTTGGGATGTTTTTTAGGTTGCCGATCGATAGCACTTCATCCTTTAAAGCTTCAATGACTTTTTGCTGACGTGCTACACGACCAAAATCCCCTTCCTGATCCGCGCGGAAGCGTGCATAGCCCAGCACTTCTTGTCCAGTAAGTTGATGTGTACCTTGTGTTAAAGAAACGCCAATTTTTTCAGACATATCTTTTTCGACCTCGAGCGTAACTCCGTTCGGCGCTAAAATATCGATTAAAGATTCAAAACTTTTAAAATCAATGACAGCATAGTGGTGAATAGCTACATCAAACATCGATGAAATAGTGTCTTTTACTAATTGAGGTCCTCCTAAATAATAAGCAGTATTCAATTTATAATTTTGATAACCTGGGATTGTCGCATAAATATCACGCATGAAGGAGACTAATTTCAGGCTAGCTGTTTCTTTATTCCATGATACGAGCATCATCGTATCAGTACGTGATTTTTCCTCTCCGCGACTGTCCACACCCAATAATAAAAAGTTTTCTATATTTCCTGTCGGTTCATCTCCAACAAAAGCCTGATCTACTTGGATATCACCAGCTTGTTCAGCTATTTTCTTTCCTGCTTGAAATTGCAGAAACATATAAACGCCGCCTGCTGCGATAGCGAGAATAATAAATAACAGAAAAATACGTCCTTTACGTAATTTTCTTTTCGGTTCTTGGTAACGTCTACTACGTTGCTCTTCCATGTTTCTTCTCCTTTACTAACGACTCATCAACTAGACGTAACTATGTATTATGTTGTTCCCCCATGCTTTCCTATACCTTATTGCTTAAGATCTTGCATTCGTGCTACAATAAATATATTTTTTAGGAGGTGACTATAATGGAAAAAGCCACATTTGCTGGTGGATGTTTTTGGTGCATGGTCAAGCCCTTTGATCAATGGGACGGAATTCACAGTGTCACAAGCGGTTATATGGGTGGTCATGTGAAAAACCCTACATACGAAGATGTAAAAAAGGGAGATTCTGGTCATGTAGAAGTTGTCCAAATTGAATTTGATCCTGCTGTTTTTAGTTACCAGCAATTACTGGATATTTACTGGATGCAAATCGACCCAACAGATGCAGAAGGACAGTTCCATGACCGCGGGGAATCCTACAAAACGGTCATCTTCACTCACAGCGAAAACCAAGAGGAGTTAGCTCTGCAGTCTAAGCAGGCGCTTGCTGCAAGCGGACGCTTCAAAAAGCCCATCGTCACGGAGATTCGCGCTGCCTCTGTTTTTTATCCTGCTGAAGACTATCATCAAGACTATTATAAAAAAGAGCGGGCTCATTATGAAACAGACCGAAAAAAATCTGGCCGCGATGATTTTATCAAAGAGCATTGGGAAAAATAACTATCCTCAAGATGTGAGCGTCTGTTTAATGGCGCTCCATTTTTCTTTTGCTACAGTTTCTTCAAAGGTGCTTAATAGGCGATAGTTTTCATCGTCTAAAATGCGGTAGTGCTTGCTTAAATGATTTTGCTGCAAGCGATGCCCCTTCCATTCCTCCACATTACGCCACCAAATATAACCGCCCATTGTTTTTTCTTTTGTTGAAATAATCACATCGTGAGCCGTGAGTTCAATCACCTCCATCGGGTCTCCGCCAATCTGGTTCTGCAGGGTGGAACTGTGGCGAAATAATGCACAAATGGCAATGGTTGTCGTCCAATTAGCCAGCACACGGCCCTTTTCAATTTGCACGAGTGTTTTTTTAGAAATTCCTAAAATTTCTGCCATTTTATCTTGTGTAAAATCATTTTCAGCTCGAATGAGTTTCACACTGTCTGATGCAATTTGTGTAATCATTTCTCGATTCATGTGCTCACCTCGTGTAATAATACACTAAATATAGCATACAGCTACATATTTAATCAAAACATCACTCAAATATTATATAAAAAAACCGTAGACCCCCTCCCCTTATGGAGTTTGTCTACAGTCTCTGTCTACCAGTTAATACGTTTTCACTAAACGAACATTGTCTGTAACCGTATATAAATCGGTTGCCACTGCTGGCAACTCTGAAATGACACGGTACCAGCCCTTTGTAGACGATGCTTCATTGGAAAGCGTCAGAGGCATATGATCGAAACGTTTAATCGAGCCTGCTAATTTATATTGATAAGCGCGATTGTCGGCAATCACTGGTGACGTACGCACACTCACCTCAGCAAGTGCTGTAAAACCAATTTGGTAAGCTTGATAATCTTTGCTGCCTAATGCCACGTCCGTACGGTACATATGGCCGCCGATTTTTTCGCCCCAATAAGGGTCTGATGCATAGCGCACATTCATCCCAATCATTTTGTTACCTAGCGCTACTCCGTTATAACGGAAATCTTTCATATTTCCTGGGTCCAAGTAGGATACATTTAAGCGCTCAATCAGACCTGCTAAATTCGCTTCTATTGTCGGGAAATACTTTGCTTCTCCCTTATTGCCACTTACTTTGCATTGATCGGCACTATCCGGAATATTCAGTCCGAATAAGTTATTGTTATTCAAAGCATGGCAGCTCATGCCATAATCACTCTCATGCATCGCAAACGCCAGTAAAAATAGTGCATTTAGACGGTGCTGCTGTTCTACTTGCTTTAATAATGTGCCCATGCCCTTTAACGGACTTTTCGTTGTGGCATCTTTATATTTTGCGTGCCCCATATTTTGTCTTTCTAGCAGCTGAGCATCGATATAAGCATCGATTTCCTCGGCACTATAACTTGTTGGCACACGTAACGATGCATATTGGAAGTATCCATATGCTTGTCCTACTGCTTTACCGTTTGCATCCGCAAAATTCGCGCCGTCCGTACTATAGTAGGACACACCTGGCTGCAAGAAATCTGGCTTTTTCCCAATTAACATGGCGCCGTCATATTTCCCCGCATGATGACGGTAAATATAGTGCCACAGTCCCTGCTCATTGACTTTATAGTATGACCTGCCTTTTGCAGCAGCAATTGGAATGAGCGTTGCATCGGCCGGCTTCATATAAAGTGACTGGCCTGCTGCTTCGACCTGCACATATTCTTCCGTTGCATCGATGTATTTCAATTCGTTATCTGCCATAATGCCTGCGTATTCAAATCCTGCCGTAAATGTTGGCTTTGTATATAAGCTTGATACCGTTTTTGGATTCGTTGCCACAAGACCTTCAGAAATTTTCACAAATCGGCCATCTGCCATAATTGCTTGATTTGTACGTAGTTTTGCGGCAGCCTCATCAAATGTTGGAAAGTCCGCTACTATTTCTGTAGACCCATTATTCAGTACATTTACTACTTGATAACGGTGATTTTCACTTATGGTAAAAGATTTTGCTATGGCTTGTTTTAATGCTTTTGTTTCTTTTTTCCCTTCGGCAAGCACGTTCGTTGTCACATGCAATGTATATGTATCTCCTGCGGCATAGCCTGCTTCTGGGGCATGTACTGTAACTGCCTTACCGTTGACAGTAAACGTTACTTTTTGCTTTTCATTTTTTCCATCCACCACGTATATTGTTTCTTCTGTTACGGAAGAAGCAATGATGGGAAGGCTAAACGTAATCTTCCAATCTTTATCGGCTGGTATATTTGCAGCGCTTTGTGTCACATCGGCACTAGCTGTCCATCCAGGCACGATGAAAATGAAAGCTACAAGCACCCAAATGATTCCCCATTTCTCTTTTACCCTTTGCATTCAGCTGCCTCCTCTGTTTAAAGTCTATCTTCTCTATCATACAACAGAAGAATGCTAGATGAATAGATAAATTTAGAATAACAAGATAAGATTAACATTTCATCATAAAAAAACTGCTCGATTTTCCTTCGATAGGAAAATGGGCAGTTTTCATATGTATTTTATAAAAATAACAATTCAAAATTAAAGGAATCGAGTGGCAGCATACCTTCTAGCTCTTTATTGGCTGCTGGTATCGGAGGGAAATAAACAGCTTTGCCATGATTATTTTCTTTCATGGAACGGCTAATTTCCAAGGAGAATAATTGATCTTTCTTTGGCAATAGCAAATACTGCAACTTTTCTTGATGACGTGGATATTTTTTTAGCATTTTTTGACCATTTAGCCCCCATGCCAAAAATACATCTTCTGCTTGTTCAAGAGCTCCATAAATAAACTCTTCGTTGACACCTTCTTGCTCTAAATCCGTTGCTTTTTTAATTTTGGCGGATATATTGATGATCCTCATCCCGTCATAATCAGCTTCCATCGCCATTTTTTTCAGGGTTTCTACTGTACTATCCGTCGTTTCATGACTGGCTTCGTTTGGGTTTTGCATGAAAATGGTTAAGATACGGTCGCCTTCCTGCCAGCGCTTTTCTAAAAAGTAGCGCTTATCCCCAGCTTCGTTAAATACCGCACGTCCCGCGACTTCCTCAAATGTACCGTTTTGAACAGTAAGTTGAAATTGTTTTGCTATATCCTCTACCCACATCGTTCAATTCCCCCTCATCTAAATAGTGATTTCATACGTTTCTTTTTTTCATTATAGTCAAATATAGGTGTATTTAAAACAAAATGCTCTAAGGTTCTGAATAACACTGTGCGGTTTTGATGCAGAACTGCTGAAGCAAGCAAAAAGACTACACAACGGTATGACCTATTGTGTAGTCTTGTAACATTACTTTGCAGAGCGGCTTAAAACAGCTGCTGCCTGTGCTCTTGTGACGCTTTTTAAGGGGTTAAACGTTATTTTATTGGTACCATTCATGATCTTGGCATTGGCTAAGGCAGTAATGGCTTCTTTATGCTCAGCTGATAATCCTTGAATATCTGTGAAGCCAACAGCAGTCGTCGTATCAAATGTAACTCCTTCATTTTTCAATACCTTATAGACAGCTAACGCATAGTCCGCACGTGAAATCGAGGTAGATGGCATAAATTGTTGCTGATTATTTGTGGCAATTATATTTTCTGATACTGCCCATTGTACTGCTTCATAATAATGAGCCTTTTCGCTAATATCTTGTACCACTGCTTGCTCTGCAGAGGCTTTTCCATCTACGACACGTTGCAATGCAACTGCTGCTTGTGCGCGTGTCATTTTTTTATTCGGTCTAAACTCATTGGCATTAATGCCCTTCATAAAGCCTTTCGCAAAGACGTAATCAATATCTTCTTGTGCCCAGTGCCCTTTTGTATCTAGAAACGGAGCAGCGGTAATAGGTTTATGTGCATCGGTAATCTTGGCTGTGACAACCGTACCGCTTACTTCATGCCCAATAATTAATTTTGGCACCTCGCCACTGACAAAAGCTAGCCCTTCTGGAGACACGTCTCCTTTTATATCCTCAGAATAATCACGTGTATTTAAATAGTCGACAAATTTAGCCTTGCGGGGATTTGTAATATCATACATCATCACGCCGCCTACACGCTCTAAACCGATAAAGGCATAGGTTTTCCCGTCGATCTCTCCAACCTTTACATCTTCAGGTTCAGGTCCTTTTTTGCCGCTACGATTATCTAATTTTGTATTCGTATTGTTGCTGTTAAAATAATCAGGTACCGCCGCAGCTGTCATTTTTTCAAAGTTTGCTCCGCTATCAAATACTAAATCCATCGTCTCTGCTTCAAAAATAGAGAAAGAACGTCCCCCAAAGATATACTGTTTGTTTTCTTCAAAGCCGTCATAGTCCATTGTATCGAATAAAACAATTTCGTTGCCATCCACTTCAACTTCTACTTCATTCACATGCGTACCCCATTCACGTGAGTCACCTTCGTTAGCTGTGACGATATAGTTTTTCCCGCCAACCGTATAAACAGCTATCCCGTCTGGCATATAAATCCCCTGGTAGTTTTCATTTTGAATTTGAATATTACCATCTTTACGTAAATCTATTTCATTGCCTGCTTGTGTATGATTTTTAAAACCTAAACCTTTAACAGAACTAATTTCTTGTGCTTGTAAATCAATCGTTGCTACTGCATTGTTCTCTTGCAATGCAACATAAGCATAGCGGCTATCATGTGATACGCTTATATATTCTGGCTCCAAATCTGCAGAAGGCAATGCACCTTTCTTTAAAATCACTTGATCTTCTACTAGCTGAGCACGTGCTTTTGCTGTATCAAATTTTTCGAACGTCAATGTATGAGGTGTCGCCTTTTGCAGTCCTTGCGATAAGTCAATGACAGTGACCGAACCTTGGGGATCGATTGCTCCTTCGCCGTACCCTTCGCGCGGTTCGCCTTCATTGGCAATCAATAACTTTGACCCATCTGGTGTAAATGTCAAATTATCGGGTTGTTTACCGGCAGCAAATGTTGTTAATAGCTCCCCGTCCCCCGAGCTCACTACAACTAGCCCATCTGTATTGTAGTCTCTCGCTTGGATTGCATACGCAACGATATTTTCGTGCGGATGCACAGCCACACTTGTTAATCCCCCGTATTCAAACGCAGGAAGTGTCTCTTGCAGTAAGTTTTCCACATCAATCGTTAAAAATGGTTTTTGGGTCAATGAGGGTTCATCCATTGCAATAGCCTCTACTTTTTTCGTTGTACCATTGACAACATAGTAGGCATTATTATGTACGTTGTACGCCACAATTTCTGTTGTGCCGCCATCTTCATTTGTCACACCTGAGTCATAACGGGCATCCAATTCTAATTTTAAGGGTTGCTGAGCAGATGCCTGCTCATGTGCAGCGAATGCTGTTAATCCTAATGTGGTTAGTAAAGCTAGTTTCTTCATCAATAAAACCCTCCAACAAACAGTTATTTTTATTAATAATAACGAAAAATTATTAACTTCAAATGAAGGAGGTGTTAATTCTATTCGTAAATTTAAGTACATAAAAAAGCACGCAGAATGAATAAACATTCTGCATGCTTTTGCCAAATACTGTTCAAATTAATAAGCTAATCCGAATAATGCTTTAATATGCGCTAAATAACGTACGTTAGATGCTTCTTTCATTAATGTAGCTGGTAGGCCTGTTAATTGCGTATTGCTTGCACCGATTGTCGCAATCGCATCTTTACGCCCTAAGCTACCTAATGTACCTGAGTTTGTAAATTTGAATTCTTTCATATCTGCACCTTTGATTTGTGCGAAGATGTTGTAACCTGCAACCTCACCTTGTTGCCATGCTACTTGTGCTGTTGGTGCATAAGTTGGACGGTCACCTGGGTTTGGAATATGTGCAGAAGCATCACCGATTACAAATACGTTTTCGTGAGATGTAGATTGTAAGAAATCGTTGATTGTTGCTTTACCGCGGTCACATGCAAGACCTGATTCACCAACGATTGGCAGTGGCGCTACCCCACCTGTCCATACTAACGTGTTGGCAATGATTGGTTCACGGTCTTTTAATTGAATGACATTGCCTTCCACACCTGTTACTGGTGTTGATGTAATGAATTCTACACCACGTTTAGCAAGAGACTCTGTAGCACGTTGGATTAAGTTATCTGGGAATACTGGTAAGATTTTTGGACCAGCTTCTACTAACTTAATTTTTAAGTCTTCGAATTTCACACCGTATTTAGCTGCTACTTTCGGGAAGTTGTCTACGATTTCACCAACAAGCTCAACGCCTGTTAAACCGCCACCACCGATCACGATTGTTGCATCTGCCTCGTCTTTTGTTTCAGCATATGTAGCAATGCGTTTCTCCATATGATCGTAAATGCGGTTGGCTTCGTCTACTGACTTAAGCACCATTGAATTTTCTTCTAATCCTGGGATACCGAAGAAACCAGTTTGGCTACCTAAAGCGACAACCAATGTATCATAACGTAAAGCAGAGCCATTCTCTAATAGAACTTGCTTTGCTTCTACATCAAAGCGTTTTACTTTTGAAATTTGCAGGTCAATATCTAACCCTTTAAAAATCTTTTCAAGCGGTAATGCTACAGCACCTTCCGCAATTGTACCGCCAGCTAAGCGGTGTAATTCTGTGATGATTTGGTGAGTAGGGAATTGATTCACAACTGTAATATTTGCGTCATTAGCAGTTAAATATTTACGGGCTGTAAGTGCGGCTAAAACACCAGCATAACCAGCACCTAAAATAACGATTTCTTTTGACATGATTAATGTTCCTCCGTCCTTGCAATTTCTTTTCGAGACTTATTTTTTAGCTTGACGTTCTGCATTTACTTCTAAAAATGCATTCACAAAGCGGAATACGTTTTGTACTTGCGGGTCTTTTAACATTTTCATTAAGCCGAAAATGCCAATTGTCTCGTGACTAGCTTCTGCACGGTCTTTTGCTTCGATAGCTGTTTGTGCTAGCGATTTAGCTGAGCCTACTACTGGACCAGCGATTTCCGATACAGCGCTTACTGTATCCTTTTTTAATGTTTCATCCTTTGCTACAACTTGAGCAAACTCATAAGACTTTGTTAATAACGTTGTCATTTCCGCTAACTTTGGTAATTGTTCCACTAAAATCGATAAAGATGCTTGCACCTCTGGCTTTAGTAACTGATCTAGTACATCTAGTTGCTCTTGGCTGACAGTTAGCTTTGTTTGGTTGTTCGTTTCTGACATGTTTACCTCTCCTTTGCCATCACATTTCATTTTTACATACTTCCATGAATAAAGACCTTTATTCTCTTTTTATTCTGGTGACATAACAATCTAAATTATATAGCTATATGCGAGTTATTTCAAATAGCTATTGCATCAGAATCCAATATTTTAATACCGCTTCTAGCTTAAATTAACATTGTCCACAGAAAAACGCAACTCTGTTCTAGGTCAGGTAAATTCACTGATTTTTACAAAAATTATTATTACGAGGAAATCAATTTACCTGACCACTATAAATTACTCTTTTCTGACACTTCAACAGATGTCAATTATCTATTAGATTTTGAATAGATTCAGAAAATTTAAAAGAAGTGAGGATTTCTATGTATACCACAAAAAATAGTACATCACGTACGCAAACGAAAACAGTCGATTTAATCATTACATCGATGCTCATTGCGCTCGTATTTGTCGCTACTCTATTTTTAAACATTAAATTGCCGATTGCGGCGAATGGCGGGCTTGTTCATTTAGGCTCTGCTATGCTATTTATCATTGCCATACTTTTTGGTCCTAAAAAAGGCATGTTGGCAGGTGCCATTGGGATGGGATTATTTGATCTAGTATCCGGTTGGACACTATGGGCTCCCTTTACAATTGTTACGCGCGGCCTTCAAGGATATATTGTCGGAAAAATCGCTTGGTCATGGAACAAAGAAGGTTCCTCTTCTATGGTTAATATCGCAGCGATTTGCTTATCGATTCCTTTCATGTTGGGCGGCTACTATATTTGCGAAGCCGTGTTATTTAACAGTTGGCTCGTGCCTGCTGCGTCCATACCGGGTAACCTCGTGCAAAATATAGTAGGCTTAGCGATAGCCATACCGGTTGCTAAAATACTGCGCGCCGTACTATTTAAATAAACTTATAAAACGTGTAGAGAGGCACTCGCCTTTCTACACGTTTTATAGTTTTTATTTATTTTTTAGATAAGGACTTGCATACATCATCTAGCCCTACACGAAGAGATGTAGGCAATGCTCGGTAGAATAGCCCTTTATGTTTGATATCTTGAACAGTAGCAATAGCGATTACCGCTCCTACAACAGCCCCTACAATCGTTTTCTTCATTTACTGTCTGTCCTTCTTTCCTCTGGTTACCAAACCATTTTTTCAAATACGTCCTGCTCTGTTAAAGTATACAGATCCATAAAACGGATGACATTGGAAAACATGTCCTCCACTACTTCAGGGTGCTGGTTTCTTAACCTAGCAATGTTCTTTATGATCTTTGTTTGGAGATACACTAATTGCTTTGGATATTCTTCATACTTTGTATATTCTTCTGAAAATAGAAAGCGAATATCCATATTAGAAAATTGCCCAAATAACTGCCGCTCAGCCATTGTCAGCTCTGGAAGAATATAGTCCTCTAAGATTTTCAATAAGCCATTCGTTACTTGAACAGCTGCTAAAATCGACTTTTCGAAAGAACCTTTTGTCACCGCTTTAAGTTTCCCGATGCGATGATAGTTAGCTAATAGAGTCAATGCTTCTTTTCTTATTAAATAAATCATCGTGATATTGGAATTGATGACAGGCTCCTGCTCCTCGTATAACAGAAATGCCACATCTCGCACAAAACTCAGCCAATGGTTATTGTGGCGCCAATTGGGGAGAAGGCCGCAAAACAGAAAATCATACGTACATATATGCTGTTCATGCTGTTTTTGTTCTTCTCCTAATATATAAAGAGATTCATACATGTCCATTTGTACGCCCCCTTAAGCGGTTAATATCATAGTACATATAGGCATACGCCAATTGCAGACACTCATCATACGTATAATAATCATTATGGCGATTATTTGCATAACCGTACGACACTTCAACCGGACTGCCTAAATCCTCTTGGAAATAAGCTTGGATAGACTGGATAGCGCGTAGCAATCTTTGATGTACCTTTTGTTCCTCAATTTCAATTAAAAATGCTAATGTTGTCGGAGAAAAACGTGTGCTGATTACATCATGTTTGTAAAAGGAACAATGAATCTCACCATTAGCAAATTGCATAATACGCTCAATATTTTGTTCATACAATTCTTCCTTCATACTAAATTCAAGGACGAGCATCGTATACCCTGAGATACTGCTATTCGATTCAAGCAGCCGCACATCGGTCTGCTTCCTAAATTCCTCTTTAGGCAATCCGCCTATTAGCACTATTTCTTCATTTGCTGCATATTCTCGATTGAGTATGTCTTTAAAACGCTCGACTTTCGCTAAAAACCCTTGAAATTCCTGCTCTAGCGCTATCTTTTTTTCATCATTGCCTAGCTGGCTATAGCACTGGCTTAATACCTCATGCATACGGTTGCTTAGGTCTGTATACGAGTGATGCATCAGCTGATTGAATAACGGTTCCCCGTACTCCATTACGAATGCATATTGTGCTGTTTCCATCCATTTAAACACTTTCAAGCATTGGAAATGTAAGCTTTCCTGGCTATTTGGTTCAAATAATTCCAACTTGCAAATCGCATCATATAGTTTTTGGAAATATTCTATTTTTCCATTTTTACACGCCACTTCTAAATGCAAAAGCAAGGCAGAAGCCAGTCCATGTTGCGTTGCCTGGGAGTCCATTTTATAAAAAACAGGGACCATTTTCGATACATTCCATAGCTGTTCCTCTGGCCAATCATGAAAATGCATGACTGCTATATGCAGCAACGCCATGGAGACAACAGTATACTCCTCATTTTTTATCGCATGGCTAATCGCCTCTTGATAATGGCTTTCGGCCTTGTCATAATTTAATTTAAAAAAGTGTAAATGCCCCTTCATCAGATAAATAAACGCAAGTCGATGCTCTTCATTTACTTGCTGAAAGTACTGCTCTACCTCTTCTAATATCATCATGTATTGCTGGAAATAGCACATGTTTAAATCCAGCGTAAACTCTTTAAAGGATCTTTTTAAAATATTCTCCACACCATCTGAATTCTTTAGGCGCATAGCTTCTCGAATTAAAAAATCACTTTGTGCATATAACTGCTCAATGCGACCGCTCTGCTTCAAAAAATTACTATTTTCCATAAACTCTTTCAGTTCTATTTTATCCACAAATCTCACCCTTCGCAGTTTGTTATCTGTTAGCACATATATTAACTATAATCTTTTATTTATCATATATCCAATAATTTACTCTCACAACAACTATTAGAGTGTAATAAAAAAATAGGATGTATCACCTCCTATTTACTAGTCTTTTGGGCTTTATGTCCAAAAAAATCGCATGAAAAAAGTCACACAAAAATTAAATTTCATGTGACCTTCTATTGAGCTAGAAAAATAATCAGTCTATGCTTCTCACTTGAATAGGAATTAAAGAGTTTTCTAAGCGATCTCGAAACGGCTCGTACTGAGCAGGGAGCATTAACTGGCTACCCATCGTTTCCACTGATTCATCATGAGCAAATCCCGGTGGATCCGTCGCAATTTCAAATAAAATTTCTCCTGTCTCACGGAAATAGATTGCATCGAAATAATTGCGATCCTTTATATCCGTTACATGCTGTCCTTGTTGCATGGCAAATTCCTGCCACTCGACATGATCTGCCTGATCATGAGCACGCCAAGCGATATGGTGTATCGTCCCTACACCCATCGTGCCTCTTGCACCTGCGACCATCTTCAAATCAATTATATTGCCGATATCTGCAGTGGCACGGAAGCGAGTATAATCTCCTTCTGTCCCAACAACCTCAAGTCCCAATGTGTCTGCTAATGTCTTTGCCGTTTCCTCAGGGCGGCTTGAATAAAGAACAGCCCCGCCAAACCCTTTGATGGCTACATCTTTTGTTACTTCACCAAAGGACCAGCTGTTCAATGCTCCTTCTTCGCGTGCTACTAGCTCTAAATGCAGGCCGTGCGGGTCATCAAATTGTATGACTTGCTCACCGAAACGCTCGGCTTTCTTAAAAGGTATAGAAAATTTAGCCAAACGATTCACCCAAAACGGCAATGTTCCTTGTGGCACGACAAACGTTGTCACCCCTACCTGTCCATCTCCAATACGCCCTGGATAAGCATTTGCCCAAGGGAAAAATGTCATAATCGTTCCCGGCTTCCCTTCCTGATCGCCAAAATATAAGTGATATGTCCCTGGGTCATCAAAATTCACCGTTTGTTTTACTAAACGCAACCCTAACACACCTGCATAAAAATCGATATTCTCCTGTGGATGTCCTACAATCGCTGAAATATGGTGAATACCTGCTGTTTGTTTTTTCATATTTTTCATCCTTTTTATTTTCATCATTTTTACAAGAAAAAATTATCTCGAATTCGAGATAAATATATCATGCCTTTCACGTATTCGTCAATTATTTTAGTTTTGTTTTCTAATTATTTCCTGTATAATAAAAACGCTATCATAATATCTCGAAATCAAAACAAATGAAAGAGTGATTACTATGAATTTAGAACAACTAGCACTTTCCAGACATTCTGCAGTAAACTTCGTCAAAGATTTCAAAATGACAGAGGCAGATTTTAAACAGATTTTCGATTTAACGAAAACAGCTCCTAGCGCTTATAATTTACAGTTTGCCAATTATTTAGTCATTATGGATGAAGAGAAAAAAGACCGTGTTTTCGAACTAAGCTACAAGCAATATAAAATACATACAGCAAGTGCTGTTGTCATTGTCCTGGGTGACCGAAACAGTATCGAACAAGAGAATGCTGAAAAAATTTATGGACCGATGAAAATGTTACAGATGATGGATGAAGTAGACTATAATCAAACATTGGAATTAATTAAGGGCTATGCGGATGGTCTGAAGGCTGCGCCTCATCAGCTACAGCTAGAACTCACACGTAATGCTGGGATTCATGCGATGCTCTTTATGTTAAGCGCCAAACACTATGGCTTCGATACATGCCCGATGCATGTGCATAATGTCGATGCATTACGGGAGGAATTTCATATCCCTGCACATCTAGAGCCGGTGATGATGATTACGATTGGTAAAAGTGTTGATAAGGAACGACCAAGGGGCTACCGGAAGCCTGTCGGGGAGTTTGTCCAATTTAACAGCTATTAAGATAAAAGACTAGCTGTTAAACTGTACCCTATAAGATCGTTACTTTGAGAAAAGACGATCTTATAGAGTCCTTTTGTTTATAAGTAGAAACAAGATATCAGAGCGAATAGAGATTGCTGATACTTTAAATATTCATACAATTCTAGAACTATCTACTTGCCCCCTATTAAAAAATGTTCAATTACGCCTGCCAACTCTACTGGCTTTTCCATATTTACTTCATGCCCCGCTTGTTTAATGACTACATATTGAGCATGCTCCACAGTTCGAACAAAATCTTTTGCAGCCTGCTGATTGAAATAGTCTTTTTCTCCGCACACTAAAAGAATTGGGCACTGGAGTTGCTGGACACCAGCTTTTAAGTTGAGCTTTTGCATCGAGGAGCTAAGTAATAATAATTGCTCTTTGTGTAACCCATGCTTTCTAAAATAACTCTTAGGTAATAGAGAGAAAATCAACTGTTGAAACTTTAATAAATACCGAGATGGTTTCAATTGCACCGCAATCAATAGCAAAGATTTCACCTTATTTGGGTATTCAATCGCGTATCGACAAGCAAGCACCGCACCAAGCGATAGGCCACATATATGAAAGGGCTCAGTATACTTTTCACATTCCACTACAAAAGACTGGTACAATTGTTCATACGTGACTAACTCATCATTTCCCAATAATGTCGACATATGAATGTGCCAATCATTCGGTAAATTTAAAATGGTATTTTGCCAACTAGCTGCAGTTTGACCCATCCCGTGTAACAAGACTAATTGCATCGCTGGTCCCTCACACTGTTTTACTTTTAGCAAAATCGATGAACCAAAAAACAACCGATAATAGTACCATCGCTAATAAATGATACATACTAGAATGTAAATCCACCGTAAAATGATCGAGAAAGTACATGCAACTATACATGATACTAAAAACGAGTGGTATTGTTAGTAATAAAATATTGCTAAGCATTCGATATTTTTGCATTGGGTACCTTGAATGTACACCATATGCACCCCATAAAAATAAACAGCTTACTACTGCGATACTACCACCGAGCGAAAAAACAAGCCCCTCTCGAAGCAATATACTTAATAGATATAAAAACGGTAAAATAATAATAGTAATACCTAACAAACTACTTCTTAACAGATGATTTGCTCTTAAAATCACAGTAGATACTAGTCCAAATACCAAAAGTGATAGTGTGACGATAAGGGACCATTCTAATTCTTCACTTATCACATAGTCACAGATTAAACACACCATTGCTGCTAGGACCGTGAGTATCCATAAAACTAATAACAAGCCATGTTTCATTGCTTTTCCTCCAATCCACTTACATACCTACTGAATGTATGTAAAATGTAAAAATAAAATGCCCCTCTTAGAAGGCAATTTATTTTTCTGTTAACCCTTGAAATTGTTGCTGAATGTTATCCATCATTTCTTCGTCAAATAGCGGTAAGCCCATTTTCGTTAACATCTCGCTAATAAATACAAACTTACGATACATTTCCTCTGGGCTTGCTGGATAAACTGTTGGCATCAGCCAAAACTCTAACAATGGTAGCAATTCGGATAATTCCTTTGCATAGGCTGTGTGGATGGAACCATCGGCTATCCCTTCCTCCATTAATTCTAACCAAAGGGGGCTAAGATTCTTTCGATTGGACTCAATCATCCCTGCCAAAATACGTGGGTTTTGAAGTAACGGCAATGCTTGCTTTGACATTTGAATTCCTTCTTGATTGGATTGATTCATCGTAACAGCTAATTTTAACTTTTGTAAGCCGTTAATGTCACTGCGATTACGCAATACCTCAAATGGATTATGCTCTAAAAACATTCGATTGATTAATGCCTCCATAATTTCATCCTTAGATTTAAAGTGGTGATAAACAGCCCCCCTTGTCATCCCTTCAAGCCCATCTACAATATCTTGAATCGTAGTTTGATCAAAACCTTTCTCTAAAAACAACCTTTGCGCTACAGTCAAAATCTTTTCAAGTGTTTGCTCCGGATATTTATTACGTGCCATTCATATTTCAACTCTTTTCATACATTCAGTATGTATCTATCATAAAAACATACCTTCTTATTGTCAATAATTTGCATATATTTTTAACATATACGAGATATTTATTCTCTTGCTAATCTAAAGCTAGAAATAAAAATTGTATGACGTACTACAATTCGTCTCGTGGCCAATGGCATTAAAAAAAGCTGCCGCCTGCAAAATACAGACAGCAACTTCCACAAGTTGCCTAACTTTTTCAGTTAGTCTTTTCTATATTTTTATTTCGTTAAATAATCAACTCTATACACATCTTTTCGACGGTCTATTAAATGTTTAACCGTACCGTCCTGACGTTGACGGCGTAAAATTTCTAGGTCCACATCCCCGATCAATACCATCTCTACGTTCGGATTGGTTTCACCGACGATGCCGTCACGCGCAAATTCAAAATCACTTGGTGAGAAAATCCCCGATTGAGCATATTGAATATCCATATTTTCTGTCTGTGGTAAATTCCCTACCGTTCCTGAAATAACTGTATAAACTTGATTTTCTACCGCGCGAGCCTGTGCACAGTAGCGCACGCGTAAATAGCCTTGACGATCCTCTGTACAGAACGGTGTGAAAATAATATTTGCCCCTTTATCTGTCGCAATGCGCGCCAGCTCCGGGAACTCAATATCATAGCAAATTTGAATCGCAATCTTTCCGCAATCTGTGTCAAACACTTCGACACGATTGCCCGCCGAAATTCCCCACCATTTCGTTTCATTTGGTGTAATATGCACCTTGTACTGCTTTTCAATCGTCCCGTCTCTTCTGAATAAATAACAAATATTATAAATTTCATCATTCTCTTCTTCCACAAAGTGCGATCCGCCGATAATATTGACATTATAGCGCAAGGCAAGACTTGTAAACAGCTCAATATATTGCGGGGTAAATTCAGTCAATTTACGCACGGCCATTGATGGGGTTCTTTCATCTAAGAAGGACATGAGCTGTGATGTTAACAGTTCCGGGAAGACAACAAAATCTGAACCTGCATCAGATGCTACATCAACAAAATACTCGCACTGATGCGCAAATTCCTCGAAGCTATTGATTTTACGCATCATATACTGCACGACACAGATACGGACCGGATAACTGGTTTTGAAATGTCGTTTCGATTGCGGTCTATAATCGACATTATTCCATTCCATTAAGGTCGCATATTTTGCCGATGCACGGTCATCTGCTAAATAATTGGGGTTAATCCTCATTAATGAAAAGCCATTCATCAATTGGAAGGTTAAAACGGGATCATAAATTTTATGGCGCTTGACTTCTTCCACATACTCTCTTGCCGACATTTCATTTGCGTATCTATGATAAAACGGAATGCGCCCCCCGATTACAATCGATTTTAAATTTAATGTACGCGCTAAATCTTTACGCGCTTCATATAAACGATGGCCTACCTTCATGCGGCGAAATTCTGGATGGACCATAACTTCAATTCCATATAAATTATAACCATTTGGATCGTGGTTTGTAATAAAACCATTATTCGTTATATCATTCCACGTATGGCGGTCATCGTACTCATCAAAATTAATACGCAGGCTAGAACAAGAACCGATGACTTCACCATCCAGCTCTGCTACGATTTGGCCTTCCGGGAAAATGGATAGATGGCTTAACAGCTGTACTTTCTCCCATGGTTCCATCCCCGGAAAGCATAGCTGTTGGAGTTCTACAATCCGGTCGAAATCTTCTACCTCCATTTGTCGGATAATCATCTTCATCTCAAATTGTGACATATCTAATTGCTCACTCATCACACGACACCTCCAAGTTGCCTATACCCTTATTCTTGACTTTTTAAAAGCCCTTTTATTCGCTATAATAAAGAAATTGAAGGAGCTGTTGATGATGAACGGTAAAAACAGAGCGGATGTATATCCTGGTTTAGAAGTTGATATTATTCTGAAAAAAGACCAACGTAGCGGCAACAAGACGCGCGGAGTCGTAAAGGATTTGCTGACAAATAGCAACTTCCATCCGCACGGCATTAAAGTTCGCTTAACAGATGGACAAATTGGTCGCGTCTGTATGACATATCCAGAGAAATAAAAGGAAGAGAGCCATACATACGCTGATGGCTTCTCTTTTAAGTGCATATAAAAAAGCCGGCTCTTGAATGAGTCGGCTTTTTTGTTATTTTGACCAGTTGACGATAGCCTGCATAAATACTTCCCCGTATTTTTCAAGCTTGTTTTCACCAACCCCATTGATCGCTAAAAAGGCATTCGCTGTCGTTGGTTGCTTCATACTCATCTCGCGCAGCGTTTTATCAGAGAATACTACATAAGGAGGTACTTTCTCCGTCGTCGCAATATCCCGCCTTAATTCTCGTAAATGATCAAATAACGGATCATCCTCCACTACTTTGACAACGACCGGTACACTACGTTTCATCACTTGCTGCTGCCCGGTTAGCACATCCCTGCCTTTTTCCGTGACAAAAATCGTTGGAAACTGACCGTTGCTCACGCCTATCAGTTTTTCCGCGATACAAAACTCGATAAACTGTGCGATATCTTTGGCAGACATCCCCTTTAAAATGCCGTATGTAGGCAGGCGGTCAAAGCCAAATTCCGTGACTTTTTTATTGCGAGAGCCCGCAAGCACTTGGCTGGTTAAAACTTTTCCAAATTTCTGTCCCATGCGAATGACACAAGAAAGCACCTTTTGCGCATCCACTGTCACATCTTGCATCGGACGGTCATCCTGACAATGATTGCACTGACCGCAGCTTGGTGTATGCTCGCCAAAATAAGCCGTAATATATTGCTGCAAGCAGTCTTCTGTATGACAGTAATCAATCATTTCCTGCAATTTTGTCAGTTCAAATGGAATACGGCTCCTATCCTGTGCCTGGTCGATTAAAAAGCGCTGCGTTTGCTCATCACTCGAAGCATAGAGCAGTATGCAGGCACTAGGCAAACCGTCCCGTCCTGCGCGCCCTGCTTCCTGATAATAGCTTTCCATATTGCGCGGCATTTGATAATGGATGACGTAGCGTACATTGGTTTTATTAATGCCCATTCCAAAGGCATTCGTTGCCACCATCACAGATAGTTCATCATTTAAAAATTGCTGCTGTGTCGTGCTTCGTTCTTCATCGCTAAGACCGCCATGATATTTACCAACACGGATGCCCTTTTTCGCGAGCAGCTCTGCCAAGCTTTCAACAGCCTTTCGGGTTGCGGCATAAATAATGCCTGCTTCTTCTCTATTATTGGATACATAGTCTAGTATATAACGCTCTCGGTGTTCTCCGCGCAGTACGGTAAACGCTAAATTCTCTCGCTGAAAGCCTGTCACATACGTATGATCTTCGCTAATCGATAGCAGCTCGCTAATATCTTCCCGCACATGCGGTGTTGCTGTTGCTGTCAGCGCGACGACTGTCGGCTTGTCCTGCCATAAATCACATAGGCGCGGGATAATGCGATAACTTGGTCTAAAATCATGCCCCCACTGACTGATACAATGTGCCTCATCAATGGCTATGAGCGGAACGCGTAAAGCCGCTAGTTCCATGCAAAACGTATCATTTTCCAGTCGTTCCGGCGCGATATAAAGCAATTTTAATTGGCCTGTTCTCGCCATTTGCCATACTTGCTGCGCTTCTTCATAGCTTTGCGAGCTATTTAAAAAAGCCGCTGCAATTCCGCTTGCTTGCAGCATATCCACTTGATCTTTCATCAAGGAAATGAGCGGCGAAATGACAAGTGTTGTTCCTTCTAAAGCTAAGGCAGGAACTTGATAGCAAATTGATTTTCCGCCACCCGTTGGCATGATGATTAACGTATCATGCCCAGCAAGCACAGATTCAATCGCCTGCTGCTGTCCGTCACGGAAATCATCATAGCCAAAATATTGCTGTAATTTTTGCTGTGCTGTCGCAAGCATCGTAACTCCTCCTTACTGTTCAATCATGAAATAAGTAATATAATACTGTCCGTCGACGCGATTAATTTTATAAGTAAGGTCAAAATCATCGCTCGTGCCTTTTACGACCCACTCAAAGCCTGCCTTTGTAACGGCTGTTCCTTGAAAATTTTGCACGTAGCGCTTATTTTCCGCCTTTTCGAATGCAGCAATCAGCAAATCCGACAGCAACAGCTCCTTAACAGCTGTCATATCGCCCGTTGCTACATATTGATTGTATTCATCATTAAAATGTTCAACAAATACTTGCAGTTCATCAGGGTTAAAGTCAAATGTCTCACTTTCATAGTTTGCTAGCACCGCGCTATCATATTTTTGAGGGACATCCGTCTCTGTAAAGGCGCTCTTTAACGTATAACGTTCGGCTGCAGTTAACTGCTCGGTTAGCAGCATCTCTTCTAACTGCACTTGATTTGTCATCTGCTCGGCTTCTACAACCGCACTATTTCGTATATGAACGATCGCTTCATTCCGCTCGATATCAAAAGCGACAAGCATCCCTTCTAGCTGCTGCCCTTCACTTGTGATAATAAGGGCTTTCGGGTGCTCACGAAAGACGGAAGCTTCTGTAACAATCCACTTTGAGCGATCCTCTACTTTAAACACGGTACCGTCCGTGCTGCCTGCTACACTATGGACCTGTACGACCGGCTCCATCGTCTCCTGCGCCTGCTCTTCCCCTTGAGGAATATGATCCGTTACAGCATCAAAACCGCCGTTATCTGAACAAGCAGCCAAAAAGGCGGCAACAATAGGGATATAAATAAATTCTTTTAATCTGTACATAACTACCTCCACTCTGCTTCTAGTATATAGGAAAAAGTGATCGGATACGAAAAAAACCAAGCAAGATATACCTGCTTGGAAATGACTTATTCTCCTTTAAACTGCTTTCGATGTTGCTGCAATAAAAACACCGATATAAATATCAACAAATATAAAATAACAATAATCCATTTCGTCATTTCATGTGTTGCTGTGACATCATATACGACACCGATTAATAACGGCACAATGGCACTCATCATAAAGCCGCCCGATAGCACCATTGAACTCCAAGAGCCTGCCTCTGTCTGATTGCGAGCCTCATCCAGCGGTAGCATTAAGCCAATCGGGAATAATCCTGACAAGGAGATACCTAAAATCACAGACCCTGCCCATATTGCCCAGTCGGCATTTATTAATAAAATGGCTGCTCCGATGATGCCAATCACCAATAACAGATAAAGCCATATAATGCGATTCGGCCATTTATTGATCAACATAGGGATCAATAAGTTCCCTATAATTTGGACAAAAGACATCGTTGTCAAAACGGAACCTGCCATCACAAGAGAGAACCCCTGCTCCTGTGCTATCGGTGCTAGCCATGTAGTTAAGCTGAAAAATAACGATGTTTGCAAACCAAAAAACAGTAAAATCAGCCAGGCAGACTTTGTTTTCCATGGATTGCGCGCCGCTTGCACGGCTATTCGCTCTTCAGCTCCTGCCGTTCCTCCCCGCGCTGCTATAGCCCAAAGAATAATGGCTGGCACAATGAGGATGCCCCATAATCCAAGTGCCACTTGCCATGAACGAAAGACTTCAAAGAATACACTTGTCAGCCCGGCACTGATCATGGCCCCTGCCCCCATGGCTAATGCATAAACGCCAATGATTGGCTCCATTTTATGAGGGAATTTTTCTTTAATAAAAGCATTAATCATTGGACTGATGATGGCAATAGCAAAACCGGCTGCAAAGCTTGTCAATAACAACGCTGTATAGCTGTTAAATGAAAAACGAGCTACTGTCGCTAAACCAATCAAGGCCAATAATAAATTAATCGCAAAACGATACCCTAATTTTTTCTGTACTGGTACTGCTAATGGTGCAAATAACCCCATACAAAACACCGGAATAGCTGTCAATAAGCTTACTTGCGTATTTGTAATCGCGAGCTCCGTTGTAATTGTATTTAAAATGGGACCAATACTTGTCACCGCAGGACGTAAATTTAACGACACGAAGAAGATGGCAGCGACTGCTACCCAAGCTTGCCAACCTTTTAATTGCTGCATAAATAACCTCTATTCTAATATGAACTATCAACAAGTAAGTAAACCATATTTTCAGAAGTCTGACAACTAAAGTTATTCAACTATTGCAATTTTTTTTAATATACAGGATAAGGCTGCATAACCTTTTTTATATAAAGAGAAATACCTTATTTTTTCTATTTTATTTCCCCGGGAATTGGAAGAAGGGTTCAGTAGCGCTACTGCTTTTTATCGCTATTTTCAATTATGGTAGACGTTTTCCCGAAATAAAAGGAAATCACACTGATAATCACCGTTTGGATGAAATTCACTTCCAATACGCCCCACAATGACAACGTAACAAATAATAAAACAATTAGTAAAGCGATTAGTTTCCGAACTTCGAGCAAGGCAATAATCTTATCCATCATATTTATACACCCCCCATTTTCACAGCGGCAATAAAATCTAGGACGGTAACTCTCGAACCAGCATCCTCTTGATACGGCTTTCCAAACTTTCGGATGCGGGTTCTCACGCGCATCACCTTTCTTGAATAGCATACAAATCCTTGGCGGTGCAACACCGTTTATTAGAGGTATTATATTCTTCCATATTTGCAGTGATACTTAAGCTTCTGAGACCGATTGTTTTATTCTCTCATCTCTTTCAGAAAATACTTTTATACATCCAGACATAATTATGTTTTTTGAAGTTGAATCATGGTATACTAGGAACATTGTGTATAAACAATCAGTTTAAAATTTGAGGAGGAACTACCATGATTCAAGTTAGTGGTGTAGGTCTTCGCTATGGCGATCGTAAATTATTTGAAGACGTAAACATTAAATTCACGCCAGGTAACTGTTATGGCCTTATCGGGGCAAACGGTGCCGGTAAATCCACATTCTTAAAAATCTTATCAGGTGATATCGAACCGCAAGAAGGCCACGTATCAATGGGGAAAGATGAACGTCTTTCTGTTTTAAAACAAAACCACTTCGAATACGATGAGTACAATGTGTTGGATACAGTCGTAATGGGGAACAAACGTCTTTGGGAAGTAAAAGCTGAAAAAGACGCGATTTATATGAAAGAAGACTTCTCTGATGAAGACGGCATGCGTGCTGCTGAGTTAGAAGGAGAATTCGCTGAACTGAACGGTTGGGAAGCTGAGTCTGAAGCAGCAACACTTTTAAACGGTTTAGGTATCGGAGATGAGCTTCACTACATGATGATGGCTGACCTAGAAGGTTCGGACAAAGTCAAAGTATTACTTGCACAGGCTCTATTTGGTAAGCCAGATGTATTACTGCTAGACGAGCCTACCAACCACTTAGATTTAAAAGCAATTCAATGGTTAGAAGAGTTCTTAATTAACTTTGAAAATACAGTCATCGTTGTATCGCATGACCGTCACTTCTTAAACAAAGTATGTACGCATATCGCGGACTTAGACTTTAGTAAGATCCAGCTTTATGTAGGTAACTATGATTTCTGGTACGAGTCATCTCAATTAGCTCTTAAAATGGCACAAGATCAAAATAAGAAAAAAGAAGAGAAGATTAAAGAATTACAAGCATTCGTTGCTCGTTTCTCTGCGAACGCTTCTAAATCAAGCCAAGCAACATCTCGTAAAAAAATGTTGGATAAAATTGAGCTAGAAGACATCAAGCCTTCAAGCCGTAAATATCCATTCATTAACTTCCAAATCGGTCGTGAAATCGGTAATGATGTATTAACAGTCGATGGCTTAACAGCTACACAAGACGGCGAAACATTATTCAAAGATATTCGCTTCTCGATGAACAAGGAAGATAAAATTATCTTACTTGGCAGCCCAATTGCGAAAACTGCATTAATGGACATTTTAATGGACCGTAAAGAAGCAGATGCTGGGACATTTAAATGGGGTGTGACAACATCTCAAAGCTACTTCGAGTTAGATCACGATCAATACTTCACAGGCAGCGAAAAATCATTAGTAGACTGGTTACGCCAATATTCACCAGATGACGAAACAGAAAGCTTCTTACGCGGCTTCTTAGGTCGTATGCTATTCTCTGGTGAGGAAGTAAAAAAATCACCTGGCGTTTTATCAGGTGGCGAAAAAGTGCGTTGTATGCTATCTAAAATGATGCTTTCTAACTCAAACGTCTTACTATTAGATGAGCCAACAAACCACTTAGACCTTGAATCGATTCAAGCATTAAATGAAGGCTTAATCCGTTTCAAAGGCGCGATGATTTTCACATCTCATGACCACCAATTTATCCAAACAATCGCAAACCGCGTCATTGAAATCCGTGAAGACGGTTCTATCCTGGATAAACCATTAACATATGATGAGTTTTTAGAGTGGAAGGATAAAGAAAAGATCAAATAATTCCCCCTCTATCCTAACAGGCTATATCCAACGCAGAACACGTTGGATATAGCCTTTTTTTATAAATATCCCCTACAGCTAGTGCTTATCCCCTACCTCTCTCCCACTTTTCGTTACTTTTTTCTTTTTTTGTGTTTACTCTTGCTGAAATAAAGGAACGGATAAATACACTCTTTGTTTATTTTTTGATTACAACCTAAGGGGGGAAGTTTGATGAAGCTGCTTTATTTGCTAGTCATGCTGACGTTAGCTGCCTGTTCTCCTGCTTTAGATGATTCAGCCCGTGACAATGACGCGATGATTCCTTCCGCTGAAACTGCTACAGCTGAAAATAATACAGATGTTGCCTCTGATTTTCATGGTGTATTTGAGAAGGCAAACGTGCTACAGCTGTTCTTTAAAGAAGACCACTCCGTTGCTACATTTGCTGGAGAAGGAAATGAATATGCAAGCTTTACAGAAAAAACAACCTGGCTAGATGAGGAAAATGTGCAAATTATTATCGATAACGGAGGCGTGACCCTTTATCGCCTCTATCACATCGATGAGGACGCCATTTATCTTATGTATGAGAATCCAACACCACCTACAAAAGAGCCGACCAGCTACCCAATTGTTGAAGAAGTCATGCGCTTGCCGATGGAAGTAGGCACAGCAGTTGGCGAATGGAACATCACCGCTACCGATGCAACAATTGAGACGCCATATGGAACATTTAATGAGGCGATTGAGTTAACCCTTGAGACACCAAATACCGTAAGCCGTCGCTATTATGCAAAAGCCTATGGGCTAGTTATGCAAACGGATGACATGCAAACAGGAGACGGTGTATATACGGTAAGCTCCTCGTTGGACACCCTCACATTTGAATAACAGCGTCAAAAAGGCACCTCACAGCTGTGAGGTGCCTTTGTATTGACGTTTCTTCTTTTCAAAAATTAAAGTTTTGTTACGTTAGCAGCTTGTGGTCCGCGGTTACCATCTACAACTTCGAATTCCACTTGTTGACCTTCGTCAAGAGTTTTGAAACCTTCGCCTTGGATCGCTGAGAAGTGTACGAATACATCGTTTTCGCCTTCTACTTCGATGAACCCAAAACCTTTTTCTGAGTTAAACCATTTTACTGTACCTTGTTTCATTTAAAAAAACCTCCAAAAATAAAAGTAAACAATAGGCGAACGCTTTTAAAATAAAAAATCACATATTCCAAAAAGTACCGTCTACTTACCGATCCTTCTTTGTAATATGCGAATCTGTATTTCGGTAAAGCAATCTGTATTGTTAAAATAAGTATATCACCATTTTAACCTCTGTCAAACCCTTTATTCTAAATTTTAATAAATTTTCGATTTTTTCTGTTAATTGCTAGACAATACCGGAATTTCCAAAACGAGTCCGTGATATACTTGTGCATCTTCATCACAGCCTTCGCAGTATGTGCACTCATCGTCATTCCAAAAGGCGATAAAACGTTCCTTTCGCATTTCTTCGTGTTGAAATTCTTCTCTAAACTTTGCCAGCACTTTCTCTAATGCACATATATAGGCTTCCTCTGTTTCATATTGATGGGTTGACAAAATATGAGACTCCCAGCCTTCAAACTGCCACCACGGCTCAAAGTCTGCCTTCATATATATGATTTTATACATTGCGTGTCTCCCCCTTATTTCCTTCACATGCAATATTGTAAGCCGAGATTTTTAAGATGTCTATTTTAAAGTCTTTCGATATGGTAAAATACCCATAATTACCTAATTATTACTACGGATTCTAGGAGGAACCATCATGTTTTCGTCAATGAAGCCAAAGGCCGATTTAGATACTTTATTTGCTCGCGGTACAGATCTCAATGTATCTGGAAGATTTAAACATACACTAGCATTCAATCACTTCCAACAAAAGGATCAAGAGCATTTACGCATTTTGTATAAACGATTTGAAGATATTTCACCAACCATGACAGAAATTTTCATGAAATATTTAGATGAAATTGCCCCGAATAATCGGAATCCTATTTCATCAAAACAAATTGATCATTATTTATCTCTATTCTTTTTAGCTGAACGGGATGAAAAATATATTGATGCTATTGTAAAATTTTTCAGTCTCTTGCGCAGCAGCCGTTTTGAAGCAGGAAAACTGATTGTAATATTTAATCAATTTGCATTTTATTTAAATACACATATTTTAAACCACTTTGCTGTAAAGCCATTTAAGGCCTTTGAATATATGCGCTCTTTATCGGCTGCCATTAATATTGACCAAGAAATTTTAATTGAAGTATTGACAGAGCGTATTATTGAAAATGTTGTAGAAGAAGTTGCTTCCTTAATGGATGCCAATGCCAAGATTATGTATATGAAGGACTTGATCGTTAGCGTAGACAATCAAACACAGGAAATTACCACTTCTACTGCTGCCACGGAGGAGTTAGCAGCTTCTATCAATGCAGTTGCTCGTTCCGCTACACAAATTGCAGAAAAAACAAATGAATCAGTAAAAAATGCTACGCTTGGAAAAGAAGCTATTGAACATGCTTTGGCAGACATTTTCAAGACCGAAGACACATTCACCTCTATCGTAGAGAGCTTTACGGATTTACATAAACATGTGAACGACATTGAAAGTGTAGTATCATTAATCAACCAAATCGCCGATCAAACAAACCTGCTCGCCCTGAATGCATCGATTGAAGCGGCGCGTGCAGGTGATCACGGCAAAGGCTTTGCTGTAGTAGCGCAGGAAGTCCGGAAACTAGCCGAAAATACGGTAAATGCACTTGGCGAAGTTACAACCAATGTCAGATCTTTAAAAAACTATTCCAATGAGGTGGCAACATCTATTACAGACACAACCATTATCATTCGCGATGCAACAAATGAAGCAAAGGAATCGTTGCCATTATTAAATGCCATTGTGGAGACAATCGAAAGCATAAATATGGATGTAACCAATACCGCAGCTATTTCTGAACAACAGGCAGCAGCAATCGATGAAATTTCTTCCCGCATGCTGATGATGTCGGAATTCCAAGAGGAGATTCGCCAATACGGCTTTAACACCTCAAAGGATATTCATTTATTAGGTCAAGCAATTAACCGTTTCCGCTTAGATGTGATTGAAAATAATAATGTTCAATTATCAAGCATCGCTCTGCTGCAATTATCAAAAGCAGACCATATTTTATGGAAATGGAAAGTGTACAATATGTTCTTGGGTCTGGAAAAGCTAACTCATGCAGACGTTTTGTCTCATAAGGAATGCCGTCTTGGAAAGTGGTATTCGTCAGATAAGGCACAGGAGCGCTTTAGTCAGCACCCTTCTTATGTAGAGCTAGACCAGCACCATGCAGCGGTTCATCATTCTGCGAAATCCGCGGTAGAAGCATTTAATAGCGGGGATATTCCACAAGCGGAACAACATTTAAAATCGATTGAGGAAGCTTCAAACCGGGTATTGTATTATCTAAATAACTTAATCGATAGCATACGTCAAGAACGCGAATTATCGTGAATTTTTATCGGAGGAGTGACTGAATATGGATAAACGAGTAAAAGTATTGTGTTTAGGCGATGTACATGGAACAGGCTATCGCTTTCTTATCAAACAAAAGGCACTTGAATTGCGTTTAAAAGGCTACTGCCGCCTGAATGAACAAGAGGTACTAGAAGTTGAGGTGGAAGGTCGGACAGCGGCTGTGGATGAATTTATCAAGTTTATTCAAAAAGGCGTCAGTATACAAGCCGAACAAAATAAGTTCACGATTGAGGTTTTTGACGATTTAATAGGATATACTACTATGGAGTCGGATATTATATAATATCTGGCTTTTCTTAATTGAGATATGAAACCTTTTTCATGCGCAAACCGTACATAATAGTATGAATCATATAAATGGAGGGATTCGAAATGCTAGGAGTAACTCATTTCCTCAGTAGACATGCCATCAATTTCTTGATTAGCTTTACTCTATTAACCGTTCTCACAGTGAGTTTCGATAGTTTTTTACTGGGTCTTATTTTATTCTTCGGCGGCTATTTCGTGACTAACAAAGTTACGCTAGCTATGCAAAAGAGAAAAAAGACCCGTAGCCTGGGTCTCAATAAAGCGGAATATAGACAAATAGAAGAGCAGCTGAAGTTAGCTAAAGAGTCCGTGTTTAAGCTAACGCAAAATTATGTGCGTATTCGCTCGATTAAATCATTCAAAACACTGAATGAGATGAGCAGATTATCAAAACGCATTATTAATATCGTCCATACTAACCCTCAAAAATTCTATGTGGTGGAAGATTTCTTTTATGCCCATTTGCCATCAGCAGTCCAGTTATCGGAAAAATATGCGCTATTAACACGCGAGCAAGTGAAGAGCACAGAAATCCATCTGGCCCTCGAAAATGCGCGCACGACATTGAAAGAGTTGCAAGTGACGATGGAAGAGGATTTAAAAATGGCTTTGCAATCTGATTTAGAGCATTTAAAAATCGAATTGGATTTCGCTAAAATGGAAAATGAAAAGCGACGGAATCGTTTAGGTGGTGGAGATATTGAGTAATCCATTTGAAGCATTTACCCAAACAGGCAGCGCCCTGGCTGACGCAGCAAAGGATGTGTATGAGCAGGAGCTTATGAGCGATAGCTCTACTCCCCTTCTGCACGCGCTGTCTCGCTTCGATCAAAAAAGAGCTTCCAAATTGGCATCGGAATTGAATATTATGCACTATGAGCAAGTATTGACCTTTGGTAGCGAAGCACAGCACGCCATGAAAAACTTTTCAAGCCAGTTGCTCGCCCATATTCAGCGCAAGGATACATCAATGATTGGCGATATATTATACCAGCTCATGGATCAGCTCGATCAGATTAATCCCGATGCCTTGATTGAGAAAAAGCCGGGTATATTAGATAAGCTATTCAAGCGTCCAGGTCCGTCTATCCAGCAGACAATGTCTCAATATAATCGCCTCAGTAAATATATTGACCGCCTGAGTATTCAGCTTCAACACTCTCAGGAAGGGTTGCTAAAGGATTATGTAATGTTAGATGACTTATATAAGACCAATGAGGAATATTTTACGGATATCAATGTGTATATCGCAGCAGGTGAGCTAAAGCGGAAGGAAATCCAGGAAACGATGATTCCGGCAATTGAAACAAGGATGAACGCTTCATTGAATCCAATGGTCGAGCAGGAGCTTGCCGATATGAGAATGCGCCTGGAGTGGATTGACCAGCGGATTTATGACCTGGAAATTTCGCGGGAAATCGCTATTCAATCTGCCCCGCAAATTCGCCTTATCCAGCAAACTCATCAGATGCTGATCGATAAGGTGCAAACATCCATTTTAACAACGATTCCGCTTTGGCAATCTCAAATATCCATGCTTCTTAGCATGAATCAGCAGCGACGCGCTTCAGAAGCCCAGCGTCGACTGTTAAATACGTCAGATGAAGTATTGCAGAAGAATGCTGCCATGGCTACAGCAGCCGCCGGGAAGCAGGACCAGGGACTTACACAAGCAGACGTGGATCATTTCAAGCAAACCCAACTGCGCTTATTAGAAGATATCGAAGAAGCGCTACGTGTCCAAGCTATTGCCAATGAAAAACGCAGGCTTACAGAAGCCGATTTGCAATAAAGTGAAACTTCAGTTCGTGGAGGTTTTCCTCATCCCTACTGATTGTTAGTTTCATCTATGACCAGTGCAAAGTTTTTCTCTCACTGTATTTAACAAAATGATAAAGAAAAAAGGGGCTATGCCAAAAGAAAACACTTGGCATAACCCCTTTTCATTATTCAAAATAGTCTTTGTAATAGCCGCCAACATTTCCTGTGTTGTCGATTACGAAAATGAATTCTTCTGTTTCATTTTTCACTTCATATTCTTTCCCGACCGTTAAAACGTTTGACACTAAATATTTTTCTGCATTTGTGTTGACACACTTTACTGTACGAATCGTTGGTGCGTCTTTCCATTTTAAATGTAACATGTTTTATACCTCACTTTTTAAACAGAGACCATCTCTATGCTCTCTCTATTTTAAACGATTTTTATCTCATTGTGTACTACTACCTATCCTTACTAGAAAAAATGTTTCATTGCTAGGGATTTATCGAGCGTGCTACACTACGTAGAGAGGTGATATATATGTCTTTCGGTAGTATTCCCATGTGGTTTTTTGCGGTTGCTTTTGCATTCGCCTTATTATTCATTCTCTATTCCGAATGGAACTCTAGAAGATAGGAGGTGCTATGCCTCCTATTTCAATGTGCGTTTCAAGAACTCTTTCGTCCGTTCGTGCTGTGGATTTAACAAGACAACATCCGGGTGCCCCTCTTCCACAATGACTCCCTTATCCATAAAGACAATGCGATCTGATACTTCGCGAGCAAATTCCATTTCGTGCGTTACGATAAGCATTGTATTTCCTTCGCTTGCCAATGTTCGCATAACTTTTAATACTTCCCCTACCATTTCCGGGTCGAGTGCTGATGTTGGTTCATCAAACAGCATTACGTCGGGATTCATCGAAAGCGCACGGGCAATTGCTACACGCTGCTTTTGACCGCCTGATAAATGGCGCGGCTTGGCGTTTTTATATTGGGCCATTCCGACAAGCTGTAAAAATTTCATCGCCGTTTCTTCTGCGGCAACTTTGTCACGCTTCAATACTTTTTGCTGCCCCACTGTACAGTTAGCGAGCACATTCAAGTTATTGAATAAGTTAAATTGCTGAAACACCATTCCCAAGTGTGTACGATATTTTTCAATATCATGCTTGTCATCTAAAATATTTTCCCCATTATAGATAATTTCACCTGCCGTTGGTGTTTCCAATAAGTTAATGCAGCGCAACAATGTCGATTTCCCCGAACCGGAAGAACCGATCAATGTTACTACTTCCCCTTTATTTACCTGGAAGTTTACATCTTTTAATACTTCGTGGTCGCCGAATTTTTTATTTAAATGTTTAATATCAATTACTACCGACATCGCCTTATACACCTTCCTTTTTCGGCTTGTTGCCCGTAATTAACTCTACTTTATATGAATCTGGTCCATCTAGTTTTTTCTCGAATAATAGCAGGAAACGTGTCACCGTAAATGTCATGATGAAGTACAGGACACACGCGATAAAGAATGCTTCAAAGTAACGATATGTACTACCGGCGATTGAATTGGTTGTAAAGAATAATTCAACAACGGAAATAACACTTAAAACAGATGAGTCTTTAATATTCATTACTAGCTGGTTTCCTGTTGCAGGCAAAATATTACGCGCTACTTGCGGAATCACGATATGGACCATCGTCTTGAAATGGTTCATGCCAATAGCTTGGGCTGCCTCGAATTGTCCTTTATCGATTGAAACAATTCCTCCGCGCACGAACTCCGCCATGTAAGCCCCTGTATTTAAGCTAATTACGATACAGGCTGCTAAAAAGCGATTTATCTCAATATCTAATGAAACTAAGCCATAAAAGACAACCATCGCTTGTACCATCATTGGTGTTCCACGGAATATTTCAACATAAGTTGTTAACAGTACATTAAATACTTTTAAAATATATGTTTTTACTGTTTTTTTACGCTGTGGAATTGTATGCATAAGTCCGATAAAAAAACCAATAAGGGTACCAAATATCGTCCCGATGACTGCGATAATCAGTGCAAAATAGGCACCTCTCAAATACACTTCCCAGTTATTAATAAAAATGTCCCAAATGGATTGAAATGACATTGTAACCCTCCTCTTAATGCGTCCTGAAACATGGAAAAAGGCTGCCCCGCGAAAAGCCAAGACAACCTTTTCTATCACAAATTATTGTGCTGATGGTTGATTTGCAATAGCGTCTTCCATAATTTGCTGACGCTCTTCTTCACTAATTTCAGCTAAAACTTTATCAATATCTGCTTTTAAATCAGAGCCCTTTTTCAAACCTACCGCAATTGCTGTTGTAGCTGGGTCTGCTTCAAAGCTTGGTTCTGGTACGATATATTTAACGTTTTCGATTGCTGCTGATGCAGAGATGCCTTCTGGACGTTCAGAAATATAAGCATCAATAGCACCTGAGATTAATTGCACACGCATCGCCCCAAAGTCCTTCGCCGCTACTTCTTTCTTAACACCCTTCATTTGGTCAATGACATCATAGTGTGTTGTTGCTTGTTGTGCTGTAACTTTTGCGCCATCGAAATCGTTGATTGATACCGCATTGGCATATGGTCCATCTTCTTTGACAACGATTACATAATCACTTGTATAATAATTTTCCGTAAAGTCAATTACTTGTTTACGCTCTTCTGTTGGTGACATCCCCGCAATAACAAGGTCAATAGCACCTGATTGTAATGATGGCACTAAGCCATCCCAACCTGTCTTGATGATTTGAAGCTCCATACCTAAACCTTCAGCGATACGTTTGGCGATTTCTACATCATAGCCTGCTGCAAATTCTTTTGTATCTGCAATTGGAACAGCCCCATTTGAGTCATCTCCTTGAGACCAGTTAAATGGTGCATAGCCTGCTTCCATCCCTACTTTTAATACCGCTTTTTCTTCTGTGCCTTTACTATCATCCGATGTTGGTGCAGACGTTTTCTCATCGCTTGAGCCGCAAGCAGCCAGTACTAATACAAGCATTGCTACCATCAAACCAAATAGCTTTTTCTTCATAATTCTCTCTCCCTTACCAGAAATTTGAATCCATTTGTATATAAAAAGCGACCTATCTAGAACAAGAAGGCCGCAAATTATATGAGCAAATTTCCTCTAGTTCCCTTTGAGATAGCACAACTCATACATTTGGGACAATGTATAAGACAGTGTTGCAACTATTCATTGCAACCCCAGTATCTAAAACGGAGCCTTTTTAGATACTTCGGCGATTCTTCCTTCTTCTCCACTTCTACGTAAAACTCCTACTCCGTGAAAAACTAATAAGCATCGCACCTCTACCTCACAAAAAAACATGAGGTATTATATTCATTTGTTGATACTAGAATAGTACAACAGTCCGAAATTAGTGTCAATACGCAATTTTCGTACAAATGTATTTTCATGCTTAAATACGTATATTTCTACTTTATTATGCACCTATTTCTTGTTTTACTATACTAAATTATGACATTAGATGCAGAGGCAGCTAGGAAGAATTATTATTACCTGAATAGTAAATTAGATACATATTTCCCTGATAGGAAATTTAATTTCCAAAAATATTTCTTGTATAAATTACTAGCCGTTAATGCGGGATTCTTTTCGGAGTTGATACAGCTAGTTTATGGCTCATTAGGACAACCAAGGCAATCATCAGAAAGGGATTTCTGCATAATGCAGCAATACTTTTTCTCTCCTTTTCTTACAATACTGAACCTTGGCATGAGGAAATGTATACAAAAAAGCTGCCCTATTACTACAGGGCAGCTAGCCTATATCAATTAAGAGTTTAATAATAAATCTTCTGGGTTTTCAATGTAGTCTTTCACTGTTTTTAAGAAGCCTACAGAATCTTTACCATCGATGATACGGTGATCGTAAGATAATGCCACGTACATCATTGGACGGATTTGAACTTCACCATTCACAGCTACTGGACGGTTTACGATTGAGTGCATACCTAAAATACCAGCTTGTGTACCGTTCATGATTGGTGTAGACATTAATGAACCGAACACACCACCGTTAGTGATTGTAAATGAACCACCAGCCATGTCGTTTAAGCCTAATTTTTTATCACGTGCTTTACCAGCTAACTCAGCGATGTTTTTCTCAATTTCAGCAAAGTTTTTAGCGTTTGCATCACGCACTACTGGCACTACTAGACCTTCTTCTGTTGATACAGCGATACCGATATCGAAGAAGTTGTTTAAGTGAATTTCGTCACCAGAAATTTGTGCATTTACGTATGGATATTTTTTAAGTGCTGCTACAACAGCTTTTGTGAAGAATGACATGAAGCCTAATTTGATATCGTTAGCTTTCACGAATTCATCTTGTTTACGTTTACGTAATGCCATGATGTTTGTCATGTCGATTTCGTTGAACGTAGTTAACATAGCTGTAGATTGTTTTACTTCTAGTAAACGTTTCGCAATTGTTTGACGACGGCGAGACATTTTTTCAATTGTTACACGATCAGTATCTGCAGCTGGTGCGAATACTACAGGACCAGTTGTTGTTGCTACTGGAGCTGCTGGTGCTACTGCTGGTGCTGTACCGTGAGCTGCTACGTCTTGTACACGTACTCGACCTTGTGGATCTACTGGAGAGATTGCCGCTAAATCGATGCCTTTTTCACGAGCTAATTTACGAGCTGCCGGGCTTGCTACTACGCGATCTCCTGAAGTTTCTTCTGCAACTGGTGCAGGAGCCGCTTTTGGAGCTTCTTGTGCTGGAGCTGGTGCTGCTGCTTCTTCTTTCGCTGGTGCTGCTGGAGCTGCTGCGCCGCCTTCGCCTGCTTCTACTACTGCGATAACTTGTCCTACAAGAACAGTGTCGCCTTCTTCAGCTAAAATTTCTTTTAACACGCCTGCTTCTTCAGAAATGATTTCAGCATTTACTTTATCTGTTTCTAATTCAACGATGAATTCGCCTTTTTCTACGCGATCTCCAACTTTTTTCACCCACTGGGCAATTGTACCTTCAGTAATCGATTCTGCTAATTCAGGGACTTTAATTTCAGCCACTTTCATATCCTCCTTTGATTTCCCATTCCTCACTATTATAAGGAATTGGTTGGGCTCCTTCTAGCAAGAAGCCCATCTAATTCTAGTTAATATCTATTTAAATAATGAAATTATTTAGATACAGCTTCAGAAACTAGTGCCGCTTGTGCTGCTTTGTGAGAGTCTGCATCGCCTTCAGAAGTTGAAGACATCGCTGGACGACCGATATAACGTACTTTTTTGCCTTCAGCAATTTCATAAAGGTGTTCAATCATATAGTTCCAAGAACCTTGGTTTTTCGGCTCTTCTTGTACCCACGCGATTTCTTTTGCATTTGGGTAACGAGCAATGATTTCTTTTACTTGCTCTGCTGGGAATGGGTAAAGCTGCTCTACACGTACGATGTGTAAGTGATCGAAGCCTTCACCGTCTTTTACGCGCTCAGCAAGGTCAATTGTTACTTTACCAGTACCAAGAATAATTTTTTCAACCACATCTACATTCTTACCTGTTGTCGGCTGTTCAATTACTTCACGGAACTTGCCATTTGCTAATTCTTCAGCAGATGCTGCTGCTAATGGATGGCGTAGTAAGCTCTTCGGTGAAACCACTACTAATGGACGTACACCTTCTGTACCTAGCATTGCTGCTTGACGGCGTAATAAGTGGTAGTAGTTAGCTGCATTTGAACAGTCTGCTACGAACCAGTTGTTTTCTGCTGACATTTGTAAGAAACGTTCCATACGGCTTGAAGAGTGTTCTGGACCTTGCCCTTCATAACCATGTGGCAATAACATAACAAAGCCAGATTTTTGACCCCATTTAGAACGAGCACTTGAGATGAAGTTATCGAACATTACTTGTGCCATGTTCGCAAAGTCACCAAATTGCGCTTCCCAAACATTTAAAATGTTTGGATTTTCTAAAGAGTAACCATATTCAAACCCTACTACACCTGCTTCAGTCAGTGGTGAGTTGTGAACTGTAAATGATGCTTTTGCATCAGAAATATGATGAAGTGGTGTAAATAAACCACCATTGTTTTTATCATGTAACACTAGATGACGTTGCGAGAACGTACCACGTTGTGCATCTTGACCAGTGAATCGAACTGGTACACCGTCTTGTAGCAATGTTGCGTAAGCTAACGTTTCTGCGTGACCCCAGTCAATTTTGCTATCTGCAAACGCTTCTACACGTTTTGCTAAGATTTTACCTAATTTATTTTGAGGCTCAAAACCTTCCTCAAATTTTAATAGCTCTTCGTTGATTTGTGCTAAACGCTCTACTCCAACAGCTGTATCGATCTCTGGGAATGAAACTTTTACTTCCTCAGGCATTTCGATTGCTTTATGCTCATCTTTTGCTTCCATTTCTTTTACATGATCATAAGCAGCTTGCATCGTTGCGTAAGCTTTTTCATTGAGTGCTGACACATCAGCGTCAGAAATAATACCTGCAGTCGCTAGCTCTGCACCGTATAATTCACGAACTGTATTATGTTTTGCTACTAATTTATATGTCTCTGGGTTTGTTACCGTTGGATCGTCAGTTTCATTGTGACCATAACGGCGGTAACCGATTAGGTCGATTAAAATATCCTTACCGAATTTTTGACGGTAAGCAGCTGCAAAACGACCTACTTGCGCTACAGCTTCTGGTGAATCAGCGTTTACGTGTACAACTGGTACCTCGTAACCTTTTGCTGGATCAGAAGAGTAAACGGAAGAGCGAGAATCATAATGTTCTGTTGTGAAACCGATCATGTTGTTTGCGATAATATGGATTGTACCGCCTGTAGTGAACCCTTCTGTTTTCGCAAAGTTTAATGTTTCTGTTACAATCCCTTGCCCTGGGAATGCCGCATCACCATGGATAACAATTCCTAGTGCTTTGTTACGGTCAAAGTCTACCTCGCCAGCTTTTGACGTATCGTCTTGTGCAGCACGTGTAGCGCCTAATACGATTGGTGCCACTACCTCTAAGTGAGACGGGTTATAAGCTAATTTTACATTTAAACCAGAATCATGTGTATATGAAGCACCCATGTGGTATTTCACGTCACCTGTCCAACCTTTAGTAATTTCAAGGCGGCCATCTTCCGGCAAGAATAACTCATTTGAAACGTGTGCAAAATCAGAGAACATCATGTCATATGGTTTGTTTAATACATGTGTTAAGACGTTTAGACGACCACGGTGAGCCATTCCAATACGTACTTTTTCAACGTTTTGTTTTTCAACTGTTTTAATAATTTCGTCTAATAAAACGATTTGTGTGTCCAAGCCTTCTCCAGAGAAACGCTTTTGACCAACAAATGTTTTGTGGATGAATTTTTCAAAATTTTCAACGTGTGTTAAACGATCTAATAACGCTTTCTTTTCGTCAGCAGTTAATGCTGCTTTTAAAGCACCTGACTCGATCTGATCTTGAATCCAATTACGCTCTTCTTTCTCTACCACTTGCGAGAATTCAAAAGCTACTTTATCTGTATAAACAGATTTCAAGAAATCAATCGCATCTTTACCGTTTTTTACACCTGCTGGGATGTCTTTGAAGAATACTTCTGCTGGCATTGCTGTTAAATCTGCTGCAGATAAACCGAATGCGCTTTCATCAAAACGTGAAGTGTCTAGTTTACGGTCTTTTAATGGGTAAAGATCCGCAGCTAAATGTCCAGATTGACGAATTGCTTCTGCTAACTGTACTGCTGCTAACACTTTTTTGTAATCACCTTGAGGAGCAGCTGTGGTAGTTGCTACTGCTGCAACTCCTTCTACTTGTGGCGCGCCATACATTTCGAATAGTGCGACTAATTCAGCTTCTACTTCTTCAGGAGACTGCAGGTAAAGGTCATACTGCTCTAAAACATAACCTAAGTTAGGACCAGCAAAGGCTGTCCAAGGGGAACCTGCAGAGTATACATTGTTCGACATGAAAAATTACCTCCAACTTTTTGCCTTATAATGGCAGTTCCATTTATGATCAATAAATTTCAATAAAATTCATTCTACAGCTAACTGTTGCATAGGAACTTACAGTCAGATGTATGAACGTTTTTTCCCTTTCAATCTTACTACTCTCTACAAAAAATACAACTCTTTTTAGCAAAATAAGCAATTTTTTTCTTGAAGACTAAAAAAACCGATAATTTTGTCTATTTTGTTACAGTTTTAAGGGAATACGTAATAAAAACACGCTTCCTTTTCCTATTTGACTATGCACCTCGATATCTCCATTATACTTATCTATCAGCATTTTTGTAATACTTAGACCGAGCCCTGTACTGCCTTCGACATGAAGGCGTGCATCATCCACTTTAAAAAAGCGATCAAATACATAAGGTATATTTTCCTCTGCTATACCTATACCATTATCGGTCACCTCAATAAACACATCCTCTCCCTTAAAATGAAGCGCTGTATGAATGAGCGGCTTGCGTTCACAATAGCGAATAGCATTTTCGTATATATTTCGAATCACTTGCCCAAGTGCCTCTGCTGTTATGTTCGCTTCTTTTATCTGTCCTACAACACTCCTATCCAATGTGGCATGAGGATAAATGAAACGCATCTCACGTTCTACCTCTGCGAGAACTTCTACAACATTTGCCGTGGCATGTTGGGACAGATTTTCTTGCCTTGCCAATTGTAGCAATTCCTCTAGTATTTTTTTCATGCGTCCCACGTCTTGCAAAGATGTGGCTAAAGATTCTTCCAACACTTCAGGATCGTCCTTCCCCCAGCGCTTCATCAGCGATAAATGCCCCTCTAATGACTGAATCGGCGTCCGGAGTTCATGGGAAGCATCAGAAACAAATTGCTGTTGGCGAGTAAAGGATTGCTCCAACTTGGCCAGCATTTCTTCATATATAATAACTAAATCACCAATCTCATCTTGTGCTGTATACGTAAAATCTACCTTTGACGCAAAGCCCCCTTCTTTTACTGCTTCCATGGAATTGCGTAAATCCTGCAATGGACGAATAAGCAGCGTAGAAGCCAAATAGCTCATCCCTGCCGCTAATAGTATCCCGCCTATGCCAAGCAGAAACATGGTTGTCAGGATGTAGCTCATCATCGACTGAAAAGCAGTTAAGGGATGTACCAATTGCAAAATCATGTGCAATGGACCAATCTGTACGGCTCGGTGAATAACAAAAGCATCCACACCAGCCACTTCCATTTTTTCAATATGCGTATGCCGAAGTTCAGCTGGCAGCGCAACTGCTGGTGCCGCATTATTAATCTGTAAAATTTCCCGTCCATCTAAATGAAACAATCGGACAGTCTGATCTTGTGTCAAAATCGCCTGCATAAGACCGGATTGATTTTGCAAATCCTGTATTGTAACAGCAAATCCCTGTGAGGCAAAAAAACTGCTCAAGTCCTCTGCCGTACGTGTAGCATTTTGCTCTTCTGCCGATAAAAGCCACGATTGCAAAGCGAAAAAAGTTACAATGCAAATTGCTGCATAAGAAATAAAAATGGTGAGCCCTGTTGTTAACATCCATTTCGTTTTTAAGGAGCGGTTCCATAGCTTGTTCATTCGCGCATCACATACCCGACACCGCGCACCGTTTCTATATAAGGCACCCCGTCTGTCACAAGTTTAGTCCGTAAATGCCGAATGTAAACATCTACCACATTCGTTTCTACCTCTGAATCATACCCCCATACTTGTTCTAAAATACGTTCTCTTGTACAAACAATATTTTTATTCCACATGAGCAGTTTCAGCAAATCAAATTCCGTGCGCGTCAGTTCCAAACGCTCGCCCCTCAAAAACACTTCGTACGCTTGGGTATCCATTTCTATATCACGTACTGTCAGCTTTGCCTGTTCCTGAGCATCTGAAGATTTTACCCTTCTAAAAATCGAACGTATGCGAGCCAATAATTCTTCTATGGCAAATGGTTTGACGATATAGTCATCCGCACCTGCATCTAAACCAGCAACACGGTCCATAACAGCATCTCTGGCTGTTAGGAGTAAAATCGGAACGTCCGATTGCTTCCGAATCCTTCTGCATACCTCAATTCCATTTAGTGCAGGCAACATGACGTCCAATAGAATACAGTCAAACTGTTGTGCCAACGCTTGCTCTAACCCTTGTCGTCCATCATAGCAGACCGTTACTTCGAACTTTTCATGCCTCAATTCCAATTCTAAAAACCTTGCAATGTTCTTTTCATCTTCAACAATTAATATTTTTTTCATCTTTTTATCACTTTCTTTATATTTAGGGTTTAAAAATTAACAAAACAGGTAATTATTTATACTGTACGACACCTTAGACTATACTTTATGTAGTGATACAAAACACCAAGTCCCCCGCTTGGTGTTTTGTATTGTCAAGGGATCGGACTGTTTCACTTGCTATTGTCCCATTTCCAATAAAAAAAAGGCAACTTAAAAAGTCTTCACTTTTTAAGTTGCCCTGTAGATTTATCCCGCATTAACCGGTAGTAATTTACAATGTGGCATGATAGATTTGGTAATGATTTTTATGGAAGCTCTTCGCATAATAAAGTGCTTTATCAGCTAAATCTAATAAGTCATCCAATTGTTGCGCGTGGTCTGGATAAAAGGCCACACCGATAGAGGCGGTTGGCTTAAAGACATGCCCTTCAATTTCCCATCCCTCAAGCAGCCGCACCTGCACACGTCTAATAAATCGATCAACCTGCTCGGTGCGTTCGTTTTCATCCCGTGATAAGCCTGGTAATAGAATGACAAATTCATCGCCCCCTAAACGTACGACTAAATCGTTCGCCCGCATGCAGTTCGACAAGGCTTCACTGAATTTGCGAATAAATTCATCTCCTACATCATGGCCGAATCTATCATTGACCTCTTTAAAATCATCCCCATCTACAAACAGCAGCGCAATGACGTCCTTGTTATCTGCGGCCCATTCTACATAGCGCGGAAATTCCTCTATCAAAAAGCGCCGATTCGGGATATTCGTCAAGCTATCATGGTAGGCTAAAAACTTCAAATTATTTTCTCGTTCTTTGCGTTCCGTCATCTCCCGAGAAATCATAATAATCTGATACATATTGCCCTTTTCTTGCTCATATACATCTTTACAATGTGCTTCCGTCCAGAAAGTTTCTTCATTTTTAGAGAGAAGCTGCAATTCAAGACGCACTTCAATCCCTGTATGCATATTATGTTGTAGAAGATTTCGCCAAGTCTTTTGACTATTTTCATGTAAGATTTGCTCATAGAAGCGTCCTACCAGATCTTCTTCCTTATAGCCAAGCAAACGCGCATACGATGAAGAGGCATATGTAATCATCCCATGGCCATCCATGATGACAATCAGGTCATTGGTATTTTCCGTAATGAGACGGAATTTTTTTTCAATCGTATGCAGTTGGTTAATGGCGCGTTTCTTTTCTGAAATATCATAATGAACACCTAAATACTGTGTCACCTGACCTGTCACATCCACTAGCGGAATAATGGTTGTTTCGTTCCAATAGGTCACGCCATTTTTATTGCGATTGCATATTTCGCCTCGCCATACTTTGCCACTCGCTATTGTTTTCCATAACTCCTTAAAAAAGGACGGTGGATGGTAGCGGGCATTTACTACTTGATGGGTTCTTCCTATAATTTCTTCACGCTCATAACCTGTTCGTTCAACAAAGCGATCATTGACATCCGTAATCACTCCATCGATATCCGTAATGGTAATATCGGCTGCGCTATTCATGGCATTCTTAAATGTACCTAGCACATGCTTCGTTCTTTCAATGATTTTTTGCTGCTCCAAATGCTTGGTGATTTCCTGTAAAATTAAGAAGAAAGCTCTTACCTCTCCATCAATTAACGGGGTAATGGTTGTCATGAAGGAACGCAGCTGGCCATTGGCATCGGTAAAATGAAGGATTTGCGTATCAAATGCATAATCTTCATTCATATGCATGAGGGATTGACGCCAATTGTCCATTTGATCTTTTTTCACTATTCCTAGCTCCAAAAAGTCTTGATTCCTCGCTTGCTCAAAATCTAGCTGAAACATTTTAAGAAATACCGGATTTGCTTCTAACAATTTTAAATCTTTCGACAATAGCACCGTTGACAAAAAGGTTTTATAAAACAAACTGCGTGTAAATAAATACTTATCTTGCAAATCTCTCTCAAACGCAAGCTCTTTTGTCATGGCTAAAATATACTGCTTTTCATCACGGATAATGGGGATAACCGTCGTCTCATATTTACGTGCTTCGCTAGCATGGAAAGAATAATCCTGGAAATTTTGCTGCTCGTTCCGTTCTAAGGCACGATCATAATATTTTATAATAACATTTTCCGCTGTATTTAAATTTACTTGCTGAATGCTCTTCCCTATTACATCTGCATTAAAAATAGAGGTCGCAGCACGGTTCACATATCGATATACGTAATCACCATCTATCCTTTCACTCAAAAACACGAAGTCTTTGCTCTGCTCAAACAATATATTTAATTGTTCATACGAAAGGTTTTTATCTAGCATGATGACATCGCCTACTTTATTTTAAAATTTTCTCAACCTTTTTATTTACAAAACTCTTACATTCTTCATATTCTAATTGTTCATGTGTGCTTTCAAAACTTACCCATTTAAAACGGTCCCCGTCATTTGCCAACAGACATGTTTCCGTTACTGTTGCATTACCGATGAGCCGCAAATAGTAATTATTTTCATCATACTCTACCATACATTTTACAAAGCCTCCCGGATTGTAAACCGTGACTTCTTTATTTGGAATTATATGCGTCATATGGGTCACTAATGCAGAAGCCGTCATGGCTGTACCGCATGCATTTGTAAAGCCTACGCCGCGCTCATATGTTCGAACAAAAATGCTATCTTCTGATAAGGGATACACATAGCTGACGTTCACACCGTCTGGACAATATGGATTGTCATCATTTAAATATTGGGAAAGCATCTGCTGGTGAAGCGGATGTTTCATATCATATTCCTCTACAATACCGATGAGATGCGGATTCGGAACGGAAATGGCTGTAAACAAGATAGTAGGCGAAAATTGTTCCATCACTTCATTCATTATTTGTTTTCGCTCTGGCACATGCATGGGCAATGTTTCTAAATCAAACGAAACAGGTGATATTTCTACAGAATAAGTAGGTAATTCTCGATAAATAGCTGCTTCTTTTTTGACATGCAAATTTACTTTCATCGTCTCGATTAGCGCCTCGTCCACTTGCAGTTTTTCGCACACATAGCGTGCTACGCAGCGAAGACCGTTGCCGCACATAGAAGCTTCCGAACCATCCGCATTGATGACGCGCATTTTTGCATCTGCTACGGACGAAGGACACACGACCAGAAGACCGTCAGCACCTGCATGATTATCCTTATCGCATAGCCATTGTGCTAATTGTACCAAATAAGATGTATCTTCTTCCATTACTTCTAGTAAATAAAACGTGTTTCCTGACCCGTGAACCTTTAATAAACGTTCCATTTTTCCCATTCCTCTCTTTTATAACTCTATATTATCCTGTTCAAGTATTCACTTCAAGAAGTAGAAAAAAATAATTTTTTTAATAATTCAGAATATATAAACAATTTACAGAAAATTTATGTTTTTTCGAGCGATTCTATTGCGCAATGTACGGTTCATAAGTTATTATAGACGCAAATAATATTATTTCGATATGTGTTTAATAAGTCATGAACAGGGAACTAATTAGTAAAGTATTTTTCTTAGTTGGACGTCTTTTGCCTTTGAATTGGATGCAAGTTCGAAATGATGCCTAAGTCTTGGCCCAAACTATCCTACTAAAGGAGGCGTTTCGTATGTTAAAACATCGAGATCTTCATGAAACAACAGAATTATATCAGTTACTGTCACACCCATCTGTATTCCCTTACGTGAGACACAAAGCTACCTCTCCCGAGGAATACCTGTTTATGACGAAACAATTGATCGAAGAAGAACAGCGCGGCCATACTGTGTCTCGCACTATTTTGGATGATTGGGGACAACCAATAGGAACAATTAGCATTTTTGATGTGCAGGACGGCGCTGGTTTCCTTGGCACTTGGATAGGTAAACCTTACCAAGGTCTGGGCTACAATCAAAAAGCTAAGTATGATTTCCTTTCAGAATTATTTTTTGACCTCAACTTCCACACAGTATTTCTACGTATTCGCAAAGAAAACGAGCGTTCCATTGCCGCAGCTCTAAAATTACCTTATGTTGTTCATGCCAATGATACACACCCAGCTTTATATGAAGAAATTAATGCTGGCGAGTTTAAATATAATTTATTTCAAATCCCGAAAGATTTATTCTATTTAATGACTGCACACGAGCGTGCGGAAGCGGAAGAACAAGCAATGTAAGCAGAAATGCGAGAATCCTTTTTGGACTCTCGCATTTTTTAATTTTCATATTGGGTAATCAATGTGACCATTTCTGCCGGTGTTTTGGGTGCTTCTACATCGAGCATTCGGTCCACGATATCTGCCTCTTCTTTCACTAAGCGTTCCAACGCTATTAAAAACGACTCTTTTGTCAGCGCCTCTTCCTCTAGCACATGGGCAAAGCCTTTCTTTTTAAATAGATTGGCATTCAAGATTTGATCTCCACGACTTTTCGCTGCTGATAAAGGGATCAAAAGCATTGGTTTTTGGAGGGCCAAAAATTCAAATATGGAATTGGAACCCGCCCTTGAGACGATTAAATCGGCTGCATACAATAAATCGGGTAGCTCATCAGTTACATATTCAAACTGGCAGTAGCCTGGTTGCTGGATTGCAGGATCTACATTTCCCTTCCCGCACAGATGCACAATTTGAAATTTCTCTAACAATGCCTGTAAATTTTCTCGCAAGGCATTATTCAATACAACTGAACCTAAGCTACCTCCCATCACTAGCAACACTTTTTTGCTGTTGTCGAAACCACAAAGCTGCAAGCCTCGCTCACGCTCGCCTGTAAACAGCTGTTGACGAATAATGGAACCTGTGCATGTAGCCTTATCGCTAGGCAGATGCTGCATGGTTTCTTTAAAAACCGTAAAAATATGAGAAGCAAAAGGTAATGATAATTTATTGGCTAAGCCAGGCGTTACATCCGATTCATGTACCACTACGGGAACATTCGCTAATTTTGCAGCCATCACGACCGGTACGGAGACAAAGCCGCCTTTAGAAAAAATAATGGTAGGTTTTACTTTTTTAATAATCGTGAATGCCTGCCCGATGCCGGCCATTACACGGAATGGGTCAGTAAAATTTTTCACTGAAAAATAACGTCTTAGCTTTCCACTCGCAATTTCATGATACGGTATTTCTGGAAAAGCACTTCCGATCAACTCTTTTTCGATGCCGTCCTTGGATCCAATATAGTGCACATCATAACCTTGGTCTATTAATGCGGGAATAATCGCTTGATTCAGCGAAACATGCCCAGCGGTTCCGCCACCTGTAAGTATAATTGATTTTTTAGTCAATGTTTTTCCCCTAACTTTCTATCTCTCTAATCTAAGTGTATGGAATCTCTATTCCTATATATGAGGATTTTATAGTGTTTATGCATTTTCAGCTGCTCCCCATTTTAACACAAATCGTGCCTATTAAAAACCTCCATTGAAAGAACGACACGAAAACCCTATCAGGTAAAAGTTTCACAGATGTATAAAAAGTGGTAACTAGTAGTAATAATAGTATATCTAAGAGATGGAGGAGGGATTTACATGAAATATGTTGTATACCGCGAAAAGCAATCAATAATGGAAATCAAAAGAACTGGTAGTCATGAATTAGAAATCATTCAAACCAACTTACAAGATGGCTCTACCTCTTCTCTTACAATGACGAAGGAACAATTTTATCATATCGAACGATTTTTAAAATTAGGGATCCATCAAACATAGTGAAAAGGCGGTTGCGTTATATCCATCAACCGCCTCTTGCTCAGTGTCCAATCACCGCTACATCTTCTAAGTGCTCCCCGATAATTACCAGCTTGGCAGGCATATGAATGTATTCCGGAAGCCACTGCACCATCCCGTATGCATACTGGAACAACATCGGATTTTTAATCCCTTTGATCGGCACATAGCCTTTCATGCGATACACAGTTTCAGGCAATTCACGTACCCAATCTTCAAATTGCTCCTGCGTAAAACTTTCATCGAATTCAACGAGTCTCGAACCCAAATTGAAGCTTTTTCCAATTGGTGCCGCGACAATATCAGATTTTGCTATCGGTGTTGTGGACTGCATATTCTGGAGTAAAGCTAGCGGTACCTTTCCGTTGGTTGTTTGCAAAATAAAGGCATTGGCGTTAAAGCCTTGCAATTCCAGTACTACCTGCGCCTGCTCTGCCTCTGTCAATAGATCTGTTTTATTCGCTAATAATAAATGCGCATGGCGAATTTGCTCCATAAATAAAGAACGTGCCTGCGGAGACAATGAGGAACGCTCCAGCCATAGTTTGCTATCTGCTACTGTCACAATTCCTTTGACATTTAACTGCTCCGCAAATAATGGGGAGTATACGGCATCCAGAGCTTCCACAGGATGAGCTGCTCCTGTAGTTTCGATAATTAAGACATCAAAATCGGCCCCATGCAATAAGGATTGAATTTGCGCTTCTGTTTTTTCTGCACCCGAGCAGCAAATACAGCCCTCCAGCATTTCCTTTAACGGTATATCCTTTTCTACCGCTTGCGAATCAAAATTTAATTTCCCTAGCTCATTCATAATAACAGCAGGTTTCAGATCTGCTTCTTTTAATTGACGAATCACATCCGTTAGCATCGATGTTTTGCCGCTTCCTAAAAATCCACTAAATAAGTAGACATCTTTCATTTCTTCTCACTCCCGTAATGGAAAGGGCTGCCCGTAATGGACAGCCCTTTTGATTATTATTCTGCTGTTAACAATACTTCTTTTGCTTTTTCAATCATCGGGTCATCCTCGGTGATTTTTTCACGCAATGCTTGCATAAGCGAACGCGTTGTATCTCCTGCGATGACACCTGTTACTTCTAGTTTTTTCGCTTTTTGGAATGCACTCACTGCATCCGCTGTGTCTTCATCATACAAACTATCCACTTTACCTGGTTTGTAACCAAGAGCTTCCAGCATGCCTTCTGCCGACTGTACCGCACTGCTTGCTGTACCAACTGTAAGCTCTGTTTCCGGGTCAATATATGACAGCGACGCGTAAGAAGGATATGGAACTTCAATTGTCGGCTCTACGCCTTTTTCATTGATCCAATTTCCTTTTGGCGTTAGCCATTTACCTGTCGTGAATTTTAAATTCGCTCCATCGGCTAGAGAGCTGACCGTTTGTACCGTTCCTTTACCAAACGATGTAAGACCAATGACTTCCACACCTGCTGACTCATGCAGAGCTGCTGCTAAAATCTCAGATGCCGATGCACTGCCCTCATCAATCAGTACTGTGACAGGCTGCGTAAATTTCTTCCCGCCACTTGCTTTATATACTTCTGGCTCGCTATCGCGTGTTTCTACTTGTAAGATCGTCTTCCCTTCTTCTAGGAATAGGCTGGCAATGTCGATTGCCCCTACTAAGTAGCCACCTGGATTTTGACGCACATCCAATATAATGCCTTCCATACCTTGCGCTTCGAACTCTGTTAATATTTTTGTTAATTCTTTTGTTGTGTCTTCACTAAATGATGTAATTTGTACGTGGGCAATTTTGTCCTCATCCATTTCACCATAGACAGTTTCAATTGGAATTTCATCACGTACGATAGTCATATCAGTCGGCTCTGTATCTCCGCGCTTGACCGTCAATGTAACAGATGTGCCTTTTTCACCGCGAATTAACTTGACTGCTTCGGAAGCTGACATCCCCTGTAAACTTTCACCATCTACTGCTAAAATCATATCTTGCGGCTGAAGCCCGACACGTTCTGCTGGTGAATTTTTGATTGGAGATACGACCATAATATAACCATTTTGTTCTTGAATCTCAGCACCAATGCCTTGGAAGCTTGACGATAAATCTTCATTGAACTGATCAGCCTCGTCCATATACATATAATCTGAGTAAGGATCATCCAGCGCATCAAACATGCCGTTAATCGCACCTGAAATAATGTCCTTATCCTCAATATCAATATAATAATTATTTTTCAGTTCATCGTACGCATCATATAAACGTGAAAATTCTTTTCTTTCTACAGGAACCTTCACTTCAACAACTCTTTCATCACCAAATGTTAAAGCTAAAACCGTGAGTCCAGCTGTTCCCATAATAGTAAGAGCAATAATCATAATCAAAGCAAACGGTTTAATGCGTATAAATTTTTTAGCAGGCTTTGATACGATTTCCTCTGTTTTTTGTTCTTCCATTTGTTCACCACTCTCTTACTTACAGTACATACTATCTTTCATATTAACAGTTTCCCAACACTTCGAAAAGGACAGACGTATATTTTTTTATAAAGTTGCATCGAAATGTGAAAAATTGTAACTCTTTGATGAGATAGCCGTGGGTATAACCATATTATAGTGAAATATTTCAGAGTGTCTAATTTGAGCATCAGAGTGTCTAATTAAACCCCAATAGTGTCTAATAACTCCACCCCGCTCACCAGAAAGACTCGCTGTTTCACTCATCCGCTATGATTTCTGTTAATGCTCGTCCATCGCAATTCGTAAACGGGACATTTAACAGCTGACCGATTGTAGGTGCGAGATCAATTACTTCGATGTTACCCATTGGTGCTTGGGGCTTGATTCCCCTTCCGGACGCTACGAAGACACTTGTATAATCCGGTTTTTCCGGAGAATAGCCGTGGGTTGCATATGTTTCTCCTCTTGCATGCAAATCCAGCACTACTGGTTCTGTTAAGCTATCTTCAAATGCATAGCCTGGCTTTGCCTCGATCATATAAGGAAAGGCCGGGTCTACATGGAAACGCGCCAACTCTGCACGTCCGTAAATATCTTCAATGCCGTACTCTTCTTGTTGCTTGACCTCATGTAAAATGGCAAGCGCCTGCTGCAGTGCTTGTTCATCACCGGGCTTTACATGTAAATAGGCCGCACCACCCGCCCCTTGTATGTAAGCACGCCACTGCATCTTGCCATTTTCCTCATAAATTAACCCTTGTTCTTGCAGTAGCCGATTCAAATGCACCTTATATTGCACATCGAGCTGACCATGATCCCCCACGATAATAAACGTCGTCTGCTGAAGGATACCTGCTTCCTCCACAGCCTCCATAAGATTCCCTATTCGCTTATCCATCCGCTCAATCACCTGCTCAATATGAGGCCCTTTCGTCCCGAGCGCATGCTTCGTATCATCCAGATCGATTAAATGCATGAGCAGTAAATTCGGCTTTTTATTTTTAATGGTATCGACTGCACATCGGGTAATAAAATCGTCCAAATACGGTTGCTCGATGCCTTTACGATATTTCCCGTATTTCAGTTCCATGCCGATTGTGAATAGTTTGCTGCCGCTTTTCAATATTTTCAGTGCCTGATTTTCATTTTTCACAGCCTTGATTTCAGGAATATTGTACTGAATATTGGCTTTCCCCGTAACCGGCCATAAAATGCCTGCCACGGTCATCCCCTGATCTCTCACCGCTTCGTAAATAGTCGGTTTTTTAATATCGCTTCTGAACCAGTGCCAATCTTGGTCCTGTTCCGGTACAAAAGGCTGCAATGGGTTATTATGGTATACCCCATGCTTATTGGGATACATGCCTGTAACATATGAGCTATGAATCACATAGGTCAATGTCGGATAAACACTTTTCATTTCCGTTGTATAGGTTCCATTCTCTAGAAGCCTCGCCATATTCGGCTGTTGACACGCACTGTCCCAATTATCTTTGGAAAAGGCATCGTAGGAGATGACGATGACATGTTGTTGTGTTTTCATAGATTGTTCACCCTGCTTTTTCTACTAATTTTTCCTTCGGTAGCATTAAGAAAATCGCCAGTCCCATCACAAACAGCGGGATGATGGCTAAAATGCTAAACCTGGCTTCCCCTGTGATCGTTGTGGTAAGGGACATAAGAAATGGTCCAATAATGGCCGCAAATTTTCCGAATATATTATAAAAACCGAAAAACTCATTGGATCGTTCTTTCGGAATAATTTTGCCGTAATAGGAGCGACTCAGTGCCTGGATGCCTCCTTGCGCGGAACCAATCATAGCCCCTAGCACAAATATATGCCACATTTCTGAAATGAAAAACGCTGCTATACTGGCAATAATATATGTCGTAATTCCCGCAATAATCATGGCTCTTGTGGAATATTTCTTAGCCAATCTCCCGTATATCAGTGCACACGGGAAGGCAATAATCTGAATCACTAATAAAATGCCAAGCAGTGTAAAGGTATTAAAGGCGTCGCTCCCTAATACGCTCGTGGCATACGGTACTACCATTTTAATGATCGTATCGACCCCGTCAATATAACAGAAGTAAGCCAGTAAAAAGATAAAGACAATCTTATAATCTTTTATTCGCATGAAGGTAGTGCCCAATCGCTTAAAGCTGCTTTTTACCGGTTGAGGCTCAGGCTCTATATAGTAGCGTTGCTTGACGTCACGCAACATCGGGAAGGTAAGAAGCCCCCACCAAAGCGCTGTGATGACAAAGCCAATTTGATAACCGATTGCCTGGTCCATACCCATGAAGAAAATCACAGCCAAACTAATGCCAAATGGAATGACACTAGAAATATACCCGTAAGCAAAGCCGCTAGCAGATACTTTATCCATTTTTTCATCGGTTGTGACATCGACCAAAAAGGAATCATAAAAAATATTGGCCCCTGCAAAGCCGATTGCTGATAATACATACAATACAATTAATAATTGCCACTGCCCGCTTGCCGGCGAGATAAAGGCAAATGACAGCGTTGCTAAAATACCGAGTAACGCAAAGAACGTAAAGTAACGTTTCTTTTTATCTTTATAATCCGCTAATGTTCCCAACACCGGACTTAAAACTGCGATTAAAATACTGGCGAATGAATTAAAGTAGCCAATATCCATACTATTTGACTCATCAAACATGCCAAAAACAATCGGAAACAATGCGGTTGTGATGGCCATGGAATAGGCTGAATTACCGCAATCATACAGAATCCATGACTTTTCTTCTCTTGTCAGCTTCATACCACATCTCCTTATCTGCCTAGTCGTTATGCCCATTATAGCATTCCATTGACAATTTATTGGTAATGGTTATGTTAAGAATGAGGAAGTAGAACGTTTTAAACGCTTGAATGATACTATTTTTTCCTTATATACATATTATTACCCTGTGTGTATATTTAGTAGTCCTCGCCTTAGGGGATGCTTTATATAAAAATTATATTGGTGGATAAAGAGCTTAGCAGGAGAAATAGGGCGGAATATAGTAAGAAGCAAACAATAAAAGGAACATACAACCTGCATGCTCCTTTACTACTTATCTTCTGTTATTTGGCTTCGTTGATTGTGCTGTCACTTGCTAGTTGTAGCTGCTGTTCAAAATACTCCGTAAACAACGATTGCCCTGAATAACTTAAACATAAATACTGCTTGGCACGTGTCATTCCAATATAAACACGCGACACTTCCTTCTCAAACTCCATTTCTTTGTTAAATGGTGTCTCATGCATAGCTATCATAAAGACTGCTGTAAAATCAAGCCCTTTACTGCTATCTACCGTACAGATTTTCACAGAGCTTTCATTACGCTGGAACTGGCGCTTTGTTTGCTCATTTTCTGTCACCCAATAATAAGGGATGTCGTATTCCTTTAATTTTTTTATAAAAATGTCAATATAGGCCCAATTGTTTGCATACTTAACACGGTATAACACTAATATTTCTTCTAGCGGTACACCGCGTACTTTATGAAGCCGTTCGATTTGCCGCGCAATAAAATCTGCTTCTTGGAAGAAGTTTTGGAAAAGTCGCATGGCAGGCAAAGGTCCTTTCCGCTTTGTGCTTTTAGGAATGATGATTTCATCGCTAATCTCTGTATTGATCAATTGATTGCCTATTTTAGAAAAGTGCTGATAAAATCCCCAGGCAAAGCGTACAATTTCAGCCGTATTCCGATAATTAATATTCAATACTTTCGAACGCCCGCGAAAATCTAAGCCGGTATCTTGTACATAGGAACGCTTACGGCGGTAAATATCTTGTGCCCGGTCCTCTACTAACAAAAAGGACATTGTATCTGGATTTAACAATCGTGACACCAACAAATACCAATTGGCATCAAAATCCTGTCCCTCATCAATTAAAATAGCATCGTATTTTGGTAAAATTGCTTCTCCGTTGTCCATTTTTTCAACGATTGCAGGAATTTGCGCTTCTGTTAATTTCAAATCCCGATAAAGAAATTGATGGAAATTACGCACTTCTATTTGATGCGGCTCCTTATCCTCTATCAAGTCAAACAAATCTTCCGGCTCTTTCATCATCTGCTCTACCATTTGCTCAATATTTTTTGCTAAAGAAATATTGAAGCAGAGCACTAAAATACGCCAATCCGGATGCTGCTTTGCTAAGATTTTTGCCCGACTGGCCAAAATTAGCGTTTTTCCACTACCCGCTACCCCACGAATAAGGCGATTTTTATCGCCTAATTGCTTAGCCAGCTTTTCCTGGTGCAAATCCATTACCTTAATATCATGCAAGGATAAAAGTAACTGATCCTGATAAGGTGTTCGTTCTCCAATTTCTGCACTAATGCGCACTTCAGGAAACAAGTGAAAGCGGATACGATTGATTTCATCAGCTGTCAGGGCTTCATTCAAGCGAAACGGCATCGTAAACATGGATAATAATTTTTCCATCAAGAATTCCGGCGAAAAGGATTCATGCTCACTATCTATCTCATTCCGTGTAAAGCATAGATTGGGCTCAATCACATCATACAAATCATTTTCAATAAAAGTCTGTTGATTCATTCTTGTAAAAACCGTGCCATAGCCACACGGAAATTTGAGCTTCATTTTATATTTCCCTTCAAGTTGCAGCAAATCTTTATCTTTTTCTAATCGATTCATAATCGTAAACATATAACTTCGTGCCTGCTTCAATGGACAGGTAACTCGTTTTTCCCCGACCTCGGTTTGAATAAGCCATGTATCGCTATTAATCGATAAAATTTTATTGCGAGTATAATCCTTTACCTCAAGTACAATAAGACCCAAATCGGGCCCTAATATCACAAAATCCGGATGCTTACCGCTGATCTGCGGCTCAAAATATACAATATAATCATCTGGTAAATAATCTCGCAATGTTTTAAAAACTAACCTTTCTCCCGCCGTTACATGCCCTTTTTGTACTTCTGGAATCATAATAGCCATTTTCTCACCTCGATTACTAAACACTATTCGACATTATATGGAAAAATCCTTGCTGTTAGATAATTAGCAATGCTCTCACAGAAAAAGGGACGTGTTTACCACATCCCCTTCACTTTTAATTCTTTTCACATGCCCAGCCATCATTATCTCGGTCGCGAGGTGTAGCATACGCCGGATGTGATTTATGAACACCATTCGGATAATAAGCGTTCATTGCCTTGCAATTCTTAAAATGCGTCGGCGCACCAAGAATTACGTAATAGCCTGAGCTAGCATCTCCTTTTACTGGTGTCGAAGGTTTACTAACTGGTTTTGTAACAGGTGTAGCTGCCGCTGCTTTATCTACTAAATCCTCAGTCGGTACATATCCTGAAATATTATTTACCTTAATATAAGACCATCCAACAATATTAGCATATACTTCTACTTTCGAATTATTTTTCACTGATCCTACCGTTTCGGCACTCGGACTTGCAATACGGCGTAAACTTACATCCTTATTCGTGTACTTCACTGTTGCTTTAGGTACAGCCATGAAACTTGTTTGTGCATACCCTATGATATTTCCATAACGAACAAAGGAGTAACCGTTCTCAGCCGTTCCATAATCCTCTATCACCATACCGTGTTTTAACATTGCAGATGTAGCAGAAGTTGTTGTTGGCTTTTCTTTAATGACAATACCACCTTTAGAACCTGAAATTTTAATGGTATAAGGCAAATTTTTAGCTAATACATTTTGTGCAATTGCCCCCTTTTCCCCTTGAAAATCAACTAATGCCCAGTCATTTGTCACACTGTCTGCCACTACAAAATCACCCTTTTTTAACGTCAATAACGTTGGGGCAGAAGGACTTGGCGTTTGTTTCATCACCGCTGCTGAACCAGAGACTTTCATAACTTCCTTTGCTTCTACTGTCACTGCTCCCAGACCTAACACGCCTACTGCTAATAAACTAACAAAAACCGATTTCAAACTTCCCATTATAAAGCCTCCATTGTAACAAATTGATATATTACACAACTATATACTCTTATATTATCATATTATTTCATAATAATGGATTTATTTTACAATATGTTACATTAAATGATTCAAAATAAACCCATTTCCCTCTCCCAACATAGATTATACGGAAGGAGTGAAGAATGTATGGCGGTTTATAATCGATCGGCAGCGGTAGCTTATGCGCACACTTGGTGGAATCGTGCAAATCCGGCTTTCCCGCATTTCCCAGTGGATTGTACGAATTTTATTTCTCAGTGCTTGCTAGCAGGCGGAGCAAAAATGGCAGGCTATCCGAATCGTTCATCGGGTTGGTGGTTACGCGGGGGTACATGGAGTTTTAGTTGGAGTGTAGCGCATTCACTCAGATGGTTTTTGGAAACCTCCAAGCAAGGCTTACGAGCAAAACGGGTCCACAGCCCTGCTGAGTTAAAGCCAGGAGACGTCATCTTTTATGATTTTAAAGGGGATGGCCGGGTCGATCATTCCACCATTGTGACAAGCATGCGCGGAGGTATACCCCACGTGAATGCCCATACTTCAAATAGCGTCAACAGACCATACCATTACCGGGACTCGCCGGCTTATACGGCGAAGACAGTTTATTATTTTTATCATATTTTATCGGTTTAATTGTGAAGCGACATGAATTTACTCATGCCGCTTTCTTTACATAGGGTTGTAGAAAAAAGAAATTTTGCTGTGCTCCTCTACTTTTTCAAATCTAGCTTCCTTTATATTAAATATTTATTATAATAGAAATATACTACTAGGGGCGTCTTTTAAAAGGCTGAGAAGTACCCTTTGAACCTGATCTAGTTCATACTAGCGGAGGGAAGTAGCGAGGAGTCTCCTTTTGGGCAGTCTTTGAGCTATTTCTTTCAGTTCAAATGACAAAAGGAGCTGAAGAAAATTGAGTAAATTGCAAAAGATGGTGTATACATCCATCATCAGTGCCATCGTGGCCATCTGTAGTACTATCATTTATATTCCGGTGGGTCTTGCGAAAATATTTCCAATTCAACATGTAGCCAATGTATTGACGGCTGTACTTGTAGGACCATATTATGCCGTGGCACAAGCATTGATTGCTTCTACCATTCGCAACTTAGCAGGCACGGGAAGCTTATTTGCGTTTCCGGGCAGTATGATTGGCGCTTTACTGGCTGGGCTTGTTTATAAAAGGACAAAGAGCCTAGGACTCACAGCCATCGGAGAAGTAATCGGCACAGGCATTTTCGGTGCGATAGCCGCTTACTTTATTGCATCCCTTATACTTGGTCAAGAAGCAGCGCTATTTGGCTTGGTGCCCGCATTTATGATGAGTTCATTTGCTGGCGCAGCTTTTGCCTTTTTTATACTGAAAATAATAGACAGCCGTCAGTTGTTAAAAAAGATAGACTGAAAAATAAGCGGGCAACTTTTGAAGGAAGGAGCTCGCTTATTGCTTTTGATAAATTACTGCCCGTTAATGCGGGATAAAATAATCTTGCATTTTCGTATCCAGCAAGAGGCAGGAACCCTACTATAGAGAGGAGGATAAATGATGAACAAGAGAAAAGCAGGTACTGTTTTGGGCGTTTTATCTTTACTGCCTTTGCTAATCAGCATTCTTTTCTTCTATAACCAGCGAGGACCCAATGCGGATATTAGCATGTTTATTACGCTTTACGGTATATTGGCAATAATTGGTATCATTTTCACCATAACCTCTTGGGTGATGTCTAAACGTAAAATTTTTTTGGTTATCGGTTTATTAGGCAATAGCCTTTTATTAGCAATGACTTATTTATTATTACTAGCTATGGGAATAAGTGAACCTTAAGACTACTTTAGCTAAAAGCATAAATATTAACGCTACACATATGCAAATATTCTACTTATCATATTGTTTTTCCTATAAATAAAAAAACACGTGATGCGTTTGCAATCACGTGTCTTTAGAGAGTTAGTTTTGATAAGCAGATACCATACCTGTAACAATCAAAAAGAGTTTTTTATTTACTCATAGTGCCTTAATTCCCTTTCCGTATACCTTCCTTGTTACCCGCGTAGGTTTTAACGTAAAATCCGTCGGTTTCAGACCATTCTGCATACAAAATCTCTTGAATATTGTTATAGCCTTGCTGATTCAGTTCATCATACAGCCATTCCTTTGACTTGCCCGTGTATCCTAAGATTTCTTCATTGATTTCCCCTTCATCTATAAACAGGAAATTGATCGAATCGTCTTCGGGCTCTAAATTAAGCATGGCTGGTGTGACCGTATCGAATTTAGCGTATTTTTTTAAGCTGACCGTCCCCCCCGGTTCCAGGTACAAATCGCAAACTTCCCGAAGAGAGAAGACTCCTTGCTGGCGCAGCATGATTCGTAATTGCTCCATTTCCAAGTGATTGGCTTCCAGCTCTTTTATATTGAATTCGCCATTTCTAATTAAAATGGATGTTTCGCCTTTCAAAAGAATCCTTATTTTATCATAGCGCTTCGACAGCTTCTCAATGATAAATAACATCAATCCCCATACGGCAACCGCGAACCAGACATGAAACGCTGAAATTTTGTCATCATAGATGCTTTCCTCCAATATGCCGCCAAGTACAATGGAATAAATAAAATCAAAAGGGGTGAGCTGCGACAGTTCCTTTTTCCCCAACAAACGCGTCATAATCAATAAAGCAATTAATCCAAAAAATAATTTTAATGCTATCTCCATATATGTCATCAATTTCACTCCTCTACTAAACTTATTTCTACTATTTTCTTAACCTGAATGCAGATACAATGTCGCATCCTCTCTTCTCCTATTCCATTTCACTGATGGAGAAGCGGCCGCGTGATTGGGAGACTTTCCACAAACTGTTCTGAATGTTCGATGGACTCCAGACATGTACTCGATTTGTTTCCTCTCTGATGGGTTTGTTTCTGTCAAAAAGCGGTTAGCGCACAAATAAAAGTGGATATTCTTAGAACCCCCTAAACCAACCAACCATCTGAGACCGATAAAATATCGATTCCAGATGGTTGAATAGTCTAATTAAGTTTTCTTAGATATTATATAAACTTTTATTGGATTTCTGATATTCAATCTTTATTGAAACTCAATCTCGGCTGCAATTATTTAAGTATTTGCCATTCTATCTTCCTCGCAAGATTTTTCTGCGCTTATCAACTCATATTCTCTCTATCCCCGCTTACTATTTAATTAAACACGAAGCGTTGAGGTTTAGCGCTTAAGTGTTAGCCAGGAATGGTGCCATTCTAGCCATTTATTCAGCTGCCGTTCATATGCCAGGTTGTTTTCATTATTAAAACACGAAAAAAGCACCTTACAATGTGTAAAGGTGCTTTGAATTCATTCATTATGTACAAGCCGCTTTGCCGTAATACTATAGAAAGTTTTAAACCACCACTTCTCAAAGTGGGTGTTCGCAAAAGTTTTCCTGTATATCGTCACTCTCATCAAGTGACGCTCGCCATTCCAACTTCGATCTAAAACTCCCTTTTACAGCATAAAGGTTAAAACTTAATATGTTACGTACAATGCAGCTTCAAGCATTATATTACTACACAGTAGTAAAATAGACAAGTAAGCAGTTCTGAAGAAAAATATCAACACCTTTTTTATGGCATGCAAGGATTTGAAAACCAAATACAGAGTTCTAATTTTCAAAATAGCAAGTTATCCAACAGAAGCATAACATAACTTTTGATTATCCCCACTTCCTCAATAAGAACCCTAAATTTCAGTTTTTTGGAGCATATAGCAATTCATCCTTCTATACATAAGGATTTTAAAAAATATTAATCTAGTTCTCTCTTTTTCATTATAATAGTAATCTTTATCAAGTTTTTAGGATAAAGAAGCTGTTTATCCATTATAAAAAATCCAGAAAAAAACCAAGGATAATAAAAAGCCTTCTGAACAGACTAAATTCAGGAGGTGAATTTCATGGCAAATAATAATAATGGCCAAAACGTTAATGAGATCAAACGACAAATTCAACAGGCAGAAGCGAGAAAAAATCAAACTTCTGGTCAATTTGCAACTCCGAATGCAATGAACTCAATGAAAGAAGAATTCGGAAGAGAAACTGACGTGAACCAAGTCAGACAGATCATTCAACAATCAGAAGCGAAGAAATATCAAACTTCTGGTCAATTTGCAACTCCGAATGCAATGAATTCAATGAGGGAAGAATTCGGCAGTGAGACGGACGTGAACCAAGTCAAACAGCAAATTCAACAAGCAGCAGCGAGAAAATCTCAAACTTCTGGGCAATTTGCAACTCCGAATGCAATGAACTCAATGAAGGAAGAATTCGGCAGTGAGACGGACGTGAACCAAGTCAAACAGCAAATTCAACAGGCAGAAGCGAGAAAAAATCAAACTTCTGGTCAATTTGCAACTCCGAATGCAATGAACTCAATGAAGGAAGAATTCGGCAGTGAGACGGACGTGAACCAAGTCAAACAGCAAATTCAACAAGCTGAAGCGAGAAAATCTCAAACTTCTGGACAAATTGCAAACCCGAATGCAATGAACTCAATGAAAGAAGAATTTGGCAGTGAGACGGATGTAAACCAAGTCAAACAGCAAATTCAACAAGCTGAAGCGGGAAAAAGTCTAACTTCTGGTCAAATTGCAAACCCGAATGCACTCATCTCAATAGTTGAAGAATTCGGCAGTGAGACGGACGTAAACGAAGTCAAACAGCAAATCCAAGAAGCAGAAGCAAAGGGAGCAATCACTTCTCGTCAAGCTGGAAAGCGAAATTTCAGAAATAAAAAGTAAGCTAATTTACCCTAAACCGGCAATTATTTTTGCCGGTTTTTTTAATGTTTCACGTCTCAATTTATATCTCTGCTGTGGCAACATTCCATGAAATGTAAGCCCAATCCTTTCAACAATCCTCTCCTCGTCATGTTAAATGATGTTGCCTTATCCATACTTTATATCTTAACCAAATTCTTAAGATCAAATTCACACCGCTTTTTTCACTTGTACACGAACAGGCTGCTCATTTCGAACTTTATGAAATACCTTATATAACCTTGTAGCCAAAACGCCCGCAATCACCGATATTAACACATCGCCAGCAATAGCATAGACAAAGCCAACCATTATTACATGAGCCCAGCTAGTTGGAATATCCATCCAAAAATTCAATGCCATGTAAAGGTAAGGTACCCCCATTAAGTAAACAACGAATAAGCCCGCTAAGTTTGCTAAAATAAAGTGATGTGCCTTTGGATTTGCTACTCGCTCTACTATCAAGCCCACAACAAAAGCGCCTCCAATATATCCTAATAAATAGCCAAACGTTGGTTGCAGGAAATAGCCAAGCCCTCCCCCTTGCGTGAAAACAGGCAGCCCCGCTAAGCCAATTGCGACATACGTAAGCTGACTTTGAAACCCTCTTTTGCTTCCTAATAGACTCCCAGCTAAAAAAACGAATAAAATTTGCAGTGTAAACGGAACATATGGCAATGGTATTTTAATAAATGCCCCGATAGCTGTTAACGCAGCAAACAATGAGATAGTCGCTAAGACAATTGTCGAGTTTTTATTCAACTTCCAGCACCGCCTTACTGTTTCGGACATTTTGGAAATATTGCTGGATCGCTTCATTTGTTAGATTAATCATCGTTTCTATTTCTCCCTTTGAAATTACATATGGCGGCATAAAATATAGAACGTTTCCTAATGGTCTTAAGAGCAAGCCTTTTTCCAGTGCCATCTGGTAAATTTGGTAGCCGACTCTTTCTTCGCTAGGAAAAGGTTCTTTCGTCTCTTTGTCTTTCACAAGTTCAATTGCGCCCACCATACCGGTTTGTCTGTATTCGCCAACATATGGCTGATGTTCAAATACCTTGGACGCTAACTCTTTCATATAGGCACTTTTCTCTTCAATCTGTTGTATGTAATGCTCATCTTCAAAAATTTGCAATACTTCAAGCGCCACTCTGCAAGCTAAAGGATTACCGGTATAACTATGCGAATGTAAGAAAGCTTTCATCGTTTGATAATCATCGTAGAATGCTTGGTAAACATCGTTTGTAGTGAGAACAACGGATAGGGGTAAATAACCGCCTGTTAATCCTTTTGATAGACACATGAAATCGGGTGTAATCCCTGCTTGTTCGCATGCAAACATCGTGCCCGTCCGCCCGAATCCTACTGCTACTTCGTCCGCAATGAGATGTACATCATATTGCAAACAAAGCGCCTTTAATTGCTTTAAATACGATGGAGGATACATTTTCATACCTGCCGCTGCTTGGATCAATGGCTCGATAATGATAGCTGCAATCTCCTCGTGATGTAGCTTCAACTTTTCTTCGACAGCCGTTATACAAGGCGTATTGCAGCTGTTCGGCTTCTCATTAAAAGGACATCTAAAGCAGTCCGGTCCTTGAGCGCGTATGGTATCTAGCAATAATGGCTGAAAGACCTCATTATATAGACCCACCCCTCCTACAGAAAGAGCGCCTAGCGTTTCCCCATGATAAGCATCTGTTAAAGCGAGGAACCGCTTTTTGCTTTGCTTATTATTTTGCATGTGACACTGAAAACTCATTTTTAAAGCCACTTCTATTGCAGATGAACCATTATCAGCGAAAAACACTTTCGATAAACCATCTGGTGTAAGTTCTACCAGTTTTTCAGCTAAATGTATGGCTGGTTCATGAGTAAAGTTAGCAAATATCGCATGTTCTAATTGAAATGCTTGATTGGCTAAAGCTGTGCTAATGCGTTCATTCGCATGACCGAATAAATTCACCCACCAAGAAGATACAGCGTCTATATATTGCTTTTCATTTTCATCATATAAATAAATCCCTTTCCCGCGTTTGATCACAATAGGAGGAAAATCTTCATAATCCTTCATTTGAGAGCAAGGGTGCCACACATGGTTTAAATCTCTTCGTTGCAAATCCGAAATAGTAGAAATCATATACTTACCAACCTTTCAAAAAATTCTAACTCTTCATTTGGTAACTTTTTTAAGTCTTCCAGGTTTTTTAAATTAGGAATGACAAGTGAAGATAAGCCTGTCATGTGTTCAATCGTACTGATGTTATTCCTCTCAAGCTCCGTACCTTCAAATGCGTTAAACACAATACCCGCAATCGGAATGTTGTTCAATTTAAGGGCTTCAATCGATAGCAATGTGTGATTGATTGTGCCTACTTTCGTTCGCGCAACTAGCACTACAGGTAACCCAGATTGTTTAATTAAATGGAGAAAATGATAGTGTCCTTGTTCAACTAATGGAACGTACAACCCACCTGCCCCTTCGCAAATTACATAATCATATTCAGCCTTTAATTGTTCAATATGTTGTAGAATCACTTCTTTTTGAATTTCTTTGCCTTCTAGCATCGCCGCATAGTGAGGTGATGCAGGCTCTTTAAAAGAATAACTATTCAAATGTTCTTCTACTAAAGCTTTGTCACTAAATGATTGGTAAAATGCTGTATCTCCATAATACTGATGAGACCCCTCTACAATAATTCCTGTTTGAACAGGCTTGTAAGGTATAACGCTAGCCCCTTTTTCTTGAAAATACCGCATGAAATATGCAGTTACCAATGTCTTTCCTACATCTGTATCCGTACCCACTATCCAAAAATGCTGCGTCACAAGACTCCCTCCCTTTTCGTTAACCTAATTCAAAAATAGGTTAACATAAAAAATATGACTTTGTAAATATCTATAAAAAATTCCTTATTCAACGACATAGTTCGCCATCCAGAAAATCGTGGAGGAACTGAACATTGGATGAAGTAGGATTTTACGAGCATACAAAATGGCCAACTATCCGAAGAAATCTAGGATAGTTGGCCAGTCATCGTACACCCCATAAAGGTACGCTATTTTTATAGTTCGAGCTTATATAAAATTTATACAAAAAGCCAAGAAACGTTGATTTACCAACCCTCTTGACTTTCTTGCGTATCTCCAAACTTATATTGGGGAACGTTTTATATATATCGAATTAATAAAATTCCACTTATAATATGGTTCTCCGTAACATGCTTAAATGCAGTTTTATTTAGTTTCTATTTACCTCTCCCAAATTAATGTCATTTGTTGTAGAAGTTCTTCCCATGTTTGTTCTTCTTTAATTACTTTTTCTAAATCAAACTCTCCGTAATATACAGCATCAACATTTTGGCTATCTGGCAATATAAACTGTTCAGAACCGATTCTTTTATCCTCTCGTAAAAAGTTACTAGTAGGAGAATTTGCGATTGTTTCATCATAATAGATAAGGCTAATATTTTTTATTTCTCCATCTATTTCAACTGCTAAAGGGTGTGTCCCATGGGTTCCTGCATGACTTTCTCCAAGATAATTTGAAACAAGCGTCCCATCTTCCATTTCTTCAATTACGAATAAATCTGCTGTATAAGGAATTGGCTTTGCGTAATGAAATATAAATGAAAATAGTGCAAACCCTAATAAGGTGGTTGTTAAAACAGATCCAAAAACAAGAAGCCATTTTTTTCGGTTCCATCGTTTATTCAACTGGCTGAACAAAGTTGCTTTATTTTCAATCGGTACATAAAGTGTTCCCTTCATTTGCTCATATTCTTTTTTACAATCCTCACATACTTGTAAGTGCTCATTAACTAATGTTTTTGTATCGTTACTTACTACCTCATCTACATAAAGCGGCAACAAATCTTGAATAACTGAACATTTAATTTCCTTCATCTTGTTTCGCCTCCATATACGCCATTATTTTCTTTTTTGCACGATAATACGTTACTCTAGCCCAACCATCGCTTTTTCCAAATAGATGCCCAATCGTCTCAAAAGAAAGTTCACCAAATATTCGAAGGGAGAAAACTTCTTTATATGGTTCTTCCATTGCGTGTAAAAATCGGTGAATCATCAGTGCTCGTTCTTCATTCATTAAATGGTCTACCAGTCGAACATCCTTTTGGGCTGAATTTTCTTCCATATTTATCTCACGCTGCTGCTTTTTATACTGAGTAAAATATGTATTCTTAGCGATTGTGAAAAGCCATGCCCTTACATCTTTCTTGCCATCAAACTGATGAAACGACTTCAGCGCCTTAAAAAATGTTTCTTGTGTAATTTCTTCTGCTATATCCTTGTCAGCTACTAAAGACTTTGTATATAGGTAAACATCCTGAAAATACGCTCTATAAATTTCCTCGAAGTTCACTTTCTCCCCTCCTTCACTTAAATAACTAACGAAATATTAAAACGTTACAAAATTTCCAAAAATAAAAAATAGACATATTCATTGTATCTGAACATGCCTAAGCATTAATTGCAAATTTATGTGCTATTTAAAGATGCGGAACAAAACCGCACTTACTTATGAATACGGTTCCCTATAAATTAGATAATGTAATTTTAAAAAGAATTAAAACACTAACAACTTTATATCCCATTACTCCAAAGCTGTCATCATATAGTGTTATACGTTTTCAATTATAGAATCGCAAGAATGAAAGTTAAATTATTCCATACTACATTTCCCATAATTGGAATATGATATACTTCTTATTAGAGCGAATTTCAAATTACAAAATGTGAGGTAGATTGATTATGGAAACACTTAACACAGGGGATATTTTATTCAGCGCTTTCTCAATTTTTGGTTTATTATTTTCTGTAGTTCCGGTAATTTTTTTCCTTTGGTTTGCGATCATTACAACTAAACAATTAAAGAAGCAATCCATGTTACTAGAAGAAATCAACGAGAAACTAAATCGCTAAGGAATTATAACTACATATCTAAGGGCTTGTGAATCTAGTGAATACACACTACAAGCCCTCATAAGTTCCGGTATGATTCAGATGATGCACCATTAAAGCAGTGTTGTGGATCTGTATATCAAAGTCCAAAACCTTACTATTAATCATAAACTGACCATCATGGTTAATGACTTGTAGTTCTGTTGAATCTGACTCATATTCAACAACTACAAATAGCATTATTATATTGTTTTTGGCGGTAATTTAGTTTCAATTGGTTTACCTTTGTTCACTTCAATATTAGTAGGTTTTACCTCAAATAAATCTTCTTGACTAATAACGATATTACTAACTTTGTCTACCATAGGCAAAACGTCAATTAAGAAACTCATAGTAAGAAAAAAAGCACACCATACAATTATGATGCGCTAATGCTAATTATTTATTCTTGAATTGTAGTTAAAATACCATTTTCAAAATACAAATATTTATAATCGTCATAAACCCACTGTTCAGAAGTACCGTTAGCTGTTGTTGTTCTATTAATATCTTTAGGCGCTCCCCATTTAGTAAATTCAACCAATTCTTTTGTCATCCCAATATGTATATCTCTTGTTTCAGAAAATCCTTTTAATATAGTATCTAATATTGATTTATTGGACTCGCTAACATGCTCTGACTCCCTAATATGATATATTGATTCAATCTGAGCTAATGTAATATTTGTATCATATATAGCTGAGATTGCAGCATTAAGATTTTCTACTGCTGATTTTCTTAAAACATCAAGATATTCATTCCCCACTTCAAACTCGTTATAAGATTTACCCAAATCATTATAATTAGAAAGATTATTTAAAACTTTTTCAGATTCTTTAATAACCATAATTGCCGTTTCAACATCCTTAACAACTTCAACTTCTTCTATAAATGATATATAATTATCATATGCACTTTTTTTTACTTCAAGAGTATATTCTCTTTCTTTTTCCTCCTTACTTGGAATAATTAAATATAAAATAAGTCCACCTATCGCAAAAAATAATACTGTTGCTATTATTATATTTTTTTTCATGAAATACTTCCCTTTCAAAATAATGACTATTTATATATTACAATAACAAGCGCATATAGTAATATGTAAATTTTTATAATTGTACATATTCCTATAATAACCAATATTTCCGTTTCACTTAAATTACTAAAAAACACATTGACTTAACCATTTGTTTTATGCTCAATTCAAAACAATTAGAGCTGTTTATCTAAATAACTCTAAAGATATATCGTGCTAAATCCCTACGCTTGACGCTCTTCATCTTTAATCCGATGGGAAAAAGCATATTGAAGTTTATAATGTGCTTCTGTCTGATAGACCACCAAATTTCATCATTGTCTTGCAAATAATCATTCACATTAAATCTTTGGGGATTGCCTTGGAATATCCATGTCTTCATAAGTTCCCCTCTACCAAGAAACTTTTCACAACTTTATACAATTATAGCGTTTAATTAGGTATGATAGGACTCTATATCCATCTAGCATGATCACTGTAAAAGAATGTTTTTACTTTAATACTCTTTGAATATTCAAATTATAATATAGTAAATACTTAAACAAGTGTTATACCGTCACTAATTCTAAAATACCTTTTTGCATTGGTCTATTTTCGATAATTTTGAAGATACACCTTCCTTATTAATCCTTAAATGCTTCTCTAGATAAGTCGTATCAATTGAAAAGAGAACTTCGAATAAGAAAAACATAGGGAGATTCTAGTCTTCCTATGTTTTCATTCATATTATTTATCTGTTTGTTTTTGCTTCTTTTCCAAATACTCCGCGCGTATTTTTTCAAGTTGCTGCTTTTTATCAAATTTGGCGGGCTTGTGCTTTTCATGATACTTTGTCACAGCTACCTTACCTTTTGTATCCAATTGATATTTTCCCACTTTGTTCACCTACTTTTCTTGTCCTTAAATAGAATCTATTCGACAAATATAATATACCTTATTTTACTGAAGTAAACCTTATTACTTTATTAGTGTACTGCTGACCTTGCATATATCAGTAAAAACAGTGAAAACTTAGTAAAATAATTAATCGCCAAATAATATTCATTATACTTATCTTTCCCACCTTGAATTTGCTGATTCATTTTAAAATCATCAATTCATTTCAATAAAAAACCCACTAAACAATTTCTCGTCTAGTGAGTTTCAATTGGCACTAAAAAAGGGTTACAGTCCCTTTTAGCCCATTATTAAATTTTGGTAATTAACAAACACTTACTACTCTTACCCTTGAATCGCCGCATCCAGTGCAATTTTCATCATATCAAGGAATGTCGTTTGACGTTCTTCTGATGAAGTTGCTTCCCCTGTTAGGATATGGTCAGATACTGTTAATATTGATAATGCTTGACGACCGAATTTAGCTGCTAACGTGTAAAGAGCTGTTGTTTCCATTTCCACTGCTAGTACGCCGTAACGTGCTAACTTTTCGTTTTGCTCTTCATCCGAATAGAACATATCTGCTGTGAAAATGTTTCCTACTTTTACATTTAAGCCAGCTTCTTTACCAGCTGTGTACGCTTTGTGTAATAAATCGAAATCTGCAGTAGGTGCATAGTCGATGTTTCCACCGAAGATGACACGGTTCATGTTTGAATCCGTAGAAGAAGATTGCGCGATAATCACGTCACGCACTTTTACATCTTTTTGAATCGCACCGCAAGTACCCACACGGATTAATTTTTGTACACCGTATTCTTGCATTAACTCTGTCGCATAGATTGAAATAGATGGCACACCCATTCCTGTTCCTTGTACAGATACGCGTTTTCCTTTATATGTACCTGTATAGCCGAAGATGTTACGTACTTGGTTGTATTGTGTTACATCTTCTAAAAATGTTTCTGCGATGAATTTTGCACGTAAAGGATCTCCCGGCAATAATACGATGTCAGCGATTTCACCTTGTTTTGCTTCAATATGGATACTCATGTATAAAGTCCCTCATTTCATATAATTTCATATTCATGATACTTGCTTTTTCCTATGGACGCAATCGTTAGACCTCTTACATTAAATTGTTTAACTAATTTGTCAATTTACTGTTCTATTCCCTAATGAAGGGCTTACAAACCGTACTTCTGTGCATATTCTGCCCATAGTTCATCGAATACATGCGTCGTCATTTCTTCATGTGCTTGCATCTCGATATAATCACTTAGTTCATGAAAATCATGTGAAGTTTTCGGAAAGCCCACGTCTTCAAACATGGCCTCGGCAAACGTACCTTTATCATTGGAAGCACCGCGGTGTGTCAACACATGGTGATAAAATGTTTTCATCTAAATCAACTCCTCGAAATTACTTTTTTCTCTATACCCCGTTTATAGCTATACAAAAAAAGAGACAAAGTCGAATTTCAACTTTGTCTACACTCTGCAACTTTCTGTTACATTTTGTTTCAAGTCTCTGCTATTTAAAATACTTCAGGTAGTCCCCGTATCCCTCTTTTTCTAGCTGATCAACAGGAATAAAGCGTAACGCGGCTGAGTTAATGCAATAACGCAATCCCCCGTATTCCGCTGGACCGTCCGGGAACACATGCCCTAAATGGGAATCCGCTTCTTTTGAACGAACCTCCACACGTCGCATACCGTGTGATGTATCGAAATGCTCCGTTACTTCCTCCGCTTCAACCGGCTTTGTAAAGGCAGGCCAGCCACAACCTGAGTTGTATTTATCCTTTGAGCTGAAGAGAGGCTTGCCAGATACGATATCTACATAGAGTCCTTCTTCAAAATGCTCATCGAATTCATTACGAAACGGTGGTTCCGTCCCGTTTTGCTGCGTCACATAATACTGTAATTCTGTTAATTCTTTCAGTCGTTTTTCTTTATCCATTAGTTTTTCCCCCAATGCTGCTCGATAAATGCCGCACGCCCTGAACCTACTGTATAGCGGTTATAGTGCGCGGGATTCTTCTTATAATAATGCTGATGATAATCTTCGGCTTCATAAAACGGTTTCGCCGGTAAAATTTTCACGGCAATCGGTTTCGTAAATTTACCCGAAGCGTCAAGTTCTGCCTTTACACGCTCAGCGATTTCCCGTTGCTGTTCATCATGATAAAAAATAGCCGTCGTATAAGATTCTCCGCGGTCGTAAAATTGCCCGCCTGCATCAGTTGGATCAATCAATGTAAAATATAGCTTGACTAAATCTTCATAGGAATAGACATCTGAATCAAACGTAATTTGTACGGCCTCTAGATGTCCCGTTGTTTCACTGCATACTTGTTGATAGGTCGGGTTTTCTACATGACCACCTGTATACCCACTTATTACGCTTTCGATACCCGGTTGCTCATCAAAGGGCTTTACCATGCACCAAAAGCAGCCTCCTGCAAACGTTGCTTGTTTCATATGTTCTCACTCCTATTTTGTAGGTACAATGACTTCAAAAACAATTTTATCTTGTGTTAAATCAATTTCCTTTGCTCGTACGCGTGAGCCTGCTGCAATATTTAAACGGGAAATATCGACATAAATCTGCTCATCATTCGGGATGACGGTTACCCAAGAGGGAAACTCTACAGAATCCTGCATTACCTTTAACACGGTTTTTGGCGGAATATCTAATTTTCCAATATTCATAGCCGTCTGTTGCAACACGATATTGCCATCTTCCACAAGTGGATCAAAGTCCATTGCCATCGGAACGTCTACTCCGAATACTGTTAATGTACTCAAGAGCTGAATTTGTTCTCCTACCACAATTTCAACCGGAACTGGTGATTTCTGAATGGTATTGTTTAAATATTGCTTGGCGATTGCCTCAAATTCTTTCGCTGTTGTTTCTATTGTGACAATATTCCCTTCCGTTTTCAATACAGGGGGCTTCGCTACCTCCTCCGTATCTGATAACGCCCAGTAGGCAATACCTGCCACGCCTGCGATCACTGCAAAAGCGAGTGCAAAAAATGCTAGTTTCCACTTGTTCATTATTTCTTTCACTCCTCAAAACCAATTCGACCATCCGACATCTCTTCTATTTGACAAGCTTGCAAAGTATCTATGATTCGTGTAGTCATCCGGTCATACCCATTGCCATTCGGATGGAAGAAGTCGGTATGATACACTAAATCCGTATTGGATGTAAACAGATCGGCAATTGGTACGAAGCAGGCATTGGTATCCTCTTCGGCAATACGTGCTATCTCTGCATTCCATTCATCAATAATCGTCTCAAACGGTGTATATTCATCCGTTATAATATGAAATGGATTGTAAAAGCCAATTAACACAATGGGTGCCTTTGCATTACGCAAACGAATTTCTGTGATAATTTTTTCGTAGTTTTCTACAAAGCCTGGTAATGCACTATCAAACATTCCCTTATTTAAACGAAATAAATCAGCTTTTACGACCCGCATGACATCATTGCCCCCTAAGGTCATCGTAATGAGGTCGGCTTTCGGCAATTCTTCATCATAATGCCCAAGCTTAAGCAAATCCAATAATTGATCGCTGCGACGCCCATTTTTCCCTCGATTATCTAGCTCTACCAATGAAATCTCCGGCCACTTTTCCAGCTCGCGGGATAAGCGCTCTGTATAACCGTATTCCATTTTCTCATCCCCAACGCCGCGCGTCAAAGAATCGCCTAGTGCCATATAATAAAGCGGCGACGCATCGAGGGACTTTTTAAGCGCCCCGTCTAAATTAAAAATTTTATCTATTGTTTCTAAAAAGGCAGTCTGTTTTTCTACCCCGGACTGCTCCTCTGTAACTGGCTCTTGTTGCTGTATCTGTTCAGTGTCTGACCCTTGCCCTTCATTCCCAGGCTCTATTTCATCGACAGTAATAAGCGAACAACCTTGCAGTATGAGCACAAGTAAAATTAAAAAACGCCACACCGCTAACACTCCCTTGCTATTACTCTACCCTTATTATAAAATGCGACTCACCCACTTGAAAAGAACCGTGCCTATGATACTTCCATTATATTTTTTCAGGACGAAAAATCGCTGGCTTCATTTCTCTGCACTTCTGTCTTCCTTCTCTCTTGTTTGTGACAAAAAAAGTGCCAACCCCCTTACGTGATAAAGGATTTGACACTTTTTTTACTCAATCTATTTAAATGAGGTTTATAAGCTCTTGATAGCGGGAAAAGCCTTAGGGTAATGCAACTTTCTATTTATAAAGATTATCTTTTTGTAGTAACGAGCATGCTTATACCCGCAGACTCATTGCCTGTAGTATCTACCGTTTTGAACATAACAATATAAGATGTACTTCTCGCTAACCCAGTAACATTCACATTTTGAGTGCCTTTTGCAACAGAACCGATTAATCTGCTATTTACATACACATTCGTTTTTGCAAAATCAGCATCTGTTGGGTTTGTCCATGAGAAAGAAGCACTTGTTGTCGTTGTAGCAGTTAATTTAAGATTTCTGACTACACCAGGAGCCGTAGTATCAGCTTTTGCAGTAACAACCGTTATATTTCTTCCAACAGACTCATTCCCTGTTTGGTCTACTGTTTTCAAAGTAACTGTATAAGATGTGCCTTGATTCAATCCGTTGATCGTAATAGCCGCGGATGTGTTGCCAACAGAACCTAATAATTGCCCATTTAAATAGACATTTGTCTTAGCAAAGTCAGTATCTGTTGGGTTTGTCCACCCGATTGATGCAGAACTTGTCGTTACACCTTTCACAACCGTATTCGTTACTTCCGCAGGAGCCGTTGTGTCTGCAACTGGCGCAAGCGGTTGTGCAACTGATTCATACGTTAAGAATCCGTACCCAAAGAAGGCGTCTCTTCCAGTGTTCCCTAAATCTTTTGCGTATTTTTGCAATTCAGCACGCAGTTGCGTATTTGTCATTGTTGGATTTTTTTGTTTCAATAAAGCCAAAAATCCTGCTACGTGCGGAGAAGCCATAGATGTACCATTTAATTGCGCATACATCCCGTTTAAATACGTACTTACTACATTTACCCCTGGAGCCGAAAACTCTGTTTCAATACCCGTAGAAGAAAAGCTTCCAATTTTCAAATATTCGTCAACTGCAGATACAGCAATCACATTATCATACTTCGCAGGATAATTGACAGGAGTCCCTACCCCATCGTTGCCATTTGCTCCTACTAAAAGAATTCCACTGTTGCTTGCCTTATTGACCATATCACGAAGCGCTTGGCTGTCATAACTTGTTCCAAGCGACATATTTACGACATCCATCTTGTTTGCAATAGACCAATCAAGACCTTCCAAAATATCCTGTAACGTCCCTGAACCAGTTTGATCCATAGCTTTTACGGCATATAAATTAGCTTCTGGAGCTACACCAACTAAACCTCTGCCATCTCGTTTTGCTCCAATGCTCCCTGCAACGTGTGTTCCGTGACCATTGTCATCATTGTACGAAGTCGTATAGTCTACAGTAGATACACCCCCTACAATATTCAGTTCAGCATGATTGGCAATACCAGAGTCAATGACTGCAACTTTAACACCTTTTCCAGTAACGCCTTCCTTCCAAGCATTCGATACTTTCATCGCTTGAATATCCCATTGAGATTCTTCCGCAGGTACAACCGTTCCAGTAGATTTAGTCTCTACTTTATTTAATACTTTTACGTCATTGCCTACTATAGAAAATTTGATGTTTTCTTCAACATACGCAATATTAGGGTTTTTCTTCAACCCCTTCATTGCATTAGGGTTTGCTTTTACAGCAACAGCCTTAATGGATTTAAACTCATGTTTTAATTTCTTGCTTCCTTTAATAACAGCGTCTTTCCCGCTATTATTCTTGTAAACTACGATATACTCTTTATCTGTTGCAACCAATTCTTCAGCACTTGCAAAAGGAGCTAACACATTCATCGCAAGCCCCAACGTAAGAGCTGTAGCAATGATCTTTTTTGATTTACTTTTTTTATTTGATTCTTTCATCATTTTTCTCTCATTTCCTGTAATTTATCCCATGGGCAGTAGAGTCAATATTATCTAGAAGTGTTTTGAGTTTAATAGGTAAAAATACTGCAGCAATCCCCCAATAATAAAATTTCTCTGAAAATATATATCAAATTTCTACTAAAAATAAAAAATGAGTGGTCCTTTAAAGCTAGAGAGCTATTTATTTATATCACGATTTCAAAATATTCAAAATAGGTTAAATTTACTATTTATTACTTTTATGCTTTTCTTTTCATTCTGTAATATATATTTCGGATAAAAGGGTAATTTCGATAGCGAAAACTATGACATTTGTACGAAAAATTAAAATGTCATCAGGACTTTCAGAGAAAGAAGAATATTTCTTCGATTTCTTCCCAAAAATGAAACTAAATAAATGATTCAACGTAAAATTAAATAAGGAAAATGACAAATGTTGGTGACTACTTGAAAAGAATTTAGCCATATGAAGAAAGGGTGGAGTAAAATGAAAAACAAAACGAGAAGAAATAAGAAGAAGACGGATTATACGTTTTTAGATGGTGTCCTGGATGTACTATTCTGGATACCAGAATTACTTTTCTTGCCTTTCAGATTGATCTTTTGGTTGTTTAGAGGTATCGGGAAATTATTTAAAGATGGGTTCGATTTTATATAACAAAATATGGATAAAGAACTTAAAGCGTTGGGTGAAGAATTTTCTTGTGGAATTAAAAATAAACCCATAGATTTCAGAAAACTTGGCAACGATCTGTTAGACCTGATAAAAACAATAGGTGTTTCTTGCATTAATTGATATATGCCTTCACAGTTCAAGAATGTTCTTTTGTTTAAATCCAACAACCAAAAATTGGATAATTATGTTAAAATATAATCACCATTTAGCAAGAAATGAGAGGTTAGATTATATGGAATATAAACAAGTTGGAATCTTCAAAAGGATTGCCAAAGCGATAACTGACACAGAAAAATTGAAAACACCTATTCTTGTGAAGGAAGCAACAGAAAGTCTTCAATTAATGGAACGATATAAACAGGAAATCGCAAATACAGTAGATGAAAAACAAAGCAAACCGCTTAACGAAAAAATAAAACTCTTAGAACTTGGTTTAAAAGGCGAAAACAGTGTCCTTTTCGAATTACAAAATTCATTTCTTCCCATACATACCCTGCATGATGTTCGGATTGCGCATAAAAATTTAAAAGCTCAAATAGACTTTGTTGTTTTGACAAGAAAATTCATCTTAGTTATAGAAGTAAAAAATTACTATGGCAACATTTTGGTTAATGAAAAGGATGAGTTCATCCGACAAGTGTATAAAGGAAACAAATTGGCATTTCAAGAGGGATTCTATAGTCCGGTTAGACAGGTAGAAAGACAAGTTGAAGTTTTTGAATCCTATATGAAGGACATGGGGGCAGTGAAACGGACACCAATAAAAAGTATTGTTGTTTTTTCAAATAATCGAACGGTCATCAATACCAAAAAGGCAAGTAGGCATGTAAAGGAAAAAATACTGCGTGTAGACGGTTTAGTGAGCTATATAAAACAAGAGCTCGAAAAACCATCACCCGTTCTCTTTATGGATAACCGTATGAAGGAAATGAGCGATTACATTAAAGCTTCTCATTTTGAATCTATTGATGACGAAACGGACTTAGTAGAAATGAAATTATTAGAAGAAACAATCCGTACACAAAACGAAAGCAATGAACCGATTGTGTCACATAAAACAAACAATACTGATTTAGAAGAAGCATTAAAAAAGTTTCGTATGAAATTAGCTACTAAGCAAAACGTAAAAGCATTTCACATCTTTACTAATAAAACACTGGAAGAGCTAATTTTAAGGCAACCTTGCAGCTTAACCAATTTAAAAACCATTCCTGGAATTGGGGAAATGAAAATCAACGCTTTCGGTAAAGAATTGGTTGAAATCATAAAAAACCATCAGCAAAGTTAGGAAGGATACCTATTGCAGTTCAAAAGTGTACTTTTTTGATTATCTACAAATAATGCTAAGATGTTCCCTTAAAACGCACTCACTTAAAGATGTACACTTTTGCCTCACGTTCTCTCATAATACTGTTTTTCTCCTGATGCTCCTCTTATCGTTCTCAAAGCATTAATTCCCTTAGTTGATCTGTAGACTTTGACGACGTTAAGTAAGTTTCTTCTCCTACCATATACATGAGGGTACTCTTTTCACCCTCTTCTCCCAACCATACATGAATGGCATGAGTGGGTAATCCTCCATCATATTCAACCATTACATCGTAATCAGGTTTTGTTTCATTAACAAAGGTATTCATTGGTTGCTTAACTGCGGTTCTGATTGCCTTCTTAAACACTTTAATAGATTCTTTATCATCAAAGGAAAGAATAATATTCTGATTCATGTCACCAACCCCATTTGAACTGGATACATTGATTTCTTTAACCTTTTCATCTAAAAGTACCATCGTATTTTCTTGTTTGCTTTGGCAACCTACAAGTAAGGTGAAACATGCAACCATAAGCAAAGAATATAAAATCTTCATTGTTACTCTCCACTTGGGTATATTGAAATAACTTTACTAAGTAAATCCGAATTATAACTAATATCCATCTTTGCCAAGACCTCTTGGTAATGCTGTATCCATTCAGTAATTGTAGTCGACTTATGAGTACTATCATCAACAAAGTTTACAAGTATTAGCCATGTAGGTATATTCATCTTTTGATTTAGTATATATAAATATGCCAAACGATTGGATAACTGATAATATTCTTCACACCAGACATCTAAAGATGCTTTTGACCCTATTGCAGTTTTTACTTCATCGAGTGTACTTTTTATTATTGTTTTACTCACTTCATCTTTTGCTTGCATTTTGGATCGCATTTCTTTTGTATGTGCTTTCGCTTCAACTAACAATAAACCTTTTTGACCATTCTTCCCTTGGAGTAAAGCCAATCCGTCCCACTGTGGTCCTTTCTTTGCCCAATATTTCTCTAATTCTACTCTTTTATCTTTCCACTCTTCATTCAGTTCCAAGAATTCATTTCTGTACTCTTTAAAACTCCTTTCCTTTAACGGAGATAGCCACTGTATAGCCAATTCATTATCTATAAATGAAAGTAAGGAAGCAGAATTCATTAAAATTAGATTATTTAACTTCCCCTCCCTGTTATTTACATATTCTTGAATCAACAATTGACTCCCTTTATCCGCTCGCCCTTTTTCAACATCATTTATCATACCAGTTAAAGCCCCCCTGTTATTTACTTTCAATGATTATAAACTTGATAATGTCTTTTATTCATTGCAAAAAGGAATGGGATTTCCCCTCAAATTTATTACCATTATATAACAATTCATTATGGTACCATGACAAGAATTTCTTGTTGATAGTTAAAATTAATTAAAATGGAAAAAATTCAAAAAGCAATGAACTATGTCCATCGAATTGCCCTCTTCGCCAAACCTTTTTCTGATTATCAAAAACCCCAAACATATTATTCCTTTTTATAAAAAAGTAGGAATTTCTAATGAACCAACTTAGTTAGTGGTACACATAGGAGGAATAAGGTGTTTAATTTTCTTTTTATACCAGACAACTGAACGGGTTAGTATTAGCACCAACGCTTTTTTATTAGTGTTACTTTTTAGCATATTTAATAACAAATACTTATTCTTATTCACCCAAATCAAAACGAGCTATTTCTTCATCGCCTAACCTGACAATTAGAGTTGCTTCTAAGGCATTGTTTTTCAGTTTTTCTAATTGCTCTTTAGATGGGGCAAGCCGAACTTCTTCCGATTCTTCTTCATAACCTAAATTATAATAGATTATAAACTCTCCTGTTTTGTTACTCTCAATCGTTCCGATATAACTATATCCAAGTTCCATCCCTTTATCATCATAGTCCGATGAATCGAAAATATTAAATCCCATTATTTCGTTAGAAGTAGCTACTAAGCTTTCATTTGGTTCGATTTTAACACTTAACCCTTTTCCTTTAGCTTCATCTCCAACGTTTTTGGTGCCTTCGTTTTTAATATAAAAAGTGTAGTACAAAGATGTTGGGACGATTTCTTTGCCTGCTTTTTCACCTTGTTGCAAAATCATGGAACCTGTCTTTGCCTTATCTTTGACAATGTCCACTTTTTTATCAGTAAGAACCAAAGATGGTTCAGAAGAACAAGCAGTTAAAATTGCTATCACTGATATTAAAGTTAAAAGTACAATAAATCGTTTCAATTATATACCCCCTTTGTATATTGTTGTATTTATTAACACAACAACCTTTATTTTACATTACGTAGGAAGTTTTTATAACAACAAATTCATCTTAAAAATAGGCTCTGTTAAAGAATACTGTTGATGAAAGAATAATGAAGATGCAAATATAATTCTTCCCTGCTTTGACATCAAAAAAAGTGCCAATTCCTTGTGTGATAAGGGATCTGACACTTTCTCTGATTTTTATTCGCTTTGTTTTTTCATCCTTCCATAGTTCCGGCAGAAGGACTTTGTTATTTATGGAACGACTTATTTAGGAATACACATAAGAGGTTTAAGGTATAAGGGCTATAGCATCATCAAATATTGTAGGAGTCACAGGCTTTGGTGCAGGTGTTTTTGTTGATGCTGTTGGCATAGTTCCAATATTTTTATTAAAAGTCAAGAGTTAATTAATTCAAAATTTATCTTTTTTCCAAAGTTTATATCCGATGAATTCTACAATACCATAACCTATTATCATAGATGAAATCGGTACAACGTAATACTTCGGAGGCCCAAATATAAAAATAATAACAGTAAAACCTGCAATAAAAAGTGTCATATTTAAAATATATGATTTTTTTCGATATTTTATATAAAGTTTTACCTTATCCATTACTTTTCCTTTCAAATCAAACATATTCACTAATATTTTTTGTTATCTTTCTTGAATTATTCTACCCCTTTACCTCAATAAAAAAAGGGCATTCTCCTTCTTGAAGAATAGCCACGTCCCTTTAATAAGCTACAGGGGGTTCCAATTAGTATCTTTTACATCATTCTCAATTGGTTTTCTTACAAATTCAATACACCTTTCTTCACAAGCCCCAAATAAGATATAGTTTTTCTGTGCCTGCCTTAAAGATGGAATATTTGCCCCACCCTCATAATCAACATCATCATATTGAATCCCATCGTCTTCCCAATAACAAATCTCACATATATCATATGTTCCAGGTGGTTTTTCACCTAATGTTTTATAACCACAACAAGGACAAGTATATTTCATTTCATCACCTCAGTATAAGAATCATTTCTGTATATGTATTCTTTAATAAGAGAAAGCAATTTTCTTATTCCAAAAGGATTGAAGTTGTGCTTTTTGACCTTATCATCTGTTCTTATTTTTCTAAGAACAAGAAATTTTTCCAATAGTATGACTTATTTATAAAGGTAAACACAGCAAGACTAACTATTACAATAGCCAAAATAAACCCAAGATTCATCAAATCTCGAATGAAAAATTATTTAACCAAATCAATTAACTGATTAGTTATTTCTTCTGAGATAGAATAAGTAGTGTGTGTATCATTAACATTCATTAAGGTACTTTTTTGTCCTTTTTCCCCTACCCATAGATGATAACCCTGCTTATTTCCATCTGTATAAACGACTCTTAAATCAAATTCAGGTTCAGCCATATCCGCTATACCTTCTCTTTTAACAGCGTTTGAGATGGCATTCTTGAATATATCAAGAGTTTCTTTATTTTTATATACTTTAAAAAAATGAAAATTCACTTTACCGAAACCACTTGATTTAGAAATATTGACCTTTGATATGTTTTCATTTGGAAAGCCTCTATTATCATTTGATTGGCAACCAATAAGAATACTGCATATAAAAGACAATACTAAAACAAATAAAATAATTTTTTTCATATACCTCACCCCATTATTCCATTATTTTACTATTATAGTTAGACGAGGCAAATCCTTTTTAAGTTTCATGCCTTTACTAATTTTTTGTTATAAACAATAAACTTTAAGGAGACAGCCTTCAAAACATACCCAAACACCACTTTGGGAACCTCATTCGTTTAATACCGTCTAATTAATGGAAAATTATTACATAATACATAAAATATAATTATGAGAAGGGGGATAAGGGAGTGCTACTAAAAAATATTTTAAATGTTTATAATTTATTATTGTCTTTAGGTGCCTTTTATTTGGGCGTGTCAATGTTTTTAGAAAGAGGAGTTTTCGATACATTTCCTCAAGAGTGGATAGGTGTATTGCCTTTTAATAATTGGGGGAGTTTAGCTCTGTTTGGAATAATTGTTTTTGGGATTGGAAATGGCATTGCTTCCACTTACGGATTTATCAAGCAAGATAAAAAAATATTTATAATAACCTTCACTATGGGAATTTTATTTTTACTTTGCACAGTTCTACCAACTATCTTATTGGGAGAATGGTACTTACCAACGTCGGCTTTATTTATATTCAGCTTAATACAAATATTACTTGGTTTATTTGGTTTCCTCTCTTTTTATTTGTTTTCGTTACTAAAAAAACGTAATGGGGAAAATTCATTTTAACTTCACCTATTCATTTCTTACTTCTCTAATAGCAATTTTTATGCAACAAGGGCTTATAACCTATGCAAAATAAATCTAAATAAAGTTCCTAAATGTAACTTTGGGAACTAACCCCCCTGTTCAATTGGATAGGGGTATCTTGTCTTCTTGTGAACGATAAGTCCCAAGGTAACCTTTCCTTCGTAATTAGTTTATGCTAATGTTAGTTTTAAATTTTTCTATGAAGGAGCATTTTGTGGAATCTTTAACTTTATTGATTTATGGAACGAATATCCCACCGCATAAACATTTACACAAATTAGCAAACAAATTTATTAACCATTTTATGAAAGTAAGAAATACAGTAGATTTTACTGATAAGGAATATTATGAAGTTATCGTCGAAGAGCAATCTCTCAATTCGGCTCAAAGAAACTATATAACTGCTCCAATCATTCCAATTCATAAAAACTACTTGCAAAACCTTTTAAATGCATATGGTAATTTAAATGCAACTGTAACTTTATGTACTGAAGAACACGAACATCCTTTAGTTTACTTTAATGATATTGAGTATGAGGGATACTGTTATTATGAATTAAATACAGATAAGAAAATTTTGTTTTTTGAAGTATTAGGTACTAAATACGTTGTTTCACTTTCTAAAAATTCTTTATCAGGGCAATTGATGTTAGAATATATTAAAATTCATTTAGAGACATTGCATAATTAATACATCCCTTGACGAAAAAACATTCTCGAATCAAATAAACAAAAATTGTACCTAAACTACGTTTTGGGAACTTTAAACTGATATTTATAGGTAGAATATAAGAAATAAGTTCAGTTAGGAGACAAATGATGTTATTTAGAGGATTTACATTTGATGATAGATCGCCTGAACATACACAGCCTGTAAAAGCTAATTTCTATTTTCAAACAAATTGTATAGTGTACTTATTTGAGCAATTCTTACCTAAAATGTATTTTGATGATGTGTACTGTGTGCGTTTCGAATGTTTCCCAGAGGCACAGCTTCACTGTGGAGAAATTGAAATGGATGGTGTGTTAACCGTTCAAATACCTTATCAAGTAAGTGATTTTTATAAATTATCAGATGTAGAAAAGAAGAAAAAAACGCTTGATTTATTAATGCAAGGTGTGCAGTGTGTCATTCAAGAAAAAGGTTGGAATGCCGAACCTTTTTTAATTGCTTATGCGAAGACAAAAGAAAAGGCATATCAGTTCAAAAAAACGTATAAGAAGCCTAAATCAAGTCCTAATCGAAAATTAAAAGCTAAAATTGAAATTGAAATCGGTCTGTATGAATCTTCTGCTACCTTAATAGTGGAAGATAAAATGCAAACTGAGCTTGCTAAAACGAACATTCATACAACAATCCCTCGTTGGGAATTATTATATGATTATTTGGGTGATTTAAAATGGATTGATAATGAAACTGTTCGTGTATATGAACGATATTCGGACAATAAGAAATATACAGAGTTAAAGGTAAACAAAGAGTGAATTAGGTATCATATTACAAACATTTTTTGTTTAACGTTTTATTTTATTGTGTAAATAAGGAAGTTGGTGGAGGGTTGAAAATATTATTTTTTTCGCTATCAGTTTTGGCACTATTCGGATGTACAACAACAAATAGTAATGAAGAAAAGGTACGTGTAGAACCCGTAATGACGTACGAGACGAAACAGGTAGATGATTTTAAAGTATCTATACATATTGAAAAAGACCTACATGTTTATTCGACGATTACTTATGTTGGAGATGCAATTGAAAAAGAGATTTATCATGGTGGGAATATTTTTGAATTAAAAACTACAATCTTTTAAAATAAACAAATAGGAATTTTATTCTATATAGGAGAAAATATGAACTCAGCAAAAAAGAAAACATTTTATTTCAAAAGAGGATTACTGTGGTTATTAATAGCCAGCATTTATAGTTTTTTTAACGAATTCATTCACGAGTATTTTATTGATAATCATTTTATAATTAATTTATCTACCGTATTTTTGTTCGTTATATGGTTTACTTTTACTTATTATTGTATTAATTTTTGTAGATATTCGGTTAAATTTAAGCCATTTCATTAAATAATTAGTAAGGCATTTGAGATAAAAAGCATTTAAATTATACCTTAAACAACTCCTATACAAAATAACGTTCCCAAATTAAAAGTTTAGGAATCCCAAAAAAGCGAACTTCCACAATTGGGCATGATTGTGGAAGAAACAAAGGATTATATGTTGTTGTGGTATTGTGGTGAAAAATTTAATGTTGTAGTAGTAAGGATGATCCTATGTTGTATAAAAAGGATAGATATAAACAGGTGTAATTTCTGTTCATCTATTCTTTTCCATTAAACTACTCATTATAGGTCTTGCTAATATATTAAATATAATATCCTCTTATTAGTTTAGTCTATTTAACGTGGGGTTACAGTTGATCTTTTGCGTTGTCTTTGAAAGAAACTTGATCCGCTGAAATAATAAAGTCCATTAATTCCATGTTTTTATTTCGAAGTAAGACGTGAAGCTCGTATTTATCATCCACTATATATATTTCATCATACAACCACCATGAACCTTCTAATAAACTATCCTGTTTTACGATAGTAGGATTTTCAAAGGTTACTTCATCTATATTTGTAAAACCACCTGTATTATCGAGAAGTAATGTTAAGGAATCGCCATTTCGACTTGATTTTATTATCGTACAATCATGAAATCCAAAATTCTCAATAATTTCTTGGCCAAATGTATGTGAGGCTTCTTCAAAATATGTACGGTAATTTCCACTTATGGTTTTTACAGACCTTTCATTCTCCTCACAATATTTTGTTACAGCGTTTATAACCGTATGAGTTGCTTTATCCAAGGTAAATACTCTTATATCAACTATCTGTTTTAATATAGTCTCTGGTAATCCCCTTTTACAATATTCTTGATTATATACGAAACCATCATGAAATTGTTCGATTGCCTTCTCTCTATTAAAAGGCTCAGATTCATCTGAATTTACTGTTCCGTCATTTTCCATTAGAGAAGCGACTTCTTCCTGGAAATCAAGCCAATCCTTTAACTTGTCGTTATAAAGTTGTTGGAAGTATTCTTCTGAAAATGTTTCAGCTTGCTTTTCTTCCTCTAAAAGCAGATGGAAACTTGTTTTTTGACACAGTTCATACCATTCTTTAGTAAAATATTTCATTATCCCTCCCTCTAATCATTACAGTCTACTGTAAAATTCATTCCCTTTGCTTACCCTATACTAAAATAGACGTTCCTGCTTATTCATGCAAGAAACGCCCTCTTAGTTTAAGTGCATCTTTTCACACAAGCGAATGATAATTGTTATTGCGAAGATAAAACATAAAATACCAGCTAATTTTATTCAATATCTAATGCAACTACATAAGTAGCCCTGTTATCTTCCCAATAGCCTACAATCTCAAATATATATTTTCCTTTTTCCATCACTTCTTCAAAGGAATTATACGTTTTAACCACATTATTATTATCCCAAAGTCTTACTTCATATTTTGTGGGTTCTTTTTCAAAGTCTAACTTTATAGGCTCCTTTAGATTCACACTAACACCTTGTTCAATATTTACCATTTCGTTTGGAGGTGCATGCTCTGCCTCCATAGCAACTACTTGTCCTGTATCTTTATCCAAATAACTCCAAGTATAAGTCCCTCTGGAAGTTTTTATCTCAACTTCACCGATTGTTAATTTTAGAGCGGGCGGTTTTTTCTCTTCTCCTGGCGTTGAGTTTATCTTATTATTTTCATTTGTACTTTTAGATGATTTTTCTTTGACACCATTACATCCTATTAATGCAAGTATCATCAACAAAGCCAAACTAATTCGGAATATAGTATTCATAAATACCCCCTTTATTGATTAGTCGTTATTTTCGAGAGATAGTTACAAAATCGTATCCAAAAAATCTTTTGTTAGTAGAAAAACGACTACTTTTATTTAGCAATCGCTTATCATTAGCTTTTTAAATTCTCTATTTTCTCCTTTCCTTTAATATAATGGCTCCATTAAAGGTTAATGTTGATTTTTAAATGAAAGGGAAAGGGAAACCTTTTAGTTTGGGTTTCCCTTTTTTACAAATTAACCCCTAAAACAATTGCCACTCTCCAACATCCCAAATGTATTGGTAGTAAAAATAATAAAGAAATAAAAGTGCATTTACTGTAAACAATAGTCTAAAAGAAAAGGTTTTGGTTGTGGTTTTTTTGAGTAAAAATAAGACGATAAAATTTAATAAAACAGGGATTAAAGTATAAAATAGTCTTTCATCCCAAAGTGAAAGAGCATCTGGATTTAACCATATTATAAGACGGTCTGATACTTGTGCTAAAACTGAAAAAATTAGAATAATCCAAAAGATAATCAGTAACACAGTTTTTCTCATATACTTTCCCTTTCTATGATTAAATGGCTGTAACATTACAATTTGAATTTTGACAAGCGTAAACTATCCTAAGTTTCTGTCATTTCAAATAAAAATGACGTTAATAGGAACTCTTTTATATGCTGTTTGGTGCTTTCGTTACTACGACTATCGACAAATAAGAATCAAGCAAGGTAATTGTCCAAATACTTTGTAGCTACAACTTTAAAACGGTCTATTCATTGTTTTAGACGGGAATGGAGACCATCAACATTTTGAATGTGATACAACCCTTAATAACGTGTTTGCCACAGTCTGATTTAATTTGATAATGCTCTAAATCTCTTTCTTTTGCTTAGTCGGAGATAATGATTACATTTTCTGCAACTTGTTTCTGATCAGTAGATTCAGGGTTTACCACTAAATCAAATGATACTTTTTGACCTTGTTTAAGAAATATGAATCCATCCGAAAACCATTTACTATCAGGTAAAATCGAACTAAAATGAACAAATACATGGTTTCCATCCTCACCGTCAAGCATAATGCGACCATACCCCTTTTCTTCTTTAAACCATTTAACAATTCCCTCTCTTTCCAATTCCTTCCGCCCCCCCCATTGATAGCTATTTAGTTGAAGAAATAGATTTAATAGCAAAATAGGCGTTCCTGCTTGTTCCAGAAACGCCTTTGTTTATTGGATTAAGAATTTGAATTTAATAGTATAGTTTCTGGTTTATCACCATCAATTTCGAATTTTATCTCAGATATAGAAGGTGTTTTAGGCTCTACCTTCGCAACTTCACCACTGTTATAAATTCCTTGTTCATTTAATTTTATATTACCTATCCCCCAGCCTAAGAAATCTTGACTCTCAACAAACACCTTAATCTCTTTCAACTGTTCTGGATTTTCGCCTTTATATTTAACCTTTATACTATGTATCTCTTCGCCCCAGAAATTATAACTTGTAATTAATTCGCCACTCCAATTCTCTCCCTCACCTTTAAAGACTTTATCCTTCTGATCATTACTACAAGCTAATAACGTCAATACTAAACACATCAAGAGAAAACTCATTATTATCTTTTGCAAACTGAAAAGCCTCCCCTACCTATTATTCTTTAAATATAGAAATTCTTCATTACATAGCTAAGCTAAACCCTTGTTTACTATTAATTTCCTTTATTTAACAATACTATAAAACCTTAGTATTTAACATCCAAATAATTGATGTTTGTTTAGGAAAATGTAAATTTTGTATCATTTAGTTTATTTCTGCGTTAATGAAGTTGCCATGGTAACATGCATCGTTACTCACTCAATACATGTTCGAATCCAAATCTATATATATGATTGTTAACAGTTGGCAAACTTTTAAGTAAAAACAGCTTGGCTATAAATTATCAAGACCTAATTTTAAAAAAGGTAGAAAAATTAAAGGGTTCTACATATTAGTCATACCTAATATGTAGAACCTTTTCTTCTTTTACTAAAGCCCTCTTTAGCCGAAGAACAATTCCCTTTTAATTTCAGTAACCATTGGTTCATCAAAAGAAATAATATCAATGATATGATCTAAACAAGCTATCTCATAATGAACGGGTTGTTCTTCCGGAAATACATCTTTAACGATAGTACCTTTGTTGATAAAGTCTAAATATCTTGATTTCTTAAATATTCGAAATGAATTTCCATCAAAAATTTCATAGTCGTCTAAAACAGTAAATGACTCATTTATAATGGAATAAGATATATAGGAATTAAAGTCTAACTGTACTATTGGCAATTCTTCATCAAATTCTATTGGGGGTGTGTCTCTTATAATTTGTTTACCTATTTCGGTATCTTCACCTTGCCGACTTACTTTACATCTATCAATAAAAATTCTTAACGAATTGGTTTCAGGTTCTATTAAGCTATGAAGATAGGTGTAACCTTTCTGATTCATTAAATCCCCGTATTCCATAAAAAAATTCCCCTTCTTTTCGAGATTTCAAATATATTTGATTTCCTTCTTTAACTAAACTGCCCCGTTAGTTAAATAAGATTTGTAAAAATGAAAAAACGCATAGTAAAATTTTCACCCGTTCCGTTGTCTGTTACAAAATTAAAATTAAATACAGAAATAGACTACCAACTTAGTACGCTAATTGATAGTCTATTTTTTATTGTGATATAGTATTTTTTGTATTTTTTACAAATAATAGTATATTATAAGTGTAAATCAAATAGAAAGGGTGAGGTTTATGTCTGATAAATCAACTAAAAATATAATGATAGGTATTTTAATATGCTTGATTGTAATTGCTTTAAAGCCAGTTCCATCTTTTCAACCTGAATTTCCGTCATCGATTGATGTTTTGGCTGGTGAGAGTGTTGTACAACTTGGCGAAAATAGAATAGCAATTGTTGATAATAGTTTAAATTCTGGTATGCATGGAGAAGTATTTGTGCTTGAATTTAGTGAGGATAAGAAAACATTTGACTTGATAGGAAGATACAACTACATTGACTTCTTCCATAATCCACAAAACTATCCATTAGGAAAGTAACCGTATTCCCTTAACGAGGCTTTAGTAAAGAAGAAAAGGCTCTACATATTAGTCATATCTAATATATAGAATCTTTTAATTTTTCTATCTTTGTTAAAATTAGGTCTTATAACATATAGAACATAATATCTTCTTATTAGTTTATTTAATTTTAATGCCCAGCTGTTTTTTATTTCAAATTGATAATTTGAATATTTTCCCTATTGAATCTTATATAGAAGACTTCAATCTCATTGGAAAGGAAAGTACCTTTTTCTTATACCTTATTCCCTTTTCTAACAATTAAAAAGACGGAAGTTCATCTGTTTTATTTATACCTGAAAAACTTCATTCGGTTACTCAACAAATTGAATTTGGAATGATTTTGACGTACCAACTTTGTTATCTCCACTTTTTTCTCTAAAACTTACAACTTGCATTTCCTACTATGTGTATTCCTAACTAAGTTGTTCCCTCATTTTCCCCCTGTTTTCAACCCTACTTTTACCAATATTTAAAAATCGCAAATAACATAGTTCTTCCCTCATTTTGACGCAAAAAAGTGCCAATCCCTTGTGGTATAAGGTATATGACACTTTTCTCTAAGGTTTCTTCGATTTTTTTAGCTCATTTAGCTCAACGGTACTACTTTGTTATTCAGGGAAAGGACTTTGTTGTTTATGGAGACACTTAGTTAGTGGTACACACATCGGTTCCGCAGTTTCCTTTCTGACTACTCTGCAAAATACATAAATCCAAGAGCTCCCGGACCTGTATGTGTTGTAATAATAGGTGATGTAAAAGCAATATCAATATTTGTAAAGCCTGTCTCTTGGATGAGTTTAATCAATGGGTCGCCCATCGTTTGTAAGGCGTTCGCATGAGAGATGCCGACCATTTTGACAGTTTTGCCTGCTGTATCCTGTTGATATTGGTCGAATAAATATTTCACTACTTGTTTGTAGCTTCTAGGCTTGGCTGCTGCTACAAATTCGCCAGTATCTAAATTCCCAACCGGCTTAATGTTTAGTAACGCACCAAACATCGCTTTACCTTTACCGATACGACCGCCCTTTACCATGTTTTCAAGCGTATCTAACGCAACAAATAATCGCGTATTCTCTCTTACCTGGTTCACGCGAGCTACGATTTCTTCCACTGTCGCACCCTCGTCACGTAAACGCGATGCTTCGCGTAATTGGAAGACTAATGCCCAGGCAATATAGCGAGAATCGACTACCGTCACCTTTGTATCGGTCATTTGAGCTGCTTGGCGTGCAGACTCTACCGTTCCGCTCATTCCACCTGTCATATGAATCGAAATGATATGGTCTCCGTCCTTACCAAGTTCATCGTACAATTCTTTAAATTGACCAGGTGCTGGCTGAGAGGATTTAGGCAGCTCAGAAGCTTGGGCCATCATCGTTAAAAACTGCTCTGCCTTTACATCTTTGCCATCTACATACGTTTTTCCATCAATTTGAAGTGTCAACGGGACAACGTGAATATTTAATTTTTCCATTTCTTCTTGTGATAGATCGCTTGTTGAATCAGTTACAATATGAATCATACGGACACATCCTTTAATATCTTCTTTTTATTATAAAGAAACTATTTTCTACTATGCAATATGACAACTGTCATACATAAGTCAGTCATTCCAAGTAAAGGTCCCTTGCTGTTCTGAGACTAATTTAATATTATAATCCTCGATAAATTGCTTGCTAACGAATAATATATCCTGCTTTGTTTGCAGCATAGTGGCTGTATCGTTTGTATCTACAAAAAAGCGAACGATAATCCGGTTCGAGCCTGGACGCATTTCATCCATTGCCACATGAATAACGTTCTTCAATACTTTCGGGTGCAGCGTAATTTGTTCGCGAAGGGATTCGATAAATTGTACAACCTGCCCTTCCGTATTATCGCTGGACACAAAAATAAAATACTCTACTTTGCGCTGGGAGCGCTTGCTTAAATTGTATATGGGGCGGTTTACCAAATAAGAATTCGGTACATAGACGAGTCCTTTGTCACTTGTTGTAATCAGCGTACTGCGCAAGTTAATATCCTCGACAACCCCTTCAATTTTCTCGTCCCCGGTCATGATCCAGTCGCCTATTTGAAAAGGTTTATCGAGCGCTACACTCATACCGCCAAAAATATGGGCAAGTGTATCGCGAATACCAAAGGCCAACGCAACCCCTGTTAATCCAATCGCTGTTAAAAAACCGTTTAGATTAAAATTCCATAATGATGCAATGGAAAACATGGCAATCGTCATTACCATGACCTTGCTAATACGCAAGAAGAACGGCGTTAAAATATCCTGGTCACGCCCCGTCTCAAAGCGCTCTGGATGTCTTAGGTAAAAACTTAGTACATCATATACACCTTTAAAGGCAAAATAAAACATCATCGATATAAAGAAATTCTTTGTTGCCTGATATGTAAAAAACCATACTTCAAATAATACCGAAAGTCCCAAGACAATACTTGCCACAAAAAGGGCATGACGTATAGTCGGTACAAATTGTTCTATTATATCTCCTATTACCGGATGCCCTTTGCGGCGTAAAAAGCGCGCGAATTTCAAAAGCAGCGGTTTCACGATCCACTGAGTAATCATACATCCGATGATAATTAAAATAAGGGCCACCAAACCATCCATCCAGGTTGGCAGCTTGGCGTTGGGAATTAGCCATTTAATTGAATCCCACATTTTTTTCACTTCCTTCTACTTATGCGCTAGCATCATAGCACGGCAAACATCCATTTGCCAAGTATTGCCCAATCCTTTACAATTTATATGTAAGCAGTTTTTTCCAAAACAAGTTGAGGAGGATGTTTATGCTTTCTGAAAAATTGCATGTTGCCTTAAATGATCAAATGAACTACGAATTTTTTTCAGCCCATGCTTATTTAGCAATGGCTGCGTATTGTACGGATAAGTCATACGACGGTTTCGCAAACTTTTTCTTGGTACAAGCCGAAGAAGAACGTTTCCATGCGATGAAATTTTATCAATTCTTAAGCGATAAAGGCTACCGCGCTACAATCGATGGCTTCGAAAACCCGGGCAATGAATTTTCTTCTATTTTGCATGCTTTTGAACAAGCACTAGCACATGAGAAAGAAGTCACGCGCCGCATTTATAACTTAGCGGATATTGCACTTGAAGAACGTGAACATGCCACAAGTGCCTTCTTAAAATGGTTTATCGATGAGCAAGTAGAAGAAGAATCGACATTCAGTACACTCATTGCAAAAATTCGCCGCATTAAAGACGACTCCAATGCATTATTTTTGCTGGATGATGAATTGGCCAAGCGTTCATTCACTCCGGTAGAGTAATTAAGTTCGTAAAATAAAAAAGGCTACCTCCACTTGGGAGCTAGCCTTTTTATTTATTTTGAAATAGAAGAAGCTACTTTAGCAATGACAATTTGGCTGCCAATCACTGGTGAGTCCGGATCTGGTGCATCGCCTGAAGGACGCTTATGCGATTCTTTAAAGGCATCCGATGCTCGCCATACTTCAAACTGTTCCATTGTGTCCCAATACATCACCACTTGCATTTCATCATGATCCTCAAATTGTGTAGATACAAGCACTTCTACTTTATGAAAGCCTTCAAACTCTTGTAATGGTCCTGGTTTTGTGAACATTGGCGCCATTTTTTCGCCCATGCCTTTTTTCACTTTAATCCGGTTTGTGACTGTAATCATTCATGAACAACTCCTTGTATGTAATGAATAGTGAATTGAGAAATATTATTACTTTGGTTTATTAAATCATATAGGTGACACAAATGCAACTATCGATTTGTATAAAATTTCAAGTTTACTTCTATTCTATATGCCCGTCATGGCGGCACCTTATTGTTGCCGCCATGACAGACCAATTGAAGCAGGACGAAGCCAGTTTACTTAAATAAGAATGTTTCGATATCATAATCTTTTTGCTTTTCTTGTACCCATGCGTCATATTGCTCATTAACACGTTGTTGCAGAAGCGTGTCGTAGGCTTCTTCTTTATTTTCCTCGAAATTCGCTTCGACAGCATCCTGTCTGTCGGTTACTTTAATGATGTGGTAGCCGTACTCTGTTTTCACAGGCTCTGACGTAATATCGCCAATTTCCATAGCAAATGCTGCATCCTCAAATTCTTTTACCATTTCGCCTCGACCAATTTTCCCCAGTGAACCGCCCTCTTCGCTGTTCGCTTTATCCGTTGAATATTCTTTCGCTAGTTTCGCAAAATCTTCCCCTGCATCGAGCTTTTTTAATACCTTTTCAGCTGTAGCTTTATCTTTCACTAAAATATGGCTGGCCTCGACTTGTTCAGGAGAACCAAACGTCTCCTTATTTTCCTCAAAATATGCTTTTACGTCTTCATCTGTAATTTCTACATAATCTTCCATTACTTTAAGTGTTAATAAATAGATGCGAATATCTTCCCGGATATCCTCCGTTGCCATGTTATAGTTTTTCAACGCTTCCATTAATGCGGCTTCACCGCCATATGATTCTGTATACGTATCATATTCTTTATCTATTTCTTCTTCCGTCACAGTTATATTTAATTTTTTAGCTTCTTGCTCGACTATTTTATTGATAATCAAATTATCAAGTACAGTTTGTCCATATTGGTTTGTCATCACTTTATCGAACTCTTCGTATGTAACTTCTGCATCGCCAACAGTCGCTACAATTTCCTTGTCCTCCGAGTCAGCACAGCCTACTAAAAAGGCAGATAAAGCAATAGGTGCTGCTACTAGTGTTAGTATTTTTTTTACCTGTTGATCCATAAAAAATTCCTCCAATTTCTTTCTACAATACTTACTGTACCATAAGTCTATGACGAATATATTTCGAAAAGGTCTCCCTTCTAAAAAAAATTCACCCTTCCATCTTTCCATCAAATAGCCGATAATAATCTTATTACTATGAAGGAGGCGTCGTGTATGACAATCGATATGGCAAGTTTGTTGAATGTTTCAAATCAAGGCTTATACAACCGTGCGATCACCAATACAACTGCGACAAGTAGAACGGACTTTACATCAGCTCTGCTACAAGCCTTACAGGGCAATCGTGCAAGCAATCGGGAAAATCCGCTTTATACGGCCTTAACTTCTTCCACTCAGCCCGAATTGTACGGTCTATCGCCCACTTCTTATATGGATAATTTACCCAATAATATGGGTTCTGCTGGCATGACAGAGGACTATTTATCGAACTTTACAGATGCTCGTACCTCTAATGAGCAGCTTGGCAATACATTGATGCAGTCATTCCAAAATCAAATGCTGAATACCTTGACAGCTGCGAAAGCCAATCTGCAAAAAAATGCAGAGAGTTATGCAGAAAAAATGGGTGATGCACCTTCTGATGCAGCCACAATGCGACTAAAGCAAATGCAGCAAAATGTATCGATGATGGACCAATTTATTGCACAGAAACAAACGCAAAACCCCTTGCTCGATCAATTGAATCAAAATAGCAGCCTTACGCAGTATTTGATTTCTAGGAATAATTCATCCCTGTTTTAACTAAAAAATTCGCGCGGTATAATAGCTCCGCGCGAATTTTTGCATGAATTTTACTTTTCAAAAATACAATACTGAAATGTAAACCCTTCAGATGCTTTCTCCTTAGACAAGGCACTTACTCTTTGCCATTCCTCATAAGCCGGGAAATACGTATCGCCTTCAAATGTATGATGAATTTCTGTAACATATAGTCGATCCGCCAATGGCAGAGCCTCCCTGAAAATTTGCTCCCCGCCGATAATCATGATTTCCGGTTCATCTTTCACTAAAGCAAGCGCATCTTCCAAACTATGCACAACCTCAATACCCTTTGCTGTATAATCAGCATTCCGTGTAATGACAATATTTCGTCGTCCTGGAAGCGGACGGCCGATAGATTCAAACGTTTTTCGTCCCATAATCATCGGTTTTCCCATCGTTTGTTCTTTAAAATATTGTAAATCCCCCGGCAAGTGCCACGGCATCTTGTTATTTAAACCAATTACACGATTTTTATCATGCGCTACTATCAATGAAATCAAGCTATTCACACCTTTTTTCTTTTCATTGTAACATGAAGATTCTCGAAAAGTAGTCAAATTCCCCTTAGCAAAAAGCGTTTTTCTGAGTGACATATGTCCAAAGATACTTTTTCAGTAAGTGAAATGGTCAATAGATAAAGAATCTACAGCGGAAATTATTTTAATAAAAACTATAGTGTTTTAGGAAGAACAAGCGCATATAAAAACAAAAGTGATTTTTTTATTAGGGCAATTGCCTAAGGAATAACTTGATTCAAAATACCTTTTACAGATTCCCCTCTGTTGTACTTGATTTGAATTCATGACAGATACCTAGCTTTATAGTAACCCCGTGCATAAGGTAACCTTAGAAAGAACATTCTATCAACTTGGAGGAGATAATTTGTATTATTACAATCCTTACTTCATTAATGCGTACCCTCATTATAATCCCATGAGCTATACACAGCTACAACCTGTTTCATTCTACACACCGTTCATGGCTTCGTATAATCAATCAGGGCAATACGGGCAAATGAATCAACCAAGTGGGTATGAACTAATGAATCAACCAAGTGAGTATGAACTAATGAACCAGCCAGTCCTATATGAACAAATGGAGCAACCCAGTGAGTACGAACTTATGAACCAGCCAGTCCTATATGAACAGATGGATCAACCAAGCCGATACGAACTTATGAACCAGCCAGTCATGTATGAACAAATGGAGCAATCCAGTGAGTACGAACTTATGAACCAGCCAGTCATTTATGAACAAATGGATCAACTAGATCATGATGAATCATTCAATTTTCCGCTTACTGACGAACAGTTTAATTAACCCAACTTCACTGGATGGTTTAAACAATTCATGAATAAAGCTCCCTCACCTAATAAGCTTAGTTATTTATAAATGCCAAATAATGCCCATCTAATTATTTAGACGGGCATTATTTGATACTTACTTAAGATAAAAAATACTTACATCCTACCATATACAAAACATAAACAACAATGGCGCATATTACAGCATGTAGAGGCTTAAGCCAATTGGTCAACAGAAAAATGGAACTCATGAATAGCACTACACCCAAAGCACCGAAAATGGCACTCTTTTGTGTAATCCTAAAATCCAGCACATTCATATTTTTCATTTGTAAAGAAATATTAACTAATGTCATGATCGGCAGCAATGTGATGATACCTGATAAAAACAAATACTTCGATTTACTTAAAAGCGAAGCACAGACCATGATTGTACCCCCTAAAACAAACTGTAAAATATAGCCCACTATAGCTTCTCTCCTTATTTTTTTCCGTAAAATATTATTTTGATAATAGAAACTCTGCTCAATTTTCATTTTATTTCTTGAAGAAATATAAGTAAACTAAATATAATGAATAGCAAACATAAGAAAACATTATATCTAAGGAAGGTTTACATGAATCTAAAAAAATATTTTGCTTATATCAAAGTTGTGGAGACGGGCAGTTTAACCAAAGCAGCGGAAATGTTGAACTACACGCAACCAGGGATGAGCCAAATGATTACCAGCTTAGAAGAGGAATATGGTTTTCCCTTGCTGCTAAGGCATAAAAATGGCGTCACGCCTACTAAAAATGGATTAACAGTGCTAGCAGCCATGAGGGAAATCCAAAGAGGGTATGAAAAGTTATCTGAAACAGTTAATGAAATTAATGGATTGGAAACAGGAGAAATCCGTATAGGGGCCTACACCAGCATTGCTACAAACTGGATGCCCAAAATATTGGGAGAATTCAAGAAGCTATATCCATTTATAGAGATTCAGATACACGAAGGAAATGCATCCGAACTAGACCACTGGTTAGAAGAGGGTAAAATAGATTTCGGGATTGGCACGTTCTACAATAAAAAATGGAACTTTGAAGCCCTATTTGAGGATCCGATTGTCGTGGTTATGAATTCGCAGCACCCATTAGCTGAATTAAATCTAATCCCTCTCAGAGCAACAGAATCGGCAGAATTTATTCTCCCTTATTCTGATACACATTTTGAAGTACACCAAGTATTTAAAGAGGAACAAATAGAACCTAATATTGCTTATCGAATCAAAGGAGATGAGACGATCATTTCAATGATAAGATATAATTTAGGAATCAGCTTACTTCCAAGTCTACTGTTAACTAATTGTACGAATGATATCGTGATGAAGCCTTTAAAAAACCCTGTTTCTCGAAAAATCGGTATTTTATTGCACACAACAAAACATTCACAAACACCATCCGTTAATAAAATGATTGATTTCATTAAGGAATGGATTAAAAAAAATAACTGAAATTTCAATATTGAGTTTCTGGTAAAAAGTATAGGGAACCCCTTACTAGATGGAGTCCCTTTCAATAATTCTTATACAATTAAGCGAATACGCTTGCATTGTCAGGTCAACTCATGTCATGTGGAGGGAATTGCTGGGATAATGCTGTTCTGTTTTCTTTGAGGTATTATAAAATAAGCTTTAAAAGAAGGAAGAAGCATTAAAAAAGAAAAATTAAACATTACTATAATTATTAAAGCAGTTAGTAAAATTTAACAAAGCTGCCGCCTGCAAAATACAGACAGCAGCTTCTCCCAGTTGCCTACCTTTTTTTCCTAGCTTCTTTTTCCCACTGCAGAAGTGCCGGGTATGGATTGAATGCCCATTCTGTACGACCATTAAATTTATATATTCCGTAATGCAAATGTGGGGGGAACTTCCCTGCTGTACCTTTATTGCCATACCCTGTACTCCCTACATAACCGATGACTTGTCCCGTTTCCACGATATCACCTTCACGCAAACCTTCCTCAAAAGACTCAAGGTGGGCATAGTAGTGATAAGAGTTGTGATTATCACGAATCCCGACTCGCCAACCACCAAATTGATTCCAGCCCATCACCTCAATGACACCGTAAGAAGCGGAAAGAACAGGCGTACTGTATCCAGCATAGATATCGGCTCCCTCATGAGATCTCCTACCGCCCCATCCTCTGTTTGCGCCCCATGTGTTGTCATAACTAAATTTATATCCAATCGCTACCGGGAATGTATGTGTATCTAAATCGATTGTTTCAAATTTTTGATATAACTTTGCTATAACCATAATTTGATTTACGGCAAGTTCATTTTTGTAATAATCCCATAGAGCTAATTTAAATTTTTTCTCGTCATCCCCGTAGTTACTTATATATTTTGCCAACGTAAATAACACATCATCATCATTATTTTGATCGGCAAGCCCATCTCCATTTCCATCAAGTCCCTTCCCGCCGAAAAATTTGATAGAAAGGGGTAACTTATCGTCTTTCCGTGGATTAAATGCACCCGCCCAATATTCATCTGAAAATTGTATAGAAATAATGCTTTCCCTTTTAGGAATATCCGGGCGGACATCTTGAAGATTTCGCTCATATTGGTCAACGGCTGCTAAATAGTACCAAGGTACCGAAATATTCTGAAATCGAAAATAATAATCCATTCTCTGTTGGAGTTCCTCATCCTTTTTGCGAACTTCATCTTCTGTGGTGGCTTTCACGGCTGATGATATGTTCCAAATCATGAATATGGTAATGATATATACTACAGATCGATTCAAAAACAATCACCTTCCCTTATTTAAATGGTAAAAATTCCATTTCTTAAACAATTGCTTTGTGAGCTTTTTTATGGATAATTCCCGATGAAAGTATCGAGTGAAAATTACGTGTTCTTATTTTATTTCTTTTTGCAGCTCGAGCATCTCCGAAATCGTTATAAATGTATATCCTTGCTTTTTAAGTTCAGGCAAAATTTTTTCCAGTGCTTTGACTGTTTGCTGTCGATTGCCTCCACCATCATGAAATAACACAATATTTCCTTCTTTAACCCCGCTTAACACTTTATTTACAATCTTGTTGACGCCAGGATTTCTCCAGTCTTCTGTGTCTTGATGCCAAGACCACATCACTATTTTATATCCTTCTTTTGCAACTTCTTTCACCAATTGATCTGTATATTGACCTTCCACAGGTCGAAATAACTTTGGTGAATAACCCGTAATACTAAATAAGGTATCGTTCGTTTGTTCGATTTCCTTCATTACTTTCGAGACAGATTTAGTGAAAGGATGTGTATACGTATGGTTTGCGATTTCATGTCCATCCTGATACATACGTAAAACAACTTGTGGATTCTTTTCCGCTTGTTCACCAACTAAAAAAAAGGTACCTTTTGCTCCGTACTGGTCCAATAAATTTAAAACTTGTTCCGTGTATTTTGGATGCGGACCATCATCAAATGTAAGGGCAATTACTTTTTCTTTGGTTTGAATATCCCAAACGATATATCCCAAGTTTTCATAATACTTTCTCCCTTTTTCAGCAAAAGCCTTGTCAATCACATAAAAGAACGTGGTGCCTGCACATAATAAAATTAAAAAAAAAATAATTTTCTTCAAATTTTCACACCCTTTAAATGATTTACTTTTATTATGGTTAACCCTCTCATAAAAATGTGCTTTTTTCGGGGAAATAAATTTATTTTTAAAACCAATTCTGTATTAGTGTGTCTGAAATCACGATGGATTTTTATGATTTTTTAACATTTATGCACTTTTAAGATTATTAACTATACAAGGAAAATTTTGATGTAACTTTTGGAAACAATCAGACCATTACCATTTCTAAATTCTGAATACGCTAAAAAATAATTTCAGAAGAGTATTTTATCTATTCAATCAAGGTGAAAGTGCTTAGATATCGCAAATGTATATGACATGATTAAAAAATTTTGAAGAAAAATGGAGCTGCACCGTATTCATAAATTGAATAAGGTGCAGCAGTTTCAGAAGTCTTTCGTTATTTTTCTTTAAAAGTTTGATAACTTCAGCAGCTTACTATTTAACTCAAAAAAAGGCAGATGAATACTAGCCATCTACCTTTGTTTATTATTTTCTTTTCTTTTTATAGATAATCGTAGCTGCAACCAGTAAAAGCAAAACCGCTTGCCCAATCATTGTTTCTGCAGTTGGATAGAAGCCGATAGCATTCAGCACTGGCAAACCATCTACAATTGTTGTTGAAACTTTATCCCTCAGTTGCAGTGTATGTAGACTGACGCCAATAATTTTAAAGGCCAATACGTAAATCAATACGGTTGCCACTGCAAAGAATTTATGAATAGGAATTTTGCCGCTCGCTTTAAATAGCACCAACGCAAAAATTGCCAATACGAAAAGTGCCACTAGAATTCCTAGAATAAATTGAGATGTTTCGATATTAGGCACAATCCCCGCATAAAAGACAATGGTTTCTGCTCCTTCACGGAACACAGATAAGAAGCTCACTGTAGCCATTGCAAATACCGAGCCACTTGAAATCGCATTCCCCATCTGCTTGGAGATATAGCGATTCCAACTTGCGACACTCGACTTGCTATGAAGCCAAATCCCAACACCCACCATCATAGCTGCAGCCAGCAAGCCAATATACCCTTCCATCAATTCTCGACTTGTATCTATTGTTGCCGAATGGAAAATTGTCGACATTAAAATTGCTGCGCATGCGGATAGCAATACCCCTGCAAGCGCCCCAGCATATATCCATTTACGCATTCTCTTTTGCCCTGCTCTCTCCAGGAATGTGGCTAATGCCAAAATAATGAGCAGTGCTTCAAAGCCCTCCCGCAATAGAATTAAGGCTGCATCCCAGAGTGTATAATCTGATTCCTCTTGAATCAGCTCTATTTCCTTACGAAATGTATGTAGCTTACTTTTAATATCTTCTGCCTTTACTTGAGATTTCAGTAAATCGCTAACTAGAATGGGCATATCGTTTTCAATTTTTGTATACAAACTGCTATTACGTATGGAAATATCACTTTCTACACTTGGCCATATTTTTATGAATTCTCTTATTTGATCAGATGCAGCCTGATAGTCTCCTGCATCTATAAAATCGTTAGCCTCATCAATATAAGCAATTAATGTAGCTAAAGAATATTCTCCTTCTACAGCTTCGTTCGTATCATTCCCAGCCACAAAGTCCTCAATTGATTTTTTTAATTCATCATACTGTGATCGCATGAAAGAGATATCCGGATTTTCAGAAGCAAGCGATATTCTGATAAAGGCCATCTGCGTTTCGATTTGACCATACATACCAATACTTTGCTCACGTACAGGACGTTCGGCTTTTTTCCATTTTGCATCAAAATCTTTATAAGCTTCTGCAACGTTAGAAACTTCCCCACTTGCTAATGCCTCTTCGAATGCTTTCATGACAGGCTGAAACTTCACACCAAATTCGACTCTCTGGGCTTTTTCATCCACTGGATTCTCTAGCTTCTCCAGTGCTCTTAGGGCGTTCGACAATTCAGAAAGAGCTTCTATACGCTGTTCCTTTGAAGTAGCTTCCACTGCCTGGGTAAGAATTTTATCTACTTTTTCTTTTGCTGCTTCTTGTTCTGATGTAACGGAAGCCCAGTCCTTCGCAAACTGTTCGAGTGCAAGCGTTGCCTCGGTTTCTTTGTCCTGCTTTGTATTAATTAATGCATCACTAATGGAAATATATAAGTGACTATACGATTGAGCTGCCTGCACGGGTATAGCAAGTGCCAATACCAAGCAACAGATAATACTACAGCGCATTAAAAAGTGCTTCACCTAAGTAACTCCCCTTTTGTACACCAGGGAAACAAGCAAACACTGCACTGCCTCGATGGGTAATATATTCATTCATTCTATCCATGCGCCCTAGGCTATTTTGGATAGCTATAAATTGAGCCGGGTCCTTTTGATAAGAGATAAAAATCAGTCCCGCGTCATGTGCGCCTGTATTCGTCATCACGCCAGATGCATAGGAATAAGAGCGGCGCAATATACGTGCCCCAGATTTTCGTGCCAAATGCACATGGGAGGTATCAGGCATCACATACTTGCCATTACTATCCTTCGCTTCTACATCAAAATCATCAAATTCTTCCGTTTTTCCAAAAGGTGCACCGCTATCCCGATAACGGCCAAATGCTGCTTCCTGGTCTTTTAGAGATGTACGATCCCATGTTTCGAGATGCATTTGAACTTTACGTGCCACTAAATACGTGCCGCCTTTCAGCCAGCCTTTATCGACCCAAACCACTTTATTTAAATCCTTTTCATCCGTAATGGACGGGTTCACCGTACCATCTTTGAACGCAAATAAATTTCGCGGTGTACCCCCATCGTCCGGAAAAGAATTGAAACCTGCCTGCGACCATTTAATTTCCACCTTGCCGGATGCCGCACGTACCAAATTCCGCACTGCATGAAAGGCAACCTGCGGATCATCTGCACATGCTTGAATACAAAGGTCTCCACCGGTAAATTCTTTTTGAAGCTGATCTCTCGGAAAATGCGGTAAATCGTTCAATTCTGCAGGTTTCAAATGCTGCATGTCAAGCTTATCGAACAAAGATGGTCCAACACCTATTGTGATGGATAGATTTGCTGCATCCAAACCGGCAGCCTCACCTGTGTCTCCCGTCGGTACCCTTGTATTTGCGGATAGATCGACCATTATTTCACCGTTCATTAAACGCACAATAAGCGGTGTCCATTGTTTGAACAATTCTTGTAACTCATCTTTTGATGTCACTAAGACATTTAAAGAAGCAAAATAAATATTCGTTTGAACAGGTGTTATAATACCAGATTGATGTGTACCATAAAAATCAACTTTATTATATGTAGTGGTGCTATCCTCTACAGGACCAAAAACATTATGGCCCATTGCTTTCATTACGCCACCAAAGCCTGAAACACCAATTGCGGCACCAACAGCACCGATGCCTGTTAACTTTAACATTTCACGTCTAGATATTTTTTTGTCAATCCATTTTTCATTATTTGACGCTGTCATTTATCATCACTCCAAAATAATACCCATTTGACTTAGTGGTTCCCCAAGTTGGTTAACAGCCGCAGCAAGCGCCTTTGTATTTTCTTCTGTCAAATCTTCGTAAGATATATAGCCACCATCAGCCGTTACGTGTTGTGCCAATAATTCATTTACCGCTTTGAATTTTTCATCTAACGCTTCTACTAATGTTTTATCTTTCTCTTCTAATTTAGGACGCAGGATTTCAAAAATCTTTTCTGCCCCTTCGATATTTGCTTTGAAATCATACAGGTCTGTATGGGAATAAATTTCTTCTTCACCTGTAATTTTAGATCTTGATACTTCATTTAATAAATCGACTGCACCAGTAATTAATAAGTCCGGCGAAACTTCAACAGTCTGCACCAAGGCATGCAATTCTTTCACATCTGCTAGTAATTGATCGGCTACGTCTTCATAGCCTGCCGTTTTATTTTCAACCCACAATGCATATTCAAGCTTATGGTAGCCTATCCATTCTTCCTCGCCTTTCCCCTCTTCCTGAATATCCGCTAAGCGACCATCAATACGTGGGTCAAGATCCCCAAAGCTTTCCGCGATTGGCTCTGAACGCTCGAAGTACATGCGTGCTGGCGCATAGGCTGCTTTTGCCCCTTCAACATCGCCTGCTTTAAAGAGATTGACAAAGTTTTCTGTTTCAAGTAAGAATTGATCTATTTGCTCTAACGCAAATCCTTGATAGGCTGATAGTTCCGTAGATAAATCAACCTCCTGCAATGCTTGTTCGGTTTCTACTGTGACAGTTTCTTCTTTTTTCGATTCCTCTGTATTCCCGCACCCAGCTAGCAGTATACCCCCCACTAGCAACACCGACCATAACGATTCCTTTTTCATACGTGTACCTACTTCCAAAATAATTTTATATTCTACATAATAATGATAATGATTATCGATTTCAAGGTATTTTTTTCAAAATATACCTTTTAGAGTTAAAATATAAATTACTAGATAAACGTTTACGTGAAATTTCTCATGGCTAAAAATACTGGGACTTCCATATCAATTTAAAAATTTCTTTTGCAGGAAGGAATCAATGAAATTCCATCATAATTTGGTTTTGAAGATACAGCTCGTAGATGTGATGTACCAATGCTGTTAAATTAATTAGTTGGCGCTGCTATATTTGAACAGAAAAGTTTACGCACTCTTCCGATGGTGAGACAGAGAAAGGTTTGAAATCAATTGTACTTATTAGTAGGTGAGTTGGAAAAATATATAAAATAAAGAGGCACAAAACATTAGTATTACAATGTTTTGTGCCTCTTTATTAGCCTTTACTATTACGCTCCATCATTTGCCGAAGAATAGCAAAAGCAGCTTCAAACCCTTTCAATGTTACATCCCCCATAAAGGCAAACTGAATCCAATTCCTTTTTAGCAAGTAGTCACTTTGATAACTGACGATGATTCCTTTTTCCTTCAGCTGATGACCGATCGTTTCTGAAGAAATAGAGTCTGGAAGTGCAATAGTTATGATGCCGGGCGAGTACTGTTCATTCCCTAAAATCGTAAACCCAGCATCTGTTAACATTTTTCTGGCGGCATTCGCCAAAGTGTATCTGCTTTCGAAATCTATTTGCTTCACCGCTTCCGATAATGCAGCAAGCAGGTTTGACGAATGAGTATACGGGACGCTATCCGCAATAGCATACTCCCCTAAATCTAAATACCTTGGTATCTCTTTATTTGGCACAATCGTCTCTTGATGAAAAACAATCGCTAATCCTGGGTATGACCCCAGTCCCTTTCCGCTTACTGCACTGGCTAAATAAACACCCTTCAAATCAACAGGAACTACTCCAACTGAACTGCATGCGTCCACACATAGTTTTATTTGATATTTTTTCGCTACTTCTGTTATCCGTTGTACATCATAAAGGTATCCAGTCGATGTTTCACAATGTACCGTCCAAATCCAATTGATATCCTTGTATGTACTTAGAAAATCCTCTATCTCAATCATTGAAATGCTTTCATTCCAGGGCTTTTCTAATTTATAGTACTGTAACTCATGCCTTCCAGCATGATCAATGAGTCGATATCCAAACTCCCCGTTCGCAAGAATCAGTCCTTTTCCAGGAAGCTGTTTTAGTTGAGCAGCTATCAAATCATTCGCAAGTGTGCCAGTCCCCACGATGATTTGTGCATGTTTTGCATTTACAAGTTCACAAAGCCTTGCCCGCACCACGTTCATTTCCTCCATAAATTCATCAGAACGATGAGAAATAGCTGATTTTTTAAATGCCTCTTCCACTTCTTTTCTGATTGCCACAGGACCAGGGAGGAAATTCAGCTGTTTGGAAGAGTCCTTTTTTTCCTTCATCACTTTACTAAAAGCTTTTGTTGACGTTCCAAACTTTTCTTCCGTCAAGTACATCGGCTGAAACATTGCCCCCTCTGTTCCAACCATTGGGCCAAACGGTTCGAAGCCAATTCTTTTATATAGCCTGATTTGACGGTCCGTTCCTGAAATAAGAGCCATATTAAATTGCTTTTCCAAACAATAGCTAACCAAATGGTTGACCAATTGATAGAAAACCGCGGTTTTTCGATATTTGCTTTTCACAGAGAGCAGCCGCACTTCACAAGGTTTCGCATCTGCTGGTAAATAATCATCTACGTTATCTAACTTATAATCAAGAGAAAATGGACGATTGGCACGTACTGCAATCATTCCGATCACTTCTCCTCTATCCTTTGCAATAATATAGACATTTTCCTGATCAAATTTATCAATTAAACGACGGCTTTGATTCTGCTCATGTTGAGGAATTTCCTCTACAAAAGTTTCATAATTTAACCGATAGATTTGTTCCATTTCTTCTGATTCCGATGCTATTTTATATGTTAGAGTATGTTGTTCCATTCCTTTACCCCCTTTAGTCAAAAATATAGTGTATCGCTGTTTATTTTCTTTTAAAGTATTAGATTACAATAATTTTTAACACAACAAATAGAATGACAATCTAATCTTTAAGGAAAGAATCTACTTCACTTTATTCTTTTCCATTATTGTATCAAAATGGTTGGTTTCAATTCCAATCAATTGGTTGGAGACATATAGAGGAAATTTCGTTATTCTAAATATACGAACAGGAGGGGAAAAAAATAGTGGAACCATTACTTCACGGAATCATGCTAGCTTTCGGATTAATTTTGCCTTTAGGCGTGCAAAATGTTTTTATTTTCAATCAAGGAGCCACTCACCAAAAATTCACCCGCGCATTGCCCGCTGTTATTACGGCCGGTGTTTGTGATACATTGCTTATTTCTTTAGCTGTGGCTGGTGTATCTATTATTATTTTGAGTTTTGAAATGTTAAGAACTTTTATGTTTTTGATTGGGTTTCTTTTCTTAGCATACATGGGTTGGCTCATGTGGAAAGATACACCAGACATAAAGAAGAATCAAGAAGCCAACCCTTTTTCCACTAAACGTCAGATTTTATTTGCTGCTTCTGTTTCCTTATTAAATCCCCATGCTATTCTGGACACAATCGGAGTCATTGGAACAAGCTCTTTAGTCTATACAGGGTACGATAAGTGGATTTTTACAATAGCCTGTATCCTGATTTCTTGGATTTGGTTCTTCTCGCTGGCTCTTACCGGAAGAAAATTGGGGCAAATTGATACAAATGGAAAGCTGTTAAAGCGTATGAACCAAATTTCCGCTCTGATTATTTGGGGAATGGCCATTTATATGGGTTCTCAATTATTTATAACGTGAGAATTAATGAAATGAATACATAACTTTTAACATCCTGTTTGTCTAAGCTAGCATCCACTAACAAATAGAATGCTCAGAGTTAATCGCTCTGAGCATTCTATTTGTGATGGTAAGTCTCCCTTACTTAAATAAACGATCTTTAAGTTCTTGAGCATGTTCTTTAGAAAGTGTACCGTATCCTTCCTTTTCATTATTACTGATAATAGTAGCTGCCCCGTTATTTTCAAACCAAATTCGGTATTCATAAAGTCGTTCAGGCATATCTTCATCAAAAGAATAAAACAAAACAGCAAATACATCTTCTTTTCTTGCCATTCCAGGTTCTGTGTTTGGCTCCCACTTCACATGTCGTAAGAGTTTTTCTATCGCTTCTATGTCTTCTGATTCCGTAATCATAATCACATCCTCATAATCCCCTTCTTCATTCACTTTTTGAACATCCACTCTTGTTAATTGCCCCTTTTCTTCAGAACAAGCTACAAGGATGATTCCTGCCACTAACAGTAAAGTGAAACCAAGAATTTTTTTCATTTCTAACTCTCCCTTCATGTTATAAATTAGCGTTTTTCTGATAGATCCCTTATGACAATAACGCCCTGGTAGCTGAAGTACAAATTTCCCACTAAAGGATTTTAAAAGTACATAACGAATACTAAATAGTAAGGTGGTGATTTTTTGAATAAGAAGAGACTTATTACAATAATTTTATTTGTTTTAATTATTTTCATAGGAATTTTATCTATTAACTTTATTATCCCTACGAAAATTACAACAACAGACGAAACCATCAAGAAAATTACTATTTTCAGCGGCAATACAGGAAATCAGGCGATTATCACGGATCAGCAAGAGATTCAAAATATAGCGACTAAGTTAAATGATATTCGCTTTTTGAAAACAGGCGTTTCCATTGGCTATATGGGCTATAGCTTGAACATTACTTATTACGGTCATAATGATAAGGAAATCAAAAACTTTATTGTGAATAGTGAAGATATGGTTCGATATAGAGGTTTTTTCTATGCACCTCAGAATACTTCCCTAGATTATGAATATTTGGTTAATTTAGTAGACAACTAGTATAGAAAAAAAGTTTCATTTGAAAATTAAAAAAAGAAAATATCCTATTCAATTGTTTTATGAAAAGGTACAACGAAACCACCACAAATAGGAAGCATGGCGGAAAATACTCGTCATGCTTTTTTCTTCGCTCCCCGAGAATGTTCATTAGCTGTTAAAAATGAATCTCCTCAAATAGTTTAAATGAAAAACTTATCGGGCAATTAAGGAGTAAGATAGCAAATTCATAAAACATACAGGAGGAATTATTTATGACACAACCGTCTACTTATAACAATAGTTTCACAACCACTGAAAACGAAAACAATGGAAAGCTTTTAAAAGGTATGGTAATAGGCGCTATTATTGGCGGTGCTATTGCAATGATTGATCCAAACACAAGAAACAAAGTAACTTCCACAACAAAAAACATGAAAGATTCCACAATGGATATGTACAGCCAAGTCAAAGACAATCCGTCAGAAGTAAAAAACGACTTACAAGAGCGACTAAGCTCTGCTTCTTCCATTCTGAAAGAGGCAATCAAAGAGGCACAGAATCTTTATGATAAAGTGAACAAGAATATTCTTCAGCCAGTTCATCAGGTTACGGAAGAGTCAAGCGAGATTATTTCCAGTGCCAAAGATGCCACTACTGATTTGAAGGAGATCGGCGGAAAAGTGAAAGAAGCTGGTGAAGAAGTGGTAGATGTCCGTAATGGACAAAGTAACGGTTCTTATAATTAAGGCTCTGTTTAACTTGAATGTTGTTTTTTCTTCAGAGTAAAAGCGTATTCGAGAAATTTCGAATACGCTTGTTTTCGAGTAAAAAATATATAAAAATCTGCCCTTCATAACATTTCAACCTTTTGAAAAATCTCTTTGTAAAGGAAATCTAACTCTTTTTCATCTTTCAAATAGAAATACCAGGCATCTTCTTTATTTGCATCTATATCATATAAATAAATTGTCGTATGAGAACCGTTATACAAAGATTCCCAACGAGCTGTTTCGTAGGTAATCCCCCCGTTCGTAAATGGCAGATTCCTCTTTTCTGAATCAAAAAAAATAATAGGTATTTTAGAGCTATTATAAACCTCAACAAACCTATCATCTGATGCCTCTTCAAATATCACAGGTGTTATCATAACAGCATCAAAATTTGCTGAAATCTGTACTGTATCTTCACTAAATTCATCTAATGAAATTGGTTCAAAATGAATTTTCTCGTTATTTAATTCAGGAATATCACCAATGACAGCAATGTTTAAAGGTTTTCCATCATATTTCACTTCATCATTTGAACATGCACCCAATAATACCAAACTTAACATTAATAAAATTTTTCTCAAATCTAGTCCCCCGTCATTAACTAAGACCACTCGTTTTTCATTCATTATATATGATTATTCTGCCTCTAAGAACATTGCTAGGCACTACTAGTAAAATACCGAGACAATTCAAAATAAAAAGCACGCCACTAAAAATTTCATTTAGTGACACACTTTTTGCAATCGGCGGCAACAATCATTTCATCGAATTACTATTCAACCTTGAATTTTTTTATCAGTTCATTTAATGACACAACTAACTCTTTTAAGTCATCCACCGCTATGACCACTTTTTCAAAGTCTTTTGCTTGTGATTGCATAGTGTCAGCAACCACTTCAGAAGAGGCAGCACTTTCTTCTGAAATAGCAGAGATTCCTTCAATTTCTCCAGCTAACTCCTCTGCGTTCTCTGCTAATTGGGTAATATAGCTTTCATTGATTTTGAGCTTCTGGTGAATGTCCAGGACAGAAGTAGAAATAAGCTCAAATGCCTTGCTTACTTTTATTACAGCCTCGGATTGTTCCGTTGCTCTTTCTTTCACATTATCCATCACGTCAACGGTAGTCTTTGAGTCTTCCTGTACAGTTAATATAATATTTCGAATATCTTCCGTTGATTTTTTTGATTGCTCTGCCAATTTGCGAATTTCATTTGCTACCACCGCAAACCCTTTCCCCGCTTCACCTGCTCTTGCAGATTCAATAGAGGCATTTAAAGCCAACAGGTTGGTTTGCTCAGCAATTCCACTTATTTGTTCTAATATATTACTGATACTCTTCGTTTTCCCATTTAAGTCTAAAACGGCTCTCTCAATATCTTCTGTAGCTTTTTTATTCTCGGCGTTGATTTCATTTAGTCCCGTGATTAATGCTAAGCCGTCCTTATTGTTTACATTCATTTCTTTCATGCTAGAGAGCACTTCATTTGTATTGGAATACAGGTCTTTACATTTACTAGAAAGATCAGAGGAAATTTTTGAACAATTCTCAATGGATTTTGATTGCACTTTGTTTCCTTCCGCAATCTCTTCAACCGATGCGGTTACTTCTTCCGATGCGGCTGTCATATCATGCGAAACATTCATTAAAGAGAAAGAAGATGCGCTAACTCGCTCAGAAACACTGCTGATATTTCTCGTCAGGTTGCCTAGTTCCTGTACCATACTGTTGAAGTTATTTCCGATTTCGCCAATTTCATCTTTATTTTTGATTGCCGTTTGAATCGTGAAATCGCCCTCCTGTACTTTTTTCATATCCGCAATAAGGACGTGGATCGGTTTTGTAATTTTGTTTCCTAAAAGCAAGGCTACGATGACTGCTACAATGATGATGCCTATCAACATTAAGAAAATTGTCTTCGTCAATTCATCTACATCACGGAAAATGTCATCTCTCTTTGAGAAAATAAGTAAAGTATGACCATTGGATAGTTTTGCATAGGATGTAATGTTTTCTTCATTATTTAAACCAGCTTCTGTCACTCCGAGTGTATTTGCCGTTATTTCTTCTGAAAAATCTTTGTTCATGCTTGCCAGATTATCAGTTTGGGAAAATTCAGGGTGAATTAAAAAGTTTTGCTCTGCATTTAACAAGGCTCCATAGCTATTTTCGTAAGGTTTAATACCATTAATAATTTCACTGAAAACATTGAAATTAATATCCATCCCTACAATACCTATCGTTTCACCGTCTTTAAATAAAGGAACAACGTAGCTGATCATATCCACCCCGATATTTTCGTTACGGTAAGGGTCTAGCCACATAGGTTTCCCTGCGTTAATCGGTGTATAGTACCATCCGACATGCGCTAAGTCAGTCGGGTCATATTGGCTGAAGTCAGTTGGAGTTAGTTGTTCAATTTTTCCGTCGCCCTCAGTATCGGCATGAAACAATCCCGATGTCGGTTCTGTAAAATCCGGATTAAATCGCAGATAGAATGCCATGGCACCATTTGTGTTTCTGGAAAATTCATCTGCAACAGGTCTAATCTTTTCTTGAAACTCCCGTACATATACAGGGTCAGATTTAAATTTTTCGACATCGTCTAACATCGATAAAACGGTAATGGAAAGGTCATTGACCGAAGTTTCAATCTTTCCTATCGTAAGGTTTAACGTTTTTGCATTATTTTCAGCCAATAACTCTACGTTATTGGAGGAATAATTTTTTATAATACTATTACTAGCATAAATACTCACTAAACCTACAATTAATACAGCCGTCACGGAACATAAAATAATAGCAAACATGATTTTGGTCTTTATACTTTTCATTCACTTTTCCCCTTCACCGTAATAAACAACATATACACAGAATAACATAATTACCATTTTATGAAAATTGTATATACTATCTATACTATAATTTTTTATCCCTTTCGCCATGTAAAATTCACACATATTTCGGTCTTTATGATGTATATATGTATCCCTTTTAAACCACACCTCAGTTCATTATGGTAAGGCTCACCTCAACATATAACCTTCAATTAATTTTCAATAATTAATAAGCTGCGAACACTCACATTATTTCATTTGACCCAAATTACAGCGCTAATCTTTGGCAAGGTGATTCCGAACGCTTTAACGAAAAATGATGCCGTTTATTGAGACCGTGCATTTTATGAAGTTTAGCGATGAGGAATTACTGTTGTTTACGCCTACCGATATTGCGAACTGTGTAGGTGCTAAAGTGTGTGAAAAAGTTGATGTGATGGAAGCATTGCCAACATAAGGGGATATACAAATTTTTTAAATGCTAAAGGGTTTGTCCAGAAATCCATTTCCGGACAAACCCTTTTTTATTTTAATAATAGCCACTTGGGTCTTGCACTGTACCAAACCATACATGTGCATAGCTCCCGTCAATCCCTACACCCATTGTCGTTAATTCCGCCCAGTAGCCTATTCCGATAATGACATCATTGTGACTTTGTGATCCTTGCCAAGATTTTAATGCTTGCTCAGGTGTTATTTGTACATTTGTCGTACTACTATAACCTACCGAAATTTCAAAACCGTCACCATTATAGTCCGTTAACTCACGTGGCTTATCCCACATATTTGACGCATATTTATGATCGGATGTGTAACAAACCGGACTCCATTTTCCATTTGCTGACCAACTATGTAAGTTGCATTTAATTCCACGCTTATCTACACCATTTTCTGGTGAATAGGCATTCGAGTCTTTCACATGCGCTCTTGCTACCTCTGTCAATGATTTCGAAATCGGTAATGCCTTCAAGCCTTTTGATTCACGATATTGATTCAATAATTTCGCCAGCTGCTGTTCTTTTTTAGATAAGCCTTCTGTTAACTGCGGCTCTGGCTCTGCATCTTTAATTGTAAAAGGCATAATTGTTGTATTTTTTAACAAATGAGCAAACTTAGATTTCACCGCTTGAATTTCCAACCTATACGTTTTGCCATTTGTATAACCTTGCTCAGGTGCAAATACTTTGACACTTTTCCCATCTGCCAACAATTGCTTTTTCGTATTTATAATTAATCCAGCTGCGTCTCGCACTTGAATCTTATTAAGCGTGTTCCGGTCTAGCTCCCTATTAAATTTAATCGTCCAATCATAATGAGGGTCGACCCCCGTTTTAGATTGCATAATTTCTGAAGCATTAACATCCTTTGTTGTGAACGCAATGAAACTAATGAGCGCAAAACACGTGATGAAGAACAAACGAACATTTTTCATATTGACCTCCAATTAACAGTTATTTTACTTCATTGTATTACATTTGGAACAATTTGTTAATTGAACTTAAGCCATAAAAAATGTTACCTCCAATTGTTAGATTGTGTCTAACAGTTGGGGTACAGTTTAGATTGGGATATTAGGTTTCTTTATTGCAGCCCTACTTTGATATTATTTAAAACCGGAAAATATGCAGATAGAAAAAGTTGAGGAAGAAATGGTCCAAAAACCATCATTTAAAGATGTTTTAAAGATTCCTACAAGCTGGCAATTGGCAATTATGTGGTTTGGAGTAAGTACAGTCGTTTGGGGTCTCATCTCATGGATGCCCCCATATCTTGTAGATGTTAGAGGTTTTGATTTGATGTCTATGAGTATGCTTACCTCCATTCCTGCTCTGGCTGGGGCTGTAGGAGTGATCCTCGGCGGGCAGCTTATTAAATCTTTATTAATGGGAAAAGAGAAATACCTTGCCATTATAAGCTTTATTATAATGATTGTATCTCTTTATTTATTATTCAACGCGCCGTCAGTTTCACTCGTTATTATTTATCAATCAATCTGTATGTTTTTCCACGGACCAATTGTCGCAACCATCTTTAGTCTGCCACATAGAATATTCTCAAAGAACGTTATTGGGTCTACCTTTGGCATGATTAATCTTGGCGGAATGATTGGAGCATTCCTTGCACCAATGGTTATGGGATATTTAATTGAAGTATTTAACGGAGTCTATGCCTCTGCATTCTTCTACATAATTGCCTGCGCAATTTTAGGGATCATTGCTGCAGCTGGTCTAAAATCGAACAGTACTCCTTCAAACGAAGCAGAACAGGAGCCTCAAAACTTAGAAACTGTATAAATTGAAAATGAAGAAATAGAATGGACATGCATTTGTAAGACGTGTCCATTCTTTTCATGAATACTAGGTAGGGAGATTATCAAATGTTATTAGACAAATTAATGAAGAAATTGGATGAAAAAAAGGAGCGTATTATTGAAATTCGCCGCTACCTACATGAACATCCAGAGCTTTCCTTTCAAGAAGAGGAAACAGCTCGATATATTACGAATTTTTATAATGAAGTGCCAGTGGATTCGGTTGAAACGAACTTTGGTGGTGAGCGTGGTATCGTTGTAACGATTAAAGGAGCGAAACCAGGAAAAACAATTGCCATTCGTGCTGATTTCGACGCCTTACCAATCAAGGAAGAAACCGGTTTGCCTTTCGCATCTAAAAATGAAGGTGTCATGCATGCATGTGGTCATGACGGTCATACAGCATATATGTTAGTATTAGCGGAAACCTTAGCTGAGTGTAAAGATCAATTAAAAGGCACAATTAAAGTGATTCATCAGCCAGCAGAAGAAGCTCCCCCAGGTGGCGCAATCGGTATGATCAATGCAGGCGTTCTTGACGGTGTAGATGCAATCCTTGGGATACATGTCATGAGCAACATGAAAACAGGTCATATTTATTACAGAAGCGGAAACACACAAACAGGAAGATCTTATTTTAAGCTAGTCGTTCAAGGTAGAGGTGGACATGGGTCATCACCACATCTAGCCAATGATGCAATTATTGCCGCAAGTTCATTCGTCATGAATTTACAAACAATCGTTAGCCGCCGAGTTAACCCATTTGATACCGCTTCCGTTACAATTGGAAATTTTGATGGAAAAGGTACCTTTAATGTGATAAAGGATGCCGTGACAATTGAAGGCGGTGTTCGAACAATGTCCCCCGAAAGTCGGTACATAATAGAAACTGAGGTACGCGCCTTTACAGAAGGGTTAGAAAAGTCATTTGGAGTAACATGTAGTTTAGATTATAACAATGATTACCCTGTTCTAAATAATCATCCAGCAGTAACGGAACATGTACGTCAGGCTCTAAAACAAGCATCGATTCCAGAAGTGGAAGCGGTTTTAGAAACACCTCCACTGCCACCGTCAGAAGATTTTGCTTACTATCTCGAAAAAGTACCGGGATGCTTCTTCTATATCGGTGCTATGCCAGAGTCAGGTGAAGCATATCCACACCATCACCCTAAATTTGATATTAATGAGAAAAGCCTGATTATCAGTGCCAAAGCAATGGCCGCTGTGGTTGCTTCTTACTATGGTGGTAGTGAAATATAAAAAATATTGAATATGATGAGAGACTACTCTACATTCATAGGTTCTCCTTATAATTAGGTTTGGAAATATATTCCACCTAATTATAAGGATTTTTTATGTCCATTTTGAAAGAAGTACAAAATTAGGTAGATCAAGGTAATATACAAATAACCACGAACATATCCGCACCGTTACAAACAAAACAAAAGAAGAAGCAATTATGAAGTTCGCTAGCTACATGGAAATGTAGGGAGGCGACTTTACTCTGATTATATTATTGGCTACGTTGGAATGAAATTCATTGTAACTCTATAAAATAGCAAAAACGCCAAAACTCTTATGTATCTAGGATTTTAGCGTTTATGCTTTATTAGGATTATCTTTTAACTCTAATTTTTCTATAAGTTCTTCTATTTCAAATATGTATTTCTCTATTCTTGTAAAATGTTTATTCAAAGTAACTATTATCTGTCTTAGGTAAATTAAATAATCATTTTGATTTACAAATGTCTACCTTTTATAGTTTTCTATAACTATCATCACATCAGAAATTTAATATTATTTTCTTCTTCTGCTAATTTTTCTAGCTTTTTTTTGAGCCTTAAGTTTATTTTTCTTTTTTCTATATTCCATATTACTCTTTCTACTATAAGAATTAATATTTTTCCAATTCGAATTACTTGTTTTTGGGTAATAATCTGTAATACTTCTTATCTTACCCCCTTTGAATACGAGAGAATTTTTCCTAGTTTGATATACTATTTCTCCTACATTTAAAACTGTTCTAAATAAATCTAAACATTTAATCACAAATTCATTCAAATAAAGTTCTTCTTGAATCCCTTTTCCTACTATTCCAGAAGAAAAATATATAATCTTTTGACTCTCCACTTCATATTCATAACTTCTGTGCCCAATAGCATTTCTTAATTTATTATCAATTTTTACATGTAGAATTTTATCTAATCTCTCTAAGCTATTAATAAACTCTAATTTTCTTCCTTTATTGTTCATTTTAGTTTGAAAATCAGTTAAAGTCTTTATTTGGTTATTAATAGTATGATCCATCTCAGTAAAATCAGTTCTCATTAATAAATTTTCATAAGCTATAATTAAATCAAAAATTTCTATTATATCCTCAAATGTTTCTATGTAAAAGTCCTTAATATCTTCAAAATTAACTGTAGTTAGTCCCAACCTTTTAATAGCTTCATCTTTATATTGTTCTTCATAATATTCTAATCCTAAAATAGGTAAAATCATCGGAAATTTTTCTATAAAATTACACATTATCAAATAAATTTTTTGTTCATATACATTTAACTTTGAGTCAAAATTAAGAATCAACTCTTTATAATTTTCAGGATTTTTTTCCATAGCCTCTTTTAGGATTTTAAAAATTAAATCTGTTGAATCTTTGAAATGTAATTTAGTGATGGGAGAAAAAAATCTAATATTTATTCCATGAACAGCTCGTAAATACTCGAGTTCATTATCTGCTGGATACTCTGTTTTATTAAACACTTTATGTATTTCATTTTTTAAATACTTATGGTTTCCGCTTAACCACAATTCATTAATTCTTCGAACAAATGGCCACTTAACTCTTATATCATTAATAAAAGATATTATGTCTCTTTTAAAGAAATTTAGGTTATCCTCTCCCATTGTCCAAAGAGCATTCTTAAAAAATGGAGAGAATAAATTATCCTTACTATTAGTAAACTTTTTTAGTTTTTCTGTGAGTAACTCTCCAGAAACCTCAATTATAAAATCAGGTTGTTTTTTAGAATCTGTTATTTTTACATTACTTAAATCAATATCGTAGGTTCCTTCTAGAGGTTGAAGTTCAACTTTACCGTAAATTGGTATACTACATTCTCCACATTTAATTCGAATTGGATATGTATTTAACCATCCAAGTTGTACTCTAATTCTAGTAATCTTCCCACAAACTTCACATTGGTAATCTCCTGTTACAACCATTAAACTTCCACCCTTTCTTCAATTCTAAGAACTTTTCTTATATTCTTTTAACTTAGTAGCTATCTTATTTCTTAGCAATTATTAACTCTGCGTCCTCCATCAAATTATTTTTAATTTGGATTATCTTTGTACTATCAAGTAAATTATTTTTAAAAATAGAAGCAATAATAATCTGATTATCTTTAAAGTCTTCCTCTAAAATTCTAAATGTCTCTTCTATATTAATAGGATCTAATTCTCTACCACTTGGGGAATCCAGAATAATTGGTAATTTAATGTTTAATACTTCTTCGATAGCCTTTACATAGGCCATTTTGTAGGAGAAAACTAACTTATGTAAAACAGCTCCACTCAGTGATTTAATGTCTGAAGTAAATAAAAAATTACTGTTTGAATCAATGTATTGAGTAGCATCGAGTCGCTCAATATATCTTAATACTTGATCTTTCATAGTTGTAATTAATTCATTATTACTGTAAGTTGCTTCCCTTATTTTTTTATCAACATCAGATTTTTTCTTTTTTAAATCCTCTATAATCCTATCAATTTGTTGGTAATCGAATTCAAGTTTAATCACCTTTTCATTGAAACGTTCTATTTCCGACTGTAAATTCAATTGTGCCCCTTGCTCTTCAATTTGTAGCCTTAATAATTCTATTTCTTCTTTCACATCAGCCATTTTAATTTTTTCTATTTTTAATTGCGTTTCTAAGTACTCTTGGTTTTCATCGAAATATTCAACAGTAGCTTTAGATACTGGGATAATTCTTAATGTTTCAGGATCCTTAACTGTAATTCTCATATTCTCTATATAATTCAAAAAAGCCTCATTATTTCTTAGGGCTTCCATAATTGATTTAATTTCTCTTTCAATTCCATTTTTTTCTAATTCTTTTTGATTTAGTGAGGTATATAGTTTTTCTGTATGATTCACAAATAAAAAGCCATTTTTAGCTTCATTTAATTGTTCTTTGTATTCTAAAATTTTTTTTAAATGTTGGTATTTTTTCAATTCTATATCAATAACATTTTTTTCAGCAAATAATTCCGAAACATCCTTTGAAGCTAGGCCTCTTATTAATTCATCTATATTAAATTTAATGTTGCCGATTACCTTACCTCTATTTAATAATGTCCATCCTTTCTCCTGATCAAAATATATAGCCCCTAATATATTTTTTAAAGTATTTATATTTTCAGTTCCCCAAATTATACTTAAGAGTTCATATTCTTGCTGAGGTATTACAAATTGGTTATGATATTTATTGTCTATAGTTAAATACACAATTTCATTTACTCTCTCTATTTCTATCAAACTATTTTTCCTTTTTATTAACAACTTTGTATAACATTCATAAAATTTGAATTTTTTTGTTCCTGGAACTGAATAACCTAAGGAATAAGATAACAATCTTAATAAAGTTGATTTACCGACACTATTTGATTGACTAAAAATTAAATTTTTCAAGTTAAACTCAAATGTTTTACTATAACCTTCAAACTCAACATACAGTTTTAGAAACTTCATAAGTTTGTAGCCTCCTTGAGTTTTTCTATTTTAAATCTGTCAATAATAATTAGTTCAATAATAATTTTCACTAAACATTCTTCAATATCTTTATTATCACAATTTATCTCATCAGTAAATTCTAACCATTTATTCTCTATAAACTTTTCTAATAATACTTTTCTATTTTTTATGTGCCCTTCATTCTTTCTATATTCATAAAACTCTGCCATAACTTTTGATATTAAGCCAAACTTATGTGATTGCTTGTTTATATATTCATGGTATTTTCTTTTAATTTCTTCCGCGTAACCATCATCAAATTCATCTAGTCTAGCCTCGGAAAGTTTTAATGTTCCTAAAACTACTATAGGCCAAATAATGTCTTCTTTTTTTAACTTCACATATTTTGTTGTAGCATTAGTAAAGAATTGTTTTTGCAAATAGCAAAGTAGATCTTCACCTATATAGATATGCATATCTAATTTGGATAAAAAGTTATTTATTTTTTCTGTAATGAACCTATATCTAGTAGGAAGATGATTTCCAAAGTAAGGAATAGTAACGATAGAAAATTTATCTGTTTGGAATTTTGTTGCTTTTAAAGATTCACTATCAATAACTGATTGAATTTGTTTATCGATTAATGCTTTAACTACTGAAGGTAATTCATTATAAGAGTATTTAGATAATGTACTAAAATACATAGCTACACTTTTATGACTCAACGGATTATTTATATTACTTAGATATATCAACTCTGAATATAGCGACTTTTCACTGGCATTTATTAAGGTTCTAATTCCATTTTTAAAATGCTTTAACGTGTTCGTACTTGGTTCTGGGCTCTCTTGGGATTTGACTTGAATAAAAATAGGTTCTAATTCCTTAAAATATATTTCAATATCATCGATTTGGCCTTCAACCTTTATTTCAGTAAAATTCTTTATATGTTCAAAAGCTAAAAAAATCGCAGCATTCGTTTGAAATTCCCATCCAAATATAGAGGCTGAAGCGTTACTATTATAGGTACTTTCAATTAAACTTACATTCAATGCCTCACTCATTACAACAACTCCTTTAGGAATATAAAGACTTTAATTAAATTTTATTTTTACTCTCTATCATTCAAGAGTAAAGTATCACAATTAATTTTAGCCTTCTAAATTCAATCAAATCATTCACGAGTTAAATCAACTCGATTAACAGTTAAAAATTTATCTTTAAACTCTCAACCTGGATTAGCATGAAATAACTAAATACCAATTCACATTATCGCTCAATCTAGATAAGTATATTTTAACTTATTATGGAAAATAAATGTGATTATATAACTGTAAATACTCGAAAAACTGGAATATCAACATTCCAAAGTTCCGCTTACAAATCTCTATTACTTTATATTGTAATTAAAGAATAGCGTCACATTCCCAACCCTAAATCTAATCAATCATTGCCATTCATTAGTGTAATTCTTTTGATATAAATATTGATTATCCATATAAATCAAAACCACCAGTATATCTGGTGGTTTGCTCTGCGTGTGAAACGCTGGGTTACTGGCTCACGTCTAAGGAGGTACTGAAAAGTCTACCCAATCGTAATGCATTTCCTCACTTACCCCTAAAGCGGTTTATTTATCCTTTACTTCGCTTGATTCCTTCTCCTGTGAATGCGTCAATGAATTCCTTCATTGTCTATTTGATCATGGAGGATATCTTCTTGTAATTGATTCTTGGTATACTCTTGAATGACTTTTTTTATTTCGGCCGATCGTATCCACATAGTACCCTCGGCACCAAAACTGGCGATTTCCATATCAATATTTTAAATTCGTATGTCGGTTGAAAATCGTTAAACTACTTTTATCCTTTAAACACGCCATACATACTGAAGCACTTAATTTAGACGGAATCCTCACTAACATATGTATATGATCCGGCATGCTGTAGCTTCAATAATTTCTACACCTTTTCTTTCATATAGTTGACGTAAAATCTTACTGATATCTGCTTAATCACATTTTTAAAGTGAGATAAATCCAGTTTCTATTTTTGTACCCTGCAAATTCTCTACAAAATAGACATATGCAAATATTTTTTAACATAGGGCTTTGATATTAGATTACTTAAAGAATCTTCCTTTACAAAATCAATAAGTTCCCTACACTTAATTATTCTCGGAGTTCTATTATTTAACCAAAGTTTATCTTCCAAGCTCCAAATGTATTCTAAAAAAGGTGTAATCAATATAGGAACAATATATTCCACATTTTCTGGAATTTTATAATTTAAAGGTTTCGAACCTTTTATCAGCCAATCTACTTTCTTGTCCACTTGACTTAATCCCGATTTATTTTTATCCTCTCTATAATTTAAACTCTTTCTATCACCAATCATGTTAAATACAATTGACTGCTTATTAGACTTACATTCACAAACAAATAATATATTTTTATAAATAAAACTAACGTCTATTTCCTTGGAAGTTCCGTCTTCTTGTTTTAGTTCTTTCTTGCATTCCCATAATTTAATATTTTCCTTATTTAATTCCTTGATAACATAGTCTTCGAATATATAACCTTTTTGTTTCTCAACATCGTTTTCAAGGTTCAATGGATATGTAATTTTCAGAATTATATCGGGTAATGGTAAATAATCTATTAAGATATAATTTTCTTCTTCCAGTTCTAAAATCATTTTTTTAGGACCCAACGTTGTTAAGGAAAGATTATTTCTATTTTCGTAATCTAAAGTTAGATAAGAAATTATTTTATTAATTTCCTCTAAAGTAATTTGACTATCAAAGAAATATTTCTCATCACCATGTTTTTGTAAATCTAGATTTATTTCATATAATCCTTCTACAAACTCGTTTTTATCTGTAAAGTATCGATAAGCTCTTTTGAACATTTCTAAAACATTATTTGTATTTTTATATGTAGAACCCATATGTTCATATGTAATTAGAAAACATACGTAGATAAAATCTTTCAGATTAAATTTGTAATATTCAAAAAATTCTACCTCTAAAAATTTATTTGAAACATAAAAGTCTTTAAAATCAAATGTACTCCAAACTATATTTGGCAAGAATTCATTAGCAATATCTAATTCTACTTCAAATAATTTGAACATTTCTCTAGGTATTCTTTCTTTATATACGTTATAACATGGCAATAATCCACTAGAAGAATCTTGACTAAGTACTATTCCCAATAATGTACTCATATCACTATCTCTAGAATCATATAAACTTAAAAGCTTTTCTATTTCAGCATCACATACTACTCTATATTCACTATATTCAACCTTTAAAGTTCCTCCTTTATGGAGCCTTCTAATACAAGTTGTAACCCACCAATATTCAATAGCTATCTCCTCTAGTTCATATATTTGAGAATAATCCTTATATCCAAAATCGCCCAAATATACTCCAGGTCTAACAAATTCAGACATAATTTCTTTAAGTGGTTCATGATACCTTTTAAAATCACCATTTGCGATTTTGTTATTAGGTATCTTCATTCCTTCTTTTACTACTAATAATTCATTCCCTACTTCTTTTTTCCCATATTTATAAAATGCTATCTCTAAAATATTTCTAAAGATATGAACTGTTCGCGGATTCCCATGTCCCGATACACCTATTCTTCTATATAAATGTAACCACTAATGGATGCTCTTTTTTTGAATTACTAATTTTAATTCATTTTCAAGGTTAACTTTAAATTCATTTAGTAAATTTAACGCATCTACGTATTCTAATACTTTGCCATGATATTTATTTGTAAATCCTCTTTTAATTTTTTTTGCTTTTCTATTAGTGTTGGAATCTAATATTCTCATATATTTTAAAAATAATAATTGATAATATTCTAGATTTAATTCAGTACTCATTTAATAACCACCTTTCTATAATAAATTCCCTATTATTATATTACAAAAAAACCCAAATATCTATTTTTAGATGATATGGGTTTGATATAAAAAAGTTTATATACTATTATAACAGCAGGCGTAACCAGTTGTCGTACGCGGCTTTCTATCTCACCCCATGTGATGACCTCGCCGACTTGTAGCTGTAGCTTGTCTAAAAAACGGCACTCTTGCTCTAGCACACGTGCTGTATCACAGTGATCTGGTTGGTCACAAAGAATTTTTGCACATAAACCATCCGCACCATTCACAAGACAAAGGGGTGTGTCTGGAAACGCACGTAACTTCTCATGGACCTTTGCCATATTCGCTGCATATTCTTTTGAGTAGCCCATGCCTCTAAAGCCGATTAAACAAAAAATATGATGCCCTCCTAGTTTTAGCATTGTTCTCCTCCCATTCATGAATGCTAGTAAAGTATATTTACTAGCTGTATAGTTAGCTAGCATTTTTTAGAACTATTTCCGTGTCCCCCAAAAATGCAAGGGGCTTGACCATCCAAATAATTAGTTCATAAAAACTTTCATATGCATAGCGATATGTTTTCAAAAATATATATAAAATCAATGCTGTTTGATTGTATTTTGTCCCACTTAAATAGAGCCTTATATCTTTATATTTCTCGCGAGACATAAAACATTTATTACTTTTAGTTTGATTTACTGCAATGTGAAAAGCATTCTCTAAAGGAATTTTACCTACTAAATTTAATGATTAGTAACCAATATAAGTCACTAATAATTATTACTAGTCATCACTCAAAATCTGCCGCTTCTTTTAATACTTTATATTCGGTCGAAATCTCGAATTTTATAATCATTTTGTTATTAGTACCCTACAATGGTCACTGGTGTTCGCCTCGCTTAGTCGAGCCTATATTTTCCGTTCTCCTTATAAGAAAATGCTATTTCTTTTTTAAAGGTTCATTCATTAATGAATCAATGACCAATAGAATGATGGGTTTCTTTGTTATATTTATTGTGGTATTTTTCAGTTTTTTTATCGGGAAAATTGAAAATGCTAGTACTGTACAGGCAAAAATTATAACTAAAACAATAACAACCATTATTACTTTGCGTTTCACGAACTCACCTACATTTTTAATATTCAACAGTAGTATGATTTAATTTAAATTTTGCATGTAGATAAAATTGTATGACTAAATATTTTCTCAAAAAAATGGGAACACTTTATAAATCATTATTAATATTTAGAATTTGCTTTGAAAGGTGGTACTATCATGGATAAAGCAAAAGTAAAACTGTGGACAAGCCAGTATTTACTAATTATTATCTTATCTTTAGTTATGTTCGTTTCTTTTTATATGATAACAGCAGGTTTCCCAATTTATGTATCATCTATCAGTAATAACCCTGCCATTGCGGGAATTATGACAACAACTTTGATGACCGCGTCACTAATTACACGCTTTTTCGCGAGTGTCATTATACAAAAAATTAATATGAAATTGCTTCTTATTATTTCTCTCCTCTATTTTTTAGGGACAATCGCTCTTACTTTTGTAAATGACTCAATTGGATTTTTAATCTTCATTAGAGCACTTCAAGGTATTGGATTTTGTATGCTTACAAATTTAGTTTTTACGATCTCCAGTAATATTGTACCTAAATCCAGATTAGGTGAAGGAATTGTTTTTTTCGCCATGTCTACCAGCCTTGGGACAACAATCGGACCGCTCATCGCTATTTCTTACCTTACAAATTATTCATTCAAGTCGATGTTGGTATTAACTTTTGGTCTTATGGCTTTCTCATTTGTTTGCAGTCTATTTACGAAAAACACAAAAGTTGAAAAGGAAAATCAGCAGGAAAAAAATAAAGAGCCTTTCTATAAATACATGTATGATAAACGTGTCCTGCTTCCTTGTATTTTAGTGGCATTAAATTATATGGCAATTGCAGGGATTGTCAACTTTATGGGGGCTTTTGGAAAAGAGATTAACGTTGGAGGAAGCATCTCACAGTTCTTTATCGCTCAAGGGATTACAATGGTAATCATACGTATTTTCTCTGGTAAAATTTTCGATAAATTTGGCCACCGAATTCTTATTATTCCAGGAGCCATTTCAGGGGCAGCCGGGCTGGTTTTATTAGGTTTCTCTACTAACATGATAATGGTTTTGATATCAGGTGTATTATTCGGTATTGCTTTTGCCATCATTCATCCAATTATCCAAGCTTGGGCACTAACGCTTGTTCCACCAGAGAAAAAGGCAACAGCCAATTCAATGCTTCTAATATTTATTGATTTTGGTTTAGCCATTGGATCCGTAGGACTTGGTTTCTTAGCAAACAGTGTCGGATACGGCATGACCTTTAGTCTTTCGGCAGCATTAATGATTATTATTTTAATCCTGTATCTGGTCGGCAGCAGAAAAAAGGCCGTATCTAATGAAACGTAAGTTTTAATTCATCTGGAAACCAATGAAGAGCTTATATTACATATTAAAATGACAGATGCGCGGAAATATCTCCCCAGTAAGTCGTATGAACAGTTAAGGGTATAGAAACGGTTAATCAAAGCGACTTGAGTCCTGATTAGAATAGATTCAAGCCGCTTTGAGTTTTTTAGTCCTTAAAATCCAAAGATGCTACCCAAGAGTCTAAGAAGACTTCGGATAGCACCTGTAAGTCATTTAGTGGAAATATCGATCTACACGCTGAGTAATTTCATCAGCAGACAGACCGCTCGCCTCGATGACAGATCCTGCTAGGGCAGTATCACTAATGCCCATCACGTCTTTGTCCTGCCCGGTGATTACGCAGCAGTCACATTTGCGGGCATCTCCTTCGTTACGAAGCTGAATGACCTCATATCCTTTTGCTTTTAATGCATCTTCCACGTGTGATAACGATTGTTCTACTCCAATGATTTTAGACATTTTGTTACACCTCCTACATGTAATGTGCCAAATCGGATGGCTATTTATGCGTCATTTCGCTTTTTTGGTGATTGGATAAATAAGCTGTGCTTGGTAATACTTCAACATACATTTATACATCGTAAAAAAGGAAAGTCGGTGGAACATATAAATTTTTTGAAAGAAGAAGGTCTTATATGGGTGAAAGTAAAGGAACTTTTTTCAGATAAAAGAAAAAAGTGAATGAGAAATTTATGATTAGCAGCAACAAAATGTCTTTTGTAGTGGATCGGTCCAGACCCTGAAGACAAATTGGTATCCTTGAAGGAGAGATAAATCATATTCTTCTAAAATTATTTCTAAATCCTTTTCAAATCTTATAGTTCCAGAGTATTTGAACTATTTTTTATGTTAGTATTAAATGAATATATAAAAGGAGCTTCATAATGGACGGTCAACAAATGAACCAAAATATCAAAAAAACACCATCTAATAGATCACTCATCTATTTTATAATTGCCACTTTCTTATTCGCTACGACGTTACGTACACCTATTACTGTAGTTGGTCCCATCATTTCATTTATTCGTGACGAGCTAGGAATTACAAACGCACTCGCAGGCTTTTTAACGACGATTCCTTTACTAGCCTTTGCAATCATGTCTCCATTTGCACCGCGCATTGCCCGTAAATTCGGTATGGAGTGGACGTTATTTTACTCGCTCATTTTACTTTGTGTCGGGATTATAATGCGCTCAGTTGGTGAAACGATACTACTTGTTGGCGGAACTATGTTAATAGGGATAGCAATCGCATTCGGTAACGTTCTGATTCCCAGTTATTTTAAATGGAAGTTTCCAATGCACATTGGCTTGTTAACGGCCGTGTATTCGGTATCAATGAATATTTCTTCCGGACTTGCTGCTGGCTTTAGTTACCCTATCGCTGCAAATGCAGGTTGGCAAATCGCTTTAGGATTTACAGTAATTTTAGGAATAATTACATTAATTTTCTGGTTACCGTTTCTGCGAGAAAAGAAAATAGCTTTACATATGCCTACATCTCAAACAAAGAAAACGCAAATGTGGAAATCACCGCTTGCTTGGGCAGTTGCGGGGGCAATGGGTTTGCAATCATTTTTATTTTACTCATCCTCTGCGTGGCTCCCTGAGATTTTTATTAGCCAAGGCTTAGATGCTACTACAGCTGGCTGGATGGTTTCTGTTATGCAATTTGCGCAAATTCCGATAACATTTATCATTCCAATTATAGCAGGAAAGCTCGTTTCACAACGTCCTATCGTAATTTTCTTTACGGTTTGTTACTTAATCAGCTTTACAGGTATATTTATGGAATGGACAAGCCTTTCTATTTTATGGATGATCTTTTTAGGCTTTGGAGGTGGAGCTTCATTTGGCTTATCACTCATGCTCTTTTCATTGCGTACAGAAACAGCATATGATGCAGCTGAACTCTCAGGTTTTGCACAATCAGTCGGTTATTTCGTCGCGGCAGTCGGACCTGTTTTATTAGGCTATGTACACGATCTAACTGGAAGTTGGTCGACGCCGCTCCTGTTGTTTATTGTCATTTCAGTTCTATTATTTTTTACTTCGTATATGAGCGCAAAGAATCGAACAATATAACCAAACATACGTACTCCTTTATTAAAAAAGCCGTCCAAATTAGGACGGCTTTTTTTAGTCTTTATGAAATCTAGTTAGCTATAACTCATCCTTCTTCATTAATAATTACATTTTTCCCACGTAATTTCATAAGAATCGGAATAAGTAACCACAATGCTGCAACAATTAAAAAGATTAATGAAAGTGGTTTTGTTAAGAAAATACTAAATTCTCCATTTGAAATCGTCAATGCACGACGCATGTTATTCTCAATCATCGGCCCTAATACAAGCGCTAAAACTAGCGGGGCAACAGGGAAATCATTTTTTGCAAAGAGATAACCTGCAAGTCCACATCCTAATAATAAGAATAAATCAAATGTCGTATATTGAACCGCATATACACCAAAAAATGAAATGGCAATAATGATCGGCAATAAAAACTTCTTCGGCGTTTGAATAATTTTTGCGAAAACGCGAACTAGCGGCATGTTTAATACAAGCAGCATTAAGTTTCCTACGAACATACTGGCAATTAAGCCCCACGCTACATTCGGGTGTTCCTCAAATAATAATGGACCTGGCTGAATGTTGTACATAATGAACGCACCCATTAAAATAGCTGTCGTCCCTGAACCTGGGATACCTAATGTTAGTAACGGAATCATCGCGCCGCCTGAGGATGCATTATTTGCAGATTCAGGAGAAGCCACCCCGGCTATGTTACCTGTTCCAAAAGATTCCGGATTTTTGCTAATCTTCTTTTCTGTAATATACGCAAAGAAAGAAGCAAGCGTTGCTCCTGCACCTGGCAGAACCCCTAAAAAGAAACCTAGGAATGAGCCACGTGCAATTGGTGCCGCACTATCTTTTAAGTCCTGTTTTGTAGGTAAAATACGAGTAATTTTTGCAATAGGCTCGTCATTTCCATCCTTCTCGAAAATTGTTTTAAATACCTCTCCTAATGCAAATAAACCTACTGCAACTGTTAAAAATTCAATTCCACTAAATAAAACCGGCTGGTCATACGTAAATCGAGCAATTCCTGAAACAGCATCAATTCCGATCGTTCCTAATAAGAGACCTAACACCGTCATAATTAATGCCTTTGTAATCGATTTACCTGCTAAACCACTTACTGCTGCTAATCCTAATAGCATGAGTGAAAAATATTCCGCTGGACCAAAATTAATTGCTACTTTCGATAATGGCCGAGCTAATAAAACCAATCCGACTAACGCAACAATACCTGCAACAAACGAGCCAATTGCTGCAATCGACAGAGCCGCTCCAGCTCTCCCCTGCCTTGCCATTTGATACCCGTCTAATGTCGTAACAACTGAAGAAGATTCGCCTGGTGTATTCAATAAAATAGATGTTGTAGATCCACCATACATTGCACCGTAGTATACTCCCGCTAGTAAGATGATCGAACTAGTTGCAGCCATTTCTGTTGGTAACCCTGATGTTAAAGTGGCTGTAACAGGTATTAATAATGCAACCCCACTCATCGGGCCAATACCTGGTAACACGCCTACAGCAGTTCCAATTATTACACCTAATAATGCGAATAAAATATTATGCCATTGAAAGGCAATTGCAAAGCCATCTAGTAAATACTGTAACGTTGACAATTTAGCTCCTCCTTTCTATTTAGAGTGGGAATTTAGGTAACGATCCACCTAACACATTCACGAAGCCGAAATAAATAATTACTGAAAATGCCGCTGCTACTATAATTGAGCTGACCCACTTTCCTCGTTCAAGAGTCTGAAACGAGATTAATAAAAATGCAAAAGTCGTAAGTAAGTAACCTAGTTTTTCAAGTAAAAATGCATAAGCAACCGCTGAAATAAAGATAATTAAAAACTTCTTATAATTGGGTGATTTTGCGTCTTCTTTATCCTCAACAATTTTATACATCTTCTGATGACGAATTGTTTCGATAAACAGTAAAATACTTAATCCAATTAAGACGATTCCTAATGCAAACGGAAATGTACTCGGGCCAATTTGAGAGCCGTACGCACTTGTAGAAATTTTTTGGGATTCGACGATAATCAGTATTCCTAGCACTAAAAATACAATACTAGCAATACGGTCAAATTTTAAATTCATTGATTGTACACCTCCTGTAAAGTGAAACTTCAATCAGTGGGGGTTTTCTTCATCCCCACTGACTCATAAGGAACACAAGCTAAGTTCGCCACGTCCTGTGGCAACGCTTGTGTAACCAACATCGTGTTGGTCCGAACCAATCGGGCTTTTACGGGTAGTTGATCTCCCGCCTATCCTTTTCGACCTTCTTCAGGCTAGAGGCGGGAGTCTTGTATCTGTCGCTACGCTTTCGATACAGATAAATTACTACCCGTTAATGCGGGGTAAAGAAGATGTGGACAATGGTTGCCCACATCATGAATTAATTATTTTTGCATACCTAAAGCTGTTAAGATTTCAGTAATTGTACCCTCTTGTTCTTCAAGGAATTTCGTAAAGTCATCACCTGCACGGAAGTCTTGTGCCCAGCCGTTACGTTCTAATTCCGCCTTCCATTCCTCAGTTTCATTTAGCTCTGTTAACTTTTCAATCCAATAATCCTTCGCTGTATCAGACATATCTTTTGGTCCGAAAATACCGCGCCAAATTGTAAACTCTGCTTCAATCCCTAAGTCATATAATGTTGGAATTTCTTCCAAGCCTTCAAGTGTTAATTTCTCCGGTGCAGTAACTGCTAAAACTCGAACGTCTCCGCTCTTTACATAAGGCGCTACTGTTGAAATATCTGTTCCAATTGCATCGGCGTTATTCCCTAATAATGCCGCCATTGCTTCTCCGCCGCCATCATAAGAAACGTATTTTACTGCTTTCGGGTCAATGCCATACTCATATGCAGGTAAAATTGTAACTAAGTGATCCATTGAACCTGGAGCTGAACCGCCAGCCATAGTAAGCGCTGTTGGATCTGCTTTCACAGCATCCAATAAATCTGTTAGTGATTGGTAAGGAGAATCCGCACGGACAACAATTGCCCCAAAATCTTTTGTTAGTTGTGCTAAAGGCGTCGTATCTTTATAACCGTATGGGCTATTTCCTTCTGCCTTTAAGTTATTGATTAAAATAGGTGGTGATTTAACCATTAACATATGGTCGTTTTTTGCTTCTTTCGTAGCGTATGTTGCCATAAATACGGCACCGCCACCGCCCGGTTTATTTTCTACTGTAATCGGCTTCTCGATTAATTTTGTTTCATTCATCACTTTAGCAATCGAACGAGATGTTAAATCCCATCCCCCACCAGCCCCAGATGGTGCTACGATTGTTAAGTTACTCGTTGGATAGTCTTTGTCGCCCGATGACGATGATGATGTCCCCTCACTATCACTACAAGCTGCTAACCCAAGTGTTAACGCTGCTGCTGAAAATAACGTTAATAGCTTTTTTTTCATTGTCATAAAATACATCCCCTTTCTGTTTAACGCATAATGTAAGCGCTGTTTTAATTAAAAAACATTTTGTGTCTTTTATATATATAACGAAACTATTGTCTTTTATTTTCATACTGTCTATATTGTTCATATTGTTCACAGCATGAAAAAAGAGTATGGAACAAAAAGAAAACCATTCATTTTCTCGTAAAAAATGAATGGTTTTCTGCTTATACCAAATTGATTTCCGTTTTATTTTTTTATAAAATATCTGCGCTCAGGTCTCCCGACATAGCCATATATATGCTCAACAAAAATCAGCTTTTCTTCCATTAGATGTTCCAAATAGCGTCTTGCTGTTGTTCTGCTTATCCCTATTTCATTTCCCAACTTTTCAGCGGTAATTCCTTCATCACATGTTTGAATGAAGGTAATCACTTTTCCTTTGGTTACATTATCAATACCTTTAGGGTTGTTTTTGTTTTCCTTTTCCATTTCGCCAACGTATGTAATGTTATTCCACAATTTTTTAATATCCTCTGCCTGTAAACGTTCAGTTGAATTTAGAATTACTTTTTTCTCTTTATATTTAAGCAGACACTCTTTGAAGCGATCAAGTGTTAAAGGTTTTAATAAAAAATCAATTACTCCACTTGCATATGCTTTTTTAACTACTTCTACTTCTGCTGCTGCAGTGATTAAAATAATATCGGTATCGATATTATTTTGCCTAATATAATCAATTAGTTCTGTTCCCATATCATCAGCAAAATAAATATCCAGTAGAATCAAATCCGGCCTAATTGTATCAACCCAAATTTTTGCCTCTTCAATTGTATGGGACATCCCGATCGTTTTAAAATCATCCATTTGCTCAAGAAACTTTTCATGTATTTTAGCAATACGCATATCATCTTCTACAATTAATACTTCAATTGTATTCCCCATACGATTCACCCCTCTTTTGGAATTGAAAAAATGAAGAGTGCCCCTCCTAATTCTCCACTCTCGATTGCAATCGAACCATTTAATTTCTTTAGGTTCTCATTGACGATGTACAGGCCATAACCTCGATGTTCCTTGTCCTTTGTTGACTGCTTTTTTTCAAATAAATTGTTAATCACTCGCTGATCGATACCATTTCCTGAATCTTCAATTTCACAAATAACCTCTTTTTCATATTCGTAAATATAAATTCGAACAATACGTTCTTCTTCATCTAAATGCTCCACAGCTTCGAAGGCATTTGTAACTAAATTCCCTAAAACCGAAATGAGCAAATGCTTTTCGAGATGTTGCCCCAGTTTCCCGCAAAAACTATCTTCGTCCAGTAACAATGTAACCTTCAATTCTTTTGCTCTATTATAGAAACCAATAATTAAGCCACTTATAAACGTATCCTGAATTTTTTCATTGATAAAGGAAATTAATGCATGATTTCCAAGGCGCTCGGAATGAATAAGAGACACTGCTTCATCATATTCGTTTAATTGAATTAAGCCGGAAATTGTATATAAAAAGTTATTGTATTCATGTGTTTGAGCTCGCAACGATTCGATGTACTGTTTTACTTGTGACAGCTCATTCGCAACTAAATCGATTTCTTCAAACGGCCTAAAGCTGGACACAGCCCCGGTTACTTCTCCATTATTAATAATCGGAAGACGGTTAACTAATGTCTTCACACCATTTATTGTCATCATTCGGTCTAACTGTTCACGGCCTGATTCCATTACTTTCATTAAATGAGTATTCGGAATCACTTCGCTAATATTTTTCCCTAATGCAGACTCTTGGCTCTTTAAAATGGCATTTGCAGAATGATTGATTAATGTAATGGTACCCTTTCGATCAACCATAATAATTCCTTCCCGAATCGACTCTAAAATAGCATTTCGCTCGGATAATATTTTCACAATTTCCTGAGGCTCGTAATTTAATAATTGCACCTTTATTTTATTGGAAAAATAAGAGGAGAGGAAAATAGATAAAATAATCGTAAACAAAAATAAAATGACCAAGTACTTCGAATAATCAATATTCGCCGAGAAAATATCCGTATATAAAAAGCCTACTGAAACGACACCAATGATTTTCCCGTTTTCATCTTTTACAGGTGCCTTACCGCGCAATGCTTTGCCTAATGTACCTTCCGCAACTGATATGTATGCCTCTCCATCGATAAGCGCCTTCGCATTATCGTCACCAACCATTTTTTCACCGATTCGTTCTTTTACTGGATGGGCGTATCGAATTTCTCTTTCGTCTCCGATTACAACATACTCGGCATTTACATTCTGTTGAATTTGAAGGGCAATTTTTTGAATTTCCGGGGATGTTGTAGGTTGCTTCAGTCCCTCAATCACAGCTGGATGCTGGGAGACGACTTGTGCTATACCAAGGGCACGATCCTCTATTTCCTCTTCTACAATCTCCGCTATTATAAAATACGTGGAAACTAAGATTACGATTAAAATCATTACTGCTAAAACAATATTATATTTAAAAAAACGAAAATTTAATGAGTTTCTTTCCATATGCTAGTACCTCTATTTTTCGGCCATTACTACTTTTAAATAATTATAGCACATGAGTTTTCTTTTAATTCTAAAACTTTTTTACCCCTTTTCCTGTTATTTTTACCAACACCTCCGAAAACGAATAACCACTTGGCAGCGATTAAATGATCGGCATCAAGTGGTTACTTAGTCTTTTTAAAGTTGTTAGGTATTGAAGAGGGATATTATTTTGTCTATTTATCCTGCATTAGTGGATAGTACCGCCTTGAAAGCGTAGCGACAGAGGTAGGATTAACTACCCATAAAAGCCCGATTGTTAAAGTCTAACGATCAGTGGAAGTTTTCCTAACCCTTCCTGATTGAAGTTTCACTTTATCACTCGCTTTGAAATTATAAACTGGGGCAACATGCTTTTGGATCGTTACTCTCTCTCCGATTTGCTCTACAATTTCCTGCATCGGCTTGTAGGCCATTGGTGCTTCTTCCAATGTTTCCTCACTTACAGAAGTTGTCCAAATCCCTTGCATCGTTTTCTTAAACTCATCCATTGATATATTTTTCATCGCAGCAGTCCGCGAATAAATACGACCTGCTCCATGTGGGGCGGCAAGTATTCAGTCTATAAAACAGACAAATCTTATTATATCAATGTTTAAAGGTCAAAAATAGCGTTCAAAAAGGTTTTAATAAAGTTTGCTAAAAATGCTTACGGAGACCAAATTAAGATAACTCTAATTTAATCGCTATGTTTATTTTTCAAATGGGACAACACCATATTTATTACACAACTGTTGTACCATTTCAATATAAATTCTTTTTGCATTAACTAAATCGCTTTTTTGTAAGTAATCATATCCAACCTTTATATATTGATTATACAATTGTAAATATAGTTCTTTAGCATTTTTTTCTGCATCAATTTTTTCCACAATGCCTGGTGCAATGCGATAATATTCAACAATTAGATCTCGTCCATTATCATCAAAGCGTAAATGCTCGTCCCTATATTTTTTATAATTTAAAATTTCATCGCAGTTGTCCTCTTTCCCTAATGCAATACAAGTTGCTGTCGTTAAGAAGCACCAGGACTTACTTGATGAATACGAAGATACACTTGACGATGAGCTATACGATCTACTACTGCTATAGCTTTGCTTCACTTGATTCGATTGAATCCACCCGGTTACTTTATGTAACTCAATTTCTGCATAAGGGTGTGACTGCTTTACTGCTTTCTCAAAATAACTCTTTGATTTTTGCAAATCCTGCGATAATACATCGCCATATTGATATATCTTTCCACACATAAAATTACAATCTGCATTATCGACCATTGAAAGATACGTTATCGCTTTTCGATGATCTCCGTCCCAATAATACAGCTTACCTAATCGTTCTGCTACTTGCTTAGATTGCTCTTTTTCATAAATGTAATGATTTAATTTTAAAGCATTTGAAAAAACTGTATTCAAGCGTTCTTCTGATAATTCTTTCCGATTTTTTTTAAATCGATTAAATTCGATTTCTGCGAGTAACTTTAATGCCGGAAAATACTCAAATGTCGCTGCAATTTTTAAAAACGTTAATGCTTTGCTATATTTACTGTCCAAATAATATTTAGCTACTAAGTAGCAAGCCTCAGGAATCAATAAACGTGCAATATTTTCCAATTCAACAATATTTTCTGGATTTACAAACGGTAATACAAGCTCCGCTGCCTCATAATTCCCTTGATTCATCGCTCTTTTGAAATAAAATTGCGCCTCTGCATCGTTCGAAATTGAAAGTGCAGCCTTGCCTAAATACATATTAATCGTTGCATCATAATTATTTTGATAAAACTGTTTTAATATTTTATAGAGCGGTTTACTTTTAATAAATGAAAAGTTCATAATTATAATATAAGCTGTAACATCATTTAGTGGTAATGAATATAAACTATTAAAGCATTTTACAACATCCTCTTTTTTTCGATTATAATGTGCCTCGATTATTGCTGTATAAACGGAGCCTGAATTTTTTAATCGCTCAATTGCTATTTTATAGCCTGCTTTATCGTTTACTTCAAGTGCAACCAATGCTTGTTTCGCCATATATAGCTGAGCTTTGTTACAAAAGAACGCTTCAGCAGTCATACCATTTGCGCGTACAAACGATTGCTCAATCTTCATTAATTGTTTTGTACATTCTTGTAAATGCTTCATTAAATTATCGTGAGATTTTTGATTAGCATTTAATTGCTCCTTCAATTTATTGCGGATTGATACAATATTCGCTTCGAGCTTTTCATCACTAACAGTTACTAAATCTTTTGAAAGTCCATTGACTAAATATTGTTCATAAGCTAACTCTTTTGTTACATTAATTAAATAATCCTCATACGTATTGATAAAAATATCTTGAATAGATGGCAATGTGCACGGCTTATTTAGCTGATGTAGCAATGCTAGCACGTCATCTTTCGCCAATAATGATAACCCGGCTTCTGCTTTCTCACCAATAATAAATCTATTTTTGGCAAATAGGGACGCCTTATAATGATTTAATTGCTTCTGCAATGGTTCAATCATAATAGATGCTTCCGCCATATTGTGTAGCATTTGATAAATTTCACTTTGTCTAGAGACAAATTGTGGTAAGTAAATAAAAGCAATATGCTCGAATGGGCATTTAGCTTCAATATAAAAGGCCTGAATAAATTGATCTACATCAATTTTCTCCTTATACAAATGCTGATTCACATGTCGAAATTCATCCTGCGTCAGTTCAGCTAAGTTTTCTAATGTATTTTGCGCGATGATGGTCGTTTTTTCCGCTGCACTTAAAATCATAGGGATGTTAGCGTTTTGACGAACAAATTTTGCAAATTCCTTCATAGTATTTTGTTCGAACCATTGTGGGATTGCATGCTTCTTCCCCTCAATGACAACAATCCTTTTATTTTGCAATTGCGGATTGTGAATCATAAATTCAATTTCATGCATTGCAGATTTTAAACTGATTAATAGATTTGTCTTATTTTCATAGCTACTCTCATCAATTACAGGATAAACCTGTGACGTCACATATTGTAAAAACGATTGGAATTGCTTATTTAGTTCAGCATCGTTTAATTGGGAAGTTGTTTCTTCTGTTAATAGCTTGCCTAATACTTGAAAGGTTTTTTCTAGTTTTGTCATTGGAAACCTCCAGAAATAAGGGCGGTGAATTGATTAAAAATTTGTTCTTTCGTTTTTCTTAAATTCGTTCTACATTTGTTAATTTCTTTAATTTCTTGTTGTAGCATAGCATAAACCTTCGTTAACGTCTTAATTTCTGAAATGTCGTCAGACTTGAAAATATAGTCGCCAACATCGTTACGTTTTTTTTGTATCGAATGATAATACTCTTCAATTTGATGTTCAAGCTGGATAATAATTTTTTTGATTTCCTCTTCTAACGGAATAAACGTATTGGACTTTTGATTAATTTCTTTAAAGAACGTTTTTAAATAGTTACGATTTAAGTACTCTCTTTGCTCTTGTGCAGAATAAGCAACAACTTCATACAATGGAATATTGGATTTTTTTAAATATTCCTTCGTCGTATCTATAATACGCTCTACATCTAATTCCGTTTTTTTGTCGCATTTATTAAATACAATTAAAACGGGATTTTTCATATTTAATGATTCAATAAAATTAATGTCAGCTTGTTTAATGACACCATTTTCCACATCAATTAACCAAATTAAATAATCTACAGATTTTAATTGTATTAACGCTTTTTCATTATCTGTAATCGCCTGCTTTTTCGTTGAATCGACTTTTGAATATCCTGGTGTATCTAAAATTGCAATCGATTCATATGGAAATACAGGTGTTGAAATAACTAGGTTATTTATGAAATGTGAAAACCCTAAATTGTACGTGCTATAAAAAGCGTGGCTTAAAGCCTTTACCGCATCTAAATCTAACTGTATGGACTGGTTGTTTTTAGTCAGAGCTTCAATAAATAATGTATCACTTTTCATGATATACGTTGCGATCGACGTTGTCGGTACCTGATCTTCTGGCAAAATTACTTCGCCGATAATAGAATTAATAAACTTTGATTTCCCAGCGCTAAACTGTCCACCAATACCAACTGTTTTCTTTTTTTTCAGTAATGCCACTTTATTTTGTTCAAATAATTTATCACTTAGTTTTATAAGCTCTTGATACAAATAAACTTCATTTTTTAATCGAATTTTATTAATCGATTGTAATACTCTATTATCAATGAGCGTGTCTAAACGACGTATATTTTTTAATTTACTTTTCGTTTCATCTGATACGCTTAACAAGTTTGAAATGAGATTTAATCCTTTAGTTGAATCAACTAAATATGGATTTTCCCTTTCGTATTTCTCGTCTAAATTAAAATCAAATAAATCATCATCTGTAGTAAATAAATCTGAATCATCAAGTGAAAATAAGCTCATTTCCTTAGCCATATGAATGCTCCTATTAAGTTAATTGTTTCTTATAGCTTTTTAACTTCAATGCTATTTCTTCCATTTGTTTTAAATTCGTTTCCTTATCCTTTAATAGCATTTCAATTTTTCTAGCATTTACAATAATTTGGTCTTCGATATCATCAATAAAATGTGCAGCATATTTTTCTAAAGTCAATTCGATTTCTTTAATTTTATTATCAATTTCAATTTTTATATCGTTTGCCACTTGTTGTAAAATACGCTCCTGTTCAAGCTGTAATTTAGAAATTTCTTCATTTCTAACAGAAGGCGCTGAAAAAATAGAAGTAATCTTTGCATCATATTTGCTTTGATCAATTTCGATATCTTTAATGATAATTCGATTTAATGCAATTTCTAACGCTCGCTTTATTTCAGATTCGTTGAATTCATTGCTTACTAAATCAAAGGCGCCTACTACTTCATTTGCTATATCCTTCTTCATATTTTGTAAATCAAATAAACGTTTAAATTCATTGTTGATCATTTCACGAGATCTCGTAATATATTTTCGGATGCTTGCAACCACTTCTGTTACTTCTGCTGTGTAAGTGGTCGTTGTGATTGTGTATGATTCGCGTTTAAAGCCGAAAAATCCTGTTCGCCTCGTGCCAGTATCAGATGAGGTAGAAACTGCTACCTTAACTCCCGTATGATTGTTGATTTCTTTTTCTACATCAATTTTAATATCCACAAGTATACTACTTGCTTTTAAATAGCTTGCTGTAAAAATATCATTGACATTTTTACGAATGGATTGTAGCTTTGAGGAAATTTTCTCCACTTTATTTTTTAAACTTGAAACATCTGAATGTTTCATTTCCTGAATATTATCAAGTGTTTGCTCTTCCATTTGACGTATTAGACGGAGGAATTCAATTTGTTGATCTCGAATAATTGACGATGAACGCTCATTAATAATTTCATCTTTTTCATTTTTAACTTTCGAAAGAATTTTTCCTTCTATTGTATGCACATTCGCTAACTTCATTAGCTCTTGAGGGGTTTTTTTAAATCCTTCAAAACGCTTTTCAAATTGTTTTAAAATATGCTCTTCCGCACTATTTAATGGCTCGTTATTATAAATTTTCATTGCACTACTATACATAAGTCCAGATGTTGGATGTGGCGGAAGATTTGCTTGAATAGCCTTTAACACCGCAGGGACACTATGTTGTGATGTATATTGGCTAATGGTAGCATTCGCTTGTTTATTAAGATTCGATAATGTATGCTGCACCGCTGATTTTAATGGAGCCTTAGGTTCTTTATAATCTAATATTGCCGAATCAAATTTGCTTGCAATTAAATACGCATGATTAATCGAGTTTTCAGGTAATGAACGTGTAAGCAAGCCCATTTCTTCCTGTGATAAAAACTGACCTGCATAACTTAAAAAGAATACCACATCACAATTCATTAAAAAATCCGATGTTACAATGGTTCTACTCACAATTGGATCGTTCATCCCTGGTGTATCAACAATTTCAATATTTCTTAGCCGTTCATTTTTTAGCTTAATGACAGAATATTTTACAATCGGTGTAAACTGACCGTCAGCTCCTACATAATCATTTAATTTTTCGATATATTCGTCTTGGTCATCCGCACTAATTTCAATTTTTTGACCAATATATTGCGATACATTTAAATGATTCTTTTCAGCCATTTCAATTAACTCTTTACATCCAGTATATTCCTTAGGAACTTCATCTATCTTATAGATACAAAACTGTTCAAAGTTAATATGAAATGAGCTTTTTGCCTGCTCTTGCTCATACAGCTCTCGTAAAAATTGATTTGCCATCTCAGCGTTGTACTGAATAATGTTCCAATCGTTTTCATCATAAAAAACAATTTCTGATTCAAACTTATCACCATAACTAATTTTTGTAAGGGCTGCTGTCATAGGAGTAGGTGCTTTCGGTAAAATATCTTTTCCATCAAAAATTAATGCATTAATGAATGAAGACTTTCCTGCCTTCACCTCACCAATAATCCCAATCTGCAAATTACGCTTTGTTTTCATGATTTCTTCTAAATTACTTTTTAGTTTAGTGTAATTTGTCTGAAATAAAGCGATTCGATCCTCGGTTAAAAATTTATTGTACTTTTTTAATTCATCTGATATTTGTTGAATTGTATCGATAAATTGAATAGCTTCGGTATTCATACTGTCACCAACTTTTCAAGTTTTTGTAATTCATTACGTACAAAATTCATTGCTGTTTCATATTGTGATAGCTTTGCATCATGTTGTGTCTGTATTTGGTCACGTTGATTTAATGCTGCTTGTAAAGCCTCTTCTTCAATTGAAATAATTAATTTTAAATTTTCTTCTAGCTCTTCAATCATGGTCTCTTCCATTTCTACTAAAGATTCTTCGATTGCTGGTCTTAGTTTGCCAATGACTTGAGGGATAATTTCAGATTCAATGGATTGTTTTATTTTGCTGACCTGAGATTCCTTTCCGCCAATACCTAATACCTTTAAAATTTCAGGCAGGAATAAAATAACAATCTCTAGCCATGGCGCAACAGCCGTCGTAGCAATTGCTAACACACCTGTAACCGATTTATAAATTTTGTTGAAGTTATCTGTTGCTTGTTTACTTTGAGAAAGAATTTCCTCTACTTTACGGACTTTTTCCGTCATCGAGTAAACAATTTCATCTGTCTTATCAACTAATATATCTGATATATTAATTTCTTTTAAAAATTCTTCAAACGAAATATCAGTATATTTTTTAGTATTTTCAAGCAATACCGGTCGTAAAATAGAATTTACACGCATGCTAAATGCTTGTGATCCAGATATTGCTGCATTGGCAAGCTCTATTGAATGTGCATACAGTGCATTTTCAACTTCTCCAATAATGCTTGGCAATACTTGTGATTTCATACGATTCGTTAACTTCGAACGCTCATTTTGAAGCTTATATTCCAAATCATTTTTTGCTTTTTGTCTTTTTTGAATTTCTTCTCTTAAAGCAGTATCATCAAACGCTAAAGATTTAATCAATTGCTCTAAAGTGATTTCAAAATAGCGATAAATTTCTTTCACTTTTGGCAATGTAGCCTGTGCAAAAATTTGTTGGCTATTAAGTTTGCGAATTGCATCAATAAGCCCCTGCTTCGTGTCGCTCTCATGTTTGCTATAGTTCACAATTGGTACATCATAACCAAACAGGTATAATGCTTGATTTTTAATTTTTTGCTCGATTATTTGCAAATCTTCTGTGGATTTTTTATCGACTTTTGAAAGTACGATAATTAAATTTTGATCATATTTTCTTATTTCTTCCATAAACTCTAAAACAGAGGCTTTTATTCCTCCATCTTCACAGTCAATCACTAATAAATAGGCATTCCCTCTCTCCACATATTGTAAAATCGCTCGGTTATGTTGCTCGATATTAGAATTAAACCCTGGCATATCTACAAATAAGTAGTCTTCAAATATTTGTAAAAAGTCATTATTTAAGTTGTAGCGAACATTTAAATAATCATTTGGATTAATTGATTGAATTTGTTGTTTATCTACATATTTTCTCTCTTTGTTCAGACTAATTACTTCAAAGCTTTCAACTGGACTATATTTTAATTCTGTCGCAATTGCCGTTTCAGGCGTTTGTTCTTCTACCAGTATTTCTTCTTCTAACAAAAAGTTCACTAAAGCACTTTTACCTGCGCTAAACGATCCTATTGTTAAAATTTTTATAGAAAATTCATCAGCTACACTTTTTAATTCTCCTATTAAATTTATAATTTCTTGGTTAATTGTAATTTCACTTTTAAGTTTTTCGAAATTATTTAAATGCTGTTGTATTAATGTTTTATCAATCATATTAATCACCTTTCATTAACAAACTTGGTTATATTACTAACTTATCCACAAAAATTTATATTCTTTGAATTAAAGAACAATCATTGATATCTAATTTCCATGCATTTAATAACTATTTTAAACAACCGTGTCTTGCTAAAAAGATACCGCTAAAATCTCTTTCAATGATAATCAATAAAACTTGTATCCCATTCATACAGTTCTTTAATTCGTCTAATAACATCTGCAAAATCTTGCCTAAAATCCAATGGTTGCAGTATTTCAACATACTCCCCCCTGACTCAACAACCACATCTTAACCCCATTACCAAACAACTCAGCTTCAAAAATCACGCCCCCTCAAGCTTTTCTACAACCCGCGCTGTAGGTAGCCTGTCCATCACAGCTTGTGGGGAAAGGTCGGTGAATTTAAAACTTCACCGTGATCAACTCACATAGATACATGAATTGCACCCTTTTAAGAAATCCATCTTCTTAGAACCTTTCGTCGTAAGGTACTTTGAATAATACCCCTGTCCGCTCAAATTGTTCAATATGATAAATGGTTGAATAGTCAAAATCATACACAGCCGAATAGGCTATTAGATAGAAGTAAAATTCCGAAAACATAATTCCCACATGCTTTAATACACGCCTTTTAGTTTCCTTATCAAATTCACGCTTGTAATTCACATAGATCATCTTCTTGCTTTGGATAGCCAATGATAGCTACCATAATAACCCCAGCAATTCTTTCATATGATGAAGCTCCACATATAAATACTTTTCGTTTACCATCATTTGTTTAATTAAGTGGTGACTTCCTTTCTCGCCAAAGAAGTTAATTTATCAATTAAGTCATCCATTTCAACTTTAGGAAAGGCTCGCGATTCAATTAAGACTTTCAAATTAGCGAAAATCTCTTCATTTCTAAGCTACTTCGGTGATGCAGTTTCTAATACACACGCTTTCTTGAAGAGTCCCAGGCAAGATATTCATTTGTATTTTTCAACTCAAGAAAGTCTCTTATGCTTTGAAAATCACGCTGAATCGACTTTTCGCTAGTATGAAATCTTGCAGCTTCTTACTTTTTAACAATTTCCTGACCATTCTTTATGCGTTCGTACAAAGGCAACACACGATAAACTTGTGACTCTTTCTTGTTGCTCATAGCAATACCTCTTGCAAACTATTTTACATATTCAATTGGGCATATTATGACCAAAATAAATTTTTATTAATGTAGAGTTCATATTACTATAATACCATTTTAAACCATAAATAAGGACCTATCGTCTTAATTGAATTTAAATAATTAACTACTACACCTTTAGTAAAAACGAACAAACGTTTCAGGAAAACCAACTCATAAATTAGCTGTAAATAGCTCTTTTAATGCCTCTTAGCTTTTCTTTTACTAAGAATGATGCACAAAAATTTAAAACGCAAAAGCCCGTTCAAGCTTTTGCGTTTTTTCATGTTATTTTGGTTTCTCTATCCCCAAATTGTACTAACTAGAATCGCCGAGTTATCAACATTTTTAGAAGTTAATTACAGTATTCTTCCTCGTGCGTACCCTCTCAGTAATACTATAATGAATAAGCTACACAAAGTCAGACAAACAAAATAAAGACTTGTAAACTCAGAACCTCAACTAAAAGAAATCCCTTACTTCGTTTTTACCTCCACTAACCCCTGCCCTTGCCGAATCCGCTGCACCCCTTCTTCACATACCCCATAACCACGCCACTGACAATCAAAACACACTTCCTCTATCACGGCAGGCGTAACGAGGTGTTGTACCCGGTTTTCTATCTCACGCCATGTGATGACCTCGCCGACTTGGAGCTGTAGCTTGTCTAAAAAACGTTGGTCTTGCTCTAATACACGTGCTGTATCACAGTGATACGGTTGGTCACAAGGAAACTTTGCACATAAATCATCCGCACCGTTCACGAGACAAAGGGGTGTGTCTGGAAACGCACGTAACTTCTCCTGGACCTTTGCCATATTCGCGGCATATTCTTTTGAGTAGCCCATTCCTCTAAAGCCAATTAAACAAAAAATATGATGTCCTCGCAGTTTTAGCATTATTTCCCTCCTGCTCATTGATGCTAGTAAAGTAAAGCATGTTTACTAGCAGTATATTTAGCTAGCATTTGTTTAACAAGTGTCTCTATCTAGACAACTTCATTCATCAGACCAATCCCTGCCTTACAAAAACAAAACTATTTTTTGTCCTTCGTAAATACGTTCTGTTATACGTGTTTTCATATGTTAGTCCCTTTATGCTACACCCCATAACACAACCATCAATAAAAGGGAAAGCCCGACATATACATATTCAACAGGCTTGATTGTCAATACGTGATAGTGTGTCCGGTCTGTCCCATTTCCAAATGCACGTGCTTCAATTGCTAACGTAATTTGATCCGCGCGTGTAACAAGGGATAATAACAGCGGTACAAGCGTCTTAATGGTCAATGTGATTCTTTCTCTAAATGTAGTTGCTATAATGCCACGTGCTTTTTGGCTTACTTGAATCCGTTGCCATTCTTCTACAATTAACGGTAAAAAACGAAGCGCAATTGTAAACATTAACGAAATTTTCCCAACAGGCAAACCTATTTTTTGAAATGGTAACAGTAAACGTTCCAACCCTAGCGCTAATGCCAATGGACTGGTTGTAAAGGTTAAGACAACAGCCAACACAACCATGAGTAAAATCCGAATCACATATTGACCGCCAATAAGCGCTCCTTCTATTGAAAAATAGCTATCCCCCGAAAGCAGGACATGATAGCCAAAAGTAAACAGTAAAATAAATGTCATAGGTCGAACAGCTTGCCAAACATTTGTTAGAGACAACTGTCCTATGTGCACAATAATAAAAATAATCAAAGCAGCAAGACTATAGCTGACAATCGAGTTGAGCTGTGAAAATCCACCTAATAACAGCACAAGTGAAATGAGCTTAATACGCGAATCTAATTGATGTATTTTGGTTTCCTTATTCACGTATTGTAGCGCGACTACCATATTCCTTCACTCCCTCTGCAATGATAGCAAGCAGCTGTTGTGGCTTTGTAGATGTTTGTAATGGTTTCTCCAAACGTTTCGATATGTCATGAAAGCAACGAACAACGGGCGGTAATAACAGCTGAGCGTCTGTCAATACAGTTGGTCTCATAAAGAACGCTTCTTCTACGGGCAAAAATTGTGCTGTCCCGTTTCCCATTACAAAAACATTGTCAGCATATTGCAGTACATCTTCTAGCTCATGGGTGATACAAATAATCGTTTTCCCTTGTTGTTGCCAAGACTTCAAGATGTTCAATAACTGCTCTTTTTGTGTTGCATCTAATCCTGCTGTAGGCTCGTCCAGTAACAACACATCCGGCTCACCCATCAAAACCGTTGCCAGGGCAATGCGCTTTTTTTGCCCACCACTTAGATGGTAAGGTGACTGCTCAAGAAGTGATGGTTCTAGTTGAAATAAATTCATCATTTCCTGTAACCGTTGCTGTACAATGGCTTCCTTTGTTTTTAAATAACGTAACGTAAACGTAAGCTCCTTCTCTACAGTTGGTTCAAAAAATTGTTGGTCCACTTGCTGGAACATGTAACCGATGTTTGGAGGGGTTTCAATATGACCCATAACAGGTGTTGTGAGCCCTTTTATAACTTCTAAAACAGTCGATTTTCCGACCCCGTTTTTTCCCACAATAGCTGTCCACTCACCTTGTGGAAATGTAAGGCACAAATTCTCCACTACGGTTGTCTGCCCTTTTCGCACTGTAATATCATGTAAAGCGATGTTCATAGTGATTCAATATACTCCTCCCATGAAATGTTGCGTAAAGGGGCACCGCATGCTCGCTGTAGCTGTAGTGAAAATGGCAAAGCAGTCGTTTCCGTCATGGCAAGCTCTTCTAGTGTTATATCTTGCCGCAATTCTCCTTTTTCTAAGAGAAGACAACGGTCTGCAAATGCATATTCTTCTGTTAAATGCGTTGTATAAATAATCGTCTTTTGCTGCTTTTTCAGCTGCTTTATAATTTGATAGATTTGTTCCCGCGCCTGTGGATCTAACATCGCCGTTACTTCATCTAACAATAAAACCTCTGGTTGCATAGCTAAAATGGCGGCAATGGCAATTCGTTGTTTCTCTCCACCTGATAGTTGCTGCGGGTGTGCATGCAGGGTCCATTCCATATTGACAAGAGCGAGTGCCTCTCTCACGCGTCCTTCCATTTCTGAACGCTCGACTTTTAAATTTTCTAAGCCAAAGACCATCTCATCTAACACGGAGGTCGTGATAAATTGATGGTCTGGATGTTGAAATACAATACCGATTTTTTGAGGTGAAACAGCTTCTCCATTCCACGTTATTTGTCCTTGCTGAGCCGGTAATAGTCCTGCGATTGCTTGGAGTAATGTAGACTTACCACTTCCATTTTCACCAATAACAACGACACATTCCCCGGGTTGCACTGTAAAAGAAATATTGGATACGCCAGAAGTACCTACATGACGATACGTAAATTGATTACTGCTTAACATGGAACGAATACTCCTCCCAAAAGTCAGCTTCCGTTGTTTGAAGTACTGGTTTCATCTGATCATAAAGGGTTACCTGTTGCCCATTTACCCCAATCACTGCACCAGTAATGCTTGGGCGTTTCGCTAAGAACTGAACGATAAATTGAGCCACCTCTTCTGGAGAACCAATTTTCCAGAATGCTGGGAAGGGGGTGTTTGTATCTTTACTTTTTTGTTCTAAATATTCAATAACAGGGCGTGTCATATCAGTTAAAGCGGCCGGAGAAATGGCGTTCACTCGAATTTGTTGAGCTCCCCATTCTTGACTTAATGTATAGGTCATCGCTAATAATGCCCCTTTTGCTGCACTATAATTAAGCTGTCCTTTTGAACCAAACATACCGGCCGTAGAGGTCATACATAAAATGTCACTATCTTGCTCCAGATAATCCACAAGCCCTGTCGTCAGGCGGAAAAAGCTGTCTACATGGACTTTCTGAATCCGTTGAAAGCTTTCATAGGACATATTTTTTGCCTTTGCATCTTCAGTATTTCCCGCGCAATGAATGATGGCACGCAACGAAGGATTCATTGCTTGAATCGTTTCCAGCATTTCTTCTACTTCTGTATCCTTTAAGAAATCCGCGACTATATAATGAATTGGTTGTGTTGCCTGTGCTAATGTTTGTTGTAATCCTTTCACTGATTGTTCCGTTGTGCCCTGTACAATTAATGGGTATGTATGCTGTAAAGCTTGTGCAATGGCTAAACCAATTCCTCTTGTTGCTCCTGTTATGATAATCATTTTTATTGCTCCTTAAATATGCCTTTAAAAACCAGTTGCATGTGACACGTTACGCTCACTTCCACAGCATTTGCTTCAGGTGTTAACAGAATGTCAATTTCATTTGGCACTTGTAGCGGTGCTAGAAATTGTCCCTGGCAAGCGTGAAACACTTGTTCAGGATACTGTTGTTTCACATATGCCTCACATAAAGCCATGATATACAGCCCATGTGCAATTGGTTGTGTAAAGCCGGCTTCCTGTGCTGCTTCGACACTTACATGAATTGGCGCGGCATCTCCACTCACTAGTGCAAATTGCTTCACGTCATCCGCTGTAATTGTACGTTTCATTTCCCTACTCCTCGCTGAAAAAGTGTAATATATTGTGTCGCTAAAAGTCGATTTTCTTCAAAGCATTGTAACTTCTGTTCATAAATCCAATGTCCTTTGGATGTTTGCTTTTTATTGAGTAATGTTAATGTACAATCATAATGCTTATTTGCCATCAACAGCTCATGACAGATGCATTGCTGGTCTACATGAAAAATCGCTATATTTTCTAACCATGGAATGTGCTCAAAGCGTTGATACGCAATTGGTAAATAACTCAGAGGCAAAACCTCTGTTTCATCTAAACCAACAAGCCGCTGATACGCATTCACGTCTTCTTTTTTTACATACCAATTTGCAGTGAGCTTCATCCTCATTCCCCTCTTTCTACATACATACTTAACCCTAAACCGCCACCAATACCAAGTGTTGCCAACCCTCTGCGCATATTCGGTTTTTGTAGCTCGTGCACGAGACGGGTTACCAAAATCGCACCTGACGCACCGTACGGATGACCTAATGCTAAAGCCCCTCCCCCTACATTAACCTTCTCTTCTGGAATATCTAGTGCCCGAATACTCGCTAATACTTGTGAAGCAAAAGCTTCATTGAATTCCACCACATCTAAATCTTCTACCGTAAGCTGTTGTCGTTGTAGTAACTTTTTTGTAGCAGGAACAGGTCCTATCCCTAAAATTTGGGGATCAACACCTGCTGCGACTGCATCTTTAATTACTGCTAATGGACGCAAACCTAATTGCTGCCACATGTTTTTAGACATAAGCATCACTACGGCTGCACCGTCATTCATCGGACAAGCATTTCCTGCCGTAACCGTCCCGTCTTGTTGGAAGACAGGCTTTAATGCTGCCAGTTTTTCGATGGATGTTGACAGGCGTGGGCATTCATCTTGATCAATATTTGCTACTTTCACGATTTCTTGTGAAAAGCGCCCTGTTTGTTGACTGTGCACCGCCTTTTGATGACTGCGGAGAGCATATGTATCTTGGTCTTCCCGTGAAATGTGAAATTGCTCGGCAACGTTTTCTGCCGCAACGCCCATGTCTGGGTCCCCATAAGCATCCGGAGTAAACTGCGCACGATCAAAAACACGCGGGCTTCTATAAAGAGTGGTTGGTTTGGCAAGCTTCCATGGCGCGCGACTGACACTTTCTACACCGCCTGCCAAAATAATTTGTGCTTGCCCGCTTTTGATCGCTTCAAAGCCTCGCATAATGGCTTCAAGACCAGAACCGCATTGTCGATCTACCGTCACACCAGGAACTTCCACTGGATAACCTGCTTGCAGTAAACTAAGTCTTGCAATATTGCCCCCAGGTCCCACGACATTTCCAAGAATCACATCATCAATAAGTGAAGCATCTATATTCGTTTGCTCAATAGCATCTCGTAGTAAAGGCTCGACTAAATCCTGAGGCTCTAGTTCTGCAAATTGAGCGCCCGCTTTTCCAATCGGTGTTCGCCTTGCCCAAACAATCCCTACTTCATTCATCGTATCGGCTCCTTTGCTAATTGCTGTTTCATCACATTGCGAGCAATTTTTCCGCTCGCTGTATACGCAAACGTTGCTACAGATACATAGGCTTTTGGTATTTTATATGCAGGCAAATAAAGCGAGCAGTAGGCACGCATTTCATCCTCTGAACAAGGCTCATTTTTCCATTTCACGCAAGCGACTACCTTTTCCCCCCAATATGTATCCTCCATACCCATCACTATAACCTCTTCCACAGCCGAATGACGAGCTAACACATTTTCTACTTCCTCCGGGAACACATTTAAGCCACCTGTAATGATTTTGTTTTTTTCTCGACCGATTAAATATAAATAACCCGCTTCATCCATCGTGGCAATGTCCCCTACTTTCAGCCAGCCATCACGGAAAATTTCCTTTGTAGCTGCTTCATTTTTCACATAGCCACTAAAAACCATTGGACTTTTTATATACAGTTCACCTTCTGCTACTTCTTGAAAGTCTTCATTACGAATGGAAATTTGTACGTTCGAAAAAGGTTTTCCGACAGACAGCGTATTCGTCCCGTCTGAGTAACTAATATAGCTTGCTTCTGAAGCACCATAAAACTCATATTGCGGTACGTTTGGAAATGCTCGTTTGATTCGTTGTCTTGACTCATCGGACCATTTCGCACCTGAGCTAATGATAGCTGCTGCTTCATACCTTTCACCAGTAGCTGCAAGCTTTTCCACCATAGTGGGTACAACAAACAGTGCCATTTGCGGGTATTTCTTCAATAATGCAACGGCGGAACTTTCTTGAAATTTCTGATGTAAATGAATGGTTTTTCCTTCTACAAGAGCTTGCATCATAGCGAATAACGTCATGGAGTGGACTAATGGACCCGGTGCATAATAATGCTCGACTTGCTCTAAACGGAAAGCGTCCGATGTCACACGGAAACTTTCTAACCATGACGCATGCGTTCGTTCATACCCCTTTGGCATACCCGTCGTACCGGATGTAAAGCCAATAAAAAGCGATGCTGCTTCTCTACATTCAAATGGCCAGGCAGTATCAATTTCGGGAGCAGCAGTAAATATGATATCTACCGGTAAAAATTGACGGATTTTTTCGTATTCATGTGCGCTCCACTTTGTATCAAATAATACGGGTGTCACGCCAGCTGTAATAGCACCTAAAAATAATTGAATCCATTCGATGCTGTTTTCCATATGAATACCAATCGTGCTGTACTGTTGCTGCTGAAAATAACCTGCTAGCTTTTTCACTTCATGTAAAAGTGCTTTATATGTAATCTCTTTTTGTTCTAACACGACGGCTACTTTCTCGCTGTCATGTTGAAAAATCGCTTCCATACAATGCGGCATCGTTAACCCCTCGTTTCTTTATTGTTCAATAGGTCTAAGCACTTTTTGCTGAATAGGGCTTACGCTTTTGATCTGCAATAAAATAATGGCTGCGACAATCGCTTTAATTGTATCTCCCGGAATAAACACTGCACCACTGATAAGGCCAGCTACAATAGATGTATTTGTCATCAGAGCCATGACAACTGCACCGATGATCCCTACAAGAACTACACCAAAGATAAAGTTAATCGCAATTACTTTCCACAACGTTAAGTTTTTCCATGCTTTTTCTGTAAAATAACCAATGAAGAATGCTGCAATCGGCCATGATAAAATATAACCAACGGAAGGACCAAGTAGTGGTGCCATTCCTCCGCGTCCTCCAGAAAGAAGTGGTAGACCAATTGCTACTAAACCAATAAAAAGAAGCATACTAATTGTTCCAACACGCTTCCCTAAAAAGCATCCGGCTAAAATAACTCCTAAAGTTTGTAAAGTAATTGGCACTGGAATGAATCCTAATGGAATAGGCGGCATCATTCCTAACACCCCTAATAATGCAGCGAACAATGCTGCCAAAACTACATCTTTAATACTCATATTCTTTCCCCTTTGATTTTGTCTTTCTCTACTATACGTTAACATAAATATATAGTAGGTTAACGTAATTCTAATGTTTCCAATATAAAATTGTCAACACTGCATGAAGGAATCTGTCAGACTAGTCAAAAAACCCCTCATTTCTATACGTGAGGGGTTTTGGATATAATGACATGAATAGAGCTTGAGTTAATCGGCATAGCCTCTAGTTTAAGGAAATCGGAGGGCAAATGTCTTGCCAATTCATCAAATATATTAAAAAACGGACCTGGAAAACCGTTAGTTCTCCAAATCCGTTTTTATTTTGGGCTTATTGAACAGCCCCTATTTTTAATAATATGGTCTTACTCCTGATTCATGCGCTTTATGTGCCAAACGGATTGCAGAAACAGCAATATCTGCATAGGTTACTTCTCTTTTTGGATCAAATTTGCCACCTTCTACAGGAAGTATTTCTAATGCTGCAGCTAATGCAACATGCCCTGTCTGCGTTACTTCATTCGCATCACTTGTATTCACTTTATAAATGTCTGTATGTTTTGCAGCTTGTTCTAATCCAAGTGCTCTAATATACCAAACCGCTAACTCTTCTCGTGTGATTTTCGCTTCCGTATCAAATGTGCTACTTGTTGCATTTAAGATCCCCATAGATAAGGCTCTTTCCACTACTTGGTAATATTTATTGTCAGGACCGATATTTTCAAAAGACTGCGGCTTTTTCTCTGGCTGTGGATAGCGATCCTCATAGAAGTATGATAAAGATTTCACTAACACTTTTAAAGCTTCGCCCTTAGATATCTTCTCATTTGCATTAAAGTTGCTTACATCTTTTACTTCTAGAATATTTTTTTGAATTAAGTAACTTAATTCAGCCGCAGCAGTCGGATGTGATACATTTGGTGTATCTTTCTTTCCAAAAGGAGAAATCCAGTCCCCAGTAGTAGCGTCTAGTAAACCAATAGCTGGCTTATTGTATGTTGGTACATACAATAAAGAATAGTGTTTTTCTTCTTCACTACGTTTCATGTACAATAATTCTACATCTAGTGCTTCTTTAAAGCGTTCTTTTGCTTTTTCGTTTGATAATATTCCCTCTACTGCAGGCCACTTATCAATATTTTGTTGGTTTACATATAAGTTGTTTAAATTTCCGTTCGCTGTAATACCGACACTGATTTCATCACCTACAACAACAATTCCATTCACTATTCTTGGGAACATGAAATGGTATGATCCTTGTTCTTTATTGAAATATGGTTCATCCATTGGTTTTGCATAGTTGTATACATATGATGGTACCCATTCCTTTAAGTACTCGATTGCTTTTGATTCGGCTTGTGCCCTTGTGATTGTGCTACCTTTATCTTCTTCTTTATTCGTTTCATTCAATACGTCATTTCTCAAGTTATGGTATTGGATAATTTCACCCGTTTGTTTGTCCATTTCAATGCTTGAACCCGAACTGCCACGTTTATATTGATAAGAATACTCAATGATATATACTTCTTTGCCGTTATAATTTTTGGTTTCAGCTACATGATTAATTGTTAAAGTTACATCTTTTGAATCGACTTTTAATAAATCATTGGCGATTTTCTTTGCATCTTCAACAGTTAACCCTTTTTGTTTTGGCGGTAATGGAGTATTTACTATTCTCTCCACTGATTGTTTTGGTGGTAAGGTAGCAGTAGTCTCTTTTGGTGTATACCAGTTTCCAGTTTGAGCATGAACTCCACTGAATTGATTTGTTCGATTATAAACTAACTGGACTTTCCTTTCACCAGTTTGGTAATCATGATTAACTTGATATTGCAATTGGACTGCCAAATTTTCTTTTATCTTATTTAATGTTTCAGATTGCGATTTTAATTGTGTTGGTTCATCAAATGTATGGGATTTATTTGCTAATGGATTACGAGAAAATTGAGTAATTTCGCCATTTCCAAGAACCATAACGTGAATTTGTTGATCTGCAATTTTTATATCTTTGTTTGTTTTGGCAAAAGTAAATCCATATTGAATAGGCTCTGTTAATACTTGACTACCATAAAAATAATAAAAATTACTTTCATTTGTATTTAATTTGTATTGGTCACCGTTTGGAAACTTCTTTAAAAAATCTACGGCAAGTTGCTTTGCTTTATCCTCTGTCACTTTTGCAGGGAATAAAGCGTCTGAAAGATTTGCCGGTTGATAATAGAATTGTTCAACTTCTAATTTTTCACCAGCAAAAATGATGCTTCCATGAATGGTTTTTCCTTGAATTGTTTTATAAAAGCTTAACTCATAACGGATTGTGTCATCACTAGGGTAATGATGTCCACGGCTCATATTAAAATCATTGTTTGTTAAGAAATCAAATTTATTTGGAAACATTTCTTTTAATCTTTTAATTAAATCCTCTTTTGACACATTGCTTTCAGTAGTTGCTACCTCTATGAGTAGTTTTTCAGGTTGACCATTGTGCCCTGTGATAGTCGTTTGAGCATTTCCCACCGAAGTCACTAACCCTAAAGATAACGCGGCGGTTGTTACGGTAATTCCAATTTTTTTAAAGTTCACTAATATACGCCTCCTAACATTTATTACCATATTATCATATGTTAGGAAATTATCAAAGGATAGCTCCTATTTATATATGCTAAGTGAGGATGGACTTCCGCTACTGCAGTGTTTCATTTGAAAAAGAATTGTTGTCATGAAAATGGACAAACTACACCTAAATAACATGTAGGGTGATGCAATTGAATAAAAGTTTTCCGCTTTTTTTATGTATATTAGGTTTTTTAACGTTTGGCATAAATGAGGGACGATTTTTCAGGAATACAGACGATACTTCTCTTGAGGAACTATTTACTGAAGGAGGATACAAATCGGTGGATGATGCATTAAAGGAGTTTGAACAGCATTTTAACCAAGAACTCAAGCTACCGCTAAGAGTGCCACCTATTAGCTTTACTCATCACTTCGGTAAGTTTAGTAATCTTGAGGGCGAGGCAAACGATACTTTGGAAGTGAAATTTATAAGTGACAAATTCCCCGATCATCATTTCAAAATTGAGGTTCGACCTATCCAGTATAAAATCACATTTGAAAAGTACCAACCAGAAGCCTTCCAATTAGAAAATGGAAGTAATGCAATATATATTGAAAACCCCAAACTTGGTTTCAATTGGTTCATCTTCGAAAGAGATAATTGGCAATATATGTTTAGCGTTGATACAGATATATCTGGCAAAGTAACACCCGAAATGCTCGTTCAGATTGCAAATTCGATTGATTTTTGAAAAATCTTTCTTTACCTAACTGATGCTTTCTTGCAACAAGGATGTTCGAATTTAAAATGCATATTTATTTTGCCAAATGTGCATTTTCGTAAGTTTTTTTATCAATGATGTGAAAAATAGCTGGATTCGTGCTAGCGGAAAGCATCTACCTAAAATGAAATAAATCAATTAGAGGGAGAAGAGGAATTGGAACTAAAAACACCTTGGTACTTAAAGAAAAAAACATTATATTTTTTCTGTATTGTTGCTCCGCCAATCGGTTATTTTATTTTAATTATGAATCTAAAAAAGTTTGAACATACTCAAAAAATTGAGTATCTATCTATAGCAACCATTATGATGGCGATTTGGTTGTTAAAATTTTTACCTGAAACATTCAATAACTATGTGTGGGCAATTATTATTGCGCTTTTAGTCGGCAGTGCCATTATCAAACTTTTAAAGAATACAAAACATAATTAGGATTTCCGTAAACACTACTGAATAAACAAGTGAGATTTATTTAGGAGTTATAATACATACAAAACTTTGATAACAAAACGAGCCTTGTTTAAGATCATTAAACAAGGCCGATGCTATTTATATAACTGAATATAGCACTTCTCATAGTGTTTCAATGGCTCGATAACAGGGTTCTTTAAATCAATAGACACTTCATGCTCCATAGGTTCGTTTTCATCATCTAGCCAGCATATAAATATTTCACAATAATCACCTTCTGGTATCAGTTCATTTAAGAATTCACATAGCTGAACAAATGTTTTCTTCGCTTTTTCAAAATTGTGGGGCGAGTATTGCTGATTGTATTCATTCATATTCCAAATAGGTTCACCACATTCACATATTTCATAAACAAATGGAGTAGTAAAATGCGATTCTTTTATAGACAGACGGTTTTCTTCCTCTGAAAAACCATAACAAATCTCTATTGGCTCATCAGTCATTTCATCACTAATTTTCACTTCAAAATTTAAACCTATGTAAGTTACAATACTCAAAACGATTCCTCCAATTTGATAAATAATACTCTATACAATTATTATAGCTTACAGATAAAGAAAAAACGTTCTCTAATGCAAGTCGGGCAACCAAAGCTACTTATGACCAGTATGTCTCCAAAACACGCTTTGGTAGCATTTTGTTTTATAATAAATGAAATCATTACAACAGGTAAGGAGTAAATATGAACCCTAAACATCAATATTTTAAATTAAATGAAGATGATATTTTGAGTATTATATCTGATTATTTAAATAAACAAGTAAAGTTTGAAACGTATAACTCAAGGCTTGCATTTGTCGAAAATGAAAATAACGAATACAGAATTCTTGCAGCTTATGGTGAATTAGAAGATAAATCGATCGATGAAATAGATTTTGAAGTATTGGATAAAATTCTTCCATTCAACGGTCAACGCTCAACCATGCCCAAAGAATTTTTAATAGATATTACAAATTCTGAACAAAAAGCTATGCTTCAAAAGTTGATTGCTAAATTAGATACAGAACCAAATGAATAGCCATAGATTTCACCATAATGCTCCCGAATAAAGCTTTGGGGAGGAATTTCAATAGATGATAAAAAAGCAGTGTTTTAAAAAAGGAAATGAGGATAAAAGAAAGCAATAAACAAAATAAAATAATACATTTCCGGAAGGATATTATGACTTTTGAAGAGCTAACAAAAAATAAACCAACAGTAGAATGGAAACAAAGAATGGATGAAGAGGATGATGAGCTTTTTACAGACGAAAATATAAATGCAACGAATGAGGTTCTTGATACATACATCAATAACCTAAAAGCACTTGGAAATAATTCGACTGAGGAAGAAATCTTAAAATATGTTGAAAAAGTGGTGATCAGTTTAAATGAACTAAACGATAATTATGATTATTTTATTGAAACGATGGAGAGAGAAGAACTATGTGATTTTATTATAGAGGCAGCAAGTATAGCTGGTTTAGAATCTGAAGAAGATATAACCGAAGAATGGAGAGAATGGTAAAAGAGGAACAAATAATAAATAATACTACTTCGTTTTATTTGCTGAGTTTCCTCTCTCAAATTCCCCCAAAAAAGCGTTGAACCCTTCGTGGATCAACGCCCCTTATATCTATTCACGATTAACATCTTCATTCGCTTTCATTAATTTATGCATTTTTACATGCCCTGTTTTCATCCTATTCAATTTTTTGCGGCAATCTCTCTTTGACGGAGGGACTGCTTCTTTTTTCTGCTTATAAGGTTGTAGTGGTGCTAATTTTGAATTTTTAAAGTTTAATACTTCGATAATTCCCCATACACCTAACTCGATATCCCAGCCAATGTTTCCAGACCGATACATATAGTCTCCAGGTTTACTGAATTTACCGCCAGCGCCGTATAATAATTTGAAATCATCATTTGTTCCAATTGTATTTTGTCCTTTCACCGAAACAATGGAAGAATTCACATCATTTTGACTTCGTAAAAATTTATGTCCGTGAATGACAAATGCATGGGCTCTTGCACGATCTGCCGGGAAAATAAAGCGTATGGTAACGGGGTCTCCTCGATATGCCGAAAATAGCGGTGTACTTGGATCCCGGTGTACTTTTGAACTGAATGCTGTAAAGACATCTTCCCGTTTTTTCACCCGATTGCTAAAACGTTCATTGCGATAATTAAATCCTCTTGAACCTTGGTCTTCAAATTCTGGCTCTTCTCCTCCATCTGCTTCCCTATTCAGGAGTACCGGCTTAGGATCAATAATCAATTTTCCAGTTTTATCAAAGAGACGGACACCATCATGCATGATTACTGAAAATTCTCTAAACTCTGGAAGTATCGGAGTTGAAATAATTACTTGGCTACCCGTTTCAACTTCTCTACGGGTTTTCGGATGCAAATATTTCGAGCCACGGGGTTCTGCAATAAGCATACCAAATGCTCCATGGTGTCGATGATTTCGAACATCCGCCATATCCCATAAGTTCGCTGCACCAAATTCTTGATCAATATACCAATAATATGTGATACTTTCACCTGGTCCAATTGTTTGATCTAAGTTAAATCCAACCGTTGCACCATCAGAATCTCGAACATCATATTCGACTAATTGCGCGTGCATGGAAATTCGTTTGGATGTTGGGAAAAATGCTGCCACTGGTACATCAGGATATCCATGAATACCATCATGATGGAAAGGACCCTTTATTCTATTTGTTAATGTTACTTCAACAAATTCTCCAACATTAGCCCGTAAGATCAGCGGCTCAGGTTTTAAATGCTTATGCAATATCGCTTCTGCATCATCCTTCAAAGCAAAGACGATACCAAAAGGATCATGATCTTTATCTTTGTTATAGTCAATTCTCGTACTGATTGCTACAACGTCAAATTTGCGAACTTTTGCATTTGGAGGGTAACAAAAATCAAATGGTTTAGCCATTGGTGGCTTTTTGCCTGTTGGCTTTGGTAATGGTTTTTCTCTATCTGCTGGCTTTTTGCGATCTGGCAGTGGAATTAAATGCGGCACTCTTTTTTCAAATGAACGGAAGATTCCCCAGTTTCCATTCCAAATATCATCTAGGGAGCCAAAATGATAAAGCATATCAAAATCTCCTTCACCTTCTATATTGAATTCCAATGTGAAGGATTCCGCAATGACGATATGCTGCTGTTGATCTAGTTCAGAATCTAAATCCGGTCGTTCCCTACGCCAACGCTGACGATGAAGGTTAAAGCTGTGTGACTCCTCGTGTGCTCCTTGGATGAGACGAACACGGACGGGATCTCCGTTATAGGCTAATAACATGGGGGTTACAGGATCGCCGTGAACCCAAGAACTAAAAACATAGGCTGGATCATAGTCTGGCTGTTTTAGACGGAATTGAATGGGTTCATTACGATAATTTACTCCCATTACACCTGGGTCATCCGGTGAGCCTGGGAAAGGCGGCGGATTTAATGGATTGCCATCTTTATCAAACAACAGGGCAAAATCGTGTACAAATAAAGTGATTTCGCGAAAATCTGGAATAAGCGGATTTGTGATAGTAGCTTGTGTTCCAGACTTAATTTCTTTACCCGTACCTGAATCTAAAAATTTAGACCCTCTTGCCTGAATATTGATCGATGCAAACACGCCATGTTGCTGATGTTCATTTGCAAATAAATGATCATGCCATAATGTTGCCTTCAATTCAACATCTGCAAACCATTGATATTGGATTGTTTCCCCTGGAAGAACGGAAGAGTCATAATTCCAGCCAACATTGCCCCCATCCGATACCAGCACATCAAATTTTACAAAGTGGACATGCATTGCAGCTTCGTATGTTCGAGTCACTAATTGAAATGCATTTCCGCCCAGTGTTTCAGGTAACATATTCGTAAAGTTCACACGTATCACTTCCCCTGCATTTGCGCGAATCACAAGGGGTTCAGGGTCTTTTTTACCCGATAATACGTCTTCTACATCTTCTTTTAAAACATAGAAACGTCCTTCTGGATCATGCCATCCTTCCTTGTTATAGACAATTTTCCTTTGGATTAAAGCTATATCAAATTCACGTACAGGCGTTACACCCGGAACGGCTGGGTTCGTAAAAACTGCACCGGGCACTGCATTCGGTGCGAAACTATTTTTTTCGATTTGCGTTGGCTCTCTGCCTCCGATAATCCCCAGTGGTGGACGAGGCGCCTTCAATCCTGGTATACCTGGAATGAAGTTTGGAAATCCAGGTTTTTCAGGCGTCGGTTTTGGTGGTTTCGGCAGACCTGGCAAAGGTTGCAGGGCTTTAATGGGAACCCCGTTTGGATAGCAATTGCTACCATCTTGCAAGGTATCAAAAGTACGTTGGATTCCCCACATTCCTTCAGCAAAATGCGGGTAAAGATGGCAATGTATAATGGCATCCCCTATCGCACCTTGCAAACTTCCGGCTCCATATAAAGGCGACACCGTATATTCCGTTTGCGGTGAGATTGCCTGAACATCCACAACTTCTGAATCTTGGTCTGTATGTTCAAATAGCCATTGGTGCACATGGTAATGAAATGAGTGGGTCTGCTTTGTCCCGCCATGCACAAGTCGAATCTTGATTGGATCACCTTTATAAGCTCTTAAGATCGGTGTATCTGGATCACCAAATACCCAGGAATCGTGATGCACTTCTTCCCCTTCGCAATCAGGACAAACGACACCTTCTTGTATCAATCGGAGCCTATTTCTCATTGGTTCTGCACGATAATTAACGGAATGTGTTGCTTCTGGTTGAAGGGTATGAGGACTGATTGGTGTCTGCCCTGTTAAATCATCTACCTCCATTTCATCATGGAAGAACCAACCGAACTCCCTAAATGATGGTAACAGTGGATTATGAACGTCTGCAAAAGTACCGCTATTAATTGGTTTTCCTGTAATAGGATCTGTCCACCAGGAGCCTCTTGGTTCGACAAATAGTGCGCCAAATAAACCATGTAGATTACTTCCTGATTCACTAGATAACGGATTGCCTAAATCAGAGAAGAAATGGATCCCTTCTGTTTCCACTTTCCATTTATAAATGATGGATTTACCCGGTTTTACGGTTGTGTCCCGGTTTAACCCAACAAACGCACCATCAGAAGCAAGAACATCATATTCAGCATTTTGAATATGCATAGAAGTATGGAATGGAAGTTGGTTTTCAAATAAGACTTCAATTTCATCCCCTACATTTGCTCGGATTACCAATGGTTCCACTAAATCTACTGTTGAAAATGGATTACGTTCTACTTTCTTTTTTATCAAGTTCTCATTTTCTTTTAACACATACATCATTCCATTTGGGTCGTAATCGCCAAAACGATTCACAACAATTCGAATGGAAATCGCAACAATATGAAATTTTCTAATCATAAATGAACATCCCTTATATCAGGGATTTTCCTTCCATGTTTCTCGATATAAAACACTTCAATATCATCTATATGCACGTGAAATACTTCATCATCAAGCTCAGCCACATTCGTTACTTCGGCTTGGATGACCAAGTAATCACTGATAACATCAACAATCTCACCTATAATTAAAAATGGGTATGAAGGAATCAGTATGAAAGCCCTTCGCCCTATATTGTCGAAGAATGCTTCTGCAACAACAGCTTCTCTAATGGCATTTATATCTGCTCCTTCAAATTCAAGGTGACCCAATGAATCCTTTTCCATTTTCTCCTTCCTTTCTATATAATATTTTAAACTGATTATATTAATGGGATTTTTCTATTAGGGTCAAATGGTGTAAATACTGCAATATGCTCCATTGGAAAACTCAATGGGGTTGGAAATTTATAAAATGGCGCATTTGACATTTTTATATTCACTGGATCCAATGTGATAAAACCGTTTGTTACTTCCACAACTTTTCCGCAAAAAATCGGCCTGAAAGTTTGCCCCAGAATATTTAATTGATTGCTTTCTGTTACAAGCAGTATATTTTTCCCTTTCATTTCCCAAAACAATTCATTGTCCGGTAAAATCGGAAAATCCTCCATCTTTATAACACCTCCTCTCTAGAATTTATTGTATTCTCAGTTTAAAAAATAAAATAAACGAAAGTACAAAATATCCATATATCATCTGTATAGCGGGGAGAAAAACATTCCTTATCGGCAAAATTGATTGTTATTTAATACGTTTAAACCATTTTGAATACATACGCTGGAAAAAGGAATGCAATCTAGCTTGCTTTATATAGTTGATTTTTATAATAGGCACTTCTTTTTGAGGTGCATTTTTTAATAGAATTCTCCCTGTCACTACTTCCTTCACTTGCCCTTTCAAGATTTTGTCAGCATAGATTATGAGGTTTGTTCTTTTCCAGCTTTTTAAATTTGTCTCAAGCAATTCTTCGTAAAACTGTTGTCTTAATTCTTCTCTGCCAGAAACCACTTCACCAAAATTTAATAACAATTTCTTTCTCAGCTCTGCATCTATTACATTATGTTGATGAACGCTGGACACATCTGGAACGCCAAAAGGAGACTTCGCAGAATGAATGGCAGCATAAGGTATCCAAATACGGGTAAATAAAGTTTTCAGCATAACAAAATTTCTTCCAACTGTATTCACTTTTCCAATTGTATGAATGACCTCGTCCCCATTGCGTGAATACACTTCTACAACCTGATTTTTTTTCATTTTTAAAAATTTGAGTAGAATCATTTGGTGTTTGTAATTCGGCAATTTTGCACCTAGATTTTGCAAATTTACTCCATGAATATATTCCTGCAGCATTTTCAATTCATGCAACGGCAAGGAGCTTGCCGGAGAAGTGTATCTACCCTCCTTTTCGAGTTCTGGATGTTCTTTTTCATACATTCCATTCCATCCTTTCTATTTTCTAATTGGAAGCAGCTACCTGAATCCGCACATATACTATTCAATGAGGAGTCGATGAAATGAACATTTTATTAGTATTTATTTTAGTTAGCTATTTTCTCGTTTGTTTCGTGTCCTATTCATTTCTGTTAAAACTAAAGTATTTAATTAGCTATCACCTTGGAATGAATCTTGCCATGACGAGTAGCGGTGTGATGGGCATTGCTGTGGGGACTGTACTGGGGTACGCATTTCCGGCCCATTATACGATGATTACCATAGTGACTACATTACTAGCTATCATGATTGGTGCCGTTTTTGGAGCGTTGGTAGATTATCAAACGTTACTTTCCGGAGTTTCAACGGGATTAATGGCCGGGATTATGGGACCTATGATTGGTGTTGTAGCCGACCTTGGGTTAATTGCGTTTTGTACTATTTTGTTGTATGCCATGTTTGGAATGCTTTGCTTCTCTGTACGCTCCTAAGCAAATTTTCTCTAAACGAAGGTAAAACCAACTCCATTCGGTGACCGCTATATAAATTGTTTATTTGAAAAAATGATATTACGGCAGCGGATTTAAATAGGTTAAAATTGATACAATAATGATAATCAGAAACATCAATAGAAAATCTAACTTTATCCATTTTTTCAAATTCGCTGTTTTCATTTCCTTCATTTTGAATCGAATGATTATTCCCATTAAAATTACCAAAAGAACCATAGCCGTTTTTATCAGAAGCAAAATACCTCTACTCGAAGATAATAAGTCAAAGCCCGCTAGGTAGACATAGGAGATAAATATCCCGGTAATCGATAGTATGACGATACTCAGGAACGCATATTTCGAGAATCGAAGCAAAAAAGGTGTTACATATATTATATGTTTGCGCCAAAAAAGGATAATAAACAGGAGCCCTGCTGCCCAAATAGACGCCGCGAATAAGTGAATGCTATTTGCTATAACCAATAGCATGGTGGGTTCAAACTCTAACGCGTGACCATTGAGACTTTTGTCAAAGACAATGACAAGAATCCAGAAAATATCAAACCATTGATTTTTAAATAACAATACAAACCCTAAAAGGGACATAAAAAGCGATACGAACCACAATAACCCAAAATTCGTTTGAAGCGGAAAATCAAGAGAGAAGGACAATCCGTTTATTGTGAAACTATTTAGCTGGATTAAAATCACAGACAATAACCCAACGAGATGTAACATTTGAACAATGATCCCCCAAAATAAATATTTCTTTTTCACATCAGGAGGATAGTTTTGAACAACCCGCCATAAAAAAATCCAACCAATCAGGAACAGCAAACCGAAATAATAGATCGCTCTCATCATGTAAATCATGAAATCTGAAACGCTTAAAAACTTTATTGTTGAACCTGTTTGTTCAAAAACGTTATTTTTGTTTATTTCCTCTTCTAACTGCTGTTGGACTGGTATGGATACTTCTGCTTCATCCTCTTTTATTCCATCAAGTTGTTCATTGGGAGCTGCTGACTTCGCTACTTGAAACCCAAAAGACCCTTGTACAGGGTGACCATCATTTGAAGAGATAACAAGGTATTTCACCTGATAGCTACCGCCCTCAAGAGCAGGAAGTTGCAATCGGAGTTCTTTCTGATTGTCACTAATTTCCGCTGATTGGGTCATGACTTCTTCTTGTTGTTCATCGATTAATTGGATGTTGAAAATATCCTTTTCCACTTTACTGTTAAAAATAATTTTCACTTCAGACGGTGAATGTTCATGGTAGCTATTTGGTGCCGGCGATTCCTCTATAACAAATGCATGGCTCCATACAGTGGGAACTCCAACGACAAATAAAAGAATGATCATGAAGAATGGAAGTAGTAGTGGTTTGTTCTTTGGTTTTAACCATTTTACATTTCTCAATGTTTTCGTCTCCCTTCTATATATTTCACTCTAATATATGAAATCTACCTTTTGATACAGAGGCAAAGACATAGAGGTCAGCTTTATATAGCCCTTTCTATAAGAAAACACGTGCAACTTTTCATTACAAACGATGAAAAGCCCTCTATCCTGAATTTTCTTTCGGATAGAGGGCTTTTTTATATAGGTCACTTCAATATTATTTCGATCAACGACACTTATCAATCTTTTGTTAGTCTTTTAAAATGGGGGCTATAATATCGATACGATTCGTCCATATCCCTCCTGTATAATTTTCAGGAAGGCGTTCTAAGTCTATTTCTTTATCGAAGCCTTCTGACCAACCGCCATTACCTGCAACGAGAATCACCCTTGTATTAGCTTCCTCCATTCTCGTTAGAAATTTACTCGGGAATCCCCACAGATAGGGAGCATATTTTTCCGGAATATGTAATTGAGTGTTTTCACACGCCGATGGAACATATCCTGTCCAACCAACTGCTATATAAGGCAGTAAACAACTTTTCATCGTATCCAATGACATCACACGCAACTCTGGTAATTTTTCCTTCAAAGCAGTAATCGGTTTGTCGCCCCCGTAAACGGAAATTTGAGTTAACCTACTAGCTGGAAACTCGGAAAGATACTCAGACAAACGCTCCCCTTCCATCGGGTCATTACTCTTGATATGAATCAAAAAGTTTTGCTCTGGAAATTGCGACAATACCTCATCGATTGTAGGCATAAGACCTATCCCTTTACCTCGGAAAGGATATGTTGCTCCGTTATCTGTCGTATAGCCATAACCAATATCTAATTGTTTTAACTCTTGTATCGTATAGTCCTTTATTTGTCCTGTGCCATCAGTTCTGCACTCTAATGTCCAGTCGTGAAAAACTGCAAATTTTCCGTCTTTTGTTAGTTGCACATCAAATTCTGCAATATCTGCCCCAGCCTCAAAAGCTGCTTTCATTGAAGGAATCGTGTTTTCCAAATAGGGATGGTCAGGCTTGTTTATGATTTCAGCAGTACATGTTTCACCAGTGATTCCTTCCATCGTGAAAGTCTGTGCCAATCCGCGATGCGCCAATAATGTAGCTTCTCCATTACTGTCTTTCGTGAATAACGATGTATTATTTACATAAATAAAGCCTATTAAAATAAGTAAAAACAGAAAAAACTTTTTGATATTTCGCTGAAATTTCTTCATAATTCTCCTCCGCATGCTGCACTTAACCACTCGTTTCAATAGTATAGCACGGATAAGTTGATTTGTTTTTCTCCCCTTATAGAAGCCTCAGAAGTTATTCTAATTTCACGGCTTTGTTGAGAAAAAGCAAGCCGTACGAACAATGTACGGCTTACTTTTCTAATGGTCTTAAAGCTTGGGAGCGATTGACGAATATGAATGCATCATACCTGCTGCCGACTCTGGAAGGAACATAATTACCAAAAGCCTCGTATGCTGGATGATACACGACACCGATAGCACGGTGGCCAATCCAGTCATTGAACAATTCTCTATTCTCCTCAGTAAATAGCAATACCTTATCTTCCTCACCAGCCGCATGAAGCTGTCCTTCCCACGTATCTAATTTTGAAGGAGGAACGTTAATCACTTGTAAAGGATCTCCCCAGCTATCCGCGGCGATGACAGTACCTTCGTACGTACCGAACCCGATGGCAAATGTATTATCTCTGCCATATTGTTCCCTTATGAGTTGCCCGACGTTAATCATTTGCTCGTTCTTCATATCTGTTTCGGAAGCATCCCCGATATGAGTGTTGTGCTCCCAAATAATGATTTTTGCATCCTCACCGTGGTACTTCAGTAATTCATTAATAGCTTCGACCATGTGCGTATCGCGTATATTCCAAGAGATAGCTCCCTGCATCATCTCTCGGTAATAGGCTTCGGCATTCTTTGCGACAAGCGCATTCATGATGACATTTAAATCTTCTTCATGTTTGTCCGAATACCGCTCTTCATGACTCCGCAAGGAACTCAACAAACTGGATACCTCGCTAATACATTCATCTGTAAAACGAGCGGCAGAAAGGGCATAATGTTCCGGCATTCTGTTATAAGGCTCAAAGCAGGTGAAAGCTTTCTTTGCATGTTCCAAGTCTACTTCGTACTTCGGATTCTCCGACAAAAAATTTAATACTTCATCAATGGATTCGTAGAGACTGTACAAATCAATTCCATAAAAACCGACCTTTTTGTCCAAGGATGTATTTTGTTCCTTTAGCCACTCTGTAAAGTTTTCTACTTCTTCATTTGCCCACATCCATCTCGGCCATCGGTTAAAAGATTTTATCAGAACATCTCTTGCGGAGGCGCCTTCTTCTTCATAGCCTTTTACATATCGGTTAACTGCTTGAGCGGAAGGCCAATCTCCCTCCACCGCTATTATGTTAAATCCTTTTTGATGAATCAGGCGTTTGGAAAGTTCCGCGCGTATTGTGTAAAACTCTGATGTACCATGGGAAGCTTCACCGATCATGACAATTCTTGCCTCTCCAACAGCCTCTATCATTTTGTCTAAACTTTCGTCATTCAATGGAAGGGATTGTTCTTTTATGGCAGCAATCAGTTTTCTTGGCATGTTTTTATTCTCTCCTCTCTCACTTTAGCGTACCCAAGCCTTTCTTATGAATACCCTATAACTAGTACTTCTACCTGCAAAGTTTCAATTTCATGTTGGAGATAGTGCGTTCTACTTATGGTTAGTTTCTGTGGTTAGATGGGAGTAAGAGAAGGTGTTTCAGCTCTTGAAATCTTAGTTGACGAGCGAATTAGACTGATTGAGAAATGGAAATAGTTCCATACTGAAGAAACTGGAGGAATTTCGATGATGGAAAAATATTCTAAGAAAATTATTATCTGAAACAATTAAAAATGTAAGAACAATCTTATAGAAGACGGTTCTCCAAAGATTCGATTGCTAGTTTTAGTGCAGTTAAGCGTCGCTCATTTAATGTTTTTTGAGAACTGCCTTCTTTTGCTTTTACTATCTGCTTTTCGATAGATGGAATGATAGCTTGCAGAACTTCTTTAGAAGTCAATATGCTTTCTTCGTCATAGCAAAAATCTTCACCATTCCAAGTGCCTTTTAGGCTTTCTAAACCAATTTTTACTGCGTTTAGCCTCTTTTTGACAAGAGTAGTGCTTGAACCTTTTTCTATTGTGCTTTTATAAGCATTTGAAAGTTTATTGAAAGTGGATTCCAAAGATTTAATGGACAAATCTTGAATTTCTTGGCTAACAGTCTTCATAGACAATCCTCACTTTTCGGTTTTGATAATTCAACAGTTATTAAATTTCTATTCAGCAATATAGACCGATTGTTGAAAATACTAAAAATAGTTGAATGCAGTAATATTTATATAAATCTAGGTAAAAACCATGTCTAGTTCTCTTTGATCTATTGTGTACATTGCGGGGGATTTTTTATTATTCCCTTTGCAATCTGCTCGATTGTTGAACATAAGTTTGGATTAACCCATTTGTTCGCTTTCCTTAATTAAAGCCATCCCTTAACATATGCTAGTAAACCAAGAAGAGCTCCGATACCAGCTGCCGGAAATACATAAAGAACTGGCTGTAAGCTCTTTTTTTCTTTTTTACCTTCTTTATACATACTTTCATCTCCTGCGTACATTGTTTCACAATTCCAACTCAATATTACCATAAGTATTCAACTCTTTCAGAAAGTTGTTCCTCAACAACCTAACCCTTTTCATCAAGAAAAGGCACAATTCTTGTTACAGAATTGCGCCCGATTGTGGAACAACCTAAGTGAAAATTGCTTACGCATTATTACTAGTTTAAATTAGTTCATCAATTACTTTGGTATTCTTATATTTAATAACCGTCTTCGTTGACTTAAAAAGAATTTTCAATAGTTTTTAACCAATTCATTCACAAGGTCTACACTAAGACAATTCTGATATTGTGGACACTCGCTGCAAAGAGTTTCTACTTATTTTTGGCGTTCAAAGGAAATATATCGCGTGCCCTGAAATGATAATAAACCAAGATCTCGCTCAACTAGCTTTCCATACTCAGAGCCCTCAACCATTAATTCCATTCGATCTCCACTTTGTACTTCAAAAGTTACATAATATGTAGTGCGTGAATGGTCCCCTTGAACGTGAATCCGCTTCGAGGCAACTTCTGCTGGGACCGTAAGAAGGGGCGAATTGTTATTTTTAATGCCCTGCTTGATATTCGATAGTACGGTAAAAATTATAAAACCCAAAACAATAATAAATATTATGCCAACAAATATCGGAACAATCCCAAACATAACACCACCAAAAAACATATGCACACTTCCTTTCTGCATTTCTATACGTTCATATTACTAGAAGAGTTTCAATAAGTGTTGGATTTTTTGTATAGCTCCAGAATTTTATGTATACCTGGTGCAGAGTGTTTCGAAGTTTACTCTATCCCAACTTAAGAAATGAGTTGCTAAACAATCTAGCCCTATAATGAAAACAAGCGCTAATTCTTATTACAGAATCGCACCCGATTGTTGAACAAAACGAAATACAATTATTGAACTAGACTTTACCGATAGTTCAATTGTCCTTTATAGAAAAGATGTTGAAGTTGGCATCCGGCAAACACGTCAAAATAAATACAAGGTGCTTTCACACAATCTGGTGAAGGTTTGATGATTTCTACAATTTTTGCAAATCGGTAATTTTTCCATGTTTTTAATACATGAACTTCCACCGTTTCTTAAGGCAATGATAACGGAACCATTCAACTTTTGCTACGCCATTTCCATCATGCGTCAAATCTTCTATATAAACTGTTTTACAATTATTTTTTTAACTGATGCTACCATATCGTGCCATTTTAGCAAAAAAGAAGACAACTCAACAGTACTTGAGTAGTCTTCTTTATTTGAGTTGTGTACCAATCATTCATTCCTCTTCTTCTTTTACCACTTTATCCATAGGTGCTAATATGAAGGCAAAAATAACGGAAAGAATTAAGATGATAAACGGTGCCACAAAGATCATAAATTCATTCATTCAAATTTCTCCTATGCATGGTCTTTTCGTTCTCCAGTTACGTAGTCTTTATTAAATAAAAACAGTTTAAATATGAGATACAAAGATGGAAGCAATAAACAAAGCCCCAGAAGAAACGCAATAATTAAAGCAATCGCCATTTCTCGATTGGTAAAGCTATCATAAATCGTGAGGTATGGGTATAACAAATACGGATAATGCGAGACCCCATATGCAAAAAAAGCAAAGGCAAATTGGAAAATCAATAAAATGACAACTAAACCATAGTTCTGTTTTTTCCACAAAAACCATACTGTGGTTAAAAATAATAGTCCCGATAACCCAAATAATGGCCATAAATTCATCATACTGTTAAAATGCAACTCATTGTAATTGCGCATTTCCACCATAATTCCAATAGCCGTAACGATTAATGGCAACGCCCAAATCAGCGCATACTTTCTCATTAAATTACTTGCTTCCAAGTCATTCGCTTTCCAAGCATACCAAGTTAAAAAGACGGCAGAGATATAAAGCACGGCAGCTATACTCAATAACACAATGCTCCACGAAAGAGGACTCGTATAAAGCTTCCAAAAATCTAGCACCGGTTGCCCATTCACTATCTCAAGAAACCCACCTTCCGAGATTGTAAATACTACAGAGAAGGAAGCTGGTATTAATAGTCCTGTAACTCCGTATGCAAATGCGTACCCTTTATGCCCTGCCGACCCATAGGATTCAAATGCATAGTAGGAACCGCGAATTCCTAGTAAAATTAACGAAATACTGACAGGGACTAATAAAATCGTTCCATAATAAAAGGCGGTCAGTGGGAAAAAGCCGACAATTCCTACAAAGAAAAAGATAAGGAACACATTCGTTACTTCCCACACTGGTGAAAGATAACGTTTAATGATCTTGGTTAAAATATGTGAGCGATTGGTTAACAAGCTATATGCATTAAAAAAACCTGCACCAAAATCGATGGATGCTACAATCACATAACCAAATAAAAACGTCCATAATACGCTTATTCCTAATATTTCAAGACTCATTGTCCCATGTCACCTCTTTTCAAATTCACGATCTGCAATTTCCATTTCAATGGGGTTCGATCGGAACATTCTGCTTAATACAATAACACTGCCTATCCCTAACACAATGTAAAGAATACAAAATAGCAGGAACATTAAATCTACTTGATCGCTCGTTGTTGCTCCTTGTTCTGTTCGCATTAGCCCTCTCAAAATCCACGGTTGCCTTCCGACTTCTGCTAACCACCACCCTGTCTCGATTGCAATAATAGATAGAGGTCCGCCAATTACCATGACCCACCTAAACCACTTCTTGTGAATAAACAACCAATTGCGCATTTTGCCTATGACATAAAGAAGAGCCACAAACAACAGGAACATTCCGATAAATACCATGGCATTAAATAAATAATGAATATAGAGCGGCGGAATTTCATCTTGCGGAAATTCTTCAAGACCAATAACTTCAGCGAATGGATTGCTATACGCAAGAATACTTAATGCATAAGGGATGGTAATTTCATACTTTACTTCCCCATCATCTAAAATACCGAATAAAACGAGCGGAGCCCCTGCCGATGTTTCAAAATGCCACTCAGCAGCAGCTAATTTTTCAGGTTGATATTCTGCTAAATATTTTCCGGAATAGTCACCAATCAACGCTGTGGCAAAAGAGAAGATGATTCCTAATTTCATTAATAAAAACAATGCTTTTTTGTGATAAACATGATTAGAGCCTTTTAATAATCGAAATGCTGCAATGGATGCCAGAACAAAGGCAGAGGTCATATAAGCTGATACGACAACATGGGTCACTTTCGTTGGCATCGCAGGGTTAAACATCGCAATTAACGGCTGTACATTTACTAGCACTCCATTTACTACGTCAAACCCTTGTGGTGCATTCATAAAGGAATTTACAGTCGTAATAAAAACCGCTGACATCGATCCGCCAATGGCAACCGGAATCAACAGCAGCATATGTTTCTTTTGATTATCAAATCGGTCCCATGTATATAAATAAATACCTAAAAAGATGGCTTCAAAAAAGAAAGCAAAGGTTTCCATAAATAATGGCAATGCAATCACTTGTCCTGCAAGGTGCATAAAATTTGGCCATAATAACGACATCTGCAATCCAAGGGCAGTACCTGTGACAACCCCAACTGCAACCGTAATGACAAATCCCCTTGACCAACGTCTAGCGAGTAAAATATAATGTTCATCATTTTTTTTATACCCTACCCACTGCGCAATAAAGATCATTAAGGGAATGCCGACACCAATCGTCGCATAAATAATATGAAATGTTAAAGTTACTTCCATGAGTACCCGACTCCAAAATACCGCTGACTCGTTAATCAAACCTACTCCCCCTCGCTACCGAAATAGCCTACTTATAATGGATAGAAGCATAATACAGGCAACACCGAAGCTTAAATAAATTAGCCATTTTTCTTGTTTTTTATACATTGTTAAATCGCTCCTTCAAATGCATTATGCCCATTAGCCTGAAAAATCAACATATAAATTTCCGATGTCGAGAATAACTCAATTTTTTTCGGGATTATCTTGAACTTTGTTTACTTGCCATCCGCTTTTTGGCATTCCAGGGTTATGGAAATGGGGACTTAAGCTAGTTTTCTTAGTAGGCTAAACCATAAGGAGACCCGTCAGGAAAATGCGGATTTACAACGTTAAGAAAATTACAATATTAAAAAGCCTAATTTCTCAGTACTAAAATGAGAAATTAGGCTTTTTCTTTGTCCATTAAAGCGCCCGATTATTATAGTTCCTTGTTCAACTAAAAGACCGGTTAATTAAACAAAGAACGATATAATTCCTATAAAAATCGATAGAAAGAATACTCCCAAAAATACTTCAGCATAATATGTTTTTGATTTGTTACCCCTATCCTCCTGTCTTTTGGCAAATCTCCAACCTATAAATATTCCAGCAAAGGCACCTAATACACTGTAGCGAATTATAGAAACAATGTAATCGTAAACAGGTACATACTGTGTTGTATAACCACCGTCAAAAGGAGTAATCACTTTGTAATCCACAAATAAAATTGCGAGGGCCAAGGAAATGAAAAATCCATAAATAGCCCATTTTTTGATACTTTGCTCCATTCAATCCCCCCTTAACAAATATCTCCTCACTAGTACACAGCCATTTGTAGCTTTTCACTAATTTACTGCGTTAGTTTAAGTGTAATCCTTCATAATCTCCATTGCATTATTTATAAATATTTACTTTACTTACTAATCCGTCCTTACATGAAAAACGAGCACTTATCCTTGTGCAAGGATAGCGCCCGATTGTGGAATCAATTTCGAAGACCATATTAAAGCTAGTTTAATTGAATAACCAGTTAGAACTTTATTACTTTTTTTGTTAGATTATTAATCCGCTATATACCATTCCCATATTAATTACAATGTGAAAAACAATACTCGGATAGATACTGTTTGTTTTAAGTGTGATGAATGCGTAAATTAAACCTGCCACTGAAATTAACAAACTGAGAGGTATTGAAAAACCAATTGAAAGATGGAAAAGACCAAAACCAACACTTGTAACAATAACAGCATAGACAGTAGATATGTATTTCTTAAGAGCCGAAAGCAATATCCCTCTCCAAATAATTTCTTCAAACACTGCATTGATAAATGAAAAGAATAAACTAAATAAGAATAGTGATTGAATATATTCTAGATCCTTTTGAACAATAAAAAATACATATATAATTACATTAACAACTATTCCAATCATCCAAAACCAAAATGTGTTCACTTTATGGAACGGTAAGACAATAGGATTTCCCCAATCAGGTTTTTCGTTGTACCAATAAACCTTCTTGTTAAAGAAAAGATGACTAAAAATGATTGCCAGCATAATAAAAACAAGAGAAAAACGATTAAGGATAATTTTTATTTCCTTTGGACTATTCATCATTCCAACGAAATCATTAGTTACCATAAATATTACAAAACCAACTAAAAACGATAACAGTATTGAGATAACGAATCGTTTCTCTTTATTGAAATATAGCAAAATCAATAATCCCATAAATACAAATAAAGAAAGAAACTCTTGTTGGTAGGAAATAGAAGTAATCCCTAAAAAAAATAAAGCTGCCATGATAATTAACATCAAAAAATCCCCTTTGCCTTACTATTGTACAGATACCTTTATTTATTTCGCTCCCTTGTTACCATAACCTTCACCAAACTTTATGGAATGCAATTGACCAGCTGAAGCCCAATTTTCTCGTTCATATTCATCAAACACTACAGTTACCCATTCTTCTTGTACATGCAATATTCTTGCCGCTTCAATTGTTATAGCTTCAACAAATTGCTGTTTCTGCTCCACAGTTCGACCTTTCGCCAACTTCACTGTAATAAAAGGCATTTTGCCATCCTCCAATCCCTGTATTAGTAGTACATTAATTATTCTTTCTGCTGAAATAAGCCCTATTTGGGAATATTGAAAAACATACAATCTACAAAATAGTTTCTCAGTTATTTCTCTCATGAAAAATTTAATTCAGGACTGATTAAATTTTAATGTTGATATTTGTATAATAATTAGGAGAAAACCCCTTTTACCAAGATTTCCCCCCCGTTCTTTCATTAGCCTTTTTATTGAACATGTTCTACTCCGTTTTCTACATACGATTCTAAAACAACTTCATTTTTATTTTTGTAATAATAATACGTTTTACCATCATCTTTTAGTTTAATACTGACCATCCAATTCTTCTCTCCTTGTAAATTTGCAATAAATGGTTGACTGGAAATAATGTCACCCTTTGAGATGTTCTTTTCTGTTGTTAAATACTTAATGACACTTTCCTCAACATTTGACTTTTTATATTGAATATAACTAAATCCAATTCCAATAAAAATAAATAAAGTTAATAGAACCGCTCCTATTTTCTTCATTTATAGCCCCCCTAAAATAAAAGTTATTTCAATAACCATTAAATTAAAATTTGACAATCATAAATTATCAAATGTATCTGTCCTTTCAAATACAAATGATGATTGTAGAAAAGCGCTCGATAATCGAATATCGCTCTGCTTTCCTTAGCGGGTTGAATGGCAGATTGATTCTTCATTTTCAACATCTTTCATCATAATATCCGGACATGCCATTACGGAAATCAATTCTTCTGCATCTGTTATTTCAAAGGGACAAACTATTCCTTTCACTTCCTTCATTAGAGCAATTTTCGCTAAGGAGGCCGTTACCATTGCTGTCGTATGATAATCAGAAAAAGTAGATAATAATAATGTTCTTGTCCTTTCTCTGTTATCTATAGTCCCTTTTACTTCAACCGTTAGAAAGGCATTTTCGTTTAGAGCAGGATTATGCTTCACTGCCTTAGATAAAAGAATATGACCGAAGTTATCTATAATTTTAATCAAGCCAATTTTTCTTATTAAAGAAACAAGTTTATTGAAAGCATCGGAATTCCATGCTGTCCAATAATTTATCGGCGCTGTTGTTAATTTGTCTTTTATCAAGGTTTTCTCTGAATGGTCTATTAGCCGCACTTCTTTTTCTTTAACATCATTTAAAAAACGTATTCTCCTTTTTTGGGAAAATCCAGATAGATGAGTATTTTTAAAAGCTACTGGTTGGGAAATGATCTTTAGCATATCTAAAATTCCAGATATTCCTGCTTTCGCATTCGTATTTTGTAATAATGCTACATTTACCTCTTTTACTTCTTGAAAATTTAAAATTGCTTTTTTGACCATTAATCCCGATAATCCGGGGAAGAACCCAGACATAATCACAGAACCTGTATTATTTTCTTTTGCAATTTGATGTAACTCCATTACTTTCTCTGCGAAGTCATAAAACGGTGTGACATCTATGCATAGTATCCTATTTTCCATACATATTTTTTGGATGTGAGGGATTTCCTGTTTTAATACCACTACTACAATATCTACATTCCTGATAACTTGATTTACATTTTCTTTATCATTTACATCCAAATATTGAAACTGAACGTCTCTTTTAAAAGACTTTGCTAAATTGTTTCCTCTTTCTGTTTTATAATCCGTTACTATTAATCGTATTTGATTTTCAAATACTCTCAGCAATTCAATGCAAACTAACTTCCCGAGAACCCCAGATGCTCCAACAACCATAATTTTTTTCATGATTTTTAAACCTTCTCTATCATTTTTACTAAATTCTAACACGCTAAATTGTAAATTGTTACCATTAAATATTCCTTTGATGAAAACAGACGCATTTCTTATGAAAGAATTCTAGGGAGATTACTATTAAAAAATGCCTCCTACTGTGGATATGAACTGAACTCCGAGAAGTAACAATGGGTTTTTTAATTAATGTAAAATTGCGTATACCTATGTTAGAATCAAGGTAATAAAAAAATCCTTTAGTGCTGTAACACCAAAGGATTTTAATAGTAACAAGCTAACCGCTTTAAAAGTGATTGGCAGCATATTTAGATTTAGTAAATCACTCTACTGCAATAGACGGCTATAGGGTGATTTACTTTTTTTAGGCTTGAAAAAGTAAACCACAAAATAAGAAAGGACATAACATATTAGTCATATAAAATATGTTATGTCCTTTAATTTATTAACCTTTTATTAATTTAGATCTTGATAATGAAAGTTACTCCTTTTCTTTCTATAATTCCAGACCTATGCAAAAGTTCTATCTATATCCTTAAGAAACTTCCTCAAATTGACTGTTGTAAAGTTCTGCATAGAAGCCGCCTTTTGCTAATAGTTCTTGATGATTACCTGTTTCAATAATGTCGCCGTCTTTCATTACGAGTATTAAATCAGCATTCTTAATGGTCGATAAACGATGGGCAATCACAAAGGATGTTTTGCCAACGGTCAATTTGTCCATTGCTTGTTGAATCAATAATTCCGTACGAGTATCAACCGAGCTAGTTGCTTCGTCCAAAATCAAAAGCGAAGCATTATTAATCATCGCACGGGCAATGGTAATTAATTGTTTTTGACCTGCTGAAAGATTTGCTTTGTCATTTAAAACAGTATCATATCCATGCGGTAATGTTTGAATAAAATGGTGCAGTCCCACTGCTTTACAGACATTCTCCACTTCTTTATCTGTGACGTCTTTTTTTGAAAAAACAATATTTTCACGAATGGTCCCTTCGAACAGCCATGTATCCTGCAACACCATACAGAACAAATCATGGACATTTTCACGCGTTAACTGACTAATTGGTGTGCCATCAATATAGATTTCTCCACTGTTTAGTTCGTAGAATCTCATCAGTAAATTTACTAGTGTGGTTTTACCCGCTCCGGTTGGACCGACAATCGCAACTTTCTGGCCCGCCTTTGCTTTGACATTGAAGTTTTTAATAATTAATTGATCTTCATTATAGCCAAATTGGACATTTTTAAATTCCACATCCCCTTTTACATCTTGAAGCTTCACTGATTTTTCACTTTCATCTTCTAATTGTTCTTCTGCTAAAAATTCAAATACCCGTTCACTTGCAGCAGCAGTAGATTGTAAATTAGTGGCTGCCTGCGCTAATTGTGAAAGTGGCTGAGTGAACAGACGAATGTAGACCATAAAAGCAACAATGGTACCGATCGTAATCATATCGTTTGTCACAAGTACAGCACCAACTACACAGATAGCCACATAGCCAAAATTCCCAATAAATTGCATCACTGGCATCATCAAACCTGACATAAACTGAGATTTCCACGCATTTTCGTAAAGTCTTTTATTCATGCCGCGGAAAACTTCCTTGGCTTCCTTTTCACCGTTATAAACCTTCACCACATTATGGCCTGCATAAACTTCTTCAATATGTCCGTTGATAAGCCCCAGTTCTTTTTGCTGAGCGCCAAAATATTTTTGCGAATGCTTCATAATCAATGTCATTAATAAAAACCCTATCATTGTTGCCATAATCCCTGTTATGGCCATAACCCAATTCGTATAAAACATCATAATAATTGCTCCGATAAATGTGGCAACAGAGCTGACTAACATTCCGAGGCTGTTATTTAATGTTTGACCTATGGTATCGACATCGTTTGTTACACGGCTTAAGACGTTCCCGTAGCTCGTAGAATCGAAATATTTTAATGGAACTTTATTAATTTTCAATGAAATGTCTGTACGCATTTTCTTCGTAATACGCTGTGTGACCGTAGCCATCATAAAGCCCTGAATGTAGTTAAATAAAAGGCCTGATCCATATAGAATCGCTAATATCATCCCGACCCTCTTAACAGCAGTCAAATCAATTTTCGCCATCATGCCTTCTTGAATGATGTCTGTAATTTTACTTAACTGATCAGGACCAATGACATTTAAAGCTGCGCCGGCAAAGGCTAGCACTAAAGCAATTAAGATCACTGGTATATAGCTGTTGCAGTAAGCCACAAGCCTTTTCATCGTTTGGCCAAAATTATTCGCCTTTTCACCAGGCCCCATCCCATGTCGTCCAGGTCCGAATCCAGGTGCCTGCTGAGACTTTTGATTATGGTCCCCAATGGTATATTCCTGTTTAGCCATGTGATAGTTCCTCCTTCGAAAGCTGTGAATATGCGATTTCCTGATAGGTTTTACAGCTTTCCAGTAATTCCTCGTGGGTACCGTTTCCGACCACTCTGCCCTCTTCCATTACGATAATTCGGTCCGCATTTTTAATGGTGCCAATTCTCTGTGCCACAATTAGGGTAGTAGTATCTTTTGTTCCTTTTTTGAGTGCAGAACGTAAGATGCGATCGGTTTTATAGTCAAGAGCTGAAAAGGAATCATCGAATATATAGATTTCCGGTTCGCGATAAATGGCACGGGCAATCGACAATCTTTGCTTTTGTCCACCTGATATGTTCCCCCCGCCCTGCGAAATATGTCCTTCATATTGTCCTTCCATTTTTTCAACAAATTCCTTACCTTGTGCAATCTCTACCGCCTTTTTAAGCCTATCCTCTGTTGATTTCATTTTTCCATTATCTCCATATGCTACGTTGGATGCTACCGTTCCGCTGAATAAAACGGCACGCTGCGGTACATAACCAATTTTGTTATGAAGAGCTTCTTGTGTAAAGTTTTTTACATTGACACCATCGACCAACACTTCCCCATCGGTCGCATCATAGAATCGTGGAATTAAATTGATCACACTTGTTTTTCCGCTTCCAGTTGAACCGATCAAAGCAACCGTTTCCCCTTTTTGAGCTTTAAAAGTAACATTTTGCAAGATTGGTGCCTCTGCATCAGGATATTTAAAGCTTACATTTCGGAATTCTACTTCTCCTGCCATGCTATTTTTGCCTTCGGTTACATTTCCATCAATAATTTTTGACTCTGTTTCTAGTACTTCCATAACCCGCTTTGCAGAGACAGCGGCGCGAGGCATCATAATGAAGATCATACTGACCATCATAAACGCCATGACCACTTGTACAGCGTAAGATGAGAAGACTACCATATTTGAAAATACTCCAATACGGTCAGGTATAGCTGCTGCATTGATTAAGTGGGCACCAATCCAATAGATAGCGACACTTAAACCCGACATAATAAACATCATACCTGGGCTAAAAAAGGCTAATAATCGATTGGCAAAAAGATTTGTTTTCGTTAGGTCATTATTGGCTTTTTCAAATTTCCCTTCTTGGTATCTTTCAGAATTATAAGCACGAACAACACGAAGCCCAGTTAAATTTTCACGTGTGACACGGTTCAAATTATCTGTCAGACGCTGGATGCTTTGAAATTTTGGCATGACCAGAATAATGATGACAGCAAGCATGATAATCAAGGCACCGACAGCTCCACCTGTTGCAGCCGTCCACTGCCAGCTTTTCCCTGAAATTTTGATAACGGCCCAAACCGCTAAAATGGGAGCCTTTATGATTAATTGCAATCCCATTGCTACAATAAGTTGAATTTGGGTAATATCGTTTGTGGAGCGCGTAATTAAACTTGCTGTTGAAAATCCATTAATTTCTTCCATAGAAAATGATAATGTTTTATCAAATACCATTCCACGAAGGCGCATGGACAATCCAGCTGCAACCTTTGCCGCAAAAAAACTAACAATAATGGCAGCCACCATACTCCCAATTGCACATAGCAGCATATATAAACCCGGAACCATCAGCTCCGAAGTCCCCGTGCCTTCTGTTTGAATCAATGTCGTAATTTCAGCCATATAATCTGGCAGCTTTAAATCAAGCCATACTTGGACCACGATAAAGACAATACTAACTAGTACGAGTAGCCATTCATTCCTTTTTAAGTATTTGAAGATTTTTAACATAATTTCTCCCCTTTTAATCAAGTCACTTGCGGTCCAAATTTTACTTTTAAGGCTGTTGATACCCAACCTACACTAAAAAAACTCCAGCCTATATTCCTCCAATTTATTTATCTTATAGTGTAAGGAACTTAAGAAAAATAGATGGAGTTCCCTTGGAGCTCCATTTTCATTTAGGCGATGACTTTTTTCACAAGGCGAACAAATTCTATTGCCTCTTCCTCATCCAGCTTCCGAAGAGCCTTCGCCATTTTTTCAATTCCAATTTGATGTTTGTCAAGCACAAGCTTTCTACCTGCTTCCGTAATCAATACATTCACCCTCCGTTTATCGGACAAATCTGTTCGGCGAATAATGAATCCCTTTTTTTCAAGACCTTTTAGGGCTGTTGCCACCCGACCAGTACTAACGGATAAACTTTCACTTAAATCTCCAGAGGTTACACTGTCACTATTAAAATGTAAATAAACAAGAATCCCAATTTCCCCGCGAGTAAATTCCTGCGGTTCTTGCATCGGTATTTTTGGACACCTCGCCATGAATTCAAATAAATCCTCTGCTAACTTTTTATAATCTATGGTGATTACCTCCTAATTTAACTTACACTGTAAGATAATAATGTGTGAGTGGGGGGAATGTCAAGAAGATATGTCACTTAGGAGTTATTTTGCACTATAGGCAAATATAAAAAGTCCAATTTCTCAGCATTAAAATTGAAAAATTGGACTTTTGCCTTTACTTCGGAAAAGCGCCCGATAGTGATATAAGTTGAGGTTTGCCTAACCCATCTTTATAGCTTTTGACCAGCATACTTACAAGGTTGTATTAGAAACGTTTGTAAACGACTAAAAAATACTGCAACTTATAAAAACCCTTTATTTTTTTATAATCTCTATATTGCGTACCTGACTATTCGGTTCATCATCATCAAAAAAGAATTGAATAATGATTCCGTTTTTCTTATCCCTGTACTCGATTCCAACGCCATACATCTCCACAAATCTTAGCTTTCTATAAGATTCACCATAATTATGAACGACCTCGGCGAATGTACTTTTCATATTAATTCCTTTCATTGTAGATATCGATGTATTTATAGGTTCAGTAACCAAGGTTAATTCCTTAATTATATCTTTTTCCACCCGTACTAAAATTCCAGGATTACGCTTCAAAGCAAGGTAAATCACATTATCTTTTATTTGAGATGTATCTTCCTTATCAATCAAGGAACCAACTTTTACTTGATTTAAACCCTCACCTGATAATTCAGTGCTCTTTTGAAATAACACTGGAAACTTGAATACTGATATAATAACTACCGTAAGACAAACGGCAAAGATAATAAAGACCTTCCATTTTTTAGTTACTATAACGCCAACAAATGATATAAGCAAAAGAAATGCAATTATCATGGTAAACCCCATTGTTTTCCGCCTCCATTTAGCATTATATCTATCATTAGTTTAATTGGCTAATTTGAGATAAACGGGGCTTTATGCACATACCTTGAATTTTCAATTTGATTAATAATGAACGTGGCAATATCTTGACTAGTAATTTTTGTTCCTGGCATATCTATAAGATTTTCTTTTATATATCCAATTTCTTTTCTATCATCTATAAATGGGAGCCTAATTAGTGTCCATTTAATAAGTTTATTAGCGTTAAGAATATGCCATTCCCTTTGCTTATCTATCATCATTTTAGAATAGATAATTTCAAACATCTTTGCTCCAACCCTGTTTATCATGCTTTTTTTATCACCGTCAATAGTAAGCGAACCACCTGTAACACCAATATAACGATCTATCTGAAAGTCATTCATTACCTCAAGTATTTTTTTAGTTACACTGCTATACATGGGCTCTTCCTTAATAGGCTGACCAAAAGTATTGATTACTATTTGACAATCCTTTAGCAGTTTTTGAATATTCTCGAAATTTTGTACATTTCCTTCTACTATCTCAATTCTATTGTCTCTTAAAGTTAACTTATCTGGGTTTCTAACAAGCATACGAACTTGGTATCCATTCTGTAATGCTTTAGTAGCAATATAACGTCCAACCTTTCCCGTCCCGCCAATTAAGGCTATTTTATAAGACTTATCCATTACTTCCCCCTCCAAATGAACATAAGATTTTCTATATATTAAATTCAATAGGCAATTCAATTTAATTCCGATTTCCTGTCACCTTTTCTAATGATTTTCCTCCCGAAAAATCATTTTATGTCCTATGGCATTAATAGGTCCCTTTGTAATTAAAGTTGCAAGCTGCTCGACCATAAAATCAACTGAATACGTACTGCCTGCATCACTAAGCCACCACTTGAGTACACCTATATACGCGGAGCTGATAAAATTGAGGATTAAATCCACAGGGACCTCCAATTGATCTAGGTTCCCATAGACAGAAGTAAAGGTCATCTTAAATTTGTCTGATAATAATTTTTCAATCTTATTCGTAAAGTTAGGGATTCCATTTGGACCTAGCATAACTTGATAAAACAACTTATTCTTCTCGATATTTTCAAGTACTTTTTTTAACGTAATTTTGAATCGATTGACGTTAACCTCTCCTTTATTCAGGTGAAAGGTAATATCTACTGTATCCATTAATTCATTCAAGTAGGTGTTGGTGATCTGTTCGAGCAGATCAAATTTATCCTGATAGTGTAAATAAAATGTAGCTCTATTAATAAGAGCCTCATCTGCAATATCTTGAATCGTAATAGATTCAAACCCCTTTCTCTCTAAAAGGGAGATAAACGCCTCTTTTATTAGTTTTTGCGTCTTCAATACACGTAAATCCGCCTTTTTTGTCAATTCCCCACACCCTTTTTCAATTTGTAGAATATACAACAATCATTGTGAAAATATCGCTTAATCAACAAAACAAAGTAAATTGAGCATTGAACTATTGGGAATATTTCCTATAATGACATTATACACAACATCTTGTTAATTAATCAACAAGATGTCTATTAAAGAGGAGGAACACGCTTTGATATCATTATTGAAGAAAAAATTGCTTTGGATGGGGATAGGAATTATTATACTTGCAACAAGCATCATTACCTTAGCATTTATGGGATCTTCGGTTAATCCCATACCGAAAAAACTGCCGGTAGCTGTCGTAATAGAAGATAAAGGGATAAAACTTCTGACTGGAGAAGTAGTTAATTTTGGTGAAATGCTAGTAGGAGAACTCAAGAGAAATGAATCGACAAGTATCGAATGGAAAATCTTTGAGGAAAAAAATGAAGCCGTTATGGCCATGAACAATAAAGAACAGTATGCAACGATTGTGTTGCCAGAGAAATTATCAAAAAATATTTTCTCTCTGCTAACGGATAATCCAACTAAACCGGAAACCCACATCATCATGAATGAAGGAATGAATCAAGTCGGGGTAAATTTAGCCAACCAAGCAGCGAGAGAAGTAGTAACAAATTTTAGTTATCAAATTCAATTACAACTTTATACAAAAATGGAAGAGATGGAAGTTCCTTTAACTACTGATTTGGCAAAGCTACTCTCAAGTCCTGTAACCATTACTACAGAGAAAATCAATCCAGTTCCTGCAAACAATGCAAATGGCAACACACCAGCACTTTTCACACAAATATTGTGGCTTGGCACATTTATAAGTGCTATGGTCCTCTTTACAATCGCGAGAAAATTAAACAATGGAGCTTTGACTATAGGGTTAATCGCGGGACAAATATTATCCGGTATTTTATATACAATAGCAGTTTCCCTCATTATCGTACTAGTATCGGTACATGTACTAGATGTAGGCACTTCTAATGAAACTACCATGTTTTTTGCACTGTTTACTATAGGCTTGTGCTTTTTCCTTCTGCAAAGTGCTTTGCTGAATTTGATTGGCTATTTAGCGTCACCGATACTCATTTTGCTATTTTTATTTGCAATGCCCATTTTAACGATGGCTCCAGAAATGTTGCCAACTATCACAAAAGATTATCTGTACTCTTGGGTTCCGTTTCGTTTTAGCTTAGAAGAATTAAGAAATATTTTATTCTTTAACAAAGGGCTTTTTGAAAACGGAATGGGCGTTATGGGAGGAATGGGGCTCATCTCCTTTGTAATGCTGGGATTATCCGCTTTAAAATCTGCGAAGAGCATAGGTAAGAGGGTTGAAAACAATAGTGAACTAGACACGAGTAGCAATTAGTGTAATAGGTACATTTAGTTTTGAAATAAAGAATTCTTCAAAAAATAAAAAGAATCCATTTTAGAAGAAATGGGTTCTTTTCTATATGTAAGAATAAAAAATAAAGAAAGCACTTAACCTTGTTATGGTTAAATGCTAAGATTGTAAATTTCAGTATAATTACTGGGATGTTTTTACTCAAGGTCTCTAAATTGTTCTAAAAACTAGATTTTTTGCTTAAGCATTTGGATTAAGGATTGGTAGCCCTTATTTAATCTTTCTGCATTTTTGCCTCTAGCGGTCTTGTAACCACTGATTTACTCATTAGAAGATAAAATATAATCTCCTACTATAAAGTAAGGTTAAAAATTAAAGCTTTTCCGAACATGATTAAAAAGACAATCGTTAAATTCTAAACACATATATTCAAACATTTATTATTCACACTTCATACCTTCATCATATTCATAATGTTTAATAATTTCTTTTCGAGTATTTTGTAACGCTTCCCTCTTATCCATGTACACCGCTTTAATATCTTCATCTGACATTTCGTTAAAATTACACACTTGTTGTGATGTATGAGAGCCGTCTTCTTTCGTTTCAAATCTCCCCGTACAACCCGTTATATCATTAATCTTATTGAATTCTTTTTGAAAAATGATTGGATCCTCTATGCCAGTAGCTGGCACTGTAATCATCGTATCAAAAAGATAAGCTTTTCCGTCTTCAAATGAATATTTTGAAACATGACTGTCGTTCTCACCAAATATTCTAGTACAAGTCAAATCTGCATTTTGCGCACTACAACCTGCAAGAATGAAAATGCTAGCAATTGAAAATAATCTATATGTGGATTTTTTCATATGATTCTCCTCTTTAAACCTTTATTTATCAACGGCTTTAGTCATTTTAAGATGCCAAATTTTTATCATATACCGTCATATATGTGTTCTCTTTGTATACAACATTACACGTTACTTGTTGCTTAACTAAATCGATAAGAGGATATTTATGACGTACTCTCGTTGGTTTAAAAATCGTATGCCCAACACTATGCTTATTTGTATCATCGCTCATTTTCACACCTCATTCATGAACTTTTTTAAGTACATTTAGTTTTCTTAATGTAATAACCTGCTGTGTTAATTGAAGTATAACCTTTCCAAACCGGTATTTGGGCACGTTTTGAATAGACTTGTTGAATGAAACGTTCAATTAATTCAAGAGATGTGCTATTGAAAGGTAAATTATAAGCAAAGCTATTCCTAGAATCAGATATGAAAAAATTGTTGTTTTATTTTCAGAGAAACCCTGTATCCCCATAATAATTAAATTTAAGGCTAGTAATATGAACACTATATTTATTAACCAGTAATAACCATCCATAGAGGCGAAAATAGCTATTAGTAATGACAAGAAGACAATTACAACACGTACTTTATCTAGTGTATTAAATGTTTTCTTCAATACTTGCTGCCCCTTTCATTATTAGGTTTACTCTAATCTCTCAACACATTTTACCATAAAAAACCATTTTTAAATTTTAACTATATTGAATCAAGTACAAAACGCTATCAAACCCTCGTTTGATCACATTTTTATACCTCTAATTCAAATATCAGTTATGCTGATTTTAAAAAAAGACAAAACATATTAGTCATATAAAATATGTTTTGTCCTTCGGTTTATTTATCTTTTTTAATTTTTAGTCTTGATAATTATATGATTTAATACCCTTTTTGCATAATTCATATGAATGCTACTGTCTCACTCTATCTCATTCTCTTATTCTGCAATTTTTGCATGTACCTCTTTCACCTTTTGTAATGCCCTATCCATATAATTTGCAGCTTCATTTATTTGGGTAGAATCCATATTATCTAAGGCTGTAGGAAGAATATCCATCGCCGTCTTATAATCGTCCATAGCTTTTAAATAGAGTTGGTGGGTTTCGATATATTTTTTCGGCGCAACATAACTAGATGGTTCTTCACTCAATCTTGAAATTTCCGTAATGGCTACCGATAGATCAACCATCCAATCAAAATCACCAAATTGCGGGTTTGCGAATGCGTCAGAAAATGTAATAAATTGTTCTTGCACTTTACCCGCGTGCTCTTGCATTTTTGTCACGTATGCTTGCTCAGCTTCAGCTAGGTCTTTGGCATTTTTTTCTGCAATTTCTTCATCTGTAAGAACACTTTGGACAGATAGTTTATTTACCGAAACAATCTTTAATTCATAGCGAAGATAGTTATAATCTTCATCATATACAGGCTCGTCTTCCAAAAATTGAGTAACTTCTACATGATCACCAATACCCGCATACTCTTCAGCCATCACAGGGGAGTTACCACCTATTACAGGATCATGAAGTAAGTGTTCGTTCTCTATTACATATGTATCATCGCCATTTATGTCAACATATGCGATTACGTCGTATTGACCAGTGACAAATTCATATTTATCCACTACATCTTCAAATGGAAATGAAACAGTTGTTACTTCATCTTCAGTAATTTTTACATCGGTACGTAAATCCAATAATGTACTAGGGCCTCTAACTGCAACAGACATTTCTGTTCCCTCTGGTAAGTTCGTTGAAAGCGTAGCAACCATCGCATCCTGTGCAGGATCATATGCCATGCTCTCTAACTTTAATTCAATTTTTTCTCGCTCTACTTCTTGCTCTACTTCTGGTTCTTCACTTTCCACAGCAGTATCGCTACATGCTGCAACGAAAAAAGTCAGCATTAGTAAAGTAACGATGATGCTTGATTTTTTTCCAAAATGATAATTCTTCAAAAAAAAACCTCCTGTTGTATTTATCTTGTTACTTTGATGAATCCAGCTGATTCACAATATATAAAATCGCTATCAATTTAATTAAAAACTTAGCAACTTACACGATTGTTATTTTAACATAACAAAAACACTTTTCTCCTTGGTAATCCTTTCTAGGTAATAGCCTTAAAAAGGATTATGAATTGTGGGTAAGCAAAATAAATAAACAGACATTAAAATTCCTAAAAATTGTTTTATAGCTTGTAAAATAAACTGGTTCAAGTAAGAAAAAAGCTCCTCCACACGAAAAATAAGCTAGTAACTATATTTTAGTCACTAGCTCGTTCCTTATTTTATCCCGCGTTAACGGGTAGTAAGACACCCGCCTCTAGGCTTAGGAAAAGCGAAAAGGATAGGCGGGAGATCAACTACCCGTAAAAGCCCGATTGGTTCAACTAACAATCAGTGGGAGATGAGGAAAATCCCCACTGATTGAAGTTCCACTTTATAGGGGGTTTCTTTAAGTTTGATCAAATCATTTTTTTCTCCTGCGTTGATTCCTATTACAGAATCGCGCCCGATTGTCGAATAGTAAAACTTTACAAATCAATCGAATTGGCTATTTGCACTAGGATTTCAGGTGTTACTATATTGGAAACATCTTTATCAATACTCAACATATATTGCCAATGATCTCGTTCAAATACTAAATGATTAAAACCCAGGCTTAGTTTTTCCATATACTTTGCATCGCTTCCGTTATTTAGTTTAAAGACTCCCGAAATATGCTTGTTGCTAAATTGGCGTTTATATTTAATTGGTCGGATATCAATTTTAAAATGGTGTTGTGATTCTTGCTCACTTATAAATGTAATTTCAAGAGTATCATTCATGTCTCCTTCTAAATTGCTAAATCTACCGAATTGGTGAGTAAAGCTAATGGGTGGAATTCTAGAAGGTAATTTTAGTTCCCTTTTAAAATGTTCCTCAAAATCCCTAACAGCTTCTTCAACGGTCTTATATCCGATTTCAGGATAGATTTTTTCATAAGGTTGTGACCTTTCTATTTCAATGGCAAAAGCGCTGTCACCTTTTTCATCCACACAAAATAGTAAAAAACTAAATATAAGCAATAAAAATAAAAATCTAATACGTTTTTTCATTTACATCGCCCCAAGTTACATTTAGGTTTATTTTCCCCTAGACAAGTCCGATCATACTAATTAAAGAATATGGTTCTTTAATGGAAAAAGCACTTTCCTTATTCAAGGAAAGCGCCCAATTGTTAAATATCAAGATAGTAGTTACTGCCTTTTGCTTGTTAAACTAAAGCCTCCGTTAGCTGAACAAAATAATTACATAAAGTACTATTAGCTTTTTAATGAAAATATTGGAACTGTAATTTTAGATTTACTTCTCTGCAATCCTAGTTAGCTAATTATTTATACAACAATAAAAAAATTCCATTCTATTAGCAATGCAAATAATAAAGTTAACGAAATAATTGTAATGAAATACAATACTTTGCGTTTTCCGGAAATATCTATTTTTCTCATATATTTAATAGAGAAGAAGGCTGCAATAACTGTACATAAGAGTAAAGGATAATTCAGTAAAAGATGAGGTTTGACCTCCGCAAAAGTACGGAATTTATTCATCATAATTCTAGCAATACATATTAGATTGTTTAAAACGGTTGTTGTACCACATAATATTAACATTGAATAATAGAAATTAAATTTTTTATTTTCTAATCCTAACTGTTTCTTTCTATTTTTAAATTTGAGAATGAGTAAAAGCAGTGGTGAAATTAAGAAATACAGAGTTGTACTTAATAATACTAAAACACTAGCAATTAAAATCGGGATTTTTCGATCAGATGGTAATTCAGATAAATCCATACCATGTCCTACAATTATTTGTTTCACTTTGCCTTCTTCCATTTTGAATTGTAAAATGGGATACGCATTTCTAAAAATAAGGGAATTTTCTTTAACAAGTTCATAAAAATATGGTTTCGTCTGTACATAAGTACCTTTATATTGCCCAATACTCATTGTGATTTCATTTTTGTCCGTTGCACTAACAGTATATAAATTTTGATAATTTGCAAATTCTAAAAAATTCCCCTCTTGTCTTTGAAATGGAACATATTTTCCATCCACTTCCTTTGAAGAAGGTAGTTTTTCGGAAGGAACTTTACTCTCTGTATGCTTTTTACCAACCAACAATTCTTGTACTCCAAATAGAATGTCCATTTCAGCAGTTGCATTTGTAAGGATTACAATTCCAAATCTTTCTTCGGGTACTATCGCAAATTGACTTGAAAATGTTGCAGTATTGCCTCCATGACCAAGAGTACGGTATTCTCCCACATATTCAAAAAAACCATGTGCCGTTCCAACCATTTCTCCCTCTAAACTGTAACTTGGTGAAAACATAGTTTCTAATGCATCTGAGTTATCAAATAGCGGTACCTTTTGACCTTTTTCTGGAGTTATTGCAATTGCGTATTTTGCTAAATCTTCAGCTGTACCGTTTATCGAACCTGCTGGATAATGAGAAACATATGACCAATTACCAAGTAAGAAACCTCCATCTGGATTTGGTAAATATCCCTTTGCTTTTGTTTCTAAAAGTTTTTTATTATCGTCAAATGTTGGATTTCCCGTTGTATTATTCATCCCAAGCACATTAAATAAATGTTCCCGTTCATAATCATGAAATGGTTGTTTACTTATACATTCCACTACATAACCAGCAAGAGATGCTCCATAGTTACTATACGAGCTAGCTGTTCCCACTTTATAATACTGTTTAGATTTATCAAGTAGTAACGCTTCTTCAAGGAGGAATAATCTCTCTTTTGAAAAAGCAATTGTATTAAAGGCGTAGTCTCCAAATCCAGCAGCATGATTCATAAGATCTCTCATTGTAACAGTTTGTTGGAAATCAAGTTTTTTTGCAAAGTCAGAAGGTAGATATGTTTTAATGTCCTCATCTAAATCGAGTTTACCTTGTTCAACTAATTGCATTGCAGATGTCCAAGTGAATAATTTACTTATGGATCCCCATTCAAAAACGGTCTTTGATGGATCAACTGGAATTTGCTTTTCAATATCCGCATATCCATAGCCTTTTGAAAGAATAACTTGACCATCTTTCACAACTACAATTGCAGCCCCTGGTGTTGTTTTGTCTAAATACTGCGCTACATATTGATCTACCTTTTCTTCCATCTCATTAAATGGAATACCCGAAGGTGTTTCCCCGTTAATTTTCTTTAATTCCATTGCAAAACTAAGTTTTGTACTTAATCCAAAAACAGTCAAGAAAATAATACTAATCGTTAATATCAATCCTATTCTTCTTATCATTTTCGTATCTCCTCTTTTAAAGTATTCGTCTTAGATTTGTCTTAGATAAAAGCTATAAAATTAATAACTTTAAGGGCATTTACCTTTGCAAACTAAAACTCATTATCATTATCGATAATGATAAGGTAATAATTAGGTAATTGCAATAACTATTCTCATTATTTATAATAGGAATGAAAATCAGATGAATAAGAGGGGATAATTATGGTCGATAAAATTGATGTTTTAATACATCCAGTCAGAATGAAAATTTGCCAATCATTAATGAAAAATAAAGAAAATGGATTAACACCTTTAGAAATGGTCAAAATCATTAAAGATGTACCCCAAGCAACTTTGTATAGACAGTTACAAATTATGATGGATTCTGGAATTATTCACGTTATTAAAGAAAAAAAAGTGAAATCAGTTTCTGAAAAATATTATGCTTTAAAAGAAGATGGGGCTAGAATCGGTGCGGAGGAATGGAAAAAAGCATCGCAACAGCGGAAACTTGATTATGTTACTTACTACCATTTATCACTTTTATATCAATATCAAAATTATCTTGAAAAATTAGAAGAGCAGAACAATTCAGAGGATAGTGCTACTTTTTCTTTAGCAGCGTTAACATTAGATGATGAGAAATTTAAGGAATTTCAAAATGAATTAAACGAATTAATTAATAAGTATTACCATAAAACAAGTGAAAATAATGAACAAGACACTCCAGTTCGAACAGTCGCTATTACAATTATCCCGGATGCTTAAGAGACGATAATGTCTCTTAAGTATCTAGCATCGCACCTTAGTATTTTACTTTCTTCTTAAGTAACCTACCCATTAGTTTAAGTGTAATCCTTTACAATCTCGTTTGTATTATATATAAATACTTATTAACGTTCCTCCGCAATATGACACGTTTCATGAAGAAAGACGCTCTCCTTCTCTCAGAAGAGCGCCCTTTAATCGAATAACTAATACTGAACTCTCATAAAATCCTATAAGTATAATTGCAATACAGCTTAGTTTAAATAAAATAATTATACAGTCTCTACTCTATAATTTATTTACTACGCCTTGAAATACTGCCTCCATCATTGCAATGCTATGTCCTGCTGTTGAACCTCCGTCAATGTTAATCGCTTGACCAGAAACCATTGGGCAATCATCCGCAACGAGAAAATGAATTAAAGATGCTACATCCTCAGGCTTGCTTATTTTGCCTAGGGGAGCTCCTGTACTCACAATTAATTTCTCCAGTTCTCCTCCTTCTTGGCTAGCTAGCAAAGGTGTTTCAACGGATGAAGGACATACACAATTTACCCGAACATTGTTTGGACCAAATTCCAGAGCGGCAACCTTAGTGATGCCAATAATGGCCCATTTTGATGCAGCATATGCTGCATAATTCGGCACGCCGCGAACTCCTGCAGTAGAAGCAGTATTTACAATAGCCCCACCCTTTTTCATATACTTGATAGCATGTTTCATCCCATACAGTACACCAAGTGTATTGACCTGAAAATTTTGCATCATATCCTCTTTAGTAGTTTCAATGATTGGCGCTTCTGTCATGATTCCTGCATTATTAATCAAAATATCGATGTTTCCGAACTCTTCATATGTCCTCTTCATCAGATTCTTAACTTCTTCTTCCGCGGCAACGTCCGTTTGAACATACAGTCCATTTAGTTCCTGTGCTAATTTTGTTTGATCTGTTACATCTGCAATGACTACTTTTGCACCTGCTTCATGAAATCTTCTTACTGTGGCAAGACCAATACCTGATCCTCCCCCTGTTATTATCGCGACTTTTCCTGCTAATGAAAACATGCTTTCCCCCCTAATAAACATTGACTATTCCGTCAATTTTTTAAAAACAAATATTTGATTGCAGAATTCCCTATTAAACAGTATTAAGATATAGATTTCTCTTTTTCGTTTTTGAACAGGAAATAAAATAGGATTACCAGACCAAGAATCCCAAATATGATGGCTAGGGTGATATAAAACGGATCCTCATTAATATGTTCAGGAATGAATCGACCAGCTATTGGTCCAAATGATATGAAAATCGGAATAATAATTGAAATCCAAGTTTTTGAATAGATTGCCCAAGTAATAAAGACAAGAATACATCCCAATAGAACGATATTACTTTGTAATGGAGTCGCTATAAAAAATGGTTCTTTATCAAATAAATTTACAAATACGAAGAATCCTATCAAAAGCATATAAGTTAGTCCAATAACTATATAAAACCATTTAGAATAGAACATTTTTGGCAGCACTCTTACTAATAAAAATCCATATAGGATGATAGAAAGAACTGCCCCCGCAATGGCTCCGAGCACTCCCAATTTAGATAATGAAAACTCACCCAGAATCGCAGGGGCAAAACAAATATATGCCATTAATAGTAAAGCAGTCATGGGTGTTAAAATTAGGAACTGTCTTATATCAAATCCCATTTCCTGGCCAATACTTTTCATATAGGCACGCGGAGAATCCCCAACAATATCCTCAATATTCTTCCCTGCTGCCTCTGCTTGAAGCAAATGGTCGCTTAATTCATTAATCACTCCATGAATTTCTTGATCATTTTTCCCTTTTGATATCAAGTACATTTTTAACTCAATGAGAAATTGGTTTGCCTGTTTTGATAACATTTCATTACTCCTCCTCTTCTAATAGTGAAGATACTCCAGATGAAACCTTATTCCAATGTTGTTTAAACCTTTCCAGTTCTTCTTCTCCTTCTTTCGTAATCGAATAATATTTCCTTTTCGGCCCACTTGGCGATTTTCTTTGGACAGACGTTACAAAGTTGTTTTTTTGCAACCGCATTAATACAGGATAAATACTTCCTTCGCTTACAACTGCAAAATGATGCTCCTTCAATTTCTCGATAATTTCATACCCGTAGGTTTCTCCTTTTGCTATTAATGCCAGTAAACTGCCTTCTAATAGCCCCTTTAACATTTGACTAGTCGTGGACAAGGTTGTTCACCTCCATACTCTCGTTACAACTACCTTACATTACAGTATAGTGCAATGCAAGATAGTGTTTAAAATTTTTTCCATAATGCATTTTAATTAAAACTAAATAAGATTCCCCAATGAAAGACAGGGAATCAATCAGCCTCGTTCAATTGAATGAGGCTGATCCGTCTGCTTATGAACAGTATGTACCTAAACCATGCTATGGAAACTTAAAGCCCTTATCAACCAATAAAATCCATTTATGTTATTATTAAATTAGCTTTTTCATAACGTTTAATGGGGTGGGAATGTTGAAAAAATATGTTTATATAAGCATTTTACTAGGGACATTTGTTTTATCAGGTTGCACTGATAATCAGGTCAATAACAAAGAAGCGAAAACAGAACCAGCGATTACTGAACAAACAATAGTAACGAACAATGAGGATAATACTATAAAAACAGAAGAAACAGCACCGATTCCCTTGAACTTAACGCAAGAGCAAAAAGAGGAATATTATCAAAAATACGTAGCTATTTTAGAAAAAATAAATGCACAATACAACGAAAACTTCGAACTAGAGTTGGAGCCTATAACGGAATACCTCGATGCATATTGGATTGAAGTAGAGGACTTTGAAAAGCTGGCAAAAGAGAGAGCCAACATGTCAATTGCTGTACTAGAAAATAGCCAAAGTTATCATCCGATGTCAGTACCCAAGACAGCAAAGTTACAAATAGGCTCAAAAGAAGCAAATATTATATTTAATGGCTCTTTTGACACCCAATTAGACTTTACTCCCCCAGAGGGAAGACAGGTATTTTCAGTATTTCATTCTATTTCTTCAGAAGCAGCGAATGGTGATGGAAGTTGGACTCAAGTAGGATATAGCGATTTTCTAATTGACAGCGTGACTACATATGTCATTGAAGTAGCGGGACAATACTCGCAAAGCGGCATTATTTCTACACATGCAATGGCATTGGAATTTTACTGTGATAAATATGGCGGAATTAGTTAATATTTTTGATCAAATTTCTAATTAATCCATGTGAGATAAGGAACCGTGATTTTCAGTATAAAGGGTTTTTTGGGGACTTGTTGAACTATGCTCATAACATTTTAAATAAAAAGATAGGAGAAATACATATTGAAAAAACTATTTGGCACACTATTATTTTCAGTATTATTATTAGCAGCTTGTAACTCTTCAGAATTGAGCATTAGTGAGATTGAAGTTATACCTACAAATTTACAGTATAAAATTGATACCGATTCTACACTGCAAATGATTAACGAAAATGAAAAAACATTTTATGTTGTTTATCAATCTAAAGGTTCTGTAACATCAGATTTAGAAACTATAGATGATACACTAATCATTAAATTAGAGCACGAACTTGAAAAAAATAATGAGGCTAAGCAATACGTTTATAAATTAACAATAGATTCAAACCATAAAGCAGTTGAAGTACATATTGATGGAGAACGGGTTCCGTTCGATAATGTAACAACTCTATAAATACTTCCAAGCAATTTTATACAAAGAACGTTCCTAAATCACGTTTTGGGGACTTTTTTGTTTAACAAAAAAGCCGTTTAGCTGAAAAGAGATGTTATAATTTGGATATCAAAATTTTATATATCGGAGTGTGGTTATGAAACAATTAAGTTTGATTTTCACTATTTTAGTTTTGGTATTATTACTAACAGCCTGTAATAATAAAGCGCCACTAATAGAAATTGAAGCCAAAATTTCTCCAATAAGTGAAAAAGAATATAAAAAAATTGATGCTACTAGAGATTCAAGTGAACTAAAGCAAGAAGACTTTAAAATTTTTGAATTTGATTTCAATATGGAACATACAGATTCAGTGAAAGAAAGAAAAGTTGAAATGTATAAATTTGATAATCTTTCACAGGTATTAAACGGAATAGACGGCAACTTGCGATATTGGCATGGTAGTTGGTATAGCCAGGATAATGAGAGCGAAAATTTCGCAACATACCATCAAGAGTTTGTTTTTTATACAAAAGGTTTAAGTGATAATGATATTAAAAAAGCATTTAGTGATGAAAAAATTACAGTCTCATGGACTAACCATAAAAATGAACAAATAAAAAAGGAATACAATATATCTGATTTAATAGAGTTTAATTCAAATAATTAAATTTCTATTGGACCATGGGGTTTCTTTATTCCAAAAAGCATTTATAAAGTATATAAAATAACCTTAAATAACGTTCCCAATAAAACTTTGGTGACTATATAAGAATTTGCATCTAAACCACGTTTCGAGTTCAATTTCCCTTTAACTAACGTAGCAGTATAGAACGTGAAGGGGCTTATCTATTCTTAGAAGAACTTATATGTTTATTAGAAACATTAGTAAAGGTGATTTTCAATTTGCCGCTCGCGTATTTCCAGTACAATATTCTTTTTGTGTTGCTATTTCAATTCCGTAATTTGCTGCAGGGCATTGCCGAACACTTCTCCTTTATTTGCAAGTTCATCTGGTGGAGCGAGTGCCGTAGTTGCAGCTGACTATCTGATACTATATCCATTTTCATCGATGCCTAAAAGGCGCCTTAGTCCCTTCACCCGCTATTCATCTTTCATCAGCAAAATTCACAAGAAAAACCGAAATCTCCTCTTTATAAAGATAGGAAATCTCGGTTCATCTTTTTGATAAAAGATACAACTTCTCTATAACCAATTCTACTTTATTGCAAAGCCATAAAACTATAACTTTAAAATAAAGTTTAATCACAATGAAGTATTTCTTTATGAAGTGTTTCACTGCGATTTCTTAAGCTTTGCTAACAAACCTTTAGCTTTAAGATTAGTGACTTTTTCTATTTGAAAATCATTTATTATTAATTATCTTCATCTCTTGAAACGGATAAATAACGATTTTTGTTGTACCTACTACCTTTTCGATAGGAATAGCTCCTATATGGCGACTATCCTTGCTAAGCCTTCTATTATCCCCCATGACAAATAGATGACCTTCTGGAACTACATCACTTTGCACAGGTGTCTCTCGCAATGTAAAGGAATTAGTCAGTAGCCCAGCTGTTAGTTCTTGTTTGGCTTCGTCTAAATACGGTTCATCGTAAGGTGTTCCGTTTATATACAAAGTATCATCTTTATATTCAATACGGTCTCCTGGCAACCCAATTACACGTTTTACATAATCCTCTTCCTCTGTTGCGTGAAAAACAATAACATCAAACCTTTTTGGTTCTCCCATTTTTGTAACAATCATACGATCTTCATCTTGCAAGGTAGGTTCCATTGATGCACCATCCACTGCAATAGGTGTAAAGAAAAATATACGAACAATAAACGCTACTGCTATAGCAAAAACAATAGCCTTCCCCCATTGCAAAACTTCATTTTTCATTCTATCTGTTTGCATTTTTTTCATCCTCCCAAATCCCCAATATCTTACTGATTAATATTAATTTTAACACGAATAGTTGACTTAATGATTCCTATTATTTCAGAAAAGCCTCCTTAAAAACAATATCCTTCTGATTACACTAGGAATGGAACATTCTTTTTCCGTATCAAATAGATATTTAGTAAAAAACAGGAAATTATATACATAATAATTGTGAATTTTTAAATATATTGATATTTTGTTACTATTTGTTATAATAATTTCTTGTGCGCCTAATATAGGACAATGTTATCACAATTTAAAAACTTAAAGTTAGACACTAGTTCTTTATGCTAATATATTTTGCCTTTATAATAAAACTTTTGATATTAGAACTCATTCTATATGGGGTAAATAATTTTATATTGAACTTTTTGACGAAACTAAAGTTTTTACATATGGATAACTAAGTATCTACTAAAAAGCTAGCAAAATGAGCAATTCATTAGTAAACCCAAACATTTATGTTAGGCAAATGCAGAATCTAAACAACAGAAAGTGACGTGCATGAAGTGAATTTTAAAAGCATCAAAATGAAAATGTTATTTGGTTTTTCCTTAGTTATTTTACTGGTTGTTCTATTTGGAGCTTATAACTATTCGGTCATCCATAAGAGCAATGAGGAAGCTAAAAGCATTGTAGAGAAAGAGCTTCCGCTATTGATTGCCAATGAACAAATGGCTAACACAATGGCTAATCGAATATCAACTGCCCGAGGCTATGTGTTATATGGCGGTGACTATAAAGACCGTTTTAACGAATATACAGAAAAGGGTAAACAAAATGAAGCAATTGTCAGAGAAATAGGAGCTTCCGAAGAATTCGATCAATTAATTAAAAAGACAGTGGAATGGCGTCAGTTTGTTTCAAAAGAAGTTTTCGAAGAATATGAAAAAGGAAATGTAGAATTAGCTCGACAGAATTTAGCAGACCAGAACCAGACTGTACGTGAACTAATGGCGGGTTATGAAGAGCTGGCAAAACAAAGTCAAGATAAGATTAATGCCACAGAAAGCAAAATTGTAGCAAATGGAGAAAGAACGTTAGTTATATCCACAACCGTTACCATCTTGGTTATTTTGGTGAGTATAGCAGCGGCACTCATTACTTCTAACATCATTACAAAGCCAATTATAAAAGTAATGGCACGCATGAAGTTAATGGCAAGCGGTGATTTAAGTAATGAACCGCTAGAAACCAACTCGCAAGATGAGGTAGGTCAGCTTATTGCTGCTACAAATGAAATGAGTCATAGCATTCGTCAATTACTGAGTGAAATAAATTTTGCCTCTGAATTAATAACTAGTCAAAGCGAAGAACTAACTCAATCAACAAATGAAGTGAACGCCGGTTCCCAGCAAATCGCAACTACTATGCAGGATTTGGCTGCCGGCACAGAATCAGAAGCTCGAACTGCTAGTGAATTGGCCTCCGTGATGGGTTTATTTTTATCTTTAGTGCAAGAAGCGAATGCAAATGGAGAGAGCATTCAAAAAGCCTCAAATGATGTTTTCCAAATGACGAGTGAAGGCAGTAAATTAATGGAGTCCTCGAATAAGCAAATGGCTAAGATTGACCAAATCGTGCAAGAGGCGGTTCAAAAGGTACAAGGGTTAGATGTTAAGTCACAAGAAATATCAACATTGGTTTCTGTTATTCAAGAAATTGCGAATCAGACCAACCTCTTAGCATTGAATGCAGCTATTGAAGCTGCCAGAGCAGGCGAACATGGTAAAGGGTTTGCCGTAGTGGCAGATGAAGTCAGAAAGCTTGCCGAACAAGTATCCACATCTGTATTGGATATTACTAACATTGTCGCTAGCATACAAAATGAATCTAGTTTAGTAACCAGTTCATTACAGGCCGGATATGAGGAAGTGAACCAAGGAACAAGCCAAATAAAGCAAACGCGAGAAACCTTTGCCGGAATAAACGCAAGCATAACGGAAATGGCCAATAGTATTCAAACGGTTTCTGAGAACTTATCAAGCATTGCATTAAACAGCGAAAAAATAAATGGATCCATCTCAGAAATTGCTGCTATTTCTGAAGAGTCAGCTGCAGGCGTAGAACAAACCTCTGCCTCGTCTCAACAAATAAGTAGCTCGATGGAAGAAGTAGCCAATAATTCTGATGAACTCGCGAAATTAGCTGAAAAACTGAATGGATTGGTTCTTCAATTTAAGATATAGAAATAAATTTAAACATTGAAAAAGGGCTACTGCATATATGGATATGTGAGTAGCTCTTTTAATATAATGAACTACTTGAAAAGTCAAGCATCCTTTCGTTGTACAAGTCATGAATTTATTCTGTTCTTTCTTTTAGGATATGTCTGCCGATTAAGTACCCTAATACAATTCCCATTGTAAACATACTAAACCCTTCCACAGAAAAACCTTTCGTAAAATACCCCAATATAAGACACCCTATGAAAGACCCCAATATTAACCCAAATATATTTTTCATTCTCCTACCTCTTCCATCTATTTATTAGTTAACCTCTTAAATTTTTTTTACAAATTCCTCAACTAAGCTCCCCTGTTATTTTCAATACATTGCTTCACATCTAAAATAAACATTAACATAAATTACCATTTAATTGAAAGATGATATTCACTCAGATGATTCTTCAATGAAAACAGGCACTTTCCTTATTGATGAAAAGTGCCTGTTAATTGAACCAATTATTTAATTAAAAATCTTTATTCCATTACTCAATGCATGATATTATTGCTGAAATAATGGTACCCGCCATTCCTGCTCTAATTCTATTGCTTCGATTTCGGCAATTAAATGCAATGTCAGTTCTTCTGGTACCTCTTGTAAATCATAAGAAATGAGATTTACTTTTCGTTTAAAGCGTCCTTGTTTGTCCGTTTCATCTAAAACACCACCGCCGCCACTACCAAACGTAAAGTAACTTTTCCCCTCTTGATTTTCAAGCGCCCAAACTGCTAATTCCGGCACTTTTTGTTGTGCATAGCCTGTCATGGACACCTCGACTGTGACCTGACGAGAAATTGGAATCCATGATTTTCGAAGCGAGTAATCGATATTGCGCTCAACTGTATCAATTGTTAGTTCATAGCCTTTGTAGTTAAATGTATAAGGAAGCTCATCAGGCCTAAATGTAACTGAAAAATCCGATGTCTTTGTTTTATAGACCGTATCTAATACAAAATAGAGTTCCTTATGGGTTTGTTCCGGTACAAATGAATCGGTTACTTTTAGTAGGCCCATGTCTTCCATGTCGCCTTCCCACCTTCCAGATCCACCTATCATATTTTCCGTTACCGTGTGACCGCGATCTTCTTTTCCATAAATATTGTGATAGCCAAGCACATCGCCCTCTTCATTTTCAATCCGATATCCAATCGTTGGATGATAAGGGAAGAAGGTTGTTACGATTTCCTCGTTAAATTGTTCTTTTTTCTTATCAATCGCTTGCTGCAATTCCTGCTTTGCTTCGTCTGTATATTGCATACTATAAGAGATATCCGTGGTCGATGTTGCATAACTTACTTCATCTAGATTTACTTTTATCCCCTCTTTTTCAATAGATTGATCAATTTCTACGACTTGTTGATGGGCATAGGCCGCAGTCAAATCAACAGGAATCTCAATTGACCAGTTTCCACTTCTGCCAGCAATCTCTGTTGCTTCCATCCGAATGGTTCCTGCTGTAATATGGTCAACGTCTACTAATGAAAATTCATAAATTCCATAGTCATCAGTGTTACCCCAGCCCTTCATTCCCAGTTCTACTTCCTTATTATTTTGATCCAGCAAAGTAATCTTATTTTGCTCTTTATCCTCATCTAAATAAGGATTTAATCGCTTGCCCTTACTATTCGTCACACTATAGGAAAATGCGATTCGGGAAGTATCTGCGATTAAGTGCTCCACATGCAGTGTAATGCCAGCATCCGTTACAGCGATATCCACAGGAGTGGCGATATCCGTATCCATGGCAATATTTAAGCCTTCATCAACTTTATCAGTGGAGAAAATGCTGCCGACTAATTCAGCGAAACTCGAATTCACCGATAGGAGTATCCCTCCAGCTAACAGTACGCTTGCTGCCGTACCTAGACTCCACTTCCAAGCGTATTTCTTCTTAGGTTTGTATGGTTGAACCTGTGCCACAATGTTCTGGGCAAAATCATCTGGCAATGCAGGAGTCTTTAAAGTTTCTTCTAAAAAGGCTTTTTCACTTTTCATTACTTCAAGTTGCTGCGCACAATATGGACAGGAATGAATATGTTGCTCCATTCGTTTCGTTTCTTCCTCATCTAAAAATCCATCAACATAAGCGAATAGTTCATCCTCTTTTGGACAAATCATGAAAATAACCTCCCTTTTGTGCTTGATTACGTAATTTTTTCTTTGCGCGATGTAATTTGTTCCTTACATCTGCCAATGAAATTCCGAGTGTCCTACAAATATCCTCATAACTCAAATCATTGGCGTAACGCAACAGCAAAATGATACGTTCATCCTCTGGCAAGCATGAGACGAGGCGCTCAAGCTCTCTGCTTTTTTCCTTCTTTAGAAAAACTATTTCTGGGGTTGCCTCGTTGATCATTCGCTCGTTTTCTACTTGTTCGAGAATGACTTTTTTCTTGCGAAGTTGGTCTAGACAATGATTGATAGCCACTTTATATAACCAACTTTTAAAAGGTCCTTTTTGATCGTATTTCCCCAGCTGCTCATACACCTTGATAAATGCTTCCTGTACTAAATCCTGTGCGGTTTGATGATTTTTGGTCATCCGCAAAATGGTTGCGTACAAGGGGTTATTGTATTTATTGATAATATCTATGTACGCTTGCTTATTCCCCGCTAATATTTGCTGAACTAATTGAATATCCTCTTCCACGTCATCCCTCCTTGTCCTTTCACTTAATAAAACGAGATGAACTCCGATAAAATCTCACTAGAAATTAAACTTTTTTCTTTTTACGATTTTGAATGGCATTAAGAAAGATAGATTGAATTTTTTTCAACCTGTTCTTCTAATAATAAGCTATCATCTTTCTATTAAAACGAATCATTTTTAATATAGAGTAGCGTCAGAAAAATGCAGTTTACAATATTAAGTAAATTCCATATTAAAAAGCCTAATTCCTCAGCATTGAATTGAGGAATTAGGCTTTTTTCATTGTTTCGTTAAAGCACTCGTGAGTGAAGCCAGATAACATTTTTTATCCACCTAGAAATAATTATTAATCAAAATTGATTTCACCTTGCTTTTTTGTTTTTCTCTTAATGATTTGAGCTGTTTTCTCTGAATTCCACCACTGTTCTGCTTCAGGTAACAAGAACGCCACCTCTCTCGCTAACTTTTCGTAAATGCCATCCAGAACGGGCTCCTCGTCATATCTAAAAGAGAAATCAGGCGGTTCCTCTGTTGGTTGGAGACGCATCTGAGGAACGTGATGAGTGGTGTTTACCTTATTAGGTGGAATATGATACCCACGACTTACAGTATAACCATTCGTCGGTGAAGCACCTATGTCAACTACGAACCCACCACCATACTTATCGAAGAAGAAAGAAATAAGGTCAATTCGAGTTTCTAATCTCCGTCGAAAATGCGGGAAAGAACCCTTAAACCCCTTTTCTCTTAATAATGGAACAACACTCGACTTCAATGCTTTGATCATTTCATCACGATTACTGGAAGTCATTACACCCCTCCTCCTTTAACCTTTTTTATTTTAATACCTAAAGAAGAACTTTTCCTCCGCTGGTTATAACACTTTTGTATCATTTTTCTAGCATTTTAAGATAACATTCTTAATCGACACGCCCTCATGTAAGTGATAAAATAAAAGGATTCGTGATGAACATATAACCATTAAATAGGAAATATAGTATGTTCGGCAGAATAAATCTAAGTGGTAGGTGATTGAGTTTGCGCTTTACAAAAAGCATCCCTAATATGTTAACGTTAGGTAATTTATATTGCGGTTTTCTTTCCATAGGATTTGCTGCAGATGGTCATTTTAAAAACGCTGCGATTCTCATCATAATTGGCATGATGCTGGACAGTATGGACGGTCGGTTAGCTAGAATTTTAAAAGCTGATAGTACTTTAGGAAAAGAGCTAGATTCATTAGCCGATATTGTTACATTCGGAGTCGCTCCATCTTTTCTAATCTATTACACGAACTTTAATCAATTTGGATTACTGGGATTGGCTGTTGCTGGATTGTTCCCGTTGTTCGGGGCTTTTCGATTGGCGAGATTTAATATTAGCACCAATAAAACATCTCAAAATTATTTCATTGGCGTACCCATTACTGCAGCTGGCGGTATCTTAGCATTGCTTACTTTGTTTGGGTATCTCATTCCGAATATTCTTACTACCGTAATCTTTACAACGCTTTGCTTTTTAATGGTTAGTAAAATTAGAATACCCAGCTTTAAAGAAGTTCCATTACCAAAGTACAGCACAATTGTTACGATTTTTTTAGGATGCTTATTATATCTGATCTATAAAGGAACTTATGGAAGGTTTCCTTATCTAATATATATTGCTGCCCCTACTTATGTAATCTATTTATTTAACCTATTAATCAAAAGGAAAAAAAACAGTTAACACATTGAAAAACTGCCTTTTTTCCTTTTGCGGCAATGGCTTTACTATAAGGGGAGACCATCATGATTCCTTTGAAATTTCCTCTAATTGATGTTTATTTTTGCGGTTGCAATGTTTAAAGTACTTAGAGAGGTTATACATATATGAAAATAACACGCAGAATTAAATATAATTTAATACGGCTATTTCGACTTAAATCTAGTCCGCATCAAGTAGCGTTAGGGCTAACTGTTGGTCTTATTCCTAGTTGGCTTCCTATGTTCGGGCTAGATCCCGTCATTGCGGTTGGTTTGGCAAGACTCGTAAAGGCGAATACAGTTTCTTCTCTTGTTGGGGGTGTCATAGGAACTTTTATTTGGCCACTATCTTTTTTCTTAAATTATAAAATCGGGAGCTTACTATTGGATATAAATTCCAGGGTAGATGAAATTGATGAAGTCGAATACATACATGCTATTCAACATACCTATAATTGGATTGTGGGTTCTCATTCCAGTGGATTCATATTTCTAGCAGGTGCAGTTATCAATATACTAATCTCCTCAATCCTAATTTACCTTATAGGGTATTTCATATTCAAGAAGCACCGGGTGAGGATTTTAAATAAAATCAGGTGAAAATTTAGTTAAAAATAACTTTACACTCTTAAACTTGAAGTGCATTGTTACGCAGTATAAGTTTACTACATATAAGAAGTGATGACTTGCTTTTTCCCTAAACTGCTCTTTAATTGTATTTCAGGACATGCCCCTAATATAGAGTGAATGAACTCACCAACTTCTACTCCACACTCGTGAGCGATTAGTTGTGTTAATAATGTATAAAAGCTTACGTTATATGGAATGCCTAAGAACTTTTCGTTAGCAAAATTTTGTTGAATCCATTGATTTTGTTTGCTCAATAGATAGTCCTCTAACGTCATTTTTATTTGAAATGACAGAAACTTATGATAGTTTACGCTTGTCAAAATTCAAATTATAATGTTACAGCCAATTACTCAGAGCAAGGGGAAAGTATATGAGAAAAACTGTGTTACTGATTATCTTTTGGATTATTCTTATTTTTTCAGTTTTAGCACAAGTATCAGACCGTCTTATAATATGGTTAAATCCAGATGCTCTTTCACTTTGGGATGAAAGACTATTTTATACTTTAATCCCTGTTTCATTAAATTTTATCGTCTTATTTTTACTCAAAAAAACAGCAATCAAAATCGTTTCTTTTAGACTATTGTTTATAGTAAATGCACTTTTATTTCTTTATTATTTTTACTACCAATACATTTGGGATGTTGGAGAGTGGCAATTGTTTTAAGGGTTAATTTGTAAAAAAGGGAAACCTTTTAGTTTGGGTTTCTCTTTCATTTAAAATCAACATTAACCTTTAACAGAGCCTTTAATTAAATAACGCGATTATTAAATAAGAATGAAGTAAAGCAGCTAGTTTTTGAGTAAACTAGCTGCTTTACTGTGATAATTATACTGCCACTGGAGCTTTAATGGATGAATGTGGGTCATAGCCCTCAATCGTTAAATCTTCCAATGTAGTCCTGATTGTTCAATTGCTTTTTACAGTCGGTAATTCTCATGTTCTATTTTACTTTGTATTCGATTCAGTTCTATTTTTTCAAAACAATATTGTAATAATAGGTATTTACAAATTGTATTGACATTTGTTCGCCAACATTTTGGCTGTAGCCAAGTTGAACCAATTTCTACTCTTTTATATGAGTCCGCTATATCTAAAAATGATGCAGGTGCTTCCTTGTTAAATCGTAGCCTAACCGGTCCTAAAAAAATAGTTTCTTCAGCTGAATAATAATTAACGGAACCAACGATAACCCATAAATCATGAGATATTGGAAGTTGTTCAACGCCGCTACTTCAAATAGCCCTGTAATTAGTATAAGGTTCAGTAGTGTAAACCCGAGTAAAAAAGCAATCCAAACTGCTATATTTGAGAAGATCCCAAGTTTAAAAATCGATTCTTCCGAGCGGCAATTAAATCCGTGGAACAGTCTGGATAAACACAATGTCGCAAATGCCATTGTTGTGGCTACACCTGTATCACCTGTTGATAAACCTGTCTGGAATGCGATGAGCGTAACTGCCGCAATAATGAATCCTTCAAATCCTACTTGGGAGACAAATTTTTTATTTAACAACGGCTCATTTATATTCCGTGGCTTTTTCTCCATAAGCTTCTTATTATGTGGCTCTAGACCAATGGCAATCGCTGGTAGACTATCTGTTAATAGGTTGATAAATAATAGATGAACAGGTAGAAATGGAACTGGCAATGCCAAAAGGGTTGCATATAACACAACAAAAATAGCTCCTGCATTCCCAGATAATAGAAATTTTATCGCATTTTTAATATTAGCGTAAATACTCCGCCCATTCGATATAGATTTGATGATGGATAAAAAATTATCATCAGTTAAAACCATCGAGGAAGCATCTTTTGCCACCTCTGTTCCTGTTTTGCCCATGGCCACCCCGATATCAGCTTGCTTTAACGCCGGGGCATCATTTACACCGTCTCCCGTCATTGCCACTACATGTCCTTTTTCTTGCCAAGCCTTTACAATTCGAATTTTATGTTCCGGTGAGACACGTGCATAAACGGAGATTTTCTCTATCTGGTCCTTCAATTCCCTATCTGAAAGTTTTTCAATATCCTTCCCTTCAATCGCTTCATCCGGATCTTTTAAAATACCAAGTTGTTTTGCTATCGCTGCTGCAGTAATTTTATGATCTCCTGTAATCATGACAGGTTTGATGCCCGCCTTGATACAATCTGCAACTGCTTGTGCCGATTCTTCACGAGGAGGGTCCATCATGGCAATTAATCCGACAAAAGTTAAATCCCGCTCGTCCACTTCTTCTATATTAGAAGAAAATACATCTTTATAGGCAATGGCAATTACTCTCAACCCAGCATTTGAAAATGTTTGATTTGCCTGTTTAATTTTTTCTAGTTGTTGCTTCGTAATGACTGAACTGCTGTTGCTTGTATCGATTCGATTCATATGAGGAAGAAGTACATCCACGGCACCCTTTGTAATCATCACGCTACGATTCCCCATTCGGTTAACTGTACTCATTAATTTACGCGTGGAATCAAAAGGCAGTTCACCAACACGTTGATGAAGCCCCCGTATAATATGCTCATTTAGACGGTATTCATGACCTAATTTTACAAGTGCCAGTTCTGTTGGATCACCAATTTCTTTATCCTCTAATATAACGGAATCATTGCAGAGCATTGCCAAATCAAGCAATTTTTTATGATGCGGATTGTCCGGCTGCAGCTGCTCATGTGATAAAATCTGCTCTCCTATAAACACCTTTTGAACAGTCATTTTATTTTGTGTAAGTGTCCCGGTTTTATCTGAACAGATGATGGACACACTCCCCAAACTTTCTACTGCATGCAATTTGCGAATAATGGCATTTTCCTTTGCCATATTTTGAGTCCCCAGTGCAAGAACAATCGTTACAATTGAACTTAGTGCTTCCGGAATCGCCGCAACTGCCAATGATACAGCGAACATAAAGGAATCAACTAACTCACGACCTCGAATAATATCCAACCCAAAGATAATAAGACAAATAATAATAATGCCAATTGCAAGACGTTTTCCAAACTGGTCAAGGCTGACTTGTAATGGCGTTTTTTTCTCTTTTGCATTGTCCAGTAAACTTGCAATTTTCCCGATTTCTGTATCCATCCCAATAGAAGTAACGACCACTTTTCCACGGCCATTCGTTACAAAACTACCAGAGAAAACCATATTCCTCTTATCTCCAAGTGCAATATCGGGTTCGTAAATTACATTTGCCGTTTTATCGATTGCCAATGATTCGCCTGTTAATGAACTTTCGTTTATTTGCAAACTATAGCTTTCAATCACTCTGCCATCGGCGCTAATAAAATCCCCGGCTTCCAGCATGAGCAGGTCCCCAACTATAACATCTCTTGATGGTATTTCCATAACTTGTCCATCACGAAATACTTTTGCGATGGGCGCCGCCATTTCCTTTAAACTGTTTAACGATTTTTCAGCTCTTATATGCTGAACCGTTCCCAATATTGCATTTAAAACAATCACTACTAGAATGACAATAGAGCTTTCCACATCATCTAGAAATATAGAAATAATGGCAGCGACAATTAAAATGATGACTAAAAAATCTTGAAATTGCTCTAAGAAAACTTGCATAACATTTTTCTGTTTACTTTCTTTTATTTCGTTATAGCCATACTTTTTATGCCGATGACGAACTTCGTAACCTGTTAATCCATGTTGTGTAACATCTAACTTTCTCATTACCTCTTGTACAGATGCTCGGTAATATTCTGTTACATTCATGATTAACCCCCCCTCAAGTTTTTTTGAGTGCTGCAAATAGCGAAAATCCTTATAAGGCACATATGCGTTTACCAGCTTTAGAAATTACCATTTTAGGAAATCGCATTTAAAATCTCAGAACACTATATGGGAGTGTTAGTGTTAAAATGAATATTCTAGCAATAAAAATTCTTCAAGCAAATATGGACTTAGATTTTTCTCCCTTCAAAAAAGCGTTAATCCAAATTCGGATTAACGCTCTTAAATTAACTATTAATTTAAAATTTGAAAATATCAATTAAGACTAAAGCAATTCCAGGTAGTACTTTGAGGCTTTTCATCCTTCGATAATATCTGCAAGTTAACAAATTCATTTCTCATTTTCCCTATTTTAAGCTGCAACTCACGTAAGAAGCCCCTGGTTTTCGTTAATAAAATTTTGTTAAATCCATTGATTTTATTAGACGATTAATAAGCTAAACTTAATTCATACTGATAAAATTGTGAATCTCGTATGTATCCATTTTTTTCATACAATCTTTGAGCAGCATAATTATCTGGTGCTGTGCTTAGGCTAATATTTTTAGCTCCTGTTTCAATAGCGTACTCTTTTGCTTTTTGCAAGAGTATTTCTCCTATTCCTTGCTTTCTGGCTTCTGCATCTACATACAAGTCATTCAGTATCCATGCTTTTTTCATAGAGATTGACGAAAACGTAGGATACAGTTGAGTAAAGCCTAGGTAATCTTGTTTGTTTTTAACAACGAAGATTACAGAATCTTTGTTTTCTACACGTTCCTTTATATAATCCTTAGCACCTTCCAAATCTGATGCTTGTTGATAAAATATACGGTACAAATTAAATAAATTTGATACTCCTTCTAAATCTTCAATCGTAGCTTGATATATTTCCATTTGAGTTCTCTCCCTATTAGCTCCATTTATAGATAGAAAAATATTATGAATTTCATTCTTTTCCCATATTCTCTTCAGAAATCCTTACTTTGTGAAATGATTCTATTTATAAGAAAAAGCGCAATTCTTGCTACAGGATTGCGCACGATTGTCGAATAAGTAATTTATTTATCACTTATTTTCTCTAAAGTTTCCATTTGTCGTTTTATTTCTTTGAGTTCAGCTCTCAATGACTTAACCTGCTTTGAAGTATCAATGCCATATCGAACAGCGTATGTAATTGTAAGAAACAGAATAATTAACCCAATTACGCTTAATAGATATATCTCCATCAGCATATCACTCCCAAAGTTTCTTTTGTCTAAAGGTTACCATAATATTGAAAAAAAGTAATGTATCTATTTTGACTGCACATGCTATTCCACAATTCGGTCTTTTAAATAGAATCACTTTGTTCCACAGTCATATCCGTCCATGCCCTGTTCAAAAAACATCTAAGTTGAGGGACTTCCCCCTTATCACAGATACATTTCTATTCCTTTCTATAATTTAAAAAGGGAGTCTATTAAGGACGGAATGTTAATGCACTTTGATAAAAAAGCTTTGAAATCCTGAAAATATTTCTCATCATAATGAAAACAGTCTTAACATAGTATAACTACAATAATGGAAAGGAGCTTTTTATGTATACTCAATATAAATATTGGCGACCATACATTAGCCCTAATGACCCTTGTCCCCCAATTGAAATCAAAAGCTATTCAACTCCCCCTCACCTTTATATAGGATTCCAGCCAAGTGGATTACCACAATTCCAAACTGCCAAAGAAGCATTAAAAAAGGGCACATTATGGCCTCAACTTTATAGTCCTTATCCAAATCCACAAAAAAGGAATGAAAGATCGTGAGTAAAAAAATGCCCCCAGAGTTTTATACTCTCTTGGAGGAAATACAGGCAAATGATTTTGTCATTGTGGAGCTAAACCTTTTCTTGGATACGCACCCTGACGATTTTGAGGCGATTAAGCAATTTAATGCTCATGCCCAAAAGAGCATGAAATTGAAAGTAGAATTTGAAAAGAAATTTGGTCCCTTAATGAATTTTGGCTATAGTTATTCAAATTACCCGTTTAATTGGGTTGACACACCTTGGCCTTGGCAAGTTTAAGAACCGTTATTGATTAGGAGGAACAGATTATGTGGTACTACGAGAAAAAACTGCAATACCCCGTGAAGGTAAGCACCTGTAACCCAACGCTTGCAAAATACTTAACCGAACAATATGGAGGGGCTGATGGGGAATTAGCTGCTGCATTGCGATACATGAATCAACGGTATACCATTCCGGACAAAGTGGTAGGCTTATTAACAGACATCGCCACAGAAGAACTTTCCCACCTCGAAATGATTGCTACAATGATTTACAAACTGACAAAAGATGCCACTCCTGAACAAATAAAAGAAGCAGGTTTAGCGGATCATTATGTGAGTCATGATAATGCGCTCTTTTACCTAAATGCAGCGGGCGTACCTTTTACAGCATCATATATACAGGCTAAAGGAGACCCGATTGCGGATTTGTATGAGGACATTGCCGCGGAAGAAAAAGCGCGTGCAACTTACCAATGGATCATTGATCAATCAGACGATACCGATTTAAACGATAGTTTGAAATTTTTAAGAGAAAGAGAAATTGTCCACTCTCTCCGTTTTAGAGAAGCCGTTGAAATTCTCAAAGATGACCGCAATACGAAAAAAGTGTTTTAATATCCGTGAAGAAATCATCGCCCCTAACACAAAAACGATCAAGTTGGTTTTTCAGCTCGATCGTTTTTTTATAGCAGTTTATTTAAATTTTAAAATTACTCGTTTGCCCAAACCCAAGTGGTATCTGCTTCACCGGAAGAAATTTTCGTAAGGGCAAAAGTATTTTAAATAATGAATTCTTATATAATGTCAAACATTGGTATGTATAGAAAGTAATTTAAAGGATAGGAGAGCTTAATGAAATTTGCTCTATCTATCCTCTTTATTGTATTAAAAATGTACCCATTTCCCACAGTAATTAATTCTCTTATTCAACTATTGTAAATGTTTAGGTATATTATCATCATTCTTACTTAAGGTTTCTGTGAAAATATTGTCTTGGGTTGAATTTTGAGTATTCAATGGTTGTCCGTTTTGAATAATCATAATTAGGTTCTGAATATCTTCTTTTGTAGCAGGCTGCTTTTGTGGTTTTAAAGTATATCCTAATTGTCCGTTAGATTCAATTGTGGCATATTGTACATCATTAATACTTGTAATGCCTACCTGCCGTAATCGTTCTTCTAATTTGTCAACGGTTAATCTAAGTTTTGCTAAATTGTTCTCTATTGACACACCATTTTGAATAACAGGTACTGCCTTACCAGATATGGCTGTCTCTGCTTTGTCAAATTTTAATTGAATATACTCGGTTAAAATTAAACTTAGTACTAATATTCCTGCAATTCCAAAAGTGGCCCAAAGTCCTCGGCCAGAAACGGGTTGAATTAACAATGTACCGATGGCAATCATAATTACCGTTTGAGGAATAGTCATTTGAGAAATGGTTTTTCTTCCACTGATCCGTAAATAAATAGTTCCTACAATAAAAATAAGAAGTGTTTGCCAAATTAAATTTAAATCCATAACCGATTACATCCCTTCTTTTATCCTTTCTATATTTTGTGTTCATTTCCCTATTTAATACTAAATGCAATAAGTTGTTATAAGCATTGTTCAGTATCAGGCAAAATAAGTAACTCTTTTCAGCAGTAATTCTAATTTTCGCCTAAAATTATCGAATAATTCATATGCATAAAAAGAAGTTGGTTATGCTTGTTGTATAATTAATTGGCCATCTGGTTGAATTTCCGCATAAATAATATTTTGTATAGAAAATATACCTACTTTTTCTAATTCTTTGTTCAGCCATTCACGACTCAAGCCAAGTTCTTTCAAATTTCTATCAATGACTTTCCCATCAACGATTATTTCAGTAGGAATATAATTTGGCGATATCTTTTTTATTTGTAAATCGCTCTTCTGTATATTTTGAAAGTCTGGCTTTTTCAAGATACTCAATGTTCCATTTGGTTCTAATATGGCATAGTCTACTTCAGTAATAGAAAAGATGTTTTTTTGTCTCATCATCATTGTTAAGTCATCAACATTTAACTTTGTTCTAGATAAAGCTTCTTTATCAATTACTCCTTTTTTCACAACAATGGTAGGCTGACCATCAAGTAGCACTCTCATTTTCCCAGATTTCAGGCTAATGTATCCAATTATTGCAGTTAGTAAACACCATAGTGCAAGTGATGTAAGTTCTTTCAAGTATTCTTTGCTACTTAACATGACCATGTTTGCCGCTAGGGATCCTATAGTAATACCTGTTATATAATTAAAAAATGTTAATTGACTTAGTTGCTGTTTACCCAAAAATCTTGTCAATATTAATAATGCAAAAAATGTTATTATAGTTTCAATTATTAGTTGTACATAGCTGATATTTTCACCCATAATTTCACCTCTTAATTAGTATGAAGAATGATTTAAATTTGATACTTTTAATTCTTATTCTTTATATTTTTTGCTTTTGTAATAATTATAGTTGAATATAAATAATAAGAATTTTTGTTCAATAAGATTGCGTTATATCTTTGTTTAGTGTTAAGTTTGAAAAATTATAATAAATTTAAAAATGGTAAATATAATCATAGACAGTAATCTAGTGGGAATCTTAGGAAAAGCAAATTAAAAAGAAGACTGCCAATTCCATTGATCAGTCCTCTTTAGGAGAATGGAGTATCCTACTTGTAAAGCATAGATCAAAATGGAAGGGTACATAAAGCATATAAATGATTAACAGTATCCTCCACCGAAACCGCCGCCAAATCCACCTCCATAATAAGCAGCGCCTACAATAATAAGCAGGATAAATAAAACAACTAGTAAAGCAAAATTGCTACCATAGCCATATGTTCCTCCTACTCCGCCTGCAGCAACTCCCATATAATCACTTCCTTTCCCTATAAACTTATGCATTAAAAATATAAGTGAATAGGCAAAAAGGTTATGGATTTATTAGCTGAGATTAGGTTAATAAAAGTAGTTATTTGATAAAATTGTCGGTGGCTATAATACTTCTAGTTAGATTAGTTATTCATACTGTAAATAGTTAAAGTGTTGTAAAGTCATACGCTGCATTTCATTACTAACCCTTGGAATAAATTCTCCCCTTGTATGCTTTATTAGATAGTCATACATCATCTGTAAGCTTATGTCCTGGTATGACATCTTTATATGGATATTTTTGACGTTGGAATCTTTCATCATTAATGCTGAATTGAAATTATCGCTCCCCATCAGTTTGGCGGTCGACCTTGCATCGAGCGCAATATCTTTTTCATATTCCTCTAGCGTTCCAATATCTACATTCCAGTTAATTGAATCCAAGTCAGGTAAATGAACGGTATGTGTACGATTAGGATCAATGAGAGCAAGCATCGTTTTCACATGATTTCTTAATGTTTTTAGATGCAACTCCACTATTCTTTTTAATACAATGTTTTGTAATGATTGATCATATATTTTTAACCTATAAATAACACCTTCATGGGTATTCAAATGTTCCGCCATGATTCCAAGATCAACTGCGGGTAAATTCACTTCTGTATCAACCTCCTAATACTTATTTGTTAAATTATTCATACTAAAGGGTTTAAGTTCCTTATTCATAATTAAAATGGAAATAAAAACACTTTTTACAGGAGAATATAAAGAATTCTTAGGGGAAGCAAAGTTTAAACATTAAAAACCTTGTCAAAAATAAATGTGATTTCAAATGTAAAAGGAGTTTAGTCTAATGGGTATCTTATCAACTTCCCCAACCAATATGGATGATTGCATTGAATTATGTATTAAATGTGCAAGAGCTTGCGAAGAGTGTATTAAGGCTTGCTTACAAGAGCCAGATATTCAAGCTAGGATACACTGTATTCAAATGTTAAACGATTGTGCAGAGATTTGTTTACAAGCGGTCGCGTTAATGTCTAGAAATAGTACTATGACTAAGCAGTTTTGCAAACTATGTGCAGAAATTTGTGAATCATGCGCATCACATTGTGAAAAATTTCAAGATGAACATTGCCAAGAATGTGCAAAAATTTGCCGTGAATGTGCAGAAGCATGCAAAAACATGGCATCATTATGAAGAAAGCTCCTTTTCCCTAGGAGCTTTTCTTATTTATCGGTATGATTTAATAAACATTGTTTAATGCTTATACATAAACAAGAACGATATAGTGAAAGGAAGCAGATAGGTTATGGCACATGATCACAGCCACCAACACCAGACTAACCTTAAGGGGAATAAGAAAGGTTTAATAATTGCTTTAATCATCACCTTTTTCATTATGATTATAGAAGTAATAGGTGGACTTCTTACAAATAGTCTTGCTCTACTATCTGATGCTGGCCATATGCTAAGTGATTCTAGTTCACTAATTTTAAGCTTAGCTGCTTTTTGGTTCGCATCAAAACCTGCTTCTCCCAATAAAACATATGGTTATTACCGTTTTGAAATTTTAGCAGCATTTTTCAATGGGATTACATTGTTTCTTATGGCTGGATGGATTTTTTATGAAGCTTATAAACGAATAAATGAACCATCAGCCGTTTCTAGTGGGATAATGATATTTATTGCATTCATTGGATTAGTCGCGAATTTTGCAAGCGCCTATTTTATAATGAAGCAAGGTGATGTGGAAGGAAATCTTAATATGAAAAGTGCTTATTTGCATGTGATTGGAGATGCTTTAGGTTCTCTAGGTGCAATTATAGCTGGGATTCTTATGTTATTTTTTGAATGGTATATTGCTGATCCAATCATCAGCATTATCGTTGCCATTTTAATTTTAAAAAGTGCATGGGGAGTGTTAAAAAACTCGATTCATATTTTAATGGAAGGTACACCGATTACTATTGATCAAGATGAGGTAAAAAAGATTTTACTTTCAATTGATGGCGTGATAGATATTCATGATTTACATATTTGGACAATTACGTCAGGATTAGATTCCTTAACTTGTCATTTACGCATTAAAGAGGCAAACAGTGAACAAGATATTTTGCAGCAAGCTATACAATTAATTGAAAAAAATTTTAGTATAACACATACAACAATTCAAATCGAAAAAGAATTTTTAAAACATAAAGAAAATGAAATTTAAACCAAAAAATGATAAGACTGAGGAACGGTTTATAGTTCTCACTAACATTTTGTTCACTTTATCCTTTGTAATACGGATCATCTGTAAAGTTGCCCACTCAAACAAACCTAAATCAGTGTCACAGGTTGAAAAGTTGTACTTTTTCCGCAAAAATAATTTACTGCTATTTAAGGTAAGCCCGTAATCAAACAACGCATATAAAACGCCAGGCATCTCCGGTACGATAGACGTATCATTCAAAGGAGGTGCCTTCACTTATGCCAATAAATAAAGTAACTATTGTTCTTGTTAAAATTGATTCCCTTCCAATTGAAACTTCTTCGTTCCATTCTTCCCCATACACTGCTGAACCAATTTGTATAATTAAAAATTCCATAACTATTTCATGAAGTGAAATTTTAGGAGTATCGACCACACAAGAAGTGCCTAGATAAAGTAAAGCTTCTGTATATTTATTATTTCTCGTCACTGCAATCCGTTGGAAACCTAAAACCTTCGATAATTGAGCCAAAATACCTCACTTACTTATTGAGTGTTATCTTGAAAAAATAGCTAGATTGTTAAATAAGAATGAAGTAAAGCAGCTAGTTATGAATGCAAACTAGCTGCTTTACTGTCATAATTATACTGCCACTGGAGCTTTAATGGCTGGATGCGGGTCATAGCCCTCAATCGTTAAATCTTCCAGTTCCATATCAAAGATCGATGCTTTTTCAGGATTGATTTTTAATGTTGGGAACGGACGCGGTTCACGTGATAATTGCTCTTTTACCTGATCTATATGATTTGAATAAATATGAGCATCACCAATAGAGTGAATGAACTCACCTACTTCTAATCCACACTCGTGAGCGATTAGTTGTGTTAATAATGCGTAAGAGCTTACGTTATATGGAATTCCCAAAAATTGGTCTCCGCTACGTTGTGTAAGCATACAACTTAATTTTCCATCCGCTACATAAAACTGGAACATGACATGACACGGAGGAAGAGCTGCGGTAATAACGTCTTCAGGATTCCAAGCATTTACGATGATTCTTCGAGAATCCGGGTTATTTTTGATTTGATGAATTGCGTCTTGTAATTGGTCCATTCTTTCTCCATTAGAGGTTGTCCAATTACGCCATTGTTTGCCATAAACATTTCCTAAATCGCCATACTTTTCAGCAAAGTCATCATCTTCTAAAATACGCTGACAGAATGATTGGAGCTCCTTTTGATACAGTTCATTGAACTCTTCATCTACTAGACAGCGTCGTCCAAAATCGGTCATATCCGGTCCTGTATATTGGTCAGATTCAACCCAACGTTTAAAAGCCCACTCGTCCCAAATATGGTTATTATGTTGGAGTAAATAACGAATGTTTGTGTCTCCCTTAATAAACCATAACAATTCACTTGCGATTAATTTAAAGGATACTCGTTTTGTAGTAAATAACGGAAAGCCTTTACTTAAATCAAAGCGCATTTGATAACCAAAGAGGCTGACAGTGCCTGTCCCTGTTCTGTCCTCTTTTTTTATACCGTTTTCCAATGTATATTTTAGTAAATTTAGATACTCATATTCAGGATGTTTTTCCCTTTCCAATCTAATCACCTCTCTCCTATTATAAATGCAAAATTCATTTTTTGTTTGATTATTCGCGATTAATTATTTCGTCTGTCTTATATTTTATAATCTGTACTATTTCAAACCTTACCCAGATTCATTTAAAAATGATATTCTTGGCTAATAAACATCGAAAACATACTATATAATGAAGAGTTTTTTGGGAGGGGGTTATCCAATGATGCAAGGACTAAAGTTTATGCTTAAACAATTTCTAAACGAGCCTTTGTGGTTTAAAATACTTATCTCTACAACCTTGTTCATTTCGATAATTTTTAGCAGTTCATTTTTTTCGAACAATGCCTATTTGCAAAGTTGCTCCAAATTAGCCGCGGCAATCTTTTTTTGTGCGTACGGCATTAAGATGAGAAGAAACTTTAAAAACGCCTTCATTTTATTTGCCTTGGCAATTGTATGTATTTATCTTTCCATCCTAGCAATATATTAGGAGTATATTATGGTGTGGGTCCAGCACTAACTAAAATACCTCTGGGAGGGTTCAAAACATGTATCTGTCCAAGTCCTATTGGGCAATTATTATTCTGCAACTTTATATGGTTTTATTTTTGCTTCTCCATGATTGGGTAAAGATTGGTCCATTTACAGACCCAACTGGATTTGGGGATGAAAATACTTTAGGAGAAGCTTTATTTCAAACTGTTGTAAACACCCTTCCTATTTTAATCGGATTTATATTAACGCTAGTTTACGCAGGAAAAAGATTTCCGTTAGCTGCTAAAATGTATATTTGCATTCTTTACCCAATTTATCTGTTCGGCGAATTTCAGGCATGGTGGCTGCCTTATTTCTTTGGAAAAGCACTTGGAAGGGACTTTGATGCACTGGTAGCCCGATATGACGTGATGTTTGGGAATACTCACACCTTTTTGCCTCCAATGAATGGTATTGTTGTGAATACGGCACATGTATTCTTGCATCTAAGCACATTGTTTGTATTTCTCCTATTTTTGTATATGTTCAAATCCTTCAGTAATCGAAAAATAAACGATGAAACGAATAATTAAATAAGCGCCCACAAAAAAACACGTGGGCGCTATTTGACGCTTGCTTACTCACAAAATCCTTTTCAATTTCAGACAACCGATTTATTCAAATCTATTTCTTTTTAAGTTCGATTCTTTGCTGAACCTCATAAGAAATTTTCTTCAAGTCTGCTATTCCTATTTTCCTTTAATAATTTTTCCTTCTTATATATCGCTCTTGCCCACTTTTGTTTGATTGAAGGTAATCACACCTTAGAAATCGCTACTCCTGCTTAACAGCCGCTTTCTAAACTCTTTTCATATAGATCTATAATTTCTAAAAACCTTTCCGCTTCCCTAAAGGTATGGTCTGCTAGGAGCGGGTGAATGTTACTTTTAATTCGGCAAGCTTCTATTAAATCCCGGGCCGTCTTCTTAAAATTCCTTAAAGAAACAACTGATACACGATTTTGATCTAAAAATTGACTTAATAATGGTACTGTTTCCGATTGCGGTTGCATCGATTCCAAATCTATTGCCTGATAGAGTAGCTGATCAAAATCATAACTAAACTCTCTTGCTTGTTCTACTAATTTTCTTTCTGAAGGATCCAGTAGATGCCCAATAAACTTTGCATGGTCGGCCATGATTCTAAGGAAAAATACATTTTCTTGAATAATATCATCCGCTTTTGGAGCTAATATTCCTTGATTTAGTTCTTGTAAACGGCTCGCAAAATAAGCTGCCTCTCTGCTGATATGATCAATTAATAAAGGGAAGTTATTAGATCTAATTTCACAGCGCAATGTGAGTCCTAACACTTTTCTCTTATATGCCCATATTGCAACTGCCGCTTGATAGACCTCCTTGTTAAATGATTGTACTAAACGTAAATCGGAGTTTACCGTGAATTTACTTAACTTTTCCTCTATCCTTTCAAAAACTGTGATAAAATACTGCGCTTCCTCTATTAGTTGTTTTTGCTCGTACGTGAACCCTAAGCTTAGAAATAAAGCATGCTCTTTCATAATCCTTGACCAAAAATGGATTTCATCTAATGAGCGTACAACGATCGGATTAGCCGTACTAACCCCTCCTTTTCTTCATGCTTTTATATATATGTAAGGAGGCTTTGTCCTAATTTATTATTTTGATGAAAAATTTAAAATAATGCCAGTTCTCTCTCTCTTTATATACCCATTATTTTACATAAAACCCTTATAGAGAGATTTAAACTTCCTTTAGTGGCATTACTTATATTTAGAATAAATTCAAATTAATGTATAATTTTATTATGAAACAGAAAGGGAGGCTTTAGGATGAAGAAACGATTATTTTATGCTGCCATTGTCGCATCGATGGCTGCAACAGTAGCTGTGGCACCTGCCCAAGCACAGCAAGGATTCGCGGATATCTCAGCAGATAGCAGTTACGCTGAAGCAACTACTTGGTTAAAGGAACAAGGGATCATTACAGGGTATTCGGATGGTACGTATCGTCCGCAACAACCGATTTCTAGACAGCATCTATTGAAAATAATAAGTGAAGTGATTGATTTACCATCTCAACGACAAGCAGTAACCTTTGCAGATGTGGAGAAGAGCTCTCCGTATTACGAAGTCATCCAGTGGGCTTATACAGCAGGTCTCGTAGATGGAGACGGAGGCAAATTTTATCCGCAAAAATCTTTAACTCGTGCCCATGCTGCTAAAATTTTAACGCGTGCTTTTCAATTACAGCGCGGGGAAACAACCGTATCATTTTTAGATGTTACACCTGATCACTGGGCCTACGACGCCATCCAAACATTGGCGGCTCATGATATAACAAATACAGCAGGTGGTCATTTCAAACCAAGCGCAGCTGTGACACGTGGTCAAATGGCTTTATTTTTACATCGCTTATTAAAGGAGGAAGTTGATATGCCTCAAGTAACAGGTAACTGGACAGGTGAATTGGCGTTACCGCAAGGCAATTTAACCGTTCAACTGCATTTCCAGCCTGATGGTAGCGGTTCTATTTCTTTGCCGGCTCAAGGTATTTCTAAATATCCAATCAGCCAAATTGAACAGAAAGGTCAACAAATAGAGCTAACAGTTCAATTAGGTGATTCTAAAATTTCGCTTCAAGGGAAACTCCAAGATAATGTAATCAAAGCAACATTTATACAAGGCGGAATGTCCTTCCCTATTACGTTTAAAGCATTTGATATGGCACCAGTAACGTATGAGGAAGTAGTGATTGATGTAACGGGCGGCAAGCTAAAGGCTGCGTTACAAATGCCAGAAACAGAACAGCCTGTGCCGCTCGCTATTATTATTGCTGGCTCTGGAGCGACAACAAAAGATGGCAATAGTATTGGCGGTGAAAATAACAGCCTGAAAATGTTAGCAGAAGATTTAGCTGCGCAAGGAATTGCGACTATTCGCTATGATAAGCGTGGCGTTGGTGAAAATATGGCTTTGATGAAAAAGGAAGAAGATTTATCGGTTGGGCTTTATGCAGAAGATGTACAAAATATTATAGCTTATGCTGAAACAGATAAGCGCTTCTCTTCTATTCACATTATCGGTCATAGTGAAGGTTCCTTAGTAGGACTTCTCGCTGCCAGTAAAAAACAAGTGGCTTCATTCACTTCAGTTGCTGGAGCAGGTAGAGCACTGGATGAAACTCTAATAGGGCAACTTTCTCCTCAATTACCGCCTGATTTACTAGCTACAGCAAAACATATCATAGCTGAGTTGAAAAAAGGAAACACTGTCGATGGAGTACCAGAATTATTTTACGATTTATTTAGACCGTCAGTTCAACCATATTTAATATCCTTGTTCCAGCCTCACCCAGCTGCCTTATTACAACAGCTTAAGACACGCTCGCTCATTGTACAGGGTAAAAACGATATACAAGTACCAGTTGCCGAGGCAGAACATTTTAAGCAGTACGCACCGCAAGCCGAAACTCTGTATTTTGAGAAGATGAACCACGTATTAAAAGACGCACCTACAGACTTGGAAGGCAATATTGCTACGTATAGCAATCCTACGCTACCATTAACAGATGGATTGGTTGAAGGGATCGCCAAATTTATCAAAAAATAAAAAAGCGTAGACAACATCCAAATTTGGTGTTGTCTACACCCCTCTCATTCATGTACTAGATTGAATTTGCTTGATTGATATTCTGTTGGCCACCTTTTGCCCAGGCATATGTTTTTTTCAGCCCTTCTTCTAGCTTATAGCGAGGTAACCAACCTAATATTTCCCCAATCCTCTTATTTTGTAAGGAGGAACGATAAATATCTCCTTCTCTAGGCTTCGTAAACGTATAATTAATTTTTTCTCCATGGAATTTTTCAAGATAACGCAGAATGTCTCGGATACTTTCCTCTGTATTCGTCGACAGATTGAATACGCCATATACTGGACTGTGAGCGGCGCGATAAATGGCTGCTGCTACATCCTCGACATAGATAAAATCACGCGTTTGGTTGCCATCTCCATGTACTTGAAGTGTTTCGTTTTTCAGTATTTGAGAAGTGAAAATCGAAATGACTCCCCCTTCTCCTTCGTCTGTTTGTCTTGGACCATACACATTGGAAAAGCGCAAACAAACTGTCTCTAGTTCAGATGCGTGGGACTCGAATGTACAGTACTGTTCCCCTATCCATTTACTCAGACCATACGGAGAGATAGGATTTGGCTGTTCTGTTTCCTCTAAGGGGATATTTACATTATTGCCATAGATGGCGGCTGACGACGCAAATATAAATTTCTTCACCCCATATGTTTTGGCTAGTTGCAGGATATTCAGTAAGCCTACAATGTTTAATTGGGCATCTTTTAACGGATTTTCGATGGACTTTGCGACACTGACTTGAGCCGCTAAATGGACCACAGTGTGAAAGGAATGATAAGAAAAAACTTCGCCACAAAATGCATCGTCGATAGATAAATGGTGAAATGTATGTGAAAATTGAATATTTTCTTTTTTTCCACTGGAAAGATCGTCCAGAATATGCACATCATAGCCTTCTTTAAAAAAATATTCTGCGACATGAGAACCGATAAAACCATATCCTCCTGTTATCAAAACCTTCAAAGGTCCATCGCCTTTTGAATAAAATTTCCTCCTTCTTGATTGTGTGGGCATGTGTTACCTATCCTTTTTACCTCTACAACTCTACTTCAAGATGTTTTTTTCTACAAAGTGCATGTTTTATCTTTGAAATAAAGTAAATGGAAACATTAATATAATAGTAGCAAGAAGCGTAGAATATACATCTATCATTTTAAAAGGAGAGGTTTATAATGCGAGTACTATCGGACCAGCAACAGCGACTACAAAATTTTTATACAGAAGACACGACTTTACAGCAAATTTTAAAGGACAAGCTAGATCTTCCCTTCTTTCAATATGCACACCGGGAGTTGACGATTTTCGGGAAGCACGTTGCCACCGTCATTGACCCACGCGCAAAAGTGACAGACCGCGAAGGAGAACCGCGCCTACAGCGTTATGATGAGTATGGTGAAGAAGTAAGTCGCGTCATTGTAAATGAAGGGTATAAAAACACAATAAAAGAAACGTACGGAACAGGCATCGTTGGCTATGTTCACAAAAACATCCCTGAATTAAATGAACGAGGCAACTATGTCTACAGCATGGCGCAAGGTTACCTACTCTCCCAATCCGAGCCTGGCTTTTATTGTCCCGTAACGTTAACATTGGCTACCGCTTACTTACTTGAACATTTTGCTGATGAAGAACTAAAAAAGCGCTTTTTACCGCATGTTGCATCGACAGGTGATGAAGAGCTATACGAAGGAGCTACTTTTTTAACAGAGCGCCAAGGCGGGTCCGATGTCGGAGCCAATGCAGTACGTGCTGTAGAAGCCGGAGAACATTACCGTTTATACGGGGAAAAATACTTCGCTTCCAATGCCGGCATGTGCGGTGTCGCAATGGTACTTGCACGGATGGAACATGCACCGGAAGGCTCCAAAGGTTTGACATTATTTGCTGTACCTTGGCATCGGGAAGACGGCTCATTAAATAATATTACCATCCGCCGCTTAAAGGATAAATTAGGCGTGCGAGCTGTACCATCAGGCGAAGTTGTATTTGACGGAGCGAAGGCTTATGTTGTAGGTGATCCAACCAAGGGCATCTATTACATGCTGGAAGCTTTAAATTTATCTCGCATTTGCAATGCCACAGCCTCTCTCGGCATTATGAAACGCGCATTGGACGAGGCGACTTCTTATGCAAGTGCTCGGCATGCATTTGGACATTCCTTGCTTGACTATCCAATGGTCCAACAAACCATCGGTACAATGACAGCTAAACATCACGCTTCCCTCGTGACACTGTTTGATCTGACTCAATTATATGACGCTGTCACAGCGGGCCGCTCTACAAAAGAACAGCAGTTAATGGTTCGTTTACTAATTGCGATTATCAAAAAAGAAACAGCAGAGCAGGCTATTCATTTTGCACATGAAGCAATAGAGTTGCACGGAGGAAATGGGTATATTGAGGATTTTGTCACACCACGCCTTTTGCGTGATGCCCAAGTGTTGACGGTTTGGGAAGGGACAGGCAATATTTTAGCCCATGAATTAATCCGCATCATAAAACTCGGCGGCCACACATTCCTGCTGATGGACTTGCAGCAACGCTTAGCTCATTTAGAAGGAATGGAAATTAACCTAGTGAAGCAAAAATGGCAAGAGCTGAACGAACAACTAGAGCAATTCACTCAGCTTCCATCGTCGTTGCAAACACTAGAAGCAAAAGGCTTGATGAAGAAATTAAGTGATTTATACGAAAGTGTAGTCGTATGGGAACATGCTGCCAAGCACGGCGACCGGGAGCATCAGCTTGCCGCTATCTATACTCAAAATACATGGAACACAACAAGATTTGGGGAAGAACCGCTCGCTGTAACATATTTCAAATAACAAAAAAGTGCAGGTTGAATTCATTCCCTGCACTTTTCTATATCTCTTTAAAAATAATCTATATGTACCAACTTATAAACTTTCTGTTGTCTTTTAAAAATAAAAAGGGATTTTACAAAAAATTTTTTCTAAATATTTCACTAATCTATTATTATAAACGAAAGAAAAATCTCTTCATGGACATTCTGTTGTTAAAGTAAATTTATTATTTGTTTTAAAATGAACCTTTTTAGGGTAATCATTAAAATATATCACACTAGAAAGGATGTTTTATAAATGGCAGTTATGAAATCTGTAGAAAATGGTGTACAAGCTAAGTCAGTAATTGAAAGCTTTGTTGCTGAAGGTTATAGTCGAGACCATATTCATCTCTTCGCTCATAGCGACCGACGTGCTGAAGACATCGCTAAGCTATTAAATGTAGATGCAAGCGCGACAGGAGAAACAACTGACAACGACAACCCAGGATTCTTTGAAACGATTAAAAACTTCTTCCAGCCAACACCGGAAGACTTACCGACTCAATTAAATAATTTAGGCTTAAGCTCTTTAGATCAAAACACCGCACAAACTGATTTAGATGCAGGTAAATTAGTCATTGTAGCTCATCGCCCATAATTCTAAAAAGTCATACTCCCCATCTGTCGAAGCAGATGGGGAGTATTTGTATGTGACGCCTTTATTTTTCTCGTTTTATACGAGCCACTTCCGCATATTTTGCATCCCATGCCGGATCAATTTTGCGTAACGGTACCGGACGGAATGTCTCTTTATTTATCAATGTATGTAAGCTTTTAGCTGTTGCTGCTACAGAACCGTCCTCATGTAAAATTTCATAGCCATATGTTGTACGTAAGCGATCGTGCTCTTCTATCCATGTACGAACTGTCGCTACCTGACCGTAACGCATCGACTTTTTATATTGAATCGATAAATCAAGTACCGGTGCTACATAGCCATCACGCTCTAGCTGTGCATATTCATAGCCTAAATCCTTCACGATTTGAGTACGTCCAATCTCGCACCATACAATATAATTCGCATGATATACGACACCCATCTGATCTGTCTCGGCATAGCGGATTTCTATTTGCTTTTCTGAAATAAACATTTTATCACTCCTCTTTGCCATAATACACTGATATGAAGGGATTTGTAAGGGAAAAGTACATTATCATATACTTTGTTTAGGAGTGAATGAAGGCACTTTTTTATATTGAAGAGAGTTTCTAAAAAATTCTATTCTATCCAAATAAACGTTTATAAGTGTTTCAAATTGGGGTACATTTGGGGTACACAAAATACAGCAGTTACACGTGTGCAATAACTGTATTTCAATTTAATTGGGGTTCCGGGTTCAATAATAAAAATAAAATTACACTTGGTAGGTGCTTTGCCGGAATTCTACTCTCGTTAATTTTTAACGGTTAATTTTCTAAGATTTTTTAACCCTTGGGATAACGGTTTAATGCTGTTACATCAAGGGTTTTCTTGTTTTTTAAGCCCTTTTTACACTGTGTCAATTTGAGATAATTTACGATTGTTTTTGGGGGACTGAAAATATTAAAATAAATTCGAGCAGATGCGCACAGAATTTTATTTTAAAATATATTTTTTAAAATTTGAAAAAGGTCCATACTTTTACCGTGTACACACATGTGTAAATAACTCACGATTGATGTATATATAACCAAAGGAGAATGCGACATGATATTTTTATCAGCACTACTTATATCATTTGTTTTAGGTATTATGTTTGTTGTAAGTTTGGTTAAAGCAGCCAGAAACAAAGAAGAACAAAAAACTCACGTGCGTGAAGCTATTATGTATGCGGCATGTAGCCTTTTAATATTTGTAGGTGGAATATTTATTTCAGCGGTCAGTGCACCAAACGAAAAAGCTGACGAACCAGAAAAGGAAATTGAGCAAGTAAATGCAAAAGAAACTACACCACAAGAGGACAAAGAGGAAGTCGTTCAAACTGCTGCTCAAGAAGAAACATTACCACCGATTTATTATTTAAATGAAGAGGTGAAAGTTGCTGATGCTATTTATGTAATAGAAAGTGTGCAAAATAGTAATAAGATTGCTGGTTATAAGTCACAAAGTGGCACATATTTAGCCGCTAAAATTACAGTGCGAAATGACGGGAAAGAAGCGATACGTTTAAGTAACGGTGATTTTAAAGTTATAGCAAATGAAGCTTATTATGAACATGATGCAACAACGAGCGCTTATATCGACGGTGGCGACTTTATTTTTGAGAAGTTGAATCCTGGCATGACAAAGACCGCTAGCGTTGTATACGAAGTGCCAACTAATATTTTCGAAACAAATATAGCTATTCAAATTATGCCAAATCAATTTATAAAAGATGAATTTGCAATTGTTATGCTAACGCCAAGACCATAATAAAAAAGCCTTCCAATACAAAAAATTATTCTACATTGGTGCATTATCTGCATTACTGCTCGCTGCATGTGGTGATGAAGCAGAACCTACAACTAACGAACAAACTGAATCAGTTGAAGAACCGAGTGAAGAAGTAGTAGATGAAACTGAACAATTAACTTGGCAAGAAAAAATTACTAAACTTGCTACAAATTCAGACAGCGTTGGAGATAAATATAAGGCATTAGAATCTTACATGATGGAGTATGAAGCAAGTGAAGATGAAGTGAATGAATTTAAACAAAATATTTTATCTTCTTATAAAGACAAAATATATTTATCTAACATTGAAAATCATGAAAAAATGTTAACGAATATCTTCCAGTCATATATTGTAGAACAAAACAGTGAAGGTGAATGGAAAGATTTTGCGTTCGATTTTTTCCAAAACTCTAAATACACATATCGTGGCGTTGATGCAGTTGATAGTGAATCTGTAAAATCTAATGAAGAACAAATGAATAAAGTCGTAAATAATTTGCAATAAAAAATAGGCCCGCCACTACTGCTTTTTTACAGTAATAACGGGCTTTAAATTTATTTATTTGAATGTACGATTAATTACTGCAGCTTGATAACTAAGCAGTTGCGTATCGTTATATTGATTGATTTTTGCATCCGTGTGTACAGCTGGATTAATAACGGGCTCGCTTTTCTTTCCCTCATAACGAAATTTCATAGCATATAGCAACAATTAACTTATAGCCAATTGTTTTTTTGATTATTCGAGTTCTCTATCCTCAAATACATAATCTACTTCTTTTGGCGCAACTTTAGCTTTTGTTAATGCCGGAGTATCAGGGCGAGCCACTTGATATACAGCAGCACCTACAATTTTAGATACTTCTTCTAACTTATCTAAACTAATTTTGTCTAAAGTATCTTCTGGCGTGTGATACCAAGGTTCTACTGGCGCATGGATAAACAATGCAGCAGGAATTCCTACTTCCGCAAATGGAACGTGATCACTTCTCCCCCCCTCCCCGTAAGGAATAGCTTCTCCCGTATTTGCTAAACGAGCACCCGCAGCTGCTCCTAAATCCGTCACGATATTTTTTTCTCCAGCATTTGTGTACATAATTAATTCACCAGCATCTTTACTTCCAACCATGTCCATTTGGAACATGCCTACTGTACGATCGTAGTCTTCCTGAGTCATTTTGGATATATATTCATATGATCCTAATAATCCATTCTCTTCAGCTCCAAAAGTGACAAAGCGAATATCTGTATCCGTTGGAGAATTCGCGAATACACGTGCCAACTCAAGTACAGTCGCTGTTCCTGAAGCATCGTCATTTGCTCCTGGAGCCCCGTCAACAGAATCATGGTGTGCACCCACAAGAATTAATTGATTTGTAGATTTTTGAGTCGCTTTTTTTGTTGCGACTACATTGTGAGAAGTTGCCATTTCTGATTTAGCACCCTCTATTTTTAAGGTAGCTGTTACAGTTTCACCGCTATCTAGACGTGCCTTTAAAGCTAATCCTTGCTCTTGTGTGATGGCTACAGCCGGTACATAATCATCATTCGGTTCTCCTAGTGTTCCATTAATTACGCCATCCGCATTGTTATAGATAATAACAGCGGAAGCTCCTGCATTCTCAGCATTCAATATTTTTTCTGCGAAGCTAAAGCCACCACGTTGGATTAAAGCAATCTTTCCTTTAACATCTTTTCCTTCAAAATCACTTGGTGCCCCAAAACCAACGTCAACAAGTTTACTAGTAACTTCCCCATTTACACCATAGGTAAAGGTATTTGTTTCAAGTTCATTACCATCAATACTTAATTCTTTTAAACTAGGTTCTGTATAACTAGAAATAGTGAATGGCTGTAATTCCGTTTCATATCCATAAGACTCAAATTGGCTTTTAATATAATCCACCGCATCTTTTTCACCTTGTGTTCCAGCAACACGTGGATTCTTTGAAAGCTCAGCAATATGATTGTAGATGTTTTCTACTTTAATCCGTTTTACAATTTTGTTGTCAAATGCTTGTTCGGAATTTTGATTTCCTGCTGGTGCTACCGGTGCCGCCGATGCAGTAATTGCCCCTAAGGAAAGACTAGCTGCAAGTAAAATGGATAGAGATCTTTTTCTTATCAATGTGATTCCTCCCTATTTCTGATTTTTCAAAAAACTATTACTTACATAAAAATTTTAAATTATACTTACTTGTTTGTCTAAAAATACGATTCTAAAAATTCAGACAATTATTTATATATACCCTACTCTATTACAATTCAAACAAAATAATATGAATAAATCTATTGTTCTTCTTTAACAGAATAAATTCCACAAAAAAATCACCCAAAAGTCTACGTTGCAAACTTTTTATCAAATTTCTATATTAGAAGTCCTATAAAATTAGGGTTTTTGTATCTATAAGCAGAAAACCCTTTCTGGATGTAAAAGCAAGAACGTATAAATAAACCTACATATATAAAAAGAAAAGAGACCAACCTAAAAATGGTTGATCTCTTTTCAAGAACTTTATAAGCCCACGCTTTTTTTAATCCCCATCAATTATTAAATAGTCCTTCATATAAAGCGATATCCATATCCGTAAGGACGTTAATGAACTGTGTAACTATCCGTAATCATATTGTTTGTCAACGGCTTAAAGGATGCTCTACCGAAGGAAACGATTCATCATTTTCTGAATGGCTCTCATCATCAAGCAGCACTTAATAAATCAAAGCGGCCGAGATTATCAATAAAACATCGATGGCAATAAAGTTTATTTTGATATACAGTATAACCTTCATTCTCATGAATACGGTCATGGCACTCATGGCAAATATATAATCTAACAAGCTCGTTTTTCCTTCTAATTCCCCCTCAATTTTGATAACGTTCTGTTAGTATTTGTTCTAATTAATAATTACTTTATTTACGTGTTGCGAATACACTACTTCAACGTGTTTTATATTATTCGGGTATGTTTTAAAAATGATCAGTCCTCAGAAAATTTCGCCGCTGAATTATTTCAACATTACGGTAACGAATTAGATATCCACCGCAACTATAGTGAGTACAGAAAAACCGCACCTGCATTCCCTTTGTTAACTGGAGGTGCCGTGCGGTTTATTAAAATATTATTTTGCGGACTCTAAAAATGTCCCTTTACATATACGGTGGTTTACATGATATTTACATGACAAAACTATTTTGCGTGTTTTTCAACAAATAGTTTTATAGCTGTACGATCTTCACCATTGATTGTAATGTCAGCGAATGCAGGCGTGCATAGTAAATCTTCGCCACCTGGTGCGACAAATCCACGTGCAATGGCAATGGCCTTTACGGCTTGGTTCAATGCACCTGCTCCTACTGCTTGCATTTCTACCGTTCCTTTCGTTTCGCGTATGGCAGCTACTAAAGCGCCTGCCACCGAATTGGGGTTTGATTTTGCTGATACTTTTAAATGATTCATGATTATTCCTCCTAGTTTTGTATTAGTTTTATATAATCAAAGATGTATTACATCTGGATGCACAGTTAAATTTGGATTTTGTGCTCGCTCAATATGCCTCTGCATGGTAGATGTTTTGATGTTTAGTTCATTTAAAATTTCCTGAAACTTACGCATCTGTGCTGTATGAAATAGGAAACAGGTTAACTGTTATTCTGTCAGCTTATTTAACACTATATGGATAATTTGTTTTTTATATTCATCCATTTGCTTTTCCTGCCTGTCCGTATCTAATTCGAAACAAGGGAACATGTTCATGTTTAGCAGTAGCCTTTTCTTTTGGTATTTGTATAAAAAAAGCACCCACGCTAGTGAGTGCTTAGATCTTGAATAACTTCAGACAAAAGAGCCTTTCCATTGTATTATCATAATCCGTTAACGACAAATTTCTTTGAACAATATTGTATAGATTAATAACCATTCTTCCGTTGTGTATTTGCCCGTACCCTAGTCCCCTATAATATAATTAATTGTCACCTAAATTAAGTAAGGGGGAAAACGTAGCGCTTGTACTCGTTACGGTTTCCATTTTTTCTACCCAACTATTCCATAAATTTAAAGTATAAAATTTGATTACAAGTTAAAAATATATTAACCATTAATTTAGAGGTGTAACCATGGAGCATTTTCCAATCATATATACAAATCTCTGGGACGCAGTAATCGCTGTTCCAGCTGTAATGATTATTACGCAATTATTAAAAAAGTTCTTCAAAATTAGGCCAGTTTGGGTTCCGACAATAGCCTTAATCATTGGATTATTGATTTCTGTTTTCATTAGTCATAGAGGTGACCTTCTTGCCGGATTATTCATGGGGTGGTTTTACGGGTACTCAGCCGTTGGAAGCTTCGCTTCTTTAAAAACAACTATTATTGCCTACAGGAATAAAAAAGCAAGGCAATCAAAAGCTTCATAAAAATCTATTTTATTTATGATTTTAGTGTGAACGCTTTGCTACTCAACGATACACATAAACTTCCTTCTCTACAGTTTTCCCTGTATGTATCTATTCGAATGGCGGTCATAGATACAGTTGATTCTTCTTCAAAAAGTTTGTAAATGGATATTCAGACTTGTAGCCGGTCTTCAAGTCTTTTTAACTTTCCAAATATCCCCTTCCTATACAAGGGATAAATATCGAGTAATTTCTCATATTAAGTTTAGAATTGTAAAAGGATGTGATCTTTTTTGGAAGAAGCTAAATTTGCCGAGTTGGATAATGAAAAACTCAAGGAAATTAAACAACTGGAAGACAAATTAGATGTCACTTTAATCGCTTACGATCTTTCTGCATCAAAAAATCAGACTTATCATGAAAATGCTCCTATCGTGATTAACCCCTCTTAATATTTACTTTACTTAGTGTTTAGATTCGATGTATTCTAAGCACTATTTCTTTTGTGTATGTGCAGTAACCAATCGACAACAATCACTTTCATAAAATCAAATGTTTCATCCTATACGTATAAACTAAACTGCACCTAATCGATTTTGTAATTTGCTCAGTGACCTAATATAATGCTCAAAACATTTCGAAAGTATAGCCTCATGCTTATTAGCAAATAGTAAGAGTGGTGTGATAACACCGAATAACTACGACGGAGGGATTTTTTATGAACAACATTCGTGAAGGTTTAATCCCAACTATTCTAGGGTCTGCTGTTACTATGGCTGGACTTGCACTAAAGCAAAGAGGCAGTTCTAATCACATGATTGCTAATACTGTATTTGGATTCGGTTTAGCGCACATTGTGTTGGGTGCAATAGACCTGGTAGAACATCGTCGTTAGGAATTGAAGAGCACAATTTTGTGCTCTTCATTTTTTTCAACTAACGATCAAAATGCTTGCTTACAGAAATGAATTTCCAAAAAACCCCCTACTGTATTACTGCACTTCATTCCCATTCATATCGTAAAAATACACATCGAAGCTAATGTCCCGATGAGGCAAATAAACCGCACGGATGTCTGCTTGCCCCGGCTCTACCTCAAATTCGTATTTAGCCTGTTGCCGTTCATGCATGATGATTTTAACTTTTGCTATTTGATGCCCTTCCGTAAAGGCTAGAAGGTATGCTGGCTGACCATCATTCCGTATGTGTGTAAAGCTTACAATAACCTCTTCTTCGTTCATCATTTCGACTGCACTAAACCTATATGTTTCCCCGTATTTTTGAAAGGACACAAGCGCATGCGTTTTTGCATCGAGCTGGAGCAAGGCTAAACGCTGAGAATCGAATGTCGCAGACGTCACAAATGTTGCATTGTCTGCTTTAAAACCGTGTTGCTCCATCCCTTTTACAGAAGAAGCAAAGAGTGTCGTTTCATCATGGGCAAAATAGTGCTCACTTGGCTTTATCAAAATATTTATTAAGACAACGAGTATTATCACTTGTATGATGATAAACAACCAATTCCGCCGACCAAGCCAATTTTTTACTGTCCAATAAAGGATCACTGCTAAACAAACAAAAAATAATATTTGCAAGCCGATAGAGAGCTGGAAGAAATAGCGGTCGGATGGGACTTCCTCTTTTGTTGAAGGTAAATAATCTAATAGTACTTGCTCTTCTAAAATAGGCACGATATTCGGCACTGCGCGAAATGAATTAATCCCTCTTACTTTTTCATAGACCTGATCTATATTTTTCGGTTGGTAAATGAACTCCCTCATCAAAAACAAGGCGGTCGCATCTTGAATCCCTTCTTCTGGTAGCAGTGCTGGAGTATGATATAACCTACTTATTCCCGTTTCTAACGCCAGCTGTAGTAGCCAATCATTCTTTTGTAAATAGTCCATTCGCTCTTTCTGTGTTACCTCTCCGTCCGCTAGGATTTCCTGAAATTGAACTGTTCGTTCCATTAGGGCGACGACAGCATCATAAGGCGCTTTTTCAGCCATTGAGTGCTCACCTGAAGTATCCATGACCAATTGCTTCGGATTATTCTCTGCCATATTTAAAAAGACAAAGAATAGGATGGCCGCGGCCAATAGGACAGTAATGAATGCTGGCACAAAGGGCTTCTCATTTTTCTTCATCTTGGCTCTTGTTTCAACCTTTTTGGCTGCTGAAAATCGGCCCTCCTTATATGCTTCTCTCATGGCCTGTTTAATCGGATCCATCCACTTCCCCCTCTTCTTTTAATTGCACACCAAGCATTTGACGGGCACGTCTAAGCCTTGTTTTGACTGTATTAATAGGTAGCTTTAATGCTTGTGACATGTCTTGCAAGGATAACTCAGCGAAATGATAGAGCACGATTACATCTTTATATTTCGTCGGCAATGCTTCAATTGCTTTCACTAACACTTGATGCTCCGATAGCTTGACTATGTGCTTTTCCGGTGTTTCATTTGTCGTCAACCATTTTTGAAAAATAGCTGATACATGTACTTTTTTGTATTTCCAGCTGGCTAAATAATCATGACAGACATTGACTGCTATTCTAAAAATATATGTTTTCACCGATGCGTCACCGCGAAATGCGGGCAAAGCTTGGTAATACTTAATAAATGTATCCTGTGCTAAATCCTCGGCAGTTTGCCAATTGCGTACATATGTATAACAAAGCTGAACGATATAATCGCCGTACGTATCCATCGCCTCTATGAGTAATGCCTCTCGCCTTCGCTCATCCATTTCGTACCTCCCCTCAAGCGTTTGTAGTTAGACTGAAGATGTTTGGAGAAAGTTTCATTTATTTTTATAATTTTGTTCTACTATTTTCTCATGCTTTTCTAGCACAATCCAATTACAATGAAAATAAAAGGAGTTGACTTCCGTGCTACTAAAAAGAATCATCAGTAAAAAGAAACGCCAGCTAAAAAAGCAGGCGAAAAAAGAGTTATACGATTTAATTGGGGTCAAGCCCATCAAGGTAAAGAATCCTCTCAAACCGAAGCGGCGACGTAAGCCCTCGTTAAAGCGTACAGTGAAAAAATTATTCTAAAAAACTCGGAGACAGTATTTTTTTATTAAAAGTCAGGTTTTAACTGTCTATACCTATTTTAACAACAACAGAATATAATGTTACATATTATGGTTGTTCAAGACGGAATCCAGCAGGGTTTCGCTTTTTTATTTTATTAGCAATTATCAAAAGATAAAAAAGAAGCCAAACTCCACTCAATTTGGCTTTAAAATAGCTACTCTTTCTTTGTAACATAAAGAATGACGGGGATTATTATCAGGGAAACGATTAATAAAACGATGGAAATGGAGTTTTTACTCTCATCATTTATCTGGGAGGCAAACATGACACCATATAAGCTAGAAGCGAGGATATTCCCTATAAATCTTGAGGTCTGGAGTAAACCAGATGCGATACCAGTTTGTTCTTTTATAACAACTGCATAGAGTGAATTTTGCGTACCAATAGCTAATGTGCCATTGCTTATTCCTATAATCGCTAAAACGATTATTACCAAAAATAGATGAGACGTTTGATGAACTGCAAATAATAACCCGATACCTAAGACTCCAACAGCAGCTCCGAAAAGCAATGGAACTTTGAATCCCGCTTTTTCCATCCAACGGGTTGCTATAGGTGTCATGATCATGGCAAACAATGAAAGAGAAAGCATAATCATTCCAGTGGTTTTAGAGTCTAGCCTAATCACATATTGCAAATAAGTTGGCATAGAGAGAATGATGGCGAAAAATACAATTGTCACTAATATAAATTGGATATAAACAAAGGATATTTTCGGATTCCTTGTTAAAAACACTACATTTAAAAAGGGTTCTTTTTTCCTTTTCTCATAGTAATAGAACAAAAGCGTAATGAAAATGGACAGCATGAATGTCCATGCATTGAAACCTCTTGCTAATGATTGCAAAAAGGTCGTCCAGCATGTCATAAGGATGCCAAATAAAACTATTCCAATGAAATCCCATTTATACGGCTTAACCGCAGCTTTTATATCGTTAGGTACATATATCAAAGTTAATATCGCTGAAGTGATGAGTATAGGGAAATTCACATAAAAAATAACCGGCCATTCGGCAATTTGGATTAATAATCCGCTAATTGTCGGTCCGAGGGCTGCCGAGGTAGTGGCAAATACCGCTAGTGTTGCGATTACTCTATTTTGATTTTTCTCAATATATGTACGGACAATTCCGATACCAGCTGGAAAAAGAGCTGATGTACCAATGGCTTGAATGGCTCTCATTCCTATTAAAAACATCAAATTCGGAGATAACGGCGCTAATAAGGAAGAAATAGAGACAGTAATTAATCCTAAAAGAAGGATTTTCTTTCTACCATAATGATCACTTAATTTACCGGTCAAAGGTAAAAATATTGCACTTACAATAAAATAGGAAGAAATTAACCACGAAATATCCCTTGAGGTAAGTTGAAATTCATTTTGGATAGCTGGCAAAGCTACCGTAATCATAGTTGTGTTTAATGGGTTTAAAATTACGCCTAACGCAATAGCAGCTATTAGTAATTTGGGGCTTTTCACAAGATTTTCATTGCTTCTTACTGACATTAAAATTCCTTCCTTCAATCTTCTTTGGTTTTCATTGTGGTTCATTATATCAATCAAACTTTATAATAACATCTGAAAACCCTTTTTGGCGGTTCAGTACAACGGAAATAAACACTGCAAATATGGATATTGCAAGGCTTTTAACAAATCTAGATAAAAAAACTAGTCAAAATAAAAAGCACATCACTAAAATTTACATTTAGTAATGTGCATTTTTATTAACTGGGTAACTTCAGAAACAAAACACTATTCAATAAGACATCATGTACAATTACTCGTACGGAATCTTACAGAGTATTTTGTTTACATCATAATACCGCCATCTACATGCAGTGTATGACCTGTTATATATTTCGCTTCATCTGAGGCTAAAAACAAATAGGCATTTGCAACATCTTCTGTTTCGCCAAGATCGCCTAAGAGCACCATCTTTTGCAGCTTTTCGATGACATTTTGCGGGATTGATTCAATAATTGATGTACGAATGAAACCTGGTGCGACAGCATTGACTGTAATATTTTTTCGGCCTAGCTCTTTGGCCCATGACTTTGTCATCCCTATTAACCCTGCTTTCGCTGCAGCATAATTGGTTTGACCGATATTCCCATATACACCGACAACTGACGATGTACTGATGATACGTCCATACTGTGCCTCCATCATATGTGGAATGACTGCTTGCGTGCAGTTAAAGACGCCCTTTAAATTGACGTTGATTACCGCATCAAAATTTTCCTCTGTCATTTTATGCAGCATTGCATCTCGAATAATACCTGCATTATTAATCAGAATATCAATTTTTCCGAACGTTTCGATTGTAGCTTGCGCCATTTGTTTCGCACTATCATAGTTCCCAACATCTACATGCACAAAGGCCACTGACTCCCCTAGCTCACTCGCTGCCTTTTCACCCGCTTCACGATTAAAATCGGCAATAACAACATTTGCACCTTCATCAACAAATCGTTTTGCTGCTGCAAAACCTAAACCATTGGCGCCACCTGTAATGATGGCTACTTTATTTTTTAATCTCATCTTAATTAGACCTCCTACTTACTTTCGTGAATGATCCTAGTCATAGTGTATTAAAGGGCGAGCATGCAGGTGATTTAACTTTTCAGAGTCGGATAACAGTAGCTCACTTCTTCGTAGCTAAATATAGGGTTCCATGCTATAATAATTTCCTAATAACGAAAGGGACGTGACATGTTTTGATTAAAATTGAATTACCAAAACCAGATCTAGTCATCCGCCAGCGTGTACAAGACTTAAAACCAGGCGATGCACCAATTACACCTTACTTTGGCTTTATTGACTTTCATAAAATTACACGCGATAAGGGTGGGATTTTCTTCTTCTACAATGAAAAGAATGAGCTACTTTTTGTCGGCAAAGCACGTAAAATTCGTCAACGTATCAAAAAACACTTTGAAGATAATGTATCACCAATGAAAAATCACCGTGATGAAGTATTCAAAATCGAAGTATATGAAATTGATGATCCGATGGAACGTGAAATTTACGAGACATACGCAATTAATACACTACACGCCAAATACAATATCGATAAAGTCTTCTACAAATAAACGCCCCCCTCTTTTAGAGGGTTTTTTATTGAAATTTTTTCCATATACACCCCCCTCCACATTTTACCCTATCAGAGGATATTTAGACATTTTTTACAGTAAAAAAAGGGGCTTTCCTGTTTTTTCACATGGAAGTCTGCCCCTTTCTGCTCTACTCTTATACTGGACTTACACCGTGTTTCCGCTCTGTAAATGTCAGCTCTTTTGATTTATAAGCTTCTAGACGATTTTCAAGCGTTTTACGTAAATCATTTGGTTCGATTACATCATCGATAATCAGCTCTGACGCTAAGCGATACACATCGATTTCTTCACGGTATTCATTACGTTTTTCTTCGATAAATGCTGCTTGTTCTTCTTTTGGCAGCGCAGCAATTTTATTTGCGTATACTGCATTGACTGCTGCTTCTGGCCCCATTACCGCGATTTGTGCACCAGTTAATGCGATACACACATCTGGTTCAAATGCTGGACCCGCCATTGCATATAGCCCTGCACCATATGCTTTACGAACGATGACAGTGATTTTTGGCACTGTTGCTTCACTCATCGCAAAAATCATCTTCGCACCGTGGCGAATGATTCCCACTTTTTCCACTTGTGTCCCGATCATAAAGCCTGGCACATCCGCTAAGAAAATTAGTGGAATGTGGAAAGCATCACATAGCGAGATGAATTTTGCTGCTTTATCTGCTGAATCATGGAATAGTACCCCACCTTTTACACGTGGTTGGTTGGCAATAATCCCCACTGATTGCCCGTTAATACGTGCAAATCCTGTAATGATTTCAGCAGCAAATAATTTTTTAACCTCACACCAAGACCCTTCATCAATAATACGATTGATTAAATCATGCATATTAAAAGGTACGTTTTGGTTTTTTGGAATTAGCTCATCGATTGTTTTTTCAAATGAAGCTGGTAACTTAGGTTCCTGTAAAGCTGGCTTATACTTAAAGTTACTTGGGAAATAGCTTAAATATTGGCGTGCATATGCGATTGCTTCTTCCTCTGTTTTGGCTAACACGTCGCCACAACCTGAAACGGAACAGTGCATTTTAGCGCCACCCATTGTTTCTAAGTCAACTTTCTCCCCAATAACCATTTCCGCCATACGAGGCGAGCCTAAGTACATTGAAGCATTGCCCTCGACCATCACAACTGCATCACAAAATGCTGGAATATAAGCGCCACCTGCAGCAGATGGACCGAATAATAAGCATAGCTGCGGGATACGTCCTGATAACTTCACCTGATTATAGAAGATGCGTCCTGCGCCGCGACGTCCTGGGAACATTTCTAGCTGGTCTGTGATACGTGCCCCTGCTGAATCGACTAAATACAGCATCGGTACGCCTAGTTTTTCCGCTGTTTCTTGGATACGGATAATTTTTTCTACAGTACGTTTCCCCCAAGATCCAGCTTTTACAGTTGAATCATTCGCCATGACGCAGACCGTTTGACCATTTACTTTTCCGATTCCTGTTACGACACCATCAGCTGGTAAATCGCCGGCTAACACATTGGCAAATTGACCATCCTCTGCTAATACGCCATCATCGAATAATAATTGCAAACGCTCGCGGACGAATAATTTGCCCTGCTCTGCGTTCTTGTCATGATACTTTGACTGTCCACCCTTATGGATTTCTTCTAAATATGCTGCATGTTTGTTGTCAGTTGTTACTGTCATTTCTCCCATCCCCCTTTATTTTCCTGTATAAACAGGTTGTCGTTTTTCCTGGAAAGCTTGAAGTCCTTCTAAACGATCTTCCGAATAAAGCAAACGGCTATAGGCAAGTGATTCAATTTGCAGTCCTGTTGCGATATCTGTCTGCATACCATGATTGATTGCAGTTTTGGCCTGCATCAATGATAATGGTGCATTTTTCGCCATTTCTTGCGCCAGTGATTGTGCAAATGATAACAGTTCATCAGATGTCACGACATGCTCAATGATGCCGTATTCTTTAGCCTCGTCAGCTGTTAAACGGCGTGCCGTATAAATCAGTTCTTTTGCTTTACCAATGCCGATTAGACGTGGTAATCGCTGTGTCCCGCCTGCACCTGGAATGATGCCGAGCGACGCCTCAGTCAGTCCGAGTTTTGCATCACTGCTCGCGATGCGAAGATCGCAAGCGAGGGCAAGCTCCAAGCCGCCGCCAAATGCTACTCCATTGATTGCCGCGATTACCGGCTGAGCTAATTTTTCAAAATGCGTTACCGTTGAGCCAATAAGCGCTACGGTTTTTCGCACTTGTTCTTCAGGCATACCTTTTCGTTCTTTTAAATCGGCTCCTGCACAGAAGGCCTTTTCTCCTTCTCCTGTGACGATGACGACACGTACGGAACGATTATATGTCAGTTCTTCTAGCGCTTCATTGATTTCCTCTAGCATTTGGATGGAAAGTGCATTGGCAGCTTGTGCGCGTTTCAGCATCAGCACTGCAATGCCATCTGTGATTGTTACTTCTACAAATTGTGCCATTACGATTCCTCCCCGCGTGCAACTGCGACTAATTTAGAACTAAGCTGTTTACCAAGAAGGTTCTCCATACGAAGCGCAGCTTGTTTGATTTTTTCCAGATCAACACCTGTTTCGATGCCCATCTCGTGGAGTAAATACAGTAAATCCTCTGTGGCTACGTTGCCTGATGCCCCTTTTGCATACGGGCAGCCACCGAGACCGCCGATAGCACTATCAAATTTTGTGATACCATGCTGCAAGCTTGTTACAATATTGGCAATGGCTGTACCGCGCGTATCATGAAAGTGCATCGCTAGCTGTTCTGGACGGAATTGCTTTAACATTTCGGTCAATAATGCATCAACTTGTGTCGGCACACCTACGCCAATTGTATCGCCTAATGACACCTCACTCACACCCATTGCAAAAAGCTTTTCCGCTACGTAGACTACTTGCTCAGGGTTTGTATACCCATCATGCGGGCACGCAATAACCGTAGAAATATAGCCGCGCACGGATTTACCTGCTGCTAGGGCCCCCTCTACAACCTCCTGTAGAATCGGGAATGTGTCATCAATCGATTTATTAATATTGGCTTTATTATGGCCTTCACTTGCTGACATAAAGACGCTTACCTCATCCACACCTGCTGCTAGTGCTCGCTCAAGTCCCTTGCTATTCGGCACAAGTGCAGCGTACGTAATGTCTTTATGGCGCTTAATATTCTGCAATACATCGACGGCATCTGCCAATTGCGGGATCCATTTAGGGTGGACAAAGCTCGTTACTTCAATGTAATCGAGCCCTGTACCACTTAATGTATCAATCAAGGCAATTTTGTCTGCCGTTTCGATAAAGGCCTTTTCATTTTGCAAGCCGTCACGTGGACCTACTTCTTTAATTTGGACTTTTGTCGGAAATGGCATCATCAGCACCTCTTATTCGATTTCGACTAAATCGTCGTCTACGTTAATAAAATCGCCTTCAGCTGCAATCACACGCTTCACTGTGCCTGCTTCTTCGGCTGCAATCGGAATCTCCATTTTCATCGATTCTAGAATGACTACATCCTCGCCAGCTGCTACTTCTTGGCCTTCTTGTACTAATACTTTCCAAACTGTTCCCGCCATACTTGCTTTTACTATTGTCATATACTATCCCTCCGATATAAAATGGTATGTAGAGGAACGGCACTCTTGAAGATCGTGCTCGCCAAAGTTCAATCTTTCGCGCCGTTTCTCGTTTTTATTTGCTTACCGTTACTTTTGGCAAATAATATTCCTCTACAAACTTTGTATTGGTATCACCGCTTAAAAATACTTCATCTGTTACAATATCTAGTAACATAGGAATATTCGTTTTAATACCTTCTACCTTATATTCTCTTAAAGCCTGTGCAAGACGTTCACAAGCCTCAGAACGGTCATGACCGAATACGACAAGTTTGGCGATCATCGGATCATAAAACGGCGTAACATCACTGCCCGATTCTACTGCCAGCTCGTGACGAATCCCTTCACCTTCCGGCACTGATAAATGCTTGATATGTCCTGGAGACGGGAAAAACGTTATCGGATCTTCTGCATAAATCCGCACTTCAATGGCATGACCACGCTTCACAATATCTTCACGCGTAAAGGCTAATTTTTCACCACTCGCTACTAATAATTGCTGTTCAACTAAATCTAGACCCGTGATTTCTTCAGTCACTGGATGTTCAACTTGTAGACGTGTATTCATCTCTAAGAAATAGAAGTTCTGATCCTTGTCAACTAAAAATTCAATTGTGCCCGCATTCGTATATCCAATAGAGCTGGCTGCGTTCACTGCTGCATCTAGCATGCGTGTACGTGTTTCGTCACTAATAAATGGTGACGGTGCTTCCTCTACTACTTTTTGATTGCGGCGTTGAATCGAACATTCACGCTCATAAATTGGTACGACATGACCATGTGTATCGGCAAGCACTTGCACTTCCACATGATGCGGCTCAGCAATGAATTTTTCGATAAACATCGTGCCGTCACCAAAGAAGCTTTGGGCACGCTTTTGATTGCCTTCAAATGCTTTACGTAGCTCGGCTTCATTATGAACAAGTTGCATACCAATACCGCCGCCGCCAGCCGATGCTTTTAACATCACCGGGTAACCAATCTGTTCAGCAATTACCGCTGCTTCATCAGTATTGGCAATTGGATCATTGACACCTTGAACAATCGGTACACCTGCTTCTTCCATTATCTTACGAGCTTCTAGCTTACTGCCCATCGATTCAATCACTTGAGAAGATGGTCCAATAAACACTAGCCCCTCTTGTTCTACTCGTTTAGCGAAAGCTGCATTTTCAGAAAGTAAGCCGTAGCCTGGGTGAATCGCCTCTGCTTTCGACTCTTTTGCTGCCCCAATGATTGCGTCAATATTTAAATAGCTGTGTAATACAGGAGGCTTACCGATACAATAACTTTCTGTCGCTTCTCTGACGTGTGGACTATTGGCATCCGCTTCTGAATAAACCGCTACTGTTTCAATACCTAGTCTTTTACATGTTCGAATAACTCGTCTAGCGATTTCACCACGATTGGCAATCAAAATTTTGTTGAACATACTAAACCCTCCTATTGCAACGTTTTGGCAAGACCTTCAAATTGCTCACGTAATTTGAATTTTTGAATTTTCCCTGAAGCTGTCATTGGATATTCTTTTACAAAGAAAATATGGCGTGGAATTTTGTGACGTGAAATCTGTCCTTTACAAAACTCACGAATTTCTTCTTCTGTTGCTTGTTGTCCTTCTTTTAAAATAATCCAAGCAGCTGCTTCTTCTCCATATTTTTCATCCGGTACACCTGCGATTTGTACATCTAGAATTTTTGGGTGGCGGTATAAAAACTCTTCAATTTCGCGCGGGTAAATATTTTCCCCTCCGCGAATGATCATGTCCTTTAAGCGTCCTGTTACACGGATAAAGCCATTCTCATCCATCGTACCTAGGTCGCCCGTATGCAACCAGTTATCACTGTCAATTGTTTCGGCTGTCGCTTCAGGGTTATTATAATAGCCCTTCATTACCGCATAGCCACGCGCTAAAATTTCGCCTTGCTCACCGCGCGGCAATTCTTCATTCGTACCTGGCTCTGCAATAATGATTTCCATATTCGGATGCGGACGTCCGACTGTTTCTGTTTTCGCTTCGAGTGAATCTTCTGGACGTGTCTGGGTAATAACCGGAGATGTTTCTGTTTGACCGTAACAGATTGTGACATCCTTCATTCCCATAATATGAATGACATCCTTCATCGTCTCGACCGGACAGTTCGAGCCTGCCATTACCCCAGTTCGTAAACTGGATAAATTAAATTGCTTAATATTCGGTAAATTCAGCTCACTGATGAACATCGTCGGTACACCGTGAAGTGCTGTGCATTTTTCTTTCTCTACTGTCCGCAGTACCTCTTCAGGATTAAATTCCTGCACAGGCACCATCGTCCCCCCTGCTGTGACAATAGCCATCGTCCCAATTACGCAGCCAAAACAGTGGAAAAATGGTACTGGGATACAGAGACGGTCTTCATGAGTCAATCCCATAGCCTCGGCGATATTAATGCCATTATTCACTATATTGGAATGTCTTAGCATAACCCCTTTTGGGAATCCTGTTGTACCGGAAGTGTATTGAATATTAATTACATCATCATGATGCAATTCATTTTTACGTACTTGCAATTGTTCATCAGATATAGTATCTGCTAATGCTAAAAATTCGTCATAACTATACGTGCCTGGATATTTTTTGTCGCCAATAACAATGACCGTTTTTAGGAGCGGCAAACGAGCGCTTTTTAGCTGACCTGGTTCACACTCTTTCAGTTCCGGACATAAGCCATATAGCGTATCCATATAACAATGGTCTCGGTATTGATCAATGAGCACAAGAGCTCGCGTATCGGATTGCTTTAATAAGTATTCTAACTCTGAAGAACGATAGCCGGTATTCACCGTAACGAGGGCTGCTCCCATTTTTCCAGAGCCAAATTGTAACCCTGGCCACTGGGGTACATTGGTAGTCCATACAGAAAAGTTTTGTTCCTTTTCAAGGCCAATCGCCATCAGTGCTTTCGCTACCTGGTTGGTATGCTCATTAAACTCCTTGTACGTCATGCGTAAATCTCGATCTGCATACACTAATGCCTCTCGATCTGCGTATTTTGCTACTCTTTCCTCTAGCATTTCACCAATTGTCTGATAAACTAGTTCCGCCATACACATTCCTCCTGTTTAATTGTCAATGATCTATTAACAGCCTAGCTGACGAGAAATAACGACACGTTGAATTTCAGAAGTACCTTCACCAATTTCCATCAATTTAATATCACGTAAATGACGCTCTACATCATATTCCGCCATATAGCCGTAGCCACCGTGAATTTGGATAGCCTGGTTACAAGTACGGAAGCCCATCTCAGAGGCGAAAAGCTTTGCATACGCTGCTTCTTTTTTAAATGGTTTGCCATTATCCTTTAGCCAAGCTGCCTTGTGTACCATATTACGTGCCAATTCAATTTCCATTGCCATATCTGCTAACTTAAATTGAATCGCTTGTAATTTTGAAATCGATTGACCAAATTGCACACGCTCTTTTGAATATTGCAGAGCTTTTTCAAAAGCGGATTGCGCGATGCCAACAGAAAGTGCTGCGATCGAGATACGACCGCCGTCTAATGTATTTAAGAACTGCCCGAAGCCGCGCTTTTCATCGCCTAATACATTTTCCTTTGGTACGCGTACATTTTCTAACACAATTTCACATGTATTGGAAGCACGTACCCCCATTTTTTCATATTCTGAACGAATCGTCACGCCTGGTGTGTCACTTGGTACGATAATCGCCGTAATGATATTTTTACCGCGTTCGTCCTGACCTGTTACTGCCGTACAAACGATTTGACGAGCATAGCTAGCGTTTGTAATCCAGCATTTTTCACCATTGATGACCCATTCGTCTCCATCTAAGTATGCTTTCGTTCGCGTACCACCGGCATCGGAACCTGCATTTGGCTCTGTTAAACCGAAGGAACCGAATGTTTTCCCCTCAACCATAGGGACTAAGTATTCTTGCTTTTGTTCTTCTGTACCGAAGTTTAAAAAAGGAGTCGCTCCCAATGATACAGCCGCTGCATAAGATAACCCTGTACCACCGCAAGCGCGTCCGATTTCTTCTACTGCCAACGCATAAGAAATCGTTCCGCCGTCTGAACCGCCGTACTCTTCTGGAAAGGGTATACCGAATAGTCCAAGCTCCGCCATTTTATCAAAGCTTTCTTTACGGAATGAATGGGTTGCATCTAATTCTCTTGCATGTGGTGCGATTTCTGCCTGGGCAAAATCACGTACCATGTCACGGATCATTTGTTGCTCTTTTGTTAATTCAAAATTCATCTCATTTCCCCCTTATGTTGCTTTTAGCATCGCTTTTTGACCGACTAGTCGGTTTGTATATTTGGTTAAAAAAACTAGTTTCCACTAGTTAAACGACTTTGCTCTGGATATACTGCTTAGCAAATGATTCGTTAAATCCTTGCTCCGTCACAATGCCTCGTAAGATCATATCGTTAAAATACAACGTAATTTGTTCCATTGAGAGTTCTCCATTGCGCCAGTACCATTTATAGGTCCAGTTCACCATCCCAATAATTGCCATCGTCGTTATACGTGTGGAAATTTCTGAACGAAAATGTCCACTTTGCTTCCCTTCTTCGATCACGCCTTCAATGAGTCTACGATATTCAGTTCTTTTTTGTTTAATATTTGCTTTATAATCGGGTTGCAAATAGGCACTTTCATCATAAAATACAGTAATATGACGATTGTATACATCAAATACATTGGTAAAGGCATACAGCATCGCACATAACTGATCAATTGGATTACTATGTGTCTTGCATGCTATTTTCGTTTCTGCTAGTACATGCGAAATGAAAATATCATGAATTTCATAGAGTAAGGCATCTTTTGACTTAAAATTGTGATAAAATCCGCCTTTGGATGTTTTCGCTACATCGACAATTTCATCAACAGAGACACCGTGGTAGCCTTTTTGCTGAAACAAATCGAGTGCAGTGTCTAAAATACGCTCTTTAACTGTTTGCTTCAATTTTTGTCCCTCCATGTACCACTCCTTATTTTCCATTAAAGTCTATTGATCGAAAATACCTGTTTTTTCTGCTTCATGTAATTTAGATTACAATTAGAATATAGCATTTGCATTTCCATTCGTCTACTAATTTTTTCTTTATTTTCTCGAAAAATACGTTTTTCTCTAAATAGAACACTATTTTTATTATTTCAAAATAGAGATTATCTTTTTTACGTATCAATAAGAGCTTTTATATCAATACTTAACATAAGGAAATTGATTTTATAAAAATAACTTTTTACAGATTTTTCTGAATTTCGTTTTTTAACCGAGCATGATTGTCATGCTCTTAACATATATATTGTATGTTTTCGCTTTATAAAGCAGGGAAGAGTATAATAAATCATCTGAATAAGGGGTGGGCATGATGTTAATAAAACCGTACCAAGCTGTCTTAGCATTAATTGGCTTTATTTTAGCCTTTGTCGTAGGCATATTAATTAATATATTCTTCATCTCTGTGTAATATAATCGAAAAAGCGTCTTTTCTTAATTTTTTTAAGAAAAGACGCTTTTTCAGATTTCCCTAGTGGAAGACAATCGTTTTATTGCCTTCTACGATGACACGATTTTCTAAGTGCCATTTAACAGCACGCGCTAATACGCGTCGTTCAATTTTTTGACCGATTTTTTTGAGTTCTTGTACGTCATTGCGATGATCTACCCGCTCAACATCTTGCTCAATGATTGGTCCTTCATCCAAATCATTCGTCACGTAATGACTCGTGGCTCCGATTAGTTTTACCCCGCGTTCAAAAGCACGTTTGTACGGATTGGCTCCGATAAATGCCGGTAAAAACGAATGGTGAATATTAATAATACGGTGTTCAAAGTGGGATACAAAGTTTGGCGTTAAAATCTGCATATAACGTGCCAAAATCAGCAAGTCAACACGATATTCTTTCATGAGACGGATCTGCTGTGCCTCGACTTGTTCACGGATGTCCTTGTTTGCCGGGATATAATAATACGGAATCCCTAGCGCCTCTACCATAGGGCGTGCTACGTCTGAATTGCTAATCACCACAGCAATTTCCATATCTAAATCACCATTCTGCCATTCCCATAATAGCTCCATCAGTGCATGGGTTTCCTTAGATACATAAATCGCGACACGCTGGCGTACCGCTTTATAATGGAAGCTATACGACATTTCATGTGCAGCTGCTAGCTCGGCAAATTGTTGCTCCATATCATCGCGTTTCATTACTAAATTATCACAGTTAAACTCGATTCGGATAAAGAATGTACCGTTTGTCGGGTCACTTGAAAATTGACTTGAATCAATGATATTTGCGTTGTGTGAATGTAAAAAAGTTGATAATAATGAAACTATACCGGGCTTATCAGGACATTTCACTAATAGTCTTGCGCGGTTTTGTAGTGCTGGATCAACGGCTACAGCCATCTTCATTCCTTCTTTCCTATACCAATCATTGGTGCAATTTTATTCATATCTTGAAGTATGTTTTGTTGATTTTCTGCAATGCCTTCATACCATTTGTCAATAACCGCTACCACTTCCGGTGTCGGCTCTACATCGGCTTGCTTGGCTGCTACCACTTGATTGATCATTTTCGTGCGTTCCTCATAAAATGGCAGACGTTTTTTCATATCTTCTCCCACATCTTCACCGAAAACTTCTCCTAAATGCAGAATGCCTTGAATCATCAGTTTTTCAGCAAATAATGTAGACGTCACGATGCGTAATTTATAGGCGTAAGATGTGTTAAGTGGTTCAAAATAGTGCTGCATCATATCCATCGTGCCTGCTAAAATTTGTTCAAGCTTTTGTCCTTGCGTGCCTGTTAGCATTTTCGTTTGGACAAACATTGGCATAATGGCATTGACTGAGTCAAAATAATCTTTTACGACCGGGAAATCTTCTGATTTTTGCTCTAATCGCTCCTTGATTTGTTCATTGACATAAAGTCGTTGAATATAAGAAGCCAGCAATATTAAACCGTTAAATTGGATTTTCGCTGTCATGGTCATTCCCCTTTCGTCATATATAGCATGTACCTAAAACCTATCAAGGTAGCTAAAAGAGTAAAAGCCGTCTTATAAGCTTTCCACTTATAAGACAGCTCGTTTATTAGAGTAGTTCCTTGCGTAAGTCAGCTGGTGATTTTGGCGATAGTAAGCCAAATGGGATATCAAATACCGTTTTTGCTCCTTTGTCACCTGTTTGTGCTAATTTATAAGCAGCACGTGCATAAGCTAGCAAGACACTCGATGTGAACATAGGGTTAGACTCTAATCTCAGTGAGAACTCTAGGATTTGTTTGTCGCCCTCGCCTGACTCCCCTGAACGGATCACAAATCCACCATGCGGCATGCCGGCGTGGTTTGCTTGTAGCTCCTCTTCTGAAATAAAGTTCACCGTTGTATCATAATCAGAGAAATAGTTTGGCATTTCTTTGATTTCTTTTTCGATAGCTGCTGCGTCTGCTCCTTCTTCAAGGACAACGAAACATTCACGCGCATGCTTTTCACGTGTAGAAAGTTCAGGGTTTTCACCGCTGCGTACACGGTCTACCGCTTCACGAATTGGCAGTGTATACTGTACCCCGTTTTTCACGCCTTCAATACGGCGTACTGCGTCTGAGTGACCTTGGCTTAAGCCGTCTCCCCAGAATGTATATGTATTGCCTACTGGTAATACTGTCTCTCCTAATAAACGATTTAAAGAGAATAGCCCTGGATCCCAGCCTACAGAAATAACAGCCACTGTTCCATTCGCAGCTGCTACTTGATCTGCTGCCTCAAAAAATTCTGGAATTTTAGCATGTGTATCAAATGAATCCACTGTGTTGAACCACTGTGCAAAATGCGGCACTTGTTCCGGTAGATCTGTAGCTGAACCGCCACATAAAATCATGACATCAATTTTATCTTTAAAATCTGGTGCTTCATCTACTAAATAAACGCCTGCTGTTGCAGACGAAATATTTACCGTTGCTGGGTCACGACGTGTAAAAACTGCTACTAATTCTGTGTCTGGATTTTGTGTGATAGCCGCCTCTACTCCGCGACCTAAATTACCATAACCTACGATACCAATACGAATCTTACTCATGTTTTGACCTCCCAAGAAATACAAAGCTTTCTAATAAATCAGTGTATTTCCGCTGAATTTAATTTTTATTCTACCTTTACGCATAAAAATGCACAACTGTTTTTTCAACCTTTGTATCTTTCCTTTGTATCTATTTTCACATTTTTGAAACTTTTTTTCATTATGCACGTATATCTAAATAAGAGCAAATTCTAGACTTAATCTAGATATTTGCTATACTTAAAAAGTAGAAAAATATTGGGGGAATTACACATAATGAAGAAATTTGCAGCCGTTTTATTTGCCTTTACATTGTTGTTTTCAAGTATCGGTACTGTACTTCCATTTATGGATGACACACAAGTTGAAGCCAAATCTTATAAATCAGGTAAGAAAGGCTTTAAATCAAATAACAATAACAACAACTCGAACATCCAAAATAAAGATACTGACAAAAACAATAATGGTTCTGTATCAAATAACAACACAACGAATAAAAACAATACTACTGATACAACGAAAAAAGGCGGTTTCTCAGCTGGCGGTCTAATGAAAGGCTTATTCATTGGTGGTTTAGCAGGTCTATTGTTTGGTAGTCTATTCTCTAACTTAGGGATTCTTGGCTCTATTTTAGGCTTCGCCATTAATATGTTAGCAATCGTAGCAGTTGTCTTTATCATCGTAAAATTAGTACAAATGATGACACGTAAAAAAGATAAAGATAACGAGGCGCCAACATGGAAAAACTAGTTTTACAAGAGCAGCAACTAGTCGATGCCGTTTGTTTATTCCACGCTAGATTTAAAGAGACTACACCCGATCAGGTAGAAGTGGAGCTTTGCTATGATGATGCAGTTGGTTATACAGCAGAAGCCTACTATCTCGGTGCAATGGATGAATATAAACAAGCACATTTTCTAACAGCGATTCGTCTGTATATCGACGAACAGCTTGGCCGTGATTCGATGAGCGCACGTATCAATTTAGATATCGATGATGAGCTTGGCATGATTGCCAATATTGAGTGGTAATATCTTCAAGGAGCGTCTTTATGGCGCTCCTTTTTCGTGTTAAAATGAATGTGAGGAGGCGGTCCATCATGAAGGAATTAAACAAATTAGTACGCGATAAAGTGCCAAATTTAGTAACAAAAGACGGCGGCAGCTATACGTTAAAACTATTATCTCCCCTTGAGCATCAGCATGAAATAACGCATAAATTAATAGAAGAGCTGTCCGAATACCGCGAGGCAGAAACGAAAGATCAAGCTATTGAAGAGCTTGTCGATATGGTTGAATTAATTCATGCAGCGATTACTCTTCATGGGCTGACAGTAGAAGAATTTGAAGAGATTCGCCAAGCAAAGAAAGCTAAAAAAGGCGGCTTCAATAAAGGAATTTATCTACATACCATTTCAAAATAAAACAATATCAATGAGCTTATCTATCCTTACAAAGTTCATTCATTTTTAAAGTTGCGGCATGTGTTGTAAAACTCCATGCCGCAACTTTTTTATGTTCATATTGCTTCCTGATGAAAGGGAGACAAAGAGCAATGAAAGATTATACTGCCAGTACCATCATCGTTTTCCAACCAAAAAGAAGGCAAAACCCGCAATGGATTTTGCCTTCTATTATTAGTTTACGAAACTATTAAGCTTCTAAAGCTTTTGCACGTAATACCATTTGTAAGATACCACCGTTACGGTAGTAGTCTACTTCTACTTCTGAGTCGAAACGAGCTAAAGCTTCGAAAGTTTTAACTGTGCCGTCTGGAGATGTAGCAGTTACTGTTAAGATATCACGTGGTTTCACGTCATCCGTAATGTTTACAGAGATTGTTTCTTCACCAGTTAAACCTAAAGAATCAGCAGATTCGCCGTTTAAGTATTGTAGTGGAAGAACACCCATCATTACTAAGTTAGAACGGTGGATACGCTCGTAAGATTGTGCGATTACAGTCTTAACACCTAGTAAGAATGTACCTTTAGCAGCCCAGTCACGAGAAGAACCCATACCGTAGTCGTTACCAGCTAATACTACTAAGCCAGTACCTGCTGCTTGATATTTCATACATGCATCATAGATGTACTCTACTTCGCCTGTTGGCCAGTAAGTAGTGAAACCACCTTCTGTACCTGGAGCAACTTGGTTACGGATACGGATGTTCGCGAATGTACCGCGCATCATTACTTCGTGGTTACCACGACGAGATCCGTAAGAGTTGAAGTCGCGGATCGCAACGCCATTCTCGATTAAATATTTACCTGCTGGTGTATCTTTACCGATTGAACCAGCTGGAGAAATATGGTCAGTTGTGATTGAGTCACCGAACTTCGCCATTACGCGTAAACCATCAAGACCTTTGATTGCTTCTGGCTCTTTAGAAAGACCAGTGAAGAATGGTGGGTTTTGAATGTAAGTTGATTTCTCATCGAATGTGTATAGAGATTCAGTTGAAGTCTCGATTGCATTCCATTTTTCGTTCGCAGTGAATACTGTTTCATATTCTTTTTGGAATAATTCACGAGTAACTACTTTGTTTAATACTGCGTTTACTTCTTCAGTTGATGGCCAGATGTCAGCGAAGAATACTTCTTTACCTTCTGGAGTTACACCGATTGCGTCTTTTTGTAAGTCGATATCTACTGTACCAGCTAAAGCGTATGCTACTACTAGTGGTGGTGAAGCTAAGAAGTTAGCTTTTACTAGTGGGTGTACACGGCCTTCGAAGTTACGGTTACCAGATAATACTGAAGTTACGAATAAATCATTGCGTTTAATTGCATCTTCGATTTCTGGTAATAATGGACCTGAGTTACCGATACATGTTGTACAACCGTAACCAACTGTGTTGAAGCCGATTGCATCAAAGTATTCTTGTAAACCAGAATCTTCTAGGTAACCAGTTACTACTTTAGAACCTGGTGCTAAAGAAGTTTTTACCCATTTCGCAGGTTTGATACCTAACTCAACAGCTTTCTTAGCAACTAAACCAGCAGCTAATAATACGTATGGGTTAGAAGTGTTTGTACAAGAAGTGATCGCAGCGATTGCTACAGCGCCCGCTGGAATTTCTACTGCACCCTCAGCAAATTCAGCTGTAGATGTTTTAGAGAATTCTTCTTCTGTTAAACCGAAACCTTGTGTACCTTGAGGAGCTACTACAGATTCACGGTAAACTTTTTTCATTTCAGTTAAAGGAATTAAGTCTTGTGGACGTTTTGGACCTGAAAGGTTCGCTTCGATATCAGCAAGGTTAATTTCTAAAACAGTTGTGTAAACAGGCTCTAATGATGGATCAAAGAACATGTCATTTGCTTTTAGGTAGTTTTCTACTACAGCGATGTGCTCTTCGTCACGACCTGTTAAACGCATGTAGTTTAATGATTCATCGTCAATTGCGAAGAAACCACATGTAGCACCGTATTCTGGCGCCATGTTAGAGATTGTAGCACGGTCAGCTAATGGTAATTTAGATACACCAGGACCAAAGAACTCTACGAATTTACCAACTACACCTTGTGCACGTAATACTTGCGTTACTTTTAATGCTAAGTCAGTTGCAGTTGTACCGTTTGGTAATTCGCCTACTAATTTAACACCGATTACTTCTGGGATTGGGAAGTAAGAAGGTTGACCAAGCATACCTGCTTCAGCTTCGATACCACCAACACCCCATCCAAGAACGCCGATACCGTTGATCATTGTTGTATGAGAGTCAGTACCCACTACTGAATCTGGGAATGTTTCGAAAGTGCCGTCAGCATTTTCTTTTACGTGTACGATTGGAGCTAAGTACTCTAAGTTAACTTGGTGTACGATACCAGTTGCTGGTGGTACAGCGCGGAAGTTATCATAAGCAGTTTGAGCCCATTTTAAGAAGTTATAACGCTCAGCGTTACGCTCGAACTCAAGGTCCATGTTCGCTTCTAAAGCTTGTGCGTTACCGTATTTGTCAACTTGTACAGAGTGGTCGATTACTAAATCAACTGGAATAGCTGGGTTGATTTTGTCTGGGTTACCGCCCATTTCTTTCATTGCAGAGCGTAAAGAAGCTAGGTCTACTACTACTGGTACACCAGTGAAGTCTTGTAATACTACGCGAGATGGTTTGAATGGTACTTCTGCTTCTGCACTAGCGCCAGCTCCCCATTTTGCTAATTCGTTTACGTGCTCTTCTTTGATTACGTATGCATCATATTGACGTAAAACAGATTCTAGTAATACTTTGATTGAGTAAGGAAGGCGTGATACGTTTGCAATGCCAGCTTCTTCGATTGCTGCTAAACGGTAGTAGTTGTAAGTTTTACCGTTAACTTCAAATGACGAGCGGCTATTGTGTAAGTTCTCTTGTGCCATTGTGTAAATCCCCCTAATTTTCATAATTGAAAAGGCTATGTAAAGCTTCTTTTCTCCAAGAATAATCATATATCATTTTTCGACATAAGTAAATTACATTAATATTATCTTTTACGATAAGTTTTTGTTATGACTAATCGAAAATGACTGTTTCTGCTTTACTATTGCCCATTACTTCGTGTTTCGAAAAAGCTGCTTCTTTATTGTGACCATTTTTGAATAAAAATAGAAGAAACCCCTCGCAACCTATCATACTGATGACTGAATTTCAGCTTGAAATATAAAGTTTTGGTAAAGTGCATCGTGTTCGTGCGTCCTTTAAACCAGCTAGGTGTGTAACCTTGTGTATAGGCTACCTGCTCTACCCTGTCAAATAACTGTTCTAGCCATTCTACTAATACCTCTTCCTCCAGACTCCTGCCTATTAGAGCAGCCACTAGGCGCACAAAGCGTTCTTCCTCATCATCTACAAACACAGTCTCTTTCCAAAAAGCATGTTTCATAGCTTGCAGCATAGGTGGTCCCGCTGGCAATGTAAACATCGGATGCTCCACACAGGCTACTAGTAAATCCACCGCATGGGCAACACTATGCGCCCAGCCTGACTTCTCATCTATAAAGCTACGTAAATCATGCTCTTGGGATAATAGCTTGGTAGCTGCTTGTACAATCGTCTCATACTGGGCAGAAGACAATAATTGCAATTGACGATCTGCATGCACTATACCCGCTAACCATAAGGCACTAAACGACCGCCCGAAAACGGTAGATTCAAAATCCACTAATTGAGCCGGCAACTGGGAAGCCCATTGTTTTACTATGTCGTGCGGTATTTGATCAGCCGATAATAACTCGATAAATAACCGGTAATTTTGCTGATCTCGCACCTTGCCTTCCGGATGTCCAATTCGTTCAAACATTTGTACAAATAGCTCAGGCCGCTCCTGCACAAATGGCCTTCTTTTCTCCGCTGCAAGAGATAAAACTTCATTAAATAACGTAGACAAAAAAATCCCTCCTCGAAACATTACTTCTATTCTATAGAATAGCTAAACCTTTGGCGAGAAGGAATCATTAGTTCATCGCGAAGACATCTTCTGCTTCAAATAAATTATGAACCTCAATCACTTTATCTGAAAAACGTTCCACGACCGTTATATCTACTGTATTAATATAATTCGTTAAAATAATGCTTGTGCATTCAAAACGGCGCTTCTTTTTGATTGTATTGAACTCGTCTAAAAACTGGCTGGATAAATAACTTGAGCCATCCGTTACAAAGAGCAGATCCGCTTCGTTGAAAGCACTTCTCGATAAAATATCAAGTGAAGCACGCAGTGGCTTTTCATAATTCGTGCCGCCCCCTAAAAACTGCTGGCTAAAATGCAGGATCGCCTCAGCTGAAGAACGACCTTTAGGAAAAATGGCAACCTCCCCTATATCAGTCGAAAATGGAATAATGGCAAAATCTCTTTTTTGCTTGCTGGCAATCATTAATAGCGCTAGGCAAAATGCTTTGCTTTCCTCCTTTATGCTTGTCATGGAGCTGCTTTCATCCATGCAAATAATAATAGGTCCTCTGCCGCGGCGCTCTTTCCCTTTTGCGTCAAATATCAAGGTTTGTTGTTCTGCATAACGCCGCAAAAAATCTACTTTCGCATGGGGCATAATCAGATTTGCAAGTTCTATCGGTAAAAGTCTCGATACTTCCTGTCCCAGCGTAATATTTTGACGGGCCATCGTCATTTTATACGTTGTTTTTTGCTTCTTTTTTACAATACGACGAAACCGCCCTGTCAGTTCGGCAATGTTTTTCACAACGGCGTGAGTTTGAATATGCTCGGCTAACTGAAACTGCTCGGCTACTGGGACTTGTTCAAGCTTTTTGCCATCTAGTGTGCCTATGGCAGTCACTGTTTCCTTTGTTTGTTGGGCTTGTCGCTTAGATTTTACTAACATGTCGTGCCATTGATCAGCGGGGATATTCTTCATGGCAGCCGATAGCGCTAATTTTGCTTCTCGTTGCTCGTGCTCAATATGAACAAGTTGTTTTTGTATAAACTTTTGCTGTTGTTGAAGGCGCTGCTTTTCTGAATTTTGTTGTGCCTGTGTTATTTTTTTAGCCAGTAATTGCTGCTGGGTTTGCAATCTTTGTTGTTGATGCTCCGCACGCTCCAGTTTTTTTTGTGCTTCCTTGCCTTCCGCATTTTTCAGCCAGTTTGTTAGCTGATCGGCAACGGCCACTGTTGTGAGGACAGATAAAAGTTCATCGCCGACCGTTAACTCTTGCCACCTTTGATAATCCGCTGTTTGCATGATTTGATGGAGCAAGTGATATTGCACTTCGTGGGACTGTTTTTTGGATATATCCAATTGCGGATGTAAACTATAAAAAGTCTGCCACACATCACCAATAATATGGGTAAAACCAGGATATAACCGTTCCCCTTCATTGCAGGCATCTGTGAGCATCGTTGCTAGCTGCGCTAACTCATTAAAGCGTTCATACGGACGGTTCCCTTCTAGCAGTACCGTTTGCTGATACGTTGCAAATAATGCCATCGTCCATCTTCACCACCTATTAAAAGGAGGCGACTGAAATAGGCGCCTCCTTATCTATATGAAATTCCCCCACTTTTTAACGGGATGTTAAAATCCAATTACATCTGTTGTCATTTGCATAAGCCTTTGGTGCATATCTCGTTTTAGCAGCGCCAATTCCTGACGATCGGGCGCTTGGCGATTCATCTCCTGCACTTCTAGAAATAGAGTTTTGCCTTGCATGAGCAAATCGCTTAATTTGGCCTTTGAACTCGGCGTTCGTGTAATCATCGCATGTTGCGCATCGGAAATAATATAGTCAAATTCCGGCTTCACGCGATTAATAAAAGCCTCAATCGTATCATGCGCAATTTCGTGAATAATTTCTGCTGTTTTTGCCTTTTGCTCTACTGTTTCCCATAAGACATGTTCCAATAGCGCTAAATCCGAGCGGTTAACCACGAACCTGCCATCTAAATAGGCTTTTGCCTGCAATAAAGCTAAGGATTGCTTAAAGCGCCTATCGGATGGTCGGATGCCTTCATCACGCAACTTTGTCCTGATTTTAGCAAGCGTTTGATAGATTGCATCCGGCAGCGTCACAGCCTTTACGCGTAGCTGATGATGCATGAGCTCTTCTAATGTCAGCTTAGGGATGATAGTTGTTTGTTCATCCTTTAACATGGATATAAAGGTATCTTCTTCACGAATATAGTCCACCTCGTACCGTAATAAAAAGCGATCAAATAATGCTTCTAGTCCTTCCCCTTCTTCAATATACTCATTAGAGGAACCTACTATTGTCAGTAACGGCGATGGCAACGGTACTCCATTATTATAAAAAATACGCTCATTAATTAGTGTCAGCAATGAATTTAAAATCGCTGAATTGGCCTTAAAAATTTCATCGACAAAAGCAAAATGCGCCTCAGGCAACATATTGGCAGTATTTCGTTTATATACACCCTGCTCCAAGTCTCTAATCGAAAGAACACCGAATAATTCTTCCGGTGTACTAAAAGGTGTCAATAAATGCTGGAAATAGTGACTGCCCTCGATGATTTCACCTAACATGGAGGATAATGCACTTTTTCCTGTCCCTGCCGGACCGATAAATAAAATATGTTGCTTGGAAAGAAGAGCTGTCATTAACGCCTCAATTTCTGCTTCACGATCGTAAAATTTTTGGTTTAATAGTTGTTGAATTTGCTGCAATCGTAAAAATGACATGTCTTTTTACTCTCCTTTCGCATTTTACATATAGACTATCTATATCAAATATACTTATTATGTACGTATCACACTTGTTGTTACTTTAAACCTTTTTCCTCTAATTTAAACATTATTAGTTAAAAGAATAGCATATTGTCCTGGAAATTAAGCAAGTCTTTCTAACTATTATTACAAATTTAACCATACTATAGGTGATTTATTGAAATAAAGGGTTAGAATTTTCGTTTTTTGTGAACATAATGAGTAGTAAAAAAGCATTTGGAGGTGACATGAGATGGCAGTCATCAAAGTATCGCCTACTATATTTTCACCCATTAAAACGATTGAAAAAGGGCTAGCAAAAGCAAAAGATACCGATGAAATCCACGTAACAGCGGGGATATTTAAAGAAACTCTACACTTTCATCGCTCTATTTCAATGAGTGGGAAAAATGTAGCGGAAACGATTATTAAAGGGAGCATTATTATCCCTAAAAATTGTCACGTGCAATTTGAGGCCATTACCTTTATTCCTACTGCTCATATTTATATCGAAGGAACTGCTACATTCCATAACTGTCATTTTGATGGTTCCCAAACAGGTTCCATTATGACTGTGAACAAAGGAAACTTGACTTTACGCCATTGCCAATTGCAAGGAGCAATGGATGTAGGGGTTTCCCTTTTTAATGAGAGCTCGGCAACGATTCAGCATAGCCGTTTTAAACATAATGGCAAAACCCAGCTCTTGGTACAGCAATCTAACATTAGCCTAACTGCCTGTGAGTTGTCTCACGCCACTCACGCCCTTTGGCTTAAAAAAGGCAGTACGGGGGAAAGTTGTGAAAATCATTTCCATCAGCATACCGGCACCCATATTATGATTCAGCAGCAAGCCCGCTTCACAGACCGAAAAAGCCACATTGAGCAAGGCAGGGGGAATGGCATTTTCGCTACAAATGAAGCAAATATCTCGCTTGAAGATACCATTATACAAAAGAACGCTCTCCCCCAATTATGGATTCAACAAAGTGAATGTCATGCCATCAATTGTACAGTAGCAGAGGGGCATGACTCTGGCTTAGTAGCAAGAGAAAATGCCACGATTACTCTCTCCGGCTGTACATTTGCTGATCATAAATCAGCGAGTTTACAGGCAGCACTCGCTTCAAGGCTCAATATTGAACATACAACGTTCAAGCAATGTGAAGGCATAGGTGTTCAATTACGCGACAAATCCATCGCTACATTTTCAAATGTGACCTTTACCGAGCATAAATTAACACAATTGCTAGCTACGAATGAATCCATTGTGTCGCTAAAAAATTGCCAATTTTCAAACGGTGGGCATGTGGGGATTTCATTAGATAAGGGGGCGCATTGCACAGCGATTCATACGAAGGTACTCGGTCAAAAAAATACCGGTATAGCGGTGATCGGCGCCGAGCTGATGATTATGGATTGCGAAGTGTCGCAAAATGATGGCAATGGCATTTTGGCAGTGGAAAAGGCACGCCTTCAAATCGATCAAGTAATATTCCTAAAAAACGGTATGCCTCATATAGCGGGGAAAGCAAAAGTTGATATCAAAATTTTACAAAGCCAATTTTCAGAAGGGAAAAGCTTTTATGTGTTGGACCAATCCACATTATCTCTTATCGACTGCGAACTGTCCGGTGATAATGGAGTCCAATTTGAAATTACAGACCAAACGACTGCAACATTAAAACGCTGTAAAATTCACCGCGGTAAATCAAACGCTATTAAAGTGTTACGCGATAGTTCGATAACAATTGAACACTCCACTATCTCTCAGCATGAGCTTCCTCAAGTAGTGATCAATGATAGCTCCATCGTAATGAAGGATTGCGAAATTATCGAAGGGAAGCGCAATGGCTTTATTATTGAAAATAATAGTGAAGCTCATATTCAAGATACGTTTATCGCGCAGCATGCGTATCCGCAAATTTGGATTGATTTAGAGTCTTCTGTAGAACTGGTAGGCGTGCATTTATCAGAAGGGGCAAAATCTGATATATACGCCCAAAATCGTTCCAAAATTCACGCTACGAAATGCATTATTCGCAATAATCGATTTGCCTATAATGTGCAGGCCATTAATCATTCTGCTATTCGCTTAAATGAGTGCCTTATTGAAAATCATAGGGGAGAAACATTTTATAGCGAAAATAATAGCACCATTGTTCATTTAGTAGATGAAATTAATGAATAATCAGTACTTTTCAAGCATACAGGCATTTTCCAGCGAAAAAGGATGTTGAAAATAATATCTATGCGGGAAGCGAAATGTAAACGAAAAGTGCGGGAAGTTCAGTTCAGACTGAGCCTCTCGCACTTTTTACATTTGATAAAATAAAAAAGTGGGTTCGGAAACAATTGTTTCCAAACCCACACGATGACTGAAGGCTGCTGCAAGCAGCTAGCCAAGTTCAATCAAGAATTAAAGTTTAACGATGTTTGTAGCTTGTGGACCACGGTTACCTTCTTCAACTTCGAATTCTACTTTTTGACCTTCGTCTAAAGTTTTGAATCCTTCACCTTGGATCGCTGAGAAGTGTGCGAATACGTCGTTTCCGCCTTCAACTTCGATGAAGCCGAAACCTTTTTCTGCGTTAAACCATTTTACTGTACCTTGTGCCATTTTGTATGACCTCCACTAAATAAATTAAATAAGCTTCTTCAAGAAAAAAATTCACCTATTAGAAAAGAACCGAACTAACACGATTACTTTTCGTAATAGGTGAATTCTCGCATCTAAAAAAAATCTTATTAACCACATTATACACCTTAAAGGGAAAGACAGCAACTCACTTCCCAACTTTTCCGCTATTTTGCATCATTTTTCCCATTTTTATCCTAAATTACCTATTATTTTTACTGTTCCCTCCTCCTTTCAGCTTAGTCGGTGTAAAAAATAAGTTGCCATTCGGTAAATTTATGAGAAAATGTAAGTTACGAAAGGAAGAGAAACATGACGACATTACCTAAACTTACACCTCATTTTGACCCATGGGAAGCCTATACGGACGTGGAGCAACACGGTGGGTTAACGTTATCTAATATTGAATTTACTACTACAACTTTATGCAATATGCGCTGCGCTCACTGTGCGGTTGGTTATACGCTGCAAACAAAAGACCCGGAAGCACTACCGCTTGATTTAATCTTGCGACGCTTAGAAGAAATTCCTCATTTAAAAACATTATCGATTACAGGCGGCGAACCGATGATGAGCAAAAAATCTGTTCAAAACTATGTGTTACCCATTTTGAAATATGCGCATGAGCGCGGAGTCCGCACACAGATGAATTCCAATTTAACGATCGATGGTGAGCGCTACTTACAAATCGCTCCTTATTTAGATGTTTTACATATCTCTCATAACTGGGGAACGGTTGAGGAATTTGCAGAAACAGGCTTTGCCATGATGGAACGTAAACCGACTGAACCGCAACGTGCTGCTCTTTTCCAGCGAATGATTGACAATTCACGCATGCTAGCCGAGCAAGGCGTAATGGTATCAGCTGAGACAATGCTCAACAAAAAAACATTGCCTTATTTACAACATATCCATGAGCAAATCGTCCATGAGATGAAGTGCGCGCGCCATGAAATTCATCCAATGTATCCTTCCGATTTCGCGAGTGCTCTTACATCGCTATCACTAGAGGAAACGCGCGAGGCTATTCATCACTTGCTGGATATTCGCGATGAAAACACTTGGATGTTATTTGGAACATTGCCATTTTACCCATGTAGCCTATCGGCAGAAGACCAAGCTTTATTACAGCGCTTACGAAACGCCAAGAATGTCACGTTACGTAACGATCCTGATGGTCGTTCACGTTTAAATATCAATATTTTTACCGGGGATGTTATCGTTACGGATTTCGGTGATACACCGGCACTCGGCAATATTCAAACAGATGCTTTACCGCCTATTTTTGATAAATGGCTGGCTACTGATCTAGCAAAAAGCTTGAACTGTCACTGCCCTGCCGTAAAATGTTTGGGGCCGAATGTGCTTGTAAAAAATATGTATTATCAAGATAAAACTTTTATCAGCGGTTCTGTTAAATAATTGAATCTTTTTGCCAATCCCTGCGTATAAACTATAAAGTTTATAAACGGAGGGATTTTTTTATGTTACAGAAAATATTAGCGAGTGTTGGAATTGGCAATGCAAAAGTCGATACAAAATTGAACCGCAGCCATTATACTGCAGGGGATGTTTTGAATGGTGTAGTGGAAGTGACTGGAGGCAATACGGCACAGGAAGTTGATACGATTTACTTAACGGTGTACACGACGTATATTCGGGAAGTCAATGATTCTAAGCAAACGGCAAATGCAGCGATTGCACGCTTCCAAGTAAGCCAGCCCTTTACAATAGGCAGCGGTGAAATGAAGTCGATTCCATTTTCATTTACATTGCCGCATACAACGCCGATCAGTGCCGGAAAAACAAAAGTGTGGGTGCAAACTGAGCTTGATATCAAAATGGCCATTGACCCAACGGATAAAGATTATATCGAAGTCTCACCCGCACCGTTAGCCAATGAAGTATTGGCGGCAATGAAGCGTTTGGGATTCCGTTTAAGAAAAGTCGACTGCGAAAAAGCACCGGCACGTATAGCTACGCCCCATGTTTTCATTCAAGAGTTTGAATTTACAGCAACCAATCCGTCATATCGCAGACATTTAGACGAGGTCGAAGTAACCTTTATCAATCAGTCTCCACACAGCGTGGATGTCCTGTTGCAAATCGATCGCCGTGCACGTGGTTTAGGCGGTTTTCTAGCAGAAGCGTTAGAGATGGATGAAAGCTATACTCGTCTTACTTTCACGGATCGTGATACATTCCAAATCGAATCTACACTCCGTCAAACGATCGAGCGTTATATGTAAGACAAAGCGTGTTTCAACAGTTGATTTGTTGAAGCACGCTTATTTTTTACGCTTTTTCTTCATCTATATTTTTGTTGCAGGATATAAGGAACCTGTCTTTATTCACATAGCCCTTGAAAAATGCTCTAATCTACCGGAAAGCAAATCTTCCTATATTATTCATACAAATTGCATATTTTCAGTTTATAATAATGTAAGTATAGGAATTTCAGAAAGACTGCCCAAACTGAAATTCCACCTTATACTTATAGTCACAGCTATTATCATTGCTCACTTATTAGAAATCTTATTATAATGTATGGAGGTTTGAAAATGAAAAAACGATTACTGCCCCTGTTAGCCGCTAGTATGCTCGCACTGTCTGCTTGCAGCACTACAGAAGAGGATCAAGGAAGCGAGAAACAAGCGGAGAGTCAGGAAACGAAAGAATTACATAACATTTCACATAATCATTTATCAGGAGACTTGCAAGAATTAACTGCTTCTGCCAAAGAACTGCCAGCATTTTTAGATTCGCAATCTGAAGAAATGCGTCTTGTATATGCGGCTGCAGGACAAGCAACCGATATACTAGAGTGGATTCCTTGTTATTGTGGTTGCGGCGAGTCAGCAGGGCACCAAAGCAACTTAAACTGTTTTGTTGCTGAAACGCGTGAGGATGGTTCCATTGTTTGGGATGACCACGGCACTCGTTGTTTAGTTTGCTTAGAAATTGCTGCTGAATCGATCCAACTTTACCAAGATGGAAAGTCTATAAAAGATATTAGGGAAACGATTGATGCAAAATATAAAGATGGCTATGCTACCCCTACTCCTACAGATATGCCAGCTTAACCTGATTACCAAACAATATATCCATTATTAAAGGCCTTCTGAAATTATCTGGAAGGCCTTTGTTATAGAATGGGTTGACCCATTCCATTATTTCACTATTATTTTTCCAACCATTCCCGACTCTTTATGCCCAGGAACTGTACATATAAATTGGAAAGCTCCAATCTCTGTTGGAGTAAAATTTATTTTCTGTGTGTCCTTAGATTTTGCATGTAAATGAATCAAATTATTTTCTCCACTATGTCTATGCTCTATTTGGGAGTCTTCATTAACGATTGGGATTTCCACTTCGATATCATGCTCTACAATATCTTGATTGTTAAGTATTAAATTTACTTGTTGACCCTTTTCCAAAACAATCTCTGTCAGGGAATATTTCATATCTTCAACTTCAATGATGATATCTCTTGAACTAATAGTCCGATGTTCCTCAGTCAATGTATGCGCATGATTGTTATGTATGGATAACTCTTTGATTTTGATTTGTTTTTCTGCAAATGTTACCCCTCCCAAAAAATAAAGTGTAATAACAGCTCCAATTAATATTGGTTGAAAAAATCCCAATTTACTCTGTATATTCTCCTTACCAATTTTCCGAGGAAGAATGGCAAACAAAAAGATTGTTGAAATGGATAAGAATAGAAAAATTCTTACTAATGTAATGGATTCATTTTCATTTATCATTTCCCCTAACATTGCCCCCATCATACTACTCATTAACCCCGTCATTACCCCCTCTAATGCAGATAACACCCCAAAGTTACTACCAATTAATAAACCTATAATACCTCCTATTATGCATGCTGCTATGGTTGAAAAAAATAAGTTCCCTCGGAATACAGCTCCGAACAGAATTCCCATAGTTAATCCGGTATTCATGCTAAAGAACATTGTAATCATCATGCATTGCATTGAATTCATTTCTTTTTTCACATTTCTAGATATCACCAATACTAAAATGGTAAGTGCCATAAGTGAAAGTAAAATAAATATTTGATAAAACCCCACAAATTCACCCTTTTTAAAAATTTTATATTACTAATTTAGTTGATACCCTTATAAGGTATGCATGGTTTGTTATGTTTTTCAAAAGAATCGTACAATTTAGAGCAAATAATTAAAAACTTCGAAAAGCAGCAATATTGATGAAAGATACAATACATAGTGGTTATTTATTAGAGTAAAAGTTATTGTTGGTCTCCATATCTTCTTCATATTTATTTGTTACAGTTTACTTGTCATGAAAAACAAGGGGGAAACATTAATGAAATCAAAATTATTAGTTACTACATTATTAGTTAGCAGTGTTTTTATTGGGGGATGTAGTGCAAGTAATTCAGAATCTGATGAAAATGGAACAATGGATCACTCGAATATGACTGAAGAAGATATGAGCAATATGGAGAGTATGGATCATTCCAACATGACTGAAGAAGATATGAAAGAAATGGACATGGAAAACGGTCATGCCAGCCATACAAATTTAGTTGCATTAAATGATTCAACAGGGGAAAATGAGCTAGCACTTCCTCCATTGGTTGAACCGGAAAATGGAGTTGTTAATATTACCGCTCAACAAGGTACAACTGAAATTTTTGAAGGAGTTCAAACGAATACATTTGGATATAATGGTTCGTTTTTAGGTCCCGTTATTCGTATGACTGAAGGAGAAACAGTAACATTCAGAACGAAAAATGAACTAACAGAGCCAACAACATTTCATTGGCATGGTGTAGATATACCAGGTGAAGCTGACGGTGGACCACATCAGCTCCTAGAACCAGGCGGGACGGAAGATGTGAAATTTACTGTTAGTCAAGGTGCTTCAACACTGTGGTTCCATCCTCACCCAGAAGGGGCTACAGCTGAACAAGTCTATAAAGGGCTAGCAGGATTCATTTATATTGAAGATAATCGTTCAAAAAATCTAGATTTACCAAAAGAATATGGGATAAATGATTTCCCATTAGTATTCCAAGATAGAGAGTTCACTCAGGAAAAACAATTTGATTATCAGGCAGTCCGTAATGATGATGGTACAATTGGAAATACGTTATTGATTAACGGTACGTTAAATCCAAAGCTTACAATTGGAAAAGAAAAAGTGCGACTTCGGTTGCTAAACGGAGCGAATGCACGTAACTATACATTAAAATTAAATACGGGTGATAAATTCCAACAAATAGCGACTGATGGTGGATTCTTAAATCAACCAATTGAGATGAGTGAAATTACGCTAGCACCTGGTGAGAGAGCAGAAATTATTGTCGACTTCTCGAAATACAATTCGGAAAATGAAATTGCCCTTGTAAATGAAGATGATATAAGATTATTACCATTTAGTATTGATAAGCAAAAATCAAATTCAATAGAGATTTCAGAAAGCTTAAATGATTATGTAGTGACAGATGAAGAGAGAAACTTACCCGTAACGAAAAAACTTGAACTTTTCGGTATGGGGAAAATGGTTTATATTAATGGTCAACAATTTGATATGAACCGAATCGATTTTACGCAAAAACAAGGTGAAACAGAAATTTGGGAAATTTACAATAAGCCAGATATGATGGGTGGTATGATTCATCCATTCCATATTCACGGGACACAATTTAAGGTAGTTTCGATTGATGGAAAAGAACCCCCTGCAAACCTACAGGGCTGGAAGGACACAATCTCAATTGAATCTGGACAAACAGTTAAGTTAGCTGTGAAATTTAATCACAAAGGCATCTATATGTTCCACTGTCACGTACTTGAACATGAAGAAAATGGTATGATGGGACAGGTAGAAGTAATATAAAGATGGAAGGTGAAGGGACTTCATGTCTCCAAAATCTAAGAAAAATGAAAAAAGGAATATAGCGAAAATCTTACTTTATATATTTATAGTACTCTTCATTATCTGGTTGATCACCACTATATGGATGGTGGTCGTTTATAAACCTAATAAAAATAATGAAAATGGAGTAGATAATAACAGTCATACCGTAATGAATAAAGATGTTGCATCACTTTTAAATGGTTCTAAAAAAGAATCACCCGTTGAAGTTTATAACGGAGATCCAAAGGTGGATAAAACTTCCAATCATCTAGACGGAGACGAATTAGAGCCAACTATGGAAAAACTTTTAACAGAAAGCGATCTTCAATTTAAAAATATAGATGCGATGTTTGAAAATATGAAATCACCTAAAGAAATTTCAGCTATCCATTCTACTTTTGGAAAAGAAGTCGTTTATATTTATCATAGCCATAGTAGAGAATCTTTTTTACCTTATTTAAAAGATGCTGTTAAACCTGAAGAAGCTTATCACTCAGTAGCAAACATTACGTTAGTAGGGAAAATGCTTGGGAGAGCAATGAAGCAAAGAGGATTAGGAACAAAAGTAGATACCACGGATATTGTTGAAGTGTTAGATGCTAAAAATTTAGATTATACTAGTTCTTACAATGTCTCAAGGGAACTCGTACAGTCAGCGCTAAATGATAATAGAAAGCTTGAATATTTTTTAGATATTCATCGCGATTCTTTACGTAAAGAAAATACCACTACTGAAATAAATGGAGCAAAATTCGCGAGGTTACTATTTGTTGTTGGAACTGGGCATGAAGGTTTTGAAAAGAACCTAAAGTTTGCTAAAGACTTGCATGCAATACTAGAAACGCAATACCCTACATTGTCTAAAGGCGTTATTCAAAAAAGTAGCAGTCAAGGAAATGGAGTGTACAACCAAGATCTTTCTCCTAACTCCATCATTATAGAAATTGGTGGTGTAGATAATACTGTTGAAGAGCTTCATCAATCAACAGAAGCGCTTGCCGAAGTAGTAAGCGATTATTATTGGCATAAATGAACTTGAGAATAGGTGCGATAAAAAGCCTATAGTTATATATAGATCTTTCATCTCTATAATAAAAATGAAAGAAAGCCCCCTCCCTAGTGGAGAATAAAACAGAGCCCCGAAAACTTTGCGATTCGTAAAGTTTTCGGGGCTCTTGATTTTTGAGGTAGATTTTATCTTTCGTTTGACGAGATATTTTGTACACGGTCTTCTGCTGTAGTCGGTAGGCTTGGTAACGTTACTAAATGTTCACGGAAGTTTTCCCAATCCGATAAGCCTAGTTCTGTTACACGACCATCTGCATAAGCTTTTGCAAACATCGTATAGCCGTCACCGCCTTTTGCTGTAAAGGCATTTGTCGCTACGGTATACGTTTCGTTTGCTTTTACTTCTACATACTCTCCCCCGTCTTGATAAGCAATACTCACAATACGCTCACCCACAGGCTTTGATGCATCATACTTGACGATAGCGCCTGCTACATGTAAAAAGCCGCCGCTTTCAGCAGGATACGATTTCAATGATATTTCAAACGCATCCTTTAACTCTGCGCCTGTTACATCCATTACAGCTAATGTATTACCGAATGGAAGTACCGTAATCACTTCCCCAACTGTGATTGGACCTTGATTAATCGGTGCGCGGATTCCCCCGCCATTTTGTAAAGCCATTACGACTTTTTTTGCCGGATTAATATTCGCCACTACCTGCTTCGCTTTTGCTAGCATACCATCCGTAATTAAGTTACCTAAAATGGTATCGTCTTTGCGGACACTTGGTAATAAAACATCTCCATTATCACGTGGATTTTCGAGTGCTATATCTGCTGTGACACCAATTTCTTCATTTTCCACTTCAGCAACCTTTAAGGCATATGGCGCTAAAATCGTCGCTGCTGCCGAATCTTCTTTCTGATCACTAATAGCAATGAGTGCGCCGTTCGCTGATTTTACAACACCATCTTGATTGAATGTAACATGCAATGATCCTAAGTTATTTACATACTCACCCGTTTGCACAATCACTGTTGGAGCTTGCTGTGCACCGTTTGCATTCATTTCAATGATATCTGGAGTTTTCAATGCTGTATGAGTATGACCGCCAACAATGACATCGATCCCTTCCACATGTTTTGCCAGTAATTTATCATTATCCACATTGACATTATCATCATAGCCAATATGTGTAATCGCTACGATTTTATTAACACCCATCCCTTCAAAGGCTTTAACCGCTTTTCTTGCCTCTTCAATATAGTTGTCAAATGCGACACTACCTGGAGAAGAAATATCGGCTGTTTCAGCTGTTGTTAAACCGAAGAAACCTACCTTTTCCCCGTCCACATCTTTAATCATCCCGTTGTAAATCCGCCCCTGTGCTGGTCGACTCGAAATAACATCAGAGAAGAGACCTTTTAAATGCGTGTCTGCTGATACATTGACATTTGAAGACACGAGTGAAAACTTTGCTGCTGCGATAAATTCAGCAAGCGCCTGATGTCCTTCAGCAGAAGAACCTAGGTCAAATTCATGATTGCCGAATGTCATGATATCGTAGCCTATATAGTTCATGAGCTTTAGGTTGGCTTCCCCTTCAAAGGTGTTGAAAAATAATGTACCGGAGAATACATCGCCGGCATCCACAAGTACCGCTGACGGATTGTCTGCACGCGCTTTTTTTACGACAGTTGCCAACTTCGGTAATTTTTCTGCATGTGCATGGGTATCATTCGTATGCAAAAGCGTGAATGTAAAATCTTCACCCGTTGTAGATGCATTGTTAGCACGCACGACAAAGGAGGCCATTTGTGCTCGCGTTAATGCTTTTGTGACACCGAACGTATTATCTAATTGTCCTGTTGTAATGCCGTATTTATAAAGAGCTCCAATATAGCCTTTATAGCTTGACATAGCTACGTCTGTAAACGGGGGCTGCACAGCCAAATCTTCTCCCAAACCAAAGCCTCGCGCTAAAATTTTCGCCATCTGACCGCGTGTCATTTTTTCATGTGGACGGTATGTGTTATCTTTAAATCCATCAATAATATTTGCAGCTTTTAATGCTGCAATATATGGATAGTATTGATGATTTACAGAAATATCTTTAAAGTGGGGATTCTCTACATTATTAATATCTAGCTCTAATACATTAGCTAAAATTTTTGCCGCTTGTCCACGCGTTAATTGTTCATTCGGGCGATATGTACCATCGCCAAAACCTGAAACAATTCCTTGGTTTGCTAAATTATGAATGGCCTCTTTGTGTCCATTATTAGAAGTGTCCGTAAACTGTATTTCTTCCGCTTGGACCTCGACGACGATTCCTGCCATCGCTACCAATGATGCCGCTAATGTAGCTTTCGCTATTTTATTGCAATGATATTTTTTTGGCATGTGATTCCCTCCTCTTTTAATCCATTATATTCTGAATATTATAAACATTAAACTAGAAAGGTACTACTGTATTAGATTTCGCTACTTATGTATCAATTGCTTGCTTTCTATCTAGTTTATTTTAAGTATACACACCCCACTTCTTTTCCCCTAGGATTCATAAGATTCTTTACTATTTCTTAAAATTCTTTATAAAAAAACTACCCTGTAACTGTTGAGTTTACAGGGTAGCCATAATTGCTATTATTCAAATACTAGACGCTTTTCTTCATAGGCTTTGATGTGATCTTCGTATTGGAACGTTAGTGAAATCTCATCCCAACCATTTAAAAGCATTTTTTTGTAGTATTGATCGATATCAAATGTATATGTTTTACCATTCGCTGCTTTTACTGTTTGCTCTTCCAGGTTTACTTCGATTTCTTGTGCCTGTTCAAGACCTGCAGCCAGTAACTCATCACATTCTGCTTCTGTTAAACGGATTGGTAAAATACCGTTTTTGAAACAGTTATTATGGAAAATATCCGCAAAGCTTGGCGCGATGACTACGCGGAAGCCGTAATCTAAAATCGCCCATGGTGCGTGCTCACGGGATGAGCCACAGCCAAAGTTATCTTGTGCGACTAAAATTTCAGCATCTTTATATTGCGGTTTATTAAGTACAAAGTTTTCGTTTGGATTGCCTTGTTCATCAAAACGCCAGTGATAAAACAAGAATTGTCCGAACCCTGTGCGCTCAATACGCTTTAAAAACTCTTTTGAAATAATTTGATCCGTATCTACATTTTTACGATCTAATGGTGCATAGACGCTTTTTACAATATTAATAGGTTCCATTGTCTGTTCTCTCCCTTACGCTTCTTGCTTCACAATTTCACGCACGTCTACGAAACGTCCGTAAATTGCGGCTGCAGCTGCCATCTCTGGTGATACTAAGTGCGTACGAGCACCAGCACCTTGACGACCTTCAAAGTTACGGTTAGATGTAGAAGCACAGCGCTCACCTGATGGGATCACGTCTTCGTTCATACCTAAACACGCTGAACATCCTGACTCACGCCATTCAAATCCTGCATCAAGGAAGATTTGATGAAGCCCCTCTTCTTCCGCTTTTTGTTTTGTTGACCAAGAACCTGGTACGACAATCCCTTTTACACCTTCAGCTAGCTTGCGACCTTGAACAATTCTCGCTGCTGAACGTAAGTCTGAAATTCGAGAGTTCGTACAAGAACCGATAAATACGTGTTGGATTTCGATATCCGTAATTTTTTGACCTTCTTGTAAATCCATATAAGCTAATGCCTTATCTAGAGCCGCGCGATCTGTTTCATTATCATAATCCGCACGTGTTGGCACTGTTTTTGATACGCCGACACCCATCGCTGGGTTTGTTCCCCATGTTACAATTGGCTCAATCTCGTTCGCATCGATTTCAAGTACTACATCATATGTAGCATCTGAATCTGATGCTAAGCTTAACCAATAAGCGGCTGCTTCATCAAATTGTTTTTGTGGAGCAAAACGACGGCCGCGTAAGAATTCAACTGTTTTTTCATCTGGTGAAATAAGTCCTGCTTTTGCACCTGCTTCGATACTCATATTACAAATCGTCATACGCTCTTCCATTGATAATTTACGAATCGCGTCGCCTGTATATTCTACAATATGACCTGTGCCAATGCCGATTCCCCATTTTGCAATGATTGCTAAAATGACATCCTTCGCTGTTACACCGATACCTAGCTCTCCATTGACACGGATTTCCATTGTTGGTGGTTTTGTTTGCCATAATGTTTGGGTACTCATGACATGTTCTACTTCAGATGTACCGATACCAAATGCTAATGCACCGAATGCTCCGTGCGTTGCTGTATGCGAGTCACCGCATACAATTGTTTTACCAGGTTGCGTTAAACCTAACTCTGGACCAATTACGTGGACAATCCCTTGATCTGGATGACCAATGTCTGCTAATTGAATACCAAATTCCTTCGCGTTATCAGCCAGTGTTGTAATTTGTTTTTTAGCAATCGGGTCATTAATTGTTGGTAAATTTTTCGTTGGTACGTTGTGATCCATTGTCGCAAAACAAAGATCTGTACGACGTACTTGGCGTCCTGCTAAGCGTAGCCCCTCGAACGCTTGCGGACTTGTTACTTCATGAATAAGATGCAGATCAATATAAAGTAAATCCGGCTTGCCATCTTCACGATATACGACATGTTGTTCCCAAACTTTATCGATTATGTTTTTCCCCATTATTTTCACCAATCCTTAATTATATGAAATCATAATGCTATCTGATACGAAGCTCGCGTCAATTTCGTTTAGCACTTTATCTGTCCATTCATCAGTCGTTAGAACGCGGTCTCCATCGCGTGCTAAGTCTGCTGTGAAGTAGCCATCTTCGAACACGGCATTTACGGCACGCTCGATTTCTGCTGCTTCTTCTTTTAAACCAAATGAATATTGCAGCATCATCGCTACCGAAAGAATCGTTGCAGCAGGGTTGGCTACCCCTTGGCCTGCTAAGTCTGGTGCTGAACCATGTACCGGCTCGTATAGACCAAATTGGTCGCCGCGAATCGAAGCGGATGGTAATACACCTAGAGAACCTGTGATGACAGAAGCTTCATCCGATAAAATATCCCCAAACATATTTTCTGTTACAACTACATCGTAGTGACCTGGATTTGTGATTAATTTCATCGCTACAGAGTCCACTAGATTATGTTCTACTTCTACATCTGGATATTGTGCTTTTTTCTCTTCCACAATTTGACGCCATAAGCGAGATGTTGCTAAAACGTTTGCTTTATCTACTGAACATAAACGACCATTACGTAAACGAGCTAACTCGAAGGCATTGTCTACAATGCGCTCGATTTCCATACGAGAATACACTGTCGAATCTAGTGCTGCGTCATCTGTCTGCTTACGAGGTTCGCCGAAGTATACGCCGCCTGTTAATTCACGTACAATCATTAAATCCACATTCTCTGCAACTTCACGTTTTAACGGAGAAGAACCAAGTAAGCTCGGAAACGCTTTTACTGGACGTAAGTTTGCAAATAAATCAAAGTGCTTGCGGATTTTTAATAAGCCTTTTTCAGGACGTAACTCCGGTGGGTTATTGTCCCACTTCGGGCCTCCTACTGCACCTAATAGTACAGCGTCACTTTCATTACACATGTCGATTGTTTCGTCCGGTAATGGATTATTAAATTGGTCGATTGCGGCACCGCCAATTGCAGCATATCCTAAGTGGAATGTATGATTATATCGCTTTGCAATAACTTGTAATACTTTGATAGCCGCAGCTACTACTTCAGGTCCAATACCGTCTCCAGGTAATACTGTAATTTTCTTTTCCATTTAAAACACCTTTCCTTCTCACAAATTTGCGTTGAATGCGTACGTCTTCCCTCTAATAGGTTGATAGAAACGCCATCAAATGAATTTGATGGCGCTCATGTCTTAGACTAACTGACGTGCACGGATGCTTTCTTGAATTAAATGGCGATTAATCGCATTTAAGTAAGCTTTTGCTGATGCTTCAAGAACATCTTGTGCATTGTCACGACCTGTATACGTATAGTCTTGGTACTGGATATTTGTTACTGCCTCTGCTAAAGCGTCACGTCCCTTACCTACTGACGTTACGCGGTAATCTTGTAGATTGATTGGTCCTTCGACTAATTGTTCTAGGGTGTTGAAGATTGCTTCTACCGAACCTGAACCTGTCGCAACGACTGTTTTCACTTCACCCTCTGGCGTTTGAACAGATGCTGTAGCTGTAGGGATGTTTTCAGTACCATATTGCACTTGTACGCTCTTCAGCTCAAATAGCGGAACATCTTCTACAGAAACTTGTTGCTCTGTTAAAAGGGCTAGTAGATCTTCTTCTGTTACTTCTTTTTTGCGGTCTGCTAATTTTTTAAACTCAGCGAACGCTTTATTCAGCTTTTCATCTGATAATTGGAAGCCCATTTTTTCAGAACGATCACGGAATGCCGCGCGACCAGAGTGTTTACCTAACACTAATGGCACATCACCTTCACCAATAAGTGCTGGTGAAATGATTTCGTAAGTTTCAGGATTTTTTAACACACCGTCTTGATGAATGCCCGATTCATGTGCGAAGGCGTTACGTCCAACGACAGCTTTATTTGGCTGAATCACCACACCTGTTAAACGGCTTACTAATTGAGATGAACGTTTGATTTCTTTTAAGTTTAGACCTGTTTCCACACCGTAAATATCTTTACGGATATGAAGAGCTACACCGATTTCCTCTAGTGCTGCGTTACCGGCGCGCTCGCCGATACCGTTAATCGTACATTCGATTTGATCCGCACCATTTTCCATCGCTGCGATTGAGTTAGCTACCGCCATTCCAAGATCATCGTGGCAGTGAGCAGAGAATTTTACCTTCTCTGCACCTGCTACATTTTCACGCAGGAACTTGAATAATGCGCCGTACTCTTGTGGAGAGGCATACCCCACTGTATCCGGTACGTTGATTGTTGTAGCCCCTGCCTTGATTACTTCACTAATAATTCTCACTAGGAAGTCTGTATCTGAACGGAAACCATCTTCACAAGAAAATTCAACTAAATTGACCTTTGATTTCGCGTATTTGACTGCTTCTACCGCTTGCTCGATTACTTGGTCAGGACTTTTCTTTAGTTTGTATTCCATATGAATTGGACTTGTTGCTAAGAATGTATGGATATGAGGCTGCTGTGCGTCTTTTACTGCATTGTAAACCGCATCGATATCCCCTTTTACCGCACGTGCTAACCCTGTAATAATAGAATCTTTTACCGTTTTGGCAATTAAATTTACCGCCTCAAAATCACCAGGGCTTGCTGCTGGGAAACCAGCTTCAATGATTGTAACGCCTAGGCGCTCTAGTTGCTTCGCGATTTCAATTTTTTCAGCGGTATTTAAATTAATCCCTGCTGATTGCTCTCCATCACGTAGTGTCGTATCAAAAATATCGATTTTACGCACTATTTCACCACTACCTTCTCTTTTCCTTCGTTGATGAATGGCATCATAGAACGAAGTTTTTTACCAACTTCTTCGATTTGGTGGTTGGCACCATCTTCTTTATATTTTGTATAACGTGGACGACCTGTTTCGTTTTCTTTGATCCAGTCTTTTGCGAATGTACCATCTTCGATATCTGTTAATACTTCGCGCATACGAGCTTTTACAGAAGCATCAATTAGGCGAGGACCTGTTACATAGTCGCCCCACTCAGCTGTATCTGATACTGAGTAACGCATTGTTTCCATACCGCCTTCGAACATTAAGTCAACGATTAATTTAAGTTCGTGTAATGTTTCGAAGTATGCTAATTCTGGCTGATAACCAGCTTCCACTAATGTTTCGAATCCTGCTTTTACTAATTCAGTTGCGCCACCGCAAAGTACTGCTTGCTCACCGAATAAGTCTGTGCAAGTTTCTTCTTGGAATGTTGTTTCAAGTAATCCACCACGTGCAGAACCAATTCCTTTACCGTAAGCAAGTGCTAAATCGCGTGCTTGACCAGTTGCATCTTGGTGTACAGCGAATAAACCAGGAACACCTGCACCTTGTGTGAATTGACGACGTACTAAGTGACCAGGACCTTTAGGTGCTACTAAGAATACGTCTACGTTTTCTGGTGGCGTGATTTGACCGAAGTGTACGTTGAAGCCGTGAGCGAACATTAACGCTTTCCCTTCAGTTAAATGTGGTAAAATTTCTGCTTCGTAAACTGCTTTTTGACGCTCGTCTGGAAGTAAGATTTGGATTACATCTGCTTCTGCAGCTGCTTCTGCTACTGATTTCACTTCTACGCCATCTTCTTTTGCTTGATCAAAAGATTTACCTGGACGAACACCTACTACTACATCAAAACCTGATTCTTTTAAGTTTAATGCGTGTGCATGACCTTGAGATCCGTAACCGATGATTGCGATTTTTTTACCTTTTAATACCTCGTCGTTGATTTGGTTTTCATAATACATTGTTGCCATTTTAAATTTCCCCCTAAAAGTATGTTTGTAATATAGAAATAGAAAGATAGTTCTTTCTAGATTTCGAAAAATTGTAATCTGCTATTTTAAAATAGATAGCTGTGGCTGATCTGAAATTTGCTGTTCACGAACAGTTGCCGTTGCTCCTGTACGAGTCAATTCTTTAATGCCATATGGTCGAATTAATTCGATAAACGCATCGATTTTTTCTGGTGCACCTGTCACTTGATATGTCACGACGTTTTTCGCCGTATCGATGATTTGCGCTCGGAATGGCTCTATAATTGCGTTCATTTCAATTCGTAAATTTGGTGGTGAAATGACTTTTACTAATGCGAGCTCCCGCAAAACGATCGATTTATCTGTAATATCATTTACTTTTAATACGTCAATTTGTTTCGATAATTGTTTAATTAATTGTTCGATTTTGCGCTCATCTTCCACATGAACAACAAATGTCATTTTTGAGAAGGTAGGCTGCTCTGTATGTCCTACAGTAATCGATTCAATATTGAATTGACGCTTCATTAAAAGTCCTGTTACGCGGTTTAATACACCGCTTTGATTAATTACTGTTACTGTAATTACTCGTTTCACAGTTTTTTCACCCCAATCATTTCATTTAATGCTTTACCAGGTGCTACCATTGGGTAAACGCTTGTTAATTGTTTAATACGAAGGTCGATAATCATTGGCTCATCGTTATTAATCGCCTCAGCTAACTTCGTATCCAGTTCTTCTACTCGATCAACGACAATCCCTTTCAGTCCGTATGCATCTGCTAATTTCACAAAATCAGGCTGAATCGGCATCAGTGATTGTGAATAACGTTCCTCGTAGAATGTTTCTTGCCATTGACGCACCATTCCTAAACAGCTGTTATTTAAAATAACGACTTTTACTGGTAAGTTGAATTCTTTTAACAGTGAAAGCTCTTGCGCTGTCATTTGGAACCCAGCATCTCCAACAATTGAAATTACTTTTTTGTCTGGCTTCGCAAATTGCGCTCCGATTGCCGCTGGGAAACCGAAGCCCATCGTACCAAGTCCACCAGAAGTTACCCAACTGTGATCGTTGTTTAACTTGTAGTACTGCGCTGCGAACATTTGGTGCTGACCAACATCTGTTGTAACAATTGCCTCGCCATTTGTAATACGGTGCACGGCTTCCATCGCCTGCTGTGGCATGATTTCATGTTCATCTTCGTCATACCATAGCGGGAACTCTTCGTCCTGTGCATCTAAATATGCTAACCAAGCTGCTGTGTCCGGCGCTTCAAAATCTTTTTTCAAGAATGCTTTTAAAGCTTCTTTTGCATCTGCTACGATCGGGATATCTGTCGGCACATTTTTACCAATTTCAGCTGGGTCGATATCGATATGAATAATCTTCGCATTTGGTGCAAATCCGTCCAATCTTCCTGTTAAACGATCATCAAAACGTGCACCGATGTTAATCAGTAAATCACTTTCTGTGATAGCATCGTTGGCTGTTACAGTACCGTGCATCCCTGCCATTCCATAAAATAGCTCATGCTCTCCGTGAATAGAACCTAACCCTAGCAGTGTATTCACAACTGGCAATTCATATTTTTCGACAAATTCAGTTAATTCTTGACGTGCATCGGCAAATAATACACCCGCTCCCGCAAGAACTAAAGGTTTTTTCGCATTGCTAATCGCTTGCATCGCTTTCTGAATTTGTAAGTAGTTAGGCTTGCTATTTGGTTGATAACCTGGCAGATAAATTTCTTTCGGTGCCTCTGGCATATCTCCATCCGTAAATAATGCTTGTGAGACGTTTTTTGGGAAGTCGATTAAAACCGGTCCTTTACGTCCTGTATTCGCAATATGGAAAGCTTCTTTTACAATACGAGGAATATCACGAACATCTTGCACTTGATAGTTATGTTTCGTAATTGGTGTTGTAATTCCCATAATATCGGCTTCTTGGAAAGCATCTGTCCCAATCACTGATGTTGCTACTTGACCTGTGAAGATTACTAAAGGAATCGAGTCAATCATAGCATCGGCAATACCTGTCACTAGGTTTGTTGCCCCTGGACCACTCGTGGCAATGACTACCCCTGGTTTGTTTGTAACACGTGCATATCCTTCTGCGGCATGAATAGCGCCTTGTTCGTGTCTCGTTAAAATATGACGAAGCGGGTTGCGGTACATCGCATCATAAATTTGAAGTACGGCACCACCTGGATATCCGAAAATTATTTCTACTTCTTGATCGTGCAACGCTTGCACCAGTATATCTGCACCATCTTTTGGCTTTTTTACTTCTTGCGGCGCCTCTACTGCCTGTAATTCTTTGGCTGAAACATTCGACATTTCTGAAGACTCCTCCCTATATGTTGAGCACATTGTATTCTTATTTTTTCGTAAAATAAAAAGCCTCTTTCTCCGCACGTCAAATAACACCTTTGACGTAGGGATGAAAAAGACTTTCCATGGTACCACCCTTATTCGCAGCATTGCGCTGCCTCACGAATAGCATTTATAGTCTCTCTACACTGAACCTTTACAATGTTCTGACAATTCAGCGTGCAACTAGATTGACATGCTATTCATTAATAACGAGCATTTTTATGCCCGGAGCTATCTAATAGTTAATACGTTTAATAGCTCACTCCGAGGGGATGTCGGATGCAGTTGTATCGCCGGCTTCCAGCACGACCGGCTCTCTGGTAGATACAAGGCTCTGCAACCTTTAACCTCATCAACGTTTTCTGAATATTATATTTTCATGATACCGCCTTGGGAAGCATTTGTCACTAGTTTTGAGTAACGTGCTAACCAACCACGTTTGATTTTTGGCTCAAATGGAGCTAATTTCGTACGTCTCTCAGCTAAAACTTCCTCAGAAACTTCTAGATTAATCGTACGGCTCGGTAGATCAATAGTGATTGTATCGCCATTTTCTACCAAAGCAATCGGACCCCCTTCTGCTGCTTCTGGAGAGATATGGCCGATTGAAATACCACGGGATGCTCCGCTAAAGCGACCATCTGTAATCAATGCTACCTTTGTTCCTAGCCCACGACCTTGTATCGCTGAAGTTGGAGCTAGCATTTCCGGCATACCAGGACCACCTTTAGGACCTTCATAGCGAATCACTACTACATGCCCTTCACGAACTTCACCGTTATCAATGGCTTCCTGGGCTTGCTCTTGTGAATCGAAAACAATTGCTTCACCTGTAAACACTTTAATTGATGGATCTACCGCACCTACTTTAATAACAGAACCTTCTGGAGCGATGTTGCCAAACAATACTGATAAACCACCTACCGGTGAATAAGGATTATCCTTTGTACGGATGACTTGATCATTCGTAATTTCATAATCCTTTACTAGTTCACGCATCGTCACACCGGCAATCGTCGGACGATCTGGGTGGATTGCGCCTGGAATTTTTGTTAACTCATTAATAATTGCCTGTACGCCGCCTGCTTTCGCTATATCATCCATTGAGATGTCACTCGCTGGCATAATTTTCGCTAAATAAGGCACACGCTCCGCTACTTTATTAATGTCTTCAATTTTATAATCAATTTCCGCTTCATTAGCGATTGCCAATGTGTGAAGTACTGTATTTGTAGATCCACCCATCGCCATGTCAAGCGCAAATGCATCGTCAATTGCTTCTTTTGTAATAATGTCACGAGGCTTCACATCTTCTTTAATCATGCGGATTAAATGTTTAGCTGCCTCTTTGATGAGTTGATGACGTTCTTCACTTGTTGCAACAATTGTACCGTTACCTGGCAGAGCTACACCTAACATTTCCATCAGGCAGTTCATAGAGTTCGCTGTGAACATACCCGAGCAAGAACCGCATGTTGGACAAGCATTGTTTTCGATATCGAGTAACTCGGCATCTGACATTTTGCCAGCTTTATGAGCGCCTACTCCTTCAAACACACTTGTTAAGGATAATTGCTTACCAGAAGCAGATGTACCGGCTTCCATCGGACCACCTGATACGAACACAGAAGGAACGTTTGTACGTGCTGCTGCCATTAACATACCTGGTGTAATTTTGTCGCAGTTTGGAATATAGAATACACCATCAAACCAGTGAGCATTGATGACTGTCTCTGCAGCATCCGCGATGATTTCTCGTGACGGCAATGAATAGCGCATCCCGATATGTCCCATGGCGATCCCATCATCTACACCAATTGTATTGAACTCAAATGGAATACCACCTGCTTCAATGATTGCTTCTTTTACAACATCTGCAAATTGGCGCAAATGCACATGCCCTGGAATAATATCAATGTAAGAGTTACATACGCCGATAAATGGCTTGTCTAGATCTTTTGCCTTTACTTTCCCCGTAGCATAAAGAAGACTACGGTGAGGAGCTCGGTCTACTCCTAGTTTAATCATATCACTTCTCATTTTTAGAACGCCCCTCACGTCTATATGTTGATGATGGTTCATCAAATAGTTGCTAATCACTGTTCGTATAATTACGAACATTTAATATTGATAGAATCATAGTACGAAAAGGACAGTGCAGTCAACCTATTTTTCTAATTTTTTAAACAATTCAAAAACATCTTTATTTATTTAGACTGAATTTTCTTTATTCATTCATTATTTCTTCTCGTTCAGTCCTTTTTTTGAATTTAATATTATTCCAAAAACATTTCGAAACACGGAATTTTAGGGCACGAGAATGGCTAATATCTGGTATCTTCTGGATGGAACCGATTACCATAAATTGCCCTAAAACCTTTTCATATGAACTTTTTATTCTCTTTAATGCCGATGTATTACGTAAGGACGATAAACTCTACCGCTAAATTGATCCAGACAACCGTATGCAATGCTGCAATAATAAACCCTTGCTTATCTAATTTTCTCATCAACTTCATATCCATACGTATCACCTCATTTGTATTTTCTGTTATTATACACATTTTAATCCCAAATTTCAAAATTTTCTGTTATTTTTTTCAGAAAGATTTTTAATTGGTTTGTCCTACCTATCAGAGAGTATAGTTAAATAGAAAAATAAATTGCAAGGAGGTCATTTTAATGAAAAAAGCATTGATTGTAATTGATTATACGTATGATTTTGTAGCACCGGATGGAAAATTGACATGCGGAGAACTAGGGCAAGCCATTGATTCTTTTATTGCCGGAAAAATTGAAGAATATATACAGGCGGGAGAGCTCGTCGTATTTACAAACGATCTGCACATTGAAAATGATCCGTATCACCCGGAAACAAAACTTTTTCCGCCGCATAATATTGCAGGAACACCGGGACGAGAATTATACGGGAAAGTGAAGGGAATGCAAGAAATCTATCATTTAGCAAGCATAACATTAGATAAAACTCGCTACTCTTCATTTGCTGGCACAAATTTGCATCAGCTGCTTCAGGAGCGTCATATTCATGAGGTGTCACTGGTTGGTGTCTGCACAGATATTTGTGTCCTTCATACAGCAGTCGATGCGTATAATTTAGGTTATACCATCAATGTGTATGAACAAGGCGTAGCAAGCTTTAACACTGCCGGACATATATGGGCACTCAATCATTTTAAAGGAACATTAGGTGCCAATATCTTATAACCAACCAAAATTAATAAAAATGCGGCATACTTCATCTTTTTTCTCTCCAAAATGTTTACTTTTTATTGTTTCAGGAAATAACTAAGTAGGCGCTATTATCTTATAAGATTCAATTTAAAGGAGTGAAAGAAGTATGATTAACTTTATTTGGTTTTTAATTATCGGTGGTATTTTAGGTTGGTTAGCCGGTGTCATTATTGGTAGAGATGTACCAGGTGGTATCATTGGTAATATTATTGCAGGTATTGTCGGTTCATGGATTGGTAGTGCGGTGTTAGGTAACTGGGGATGGAAAGTGTCTGATTTCTATGTATTCCCAGCATTAATCGGCGCCATTGTCTTAATCTTTATTGTAAGCTTAATTTTAAGATCGATGCGCAAAGCTACCTAAGTTTTTAAATTTTTTAACTTCCCTATATATGTGGAAGGCATCTAGTATAGAGAAAGCTGATTTTCAGCTTTCTCTATACTTTTTTTACGTCATAAAAATGTGAATGGCTTATCGTTACGTATTTTCTTGATACATGACTGCTTCTAAACGCTCTTTATATGTGTTATAGAGCTCAAAATAATACAAAACATCTGTGACATATTGGTCGCTGTGATTATATTGGAAGACCGCTTTTTCTATGCGCCCTTCCGCTGCCCCTTCCTTAGCCAAAAAGTTAGCTGCTGAATGAATGGCATCTTCTATATCAAAAGGGTTAGCCGCTCCGTCGCCATCCGCATCCACCCCGTAGCCGCCGTATTTCGCAATCATTTTAGGATTTGTTTTTTCGGCTTCTGATATATCACCTACTCCAAGGTCTTTACAGCTTTCGTGCTTCCAGCCTATCCACGTGCAAGGCATAAATTGCATCGGTCCTTCTGCTCCTACGGGGGAAACATTTGCTTTCATAGTCGAAAAGCGTGTCTCAATCCGGTGATGGGCGGCCAATAATGTCCAAGGCACTTTATAGCGCTCACCTGCTGTCATATAAATCGGGATATATTCATGCGGCATGGCGATATCAAAATTAGCTTGAATTTCTTTTAATTCGCTTGCCTGCGCACTCTCAAAAACCGGCAGTTTTTTAAACTCCTGCCATGCTAAATAGGTCATATAATAAATACCAACTGTTGCTGGAATTAAAAATATTATCAATAACAGCTTCGTAAACATCGTTAAGGTACTGGATTGTTTTTTCTTCTTTTTCTTTGCTTTCATAGCTACTTCGTCCTTTTCTGCTTAATAAAGTTTTCAATATGCCTGTGAAGTTGAAAATGACTGGTAAAACTATTAGAATAAGGTATCTTAATCTTAGTATATATCAAGGGAGAGGTAAATGACATGTGGAAAGAATTCAAAGAGTTTATTATGCGTGGTAATATACTAGATTTAGCTATCGCCGTAGTCATTGGTGCCTCATTCAATGCTATTGTTACATCATTAGTTGAAAATATTATTACCCCTTTAATCGGAGTAATGGCAGGCGGAATTGACTTCACAAATGAGTTTGTTTGGGAGGTAGGAAATGAGTCTGTCTTATTTGGATCATTTATTCAGTCCGTTATTGATTTCTTAATTATTGCCTTCTCTATTTTCATGGCATTAAAAGTCATCAACAAGTATATTTTACGCAAAAAAGAAGAAGTGGCGGAAGACCCTGCACCAGAGCTTGACACCAAGGAAGAGCTGCTAAAAGAAATTCGCGATTTATTAAAAAAGGAAAACACCTAAACGAAAGTGTCATGTTATGGGCTAAATTAGCCCATAACACGGCACTTTTTTGTTTATTTAGTTGTCGGACTTGTGGGAACATGATAAATTTGTTTAATAATCGATACATTAAAAATGTTTCGTAAATTCAAGAATAGAAGAAAGAGTGATAGAAATGGAACGCAAACTTGAAACGATGTTAGTACAATTAGGGAATCAAACAGATGCGAAAACAGGTGCTGTAAATCCCCCTATTTATTTTTCAACAGCTTATAAACATGGAGGGGTCGGCGAGTCAACAGGGTACGATTATACACGTACTAAAAATCCGACTAGAACGATTTTAGAAGAAGGAATTGCAGCATTGGAAGGTGGAGATGCAGGCTTTGCTTGTGCATCGGGCATGGCCGCTGTTCAACTGATTTTATCGCTCTTTGCTCCGGGAGATGAACTGATTGTACCAGAAGACTTATATGGCGGGACGTACCGTCTATTCAAGGTTTATGAAGATACATATAACATTAAACCAGTCTATTCCCCTTTCACATCTCTTGAGCAAGTGGAGAGTTTGATTACATCAAACACAAAAGCATTATTTATTGAGACACCGACCAATCCTTTAATGCAAGAAATTGATTTACAGATCTACGGTGAGCTAGCAAAGAAACATAACCTTTTATTAATTGTCGACAATACGTTCTATACACCTTACTTCCAACGTCCAATTGAGCATGGTGCGGACATCATCGTGCATAGCGCAACAAAATACATCGGCGGTCACAATGATGTATTGGCAGGCTTAGTTGTAGCAAAAGGCGCTGAGCTTTGCGAGCGACTGGGCTATATCCATAACGGGGCGGGGGCCGTTCTTGCGCCAATGGATGCTTGGTTAATTATCCGCGGTTTAAAAACACTGCACTTGCGCTTAAAACAGCACGATGCAAACGCAAAGGCCGTGGCAGCTTATTTAGAGCAAGAAGAACTGGTGACAGATGTTTTATATACAGGTAAAGGCGGCATGCTGTCATTCCGTGTGAAAGATGCTTCGCTGGTGGATCCGTTCTTGCGTAATATAAAGCTGATTACATTTGCGGAAAGCCTAGGCGGTGTGGAATCATTCATTACGTACCCTGCAACACAAACGCACGCAGATATGCCGTATGAAGAACGTGTAGCTCGTGGTGTATGTGACCGTTTACTACGCTTCTCTGTTGGAGTGGAAGAAGCAGAGGATATCATAGCCGACTTAAAGCAAGTATTTGATACATTGCGTAAGGAGGCAAAATAATGGGGCATATTGAGACTGCTTTAGTCCATGGTGCGATTCGTGAAGGTTATGCCGATAAAAAAGGCGCTGTCAATGTACCTATGTATTTATCATCAACTTTCCATCAGGAATCGATGGATGAGTTCGGTGAATTTGATTATGCCCGTTCTGGTAACCCAACACGTGCAGCGTTAGAGCGCGCGATTGCAGAGCTTGAGGGTGGTGATCGTGGTTTTGCCTTTGCGACAGGGATGGCGGCAGTGTCAGCGTGCTTTATGCTGTTATCAAAAGGCGACCATGTGGTTATTACCGAAGATGTATACGGAGGAACGTATCGTTTCGTCACAAAAGTACTGCCGCGCTTCGGCATTACGCATACTTTTGTAGATTTCACAGATTTAGCAGCGATTGAAGCTGCCATAACAGCGAATACAAAATTAATTTATATGGAAACACCGTCTAATCCGACACTAGGAATTACGGATATTGCAGCCGTTGTCGACATTGCGCAAAAAGCCAATGCTTGGACATTTTTAGACAATACATTCATGACACCCATTCACCAGCGTTCACTTGATTTAGGTGTCGATATTGTCATTCATTCAGCGACGAAATTTTTATCAGGACATTCGGATATCGTTGCTGGCTTAGCGGTGACAAAGGATGCTGCACTATCCGATCAGCTATACTTTATCCAAAATTCATTCGGGAATAGCCTAGGTGTACAGGACTCTTATACATTGATCCAAAACATGAAAACAACTGCGGTGCGCTTTAATGAATCAGCACGTGTAGCAGGAGTACTGGCACAATTTTTACAGGAACAGCCTCTTGTAGAACAGGTCTACTACCCTGGTTTAGCAAGTCATCCCGGAGCTGATATTCACGCCAAGCAATCTACATCGGCCGGTGCTGTATTTTCCTTCCGTTTACCGAACTATGAGATTGCGAAAACATTTGTCGGAGCAATGCAAATTCCAGTATTTGCAGTATCTCTCGGCGGAGTAGAATCGATTCTTTCCTACCCAGCCAAAATGAGCCATGCGGCAATGGAACCGGAAGAACGCATGAAACGCGGGATTACAGATGGTTTATTGCGCTTCTCTGTAGGCTTGGAAAACGAACAGGACCTCCTAGCCGATTTTAAACAAGCATTAGAAAAAGCAGCATTAGTAAAAACGGTATAATAAGAAAGGCGGCGCTAGATTGTTCAATACAATCTAGCACCGCCTTTTTACTTATTACATGTTGAGGCTGCCTTGTATAAATGAAAAACGGCATACATCGAACAAATAAAGGAACAAATACAACATCGTCCCTGTTTGCTCTACTCTTCCAACTGGAATCTCGCTACAGATTGCGACAAGCTACGTGCACTTTTCGAAATCGCTACTATTTGCTTATGGATGGCTTCTGTTGCCTGCAACTGTTGTTGTACTTCTGATGCAATATGATTTACACGAACAGCGTTTTCATCCGTTTTGGTTGTGAGTAACGTAGCACTACCCGCTACATCAATCGTGTAGTGATGCACTTCATGCGCATTGCTTACTACTTCTTGCAATTCCGGTAAAATATTTTCCACTTGGCTAGCAATATCAGCAAACTTCTTGGCACTTTGTTCTGTAATACCATGTCCATCATTTGCTACTTCACTGGCACGCTGAATTTGCATGGCAGCTTCCTGGCATTGCTGTTGAATGGACTGAACAAGAGCAGAAACTGTCTTAGTAGCTGTTAATGAATGCACCGCTAATTTTTTCACCTCATTGGCCACAACCGCAAAGCCTTTGCCCTGCTCACCTGCACGTGCAGCTTCAATAGAGGCATTCAGTGCTAATAAATTTGTTTGGTCCGCAATAGACTCGATTAATTCCACCGCTTGATTAATTGCTTGCGATTCTGTGTACAATTTATTCATCGATTGCTCTACATGATTCATTACGCGTTCCATTTCACTGACTGTCGATACATTTTGCTGTACAATTTCTCGTCCGCTATTTGCCTCTTGCTCGGCAAGACGTAGGTGTGTTTCTACTAGTGATACTTGAGCTGTCATTTTTTCCATATACTCTCTCACTTTATCGATAGCTTCACTATTATTGAGAAGTTGAGCGGCTGTTTCGCTCGCTACACGTGAAATTTGCTCGGCCTCTGTAGACATCTGTACTGCTGATTTCGTTGTCTGTTGAGAAGATACTTCCAATTGTTCGTTTGCTGTTGTAACTGCTGTTGCGCTTTCATTCACCGTACCGATTAACTGACGTAAATCATGAATTGTTTCATTATAATAACGCATCACTTCCCCGAGTTCATCTCGACTCGTATAAGTGGCATACTTTGTTAAATCTCCTGCTTGCGTACGTTTCAATAATGATTTCAATTCATTCGTAGGTCTTTCAACAGAACGTTTAGCAGTGATGGCCAGTATAAAGACGAGTGTCACCATGACTATACATACGACCAATATCAATAGATAGCCGCGCTTCACATCTTTTTGATAGCTTTCCAGTTGCACATCCGCACGCGATAAAATATACTGTGCTATTTCTTCTTGGGGTGCTTCATTTTTATCGTAAAATTCCATTTTCGAGTCAAATTTCACCAAAGGTCCTTCATCATACAAAGCTTTCAATGATAACAATTTTTCTTCATACATGCGCTCTGTACCATCTGACATTTTCCGTAAATAGTCTACGGCAAAAATGGCTAATAAAACGTTAGAGATAATACACACAATCATTAAGAGTATGATCCGGTCATTTACTCTTATATACTTTTGCATCAAAAGTCCCCCTTTATATACCTAGCTTAGACGTACAATATAAAGAGCATTCAAATATCCTGTAAATTATATGTAAATACTATTAAAGCTAAGGTAGTATTCTCAAACAAAATGATTGACTCTACAGTCACAATGAGGTTTATTTGATAAGTAACGTTTTTCAGAATGACGTGAGGAGAATTTTTTATGCAGTCCAAAAGACAAAAATTTGTATTATCCATCTTATTAATGAATTTGTTCATCGCTTTTTTAGGCATCGGACTCGTTATTCCTGTATTGCCTACCATTATGAACGAAATGAATATAAATGGAGCGACCATTGGTTATTTAACTGCAGCATTTGCCATTGCGCAGTTAATTTTTTCTCCGCCTGCCGGAAAAGCGGTAGATAAGTTTGGCCGTAAAATCATGATTGTGCTGGGTTTATTTATCTTTGGTTTTTCCGAGCTATTATTTGGAGTCGGGGAAACAATTGAAGTATTATTTATTTCCCGTATTTTAGGTGGAGTTAGTGCTGCCTTTATTATGCCAGCTGTTACAGCCTTTATTGCTGATATCACAACGACGGAAACACGTCCAAAGGCGCTAGGCTATATGTCAGCTGCCATTAGTACAGGGTTTATTATTGGACCTGGTATAGGCGGATTTTTAGCTGATCTCGGTGCACGTGTACCATTCTTCTTTGCTGGAATACTGGGTATTATCGCAGCTATTTTATCGATTGCTTTCTTAGTAGAACCTGAACGCAATGATCAATTTACCGAAGAAGCAAGTACTGATAAAAGTGGGTTTAAACGCATATTTATCCCAATGTATTTCATTGCTTTTATATTAATCTTTATTTTGTCATTTGGTTTAGCGGCTTTTGAGTCATTTTTCAGCCTATTTGTTGATCATAAATTTGGTTTTACTCCGAAAGATATTGCGATTATGATTACAGGTGGCGCGATTGTCGGAGCTATTGTACAGGTAGCTTTATTTGATCGTTTGACAAGAGTATTCGGTGAAATTAATGTAATACGCTATAGTTTGTTGTTATCAGCCATTCTTGTGTTTGTTATGACAGTCGTGAATAGTTATCTATCGGTATTACTCACAACATTTGTTTTATTTATCGGTTTTGATTTGTTCCGTCCTGCGGTAACAACTTATTTATCTAGAATTGCAGGAAATGAGCAAGGGTTTGTTGGTGGGATGAACTCGATGTTTACAAGTCTTGCTAATATTCTCGGGCCTATTTTAGGCGGGATATTATTTGATATTGATTTAAACTATCCGTATTATTTTGCCGCACTTATTTTATTAGTGGGCGTAGTACTATCCCTATTCTGGAAAAAACCAACCAATTATACAAGCTAAGAAAAAAGAGCTGATTTTGAGACACATCTCACATCAGCTCTTTTCTTATACTTCTTCATCAAAGTAAATTTTATAATATTTTCTGCGTGTTACCTCATCAAATCCCACTTCTATTATTTGCTCGATTTGTTTGGCATCGCGTACATTCACTTGTATTTCAACATGGTCATCCAATTTAATTTTTCTTCTATATGTTTTTTCCGCCTTCGCGATGGCACTTTCCGAGATGACTGTTTCAAAAGGTTTGATCGTTTGCACAAGCACATCTTTCGATCCCTCTTCTGCTACATCAAAAACTTTTTCTAGGTAGTCATCTACGATAAAATCCTCCTCTTGTCGGAAATAGTCCAATGTTTTATTCAGCAGTCCCAGTTTTTCTGTATTGGAGTATTGATCCTCTTTTAAAATATATTTTTTGCAAGCTGTCATTGCTAGATTCGTTTTATAGAAAGCGACATCCGCTACGCGCAACTTTAAAAATTGTTCCTGCCAATACACGACATCTTCTTTTTTCTTGGTCTTGATCAAAACAATCGGTGCTTCGTCAGCTCCTCTATCAATAATGACAGCCATATTATAGATTTTCTTAACGTTGACCCCGTCTATCCCTTGTACAGTCATTTGATCCTGTTCATTTTTTACGTCTAGAAAGATTTCCTTGTCTTCGATTTTAACGATAGATAGCACACGGCACACATCGTCTACCCACAGGCAATTTTCAAATAAACCGATAAATAGTTCACCCGGTTTAATGTTAGGATGCTGCGAAACGCTATGTAAATGCTTTGCTATATGCTGCGATTGCTGCAAAAAATCAGTTGGCTGGTCAAATATACTTTTCGCAAAGGTATACACTTCATTCAAGCCAATATCCGATTCATGAAAAAATTCAAATGTTTGTTCTGTATCGATTTTATGGAAAGCGAGCTGTGTAAAGGCCGCCTCCAACATCACTTCCGGTTGCTTATACGCTTCTTCACCTAGCATAATATTCTCGCTGACATGGTGAATGGAATACTGGCTTAACTTACTTTCGCTAACTTCTAACATGTTTGCACCTTCTTTTCTATCACTTGCCTCTTAAATCTATCATAACACGCCCGATATTGCACAAAGTCAAAAAAATAACCGCCCAATGGCGGTTATTTTTGGCTATTAGCATGTACGGTTTCCATATCGATTGCAATGGTTTCATAGGATACACCGTCTTCTTGCTCGGAGTAGCCCGAGTAATTTTTCACAGCTACGCCTGTTGGATCTACAAGATAAAATGTATTAGCATGTAGCACTTGATCACCTGCTGTCGGCATTTTCACTAATGATTTAAAGTTTTTATAAGCATACTGCTCAATCCATTCCTGTGAATAACCCGTTAGCAAATGCCATTTCGACTCATCTTGTACGCCCGGATAACGGCTTAAATAATTCGTTAACACTTCTGGTGTATCCACCGCTGGATCTACGGAAAAAGCTACAATATTGTAATCTTCCATGCCACGTTCCACCAGTATTTTTTCAATTTCTGTCATATTATATGTCATTGGTGAACAGATTGTTGTACAGTTTGTAAAAATAAACATCGCTAGCCATGGCTTGCCTTCGAATGTTGCTAAAGACACCTCTTCACCGCGATGATTAACGACATTGAAGTCTTCGATATCATAGCTAGTCGTTGCTTTAAATTGATAGCCTCCACATGCACTTAGCACGAATGATAGAAGCATAAGAGCAATGATAAATACGCTTTTCCTTTTCATCCAATCTCTCCCTACCTGCAATTATATTCATCTTATCGAATAAAACTTAGAAATACAATAGGAGAGAAATGAAGGCTTTGGAACAATTTCGTGAAATCCGATTTCACAACTAGGGCTTCATCTCCAACAGTGCGGTATGAATGCCTTCAAGTTTTATTTCAATCCGATATAACAAGTAGAATGATATAAAGATTGGAAAGGTAATTTCTTGAATCAACATAATCCACTGTTCCATGCTTGTCCCCTCCTTTTCTATTTAGAAAAGCCGGCAAGCGCACCTCACCGGCTTTTTGCATTATACTGCGTAATCTGTTACGTCACGTTCTACGATGCGAGCTGATTTTTTGCTAGTAATCGCCTCCCCATCGCGGCTGAAAACATTGGCTCCAACGATTGTATCCATTACTTGATTGATTTCCAGCTGTGTCACATTGGTCTTTGGGGTGCTAATCGAAATTGTCAAAGTCTTGCCATTTGTTAAGTTAAAAACAAGCTCTAATGTTTTTGTCATTCTATCACCTCCCCCCTCATGCTGCTATGTCTTAAAGAATGTACTGCTTTTGTGTTTTCACAGCTTCCATAAATGAGTAGCCTGATAAGCTTGCTACCGCCTGGGCTACTGTATTTAACTGATCCGCTGTTGCCGCCTCACGGATATAACGCAGTGACGATTTTTTCAAAATCGTATTGCCATTTTCATCTTGACCTGCTGCGTACGTTAACTCTAAACCCGCTTGCTGAAATTGAAAGTTTGCCATGTCTCATCCCCCCTTTCACAAATACTATCGAATTTTGAAAGAGAAAAAGAGACATTGGTAATGAAATAAATAATAAAAGGTTTTATAATGAAATGAGAGATTATAAAGAGGGTGACATGTATGGCAAGTGATTGGATGTTAAGTGGTTGGTTTTTATATTTCATCTTATTTTGGGTAGTAGTACTCGTTACATTAATGGCCATTGGCGGGTTTTTTATGTTCCGCAAATTTTTAAAATCATTGCCAAAGGAAGATGGCAAGTCTGATTTAGACTGGCAAAATTTTTATTTAGATAAAACGATTCATTTGTGGGGTCATGACTCTAAAGCTTTATTGAATGAGCTCACTTCTCCAGTGCCAGAGTTATTTCGTCAAGTAGCGAAGGAAAAAATCGCTGGTCGCATTGGAGAAATTGCCCTAGAAGAAGGGGCTACAGCAATTACTCAGGATTTAATTATTCGCGGCTACATAGAGGCCTCCCCAAAGCGAGATCATAAGTTTTTACGAAAAAAATTAAATGAAATGAATATTGATCTTACACCATATGAACATTTATTCGATTAAAAAAGGTTATCTTATAAGCTATGGACTTATAAGATAACCTTCATTTTTTTTATCTTTTTATATTGAATTAACATTGCGGTACGCCATGGGATAATCATCGACCATGCAAGTATAAAGAACATGCCGCCTAACTCACCAATATCTAAGCTATTGGACAGCACTAACTTTAAGACAATGCGAATCACTAATAATCCAATTAATATAAAGATAAATGCTTTCGATTGTTTTAAATAAATACCATCATTTCGCACTTCAAATTTAGTTGTGACAATAAGAACAATAGAAAATACTGCTCCTAGTGCAACTGCTTCTAAAATTTGAAGAGGTGCCACTCGAAATTCCTCAAAAAGAAACATCAAAGCCCCCGTGGACATAGCTACCGGTGGAATGATGATTTTTTTCTCATTTATCGGCTTTTTCTGTGAACGCAGGCGCACAAACATAACGAATATCGCCATGAAGATTGCCCCTACCGATGAAACAAGAACTAACAGTTGAGAAGGTATGGCATCAAACATGTAAATCCCTCCTGATGTTGCTAAACCTTCTAAAAGCCGATTTACAGTATATTATCAACTACTAATTTAAGCTTTTCTTTTGTAAAAGGTTTGGTTACGAAATCTTTTGCTCCATAGCTAATCGCCTCTACTACCAAACTCTGCTTCCCTAACGCTGTAATCATGATAATTTTTGCCTCTGGATCGTCTACCATAATTTCTTTCACTGCCTCTATGCCATTCATAATAGGCATCGTGACATCCATCGTGACGATATCCGGCTGCAATGCGTGATACATGTCAACAGCTTGGCGGCCATTTGCTGCCTCACCGACAACTTTAAAACCCCATTCTTTTAACATATTCGCTATCGTCACACGCATAAACATCGTATCATCCACAATTAATACAGTCGGCATGAGCAACCCCTCCACTGGTTCCATTGAAAACGCATCTATAGTGTACCAAATCCACCTATAGTAAATCTAGCCTTATATGCACTTCTTTAATATTTAGAACCCGGTAAAGCCGCCGAAAAACGGTGATAAAATGTCAATAATCCATGTTAGACCATCAAAAAATAGAATAATCCCCATGATGATCATAATATACCCACCTATTTTCACAATTTTTTGGCTGTTACGACGAATCCAATCTAATCTTGCGACAAAGAAACTTAATACAAAGAATGGAATCGCAAACCCAAAGTAGTAAGCAAGCATATACCACATGCCTGATTCCGGGTTTGTACCAGCCAATAAAATAATGGATGCAAGGATAGGTCCTGTACAAGGCGTCCAGCCTGCAGCAAAAGCAAAGCCAATCACAAAAGAGCCAAGGTAGCCTGCAGGTCTATTTTTAAACTGGAATTTGTGGTCCTTCATAAGGAAGTTAACTTGCAATAACCCTACAATCATCAAGCCGAATACAACGATTAAAATAGCTCCTGCTTGACGCATTAAATCTTTATATTGAAAGAAGAAATCTTTCGCTAGCGATGCACTGAAACCGATGGCAATAAAAATAATCGAAAATCCCAATAAGAAAAATAGTGTATGTAAGATGGCGCGTTTTTGATGCATGCCTTTTTTGGATTTGATTTCATCCAACGACATTCCTGTAATATAAGATAAAAATGCAGGATACAGGGGCAATGTACATGGAGAGATAAAACTTAAAAACCCAGCACCGAACGCTAGTAAAATATTTAAATCAGTTGCCATGAAACTCATCCCTTCTAGTTGCTTTATTCATCGTACCAAATTTCTATGGAAAAAGCGCTTACTTTAGGTGTGAAAATTTCATGGCAAAGTGAAGGAATCTGTGTGAAGTTTTAAATTTGTTCTTGTTATATGGAGTTTAACGGATTAAATCAATAATGAAAAACAGACCAAGAATGACGCTTAAAAATGCAGTCGCAATAAAAAAAGCCATTGCTTGGAAACGGAATAACCACATCCAAAAATGTTCATGACGCTTTCTCTCACACCATTTTTTAGCGGCGCTAAAGCTAATAACCCAACAATGGATGGTAATAATAGAAGAGGGAATGGTACATAGAAACAGCGCGGAACTGATATTGAGTAACCATGTCGCCTCGTAGTTTCCATAGTTGACAATGTATAGAGGTAAAATAAACCAAAAAACACTCGTCACTGCCAATGCGAAAAATGAAACAACATGCAGCCAAAGATATTGCTTGTGTACTTGGCCATAAAAGTAAAACGCCTCTCTCACAAAATCTCACCCTTTTTTGATTATTTCTCTTTGTATTCCCTCTCTCTATTCGTTCAAAACGGGGTAGATTATTGGTTTTTCTGTATATAAAAAACACTCGAAAGAAAATCTTTCGAGTGTTTTTTATCAATACGGCAATGCACTTGATTTTGCATGAACAACTCTCAAATTCCAAGTTGGTTCAAAGCGACGGATAATTGCATTCTTTAGCTGGTTCATCTCTTTTTTATCTTCTATCGGGCAAACGTACACTTGCACATTTCGCTTAGTAAATAATTCTGTCAACCTAGCATTTACATGGCAATGTGTAGCAGTACCGTCTTTATAGCAGCCTTTTGCTGATACATTGCCGATATGCTGATTCAAACGTTCTTTAAAAGGACGTGCGCTAACCCCTGAAAACACCAATTCATTGTCTACGACAATATTATAAACACCATTTTTTTGAATGTGCTCTTCCTTGCCTTTCACAATAAAGCGTGAATAACAGAGATCCCCGTAGTTATTTAAAAACAATTTGTAAAACGGATCACCATTGTACTTCATAGCCATAAGTGCTGTTCCTGCTGGCTTGTCGAGTAGCCAGCCAAACCGTTCCTGCGCTTCGCTCGCTAGATCCACATATTTTTTGTGGGTGACGAGCTGCCTTAATGTAACTTTGTCGAACTTAGCAAATGTGTTTTCAATCCCCATTTCCAACACGTCTAATTCGACTTTCTGAAAAGCATAATGTTTATCCCCAATTGTGACGTACATCGCAAACTCCCCCTCTGTGTGTACGTATGCTATATTCGCCACAAATTGGAAGATTCCTTTATTTTTCTAAAAATTTAGAATGATTACTCACTTTTTAACGCACGGTGCCTTTTGCGAGATTCTGCAAGAGAATGAGAAGAGAAAATAATAATAGCTAGCCAAATACAACCAAACGCCATAAACTCTATTTGTGTAAAAGTTTCTCTAAAATAGAAGACCCCGAGCAAGAAAGAAATGGTAGGGGATACATACTGTATGAAGCCCAATAAATACATCGGGATTAGCTTTGCGCCCTTGGCAAACAATATAAGCGGTATAGCCGTCAATATACCGGAAATAATCATCAGCACATCCGTTTGCCAATCAACATGCATGAACTGCATTGTACCCTGCTTATATATGTATACATAGAAAATAAGCGCAAACGGCAAAATAAATAAAGTTTCAATTGCTAATCCAATGGTAGCTTCTAATTGAATGCGCTTTTTCAATACGCCGTATGTGGCAAATGTTAACGCTAAAAGTAAAGATACACCTGGTACTTGTCCATAATTGATTGTCATGATTAATACACCTAACGCCGCAACAATCAATGCTCCCCATGTATTTTTTGACAACTTTTCATGGAAGAAAATCATGCCGAACAATACAGAAATAATCGGATTAATATAATACCCCATAGATGTTTCAAGGACGCGATCATGAGAAACGGCCCAAATATACACATACCAATTAAGCGAAATTATGAAAGAAGCAGCCATCAACGAGAAGAATGATTTTTTATGCTGCCAAAGTGTTGTCACATCGTGAACCAATGCTTTCCTTTTCCCAATGACGAGAATAAACAGTATGGTAAAGACACAAGACCAAATAATTCGTCCCGCCAATACTTCCAAACTGCCGACATGATCGAGGAACATCCAAAATAAAGGGAACAGCCCCCAAATCATATATGTTAGAAATGCATAGAGTGACCCTTGCTGTGTATTTGTCATATGTTAGCACTCCTAATTTATTAAAGTAATGAAATTATAGTCCTTGGTATTGGGAATGTAAACATTTTCGCATTTAAATACCTTGCTTCCCACTCTTGCCATTTTGTTCCCATTCTTCTAAAGCCATCATTTTAAACTCTTCATCAACATCTAATCTTAACGGGGCAATCAGTTCGATGCTATTACCGTCAGGATCTTTAAAATAAATGGCTGCATGAGCTTGTGGATTATTAGGTAATACTAATGGCTGTTTTTCAGGAGGGAATCCGAAACTAGACGAGACGGCTATTCCTCTCTGTTCTAACCATCCTTTCGTACCTTTCAAGTCTTCTCTATCAACTTGCAACGCTATGTGCCTTAATGAAGGATGGTAAGCTGTATTCACTTTATCTGTCTCCCACAATCCTAACCAGCTTTTTCCTTTATCGATCCAGAAAAACACCAAATTTTCTTGTCTGTATGCGATTTCTAAATCTAATTTTTTATAAAACTCAATTGATTTTTCAAGATTGCTGACGGGTAAGTGCGCTTCATATAACCCTTTAATCATTAAATAAATCCCTCCATTCATATATCTATAAATAATTATCCCAGAGAACAGAATGAAAATCTCTACATCTTTTGATATAAAGCAACCTCCTTTCCAGTACATTGGCAGCTCATTTTCAGCCTAACAAATACATACATTAAATGAAATCGTTCATTAGGAGTGACAATGTGGGGGCTATAAACGGAAAAGAGTTTATTGACCGAATTAATGAGCTCAACAACGAAATTTGGCTAGACGGGGAAAAAATTGAAGGTTTACTTTCCGATCACCCTGCCTTTAAAGGAATAATTCAAGAAAAAGCAGCGCTTTATGATTTACAGCTAAATCCTAAGTTTAAAAGTGAAATGACCTTTTTTTCGCCTGAAACAGGCGATCCAATCGGACTTTCTTTTATGCAGCCTAAAAACAAGGAAGATTTAATAAAGAGAAGGAAAATGTTTGAACATTGGGCAAAGCAAACGTTTGGGATGATGGGGAGAAGTCCCGATTATTTAAACACCGTATTAATGAGTTTTGCCTCTTCCGCTAGCTTTTTAGATGGAAAGGAAAATTGTTTCCCACAAAACCTCATTGCATTTTATAAAATGGCTAGAGAAAAGGACTTATCGTTTACACATACGTTTATTAGCCCACAAGTAAATCGCTCCCAGTTATATATTGAAGATAGCAAAGAACCGATTGCAGCAAAAATTATTGAAGTGAATAATGATGGAATTGTCATTAAAGGCGCACGTTTACTCGCTACACAAGGTGGATTAACAGATGAAGTTTTAGTTTTTAGCGTAGGCAGATTTTTATCAAATGAAGAAGCATTTGCATTCTCGATTCCATCTAATACGAAGGGTCTAAGATTTATTTGTCGAGAAACTTTTATTGGAGGGTCTTCCTATTTCAATCATCCATTAAGTTCAAGATTTGAGGAAATAGATACTATTGTCGTGTTTGACAATGTGTTGGTTCCTTGGGATAGAGTATTTTACTTTAATAATAGTAAGGTAGCAGAAGAATTTATGATTCAAAGTTCTTTTCATGCTTTTGCTAAACAGCAAGTAGTAACGAGACAAATTGTAAAAACTGAGTTTATCTTAGGAGTTGCACAGCTGCTAATAGAAACAATTAATATTAGTGAATATCAACATATACAAGAAAAAGTAACAGAAATCATTGCTGGTCTAGAAACGATGAAGGCATTGCTGGAAAAAGCGGAAAATAACGCCTCTATAGATTATTATGGGGTAATGCGTCCTGAAATCCCCCCCCTGAATGTAGCTAGTTTTATTTTCCCTAAAATATATCCTCGTTTCACTGAAATCGTCCAAATAATAGGTGCTAGCGGAATGATTACGATACCAACAGAAAAGGCCTTTCGTTCAAATATAAGGACAGACCTGGATCAGTACCTGCAAGGAGCAACAAAGTGCGCTGAAGAACGGGTCAAGATATTTCGTTTAGCTTGGGATTTAACGATGAGTTCATTTGGAACAAGAGAAACGCAATATGAACGGTATTTCTTTGGTGATCCTATTCGAATAGCTAGTGAACTATATAAGAACTTTCCTAAAGAGCAATATGTAAATAATGTTAGTGAATTTTTACATCTAAAACATCAGTTATAACTATATTAGATGAACAGAGAAAGCTGATAGTATCGCGCCTTATCATATCATCTGGTTTTAATAAAAACCTCCCCATTCCATTTTAAGAGTCCTTTTCCTTCTTTTTAACATATAATGTTGAGAACCTAATTTAAAGGAGTAAAATTTTATGGGATACTACCAACCAGAGGGAACAATGGCACCCCAATTCCCTCCACCACCTTTTATACCAGCCAAGCCTTCTGTTTCGTATATCATTGACTGTGTTTATCAAAACACTTATGTATGGCTGAGAGATGGGGAGCAATTCTGGTTTTATCCAACGCGTGTTGAATACGGTGAAGTAGCGGGATATAGATGGAGCGGTACGTTTTGGTATTTCTATGGAATTGACCCTAGATTTATTGATGCTGTTGCCTGCCCTCCTATCCCTACTCTATACTAAAGCCTTATTCAAAGTCTTGAAATAAAAGTTCACTCTTGTTTTTCATTTTTGGAGGTTTTGTATGACAAATTTCTATTCATTTCATGGAACTGTCACGGCGATTAATGACTTTTTTACAGGTCAAAATGGTGAAAGAGAAGGTTGTTATAAATTATTTACATTAGAAAATGAATCGGGTGCTATAGTAAATTTCGTGATTTCACCTTCTACTTATTTTGTTGACCATGAAATAATCATGGTAGGAGATCGGGTGACAGGGTATTATGATGGAGACTTACCGGTGATTCTTATTTATCCTCCCCAATATCAAGCGCTTGTCATGGTAAAAGACAACCCAAATCAAAATGTAAAAGTGAGTTATTTTAATAATCAATTGTTGAGTAGCGATGGACAATTACAATTAAATGTATCTCCCTATACCCAAATATTATCAACAAATGGGCAGCCCTTTTCTAGTTATCCAAGAAATCGAAATTTAATTGTACTGTATGGACCTACCACTAGAAGTATCCCTGCTCAAACTACACCATACCGTATAATCGTTTTATGTTGAGTCCATGATGACAGTAAGCTGCAAACTCGTTCAATGTTGACGAGTTTTTTGCTTTTTCTATTCATAACTAAATTTTAAAAGTTTTCATGAAAAAAGCACACGCATCTCGACAGATGCATGTGCTTTTATTTCATCGGTATGAATTACATATCCATATCCCAAAGAAGGATCAGTAACGTACCTAAAACAGTGATGATCACTAATCCAAAACCGTAAGCGATATTTGAATAGATTGACCACTTATCTTTCGTTTCACCCGCGTGCATGAAGATCATAAACTGTAAGCCAGCCTGTAAGAAAGCCGTTACTAATAATACGATCATCCCCGTTTTCATTGACATATCTGTAAAGTAGACAAGCAATGCAACAAACGTTAAGACAAGCGAGAAAACAAAGCCCATTACTTGACCGATTGGAAAGAATTTTGCCATATTACATCATTCCTTTCAAGTAAACGAAGCTAAAGATGAAAATCCATACAACATCCAGGAAGTGCCAGTATAACGAGAAGATAAACGTTTTGTTAGCTGTAGCTGGTGTGAAACCGCGTTTTGCAATTTGGATCATGATAGATAATCCCCAGAAAAAGCCAAGTGTAACGTGCAACCCGTGTGTACCTAAAGTTGTTAGTAAAATCGATGTGAAGGCACTTACTGTAATTCCTGCACCCACATGTACGTAGTGTACAAATTCGTACATCTCAACGCTTAAGAAAGCTAAACCTAATGCAAGTGTAATACCCATAAATGTTAACGTCGCTTTTTTACTGCCTAAACGCATCGCATGAATGGCTAAACCAATTGTAAAACTACTTGCTAACAGAATAAACGTCTCTGCTAATACCGGGCCGATTTCAAAAATTTCTGCAGCAGTCGGTCCCGTACCTGTACGGTCAACTAAAGCGAAGTATGATGCAAATAATGTACCGAATAGCATAATTTCCGCCCCAAGGAATACCCAGAAACCAAAAATTTTCAGGTCATTTTCCTCAGTTGCATACTCTAAAGGCTTTGAGTGATCAACGTGTGCCATTATTTGTCACCTCTCTTTTTGTACATTTCTTCGTATTTCTTTTCTGTAGCTTTTACTTCCTCTTCAGGAATATAGAAGCCCTCATCTTTTTCGAATGTACGGTATACCATACATCCAAGAACACCAATTAAACCAATAATTGCTACAATCCACATACTGAAGATCATCGCAAATCCTAGAATAAAGAAGAATACGCCCATTACAAATGGTAAACCAGAGTAGTTTGGCATGTGAATCTTCTTAATATCGCCTTTGAAGATTTCTACACCATTCTTTTTCATATCCCAGAATGCTTCAGAACTTGCATTTGTTACATCTGGTGTAATTGCAAAGTTATATGATGGGATTGGCGTATGTGTAGCCCATTCTAAACCACGTGCGTTCCATGGATCACTGCCAATGTTACGCGGCGAGTTTTTGAAGCTGTACCAAATGTTCCATACTAGCATTCCGAATGAAACAGCCATGATAGCAGCACCAATGAATGAAACCATGTTTAATGTAGTGAAACCTGTTGCTTCTGAATATGTGTACATACGACGAGCTTGCCCGTCTAAACCTGTGATGTACATTGGGATGAATGCCAGGACGAAACCTGTAGACATTACCCAAACTGTTGCTTTACCGATACGTTCGTTTAACATGAAGCCAAACATTTTTGGCCAATAGAACGTTAAACCTGCTAACATCGCGTAAACAACACCAGGGATGATTACGTTATGGAAGTGGGCAACTAAGAACATTGTATTGTGGTACTGGTAGTCAGCTGCCGACATCGCAAGCATAACCCCTGTTACACCACCAAGTGTGAATAAAGGAATGAAGTGCATTGAGTATAACATTGGCGTTGTCATTACAATTTTTCCTTTATACAGCGTGAATAACCAGTTGAAAATCTTAATCCCTGTTGGGATGGCAATTAACATTGTTGTAATCGAGAAAATTGAGTTTGTCATTGCACCTTGACCCATTGTAAAGAAGTGGTGAGTCCATACAGTGAATGACAGTACTGAGATTAAGATCATTGACCAAACCATCGCATTATAACCGTATAAGTTACGACGTGCAAATGTTGGGATAATCTCTGAGAATAAACCGAACGCCGGTAAAATCAGGATATATACTTCAGGGTGACCCCAAACCCAGAATAGGTTGGCCCATAACATATCCATACCACCGTCACCGATTGCGAAGAATTTCGTATCAAATAAACGGTCCATTGCACCCATTGCTAATGCCACTGTTAATACAGGGAAAGCGAATACAATGATTAAGTTAGCAATTAATGCTGACCAAGTGAACATAGGCATTTTGAATAATGTCATACCTGGTGCACGCATTTTCATAATTGTTGTAATAAAGTTGATACCAGTAATTAATGTACCAATACCTGCAATCTGAATCGCAATCATGTAATAGTTAGTACCTACCGATGTACTGAACTCGTTATCCGCTAACGGGAAGTACGATGTCCAACCAGCGTCTGGAGAACCACCGATTACGAATGATAAGTTGAATAACATTGCTCCCATAAAGAATAACCAGAAACTGATTAAGTTTAGACGTGGGAACGCAACGTCACGAGCACCAATTTGCAATGGCACAAGGAAGTTGAAAAAGAATGTAATGAATGGCATCGCCATGAATAGGATCATGACAACCCCGTGTGTTGTAAATACTTCGTTATAGTGTTGCGCTGTTAAAAACGCGTTTTCCGGCATTGATAATTGGTAACGAAGCATAACTGCGTCGACACCACCACGGAATAACATTAACAGTGCAGTAATTAAATACATAATCCCGATTTTTTTATGGTCAACTGTTGTAAACCATTCACGCCATAGGTAACCCCATAGTTTGAAATATGTGACAACAGCCACAAGAGCGATCGAAACTAATGCAATTAAAACCATTGACATATAGATTAAAAAGCTTGGATGCGGAACCATAAATCGCTCAAAAAATTCCATACTGTTTGTAACTCCTTTCAGACAAATGTCTAATTACCACATAAATGATAAATTATAATCTTGTAGGATCTTATTAAATATTAGTGACTAGAGTGATCTTCTTGTTCTTGCTCACCAGTTACCTTTGGACCTGTTTTACCGTGGCTGTGCTCTGGTGCTGGCGAGAACTCTAAGTGTGTACCTGTGTATGTTGATGTTCCAAGATGTCCAGGTTCTAATAATTCTTCAAACTTCTCTTCTGTCAGTGGATCAGCTGTCGCATGAACTTCTTCTACCCATTCATTAAACTTTTCGTCAGACATAGAAGTGACAGTAAATGTGTTTTCAGCAGTACCTGCACCACTGAAGTTTGCGTTACGGCCCCAGAACTCACCCTCAACATCTGCTGCTAAGTGTAACGTTGTGACCATGTCCGCCATTGCATATTTTTGTCCACCAAGCTGCGGAACCCAGAAACTAGTAATTGGACCATAAGAATAAAGCCTAAATTCAATATTGCGGTTTGCAGGAATGAACAGGTAGTTTACTGTTTCAATATCCTGTTCTGGATAACTAAAGTGCCATTTCCAGTTAGAAGATGATGCATAAATCACTAATGATTCCTCATCTGCATATGCGGCTGGTGCACTTTCTACCAAGTAGTTACTTTCAATTGATCGGAAAGATAGGAAAATAACGATCAATACGGGAATCCCGATACAAATAGCTTCTACAAGCCAGTGACCATGGATGTGTGGCGGTTCATAATCAGCACTTTGCTTAGAAGCACGGTATTTAAATAACATAACCCCTAATATAATTAGTACGGTTACTACAATGCCACCCATCAAGGTGATTAGCATAATGGTATCATTAGCTTGTACCTCTGCTTGCGGACCTTTCGGGTCAAGTACTGCTAGCTCGCTACATCCGCTTAGCAATAATGTCCCAAGGGTAAAGAATGCTAATAAAGTCCCCTTCAAATTCACTTTCATAGTTGGACTCCTTTCAATGTAAATATTGTCGGTTAGTATTGTCACATTTACCGATTTTATCAGGTGTTTTAAAAATAAACGACTCTGATTTATACAGAAAGTAGCTGTGCGATGGCTTATTTCTTCTAAACCTGCAAGGTAACTTGGTTTTTTTCCCAATTAACTGCTCACATTGGGGCTACTACTCTATACGAAAACAGGCAATGATGACATAGTGGAGGTGCACCACGATGATAAAGCGTTTTCATGTAAAATGAGATATTGATTCCTACGTTCGTTCAAACCTTTCTATCATTTTATACGGAAAAAATTTTAATAATTTTCCGCATGTATAACTCTAATAAAAATGTTTGAAAATGGAGCAACTTCTTCTCAACAATTCTTTCTATATAAATATGAGAAAATAGTAATAAGTTGTCCTTTCGGTATAGCATCAAATCTCATTCTAACCGTTAACCTCTAACCGATTCAAATTCTATTCAATAATAAGCCAATCGTCAAAAATTTAATATACTTTTCACCAAATCTTCAATAAGAATAATATAATATTTGAGGGTATGCAGGGGTATGGGGAGCTGCAGGAAGATTGACCAAACCCAATAAAGATAAGGCTTTGCAAGCCTTAACAACACGTTGATAATTATGGCATTTCTATGACAAAAGGGAAAAATTACTTCTTCCTCTCAATATCATTTAGTTGTTAAAATAGGAATTAAAATCCAATAATAAATATAATTTTGAAATAATTTTTACGGTACATTCAAATATCGTTCTTAAAAAAAGCTTATCGGACGAAGCGCCCGATAAGCTTTTACGTTGTTACTTTAAATACTGTTTTAATTTTTTGGATGATGCCACCTGTTGAATAGGTTAAGACACTGCGTTTATAAAACGATAAACTGATTTTATAAATAGCCGCTACCGAAGCGAATAAAATCAGCAATGCAATTGCGGGCTCTGCTATATGCATATCCGTCGCACCGATGCGCATCGGCATGACCATACCTGCTGTAAACGGAATATAAGAAAACACTTTGATCAATAACGTATCTGGGTTGCTCACGCCAGAAATCATGACATAGAAAGCGATAATAATGAGAATCATGGTAGGTGTCATTACTTGCGAAGATTCCTCTACCTTTGACACTAGCGATCCAAATAATGCACCAATAATTAAATATAATAGAATGGTCAATATTAAAAAGGCGGTTACAAATAGGTAATAGGATGGTGGCAACTCACCGATTAAATTCATGACCATATCCCATTTCGCTCCGCCATCGACAAAACGCAATAACCCGAATAAGACAGCGCCAACAATGGAAAACTGCGTAACAGCCACGAGGAAAATACCAAATACTTTAGACCGGAAATGTATTTCTGGTTTTACACTCACCAACAACATTTCTAAAGCACGCGAACCTTTTTCGCTTGCCACATCCGTTGTAATAATGGATAAAAAGGAAATAACGACAATATAAATAATAATTCCTGCTGCATAAGAGCCAACCATGCCCGCTACCTTTTCATCTGTCGATTTCGTTGATTCTTCAGCATTAATGGTAATCATCTGGACAAGAGGGGTCGAATCGAGCACTAATGCTGTTTGTTCAGGTGTTAGATTTAACTGCCCTACGGCATAAAGCTGTGATGTCGATGTGACAACATCATGCAGCCGTTCCTGATCTTTGAAACCCAATGCCTCGTAAGAATAAATATTCGCAGCTAATTTACCCTCTATATCACTTAGTTCAAGAGCGGCAAAATAGTCCCCCTTCTCTAACCCTTTTTCCAATTCTTCTGCCTGTGTGACATATTCATATGCAAAATCAACATCGTCTACAAAGTACGGTTTGATATCTTCTGCCGTTCCATTATAAATAGCGATTATTTCAGGTGTATTTTCATCCCCGCTAAATAACTCCTTTATATCCGACCAAAATGTAAACCCTATCAACCCTATAATATAAAGAGTCGTCATAATGATAAAGGGTTTAGACTTTAATTTTTGCACATACAATGTTCTTAATAATACCCAAAATTTAGACATGAACCCCACCTACCTGATCTTTAAATATTTCATCGAGCGTTAAGTAATCGAGGCTGAATTTTTCTATATACTCGCCCCTTGAGACGATGCCAAAAATGGCTGGGGCATATTGCTCATCTTCTAGCGTTAAGAAATACTCGCCTTTCACCAGTTGTATATCTTTAACGCCGGGCAATGTCATTTCAGCAAGAGACATTGCTGTACGTATTGTTAGTCTTGTTTTACCGTACTGCTTTTTTAAATCTAGAAGCGATCCCGAAAACAATGATACACCGCGTTTCAGCAGGCATAGACGATCGCAAAGTTCCTCCACATTGTTCATCTGATGGCTGGAAAACAAAATGGTCATATTTTCTGTATCGCGTAAATATAAAATTGCTTGCTTTAATAAATCCATATTGACGGGATCCAGACCACTAAATGGTTCATCTAAAATTAAAAATTTTGGCTTATGTATAAAACTCGCAATTAGCTGGACCTTTTGCTGGTTTCCTTTTGATAGCGTTTCTGCTTTTGCATGTCGCTTCTCCTCTAGTTCAAAACGTTCAATCCAAAAATCAATATCCTTTTTGATGTCTGCCTTTTTCATGCCGCGTAATTCCGCAAAAAAGTATAATTGTTCTTCTACCTTCATATGAGGAAAGATTCCGCGCTCTTCCGGCAAATAGCCTAAAATATCCCGATTGACTTTATGAATGGGCTGACCGTCCCAATAAATTTTCCCCTCTGTCGTTTCTTGCAAATCTAAAATCATACGGAAGGTTGTTGTTTTCCCAGCGCCGTTTTGACCGATCAGACCAAATATTTCTCCCTTTTCTATATGGAAGTTCAAATTCTCAACGGCTGTGAAATTTCTGTAGCGTTTCGTCACGTTTTCAATCTTTAAACTCACCCTACTCACTCCTTTATAAGACTATATACGGAAAAATCCCCCTAAAAGTTTCAAAATTCAGAAATAATCTAACAGAAAGAAGCTCTGTACCGGCAGATCTAACTGGTTACACAGCTTCCTAAGATTGGTCTATATGTTTTTAAGTTACCTCCTGCATCAGCACATCCGCTATTGCCTTACATATCTGTTTTTCATATTGCTGATACAGCGCCACATCGGCTACTGAATTAACGAAGCAAATTTCAATTAGCACTGCTCGCTTTGACACACCATTCAAAAAAGCTATATCCAGCCGCCTTTTTGCCCCGCGATTTTTCAACGAAGAAACTTCTGCAATCTTGTTAACTAAATGAGTAGCTAATAAAGTATCGTGACGGAACAATACTTCCGTACCGATTCCCTCCTGTCGGCGACCGGCGACCGCGTTAAAATGGATACTGACATCAATCTGGCGTGTTGTTGCATTATGAGCACGCACTAAATAATGTAAATTTTCCTGTTGGTTATTTGATGTGGTGTCGACTACTTTATGCACCTTGATACCACGCCTTGTTAATTGCCAAGCCACACCGTCTACTACCTTTCTGGCTTCTATGACCTCATCTATTATATCGCTTGTGCCCGTCCCAATATGCCAATGTCCTGGACTAATAGTAATCAAAAAACCCCTCCTTTTTACTTACTACCGAAAAAGAAGGGAGAAAGCGGACATTAGACGGCCGTTTTCAATGCTGCAAATTGTTCATGTGCAAATGATTGCACATCCTCAAATTGCTCTATAAGTTTTTCAAAGCATAAAGGTCTACTAATAAAATAGCCTTGAATTTGATCGCAATTACTTTGGCTTAAATAATCTAGCTGTTCATATGTTTCAATGCCTTCTGCTACTACTTTTAGTTTTAAATGCTTAGCCATTGATAAAATCATTTGCACCAATGCCTCATCATTCGGACTACTTAAGATATTTTGGATAAAGCTGCGATCGATTTTTAAACAATCCAGCGGGAAATCCTTTAAATAAGATAATGAGGAATAGCCTGTGCCAAAATCATCGACCGCAATCGTTACACCTAATGCTTTTATCTGCTCTAACACCGGGATAATTTGTCTGCTGTTGATGGTCATGCTTTCCGTAATTTCCAACTGTAAAAATTCCGGCTTTAAACCTGTGTCCAGCAATGTCTGCTGTACTTTCATGACAAAGTCCTTTTGGTAGAGCTGTCCCATCGATAAATTGACCGCTACTTTTAATGGCTTTTGATGATAATTTTGCCAAGCTACCGTTTGACGGCAAGCTGTTTCAAGCACCCAATGACCTATGGGAATAATCATGCCGCTCTGTTCTGCAATCGGTATAAATTCAAATGGGGAAATCAGACCGCGCTCGGGATGATGCCAGCGTACCAATGCCTCTGCCGAAAAGACGGTCCCTGTCTGTAAGTCCATTTGCGGTTGATATTCCAAGAATAATTGATTTTGTTCAATGGCCTTTTTTAAATCCTGTTCTAGCATCATACGCTCTGTACGGGAGTCCAGCATGGACGGCTTAAAAAACGCTATGCCATCTGATTCTCTTTTCGCTTCATCTGCTGCAAAATGTGCATATTGGATTAAATCTTCTAGCCCTGTCGTATGCTTAGGATATAACGAAACCCCTATCTGAAGCTTTGTTATAATAGAAAAGTGGCCCATTTCAAAAGGCGCCTCCACCATGTGCTGCAACCTTTCCGCTAGACGCATCAAACGCCCAATGTCATTTTGGCTTTGAACAAAAATAGCAAATCGATCTTCCGCTAATTTACATAGAGTATATTCATGCGACAAACCTTCTCTCACACGCTTTGCAATTAATTGGAGAAAGTGATTGGCATTTTTAGAACCTAACGAACTTTTCACGCTTTGGTAACGCTCTACACCAAATACTAATATTGTTTTACGCGACAAATCCTTATGCAACCGTTCCTTCATAAATTCGATTAAATACTGTTCATTCGGCAGTCCAGTAATACCATCATAATATACGTGCTTTCTTACTTCTTGTTCTGAAAGCTGCAAGGACACATGGGCCTTTCTCAATTCAACGAAGGGCTTTTCCACTGAGGCATAAAATATAGTATCGAATAATAGCTTAAATCCGATTAATTGAAACAAGTGTCCAACAAAGTTTGTGATTTCATAACTATTTGTGGCACTCCTAAACATTAGGTCACCACATATTAAAAATATGGATGCCACCAGCAAAAACAAATATCGTTTTGACCCTTTAAAAACTCTTTTCATAATAAGTCCCATAAATAGCATTTGTAAAACGAGCGCAACGAATTGCAAATTATCTTTGATAATCCTCGTCCCGTCATCAGCGAGAATCGGAGGAAGTATAGTGCCAGTGCTGACAGCTATAATGACGATTGCCGAATATAAAAGACTGCCGACATACGTTATATAGCGATGTTCATTGGACACCTCATGTTCTTCTCTTGTGTATACCCAAATTAAGCCGATTACTAATGTTAGACGCCCAATCATGTAAAACCATGCAGCTGTTATCATATTGCTGTCCTGGAAGAAAAATGGCATTCCCTTATAGGTGACGGTATGCGCTATTTCAATAATGCCAACTGCTAAAAACAGCGCACCTGCCTGTAAAACTGTCGAATTATTATTAAATTTAGAGCTCAACCAAGCCTGAGTAGCGATAGCCAATGAGAAAAAAACCATCAATATTTCCATTAATAAATGCAGTGTTATATAATTTTGTTCTCCGAAAACCCCGTACAAAGGCACCTTGTAGCTTAATGCCACTACTATCATCATGATCAGCAATAAAAAGTAAACCCACATTATTTTCGAATCACTCAATAGTTTTTTTATACCTTCCAAATAGATCCCTACTTTTTTATTTTATTCGTACGTTTAGAGTAGCACAGTTATTTTTTGCTAATATTGAGTTTATGTAAATTTAACCACCCATACGTTTCCTATTATTCACATGGTATAATAAGGTTATTCTAACTAGAAGAAAGAGAGAGAATCCGTGGGCAATAAAAAAATGATAGGCTTTCTATTGGTTATATTAGGAGCTTTCTTTTGGGGTATTGGCGGCACAATGGCCCAGCAACTATTCCAAAAATTCAACATAGATGTGGAATGGCTGGTTTCTATAAGACTGCTGATCGGTGGGATGCTCCTCTTAATAACCCAAGCTATTTTTAAAGAAGCAAAACAAATTATCCAAGTATGGAGAACTGATAGAACCCGTCTTATTTTATTTGGAATAATTGGTATGTTAGCCGTGCAATATACATATATGCTTAGTATCGACTATGGTAATGCTGCTATTGCGACATTGCTTCAATATTTAGCACCCGTTATGATTATGCTTTGGCTTGTCATAACAAAGCAGTCACCCTTTACACAAAAAGACGGAGTTACAGTATTATTAGCCATCGCGGGATGTTTCTTTTTGTTAACAAATGGCTCATTCCAAGTTCTTGCTGTCTCTGTACCTGCTATTGTATGGGGAATACTTTCAGGGGCGACACTTGCTTTTTATACGTTGTATGCCATTCCATTACTGAAAAAGTATGACTCTTTAGTCATCGTCGGTTGGGCTATGATTATTGGTTCGGTCGTGATGAATGTGTTCCATCCGATTTGGGAAGTACAAATTGCTCATTGGACGATGGAAACATGGTTTTATTTAATTGTTGTCATTATTTTTGGCACAACGCTCGCTTTTTGGTTTTATATCGAGAGCTTACAAACTTTATCAGCGAAAGAAACAAGCTTACTCGGCAATATTGAGCCATTAACTGCTGTGCTTGCTACTGTTATTTGGCTTGGGGAACCTTTTGGGCTTTTCCAATGGTTCGGCGCAGCGCTTATTGTCTTTATGATGATTTATCTTGCCTTAAAAAAGAGCTAAGGCTAGTTGATCTCCCTATCCGGTTACATTAAGAAAGTATGCTATAGTTAACAATTTTTTGCTATACTAGATGAAAGCAAGTGAAGAGACGAGGTGACCACTATGTATCGTACAGTGGAAGAACGACTAGAAGCATTAGAAAACCAAATAGCGCGTCAAAGCTTTCAAATTTATTTGCTTCAAAATTTGGCCGCTAACCATGATCAGTACGCAATTTATCAACATATTATTTCCTCCAATATGAGTGAACATGCCTTCTCTCAATTAAAAAAACTAACAGCTCATTACGAAAGCCAATTAGAAAGACAAATAGACGTATCCATGACTGATTTTGTTCATGAATTTAAAAAGGTGCTTTTAGAAGATGGCGTATTTTTAACTGGGTTAGAATTGGCCGAGCTCATTCCAAAATGGCTTGGTGGGATAGATGGTCAGTCGGGCTACTCGCCTGCCCTCTATCAAAAATTTTACCTTTAAAAAAGTCGAATTCGCAGGGTTATGCTTGCGAATTCGACTTTTTTACTGTTCATAGAGAAACGCCGCAATGCGGGCAATTGTTTCATCTATTTCCTCTGCAAACGTATCATTTTTCGTAAAGAAGCTATGGACAATCCCCTCGGCTATAGAAAATGTAACCGGTACACCCGCTGCTTGTAATTTATCCGCATAGGCTTTCCCTTCATCACGTAGAACGTCATTTTCCGCTACGATAATAAAGGCGCGCGGTAACTGCTCTACATCAGCTAATAACGGTGCTACCAAGGGATTATATGCATCGTCAGCTGTGCGCACATAATAGTTGCCAAACCATTTCATCTCCTCTTGATCTAAACCGTAGCCTTTGCTGTAAGTTTCATAGGACGGCGATCGGTATGTCAGCTCTGTTACTGGGTAAAGCAATATTTGTGCATCAATGGACTCGTGCTGCTCTTTTGCTATCAATGTGACAGCTGCCGCTAAATTACCACCTGCACTATCGCCCGCTACGGCGATGAATCCGTTATACGCTACATTTTCCTTCACCCATAACAACGCATCATACGCATCATGCAGCGGAACCGGAAATTTATACTCCGGCGCTAGGCGGTATTCAACAGAAATGACGATTGCCTTCGCTTGCTCTGCTAATAATGAGCAGCTGGCGTCACATGTATTTAGGTCGTTGAGTACCCACCCTCCCCCATGATAATAAACGATAGCTGAAAATAGTCCTTGTTGTTTTGGTTTATAGATACGCACGTTAATTTCTGCTCCATCACGCGCTGTAAAGTGTGTATTTTCTACATATACATCCCCTGTTTTTACTTTTGGCGGCGGGACTGCCGCACGCAAAGCGCGGACTTTTCCGGGTGTAAAGGTTGTTAATGGAGGCATGCCATTTACCTTTTTTAAGTAATTTTTCGCTTTATCCTTTAAATATGTCATTTGTTCCACCTCTTTTATATCATTAAATTCCGATAGATTTAATATGTTTTTATTATACGCCGTGTTCTATTATTTTTCAACTAAGAAAATCGGTAAAATATGCTAAAATGAGTGAAAAGATGGGAGATGAGATGCTATGACGAAACCAAAAATATTGATTACACGTAAAATCCATTCACAAGTTGTTGATTTTTTAAATGAATATTGTGAAGTAGAAATGTGGTCTGAAGAACAGACTGTCATGCCTCGCGAAACATTGCTTAAAAAAGTGACGGACATCGAGGGTCTATACTGTTTTATTTCAGACACAATTGACGCTGAACTGTTAGATGCAGCACCTCAGTTAAAAGTCGTGAGCAATATGGCTGTCGGCTATAACAATATCGATGTAAAAGCTTGTCAAGCACGCCATATCACGGTGACAAATACCCCAGGCGTTTTAACAGATACAACGGCAGATTTAACGTTTGCACTACTAATGGCAACGTCACGTCGTCTGCTGGAAGCTTCAGATTATTTACGCAAAGGAAAGTGGCAATCCTGGTATCCTACGCAATTAACAGGCCAGGATATTAGCGGGGCTACGCTTGGGATTTTTGGCATGGGAAGAATCGGCGAAGCACTTGCAAAACGAGCAAACGGTTTCGATATGAAGATTCTTTACCATAATCGCCATCGCAATGAACAAGCTGAGAAAACGCTCGGTGCCATGTATGTTTCGAAGGAAGAATTATTGCAGGAAGCAGATTTTGTTTGTTTATTAATGCCTTACAGCGAAGAAACAAGAAACTTTATCGCTAAAGAGGAGCTTCAATTAATGAAGCCTTCTGCCATTTTAATTAACACGGCACGCGGTGGAATCGTCAATGAAGAGGATCTGTATGACGCGCTGATCCAAAAACAAATTTGGGCAGCTGGCTTAGATGTGTTCGAAAAAGAACCCGTTCGCTTAAACCATCCATTGTTGCGGCTACCTAATGTCGTGACGTTACCCCATATTGGCAGCGCTTCGATTGCAACGCGATTGAATATGGCCAAACTCGCGGCAGAGAACTTAGTCGATGCCGTGACAGGAAAAACCCCAAAACACGTTGTCCGGCCGTAAATGAAAAAGGGGGTGTCCTAAAGTTTTACTTTTTGGACACCCCCTTTTCTATTTGATTATTATCCCTTAGGAAGCATTGCTCCTGCGGTGGTCGCATTAAAATGCTACCATTCTCGTCGCAAAGGTTCCGCCTCAAAATGACTTTTCAGACGGAACCTTTTCTTACATATTTTTCAGTTTTTCATATTCAAGTTGAAGCTTTTCGATTCGCTTACGCCCTTCTTCTCGACTACGCATCGTCTCTGTTTGAATTTGTTTTGTCTCCTCAATCCCTTTCATGATCGTTTGCCATGTTGTTTCGATTGTTTCGATTGAAATGCTTGGCGATCCGGATTGACGCGCTATTTTCACAGAGTTTTGACGAATGTTTTCTGCATTGCGTACAAGCATTTCATTCGTACGCTTATCAAGCTCTGACATGGAATCAGATACGAGTTTCTGACGCTGCAACGTGACAGCATGTACCAAACCTTGCTTAAAAATCGGTATAGTCGTGACAAATGCCGAGTTAATTTTGGCGATCAGGTGATTATTGCCTTGTTGCATCAAGCGAATTTGCGGCGCCGATTGGAAGCTGACTTGCTGTGCCATTTCCAGGTCATATTTGCGCTGCTCCAATAATTCCATATTGCGCTTTAATGTATCGAGTTCCATTAACGCTTCTTGGTCTCCTGCTTCTCCGCGTGCTTGCAGCGCTGGCAAAATCGTTTGTAATTCATCTACTTTTACATCAATCGCGGCAACATGCTCACTTAAGGAATGGAAATAGTTCAAGTTTTCATCATACATTGCTTCTAATTCTTGTGTGTTGCGCTTCATTTCGAATTCATATTTTTGAATTTCATGGTGAACAGCGTCCACTTCTTTACTCATATTGTCGTATTTTGATAAGATGCGCTCTAGCTGCTCTTTGCTACGAGTAAACATTCGTTTTAAAAAGCCGCCTTTTTTCTCTTCTTCCAAAAATTCTTTTGGATCAAAGCGGTCCATGATTTTATTCAAATTATTTAACAGAGCACTCGACTTTTCCAAGTTGCTCGATTTAATTGTTTTGAGCATGCGATCCGAGAAAGTAGAAATACCTTTCGCTGTTTCTTTTCCGAACTCTAACACGGCAATTTGATTGTTGATATCGATTTTTTGTGCTAATTGCTGTACTTTCGGGTCCGCTTTCAACTGTAATTGCCGCTGGCGAATTTGCGATAATTCCTCCGTCGACACAAGCTGTTTGGGCGGCTCTACCGCGACTTCTTTTGTAGGCGTTGCTAATCTTGCATCTAAATCATCGAATAACGGATTATTTGACATATACATTCCTCCCATTTGAGCTACGCTAAACTTATCTCTACTTTACCATACGATTTAGCCCGCTCAAAAGTTTCACGTAAGAAAATATCAAGGACTTTACATTTTCATGACGAATGTTAATTGACGTATAATAGGAATAACATATGGTATACATATACATATTGGAGGAGATTATTTTTGAAGATTTTTACCGATAGCGGCTGTGACTTGCCAAAAAGCTATTATAGCGAGCATCATGTTACATTATTTCCATTGCGTGTGCACGTAAATGGGCAAGAGTTCGAAGATGTGTATGGGATTGAACCGAGCAAAATCTATGAAGCAATCGATGCTGGCGAACAACCTAAAACATCGCAGGTGGCCCCGGATACATTTTATAAAGCTTTCGAACAAGTAGCACAGTCCGATGAAGAAGCCATTTACCTTGCCTTCTCTGGCGCTCTTTCAGGTACTTATCAAACAGCGGTCATGGTACGTAACGAGATCATGGAAAAATATCCTGATTTAAAATTAGCTATTATCGACACAAAAGGTGCGTCATACGGACATGGGTTTACGGTAAAAGAGGCCGTCCGATTACGTGATGAGGGATGGGACTTTGAACGGGCAGTTTCACATTTAACCAAGTATGCCGGGAACATCGAACATTTATTTACCGTAGCGGACCTTGATTATTTAGCAAAAGGCGGACGTGTATCTAAAGCAAGTGCCTTTGTTGGCGGAGTGTTAAATATTAAGCCTATTTTACATGTAGAAGAGGGCAAGCTCGTGCCGATTGAAAAAATTCGCGGTCATAAAAAAGCCCTCAATCGTATGGTTGATCTCATGGCGGAACGTGGAGGCGATTTTTCAAATAAGATTGTCGGTATTTCCTACAGTAAAGATAAGGCCATTTTGCAAGATGTCATGAACATTATCGAAGAAAAGCTTCAACCAAAAGCAATGGAAGTCACTGAAATTGGTGCAGTGATTGGTTCACACGTAGGTGTGGGCACGATTGCGATTTTCTTTGAACGTCATTAAAAAAGAAGCTGTGATGAAAACTACCATCACAGCTTCTTTTCTATTACTGCCGACGAAATTCTGTCATTTGCTTCCAAACAGAACCTTTTGCTTCTTCTCCTTGTTCGATACGAGCAATCGCCATCTTTACTTGTAATTTCACTTCAAATTCAGCATCTTCCTCTGCCTGTTTTAAAGCAGACAAGCTTTTTTCTGTACCTACTTCATATAAATACATCGCCGCGCGCCAACGTACTAATTTATTCTTATCGCCTAGCGCCTGCATCATTGCTTCTTCAAATTCCACAAACCCTAAATCACTCATTGTATCGCCTGCTGTACGGCGCACCGCCGCTGATTTATCTTGCAATGCTTTAGTGAGGGCCGGTACAACCGCTACATCCTCAATCATCCCTAAATACACAACAGCCAAGCGACGAATCGCCATTTGTTCATCTGCTAGCGCAAGCTCCAACAGCGGCAGGTCCTCTAGCTCTGGGTCTGGAATCTGATCTAATAGCTGGAAGCGTTGTTGCCAATCATCCTGTGAGGCAAACTGCTCTGCTGTTACGCGCTCTTTTTTAACCGTTTCTATCTTTTGCATAGAGTTGGCTGCTTCTACAATGAGCTCTAAGCGTTCTGCTGGGTATGTCGCATGGATTTCCTGCGTCACAGCTTGCGCAATTTCATCCTTTTCTCCGTAACGTACCCCGTAATCTACCCACTTACGTTGTAATATATAGTTTTCCGCTGCTGCTTTCGCCTCGATGCGATTAAATGCTTCGGTATACATATCTCCTGTACTTACACGTACTTCGCTCTCATTATCAAATACCTTTACTTGTAGCGGTACGCCTTTGAACATTTGTACGTGAACGTAAACTTCCCCAAAGTGTTCCAGCATTTCTTGCGCTTCTACCTGCGCCAAATCCTCGCCTAGCGCTTGGCGAATACCTGCCAAAATACTTTCCCATGCATATTTTGCATTTCGCTCTACTGCTAGGAAATTAGCTACATGGTAAATCCCTTTTACCCCTTCTACACCAAATACTAATTGGATATCCTGAGGGGCTTCAGCGATATTTCCTTTTGTATAGTTATAGCTTTTTCCAAACGGTAAATCTCGGTCAATCACAATCTTCATTGAATTTGGACTTGGTGTTGGTTCGATATTTAGAATTTTCATGTTTATTCTCTCCTTATCCATTTACAATGTCTTCTAAATAGCTCCAGCGCTCGATTAAATATTCATAGCGAGCATTTGCTTCGTCTAATGCAGCCGTCAGTTCTTGCAGTTTTGTAAAGTCAGCTCCTGCTGAAGCAATACCCTCTTCTGCTGCCATAATCTCTTCCTCTACTTTGGCAATATCATCGGCAATCGTTTCCCACTCTTTTTGCTCTTTAAAGGTTAATTTTTTCTTCTCTGATTTTGGCTTTTCCGCTCTCGGCTTTTCTTGTTTGACTTCCTTTACTTCTTGTTTTTCCTGCAGTTGCTTTTTCGCTAAATAATCCGTATAAACATCGAGCGTTTCCTCGACGTTGCCTTTACCATCAAGTACCCATAGCTTTTTCGCAATACGGTCAAGGAAGAAACGATCATGTGAAATGGTAATGACCACCCCTGGGAACTGTTCGATAAAGTCTTCAAGTACCCCTAGTGTCTCAATATCCAAATCATTTGTCGGCTCGTCCAATAATAAAACATTCGGCTGCTCCATTAATAAGCGTAATAAATGCAGACGTTTTCGTTCCCCGCCCGACAGTTTACTAATAGGTGTACCATGCACACTCAGCGGGAATAAAAAACGCTCCAACATTTGAGCCGCACTATAACGCATTCCAGCAGCATCCGTAATATCATTTGATGCTTCCCGAATATATTCAATCATACGCTGATTCTCATTCATTTGCGGTAAAATTTGCTTGAAGTGCAGACGTTTTACTGTAGAGCCAACAAGCACTTCTCCCTCATCCGGGTCTAACTCTCCCGCTAAAATGTTGAGTAGCGTGGATTTTCCATAGCCATTCGCCCCAATGATCCCAATTCGATCACCTTGCTGCAAAATAAAACCAAAATCTTTTAAAATTACACGGTCACCAAAAGCTTTTGAAATACTTTCCGCTTCTAGCACCTTGCGCCCTAGTCTTGTCGTGGCAAGCCCCATGTCTAAGTCCACGTCATCACCGCTACGGTCAATCTGCGTATCAAGCTCTTCAAAGCGCTGGATACGGGCTTTTTGCTTGGTTGTACGTGCCTTGGCACCACGGCGAATCCACTTCAACTCCGAACGGTAACGGTTGCGCAATTTTGCTTGTGTCGCTGCGTTCATTTCCTCTCGCATCGCGCGTGCCTCTAAATAATCCGCATAGTTTCCAATATGGCGATAGAGTGTTTGGTCAGCTAATTCATAAATATGCGTCGCCATTTCATCTAAAAAATAGCGATCGTGGGTGATAAAAATCACGGCTCCTTTTAGACGTGTCACCATTTCCTGCAGCCATTCTGTTGCTTCTACATCTAAATGGTTGGTCGGCTCGTCCAGTAAATACAAGTCTGCTGGTTCAATTAACACTTTCGCTAGGGCAACACGCTTTTGCTGTCCTCCTGATAATGTCACCACTTCGGCATCAAAATAGTCAACGCCAAGCTTTGTCAGTGCTTGTTTTGCCAAGGCATTGACATCCCATGCAGCCTCACTATCCATCTTTTGCTGCAAATCAAAGAGCTGGTTTTGCAAACGTTCATTGGTCGCATCCTTCGCTAATTCAGCAACAGTCGCTTCATATTGCCTATTGAGCGCCAAGACAGGAGAATCTCCACTAAACACTGCTTGTAACACCGTTTCACCTGCTGTGAAAACAGGCTCTTGTTCTAAATAGGCGATGCGGTATTTATTCGGGTGGTCCATCGTTATATGGTCGGCCTCTTGCACACCGGCAATAATGGATAATAATGTTGATTTCCCCGTACCATTAATCCCGATTAAGCCCGCACGCTCCCCTTCTGAAATCGTAAATTCGATATTCTGAAATAACGTTTTATCGCCTACTGTTTTCGTTAATTCACTCACTATTAAATGACTCATATATCCCGTCTCTTTCTATATCAAACTTTATAATATTTTATTATAATCGATTTCTAATTCCGTTGCTCCAAAAAACCTTGATTCGCTGTTTTTTAAACAGACTAAACTAACAAGAGGGGATTATTTCAATTGAATAATGAAGGAGAACAAATCGATAGTAAAGCTATAATTTTTTTGCACTCATGATCTTATTTTTGTTGCGAATGCAACAAAAATAATTTACATTTAAAACACCATTATTGTTGCATATGCAACAAAATAAGTAGTAAGGAGCTAATGATGAAGGAAATTCTTCGTGAAATTGGAATGATTGCAAGGGCATTAGATTCCATAAGTAATATCGAATTTAAAGAATATGACCTTACAAAAGGCCAATATTTATACCTTGTCCGAATATGTGAAAATGCTGGAATCATTCAAGAAAAGTTAGCTGAGATGATTAAAGTAGACCGAACAACTGCTGCTCGTGCTATAAAGAAACTTGAAATGAGTGGCCTTATTGAGAAAAAACATGATGAACATAACAAAAAAATCAGGAAACTCTTCCCTACTGAAAAAGGGAAAAATATTTATCCTTTTATTAAAAGGGAAAATGATTATTCGGATCGGACTGCATTAACAGGATTTTCCGAAAATGAAATAGAAACTCTCTTCAATTTTCTTCAAAGAGTAAGAAGAAATGTAGAAAAGGACTGGGAATTTGTAAAAAAGGGAAACAAAAGAAATTATTGATGTACAAAAGGAGTTGTATAATAAAGTGACTATAAAAATAAAAAAATGTAACCTAGAGGATTTGCAAACACTTCAAGAAATAAGTATAGAAACTTTCTATGATACATTTAAAGATCAAAATTCAACTGAAAATATGGAGGCTTATTTGGATAAAGCTTTTAACTTACCACAGTTAGAGGAAGAATTATCTAATGTTTCTTCACAATTTTTCTTTGTTTATATTGATCATGAAGTCGGTGGTTATTTAAAGATCAATACCAATGATGCTCAATCTGAAGATATGGGTGATGAGTCGCTTGAAATCGAGCGGATTTATATAAAGAGCCTATTTCAAAAACATGGGCTTGGTAAATATCTACTAAATAAAGCTATTGAAATTGCTAGAGACCATCATAAAAAGAAAGTCTGGCTAGGTGTATGGGAAGAAAATGAAAACGCGATTGCCTTTTATGAAAAAATGGGATTTGTTCAATCTGGAACCCACTCTTTCCATATGGGCGATGAAGAACAAATAGACTTTATCATGATTAAAAACCTTAACTAACTTTGAAAGGTGAAAGACGATGTATATTCCAAAATACTTTAAAATCACAAACGTTGATGAAATTCGGGATTTTGTTCAGAATAACTCTTTTGGTACGATTGTTACAACAAAAAATGGGAAACCAATTGCTACTCATTTGCCATTACAGTTCATAAAAAAAGAAGATGCTTACTACCTAACTGGGCATATGGCTTATGGAAATCCCCAGTGGAGAACATTTGAATCCTGTGAAGATGTGCTAGTGATGTTTCAAGGACCACATGCCTATATTTCTTCTTCCTGGTATTCTCATGAAAATGTTCCCACTTGGAATTATCAAGCTGTTCATATGTATGGAAAGGGAAGCCTTTTCGAGAAAGATGAGTTAATAAAAGACTTAACAAGTTTGCTGGAAAAATATGAACAACATCGTGAAAATTCAGTTTTATGGGATAAAATTTCTCCTGAACTACTAGAAAAAGAGTTACAAGGAATTGTTGGTTTTAAGATAAAAGTCGAAGAAATTCAAGGAGCTTATAAATTAAGTCAAAATCGAAGTGAAACGGATTATATTAATATTTTCAATAACTTACAAAAAGAAGGAAACTCAAATTCAAAACAAATGGCCGAACTGATGGAAAGAAACTTAAAAAACTATAAACAAAATACCAATGAATAAGTCAACATTTATCTGACTTCATCAATTTAGTGCTATTTCTATAGTTGTGACGATTTCAGTTAAACTAGAAGGAGTTTTAGTTGCAAACACTTCGATAATTAGGTGCGATTATTTAATTAAAAAGGGACATTATCTATTTTCTATAACTAATAGGTAATGTCCCTTCATCTATATCTCTTTTTTAATTTAATTCTTAATATTATTTCATGAGTAAAAGGTTTTGTTTTTATTACTTCCCTTGCCGCTCATTAGCTAATTGCTGCAAAAACTGCTCCATGAATTGATGGCGCTGTTCGGCCATCTGTTGCCCTTTTTTAGTCATCATTAAATCTTTTAGCAACAATAATTTTTCATAGAAATGCGTGACAGACGCGGTTGATTTACCGCGATAATCTTCTACAGACATTGTTGTGCGCGCTTCTTCCGCATCATCATATAATTTACGACCTTTAGCCCCGCCATAAGCGAAAGTACGGGCGATACCTATTGCACCGATCGCATCTAAACGATCAGCATCACGCACTATTTTTGCTTCTATTGTTTGGGCTACGATTTCATTGCCCCCGTTAAAGGATACTGCCTCAATAATATGTTGAATTTGCTGACGCTGCTCCTCAGTTAATGACAGCTGCGCTAAAATCCGCTGTTCTGCTTCCTTCGTTTCCGCATATTTAGCATCGCTGACATCATGTAATAGTACGGCTAGACGTACTATATCTGCATTAGCGGTTGATTCTGTTTGGAGGATTGCTTCTGCGTTTTGCAACACCCGTTCAATATGCTGGAAATCATGGCTAGCATCCAATTTATCATAGATATCGCGTACAAGTTCCTGACAGTGTTGAAAAACATTCATCTCATTGTTCATGTAATATTATACCCTTCAGTTATTCTCATTATCTAATGGAGATAAATAAGAATAACTCACCTTTCCGATTTTTTCATAAAAATCATATTTATGTATAAATTCTCTATTAGTCGATAATATAAAGACCGAAAACTGGATTACTTCCCCTTTTTATTTCCCTGTCTTTTACGCGTAAGGTACGCTTTATACTTGGCAAGCAACTCTTTCCCCACACAAAGAGTACCCAACCAGAATAAAATTTCTCCTGCAACGAGTACCCCTGCTATCGCTCCGCCTTTTAAAGCGAGTGACCAAGGTAAAAAGGGAATAATAACTACTGTAAGCCACGCGACACATGCTAAAGAAATTAACACAATGCCTACTTTCACCAATACTTTATTTTTCATGTTACACCTACTTATCTTTTTTAACATGTAGTTCATTATATAGCAAAAAGCGTTGAGAAACGATGCCTATCGTTTTCTCAACGCTTTGAGATGTTAGAACAAGCCTACTGCTTTTCCGTCCTCATCTACATCCATGCGCAAAGCAGCTGGCTGTTTTGGTAGACCTGGCATTGTCATAATATCCCCTGTTAGGCATACAAGGAAGCCAGCACCTAGTTTGGGAATGACCTCACGTACCGTGACCGTAAACCCTTCCGGACGACCGAGCATGCTTGCTTGATCCGTTAAGGAATATTGCGTTTTTGCCATGCAGATTGGCAATACATCCCAACCAAACGTTTCAATTTGTGCGATTTGCTTTTTCGCAGAATCTGTAAACTGAACAGCTGCTCCGCCGTATACCTTTTGCACAATGGCATTGACTTTTGCTTCAATCGATTCATGTAATTCATAAATTGGGTGGAAGTTATTTTCCTCTTCCAGCACTTCCAGCACTTGCTTCGCTAAATCGATGCCGCCCTTGCCGCCTTCTTCCCATACATTCGTACGTGCGATACGAATATGATTGGCCTGTGCCCATTCTGTCACAGCCGCAATTTCCTCTTCTGTATCTGTAATGAAGCGGTTTAACGCAATAATTGGCTCTACACCAAATGCACGCACCGTTTCTACGTGTTTTGCCAAGTTGGCAATCCCTTGTCTTAAGGCAGCCACATTTTCAATAGAAAGACTATCCTTTGCTACGCCGCCATGCATTTTCAGGGCACGAATTGTCGCAACAACTACGACAGCATCCGGACCAAATCCGCCTTGGCGTGCTTTAATGTCCATGAATTTTTCTGCTCCTAAGTCAGCACCGAAACCAGCCTCTGTCACCACAATATCTGCTAACTTACGTGCCGTTTGTGTGGCAATAATCGAGTTGCAGCCGTGTGCGATATTGGCAAATGGACCGCCATGGATAAGTGCTGGTGTTCCTTCTAATGTTTGCACTAAATTTGGTTTGATCGCCTCTTTTAAGATAAGCGTCAGAGCGCCTTCTACCTGTAAGTCACGTACGAAGACAGGTTGACGGTCATATGTGTAGCCGATTACGATATTTGCCAGACGCGCTTTTAAATCTTCCAGGCTTGTCGCTAAGCAAAATACCGCCATAATTTCAGAAGCTACTGTAATATCAAAGCCGTCTTCACGTGGCACCCCTTGTACAGGACCGCCTAAGCCCACGACTACTTTACGCAAAGCACGGTCATTTAAATCCATCACGCGCTTCCATAAAATACGACGCGGATCGATGTTTAAGACATTCCCCTGATGGATATGATTATCAATAAATGCAGCCAGGGCATTGTTTGCTGTTGAAATGGCATGCAAATCACCCGTGAAGTGCAAATTGATATCTTCCATCGGTACAACCTGTGCATAACCGCCGCCAGTTGCACCGCCTTTTACACCCATCACCGGACCTAGTGACGGCTCACGCAATGCAACCATGACATTTTGCTGTAACTGGTGTAAAGCATCGGCTAAACCTACTGTAACAGTGGATTTTCCTTCTCCTGCTGGTGTTGGACTAATAGCCGTCACCAGTACAACCTTTGCATTGGCTTCTCCTGATATTTGGTGAATATCTAATTTTGCTTTATAGCGACCATATTGCTCAATTGCCTCCGCTGGAATATTCGCCTCCGCTGCAATCTCAGTAATGGGTTGCATCTTAGCGTTTGTTGCTATTTCTAAATCCGTTAAAGGGTTTGTTGTGACTGTCATGGGAGTAAGACCTACCTTCAATTTTATAATCTTCTTTATTATATACGTATTCCGGCAATTAAAACTACTCCGAATGTCGAAAAAGTCGCCCTTTTGTTGACAGTTCTACTCGATTCCTGTATATTTTTATTCATAATTGTCTGGCATTTCAAGTGAAGACACTTACATCTAACTTCGTAAGTATGGGAGGAGAACGCTCATGCATCAAGGAACAGTCAAATGGTTTAATAACGAAAAAGGCTATGGGTTTATTGAATGTACAAATGGTGAAGATGTTTTCGTACACTTTACTGGCATTCAAGGTGAAGGTTTCTTAACATTGGAGGAAGGACAAGCTGTATCATTTGAAATTATCGAAGGCAATCGTGGACCACAAGCGTCCAATGTCATTAAATCAACTTAACAATTACGACATATAAAGTTTTGTGTAGAGCTTCGTTTCCGTTGACTCTTCCCAACTCTTTAATAAAAAAACTGTCCGAAGCACACAGCTTCAGACAGTTTTTCTTTATTTGGAGTGCTTCGTTAGCCACTGTTCAATATAAGGATGAATTTCTGTAACAGCACGACGACCTGTTGTCACAGACACGTGTCCTGTTTGTACTTCATGCAGGACGTTGATTTTACTCGACACTTTTTTATTGAGTGCCGCGATTTGTCCTGGCTGAACGATATTATCCTTCATTGCGCAAATATTTAATAAATTTGCCTCAATATTAGATAATAACACCTTCTCGCCACGGACTTCTAATTCATCATTGATCAATTTATTATCTTGATAGAAGTCGCCAATCCATTGACGATACGATTCACCTGGGAATGGCACACCATCATTTAGCCACTTTTGCATTAATTTCCACGTCAGGATAGCATTTTCATTGTCAATACGATCCGCTAGACCTACATATGTCCCTACGCTATTCGAAATAGGGCTTAGTAATCTGTTACCGAAATCAATCATTTCAAATGGCACATTGCCCATGACATCAACGATTTTATCAAGTTGGAATGTTTCTTTATTTAACCAATTTGTATAATGACCTGCATCTTCAAAATCAATAGGAGAAGTCATTAGCACAAGGTTACGAATCGGTAGTTTTTTACCATACAGCGCAGTGAAAATGGCCGTCATCGTCCCTCCCATGCAATAACCGAACATTGTAAGTTCCTTTGCACCAGATGATTTCAATACTTTTTTCGCGGCACGTGGGATATATTCTACAATATAATCTTCTAGCTTCATATGACGATCTTCGTAACCAGCTACGCCCCAGTCTAATAAATAGACATCGTGCCCTTTATTCGTTAAATACTCGATTAGGCTATTGCCAGGATATAAATCTAAAATATACGGTTTATTTATTAAGGCATATACCATTAAAATAGGCACTTTGTTTGTTTTAGGTTTATTTGGCTGATAGCGATATAATTTTGCTTTATTTTTTGTCCAAATAAGCTCTTTTGGTGTTTGTCCTACTCGAGGATGTGCATCTGTTGTCAGGACCTCTGCAAAGCGTTTTACTTTTTCTAATTCTTTTGGCTGCATCTGATAGGATGATAAATCCGACATTGTTTCGAACCATTGTTCTATTAGCTTATTGTCTAAAGTAACCACAATATCCCTCCAAATTTGTTTATTTTATGGCTTCAAGGAGAAGCACATAAAATAGATTACATGTATAAACCGCCATTTACGTTTAATTGTTGACCTGTTACAAAGCTTGCAGAGATTAAGTATAAGACAGCTTCTGCAATTTCATCTGGTTGGCCTAAACGACGAATCGGTACTTTTGATACAATCGATTCTTTTACATCATCAGGCATTTCCGCTACCATTTCTGTTTCAATATAACCTGGGCAAATCGCGTTCACTGTAACGCCTTTACTTGCTGTTTCAAGGGCTAATGATTTTGTGAAACCGATCAAGCCTGCTTTTGACGCAGAATAGTTTGTTTGACCAAAGGCTCCAGCTTGCCCAACGATTGAGCTAATATTAATAATACGTCCATAATTTTGAGCAATCATGTGCTCAATTACATGTTTTGTTGTATTAAAGGTACCTGACAAATTGACATCAATTACATTGTCCCAATCTTCACGTGATAATTTACGGAAAGAGCGGTCTTTTGTAATCCCCGCATTATTTACTAAAATATCTACTTTACCAAAACGCTCGATTGTCTCTTCTACTAAACGCTGTGTATCTTCAGGAATAGCAATATCCACAGCTACTGTATGCACAACTCCGCCTGCTTCTTCAATTTCTTTTACCACCTGATGAATTGTTTGAGTAGTTGGCTGGTGTGTAGCAACTATTTGTGCTCCTTGTGCTGCCAGTGCTTTAGCAATAGCTGCCCCGATACCGCGAGATGCACCTGTTACAATCGCTACTTTACCCGTTAATGGTTTTTCTACAATTAGCTTTTCCTGCGTTAATGTGTTTGTCATTTAAAATCTCCCCTAAACTTAATATTTTTATTTTTTGAAATTTTAAGACTTCTTAACCGATGAATCGCCTGTTGCTTTATTAGGTTGAGCTGCCGGATTTGCATTTTGTGCTGGCTCAACATTCGTTTTGCTTAAAAGCTCAATCACTGTGTCGAGTTTTTTATCTAATCTTGTGATAGATCTTTTTAGTGTTTCTATTTCTTTTTTATGATCAATCGTCACATCATCGATTTGATCCTCTAAATCATCTACTTTGGCCTCTACGTTGATAATCAATGTAGCGACACTTGCAATCTCTTCACGCGTTGGCATATTTAATTGTTTTAAATATGCTTCCGTCATCCCGTTTACAACCCCTTGGTATTGTAAATACTGGTTTTGAAATTGTCCTAATCCTTCTGCAAATGATTTTTGTTCTAACGCTTGCTCAATTGACTCGCGCCATACATTTTCTGTCTGGTCGTATAGATTTTTCCACAAAGAAAATGCATCAAATGTTGTGTGATTACTCAATCATGTTCTCCCCTTTTAAAAATTATTTTTGACTCTATATTTAATTTAACAATAATTACCTTCTTTTTCAAATTAACTCCCTGTAAATATTATTAAATATTATATATATTCTATCCTATGCAAATATTTTTCAGGATATTCCAATGAAAATAATTTACAGAATATTCTATTATTTCAAAATGCTTGACAGAATATTTTTATAGGTGTAAATTACACATATAAGCATTTTGATTATAGGTGGTGAATTACATGGCTACTCATGATAAATCCAAAAAAGCAACCATACCTACACCGAAAAACTTTTTAATTCCAGTCATGCTCTTGCATCTGCGTGATTTAAATGCACACGGCTATGAGCTAATGGAAAAGCTAACTTCTTTCGGCATTGAATCCATCGATCAAGGAAACTTTTATCGTTTATTAAGACAATTAGAAAAAGATAATCTAGTAACATCTGAATGGGACACTTCTACCGGCGGCCCGGCGAAGCGTATCTATTCTATTACTGCAGCAGGTCAAGAATACTTAGACACGTGGGCAGGCTCTCTGAACCAGTATCAGCAGCTATTAAACAACTTTTTCAATCTATACAATCCTTTCTACACACCTAAGAAACGCAACTCCGAAAAGCAAGACAACGATTAAATGATATGCTTTCGCGCATTCATTATAAATTTTTTTAACTATTAAGGAGGCAATTTTTATGGCAAATGAATTTGTATCAAAAAGCATTGATGTATTATGGGATGGTTGGTTAAACAGTTTTAAAACGATCCAAAAGGTGCAAGAAGAAGTAGAAAAGAAAACAGTGGAGGCACTGGATGCTCAACAGCAATTAGTAGATAGAACTGTATCGGCTTTACAATCAATCGAAGAGCAATCGAAAAAAGTCTCTGCGGAATGGCAAGAAAATGTGAAGAAAAGCGCTGCACAATCGCCAAATCAAGCTCAATTCGATAAATGGTTTGACAGCATAAAGCAAATTGCTGATCAAACACAAGAGCTCGCTTGGAAGCCAAACCATATTCTGTTAGACCTGGCTGCCAATTCTCAAACACAGATCCATTCAACGATTACGTCAGCATTGGAGCAGCAACAACAAAAACGCGATGAGGCGATCTCAAAAATTGAAGAATTAACACAACAATTAAAAGAGAGCCACAAACAATTAGTAGGCATCAAATAAAGTGAAACTTCAATCAGTGGGAATTTTCCTTATTCCCACTGATTCATAAGGAACACAAGCTAAGTTCGCCACGTCCTGTGGCAACACTTGCGTAACCAACATCGTGTTGGCCCGAACCAATCGGGCTTTTACGGGTAGTTACTTCTTGATTTTCTTAAGTCTTGAGGTGGAACTATTATATCTGTCACTACGCTTTTGATGCAGATAAATTACTACCCGTTAATGCGGGGTAAATTTCTTTTTATAATAAAAAGATGCTTGATTATTATTCAAACAATAATATTCTGAACTAAAAAACCGTATGACCAAAATTCCCTTTGGCATACGGCTTTTTTTATTAACATTATATTATAAAAACTTTCAAGTAGTAATAGAGTACCTGAACATGAGCACCGATCTTCAACTAAATTCCCATATATATACATCAGAGAACCTTAAAATTGCTGTTATAGTATGACTTTTCTCCTTTTAACAAGTAAGCGAGCGGACTTCTTGTTATTTTTTGTTCTATAGCAACGCTTCATTTTTCCCTCCTTTTCCTAACTATGTCCGCCATTATAGGACAACAGCCCTAAATTAATTCCTTTTAATAGATATTACTCGTGGACATAATGGGATACCCATTCTTTTACCACATCAATAAATTTTTCCGTGGCTGGTGAAGTATTGTACATTGTCGCAAGACCAATTACTCGGTATGTTTCCTCTACAAAAGGAATCGCCCGTACATTTGGTGGCAGCTCTGCAATCGTTAGCTGAGGTAAGATTGATAAGCCGAGCCCATGTTCTACCATTGAAATAATGCCACGGTCATCAAAGAGCTCAAAGCGCACACTCGGTTGAATATGGTAGTAATCTAATACTCTTCCTACATCGTTAACCCCCTGATAAGAAGGCATAATGAATGGCTCATTTTCCACAGACTTTAATTCAATCATTTCTTTATCATATAACGGATGCTTTTTATACACGATGCATTTGAGAGGATCTTTTGCTAATGGCGTATATGTAATTTGCTTTACATTCTGGCTATTTAAAAAACCGCAATCTAGTTCACCCGCCATGAGCCACTGCTCTATCTCATAATAATCCCCTTCGCGCAGTTCAATACGAATACCCGGAAATTTATGGGCCATCGTATGGATAATGCTCGGCATCCATTTATTCGAAATACTCGGGATCAACCCGACGCGCACAATCCCTTTTGTTACACCTAAAATGTGGGCAGCTTGCTGCTGTAGCAGTTCCTCTGCCTGCAATACTTGCCGCATCGCTACTAACATCGTCTGACCGTCTACTGTCAGTTTCACCCCGTTTCGACTGCGATGAATGAGCGGAAAACCAAATTCCTTTTCTAGGCTAGTGATGGCATGACTAATCGCAGATTGTGTCAACCCTAGCGCTTTTGCTGCCTTCGTAAAACTTTGGACCTCCGCTACTTTCTGAACAATTTCATACTTCGCCAATGTCATTCTCTATTCCCCTTATATTCATGAATATTTTTCATGTTAACCATTATAAACATTCGTTTTACTAATCACAAGAATGCACGTATATTGATTTATATACTATTATATAACAGTTGGTGGTGAATAAGATGAGTTTACAACAGAAAGCAAACGTCTTAATGGTGATTGTCACCATGTTTTGGGGTCTCAGCTATACATTTATGATGATGGGCTTAGAAGCCTTACAAACGTACAATATCGTCGCACTACGCTGCACGATTGCCTTTATCATTGCAGGACTCATCTTCTACAAAAAAATGAAAAACGTATCCTCGAAGACGCTCGTCTACGCTACCATTCAAGGTTTCCTACTCTTTACTGTATTTGCTCTTAGCTTATTCGCGTTAGAGACGACTACTGCTTCGAATGCAGGATTTATTTTAAGCTTAACGGTTGTATTGGTGCCTATTTTTACGAGCATAATGGAACGTTCTTTGCCATCACGAGCTGTCAGCATCGCGATTGTTTGTACGATGATTGGGGTTATGATTTTAACAATAAAGGATTCCTTCGCGTTTCAAGTAGGCGATATTTTAGTGGCAATTGCTGCAATTTGTTATGCAATTTATTTGATTTTGAATAGCCGTTTTACAAAGTCGGTCGACTCCATTGCGTACGGAGTATACCAAATCGGCTTTGCAGCACTTTTCGGTATTATTCTTACATGGCTGTTTGAAACTCCTGCTCTTCCATCGACCTCAAATAGCTGGATTGCGATTTTAGGACTAGGGGTTGTGTGTACAGCTTTCTGCTTTATCGCTCAATCAGTAGTCCAGCAATATACGTCACCTACGCATACGGGATTGATTTTCTCATTGGAGCCGATTTTCGCCGCGCTTTTTGCTAGCCTATTTATAGGGGAACTTATTACAGGACAATTATTAATCGGTGGTGCGTTTATTTTAATCGGCAATTTAGTTGCACAGTTTGAGCAATTTTTCATATCACGCAAAGTATCCCAAACACAAAACAAATTCATTTAAATGCCCGCTGCTTAGCGGGTATTTTTTATGAAGTGGAAAACATTCCTTCCTAAAGGAACATATTCTATACTTTTTCGAGAAAAACCGCTACAATTTAATAGAAAGGGAGTTGTTTAAATATGAGAAAACCGGTGGAAATTGCAAAAAACCTTTATTTAATTGATGGCTTTGATACGAACCTGGAAGAACGTACAGGCATCTATGTCATAAAGGATGAAAAAATCGCTGTGATTGAAACTTCAGCTAGTGCCTCAGTGCCTTACATATTAGAAGGTTTAAAGGCGCTTGAAATCGCTCCTGAAGAGGTCGATTATTTAATCGTTACTCACATTCATTTAGATCATGCAGGCGGTGCAGGCTTGTTTTTACAGCATGCTAAAAATGCCAAATTCTATGTTCATCCAAGCGGAGCACGCCATATGATTGACCCGAGTCGTTTAATTGAAAGTGCTAAATCTGTCTATGGTGAGCAATTTGAAACGTTCTTCAACCCGATTGTACCAATTGAGGAGGAGCGCGTAGTGCAAGTAGAGCACGGAGATACATTGCCTCTTGGGACACGTACCTTTACGTTTTACCATACACCGGGGCATGCCCGTCACCATATTTCCATTTATGACGATGCGACAAATGGCATGTTTACTGGAGATACAGCTGGTGTACGATTCCCGATAATTTCAAAGCATGTGGAATTGGTACTGCCTTCTACATCGCCAAATCAATACGATCCAGAAGCGATGCTCACGTCAATCGACTTTTTTGAACAGAAAAAATTAGACACGCTGTATTTCGGACATTACGGAGCCATACAACCTCCTGCTATTGCTTATGACCAAATTCGCTACTGGACACCGATTTTCGTGAAGGCAACGGAACAGGCATGTGAACAAAGCGAAGACTTGCAAGAGCGCTGTCAAAAGATTGAAGATAGTCTTTATCAAGCTATCGAAAACTACACAACAGGTCACGGCTATCCAAATGATATCCGCACAATTGTTAAGCAAGACGTGGAAATTTCTACGCTTGGCTTAATCGATTATTACACTAAAAAATCCAAAAACTAACGTAAAAATAAAGAAACAGTTCTTTTTATACAAAAAAAGTATGTAGATTCTAGTTAAGAGTCTACATACTTTTTTACGATTAATTTTAGTAGTTTTATAGAGAGAACAACCTCTTACACGCGAATTGTCCAACCGAATGTATCTTCTAATTTACCGCTTTGAATGCCTGTTAATGTATCATAAAGCATTTGTGCTACTTCACCGATTTCGCCATTATTGATGACGATTTTTTCACCTTGCCATTTTAACTCGCCTACTGGGGAAATTACAGCTGCTGTCCCTGTACCAAATACTTCTTCTAGTGTGCCGTTTTTTGCTGCTTCTACAATTTCGTCGATCGAAATACGGCGTTCTTCCACTGGAATGTTTTTTGATTTTAATACTTGCAGCATCGAATCACGTGTAATCCCTGCTAAAATACTGCCATTTAAAGCTGGTGTTACGATTTGACCGGCAATTTTGAAGAAGATGTTCATGCTGCCTACTTCTTCTACGTATTTATTTTCCTTTCCGTCTAACCATAACGTTTGAGCATAGCCTTGCTCTTCTGCGATCGCTTGTCCTTTTAAGCTGCTCGCATAGTTGCCGCCTGTTTTTGCTTCTCCCGTACCGCCAACCACTGCACGTACATATTGTTGCTCTACCATGATTTTGACCGGCTTAATTCCTCCTGCATAGTAGGAGCCTACTGGAGACATAATGACGATAAACTGATAAGTACGAGATGGGTGCACCCCTAAACTTGGCTCTGTTGCAATAATAAATGGACGAATATACAAAGATGTACCTGGTGCATTTGGAATCCATTCACGATCGATGTCTACTAATTTCTTTAATGCTTCTAATGCAAAGTCCTCATCGATTTGGGGAATGCATATACGCTCGTTCGATTTGTTTAAACGCTTAAAGTTACGATCCGCGCGGAATAACAGTACTTCACCATCTGCCGTTTGATACGCTTTTAATCCTTCAAATACAGTTTGTGCATAATGGAAAATCATCGCAGATGGATCCAAGGTAATCGGCTGATACGGAATAATACGTGCATCATGCCAGCCTTCACCCGCTGTATAATCAATCACAAGCATATGATCTGTAAATACTTTACCGAAACCGAGCTGATCTGCTGCTGGTTTTTCCTTTTTATTTGTTGCTAATTGAACTCGAATATCCGCCATTATTTATTACCTCAACTTTCCCTAATTACAATATACTTATCTATTTTATCAAAAAATATAGAATATTCCTAAATATTTTTACGTGATTTCGTCGACGATTGTCTTTTTCGCACGAAATGTTGGCTTTACCTCAGCTACGACAATGGCAATAAAGATTAAAATACAGCCGATTATCATCTTCGCAGTTAGGATCTCTTTTAATAAAATAACCGCCAGCAACGTACCGAATAGTGCTTCTGTTGACAGAATAATTGCGGATTTGGTCGGGTTGGCATACTGCATCCCGACATTTTGACATGCATAAGCAATAACAGTTGAAAACACTGCTAAATAAGCAATGGCGTACCAGCCTTCCGTAGATACGGATGTGATGGATGCAGGCACTTCCCCTAACAGAAGAACCACGACAGAGCTCAAGAATGCTGCCGTGAAAAATTGGACGATGGTCAAAGCCAAGGCATCTTCCTTTTTCACAAAGACATTTGTGTAAAAAATATCAAAGGCAAAAGCAAAGGCACATAATAGAGATAAAGCATCCCCAACGTTCACCGTCATCGAGCCTTGTAACGATAAAAACCCTATGCCGATAATCGCCAGTAACGCGGCCAATATTTCAAACCGATCAAAACGTCTTTTATATATAATAAACGCAATAATTGGTACAATAATTACATTCGTAGCTGTTAAAAAAGCGTTTTTAGAGGTCGTTGTATAGTCCAGGCCAATGGTTTGAAGAGCAAATGCAACAAACAGAATAGCCCCTAGTACAGCCCCCTTCCAAAGCACTGACTTCGATATCAGCTTTAATTTCCTATGGAAAATTAAACATAAGATAATTGTTGCCAATATAAAGCGCCCAGCCATTAACTGGAATACGGTTAAATGCCCAAGCCCTAATTTCATTCCGATAAACCCGCTCCCCCACATGATGGCGGTAATGAGCATTAATATTTCACCTTTATATTTCCGCATATTACTCCTTCTCTCTTTCTCAATATATATATACTCTATAAAACTTTATTTAAAAAATAAAGAACTGAAAAAATCTTTCTCCGCTGATTTTTATAGACAGAATAAACGTTCGTTTTCTATTCTTGCATTAAACGCTATTTTTTTCTACCTTTGTTCTATTTTTTGTCTACTATACATAAAATCTATTAGCAGGCAAATTTGTCCCAATCTTTTGAATATAAAATCATTTTTCATAATAATCATCTGCAGTTATTATAGAATATGTACTATTTTCTTAATATAGGTTATTAAAATTAAAGGAAGTGTTTTTCTATGGTAGGACGTAACGACCTATGCCCTTGCGGTAGCGGCAAAAAATATAAAAAATGTTGTGAAGGACAGCAACAAATCAATATTCAATCGTTAATAAATGAAGAAATCGAAAGTATATTACAAACATTTTATACAAGTTATCCTGAGCGTAAAGATATTCGTGAGTATATCGAGCTTGTACAAGCATGGTCACCAGCGATCAAGGATAAATTACAGCGCGAATTAATCGAAGCTGTGGCGCTCGATGAGTTTTTCTTCCATCTACGCCCGGATATTTGGGAAGGCTATCTAAAACGTCAGATGAAGCGCACGGTGCGCCCGCAGACGGTTGCCTTATTAAAAAACTGGACGAACCCGCAAATCTTTATCGGGCTGGTTGAAGTAGTGGAGGACGGCTATTTTAAAGCTATTCATACATTAACAGGTGAAGCTTTCTGGATTCGCCGTGAAAACAATAAACCAATCCCTGAAGGTATGCATGTATTTGCTTTCTTATTGCCTGATGGTTCACATAAAGAAGACCACCGCTTAGCCGTATCGACAATGATTTTCTTCCCTGCTGAGCACAAGAAGGTTTTCGAAGCTATCACAAAAGAATTTGAAGCGCAAAATCTAGAGGCGACAGCATACTTACAGCAAAACCATTTGCAATTATGGACGAAGCTTGTGGATGGCGGCTATGAAGGCGAAGAGTTTACAACATTTGAACAGGATGTCATCGCTCAAGCAAAAGCATTTTTAGCTACGCACCAATTACCTGAAGAAACAATTATGCCGATTTTAGAAGATTATTTATTGGAACAACAACCAAAGGCACGTAAGCCAGAAGCCATTGCAGCAGGCGCTATACGTTTTGCCCAGGAAAAAGGACTGTTTGATGTGAAGTTCACAGTCAAAGAAATCTCTGAACACTTTGGCATTTCCGCTTCATCATTAAATAAATATTACCAAGATTTATTAGATTATCAAGCAGCATAAAAAGAATCCACTGCCAAGTTGTGCAGTGGATTCTTTTTATCTATTTACATATGACATGATTAATATTCATCTGTCACTTTCATTAATTCTTGCCCTAAAAATTGCAGTTTTTCACCAACAGAACATTGCTTAATACAAAAACGATGCGCTTTTGTTTTTCCACGTGTTTTTCGAAGGTCACGGATGACTGGACAATCCATACAATAAGTGTCTGTCAGTTCATCGATTTCCTTCATTACAGATACTTTATTCACCGTCACCCTCCTTTATCATTTCATTTTACTATGAGTATTTTTCTTTTGTCCATCGCTTTGCTATACTAAAAAGAAAAACGAATGAGGTTTTCTATGCTAGAAGTATATATTGATGCAGCCAGTGCGGGCAATCCTGGGCCGAGTGGCATTGGGGTTTTCATCAAGGGAGAAGGCCACAATATAAAAATCAGTGAATATATCGGTGAAACCAATAACCATATCGCAGAATTCGCCGCGCTGATTCGCGGTTTAGAGGAAGCCATCAAGCTAAATTCCAATCTTGTATCCGTCCGTTCCGATTCTAAAATTGTCGTAGCATCGATTGAAAAAGCCTATGTGAAAAACGAAGAGTTTAAACCTTATCTAGAACAAGCCTTAACCCTGATTGAAAAGCTGGATTTATTTTTCATTAAGTGGATTCCCGACCAGCAAAACAAGGCAGCCGATGCGCTAGCACGCGAAGCGCTGAGAAAAAGATAATAACCCTAAAAAATCGCCACCCTAGTTGGTTAGGTTGGCGATTTTTTCTAATTATTTTTACTGTATTCCGTAATATTAATCAGCGCCCCAATTGCGCCTGAGAAACCGCAATCCTTCAAGAAAATAGGGGTATGCTTCTTTAGAACCGTATAGTGGGCGATGATTCGCTTCAGTATCTCATTATTCGTTAAAGTCGAGCCGATAAAGACAATATATTTTGCGTTATATTGCTGTGATAGCTGGATACTCAATGTCGTCACGACTTCCCCTACAAGTCCCTGGACAGTAGCCAAAATATTTTCCACCGGATGCTCCTGCTGTTCCGTAATCCCTACCTTGCCAAAATTGCTCGCTGTTAGATTCCCGTCTAGCGGAGCATCCATCCCTTGGAAAATATCTTTTACAAATAGATCGATTTGAGAGCGGTCGCCGTTCTCTGCCATTTGTGTGATATGGGTAAACTCAGATTGTCCAGTTGTCAGCGCGGATAAACCAATTAGCGTACCTCCGCCGATTCCCGTACCGCCCACACGCATATGTGTATCTCCATCCATATAATGGATTGATGTGCCTGTTCCTATATTTGTTATGATACTACTTTCAATTGCATGTCCCTCTCGCTGCAATAAGTAGCGGACACCTTTCAATGTAGCCTCAAATTCTACAATATAGTGAATGGATTTCATCGTTTGAAGCACCTGGCGCAACTGCTCTGCACGTCCCCCCGTCATGCCAATCTCTTCTACTTGGGGATGCTGCTCTAACCATTCTTTTACTAAATGTAATTCATTGGACGGAAAGACTTTTGTTGTTAGCTCTCCGTCACGATTGATATATGCTAATTTTGTGAGCGTACCACCGGCATCAATCCCTACTGAATTCCCCATAATTTGTTCTCCTTTTGGTTCTTCTCTAGTTTTCTCGAGTATATCGTCCATTTCCCTTAAACTGTTGTCACTTGATTTGGAAATAGGTCACGCTTTGTATATTCATCCACTAGTAAATAGCCATACTGGTTTAGTAAACTACTGAGTCTCTTCTCAAAATGGCTCTTTGTTTCCTCCTGATAAGAAAACTGCGCCACCAATTCTTCTTGCAACAGGTGCTGCAAATTGATAACTTCTGTTTTTTGCATCGTACAATTGTGCAAACGCAATACCTTGGTAATCGGGCGCAATCCCGTTCTCGTCAATAATATTTTGTCCTCTATCGTTTGTGTCAAATAAGAGAGCATCTTTTTGGCTTTGTCAGAAGGAAATACTTTTGTAGATTGCACCAATTCTTCCTGTCCTTGCTCATTGGTACGCACTTCCTCGCGAATAGCAACAGAAAGTTTTTCCGCTAGTGTCTCTGTTTTTTCGATAACAATGCCGTTTTTCGTTACAAGGAAATCCACATAGGCAACCATTAATTCATAATGGGTATCTCCCGGCTTCAAGCTAGTAGATAAATAACGTCCTTTATTTGTTTTTTGCGCTCGTATCAATTGCTCGCCATCCACTTTTTCAAAGATTTGTCGTAAGCTATTCGCATCTGCCAATGCACGATGCTGCACTTCTACCTCAAGGCCTAACTGGTTCATCAAACCACCGAGACTTGGCTGCTCTTTTAGCTTATTGGCAATCATATATTTTTGCTGAAAATCAATCATCGGAAAAATGAAATCACTGCTCATAAAATTCCGTGCTAATTCTTCTTCCAACACTTTGCGGTCAAATTCCCCAAATGTTAAAAAAATGCAACCATTCCCGCACCAATTTTTAAATTTATGCATAGCTTCTTTAAAGGAAGGAGCACCGATTAATTGCTCTGTTGTAATACCTGTTAATTTTTGGATATGCGTGTTCAACTTTTTGAATTTGTATGGCTGAATAAGCTGCGTAAACGTATCCATTGTCCCATCAGGATACCATTTCACCGCACCTATCTCAATCATACATTGTCGACCTCGAATAAGTGCTGCTTCGATATCAACACAAATATATGTATGTTCACGTAACACTTTTTCACCTTCTATCTTCCGAGATGAATCACGTCATCTCAACTACCTCTCCCTATTGTAGCGTAAATTTGGAATATTGCCCATGCTACATCTTTATTTTCTCTCATTTTTACATCAGCTAGCAAAAAACAGCCTTTTCTCGTAAAGTTTGTTATACTTTTGTTTTATCTTTTTGTGAATATAGGATAGGATAGATATATGCGAGAAAGAATTGGAGGAATCCTTAATGACTGACAAAGCATTAGTGAAAGACGCTATGCGCGTTTTAAAAGAAACAAGCCGTACATTTTATATTCCTATTACGTTTTTAGGCACAAACTTAAAATTAGCTGTCGGGACAGCTTATCTATGCATGCGTGCCCTAGATGAAATTGAAGATAATGAAAAAGTAGATAATGCGGTTAAAAATGATATTTTACAAAAGATCAAAACACTATTTCAGTATCCATTTAATGAAGCAGCCTATTTTGAAGCGCTAGGATCTGAAAAAGACAAAATGCCTGAAGTAACATTACGCATGAAAGACTGGATTGAAGTATGTCCTGAAGGGGCACGCCCATATGTATTCCGCGCTTGCGAGGAAATGGCTGGCGGCATGGGTAAATGGGCATTGAAAAACTTTGAAGTGAAAACGCGTGAAGATTTAGATGAGTATACATATTATGTAGCAGGTCTTGTAGGTCGTTTATTATCAGAGCTATGGGAGTGGGATACAGGTCTCGTAACAGATCATGAGCTGGCAATCGGGTACGGCCGCGGTCTACAGGCTGTAAATATCTTACGCAATGAAGAAGAAGACTTGGATGAACGCGGTGTAAGTTTCGTGCCAGATGGCTGGACACGCAAAGAACTCTTCGCTTATGCAGATGAGCAGTTAGCTTATGGAGATGCTTATATCGAGAGCGTTCGCAGCAATAAAAAAGTGTATATGTTTGCTAAATTGCCGCATGTTTTGGCTCATAAAACGTTAAAGGTAATGAAGGATGGCCGCGAAAAAATGACGCGCGCTGAGGTAGAGCAAACGGTAGAAGAAGTAAAGGCAGAAGCAGACGAATAGTCTATAGCATACATCTCCAAATTGGGTACGTATAACATTATACTCCCGTTTTGGGGATGTTTTTTATTACAAGAGAAGGAGGAATGCGTCTGATTATATCTAATCATTATATGCAATGATTAATGATGCTGAAACCCGCAAAAATAGAGCATTCGCCGCCTAAAAGGAAAATTTCCCTCCTACAACAAAAGCCCTTCATGTTTTACTAACACAAAGGGCTTCGTCTTATAAGAATAAATAAATCGCTACACTTAAAAACGCAAAGATAATCACATAGATAACAGAAATCTTATATTTATTTTGCGCTCTGCGGAATGTGAACTCTAATGCTGCACGGATTACATACAAGAAAGCGAAAAACATAATTAACACACTATATAACACATTATTGGTCAAACCGTATGTGGAGATAACCGCTAAAAATGCCAATGCTGCAAAAATTTCAAATAACATATGCCATTTATTGAAGAACTGATCGGAAAATGACTTGTTACGCTCGATTTTATATTTTTCACGTAATGTCGCATCCACAAATCCTGCTACTAAAAAGGCTATCACAATTGCTATAATGACCACAAATACTCTCCTACTTTTCCGTTTGTAAATAGATTTGGCGCATTTCCTCTGGTACCATATTGCCGCCTGTTGACCAGACTACATGCACTGCCTGCTCCATTTTATCATAAAGCCCATGCTTTTCTAAATATTCTTGCCCCTCACATACAATTTGAATCGGCCCAAACACTCCTGCATGCGCTGACGGCTCCATAAAAATATTTTCCTGCTCCATCATGGCCTTTAAACTACGGAATAAAAACGCATCATCTACTGTATAGCAGCCACTCAAAATACTCTCCATTATCGAACCGACAAACTTTGAAGGACGCCCGACCGCTAAACCATCTGCTTCTGTTTTATTGGTCAACTCGATATCTGCCACACTGATTTGGTCATGAAGCCCTGTCATCATGCCGAGCAGCATACAAGGTGACTGTGTTGGTTCGCCAAAGAAAATATGAACATGCTCGCCAAAAATTTGCTGCAGGCCGTATGCTACGCCCCCAGGTCCGCCGCCTACCCCACATGGCAAATAGACAAAAAGCGGGTGATCTGCATTGACCTGAATCAGTTGGTTTGCCAGCTGCTTTTGTAGACGTAAAGCCGCTACTGCATAGCCAACAAATAAATCCTTTGAATTTTCGTCATCGATAAAATGGCAATACGGATCTGCAGCAGCTTCTTTCCTGCCCTGCTCTACCGCTACCGAATAATCCTGTTCATATTCGATGACATTGACACCTAATGAACGCAGTAAATCTTTTTTCCAATCCTTCGCATCAGCCGACATATGCACGTCTACCTGGAAACCTAATTTAGCACTGATAATGCCAATGCTTAGCCCTAAGTTACCGGTAGAGCCGACCGCAATTTTATACTGCTTATAAAAATCGCGCATCTCCTCCCGGTGAATCAGTGCATAATCATCGCTTTCTGACAGTTTGCCTGCCTTGATTGCCAAGGTTTCTGCATGCTTTAATACTTCATAAATTCCTCCACGCGCTTTTATGGAACCAGAAATCGGTAGAGCATGGTCGCATTTTAAAAACAGGCGGCCAGGTATATGTATGGCTCTACGCCCTTCAATCAATTTTTTCATTGCCGCTATTTCTTTCACTTCCGACTCTATAATCCCCCCCTCCAACGCAGTTTCAGGAAAGGCTTCTATTATATAGGAAGAAAAGCGTTGTAAACGATTTGCCGCATCTTCCACTTCCTCCATTGTAATACCTTCTATATTTTTATGAGGATTCCGGTTTTCATTTAGCCATAGGACATGTTTCTGCTCCATCAGGTCATCTATCAATTTAAAATCCGAACGTAATCGTTCTAATTCTACATTATTGTTCATGTTTAACACCTCTTCATCTTTCTGAAATAGCTCGTTCACAAATTTGTCGAAATTTACTTTCGAAGGAAATATTATTTTTTTCTGTACGCTTTTTTGGACCTTTTAGCCGTCCGCCACTTCGCCTGATTTTTGCTCCTTCATAGCGGAAAGCGAGTAATTGATCAATATTGTCTGCTGTCATTTCTCTTCCATTTGAATCGACAACAAAAGCTCTTTTTGCTAAACACATTGCTGCGAGACCATAATCATTCGTGATAACGATATCTCCAGGTGAAAGCGCATTCACTAGTTTAAAATCAACCGAATCCGGTCCTTTGGGGACAATAATTGTTATTGTATTCTCTCTTTCGATGCGATGGGATGTATCGCAAAACAAGATAGGTTTAATCTCATATTGAGATGAGATAAACAGCGCCAAATCAATAACCGGACAGGCATCAGCATCAATTAATAATTTTTTCATTCTTTCATTACCCCTTTATTTATGTCGTTAAAATATTATTTTAAAATAATTATTTTTTCTCTTTTTAGTGATTTAATTCACAATGTTCAGGTAGTGTGACATGAAAATCTTATTGAATTGTTAGAAAAATCATACTACGATATCCCTATCAAATCACATTGGGGGTTACATTATGACGACAGCACTATCATCAAATGAAGCAAGAGCCAAAGAGTATGTGGATGGCATTTTTGCGCAACTAAAAGAGAAAAACGCTCATCAACCTGAATTCTTGCAAGCTGCAGAAGAAATTCTTCTTTCGCTTGCACCGTTATTTGCACAGCACCCTGAATACATTGAACATAACATCTTAGGGCGAATCGTTGAACCGGATCGCATCATTTCATTCCGTGTTGCTTGGCAAGACGACCAGAACCAAGTACAAGTGAACCGCGGCTACCGTGTACAGTTCAATAACGTGATTGGACCTTACAAAGGCGGTCTACGCTTCCATCCTACAGTAAATGAATCGATTATGAAATTTTTAGCTTTCGAGCAAATTTTCAAGAATGCTTTAACTGGGCAACCAATCGGTGGAGGTAAAGGCGGTTCTGACTTCAATCCAAAAGGAAAATCAGATGCCGAGATTATGCGTTTCTGCCAAGCCTTCATGTCTGAATTATACCGTCATATCGGTCCGGATGTCGATGTTCCTGCTGGAGATATCGGTGTAGGCGCACGTGAAGTAGGCTATATGTGGGGGCAATACAAGCGTTTACGCGGCGCTTATGAAGCAGGCGTTCTAACAGGTAAAAAACCTGGTTATGGCGGTTCGCTAGCACGTAAAGAGGCGACTGGTTATGGCTTAGTGTATTTCGTAGAAGAGATGCTGCATGAGAAAAACGAAAAGTTCCTTGATAAGACAGTAGTTGTATCAGGTTCTGGGAACGTAGCAATTTATGCGATTGAAAAAGCGCAGCACTATGGCGCGAAAGTTGTAGCTTGCTCTGATTCTTCTGGCTACATTTACGATTCGCAAGGTATCGATCTTGCTTTAGTAAAAGAAATCAAAGAAGAAAAAGGCGAGCGCATTAAAACATATGTGGAATCTCGCCCACACGCTGAATATCATGAAGGTTGCACAAATATTTGGACGATTCCATGTGACATTGCACTACCATGTGCTACGCAAAATGAAATCAATGCTGAATCTGCAACAATTTTAGTACAAAACGGCGCAAAATTCGTAGCAGAGGGTGCGAATATGCCTTCTGATTTAGAGGCGATCAATATCTTCTTGGAAAACGACGTATACTTTGGTCCAGCAAAAGCAGCGAATGCAGGCGGCGTTGCGGTATCCGCTCTAGAAATGGCTCAAAATTCATCACGTACTGCTTGGTCATTCCAAGAAGTAGATGAAAAATTGCACCAAATTATGAAAGATATTTACAAGCAATCAAAAGATGCTGCTGAAAAGTATGGTGTAGCTGGCAATTTAGTTGTCGGCTCAAATATCGCAGGCTTTGTAAAAGTAGCAGATGGTATGGTAGCAGAAGGCGTATATTAATATTCGGGAAAGATGATGATTTGTTCATCATCTTTTTCTTGGCTATTTTTCAGAGGTTTATTCTTTAAAACACGAACATTTTTTGGTTCACAACTCTAAAATATTCGTGTATAATCAAAACGTACTTTAACTATTGGAGGGCTATATCGTGGAATTAGTGTATACAGGTAAAACAAAAAATGTATTTAAATTGGAAGACGGGAATTATTTATTAAAATTTAAAGATGATGTAACAGGCGAAAACGGTGTATTCGATCCGGGTGCTAACACAGTCGGTCTAACAATTGAAGGTGCCGGCCTTGCTGGTCTTCGTTTAACAGACTTTTTCTACTCTCAATTAAACGCACAAGGTGTACCAACGCACTTTATCGAAGCGAACTTTGAAGATGCCACACTAAAAGTAAGACCTGCGACGGTATTCGGAAAAGGTTTAGAAGTGATTTGCCGCTTTAAAGCAGTTGGTTCCTTTTTACGACGCTATGGTGCGTATGCAACGGAAGGACAGCCTTTAGATGCATTTGTAGAAGTAACACTTAAAGATGACGATCGCTTAGATCCTCCGATTTCCGCAGACGCGCTTCATATGCTAGGTATTTTAACATTAGAAGAATATGCGATTTTAAAAGAGCGTACAATCGAAATTTCTAAATTTGTCGCAGCTGAGCTTGAGAAAAAAGGCTTAACATTATACGATATCAAATTAGAATTTGGTCGCGATGCAAACACAGGTGAAATTTTATTGATTGATGAAATTTCAGGCGGCAATATGCGTGCATACAAAGGGGATACATATATCGAACCTTTAGAACTTGAAAAAATTATGCTAGCTGAATAGTAACATTTCTGGCAGTCTCATGCGTATTATACGTAGAGGCTGTCTTTTTTCGTTTTAAATGCAGTCTAAACGGGAATCATTCATTATGTATATTTCGGATTCCCTCAGTTTGTTATAATAAAATTATCCACAAAGGAGGTTATTGTATGAATCCATTTATTTCGATTTGGTCACATCCAAAGCAAACGGCACGTTATGTTATTGAAAATAAAACTATTTTATACAGTCTGTTTATTGTGCTTATCGGTTCGATGGCGAGCGGTCTGACAATGTTTCAAGATGCAGGCACCTACCCTGATGTTCCTTATTTCTGGATCCTTCTAACGGTTCTATTCGGAGCACCCATTTTAAATTTTATCGTTTATTTTATTAGTGCTGGCATTTCTTTTCTGATCGGAAAGCTATTAAAAGGCAAGGGTTCCTTCACGGAGGTTTTACAGGCGGTCTCCCTTACGTATATTCCCCAGCTTTACCTTTTGCCATTTTATATTATTTGGCTTCTTTTATTTACCGAAAGCTACTTCCTAACAGAAGTAAGCAATGGCTATTCAATCTTCATGGCTATCTTGACAGCTGTCTCAACCATTTGGATGATTGTGATCAATGTCGCTGTGCTCTCTGAAGCTCATCAATTTTCTATTTGGCGTGCGATTATTACGATTATCATTCCAGCCATTTTATTTATTTCATTTTTTGTTGTAATTATCGTTGCGATTGTCGCGGCTGTTATGGCTATCTAAAAAATGAGCTGTTCCGTATCACACGGAACAGCTCATTTTATTTATAGCGCTACATTTTCAATAATTGGCTGTACAAACAATTCAGACACACCTGAGTCAATCGCTGCAGAACCAACAGCTTTGGCTACAACGCCCGCGACACGTTCATCCATGGAACTTGGTACGATAAAATCTTCACTTAACTCTTCGTCTGTTACAAGCGAAGCAATGGCTTCTACAGCGGCCACTTTCATCGCTTCGTTAATATCCGTAGCTCTTACATCCAATGCTCCGCGGAAAATACCCGGGAAAGCTAACATATTATTAATTTGATTTGGATGGTCTGAGCGACCTGTGCCAACGATTCTTGCTCCGTATTGTTTTGCCAGTTCCGGCTTGATTTCCGGATTTGGATTAGCTAAAGCAAAAATGATTGAATCTTTGGCCATTGATTTAACATGAGCCTCTGTCAATAAATCGGCTACCGAAACACCAATAAAGACATCTGCATCGACTAATGCATCTGCTAGCGTCCCCTGTAATTGATACGGGTTCGTCATTTTGGCAATCCCCTCTTTAATTGGGTTCATGCCCTCGACACGGCCATCATAAATAATCCCCTTTGTGTCACACATGATTAAATTCGTATAGCCCATTTGCAGTAAAATACGGACAATCGCAATACCTGCAGCACCTGCACCATTGATGACCACTTTCATCATTGCTACATCTTTTTTCACAATTTTATTTGCGTTTATAAGTCCTGCACCTACAACGATTGCTGTCCCGTGCTGATCATCATGGAACACCGGGATATTACATTCTGCACGTAGACGGTCTTCAATTTCAAAGCAGCGTGGTGCAGAAATGTCCTCTAAATTAATACCGCCGTATGTCGGCGAAATAGCTTTTACGATGGCAACAATTTCATCCACATTCTTCGTGTCCAAACAGACTGGCACTGCATCCACATTCGCGAAACGTTTTAATAATAAAGCCTTCCCTTCCATTACCGGCAAAGCCGCCTCAGGACCGATATCCCCCAATCCTAATACCGCTGTACCATCTGTTACAACCGCTACCAAATTCCCCTTCATTGTATAATCATATACCAAGGATCTGTTCTTCTCGATTTCGATACATGGTGCTGCTACTCCTGGTGAATACGCCAAGCTCAAATCATACGTATCTTGTACCGGTACCTTCGAACGTATCTCCATTTTTCCTCCAAAGTGCTCATGCATTTCTAATGATTTTTTCATTAAATCCATTTTCATCTACTCCCCCTATAAATTCAGAAAATTTGAATTTTCTTTATATTTTAGTATCATATTGCTTTGCTAAACTAAAGTCAACAATAATAATTGAATTTTCTAAAAAAACTGATAAGTATCTTGTAAATCCTTATTTCATAGCTTTTTGCTCATTTTTTCACAAACTTTTATTGTAAAAATATCACTTTTTAAAAGTATTTCAAAATAATATTTGAAAGCACTTACATTTTATCAGCCCTTTAAAATGAATGCCTTTTTTGTGAAAAGACACACGTTTCATTTTCATAGTAAATATAAGAAAGGTTTCACAAGCTTATTTATGGGATTTTATGTGATAAATGTAACAAAGACACAATTTATTCACAAAAGATGCCCAATCATTCTAAAAAGCTGTCATTCACAACTATTTATGCGTAGGGTAAAGTTAAAATAATGTAAAAATTTGCTGTAATTCATGCAAGGTTCTTTGCACATGCTCTGTTTCTTCCGCTACACTATACAAGTAGGAGGTGTTGATATGGACAAGCAACCCGTCCAGCCACCAGAGCCGCTGACAGAGGAAGAATTTTTAGAATTGGTACTGGCTGAAAAGGAAAAGGCATTGGCTGAAGAGCGCGAACGCCGGCTGCAGCCGCAACAACCAAAAAGACAGCGTAAATCAATTCGTTTCATTGTCTGGATTATTGCTTTTGCGCTTATCTTCAATACCTTTGCTTTACTGTTGAATATGTATTCGATTCCTGCTATTGAATTTCTAAAAGTATCAGCAAAACTTTCCGGGGAGCCGCATATTCAGCAATATAAGAAAGCTGTCGTCGAAGTATCGACCGGTGACAGTAAAGGGACCGGTTTTGCCATTTCTGAAGATGGCTATATTTTAACGAATGATCATGTCATAGAAGATGCCCTGCAATTAACGGTCGTTTTTCCTGATGATGGACTATACGAAGCAGAGGTAGTAGCTTCCTATCCGGAAATCGATACGGCTTTAATTAAAGTAGACGGTGAGGATTTACCCTATTTGGATTTAGCAACATCTCCCGCATACGAACCGGAAGAGGCTATTTATTTTATCGGTAATCCGCTTAGCTTTACGGGTATCGCCAATAAAGGAACACTCCTTGAGTTTGTACAATTAGAGGATTGGACTCAGCCTGTTATGATGATGCAGGCACCGGTTTATAAAGGAAATAGCGGCAGTCCGGTTATCAATGAGCAGGGTCTCGTCATCGGAATTGTATTTGCGACAATGGATACCGATGACTACGGCAAAGTAGGACTATTTGTGCCGATTGATTATTTTAATGAGAAATGAGGAATCACATGCAATTACAATTTTTAGGAACTGGTGCGGGGATGCCGTCAAAAGAACGCAATGTAACAAGCATTGCTTTAAAATTACTGGAGGAAATCGGTAGTGTTTGGCTATTTGACTGCGGAGAAGGCACCCAGCATCAGCTTTTGCATTCAACGATAAAACCGCGCAAAATTGATAAAATTTTTATTACCCATATGCATGGAGATCATATTTTTGGCTTACCCGGTTTTTTAAGCTCACGGTCCTTTCTTGGTGGTGAAACACCTTTAACCATTTATGGTCCTGCAGAAGTCGAAGCTTTTGTCGAGGCAGCCATTGCCTTATCTACTACCCACTTAACCTATCCGGTGCATTTTGTGGAAGTATCGGAGGGCATTGTGTTTGAGGACCAACATTTCACCGTTACAGCTAAACCCTTGCAGCATGTCGTGCCGTGCTTTGGTTACCGTATCGAGCAGAAAGATTTACCTGGCCAGCTCCTTGTGGAACGTGCAAAAGCTTTCGGCGTGCCACCTGGACCTTTATACCGTGACTTAAAAAATGGAATAGATATCACACTAGAAGATGGGACAGTTGTGCCATCAAAGGATGTTTTATCCCCTCCACAAAAAGGCTTTACCGTAACCATTTTAGGGGATACAAAATTTTGTGCAGCCTCTATCGACTTAGCGCGCGAGGCCGATATTATTGTGCATGAGGCAACATTTGACCATACAACAACAGATTTAGCAGCTAATTATGGACACTCGACAAATATAGAGGCTGCCACGGTCGCTAAAGAGGCACGAGCTAAAAACCTGATTATGACACATATTAGTGCCCGGTTTGTAGGCGCGGATGTCGACAAGCTAGTATCGCAGGCACGCACCGTATTTCCGGCAACCTATGTTGCACAAGATCTGCGTCTATTTGAATGGAAAAAAGAGCAATTGCTCGTTGTTGACCGTTAAAAAAATAGCTCACTAAAAAATGTCACCTGGGGATAAACCAAGTGACATTTTTTGTGCAGCTTAATACCGAATAATCATATTGGCTAGTACAATCACAATAACGATCGGTACGATAAATTTAATCAATGTATAAAAGACATTGAAATACCCCTCGCCCATCTTGCTTCCTTGTAAAAGCTCTTGTTTGATAAAACTCTTTTTCAACACATAACCAACAAAAATGGCTATACATAAATTACCCAGTGGCAACATGACATTGGACACCAGGAAGTCTGTTGCATCAAATATCGAGCGCCCAAAAATGGAGACATCCGCTAATGTGCTATACGTCAAAGCAGATGGAATCGCTACGATAAATATAAGAATACCTAAAATAACGGTAATTTTTGCACGCGATATCTTTAACTTTTCTACAAAAGCTGCCACAATGATTTCATATAAACTAAAGGATGAAGTCAGCGTTGCAAACAAGAATAAAATTAAAAACATCGCTAAAAATACTTCCCCAAACGGCATCTGACTAAATGCTGCCGGCAGCACCATAAATAATAATGGCGGTCCTTCTGCAGCCTCTAAATCAAACGCAAAAACGACTGGGAAAATAGCCAAACCAGCTAAAAGGGATACAAAAATACTTAGCCCTACTACCGATCCAGCTGAATTGGGCAAGCTAACATCCTTTTTCAAATACGAGCTATATGTTACTAAGCATGAGAACCCTACCGCTAATGCAAAGAAAGATTGCCCCATGGCATAAAGTATCGATTCTCCTGTAATGTTCGAGAAGTCAGGATATAAGAAAAACGTAATTCCTTCCATCGCTCCGTCTAACGTCACTGCTCGAATGACTAAAATAAAGAACATAATGAATAACAGGGGCATCATAAACTTATTCGCTTTTTCAATCCCGTTTTGTACACCTAACGCAATCACGATCACATTGGCGATTGTAAACAATGCCAGACCGACTAGCGCAATCCACGGCGTACCTGTTATTTGTCCAAATAATTCACCAGGGTTACCGGCCGGATCAATGACACTGCCCGCGACTGATAAACCACTGTACACAAAAATCCAACCACCTACAACACTATAAAACGATAGTAATAAAAAGCATCCTACAATCCCAAGACGCCCTATCCAAGCCCATGCCTGTTGACTAGGCATTAATATTTTATAGGCTGTGACCGCTTCTTTTTGTGCGCCACGACCAATAATATACTCCGCTAACAGCATCGGTAAGCCAATTAGTAATGTGAAAGCTACGAATATAAGGAAAAATGCACCGCCGCCGCTTTGTCCTGCTACGTATGGCATTTTCCAAATGGCACCTAACCCAATGGCAGCTCCTGCTGAGGCCAATATAAATCCAATTTTACCTGACCATTGATTTTTACTCTTCTCCACTCAAAAAACCTCTCTCTCTCACCTACTGATAAATGCTGCACTATTTACAGTAGACCTGTCTCAACTATATGCATCTAAATGCATGTTACTAGCATAGCGGATTTACTACTATTTTTCTTCATTTTTTTAAAAATTTTAAGAAATGAATGTCATATGTAAATATGAAAAGGAGCCGCCCCTGAAAGGACAGCCCCTTTTTAGCTATGAATTAGACTATTTTTTCTGTTTCTTTCTATTTAAAAAGCCCATCGCCATTTCACTATATTGCTCTGTTTTATCCTGTGTTTCTTTACTATTGCTTATTTTTCTTATAAGTGCCGATGTTTTACGTTGTGTTGAAAATTGCAGCTGTTTGACTGTTTCCCCTGTTCCCTTTACTGTTTGAACGGTATCTTTTACACTATCTACCTTCCACTGGACGTCTTGCTTCATCTTTTCAACCTGGGGAAGAAGTAAATCTTTTTGCTTCATGATTGGATCTACTCTTTTTTTCATCTCATCTGCATGTGCATTGACAATTTTCATCGTTTTTAACAGAGAAGGTACAGCCACACCGAGTAAAATCACAAGCGCGGCAATACCAATGATCAGAACAACAATAGATATAATAAGTAATGGGTGCATCCATGCGTCCCTCCTTTTCTATTCACTACGCTTTTTATACCCTTCATTTTCAAAATTGAAAAGTCATCATATATATTATTAGCTAGACCATCGAAAAGATACCGTAGCCTTTTTTGCTTACCACCAATACAAAGGGTAATGACGCTTCTGACGGATATTGTTGATGACTACGGCAAAAATAACGATGATTATTGAGCCAAGCAAGATGGGTGTAACTAAATAAGACCAAGAAAAGCCACCTAGCATAATGATAATGGGATTCCCTCCTGCTGGCGGATGGACGGTGCGTGTCAGCATCATCACAAAAATAGTGATGCCGACAGCCGCACCGATTGCTGCCATATGGGTACCGAATAATTGAAAAAAGCTAATGCCAATGAAACCTGATATCAAGTGTCCTCCTATGATATTACGAGGCTGGGAAAACGGGGCATTCCAGGCTCCAAAAGCGAGTACACAACTAGCTCCTAATGAAGCCATCAGCCACATTGCTCCCGTCAAATGGGTAAGGATCAGTAATGTTGTAATGCCAATAAATCCACCAAAGGCACCGGTAAAGGCATCCGCAAAATTTGTTCGGTGATTTACTTGCTGCTGTTGACCAAGCATTTTTGTGACATATATTTTGAACCAGCTTGTTTGAATTTGATTTTGTTCCGAAGTTTCTATTATTTTCATAGACAGTCTCCATTTCCAAGGCGACACCTTTTTCATAAATAGGAATATAATAGTTTTATTATAGGCATGTTAGAAGAAGGTGTGCAAGAGCTATTCAACCATCTAAATAGGCTTAGTAGACATTTATAAGCATAAAAAAGTACCTACACAGCTAGTAGGCACTACGTATTTATTGTGGTAACGGCTTCAAGGATATACTTATTTTCGAAATGGAATACTGCTTTTATAGGCTATCCTCTAATCAAATTTTCACTATATGCTTTTGCTGTTTTTATAAAGAAATGTTATATTCTTTCGTAATATACAGATGCAATTCTACATACGTGGCAACAGCCAATGCAATGATTAAATCTTTTTCTTCCATGTCGCTTGACAGTTTTTTAGCATTTTCATCGAAAACATGGAAATCCATCGGTAAGTCTTTTATTTCGGTATGCACATCATGAGCTACTCTATTTCTCCAAAAATTTAACAACCTCAAGTTTTCATACAATTTTTCTCCGATTAAATCGATTGAATACGCAAAATAGAGTTTGATTCCATAAGCGGAATTTTCTATCGGAATATAAGAGTCATTACTGCCTGTTTTATTTACTCTACGCGCTTCCTTTTCAATCAGTTTATTAATGGCATTCTCACAAAAAAGATGCACAGTGATGATACTCGATAAATTATCGTTTGATTTTTGTATCCTTGAGACAAACTTCTCCGCTACATCCATACTCATGATCATCCTCTCCTCCATCCTAAGTCAATTCTAGTAATAGATTGGGGCTATTTTAGCGATAATGTTTCCTTTTAAAATGTGCTATTTTTAAAAATTTTAATCACTATGGCGTTTATTACATCAAATAGCAATGGATTGTAGATAGAGAGGCATAATGTTCATTTTTCAATTCATCGCATTATTTATCCTTTTTTAATCCCAAGCGTATGGTGAATTGCCTTTTGTTTATGTATAAAGCATCAAGGCTATAATATAAGAACAAAAGAGGAGGGATTTTTTTGAAACTCTTATTAGTAATCTCCAGTATAATCGGACCTGCCTTGATGCTTTACCTCACACGGAAAAGCAAGACATTCAATACCATTTTTACGGTAGGAGCTGTGATTGCAGCTATTATTTTTGGCAGTATTGCCTCTACTTCCGTCTACCAAATTATTATCGATAATGCTGTATTTATGACAGCCATTCATGCCATCTTTTTAAATCCCGCCTTCTTGATAACGGGTGGTTATCTCGGAATTTTTATTATTTACAGATTAATAAAACTTGCCTTGGACGAAATTTAGAATTTCATTTAATTTATTTTTTGCCATCAGAAAGGCACCTCCTTTATTTAATTCGTCTAGCGGATCAGAGGTGCCAGGTATTTTATATGACGGATTGATGTGTTGCCAACCAATAGTACACAGGTAGCGATGATTTTGATATTTATTTCAACATATTTATCCGTTTATTTTGGAATTAGAGTCAATACCCGAAATGATATAAGGTACGGCTGATTTGATAAATGTCTCTGGCTGAACTTCATCGCCCTTTCTTCTCCATTCTACAGAAGCCCCGTAAATTCCCCAGCTTAACATGACCGCAGTAAGCTTCAGCGCTTGCTCATCATCAGCAGGTCGCTGTTTCAACAGCATTTTATAGAAGATAAATTCAAGCTGTTCCCTAATGATACGAGCGATGGTATCCTCGTACCCTCTATGGCAACGGTTGGATAATGACCTTTGGAAATTGGTGATGACTTTGAACACACTAATCAACACTTCTTCATTTAATTCGCTATTTTGGTATGTATCACAATTTAGATTTACCAGCAATACTTCTGATAATGATTTGTCTAATAAGTCGTATATATCTTCAAAATGATAATAGAATGTGGCACGATTGATCATCGCCTCCGCTGTAATATCCTTCACGGTTATATCTTTAAATTCTTTTTTTTCTGAAAGTTCTATAAAAGCATCCATTATTAATTTGCGAGTACGTAGAATTCGGGGATCTACCTTCGATTGAGTCATTGCTATCACTCCTATTTTTTCAACAATTTCTTAAATGTGTTGGATAAACAACAAATCAGCAGAACTATCGGTGTTGATCCTATCCATTATCACTTACTATTCAGTTGTAAGGCAAATGATAAAGTGAAACTTGACAGTTATTAAAACAACTTAGGGAGGAACAGAAAAATGAACAATAACAATAATATGGTTTGTGATTTAGAAACAGGTATTTGCGGAGAGGTTGGAGGAGAAGAAATGGAGATGATCGATTTCAATCAGCAGGACAAAACAATTAACCTTTATTATGTGACGGATCCTATCTGTTCCCACTGCTGGGCAATTGAACCTACCCTTCGTCGTTTTGTGACGCAGTATGGTCACCACTTTCACTTCCATACAGTGATGGGTGGTTTACTGGAAAAATGGCATGATGGGCCGATTGATCCTGCAAACGGAATTTATAAGCCAGCCGATGTGGCAGGACACTGGAGAGAAGTTGGAGAACATTCAAGAATGCCAATTGATGGGTCTTTAATGATCGATAATCCCGTTCAATCATCTTACCCGCCTTCTCGTGTATTTAAGGTCATTCAAAAAAATATGAATGACAACATTGCATCTGAATATCTGCGTCGTGCAAGAGAAGCACTGTTCGTATTCAATCAAAATATTTCAGATCGATCTGTTATGGTGGAAATCGTCAATAAGCTTGGGCTTGATGGAGAAGCTATCGTAAATGAAACAGAACAATCTATCGGACAACAATTATTAAGTGAAGATTTTGAACTTGTTAGAAATCTCGGAGTTAGAGGATTCCCGACGATTGTGATGGTCAATAAAGAAAATAAGGGTGTAAAAATTGTTGGTGGCCGCCCGTTAGCATCTTATGTGGACGGTTTGAAGCAAGTTCTAAATATGAAAGAGCTGCAACCAAAACCACAACCTTCCCTTTCTACCCTGCTTGAAAAAGAAAAACTTCTGTTTTCGAAAGAAATTGAAGGTATGTACGATGTTGAAAAATCAGATGTGTCCTCTTTTATTGAAAAAGAGCTTTCATCAGATCAATATGAACTGAAGAAAATTCTAGGCGAATCCTATATTACCGCTTCTAAATAATTAAGAAGAATAACAATAAAGCATTTGCTGATTATCATTTCCGCCTTTATTTTTGGTAAAATAAGGTCCAAAAGTATTTCTATTCTATTAGCAGTTTTGTAAAAAATCATAAGTAAAAAGGGCAGATTTTGTTCACACTATCTTTATGAACCTGTTCATCTATCTATATATTGCTTTAACATCTCTACCCTATAATGAATTTGAAATATATTTTAGTTAGGAGATGGAGAAATGGAGAAAATCAGCAAAAATTTATTAATCGGAACAGGTGTAGCCTTATCATTATTCCTCAGCCCGTTCAACCAGGCGTCTGCAGAAGGACCAACAACAGGCGAAAGAAAACAAGTGGAGAATATAGCGCACCGTGGTGCAACAGCTTACGCACCTGAAAATACAATTGCTGCTTTTGATTTATCAGTTGCTATGAAAGCCGATTATATTGAAATCGATCTTCAAAGAAGTAAAGATGGTGAATTAGTATTGATTCATGACACAACAGTGGATCGTACAACTGATGGAACAGGAAAAGTAGGAGATTTAACATTTGAACAGCTTAGAAGTCTTGATGCAGGTAGTTTTAAAGGAGAACAATTTGCCGGAGAACGAATCCCAACATTTGAAGAAATTCTAGATCGATACCACGGAAAAATTGGCATTTTAATAGAATTGAAGGCTCCAGAGCTTTATCCTGGCATTGAAGAGCAAGTAGCAGCAGCATTAAAAGAGCGAAATCTTGATAAACCACAAAACGAAAAAATCATTATTCAATCTTTTAACTTTGAGTCAATGAAAAAAATGGATCAGCTTCTTCCTAAAATGCCAATCGGTGTATTAACTTCTAACCGTGCACATACAACACCGGAAGCTTTGCAAGAGTTTTCAACATATGCGGATTGGTTTAACCCTAGTTATGGAATTGTAACAGAAGAATTGGTGAATGACGTTCATTCTCTAGGAATGCAAATTGGTTCATGGACAGTACGTAGCCAAGAAGCAGCAGACTTCCTATTCGCCATGGGTGTTGACGCAATCATTTCTGATTATCCGGATTATGTAGATCCTAGAAACACAGGTTCTGTAAAATAGTTTTAGAAAAGGAGTAGTTGCTGCTCCTTTTTTTATTTGGATTTTTGTTGGTAGTTTATAGATGAAGGTTGAAGTGCCTCAGAGAAAATAGAAAATGAATGATTTAGGGTACATTTTGGGGTACATCGTTTTTGGGGTACATTTCGAAAAGAAATAAGAAACCCGTACAGAAAAACTTTAATCCACAAAAACATTGATATAATAACGCTTTGAGCAAAAGAAAACACCCATATTTATCATGGGTGCTTTGAGATTTCTATGACAACCACTTCGGTGGTGTGTTTTTGGACCAGTAAATTTCACCGAGATCATAATGTGTCACAAACTGATCTTCGTGTGTGTGGTAATGGAAATTGTAGAAATAGCCTTCATCTAAACGGTTTTCTGTACGGACATGGAAGCGGATCACATCTTCTTTCGTGTCTGTATTTTTAATATGGAAAATACGCTCGGAGTACTGACCGGCTGGCTTTTCCGTTACAGTTAGGGAGCGGATTGAATCATCATCGAGACGAGCTAAAGTCACATCAATGACTTCCTCCATTTTAGGTAAAATATGCAATTGGAAGTCATCCCCAATAACCGGGGCAATACGTTGCCCGAACTTTGTATAGGACTGCTCTTTTGCTGCTGTTTTAATCGACGCAATAATGGTTTGTGGATTATGTAGCTGTTCCTCTAGAAAAATATTATCTAATTGAATCGCTGCTGTAATATCATTGGCACTTGGCTCATGTGCGCTAACCCTTTTGTCATCTTGGAGATGCCAAATTTCGTGATTGGGGGTGATGACGCCAAATGTCAGCAAGGCCACGGAGACCATTAAGCTTTTCTGTATCCATTTCTTCATTTTATCACCATCCAAATATGTACATTCTTGTGAAAACCCTCTCTATAATTCATACGAAACTTAACTGAAAAGGTTTCATCTTTTTCCAATTCATTGTACAATAAACATTGAACTTATAATATCTTTTTTCAATATATATGTGAGGGGGTTGCTTCATGGACACTTATATACTTTCAGGAATTGGCTTATTATTAATGCTAGGTTATCTAGTTTCTTTATGCTTCACAGACTAGTTCCTTTAAAATCACTTAAGTGGATAGAACTTAAGTGATTTTTTCATGCAAATTAGACGAGGGGTATCTGCTGTCAGCAGATACCCCTCTAGTAGTATTAGATAGCTTTATATCATAAATGTCATGTATCAACCCGATCATCCGGGGAATTTTATTTATATAGAAGAGATAAAGATCATCTTCCGTTTTTAACCGCGGTAAAATTCAACCATTACTTTCTATAACTTAAGCAACGCAGTCCCAACCTGCTACTGCGTCCTTGCTGCCCTTAAGCTAGCGCCAGTGTGAATAAGCTTCAACAAAAGGAAGTAGCTAGAATGCCAATTTATTACATATCACTACCTAACATAGCATAAAACCCATCATAACATATATTTTTTAATTTCGCAAGTCTATAAATCCATAATGGAATTTTGCCGTTAGTCTTACATCACGCTCAAAACCGTACTCCGTAAACCATGGGGATTGATAATGTGCCTTTAGCACAACACGCCTTTTTGCTACACGCTTTGCTTCCTCTATCCACATGGACGATAAAGCTATATGCTCCCCCGCATGACGCAACGCTTCAAAATTCGTAGATTCTTCTATCAGCTCTTCAAACATCGGGTCCATGTATACTACATCAAAGCTATCCGTTGCCTGCCCCTGCAAAAACTGAACCGCCTCCGTATGCACGACTTCAATTTTCCGCATGCAAGCTGTCAGTGGCAACTCTGTTGTATCATAGGTTGCCATACCCTTACGCACGATAAATGCCACATTCGGATTTGCTTCAATACCGACTACCTTCCCATGATCCCCTATCACATAACTTGCCACTAAACTGTCAGAACCTATCCCTAGCGTACAATCTAAAAAAGAATCGCCCTGCTGTAATTGACACACTTCAATAAGGGGATCACTTTCACCACGCGCTAATCGTTTCAAACGAAAGGCAGCCGAATTCGGATGAAAAAAGAAAGGCGCCGAGGCACCTTTCGCATAATATTCATAACGATTTTTGCCAGCCATAATGACATGTGCATCGTACTGCTGCTGGAGCTTAGTGACTGACCTTTTTTTGCGTTCTACAAATGTAGCACCCGTCTCCTTACATGCAATCTTTGCAAGGTGGTCGGACTGCTGATCCGGTCTGCCAGCTGTTGTCACAATGGTTATTCCGCGCATACTTGACGCAGTACATCCGTAAGATGGTCACGGATCTGTTCCATTGGATAGCCTTCAATATTTTCACGTGGGATAAAGTAAGCTAACTCGCCACCTTTTAAAATGGCCATAGAAGGTGAGCTTGGTGGCACTTCTTCAAAATAGCCGCGCATCGCTGCCGTTGCTTCTGGATCTTGTCCAGCAAAGACTGTCACCAGATTATCGGGTTTCACTTCAGCAATTGCCTGACGTGCTGCCGGGCGAGCTAAACCTGCCGCACAACCGCATACGGAGTTAATCAGCACTAGTGATACCCCTTCTGCCTCCTGCATAAAATCATGCACGCTATCTGCCGTTGTTAATTCTGTGAAGCCTGATTCTGTAAGTTCCGTACGCATCGGCATCGTTACTTGACGCATATATTCATCGTACGCATTTGTCATATTGAAAACCTTCTTTCTTTTTGTATGTATTCGCAAAACTTATTATAGCAAGCTTGTCACAAGTTGTACAAAATTTAGACTTTTCGTTATTTTTATTTGTTTTCAGGATTTTTGGGCTAAAATAAACCCCGAATAACGGACACTTTCTAAAAGTGTCCTATTCGGGGTTCAGTTCAGTAAAAACTCCTAATACTATTTAAATTCTATATTTTTTATATAACCTTCAGCATCTTTCAGTAAGCGTTTAAATAAATTTTTATTATTCGAGGTAATATTTATATTTTCGCTTTTTCTGGCTTTCTTTAGTGAAAAGTCTTCATGAATAATAAAACTTCTTAAATCAGCTAATAGTTTCGTATTGTTGTCAAATTTTAAATAATCATTTAGCTTTTTCTCTAGATCAAGAATTACATTCACATCAGGTGTCTGTACGTATACAGCATCATATATAACACTATAAATATCTTTTAACAGTTGCTCAATGATTGCATAAAGCTCAACGGTTAATGATGCGTATCTTCTGTCTTTCCGTACCTTATATAACCCTTCTAATTCATAATCACTTAAGAGCTCTTCCCAATCAAAGGAACCTCTTTCCTGAGAAGTTTTTCTGACAAGTTGTTTATGCTCCAGTCCAACCATATAAAGATTTGCAAGAGCCTGATCCTGCAGCTTTTTCATTTCTTTCTTTTTTCCCAAATAAAACACTCCTTCCACCCATTAAATTCCCTTAAAGTGAAAGAATATTCCTTTTTAGAAATAAAAAATAACGCCAATCAGGGATTGCGTTACAGTCATTTCTTGCCGCCATCCCACTTTCCTCCAGCAGCGCCCAAATGCTCGTACACGTTTCTTGCTAAATCATTGCTCTTTCTTTTTTCACATACTAAAAAGCACCCCATCTGTACTTGTTATGAAAAAGCGGGACTTATAAAAGAAGGGTTACATAGAGACTCAAGAAAGGTTGGTGACGAATCCTGGAGTTTGTAGGAAATGAGTATTTTAGAGAATGAATGAATGGAAAGAAATAGCTAAAGATTAGGCTTCCTGTATTAACGGGAGCTATAACAAAAAATATTGCAGTGAAGGACTTGGTTACTTTCTAATCACGCTCTTTTTATTTGATTGGATAATACCCTATTTTGTTTTGCCATAAAATGTTAAAATATACCTTTCAAGTAAATGAACTGATACATTAAATATAGATAAATTCATATCGCTTCAAATAATTGTAAGATAGTAGGGTATCCAAATGAAAATGTCTAAAAAATCTATTGTAATAATTTTTCTTTTGATAATAATAATTTCTTTCTCCCTCATGATTGGATTGAGAGTTAAGGTATACAGTGATTACCTGAATTCATTGGAAAAGCTAGAGGATTTTAGCTATGATACCTTACGATACGAAGGAGAGTTGCTGAAGAGTTCCGTTGTATTCGATAATCATTTATATTTTTTATTGGATAATCCATACCATTTATGGAAGCAAAATAAGACTGGTGTCGATTATCAATATAAGGATGAAAATAAATATATTAGTATAATGACTTCAGAAGAAAGCATGAATGATTTAGTAGAAAATTATTATCGAGATACAGGATTAAGTAAAGAAAAAGCAAAGTCAATTATAGAGAAACATGACTTTTCTAATGTTCTTGAAGTTTCTCTATATGCTTTTAATAATTTTAATAGAAAGAAAATATCTATTTTTTCTACTAAAGAAGAAATTGAAGAAGAAATCCTTTTCAATAGCTTAATCTTTCAGCAGTTTATTCAAGCACGGTTTGTTGTTGACGAAAATGAAAGAGTTAAAGTAATTAACGGGAATGTAAATGGTATAGAAATTTTGGATGGTATCTTTCAAATTACCAATGGTCAGGAATCCTACATTATAGCTTTTGTAGGTCAGCACGAACGAAAAGAAATTGATAGATTCATGAAGAGTGTTCATATTAAATAGATGATTCAGAGGATAAATTATTGTGGAGAAACAAATTTATTTGTTTAGAGCTATATCACGGTGTTGAAGAGAGTGTGATAGATTGTCCTTAAAGTAACAGAAGACTTTTATTAAATATTAGAAATTCGAAATAAATCAGAAAATGGCTCGGTTCCTTAAATGATGACCAAGCCATTTTCTTTGTCAAAAAGAACACCGACATATATATTAATTGCATTGCTATTTTAAATATAATACTTTGCTAATTTGACTGTGATCTCAAATGTTTGTACCAATGAACTGAACGGGTTACACATGAAAGTGCTAGGATCTAACTTTTCACTACGGCTCCAACTTCCGCTATCAATACATCCAAACTCTCTGAATCATCTGTTTTTATAATCACAAACCCTAAACACATAAAAGCAGTTTTATTTAACGTAATCGTGCATGGCTCATTTCTAAGCGTATCTAATGGATAACCTGGCTGAAAGTTTTCAAAGAATTTTACTTGAATAAATCCAGGATTACCATGAGTCACTTTTTCGGTTTCTAAATAGACACCTTGCACCTCATATATGAAAGTTTCATCATTGAATTCAACTGTCATCTTTTCGAACTTCATTACTATAATTCCTCCTGTCATTTAATCGATTCGACAAAAGGTAATATTTCCCTTTATTAACTTTTTGCCATAAAAGTAATGCTAGCTTATGCCGCTTTTTAAAAAATCAAAAAACACACTCTCTCTGAGAGTGTTTAGGAATCATTCTTTTTTGCCACGAAATCTACAATTTGTGACCTTAGAAACGCTCCTTCATAATCAGATGTTTCATAGTAATACCATTCATATTCACTTTCATCCATTAAGGTCGTAGCGATATCCTCAAGATCATCAAATTCTTCTTCAAATTGTACCTTCTTCCCATTGATTAAACTAACGTGGACTAAATAATTTGGCACATTACCACCCTCCCTTTTATCTACTATTCATGACAAAAGGAATTCATTACTTTTAATAAGTGATATTATTTAATTAACTATAAGTTTTTTCAAAATTTAGCATCACTGTAATTTTCACTATCTCCTACTCACTTGGCATATAGCCAATCACCTTATTGGTATTGGGATCAATTAGTATTACAGGTATCCCTACCACACTATTCTTTTTCTCTTCAAAGGAAACAGATAATGCTTCTCTTCCTTCCTGATTTTTATCCAATAACTCATAGTTCTTATTAGCAACGACTTTTGTGACTTCAGCACTCCGCCAATTTCCTTTTGCCGTAGTATGCCAACCCTTCTCTTTAACAAAATTCCAAGCGGTTTCTCTCACTTCATTATAATTATCTGTTTGACTTTGTTTTTCCTCATTTTGATTTCCGGAACAGCCAACTAACAAAAGTGCCAAGAAGATTGTTAACGCTAAATAAAGAACTGCTTTCTTCATATTTTTTCACCCTTTTTTCATAGTAACCTTTAAAATATATATTAGATTCAACTTCTATACATTTTTAGGGGGGAGTGCCAATGGAACTTGGGAGTGAGGATTATCAGTTCAAAGATAGTTATTTTATTATGATTGATCCTTTTCTATATATTTTAATAGGGTTTTTTATAATAATAAGTGCAATTACTTTCATTATAGTAAAGAAAAGAAAAAAGCGAAAAACTCAATAAGCTATTTGAGTTATTTGCTGAATATCCAGATACTGAAATGATTATAAAAAGGTGCTTTTCTTCAAGTAAACAAGGAAGCGTCACACCTCTTTTTCCTCTATAATTTCATTCTTGTCCATTCTAGCGTAAAATAGAGGAAACAAAACGGTAAAGGTCGTGACTGCTATGTGCATTATTAGTTTTAGTTATCGGACACATTCAGATTTCCCGCTTATTGTAGCGGCCAATCGAGATGAATTTTATATTCGGCCAACTAGCCCGCTCCATCATTGGCCCGATGCACCGATTACAGCTGGCAGGGATGAACAGCTAGGCGGGACTTGGCTAGGCGTGAGTCAGAATGGTCGTTTCGCAGCGATTACCAATTATCGTGATCCACAATTGGCTGATATAGGGGCATTGTCGCGCGGGCAAATTGCAACGGACTTTTTATTGGGCGACTTGCCGAGCGAAGAGTTTGCTCGACAGCTGCAACAGCAACGTACACAATACGGTCCCTTCAATGTACTCGTTTTCGACCGGGAAACCCTTGTGCATTACAACAATGTCTACAATGAAATCAATATTGTATCACCTGGGGTTCATTGTCTTTCGAATGCCACGCTCAACACACCTTGGCCTAAAGTCGAGCGCTTAAAGGAGCAAACAGCAAAAATTGCGGCAGAGCGGCACTTGAACGAGGAGGCACTGTTCGACATATTGGCCACCAAAGATCTGGCGGATGACGATCTGTTACCCTCCACAGGTGTTCCCCTTCAGCTTGAACGGCAGCTATCCGCTATTTTTGTTCAAATGGAAGGCTATGGCACCCGCTGTTCTACCGTGATGACGTTTGACGGTCAAACATATGCATTGCATGAAAAAACATATGAAAATGGCTTATATGTTTCTAGCAGTAAATGCGAAATTTCATTATAATGGTATATGCTATACTAATCGTACTATCAAAAAATAGGAGAAGGTATGATGTTTAAAAAACTATTTGGTAAAAAATCTACCCCCGTTGCGAATAAAGTGGAATTTTGCGTTTCCAATGTCGCCTATTGTAATCCGGACGTATATGATATATTGGAAACGCGTGAAGATATCATTGTAGAAGATACAGGCTGCAATTCTCACTGCGAAATCTGCGATTGCCATTTTTATGCTTTAGTGAATGGTGAGGTTATCCACGCGGATACAGCGAAGGGTTTACTGACAGCCATCGATAAAGAACTAGCGGAAAACCCTATTATTTAGAATACAAAAAAACAAGGTTGCTCTTAAATGAGTAACCTTGTTTTTTTAAGACCTTTTCCGTTGATTTATGATATACCATAGCAAGCTTGAAATTTCTTTTGCCTCTAGCAAGTAGGGAGAGGAGGTAAATTCTTTCCCAAACGAACGTAATAACGCATCGATGACAACCTCACGCTTTTGTGTCAGCTGAAATTCGGCTAGTAATGCCTCTGTAATTTCCTGCTGCGATTTTGTTTTGTCGGGCAGAAGGTGGAATTGGGCTAACTGTTCCACTACTTCTTCCTCTGTCACATCCAATTTATTCAATGAATCCACAAAATTCTCCAACAACTGGGCATCTAATACTTGAGACTGTTTTTCCACCATTACCCCCACAATTTCCTTCATGTATAATAGGCACACATTTGTAATGACTTTTATATCCAATGTCTTTTGGTGGATCATTTTTCTTGTAAAGGAAATGTGTTGCATCATTCCAAAGAAAATAATTGCTGCCTCAATCGCTTGTCCGTGTTTTTCTACCCCCCACACTTCCTGAAAACGATTGGCCAACCAAACGATTTCATACATGCGATATTCCAGAACAATTTGTTTTAGCTCAGAATCCCCTGAATGCAAAATCTCCTCAAATACCACATCCAGCCCACGCGCACGGTTGATTGTGGACAGCACGGTAATTTGTTCTGCCAATACAGTATCATCCGTTGGGTCTTTGCCAATAATAAATTCTGCTCGCATCAGTGTAGCATCATATCGTGCCTGTTCTAAAATAGCACTCACGCATTCATGCTTGGAAGAAAAATGATTATAGAAAGTGCCTTTCGATATGCTTGCCCGGTCTAGTATATCTTGAATCGATGTTTGGGAGATTCCTTTTTCTACAAATAATGATAACGCATGTTCTGCTATAACTTTTTTACGTTTATTCATAACTTCCCCTTTTTATACTTTGTAGCCTAAGTATACCTTATTTTCTAAACCATATCATATTTTATACTATTGATTTCTTTTTATTGATTTTTTTATACCTCTAGTATAAAATCGTACAAGTGTAGAAAATGAAGAAAGAATGTGAAGAAATGAATATTGAGACAACAGAAAAGAAAACTCCTTATTTAATGCTCGCCATTTTATTTTTTGGTGCATTTGTGTCTTTTTTAAATAACTCATTATTAAATATCGCCCTACCATCTATTATGGTAGATTTAGACATTGATAATTATGCAACGGTACAGTGGTTAGCTACAGGTTATATGCTCGTAAGCGGAATATTGATTCCCGTATCGGCTTTTTTAATTACACGTTTCAAAAACCGGACATTATTTATCCTGGCTATGGTTTTATTTACAATTGGTACGGCGGTGGCTGCTTTTGCACCGAATTTCGGTGTATTATTGGCGGGCCGCATGATTCAAGCAGCGGGTTCTTCTGTGATGGGGCCTCTTCTTATGAATATTATGCTAGTCAGCTTCTCACGTGAAAAACGCGGGGCTGCAATGGGTATTTTCGGGTTGGTTATGATAACAGCACCAGCCATTGGTCCGACATTGTCTGGCTATATCGTGGAATATCACGACTGGCGCGTTCTATTTGAAATGGTTTTGCCATTTGCAATCATTAGTTTAGTTTTGGCTGTTTGGAAATTGGAAAATGTAATGGAAACACGCAAAGTGTCATTAGATGTTTTCTCCGTGATCTTATCCGCTCTTGGATTTGGCGGGATTTTATATGGGTTCTCTATGGCCAGTACAGAGGGTTGGACAGATTCGATTGTTTTATCCACGATTATCATTGGGGTTATTAGCTTAGCGTGGTTTATTATTCGTCAATTCCGCTTAGAGGAACCGTTGCTTGATTTACGTGTATATAAATATCCAATGTTTGCACTGAGCTCGGTCATTTCGATGGTAACAGCGGTAGCGATGTTTTCAGGAATGATTTTGACACCTGCCTATGTACAGAGCGTGCGCGGGATTTCTCCGTTAGATTCAGGTTTAATGCTCATGCCTGGCGCTGTTATTATGGGGGTTATGTCGCCGATTACAGGGAAATTATTCGATAAATTCGGTCCGCGTGTATTGGCAGGGACTGGTTTAGCGATTACAGCCTATTCCACATATTTATTGTCAAAGCTACAAATCGACTCAAGTTATTTATTTATCATCAGTGTTTATACATTGCGTATGTTCGGTATGTCGATGGTCATGATGCCAATTATGACAAATGGCTTGAATCAATTGCCAACACGTCTAAACCCTCACGGTACAGCGGTGAATAATACTGCACAACAAGTGGCAGGTTCTATAGGTACAGCTCTATTTGTTACGATTATGAATGCTGTCACAAAATCGCAAGGTGAAGAAATGATGAAAAACCTCGACCTAGCGACAGCTTCAGAAGCCGACTTCATGCAGCTTAAAACATTGGCTCTATTAGAAGGAATTCAATTTACATTTTTAGTGGCTACAGGCGTTACGCTCTTTGGGTTTATTTTATCCTTCTTCTTAAAACGTGTAGATGTCAGTCTCGCATCCCTTGAAAAAATTGAAAATAGTTAAATGAAAAAGCGATCCCGTTCATTAATGATTACGAACAGAATCGCTTTTTTAGTACATTGGGATAGTAAGTTCTATTGCTTCTCCTATCTCATCGTAGGCTGTATTATACGTTGGAAAAACGTCCATCACGACACTCGCAATGGCACGTGCTTCAGAATCAAAATCAATCATCAATACACCCTTTTGGCTGGCTTTAGGAGCTAGTTCTTGTTCAAATTTTGTCGATAAAAAAGGATTTACTCCTGCCGCTTCCCCCGAATCCGCTTTAAATTTTGCTTCATTTAATTTAAAGAGGACAGGCTCGTTTCCATTGTTGGTAATTTGAATATCTAACACCACAACTGTCGACACGCTGCCACCTGCCAAATATTTTTGAACCGCTTTATTCTCAGCTGTTAAACGCTCTAAATATGTTTGCTGAATCGTCATAGTAACCGGACCCGACGCAGCCTGTAACTGGATAGGACCAGACTCAAATAAGATATCATGCACACCAAGATGATCGGTTTTTATACGAATGCCTTCCTGCACCACTTCAGCCGGTTCTGCAGGTGGTTCTACAGCTTGTACTACGGTAATTTCCTCTGAGGCTTTAGCAAGAGTTTCTTTTATATTTTTCAATGGACTATTTTCGCTCGTAAATAATAATAGTAATATGGCAATAGTCGAGAGACAGATTGTAATAAGAAGGCTACTGCCTAGCATGCGCGATTTTGTCATAAAACCACTCCTCTCTTCTCTCTTATTATAACGAATATTCTCCTATTGCACCGAAATTACTAAATAATAATTTACAGCTAAAACATTAAACAAAACACACAATACATCATAAAAATATTATTTTATTATAAGTAATAGGTCTTTTACTATATTTTTTATAAACATTTATTCACATTTTGCCTATAAAAAATCCAGTTATCAGCAATTTTCACATGATAACTGGATGTTTTCTTATTTTTTTGTTTCAATAATTTGATATTCAGCCATGCGCGCTGTGGCACGCCAATAATGGAATACAAGGCGGTCCACCCATAAAATCGCTTCGACTTTTGAGACAGCTTCCTCTAATTCTGCTTCGTTAGCGACAGAACGTTGGAAGTATTCATTGCGTTTATCGCGTCGTTCTTTTGCCATCTGTTGTGAGGTTTTTTCTAGTAATTTTGAAATATCCAGCAGCTTTTCATCATCATGCAACACGTCCATCACACTCGACAATGTATCTAACCATTGGAGCATCAAACGTTCTTGATAATACATCGCTTCAACCTCTTGCTGTTCGCGCAGTACTTTAATGAGGCGTACCAGGTGATCTAGAGCATGTAAAATGCATAAATGACGTGCCCCTTCTTTTTTAGAAACAGATTGCACTTTCGTTAAAAATTCACGGGTTTGTTCAATCGCCTCTTCTACTTCATACATGGCCTTTTCATAGTCTGCTGTCATTTTCTTTTGCTTAATTAAGTTCATCAATGCCTTCGTCAGATGAATCATAATATCCCGCAATGTTTTATATGTTACATCCAATGCTACAGACGGTGCCTTTAATAAGCTTTCATCTAAATCCCGGGTCAACGCATTTTCCTTTTCTGGGATAAACTTCATCAACAATTGAGCAAACTTTTTAATAAATGGAATAAAGAGAATGGTCCCTACCACACTAAACAAAGTATGGAAGATTGCTAGACCGAGCGTTTCATCAAAACTCCCTGCCAATTGCTCTGTCAGCCATTTTGTCACTTGCAAAAAGTAAGGGAAAACAATGAGCACAAATAGAGCGGTGATTACATTAAATAAAAAATGCGTTGCTGCTGTACGTTTCGCTGCAATCGAAGCGCCCATCGCTGCAAATAGCGCCGTTGCTGTCGTCCCGATATTCTGTCCCACGACCATAAAGGCCGCTTGCTCAAAATCAATGGCTCCCGCATATAATGCTGTTAGTGTTGCTGCCATCGCGGCACTCGATGCCTGCATGATCACTGTCATGACAAGCCCTATTAATACAAGCAGGAGAATGGAAATGACAGAATCTGCAGGAATGGCATCAAATGAAATTAAATCCTGTGCGTTGGCCATCCCTTGTTGCAGCATATCAATCCCTAAAAACAGCAAACCGAAACCTGCTAGTACATTACCGAAATGTTTGATAGGATTTGATCCGATAAACGTCATAAAAACGCCAAACCCGATAATTGGTAAACTCATCGTTTGCAAGCTGATTTTAAAACCAATTAACGAAATAATCCATCCCGTACTCGTGCTTCCTATGTTTGCTCCAATAATAACCCCAATGGACTGGATAAATGTTAATAGTCCTGCACTTACAAACCCTATTGTCAACAGCGTGGTTGCTGTAGAAGACTGCACGAGAATCGTCATCAATGCTCCTGAAGCAATCGCTGAAAATGTACCGTTTGTAAAACGGTTCAGCCATTGCTTCAAAGCTTCGCCTGCAATATCCTTTAGTCCATTCGTTAACATGGACATCCCTAATAAAAATAAGCCAATCCCGCCGAAAACCGTTAGCATGTATCCACCACCAAATCATCATCGAAAACTAATTCTATCATTCTTCTGATGTATTTTTAACAAAATATTTACAAAACAATAACATATTATAGCAATCGTGTAAATATTCAGTATGATGAAATGGTATTAGTAGCTATCCAACAAATCGTCATAATCAAAGCCCGTTTCTTGTCCCTTTTGAGCTACCGGTGTCTCTCTTTTGAAAGCTTTTAAATAAATTACTAGTTCTTGACGGTAAACATTTTCTTCTAGATAATGATCCAATGTGTGAAAATCATATTGATAATCCCCATGTGGAAAGGTCACGCTTTCTCCTTTGACTGCTGCTAGCAAGCCTGCTACATCTGTAGAGACCATTTGCAATACTTCTTGACCTGTTTCTGTTATAACAAATACAACATTCATGTTTCTTTCTCCTTATGCGCCTATAAATAATGTAGTTTGTGCAATCGCCAATAGCAAAGCCGGACTTACGGTCTCCTTATGCACTTCCAATACAACATCAAAGGTATCGGTCTGCTCTTGATAAACCGCTAGCCATCTTGCCACTATCGTTTCATTGACGATGAAATTTGACCAATCTTCCATTTCCTTATCAATTTTCATTGAAAAATCTGGTCCTTTAACGAAGAGTTCCGGCACACCGATCCTCCAATTTTCATAATTGATGATATAAGGTTGATTGCTCTTCCTATCATATGCCTCGAACCATAGCTTGCCTTTTCGCTGTACCTTTTTACAATCGGCAAGCAACTCTCCTGCTTCGTTTTTTACCTCATACCTTAAAAAATAGCGATAATCAAAGTAACCATCGAATAATTTCTTTAAGCCATTGCTATACACGCGGTTGATCGTGTATAGCGGCTGCCCATCTGCCCATACTTCAACATCCTTAGTAGATTGGAGCTCTGTTGTTAATGTATACGTATATTGCATGTGTACCACCTTTAAAAAATATAGTTAATTTTATTCCACACGCGTCGCAGGAAGTAGGTGCTTTCGTCAAAGCCTTCACGTATGTCGTAAGCAACATCTGGATGATTTGTAATAATGCCATCCACATTTAATTCCAAAAAGCGCTGCAATCCGCGGTCTTCGTTGACTGTCCATACGAATAGATCCTTATTTTGCTCTTTCGCTTGGTTGATAAGCTTTTCCGTTACGAAATATTGTTCAAAGGAATAGAAATCAACCGTCGTCTCCGGCAATGCACCAAAGTTCATTGCATAGACGGCACCGACCTTTAAACGCGGCTCCATTGCCTTTATTTCTTCCATCAAAGTCACATTCGATGATTGTATATAGTGTACATCCAACATCCCGTAATCATCTATTACATCAATCATTCTCTGTAAAAAGTCGTCTGTTTCATGCCCATGCGTTTTCAGTTCTATCAGTAGACGCGTACCATACAGCTCACTTGCTTCTAGCATTTGCTCTAGCGATGGAATCTTATCGGTTAAACCATCCGCCGACACCGTCACATTCATGAGCTCCTGTTGTGTCATTTCATATACTCTTGTTGGCACTCCAGCCAATCGAGTCAAGGTAGTATCATGAAAGACGACAAATTCACCGTCTTTTGTTTGCTGAATATCGATTTCTACTATTTCAGCACCTGCTTCAGCCGATGCCACAAGGGAACTGATTGTATTTTCAACACCCTCTTGCATGAATCCGCGGTGAGCAACAATGAGTGTATCGGGCTCATAAATCGTTTTTTCTAAACTGATAATATTAAAGCCACTCAGCAAAAAGTAGCTAAAGGTTGCCAATACAATTGTCCACTGCCAAATGGAATCACGGAATGATTCATTTTGTTTAATGAGGGGTTTTTCGTGCGTTAGTTTAAAAGCAACCAACACAAGTATTTGAGAAAAAATTGCCTGCAACAGTGAAAATGCTACAATCAGCACGCCTTCTGCGAACGTCAGCGTAAAGGCAGCCAATACGAGTAAACTACCGCCAGATAATTGTTCAAATACATAGAGTGGCAGAAAGACGATGCTTAACACGGTTAACGATAACGTTAAGTGAACGGCTAAAATAAGACCGAGCATACCAAACATCTCTATCAGCTTGCGGTTAGAAAATTTCCAGCTTAATTTTACCGCATCCCAAATCGTTGTCCATTGATATACCGTGAAAAACGGCATAGTAAAAATAAAGCGCAGCCCAATTAATGTAAGGAAAAAAATAGCCCCATAATAAAGGAGCCTCCCTCTTGTAGAGCCTAATAACTCATCAACGATAAAATGAGGAATTTGCAAACTTTGGATAACCGTGGACGGTAAAATAGAAGAAATAAGCGGGATAATAAGCATTACGTATAAAACAAAGATCAGTGTTTGAAAGCTTAGAAAATACAATACCTTTCGATTTAAACGCTTGATCAGTCCTATTAACGTATAAGGGATTGCCCTTTGCTGATGGTAAGCTAGCAGCATGAGCATGCCTATTTCGTAATAAATAAAAATTAAGACAACAAGCACAATACATATGAGAACGGTCCATACTAGTGGATGCCCTAATAGATGCCAAATATTTTGTTCCGTCACACTTTGAATCCCGAGCGTTTCGAGCATAAATTTGAATAACACAGTAATGACAGGAATCACACATAAAATCTGCAGCACCCTGACCGCTACGAATACACGGATATAATCGACCCGATAGTAATAAATATTACGAAATACAAGTGCCAAAACTCGCTTGATTCGTTCCATATGGTCGACCTCCTAACCTTGTACTATTGTACATAACTTTCCCTATTTCTTGTGAAACAAAAACACGCAAACAAAATTTGTTTGCGTGTCCCTAGTATCCAAAACCATTTATACTGTTACAGCCGAAAAAAACTCTGTATACAATGACTTCAAAATTTGGTCTCCGTGGTGTTCCTCTACCCCAAATACAAGGCTTACTTCTGAAGAACCTTGATTAATCATCTCAATGTTGGCACCTGTCATAGAAATGGCCTTCGCTGCACGGGCGGCCAAGCCTGTATTGCGACGCATACCTTCGCCTACAATAACAATCATCGAGAAACCATGGCGGAAGTCCACATAATCAGCATGTAGCTCTTCACTCACACGTTTTAAAATACGTTCTTCTTTCTCGTCTGTTAGCTGACAAGAACGTAAAATGACCGAAATATCATCTAGACCAGACGGTGTATGTTCGTAAGAAATGTTTTCCTCTTCGATAATCTGAAGTAATTTGCGACCAAATCCAACTTCACGATTCATTAAATATTTAGATACATATAAAATAGAAAATCCGCTATCAGCTGAAATACCCGTTACCGGACGATCTTGCCCTGTTGTACGGCTCGGTACGATACGCGTACCCGGTGCTGATGGATTATTCGTGTTTTTAATAGTGACTGGAATTCCTTGTTTGTAAACAGGCATTAGTGCTTCATCATGGAACACAGAGAAGCCTGCATACGATAATTCACGCATTTCACGATACGTAATTTCTTTAATTTCTGCAGGGTTATTTACTACTTTCGGATTCGCTGAGAAGACACAGTCCACATCCGTAAAGTTTTCATATAAATCTGCTGATACAGCAGATGCTAAAATCGAACCTGTAATATCTGAACCGCCACGGTCGAATGTACGTAAAATACCCTCTTTTGTATATCCAAAGAAACCAGGGAAAATAACTACTTCCTCTGAATCTTTTAATACTGCTAAATTTTCATATGCTTCTGGTAAAGCAAAGGTACGTTCTGGTAAATCATTTACTACTAAGCCTTCTTTTGGACTTACATAGCGTGCAGGAATACCGGCTAAATTGAAGTAAGCAGCGATTAACTTCGCGTTATTGTCTTCACCGCTTGCTTTAATGTTATCAATAAACAACTCTTTATTTGATTGGTCACCAGCTACACGTGCACGTAAATCATCCGCGATGATTTTTGACATCGTGTCATCTAAACCAAGTCCAACAGCAATATCCTCGTAGCGTTTTACTACTGTGTCAATTTTCGCTTCAACATCTCCGCCTTCTAGCGCTGCCGTTGCTAAATCAATTAATAAATCTGTTACTTTTATATCTTCATTAGAACGTTTACCAGGAGCTGAAACAGCCACGATTTTTCGTTCAGGATTCGATTTCACAATGTTGAAAACTTTTTTAATTTGCTCTGCACTAGCGACGGAAGTACCGCCAAATTTACATACTATCATTTCACCAGATCCTTACTATTTTATGATATTGTATTTCTCGAAAAAACAATTGACTTCCCACAGTGTACAAACTCTACAAACTATTGTCAAGAGAATTCTCACAATTCTCACTGTTTCATAAAGGATTTTTGACTAGTTTGTAAACTCTTTTATTCCGCATTAACGGATAGTAATTTATTGCATTACTTTTTAAACTCGTCTATTGTATCACTTTTTAAAACTTGCTTGTTTATTATATGAGAAATCATTAAAAATAGTAAGTTTTTTGCGTAGATTTCTACAAAAAACGTAAAACAAAGAGTGAAAATGTTTTAGCTAGCAAAAACGCTGAATAAAGACGAAAGTAATGCCCGTATAACTAGTATATGTGCATCTTATTTGGAATGTTTTTTAGATGGCGCAAAAATAAATTCCGGTCTTGCTCCGTTCAGCTTTAAACGTGCTTTGCCGCGCTTGCCGCTTTTCCATGTAAACGTAATTTCGCGTGTCTCTTTCCCTGCTAACAGCTTTTTCATATCAGTCGGCGTAATCTTGCCTTTCATCATGGATTTGCTTATGAAAAAGGCACAGCCTTTCGCCGTACAGCTATAGCCTTTAAAATTTTCTGTTACGGCAGCCCCACAATGAACGCAATTGCCTACGACGACTATTTCCTTTTCCGCTACAGCCATATCTAACGCTTTCATCCTGTCTGTGGTCTCGACAATAAATTGGCGCATATCGTCATAAAAATCACGTGAGGATAGCTGGCCATCAACAATATCCTTTAATTTTTTACTCCAAATAGCCGTCAGCACAGGAGACACAACATCATGATTTCCTAGACTTTCAATCACATCGATGCCAAAATCAGTGGCTGCTAAGCTCTTGCCTTGGCGCTCCATCATGCCATTCCCTATTAATTTTTCAATAATTTCCGCACGTGTAGCGCTTGTCCCGATTCCTTCTGCATCTTTCAAAATTGCCTGCAGCTTTGGGTCTTCGACAAATCGTCCGGCATGGAACATTGCATCCAGCAATGTACTATCTGTATAGCGCGGCGGAGCTTCTGTCATCTTGGAAAGAATATCGTGCGCTACAATCGGTAGTTGCTGCCCCTTTGTTAACAGGGGTAGCGGGATTTCTTGCTTTTTACGTTGCGTTTCATAAAGTACAGTATATCCCTTATCGATGACCATATTACCTGTCGCCTTAAAATGCTCCCCGCCACTTGCCAATATAACCGCTGTCTTATCGAGAACATATGGAGGCAAAAATAGGGCTAATAACCTTTTCACAATTAGCTCATATATCTTTTGTTCACCAGGCGTTAGCTTTTTGCGTCCAATGGGTACATCTGTCACCGTGATGGCATGGTGATCAGTTAATTTCTTATCGTCCACATAACGCTTGCTGTGCATAGCCTTTTGGATATGCCCGCTGTTCGATAAAATCGCCTCCGTCACGCTCGTAAACGCCGGTAAACTGCGTACTGCCTGCAGGTTGCGCTCAATCGTCTGTGCAAAAGCAGTCGGTAAATGCTTCGACTCTGTCCTCGGATACGTAATCAGTTTTTTCTCATACAAGCTTTGTGCTAGTTTTAACGTTTCTGCTGACGTAAAGCCGTAAAATTTATTCGCTTCTTTTTGCAGATCAAGCAATGAGTGCAAGCTAGGGGCATACATCGTTTTGCGTTCCGTTTCAATCTCCACCACTTGCGCCATGGTCTCCAGCTTTTCCTGAATAGCTTGCGCTTCTTCTAGAGTAGCTAGCTTATTTGTTTTCGCGAGGGGATCGAACCAAAGTGCTTTAAACCCATCTAGTTGCAGTTCCACCTGAAAATACGGTGTCGGGACGAAATGACGAATCTCCAGCTCACGTTTGACGACAATGGCTAGTGTCGGGGTCATCACACGCCCTACCTTAATTGTACGCCCGCCTTTCACTGTAGCAGCTCTTGTCAGATTCAAGCCGACTAGCCAGTCAAAGATCATCCGGTACATAGCTGCATTGCGTAAATTTTTAATCAGTTCGTCATTTTCATCAATTAAATGAAGCAAGGCGTGACGAATGGCCGGGTCCGTCGTTTGGCTGGTCCAAAAACGTTTTACTGGCAAGCGACAGCCTACCTTTTTATAGAAGGAATAAAAAATATTTTCGCCTTCCATCCCTGCATCGCATGCATTGATGATGAAATCATAGTGCTGATGTTTCAAGCGTTGCTCAATTTCTTTATAAACCTTAGCCGTATTTTTCTTGACGCGAAATTCATATTTTTGAGGCATCATCGGCAATAATTGCAAGTTCCACTTCTTCCACTCTGGTTGGTATTCATGTGGCTCTTTCAGTTCTACCACATGCCCTACAAACGATACAAAATCTATATCATAAGGTGTATCCATTTTTTTATATACTTTTTCTATATCGCGCATCAAGGATGGTTTTTCGGCGATTAATAATGCCCGCATCGATTCGCCCTCCTTTTTTATTCAGTATAAAACAGAACAAACGTTTTGTGAAGCTGGCGTCTCTAAAACAAAAGCCAAAATAAATACACGAAACAGAAAATACCATCTTAATATAGAAAATAATAGATAGTAAATGTTATAATTTTATAAAAAGAACGCAAGGGGAATGACGGGATGCAATTATCTAAACGAACGATTTTATGGATTATTCCATTAATGATTTTAGGGGCATTATTCTATGTATATGGACCAGAAGAAGAAATTACAGACAATACATATATTGATTATATCAAGACCGTATCATTAGATGAAAATAGTAATACGACAATCGAACAAGCACTCGAAAACTATTGCACGGAAAGCAAATGGGTGTATTTTGAAACACAGGACGGTCAGCCTGTTGTAGAATTTAAAGGAGAATGTCCAGTCAATGGAACATCTGAACCAGTTAACTTACAATTTACCGTCGATGAAGATTTAAAGAATTATAAAGTGGGAGTTTTGCTGATTGATCATGAGCAGCAAGAAGAAGCTCAACGCAATGCTTTTATCGAGACAGTTTATCAAACCTTATAGTAAATCAAGGCAACACGATGCTTCTCTAGTGTTGCCTTTTCTATTGCCCTTCAAGCATTTTTGTCATTGGCTACGTGTAAACTGCTGTTAAAGAGCAGTCCTCATAATCTTCTTTTCAAGCACTTCTATGTCTTTCATTAATGTTTTGATATTGTCCTCAATGACAGGCAGCTCTCGTTGAGAAAGACGGTGCATCTCTTGAAGTTGCCCTCTTCTATTTACCAACTGATCGAGCTCGTCTAATTTATTTAAATATTTCATTGATGCCTCCACTTAGTTGCCCCCTCTACTGAGCGTCATGCGAATGAAAGCAAGGAGCCTTAGCCTTTAATTTTTGGAGCAAGCGGTATTTACGCTTTTTTAATGCTACCTCTGATATTTGCAAAGCTTTTGCCAACGCTTCATTCGACTGCTCTTCAAAAAATAATAACTTCAGTAATGTTTTTTCCTCGTTTTTCAGGCCTTTAAACATTTCTGCTATAATTTCTGACTCTACCTCCTCTTTTTCTTTAATTTGTAGCAATACGCCTAATTCTTCATCAGCTGTCACCCCGTATCGTTGCTCATGTTTTATGTTTTTTCTCAACTCATCGATCATTGCAAAACGCATTTTATTGTATAAATATGCGTAGAAAGGATATGGTCCAGGGACGTAATTTTCATAAGCCTTCCACAATGCGATTAAGGCAACCTGAGTGTATTCCTCATGGTCTTTATAAATGTGCAGCTGATTTAACAACATTGCAATTTTTGGCGTCATATTCTCTGCTACTTCTTCAAATTTCATGATAAGCTCCTATTTATACATGCACGTATCTGTTTTTTCCTAGGTAGCTTCAATGTATAAAATAGAGGAGAATGATTCAAAACGGCATATGGTCTTACTGGATCCTACAATCCCTATATATCAGCCTTTTTTAATGGCATAACTTTACATTTATGCAATATTTAAATAATTTAGATAAATTTATTACTTTAATCTGTTGACAAAATTTTAATTGTCGTGCATCCTTATACTCAAATAACGAAAAGCAGAAGAAAGACAAGTAAGCGTGACTAATCTGCAGAAGAGAGCGACACCCATGGGCTGAAAGGTGCGTGCAGAGATAGACGACTGAATCCTACTTTCCTAGCTCCTAGCAAAACTAGGCGCCGACTCAGCGTTATGAGATCAAGTGGAATGTTCAGAAAACATTCAATTTAGGTGGTACCACGGAAAGCGTTTTTCGTCCTATTTTATAGGATGAGGAGCGCTTTTTTTATATGGAGGCTGAAAAAACTATGGAAAGAAAAAGAATTGTCGTAAAAATCGGTAGTAGTTCATTGACAAATGCCAAGGGCGAAATCGACCAAGAAAAGTTCCTCGATCACATCGCGGCTTTAGCAAAATTAAAGCAGCAGGGTCATGAGGTGCTTCTTGTATCAAGCGGAGCAGTAGCAGCAGGCTTTAGAAGGCTCGGCTATTCTTCACGCCCTGTCACGACAAAGGGAAAACAAGCGGCGGCAGCGATTGGCCAAAGCTTACTTATTGGACGCTATTTTGATGCGTTCAGCGAACATGGTATTACCCCTGCGCAAATTTTACTTACCCGCTTTGATTTTAGCGAAAAGAAGCGTTATAAAAATGCTTATGCTACCTTTTCCGAATTGCTGGACCGCTCTATTTTACCGATTATTAATGAAAATGATACCGTATCGATTACGGAGCTGACGTTTGGCGATAACGATATGCTTTCCGCTCTTGTAAGTGGTCTGGTTCATGCCGACCAGCTGATTATCTTAACCGATGTAAATGGTCTTTATGATGCCAATCCAATGAAAAATCCAGATGCGAAGCGTATCGACCGCATTACAGAAATTACCGACGAAATGCTTGGCTTTACATCAGGAACAGGCTCAAAAGTGGGGACAGGCGGAATGGAATCAAAATTAACTGCTGCCAAATATGCGATGAATGCCGGTGTCAAAGTCTTTATCGGCAATGGGAAAGGTGCCAATAAACTCATTGATATTTTAGCGGATTGCGGTGATGGTACTTACTTCGAAAGCACGAGTTGTGCGATTTTGCCTATGAATAAACAATGGCTGACATTAACTGAAGTAAGCGGAAAAATATTTGTCGATGAAGGAGCAGTCGAAGCATTAACAACAGGCGGCAAATCTTTATTACCGGCAGGAATTTATGCATTTGAAGGGCATTTTGATAAGGGGGATGTAGTCGAAGTATACGACCGCCACCGACCAATTGGACGTGGTGAAGTTCTCTATTCAAGTGAGGCCTTGGAAAAAGCGATGGGCAAACACTCTACTGAACTGGACGGACCGGAAGTAGTGATTCACCGTAATCATTGGGTGCAAATATAGAAAGGTTGGGACATGATGGGTACATTAACAGAAAATGAAGTAATACTAAAAGGCAAGCGCGCTAAACTAGCGAGTTTTACGATGAACACAAAATCAACAGCCGAAAAAAATGCTGCGCTGTTGGCGATTGCTGAACAATTATTGATCGATCAGGATATGATTATCGAGGAAAATAAAAAGGACTTGCAAGACGGCGCAGCGGCAGGTTTGCCGACATCTACGCTAGACCGTATTATGCTGAATGCAGAACGCATCACAGCCATGAGTGAAGCCATTAAACTTTTAGTGGAGCTAGAAGACCCTGTAGGCGAAGTGCTGGAAAGCATTGAAAAGGAAAATGGCTTACGTATTTTGAAACGCCGCGTTCCATTAGGTGTCATCGGCATGATTTACGAGGCGCGACCAAATGTTACCGTGGATGCGGCAACATTATCGTTAAAAACAAGCAATGCTGTACTGTTGCGCGGTTCAAGCTCAGCAAAACATTCCAACATTGCACTCGTTGCCTCTATTCACCGTGCGTTAGAAAAAGCACACTTCCCTCAGGATGCTGTACTGCTGATTGAAGATACGTCCCGTGAAACAGCGAAAACGTTATTTAATCTAACGGAATATTTAGATGTGCTCATTCCTCGTGGCGGTAAAGCGTTAATCGATTTAGTCGTACGTGAAGCGAGTGTACCTGTACTAGAAACCGGTGCGGGTAACTGTCATGTGTTTGTCGACGCCTCTGCAAATGTAGACATGGCTACAAAAATTATTATAAATGCAAAAACACAGCGTCCATCTGTATGCAATGCCATCGAAAGCATCCTCATCCATGAGGAGTTCTTTTCGGCACACGGAGCCGCATTGTTAGCTACATTAAGTGATGCTGGCGTAAAAATTTATGGGGATGCGCAAGTGTGCGAGGTACTACCTACAGCCCAACCTGCTACGGATGAACATTTTGCTGAAGAATTTTTAGATTTAACGTTAAGTGTAAAAATTATCCCTTCTGTTGAAGAAGCCATTTTGCATATTAATCAGTTTGGTACGAATCACTCTGAAGCGATTGTCACAGAAGATGCTAAAAATGCCGAGCTGTTCCTGCATAATATTGATGCAGCAGCCGTTTACCACAATGCTTCTACACGCTTTACAGACGGGTTTGAATTTGGCTATGGGGCTGAAATCGGTATTTCAACGCAAAAATTACACGCCCGCGGTCCAATGGGATTGCCTGCCCTTACATCAACAAAATATTATGTATATGGCGAAGGTCAAATACGCGAGTAACCCTCCCCTATGAATACCTAGCTGGCAGGAACCAAAACAACTGCCTGACCAATAAAAAGAAGACTGCGAGCTCACCTTGAGCTCGCAGTCTTCTTTTTATTACGATAATTGGGGGTCCCAGTCTTTACAAACATCAACAAAGTTTTTTGCCCCGCTATATGTATATAATTCGTCAATCGTTAATTCAATCGATGAATTGGCACTTCCGCATGCTGGATGCACCGTCACAAAGCGCTTAACGGATTCATCAATATATACTGGCAAATTGGTAGTTAAGGCGAATGGACATACACCACCTACAGCATGTCCCGTTGCTTCCTTTACGGAGTCGGCATCTAGCATTTTTGCTTTGACACCAAATGTTTGCTTAAATTTAGCATTATCTACCTTTGTGTCCCCTGCTGCTACGACCAGTATAGGTGTTTCAGCACCAGTAAAGCACAAGGTTTTTGCTATGCGTGCAGGATGGACTTCCAGTGCCGCTGCCGCTTCTTGAACAGATGCTGTGCTCTGGTCATGAATGACAATTTCCTGATCTCGATTATATGTCTTAAAAAATGCTTGCACACGCTCTAAACTCATATCTCTCGCTCCCCCAACACATTCATCATTAATAGCTATACTGCTCTACTTCAAACGGGAAATCCTCAAAGCTATCTTGCGTAATATCACTTAATTGGAAGTACATAGATACTTCTTTGACTACACCGTTATAGATTTCTTCATCTTCTACAATGAATACTTCAAAGTTAATCGCTACATTTCCCAACTTTTCTTTCAATAGCGCAGCCATATCATCTAGCGTAGCTGTTGGCACAGCTTCATTGACTAGCATACGAATGTCTAATTGCTCAATGCCTGCTTCTTGATAAGAAATAGCTTCATCTGCTTCTATATGAGAGTTTGTCATTACTAAACCATCTACACGTTGCTCTAGAAGTTTATTGATTTCGATATTGACGTTCTCACCATGGTAATTGCCCGTATACTCGTCTTCATTAATGACAAAATCGTATGTTCCCTCGGTATTTAAGGATTGCACCGTAACGTCAAAGGCACCACCAAAAAAATGATCCGATGCTGTGGATTTTGTTATTACAAACTCTTCATCATATAATTCACTAAGTTCTTGGGCAGCATTTTCTTCTTTATTATACGAAACCATAGCTGGCACAAGAATCATCGCAATTATAATAAGGAGAAGGCTACCACCTAAAATGATAATGGTTTTTTTATTCATTTTATAACTTCCTATCCATTCTTTTTTTGACACTGTATACCATTATAAATAGATATGACTTGATTCGCAAATAATAGTGTGTATAATGAGATGCATATAGAAAGTTTTCTAGGGTTCCGTAGCAAGCGCTAGTCTGGACCGAGAGAAAACGCATAGTTCATGCTATGTACACGGAGGGATAAAAGCCTGGGAGATAACTGAGCAAGAATCAGTTGTTTCCCAGGCTTTTTTATGTTGAAGGAGGAAAAATACATGAACAGATATTGGTTTGCGCTGATCGGCGCTGCCCTTTTCGAAGTAGGCTGGGTAATCGGCTTAAAGCATGCACATGATTTTTTAACCTGGAGCACGACAATTGTTGCCATTGTTGTAAGCTTTACAGCATTACTAAAAATCAGCGAAAAAATACCAGCCGGAACAGTGTACGCTATATTTGTCGGTTTAGGCACAGTTGGCACAGTATTAGCAGATACCTTGCTGTTTAACGAGCCGCTTAGTATGCAGACGATTGGGTTTATCATGTTGTTATTGATCGGTGTTATTGGGCTGAAATTGGTGACAGGTGAGGTGAAGGAATAATGGCTTGGACATATGTAATACTCGCTGGATGTTTAGAGGCTTTTGGTGTCATGATGATGAACGGTTATGCCCATACGAGGAAATGGCGCTACGTCATAGCGATGGCAGTAGGATTTGCCATTAGCTTCGTGCTATTATCACTTGGGATGAGAACATTGTCAATGGGCACAGCTTATGCTGTATGGACCGGCATTGGGGCTGTAGGGGGCACAGTACTGGGCATGATTTTTTATGGCGAATCGAAAAACTGGAAGCGCATTTTATGTATCGCCCTTATCATTAGTGCTACTATAGGCTTAAAATTAGCTTCTTAAATGTTTAGTTGTTTTTTACTATTATATATTGCATCTTTTTCTATATCTGTTCTATAGTAGATAATAAATAGATTCTTACGAGCAAAAAGGAGAGCAGAATTAGTGAAGGCAGTTCTAACAAAAGAAGATTATAACATACAGCTTGTAACTAAATTACTAACAGTGGGAACCTTGCGCATTTCGGATGGTCATCTTGTTTCCTCGCATAAGCTAATCAATGAAGCTGCTTTTTTTGAAACAGAAGATATCATATGCCGGGAATGGATTCATGCTGTCTATGACAGCTATTATTTCTATGACGGTTTCGAAACAATTGAGCAGTGTGAGCAATACATTTTCAACAGTCACTATCCACCTTCTCAATATGTCATTATTGAGTTCAGGGAAATGTTTTATGCGGTTATTTATGAAAACTCTCAATATCAGCAAGTGATCGGCAAGGAGCTTTCCTATTTCACAAAAAATAAGTTATTTTTAACAGCTGAGCATCTTCCGCTTAATTTAATGGTAAAACAAAAGATGCGCCAGCCAGTTATTTCACTCATTTATTATGAATTATGGAGCTTCGACCCGCAGCTACGGGTGTATCATCTCGCAGAGGCACAGGATAGTTCCTTTACATTAACGGAAGATCACCAGGCATTTCTTCCTTATTTTGTGCTGCTTGGCGTTACGTTTAAAGATCAATGGTTCCCGTGCCAAAATCCCTATGTGATTGCCCATAGTCGTGCCATTTTAAATATGTATTTTCACGGAGGACAAGATTTTACCTCTTTTGGTAAATATGCTAATGCCATTGCCATCAATCCTTTTCAGCGCTTAATTTGCTTGCCTAAAGGGCGGGTCGAGCCTTATCAAATGGATGTGGATGATCACAAAACACCGTTTCGCAGGTTACCTTATCGCGAAGCCAAACGCTTCCAACATAACGTTCGTATTCGTCCATTAAAAGAGCATCAGGTGCTGCAAGATCTTATTTAAATATTTAAAAAGGTCGTTAAAGCTTCCGTCATAGGAGCCTTAACGACCTTTTTATTATGACTTACGCACGGACTACAAGCACATCGCACACTGCATGACGCACTACTTTTTCGGATACGGAACCAAGCATCGCCTTTTCCATGCGTGAAAGCCCCGTTGCTCCTACAATTAATAAATCTGCTGGATACTCCGTTAAAATTTTCTTCGGAGAGCCTGTTTCAACATGAATTTGTACATTCGCTACACCTGCTGCGACAATCTTTTCTTTTAGCTGGCTTACTTCTTTATTGCGCTCTTGTAATAATTCATCTGCATATGTAAGATCATATGCAGCGATAGAACCGAATGATTGGTTGTCAACAATCGATACTAAATGCAAAGTAGCGCCGTGTTGCTTAGCTACTTCAGTTGCGCGCTCAAGTGCTGCAAGTGAAGGCTGTGAAAAATCTAGTGCGACTGCTACGTTTTGATAATAGTTTTTCATGTATATTCACACTCCTTCTAGTAGTCTTATTATAGCAAATTTACTAACTTTAAACATGCTTTAGACTATGAATCTTCCGTACGGTTGCTTTTCTCTTTATCTGCACGCTTATACATCATTTCTGCAGATACAAGCATCCATACGACTCCGCCAATTACCAGTGCCAGTAATATAAATTTCACCATGATCTATCATTCCTTCTGAGATTGATTAGTAGTTTAGATCCAACTGAATACCGTACCAATTCCTTTGATTAGGAAATAACCAATTGCACCACCAAGAGTTAATAGCAATAATAGGATTCCTATCATTACCAGGCAAGCTGGTCCACCTTTTATATTAACAGTTTTTATATTGCCTGATATTTCTTGTAACTCACTCAAAGATTTTGTAACGGGCTGAATAATTGTATTTTTTGTTCCGCAATGCGGACACTCGACATGATATGTACGCTTTTCAACAACCTTCATATCAGGCTGTGGCTCGAACATGGATTGATATGGTGTTTTTTCCGTATCTACCTCAAATCGTTGCTCACATTTTTCACAATGTGCCTGTAACAAACTGGTTTCCATTATTAAACACGCCTAACTTTTTACTCTTATTATAACCGAAAAGACCTCCCAAGCTCTACACTTGAAAGGTCTTATCCTTAATTGACAGCTACATTTTTTGCTGCTTCTTCTTGTTCCAATTCTACCATGCCCGGTTTTACAACGAATATGCTTACCAATGTAGCCACTAAAAACATGGCAATTAATATGTACAATAGCATTTCATATGAGCCTGTTTTCTCAAGAATGAATGCGCTCAGCTGATTGCCTGACAACCCGGCAAACGCCCATGCCGATAATGCCAAACCGTGTACCGTACTGATATATTTCAAACCAAATCGGTCCGCCAACAATGTCGGTAAGTTAGAGAATCCTCCACCGTAACCAGCATTGATGACACATAATAAAACAATAATGAAGATGGCCAAATTATTGTTAAAGGCATCAAAACCTACTGTCGCCACCATTGCTAAAATGGTAGAGATAAAGACCACTTTGTATATCATATTACGATCCTGTAGGCGGTCTGCCCAAGCAGAGTAAAACAATCGTCCGCCCGCATTGAATACCGCTGTTAAAGAACTCACTAGACCAATCGCCCCAAAGCCAACCGCTGCTAACATTGCCTTTTCCTGCGCAATTAAGGCTAGACCACACGTAATATTAATGTAGAACATTACCCAAATGCCGATAAATGTTTTATTTTTCAATACCGCTGCATAATGAAACACTAGAGAAGAAGACTCTTCCTCTACCCAGCCATCCGGTTTTTTAATTAATACATGGCCAATCATCATTAAAACTAAATAAATGCCTGCTAAAATAAAGAACATTTTATAAACACGTGTGGGATCGACTAAAACCCCTTCAGCTGTAGCAGGACCTAATAATGCCTGCATTAATGGGCTGGCAATGACTTTTGCTAAACCAAAACCCGCAACCGCTAAGCCTGTCGCTAAACCTTTTTGATCGATAAACCATAGCATCAATGTTTTCACCGGTGTTAAGTAGCCGATACCCAGACCGATTCCCATGATAATGCCATAGCAAATAAAAATCCCAATGAGTGATTTTTGATAAATAAAGAAGCCTGTGCCGACCATTCCTACAATAAAGAAAATCGTTGAATACAGAGAAGATTTATGGATATCTTTCTCCACAAATTTCCCGCCAAAAGCAGCAGACATCCCTAAAACGAAAATTGCTAAACTAAACGCCCATTCCACTTGGCCGAGCGGCTTGTCAATATAATAAGCAATATCCGCTTTGAACAGCGACCAGCAATACACGGTTCCGATACTGCAATGAATTAATAATGCCGGCAATACGGCACGCAACCACTTATTTTCCCATTTACTCTTCAAGACAATCCCTACACTTTCCTATAAACCTAAATAACGAACGTTAAGTTAAATAAAAATTATATTATACGGTTTTAAAGATATATAATTCTTAAATAAGCCCTTTTAATTGGTTTATTTATTTTATATACGAACATTACCTTCGCATAATGGTTCTTATTATATACCAACTATAAGCATCGTATCAGGCTGAAATAATACGTTATTCACTGATTCAATCCTATTTTTTATAGAAGTAAGATGTCTGATGTCTTTAAGTAGGTAAATTAATCTCGGTTAAATAAATATTTACGGGAATCGTCCTCTATGAGGCGGTCACATGTATCACAAGAAAAGTTGGCTTGATGATTTTTCTTATAGTCTGCATATTTTTTAGTGCCTTCCACTACATGGAAGGGTTGTCTGCAATACCTGCATGTCACTTCGTATGTAATCATCTGCTTCAGCTCCTTATCTAATTGATTTGAATGAGAAAAGAGCATCGCGCATAATCGCACGATGCTTCATTTTATAATAATTCTTTTGCTTTTTGTAATTGGATTTTTACTTGCTCGAAGCCTGTGCCACCTAAAGAATTTCGGCGGCGTACTGCTGCTTCCGGTGCAAGCACATCGTAAATGTCTTCTTCTAATAACTCAGACTCTTTTTTCATTTCTTCTAAAGGTAAATCTAATAAATAAATTCCTTTTTGAATACATGTGTATACCAGCTTACCTGTCACTTCATGCGCCTCGCGGAATGGCATGCCTTTTGTTGCCAAATAATCCGCCAGCTCTGTCGCATTTGAGAAATCCGAATGGACAGCACCATGTAAACGAGCCGTGTTGACTGTCATCGTACGTACCATACCTTCAAAAATCTTCAAGCTACCTAGTACTGTTTCCATAGTATCAAACATGCCCTCTTTATCTTCCTGCATGTCTTTGTTATAAGTAAGCGGTGTTCCTTTTAGGACCGTTAATAAGCCCACTAAATTCCCGAAGGCACGACCTGTCTTCCCGCGAATCAGCTCTGCCATATCCGGATTTTTCTTTTGCGGCATAATGGATGACCCTGTAGAGAAAGCATCATCAAGCTCAATGAATTTAAATTCATCTGTTGACCAAATAATGATTTCCTCTGCAAAACGTGATAAATGTGTCATCAGTAGTGCCGAGTTCGATAAAAATTCCACGATAAAGTCTCGGTCAGACACCGCATCCATCGAGTTGGCATACACATCCGCAAACCCTAACAGCTCTGCTGATTTTAAACGATCAATCGGGAAAGTTGTCCCTGCCATCGCGCCAGCACCGAGCGGCAGGATATCAATACGCTTCATCGATTCTGTGAAACGCTCTTTATCGCGCTGTAACTGCCAGAAGTACACCATTAAATGATGGGCAAAACTAACTGGCTGGGCACGTTGTAAGTGTGTATACCCTGGTGCAATCGTTTCAACATGCTGTTCAGCCTGCGTTACAATCGTTTTTTGGAAGTTTTCAATCAAACCAATCACTTCTGGTACACGTTTCTTTAAGAACAGGTGCATATCCGTAGCAACTTGGTCATTACGGCTACGACCTGTATGTAATTTACCGCCGACAGGACCGATTAAATCAATAAGCATTTTTTCTAGATTTAAATGAATATCTTCATTTGCAACTGAAAATTCTAATTCGTCTGCTTCTGCCTTTACTTTTAGCTGTGCTAAACCGTCTAAAATCTTTGTTACGTCCTCTGCTGGAAGAATACCTGTCTCTCCTAGCATCGTAACATGTGCTACTGAACCTTCTATATCTTCCATTACTAGTTGTTGGTCGAAGCCAATTGATGCACCAAATTCATCTACCCAAGCTTCTGCTGATTTTTGGAAACGTCCGCCCCATAATTTCGCCATATTTTACACTCCTATTTAAAAGGAAGAGCGACTCGCACGCGAATCGCTCAGCCTTTCATTATTTATTTTTTGCTACTTCTGCAGCAACTACTGTTGGTAAACCGAACAATTCGATGAAGCCTACAGCTGAGTTGTGGTTAAATTGGTCTGCTTTAGAGTAAGTGGCAAGCTCTTCTGAATATAGAGAGTTTGGTGATTTACGTCCTTCAACAATTGCATGACCTTTGTATAATTTCACACGTACCGTACCATTTACATACTTTTGTGTTTCTTTTAAGAATGCTTCAAGTGATGTACGGATTGGGTTGAACCATAAACCGTTATAGATGATTTCTGATAATTTGTGCTCAATAATTGGTTTGAAGTGAGCAAGCTCTTTTACTAATGTAATATCTTCTAACTCTTTATGAGCAGTCAGTAATACTTTTGCTCCTGGAATTTCGTATACTTCACGAGATTTGATTCCTACTAAACGGTTTTCTACGTGGTCGATACGGCCAACACCGTGCGCACCCGCTACAGCGTTTAATTCTTGGATTAAGTCTGCTAGTTTCATTTCTTTACCATTTAAAGAAACCGGCTTACCTGCTACGAATTCGATTTCGATGAATTCCGGTGTATCTGGCGCGTTTTCAACAGATACTGTTAGACCATAAGCCTCTTCTGGTGGAGCTACCCATGGATCTTCCATAACGCCCGCTTCGTTTGCACGACCCCATAAGTTTTGATCGATTGAGAATGGTGAATCCAATGTTGCTGGAATCGGCACACCATGCTTTTGTGCGTATTCAATTTCTTCGTCACGGCTCCAGCCCCACTCACGTACTGGTGCTAACACTTCTAAGTTAGGATTTAATGCTTTAATTGAAACTTCAAAGCGAACTTGGTCATTCCCTTTACCCGTACAACCGTGTGCTACTGCATCAGCGTTTGTTTCTGTTGCGATTTCTACTAATTTTTTAGAGATTAATGGACGAGATAATGCTGATACTAATGGATACTTTTGCTCATACCAAGTATGACCTTGTAAAGAAATTAATGCATAATCTTCAGCAAACTCATCTTTCGCATCAATCATATATGATTCAACGGCACCTACTTGTAGTGCCTTATTTTTGATGAACTCTAGGTCTTTCCCTTCACCTACGTCAAGACATACCGCTATTACGTCCCAACCTTGTTCTTTTAGCCATGGAATTGCTACAGATGTATCAAGACCACCTGAATATGCAAGTACTACTTTTTTGTTCGCCATTCTCATTCTGCCTCCGATGTATCGTGTTTTTGTATGTTTATACATTTTTTTAAAAGTTTATACACGAATAGTATCATGGAATAAACATAAACGCAACTGTATTTATATAAATTATTTAACTTTTTTGTGATGTTAGACAACTTATATTCCTCGCCTTTTAGACAATACGCGTTTAAGCAGGAATTTGCTCACAAATGTTTGCTCTTACTCCCTCTCGTCATTCAAATTTATGCATATATATTATAGTCTTACGATACTAAGCTTGATGGTAAGCGGCTTTCATTATCGGAAGTTCTCAGACGCGATATTTACCATTTTTCTTCTCGCCGGATGCTGTTAACAAGCTGAGATGACTTCTCTCAACCTTTTACTTTTTATTAAAGAATCCTCGTCCTACTGTTTCCACAAGGGTTGGTGCCAGTGCATACAATTTTGCGGTGATATTCATAATACCTGGGACATTAATTTCACGTACAGGCTTATCAATTGCACGCATCACTCCAGCTGCTACTTTTGTCGGCTGCGTTAAAAATGTCTTTACCGACTCTCGGTATACGTTGCTAGCGTCGGCCTTTTCTAAGAATGGTGTATCAATCGGTCCTGGATATACCCCTGTCACTTTTATATTGTACGGGGCTAGCTCAAGACGTACCCCGTTTAAATACCCCATTAATGCATGCTTTGTTGACGCGTAAACACTCGCTTTCCGTGTGGCAACTTTTCCTGCTTGGGAGCTGACGTAAATAAAGTGACCATTCTGACGTTCTTGCATGCGCGGCACTAAGCGATTCGTTAAATAAATAGGCGCGCGGACATTGATTTCAAACATCGTATCAATTTCCGTATCTGTTAACTCAAAGGAGTTAGCAAAAATGCCCAGCCCTGCATTTAAAATGGCTACATCAATGTCAGGCAGCCAGGCTACGACACGATCGATGTCTTCTATTTGGCGTAAATCCGCCTGCAAAACATGTACTCCCATATTGCGCAATGTTTTTAACGCGGATTCATTGCGTCCTGTGGCATATACTACGTAACCTTTTTTTATGCACATTTTTGTAATTTCAAGCCCGATGCCGCTTGTCGCACCGGTTATAAATACTGATTTCACTATGTTTCCTCCATTGCTAAGGTTGAATGATTTGGTATAAATAAAATAACTCGTCTTTATTGAGAATGCGTGGTACGGGATACAACGGATTGGCTTCTTGCAGGGCACGTTCAACCATTACCGGTACATCTCGATTGACAATGCCCTCTATTTTATCGGGAATATCCATGCTGGCATTTAAGCCCTTGATGGCATCAATAAATGCACGTGCCTTCTCTCCATCTGTCTCGCCTTTTATCCCAACCGCTTCTGCTAATTCAGCAAGCGGTTTGTGGACGGACTCTCCATAAAACTCTAACACGTAAGGCAGTATAATCGCGTTCGCATAGCCGTGCGGTACTTGATAGAATCCGCCTAATGTATGTGCAATGGCGTGAACATACCCAACATAGGCACGTGTAAATGCAACTCCTGCTAAGTAAGCTGCCTTTTGCATATATTTGCGTGCTTCAACATTCGTTCCGTCTTTGTACGCGGTATACAAATGTTCAAAGATCAGCTTCGTCGCCTGGATGCTGCATTCCCTTGTTTCTGCTGTATTACTTTTTCCGATATACGCCTCTACCGCATGTGTTAATGCATCCATCCCTGTCGTGGACGTAATATGTGGTGGTAGCCCTACTGTTAAAAACGGGTCTAGTACTGCTACATGCGGAATTAGTACCGGGTCATTAATGGCATATTTCTCCTGTGTCTCCGGATTTGAAATCACGGCGGCCACTGTAGCCTCACTTCCGGTGCCAGCGGTCGTTGGAATAGCGAAAAATGGAGACATTTCTTTGCGTACTTTAAGTTGCCCCTTTAACTCTGGAATTTGTTTATCGGGTCTTGCTACACGTGCCGCTACTCCCTTCGCACAATCCATTGGCGAGCCGCCGCCAAAAGCGACAATCCCTTGGCAAGCATGATTACGATATAAGGCGAAAGCTTCTTCAATATTTGCTATTGTTGGGTTTGGCACTGTTTGGTCATATATAACGAAATGGATTTGCTGCTGTTCTAACTGTTGTAATAGTGGCATCATCAATCCAAGCTGTGCAATGCCTTGATCTGTGACAATCAATACTTTTTTAATCCCGTATTTCTCGATTGCAGCCGGTAGCTGCAGCAAGCTATTTTCACCTGTTATCAATGTCGGTTTGCGCCATGTGAAAAAACGAGACGCTATTTTAAATGTGCGTTGATATGCTCGGCAATACGTTGTATACATTCAAAAACCTCGCTTTTTTTGAAATGATTGGATATTCCATTTTAGTATAGCATGTCGTAAATAATTTCTTCTATTGTCGCCTTTGCTAACATACTAGAATACCAGCAACGATAATCGCTTGTTATAAAAAAAGACTGTAGACAAGCTTCTTTTTAGAAGCTTGTCTACAGTCTGAATCCACTCCACTGAAGGTATGGATTGTTTTAAACTAACGAGAAAGATAGAGTACTCATTTGCTCTAATTCCTCATCTGTCACTACTCGGTGGAGAATCTCCCCTTGCATGACATTTGCCTGTGCTGCTGACTCATACGATGTGTAGGCATGTGCCTGTTCCTCATCCGTCGTAAAAGCAGATTCACAGTAACGGTTTGCAACGAATTGCCCAGCAACGGCAATCAAAAAATATTCATACATGTTTTGTTCCTTCTTTCATGCATATTTTATCATATATGTATGAAATAGCGGAACTATTTTGCTGATAGTTTACGATAATACATAGCAATGAGCATCGACGGAATGGTACAAACGACCATGCCTAAAAAGGCGAGTTTCGGGTCGATTTCGTATAAATAGCCGCCAAATATCGTAAAGATAGCCGTGCTCCAACTCAGAGCTAGTGCTGAATACATTCCTTGAGCATTCGGAATTTGACCAATAGACAGATTTTGATTTAAGAATCGTATAAATGCATAGTGACCCATCGCAAACGAAAAGGCGTGCAACACTTGCGAGATTGTAAACACAATCGGATTCGGGAACAGGAATATGACAAGCCAGCGTACGGTAGATCCCAGCGCCGCCATCGTCAATAATCCGCCAATCGAAAATTTAGAAAAAGCCGTATCTGCCTTGGCAAAGAAAATAATCTCGCTAATTACCGCAATATTAATAATAATACCGATTAACATTTTAGGTGTATCTAGTTCCTGCAAGAAAATATAACCATAGCTATAGTAAGACGCATGCCCTGCCTGGAGAAGTACGACTATTAATAGCACTAAGCCAAAATATCGCACCTTAAACAATTGCCACATCTTCGTTTTGGCTGTCTTTGTAGCTTGTGGTTTTTGCGCCAGGATTTCTGGCGTCTGCAGGAAACCTAAAAATACAAAAATCATCGCCATGAATAGCATTGCATATAAAATAACGGCATCTCCTAGCAGACCCGTAAATACGGTAAGAAGCATTCCGGCTACGACAAAGCCAATTGAACCCCAAGAGCGGGCCTTGCCGTAATGACGCAGCTGCTTATGTTGCACGAGCACACTGGCAATACTATCCAAAGCGGGCATTAAAGGCGGATAAAAGAGATTCAAACCTAATGTGATCAGTAACAGTACGCTATAGGATTCTACAGGTATATAACAAACGAGCATAAAGAATGTACCAATGCCCATCGCATTCAGCAATGTTTTGTTGCTCCACTTCCCAGCAAAATACGGGAAAATAAATAACGTACTCATTCCGCGTGCTACCAAGCCGAGACTCATCACTACGCTTGCCTGAGCAACTGTCAGCTCCTTAACATCTATTAACCATCCTGTCCAGTAGGGAAGGAACACACCCCACGTCATAAAAAATACAAAATATTGCTGACTCATCCAGCGCTGTGTATTCATTCGATCTAACCTCCAGTCATTGCATCATAGCATGTTTTCATTTACAATAATGTGAGATATCTCATATTTTAAGGAGGCAAACTTGCAAATACTAAAAAATCATCCTTCTCTTCAACATAATCCCCTCTCACACTTATTTTCATTCCCCATTCATGAGGTGATTCAACTCCATCAGTTCGAGCGCGGAGAATGGATTGTGCGGGAAGGCACACCGCCTAATTACCTGTTTTATGTATTAGAAGGAACAGCAAAAATTTATATGACCCACCAAAATGGCAAAATATCTTTGCTGAATTTCATTATGCCTTTTGAATTTATCGGGGAAATGGAATTGCTACAAGCTTCTTTTTATTCAAAAGGGGTCCAAACCTCCACAAAGGTTACTTGCTTGGCGATTCCTTATACATGCCGCGATCAAATACTAGAAGACCCATTATTTCTGCGACACCTTTGTTTATTTTTAAGCGAGAAAACAGCGAAGATGACAATCAAATATTCTACAAGTTTAGCTTTTCCACTCGAAAATCGCTTAGCGGAATTTATCTTACAGACAGCCGATGGGGACATTTATAAAGAAAAGCATGTTACGGTGTGTGATTATTTGGGCGTTTCTTACCGACATTTGCTGCATGTGCTCGCTCAATTTTGCGAGCAGCAAATTTTGAAAAAGGATGGACGCTATTACCGCATCCTAAATGAGGAGGCTCTGCAGAAATTAGCAGGTGTTTTGCAGCACCAATAAACAATGGGAAACATGAAAGAGGCTGTGCCATAAGCATAAAACTCATGGCACAGCCTCTTTCCCATTCACATATATTTCTCCGCTTCCGATAAGGGCATAGGTTTGTAAAATAAATAGCCCTGAGCAATAGAGCATCCTAAATCCAGTAAGGCTTCAGCCTGTTCACTAGTTTCCACGCCCTCTGCCACAAGCCGGAACTTCAGGTTTTGCGCTATTTGGATAATGGATCGAACAATTGCAAATGTGCTTTCCTCATGCAGTCTAGACGTAAAGCTTCGATCAATTTTCAGCTCACTAAATGCCAGCTTTTGCAAATAACTAAGCGAAGAGTGACCGATGCCAAAATCGTCAACACTCACCTGGAAACCTGCTTCATTTAAACGGTAAATGATTTTCTCGGCCTGTTCAATATTTACAAGACCTAAGTTTTCCGTTACTTCTATAATCAGCAAAGAATGATTGACCTCATATTTAGCCATCAGCTGTATGAGCTCTTCGATAAATGTTTTCTTATAAAAATGAGAAGGTGAAATATTGATCGCAACAGGTGTCACCCGTTCTCCTCGTTGTATGCGTTGTTGCAGCCAAACTAATACTTTTTCTAGAATAATTGCGTCTACTTTATCAACCCACCCTGCTTTTTCCGCAATCGCAATAAATTGATCGGGTGGCACAAAGCCTAGCTCTGGGTCTTCCCATCTTGCCAATGCTTCAAATGCAATGATTTCCCTTGTCCTCACATCGACTTTCGGTTGAATATACACCTCAAAAATCCGTTCTTTAATCGCTGCCGCCAAATGGTTTAAAATCTGCATATCACGTTTCATCTTCTCATCGTGTCGTGAGTCGTAATAACAAACATCCACTGTATTTTGCTGCTTGGCTAATGTGAGAGCCCCTTCCGCATGACGCATGTATTCTTCAATCGGACCTTGCTCCTGAAAATGGGCAATTCCGTTCTTGCACGTCACGAATAGTTGCTCATTATTAATAAGAAAAGGTTTTTCCAAAATGGAAGCGGTTTGGATTTCCTGTTGTTTCCCGATCGTCACTAGCATGATAGAGGCACTAGACATTCGACCTATCCGCACATTTTTCATCTCCGCTAAACCATTTAGACGCTCAACTATTTGTTTAAGCAATTGATCGCCTACATCCCGACCGTATAGTTCCACAATACGTGAAAATTCTGTTGGCTCTATGAGTTGGATTGTCCCTACCGTCAGGGGTATCCCCAACGCCTCGATATTCCTTAAGATTCCTGCCCTGTTCGGAATGTCCAGCGCATGATCGAAATACGCGATATTGTTTAGCTGTTTTTGTTGTTTATCGAAGTTATAGGCAAGTTCGAGCAATGCAAATAGTTTATCGAAAAAATCTATATAAGGCTGGTTTTGTTTTGTATCTGCGTTAAAAAGCAAAATAATTGCGCCTATTCTTTGCTGCTGAATTTGTATAGGATAAACAAAACATTTTTCTAATGCCTGTTCTTGCGCAAACTGGCGATGTGCATCCACTAAGGGAAGTTCCTCCAAATTCTCATAGGTTTGTACATCCGCCGACAAGAAATCTTCATATATTCCGTAACGAGGATCTGCCGCGTACAGAGAAATATTACTTTTCATCCCTTGTAAGGCAGAAGATGCCACTACTTTAATTTTATTCTCTTTATGCCATACAATCGTTGTAAATCCACGTGGATAAAACAAGCAATCAATTGCACTACAAATGATTTGCAACTGATATGTCAGTGATTTTCTTTTCTCGATCGCTGTAAAAATACTTTGTTCTACTTCTTTATAGGCACTTTTCAGTTTTTCCCCAGTAATATCTTCTATAAAAACAACATGGCAGACCATGTTATTGTCATGCAGTTGAAAAGGTATGCAGGTTAACTTGGACGTGAACGAACGATTATCCCTGTGGATATGCACCACTTCAAATACAGAAAGCGCGCCTTTATTCAATTCAGCCTCAATTTTACGAGTATGGTCCGTAGATTTATAGTTGCCGCTAATGGTAGCGTAATGCTGCAAGTAAATTTCTTCCGCCTCAAAACCCGTTAATTGTGTGTATAAATCATTACTATGAACTACTTGAAATAGGTGGTTTAATATGACATATGGCTTCTTCGCTTGATTGCCTAAATTTTTTGCTACTTGAAAAATTGTTTCCATGTTAGTAGTATTATTTTCTATCATCAATAGCCACCTATCCTCTACTTCTTCAATTTTAAGTCATCTATATTATACATCCAAAAAATTACTAATTCTATCAAAAAAGCATCATTCAAGCTGTCAGATTATTTTTCAAATCCAAACAGCTCAAACAATGCATTCTTTGACACGAGGACATCTGCTAATGTATAGCTGTCTAATACTTTAAAATAGGCTTGCAACGCTTCATTCAATGCATATTTCAAACGACACTCAGGGGATATCTTGCATAAATTGCTTTCTGGGTCAAAGCACTCCACAATATGAAAATCTTCTTCTGTTTTGCGAACAACCTGGCCAATATTAACTTCTTCAGGCGCGACGGCTAGGCGAATGCCCCCTCCGCGACCGCGGATTGTTTCGATAAAGCCGTTTTTTCCTAAATCATATGTGACTTTCATTAAATGGTTTTTAGAAATTTGATAGGTATCTGCAATTTCTTGAATTGTAGCGAGATGATCCTGTCCTCTCACTCCTAAATATAACAAGACGCGCAGTGAATAGTCTGTATATACGGTTAATCTCACTATGTACACCAACTTTCTTCAGAGATGATTATAACACTACAATTATCGACAATCAGTAATTATGCTTACATTTCAAACATATATATTAAATACATCTTTTGTGAACACTTTGTTAAAGATGTATTTTTTATATTGCTTTAATCTTCAAAAAAAAGTATATTGTAAAAAAAGAGAGGACGTGACTTTATGTTACAACAACAAACAATCGATATTATTAAGTCAACTGTACCGGTACTTGAACAACATGGACAAACAATTACGAAAACTTTCTATCGAAACTTATTTGAAGCACACCCTGCATTATTAAATATTTTTAACCATACAAACCAACAAAAAGGTCGTCAACCAAACGCATTAGCGAACACTGTATATGCAGCAGCTGTACACATTGACAATTTAGAAGCAATCGTACCTGCAGTAATGCTAATCGCTCACAAACACCGTAGCCTAGGTGTCTTGCCGGAGCATTATCCAATCGTAGGTGAATTTTTATTAAAAGCAATCAAAGAAGTGCTAGGCGATGCGGCTACACCTGAAATTATCGATGCTTGGGGTCAAGCATATGGTGTAATCGCCGATATCTTCATCTCTGTAGAAGAAGATTTATATAAAGAAACAGAAGCAGCTGGCGGCTGGCGCTTATTCAAGCCATTTAACATTTCTCGTAAAGAGGCAGAAAACGAGTTAGTAACAAGCTTCTATTTAACACCTGCAGATGGACAACCATTGCCGCCTGCAGCACCGGGTCAATATATTTCATTACGTTTAAGCGTGCCAGGTGAAGAATATTTGATGAACCGCCAATATACAGTAACAGATGTAACGGACAATAACGAATACCGTATTTCTGTTAAACGCGAGAGCGATGCAACACCAAATGGTCGCGTATCTGTGTATTTACATGATGAGATTCCGGCAGATGCAACAGTTGAAGTCTCTGCACCAGCAGGTTTATTCACATTAAATGAAGGAAACAACGATGTATTATTTATCTCTGGAGGTATCGGTGTAACACCGCTTTACCGTATGCTAACAGCGGCAAGCGATCGTGAAACTTCATTCATTCAATGTGCTCGTAACGAACGCGTAGCGGCATTTACAGAACAAATCCAACAATTAGCAGATAATTATGAAGCTGTTTACTCTGATACTGAAGGCTATGTAACAAAAGAACAAATTCAACCAATGCTAACAGCGGATACAGATGTTTACGTATGTGGACCAGCTCCATTCATGCAAGCTGTTATTGGTCAATTAGCAGAATTAGATGTACCACAAGAACGTATTCATTATGAATTCTTTGGTCCAGCTCTAGCAATCTAATTTCCCTACCCCCTTCAAACCCAAGATTTGGTGTTTGGAGGGGGTTATGTTATGATTTTTGTAGATACATAGCGGTTTCTACTAAGTTCATTCCATACAAAAGGAGGGTCATCAGTTTTATATGATTGCACACGTAACAAATGATGAATGCATTTTTGTGTCAAATGACGAATTATTACAGCAATTCAAAAATTTGGCTGACCTTTTTGAAGAACAATTAAATAAGGATATCCCTAAGTACTTAAAAGAAGAAAATATTTATGGGCATCTTTATAATACATGGCTGGCTCTTCTCCCGGACAGCAGGAGAATTTTTTTCGATGAAACAAAACGATTCAGTCATGCCTTTCTATTTTATTGTATCCAACAAGTCTCTAAACATAAGCGCACGCAGCAATTTATTCAATTTTTAAATAATGATAGCGAAAAGCAATTCGTCTTCACCTTCTATTTGACGATAGAAGCCCTTCTGTGGACGGAAACTGTTATTTCAAGGGTACAAGAAGATGAGGATTTAACCTACTGCGATTTAAAAATGACTATTAAGCATACATTCTGTGATGTAGAGGATACGCGTTTTTCAACGACACTTCTCTTTCAAAAGAAAATTTTGCAGGCCATGATTCAAAGTCAACAGGAAGATGAATTAAGCCGTCATATTGCCAATGCCGTCCAACGTACCAATGAATTTTATGAGGATAAAACATAAAAAGACCTTTTGAAAAGTAATTACTTTTCAAAAGGTCTTTTTTAATTATTGTTTTACTAGCTCAAGCTCTACTGGGATACTTTCATCCACTGTTTCGCCTTCTAAGACAGCAATTGCTGTTGCAATAGCCTCTTCACCAATCAATTTTGGCTGTTGTGCGACTGTTGCAGCTAACTCGCCAGCCTCTACTTTCGCTACGGCATCATCTGTTGCATCAAAACCGATTACGATGATGTCTTTGCCTGAAGCAGAAATCGCTTCTAAAGCACCTAATGCCATTTCATCATTTTGTGCAAATACAGCTTTTACATCTGGATTAGCTTGTAAAACATTTTCCATAACTGTTAAACCTTCAGCACGGTTAAAGTTGGCTGTTTGGCTCGCTACCATTTCCACTTTGCCTTCTACTGCATTCAAGAAACCTTCACCGCGGTCACGTGCTGCTGAAGAACCAGCTATACCTTCTAGCATAGCTACTTGTGCACCTTCATCAACTAACGTTAATAAATATTCGCCCGCTAATTCACCGCCCGCTACGTTATCAGAAGCGATATGAGAGACAACTTCGCCGCCTTCAGCTGAACGGTCTACTGTAATAACAGGAATATTCGCATTGTTTGCAGCTTCAACAGCTGTTACTACTGATGCTGAATCTACTGGATTAATAATAATAAGGTCTACACCTTGCTGGATTAAATCTTCTACATCTGAAGCTTGTTTTGATGCATCGTCTTGCGCATCAGAAACCGTTAATGACGCACCGTTTGCTTCCGCTTGTGCTTCTGCCGCATCACTTAATGTAACAAAGAATGGGTTATTTAATGTTGAAATAGATAAACCGATTTTCAGTTCACCACTATTTTCTGAACCCGTGTTCTCATCTTCTGACTCTTCCGTAGCAGTATTAGAACCCATTGAACAGGCCGCAAGCACGATTGTGACCATAGCTGCCAAGAAAAGTAATGACCATTTTTTCATTATAAACACTCCTTATGCTGTTTTTTTGCGGTCGATTAAAACCGCTAATAATATTACTGCACCCTTCACGACTTGTTGGAAGAATGAAGAAACCCCAATTAAATTCATACCGTTATTTAGTACACCAATAATTAATGCACCGACCAGTGTTCCGAAAATCCAGCCTTTACCGCCCGTTAAGCTTGTACCGCCTAATACAACCGCCGCAATAGCATCTAATTCATAGGATTGGCCTGCTGTTGGCTGGGCTGAATTTAAACGGGACGTTAAAATCAATGCCGAGACAGCGGCTAATAAACCTGTAATCGCATACACCGCAATTTTAATACGGTCAGGGCTGATCCCTGAAAGCTTAGCTGCTTCTTCATTACCGCCTACCGCATATACCCGACGGCCAAACGTCGTTTTGTGTAAAATGAAATATAACACAATAAAGGCTAAAATCATTGTCACAACAGGTACTGGTATACCCAAGAAATACCCTTTCCCAAACATTTGGAATGCCGCGCCATCGCCTAATCCTGAAATTGGACGACCTTCTGTATAAACAAGCGTAATTCCTCGGTAAATCGTCATGGTAGCTAACGTTGCAATAAATGGCGCTGCTTTTCCTTTTGTGATGATGACACCATTAACTGCTCCTAGTAGTAAGCCTAGAATCAATGCAACACCCATAGCAATAATCGGGTCTGTCCCTGATGCTAAAAGACTTGCTGCTACGGCTCCTGTCAGACCGAGTGTCGAGCCGACCGATAGATCAATACCACCTGTTAAAATAACGAACGTCATACCGAACGCGATTAACGCACTAATCGATACTTGGCGCAACACGTTCAATAGGTTATCCATAGTTAAGAAGCTAGGATTTAAAATTGTAATGACTACTACTAACAGGATTAACCCGATAAGCGGCCCTAACTTCGTTAGTAATTCTTTTGTTTTATTGGGCATGTTGATCCCCTCCTGTTGCATAATGCATGATATTCTCCTGAGTCATGCTCTCTTTCGGCACCATACCAGTAAGTTTTCCTTCACGCATGATAATTACACGATCAGCCATGCCGATTACTTCTGGCAACTCGGAAGAAATCATTAAAATGGAAACCCCTGCTTCCGCTAAATTATTCATTATTTGATAGATTTCTTTTTTGGCACCGATGTCTACGCCACGAGTTGGCTCATCTAAAATAAGAATTTCAGGCTGTGTTCCTAGCCACTTAGCAATGACTACTTTCTGTTGATTACCGCCACTGAGTGACTTGGCTGCTGCATTGGCACTCGATGTACGGATTCGTAGTTGCTCGATATAGCCTGCGACAAGTTCGTCTTCCATTTTTGGCACAATAATGCCAGACTTAGAGCCTTTTTCTAAATTCGCTAGCATAATATTTTCCTTAATAGAGAAGTCCAGCACCAGCCCTTGTGTTTTACGATCTTCTGTTACAAAACCGATTTTGTACTTTAATGCATCAATAGGAGAGTTTATTTTTACTTGTTTCCCATCAATATAAATACTGCCAGCTGATGTTTTTCGATAACCAAACAAGGCTTGCGCGACTTCAGTACGTCCAGCGCCCATCAATCCAGCCACACCTAAAATTTCACCTTGGCGCAGTTCAAACGACACATCGTCAAATGCCTCTTTTGCTGATAAGTTTTCTACTTTTAACTTTACATCGCCGATTTTTGCGTGGCGTAGCGGGAAGCGCTCTCCTAGCTCTCGTCCTACCATCATCGAAACGATTTCGTCAAATGAGGTATGAGCAATTTCACGAACCCCAACATATGTACCGTCACGTAAAATAGTAATGCGATCGCAAATCGAGAAAATCTCTTCCATACGGTGTGAAATATAAACAAAGGCAATCCCTTTCGCTTTTAGTTCATTGATTGTGACAAATAACGTTTCGATTTCACGGTCTGTTAACGCTGCTGTCGGCTCATCCATAACGATGTATTTTGCGTCAGAAGCAATGGCTTTCGCAATTTCTATAATTTGCTGTTTACCAACCGACAAATCCCCTGTACGTGTACGAGGGTCTATATCCAATCCTAAACGGCTAAGCAAAACTTTCGCTTCCTCATCCATTTCTTTTTTCTTTAAAATACCGAGAAAGCCATATGTTTTTTCTTTCCCTAAAAATAAGTTCTCTGTCACCGTTAAATCCGGCAAAATATTCAACTCTTGATGAATTACTGCAATCCCTAAGGCTTCCGCTTCTTTCGGGGACTTAAACTGAACTTCCTGACCGTCCACTTTAATCGTCCCGGCATCGCGAGTATAAATCCCTGTTAATATTTTCATCAGAGTGGACTTCCCAGCACCGTTTTCTCCCATTAAGGCATGAATTTCACCGGGCTTCAGCTCAAAGGACACATTATCTAACACAACATTCCCACTGAACGCCTTTGAAATTCCTGACATTTCGATCAACTTACTCACCTACCCTCTATTTAAAAAATAACACCGCTTTGTAAAATAATATTGGCATACGGTGTCGTCTCACCTGTACGAATAATTACTTTTGCTTGCTTTGTTAACTGCTTAAACTGTTCATGTGATACCTGTTCAGTATTTGTCAATTGCTCATGAATCAGTGAATAAATATCTTTATTATGCTCCATTATTTCCTCGGCAATAATGACTTTTTCCACTACTAAATCAGCTAAGATCGCTTCTAAAATAGCCTCAAAGCTAGGTTCGCCCAACTTATAAGCTAAATCCACATATGGTACACCTTCTGGTATCGGCAAACCACAATCTGCAATGACAATTTGATCGGTATGACCGAGCTTTGCAAAAATACCTGCTAAATCCCGATTTAAAATTCCATGCTTTTTCATGTTTATCGTTCGCCCCTTAATCTGGCTTCGACAGCCTCGATTGTTGGCATGCCGCCTTGTGCCCCGAATTTCTCGACGGACAGTGAGCCAGCAATATTCGCAAATTGCACAGCTTCTTCAATCGTGCTGCCTTGCGCGATTTTATGGGCAAAAGCCCCATTAAATGTATCACCTGCGCCTGTTGTATCGACTGCGACCGTGTTAAAGCCTGCTACCTTTATAATGTGTTGACCATTGTGATACATCGCACCTTCATCTCCAAGTGTCACGATCAGCTTATTCGGGTATTTACTTAACGATACTTCGACTTCTTCTTTAAAAATAAGGGCGCATTCTGTTTCATTTGGTGTAATGTAAGCTACACGATCCATCCATTCCGTTTTAAAATTACGGGCAGGTGCTGGGTTTAAAAGCACTGGCACACCATGTTTTTCGCATATTTGCAAAGTATGCTCCACTGTATCTACCGGGATTTCCAGCTGCATCACAACGAGGCTAGAACGTTGGATAAGCTCTTCGTGTTGATCAATCATTGTTGCATCTACATCAAAATTGGCACCTGGGACTACAATGATCCGATTATCTTGCTCGTGTAAAATAATATTGGCAATGCCTGTATTTGTCGTCACCGTCGCTACAGCAGATGTATCAATATTTTCTTGTTGTAATGTCGCTAGCAATGTCGGACCAAAACTATCCTCGCCTACCGCACCAACCATTTTTACTGCACTGCCTAATCGTGCAGCTGCCACAGCTTGGTTGGCTCCCTTACCGCCTGGAATTGTTTCAAACCGTTGACCGAGCACTGTCTCCCCCTGTTGCGGGAAAACGTCAGTTTGGCAAACGATGTCCATATTCACACTGCCTACTACTGTAATCATTTCGTTGACTCCTTTGTCGTTTGACGTATCACTAAATTTGGCGCAATCGTCACATGTTCTTGTACTAATGATTCTCCTCTTATGAGTCGAATCAGCATTTTTGTTGCACTTTCTCCTAATGCATAAATATTTTGCGCAACCGTCGTTATGGCTGGTGTAATCATTTCCCCTAACGCTATGCCGTCAAAACCTATAATTTGTAAGTCTGCGGGTACTTCTTTGCCTAGCTTGTGCGCTGCTTTTAATACGCCAATCGCAATTATATCGCTGCTTGCAAAAACAGCATCAATCGCAGGGTTTTGCTGCAAGGCTTCATATGCAACTTTCTCGGCTTCCAAAAAATCAAAAGAACTTTCAAAAATATGTGTTTTCATATTTTCATTAGCCGTTTCTTTCATAAAGCCCGCCAAACGCTGCTGGACGGGCTCCAGCTGTCTGGGACCGCTAAAAAAAGCGATTTCCTTAGCTCCCTTACTGACTAAATGAGCCGTTGCTAACTGAGCGCCATACTCATTTTGCGAGGTTACAGAGGGAACACTGCTATCAATCACACGGTCTAGTAACACTACCGGTAAATTCAGTTGATGATAATGTTCCTTTGGCAATTGATTTGTTGCGATAATAAAGCCTGCTATATAATTTTGCTGCAATGTTTCAATATATTGCAGCTCCTTTTGAGCTTGTTCATCCGAATTACACAATATGACAGTATATCCTTCCTTTAAAGCTGTATCTTCAATAGCACGAGCTATTTCAGGAAAGAATGGGTTCATAATGTCTGGAACGATTAAACCAATCGTCTGCATCTGCTTTTTAGAAAGCGAGCGTGCAATATGATTGGGTTTATAATTTAATGCAGCAATCGCTTGTTCAATTGCTTTTTTAGCCTCAGCGCTTACATACCCGCTATCATTTAAATATCTGGACACGGTCGCAACTGATACCGCAGCTAATTTTGCTACATCCTTAATCGTGGCCATCCTATACTCCCCTTTGTCATCATTATGTGTAACCGATTACACATAATACAAAAAAATAATACTCACTGTGTAACCGATTACACATAATATAAAACTCATTTTTCATCATGTCAACATATTTTTATCAAATAATACAACTTAATTCACTTAATTAGTATAACACATTAAGAAATTAGGTCGAAGTATACATCATATTTAGGATTTTTCGAATAAAAATACATAATAACTAAATACGTTTAAAAGAGATGGCAGAACGATTTTATTAAGCGTATAGCGAATTATTTACAATCACTTAATAAAATAGATGGTGTGCTCCCCTTATAGGACAATACAAAATCGAGCTTCCATGAAAGCTCCAAAAAATAGCCTACCCGTATTAACGACTGGGTAAGCTACTTCATAATGGATGTATTTAAAAGTATATTGGATTATGCCTTTTTGTAGTAATGTACTCCTTCGTGTTCTTCTATTTGTACAGCCTCTATATGTTCCAAATAGTCAACCTGCCCTACAATTTCGGATAACGTTAGACCTGGCTGTTGATGATATACTTTCCCGTAAAATTGTTTTGTGAGTTGTTGTACCGTTATGGGTTGTTCAATGAGCTGTAAGATTTTAGACGCTCTTTCTTGCTGGCGCTCTAACCTCTCTGTCACTAAATCGCTTACGTGATGAATCTCTTCTCCGTGCCCTGGATAAATAATGGCAGGATTTAATGTGCGTAAGCGCCTTAATGACTCATTGTATTGTAATAATGATTTGGGACGATCTCCCGTTAAATTTTGCGGCGGTTCTACTAGCGGATTGGATGACACTTTTTGAAGAAGCAAATCGCCTCCGATACAAGCTTGCGTTTTTTCATCGATAAAGATGAGATGACTCTGCGCATGACCGAGCATTTCGTAGACACGGAGTCCCGGATGACCCGGTACCTTGTCTCCTTCTGCTAAAAATCCTGTTAACGGCGTAGTCCCAAACAGCTCCATCTCTCCGCGCACTTGCACGATTTTCTCAATATCTACGTCAGGTACGCCCTGTTTTTTAAGTTCTGTTACATAGAAATCATGACGATAAGCCAAAAAGTCCGCTTCCTTCCGCATCCAGTAGTCCACATAGCTATGTCCTAGCAATGCAGCATTTGGAAAAGCATCGACCCATCCTGCATGATCCGGATGATGGTGAGTCAAAACAACCTGTTCTATGTCGGACATTTCATAACCTGCTGTTTTAAGCCCCCAGCGCAGTGCCTCATATGTCTCCTCTGTTTTCGGCCCGGCATCTATTAATGATAAGGTATCTCCTTTTACTAAATAAGCATTTACATCACCAATTCCATATGGTGTTGGTAAAATAATTTTATGAATGTCCATTCTATATCTCCCCTTAACGTACCCAAAATGAATAGCTGTTCATTTATTTTACCTTTTTTCTTCCTGTTCGTCACGCGCAAGGTTGACAGCGTGACTGTATATTTATATAATTTTCTCATTATTTACTATTAGCAAAAGTCTATATTGTTGTCACCACAGCGTTTTCATCCTTCATAACAAGAGGGCGAAAACGCTTTTTAATTAAGGAGGCTGAGACATGCAAAAAATCGTCTTTATCGGCGCCGGCTCCATGGCTGAGGCTATGTTAAGCGGCTGGATTACTCATGATTGTTTACAACCTGAAAATATTTATGTAACAAATCGTTCTGATTACCAACGTCTTGCATATTTACATGAAACGTATGGCATTCGTATTTTAGAAAACATTGCGGATATAGCCGATGCGGATTGTTTAATTTTAGCCATCAAGCCTAAGGATGCGCAGGTTGCTCTCACTAACATCGCTCCTTATATTAGTGACCATACAGCTATTCTCTCCGTTTTGGCAGGGGTTTCAATCGAATTTATCGAAAAGATTTTATATGCGAGACCCATCGCGCGTGTTATGCCTAACACTTCTGCTACAATTGGGATGAGCGCGAGCGGGATTGCCTTTAACAAGCATGTAAATGAACATCTAAAAACCAAGTATATTTCACTATTACAGGCAATTGGTTTAGTTATAGAAGTGGCAGAAGATCAGCTTCATGCGGTGACGGCTCTTTCTGGCAGCGGTCCTGCTTATATTTATTATTTGATAGAAGCCTTTGAAAAAGCAGGCATGCAGCTTGGTTTACCGAATGAAATTGTCCGTGATTTGATGGTCCAAACAATAGCGGGCGCAGCGACCATGCTCCAATCCGGCGATCTGGATCCAAGCGACTTAAGAAAGAAAGTAACAAGTCCCGGGGGTACCACAGAGGCCGGTATTGATATGCTTCAACAGCACCACTTTATTGAAACAATTACCGCTTGTGTAAAAAGTGCCGAACAACGCTCTCGAGAATTAGCGAAGGAAAACTAGGAGGTTGGTCAACATGACAAAGCTATTTGAACCTTATCAGTTGAGAAACATAACATTAAAAAATCGGTTGGTAATGGCACCAATGTGTATGTACGAGGCAAATGAATTTGGTTTTGTACAGCCCTTTCATCTCACGCATTATGGATCACGTGCGATGGGGCAAACAGCACTCATCTTGCTAGAAGCGACAGCTGTCCTACCCGAAGGACGTATTTCACCAAAAGATTTAGGTATTTGGCGCGATGAGCAATTAGAGGACTTGAAACAACTTGTCGATCACATTCATTTATTTGATGCAAAAGTCGGGATTCAATTAGCCCATGCCGGACGCAAAGCAACAGTTGCCGGTCCGATTTATGCACCTTCTGCTATTCGTTTTAATGAAACGTATGCAATGCCAAAAGAATTAACAATAGAAGAAATCCAAGTAATTGTAGAAGCTTTCATCCAAGCTGCGCAACGAGCGATCAACGTTGGCTTTGATGTGTTAGAAATACATGCCGCACATGGGTACTTAATCAGTACGTTCTTATCGCCATTAACCAATTTGCGTCAAGATGAATACGGCGGCAGCCCCGAAAATCGTTATCGTTTATTGCGGCAAATTATTGATGGAATTCGAGCTATTTGGAATGGACCTTTGCTTGTCCGTGTGTCTGCCAAAGATTATGCAGAAGGCGGCAACGAGCCGGAAGACTTCATCCAATATGCTACATGGATGAAATCGCAGGATGTCGATTTAATCGATGTGTCATCGGGTGGTGTAGTACCTGCTACATACGAAGCAGAGCCGCTCTACCAAGTACCTTTTGCAGAGACAATCCGCCGGGCGGGCATTCCGACAGGTGCGGTGGGTCTTATTACGACAGGGCAAGAAGCAGAGCAAATTTTACAAGCACAGCAAGCCGATTTGATTTTTATGGGACGGGAACTGCTACGGGATCCTTATTTTGCTTATCATTGTGCAAAGGAATTCGACGTGCCGTTCGATACGCCTTCTCCTACTTACAAACGCGGCTGGTAATATTCAAGCAAAAAGGCGGTGTTCAATTTATGAACCCGCCTTTTCTTATGAATTACATCAGACCTTTACGGATCTTTTTTACAATAGAATAAGTTGTAAATAGGGATACAGGCGCTAGTAGCAGGAAAACAAGCATCCAAAAGGACAATGCCCCCGCCTGCTGTAAACCGCTATAGTTTGTTAGTATGTAAATACCGACCCCAATTAATAATAAATAGCTTAAGACATTTGGAAAAATGACTAATAAGCGAAGTACCCCCGGATTCATTTTCGGTTCATTCATCCTCTCCACTCCCTTCCCCCCTATTATACTCAGAAAATACTGAATGCCGCTAGATGAAAAGAGAGTGGCTCTCTATAAAATGATAAACGTAAAAATGAATACTAATACGGAAGTAATAACAAGCAATAGGAGAGGCTTTAATGCTTGACCTGTTAATTGTTTTAAATTAATCGTTAAGCCAAGCGCTGCCATCGATACAGCCAGTAAAAAGGAAGCAATCGCCCCAATCTGTGCTTGAAAAGCTGGTGTAATGAAACCGAGTTGCAACCCTGTTGTACTAATAATAGAAACGATGAGAAATCCAACAATAAAATACGGGAAGGTAGCTTGCTGTCCCACTTCTCCCTGAGGCGTTTTCCGTGCAATAAACCAGGCAATGATTAACGTAACAGGAAACAATAACAATACACGGCTTAATTTCGCCATTAACGCGGCTGTCATGGATTCTTCTCCATATGCTCCCCCAGCAAGGGCTGCATGAGCAATTTCATGCACACTAAAGCCAACCCACTGTCCATATGTTTCCGCAGACATTCCGACAATATTTGAAATCACGGGTGTCATCAAAGCAAACGCTGTCCCGACCAAAGAAATCATGCCGACTGATAAAGCGGTTTCCTCATCGCTTGATTTCACAATAGGAGCCACTGCTCCAATAGCTGCTCCTCCACAAATTCCTGTTCCGCACCCTAATAATAACGCTGTCTTTTTATCAATCTTCATCCAGTGACTTATTACTAGCATCACACTGATTGCAAAAGCCACAACGAGTGCCGCTCGTCCAATAAAGCCAAGCCCTTGTTCATAAATTAAGACCATGTTTAGTTTGACACCGTATAAAATAATGGCAAATCGCAATATTTTCTTCGCTGAAAATGTGATTCCTTGCGCTAGTTTTGTAGGATTATAAATAAAATTGCGAATAATGATTGCCAGTATAATCGCTAATGCCAATGGACCTATAATTGAAAATCCCGGCAATGTGGCTAGAAAATAAGCCGTTCCTGCAATCCCGAATGTCAGAAGAACACCGCTGTAAAAATTCTGTTGCTTCAAAAGCATGTTGTTCACCTCTTCTAGCTACAATTATAGAAGCAATCATGTATAATTAAAAATTAATAATAAATATACTTTACATAACTATTTACTTATAGTAGGAGGGTTTTTATGGATTCAAAACGAGAAATATTTTTAGCTGTTGTTACAAATGGAAGTTTCTCAAAAGCTGCTCAGGCTTTGTATATGACACAGCCTGCTGTCAGTCAATATATTAAACAATATGAGAAAGAATTAGGGATTACGTTATTTGACCGCACGACAAAAAAGTTGCGTCTCACTGCTGCTGGTAAGCTCACGTATGAGCATGCTCTCCAAATGAAACAGCTCCAAAAATCCCTTAGGCAATCGCTCGATACATTATTAAATGAAGTGAAAGGGGAGTTGCGCATTGGCGCTAGCTATTCCTACGGGGAGTATGTACTGCCAAAGCTCTTAAAAAATTTCTTGCATCAGTATCCTGACGTATTGCCGCAAATTTCGATTCATAATACAGAACACATTGCGCAGCGCCTAGTCGAAGAAGAAATTGATATAGGAATTATTGAAGGCGATATTCATATACCGCATATGATGAAGCAAAATCTAGGAATAGATGAAATGGTCGTCGTAGCCAATCGACCGCTGCTTGAGATTCCCGCAGCTTCTACATGGCTCGTTCGTGAGCATGGTTCCGGTACCAGAACTGCTACAGAGGATTTTTTAACCCGCCATGAGCTACAGCCGTTTCACAAGCTTTCTTTCGGCAGCACACAACTTATTAAAAGCGGCGTAATCGAAGGGTTAGGTATTTCTTTATTGTCTAAATGGACCATTCTTGAAGAAATAAGACAACAGAAACTATTTGTGATCCGTCCGGAAACGTATAACTTTGCACGCGATTTTTCTTGTATATACAGGAAGGAGCAAACGACTTCTAAAGTGCTTAGTACTTTTATTGATTTTTTAACCGAGCAAAAATTATCGCATTGAAGGGAGCGTCTGAAAAGTCATTTTGATACGACCACCGCAGGAGCAATGCTTCCTAAGAGATAATAATCAAATAGAATAGGGGATGTTCAAAAAATTTTGCTTTTCGGACACCCCCTTAGTCATGAAAATCATCGATAAAATCTTTGCTAAAACTTGTATTGGCATAATCTGTTGCCTTTTTCGGTCGAGACATGCCGCGCTGAATGACACCTTTGCCAAAACGCTTTTCTAAATCATGCATGAGGTGGATAATCGGCTCTTCCTTGACATATTGTTGAAAACTAAACAAATCGAGCTGCTGGGTCGTTTCCTGGACATCTACTACGTTGGATACGGTTACTCCCACTAATCGTAAAGGTGTCTCGTCCCAGTGCTGTTTAAATAAGGTCCATGCAATATCAAAAATTTCTTCCTTGCTGGTAAGCGCATTTTGTACCGATTTCGAGCGTGTTTGGTTATGCCACTCCCCATCCCGCATATAAATAATCACCGTCGTCCCGGCTAGTTGTTTGGCTTTTAAACGCTCTGCTACCTTTTCGCAAAGCTTTTCAAATGTCTCCTGCAATATATAATATTCCGATTCGTCACGCGGCAACGTAACAGAATTGCCCACACTCTTCGTATCATAAATGGATTGTGGATCGACTGCCCGGTTATCTTCCCCGTTTGCTTTTTTCTGCATTCGCTCCCCATTAACACCAAAATTTGATTTTAATAAATATGCGTCTGCCTTGGCCAATTGTTCAATCGTATAAATACCAATACCATTTAATTTTTGTGCTGTTTTCTTCCCGATTCCGTGCATCGTAATGACTTCTTTCGGCCATAAAACGTGCGGGACATCGCGCTTTCTCAAAACCGTAATGCCCATAGGCTTTTTCATATCACTCGCTGTTTTTGCGAGGAATTTATTCGGCGCGACCCCGATAGAACAAGGTAAACCTAGTTCTGCATAAATTCGCTGCTGAATTTCCTCTACAATGTCTAGAGCATGGCGGTTCTCTGCTATTTCTGTAATATCTAAATAGCCCTCGTCAATTGAGACAGGCTCTACTAGGGGTGTATACTCCTTTAACAATGAAAATAATTGCTTGGAGGCGGCTCGGTAACGGTCAAAATGAGGAGGAACAATGATTAATTCAGGGCACAGTCTTTTTGCATCAGCGACACGCTGCGTAGTAAATACCCCTCTTGCTCGTGCCTCGTAGCTGGCTGTCACAATAATTCCTTTACGTTCTTGAGGATCACCCGCTACAGCAATCGGCTTCCCTTTCAAGCTTGGGTCATGTAATTGCTCGACAGAAGCATAAAAACTATTCATATCAACATGCAAAACAATACGAGCTTTCCCCATCAAATCCCTCCTCAAAATATATGGTTATTATTTATAAGCAGAGATATTATTTCTCAACCTACTGTTAACTGGTAGCTATTATATTGAAAAAGAAAAGATTTTATTATTGCCCCATTTATTTCTCAATTTTCTCTATTATTCCTTATCAATAAAGATTATAATTAAATTATTCTAATAACTGAAGGAGCATTCATTATGAAAGATAAAACAATGGTAGATGCTTTACGCGAAATGCTGCAAAATGCAAAAAAAGACGGAAAGACTTCGTTTGTGCAAAATGAGCAAGTCATTAGTGACAGCAGAGAATTATTCGGTCATGAGCTAAAGGATAATGAACCACAAAATAATAAAAAACATTAAGAGAAAGAGACGTTCCTATGACGTCTCTTCTTTTTATCGTGTCATAAAAAAAGCAATACCGTATGTGACGAACAACCCTAATATATAATAAAAATACCGATCGATTAAATCTAATTTTTCACGGTGCATATAAGCATAGACGAGACCACTTCCAGCGATGCCTATACCGACTGCAGCATACACCGTTTCCATCATAGCTCCCATCATAAATAACACAGTAAGAAAAACAAAAAATACTTCCACAAACAATAGTAAAATGCGTCCAATCACTGTTAAAATTTCCACCAGGCTCACCTCATCCATAGTATATCATGACCGCTGTCTGTTCCTTCGCTATTATTTTCAAAAAGAAGTATATTCTACTATATTACAGGCATACTTTTTCTTATATTCACTGTTAGAGAAAGTGCTAACGGCTTAAAGTAGGTGCCAATTTGGAATTTATCATAACTTATTTTGATTATGTGCTTCACATTGATGATACGATCAGTTATATCATTGATCGCCTTGGTATATGGGTCTATGCTATTTTATTTGGCATCATTTTTGCCGAAACAGGGCTTCTTGTTTTTTCTTTTTTACCTGGAGACTCTCTATTATTCGCAAGTGGTGCATTTGCCGGATCGGAAGGGAATCTCAACATTTGGATTTTAGCAGTGGGCTTTTTTTTAGCAGCTGCCAGTGGCGATTTATTGAATTTCAAATTCGGATATTTTATAGGAAGTCATATCCCACAAGATAGCTTTGCGGGACGAGTTGTTTCACAGCAACGGTTAGACAAAGCACATGCCTTTTTTGCTAAATACGGGGCTATTACGATTATAGCCGCGCGTTTTATGCCCGTATTTCGTGCATTGATTCCCTTCTTGGCTGGCGCTAGCAATATGCCGTTACGGCAATTTATGACTTACAATATGATTGGGGCGCTGATTTGGGGAGTCGGCTGTACATTAATCGGCTTTTGGTTCGGCAATATTCCATGGGTACAGGACAACTTCACCATTGTTTTGATCCTCATTATGCTGACAACCCTTCTTCCACCTTTATTTACCGTATTGCGCATCAAACTGAAACGGTGGCCTGCCTCTCCTAGATAGAGCATAGAAAAAGTCGATTCATGCTAACCTGCTTGGCATGAACCGACTTTTTTAATGTAGTGTTAAAGGATTTCTGAAAAAGTACTCACTTTGCCTATAGCACACAAAAGCGTTAAAAATTTCCCCTACCTTATCTCCTAAGATTTCATAGCTTTTTTACGTCTAAATTGATATAAAATCGCTAGCATAATGAACCAGAAAGGTGTCAAGAGCAGCGCTGTTCTTGTGGCTTCTGCATAGAGCATGACACCTAATAAGAATAGAAAGAATACTAAAACCGCATAGTTCACAAATGGCGTAAACGGTGCTTTAAATGTAGATGCTTTATGTAACGCCCGATTTTTCTTTTTATAAATAATATGAGAGATTAAAATAATACTCCATACCCAAATGAAACAGATAGCACTAATTGTGGTTACTAAGCTGAAGGCATCTTCCGGCATTAACTTACTCAGTAAAGCGCCGAGCGAGACAACAATTGCCGAGACGATTAAACCATTTTGCGGTACACTGCGACGGTTTAGTTTTGCAAAGCTTTTGCTGGCTTGATTGTTCAGACCTAAGTTGTATAGCATACGGCTTGTAGAGAACATCCCTGAGTTCCCTGCCGAAGCGGCTGATGTCATCACGACAAAGTTAATGATACCTGCTGCAATCGGAATGCCCGCCAATGCAAATACCTGCACGAATGGAGAGCTATCTACATCTATCGTGTTCCATGGATTGATTGCTAAAATCACAAACAAGGCACCTATGTAAAATAATAAAATACGGAATGGAATTTTGTTGATGGCAGATGGAATGTTTTTCTTTGGATTTGCTGTTTCTGCTGCAGCTACCCCTACAAGCTCTACCCCGACAAAGGCAAAAATCACCATTTGAAACGCAAGTAAAAATCCGCCTATACCATTGGCGAAGAATCCACCATGCTCCCATAAGTTGGACACTCTCACTGTGCCCGCCTCTGTTTGCATGCCTGTCACAATCATGTACAGACCGATAACAATTAAAGCGATGATTGTTACTACTTTTATAATCGAGAACCAAAATTCCAATTCACCAAATATCTTAACGGTCAATAAATTTAAGCATAGCAATAGCACTACGCAGATTAAAGCCGGTACCCATTGCGGTACATCAAACCAATACTGTATGTACATTCCTACTGCAATCACATCGGCCATCGCCGTCATGATCCAGCAGAACCAATAAGTCCAGCCTGTAATATAGCCTGCCCACGGCCCTATGTATTCCGTTGCAAAATCCGTAAACGTTTTGTAGCCTGCATTCGATAATAGTAATTCTCCCAATGCACGCATAACAAAAAACAAAGCTACCCCGACAATCAGGTAGGCCAAAATAATACTTGGACCTGCTAAGGCAATCGCTTTACCAGAACCTAAAAACAAACCTGTACCAATCGTACCGCCTATTGCAATAAGCTGTACATGGCGATTTTTTAAATCGCGCTTTAACTCCATGTCAAAACCCCCAAGATGATAATTCTTGAAAATAAGCGCGAGTTCACTTACGGTTTTTATATGAAAAATCTCATATAAAATAAAAGAGACTAGTGGCAAATAGCACTAGTCTCATTAAACGTAAGAATAACAAAAAACTTCAATACATTAAAGTGGTAAACAGATAATGACATAAAATCGTCAAAACTCACTTTAACTTTTTCGAGGTTTTAGCTATGTTAACATAGCTTCTTTATTACCCTTCTGTCCTTTTGCCTGAGATAGTGAACCCTTCGGCGACGCTAGTGCGTTCTCTCCAGAAAATGCTCCCGCTGTAGTTTACCCACAACGTTCAATGCTTTTCAATTGCTTCGTTAGCTAAGCAATAATTATATTTCAAGATACCTTTTATGCTAACATCGAGATATTCATATTGCAATGCGCTGGTTTTCGGAATATTTCGTTTACAGAAATATTTTGCTTTAAAAGAGCATTTATTTCCTTATCTTAGTTAAATGGCACTAAAAAACTTTTCCTTTTTTAAAAATTCATATGTTGACAAAGGATATGTTATAAAATACACTTGCGTTAACTCAAAAAAGTATCAAGTTAACCAGAGGTGCTATCATGAAAAACAATGCTTTTCCGATGATTATTACAGCTTTATGTGCAGCGATTATTGCCGTACTAGCCCAGCTATCGATTCCATTGCCGCTTGTACCCATCACAGGTCAAACATTAGCTATTGGACTAGTGGTAACTATTTTAGGTTTAAAATACGGCACTTTTGCCGTTATATTATATGTTGCTTTAGGAATGGCAGGATTACCTGTATTCCAAGCCTTTACAGGAGGGTTCGGAATTATTTTAGGACCTACAGGTGGATTTATTATTGGCTTTATCCCGACCGCTTTATTTATCGGCTATTATCTTGAAAAAACAAAGTTTACCATTTCTCATGCTTTTATCGCAAATGCCATTGGAATGGTTATTACCCTTGCGATCGGGACAATCTGGTTAAAATTTGTAGCCAATCTAGAATGGGCCGGTGCAATCGGTGCAGGAGCCTTACCATTCATCATTCCTGGCTTGTTAAAAGCCTTTTTAGCAGCATGGGTAGGAATTGTAGTTCGCCAACGTTTAATACAAGCTCGCCTTCTAACAAAATTATCAAATTAATAAAAGAGTGTCTTCTCCAAGACACTCTTTTTATTTTTTGTTTTATTTTCATATAGATCATGCGTACACTATAATTAGTTATACACAGTTTGTATGGAGGTAGAGTTATGCGCTTATGGCATGTGGAACTAATCGATGTATTACCAAAATCTCAATTACTCGCCCAGTGGCGGGAGCTGAATAGTATTTTCGCCAAGGAAGATCGGCATATACTCATTAACTATATATACGAGTATCCGAAAACACATTTGTATAGCTACACAACGCTAGTAATGGAGGAAATGCAAAAACGGGGATTCCAAATTCGAACGTTCGATAAAATGAACCGCTACTTTGAATTTGTAGAACAGGAACAAATCGCTCACCCTTTTGCGCAGCATCACGATGCTACCTATTTCGAAATCTGTTTCTATAATCTAAAGGAAAAATACATACGGGGGCAGAAAGACTATAGACCGGAACAATTTGAAGCATTAGCTGCACGATTCCATGCTATTCAGCAAGAAAAGGACATGATATGATGAACCTTTGAGAAAGTTCTTCGTCATATGTGGGAAGTGAAATTATATAGTTGGAGTTGATTATGTTTTGTTAGATACAATCATTATTTCAATGGTTGAGTTTTTTAAAGGATTCGGCTATTTTGGTGTACTGCTTGCACTCTGTTTTGAATTTGTTCCAGCTGAGATTGTGTTGCCGATGGCAGGTTACTGGATCTCTCAAGGAGAGTTTAGTTATATTCCCATGGTAATTGCCGGGACGGTGGGCGGTACGATTGGTCCATTGACACTGTATGCTGTCGGTCGTTATGGCGGGCGCCCTGTGGTCATGAAATACGGGAAATTCTTTTTAGTCAATGAAAAACAAATTAATGCAGCAGATAAATTTTTCGCTAAATACGGCGCAGGGGTTGCCTTTTTCGGACGCTTCCTGCCTGTTGTACGTACAGCCATTTCCGTACCTTGCGGAATGACAAAAATGAGCGTCTGGAAATTCACGATTTATACATTTTTCGCCATGCTGCCGATTACCGCGCTGTATGTTTACCTAGGAATGAAGCTCGGGGAAAATTGGGAACAAGCCGGTGCCTTATTCAAACAATACTTGCAGCCATTCGTTATCATTATCGTAATCATCGCTGTGATTTATGGTATTTACAAATACCGTCAATGGCTATTAGAACGTAAATTACGTTTAAAAGATAAATAACAAAAACGGCCTTCCCTACTTTGATGAATAGGAGAGGCCGTTTTATATTATAAATAGCTATTTACTTGCTGCAATATTTCTTTTGCCGAGCCTTGTATCACAAGATCAAATTCCTTTTCATAGCCGGCTGCCTCCTGATTTATATAGACGAGCTTGCCACCGGTCATTTTAGGCAGCTGATTGACTGGGTATACTTGCAAACTTGTGCCAATCACTAGCACTACATCCGCTGTTTCTATCGTATAGAGAGCTTGATTCCATGCGTTTTGCGGAAGTGTTTCTCCAAATAACACGATGCCAGGCCGTAATCTACCACCACAATTTGGGCACGGTTCTTTGGCTAGAAATTGTTCTGTCGTTGCTTGCTTGCCGCACTGCTGGCAGCGTACACGGTGTAAGCTTCCGTGCAGTTCATCGATGTTTTGACTGCCTGCAGCCTTATGCAAGCCATCAACATTTTGCGTTGCTACGCGCGCAATCAGTCCGCGCTGTTCCCAATCCGCTAAAATAGAATGCCCGGCATGCGGTTCACAACCGTTCAATGCAGCAAAGCGCGCGCTATAAAACGCGTGGAATAAATCATAATCATTCGTGAGTGCTTCCACTGTCGCCACAGTTGCCGGGTCAATGTTACGCCACCAGCCACTTTTTGATCGAAAATCAGGTATGCCACTTTCCGTTGACATCCCTGCCCCTGTTAAAACAACTGTTTTCTTTGACTGCTGTAACCATTTCGCTACTTGTTCCATCCAGTAATCCCCCTTATTGAAAAGAGCCACCACATAAGTATTTCACTTATAAGATAGCCCTGCGATTATAATGATATGCTATTCGTAGGAATTGATACTTTTCGCACGGACTTAATTTTCCACATAACTTCATGAGAAGCACTGCAACCTGATTTCCAATCAGTAAATCAACCATTGGCTAAATAAGCCTTTATTTTTATTCCTTCTGCTATTTATATTTTCTCATACTGAGAAACGACATAATCATCACGCCAAATAACGCCATAAGCAATAACCCCATCCACCAAGAGTTCAGTCCTTCAATATTTCCTAATGCTGTTTTCACAGAGGAAATCGAAATAGAAGCAAGCAGCAGTGTACAAATATTTTTGGTTAAGTTTGTGGCACGCCGGCTCAAAAAATATAATTTCGGTGCATTTTCCTCTGTTAAGGCGACCGGAAAATTATGCGTATGAGGATTTTTTTCCACGAACTCCATCATGATATGTAAAAATATTGCTATCATCGGTAAAATAATGAGAGACCATTTACTGCCCCAGTCATCTGCCTCGCCAGCTATGTTAAAATGAGTCGGCACACTATCTGGCATGCTTCGCCAATTGAATACCATAAATAAAACCATAGTTAAAAAACTAGCATAACCCACAATATTTGCGAGTCTTTCCAATGGCGTTTGTGGAGGAAACGGCAATTTCGGTCTTCCGCTTTTCATATTGCACCTACTTTTCAGCCATCTGTAAACGATTCACTATTTCATTTATTGTTTGAATCATTTCTTGGTTGCCATAATTGCGTGCCGTAAAAATTTCTACTAGTAAAGCTTTTGCCTCTTCTTCTGATAATGCTTCAAATGTTTTCGTGATTTGCTGTGCTAATAACATGCTTATGCCACCTTTCCATTATCATTGTTCTATAGAACTATACTCATTCTTTAGTATAACATTATTGCCTCCTCAGTGACTTCCTCGTAAAAGAAACGAACTTTTTTATGTCATAAATTGCTATCACGCTATAGTTTTCAACGCTTTAAAACATGAAAAGGCTATTTTTTTTGCTCGCTCCATGCAAATTTCACTTTATTTGTTTGAATTATCTGATATTATAGATTTTATACATCCTCACGTAAAGGGATATTATTTTAATGTAAAGGACGATTTCATGCAGTATTCTACAAAAATTTTAAATACCCCTTCATCATTTATTCGCAATATTTTAAAAGTAACTGGTGAAGCTGATGTCATTTCATTTGCCGGTGGTTTACCGAACCCGATTTCATTTCCAACAGAGCAATTACAGCAAGCAGTCAATCGCTCTATAGAAGAACAAGGCACAAAGTTATTCCAATACTCTACTACTCAAGGGTATGAGCCATTGCGTGAGCTCATCGCCGCGAAATATAAAAAATTCGGTCTTGATATTCACAAAGACGATGTACTCATTACAACAGGCTCGCAGCAAGCGCTTGAGCTGCTTGGAAAAGTATTGATTAACCCTGGAGATGGTGTAGTAATGGAGGCTCCCGGCTATTTAGGCGCCATTCAAGCTTTTACATTGGCCGAGCCTGAATTCTTTAGCATTACACTGGAAGAGGATGGTTTAGATGTGGAGGAGCTGGCAGCTACACTTGCGGCAAATCCGCATATTAAAATGATTTACACAGTGCCAAACTTCCACAATCCAACAGGGATTACGTATTCGCGTGAAAAACGTCAAGCGATTTACGACGTGGTAAAAAACTATGATGTTATATTAGTGGAGGATGACCCTTACGGTGAACTACGTTTCCGCGGTGAGTCATTGCCTTATATGGGCGGTGGTCGTTTAGAAAACTCTGTTCTTCTCGGCTCCTTCTCTAAGACGGTCACACCGGGCATGCGTATTGGGTGGTTTGTGACGAAAAATAAAGAATTAATGGGGTATATGGAAACAGCCAAGCAAGCAACGGATTTGCATACGAATATTTTTTCCCAATATGTCATCCATGATTACTTATCGCATAATGCTTATGAGGAGCATGTAGAAAAGATCATTTCGCTGTACCGCGAACAAGCCGATTGCATGATTGCAGCGATGGAAAAATATTTCCCGGATACCGTGAAATTCACGAAACCTGAAGGCGGCATGTTTATTTGGGTAACCCTGGAAGAGGGCGTCTCGGCACTGCAATTGTTCGATCAGGCAATGGAGCAAAAGGTAGCGTTTGTACCGGGGGATCCATTCTATACAAACGCTGAAAATATCAATACACTCCGCCTCAACTATACGAACTCCACACCTGAAGTCATCGAGGAAGGAATTCGTCGTTTAGGTGCACTCCTGCATCAAACAAGTGCAGTCAAAGCATAGCTTTTCAACATCGGTGGGCATTTCGCTCATCGATTTTTATATGAGCTCTGATAAAGCAAGGTGTTAAGCAATAATCCTTTTCATGAAAAAAACGCTTTGCTTATTTTAGCAAAGCGTCCTATTTTCAATAATACCTGTCGCTAAACCTATCTCCTTATTTTCTGCTCTTAAAGCGATAGACCTTAATCCGTGATGATAAATTTCAACTCCGTTTCATTTTTGTATAAAGCAAACCGATGTACTATGGTACCTTTGAAACGACGTGTTAATCTTACCTACTCTTGGTGTTTCTTCTCTTCTTCTTTCCTCTTTTCTTTTTCTTTTTTCTCTTGTTCTTTTCTTTCCTCTTTTTCTTTTTTCTCTTGTTCTTTTTCTTCCTCTTTTTCCTTTTTCTCTTGTTCTTTTCCTTCCTCTTTTTCCTTTACCCCTTCTTCTTTCCTTTCCTCTTTTTCTTCATTCTCTTTTTCTTTCTTCACTTCTTCCTCTCTTTTCTTTTGTTTTTCCTCTTCCTTCTGCTGGTCTTTAAGTTGTTTTCCTAACAATGCTAGGTCAAATTCTTTTTGGGAGAATTCCCCTATAGACTGGGAGAAAATTTCTTTAAAAACCTTTGTGACTGTGGATGCGCTAGTTCCCAACAAATAATGATTTTCATCCGTTTGATCATATCCCATCCAAACTGCCCCAACAATTTGCGGAGTATATCCAACAAACCAATGATCCTTTGCTCCTCCTGCATTCGCAAAAGGAAGCTGTGTTGTACCCGTTTTCCCGGCTAATTCCCAGCCCTCTACTTGAGCATTGCTTCCTGAGCCTTCTTCTACAACCCCTTTCAGCATATGGGTTATTTTCTGTGCCACCAGTGGATCCGTAACGTTTGTAGCATTATTATGCCATTCAGCAATGATCTCGCCATCTTTGTCTTCAATTTTTTGGATTGAGTGTGCTTCTACCATTACGCCATCATTAGGAAATGCGGAGAATGCTTGAGCCATTACTAAAGGCGATACTCCTTCATTCAAACCACCAAGTGCTAATCCTAGATTATTGTCCTCTTTCTTTAATTCAATACCGAAACGCTCCAGTGCATTGATACCGTATTTCAATCCCATTCTTTGCAATAGCCATACTGGCGGGACATTATATGAGTGTACCAAAGCTTCGTACATCGTAACTTCCCCACGGAATTGCTTGTCAAAGTTCATTGGTTGATATCCGTCAAAATTGATAGGTGAATCTTGTAGCCTATCATCCATTTCATATCCCTGTTCCAGAGCAGGGGTATATACCGCAAGTGGTTTCAATGTAGACGCAGGCTGCCGTTTTAGCTGAGTAGCACGATTAAATCCTCTAAAAGTATGATCGCCTCTTCCTCCCACAAGTGCATTGATTCCGCCAGTTGAAGGGTTAATGAAGATTGCTCCACTTTGAAGCAGCTGGTCGGATTGCCCTTTAGGAAACATCTCGTCATTCCTATATACCTGTTCAACTGCCGTTTGTATGACAGGATTTAATTCCGTATAAATATGAAGTCCACCGGAAAGAACTTCATTTTCTGTAAGACCATATTTATTTATAGCTTCTTCGATAATATGGTCTATATAAAAAGGATATTTCCCTTTATAATCATCAATCTTTTTGCCCTCTAAGACGATCCGCTGTTCTTTTGCCTTTTTCACATCATTTTTGCTAATATATCCTTCTTTTTCCATTAATGATAAAACAAGATTTCTCCGTTCAACGGATTTATCCATATCTTTAAATGGAGACAAGAGGGAAGGAGCTTTAATTAACCCTGCAAGCATAGCCGACTCACCGAGCGTTAATTCACTAACATCCTTACCAAAGTACGTTTGAGAAGCACGCTGTATGCCCCAAGCTCCTTCACCAAAATATATCTGATTCAGGTACCCTTCCATAATTTCATCTTTAGAGTAGGTTTGTTCAATTTTTTTCGTCAAAATAAGTTCTTTAAACTTTCTCGTATATGTACGTTCTTGTGTCAAAAAAACATTTTTGGCCAACTGCTGTGTAATTGTGCTTCCTCCCGCCACAACTTCACCACTCATCATGTTTTGAGTCAAAGCCCTAGCAATGGCAATATAATTAATTCCATCATGCTTGTAAAATCTCTGATCTTCTGTTGCAATTACCGCATGAATAACATCCTTTGGAATCTTTTCTATGCTAACTCCTTCAATATTAGAAGCTTCAACCTTGCTGGCTATATCCCCATTTTGATCATAGATAATCGTTGGCTGTGGAGTCGGTTCTTCCAGTTTACTAACATCACTTTTCCAGATGAAAATATTAAAGGTGAGCAGGCCGCATAAAGCTAATGCTAAACCCACTGCTAAAATCTTCCCCATTATTTTTTTGCCTTTAAATTTACTCCCGTTTTGTCCATTTATTTTTTCTTGCTTTCTTCTTTCCATTCTTTTCATGCTTTATTCCACCTTATAGTCTGACGATGTCTAACATTTGCCGTTGTATAAGGGTTATTGTTAGATATGGAACATATATAGTCAATAGGGATTTTGTAATCCGCTACTTTGTGCCCCCTCTAAGGTGTTGTCCAACAATATGGGCCTTTATCTAAAGAAGGCACAATTCCTTTTCAAGAATTGTGCCTTCTGACAGAATAAGCATTATTTAACTTCTAAAACATTAGTTAGCCCGATAAACAAGTAGCATAAGAGAATATCATTAATAAGCAATGCCTATACGTGTTTTTTTGTAATCGCTACTTTTTATCAGGCTAAATGCAAATTCTGCCGTATCCGATACTGAAATTTTACTGCCATCCTCTGGCAAAAAATCACGCTCTGTTCGATAGTTCCCTGCCCTTTCCCCATCAGGTAAATATGTAGGACAGACAATCGTCCAGTCGAGTTTTGATTTTGCAAGCATATCGTAAACTCGATGATGCTCTTCCGCTGCGCGGGTTGACTTGCGTTTCGATTCACTTGACTGATAACGTAATAACTGTGGGTTAACTCTACTTTGCAGGATTCCAGCAGTTCCTATCGTAATAATTCGTTGGATACCTTCTTGTTCCATTGCTTCAATAATAAACGGCATACTTTCTGAGAGAGTGGTTGTCCCATCTGTATTGAGTGCGCTAATAACGATATCCATTCCATGCATGGCACGTATGATATCCTCTTTATGTAACACATTTCCTTGAATGATAGTTAAATTTTCATGATGTATTTGAACCTTTTCTGGAGTGCGAACTAGTAAAGTAACATGATGTCTATCATGAAGGGCATACGTCGCGATTTGACTTCCCACTCGACCAGTTCCACCTAAAATTAAAATATTCAAGAACGAGCCTCCTTTTATTCGTTTCATGCTCTCTTAATTGGGTAATTAAAACATTCACTCATTTTAAGAATCGATGAATTCTTTTTGTAGCAATACTCCTGTTCTTTCAGTATACCTTTTCCTAATATCGAATGTTAATTATTCCTATAGAGAACTTATTGAAGGTCTAATGCCACTACATAAGTAGCAGTGCTTTCTCCCCAAATGCCTATTATTTCGAATATATGTTGCCCTTTTTCCTTTATTTCTTCAAATGTATTATACGTTGCAACCACATTATCCTTGTCCCACACTCTTATTTCATATTGTGTTGGTTTCTTTTGAAAATTTAACTTTATTGGTTCATTTAGGTTCACTCTAATACCTTGTTCAATATTTACCATCTCATTAGGAGGAGCGTGATCTGTCTGCACAAGTGTTTCTTGTCCTGTACTTTTATCAAGATATCTCCATTCATAAGCTCCCCGGTGAATCATAATCTCCTCTTCACCAATCGTTAATTGTAAATTGGGTGGCTTTTCTTCTTCATTCGTACTTATAGATACATCTTTTTCTTCCAAAGTATTACATCCTATTAATGAGAATACTATCATCAAAGACAAGCCCAGTCGAATTACAATATGAATAGTATCCCTCCTCCATAGATTAGTAGTTATTTTTAAATATAGGTAAAACAGTTTCCCTAAACTAGAGTATTACAGTATTTCAAGCAAACTTCTTCATCATCTCTATTGATTTTAACACAAATATCCAATTCAATTGAATATTCGTACAGAGCTTGAACACCAAAAACATGAAAGAAAATCTGGTATAAAAAAAGCAGATGAAACCTTGTGATTTCATCTGCCCCCTACTACATTACCGTTGCTTCTGGTTCGTAGTTAATCATTTCTTTAATTTGATTGTGTTCATTCATAATGGCTACTTGTGGCACGTGGTGCTTGGCTTCCTCCGCATCCACTAACACATAGCTCATAATAATGACAATATCTCCTGTATGCACTAAGCGAGCTGCTGCACCGTTTACGCAAATAACCCCTGAACCGCGCTCCCCTTTAATGACATACGTTTCAAAGCGAGCTCCGTTATTATTATTCACAATGGCTACTTTTTCATTGGCTTCAATTCCAACAGCATCCATGATATCTTCATCAATCGTAATAGACCCTACATAATTTAAATCCGCTTGTGTGACAGTGGCACGGTGAATTTTAGCATTCATCATTGTTTTAAACATTAGTTATTCTCCTTTAAGTTGAAAATCATATTATCAATTAAACGTGTTTTGCCGATATAAACAGCCCCTGCTAATAAAACATCTGTCGTTTGACCGTCAATGGATTTTAAATCTGGGTAAGATAAGCACTCGAAATAATCGATTTCCCCACCTGTTTCACGGGCAATTTGGTCACGTGCCGCCATCATCGCAATCCCCATTGGCTTTCCAGATAAAATTGCCTCTTTTGCAAATTTTAATCCGTTATATAGTCCAACTGCCTGCTGTCGTTCTTCCGCTGTTAAATACACATTGCGACTGGATTTTGCAAGGCCATCTGCTTCACGAACAATCGGCACAGTGCAAATTTCTAATGGGAAGTTATAATCACGCACCATCGTTTCAATTAGAGCCACTTGTTGCGCATCTTTTTGACCAAAGTAAGCACGTGTCGGCTCGACTAAATGGAATAACTTTGCTACCACTTGCAGTACACCATCAAAATGTCCTGGACGGCTTGCTCCGCATAAAATCTCTGCCGCACGTCCAGCACGGATTGTAATACCGCCATCTGTCGGATACATTTCCTCTGTTGAAGGAGCAAACACTACATCTACGCCTACAGACGCAGCCAGCTTTGTATCCCCTTCTAAATCACGTGGGTACGTGTCGAAATCTTCATTTGGACCAAATTGTTTTGGATTCACAAACACACTCATGACCACAACATCATTTTCATTACGCGCTTGTGCAGCTAATGTTAAATGCCCCTCGTGTAACGCCCCCATCGTAGGGACTAAACCGATTGTATTACCTGCTTGTTTCGTATCGCGAACAAACGCTTTTAGTTCCGCGATTGTTTGGACTACCTTCGTCATTTTGTTACGCCTCCGTACAATGCATCTAATTCTTCTTCCTTCATCGTAAAGCTCTGCTGCAAATTTGGGAATGAACCGTTTTTCACTGCGCGTTTATACCCTTCGATGCCGTGTGATACCTCATCACCAACATGGGCAAAACCTTGCACAAATTTTGGAATATGATGATTCCCGTATAATAATAAATCGTGGAATACTAACACTTGACCGTCTGCTTCCGCTCCTGCTCCGATACCAATCGTAGGAATGACTAATTTGTCTGTCACTATTTTTGTTAATTGATGCGGAATGCACTCTAAAACAATCGCGCAAGCACCAGCCTGTTGTACCAGCAGGGCATCGCTGATTAATTTTTCTGCCTGCTCTTTTGTGCGTCCTTGCACTTTATAACCGCCTAATACGCCTGCTAATTGAGGCTGCAATCCTAAATGCGCTACTACCGGAATACCAGCAGTCGTTAATTTCTTAATGACATCGATAACCTCATCGCCGCCTTCTACCTTTAATGCATCTGCACCTGTCTCCTGCATCATGCGAACCGCAGTTTTTAATGTGTCATGCAGATCGCCATGATAAGAACCAAAAGGCATATCTACCACGATAAACGTATCCTTTGCCCCGCGACGTACCGCCTTTGCATGGTGAATCATATCAGCCACTGTGACTGGCATAGTAGAATCATAGCCAAGCACAACCATACCTAACGAATCGCCGACTAAAATCATATCTACCTCTGCTTGTTCTGAAAATTTAGCGCCCGGATAATCATAAGCAGTAATCATCACGATTTTTTCACCTTGTTGCTTCATTTTCATAAAATCACTCGTTGTTTTCATATGTTCCTCCTTCAATCTGAAGAAAACAAATAAAAAACCCTTCTGTAAGCAGACAGAAGGGTGGCGTTGTAAGCGCATCGTTTTCTTCCGTCCCTGTCTAATAGATCAAGGCAGATTTTTTATTGTTGACCTAGCAAGGTACAGTTCCTAAAAGGATACTGTCCGCTACTAATATAACAATTTTCCACGCTTACGTACAGTTTTTAAGTTTTTCATTTTGCCTCCGCGAAACCAAATTCTGGATTCGCTGAAGATTTCACTTCCTCCAGCCAGTGTTGATACATCCTATGAAAGGAAAATTATTCGCATTCATTTCGCTATCTATAAAGCTGGAGGGCATCTATTGAAAGAAGTTATATTATTTCAACATCTGCTGAGTAGACGCTTTTTATTTCCCCTGTTGCTGTTTGAATTTCAAGAACACCGGATTCTGTAATGGCAATTGCTTTTCCTTCGATGACCTCTCGCACAGTAGTCGCTCGAACTTGTTGGCCAATCGTTGTAGAAGATTGCTCCCACAATGTTTTAATAGGCGCAAATCCATATTTTACATAATAGTCCCCGTAGTGCTCTAAATAGCCAAGTATTTTAGCTAACAACGCTGCCCGGTCTACTTTTTCCTTTAATTCGATTGCTAAAGATGTTGCAATCGATTGCAACTCTTCTGGAAACTCGTGTAACTGTTGATTCACATTTATCCCAATACCAATTAATAACGCCTGTATCCGGTCCGGATCTGCTATCATCTCCGTTAAAATACCCGTACATTTTTTACCATTTATCAATAAATCATTCGGCCATTTAATATTGGTTTCCAGTGCAGGGTAAAGAGCCTTTATCGCTTGAACAACCGCAACCGCGGCTACTAATGTAAACTGCGGAGCCTGGTAAGGAAGTACATCCGGACGTAAAATCACTGTCATCCAAATCCCTTTACCTTCAGCAGAATCCCACGGACGTAGCATACGACCGCGTCCAGCTGTCTGCAATTCCGCGATGACAACAGTGCCATCAGCCGTTCCCTTCCGCACTAAATCATGTGCGATGAGCTGCGTGGATTCTACCTCATCAAAATGATGCCACGTCCGCCCTAACCGTTTTGTCTCTAACAATGGCGCTACAGCTGATTCATGCAGTTTGCCAGGTGTTTTCACGAGTAAGTAGCCTTTTCTTGTCGACTCCATTTCATAGCCCTCTTGCTGCAATATTTGGAGCTGCTTCCAAATGGCTGTTCTTGAAACACCTAATGTATCCGCTAACCACTGCCCTGAAACCGGCTGTCCCTCTGCTTGTATTAAATAGGTCAAAATATCATGTTTGATTGAAGTCATGTAAAAACCATTCCTTTATCTCATCTCGTTCATTGCGTAGCGAGCCTTCTAAAATAGCTTGAATCGCAGACTCGATAGCCACGCTTAACCAAGGTCCTTTTTTCCCCCCATGCCACTCGATAAAATCATGTCCTGTCACCGACAAATCTTGCTTTGTTTGTAATGGCAACTGAGCTTTCTGTTGTGCAATTGTCTCGCGGCTAAAGGGCAGGCTGTGTCCTTGCCACATTTCAAAATCGTATGCTGTCTGTAACGCTTCTAATGAAAAGCGGAAATAATCGCTTGCTTGCCAGCCGTGTTGCAGTCGATCCGCTGCTGTCATTGCCTCGTTGATAAAACGCTTGGACTTATTGGATAGACGGTACTGGGCAATGAGTGCAGGTTCTTGCTGAAGATATATAAAATAAGCCCAACCTACGTTTGGATCGCTTGTCTGGAAAACTTTAAATTTCTCTGTCTCTATATTCCCTTGGCCTGGTAAATAAGCGGACAATCCTGACTCTTTCAGCATTTTCAGCCCTTTATACACATAAGGACTCGTCCATAATTTATCTAATTCCATCGTAACGCGCTCTTGAGCAACATATTGGATTTGAGCCGCTAGCTGCCGGATTGCCTCCAATGTCTGTTCCTCGATTGTAAAGCCTAGCTGCGCAGCGAAACGCACGGCTCTTAGCATGCGCAACGCATCTTCTTCAAAGCGAGCTGCAGGCTCTCCTACAGCGCGTATCACTTTATTTGCTAAGTCTTTCTGTCCTTCAAAAAAGTCAACTAAGCTATGATCTTTCCGCAAGGCCATCGCATTGACTGTAAAATCACGGCGCTGTAAATCTTCTTCAAGTGATCTCACAAATTGAACGGAGTCTGGTCTACGATGATCGGTATATTCACCATCTGTTCTGAATGTGGTCACTTCGATCGGTTCACCTGCATCTAAAATGAGCAGTGTCCCGTGTGCAATGCCCACATCTACTGTTTTTTCAAATACCTGCTTCATTTCCAAAGGCTCGGCACTCGTCGCAATATCAATATCATGGAAAGGTCGATTTAACAATAAATCGCGAACGGCTCCCCCAACAAAAACAGCCTCATAGCCCGCCTGTTCCAATGTTTCAATTACGGCTGTTGCCGCTTGCCATTGTTTCTTCATAATTTAATCGCCACCAGCTTTTCATAAATTGCTTCATACTGTGCAATAATTTTTTCAGATTTAAATTTCGTTTCGACAGCTTGAATGGCAGCTAATCGGAATTCAGCTAATTTATGTTCATCTGTTAATAATTCAATCGCGTAATGTGCTACTGCATCAACATCCCCTAGCTCTACGATATAGCCATCCTTGCCATGCTCAATGACTTCTGGAATCCCGCCAATGTTTGTCCCAATACCCGGAACACCACAAGCCATCGCCTCTAGCAATACCAGTCCGAAAGATTCCTTTTCAGAAAGCAATAGCTTCAAATCGCTAATAGAGAATAGTTCCGCGATATTTTCCTGTTTTCCTAAAAACAAAATATCTTCCTTAAATGGACGGTCTCTTATTTCATCCATTACCCGATGTTTTTCCGGTCCGTCCCCTACCAATAATAATTTAGCAGGCATATGTTCCCGGATTTTAAAGAAGGCATTCACAACATCCGGAATATTTTTGATCTTCCGGAAATTAGACACATGAATGAGTACGCGCTCGTCTTCGCGGATGCCAAACTGCGCCTTTAATTTACTGCCATCCATTGGATAGAACACTTTTTCATCGACAAAGTTATAGATAGTCTCAATTGGGCTTATCGTGTCGATGCGCTGGTATGTTTCCGCTTTGAGTGAGTTAGATACCGTTGTCACTACATCAGAATGATCAATACCATACTTAATCGCTTGGGACATTGTAGAATCCTGGGCTAATACCGAAATATCGGTCCCATGCAGTGTTGTGACAATCCCGATATCCTCTTTGCACATATCCCGCGCTAACACGGCACAGACGGCATGTGGAATGGCATAATGTACATGTAAAATATCGAGCTTTTCTTCCTTGATCACGTCTGCCATTTTGCTCGCTAAAGCTATATCATACGGCGGATATTGAAAAACTGAATAATTGTTTACCTCTACTTCATGGAAAAACACAGTAGGATAAATTTTATCTAATCGAAAAGGAACACTTGATGTAATAAAATGAATTTCATGGCCTCGTTCTGCTAACATCTTGCCCAGCTCTGTCGCGATTACGCCAGAACCCCCTACTGTCGGATAACATGTAATACCAATTTTTAATTTGCGCATCTGTTACACCCTCCTTTTATTTATCACTCTCTTCTTTCTTGAATCAAACGCCAGTCGACTAATCCCTCTTCTAACCCTTTTAATAAAATTTCAGCCGTCCCCATATTGGTAGCTAATGGGACACTGTATAAATCACATAAGCGGACGAGTGCCGTAACATCAGGCTCATGCGGCTGAGCAGTCAATGGATCACGGAAGAAAAATACCATATCCATTTCGTTATTCGCAATCATTGCGCCAATTTGCTGGTCGCCTCCGAGCGGACCCGAGCGGAAGCGTGTTACCGGTAAACCAGTTGCCTCGCTAATACGAAGACCTGTCGTCCCCGTTGCAAATAAATCATGCTCAGCAAAAATATGCTGATAAGCAATCGCAATCTGGACTAAATTATCTTTTTTACGGTCATGCGCAATCAATGCAATTTTCATAGCTTCACCTGCTTATATAATGTTTTCTAATCCGTATACTAATTTTTCCATATTGATCACTGTTTCAACACAGAAAGCAATACCACCCATGAAAGATTCACGGTTCATAGAATCATGGCGAATTGTTAATAGCTGCCCCTCGCCTCCAAATAGTACTTGCTGATGTGCAACAAGACCTGGAAGACGTACAGAATGAATTTTCATCCCTTCAAAGTCTGCACCGCGAGCACCTGTTATGATTTCCTGTTCATCGGGATGACCTTGAACTTTGGCAGCGCGCACTTCTGCAATCATCTGCGCAGTTTTTACACCTGTTCCGCTCGGTGCATCCAGCTTACGGTCATGATGCATCTCGATAATTTCAACATCTGGTAGATATTTTGCCGCTTCACGGGCAAATTTCATCATTAAAATGGCACCAATCGCAAAGTTGGGTGCAATAATAGCACCGATTTTTTTCTGTGCAGCAAGCTGAGTCAGCTCTTCCAGTTGTTCATCTGTAAAGCCTGTTGTTCCAACTACCGGACGTACTCCTAATGTCAATGCTTGCTTTGTATGTGTATAAACAGCATGAGGATTGGTTAAGTCTACAAGTACATCTGGTTTTGTGTCGGCTACTAGTCGTTCCATATCTGTATAAATGGGCACTGTATATGTAGAGGGGAAACCTTCTAATTGGGCGAGGGTAGGACCAACTTCTTTGTAATCAAGCGCTGCCACAAGCTCCATCCCTTCCCGTTTCATTACCGTGTGAACGGCTTCGATGCCCATTTTTCCGCGGGCACCCGCAATTGCTACTTTAATCATATGCTTCTTCCTTTCTTCTGGAAATCTTCGTTTATGTATGAAATGGGTATAGCATACATACATCCCTACTGCTATCGTAGCGGAAAGGCTATGTAGTTGTCAAAACATGAAAAATGCAACATAATAAGGAGACTGTTTTTAGGATAAATCAACTTACAGAAATCTTTGAAAAATGAAGGAGGCACTTTATGTTAAAAGGAATTAAAGTGCAAAATATCATTGGCATATTGCTTGGTGCAGCGATCTTCAGTTTTGGATTTGTGCATTTCAATATGCAAAATGAACTTGGCGAAGGCGGATTTAGCGGGATTACCCTTATTCTGTACTTTACCCTTGGCTGGGATCCAGCTCTCTTGAACTTATTATTGAATATCCCTATGTTTTTTCTCGGCTGGAAACTTCTTGGTCGCCGAACATTTATTTATACTCTCATTGGCACCATCGCGGTGTCTGTCTTCTTAAAAATTTTCCAAGCGAATGAGTTCCAGATGAATTTGCAAGATGATAAGCTCCTTGTCGGATTATTTGCAGGCGTGTTTATCGGCATTGGTTTGGGAATCGTGTTCCGTTGCGGTGGGACAACCGGTGGTGTGGATATTTTAGCTCGACTGGCCAATAAATATTTAGGATGGACAATCGGCAAAACGATGTTTGCTTTTGACACGATTGTCATTTTAATTTCCTGGGCAACTTTTTTAGATGCTCGCTCCATGATGTACACACTAGTAGCTGTTTACGTAGGCGGACGCGTCATTGATATTGTGCAAGACGGTGCCTATTCAGCAAAGGGCGCTCTTATTATTTCCAATAACGCAGATGATATCGCTGATTTTATCTCGGAAAAAATGGATCGCGGAGTTACAATATTACAAGGTCATGGTCATTTTACGAAGCAAAATAAAGATATCTTATATTGTGTGGTCGCTCGTAATGAGCTCGTGCGCTTGAAATCAGCAATTCATGCAATTGATCCTCATGCCTTTGTTTCCATTATCGAAGTACGCGATGTAGCTGGTGAAGGTTTTACGCTTGACGAGCATAAACAACCATTACAATAGAAAAAAAGCCGCTTGAAAATAAGAACTTTTCAAGCGGTTTATTATGAAAGTTAATCGTCGTTGTTCATACCTGTATAGATTAAAATTAATCGAACAAGCTCTAGAATCGCGACAGCTGCTGCAGCTACATATGTCATAGCAGCGGCATTTAACACTTTACGTGCGCCTCTTTCTTCATTGTTGCCAATAATGCCTAGTGACACGACTTCATTCATCGCACGTTTCGAAGCATCGAATTCTACCGGCAATGTGACTACTTGGAACAGTACCCCTGCCATTAATAGCACAATCCCTAATAATAAAAGACCTGAACTTGATGCTAAAATACCAATCATCACGAAAATCCAAGAAGCATTGGAAGAGATATTCGCTACTGGTACTAATTTTGATCGTAATGTTAAAAATGAATAAGCTTCTTTATGCTGAATCGCGTGTCCTACCTCATGGGCTGCAACAGCAATTCCTGCTAAAGACGATTCATAGTAATTTGATTCTGATAACGCAACTGTTTTTGTTGCTGGGTTGTAGTGGTCTGATAATACACCCTGTGTCGGTACAACACGAACATCAGATAAGCCATGATGATCTAAAATCATACGTGCTACTTGGGCGCCTGTCATCCCACGCTGAGACGGTACGCTAGAGAACTTTTTATACGTACTTTTTACTTTCATTTGCGCATAGAGTGGCAATAGTAAAATAACCGCGAAGTATACGATATACATACCTAAACTCATTAAAAAATCTTCCTTTCTTTATAATTCTTATATCCCTACTATTTTAACTAGTATTTATAGGCTTTGCAAACCTTTACGCTTGCTGAAGACGGCATAAGCGAGCGCAATACATGCAATAGAAAGCCAAAAAGTAAAATAGCCAATTTGTGCCGCATATTGATCCAATATACGATACGTCGGCATTTGACCAAAAACATAGTCAATGACATCATTATGTAATGTCCATATTGCCGCAATGATGACCTGAGTAAATCCAAAAGCATATTTCGGGATATACAAAACAGCTTGTACGGCCATCATGAAATGTGAAAAGACAAGCATCCAGCCTTCTGGACTCAGCGAGCCTAGTTCCACCACTGTCAGCAAGTTCATCACGACTGCCCATATACCGTACTTTACTAATGTAACCAAAGCGAGAGCTTCGATTAATTTAAAATGTTTGCCGATAATCCAGCCAAATAAGGCAATGCAGAAAAATAAGCTGGCTGTTGGACTGTCTGGGACGAATAGCCAAAAATGCGGTTCCGTGTTCGCGAGTTGTCCCCCATACCAAATATAACCATAGATGGTACCGAAGACATTAATGACTAAAACAGCGGTCATAAAGCCGCGGTGCGTTAGCATGTACCAAAGTTTCAACCACAAAGATTGCATACTCTCACTCCTTTATACGTATTATAGAGGATAAAGTTTCTTTTTTATGTATATATTTATTAAAAAAACAAAAATGTTAATAGGTAAAGAAATAATTTTACATAGAAAGGTCTACCAACGCATGATTGTGTTAGTATGCCTTTTCTTTTTGAGGAACTCAGAATACCAAGTAGCACCTTGATTTTATTTTATTCTATGAAAAAGGAATCTTTTACTAGAATCTCAGCAACATACTCTCTCATCAACTAAAATCTCGTACTATTAAACTGTTCATAGAAAAAGAGAATCAACAAATGCTGATTCTCTTAAATAAAAATATAATATTGATTATTGCTCTTTTAAACCTGCGATGAACTCAGCTAATGTTGCTAGCTCTTCATCTGTACCTTCAAACATACCACCTGGCATAGCGCCACGGCCATTTACAATTACTTCTTGTACTTCTTCTGCCGTTAACTCATTGCCTAATAGCATTGGACCAGATACACCTGCTAAGTCACCACCGTGACAGCCGATACATGAAGAATTTGCTTCATAGATTAAATAACCATCTGATTTCGTATCTACTTCTACATCTGGAAGTAAACCTAAATGCTTGTCCGTAATTTTTCCTTGAGTGCTTTTTACTTCCCAGTTCACTGAGTCTACAGACTCCCATGTCAAATACACCATTGCTGATACAGCCAATAACATAATTGCCACAGGAATTGGTCGTTTTGATGGGCGACGTTCTTTTGATGTATCTAACCAAGGCATAAGTGCTAAAGCACCCATCGCTAGACCTGGTACAACTACAGAACCAAGTACGTTATAGGCACCTGAGAAATAAGAATATTTTAATAGCTGATACATGAATAAGAAGTACCAGTCTGGTAATGCAATATAAGATGCATCAGTAGGATCTGCCGGCGCTTCAAGTGGTGATGGATGCGCGACAGTTAATAATAAATAACCGATTAGGAATACCGCCCCTACCATCCACTCTTTTAATAAGAAGTCAGGCCAGAAAGCTTCTGTTTTCCCAGGGTATTCGGTATAATCTTTTGGCTTGTTCGGCATACGGTCATTTATTTTAACACGTGAATCCCCAACAAACTTCATACCTTTTCCGCGTTGCATATTGTCCCCTCCTTAAAAAATCATTAAAACATAGTTTAGATCATAGTGGTCCTGAGATACCTTGACGACGAATCATGATAAAGTGAACCGCTAATAATGCGAATAACACAGCTGGCAAGAAGAATACATGGATTGCGAAGAATCGCGTTAACGTTTGTGCACCCAGAATCTCAGAGTCACCCGCTAAAAGAATTTTAATGTATTCACCAAGGAATGGTACAGATGCTGCGATCTGAATACCTACTTTAGTTGCGAATAATGCTTTCATGTCCCAAGGTAATAAGTAACCTGTGAAACCTAATCCCATCATTACAGCGAAAATACCTACACCAACAACCCAGTTTAGCTCACGAGGTTTCTTATAAGAACCCGTGAAGAACACACGAAGTGTATGTAAGAACATCATTACGATTACTAATGAAGCCCCCCAGTGGTGCATACCGCGCACGATTTCACCAAACGCTACTTCGTTTTGTAAATAATAAACTGACTTCCAAGCATTCTCGATATCTGGTACATAGTACATAGTTAAGAACATACCTGATAAGATTTGAATTACTGTGATGAAGAACGTTAATCCACCAAAACAGTAAACGAATGCTGAGAAGTGATGGGCAGGGTTAACGTGCTCAGGCACTTCATGGTCGGCAATATCACGCCAAATGGGAGTGATATCTAATCGTTCATCGACCCAATCATAAATTTTATTTAGCACTGTTGTCGTACCCCCTAACTTAATTATGCAAAACTATTTGCAGATTTTTTCCCAAGCATTAAGAAACCGTCTTTCTCAGCTACTTCATATTGGTCTAAAGCAGCCGTTGGTGGTGTTCCCGGAACGTTCACACCTGTTTTTTCGTAACGACCAGCGTGACAAGCACAGAAGAATTGATTTGGATGATCAGGATCCCCTTCCCAGTTGACTGTACAACCTAAGTGCTTACATACGGGCGAAAGCGCGATAATAGCATCGCCATCTTTATAAACCCATGCTGAATCTGTTGTTTCAGATACATACCATGCATCTGTTCGCTCGAATGAGAAGTCTACTTTAACAGGCGCGTCTGTTAATTCAGATACTTTTTGACCTGTTAAAACGAAGTCTCCTTCTGTTTTTGTTTGTAACAATGGATCCACTGCGAAACGTACCATCGGCATTAACATACCGGCAGCCATAAATCCACCTACACCAGTAATTGTGTAAGTTAAAAATTGGCGTCGTGTAACTCGATTATTACTCAATCCTTTTCCCCCCTCTAACTAAAAGGTCAGTCCAACGGACATACTTTTACAAATAGTGTAATACTAGGACATTTCTATGATATATCAACTAAGAGACTTGGTCAATAACGCAATGACTCTAAAAAAATCACTTTGTGAACATTTAATGAAACAAATTTTTACAGTTTAGTCCATATGTTTGTCAGAGTTGGAATAACTTGTTTTAGCTGATCTTCCATTATTTTCTGCTTTACAGGGATGTCCATTGATGTAAGTGGGATGGCAGGCAGCCATATCACATGAAATTCTTCTTTCTTTACCCAATCCGCATCACATGTAATAAACACTACATGCTTAAAACCAGCATCTTTCAATTCCTTCTCTATTAAACTTAAATCCAGATGCGGCTTCAAAGAATCCACATAAGAAAAAGGAGGCGTCATCAATAGGCGCCCTTTAAATTGTTGCTCTATAAATGCCGTTAAAGACATTAAATATTCTGCGTCCGAACCGCTTTTTTTACTTTTATCATCTGAAAATTGCAAACTTAGCAATGGGACAACAGCTGTATCTATAAACTCTTTATTTGCTTGAAATTGCTGAATATCTGGTACGTTAAAAAACATGATGCCTCTTCCTTCCGATTATTTCTTTGAGGTGTGTTGGATCGCTAATAATAAGTTGGACAATTCAAAGAATCTATCCTTATCTCCTGTATCTAATACTTCATCAATTTCTTTTAATATTTTTTTCTCTTGATATGCTGCCATACTATCTTTCAATAATTGTTCAGCAATAATCCGATCTTTTTCACTAATTTGCAGAGATTTCGGCATATAGGGATTATCCTCTAGTACCGCTAAATAATGCAGGTGCGGCGGGATACATGCGAAATTTATTTGGATATACATTGGCTCTGTTTCGTTTAATCGTAAATCATGAAACGATTTTTCTGCGTCACTCGTCATAATATTCCCTTTATAAAACCGGAATGGAACACCTTGATGATCTACCGTTGACATGACCATTGCACGCGGGCAATAATGTGCCTCTTCTACAAAATGAACATTTTCCAGCACCGTATCATTACTCAACAAATAATTTAAAATCCACACGCATTCTCTCTTTTTTAATTGATGATTTCTTAAAAACCAGCGAATAAAGGTCTTTTTATCTGTTATTGGTATAGCAGAACTCATCAAATCCCCCCCTATTCAAAACGCTCAAGTAATAATTGCCACTCCTCTACGGTCGGTTCTAACTCCCCTAAACGTTTTGCCACTATAAATGCTTCTTCCTGCTTACCATCTTCCAGCAAGAAATAGCAATATTTTTCTAAAAATGACACATCCTCATTAAAATCATTATATGCGGCTTTATAAATTTCATATGCTTTTTCAAATTTTTCCTCTTTATCATACGCTTCTGCGACAAATGGATAAAGAGCCGTGAAATCGATATCATCTTGCTGCAAATGCTCATATAGCTCAATTACGTGTTCATAACGTTCTTGCTGAGCATACAGAGAAATCAGCACCAATGTGGCCTCCATATACTCTGGATCCAGCGCAATGGCCTGCTGCAAATGCTGCTCCGCTTCCGCCGGCAAGCTGTTTTTCAACGCCATTTTTCCTGCATATAAATAAAGCGCTTTATCATATTCATCACGCATTAAACCTTCTTGGATGGTTTGATAAGCTTTTTTATTATCCTCAAGCATACCATAGCTCTGTGCCAATAATAAATAGGCTGAGAAATAATCTGGGTCCAATTCTTTCAAGTCTTCTAGCTGCTGAATAGCTGTTTCATATTTTTCTGATTGGAATGCCGCATAGCCTGAGCCGAATAATAAATCAGGTGTTACTTCTTCCTCTAAAGCTTCCATATAATATTCAAGCGCTGTCTCATACGCTGCCCCCGCACGGTACACTTCCGCTAAACGTGCTGCCAGCAAGACACCTGCGATTTGCTTGTCCAATTCATACAAATCTTCATACAGTCGCGCTGCCTCTGAAAATCTGCCCGTTTCAAATAACAGTTCCGCCTTCGCAAATTGCAACAGCGGTTCGTTTGGCAGGAGTGCCAATGCTTCATTAATGCGCTTCTCTGCTACTTCAAATAAGCCTTGCATCTGATAATAGTCTGCCATCACGAGCAGTGCTTGCGGATATTCCGGTGCATCTTCTTTCACTGCTAATAATAACTCCAATGCTTCATCTTCCTTGCCTAGCTCCATCGCTACATTCGCTCGGTCGATTAAAATTTGTGCCTCTTCCGGGAAAATGAACGCCAAATGCTCCAGCACCCGTGCTGCCTCCTCTAAATAACCATAATGCATTAGCATTTCCGCTATCTCATACTGCGCTTCCGGTGCTTCATTCATTAAAAAACGTTCTAGAAATGCATTGACCTGCTGCAGATCGCCGTCTTGAATCGCTTGCATCATTTCGTTCATTGTCTTGTTCACCTTTTCTTTCTAAATTCATTATTAATGCTACCGCACTAATGCCATCGAAACAAGATTTTTGAGCTATTCCATTATAATAAATACAATAACAGCCATTGCGTTCTTCCTATCATCCCTTCTTTTTTCTATCTTAAAAAGCTCAAGATCCTGCATACATCTTGAGCTTTTTTGGTACTTTATTTTTTAACTAAAGTTTCTATATGTTCAAAGAAGGTAGGATATGAAACGGCAATGCACTCCGCATCATCAAGTTCTACTTCTCCGTCTGTAATAAGTGCTGCGATGGCTGCCATCATGCCGATACGGTGATCGCCATATGATTTTAACGAACCTCCATGTAACTGTGTAGGACCATTGATGATCATACCATCATCCGTTGCCTCGATATCCGCTCCTAATTTTTTCAATTCTGCCACGACCGCATCAATGCGATTCGTCTCTTTTACTTTTAACTCTTCTGCATCGCGAATAATAGTTTGTCCGTTCGCTTGTGTCGCCAGTAAAGCAAGAATAGGAATTTCATCAATGAGACGAGGGATAATTGCTCCGCCAATTGTCGTACCTTTTAATGAGGAAGTACGAATTGTCACTGTTGCCGTTGGTTCTGCCGCTTGCTCATCATCAATAACAACATCCATATCCGCTTCCATCTCGCGCAACACATCAATAATACCGGCACGTGTTTCATTGACGCCAACGTTTGTCATCACAATTTCGCTATCCGGGGCAATGGCTCCTGCTACTAGGAAAAAGGCTGCCGATGAAATATCTCCTGGTACTTTGACATGTGTCCCTGTCAGCACTTGCCCACCCTTAAAGGATACAACTCCTTCTGTTACATCTACCTGTGCTCCGAATTGACGCAGCATACGCTCCGTATGATCACGCGATGTTTCCGATTCACGTACGATGGTTGTGCCTTCTGCGCGCAGGCCTGCTAACAGAATAGCTGATTTCACTTGTGCACTTGCTACCGGCATCGTGTAATCAATTGCTTGCAGCTTTGTGCCTTGGATGGCAAGCGGTGTGAATTGACCTTGATCGCGACCTGCAATTTGCGCACCCATCAGACGTAGTGGGTCGGCAACGCGACGCATAGGGCGTTTACCAATCGATGCATCTCCCGTCATCACGGTATGTAAATTCGTCCCTGCTAAAATACCAAGCATTAAACGTGTAGTCGTCCCTGAATTCCCTGTATATAACACCTCTGCTGGTTCTCTCCATGCATCGATGCCGACACTTTCAATTCGGACATTGTTACCGTCTACATCGATTTGCACACCCAATTTCCGGAAGCAATCAATCGTGCTTAAACAATCTTCTCCCAGTAAAAAACCTTCCACCGTTGTAACCCCTTGAGCAATCGCTCCAAACATGACTGAACGGTGTGAGATCGATTTATCCCCCGGTACTTGAATAGTGCCATTTAATGACGCTTTGTTATAATTCATCGTTTTCATGATGGACCCTCCTAGATAAAAGGGCAAAAAGCGAATGCTTTTTGCCACTAAGAAATATATGTTTCAAAATTTGTCCTTCTAGCGATACATTTGACTGCACGTTCGCGGTCATCGGCTGAGCTAAAGCTAATAACCAAAATACCAAATACATCTTCTCTTGTTTCCACAATACGGATATTCGTAATACTAATTTGATCCTCTGCTAAATAGCCCGTAATTTCCGAGATAACCCCTGGATAATCGGGAATATCCACATATAAGTCATACGGGACGAATAGCGCACCTGATGATGTTGGTAGCGCGTCCCGCACCTCTTTTGCCACTGCGAAATACTGCTCGACCATCGCATCACTACCTGTTTCTAGCACTGATTTGACGCGCTGCATTTCTGCCATCCATTGTTCAAGTTGATCGAGCAACTCCTTGCGATTTTGTATTGTAATGTCACGCCACAAAACAGGATTAGAGGAAGCAATGCGCGTAATATCCCGGAAACCACCCGCTGCTAATGAACGCGTCATCGGAAGCTGCGCATTTTCCAGCTGCAAATGATGGACAAGCGATGCTGCGACAATATGCGGAAAATGGGATACTACCGCTGTCATATGGTCATGCTCGGCTGCATCTACCTGCACGAGCTTGCCGATTGTATACTTTAGCAGTGACTCTAATCTTTCTATATTTTCAGCTGCTTCGTCCTCAAATGGCGTCAGCATGTAATAAGCATTTTCAAATAAGTACGGTTTAGCAGCTGTCACGCCACTTTTATGGGAGCCTGCCATTGGGTGACCACCGATAAATGTAATGCCCCGCTCTTTTAACTCCAGTGCTTTTTTCATAATAAGCGCCTTTGTACTGCCAGTATCCGAAACGATAACAGAATCCTTTAATGACCAATCTTTTAATTGATCCATCCACTCAATTGTGGCATTGACTGGTGTACCAAAAATGATAAAGTCCATGTCTGCTGCTACATCCTGCGGGTTTTCTACCACTTCATGAGCAACATGCAGTGTACGTGCCAATTCTCGTGTTTGGGGTAAGGCATCATACCCATAGATTTTTGTTTGCGGTGCTTTTTGTAGGGCAAGGGCAACGGAACCCCCAATCAGTCCCAGCCCTATGACAAGAACCTTTTGTGTCATCCAAGAACTCCTTGTTCTACTAATAATTCTTCTAACAACTCTAAGAATTTAGCATTTTGTTCTTCTGTCCCGATTGTCACACGAATAAATCCTGGCGTCCCTAAAGCTGCACCGCTCCGGATAATAAACCCGCGCTTCATCATCTCTTCAAACACAAATTGGCTGTCTGCTTTCACTTCAAAGAAAATAAAGTTTGTTTGTGAAGGGTAGTACGTTAAGCCATGCTTTGTACACCAGTCCACAAATTGCGCTTTTCCTTTTTCGTTTGCTAGGCGGCACTCGTTAATAAATGCTTGGTCTTCTAAACCAATCACCGCTACTTTTTGACTTAGCACCGTATTATTGAACGGCGCACGAACCGGATCTAGCTTGGCAATAGTAGCTTCGTTTGCAATTCCGTAACCAACGCGGAATGATGCTAACCCATAAGCTTTCGAGAAAGTGCGCAGTAAAATCACATTATCATAGTCACGGAAATATTTAAATGAAGAGGTAGGGGTCACGTCGTTCATATATTCGATATACGCTTCGTCTAAAACGATCAATACATCAGACGGTACTTGTTTAATAAAATCAGCAAGCGCTTCATCCTCTACCGCCGTACCTGTTGGATTATTTGGATTACATACCCAAACAACAGATGTTTTGTTATCAATCGCTGCTAGCATCGCCTCTAAATCATGGTAACCGTCTTTCGTTGGTATTTTGCGTACCTCTGCTCCTTCGATCTCTGCGTTGTGCCAGTATTGTGAAAATGACGGATCTGCCATAACGGTATTTACGCCTGGATACAATAAAGCACGTGTAATGATAGCAATTAAATCATCTGAACCATTTCCAAAGATTAATTCTGTTTCTTTTACATCAAAGTGTTTTGCAACAGCTGTACGTAATTCCTGTGCATAGCCATCTGGATAAATGGCATGATTTGTCGTATCATTTTGCAAAAAAGCCGTTACTTTTGGTGAACAGCCAAATGGATTTTCATTAGAAGCTAGTTTCACTACCTCTTCTAATCCATACATCTTTTTTACTTCTTCTATCGGTTTCCCTGGTTGGTATGCTTTCATGCCATGAATTTGTTGTTTCCATTTCATTATCAAACATCTCCTTATTTACGAACTAAATCAGGTCGAAGTTGTACGGCCTCATTTAAATAAACATGCTGAATATTTGCTTGTGCAAGCTCCGTATTGACATGCATTAGTACACGGATGCAAAGCGGCAATGCTCCCGGAACATCCATCTCATGCATGCACATAATCGGCACTAATTGCCAGCCTTCCATTTGACGTACAGAACGCGCCGGGAACGCCGCTTTAATATCCGGTGTCGTTGAAATCGTAATCGAAGCAATATCTTCTGGCGCAATCCCATTTTCCTTCGCCATTTGTAAACAAAGATCGGCTGTTTGCTGCCAAATCAGTGAGGCTTCATCTTTTTCAATTGTTGTTGCCCCTCGTACCCCACGAATCATCCTAGCACCTCCAGTAATGTGCGCAACTCTGCATCAATCTCCGCACACTGCTCTAACGTAATTTTTTTCACATATGGTTTTCCTACTTCTTCTAACAATACAAATTGTAGCTCACCGTAGTCTGCTTTTTTATCTTTCATCAAATATTCCGTCAGCTGCTCAAACGAATAGTCCGCTACAGCTTCAAATGGATATCCGTTATCGAGTGCAAAACGAGTAAATTGCTCGGTAAACTCACGCGTGATATTTCCGTGACGCTCGCTTAGCAGCAAACAGTATACTAAACCGATCATTACTGCTTCCCCGTGGGCTAGACCACCATAGCCAGCCGCTGCTTCCATCGCATGACCATACGTATGCCCTAAATTTAAATATTTGCGTACGGATTGTTCTGTTTCATCTTCTTCGACAATTCTCGCCTTCACCGTGACACCTTTTGCTAAATAATCTGCTAATAGATCAGCTGACAGGTTCGTGACATCCTTAGTCATCAGCTCCGCTAGCCAAGCTGCATCTGAAATCATCGCATGCTTGATTACTTCTGTCATGCCTGAGCGTATTTCTTTTGTCGATAAGGTTGTTAAAAATTGTGTATCATATAGCACTGCTTCTGGCTGATAAAAAGCACCAATCATATTTTTACCAAGTGCATGATTAATCGCCGTCTTGCCGCCTACTGCCGAATCATGAGCCAAAATGGTTGTCGGTACTTGAATAAATGGAATTCCCCGCATGTAAGTTGCCGCTACAAAACCGGCCAAATCCCCTACTGCACCGCCGCCGAACGCGATAACCAATGATTTACGCGTGCATTTTTGCTCCAATAAAAATGTATGTACTGCATTGAAATTATCAAATGACTTGCAAGCTTCACCTGCGGGCATGACAAGCACATGGAAATGCGGGAGGGCAGCGCGGAAATAATCCTCCTGCGCTTCCCATACATTCGCATCTGTCAGCACGATGATTTTATCTGCTTTCGCAAATAATTCTTCATGTGCTATAAATGCCTCTTTTAAAATTCCATGTCCAATTGTTACCTCGTACTGGTGAGATGCTGCACGAACAGGAATTTTCATATTAAAACTCCTTTGTATAACGGCGCATTTCGTCTAACTGTGCCTTTAATTGCGGTAATTGATCGCTATGGAACTGCTCCATGACAGCGTTCGCTACTTCCCAGGCAATAACATGCTCTGCTACCACTGATGCTGCCGGTACTGCACAGCTATCACTGCGCTCTACACTGGCCTTGAATACTTCTTTTGTTTCGATATCCACACTATTCAGCGGTTTATATAATGTCGGAATAGGTTTCATCACACCGCGGACAACAATCGGCATACCTGTTGTCATACCGCCTTCTAAACCACCTAAATTGTTTGTTTTGCGCGTGTAGCCTTTCTCTTCGTCCCAAATGATCTCATCATGCACTTGAGAACCTGGCAGACGTGCCGCTTCAAAGCCAATCCCAAATTCTACGCCTTTGAAAGCATTAATTGACAGCATGGCTTGAGCAAGTTTGCCGTCTAATTTACGATCGTAATGTACATATGAACCGATACCTGCTGGTAAGCCAGCTACCATCACTTCTACAACTCCACCGATAGAATCTCCTGCTTTTTTCGCCGCATCAATCGCTTCAACCATTTTTGCTGAAGCTTCTGAGTCTACTGAGTAGCAAGGATCCTCTTCAACAATGGCACGAATTTCTGCGATAGACTTGCCTGCAATTTTCGTTGTATCTGCTTTAATACCTGCGATTTCTGTTACATAAGCAACTACTTCTACATCTAATTCTTCTAATAATGCTTTTGCTACCGAACCGGCTGCAACGCGGACTGTTGTTTCACGTGCGCTTGAGCGCTCTAGCACATTCCGTAAATCGCGGTGACCATATTTCATTCCACCTACTAAATCCGCATGCCCAGGACGCGGACGAGAAATTTGACGCTTGATGTCATTCGGATCTACATCTTCTGGCAGCTCCTCAGCTCCCATAATTTTTGTCCAGTGCTTCCAGTCATCATTTGTGACAACAAGCGCTACCGGTGACCCTAATGTTTTGCCGTGTCGTATACCAGCTAAAATTTCCACTGTATCTGTCTCGATTTGCATGCGACGACCTCGGCCGTGACCACCTTGACGACGCTTTAAATCTTTATTAATTTTCTCTGCTGTAATAGGTAAAAGAGAAGGTAATCCCTCGATAATTGTTGTTAATTGTGGTCCATGTGACTCTCCTGCTGTTAAGTAACGCATAAAACACTTTCTCCCTTCAACTCACTAAAGTATGTATTTTTCCACTATAACATAACTTCTCGCAAAATACAGTACGAATACCGAAATACTTGTTGTTATTTACGAATATTCTGAACGTTCTCGCGATACGTTATCCGGTGCAGTGCCTTCTGAAAAAAACAACGCCTTTCGTATCATGACGAAAAGCGTAATCTGTTCCACTTTTAAGCACACTGCTATACATGATTTTCAACTATTATTTTTTACGATAGAAAAATGTATCTTCTACTTCGAATCCATAGCGAGCAGGATTAAAAATCTGCTCTGTCGACCCTACAAATAGAATACCACCTGTTCGTAAAGATTTGCTGAAATTTTCATAAATTTGGTCTTTTGCCTCTTCAGTAAAGTAAATCATGACGTTTCGGCATACAATCAAATCAAAATTCGACTCATAAGGGTCTTTCAACAGATTGTGTTTTTTAAACGTAACTGTTCGTTTCACATCTTCATTTACTCTATAGAATACGCCTTCTTTGGTAAAATACTTCGCTTGCACATCTTTTGGTACTTCCGCTAGGGAGCGCTCTGGATATAAACCAAGCTTTGCTTTTTGAATTACATTCTCATCTAAGTCAGTCGCTTGAATACGTATATGTGATAGAGGTTGATGATGCGATAACACCATCGCTAAGCTATAAGGCTCTTCACCTGTTGAACAAGCCGCACTCCAAATTTTCAATTTACTGTTTGTCTGCAAAAGTTTTGGAAATATTTTATTTTGCAATATTTCCCAACGCTTTCCGTTGCGATAAAATTCTGAAACATTAATCGTCATGCGATCAAGGAATTCATTCATTAAATCACGATCTTTATCTAAAGCTGCATAAAAATCCACAAAATTTTTAAAGCCCTTTTTCTCATATAAGGACGTTAAACGGCGCTTCATTTGTGCTTCTTTATAAAGTGCAAGGTCGATGCCTGTTTTGCGCTTGATGCCTTGTATAAATTGTTCATAATCTGACATTGCTCCACTTTCCCCTCTACACATTCATATTATTATTATAGCGGAAAAAATGGATGACAGAAATAGAAATTAATGCAATTTCTAGGAATCCAACTGATTTGTGAGTGTGTTGGGCAGTTCCAGTCTTTGCTGTTTCATATATTCAAGTTCTATGCGCATCTTTTCTGTTTCTTTATCGAAGTTTTGCAGCTTTAATTGCTCTAGTTGCAATTCTCTATCAGCAAGTTCAATTTGCAATTTCGTTTGTGCGCGCTTATGAATAGTTACTATGGCTGTAATGGGAATAGCTCCTCCTATTAGAATTGCCAATATCGGTATTAAAACCCACATGTTAAATCCCCTCTCTTTCCGACAGCCTTAGCTGTTTTGTTTGCTCTAGCTCCAGGCGCAGCTTATCTGTTTCTTTATCAAATGCTTCTATGCGCAGTTTTTCTAGTTCCAATTCTTTTTCAATACGCTTTAAATCTAGCTTCTGCTTTTTTATATATGTGTCTGTCAGTATTCCTATTACCACAATAATCGTCAAAAAAATCCACATCTTTTCCGCCTCCCTTTGTATAGTTACTTTACGATATGGCTATGGAAATAGTTTCACATTTGCTGTCTTTCATCGGTGAGTTGGAAAAATTGGCGGCTTTGTCATGTTCGAATAATGCAGAACCTAGAAAGCTGCTTCATTGGATTAACTTGCCTTTTAATTTAATTTACCTTTCAATTACCTAAAATACCATTTAAATACATACTTGTACAATATTTTTTCAGTGTCTTGTTCATTAAATAAGAATGAACCAACTCTACATCTTCGCGTGTAAAAAATTCTTTTTGCTATTATAGAACGCAAACTAGGTCTCGTTACCTTTTTCGAATAGAATCAGTAATTCAAATCAAATATAAAAAAATAGCTGCCACACATTGTGACAGCTACTTAAGTGTTTAAAAAATTAAACTAATTCTTCACCGAACCATAAGCCGATTTCGCGCTCTGCAGAAGCCAGTGAATCAGAACCGTGGATTACGTTGTGAGATACAGTTACTGCATAGTCACCACGGATTGTTCCAGGTTGAGATTCAGATGGTTTTGTAGCACCGATCATGATACGAGCTAAAGAAATTACAGACTCGCCTTCCCAAACCATAGCGAATACTGGACCTGAAGTTACGAAGTCCACTAACTCACCGAAGAATGGACGCTCAGCGTGCTCTGCATAATGTTTTTCTGCTAATTCGCGAGAAACATTGATTAATTTAGCGCCGCGCATTACGAAACCGCGACGTTCAAAACGGTCTACGATATCACCGATTACTTGACGTTCTACGCCATCAGGTTTAACCATTAAAAAAGTTTTTTCGATTGCCATTTTTTAAACACTCCCTAAATTGAAATAAAGGTAATTTTCACCTACCGATAAATATTACCAAAGAAAGATGCTGCACGCAAGCGCTAGCTAATAATTGCGTTTACCGATAAATAAGGCAATATCTCGTAGCTTTTTCTTCATTGGGTGCTTAGGCAGTGCATCTACTTCTTTTAATGCTTTCTTTAAATATTTCTCGCTAAGTTCAGCCGACTTTTTAATCGCTTCTGATTGCCGAATATACTTTAACATTTCACTGCGCTCAGCTTCCGTTAGTTTCCCTGCAATGGCTTGGTCGATATAAGGGCGCATATTCGGATCATCCTTCAGCAATAAAGCAGGCAATGTAATATTCCCCTGCATAAGATCGCTGCCCGCTGGCTTGCCTAGTTCTTTGTCTGTTGCTGTGAAATCTAAAATATCATCTACAATTTGAAAGCTCATGCCGACAAAATAGCCGTAACGCTTTAAGCGACGTACATCCTCTTCCGCAGCACCAGCCACAAGCGCTCCTAATTCACAGCTGGATTCAATCAGCAGCGCCGTTTTTCGCTTAATTCGACGGAAGTAATCTTTAATATTTTGGTCTAGCCTGAATTTATCTTCCATTTGAATCACTTCACCATTGACGATTTCAACCATCGTTCGAGATAAAATCTGATGGATACGCGGATTTTCTAGCACTGTCGCATATTCAAGTGCACGCGCAAAAATAAAATCACCCGTAAACATGGCTACACGGTTATTCCATTGGGCTTTAACCGTTACTTCTCCTCTTCGCATATCTGAATCATCAATGATATCATCGTGCACAAGTGATGCCATATGAATGAGTTCAAGCGGTACCGCTATATGCTTAACACGTTCAATATCATAGTCACCAAACTTTGCGCTCAGTAATACAAAGACAGGTCGAATACGCTTTCCACCTGCCTGTAAAAGGTGGACAGACGCATCATTGAGCAAGTGTGAAGACGAGTTCAGCGTTGTTTCTAATTCTTTTTCGATGATATCTATATCAGACTTTAAGTCCGCATACAGTAATTTTAGCTTCATCTTTTCCACTTGAACAAACCTTCTCCCACTAAATTTCTTTTTTAAAGCCCATATGCATCGCTGTTGCTCCACCACTATAGCCTTTATATGTAACACGCTCAAAACCGACTTCTTCAAACATACTGGCTAACTGCTTCATTCCTGGAAAATGATCGGAAGATTCCTGTAGCCAAGAGTATTCTTTGTAGCTTTTCGCAAAAACCTTTCCGAAGACCGGCATAATATATTTAAAGTAAAGGCGGAAAGCTTGTCGGTAACCCGGAATTTCCGATTGAGAGGTTTCCAAGCATACAGCCATACCACCAGGCTTTAACACACGATTCATTTCGCTTAATACTTGCATATAATCTGGCACATTACGCAAACCAAAACCAATTGTCACATAGTCAAAGGTATTATCCTCAAAAGGCAGCTCCATTGCATTGCCATGAATGAGCTCTACGAAATCATACGGCAATACTTTTTTCTTTCCTACACTGAGCATATTTTCACTAAAATCCAGTCCTTTGACAATCCCGTCTCCACCTGTAGCTTTTGCTAACGCAATCGTCCAATCAGCCGTTCCGCAACATACATCCAGGCAGGCAGAACCTTTCTTGACGTTCATGCGCTTCATTACGTCATCGCGCCATACCTTATGCATTTGAAAACTAATAACCGAATTCATTTTGTCATAGCTGCCTGAAATTTGCTCAAATACTTCATGCACATGTTGTTCTTTCGATTTTGCCATTTTTTCAAAACCTTTCTTTATCCCGCATTAACGGGTAGTAATTTATCTACCTCGAAAGCGTAACGTCAGAGGTAAGACCCCCACCTCAAGGTTTAGGAAGGTCGAAAAGGATAGGTGGGAGATCAACTACCCGTAAAAGTCCGATTGGTTGGGACCAACACGATGTTGGTTACACAAGCGTTGCCACAGGACGTGGCGAACTCAGCTTGCGTTCCTTATTCATCAGTGGAGATAAGGACCCCCGCTGATTGAAGTTTCACTTTATCAACCATTACTCCACTATCGCAAGAATATGTCGCTTTACCTCTTCCGAATAATGCATTTTTGCTAATAATGCGGATACTTGTTCTTTGTGTTTTCGCACTTCTTCGTTGATTTGATCTCGTCCTAGCTCAACCAGTTGTTTGAAAAACGGTACACTGCGTTCAGCTAGTAATTGCTGCAAACTATGGATAACAAGCACATGCTTCATCATAGGCGCATACATAGAAAAGCCGAACACTTCGTAAAAGCGCTCTATCAAAGCCGTTTTAATCACCATTAAACTGTCGATCCACTCTGTAAGTGTTTGCTCTAGCGGCTCGTACACTTTAATCTCGTGTTCACAGCGCTCTATAATCGCAGCCGATAACTTTTGAATGAGGACAATATTGCCTGACTGTGCTAAAAGCTGATAATAACGGCCACTATAATAATCGCCTGCTAAAACGATTAGCTGTTGTTCTTTTGTAATTGCCTCTTTTGCCAAAACCTTATCATGTTCATTTAACGATGTATGAACGATAGCCGTCGCAACAGCCCCTGTTGCCATAGGCTCAGACCACTGTTCGCCGTTTAATTGAGGCAGCAATAAAAAAAATAATTGCTCATCTTCTAATTTTGGCGTACTTGTATATGCTTGTAATGTATTATAGCGAATGCGCTGTAATACTGTCGTTTTAAATTGTTCTATTATTGCGTTCATAAAAGTACTCCATTTCACTAAAGGTACTAAACACCATTATAGCATAGCTAATTGCGTGTTGTATTCATTTCGATGTTAGGAGTACGTTACTTTTTTACGCCACTCTCAACGATACCATGCGGTGCATGAATTTTCGCTTTGCCGCGGATTTTCATAGCTGATGTATGCTCTGTAAATTGAGCAATCATCACTTCCCCCGCATCCAGCTTTTCAGAGTGGTGAAATTTTGTATCAGTACCGCGGGTTAAACCTATAACATGAACACCGTCTTCCATTGCCTCAATAATAATGTAATCTGGTTGTGACATTATTCAAACTCCTCTGTTTTTTTATCCTCTAATCATATCATAGTTCTAGCATAATTAAGACATCTGGATAAACGAAATAATTTCGCGGCGTTTTACATCATCTTCTTCATAAATCCCCCGTGCTACGGTTGTAATTGTTTTAGCACCTGGTTTTTTTAAGCCGCGCATTGTCATGCACATATGTTCTGCCTCGACAATCACATACACACCTTTTGGCTGAAGCATTTCCATGATGGTATCAGCCACTGTCGATGTAATACGCTCCTGTAGTTGCGGACGTCGTGCAACCGTTTCCACACAGCGACCTAATTTACTTAAACCTGCTACTTTCCCGTCATTCGGGATGTAAGCTACATGCGCTTTGCCGTAAAATGGCACTAAATGATGTTCGCACATGGAAAAGAAAGGAATATCTTTTACCAGGACAAGTTCCTCATGTTCCTCATGGAAAACCGTGCTGAAGTAATCACGAGGATCTTCCTTTAAACCACTAAACATTTCAGCATACATTTTGGCCACACGCTTTGGCGTATCTAGTAACCCTTCACGTCCAACGTCTTCTCCTACTGCTTCTAAAATCATTTTTACTGCTTCTTCTATTTTTTTTAAATCAACATTCGACATGATTTCCTCCTAAAAATTAAGCCCGTTCATTTACCACAAGAATATTAGCATATCCGCGACAGAAGTTCAAAGCTGCTAGCTTTAGTATGTATCATTAATTCATCCCAATGAATGAAATATTGCCACTCAAAAGGGCAGCCCTCTAGTAAATTCTAGAAGGCTGCCCTATGTAACTACGGATGTGTATTATTTTACAGCATCTTTAAGCGCTTTACCTGCTTTGAAAGCCGGTACTTTGCTCGCAGCGATTTCGATTTCTTCACCTGACTGTGGGTTACGACCTTTACGAGCCGCACGCTCACGTACTTCGAAGTTACCAAAACCAATTAATTGTACTTTGTCACCCTTTGCAAGAGCATCTTGAATTGTATCAAATACAGCTTCAACTGCTTTAGAAGCGTCCTTTTTAGAAAGACCTGCAGCTTCAGCAACAGAGTTTACTAATTCTGTTTTATTCACACCATTCACCTCCTCTCAAAGGGCAATGAACCTTAATTATATAAAAAAGACTAACACACTCAAAACCGCGTTGCAACTGAATTTAACCGCTTTTTTCAATATCATAACCTTTTTTTACAAAAAAACGCAAAGAATGATACATTTGTCTTACTAAATGTATCATTCTTTGCTTTTTTCACGCATTATTTCATTATCTTTTTAAGGAATGCAAAAAGAACGTAAGCTTTTTCCGCTTGATTTCCAGCGTGTCACGCTTAGAGAATAAGCGTGACCATTCCTTTATCGCCAGTGTTAACCATCCGTTCAATTGTCCGGCGCATCCGTTCCTTCGCACTCGCAGGAATGGCGTCTGTTTTATAGCGGATACTCTCAGTCAACACTTCATGAAGCGGCGTCCCGAATAATTGCGTTTCCCACAGGGACTGCTGGTCATGCTCATAGCCGTGACGCAAATCTTTCAATAGTTGCTGACTATGAAATTCAGAACCAATGAGCGGAGCAAACTCCGCTTCCATATCAATGCGTACAATATGATAAGACGGGGCCGTGGCTAGCATGCGCACACCATAAAAATTATTTTGCTGAATGAGCTCTGGTTCTGTCGGCGTAAATTCATCCATAGCCGGCAATGTTACCCCGTATCCCGTTTCTTTTGCTTGGGCAATCGCTTGATTAAATCGCTCCTGCTGTTTTTTTGCTTTCGCTGCTTCTTTGATAAATAATAGCCAATCCTTTTTTGACTCAACAGGCTCTGTCAACCATTCTTCGCAAGCTTCCTTAAATGCTTGCGGGGTCGTTTGCAGACGAATGGTTGCAAGCCCCCTGCCCGGATCCACCTCCTGTAGCTCACAGCTCTCCACAAATGGCCATTTTGCCAAGGTATGCGTTGCCTGCTCCACATCACGGATTTTTGTAATCGACTCCTTCATTTCTTGTAGACCTTGCTGCAGTCCTTCCATAATCGGATGCTGAGGAGAAAGCACATCCAACCAGTCCGGCTTTTCTACGTCTATCGTTTCTACAGGAAATTCATAAAGCGCCTCCTGTAAAATGTATAAAATATCTTTATGTGCTAACTGCTCAATCGATACTGCATGAACCGGTACCTCATACTTTGTCAGCAATTCATTGCGCAATTGAATTGTTTTTTCATGTGCTGGCATTGTACTGTTCAACAGCACGACAAACGGCTTGCCAATGGCTTGCAGTTGCTCAATAATGGCTTGCTCCGCTACCTCTACCGCTTGACGGGTCATGCCATTGACACTGCCATCTGTCGTTACGACAACCCCAATGTTTGCGTGATCACGGATGACTTTGTCCGTGCCGATTTTCGCCGCCTCTTGGAACGGAATAGGATCGGCATGCCAGGGCGTTTGTACATATTTCGGACCGTTTTCATCTTCATAGCCCTTCACCCCATCAATAATATACCCTACACAGTCCGCCAATCGAATCTGAAATGTCACACCTTGCTCACCAAGGGAAATACGTGTGCTATTTGCAGGCACAAACTTCGGCTCTGCGGTCATAATCACGGGACCGGGTGAACTCTGTGGAATCTCGTCCATTGCACGCTTTCGCTCATCTTCTTGCGCAATATTAGGCAACACAATGTTTTCCATCACTTTTTTTACAAACGTGGACTTCCCCACTCGCACAGGACCTACTACGCCAATATATACGTCACCATTCGTTCTTGTAGCTAGTTGCTCTAACAATTGTTCTGACATCGAATCCCTCCTAAAGCAGTATATGAGATTGTTTAGTAAATATGAAAAGGCTATGAGAAAAATGAACATCTTTCTCATAGCCTTGCAAAATCATTGTGCGGATTCTTCTAATTCCAATTCCCCGTTGCGATATTGTTCCCATAACTCTGCACGCTCTGCCTCGTAGTCCTCAACACCCGTATACATAAAGATTACTTCATTATTTTCATCCACTGTATATGGCACTGAATAAGCAGGCAAGAACATGGATTCATCCGCGATTAAATAGCGAATATCTTCACCCGGTGTCGGCGTCAATTCATTGTCATCGATAAATTGCTGCAACTCCACTGCATAGTCGACAATCACATTCCCATGCGCCGTCATCAGAAGCGGCAGCAACTTATTCGAATAAGGGCTTTGTACGGTAAGCGGTTTATCGAATGCTAAGCCCTTATGGTCGATAGTGTAAATGTGTTCCGCTACTTTTTCGCCAAACTGCGGATATTCCTTCGTCATCTGAATCATATTCACTTCTCGGATTTTTTCCGGTACACGCAAATCAACGAGCTTAATCGTCGGGTCGTTCTCTGCATCCCAAATGACATATTGGAAGAGGCCGCCTTGTTCATAGGCATTGTCCGGCGATTTTGAAATATATGTAGGTACTATCTTTTCAAAGTCAACACGGTATTTGATAAACAAATCCATGTCCATATCACTTTCTTTAATGGGAAGCACACCGGTAGCGGCTTGATATTCATCCACTGCCCGTTGCATGGATTGAATGGCATCGACATCTGGAACATTTCGTACTGCCCCCTCATCGTAAGCTACTCCACCACAAGCGGATAATACGAGAGCTACTAGACCTACCCATATAAAACGAAACTGTTTTTTCATTATCATTCACCTTTCGTCATCAACTCGGCCACGTTAATACAACCAGAACCATTAAAACTGTGCCAACAATAAACATACCAAAAGCAATTACATGAATGAGAAGAGAAAGCATGCCATTTTTTACCCATTTTCGAGTAGCCATGACAACTAAAGAAGAGGCTAATAATAAGCCAATTGAATAAAAAGAAACCCACATGGCATCCAGCGCTGAAATATGTGCTAATGGTCCCCGTGCATTTATTATAAGCCGTGTAGGGTCTACTAACTGTTTCACTATAACTAACCGCCTTTCTACTGTCAAAAACTCCATACAGTTAGTCATTATACCGTTTCATGGAAAAAAAATATAGACAGTGCATAAAATGCACTGCCTCTATTTGTGAACAATTTCGTAAAATTATGAACGGAGCTCATCAATTTCAGATTTTTTAGTACGAAGCATTAATTCATCCACTGCTTGCTTGACAGGCTTGTCATTGAATAATACTTCGTAAAGAGCCGTAGAGATCGGCATCGGGACATCGTATTTTTCAGCCAATTGATACGCGGCTTTCGTTGTGCGTACACCTTCGACAACCATTCCCATCTGCGTCAATACTTCCTGCAAGTTCATCCCTTTTCCAAGCATATTCCCTGCGCGCCAGTTCCGTGAATGGACACTTGTACAAGTCACTATTAAGTCACCCATACCTGTCAATCCTGCGAACGTGAAAGGGTTGCCGCCCATTTTGACACCAAGACGTGTTATTTCAGCTAAGCCGCGTGTAATGAGCGCTGCCTTTGCGTTATCTCCATATCCAAGACCATCTGTAATCCCAGCGGCCAGCGCAATGACATTTTTCAAAGCACCGCCTATTTCCACTCCTACTACATCTTCATTGGTATAGACGCGGAAATACTGGCTCATAAATAAATCTTGCACTTTTTTGGCTGCTGCTTCATTTTCACAAGCTGCTGTCACCGTTGTCGGATGTTGCTGTACTACTTCCTCCGCATGAGAAGGTCCCGATAAAACCACAAGATCCTCTACCCACTGCGCTGCGATGCTTTCACGCATTAATTCCGATACGCGCAATAACGTATCAGGCTCAATGCCTTTTGAGACGTGTACGAATAATTTTGATTCATTCAATAAATCCGACACATCTCCACATACCTGACGTACAGCCTTTGTCGGTACCGCTACCACAATCGTGGATGCATGACGGACTGCTTCTTCTAGTGAAGCCGTGGCACTTAAATTTTTAGGTAATACCGTATTCGGTAAATATTTTATATTGGTTTGCTGTTCATTCATTTCGGTTGCTTGCTCTGCACGATGTGTCCACAGCAATGTATCGTGTCCATTTTCAGCTAGGACAATTGCAAGTGCTGTTCCCCAAGAACCTGCACCTAAAACAGTGATACGTTCCATTCATATCCCCTTTCTTTTTTCAAGGATAGTAAAATCCCCACCTTTGACCGTTTTAGTCTAGATGGAGATACCTGTCTGTTCAACATTTATTAGTCACGTGCACGTGTAATCATTCGGATTGGTGTGCCTTCAAAATCGAATGTTTCGCGAATACGGTTTTCTAAGAATCGCTCATAAGAGAAGTGCATCAATTCCGGCTCATTGACAAACACGACAAATGTAGGCGGTTTAATCGCCACTTGAGTAGCATAGTATAGACGTAAGCGACGACCTTTATCCGTTGGTGCTGGGTTACGCGCTACAGCATCTTCAATTACTTCATTTAAAATCGATGATTGAATGCGCATCGCATGGTTTTCACTTACCCGTTGGACAACCGGCAAGATCTGGTGCACGCGTTGTTTTGTTTTAGCCGACACAAACACAATCGGTGCATAATCTAGGAATAAGAAATGCTCACGAATTTGCTGTGTATAGAAATTCATCGTTTTTTCGTCTTTCTCGATCGCATCCCACTTGTTCACTACAATAATAACGGCTTTCCCCGCTTCATGCGCATAGCCTGCAATTTTTTTATCCTGCTCCTGGATACCTTCGTGTGCATTGAGCACTACTAATACAACGTCAGAGCGTTCAATCGCACGCAATGCACGCAGGACAGAATATTTTTCTGTCGACTCATATACTTTCCCTTTTTTACGCATACCTGCTGTATCAATAATGACATAATCTTGGTCTTCATATGTGTAAGGCGTATCAATCGCATCACGTGTTGTGCCTGAAATATCACTTACGATTACGCGTTCTTGCCCTAAGAATGCATTAACTAATGAAGATTTCCCTACATTCGGGCGACCGATTAATGAAAACTTAATCGTATCTTCCCCGTACTGCTCTTCGTCTTCTTTCGGGAAGTGCTTGGCACATTCGTCTAGTAAATCCCCCAAACCGATACCGTGTGAACCTGAAATCGGGAACGGCTCACCAAATCCAAGTGAATAGAAGTCATAAATCATTTCACGCATGTCTGGGTTATCGATTTTATTGACTGCTAAAACAACTGGCTTTTTCGTTTTGTATAATATTTTGGCTACTTGCTCATCCGCCGTTGTCACTCCTTCACGACCATTTGTCATGAAAATGATGACATCCGCTTCATCGATAGCGATTTCTGCCTGTTGGCGAATTTGCTCCAAAAATGGCTCGTCCCCAATATCAATACCGCCTGTATCAATGATATTAAATTCATGTGTTAACCAATCCGCCGAACTATAAATACGGTCACGTGTGACACCTGGAATATCTTCCACAATGGATACACGTTCTCCAACAATACGGTTAAAAATTGTCGATTTACCTACGTTCGGACGACCAACGATGGCGATTACTGGTTTTGTCATCTGTTATCATCCTTCCCAAATTCATCTAAATGTGTATTATACACCAATCGCTCTACTATACCATATTTTCTTAACATTCAAAAAGAAAAAACGCCGATTTTATCTGGTAAACAAGGAAGAAAATCATCCTTATATTCATAAAAAAACTACCCTAAAGAATACACTCTTTAGGGTAGTTATGGATACTAATCTTTTTTCAATTTTTTTAGCTGATCACCGATGACATCACCGAATGAAAAGCCTGTTGTTTCTGTTGGTAGCTCATAGTCAAAGTTTTCTTCGGCTTCTGGATTTTCGATTAAGCTCTTCATATTAAGGGCTAAACGTTTTTCATCTGCATTGACTTCAAGTACTTTAACTTGTACTTCTTGACCTTCTTTTAATACCTCATGTGGGGTATTGATGTGCTTATGAGAGATTTGTGAAATATGCACAAGCCCCTCAATCCCTGGGAATACCTCTACAAAGGCACCAAATGTGACAAGGCGTTTCACTTTACCTGTTAAAACAGCATCTTTTGGCGCTTTTTCCTCTATATTAGACCAAGGTCCAGGCAACGTATCTTTAATTGATAACGCAATACGCTCATTGGCAGGATCTACAGAAAGTACTTTTACCTGTACTTCTTGCCCTTCTGATAATACTGTGGAGATATCCTCTATATGTTCATGTGCCACTTGTGAGATGTGGACTAAACCATCAATGCCACCTAAATCCACAAAGGCACCGAAACTCGCTAAGCGTTGGATTTTACCTGTTAATACGGCGCCTTCTTCAATATTATCAATCACTTGCTTTTTCTTCGAAGCTTTTTCCGCCTCTACTACAGCACGGTGCGATAAAATCAAACGCCCTTTTTCTCGATCTAGCTCTGTAATTTTAAAGCTTAATGTCTTGCCTTTATAGTCAGCAAAGTCTTCAACAAAATAATCTTCTACTAAAGATGCAGGGACGAAGCCACGTACGCCTAAATCTACCACTAAGCCACCCTTCACTACATCTTTTACCTCTGCTTCAAATACTTCACCTGATTCATACTTTTGAATTAAATCATCCCATGCTTTTAATGCATCCACTTTACGCTTGGAAAGCACGAAATTTTCCTCTTCTACTTTTGTAATCATCAGTTCAAGTGTATCACCTACTGATACAGCATCCGAAGCTTTTTCGATGTGTAAGCTCGATAGTTCACTGATGGGAATAATCCCATCGAAAGGAGCACCTTCGATTGAAACTGTTACTGATTTTTCGTCAACCTGCTCAGCAACACCTTTCACAATATCTCCTTCTTGAAATCCTTCATGTAACTCTAAGTTCATTTCTCCAGACATATGTAACCCTCCTTCGCATCTTACACCTTTTATTTTATTAGAAAACGCCAGTAAAGACAAAAAATTTCCCCTGTTTTCAGAAATTTCTTCCATCTTGCCGTTTTTTAAACCATTTTTGCTTTCGCTAACTTTAAAATTTCCTGGGCTGCTTCATCGATTGATAAGTTTGTAGTATCCAGAAAAATAGCGTCCTTTGCTTGAATCAGCGGCGATGCCTCGCGCTCACTATCCTTTTGATCACGCAGAGCAATATCCTTCATTAATCCTTCTAATGTAGATTCGATGCCGCGTTTCTCATTATCAAGCAGACGACGGCGTGCACGTTCTTCTACCGAAGCAGACATATAGATTTTAAGCTCCGCCTGCGGTAAAACATGCGTACCGATATCACGGCCATCCATTACGACGCCGCCTTTTGAAGCTAGCGCTTTTTGCATCTCCACTAAAATTTCACGAATAGCGGCATGTGCTGCTACTTGCGAAACATTTGCTGTGACTTCATTTGAACGGATTTCTGCTGAAACATTTTCGCCGTCAACAAATACAAGCTGTCCTTCTTTTGATGGCTGCAGTTCAATTGTTGTCTGCTCTAGCATGCTTTTTAAATGTTGTGCGTCATCTAATAATATGCCCTCTTTCAGTGCTTTATACGTCACCGCTCGATACATAGCACCTGTATCTATATATGTAAAATCTAACTGTTCAGCGACTATCTTAGCAATTGTGCTTTTGCCGGCGCCTGCTGGACCGTCTAACGCAATTTGTATTTTCTTTGTCATGTAATCCCTACTTTCCGCTTTTATTGTACCATATAATCCGCTAAAAATAAGCTGATCGCCCGTCCTTCATCTCTCGTTTAAACAAAAATATCCCCGTTCCCTTCGGTGAAAAAGCCGATAGGAACGGGGGAGCTACTTATCGCTCATTCAGTTCTTTTTTTCGAATTTGCAATTGTCTCTCGAAACAGAAGCGCACAAAATACTGCTTGTCGATATCATCTGTATCCAGAAATTGAACGGCCGCTAGAAAACGCTCATCTCTTTCAAACACATTCACGATGGCAGCATCTATCTGAATGTAACGGATTTCCTTATTGAAATAGGGCAATACAATCAATAACTTGACCCTATCTTTCGGCTCAAAAGGAGCTGGACCTCGCAAATTCAATAGCACGCCGCCTGCACTGATATCTTCTGTTACATACTGCTTAAACTCGCCATTTACTTCAACGGCAATATCTACAGGGGTTTGTACCCGTACATATTCACGCCGCTGAATTTTTAAAAACTCATTTTGCGGTGGATGCTTCAATTTAATCATTGGAATATCCCCTACTTGACGCCCCAGAACTTCTGTAGTAAAGGCAAAACTTTGCTTCGCTTCATTTTGGAAGGTTACGCGAAATTCAGCCCCATCTATCAAAAAAGCCGTCTTATTTGTCTTGACGTCAATTGGATAATCAATGTAAATAACGCCTTCACCTTGTTCAACTACTTTGCACCGAAGTTTTTCTATCCGATCTGTATAAGTCGGTTCTAAAAGAAGCATTGTACCAATTTTAAGTTCCATGCGAATCCCCTTAACCATTAAATAATACCTATTATCGCATGGATTTTCCTTTTTTTCTATATTTAATCGACAATCGACTTATGGCATCTGTTCCATTTGTAGTACTTTGTGCTTCTGAGCGTCAATTACTAGGCGGAAAGTCTCTCCATATTGACGAGCAATTACTTCGTAAGCCGGAATCAATTCAAAGGCATCGTTTTCTGTATAGATTTTGACAGCAGGTTCTAGTTGTACATCTTGGCCAAATATTTTCGTGACATCTAATGGCGCGAAACCTTGTGATGGCAGTTTTTCCTTTTGAATATATTCCATCGCGTTGAACCCTAAAATTTCGCGCTCATCTTTTGCTACTTTTATTTGCACACTATCTGGATACACAATCGCATCATTCGCTACACGTGAAAATACAAAATGCCATGCTTCGTGATTTTCGCGTACTTCGATAAACTTAGTATCGGTATAACCCACTTGCTTTAAAAAATCTTCTGCGGATTGTTTTGCCTGTTGTTGTGATATATTCTGTTCACCGGTCGGTCGTTCTATTAAAAACGATAAAATATGACCGCCTTTTTTTGTGACATCAGCATAGCCAAGCCTTGCTCCTCTAACAAATTGGATATGGTAAAATGGATAAGCTGCATCCTTAGCATTCGTAGAGACAGTAAAGGTAGCCCCTTCTAACGTAGGGAGTAATTCTTTGATGCGTGCGACTGCCTGTTGTTTTGTGACTTCCTTCTCTTCTAGATGGGCCAATTCTTTTTTCTTTTGATAATCGGATTCACTCGCTGTAAGAGGGAAATCCGCTTCTCGATATTCTTTAATCCCTTTGGCCACTGTTTGAAAATGTGGATCTTGGTCTTTCACCTGCTGTTGCCACACTTCAAAACCACTGTTTTCATTTAGCATTTTAGCCGTAGCAACACGCCATTCTTCTTCCATAGCTTTTACATTCTGCGCTACACCGCGCCAATCACTATCGGCTTGTTTTGACATTTCTCCAATTTTGGCATAATACTGCATCATGTCATTCGCCAAACCCGTATCGAGGGGCAATTTTGTAATGGCATTTCGCAACTCGCTGCTCAAACGCCATACTTCCTGTTTTGCTTCATCAGCACTGCCGTTATCATTGAGTAATTGCACCTCTAAAATTGCATCTGATAGCTCAGTCATTTGTTCTGTGGCATTGACCATTTCGTTTGTATAATGAGCATGTACTGCTTGTTGCAATTCCTTTTTGTCATTTGTTACATCTACCGCATACACTCCCAATATGACCGCAGCTAAGCCAACTAAATAAAGTAGTTCTCTCATTGTTCACCTCTAGTAGCAGAAAATATGCTCGCCTATCTGTTTAATTTGTGGACGTGTCCAAATCCATGCACTTGTTGCTGTTTCTGGATTGAAGTAATATAGTGCATTTTCCGTAGGGTCCCAGCCATTCATTGCATCAAGTACGGCTTCCATGGCACGTTCATTCGGTGTTAACCAAATTTGTCCATCTGCTACAGCTGTAAAAGCTCTTGGTTGGAAAATAATATCACTAATTGTGTTCGGAAACTCGCTTGATTCCAAACGGTTTAAAATAACTGCCGCAACAGCTACTTGCCCCTCATATGGTTCACCGCGTGCTTCTCCATAAACGGCATTGGCCATCAGCTGTAAGTCTTGCTCTGAATATTTCGTAGGCAGCTGAACTTCACTCGTCTTTGTTCCTTCTTTCACTTGTTGTTCAAGAGGTATACCTCCGTAATACGTAAAGCGATTGCCTTGTTCAATTTGCCTATGCACAAAAGCCCTATCAAAATCGGTGTTATTGACTAGTCTTTGTTTCGTTGTTTCCCCAGCGATGCCATCTACTGGCAACCCGTAATCCTGTTGAAACTCTCGTAATGCCCAGTACGTTTTGTAACCGAATTTGCCGTCAATATTGCCGTGATAATAACCGATATATTGAAGCCTTGCCTGTAATTCGATTACATCATCTCCAAAAGCGCCTCGCTCGATGACTTGAGACGAAAAAGCCTCGGCCTGCCATCCGTAACTACCCCACATTAGTACTACACATAAAAACCATTTTTTCATGCTAGACTCTCCTTTTATCACTAGCATGTGGCAATCCACAAAAAATATACAAAAGAGTCATTTAAAAAGCGGTAACTTTTTAAATGACTCTTTTATAATTTATTATGCTCATATAAATGTTGCACCAAGTGACGATGAGCTTTTTTTACTTTATGCAAACCAAACCACCATAAAAATAGCATGAATGGCAATACTAAATAAATGTAATAGCCTTCAAATGTTAAGATGGCATTATAGGCAATATGCAATACTAATGGTAGCAACAAGGATAATGCCAAGTATTCCTTTTGCTTATCATCTTTCGAAAATTTACTTTTTCCGAAATAATAGCCCATCACCACGCCAAATAACGCATGGCTGGATACAGGTAAGAGCGCACGGATAAAAGCTTCCTTAATCCCAAAGGACAATAAGTACAAAATATTTTCTACTGTCGCAAATCCTAGCGACACTGCTACTCCATATAAAATGCCATCATACGGATCATCAAATTCTACATGGCGTAAAATGGCCAAAAAAATAATAAGCCATTTAAAAAACTCTTCAATAGAGCTTGAAAACAATACAGAAGCGACAAAAAAATCCGAGAAAGTTTGTTCTTCTTGTAATACATATTGTATAAATAGGATGGGGAACGTTATAATCGCACCATATATAAATGTATGAAGAAGCGTTCTGCGCGGTTCGGTCGCCATTTGATTACGCAAATAAAAATAGCTAAATAACGCCAAGCCAGGAGCTATGGCAGCCGAAACCAAAATTACTATAAAGATGACATCCAGCTCCTTTCTTTCTACAAGTTTAGTTCATTGTTATTATATCAAAAACACCTATAGCATAGTGAATACGGAGGATTTCCATGAAAAAAAATATTTTACTTATTCATACAGGCGGTACAATTTCGATGAAAATGGATGCACACGGTGCTGTTTTGCCTAATGAGCATAACCCAATTAAAGATGCAAAAGACACGCTTTCCAGCTATGCTAACATAACAGAAGTGGAGGCTTTTAACCTGCCCTCCCCGCATATTACCCCTGTCGAAATGCTCGAACTGCGCAATTTAATACTCGCTTACTCTGCCCAGCAGCCACTTGACGGAGTGGTGATTACGCATGGCACAGATACACTGGAAGAAACAGCGTACCTTTTAGAATTGACAACAAATTTTGACTTTCCCATTGTCCTCACAGGAGCCATGCGTTCGGCCAATGAACTCGGCGCGGACGGTGTATATAATTTAGTAGAAGCAGTGCGCGTAGCATGCGATGATTTAGCCCGGGAAAAAGGTGTGCTCGTTGTGATGAATGACGAGATTCATCAGGCATTTAATATCACGAAAACTTCAACTTCTAGTGTAAATACCTTCCAAAGTCCCCAGTACGGACCGATTGGACTTGTAACCAAAAAAGCGATTCATATTCAGCAACAGCCCGTTCGCCGGCAATATGTAGCATTAGAGCACATTACAAAACGCGTTGCTCTTCTTAAGGTATATGCAGGCATGGAAGCAGATTTGATTGAAAGCGTCATGGCAAGTGGCTATGATGGGCTTGTGTTAGAAGGTCTCGGTCAGGGTAACGTTCCTCCGGCGGTAGCTACGTCTATTCTAGCAATCTTGGACAAAGGAATTCCCGTTGTTCTCGTATCACGTTGCTTTAACGGCATTGCTGAAGGCGTGTATGGTTATCACGGGGGCGGTAGACAGCTAGAGGAGGCAGGCGTTATTTTTGCCAATGGAATCAACGGCCAAAAAGCACGTTTGAAACTATTGATTGGTCTCCATCAAACAACTGCCCCTACCGATTTTAAGACTTTCTTTGCAATGTAATTCCCAATATAGTATAAAGGAAAATTTTTACATTTGAAATAGAGAGAATGATAAAAAAGGATGTTTTGTAATAATCTACAAACATCCTTTTTTCACTACCCTCTTATTTTGGAAGCAATGTATCCGCCGTGGAAGCGACCATTTTCAATAAAAATCTCGTTCGCATTATTGCCTGCCGCAATGACACCTGCGATAAATAAATTTTCTATATTTGTTTCCATGGTTTCAGGATTAAAGTATGGACGCCCGGTCTCCTCATCTATGTGCACACCCATATGCCGAATAAACTGATGGTCAGGATGATAGCCTGTCATGGCAAAAACAAAATCATTTGGAATCGTATGTAACTGTCCATCGATTTCAATCACTGCTTCGTGTGCTGTTACTTCCTTTAACTCGCTATTAAAGTGCATCGTAATTTCCCCGCTCCGTACACAAGCTTCAAATTCCGGCAGCACCCATGGCTTAATGCTCGGTGAATAATCACTGCCGCGGTAGACAACCGTCACTCGAGCTTTCGCTTTATTTAATTCTAATGCCGCATCGACGGCTGAGTTTTTGCCGCCGACTACCAACACATCCGTATCAAAGTAAGGATGTGCTTCCTTGAAATAATGGTAGACCTTTGGCAACTCTTCTCCCGGGATATTCATATAATTAGGATTGTCATAATAGCCTGTGGCAATGATGACATACGGTGTTTCATAAACTGCCTTTGACGTTGTCACGACAAATTGTGTACCGTGCTTTTGTACACTCTTTACTTTTTCAAAGCGATTTACATGAATATTATGCGCTGCCACCACTTCTCGGTAATACACGAGCGCTTGATTACGGCGTGGCTTACGTTCTTCAATAATAAACGGCACATCACCAATTGCTAACTTTTCACTCGTGCTAAAAAAGGTTTGATGGGTTGGATAATGGTAAAGGGCATTCACAATATTCCCTTTTTCAATGACAAGTGGTTGTAGCCCGATTTTCTGTAATTCAATAGCGGCCGACAAACCACAAGGCCCTCCTCCTACAATAATTGCATCGACTGTTTGTATCACTTCTTCACTCCTACTTTCTACATCTTTTCCTGATTATTAGTATACCGCTTTTTCGGGCTAGTTTGACATCTGACGACCCCAATGTACACTTCATCTAGCATTTTCATACATAAAAGACACAATCTCAGTGAAAGTTAGCGTGTTGGGCGTACTTCTACTTCAATCATATGACATTCAGGTTTTGCCATAAGCCGTAATGGTACCAACGTAGTCCCGTAGCCGTTACTAATTAGCGTGGGCGTCCCTTTTCTAATGGAAAAGGAACCATGCGGATGAATCCCAAAAGGACCGAAACGGATTTGACCGCCGTGCAAATGCCCTCCCATTAATAAGGCAGGCTGCAAAATAGCATGCGCCTTATTAAATACTTGCGGATTATGTGACACGACAATCGTTACGTCATCTTCCTTACATTTAGCAAGCGCTTGGGAGAAACTATAGTCTTTGCGAGATGTATCGTTAATAGCACTCAGCCACGTTGGATTGTTCCGGTCAGGTAACAAGACTGCATCGTTCTCGACAACTGTGACTCCGTACTTGGCGAACAACTCCCGCAAAGCCTGCTCTCCCACTTCCCGGTCATTGTTGCCCCAGACAAAATACACAGGGCCTACTGTCAATAAACGGCTTAGATTTTCTTCCATTTGTGAAAAAGGGACGCGCCGATCGACAAAATCGCCACCAATGATGACCGCATCAACCCTTGGTAAACTAGCAAGCATCTTTTGCGAAATCAACCGATTATGAACGTCTGAAATAAAAAATAAGGTAAAGCAATCCTCATTCCCTTGTGCCTGTACGTGATGCGTTCGGATATTGTTTTCCCGTGCCTCTTTCCACATATAGAGGACTAACAGTAGCGGCAGACCTATGAACATGATTAACCATTCCATAAAATTCCTCCCTAACACAGAAAAGACGAACTGCCTAGCGGGCATACGTCGTCTTTTCATTCCATCTATCATTCTCTTAAGGTAATACTAATGTTTGGCCCACACTAATCTCATTAGAACGTAAACCATTCGCTTGCTTAATTTTTTCAACTGCATTTGGATCTTTATAGTAATTCATTGCAATGCGGTATAACGTTTCATTAGATTGGACAGTGTGTGTACGTTTTGGCTTTTGGACTTGCTCAGCTGCAGCCTTTTCCCGGGCTGCTTTTTCCTGAGCGGCTTTTTCTTCAGCTGCTCTTTCTCGGACCGCTTTTTCTTGTGCCGCTTTTTCCTGCGCTACTTTCTCTTGTGCCGCCTTAGCTTGTACAGCTTCTTGGGCTGCTTTCGCAGCTGCAGCTTCTTTTGCTGCTCGCTCTTCCGCTTCTTGTTTCTCTTCCTCAGCAGCGTCATCTTCTTCGTCTTCATCCGCTACTGCCTTTGGTAAATCATTTTTTTCTACTCGTATCACATGGGACTGTTGCTCTGCTGTTTCTACAGGTAATTCAGGTTTATAAATAAAGTGCATGTAAATCAATACAGTTAACGGAATCAATATAAATATGACAAGCATTACAGTCATCCATGGACTTTTTCGCTTCGTTTCCTTACGTTTTGTACGCGAAAGTCGTGCATTTGAATCATCTAATTCAATTTCTTGACGGCCTTCTTCTATTTTTCCACGATAATCAGTATTAGTCATCATCGCTACCCCCAAACATCACGTTCTATACCCATATTATGACGAAATTTGTTTGAAAAGTAAACGATTGTGTCACCTTTACGGAGCGCCAAACAACAATTTTCGCAACCTTTTTCGCCAATCTTCTACATTTACCGTCTTTCCTTGCTGGCGTTCTAGTAGAAAATCTTTTATCCGCAGACCGCAGTTCGTACAGCAAGCACCTTCTTGTAGAGACAGGTTTTGTCCAAAATATTGCACTAACCGCTCTCTCATGCAGTGCTCTTGTAAAATAAGGGCCAGCATTCGTCCCACTTCTGTATCTTTCTCCTGCATCATTTTCGTTAACCGTTGTTTCACTGCAGAAGGCGGCTCCTGCTGTAGCCAGTAGGATAACACACGAAAGCCTGTCTCGGAAATTTCCGCATTCTGTAACATTTGCTCTGGCTGCTGACCGGTTTCTATATAATAGACAAATTGCTCAACATGGTGTTGCTTCGGTAAATCTTCTGTCGCTATATAGTGGGCAAAATGTTCATCTCCATCCGCATACAGCAAAATGGCCAAAGCCTGTTGTCCATCTCGACCCGCACGACCTACTTCCTGCATATAGTTGGATATGTTCGCTGGCATGCTTTCATGAATGACTTGGCGAACATTCTCTTTATGAACGCCCATCCCGAAAGCATTCGTAGCAACAATCCACTCTAACTCCCCTTGTAAAAATTGCTGCTGAATAAACTGACGGTCTTCTGCATCCTTTCCCCCGTGGTAACTTGCTGCTACAATCCCTCTTTCTAGCATCTTTAAGCTAATTTCCTCACATTTTTTACGCGAAGAACAGTAGACAATCCCAGGTCCCGCTGTCGCGCTCACATGTTCTAGCAACCATGTTATCTTCTCCTCTTTTTGCGCAAACATCACTTTTGCCAGTTTAATATTAGAGCGGTTCACGTCATGGATGAATCGGTACGGTGCATCCATTTTTAAATACTGAACAATGTCCTGAACGACCGATCCCGTAGCGGTGGCAGTGAGGGCTAGGACGGGCGGCCGCGGTTTTTTCCATTGTATCTCGCCAATACGCAAATAATCCGGACGGAAATCAAAGCCCCACTGCGAAATACAATGCGCCTCATCCGCTACAATGAGCGAGAACGTCATCTGTTCTATAGCATGGCGGACTTGCGGTTGCATCAGCATTTCTGGTGACGTAAAGATAAAGCGATAGTGCGACAAAAATGACAATACATCCTGCTTTTCGCGCATCGATAAGAAGGAGTTGAGCGCAATCACTCGTTTTTCCCCGCGCATTTTTAATTGGTCCACCTGATCCTGCATTAACGATAACAGAGGGGAAATAACGAGGACGGGATGAGGCAACAGATAGCCCGGTAACTGATAGCAAAGTGATTTTCCCATTCCCGTTGGCAACAGAGCAATACAGTCCTTCCCTTCTAGTAAAGAGGAAATGATTTCTTTTTGACCGGGACGGAATGTATCATACCCAAAATGTTGCTTCAGCATGGATTCCAACATTTACTCCTCCCCCCTTGCTAACGCAAGCCGTATTTGGAAATAACTCAAATGCGGCAGCACTTCTCGCAGGACTTTTAATTTTTTCGTCATATACGTTTGCGTCGCCTCCTGAACTGCTAATTCGTCCGCTTCCTTTACAAAGAAACGAATATCAAAATGAGGCTCATTCATTGCCAATTCAACAATATGATCCTCTATAGTGCTCATTTTCAACTGGCGCATATGGCTGATTTGCTCTAAAGTATAGCCTTGCATATAAAGCTGTGCAGTTTGATAAGCCGAGCCGGTGAGTACGTTTTCGACACGGATATCCCCAGTCATTTTGGATAAATAAAACGGCTGCTGCTGGCGAATTTCTTCTAGCCAGCTATGTAATGCACTAATGAATAATAACTGGCAATCGAGCTCTGGCAGTTGCCATTGTACACTCATTTGCTGCCAGGCTACCCCAGCTACATGTGCCCCACTTAAACGATTTAATACTAACTGCCGTTGCTGCTCTGATAAATGTGCATTTTCCAGCGTTGATAGCATTTCCTCATAGAGAGGTTCCTGCAATGTCTGCCGATGAAATTGTGTATCCATTAAAAAGCCACGGCACCATGCCTGGGTTTGCTCATCTCGTTGCACCGGTAAAAAGTACTTATGTCCTGCCGTTTGATACGATAATGTTTGGATAATCAAGGAGAGTCTCGCAAAAAATACATGCTCATTCCCCCGGTAATGCCAGCCGTCGTAAAACGGTATTTCTAATTTTTTAAGTTCATCATGTCCGGCGGATGTCACGGTAAAATAGCCGCTCTCCTCCACTTTCAACAAATCACGGTCAACTAAACGTGAAACACCGTCATCAAAGGAAGGTTTAGCGAGCTTTCTCAAAATCCCAAAATACGGGTATAATTTAAATAGACCAACGTCTTGAATCGTTTGTCCAGAACGTTTTCCTCGAAGCAAGTGATAAGCCGCATTGATTGTTCGTTCATTATTTAATTTATAGAAAATTTGTAAAAGTATTTGGTCAATTAACAAGCCAAATCCCTCCTTTTCGTAGTATTGTGTTGAAAAGTATAGTAAACAGCTATAGAATAAGAAAGAAGCTTTGCTGATAGCAATGATAAAGGAGAGAATTATATGCCAAAATATACAATCGTAGATAAAGATACTTGTATCGCTTGTGGCGCTTGTGGAGCTGCTGCCCCAGATATTTACGACTATGATGATGAAGGTATCGCTTTCGTTATTTTAGATGATAACATGGGAACTACACCAGTACCAGAAGACTTACAAGAAGATTTACAAGATGCTTTCGAAGGATGCCCAACGGACTCAATCAAAGTGGCGGATGAGTCATTTGATGGCGACGCATTAAAATACGAATAATATACATGAGGGACAGCTTGAATGATTTTTTAGGCTGTCTTTTATTTTCCCTTTTTTTCAGCTATTCCCTTCTTTTCATCACCTTTCATTCATGTTATAGTTAGTTTTAGTAGTTGGTACTAACAATTGAGAAGATAAAGGGGTTTTAAAGATGGATTTATTACAATTAGCAAATAAAAATGTTGTCGTAATGGGCGTAGCCAATGAACGCAGTATCGCTTGGGGAGCAGCAAAACGCTTATTGGAAGTAGGAGCTCGCGTTATTTTTACATACCGCAAGGAGCGATCACTAGGAAAAATCGAAAAGCTATTAGCCGATTACCCAGACCATCCAACAGCTATCATCCAATGTGATGTGAATGATGATGCATCGATTCAGCAAGCCTTTGAAGAAATCGGTACAAAGTTCGGGCAAATTGATGGCATTGTGCATTCCGTTGCATTTGCTCATGCTGAAGATTTACGCAATCGCTTTGTAGAAACAACACGTGATGGCTATGCTTTTGCTCAAGATACTAGCGCTTATTCTTTAGTTGCTGTAGCAAATGCAGCCAAGCCGTACCTAACAAACGAAGCATCGATCGTAACGATGAGCTATTTAGGAGCAGAGCGCGTGCTAGACGGTTATAATGTCATGGGTGTAGCTAAGGCAGCACTCGAAGCCTCTATGCGTTATTTAGCGGCAGATCTTGGAAAAGAAGGCGTTCGTGTCAATGCCATTTCAGCAGGCGCTATCCGTACATTAGCGGCTAAAGGTGTACCAAGCTTTAATCAAATTTTAAACAAAATTGAAGAAACAGCTCCATTAAAACGTAATACTAACCAAGATGAAGTGGCGGATATGACAGTGGTCATGTTAAGTCGCCTTTCTAGAGGTGTTACAGGAGAAACGATTTATGTTGATTCTGGTTATAACATAATGGGATAAAAAAAGTGCGGCTTTTGCCGCATTTTTTTATTTTATTTCCTTATTTTCCTAATTTTTTAGTAGTATAATACATACAAAAAGGAGTATGTATATGACTACCATTAACTATGAACAGCTAGATGAACATTTGCAGCATATTATTCAATTCGCACCAACCCTGCAATCCTTACATGCAGAAGATGTCAGCATTTCCATTTCCGATTTGGATACCATCGTGTTGCAGCTTCAATCAAAAGAATTAGAAGTAGAAAATATGTTGGGGAGTAAGTTAACATCCCGAGACCCCATGTTAAGCGTGATGCGCTCTAAACAGCCTCAAATATTAACAATACCAGAAGAGTTATATGGCAAAGCAATGAAGGTAGCGATCGCTCCGATTCTCAACGCCCAGCAAAAAGTAATTGGCAGCATCGCTTTAGTAGCAAGTATTAATAAGCAGGTTGAATTACTACAGCTGGCCGAACGTTTTGCTGATTCTTCTACGGAAATTTCCAGTGCTACCGAACAATTAGCCGCTTCGGCCAACGAGTTAACAAACCATATGACAGATGTAGCTGAAGCACAGAACATGTTAAGACAACAGGTAGAAAACTCTGCTAAAATATTAGATATTATTAATAATGTAGCGAAAAATACGCGAATCCTCGGCTTCAATGCAGGAATAGAGGCAGCTCGCTCCGGCGAACACGGGCGCGGCTTCAGTGTAGTAGCAAAGGAAATTACAAAACTCGCAGATAAAAGTGCCGAATCTGTCAACGAAATCAGAAACCTACTAGCGTCTATGCAAGAGAAAGTATCCGCTGTAGAGCAAAAAGTGATGTCTACTACAGCTATTTCTGAACAGCAAACAGCCGCAATTGTTGAAATTGCCAACTCCATTGAGAAATTAACCGAAGCAGCAGACGATATCGATGAACTGGCTAAAAAAATCTGATCATTTTGTTTATACAACTTCCTATGTTTTCACTCAGGAAATTGCATTCAATTTAGAATGATAATCAAAATATGTCACATTATTAACGAGAGTATCAGCACAATTACTAAAAAGTCATCTTGAAAAGCGCCCCTTTCAAGATGACTTTTATTTTATCCCGCATTAACGGGTAGTAATTTATCTGCCTCGAAAGCGTAGCGACAGAGGTGAGACTCCCACCTCAAGACTTAAGAAGGCCGATAAGTCTAGGGGGGAGATCAACTACCCGTAAAAGCCCGATTGGTTCGGGCCAACACGATGTTGGTTACACAAGCGTTGCCACAGGACGTGGCGAACTTAGCTTGTGTTCCTTATTCATCAGTGGGGGTGAAGAACCCCCACTGATTGAAGTTTCACTTTATAAACTATCCCCGAAATCTTCACGGAATTTTGCGGCTAATTTTTCCGGCCAATCCGATGTGGCATCTAATTTACCGAAGAAAAAGCGTAACACTTTCGGCTCTTCTACGAATGTCATACCGCCGATTAACTCACGGTTTTCATATAGCCATGCAATACGATCCACCACATATTTCACTTGGGAAAGCGTAAATACACGACGGGGCATCGCCATACGGACTAACTCCATATGCGATAGGGTTTCATTGCCCTCTTCATCGCGCTGCTCTGACATCGTACCGCGTTCCATGCCGCGCGCACCACTTGCAATATATATCGCTGCCGCTAATGCCCCGGCCGGATAAGCTGTTTGGTCAAGATGAGGGACAAAGCGACTCGCATCAATATGACATCCTAATCCCCCCGCTGGCAATACTACCGGCACGCCTTTTTTCTGCAGCTCGTCCGACATATACTGAATAAATTTCGGACCTTGTGAAATGTACTGTTCATCCATTGTTTCCTCTAAACCAACCGTGATGGCTTCCATTTCACGCACTGACATACCGCCATATGTTAAGAATCCTTCATATAGTGTGATATATTCACGCATCGCTAAATAATCTTCTTCGCTATTCGTGCAAATAGCACCACCGCGCGCAAAACCTAATTTACGAGCAGAGAAATATAAAATATGCGCTTGATCTGACAATTCACGCGTAATCTCACGGATTGAAGCATTTTTATATGCTTCTTCGCGTTCCTTAATGAAGTGTAAATTATCTGCCAGTAAGCTAATATCATAAACAAGTTTTAAACCATATTGATCGCAAACAGCACGTACTTGCTTTAAGTTTTCCACAGAGTGGGGTTGACCTCCGATTAGGTTTGTACCGGCTTCTACACGAATAAAGGCAATTTTATCTGCCCCGCGTTCCTCAATTAAGGCAGTCAGCTTTTCAATATCCATATTGCCTTTAAACAACTCTGTTGACTCAAGGTTTAATGCTTCATCCTCAAATATCTCTTCTACTGTACCGCCATTTAATGTAATGTGAGCCTTTGTTGTCGTGAAGTGATAGTTCATCGGTACCGTTGTCCCTGGCTTCACGAATACTTGTGAAATAATATTTTCACATGCTCGACCTTGGTGAGTTGGCAGGAAATACTTTGTTCCAAAAATTTCTTCTATTTTTTGTTGTAAGCGTGTAAATGTTGTAGAACCTGCATAGCTATCGTCCGCTACTAGCATGGACGCTTGCTGACGATCGGACATTGCATTGACCCCGCTATCTGTCAGCATATCCATATAAACATCTTGATTTTGCAACAAAAACGTATTATAGCCTGCTTCTTTCATCGCTTTAACGCGTTCTTCCACAGGCGGTAAATTGAGCTTTTGTACAATCCGTACTTTATGCATTTCTAACGGAATTTCTTCACCCGAATAAAACTTAACTGTCATATATATCTCTCCTAACGCTTTAACGCTTCAATGCGATAAATTATTCTGATATCATTATACTAAAAAAGAGAAATGAGTTGTTGGAAAATTCAATTTTCTAAATATAACAAAATATGAAAAAGCCCCCTCTTAAAAAAGAGATAGCTTTTTCGAATTAGTACATCTGTCTCTCCTACCAAATTATCGCTTATCTTATACGCTTCTTTTTGTGAAATAAAAAGGATACGCCATGGCGCATCCTCCAGGTTACTTATAAATTCCATTTTTTAGTCCTTCTTGAAGAAAATTAGTTCTACTTAATCTAAAAAAAGACTTACTTTTAAGATATTTTTGCTTTTAGTCTTACGAGTTAGTTACTAAACTAATCTGTAAAGAGAAGTTTACTCAATTTTAGCATCGTTTATTAAAAATAGGTCGTTCTAGTTTTTCAATAAGGTAATGCTCTAATGCAGAAATAAAATACCATTGTTCTAAATCGTTGAATATAAAAACGGCGATTTCAGTATTATCGGCTCTAATCACCTTATCCCAATTTTCATCCCCAAAAGCATTAATCTGATTTAGAATCCTAGACCTCAAGCCGACTGTTGGAAGTGCTCTACCAATATATTTAATAAACCCTTCTTGTATAAAATAGTAAATACCACACTCAGCTTTTAACTCATCAGTGAAATTCTTAATTTCTCTGATATTTTTTAATGTCTCCTTTTTGTAGGAAAGGTCAAGACCGCTTTTAACTTTTGCCGAAAACATATCTACTAAATTAAAAACATCTATTTCCTTGTATTTATTTTTAACAACCATTCGTCTCCCAATCTCCCTTAGCTCCTACTATTCAGCAAAAATTATACGATAATACTATATTGTTCAATTATCGTTCTCATCAGTGAAAATTGCCTTTAATTCTTGCCTTTTTATATTAGTAGCTATTCTTCTCACTTCATGCGTATCGGTATTAACTATCCACCTTTGTAGACCCATTGCTTCTCTTTGTTGACTAGATGTCCTATAAAACAAGTGATACTTGCCATACTTTGCAAAACAAGCTCCACCGTCCCAATATCTCTCTCCGTCTTTTTCTATCTCTACCCCACTTGCTCGACTATAGCCTTGTTCCTTTATTGCTTTTCTCCAAACTGCATTGGGTTCTAATGGCAGTGACAAATAATATTCATCTGCTTTACTCATTTAATTCTCCTCCAATGAAATGTTTTCATTAAATAATTCGATAGAGATATTTTATTTCCTTTTTCGACATAAAAAATAACGCTCTCTTATGCGTTTTTGATTTATGGATACTTTTAATGTGTTAATAAAAAACACCATCAAAAACTAGGTGTTTTCTAAAACATTATTCCCCTTCAGATAAAGCCTGCTGAACAGAGTCACGTGCATCATAGTACTGGTCCTCTAAGATTCGATCCCGGTAATCTAAACTGTTCATCATCCCAACCCTTACCATCATACTAGATAAATTGTTAATTATATATTTTTCTCTATCATTATACGAATCCGGATTTTCTTCCATATCGTATGCTGTGTCATGAATCCACCTTATTGTATCTTCATCCATATCTTGTACAGCAATTCTATTTACAAAGTTATATTCTAATGCATCAAATGCATCAGCTGCTTTATCGTCAAACGATTTATTTGGGTAAAACAAAAATAACAAAACAATGACCGCAGTCAATATACTGATTATATTAGATTTTTTATTAGAAATTCTTTTCATATTTTCTCCTCCTATGTAAATATTATCATTATTTATAAAATGAGGGAATATTCATGCAACCTGTTTTTGTTTATATATCTCAACTATTTAGACATTTAAAGACAAAAAAGCTATCCTAGAAGATGCCTCCTAAAATAGCTTTCAGATTCTATAGCAAATGATTAGTGGAAGGCTTTAATGCCGCACGTACGGGAGATGCATCCGCTCCTTGAATCGCTAGCGGCATGGCAATCATGTCATAGATGCCTGCTTTCACATCCTTCAGTACTAAATTTTCAATAATAAACATCCCTGTTTCTTTACATGCCATATGCCCCTGCAATGTCTCATCACTATATGCATCTATTGACGGTGCATCTGTTCCGATTACCTGCACGCCTTGTCCATGTAAAAAATGAATAACTGCCGGATGAATGTCTGTATAGTGTTGCTCAAAGCGGTAAAAATCCACTGCTTCCTTTGTTTTAAATAGTACTCTTGCTGTTTGCGAAACATCTATATCGACAATGTGTTGCATCGTCACTTGCTCGGCACCAACTACATCGATTACGAGAGCTGGTCCAATGAATAATTCAAATGGTACAGCATCAATTGCCTTGCCGAATGAGTCATAGTGAAAAGGCGCATCAATATGAGTTCCTGCATGAAGACTCATTTGAATTTGACCAACATTGGCGCCATCTTGTTCGAGTGTAGCGTCCAGTTTATATGTAAACGGTGTATCGCCTGGCCAAACAGGCATATGTTTATGCAATGGCATCGTAATATCAATCCACATTGTATCAACTCCCTTTTCATTTATTATATAATAATTAGCCAGTATTAGGTGGTTACTTTGTTAGTGCACTGATCTGCTCGCTTCGTGTTTCCAAGACAGGCTAACAACTATTTTTCGGGAAAATAATCGCATAAAAAAAGTGCAGACAACATCGAATTTCGATTTTGTCTACACCTAGGAGCAACCGCTGTAGCAGTTGCTTTACATATCATTTACGCTAAATATTGTAAGCGTTGATTGTGAATCCATTTGTTCATTGTGCGGAATAGCACCGACACAATCACAATTAACATTACACCTTTTAATAGGTTAAACGGTAAGATCGCTTTCACAGCCATTCCTGCCATATCTTCTACATGGAAGTTCATGAAATAACCGTACATCGGCAAGAAAGCTACATAGTTTAAAGCAGCCATTCCGACTGACATCACCACTGTACCGACGATTAAACCAACCATTAACCCAGTGACAGATGTGAATTTTTTATAAATATAATATACCGGCATGATGAATAAAATACCCGTTGCGAAATTGGCCATATGACCTACTGGCATCCCTGTCGGCGAACCAGAGAACACCCAATCTAAAATATTTTTCAATAATTCTACTAAAATACCTGCAACCGGACCCATCGTAATTGCTGCGATTAACGCCGGTACATCACTAAAGTCAATTTGTAAAAATGCTGGGAACCATGGTAATGGGAAGTTAAATAGCATCAAGATGAATGATAGACTACTCAACATCGCGATTGTTACGAAAGCTCGTAATTTTTTGTTCTGTTTTGACATAAAATCTTCTCCTTTGATGACTCCATCTCGTCAGAAGAAAGGTACTGTGGTCCATTCATGAAAAAAACCCTAACATAAAAAGATATGTTAGGGAGAATTAGGCACACTTAAAAAAGGTCTCATATCGAATATTTTTCCGTAATCAAATAAGCATCTGTTCCCACGAATGCTAAACTTGTACGACAAAATAACCGATTTCCATCATGAAAACGACCGTACCTTCACCTTCTCCCATCCAGACTTTACTGTCGGCTTTGGAATCTCACCAAATCCTGCTCACAAAATGCGTGGCTCGCGGGCTGAGAAGTTGCTGATGTATATGCCTCCAAAATGGTCAGCTATACGACTTCATTACCGCCGGTCGGGAATTGCACCCTGCCCCGAAGATGAATCAATATTTAGTTTACATGTTCATTATAAAACATTTTCTGTAAAAGTAAACCCTTTTGCTCGGATTTATGTGAATACATGTCTTTGTTGTGACATCGAGTTATATCCCAGCCTCTTCTCTTATCTCTATACACATTTACATTGGCAGATAGAACGTAAAGGCTGTTCCTTTCCCTACTTCACTTTCTACTTTAATATTCCCTTTATGAGCTTCTACAATATTTTTCGTAATGGCCAGACCAAGACCTGTACCGCCCTTTTTGCGCGTACGTGCTTTGTCTGCCTTGTAGAAACGCTCAAAGACATACGGTAAATCCTCCTGCGGAATACCGATACCCGTATCCTGCACAGACACTTTCACGTAAGAAAGCTCGTTTGTCACAAAGACCGTAACCGATTGCCCCTCAGGCGTATGACGAATGGCATTGTCGATTAAATTGGTCAATACTTGTTCAATCCGGTCCTCATCAAGCGACACCCATATGTCATCAGCCAGCTCTGTTTGGAAGCTTAGATGTACGTGCTTTTCTTTCGCGACCTGCATGAACTTCTGCGTCATACGGTCAATCACAAAGTTAAACGGCATCTCCTCTTTGTGAAGCGTCATATGTCCTGACTCCATTCTTGCCAAGTCCAGTAAATCCTTTACGAGACGACCCATACGTTGCGATTCGTCATAAATAATACGAATCATTTCATTTTTTTCTTCGTCGCTTTCGACTACGCCATCTAAAATAGCTTCAGAATACCCTTGCAGCATAGCAACTGGCGTGCGCAATTCATGCGAAACATTGGCGATAAAGTCCGATTTTAGCTTTTCAAGACGATGCTCATCTGTTTTATCGCGAATGACTGCCACTGCACCGCGAATCGACTCGCCGCTATACAATGGGCTAATAGAAATGCTGTAGTAAGAGCCGTCCATTTCCAGCTCTTCTTCAATATGATCTTCAAAATCTAATACATGATCGAGCATATGATAAATTTCAGGCGGAATAGGCTTAGCACTTTGACTGCCTTTATTAATAAACCATTTTTGCAACAACTTTTCAGCTGGCGGATTGCTCACTAAAATCGTACGGTCTCGATTAAACGTAATGACCGCATCTGACATAGAAGTCAGAATGCTTGAAAGCTGCTCTTTTTCCTGATTGATGACTTCTAAATGATGTTTTAGCTGACGTCCCATCTGTTTAAATGCCACTGCTAATTGACCGATTTCATCGCTCGATACAGAATCAGGCGCCTCCGAGTCAAAGCGCCCTTTTGCCAGTTCAAACGCGTATTCACGCATCTGACGCAGCGGTGCCGTGATACGGCTGGATAAGAAAAACGCAAAAATGGTCGTTAATACAAAGGCAATAGCCGCCGCTATCAAGACAAACATCGTTGTTTGCTGGCTCGTTTCATGCATGGCTGCAGGACTTTGGAAAATAAATACCGCACCGTGTAATTCATCCTCTGATTTTAACGGAAAGCCCAGCACCACATACGATTCCATTTGATCCATTTCACTCGGTGACGGTAAAATCATCTCTTTTAAAATCGGCTCTGTTGTTTCATAAATATTTTGAAATACCTTATTGCTTAAAATGGACTCTTGAATTTCCTGTTGGTTATTCCCCTCCTGCAGTGCAACCTCTACCTTACCGGACTGATCGACAATGAGGGCATTGGTATGCTCATCTAGCATCATTTCAATAATGTCACTTGGGCTTTCTTCGCCAAATTTGTTCACAATATCTGCAATGGCAACTGCACTCTGTCTCAGTGATGTCTCTGCTTGTTTACTATGATAATTCTCTAAAAACTCCAACATAAATACCGTGAAAATAAAGAGAACAAATGAAACGAGAAGCAATATGGTCACCCATAGCTTCCCGACAATACTATTCCATATTCTATTCACTTACGACCTCAAATTTATAGCCGACGCCCCAAACCGTTACGATCATTTTCGCCGCATTTTCTGAAACGCGGTTTAACTTTTCACGCAAACGCTTGACGTGCGTATCTACTGTACGCAGATCGCCGAAGAAATCATAATGCCAAACCTCTTTTAGTAATTGTTCACGGTCAAATACTTTATCAGGAGATTTCGCTAAAAAGTACAGCAGTTCATACTCTTTTGGTGTCAGGTTTACTTCTGTACCATCCGCTGTCACACGGTGTGCATCATGGTCGATTGTTAAGTGCGGAAACACCACTAAATCTTTTGACGCAGACGAACTTGAAACAGGTGAAAATGCCGAAGAACGGCGTAAAATGGCCTTCACGCGCAAGACGACTTCACGTGGGCTGAAGGGTTTGACGATATAATCATCTGCCCCAAGCTCAAAGCCCTGTACGCGGTTTGCTTCCTCACCTTTGGCTGTTAGCAGCATAATTGGTGTTGTTTTCTTTTCGCGAATTTCCTCGCATACTTGTAAACCATCTTTTTCAGGCATCATAATGTCTAGCAAGATACAATGGTAATCATTTTCAAACGCTTTTTCGATTGCTTCTTCGCCATTTTCGGCCTCGTCCACTATATATCCTTCACGCTCTAAATACATTTTTAATAAGCGGCGAATGCGGTCTTCATCATCTACTACTAAAACTGAAATATTCTCAGACACTATTATGAATCCCCTTTCAATCTTCTTTACACCCTCTATTGTACAGTTTTATACAATAAATGAAAAGAAGAGGAGCCACAAATAGCGGCTCCTTTTACGTATTTATACTATTTTTATGCGTATGAATGCAAACCAGCAATAATCAAGTTAACAGCTACTAGGTTAAACATAACAATTGCAAACCCGACAATCGCCAACCATGCTGATTTTTTGCCTTCCCAGCCCTTTGACAAACGCAAATGCAGGAACGCAGCATAGAATAGCCAAGTAATCAGTGCCCATACTTCTTTTGGATCCCAGCCCCAGTAGCGGCCCCAGGCAATTTGCGCCCACATCATGGCGAAGATTAATGCGCCCAATGTAAATACCGGGAAACCAATCAGTACAGAACGGTAACCAATTTCGTCAACTAATGTTAAATCTACCCTTTTGACAAGCGGCTGAATCATCTCTGTAATCGAACGACGCCCGATTAAACGCAATAAGCCGTAAAGGATTGTACCAAAGATAATCGACCATGTAACAATCGTAAATTGACGTGAATCAAATAATGGCGGTAACTCTACAAAACCTAAATTTTGCTCCGCTGTCTCTGCATACATATTTCCATCTTCTTTTTCCACTTGCACTGCACCTTCAAATAGGAAGATGGTTGGCATATTGTACGTTGCTACTGTTACCGCACCTTCACTGTTCGTATATTGATACGTGCGCTCAACACCCATACTGCTAAATGTGATAGAAGCAAGGACGAAGCCGATGACTAATACACAAACAAACATTACCGTCTCAAACCAAAAGCGCTCTTTTGATTTTTGCTTAGTATCCACTGCTTTTAATAAATACACAATCCCTGCTACCGCAGAAATTGCTAAAATCGACTGACCAAGCGCTGCGGTAATAACGTGTACCGCCAGGAAATCGGATTGCAAAGAAGGTACCAGTGGTGACGTCTCAGACGGAAACATCGCCGCATACCCAATGATTAATATAGCGATTGGCAAAGCCACAACCCCTAGAGCTGCTACTTTATACATGAAGTAAATGATGATAAATGACAGTACTAAGAACATTGCAAATCCTGTCGTAAATTCAAACATATTACTCATAGGGGCATGTCCTGTATACATCCATCGCGTAATAAAGTAACCTAAATGGCTTAAAAAACCAACAATTGTAATGGCAATCGCCAGCTTGCCCCATTTATTAGCTCTCCTTGGCTCATTTGCTTTCGTTGGTTTAATCGCACCTCCAAATAAAAAGGTTGCTACTAAATAACACATAAAGGCTACATAAAGCAGTTTATCACTCACTTCGATTAAACTCATAAGGCAGTGTCACCTTCCTTTTCCTTCTCTTTTTCCAGATCAACTTGGTCTATATAAGCAGGCAAATGCGCTGCTTCTGTCAGCACATCCAATTCTTTTTTAATACCGAACCAGTTTTTATTTGTATGGGCGGCTAAACGGATTGTCCCGTCCTCCAACTCCTCCACCCAAATACGGCGGTGGGCCCAGTAGGAGCCAATCACTACACCTAACATAAAGATAAAGCCACCAACAAATAAGAATGGAATCGTACTGTCTTTACGAATCGTCAAACCTGTTTTATCGCGTGTTTCGATATTTTGGAAAGCCATTTTGTACTTCGTTTCACCAAGAGGCTCCAGTGTTTGCTTAATCGCTACAAAGCTTGTCTCCCCTTCTGGTGTCTCTGGTGTCGTCATACGGAAAATGAATGCTGGATTATTCGGCGCTGGTGTAGCCGTTTGTGGCTGGCCGTTTTTAAATCCTGAGAAATCAGGTACGTAAGATAAAATATCGACTCTTACACCATCACCTAAATCATAAGTTTTTTCAGGATTCGTCAAGTCAATGACTACATCCCCTAAAGAAGCACCCGTTTCTTTATTTGTCAGAGCGAATTTCATTTTATATAACTCATTTAAGCTATAATCCATTTGATAGAATGCATAGCCATCATACTTCATCGGATGGTTGACACGAATTTGCTCTTTTAGCACTTCTTCTAAATTATCTGTTTGTCCAGGCAAGCTGCCTTCCGCCTGCTTGTACAGAATGGCATCGGTTTGGAAGTTTTTCGCCACCACATTGACGCCTTGCTTCAATTGCTCACCTTGTGCTTGATTATCATGTGTTTCGAGTAAAAAGTCATCGTTATAAATAAAGAAACCTTCCATTCCTGGTACAGCGCGCATTTCTCCCTCTGCCACCCAAATGGATTCATCGACATGAAAACCTGGGATAAGACGTAACATAACTGCTATCAAAAAGACAATTAAGCCAACATGATTAATATACGGACCATAACGCGCAAAGCGGTTTTTCTCAGCCATTAGGGCATTCCCCTCGCGACGTACGTTATAGCGCATTTTTTTCAGTTTTTCTTCTACTTGCCCTAGCGTATTATCTTGCTGTGCAGTCGTTTGACCTTCTGCAAAAATGCGCTGGCGTTTCATAAAATTAAAGTGACGCTTTACACGCTGATTTTTTAAGTTTTTATGTAACGGAACCCCACGGTCGATACTCGCGATAATAATCGACACCCCAAGCATCAACACTAAAATCTGGAACCACCATGAAGAATAAATATCTGATAAACCCAAATTATAGTAAAGGGAACCAAACGAACCATATATATCTTCATAATAAATCTTCTTTGCTGCCTCTGTGGAAGCGTCTATATAAAATTCCTGTGGCAAAATGGTACCAATGGAGGCCGCTAGCAAATTCAAAATAATAAGGGTAATTCCTACTTTTACACTTGAAAAGAAATTCCATACTTTATCAATAATGGATTTGTTATGTGTTTTGGAACGAATCGCAATCCCATCATAACGCATATCTGCTAATTTATTTTGTTGCTCTTCTTCGGTAAGAGCACGACCACAAACACCGCAGAGCTTTGTGCCAATTGGGTTTTCGTGACCACATTCACAACGTATCTTTTCCATCTCGCAAGCTCCTATTCCGGTTTAATAGACTCCAAATTTGCTACAATCTGAGATTCTGACATTTCACCGGTAATAATTTTTTCGACTTTCCCTTCCGGAGTGATTAAAATAGTGGTCGGCAACGGGTTGACATTATACGCCGTCATGACACTTTTTGTTTTATCAATCGCTACTGGGAACGTCATCGACATGCTCTCTACATAATTTTTAACTTCTAACTCTGACTGGGCAATATTGAGTGCTAATACTTGTACACCTTGCGCTTCAAAATTTTTATATTGGCGTTCAATCGCCGGGAATTCACGTTTACAAGGCTCACACCATGTTCCCCAGAAATTTAAAAAGACACCTTGTCCTTTATAATCTGATAAACGGTGCACCTCGCCATTCAGATCTGTTACTTCAAAATCAGGCGCATCGTCACCCTTACGTAATACTTCTACCTTTTCTTTCGTCACTGAAGAATAAACTGTGTAGCCAATGGCGATCGCTAAAACAGCAAGAATAATGCCCCTTGTTAGTGAGCGCTTTTTCTTTTTGTCCATAGCTTCTATTTCCTCCCTGCTGTTCCTTCAAAAATCGACATTTATAAACAGTGGGACTAAAAAATCCCACCATCAGAAGTTCTTTCTATTATATCAAAGAATGAATGTCACTAAAGTCGTTTATTTGAAGGTTTTATGAACGTTTACACTATTTGCATAGGGCAAACTATTATTTATTCCATTTTTCCTGTTTCTGCTAATACGCGCAATAATTTCACTTCATGCTTTGTTAGTTCGCGGTACTCACCTGGCTTTAAATTTCCTAATGTAAGAAAGCCAAACTGCTCTCGCTTCAATTTGACAACAGGTGTCCCGATTGCTTCAAACATGCGACGTACTTGACGATTTTTTCCTTCGTGAATGGTAATTTCACAAATCGCTTTGCCTGCTTGCTCGTCAAATGAAGTCATGCTTACTTTCGCCGGTGCTGTTTTGCCATCTTCTAGCTTGATGCCGCGCTGTAATTTTTTCAGCCCTTCCACTGTCGGAACACCTTTGACACGTGCAACATACGTTTTGTCGATTTTAAATTTCGGATGTGTGAGTTGATACGAAAATTCTCCATCATTTGTCAGCAATAAAAGCCCTGTTGTATCGTAATCCAAACGACCGACTGGGAAAATGCGTTCAGGCACGTGCTTTTTGAAAATATCCACGACCGTTTTACGTCCTTTATCATCTGTTACCGCAGAAATATAACCTTTTGGTTTATAAAGCAGAAAGTATACTTTGTCTTCCTTTTCAAGCTTGACACCATTTACTTCAATTGTGTCTGAATTCGAAACTTTTGTTCCTAGTTCGCGGACCACTTTACCGTTAACTGTTACTTTCCCTTCCACAATTAGTTGCTCTGCTTTTCGTCTTGATGCTACGCCTGCGTACGCTATGACTTTCTGTAGTCTTTCCATAAGTTCACCTCATTGATTTTTTCGCCATATCTTGTATGACTTGACTATAGTAATTCCCAATAATCTGTTGAAAATTATGGCACACTTCAGAACAAGTTAAAAGAGAAATGATTTTTTCTTACTATAATTTTATTTGTTTATATCTACTAATGTTGCAAAAGCACGCTCGCCATCAATTAACACCTGCCACACTCCTTGTCTTGCATTTCGTTTCATAATCAGGACGTGCTCTAGATTTTGATGTTCTTCGATCGACACTAAAAAGGATATAGGCTTTTTCAGCGTGACACTGCCCTGCGCGATTTCATATGTGCGAGCTTCTGCCACATTTACTTTTTCATATTTTTCATCAATCTCGTCAGCTAAAAGACGGTGTTGGCGCCAATCGTCGCCTTCATTAATCGTCACAACAATAAATTCCTTGTCATCCCGTTCAAAATAGGTAGCCAATGTGCGGCCTGCTACTTTCGTATAGCCGGTTTTCCCAGCGATAGCACCAATATCCTCCGTCAACAGGCGATGCTTATTTTGCCACGTTTTATAAACGAGGGTACTGGCAATTTGGCGGAAGGTTTCATTTTGCATGGCGATTTGCAGTTGACGCGCCGTCTCATACGCTGTCGATAAATGGCGTTCATCATGCAGCCCTGATGGATTCGCAAAAGTAGTATTCGTTAAACCATACAGCCTTGCTTTTTCATTCATCAGCTTTACAAAGCCTTCTACTGAGCCACCAACGTGCTCTGCCAGGGCTGTCGCAGCATCATTGCCCGACCTTAAGAGCAGACCGTACAGCAATGTTTCAACCGTTACCTGATCTCCTTCTTGCAAATAAATAGAAGAACCTTCACTCATCACTGCCCGTTTTGAAATAGTGACCATTTCAGATAGTTCCGCCTCTTCAATTACGATTAAAGCCGTCCACATTTTTGTCAGGCTTGCAATAGGCGCTTTTGCATGTGGGGCAGCTCCTTTTAACAGTCTTCCCGTATCCGCATCAATCACAGCGTAGCTTGAAGCCTGTGCCTGTACAGGTAAGCAAACCAGCAACAACAACACTAGCCATTTTTTCAAATGATCGCTCCTTATTGTTCGTTAAATGCTTCTTGGAATTTCGTCATAAATAAATCCGCTGCCTCGTCTTCATCCGACTCTTCTGTCGGTAACGGAGGTAGCTCTGTTAAATCCTTTAAGCCAAAATAATTTAAAAACTCCGTTGTCGTACCATATAAAATCGCGCGTCCAGTACGCTCGGCACGTCCTACCTCTTGCACAAGCGCGCGTGATACCAATGTTTGAATCGGGCGCTCACTTTTCACCCCGCGCAGCTCCTCTACTTCCGCACGCGTAATCGGCTGCTTATAAGCGATGATTGCTAATACTTCTAATGAGGCAGATGTCAGTACCTGGCTGGTTGGATTTTCCACTAGTTTTTGGATGGTGTCAGCTACACTTTGCTTTGTTGCTAATTGATATGTACCTGCCAATTGCTTGATCGTAATCCCATGCTCTTGTGCTTCATTATATTGCGTTTCCAGTTCACTTAGCCCCGCTTCTACATCTATTACTTCTACCTCTAAATATTGCGCTAATTGACGCGCACTCATCCCGTCATCCCCTGCTACGAACAGTAATGCCTCAATTCTGCTCATCAAGTTCTTCGAGTCCATCGCCAATTTCCTCCTTCTGTAACAATACCGTTAATTCTTCAAAATTGTGCTGTTGGTCCACAAACACGACCTGCCTTTTCATTAGCTCCAGCAATGATAAAAATGTAACAATTAATGTTTGTTTATCTTCATACGGGAATAAATCCGTAAATGTCATACGCCCACCCGAGCGCTTCAACTGGTCCACTACCGCAAACATTTGATCTTTAATCGAAATTTCCTGCCTTGCTACACGTGTTGCCAGCGGTTTTTTCAATTGCTTCCTGCGCATCAGTTTCTGAAAGGCGGATAACATGTCATAGACGTTCACTTCTGTTTCAAATACGACCGGTTGCTCTGCGGGCACTAAATCGGATAAATCAGTCGGTGCCTTCGTATATACTTGCGCACGTTCTTCTTCTAGCTCCTGTAACTTGCCGGCAGCCTCTTTATACTTTTTGTATTCGATTAAGCGATTCACCAGCTCTTCACGGGGATCAGGACCTTCTTCCACAAAATCTATATCCTCTAGCTCCCCTTCGTGAATCGGCAATAACATCCGGCTTTTAATGGCCAGTAATGTTGCAGCCATCACTAGGTATTCACTTGCTTCGTTTAACTCCAGTTCCTGCATCGTATGAATATGTTCAATATACTGTTTTGTCAGTTCAGCCATGGGAATATCATATATATCAATTTCCAATCTGTGAATTAAATGCAATAATAAGTCGAGTGGTCCCGTAAATGCTTCAAGCTTTACCTCATACCCCATTTTTCAACCACCTATCAAAAGTTTTTCAACCATAAGTATAGAGGAAAGGTGATGGATTTGCCATATTTGCATAGCCTGTATGTCGATTATTTCGCATACTTTAACGGAAATCAGGATTATTTTGAGTGTCACGAAGTATTAGAAGAATATTGGAAAGAAATCGCGCCTGGAGATAAAAATCATGTACTCGTTGGTCTTGTGCAATTGGCAACAGGCATGTATCATTGGCGCCGCGACAATAGAAGCGGTGCGCTACGCATGTTGCAGAAGAGTTTTGCTAACCTTCAGCAGCATACAAAGAGCGAATTTTTACAAGCGTTAGATGTAGAGCAGCTTTTTCAAGATGTAGAGCATGTTCTCACGCACATAAAAAGTGGAGATAGCTTTACTGCGTTTCCCATTATCATACAGGATGAGGCATTACAGCAGCTGATAGATAAGAAATTACTGGCGTTACCGCGCGTGGAGGCTCATTTTTTACACAATAAGCATATGCTGCGCGATCGTTCAGAAGTACTCGAAGCCCGCGCACAGAAGATGGCAGAAAAGCAACAGCGGGGCATATAACCTGCACGTAAGCCGGGCATTATACAACAGATTCGCGCACTCGTCCGATACCTTCGCACCCTTATATCGTATCTTTCTATCCCCTTTGCCGCTTAAAAAGAAAAAGAAGCTGAGATTTACTCAGCTTCTTTTAGCTTTGCATATATTTTTGCAAAAAAGGTTCTGTTTCTTCATTCGGTAAAATGTCTGTAAAGCCGCCGATAGCACGCAGCTCCTGTAGCATCTCTAACGCTACCCCTTCACCGCGATAAGATGGCATAACGGTAATATGCTGAATAGTAGCCACTGTTCCATCAACTACGACTCCTACTGCACCTACATATTCCTCGTCCTTTTTCCATAAATACAGCAACCAATTCTCTTCATTTTCGTACTGTTGGATTGTATCCATTAAGCGTTTGACATCTTTCTCTTGCGGCATAAAAGAAATTAAGCCCATCGCAATTTTTTCAAGCGCTTTTTTGTATCTGACTAACATAGTTATTTTCCCTCAATTCTACCATTGCACATCTACTTTACGCCGCATTAAATCTTGCGATGAATGGACTAACAACGTAGATAAATAACAATGCCCACGCAATAACTCCAATGAAAATAGCTAGTCCCCATTTTGCTTGCCTTGATAGCTTCAATGTTTATTCACCCTTTTTTAGTGTTAACGGGAGATCATTTACAACGAGATCTTCATAGCTTTCACGTTGTATCGCTAATTGATGTTCGCCAGACTCAACAAATACAACGGCTGGACGTGGTACACGATTATAGTTTGACGCCATGGAATAACCGTAAGCACCTGTGCAGAACATTGCTAAAATATCGCCTGCTTCTGCTTGTTGCAAAGCAGCATCGATTAATAACTTGTCGCCTGATTCACATAGCTTGCCAGCTACTGTATATGTCGCATCCTTAACTTGGTCTGCTTTATTGGCAATCGCCGCCTCGTATTTTGCATCGTAAAGCGCTGGACGAATATTGTCGCTCATTCCGCCATCTACTGCAATATACTCGCGAATGCCCGGCACAGTTTTTTGTGAACCGACAGTATATAAAGATGTCCCTGCATCCCCTACTAGTGAGCGACCTGGCTCAATCCAAATCTCCGGCATAGATAATTTTAACTCTTTTGCCTCACGTTGTACAGATTTAATCATTTCCTCTACATAAATATGTGGTTCTAAAGGCTTATCTTCCTCTGTATAACGAATACCGAAGCCGCCACCTAGATTTAATACAGTCGCTTCAAAACCGTGATCCGCTTTCCAAGCTCCCATCTTCGCCATAACTTTTCCTGCCGCTAACGCAAAGCCATCTGTCTCAAAAATTTGAGAACCAATATGGCAATGCAAACCTAATAATTGTAAATAAGGGTGATCCTTCACTTGCGTAAAGGCTTCATCTGCTTGTCCATTGTTTAAATCAAAACCAAATTTAGAATCAGCTTGTCCTGTCGTAATAAAATCGTGAGTATGCGCTTCTACTCCTGGCGTTACACGCAATAAAATATTCATCTTTTGTTCGCGTTCTTCCGAAATTTCCTTTAGCAACGCAATTTCATAAAAGTTATCCACAACAATACAGCCAATTCCTGTCGCAAAAGCTAGTTCCAGCTCAGCAAATGATTTATTATTGCCGTGGAAATGGATGCGTTCTGCTGGGAAGCCTGCTTTAATTGCCGTGAATAATTCCCCGCCTGATACAACATCTAAAGATAAATTTTCCTGTGCAGCTAATTGATAAGCAGCCACACAAGCAAAAGCCTTCGAAGCATACGCTACTTGTGCTGTCACGCCTAATTTTTCAAACGTCTCTTTGAAGCCGCGCGCACGCTGGCGGATCAATGCTGTATCATATACGAATAATGGTGTCCCATATTCTTTCGCTAATGCAACTGTATCTACTCCACCAATTGTTAAATGCCCATTCTCAATTTGTTGCGTCCCATATAAATGCATCTATTTCTCTCCTTTTTGCCGTTAAAGTTGCTAAAATATCATATGAGAACTTTAACATAGCAACAGGATGCACGCAACGTATGTTTATTCATTTTTTTATATTTTTTGCATAATTATTTACGATTATGAGTACTTTATACACGCTTCCGCTGTTTCGCCCCAACAATGTACGGTCTAAGCGCATCCTCGGACAACGGGAAACGAATGAAAACGCGAGCAAAGGCATGCGGGAAAAACGGCACAAGCGGCCATAAATACGGTATCCTCATCGGTCGCAGCAGCATTAAATAGCTAAAGATGATAAAGCTTCCAATGAAAAAGCCATTCACAGCAAAAGCTGCTGTCGCTGCAAGCAATAATTGACGAAACACCTTCATCGAGATGCTTAGCTCATAATGCGGAATCGCAAATGTCATCACCGCCGTAATGGCTGTATATAAAATAGCCTCTCCCGTAAAGAGACCGACATCAATCGCTACTTGCCCAATCATTACCCCAGCGATCAAGCCCATGGCCGTCGCAAGTGGTGTGGGCGTATGAATAGCAGCAATCCGCAAAAACTCAATTCCTAAATCGGCAATGACGAGCTGCAAATAGAGCGGTACTTCCGAAGGGTCGGCCACCCCGATAAACGACAGCCATTTCGGCAAGTTCTCCTTCTCGGTTGCTAGCAAATACCAAAATGGCAACAAAAACAGACTCGCTAAAAATGCAAAGTATCGCAAGGCTCTCATCACGGTTCCGATTAACGGAGCCTGCCTATGTTCTTCAGCATGCATCAGCAAATGAAAAATCGATACGGGCATGAGCATGACAGAAGGTGACGTATCCACGACAATCGCAATATGTCCTTCGAGTAAATGAGCCGCCACAATATCAGGCCTTTCCGAATAACGCACAAACGGCACCGGATGAAACTTTTGGGCAAAGATCCATTCCTCTAACGATTTATCCGCCATCGTCAGTCCGTCATGCCTGATTTGGTCAAAGCGATCCTTAACCCATTGCAAATGCTGTTCATTAACAAGGTCGTCCATATAGCATATCGCAACATCCATTTTACTCTTGGATGTAACTTGACGCAATTCAAGTCGCAATTTAGGACTTCGAATACGCCTGCGAATTAAACCGGCGTTAAGAATGATATTTTCAGCAAAACCATCACGTGAACCGCGGATGACGCGTTCATTGTCCGGTTCTTCGGGATTACGCCCTGGGTATTGACGAAACTCTGTTGTGTAGCATAGACCCATGGCAGTAATAATCCCAACCTGTCCGCTCATCACACCTAATAGAAAATCTTCTTTCTTCTCTGAGGGACTTACACTTTGAAAATTAAAATTCGCATGAAAATAAGCAGCCTCTTCCTCTACGTTCTCTATGTCCTTTTCCGATTCATGTTTTTGCAAGTGAGCCAACAGATGGGACAATGAATCATTATTGACAAGTCCACTCATATATACTAATAGTACCGGCAACTCATGGACAAATACCCGCTGCATGATAAAATCAAATGAATCTGTGCTGAATAGGGATTCGCAATATTTCTGCCCATCCTCTAAAGATTTAAACAATCGATGCGGTATCATTTTGACATCACCTTCTTAGACTGCGCTTCCATCCAAATTTTTAATTGAGCTAAAATTTTCTTCTCAAGACGTGATACTTGCACTTGGGAAATCCCAAGCCTTTCTGCAATTTCTGTCTGCGTCATATCTGCAAAGTAGCGTAAATAAATAATCGACTGCTCTCGTTTTTCTAACCTCGCCAAAACATCTTTTAACGGAATAAAATCAAACGGCAAATGCGATTTTTCGTCCTTCATCTGATCCATCAATGTGACGGAATCACCATCATTTTCATACAGTTGTTCATGTAAGGAGGCCGGATCGCGCATCGCATCGGTCGCCAGCAAAATATCATCGACTGACACCTCTAGCACTTGCGCCAGCTCCTCAATTGTCGGCGGACGCTCGTGATTTTTCAAATGGCGTTCGGTTGCATGACGAATTTTAAAGTTGAGCTCACGAATCGAACGACTCACCTTAACCATGCCATCATCACGTAAAAAGCGCTGTATTTCCCCGATGATCATCGGCACCGCATAGGTTGAAAATTTCACTTCGTAGTTTAAGTCAAATTTGTCGACCGATTTCATTAAACCGATACAACCGATTTGAAATAAATCATCCAGCTCCACTCCGCGTGATGAAAATCGTTGCACAATGGACCATACTAACCTTGTATTACCTTCTATCATTTTTTTTCTCGCTAGGGCATCGCCTTGTTGCGCTTCGGCGATTAACTGTCGCATTTCTTCTTGGGTTAACAATGGTGCTGACGGCTGTTCGATCATCGCTCCTCCTTCTTTACATCATTAAAACAGCAGGGACAAACTTTTTTGAAAATGTCACCGTTGTCCCAACTCCAACCTCTGACGTGACAGTAAAATGATCTGCAAAGCTTTCCATAATCGTAAAGCCCATGCCTGACCGTTCTAACTCCGGCTTTGTCGTATATAAAGGTTCGCGTGCCTTTTCTAAATCTTCCATGCCGCACCCTTCGTCCTGCACACTGACCGTTAATGTTTCATTTGCTAACATCGCATGCACTGTCACATACCCAAACGCTCCTTCATAGCCATGGATAATTGCATTCGATACAGCTTCTGAAACCATTGTTTTTATTTCCGCTAGCTGGTCAATCATCGGATCTAATGGGGTAATAAAGCTCGTAATAGCTAACCTTGCCAAACTTTCATTTTCTGTTTTTGCTAAAAACGTGAGTGTCATTTCGTTATCCATTGACAATCCCCCTTGCTTGCAAAATGGCTGTCTCTTCTGTTCCATGAACGACAAAAGAGCCTAAGCCAGAATAGCCAAAGATTTTTTCCATTGTCGGCGAAGGATTCAGTAAAATGGTCTGTCCTTCTACCGCGTATAATTCGCGCATGCGGCCTAATATCAGGCCTACGCCGGTACTATCCATAAATTGTAAATAATCTAGATTCCAAATTAGAGTTTTCACATCGCCACGCAAGATTGTAGTAGAGATATCCTGACGTATTTTCATCGCTTCATGCGTATCCAATTCACCATACATCGTGACTATCATCACTTCATCCGGTAGCATCGCCATCTTACATTTCATCTGATTCTCCCCCTTTGTTGCTACTGTTTCGTGACGCCTCGCAAAGCTCCTTCCCGTCCGACATAACTAGTCGTAAATTGCTAAAAGTAGTGTGGTTTTGACAAAGGTAAGAACAGTATAGGAGGAAGTAATGGAATTTAAACATATAGAAGGAAAATTATATATAGAGAGGGAAATATGGTACAAAGCATGATATTTATGCATCAAACACAAAAAAATCCCCCGCTCTACTACTGGAGAACGGGGGATTTTATTATTGATTACGATTACGCAATATGAAAAGCGGCTTGTGCTTTTTGTTTCATCTCTTCTGTTACTTCAACATTGGCATAAATGACTGCCACGATGTCACCCGCAGCTACTGTATCGCCTTGTTTTGCGACTAGCTTAATTCCTGCATCGAAATCAAGTGGAGAATCTTTTGTTAAGCGACCTGCACCTAACAGTACAGAAAGCTCACCGATTGCTAACGCATTGACACTCTCGATTGTACCGCCAGTCGCGGCTGTTACTTCTACCGTATAAGCCGTGTCGTTGACATGTAAGTCCTCTACTTGACCGCCCTGTGCTTCAACAAACTCTAAAAACTTTGCATATGCATCGCCATTGTCGATGACTTCACGCACCTTCACTGCTGCTTCCTCCTGTGAAACGTTTGCAGCTAGCATAAACATTTTCGAAGCAACCTCTACACAGTCATCGATTAAATCTTGGTGGGTATTAGCCGTATTATTTGCTAATACATCCATTGCCTCAATCACTTCGACTTTATTGCCGATAAAGCGCCCAAGCGGATTATTCATATCAGATAATGTATAGACAACCTTGCGTCCGAAACGTTCACCGATTGCGCACATTTTTTCCGCTAGCACTTCTGCCATTTCTTTCGTTTTCATAAATGCCCCGTTGCCGTATTTCACATCTAACACGATACCGTCAGAACCTGAAGCAATTTTTTTAGAAATAATGGATGAAGCGATCAGTGGAATCGAATCAACTGTGCCTGTTACATCACGTAAAGCATATATTTTTTTGTCGGCTGGACATAGATTGCCTGTTTGTCCTGCAACTGCAATGCCATGCACCTGAACATTTTTAATAAACTCTTCCTGACTGAGCTCGACATTCATTCCCTTAATGGATTCTAATTTATCGACCGTACCACCTGTAATGCCTAAACCGCGTCCACTAAATTTAGCCACCGGTACACCTAGCGCAGCTAAAATCGGTGTCACGACCAACGTCACCTTATCCCCAACACCGCCTGTTGAGTGTTTATCCACCTTGAAGCCTTCAATAGCAGATAAATCAATGACATCCCCAGAATGGACCATTGCTTCTGTTAAATAAAAAGTTTCCTCATCATTCATATCATTGATACGAATCGCCATTAAAAGTGCAGACATTTGATAATCAGGAATCTGCCCTGTTGTATAGCCATTTACAAAAAATTGAATTTCTTGTTGCGTTAAAGCCTGGTTATTTTTCTTCTTTTCGATAATTGATAAAATATTCATCCGATTTGCTCCTCTTGCGTGCTATTTTAAGTCTCGTAAAAAACTTGTGCCAAACGACGGGGCTGCTACATTAAAATTATCTGCAATCGTTGCAGCAATATCCGCAAAAGTTTCACGTAACGGCAGTTCCCCACCAGCTAGGCCTGGAGAATACACAAGCAACGGTACATATTCACGCGTGTGATCCGTCCCGGTAAAGGTCGGGTCATTGCCATGGTCAGCTGTAATGATTAATAAATCATCCGCCTGCATCAACTCCAGCAATTCAGGTAAACGTTGATCAAACGCCTCTAACGCTTCTCCGTACCCAATCGGATCGCGGCGGTGACCAAAATTGGCATCAAAATCAACAAGATTCAAGAAGCTTATTCCTTTGAAATCGCGTGCGGCCACCTTTACCAATTGATCCATGCCATCTGTATTGTCTTTCGTGCGAATGGATTCCGTTACACCTTCACCGTTGAAAATATCAGAAATTTTCCCAATCGCAATGACATCGAGACCTCCATCTTTTAATTCATTCATCGTTGTGCGACCGAATGGCGATAACGCATAATCATGACGGTTGGCTGTACGGATGAAGTTCCCTGGCTCCCCGATAAATGGACGCGCAATTACACGACCGACTAAATATTCGGGGTCAAGCGTGATTTCACGTGCAATTTCACAAATGCGATAAAGCTCCTCTACCGGGATAACGTCCTCATGAGCCGCAATTTGCATAACAGGGTCAGCAGACGTATAGACGATCAGTGCACCTGTCGCCATATGTTCAGCACCAAAATCCTCGATAACCGCCGTACCGCTATAAGGTTGATTACATAGTACTTTACGTCCTGTACGTTTCTCCAGTTCTTCAATCAGAGCCGGCGGGAAACCGTTTGGATATACTTTAAAAGGCGTTGCAATATTCAAGCCCATGATCTCCCAGTGACCTGTCATCGTATCTTTACCGACAGAAGCTTCCTGCATCATCCCGTAATACGCTTTTGGTGTTTCCGCAGGAGTAATCCCTTCGATTTCGCTAATATTTGATAAGCCAAGCGACCCCATTACTGGCATCGTTAATCCGTTCATTTTTTCAGCAATATGACCTAATGTATGAGCCCCGACATCGCCAAATTGCGCCGCATCGGGTGCTGCTCCAATTCCTACAGAATCCATTACAATCACATGTATTCGTTTAAAAGGTTGCATAAAAATTTGTCCTCCTCTTTCTTCCTTTCTTATTCTAACAAATATTTTCGATAAATAAAGGTCAGACATCCTACTTTTTTTACGCTCTAGGGTGGAACTGTTTATAAACTTCCGATAGCCTCGTTTTACTAATATGTGTGTAAATTTGTGTTGTCGCAATATCCGCATGCCCTAGCATTTCTTGTACTGCACGTAAATCTGCTCCATTTTCAATTAAATGCGTTGCAAAAGAATGACGCAATACGTGCGGCGTCATAGTCTGCTTGATATTCGCCTTTTGGGCATGCTGCTTGAGGAGTTTCCAGCAAGCCTGCCTCGTCAATCTTTTACCCCGTTGACTGATAAACAATGCCTCTGTTTTAGGATACTTGCCTTGCAATTCATAGCGAGCACGCTCTAAATATTTGCCGACTGCCTGTAAAGCACCACGTCCTAAAGGCACGATCCGCTCTTTACCACCCTTTCCAAAAACACGTACAAAGCCCATTGTCAAATGAATATCTTCAATATTCAGACCGATTAACTCTGAAATGCGCATACCACTTCCATACAAAAGCTCAAGCATGGCTGTATCGCGAATTCCCTGCGGCTTTGATCGGTCAGGCGCATCTATTAACGCATCAATTTCTTCGATGGATAAGACATGAGGCAATTTATTTTCCTGCTTCGGGATTTCTAAATGGACAGTCGGATCGGTAGTTGCAATTTTTTCACGCAATAAAAATTGATGAAACGAGCGAATCGACGAAATATGCCGTGCCACCGTACGTGCCGTTTTCCCTTGCTCACGCAGCCTTTGCAAATGATATAAAATATGCTCGCGCCTTACCGCATCAAAGCTTGCCAGTTGCTGTTCTTCACTAATATTTTCTGCATAGGCAACTAAATCGCGTTTATAGGATGCTAAAGTATTGTCCGCTAGCTGCCTTTCTACACGTATAAAATGTAAATAATCTTCAATCGGGTCCATAAAAATCGTCATTGCATTCTCCCTCTTTCAAAAACTCTAAAAGCCTTGTAGCTATTATACTACAAGGCTTTTTATTACATATATGCGTGGACCTTATTTAGGCAAATACCAAACAGTGAAGATAAGTCCATTCATGAAGAGCGTAAAAGCTAGAATTATACTAAAAAGACCCACAACCAATATATGTTTCTTTCTTTTATTAAATGTTAGTAAACTATAAAATGCCATAACAATAAGGAGCATGGCACTACTTAGGACTGCTAACCCCCACTGACGGTTCCTCGCAATCAAGTCTTCTACAAAAAATGGCGTAATCATTGCCATCATACCGAAACATATAGCTGCTATCAGCCAAATGTAAGGATGATATTTCATGTTCTCTCCCTGATCATCGGTCGCTTCTGCCATAAGAAAACTATTCCATCTACTATGGCACCGTACAGTGCTCCTATTACTATACGAATCATGTAAGCTACCACCGTCAATTGGTCATTGGCAGTCGTATACGGTTCAAACGATGAATGTTGTATTGTATTTAAAAATAACTGATCGGCTCCTAAAAGTGTGATTAATAGCCATTTATCATCTTGACCAATCGCATGAAAACCAACGATTCCTACACAAATTACAGCAAACCATGTGGCGTAATTATTAAACGGACGCGGGGCATACTTCTTCCCCGCAAGTACCAATGTGACCGTAAAACCAAGCATGCCGAAAACTACTAAATACGTGAAAACAATATGCCAGAAAAATTGCAGCGCCGTTACACCTACAATAAACATGAGGAAACATCCGATCAACCAGAAAAAATGCATGGATTTATAAAACATAACACCACCCCTTTTTGTGTAATTTTACACTATTAAGGTATATAAATCAATTTTAGTCCATAAAAAAAACAGCTTCTCCAGCTGTTTCTTTTATCATTATCTTTATTCGTCTGTATTTTGACAACGATGACAAATTCCGTGGAACGTTAAACGGTGATCTTTGATAATAAACTTCCAACGTTTTTCCACTATCTGCTCTACATCTTCTAGTAAGTCTTCCTGGATTTCATCCACTGCTCCACACTCGATGCAAACTAAATGATGATGGAAATGTGCCGCGCCTTCCTGGCGTAAATCATAACGTGATACCCCGTCACCAAAATTAATTTTATCGACTACTTTCAGCTCTGTTAACAGTTCTAATGTACGATACACAGTGGCAAGCCCAATTTCAGGCGATTTTTCTTTTACTAATAAGTAAACATCTTCTGCACTTAAATGGTCTTCCTCGTGTTCTAGTAAAACTGCTACTGTCGCCTCTCGTTGCGGCGTCAGCTTATAGCTAGCACTATGTAGTTGCTTTTTTATTCGATCAATACGGCTCTCCATGTGACGCCCTCCTAAACTGTTTCTATTATACCAAAGCCTCAATTCGTATTACAAGATAATGATTCACTTGAATATAGTCGAAATAACAAAGATTTCGATTGTTATACATATCGCTAGGCAGATTACGATGAAAACAACAAGCTGCCATGGAAATCTGCTCGATTTTTTGGGCTGGCGATGACTGCGAATAAAACGTTCGCACAATATAATCATTAAGATAATATAGACAAATTGAAACGGAAACCACCATGTCCCGTAAGCTACTATTTCATCTCGCTGCGCCAATAAATAGACAGAGCTGAACCCTACAAAACATGCCTTTAGCGCAATCACAATTTTCGCTATTGCAAAAAAATATGGATGCGTTGCAAATAGTACCACACCTACCATGAAAATAGCCACTGGTATGATTGTGTTTTTAATTGTAGGTACTTCTTCAGATAAGATGCGCTCGTCCAATAGCGCCAACACCGACATCGCCTGCTCCATCGTAAATAACTGAAAAAAAGCTACTCCAGCAAAGAAACTCATCGTCACCATCACTGTATTTTGCCATATTAATTGTTTTCGCATCCCATACCCCCTTGTCCTACACTGTATGCAGGAAAAGAGGATTTATACCGCTTGCATTTTTAGCCATAAAACAGCAAATGCGGTTTTTGCATCATAAATTTTTTGCTCTGCTATTAGCTGCTCTCCTTCTTCTACGGTGATTTCCATTAATTCTACAAATTCATCCTCGTCGAGTGGGGCACGGCTGTCCACTTTGTACAAACCGCGTGCAACAAATAAATGAATAACTTCATCTGCAAATCCCGGTGATGTCGCAAATGTTTGCAAATACGTCAGCTCATTGCAACCGTAGCCTGTCTCCTCTTCTAATTCACGGGCAGCTGTTGCTTCCGGCAGCTCCCCTGGCTCAAGTTTGCCTGCTGGAATTTCGATCATAGAACGTTCCAATGCTTTGCGGTACTGCTCAACCACGACCAGCCTATTGTCCGTTGTAACGGCAATTACAGCCACTGCCCCTGGATGATTGACGATTTCACGCTTGCTTTTCTCGCCATTTGGCAGCATGACATCATCTACTTTTAACGAAATGACCTTGCCTGTAAAAATAGCTTCAGAGTGAATTGTTTTCTCTTCAAATTTTTTCATCGCAGTAACCTCACTTGTCCTTTTTATATTATCCATTGTAACATTATAGATAGATTGGTCCAATGAAGGAGGTTTTTAAATTGCAAATTAAATCCAGATTGTTAGGAAATAGCGATATTACCATTTCAGAAATCAGTTTAGGTTGTATGTCCTTGCCTACGTCTATTGAAGAAGCCCGCCCCATTATTGATATGGCACTTGAAGCTGGCGTGACCTATTTCGATACAGCAGATTTATATGATAAAGGAAAAAACGAGGAAATTGTCGGTGCTTTATTAAAGCCGCATCGGGATCGCATCCAGCTTGCAACAAAAGTGGGCAATCGTTGGACGGAAGGTGTAGATGGCTGGGCATGGGACCCCTCTCCTCAGCATATTGAAAATGGTTTGAAGGACAGCTTGCGAAGACTACAAACAGATTATATCGACGTCTATCAATTGCACGGGGGTACGATAGATGACCCTTGGGAGGAAATCATTGAGACATTCGAAAGCTTGAAAAAGCAAGGCCTGATTCGTGCATACGGAATTTCTTCTATCCGACCAAATGTATTTGTGCCATTTTTAGAAAAAAGTACGGCAGCGAGCAATATGATGCAATTTAGCCTGCTCGACCGTCGTCCAGAGGAATGGTTCGATACGATCTCTAACAATGGTGCTTCCGTTGTCACACGAGGCTCGCTCGCAAAAGGCTTGCTCACTCGAGAATGGTCAAAGCGACTGAAAAAATACGAAGGTTATAGTGTAGAAGAAGTACAACATCTGTTAACACAACTTGATCAACTAGGAGATATTCATGCACTTGCATTGGCGTTTAATCTTCAATTTGATACGGTCGCTTCTACCGTGATTGGTGCATCTTCAAAAGACCAGCTTACTGAAACCCTTGCCGCTTATGAACGTGCGCAACATGTGGATGCGGAGCAGGCTTCACGGATTGTGGAGCAACATCATTATACGGAGCATGTATGAAGAAATATGTCGTTTTAGGTGTAATTGCTTTAGTTGTTGTGTATATCGCTTCCAACATGAGCTATGCACAGCAATCGATTGTCCCCCTGCTACAAACAGTGCTCGTTAACGAGCCCTTTAAGGAAGAACTTAGCGCGTTGGAATTTACCTATTGGGATAGAACAGTGTCCATCGAAACAACGGGATACATACACTTTGTGGAATTTTTGATCCGTAAATGTACCCATTTTTTGGGGTACGGTACGATTGGGGTCATTTTTTATGTATTGTATCGTAAATTGAAGTGGTCCTTACCTGTTCTATGGGCTATCGCTTCCGTTTTTCTTATCGCTGTGCTGGATGAATACAATCAGTTTCATACTTCGGGTCGTACAGGAACCTTTCAGGATGTGAAACTAGATGTGGCGGGTGCGATTTTTATGATTTTCTTGGTGAAGATTTTATTAAAGGTATTTAGGAGATAGCCTTCTCTTTATTTGTACATGCTTTATAAACCTTAAAAGAGGCTAAAGAATAACCCATTTTTATAAAAAAAAAAAAGTGAAACCGAAGACACGATTTCACTTTTTTCTTTCTATTTTAGTTTTCAAATTAGGAATGTCCCAACCTCTTTCCTAATATTTCGAGCCCTTATCGCCATATGTATTCAGCAATTCTTCAAAGCTCATGTTCTTTTCGCGTTGCTTGCGCTCAAACGCCAGCTTGGCTTGACGTTCTTCCTCTTGCTGCTGCGCTTCCTGAGCAAGCGATTGTTTTGCCTGCTTTAATTTGGCTAGCACATCGCCGCCTAATTGATCCGCCAGTGTCACGGCTTCTTTTTCAGCTTTAGGCTGTGCTGCTTGCTTTTGCGGTTTTTTCTTTGCCATTCCAATCACCTTCTTTGTTGATGATTATAGCAAGATTTTTAGCGCTTCACAATTGTCGCTACGCCTTGTCCACCACCGATACAAAGTGTAGCAAGACCTAGGGAGACGTCACGTTTTTGCATCTCATATAATAATGTAACTAAAATACGCGCTCCACTTGCGCCGATTGGGTGCCCAAGAGCAATCGCGCCGCCGTTAACATTTAATTTTTCTTGATCGAACTGCAGCTCACGGTCCACCGCTAATGACTGCGCAGCAAATGCTTCGTTTGCTTCAATTAAATCGATTTGATCTAACGATACGTTTGCTTTTTGCAGTGCTTTTTTTACGGCTCTTACAGGTCCGATTCCCATGATGGCAGGATCTACGCCAGCATTTGCATTTGCAACCACTGTCGCAAGCGGCGTCAGACCTAATTCATCTGCACGTTCTTTTGACATCACAATCACTGCTGCAGCACCGTCGTTAATACCGGATGCATTCCCCGCGGTAACAGACCCATCTTTTTTGAATGCTGGACGCAAACCTGCTAACTTATCGACAGCAGTCCCCCGGATGAATTCATCTTGATCGAAGACAACAGGTTCACCTTTACGCTGCGGAATCACCACTGGTACGATTTCATCCGCAAAACGGCCGGACTCCTTCGCTGCCGCTGCACGTGCTTGCGAACGCGCTGCGAATTCATCTTGTTCTTCTCTTGTAATATTATATTGATCGCATAGATTTTCAGCTGTAATACCCATATGGTAATCGTTAAATGCACACCATAAACCATCATGGATCATCGTATCTACTACTTGCTGATTGCCCATACGGAAACCTTCACGTGCTTTCGGTAAAATATAAGGTGCTTGGCTCATATTCTCAAAGCCGCCTGCTACAATCACATCAGCGTCTCCCGCAATAATAGCTTGCGCGGCTAAATGAACTGTCTTTAATCCTGAACCGCATACTTTATTAATTGTCATCGATGGTATTGTTTCCGGCAATCCAGCTTGAATGGCTGCTTGACGCGCTGGATTTTGCCCAAGCCCCGCTTGCAGTACATTCCCCATAATTACCTCATCAATCACCGATGGGTCAATCCCCACTTTGTCAATCGCTGCTTTAATCACTGTACTCCCAAGTGTTGTAGCAGGTACATCTTTTAAAGAACCTTGGAAAGCGCCAATCGCTGTTCTCACAGCACTAACAATTACTACTTCTCTTGTCATATCATTCACCTTGCCTTCTACAAATTTTTCCCCTTACATCGTGTATTCTACCAAATTACGACACAGACTACTAATATTCTACATTCAAAATTTATTATTTTCATGTAAATAAGCCGAAAAATCATGCTTTTTCGACAGATTTCTAATTTGGACGAGAAAAAACCCCTGTAGATTATTTACAATAATCTACAGGGGTTTTGCTTATTCTGCGAATACGATATGCCACTCATCGCGCTTTGCCAAAAATTCTTTTGCTAATGCCTTTGCACCTTCTAAGCTGTGACTTGCCGCCCAGCCGCACTGTACTTCATTGCAAGCTGGCACAGACTCAGCTGCTAATACATCGTTCATTGTTTTTTCTAAAATATCCAAAATTTCATTGTAGTTTTCATGGTTGATTACAGATAAATAATAGCCTGTTTGGCAACCCATTGGCGACCAGTCAATAATGTAATCAGCATGATTACGAATGCGATCTGCTGTCAAATGCTCCAATGAGTGCAAGGCCGGCATCTCCATATGCCCTTTATTCGGCTGCTTGAAACGCACATCATATTTTACGACTACATCGCCGTGCTGCCCTTCTTTGCGTCCTGCAAGACGGACATACGGTGCAACGACCTTTGTATGATCTAAATCAAAGCTTTCTACATTTGTTTGTTCTTTTGTCATGTTTCGTATCCTCCTCAATAAATTGCATGGATATTGCTATAAAGTGAAACTTCAATCAGTGGGGGTTTTCTTCACCCCCACTGATTGTTAGTTGAACCAATCGGGCTTTTACGGGTAGTTGATCTCCCGCCTATCCTTTTCGCCCTTCTTAAATCTAAAGGCGGGAGTCTTACATCTGCCGCTACGCTTTCGATGCAGATAAATTATTACCCGTTAATGCGGGATAAAACCAAGTTATTTAGTCAGTTTAATCATAGTACATAGAATTTTATAAATCAACACTCTATTCTAAATATTCCTCCGACTTTAAACTATTCTATCAAATCCATCTCAAAGCATACAAAAAAGACTACTTTGCTCCCTAGTCAGGTCAAAGTAGTCTCTATTGTATCATTTATCTTGGAATCTGTTCATTTGTGCCATCATTTGACGCACTTGCTTTTCTGATGGTTTACGTCCCATTTGTGCCATCATGACACGAATCATTTGTTCATTAATTGGCGGATTTTCTTTTAAATACTTCATCATATATTGACGAGCTGCGTAGAAACCGATTGCTACGCCCCCGATTAATGCCACAATTACAATAAGAATCCAAATCCATGTTGCCATAGTACCAACCTCCTCCGCTTGCGATATACCGAGAAAACTCTCCATTCGCTATTATACACTATATTTGGGACAGGTGCTATACAATAAATCGGACAAGTCTGTCAAAAAAGCTGCAGTGCTACTCTAACGAAAGAGCAGCCTACAGCCTTAAGAAATCGATTATAGAGCTTTTACTTTTGCTACTACATTTTCTACAGTAAAGCCGTATTTTTCTACTACTAACTCACCAGGAGCTGAAGCACCGAATTTATCGATTGCTAATACATCTCCGTCGAAACCTGTATATTTATGCCAGCCTAAAGAAGCACCCATTTCAATAGCTAGACGCTTTGTCACTGCCTTTGGTAATACAGACTCTTTATACTCTGCTGATTGTGCATCAAAGCGAGCTGTATCCGGCATAGACACTACCGATACATCGATGCCTTCTGCTAGCAATGCTTTTTGTGCTTCTACCGCTAGACCAACCTCTGAACCCGTTGCAATTAAAATGGCATCTGCCACTTCTTTTGTTGCTGGTGATACGATGTAACCACCTTTTGCCACACCTTCGCGCACTGTTTCGATTGATGCATCAAGCACTGGTAAGTTTTGTCGAGATAATACTAACACAGTTGGCTTGTCTTTTGATGTCAACGCTAATTTCCACGCTTCTGCTGATTCGTTCGCATCTGCTGGTCGTACAACAGAAAGGTTAGGCATCGCACGTAGTGACGCTAAATGCTCAATCGGCTCGTGTGTTGGACCATCTTCCCCTACAGCGATTGAATCGTGAGTGAATACATACGTCACTGGCAAGCCCATAAGCGCTGATAAACGGATAGCTGGACGTACATAGTCAGAGAATACGAAGAATGTACCACCGAATACATGTACCCCGCCGTGCAGTGCCATACCATTTAGTGCTGCACCCATCGCAAATTCGCGTACACCAAACCAAATATTGCGGCCCGCATAGTTTTCTGCTGAGAAGTCGCCTGCACCTTTCATTGTTGTTTTGTTAGAACCAGCTAAGTCTGCTGATCCACCGAAGAATGAAGGTACTTTCTTCGCTAATGCATTGATTACATCACCTGAAGATGAACGTGTTGCTACTGATTTACCTGCTTCGTATACAGGCACCTCTGCATCGAAATCTGCTGGTAATTCGCCAGCCATTGCTTTTTCAAATTGCGCAGCAAGCTCTGGGTATGCTGCTTTGTAGCTTTCAAACTTTTCATTCCAGTTGTTTTCCGCTTGTACACCTTGTACCTCTGCAGCTGCTTTAAATGTATCGTATACTTCTGCAGGAATATGGAATGCCTCATGTGCCCATTCATAAGCAGCTTTCGTTAATACTACTTCGTCCGTACCAAGTGGTGCACCATGCGAATCTGCTTTACCCGATTTATTTGGTGAACCGAAACCAATCACTGTTTTCACTTCTATTAGTGTAGGACCGCCTGTGTTCGCTTTTGCTCTTTCGATTGCTGCATTGATTTCATCGATATCTGTGCCATCTTGCACTTTTAGATAGTTCCAACCGTATGATTCAAAGCGCTTTTGTATATTTTCAGAGAACGACTTCTCTAAATCACCATCTAAAGAAATATCGTTAGAATCGTAAAGCACGATTAATTTCTCTAATTGCAAGTGACCTGCTAAAGAAATTGCTTCTGCAGCAACACCTTCCATTAAGTCCCCGTCACCGCAAAGTGCGAAAGTATAATGGTCTACAATGTCATGACCTTCTTTGTTATACGTAGCCGCTAAATGACGCTCTGCCATCGCCATACCAACACTCATCGCAATCCCTTGACCAAGTGGACCTGTCGTCGCTTCCACACCTACTGTATGACCGTATTCAGGATGTCCCGGTGTTTTTGAATCCCATTGACGGAAGTTTTTAATTTCTTCCATATCTAAGCCATATCCACCTAAGTGAAGTAAGCTATATAACAGCATAGAACCGTGACCTGCCGATAATACAAAACGGTCGCGGTTATGCCAGTTTGGATTTTGTGGATTATGGCGTAATTGCTTTGTCCATAACGTGTAAGCCATCGGAGCCGCACCCATCGGTAATCCCGGGTGTCCTGAGTTTGCTTTCTCGATCGCATCGATTGATAATGTTCGAATTGCATTAATTGCTAATAAATCTGCTTGATGTGTCATAAATGTGACATCCTTTCTCGCACTAATATTTACCTATTTAGTTTAGTCATTTTGATAGAAGAAAACAATGCATTTTTCATAAATAGGTTATACTTTTTCAAAATGTGACATATTAATTTATTTTTCTCTCAGTGAATCACTATTTTTTATAAGAAACAAGTAAGTTTAGTTTAAATATTTTTTGGCTTTTGCTTGCTTTACTTTTTCAGGTGTTACGTCATTGCCTTCTTCATCAATTACTTTTACATTTTCAATCGTGGCACGCATCGTGTTGCGGAATGTATCTAAATACTCTTTACGTAGTTGTGTTTGTTCTTTAGCTTCAGCCTCTGTTAATTGACCAGCTTTCTTTTTCTTGGCCAGCTCATTAATACGAGCCATTTTTTCTTTTGACAGCATATCGTTTCTCACCTTTCTAAACTAACTACTTAAAAGGTATTGGAAAATAAGTATTTGTGCAAGTAATAATACTTTTTTTCTTATGAAACCGCACATAATTATGATGGAAAAAGAAAAAAGCCATCCGGTTTGGATGACTTTTACTGTTATAGCTGTGCCTCGATATATTCTGCATAACGACGGTGGACAGTGGCTTTGCTTACTTGGAAACCGAGCCCTTGTAATGTAGTCGCGATTTCTTTGAATGTCAGCCCTTTATCACGGAGCTGCACGATTTGCTCGATTGGCACTTCAATGCGTTCGCGTCCTTCTAAATTGCCGCGCTCCTTTAGATTGAGCTCCGGTCGGTAGCCATTTTCGACTGCGCGCTTCATACCGCGGCGGATTTTTGCATTATGTAACTTTCTTTGATATTCCTCTACGATGGCTAAAATCTCCAGCAGCATCGTATCCATTTCATTTAGCGCAACAGGTCCCTCTTCATTTAAGGAGAAAACCGTTACTTCTTGCTTGAGCAACAAGTGAAGCACAGCCATTCTTGCATTGCCACGCCCTAAACGCGTTTCATCCTGGATGAACAATACATGAATCTCCTCTGTCTTCATAAAGTCAAGCATATCGAGCAATCCTTCCCGCTCTACATCATAACCGCTATGCTGATCTTCAAACGCAGCCACGACTTCATAATCCATATTTTTCGCAAAGGCTGTCAGCTCCTCGCGCTGCCTGGCTAATGAACTCTCCTGTGTTTCCTTTTCTGTACTGACACGGCTGTAAATCACCGCATGTTTTTTTGTCATCGATAATCACTCGCTACCTTTACCTCATTGCTCTCCTGTTCGGAAAGCTTGGCAATATAAATGGAATCCTGTTCAATCGGCACATGAATTGTTTGACCTGCCTGTAATTCGCGATGGAATAGGTCATTCCCTTTCTTCACTGCTATTACCCAGTCTTCTATCGACATTTTACCACGATATTCTTCCGCAAGTGACCATAATGTATCGCCGTAAGATACTGTAATCTGTTCGTATTGTGCTATTTTCTCGTCTGTGATTGCTAAGTATAAAACAAAGAGACTCACAACCCCTGCAAATACTGCTATGTAGCTATTTCTCTTGAACCAATTCATACTTATCTCTCCCTTTCGAATGTTTGTTCGGAATATATGTTCTCATAATAATACGAACATCTGTTTTTTGTCAACTCTTTTTTCGAACTTACGTTTGCTTTTCTGTTCGCTTTTTGCTATAATGGAAACCAAATAAAAGAAGGGCTCTTCACAAAGAGAGAGGTGACATTTATGACAAAAGTGTCAAAACGTCAAGAAGCGATTTTAGCGTTTATTAAAGATGAAGTGCGTACGAAAGGATATCCGCCTTCTGTACGAGAAATCGGCGAAGCAGTAGGGCTTGCTTCAAGTTCAACAGTCCACGGACATTTAGCTCGACTTGAAAGCAAGGGTCTGATCCGTCGTGACCCTACGAAGCCACGCGCGATTGAAGTATTAGAGCAGGACGATACGGCTAGCAAAATTGACGTTATTCACGTGCCATTAATCGGGAAAGTAACAGCTGGGCTGCCAATCACAGCAATCGAAAATACCGAGGAATATTTCCCGTTGCCGAACACATATGGCTCAAGTGACGGTCAAATCTTCATGCTTGAAATCATGGGTGAATCGATGATTGAAGCAGGGATTCTAGATGGTGATTACGTGATCGTGCGTCAAACAAATTCAGCTGATAATGGTGATATTGTCGTTGCGATGACAGAAGATGACGAAGCAACAGTGAAACGCTTCTTTAAGGAAAAAACACATTTCCGTCTGCAACCTGAAAACTCTAGCATGGATCCTATTTTAGTAGACAATGTAAAAATACTAGGCAAAGTTGTCGGCTTATATCGTAATATTCATTAAAAAAGAGGTAAATCCCATCAGCAGGGATTTACCTCTTTCCTATTCCTCGTGGTTTCTATAAGACTTATAAACAGATATTTAGCCGCCCGGATTACCCACAAGCGCTAATTCCTCTGGATGCTATTGCACGCCCAGACAATAAGGATGCGTAGAGCCATCTCTACATTCCTTCTTTTTTTTAAAATAGCCCCCAGTACCAATCAAGTATAGGCTGGCCGTAAAAATAAACGATAATAGCAGCCGCCGCAATCGACGGTCCGAATGGCACCGGTGTTTTTCTCCCTTGCCCTCGCACTTTTAACACGATTATGCCAACAATCATTCCGATAAATGATGCAAAAAACAACGTCATGAGCGTTGCAATCGGTCCTATTACATAACCAATCAGGAAAAATAATTTAATGTCCCCGCCTCCCATGCCGCCTTTTGACACCACAGCAATGGCCAAAAGAATACTAAAGCCGATAACGGCACCGACTAAGCTATACCACCACGGATCTAGCGGCGCAAACATTCGCGCAATGATCAGGAACGGTAAGAAAAACAATAAAATTTTATCCGGGATGAGCATGTAGGCGATATCCGAAACATTGATGATGACGAGAAGCGAAATGAATAATAATGCGACGGCGAGTTCTGCCTCTAGACCGATATGCCATGTGGCAAAGGCGAATAATAGGCCTGTCACAAGTTCTGTCACCATATAAATGGGTGAAATTTTGCCCCCACATGTCCTGCATTTCCCGCGCAGTCCAATATAAGATAAAACGGGCACTAAATCAATGATTGTCAAACGCCGATTACACGCTGTACAATGAGATGGCGGTGACACAATCGACTCTTTTTTCGGTATGCGCAAGCCGACTACATTGTAAAAAGAACCCATAAAAAGTCCGACGATGCATGCATAGACGGTATAAACTATCTCCAATATGAAAACCTCCTGCACTGATTGGCATAAAAACATACGTCGCGCTTAGATGGCGCGACGTATGGTAACACTTTTATAAAATTATTGTTCTTCGTAGTAAAACGTTGTGACTTGAATTTCTGCTGAAGCAAGCGGTGATGCCTCAGGGTCATATTCGAGTTCTTCACCTGCTAACGAATAATTTATTGTATCAATCCGCACAATGCGCTCAAGACGCTCTAACTCTTTAATAAACGCTAGTAGATTTGCATATTCGGGTGCCTCGACACTCAAGTTTAACGTAATCAATTTTAGTGCAGGAGGTAGCTCTTCACTTGCTATGGAAGATACAGGCGGTTCCTCTTCTTCGCTGCCTTCTAAAGCTTCCTCTACCTGATCTTCAATAGTTGGCAGCTCTTCTCCCTCAACTGGTGCATTCGGGTCTTGTAACCCTGACGACGACACTAGAGAATCATAATTATTAAATTCAATCGACTGAACTTGGGTATCCGTAACGTACTCTAGCTCTTCCATATTTAATAGTAAGCTATCCACCTCACGAGCTGCAGGCACTTTTTTATGCAACTCGAATTTATTTTCAGCTCCTCTATTTAATGGGTCAGATAAAGCTGCTACCTGTTGCTCTACTGAAGCAATTTCTGTTTGGAGACTTTGCACCGTAATGGCTGCTGTATCCCTCTCTTGCTGTTTTGGCAGAATTACATAATAATATACGGCAAATAACAAAGCGAGCACGAGTGCTGTCATCACCAGTACTGTGGAATGTTTGCCACCGGAAAGCTTATTCATTATTGCACACCCCCCGTAGCTAAATACGTACGATCAATGGTCAGCACAATATCTGCAGCATAACGAGGTACTTCATTAAACTTCTGCAATTCATCTTCCTCTTCTTCTGAATCTACTGGACTCACAACAAAATTCGCCACGGAGTTTAATTGTGCATCAGAAAAGTACGGACTAGCCTCCAATCGCCTTACATATGTAGCAATATCAGCTAATGTCTCAAAATCTACCGCAATCGTGACAGACGCTTCCTTAAATGTATAGCTACGTAAATATGTATACTCAGGCAGTTGCACCTGGATTTCATCAATAAGAGGTGACACCGGATAAGATACGAGCTTGACAAAGTTGACCGATTCTTCAAGTGAGCCTTTATTATTTGCTACCAGCTCTCCATGTTGTACTTGGAGTTGCTCTAGCTCCCCTTGCAGTGCAGCTTGCTGAACTGTTAAATCATTTAATTCATTTCTTGCAGTGAAATATTGCCAAGCAAAAAAACCTACTATAAAAACGACTAGGATCACTAGTAATATATAAAATAAGGTCGAATTGCCTTCCTTTTTGTCAACCTTAGGCAAAAGGTTAATATCTGGTATCAAGCTTTAATCGACCTCCTTTAACGCAAGACCTAATAGCGAAGCATGCTTTGCTTCAAATTGTGGGTAAAATTCCTGGATAGCAGCATCATCAATTACTGTAATTGGTACTGTAATATTATCCAGTAAAAATTCACTGATACTCTGCAATAAGGGGTTGTCCCCCATGATAATTACTTCTTCAACTGACTTCTCTCCTTTATATAATGAGAAACGGAAGAAGTTCATAATCCGGTCAAGCTCTAATACTTGATCAGTTACTTGGAGTCGATAGTCTTGAATATCTCCATCATATTTAAATTGTAAGCCAGTCTCTGTTTCCATTGCAATCCATTTCGCCATATCCGTTTCAATGTTTTGAAAACGCAAAAACTCCACCTGTCCGGTAGAGTAAATACAAATGGATAATTCATTAATCGACCAGGCGGAAACTAGATAAGTTCTTTCCTCATCTATCTTATTCATTTGCTGTAATAGACGCAAATTACTAAGCGAGCGAATATCCGCTGTGACTGGGTTTAACTGCGTATCTAGTAAAATCCCCATCCATTTTCCCACTTCTTCCGGCGGCACAGCAAACAATACCGCTTGCCCATCGTCCTGTTCATGGTCATAAATATCCACAAGAGGGTCTTTAAATGGTAAATGAATCGAACGCCCTAGCTCCATCTGTACATATTCCAGTAATTTTTCACTTTTAATAGTATCTGGATGCTCAAATGTTTTTAGTAATACCGATGTATCCGGGACAAAAATACGGACATCTTGCTTTTTCCCGCCGAGTTTTGCCAGATTTTCTTTTACTAATTCAAACAGCGCCATTTCATCATTGATCATGGCCCCTTCTACCATTCCTTCAGACAATGGCAACTCTACTACTTGCCAATCCTCTATATTCGGCCCCTTGACTACAAGTCCGCGTAATACATAATCGTTTAGCTCTAGCGATACATGTGATTTTTTCTTTTTCTTAAACATTGAAGGGCCTCCTTTATTTTACTTTCCATGTTTGAATAATAATTTACATGATTGATGAAAATTAGTAATGTATTGGTGTTAATTAGTCAATCAATAGAACACTCAAAATTTTTTTGAGTATTCGTTGAAAAACTAAGCTATAGAAACGAGGAGCGGTAACGTTTCAATTAATGAATAACTAAACTTGTGATGTCAATATATTTTATTCTAAAGCCACTTAATATCACTAGCTGAATATGAGAAATAATACATTTAACTTTTTTGTATTATTGTGTTGTTGCTGCTGTCCCAGTACCCGAGATAGTCCAATTTCCACTACCTTTATTAGTATCTGCATTAATAGAAGTCAATTTTGCTGCGTTAAATGTTACTGTTTTATTACCACTATATTTAATAGCTAAAGTAGTTAAAGTATTTCCATCATTAGATTTAGTAATTATAGAATCAGTAGCTGATGCAGCTGTAGCTGAAGTAGCTGCTGATGTACCTGGAATTTTCCCTGAACTTTCAAGGTATTTATCATTTACTAATTTACCAACTGATACAGTTGTTTCTCCAGAATTGTCCGTAAAATAAATATTGGCTGCATTTAATACATTTACTGCATCGGATTTTACTGCGCTATAACGACTATTGTCCACAATATTCCCAATCGAAGGAACGGCAATTGCTGCAATAATCGCTAAAATCACGATAACTGCTAATAGTTCTACTAATGTTAAACCTTTTTCGTTTTTTATATGTTTCATTTTCTTAAACATACAAAAACCCCCTTTTATCATATTTTTATTTTCTTCTTTTCGCCTGGACGTTTGTTGCACCTTCATACACCTCCTGGCAAAACGTCCACTTTCTTATTTTTCTTACAATTGCTCATAAAGACTAAACATTGGCATCATAATCGCAGCGACGATAAAACCAACAACTAGCGCGAGGATTAAAATCATTAACGGCTCTACTAATGCTTTCAACGTATCCACCGTACGGTCTACCTCTTCCTCGTAGAAGTCTGCTATTTTTTCAAGCATATAGTCAAGTGAACCTGTTGCCTCACCAATTTCTGTCATGCTTGTGACAAGAGGAGGAAATATCCAACTTTTCTCCCAAGGTTCAGTTAAGGTACTCCCTTTTTCTAAACTATTACGTGACTCTAAAACTATTTTCCCTAGGACTGGGTTTCCCGAAACTTTTTCTGAAATGGCAAGTGCCTGCAAAATCGGTACCGCACTACCAAACAATGTTGCTAGAGTACGAGTTAAACGCGCTAATGCATTCTTTTGGAATAGAGATCCAAAGATAGGCATTTTAAGCAATGCATAATACACATAATAATTAAATTTTTTATTATTTTTAAATAAAAATTGGAATGTCCCAATTGCGATAGCGAAACCCGCAAGGATCAGCCACCAATATTGGACGATAAAATCACTCATCTTTACCGTGAGTACCGTAATCCATGGCAATTCAGCTCCCATTTCATCAAACGAAGCAATAAAGGACGGCACGATATAAATAAGTAAGAAGGCAACAACGACAAACATCAACACCAACAGAACAGCGGGATATGTTAAAGCCGATTGCACCTTTTTTCGAATGTTATACTGTTTCTCCATTGTTCTTGCTAGACGTTCTAATGTTTCATCGATATTTCCCGTCGCTTCACCAGAGCGCATCATGTTAACAAAAAGGTCGGGGAAAATTTTGGGGTGCTTGACGACCGCCTGTGAAAACGACATCCCACTGCGCACATCCTCCTCAACTTCCTCTAATGCTTTTTTTAACGGCTTACTCACGGTTTGACGGGCTAAAATATTTGTAGCATCGACAATCGTTACCCCTGCACGAATTAAAGTGGCAAACTGACGGCAATAAATTACAAAGTCCTGATGCTTGACTCCGCTGCCAATATTTATCTCCTTATGCAAAATACTTTTCGATTCTACAATTTCCCGCGGGTTAATCCCTTGGCTACGAAGCTTGGCAATGGCTAACTTTTGATTAGGCGCATCAACTGTTCCCTTTTTCGTCATACCAGTTTTTGTTCGTCCTGTATATTTAAATACAGTCATTAATATTCACCTACGTTTAAAAATGGACGCGCATCCTCTAAACGAATTTTACCGCCAGAGACAAGTGTTTGTACGGAACTTTCCAGTGTATGCATACCAAGCGCACGGCTTGTCTGCATAACGGTTGGGATTTGATGAATTTTTTCATTGCGAATTAAGTTCGTAATCGATGGCACCGCCACTAAAATCTCCGTTGCTGCTACTCGACCTTTTTCTCCTTTACGAGCAAATAAACGCTGTGAAATAATTCCTTGCAACACGTTGGCTAATTGAATACGAATCTGCCCTTGCTGATGAGGCGGGAATACATCAATAATTCGGTCAATCGTTGTGGGTGCACTGGATGTATGGAGCGTGCCGAATACTAAGTGCCCTGTTTCCGCTGCCGTAATGGCTGTAGAAATTGTTTCTAAGTCACGCATCTCACCGACTAATATAATATCCGGGTCCTGACGCAGAGAAGCACGCAGACCATTGGCAAATGTTCCAGTATCCACACCAATTTCACGCTGATTCACAACAGACTTTTTATGCGTATGAATATACTCAATCGGGTCCTCCAGTGTGATAATATGCTTTGATTTATTCGTATTAATGTAATCAATCATAGCCGCTAATGTAGTAGATTTACCCGAACCGGTAGGACCTGTCACTAAAATCAGTCCTTGCGGTTTATCCGCTAGCTCATATAGTACTTGCGGCATATTCAACGATTCAATCGACGGAATTTCCGTTGTTACTAAACGGGCAGCGATGGCTCCAGCATTGCGCTGATGATAGGCATTGACACGGAAACGGCAATAGCCTTCGAGCGAATAGTTGAAATCTGTTTCGCCCTTTTCTTCAAATTCCTGCACTTTATGCTTCGGTAATATTTCATGGACCATTTCTTTAATAATATCGGGCGTAATTTCCATACCTTTATACTGAGAAAGCTTCCCATCAATACGATATACAGGCGGGATACCGACTGTCACATGCAAATCAGAAGCGCCCTCCTCGTAGGCACGCATTAATAAATCACGGATGGTTAATTGGTTGTTCATCATTGCCTTCACCTCTACTCTATCGTTGCTACACGCAGAATTTCCTCAGTTGTCGTGACGCCCTCTATTACCTTAGAAAGACCGTCCTGTACCAATGAGGCATAGCCTTGTTGCTTCATATAATCACGCATCACATTTTCACTCGCACCCTCGACGATAAAGTCCTTCATTTGGCGATCCATCGGTAAAATTTCATGGATCGCTAATCGTCCGCGGTACCCCGTATAACTACAAGCCGCACAGCCTCGACCCTTTGTCACCGTCTCTGCAGCAAAGCCTTGTTGCTCTAAAACAAGACGTTCCCGCTCTGTGACAGGCTGTACCTGTGCACAGTCACGGCATACACGGCGCACGAGACGCTGTGCCATAATCCCTACTAACGAAGAAGATAATAAAAACGGTTCAATTCCCATGTCCTCTAAACGGGAAATGGATTCAACGGCACTATTCGTATGCAGAGTACTCAGTACTAAGTGACCTGTCAACGAGGCACGTACTGCTATTTGTGCCGTCTCTAAATCTCGAATTTCCCCAATCATGACAATATCCGGGTCCTGTCGTAAAATCGAGCGCAGTCCGCTAGCAAATGTTAAACCCACTTCTTCTTTTACCTGAATTTGATTGATGCCATCCAATTGGTACTCTACCGGGTCTTCTACCGTAATGATATTGACTCCTTCATCATTTAAATTCGATAAAGCTGCATATAACGTGGAGGATTTACCAGAACCAGTTGGACCGGTAATTAGCACAATTCCATTCGGATGTGCAATCATTTTTCGGAACAGCTCTTCGTTCCTTTCTGAAAAACCTAATTTCTCAATCGCATTGGCTGCATTGCTTAAATCTAAAATACGCATTACAATTTTTTCACCATACACTGTCGGCAATGTAGAAAGACGTAAATCCACTGGTTTAAAATTGACAGTTGTTTTAATACGTCCATCTTGTGGTGTGCGATTTTCGGTAATATTTAAATTCCCCATAATTTTAATACGGGCTGTAATGACGCTTTGCATATGCTTTGGCAGTGAACGCTCTGTCCGCAACACGCCATCTACACGGTAGCGCACACGAAATTCGGTTTCTTGTGGATCAAAGTGAATATCTGACGCACGTTGAGCCACCGCATTGGCGATAATTTGATTTACAAGTCGTACAATCGGTGAATCTTCGTCTGTAATTTCCTGTTCATCATCTGTCGTACGCGCGACACCCATATCCGACATCGCGGCATCCATTGATTCTTGTAAATCATAGTACTTTGTAATCGTACGGAATAAATCATCCTTTGCCGCAATACTTGTCTCAATTTGAAAGCCTGTCGCCATCCGTACTTCTTCAATTGCAAAATAGTCCATCGGATCAGCCATTGCAATAAAGAGCTTGTTTCGATCACGGCGAATTGGCATAATATTTGCTCGTTTTGCCAGTTCTGCTGGAACTAATTGCAATAGTTCTGGCTCGATGGAATATTGGTTTAAGTTAATATGAGGAATCCCTAACTGGAACTCCAGTACCTCGATTAACTGTTGCTCCGTTAAGTAGTTCTGCTTAATCAGAAAATCCCCTAATTTTTCTTCACGTGTTTTATTTTGCAGGGCATATTCAAGCTGTTCATTTGTAATAGCGCCAGATTCGACCAATAAATCCCCTAGGCGCTTACGTGCTGTTCTTTTCATAGATTTGCCCCTTTCGTTACTTTTGTATCAGGTTACCTGCTTTATCATAGTAACTACCCTCAGGTAATATGACATTCCCTTTTTCATCTAACTCTACGTTCTTGTCTGTTGGCTGACTCGGATTGCCAGTTGGTTGCTTGTTATCCGAGCTTGAAGGAGATTCGGTAGTTGGTGTATCATTTGCATCCGGTAACCCGTCCCCATCTAAATCAATTGGTGTGACCTCTGTACTTGGTGCAGTTTCCGCTGGTTGACGAGAAGATTTTATAACGATGCGATTGACTGGCTTATAAAAATCTCTTGATACGAGTTGCTCTTCCCCTGTCGCCTGAAATGTACGATAAACCGAAACACGTAGACCTTGTTTTCCTTGCTGCTCTATGCGTTGATGACCAATCGCTAAATCATAGGAATAGCGCGTAATAATACGCGGATCTACCGTTTCATCATGTTTTACCTTTACTGTTGCGCTACTGTCTGTCGATGTAGAATACACTTCCATCTTCAACTGACCACGTTCTTCCGTAACCTTTAACTTCATCATATCGCTTAATGTATTAACAAAACGCAAATCTTGGTTTTGTGCTACATGAACGGTAGCTTCTATACCCGGTTCTAAATAGGCAGGGACAACATTTTGAGAATGGCGCTCAGTAATTTGGCTGCCCGATGATAACGCCACACTATATAACATTGATGCCACGTAATTTATCGTTAAGCGATTTAACGCGCCATAAATTGGTTCTATCTCTGTTAACAGTGAAATTTCTTCTCCTGGTGTAATAACACGTTCATCTAATAATGCGACAATCTCTTTTATTCCTGCGACTCCTTGGGGGATCTGCTCAATCGCTAGCGCAATACGCTCCTCCTGTAAGCCGGCAGTTGTCGACATTACCGCCTCAACGGTGTGTTCTTTTAAATAGGAAGCTTGTACCAGTATGGAATTATATGTTTGTTCAGTATCCCATATGGATATGGTATCTATGTTTTTTCTTATCTCTTCATTTGGTACTATATTAATAGGTAGATGCACGACATTTTCACTTTGCCAAAACGCATACCATGGTTTTGCCGTGCTTGTTTCGTAATAAGCAATGGTCGCGTCAATATCATATTGTAATTTGGCAGCATCCAGCTCCAACGTAGCGCCGCCACCTGTCACTTGCAATGGTTCCGCAGTCCAACTGGCAATCGCTTCTGCAAGGGCTATCTTTAGTTCTTCCTTACTTAACCCATTTACCTCTACTCCTCCAATTGTGGAAGCGTTGTTATTATCCGCATAAGCCGTCGAATGCATAGGGTTGTACGGCGAAATGATATATACCAAAAGGACCAGCAATGCGATGAAAAGGACTAGTTTCTTTTTTATTTTCACGCAGATCCCTCCCCGATTTTATATAATTCTGGCAAAAATAATAATGTTATTTTTATTTATAGAATACACTATCCAAAGAACCTATGTATAGTAATACAGCACTATTTTCTCATTTTTGTAAAAATATTTATATATATTTCTCGTAATAATTAGATTAATGGACCTATAAATTATATAATAGAAGAGAAAATGGATGGATTTCATTTACCTAATTTATCCGAATGTTGTAGTATCAGTGAATTTAAAGGAGCGAGGCGCTATAATGAAACAGTTAACGAACAATAAGGGGCTTACATTGATAGAAGTGATTGCTGCTATGGCTCTATTATCTATTATATTGATTTCATTTTTTGGATTTTTCATACAATCTAAAAAAACAAATGTCTCATCCGAATCAATTCATGATGCTGCCTATTTAGCGCAAGTGGAAATGGAAAAGATGTATACATTCGCTTCCTCTAGAAACTCATTAACAGCATTAAATAACACCCCCTTAACAATAGAAGGTACTATTTATCAAACAAAAGAACCTATAAGGACAAACAGTTGTCCAAGTACACCGTCTGATGACCCAACTGTTTACAGAACAATTCATAGCTACACTAGAGATGCCGAACCTTATACGATTAACTTAACTATTTCTACACTTTGTCATTACGCCAAAGCAGGAAATGTCTCTATTGACGTTATAGAAAAATCCTCCAATATTACAAAGGCAAAGCTTGAGAATATTTATATTTGGAGATGAAGCCCTTAGAGAGCAGGTGATGAAATGAAAAAACGTTTAAATAACTATTCAGGCTTAACATTAGTTGAAAACTTAGCCGTTATTGTATTGCTTTTTATCGTCATGCTATTTGTATTTGGCATCCTTTCTTCATCTAGCAAGCAAAATAAGGAGCAGACCGCTGAATCTTTTCAAATAAATGACGCTGCCTATACATTAAAACAAATTACAAAGGATATTCGTAAAACGCATCATATCGACACCCCTCAAATCGATCAATATTTATTAATGGATAAAGGCAATACGCAACTTTTTAACTATACGTATGATCCAACAGCTAAAACATTGTCACGTAATAATGGGGTCATTGTAAATAATATTGAAGAATTTAAAATGATTGTAAATGAGCAAACAGCTACTATTTCATTTCAGTTAAACAAGAAGGATTACACTACAACCCTAGCCTTTAGAAAGGGGGATGAATGATGAGATATTTGAATAATCAAGGTCATGCTTTACTTTTAACAATTTTAACTATTGTTCTCATATCTGTTATGGGGCTTAGCTTATTAACGATCACCGCCAACTCTAAAAAAACCACCGTTAACGAACGCTTTGATCAATCGACTTATTATATTGCGGAGGCTGGAATTAATTTAGAGAAGGCAAAACTAACGGAACTAATCGAAAAGATAAATGATCAAACAACTCAGCATTTAAACAGCCTAGATTTCGAAAGCCAGCAAGTTTTTGACTTTGATGCATATTTTAATAGAAGTTTATGCTCTCCTAATCCAACGAGCAATACTTGCATAAACAATGCTCACACATACAATCACTTTCAAAAACAATTTAGCGAACAACCTATTGCGAAAACAGTCGTGACTGGTGGCTGCAGTAGCGGATCAACTGCTAGCTGTACATTTGACATTAGATCAGAAGGCTATTTCGAAAATTCACCTTCTAAAAAAAGGGTACTTACACAAAAGTTAAATATAGCATTAAACAAACCGACTATTATTGGAGGCGGTACACCAGGTACACCAGAGGCAAATCCATCTACACCTACATTACCGTTCGATAACGTAACTGTATTTACTACCGGTCCTATTCACGCGGGAGGAAATGCTACAATTTTAGGTGCTATAGGTACTACGAGTGGACGAGAAAATATCACTCTTGGTAAAAATATGAATGAGGGACAAATACAAAACGTAGATCAGTTTAAAGATATTGATTTGAACCAATACTTACCTCCATTTCCTAAGGATAATAGCACTACTGCCCAAGCGGTTGATTCTATTCCAAACCCTTTAACAGAAGATATTTATTTAAAAAATCTTGATCTTGGTAATAAGGACTTAACCATAAATCTTAATGGCAATGATGTGACCCTCTATGTGGATTCTTTAGAAAGTAAGAATCACGCCAATTTAATTGTGCAGGGTACTGGAAAATTGAATATTTTCATAAAAAATACATTCGATTTTAATGGAGAAATTAATCCTAATGGAGTTGTAAGCAATGTTAATATTTTCTATAATGGTACAACTGATGTAGCTTTAGCGAACGCGCATTCGAAGATTTTTGGTTCAATGTATATTAAAAATGCAGGTTTTTCTAGTAACGGCGCTCTAATTTATGGCAATATTTATTCTGCCGGTGCGCAAACCCTGAACATAACTGGTAATAGTTCGACTACTGCACAATATATTATTGCACCTAACGCCAAGGTAGAACCTGGTGGGGGCGGCGTTATCAAGGGGGCCATAATCGCAAAAGAACTCGGCGGAAACGGTAATTATACAATTGAATACCCAGGACAAGGTAATTTTCCTATCCCATTACCTGTTCCCCCACCCTCTGGTACACCAGCTGTCTATCAACCAGCCGACAATTTATTAATAGAATCGACAATGGGTGAAATTTAATGGCGTGATAGCTTTTTAAATAAACATAAGACACTTTCTCTTCAAACCGAAGGAAAAGTGTCTTATTTCATTATTTATTCCTTAATCTATTTTATTTAAACCTTTAAATTTCATTTCAACTTGACCGCAAGAAGGGTTAGAGCACCTTATATTTCTATACTAAGGAAACAAAAAAACACCTCGCCCATTCAAAACGATGTCCAAGGTGGTTTCTCCATTATTTCAACACATCCACCTTCAAAAAGTACTCCCTAACTCCCTGCCAGCCATGCACCCGTTCAAATTCATCAACATGTGCATTGTATGGCATATCAAACAATAGACCTGTCCCTTTGAAAGCGCGTAATTGACGTGGATTGTCGTCGATTAAAAAGTCTGTGTGGATAACTGCTTTATTACCGCAAAAAACGAAATGTTGGGGGTTTAAAAATGGGAAATGTTCACGTAGCCAATCATATTTTGCGGTGAAGCAACCCGGTACTTCCATCGCGGCAGTAGCTATGTAGATATCATAGCGTTCGTTTAGCTCACGTACTACATCGATCGCGTCTGGCTCTAGTAATTCAAAATCACGGAAGTAGCTTGGTTCATTGAGGGCGATGAACAGTTCCTTTTCCTGCTCCATTGTGAGTTGTTGACGTGACGTTTTTAAAAATTCTTCCTCGGTATAAGTTGTACCAAGTATCCCATTGATGGTCACAACCATCTTTTTATACATATTCGCTAACACCTGATCCATATCGATTGCTATACTTTGTCTCATTTTGTGCCTCCTCAAAGTGTTCTACTTCTATTTTAATGAAGTCCACTCATCGTGACCAGAAAAAGCACCATTCAAAAAATTATGTTTTGTAAATTAAAAAAACTGCCGGTTGCTAAAACCAAGCAGCTACATATGTTGCCAATCCGTCAGCCATATCCCTTGCACACAGTACTGCACAACAAAGCGATTCCTATTGCCTTCTATACGTACTTTGGATGCTTGAAGTGTGAGACCGCGCAGTAACACACGGTTCCAGTCTTTTGCAAAGGCTGTACCATCTCTTTTATAGGTCATATCATTCAGTGGCCATTCTAGTGAAATGGTAGAGGATGCAGGTATAGGCACTGGACAGAGATGAGTCATTAATTGTTCTAAAAAATTGGCATGTAATGGTGGATGCAAAGTACCCCCTCCCAACAATTGCGCTATTTTTTGAAGCATATCATTTCACCGTTTTTCTTAAGGGTTCTATACCTTTTTTCCTAAAAATCTAAACAAAAAAACCACTATGCAACATAACTGCACAGTGGTTGATTCATTTTAGTACATTTTCATGTACATATCACGTTCCCATTGATGCACTGTCGTGCGGAACATTTCACATTCGATTTCTTTCGCTTCGCGGAAGTTTTCATAAATGTGTTCGCCTAACGCTTTTTTCGCTACGTCATCAACAGATAATAATTTCAATGCTTCATCTAAAGAAGAAGGTAAATTATCGATGCCGTTTGCTTGGCGTTCCTCGTCAGTCATCACATAGATGTTGCGGTTGATAGCCGCTGGTGGTGTTGATTTTTGACGAATTCCTTCAAGACCTGCTTCTAAAATAACTGCCATCGCTAAATATGGGTTAGCAGATGGGTCCACAGAACGCACTTCTACACGTGTCGAAACGCCGCGTGAAGATGGAATACGGATAAGCGGTGAACGATTTTGAGCTGACCATGCTACATAACAAGGTGCTTCGTAGCCTGGCACTAAACGCTTATATGAGTTGATTGTTGGGTTAATAACTGCTGTAAAGCCTTTTACATGACCTAATACACCTGCCATGAATTGCATCGCTGTATCAGATAAGCCATGCTCTGTTGACTCATCGTAAAATGCATTTTCTTGTCCTTTGAATAAAGAAACGTTAAAGTGCATCCCAGAACCAGCTTCACCGAATAATGGCTTTGGCATAAATGTTGCATGTAAACCGTGCTTACGAGCAATTGTTTTTACAACTAATTTGAATGTTTGGATATTGTCACAAGCTGTAATAGCATCCGCATATTTAAAGTCAATTTCATGTTGACCTGGTGCTACTTCATGGTGAGATGCTTCAATTTCAAAGCCCATTTCCTCTAACTCTAGTACAATATCACGGCGGCAGTTTTCACCAAGGTCTGTTGGTGCTAAGTCGAAGTATCCGCCGTGGTCATTTACTTCTAGAGTAGGTTCGCCTTTTTCGTCTAATTTAAATAAGAAGAACTCCGGCTCAGGCCCTAAGTTGAAATCCGTAAATCCTAACTCTTCCATTTCTTTTAACACACGTTTTAAGTTCGAACGAGGGTCACCAGCAAATGGTGTACCGTCTGGACGAGCGATATCACAAATAAAACGTGCTACTTTCCCTTTTTCAGAAGTCCATGGGAAAATCATGAATGTGTCGTAGTCTGGGAATAAGTACATATCTGACTCTTCAATACGGACAAATCCTTCGATTGAAGAACCGTCAAACATCATTTTGTTGTCTAATGCTTTGTCTAATTGACTTACCGGAATCTCAACATTTTTAATAACACCTAAAATGTCTGTAAATTGTAAACGAATGAATTTTACTTCTTGTTCTTGTACTAGCTTCTTAATATCATCTTTTGTGTATTTACCCACAATTCCACACTCCTGTTTTATGCTTCAAAATATAATTCACACACTATGCTACCTATTGATAAAAGCGTGATAAATCCCCTTGACGTATTGATGTTCTTTGCATGCGTTGTGCTTGGCGCATTTCTTCGCGTAAGATTTTACGCAGCTCGCCATCTGTTATTTCTTTTGCCCCTGCCTGTATAGTTGGGTCGTTTTTCATGGCAAATACTTTCTTGATACCCGCCATATTGACGCCCTGCTCAAGCATATCCTTGATTTCCAATAAGGTATCCACGTCATTTAGACTAAACATGCGTCGATTTCCTTCCGTGCGGTGCGGCTGAATTAAATCATGCTCCTCGTAATAGCGAATTTGACGTGCTGTTAATTCTGTCAATTGCATGACGATACTCATCGATAAAAGCGGCATGGTTCTTCGAATTTCACTATTCATTTAATCCACCTCCCTTACTTCGTAGTTTACATGCTGTCATGAACATTGTCAATCATATGTTAGGAAAACTAACATACGTAAGAAATAGTTTGCAAAAATTCACATAAAATAGCAAATAAAGAGTTTTTTAGGGCGACTGTGAAAATGCTTTCTGACAAATGCTGTGTTTTATTAGACACAATTTGTTCCTTATTAGACAGAATCTATACATTATTAGACAACCTTAAATTTTATTAGAAAAATGACATTTCTAGGCCTGTTTTATTCCTAATTTCCCCCTAACTTGGAATATATATAAGAAAGGAGATGTCAAAGATGAAAAAATGGTTTGGGTTAGTTGCGATTGTATTGGCAATTTTATTAGCCGTTCCCCAACAATCGGAGGCCTCTAATTCCCGTGAAGTAAAACAAGTCATGTCTGATACTGTTTTACACACAATTGCGAGTCCAAGTGCCGCTACTGTTACCACATTGCCGAAAAATATATTTGTGACACAATTCAGTACGCTCCCAGGTGGCTGGTCTTACGTGCAAGCCAGCCACTACAAAGGCTACGTAGCGGCAAGCGCGTTAAAAACACCGAAAAGCACTATTAAAATCGCCAGCTCAAAATCGGGGCTAGTCGTAAAAGAAACAGCTTCCCGCAACGCCAAAACAGTTGCGAATTTAAAATACAACATGATCATGGAAGATTTTGGATCTGCGGGCGGTGGCTGGTCATTCGTGCAGTACGGTAATGTAACAGGCTACGTGGCTTCCGCGTTTATCGGGACACCGAAAACAACGACAAAATATGTAACAGGTGCGGGGAATTATATCGTGCGCAATATAGCGAGTCCAAGCGGTGTTTCAAAAGGTACAGTAAGGGGCGGTACAGCCGTAACAGAACATTCGCAAATTACAGGCTGGTCGTATATTTCTAGCGGCAGCTTACGTGGCTATATTCCAACAAGTCAATTGGCCAATAAAAAGCCCGTTGTACAGCCTGCGACGCTGACAACATTTACGCATTTACGTCCAAGCAAAATCAGTTGGATGAAGTATTATGTCCAAGTTTCAGAGTATAATTCCAGTACTTATTCCGGCTATTTAGAAGAGCATGTTTCCGGGAATGAATATGGCTATTTCCTAACTTCTCATTCCGAGGATAGTTTTTATCCACCTTATACATCGTTCTCACCGAGTGGATTCCTGATGGGTATGCCTGAATCCGATGTGATTTGGGTTGATATCTCAACGTTCCCGAAAGCAAATACACCTGCACCATTTTATTCCCTTTCTCCAGGTGATCCTAACGAAAAACCGATCGGTAATAGTTTCTTACGGACAACAAACGGTACACTGACTACGCCTGCTGGTACATTTTCAAATGTGGTACATATCGAACAAAAATATTATGATAGCACAATTTCGTACCATTATTACTTTGCACCAGGCTATGGGCTTCTTAAAGAAGTTTCTTCAACAGGTGAGCTACTATTCGAATTACGCGATTATTATTAAACAACAGCGCTCCTCAATTTTTGAGGAGCATTTTTGTTTGCGTGAAGGTTATTAGACAGAATGTGTGGTTTATTAGACACAATGAAGGGATTATTAGACACTCCCATTTTCCAATCCAAAATTCCTCTCTAACAAACTTGGCTACAAAAAAAGATTGCCTAGTCATTTCACTAAGCAATCTAATCAAACATTATTTCAGTTTTTGTACCGCGCTGCAAATCGCATACTTCACATGCTCATATGTTAAACCGCCTTGCACAAAGGCTGTATATGGCGGACGGATCGGACCATCTGCTGTCAGCTCGATACTTGAACCTTGGACAAATGTACCTGCCGCCATAATAACATCATCTTCGTAACCCGGCATATAAGCAGGCTCCGGTGCGAAATGAGCATTGATCGGCGATGCTGCTTGAATTTCTCGGCAGAAGGCAATCATTTGCTCTGCTGTTTGGAATGATACAGACTGAATTAAATCTGTCCGCGTCTCGCTATAATGCGGTGACGTTGTCATGCCGATTTCCTCTAACATAGCCGAGGTAAAAATTGCGCCTTTTAAACTCTGTGCAACCGTGTGCGGCGCCATAAAGAAGCCTTGATAAAAATCAGCCAGTGTATTGAGCGATGCACCCGCTTCTGCACCGATACCTGGTGACGTCATGCGGTACGCACATTTTTCTACTAAATCCGCACGCCCGGCAATATACCCGCCGATTTTTGCTAAACCGCCGCCCGGATTTTTAATGAGAGAGCCTGCCATTAGGTCCGCGCCTACTTCTGTTGGCTCTTGCTGCTCCACAAACTCGCCGTAGCAATTGTCGACAAAAATAATCGCCTCCGGTGCGATACGGCGAATCTCTGTGACCATTTGTGCGATTTGCTCAATTGTGAAAGATGGACGTGTAGCGTAGCCCTTCGAACGTTGGATCGCAATCATCTTTGTTTTTGCGGATACGGCTTTTCTTACGCCTTCCCAATCCACTTCTTTATTGTCAATCAAATCAACATGCTGGTAGCCGATGCCGAAATCCTTTAACGATCCTGTATCCTTTTCCCCGCCGCTCACAATCGACTGCAATGTATCATATGGTTTGCCGGTAATATAAACAAGCTCATCTCCCGGACGCAGCACCCCGAATAGACTCAGCGTAATCGCGTGCGTACCTGAAATAATTTGCGGACGGACAATGGCTGCCTCCGCTCCGAACACTTCCGCATACACGCGTTCTAAATTATCGCGCCCTTCATCGTCATAGCCGTAGCCGCTTGATGGATGAAGATGATAGTCGCTCACTTGGTGATTTTTGAAAGCAGCTAGCACCTTTTGCTGATTGTAAAATGACAGTTCATCCGCTTTTTCATGAAATGGCTTTATTTTTTGTTCTATTTTTTTGGCCAGTGCCAGTGTTTCTTGTGTTACATTTGAAATAAACATAGGTAAACTCCGTTTCTATATTAAATAGGTCCTCTATCATCTTACCAATTTCCGCCTTACCGTCAACTATTGAACTTTGACGTATGTATAAATTATTGCTATTCTCGGAACATCGGAGGGATTTTCATGGCATGGGAGATACTGAGCATTATTGGCACGATTGCGTTCGCCGTATCAGGGGCAATCGTCGCCATGGAAGAAGAATATGATTTATTTGGGGTGTATTTACTAGGCATTGTCACAGCCTTTGGGGGCGGTGCCGTTCGTAACTTGCTGCTTGGCTTGCCTGTCTCCACTCTTTGGAGTCAGGAAATGATGTTTCAAGTCGCCATTGCAGCCATTACGATTTTCTTTTTAATTCCGCACCATTTAGTAAAGCAATGGAACCGGTGGGGAATCTACACTGACGCGATTGGACTCTCTGCCTTTGCCATTCAAGGAGCGATGCACGCTGTTTACCTGGAGTTGGGCATGGGCGCCGTCATAATAGCAGCCATTTTAACAGGCTCAGGTGGAGGAATGATTCGGGACGTACTCGCCGGCAGACGTCCAACGGTACTGCGGGAAGAAATTTACGCGATGTGGGCCGCACTCGCTGGCTTCCTTGTAGCGGTAAATATTTGGACAAGCGATTGGTTTTTATATATTTTATTTATAGCGATTACCACGCTACGTATCATTTCCTACATACGCCGTTGGCAATTGCCTCGCAAGTCGCTGAAAAAAGTAAATTAAGTTAAGCATAGTTTGGGCTTGAACGAATGCATTAAAAAAATGGCGGATGTTTGTCCGCCATTTTTGAGTATACGCTGTTGCTTATTTAAACTCTAACTCACCATCGTACTCATTCATGCCACCTTCAAGGTTTGTTACGTCATAGCCTTGCTGTGCTAAAAACTCACAAGCACGAGCACTACGAGCGCCTGCACGACATACAATGATGTACGGCTTCGCTTGATCTAACTCGCCTGCGCGAGCTTCGATATCACCTAGTGGGATATGAATAGCACCTGGAATCATGCCCTGTGCTACCTCTTCATCTTCGCGCACATCAATTACATGTAAATCTTCATTTGCATCGAATAAGTTTAATAACTCATCAGTTGTCATAGTTTTCATATCGGATAAATCCCCCTTTTCAATGATTCAATGTCATTATAAGTGAAAAGGAGGAGGGTTACTAGTATTTATTCCTCAGCATCTGTCCCCATGTCAATGGATTTAGAAGGCACAAACGTGGAAATGGCGTGTTTGTAAATCAGATGCTGTTTCCCTTCAGACTCAAGCAGCACCGTAAAATTATCATAAGACTTTACTAAACCTTTTAATTGGAATCCATTTAATAAAAACACCGTAACAAATGTATTATTTTTACGCAAACTGTTTAAAAATGTTTCTTGTAAATTGATTGATTTCACAAAGAATCCCCCCAAGGTAGTTTTCTATTATCGCTTACATATTAATATACTCTTTCATATTAGAAAAAACTAGAAAAACCTTTTGATTTCTTGTAAATCATTTCCAACCCATTCTATTTCCATTTTATTTCGGAAATACGTTAGCTGACGCTTGGCATAGCGGCGGGAATTTTGCTTAATGGCCTCGATTGCCTCTTCCAATGTGAAGCGCCCTTCGAAATAAGCAAAGAGCTCTTTATAGCCAATTGCCTTTGTAGCCTGCGTGTCCCGAATGCCTGCATCATATAGCGCTCTTGCCTCTGCTTCTAACCCTTGCTCCATCATTAGGTCCACACGCAAATTGATACGTTCGTATAGCTTTTCACGCGGCATATCTAAGCCTAAAATCAAATGATTGTATAGCGCTACATCTCCGCGCTGATGTTCTTCATTTGCCTTGGAGGTACCGCTTAGCTCTACCATCTCCAACGCGCGAATCACACGTCTCGTATTGTTCGGATGAATGGTCGCTGCCGTTTCCGGATCGAGTGCTGCGAGTCGCGCATGCATCGCCTCTGGTCCAATCTTCGCCAGTTCAGCATAATATGCTTGGCGGGCCTCTTCATCGACCTCTTCCTTTGTAAATTGGAAATCATACAGAACAGACTGTATATACAGACCTGTCCCGCCCACAATAATGGGAATCTTGCCACGGGACTGAATTTCTTTGATTGCGGCACGGACAAGCTGTTGAAACTCCGCTACGGAAAAATGATCGGTCGGATCTTTAATATCGATTAAATGATGCACGACCCCTTCCATTTCCTCGGGCTTGATTTTGGCCGTTCCGATATCAAGCCCTCTATACACTTGCATAGAGTCCCCGTTGATGATTTCCCCATCTAAAAATTTTGCCAGCTGAATACTTAACGCTGTTTTCCCTACAGCAGTAGGACCTACAATAGCTACTACATCATAATGTTTAGTCATTTATTAACCACCGTTTAATCACTTCATAGACTTGTTTTTTATTGAGTTCATTTAATATTTCATGGCGCATTTCCTCAAATAGATACACCTTAATATTTTCTACGCCTGCCTTCTGTAACTGGCGGGCCACCTTATATACGCCATGCCCGTAATTCCCTACAGGATCCGCAGTCCCGCTAATGAGCAGAACCGGTAAATCCGGACGGATGCGAGCCATTTCTGCCCGGTTGCTAATGATACGTAACCCGCTCATGACATCCACAAAAAACTGATGACTCGCCACGAAACCGCATTGCGGATCTTCGATATATTGCTGAACAGCTTGGGCATCCCGTGTCAACCAGTCAAACGCTGTATCAGGCTGGATAACCGACTTATTATAGCTCGCAAAGCCCATATTATTTAGTAACTGACTGGGTGCATGTTTCCCTTGTACTCCCGCCAACACCTTGGCTAACGGATAGCCCGCCGCGTGCGATAGGGCATAGCAACCTGTACCGCTTAAAATCACTTTGTGTACGGTATGACTATAGAGCTGCATATAACGCCGTGCGACAAATGAGCCCATCGAATGGCCAAGCAATACGAGTTCTGGCAACTCATGTTGTTGGCGAATATACTCTATCACTTCTTTCGCATCCTCCACGATAAGCGAAAAGCCATCCTGTTCTGCGAAAAAGCCTAGTTCGCCATTATACTCGGCTGTTTGCCCATGCCCTCGGTGATCGTGCATGGAAATGAAGTACCCGAGTTGTGCGAATTCACGCGCAAATGCATCATAGCGTCCACTATGTTCTGCCATCCCATGCAGTATATGCATATGTCCTGCTATGTCGCCAGCTGGCATATATGTTTTCACACAGACTTCGTGCCCATCACGCATACGTACTCTTTGCTCTACCATTTCCATACCGATTCCTCCTCTACATGACACGTTTAAACATTTTTTCTACCTCATATGTTGAAAAATGAACGAGTACTGGTCGTCCATGCGGGCAAGTAAATGGATTCTCCGCCTTGCGCAAATCATCCAGCAGGCGTTCCATTTGCTCCTTCGTTAAATAATAGTTCGCCTTGATGGATCTTTTACAACTCATCATAATCGCCGCTTCTTCACGCAATTTTTTGATATCTGTTTTGCGCGTTGTTAGCACTTGCTCGAGCAAATCTTCAATAATTTCTTGCTCAAAGCCTACAGGAAACCATGTTGGATACTCTCTCACAATAAATGAGCCATGCCCAAATTCCTCTAAAAACACCCCGACCTGCTCAAGAGCAGCCGCTTGTTCTTGTAAAATGAGCGCTTCATCCGCTGCATAATGGAACGTGAGCGGTAACAAGAGGGCTTGCCGTTCATTTGCATTGACTTCCCCTACTTTTTCCCGAAAATACTCATATTTAATCCTTTCCTGTGCCGCGTGTTGGTCGATTAAATAAAAGCCGTCTTCCATTTGTGCCACAATATACGTACCGTGAATTTGGCCCACGACCTCAAGGGCTGGAAAAGGCTCTTTTTTCATTGACGCTTCTTCGACAGTTGAGGCGCTGGAAAGCTCGGGAGCTGGCTGCTGTATGGGAACTGGACGTTCTTCCTGCACTTCCGCTATCACAGGGCGCTCAGCAGTTGCTTCGTATGTTCGTTGCGGTTGCTGTTCGCTAAGCTTCTCCACAATCGTCTCCATTTTAGTGGTATCTAGGACAGGTTGCTTCCAAATATTGATTTGCTCCGTAATCGGTTTTGCCATTTTTTCTTTTTTCTGCTCGACAAGCGGTGCACGAATCACGTTGCGAATTGCTCCCCGAATGGTTTCTTCTATTAACTTTAACAGTTCCGGTTCCTTACTTAACCTTACCTGATGCTTGGCGGGATGCACATTGACATCCGTTAATTGCGGATCGCCTTCAATATACAGCACGACTAACGGGTAGCGTTCAATTGGCAAATAGGTGTGGTATGCATCGACAATCGCTTTTTGCACAAGAAAATGCTTCACCCAGCGCCCATTGACAAACAGTGACATATAATTTTTCGAGGCGCGTGTCACTTCAGGCATGGAAGCATAGCCGTGTACACGGTAATCATTGGATTGTCCTTCAAATGCAATCATTTTCTTCGCATTGTGCGTGCCGTAAATAGCAGCGAGCACTTGCTGCACATGACCTCGTCCATTTGTATGCAGCAAGCTTTGCCCATTATGCACAAGCTTAAAAGCAATGTGCGGATAACCAAGAGCCAAACGGTTAATTAAATCAATCGTGTGCCCGAGCTCTGTTTGAATCGTTTTTAAATATTTTAAGCGGGCAGGTGTATTGTAAAATAGCTGTGCCACTGTCAAATCTGTACCTTTTCGTAAAGCAGTTGGCTTATGTTCCTTGATATGACCGCCTTCTAAATAGAGCTCCAATCCGCTTGTTGTACCGTCTGACGTTTTTAGTGTCACTTTTGAGACAGAGGCAATGGACGCCAATGCCTCCCCGCGGAAACCAAGCGTACGAATCCGGAATAGATCCTGCTCTTTTTCAATTTTAGAAGTCGCATGACGGGCAAATGATTTGAATGCATCTTCCTCATCCATACCATCACCATTATCTACCACTTGAATACTCGCTAATCCTGCTTCTTCTAAAAAAATTTCAATGGATGTGCTGTTGGCATCAATGGCATTTTCCACTAATTCCTTGACTACTGAGGATGGGCGCTCGACTACTTCACCCGCTGCAATTTTATTGGATAAAAATTCATCCATAATTTGAATTTGCCCCATAAGCACACCTCCTTTATTTGTTGTGAATTAACTTTTGCTGCAGTTCGTACAATAAATTCATCGCCTGCATTGGATTTGTCGCCATAACATTACAGTTCTTTAGCGTATCTAACACTTCTTTTTGTTCATCAGAAATTTCCTCAAACGGTGCAAAAAGAGATAATTGCTGCTCTGTTGCCGGTTCCTCTGGTACTGGCTGTTCTAGTACTTCTACAGGCGGTACTACCCCCGGTTTTTCCTGCGCTTCAAATTGGGCAAGTAGCACACGGGCACGCTGTAAAATCGCTTCCGGCATATCGGCTAGCTCCGCCACATGAACTCCGTAACTTTTATCTGCTGCACCCGCTTTTACCTTATGCAGGAATACGACGCGTCCATCCTGTTCAGTCGCTGACACATGCACGTTTTGCAAGCGCCCCAGCTGCTGCTCTAAATCGGTCAATTCATGATAATGCGTAGAAAATAACGTGTTCGCACCGATTTCATCATGGATATATTCCATCATCGCCTGCGCTAAACTCATGCCGTCATAAGTAGACGTACCACGCCCGATTTCATCAAATAGAAGCAGGCTATTTTTCGTTGCATGCGTAATGGCATGTTGGGATTCCATCATCTCCACCATGAAAGTGGACTGCCCTGCCGCTAAATCATCCGCCGCCCCAATCCGTGTGAAAATTTGATCGGTGATTGGCAAGCTTGCCTCCGCTGCCGGGACGTAGCAACCCATCTGTGCCATCACAACAATTAACGCAACTTGGCGCATATATGTACTTTTACCTGACATATTCGGTCCAGTAATGAGCATCATGTTTTTATCGTCAGAAAGCACACAATCGTTCGGTACATACATTTGCTTCGCGAGCATTTTTTCCACTACCGGATGACGGCCATCGATAATGTGCAACGCGCGTCCTGTATGGAAAGTCGGTTTCGTGAAACGGTATTTCTCTGTCACGACAGCAAAGCTCATATAGACATCAAGCTCGCTAATGGCAGCAGCTAATGCCTGCACCCGTGGAATATACGCTTTTAACTGTTCACGCAGTGCGACAAATAAATCATATTCTAGTGCAAGACTCTGCTCCTCGGCATTTAAAATAAGTGCTTCTTTTTCTTTTAACTCGTCAGTAATATAACGCTCGGCATTGGCTAACGTTTGCTTGCGTTCATAGCGAGTTAAATCCGCCTTCCCAATATGTGATTTTGTAATTTCGATATAATAGCCAAACACGCGGTTAAACCCGATTTTCAAGTTATTAATGCCTGTCAGCTGGCGTTCCTTCTGCTCAAGCTGCATAATCCAGTCCTTGCCGTTACGTGATGCATAGCGCAAGTCATCTAGCTTTTCATGATAGCCATCCCGAATGACATCGCCTTCTTTAATCGTAATCGGGGGATGATCGGTAATCGCACGAGCTAGCAGTGCCTCAATATCCTCACATGTATCAAGTGCTTCACCTAGCTGCACGAGTGTATCCTTGCCGCTTTCCACTAATTGTTCCTTAATATAAGGCACCTGGCGCAATGATTCGCGTAGCTGTGCCAAATCACGACCGCCGACATTGCCAAATGCCACGCGTCCTGCTAAACGTTCTAAATCATACACGGATTTTAATAACTCGCGCAATTCTCCCCGTACAAAAAATTCCTCCAATAAATCACCCACAACGGCTAATCGTTCTTCAATAGCCGAGCGTGTCGCAAGCGGCTGATGGAGCCATTGCTTTAATTTTCGTCCGCCCATCGCCGTTACTGTTTCATCAAGCAACCACAGTAACGTGCCTTTCTGATCGCCACCACGAATGGATTGAATCAGTTCTAAGTTACGCTTTGAATTCGTATCAATCCGTAAATATTGCTTTGTTTCTGTAAAACAGAACGCTTGCAAATGCGATAATGAACGCATTTGTGTACGTTCTACGTATTGTAACAGGCGGCGGGCAGCCTGCTGGCAAGTAGCTGGCAAATCCGCCACATAATTGCGGGACTGTTCCTCTGCCATCAGCTGCTCCTCGACAGATAGCACAATGCCTATCGTCTCGGAGAACTCGGCCAATTCTGTTAGCCATTCATTTGCAATGATTACCTCTCGAATATGTAAGCTTTGCAGCTGCTGAATGCATTCTTTCGCGCCGCCTTCGATTAGTTGGGCGTTAGCCTCCCCTGTGGACACATCTAAATACGTAAAGGCAAATGTAGTGGCATCTACTTTTTCTGCAGCTGCTAAAAAGTGATTTGACTTGCTGTCTAGCGCTTTTCCTTCCATAATTGTGCCCGGTGTAATCAGCTGAACAACTTCTCGTTTCACGACGCCTTTTGCCTGCTTCGGATCTTCTGTTTGTTCACAAATGGCAACTTTATAGCCTTTTGCTACGAGTGTTTCGATATAATTTTTAGCCGCATGATGCGGTACACCGCACATTGGAATACGGTTTTTCGAACCGGCATCGCGGCTTGTCAATGTAATTTCTAGTATTTGTGATGCGCGTTCTGCATCTTCGAAAAACATTTCGTAGAAATCGCCTAAACGATAAAATAGAAATGCATCCTTGTAATCTTCTTTAATTAATAAATATTGTTGCATCATTGGTGTGTACATATGGGTATAACCTCTTTTTTATATTGTATCTTTCTATTATAACACTAGAAAAAGCGGCACAAAAATTTGTGCCACTTTAAGATGACTCAAGTGATGAAGAATCAAATCCAATGCCGCCAGAGGAACTTGATGAACTAGAACTTGAACTAGAGCTAGAACTTGATGTGCTTTCTTCAAATGTCCAGTCTTCTTCAAAATCAAGTGGATGAACATGGATACATACTTTTGTTTCGCCAATAACTTCCACTAAAAATTCACGTTCTACTAACACCTGAATGCATTCCCCATCAGCGATGATCGCTTCTACGCAATTTGGTTCTTGTAAGATTCTTACGTGAACATCGTTGGAATCACCAACTTCCTGATCACGGTAGTGTAATTTGATACGGTCTTTATACGGCACTGTTTCTGTATATACGGCCGTTTTCGAATGGTTATTATATGCGTACCAAACATTCACATCAAATTTCCCTGTTACCTCAACAAATTTTCCATGCTTTTTCGCCTGATATTGGTGATTAATCACCCAGCATCCTAAAATATTAGTTGGTGCATTAGGCGGCTTTAAATGCTCTTTTTGCTCCGTACGTTTTTTTCCCTTTGCCACTACAGCCTTCGTTACAATTTGACGTAGCCTTTTCACCAGCAACGCTCCCCTTCCTGTGTTTCTCGATTTAGCATATGCGACAGGTGCCTAAAGGGTGAAAAAATTGCGCAAGAAGGAAAAAGAGTGCAGATAAGGTCGCTCCTTATCTGCACTCTATTGTTCATTATGAACAGCTGCCTGCTACACTATTCCGTACTTTTGAACCTGTTTCGCCGCGTAATAGGTCGCCGCCTGTTGATTCGATAATTTCATTTGTTACGTTATTGGCAATGGCATTTGATACGAGCTGCAATAATTCATTGACCTCTCCTTGAGAGTCTTTGAACTGCTGAACTACTGGAATATCATCAATTTCAGCTTCGATTGCTTCAATTTTGCTTTCAATCATTTTTAATGCTTTTTCTTTGCCTAAGTGTTGGAAATTTACAGCTTGCTTTTGTAATGTTTTTAATGACGCAATTTTTTCACGTACTTTTTGGTTCTCGTTAATTTGCTCTTCTGCCTTTTTGAAGAATTCTACTTCTTCTGTGTTCGCAATCATATGTGCGATTTCTTTTGCTTTTTCAACGATTTCATCTTTTGTGTAAACCTTTGTCATGATCTCTGCACCTCTGCTTCTTTTACCACTTCCACAAACTCTCCTACTAGTGAGTGAGATTTTGTATCAATGATTTTTACTTTGACAAGCTGACCAACCAATTCTTTTGAACCGGCAAAGTTAACTAATTTATTTTTGCGCGTATAACCTGCTAGCACGTCATCACGGCGCTTACTGCTACCTTCTACAAGCACTTCCACTACTTGTCCTTGATATGATTTTAACGCATTGGCTGAGTATTCAGCAACTACTGCATTTAATCGATGCAAACGCTCTTTTTTCACCTCGTCAGGTACATTATCGACCATTTTTGCCGCTGGTGTACCTTCGCGTGGTGAATAAATATACGTAAAGGCCATTTCAAAGCCTACTTGACGATATAAATCCAGTGTTTCTTGGAATTGTTCCTCTGTCTCATTAGGATAGCCGACGATAATGTCTGTCGTCAATGCTACATCCGGAATTGCTGCTTTGATTTTATCGACTAATTGCAGGAAATGTTCACGTGTATATTTGCGTGCCATAATTTTTAAAATCTCATTGGAACCAGATTGCACCGGCAAGTGAATATGTTCTACTAAATTGCCCTTCTGCGCTAACACTTCGATTAAATGATTGTCAAAATCACGCGGATGACTTGTCGTAAAGCGAATACGCGGAATATCAATTTTACGTATCTCGTCCATTAAGTCGCCTAAACGATAGTTGCTATCTTCAAAATCCTTCCCGTATGCATTAACATTTTGCCCAAGCAGCATAATTTCCTTGTAGCCTTGTGCTGCTAACTCGCGCACCTCTTGAATGATTTCTTGCGGACGGCGGGAGCGCTCCTTCCCGCGCGTATATGGTACAATACAATACGTACAGAATTTATCGCAGCCGTACATAATGTTCACCCATGCTTTAATGGAACCTAGACGCTGCTTTGGTAGATTTTCAATAATATCGCCCTCTTTAGACCATACCTCGACAACCATCTCTTTTGACATATAAGCTTCTTTTAAAATATTCGGCAAGCGGTGAATATTATGTGTACCGAATACCATATCGACATGCTGGTATGTTTTTAAAATTTTGTTGACCACGGCTTCTTCCTGCGACATACAGCCGCATACACCGATTAGCATTTCTGGATTTTTGCGCTTGTATTTCATTAAGAAACCAAGCTCACCAAATACTTTATTTTCCGCACCTTCACGAATGGCACATGTATTCAGGAGTACGACATCCGCCACTTCGATATTTTCTGTTGGCGTGTAGCCCAGCTCCATAAAAATTCCGGCCATGACTTCTGTATCATGCTCGTTCATTTGGCAGCCGTATGTTCGAATGTAAAATGTACGGTCATTTCCCATGCCTAAAAATTGTTCATCAATGGCAAAATCATTGTTATATTTAATTTCTTCTTTGCCTCGTTTTTTCGCTTCTTTTAAAGAAGGAGCTGTAAAAACGCGCTCGAAATATTTACTATAATCTTTTTCTTGTTTTACTTGTTGACTAGCTAGTCGTTGTTCTTCATTCATCCGACTCTAGCTCCTTTCATTGCAATACCCATTGTGACATTATAACGAATTTAGTAGCCCTCTTACAAGCTTAGCGTGAATTGTTCATAGCTTTGTCGGTCATTTGTACGTAAAATTGTTAAAAATGTGACACTCAATTTTACAACTTGCGCCCAGTTCATAGGGTAGTGCGTTTCAAATTCATGTTTCGGCAACTGAATGACATCCTGAAAAAGCTGCTGTGCCGGGATTTGCTGCTGTTCTAAATACGTGAGAAACGCGAGAAATAATTTATGATCCTCGACCTGCAACTCTTTGTGTGCCACCAGTTGATCCAGACGTTCATCCAAGGAACGCGATTTCGCAAAATAGCGTGCAATCATTTGCTCTTCTTTTTCATTTTTATATTGCAGAAAATTAATGATATCCGTCATGTTTACACCTGCTTTTCTTGGAGTGCAGCGCAGCACTGTTTCTTCTTATACTAAATGTAGGATATTTTCATATAATACATGAGAAGCACTCATCTTCGTGAAGGTATTTGATGGTTTTTACTGGCTTATACAACAGTTTCGCGCACCTATACGACACTTTCGCTAGCTGACAAGACCTCTTCACTACTACCTCTCATGTTTTAAACGCTTTTATCTAGGCAATAGTAATTGTAGTAAGAACATTCAATTAATCCAACTTACTACAAGGAGTGTAACAGATGATTGAAAAAAATGCGCAAGGAAATGAAGAAGCATTAGCCACATTGAAAAAAATTGTGGAAAATGCAGATGTTGCGATGCTCGTATCAATCGGCATAGATGGAAAAATCGTATCTCGCCCGATGCAGTTGCAGAAGGTTGAATATGATGGAGACTTATGGTTTATCACTCGCACGGATACAGATAAATACGATGACATTAAACGCAACAATCAAGTCAACGTAATTATTGCAGAAAAATCTTATGCATCGATTAGCGGAACCGCAACATTTGTCAATGATGCAGAAAAAATTAAGGAATTTTGGAACAAGGCTTATGAAGCGATTTTTGATTTGGAGCCCGATGATCCGAGACTCATTTTGATTAAAGTAAATTCTGACACGGCCGAGTTCTGGGATACAGGTTCTTTGGCAAAATCAGCTTACAACTTTGTAAAGAAAGCAGTTGGTAAAGAAGATTCTATACCACCTGGTAAAGGCACGAATGAAACATTAGAGCTTTAATAGGAAAAACCGTGAATCTTAAGGGATTCACGGTTTTTGCATTACATAAATTCTTTTGTTAATTTATCAAACTGTTCTTCTGTTAAAGAAATATCGATATCTGTTAGCGGGATTTCAGAATAGCCGCTCACCTTTTCTTGATAAGAAGTTGTCTCTGTGTCTTGATAGATGATTCCTGTCAATAAGCCTTCACTTTGCATGACTGCTTGCATCGCTTGCTCACGGTTTGAACTATCATAGCCTTCGATATCGGCTACCTTTGTTAAATTCTCTTTGAACCAGTCATACGTATTGACTTTATTGTACGTTACACATGGCGAGAAGACGTTGATGAATGAGAAACCTTTGTGATTTAAACCAGCTTCAATTAAAGCTGTCAGCTCTTTGATTTCTGTTGAGAAACCTTGCGCAACGAATGTAGCACCTGCTGTTAAAGCCACTTCTAACGGTTTTAATGATGGCTCAATTGCCCCACCCGGCGTAGATTTTGTGACAAAACCTGCGGCAGAACGTGGAGATGTTTGCCCTTTTGTTAAACCGTAAATTTGGTTGTCCATTACGACATACGTAATATCGATGTTACGACGAATCGCGTGGATGGTATGCCCCATACCGATTGCAAACCCGTCACCGTCACCTCCTGAAGCGATGACTTTTAGATCGCGGTTAGCCATTTTTAAGCCTTGTGCGATTGGTAACGCACGACCATGAATGCCGTGGAAACCATAGGAATTAATATAGCCAGAAATACGTCCTGAACAGCCGATGCCTGAAACAACCGCTAATTCATTTGGCTCGTAGCCGACATTTGCTGCTGCACGCTGAATAGCTGCTTGCACGGAGAAGTCTCCACAGCCCGGGCACCAGTTTGGTTTTACATCATTTCGAAAGTCTTTAAATGTAGCCATTAGATTTTCTCCTTTACAAGGTTTGTTAGTTCGCGTGGTAAAAACGGGGTACCGTCATATTTTAAGATATTCGTTGTTTTTGCATGACCGCCAATAGCCATTTTCATAATGTTTGATAATTGACCTGTCGCATTGTTTTCCACAACGATTACTTTTTTTGCTTTATCGACAAGTGCACTCATTTCCTCTGCTGGGAATGGGAACACTAAGCGTACATGTGCATGGTTTGTTTTAATACCTTCTGCGTTTAACACTTCCTGCACTTCTTCAATCGCACCGCGTGTTGAGTTGAAGCCTACTAGTAATACATCCGCTTCTTCGTGAGGAGCGTTCACATGTACTGGATTATCGAAACGCAAGCTGTTTAGTTTGCGGAAACGCTTGTCCATTTGATCACGGCGGTTGCCTGTTGCTTCAGATGGCTTCCCTTGCTCATTATGTTCTACACCTGTTACGTGGTGGATCCCACCTTTTACACCAGGTAATACACGTGGCGAAATACCATCTTCTGTTACTTCATAACGCTTGAAGTAGTCTTTTGCATCCGTTTCTTCAGGTGTCACAATTTTACCGCGACGAATTTCTACTTTTGAATAATCAAATGGGTCTACTGATTGCTTACCAAGTGCTAATTGTAAATCCGTTAACACGATAACTGGTAATTGTAATTCTTCCGCAATGTTAAACGCCTGGATTGTATCGTAAAATGCCTCTTCCATTGTAGAAGGTGCAATAATCACTTTTGGAATTTCACCGTGGGTACCATATACCATGGCCATTAAATCCGATTGCTCTTGCTTTGTCGGTAGACCTGTTGATGGACCGCCGCGCTGTGTATCGAAAATAACAAGCGGCTGTTCTGTCATGCCTGAAAGACCAATGGCTTCCATCATTAATGATAGACCAGGACCTGCTGATGCTGTAAATGAACGAACCCCACCGTAGTTGGCGCCGATTGCCATTGTAGCGGCTGCGATTTCATCTTCTGTTTGAATGACTGCACCACCTACTAATGGCAGTTTTTTAATCATGAATTCCATAATTTCTGAAGCCGGTGTAATTGGGTAAGCTGCCATGAAACGAGCCCCTGCTGCTAAGGCACCAAATGCGACCGCATCATTTCCAATCATAAACATACGACGTTTGCCATCTGCCGGCGCTAATTCCCAATCGCCAACACGTTCGCCAATTTGCTCAGCGATTGCTACGCGACCAAGTTGAATAGCTTCCATATTTTTCGCAACCACTTCTTCTCCTTTACGACCGAAGATTTCTGTGACAACGTTTTGGAAGACTTCTTCCTTTAAATTTAATAATGCCGCTGTTGCTCCAATGGCAACCATGTTTTTCATTAAAGAAGTGCCTAGTTCTGCTGCGATTTCCGTGAAACCTACTGCAAAAAGAGGTGCTACACAGTCTTCTGGCGCTACAGGATTAAATTTTGCGTCTGCTAAAATAATGCTTTTTGGCGTTAATTCTTTATAGTTTACATCGATTGTTTCTTGATCAAATGCTACTAAAATATCTAAATCGTCCGCAATCGAACGTACTTCTGTCGGACGTACTGTAATCTTATTATTCGTATGGCCACCTTTAATACGAGAAGAGAAATGGCGATAGCCGTATAAGTGATATCCTAAGCGGTTCATAGCTGTAGCGAAGATTTCACCTGTAGACTCGATTCCCTCACCCTGCTGCCCACCGACTTTCCATGAAAGCTGATGTAACAAATTCAACACTCCCTAATATTTATATATAAATTTCCTACATCAGTTTACCACGAATTCCAAGCAGAGAAGAAGGAAAATCACAGTATTCACAATAATTTCAGACCTAAGGCTGAAAAAGAAAGGGAGACTTCAATTGTGCGACTAATTTTTTACGGAGAGAATACTAGAAAAAATTTTTCTATGCTAGTAAAAGTGTTGGATACCTACAACCTATTAAAAAATTTTCTATTACATACAAAAAACCGGTCACTCGTTGTGACCGGTTCAACCATTTTATAAGTAAACTTAACGGCTACGCTTTTCTACTACTAACTTTAGTGCGGTACGATCTTCCCCTGCAATCGTAATATCCGCAAAAGCTGGGGCACATATTAAATCTGTACCGCTTGGTGCGACAAAACCTCTTGCAATCGCGACTGCTTTCACCGCTTGATTGAGTGCGCCTGCCCCCACCGCTTGCATTTCCACATACCCTTGTTCTCGAATGACTGCCACAAGTGCCCCTGCTACCGAATTTGGATTAGAACGAGATGATACTTTCAATGAATCCACAGCTATTTCCTCCTCTAGTTTCTTTACGGCTAACAAAATGTTGTCCGGTAATAGAGTGTATGCACTGTAGTAATTCAATAGACATCGTTCTTATGAAAAAAATAAAGAAAAACTGTCTTCTTGTTATCCTGCAAACGGATTGTCTTCATTAATCAACACACGTTCTTGGCGAATGGCTTTCCCTGTTTTGTCATCAATCTCAATAAAGAAGCCGCTTAGGACGTCACGACCGCTTTTCGGTACCTCAAAACGCGTCGGCATATTCGTTTGGAACTTATAGATAACACTTTCCTTTTTCATTCCTAAAATTTCATCGTATGGACCAGTCATGCCAACATCGGTAATATACGCCGTACCGCCCGGATAAATCCGGTTATCTGCTGTTTGAACGTGCGTATGCGTACCGACAACAACCGATGCGCGACCGTCCAGATGCCAACCGAGCGCAATTTTCTCGCTCGTCGCTTCCGCATGGAAATCTACAAATACAATAGGAGAAATTTCTTTTGCCTCTGCGACAAGCTGATCTGCCATCGCAAATGGGTCTTCATGTGGCGGTAAAAAGACACGACCATGCAAGTTAATGACAGAAATCGTCACTCCGTTTTTTGTCACAGTCGCCATTCCTCGTCCTGGTGCGTCTGCAGAGAAATTAGCCGGACGAATTAAATAATCTGCATCGTCGATAAAATCAAAAATATCTTTATTATCCCATGTGTGGTTCCCCATCGTGATGATATCTACACCCATTTGCAATAAATCATCATAAATGCCACGCGTAATGCCGCGCCCTGCTGCTGCATTTTCGCCGTTGGCAATCACCACATCAATCCCGTATTTTTTCTTTAAACGCGGCAAATATTTTTCCACTGCGTCGCGCCCAATAGACCCGACAATATCACCGATAAATAATACTTTCATCTATAAAAACCACACTTTCTTTTCCGTCACCTCCATTTTACATTGACCCGTTTTAGAACGCAAATCGACACTTAGTAGTAATAATCTCCCTTATGGCGACGCGATGTTTTATAGTGATTGAGCACCACGCCTAAAATCGTCGCCTGCGAATTCATGAGCATCGTCTTTGCCTTTACCAGTGCTTCTTTCTCTGTGCGGGCTGCATGCGCAATTAATAGTGTGCCATCGCAGAGATGCGATAAAATCTGTGCATCGGTTACGGATAATAACGGCGGCGCGTCTAAAATAATGATATCAAACAGCTCTTTCGTCTGGCGAAGCGTCTCCTCCATCACTTGTGACGCTAGAAGTTCAGCAGGATTTGGAGGGATTGAACCACTTGTTAATATCCACAAGCCCATAATGGGAGATTCACGAATCGCTTCAGTCAGCTTACTTTTATTCGTGAGCACGCTCGATAAGCCAACAACATTGAAATAATCGAATGCAGCATGTAGCGTAGGCTTCCGCATATCTGCATCAATCAAGAGCACGCGCTTCCCTTCCTGTGCGAAGACAACTGCTAAATTAGCGGCATTTGTGGATTTTCCTTCTCCCGGTGAGGTCGATGTAATTAAAATCGTTTTTAGCTCAACATCTGGTCTTGCATACGTAATATTTGTCCGAATCGTGCGGAATTGCTCGGAGATAAGTGATTTTGTATCGGAAACCGTAATAAGCTGGCGAGCAGTTGTATCATTTTTTTTATGAAACACGAGGTTTCCTCCTCAGCTTTTTCGTCTTGGTTTCGATGTTAATTACTCCAACAAGCCCCATTACCGGTAAATCCAATATCTCTTCTACATCCTTTTCCGTTTTGACCGTCTTATCCATCGCTTCCAGTAAAAATGTGATCGCCAAGCCTAACGCCAATCCTATCAGCAGAGCGATACTCATATTGATTGCTTTATTAGGTGTCACGGGTGCCGGTTGATCCCGGATTGTGGCAGCTGATAAAATCGTAATATTATCCACATCCATAATATTACGAATTTCTTTTTGGAACACTTCGGCAACTTTATTCGCTATTGCTACTGCTTTTTCATACTTTTCATCCTGCACGATTATATTAATCACTTTCGATTCACTTTCAGTTTTAATTTCTATTTTACTGGCAAGCTGTTTATCCGTTAATGACAGATCTAGTTGACGGATTACTTGATCTAAAACAAGCGGCGTCGTCATAATGACATTGTACGTATTAATTAGCTGCAGCTCGGTTTCCATTTGCGTCCAGGAATATGGCTCTTCACTATTTTTCAGATTGACTAACACTTGCGTTCTGGCTTCGTATATAGGCGTGATGACATAATTATTTATAATCATCCCGCTAATACTCGCTAAAATGACGAGTGCCATAATAAGCCATAAACGTTTTTTAATGATTTGTAACAGCTGACCTAGGTCAATTGCTTGTGCCATCGCTGCCCCTCCTCATAAACTTGCAGCTTCACCCATTGGGAGTGATTCACCATATAGGCTTGCATTTCTCTAGCAGAATCAAAACGCAATATCATAGTGCCTAACTTGTCTTGTGGTCCTGATAGGTCGCATACGGTATCTCCTAGTTGTAGATCCCATTCTTGCTCGATGACATGCGGTTGAAAAATTGGCTCGATCTGCACTCCCTGCAAACGCCCGGTTTTGGCACTATGCAATACAAAACTCGCCCAGTAGCCCTCGACCTCTGCCGGCTCTAAATCCCGGCAATCCTCACCCAACGCTGCACGAATCGAATAACGGATTAAATCAACACCGGTCGCATAGTTAATGGTTTCAGGATTCCAGGACCCGCCATTTCTTGGTGCCACCTCAATTAAATACACCTGTTCATCATGCCCGATACGGATATCAAAATTGTAGGCTCCTGTCCTCATATCAAGCAAGGTAATGCATTTTTGAATTTCTTGCTGTACCTTTTTCTGTAGTCGGGCCGGCAAGATAGAAGGCCAAGTTGCTAAAATGGACACAAAGGGATTGGGGCGCCCGGTAGAAAAATATTCATTTGATAGGCTGCAAAATAAGAGTCGACCGTCTACTGAAAAACCATCGCCCCCTATATGCGGAAACGGGCTATCGATATATTCCTCCAACAAAAAACGTTTTACTTTCGAATGCAATAACGCTTCTTCTACCCTGGCAGCAAGCTCAGCGGGATCTTCCAATTTCGCTACCCCCTTACTACCACCTGCATCGACTGGTTTAATCATAATAGGAAATACAAAATTCTCTATATCTGCAGCTGCCTCTTCGAATGTCCCGTAGCCTTTCGCTTTTGGCGTGGGAAGACCCGCCTGTTGCTGAAACGCGCGAAACCTTTCTTTATTTGTTAAAACTGCAACCGCCGTTTCCGGATTGCCTGCTAATCCTAACTCTTTTGCTACATAAGCAACCGTAGGGGCCCCCGAATCAGCTGCATAGCACATAATGCCGTCAATAGAAAGCTGCTGTGCTAACTGCATTACAGCTTCCTTATCCGTAGTGCTGATCGGATAATAGTCATGTGCCATATATTGACCTGGATTTTGACGATGTCGATCGCAGACAATGACGGTGTGCCCCATCTCTCTGGCCTTCTTGATCGCAGATAGCTGGGCCTGCGCACCACCAAGCATTAAAATTTTTTTCATGCTACTAACACTCCTATTTTTAGATAATTGCCTTATCCTTTCGACGCTTTAACAGGTTTGCTACATGAAGACGCACATACATATAACATTCCACGCGAAAAAGTCGTGCTAAGCTCCAGTAAACAACAGTACCAACTCCTATTTGTAACGGTAGCAGCATCAGATCTGGCAATGAAAATAAGCGCAAACTAGCGATGCATCCACCCATCAACGTTGTTAACAGTAAAATTGGCAGTACATCTTTTAGCTGCTCAGTGAAATGATACTGAATATAGCGACTATTTGGCCAAGCATCAATCACTGTTGAAATGATGCGGTTGACGACTACGCCGATAGCCATTGCATATATACCAAATGGTAGCAACACAACTACTAGCACGATTCCCGTTATACATTTCACTATTTCTAGTTTTAAAAAGGTAGTGCTATGACCTAATGCTTTGATGACATGCAAATTGGCAGCGTCTATCGTCCACAATGCATAATAAAGACAAAACAATTGCAAAAACGGTACCATCGGCAGCCATTTCTCAGTAAAGAGGACAGATACGAGCGGCTCGGCAATGACAGCTAAGCCTGCCATCACCGGAAACAAGAAGAAGGAACTCGTTACAATGGCTCGCCGTGTCATTTCCTTGACGCGCTGAGGGTTTCGCTGTTGGGCTGCTAATGCCGGAAACATTACCGCCTGAATCGAGCCATTTATATTGGATACTAAAATATTAGGCAGAAGCATCCCGCGATTATAAAAACCTAGCATCCCTTGACCGAATATTTTTCCGATGATAAAGCTTTGCCCGTGCGTATAAAAATTGTATATAAAGGTAGAAGCCACAAGCTTCCAACTATAGAAAAAGAGCGCCCTGATTCTTTCGTGGGAATAAACGAGAAGAGGACGCCACCTTACAAATAACCACAAACATACCGTCATCGTGCATTGACTAATTAATTGCTGGGCAACTAGTGCCCATACGCCATAGCCTGCATATGCTAAAAATAAACCCATCGCTCCAGAAAATACGACCGCTAGTATGCTACTCATGAACAGTTTTTTAAACTGCATCGCCCGTGCAATAATGACTTGCTGTACAATATTGCATGCGCTAAACAGGAGTGCAATTCCCGCCACACGCAGCGTACCCGTCATACTGGGTTCTTCAAAAAACAAGGCAACCCATGGTGCTGTTATAAAAAGCACACTATATAAACAAAGAGCGAATAGAATATTGATATAAAATACAGAAGAAAAATCGGTATCATCGGCATTTTCCTTCTGGACAAGTGCATCGTAAAATCCGCTATCTACTAGGAGCGTCGCTGTACTCACAAAAATAATGACCACCGCCATGATGCCGTAATCTTCAGGCAATAACAGCCTTGTGAGTACAAGCATGACAACAAGTTGTATCCCTTGCGTCCCGCCGCGTTCGAGCAGCTTCCATAGCAAATTATAAAAAATTTGCCTACGCATCACCTTACATCTCACTCCTCGCCAGCTCTCGATACCCAACTAAAAACAACACCGTCATTAAAAACAGCTCATCGGCAAACAACACATCGAGTGCCAGCCACGGACCAAAGCATGCGATGGCCAGTGCGATGCTTCCTATCGAAAAGGATTTATTTTCCAACTTCCAGAGACACCGCAAAATCCATACTCCTATGCATAAAACACCCACGATTCCAAATTGGTATAGTAGTTGAACCCCTGTATTGTGGGCAGCACTCGTAATCGGTGCGACATAATGATTGGTATAACCTTGACCTAGCCACAACATAAGGGGTTTATCTTGAAAAAACTGTAAATAATCGTTCAGTATCTCACTTCGTCCAGTCGTTAATGTGGAGACGTCACTGACCATTCGAAATCTGGCGGCATACATCGCAAGTTGCTCTGCAAAGACGCCGGTCACGGTAATAATAAAAATACTTAAGCCCATAAGCGAGTAAATGAGCATTTTATGAAGTGCTTGATGTCGCTGACGAAACAGTGCCACTAGCCATGTCGCTATTACCAACGCTAACAGCACGATAAACATTTTCGATACCGATAATAAGCCTATATATATAAGTAAACCCACACCGACAAATAGCATGAAAAGAACTGCTCCGTTTTTTTGCAGCATTAGAATCAATAGACCACAAATCGCCACTAAAATGTGAGCAGCGTAAAAATTGGCATCCCCATAAAAACCACTCCATCTTGTAACTTGTAAAAGCGGTGATGTGGTGACTTCTATGTAAGCTTGCATATGCGGGATTTCCATTAACCATTTGGCGGTAAAGCTAGCTGTCAGTACTCCGCTCGCAAGAAATAACACACAGCGTTCAAATGATATTTTTGGAAAGTAATGCTGGAGATACAGGGGCAGACTGAGACAAACCCACATAAACATCCAGTAATCTAGCGTCGGGGCATGCTCTTGCCAAAGCCGGACTAGTAGCGTATACCCCATCAATGAACAAATAACCGCCAGATGCCCGAGCTGAAATAATTTAGGCTTTTGCTTCCGCTCATGGACAACAATCAGCACGACAAAAAATAGGGCAAAGCCGATTGTATAAAAGCTATAGCTATCTGCATTCCACTTCATGACATGAGACCAGGGCAAATAAAATAGCATGGTCGGAATAAAGAGCTCTGGCGGAATCATGCAAAGGAGAACAATAAATAATAAAAAGTTCACAATCAGCAATGCTGGCATTTGCGATACTTGCCCTATTGTTAAAAGCGAGACATGCACAACACAGTATACAAAGCTTTGGCGTGCCGTCATCATACAGGCGCCCGCCCCAGCAATTTTGCCAAAGCATGTGTGCTTTCTTCATTGGTGTAAGCCTGGTTTTTTAAGTGGGCGCGGATGGGCAGCAGCTCATACTGGTGCTCTATAATGTACATCAGCTTCTCCTTGATCGATGCTGGCGTATTTTCACATACCCAACCTGCACGTGAAGCGGTAACCATTTCCACAGCAGACATCGTTTTCGTTGTTAAAATCGGCAAGCCTACACATTTTGCTTCCTCAATGACCATCGGAGCTGCTTCGTGATGAGAACAAACTAACAACAAATCAGCGTGAGTCATATAGCGATACGGATTTGACTGTTGACCATGCAAAACAATATGCTGTTGCAATGCATAATGATCAATCAATTGCTCGATTTCTTGGCGTGCCGGACCGTCTCCAATAATATGCCAGCACAGCCGGTAGCCTGCTTTACTTAACTGGGATATCACTGGAATGACACGCACAATCCCCTTTTCTTCACTTAGACGCGCTACCGTTACCACATGAAAAGTATTGGCCTTATAGTGAACAGGCAAGGCATGGGCCTGTTGTTGAATCGATGCATAGGCATGACAGTTACGGATTACGGATGTCCGTGCCGCTAGGTCAGGGATTGCCTCCTGAAAGTGCTGCTGACAACTTTGTGAAACGGTAACGATGCGGTCAAATTGACAGTAGAGCTCTTTATTTTTTAGCGTATGACCGCCGTATCGCAAGTAATCGCAGTGAATAAAGGCGATTTTCATATCCGCTGTGACATTGTGCAAAACAAATTCATTACAGCCGCCATAAAATGCCTTGTCATGCGGACTTTGCACATAGGAAATGGCCGCGTCATACCCGGTAAGCTTGCGTTCGCTAGCGAGTAACAAGCGGATTGGCAGTACATGACTTTTATATTTCGTCCACATGACGAGCAGTGCACGTAAGGCGTATAAAAGCAGCCCTTCCTTTTTTGCCTCACGCTGAGAAATGGCGAGAAGTTTCAGAAAACGATTGGCTTTGATGACACGGATTGGCGCTGGTATTTGCTGTTCATAACTCCCGTGTTTGCTAAATAGAAACAGCGTAATCTCGTATTGGTCTTTGATCTCTTCTAATAAATTAATCAATGCCTTTTGAATGCCACCCGTCGCTACATTATGACAAACAATCAGCAGTTTTTTCTTACGTTTCATGCATGGCACCTACTTTTTCTTCTGTACAGAAAGCAAGCACTTGCTGACGAAACAGTGCATTTTCTTCAATGACATGACTTAAAAATAATACCCTTCCTTCGTCAAATTGCTCTTGGCTAAAATGCTTGAAGTAGTGCGAAATTTGCTGATCAATTTCCTGCAGACTAGACACAACGAGTCCCAGCTGATATTCGGCAACTAGCTCTGCCACATAGCTGCCAGCTAGTGCTAGTAAGGGCTTAGCCATAAAAGCAGCGTGATACAAGCGATTCGGAAGAGCTGTTTGATTATTAACACCCTTTGCCTCCCTTAAAATATTAATCATATCGCTTCGTGCATATAACGCCGTCTCTTGATGAGCCTCGTAACGCCCGCTAAATAACACATTGGCTATCTGATGTTTAGCTGTATATTTTTTTAACTCCTCGGTACAGCCCCCAGCCCCGTGATAATGCACTTCAAAGCCTATATTATTTCCTAGGGAACGTATGAGTGATTTATTAATAGCGATATCTCGCGTAGCACCGATATTCGCAATACGGATTTTTTGAGTTGCGGGAGGTGTGCAATGAGGTAAATTAGAGAGATTCGTTAGCGGCGTATTGTGATGAATGAGGTAACGATTGCTCTTTGGAAGCCAATTTTGAAAGCGAGCGGACGATAGCACCGTCCAGACGGAGCTATCAACCCACTTCCCAATATCGAAAAAATGCAGCAGTTTATGATGATCACGTATATCTACTATAAATCGTTGGGGAAAGCTGCGAAGTAAAATTTCTTTTAGAAAATAAGTTAACTGAATACTAAAAACAATGATTCTATCATACTGGGTGCGCTGTAAGGCTTGCAGGATAAACCTTTTATATTTTACATAGTCTATTATATGGCGCTGATGCCCTATTTTTCCGTCTTGATAACAGGTTTCAGAAGGTGTTTCAAGCTGCAACCGATCCCAGTTAATGATGTCATAATCAATTTGCTGCGCTTTCAGTAGCTGCTCGTAACTCTGGACATAGGGCATATACAAACGATTAGCCGGACAAATGAGTGCTATTTTCATACTTCACCCTCCCCCACACTACACGATTCACATAATCTGTATAGGATAATAGAATACGCAATACCTTATCTGAAACATTCGTCATTTGATAATCAAGCACCGGCTGCAAGGTTGCTGAATGCTCTGACTCTAAAATTTTTAACCCTTGCAGAATCCGTTCTTTTTCGAGTCCCACCATCATCACCGATGCTTCTTCCATTGCTTCTGGTCTTTCATGGGCTTGTCGAATATTCAATGCCTTAAAACCTAAAATAGACGCTTCTTCACTAATGGTGCCACTATCACTCAGCACGGTTCTCGCATTAATTTGCAGCTTGACATAATCATGAAATCCTAAAGGTCTCAAAGTCTGAATGAGCGGGTGCAATACAATCCCTTTTTCGATCAGCATCTTTTGCGTACGTGGATGGGTACTTACAATAACCGGTAGTTCATACAACTTAGCAATGGCCTGCAAGCTATCCATCAGCGTTAAAAATTGGGAAGTTGATTGAATATTTTCCTCGCGATGGGCAGAGACGACAAAAAACTCTCCCGGTGTAATGTGCAATCTTTGCAGAATATCGGAATCAGTAATCGCCTGCTTTCGCATCGTCAACACTTCATACATTGGGCTACCCGTTTTGATAATCCGATCAGCGGGAAACCCTTCCCTTAGTAAGTAATCCCTTGCAATATCGCTATATGTTAAATTAATATCTGCCGTGTGATCGACAATTTTGCGATTTGTTTCTTCCGGTACACGTTGGTCAAAACAGCGATTGCCCGCTTCCATATGAAAAATAGGTATTTGCTTTCTTTTCGCCGCAATGGCGGAGAGGCAGCTGTTTGTGTCACCAAGCACTAAAAATGCATCTGGTTTCACTACGTCTAAAATCGGATCTATTTTATGCAGTATATTGCCGATCGTTTCCATAGCGTTATCGGTGGCCGCATGCAAAAAGTAATCTGGCTTTCTTAATTGAAAATCATTGAAAAACACTTCATTGAGTTCATAATCATAATTTTGCCCTGTATGCACAAGCGTATGTTCGATAGCAGGCGATTGCTCTAATTTTTGAATGACAGCCGATAACCGGATAATTTCCGGTCGCGTCCCGATAACCGTCATCACTTTTAATTTTCTCATTTTTATACCTCCAAATGATACGTATCCGGTTTCACCGGATCAAAGCATTCATTGGCCCAGATGACGGTAATAAGGTCGGTGTTTCCTCTATTTATCAACGAATGCGTATAGCCTGCTGGAATGTCCACCACCTGCAACTTCTCTCCGCTTACTTCATACTCTATGACTTCATCTGAGTCCCAGCGGCGGAAGCGAATGACACCTTCCCCGCTGACTACTAAAAATTTTTCTAGTTTCGTATGATGCCAATGATTGCCCTTTGTCACACCCGGTTTCGAGACATTAACGGAAATTTGCCCTCCGCCTGTCGTACGCAAAAATTCTGCAAAAGACCCGCGCTCATCGACATGCATCGGCAGGTCGTAAGCAAATTGTTCCTTCGGCAGGAAGCTCATATACGTACTGTAGAGCTTTTTCGTTAGTTCATCATCTATATTTGCTACTTTTAATGTCTGGCGACTTTGCTGGAAAAATCGGAGCTTTTCTGCTAGTTGCCCCACCGTCAGTTCATATGTCAGTGTCAATTCACAAAAATCGCCCTGTATGGCTGGTTTCGTATGAAGCACTTGTAAAAACTGTGCAACAACATCATCAATGTAAGCAAGCGTCAAAACCTTCTGAGAATCATCCACCGTAATTGGCAAATCACGTGCCAGCTGATAGCAAAACGTTGCTACGACACTATTATAATGCGGTCTGCTCCACTTCCCGAATACATTGGGCAGTCGGTATATATACACAGGATTCCCCGTCCGTATGCTATAGTCAAATAACAATTTTTCCATTGCTTTTTTACTCTGGCCATATGGATGTCGCTCACTCGCCTGGATAGAAGATGTAGCGATAATCGGCGCTGGGTTATTGTTTCGTTGGAGACTTTCTACTAACTGAGACGTCACCCCATAATTCCCATCCATAAAATCCTTCTCATGGGGTGAACGATTGACACCGGCAACATGAAACACCATGTCACAATCTTTTGTATAATGATCAAGCGCATCTTCTGTATCATGTCGCGTCCATTTGTAAATGTCATATAGCCCCCGGTTTTTCAGCTCAGCGATGATATTTTTACCGATAAAGCCACCCGCACCTGTTACGAGTATTTTCAATCTACCACTCCATTATTAGATGGTAACAACTTCTTGCATATGTCTAATTGTTGTAATGTTTTCTTCAATTCCTTCAATGTCAGCTGACGTGTATTGTATGAATTATATTCCTCTGCCTTTGTAAAGCTATGATCACCTTCTGTAAAATATTTATTGTAAGGCAAACGGCGACGGTCAGCAGGCACTCTATAAAACTCTCCTAAATCTTGTGCGGCAGCATATTCTTCCCTTGTCAGCAGAGTTTCATAGCTTTTTTCGCCTGGTCGTGTCCCAATAATGGTAATGTCATGATCCTGTGCATAGAGCTCTTTTAAAGCTTGCGCTAATTGCCCAATCGTACTCGCCGGCGCTTTCTGAACAAAGATATCTCCTGCTTCCCCATGTTCAAACGCATATAGCACCAGTTCCACTGCCTCTTCTAATGTCATAAAAAATCTTGTCATTTGCGGATCGGTGACAGTCAAAGGCTCACCTGCTTTTATTTGTTCAATAAAGAGCGGAATAACCGATCCCCTGGATGCCAAAACATTGCCGTAACGCGTCCCGCAAATCACTGTATTCTGACTCGTCACCGCCCTCGCAATCATTACCTTTTCCATCATGGCTTTAGAAATCCCCATTGCATTGATAGGATAGGCTGCTTTATCAGTAGAAAGGCAAATCACTTTTTTTACTCCTGCAGCAATCGCTGCACTCAGGACATTTTCTGTACCTAAAATATTTGTCTTTACAGCTTCTAACGGAAAAAACTCGCAGGACGGTACTTGCTTTAATGCAGCTGCATGAAAAACAAAATCGACATCCTCCATTACATCTTTCAGGCTATCCATCTGTCGTACATCACCTAAATAAAACTTCAAGCGTTCATCATTAAATTTTTTACGCATATCATGCTGTTTTTTTTCATCGCGTGAAAAAATGCGAATTTCCTTCACTGGCAGCTTTAAAAATCGCTCCACTATCGCCTGACCGAACGAACCGGTCCCACCCGTTATACATATGATTTTTTCTTTAAACATATTTGCCTCCTAAAAGTGACTCATAATCCGTTCGTAAGTATGCCGTACTGTATAGTGATCTTCTAAATAGCGTCGCGCGTTTTCGCCCATTTGCTGTCTCGCTGCTTCATCGTAAAAATCCGGCAGCCGTTCTTGAAATTGCACTGCATCTCGGCTTTCACACCACATACCAAACTGCCCTTCGACAATGACCTGCCCGATATCCGTCTGCCGGTCTGTCACAGCGAGTACCGGCTTTCCGGCCTGCATATAGGACAGCAGCCTCGATGGAAAATTAGGAATCGTACTGCGGTAATCCAGAAAAATAAGCCCGACATCACAGCATGCCACTAGCTCGTCATACTCCTCCACAGGCAATTCGTCTAATAACAAAACATGCTGTGGTTTTTCTTTTTCTACATACTGCTGTAACAATTCTCGCTCCGTACCCGAGCCGGCAATCACAAAGAAAGCCTGCTCCTGTTGCTCGCTAGCTTGCAGACATCTTACTAAAAAATCAATGCCTTGAGGTTTTCCTAAATTCCCCCCGTACAAAAATACCGTTTGGTGCAAGGGAATATTGTATTTCTCTCGTATTTTTTTCACATCGATAGAGGGTAACGGCTTTGGCTCGATACTATTAGGGCAAACTTCTACTCGATGGGCGGCAATCGAAGGATTTTCTTTTAAAATGTACTCAACATTTGCCTGCGACATTGCCCCGATAAAATCGGCATTGCGATACAACCGGCGCTCTTTATGGCGAAAGTATTTATACAGCACACTTTTCTTGGAAAAAAGCTGTAAATCCACAGCATTTTGCGGAAAAATATCCTTTAATAATAAATAGGCTTTGGCCTGATCTCTCTGCTTAATGAATTGTATGACTTTCTCAAATGTAATGGGCGGTGTGGAATAAATGACTAAATCAAAGGGGATGTGCGGGAAGTATTGTTGAATGGCTTTAATAAATTGCCGCTCGATTCGTAATGTAGAGATTCCTTTTTCTAGTAAATTCACTTGTCTAATATTGCCTGTTTTCACTTTCAATATATGAATGCCTTGTTCATTTGTATAGGTTGTCGGTTGCTGCCACTTCCGTTCGAGCGGGCTGACAATATACAGCTCATGCCCTTCCTGGTAAAATGCACGCATTAAATCGGTATAAATACCCCGTTCCTCCAAATGCTGAAAACGCCCAAGCGTTAAAAATAAAATACGCATCCATCAATCCTCACTGTGCAACCTGGATATGCACTTCATTGTATTTCATCATGATCATATCTGGTTTATAAAATGTTGGTCATACTAGGGATTTTCCCTTATGACCGATAAATATTTTTTCGCTGCAAAACGACTAAAACCGTTTGCCAAAGGATTTTGATATCCAGCCATATCGAAAACTTATCAATATACATAAGATCTAGTAGAATTTTCTCCTCCCAGACAGCCGCATTACGTACAGTTACTTGTGCTAAGCCCGTAATTCCTGGGCGTACCATGAAACGTCTTTTCTGCTCTTCACTGTAATTTTCATATCTATATGGATAATAAAGAACAGGTGGTCGCGGTCCGATAAAACTCATCTCTCCCCGTAGCACATTCCATAACTGTGGTAATTCATCTAAACTCGTCGCCCTCAAAAGCCGCCCCACCTTTGTCATCCTCGGACCCTCATCTGTTTCAATAGAAAATTGATCTTCCGTTTGTTCTGAATTGAGAATCATCGTACGGAATTTCCAGATGCAAAACACCTCTCCATGAAGCCCTAATCGCTTTTGTTTAAAAATAACCGGTCCTTCAGATGTTACTTTAATCGCCAGTGCAATGACGAGCAGCAGTGGCCAGATCAACAGAAGTCCGATTACGCTAATGAGAATATCGAGGAATCTTTTTAGCTTTAGTTGTGTAGTTGACATGAGTTAAGAAATCATTCTTTCACATAAGAAATTTCTTGCATCATATAGCTTCATCACACGATCAAGCGCATATACTTTCTTCATCATACACCTCTTTCTTGCTAACTCTTGCTTGCAGAACAATGTATGACCTTATTTTCCTCTTTATGACAAATTACGACTGCAAGTGCTCCTGTAGTTGCTGCCGGACTTGCTGTAGTTCTTGTTCATCAAGCTGATAATAATAAATATGATTAACCCGCATATCCACGCCATTTATTAAATACAGCTGCTCGATATTCTGTAAGCTTTTGCTGTAATATTTATATAATGGAATGAGCTGACTAAAGTCGAAATTTGTCACGATATTTTTCGCTGCAATGTCGAGAATTGCTGGATATTTGAAAACCGTATCTACCGATGCCATTGCAGTAAACACCCCTTGTATGACCTGCTTTTGACGATTTTGCCGCCCAAAATCCCCCTTTGGATCCTCGTAACGCATCCGTACAAAGTTCAAAGCTTCCTTCCCGTTCAGTGTTACTTCACCGAGTGGAAAGGCATCACCGCCATACTGAAATGCGAAGTTGTTTTCCACCCGAATCGGTCCCACAATATCAATAAGTTCTATAAAACTGTTTAGGTTGACGGTGGCTACATAGTCAATCGGAATATCTAGCAAATGCTCCACCGTTTGTACCGCCATCTCTATGCCTCCAAATGAATAGGCATGGTTAATTTTGTCGTGATTACCCCGTCCGATTATTTCTGTATACGTGTCGCGCGGTATGCTGAGCAATTTGGTCGTTTCGAGGATTGGATTGACTGTTAGTACAATAATGGTGTCGGAACGACCTGTCTCATTGTCTTGCTCATCTATACCTAATAATAGGATGGATAAAGGCTGTAGCTTTTCTAAATCTAAAGATTGAGAAGTGTTTTCCAATGTTTCAGTCTGTAGGGGAGTATATAATTCTTCAACGGTAGCTTTAAAGTCATAATAGATTTTGAAAGTGACAAGTAGAAGGGTGATAAATAGAAGGGTGAATGAGATGATTATATATTTATAACTTTTCTTCATAGGTACCTCCTGATTATGATAATGAATTTATATATGTGGGTAGAAGATGACATATGAATGAAGGAAAAATGAAAAGACCTAAGCCCGGTGGAATACCGAACTCAGGTCCTTGAAGCAGCCTAAATACATATATCTAACTTTCTTGCGGCAGATCATTATTTCATTATGAAAGAGATTGCAAAATCAATTGAATTACTTTCTGCTGTTCGTCAATCGGCATCTTCGAATCAGAAGGTAAGCAAAGCCCTGTCGCAAATAACTGTTCACTTATAACTGCCTCTTCTGAATGAGCATAAAACTTACAAGCTTCGAATAGCGGCTGCATATGCAAAGGCTTCCAAATAGGACGTGCCTCAATATTTGCTGCGTCCAGCAAATCAATCAGTTCATACGGAGTGATAGTAATCTTAGCAGGATTTAATGTGAAGGTGGATAACCAGCGATTTGAAAAAGTGCCTTCTAATTCCGGCATCATCTCCAGACCATCAATAGTGGCTAAGGCGTCTTCATAACGATTAAAAATAGCACGTTTTTGTGCTACCCTTTCATCCAGCACCTCTAGCTGCCCACGTCCAATGCCCGCTACAATATTACTCATCCGGTAATTGTAACCTACTACACTATGCTGATAATGCTTAGCCGGATCGCGCGCTTGTGTGGCAAGGAAACGCGAACGGGCAATGAGCTCTTCGTTATCCGATACAAGCATCCCGCCGCCTGAAGTTGTGATAATTTTGTTGCCATTGAAAGAATAGATGCCAAACGTACCGAATGTACCGCTTTTCTGTCCTTTGTATGTAGAGCCCAGTGATTCAGCCGCATCTTCCACAATAGGCACCCGGTACTCATTACAAATTTCTGCAATCTCATCCATACGTGCACTTTGTCCATATAAATTGACAACAACGATAGCTTTCGGAAGCTTTTCATTGTGTTTTGCCTCCTCTAGGGCATTTTGCAAAGCTTGCGGAGACATATTCCACGTCGTTGGCTCAGAGTCGATAAATACCGGATTCGCACCTAAATAAAGGATTGGATTCGCACTGGCAATAAACGTCAATGTTGAGCAAAATACATCGTCGCCTGCCCTTACCCCTAGCAAATCCAGCGCTAAATGAATGGCTGCTGTACCAGAACTTGTAGCAGAAGCTGCTTTCGCTCCTACATAACTAGCCAGTTCTCTTTCAAAGCTGTCCACATTCGCTCCTAGAGGCGCAATCCAGTTGGAATCAAACGCTTCTTGAATATACTTTTGCTCTGCCCCTCCCATGTGTGGAGAGGATAATAGAATTCGGTTGGTCACACATACGCCTTCCCTCTGTATTTATTGTGCATCATGAGATGTAATCGATTTAGCAGGCACATCCTTACAACCATACAATCTAGATAAATCCTTTATCACTGCCCTTGTCCCAACTTACGGAAGCATAAAATTTTACTGAAGGGTGAACTACCTATTGTAAGGAGCCACCCGTAAAAGTACCTGAACCAAACGAAGGGAGTATTAGAAATTATTCAGTATTATTCCATATTTATTTAGCAATAAATTTTATAGAAGCTTTATTTCTCCCAATAATTCGTTTCCTTACATAGCTTTAAATATTCATCTTTTAATATACCTACCATTATTCCGTCATAGTACTGGTTATTTCTGTAGACATATTGACGAAGCCTTCCTTCTTCTACCCATCCGCATTTTTTAAGATATAGATGTAAAGAAGCTAAATTTGTTTCAACAATATCTCCGTCTAAACGATTCAACTGTAACTCTTCAAATGCATATCTCATTGTAGCCATTATAGTATCAAGACCATATCCACGCCCTCTTACATCAGGGTTGCCGATAATAAGACCCTGTTGGGCGCTTCTATTTTTTATATCAATACTTGTTAAAGTAGATATTCCGATAAAACCTTCTTCCTCCGTTTCAACAGCAAAGCGATGATTCGTTTTATCTACGATCATACTCTCATACCACTTTTTTTGCTGATAACTTGAAATTGGAAAAGACCAGCCTCTAACCAATGAAGCAACAACAGGATCATTATGATAACTTCTTAATGCTTCCATATCCTCTAATTCCAATGCTCTCAATGTAACTTTTTTTCCATGAATATTTATAACTATACCTCCCAAATTTTACTTATCTTGGCTTCCACTTCTATACAGCGGGAAAAATGTTGAGTCAGTCTTACTTCTATTCATTTTCACTAGCTTCCAATAGATTTCTTCATTATGTATAGCTTTACCTATACAAAAAGTGGAAACCCCTTCTTTAGTAAATGATTTTTTGAATTTAAAAAGGCTATCCTCATCACCTTTATATCCGCCACCTAAATGAAAATATTTATAACCGTTTTCACTTCCCCATTTGGCAATTTCATATAGTAACAAGTTATTAACACCTGTGTGCAAATATTCCTGCTTTGCACCTGATAAATGGTAATGTATAAAATCGCCATAACACATAATAAGTGTTGCCGATATGAGCTTTTCTTCAAAATAGGCTCCAAACATCTTTAAATTTGATCCTAGCCAACTGATTAATTGTTCAAAATACTGTTGCGAAAAATAATAGTACTCAGCAGCATCATTTCTTGCCATTGTTTCATTATAAATTTCGTAAAATTCTTTTAAGGAACTTTTACTATCCAGTTCCTTAATAGTGATGTTATTTTTCATGGCTTTTTTAATCATATTCCTGGTTTTGCTCGGAATCTTATTTAAAAATTCTCCGGAGTGATTCTGTAAATGCAAGTAAACGGTATGTCTTATGTGTTCAATTGCAAGCGTTTTCCGGATCATATTTTGCCCTTTTAATAAGGGATGAAATCTTATGAATTCACTAATAATATACTGATCTTTACAATATTGATTAAATACACTTTCAAACTCGCTAAATAAATAGACCTCATCACCACTGCATTCAAATAATGGTCCGCCATACCCATAAGGTGTCACAATATCGTGCCATTTCTCCTCACCATTACTTACTGCAATTTTACGTTTCAGGAATGGATAGGCAGCTTTTCCACATTCATTTTCAAAATAGAACAGTACCGGCTCACCTGCATCGATTATGGTTGCCACTCGAAAAAATTCTGAAGTATAATAAATATCCTTGTATTGGAATGAATTGATGAGTTTATTCCATCTTTCATCTTGGACACTAACAATCTCATTTATCATTATTGCACCCCTAAAAACTTCTTAATGATACTTACTAATCTTTTCATATCTTCAATATCATATCTTTGATCACAGGGTAATGTGAGAATGGTTGAGCCAATCGTTTCTATGATGTTATCTTTTCCCTTCATTATTTCAGGGATGGGCCAATGTATTGGACAATAGATTTGATTTTCTATTAAATATTTTCTTAATTCATCCCTTTTTGAAGTAAATACAGGAAACCCAAAAGGAACTTGATCTTTTAATAATTCTTGACCTGTAATTATCTCCTTTACATCCCTTAGATTTTCCTCAAGATATAGGAAATTTTTCTTTCTTTGCTCAAATACTTTATTCCAGTCCGTGCATTGCAGTAACTGGCTAGATAAACGATCAATTGGCGTATGAATCGTGCCATTTTCATCTAATTGTTTTTCAGCGGCATTAAATATTTCTAAAAAATTAGCTTTTAATTCCTCCCTGTTATTTGATAAAAAGATTGTTTTTAAGTTTGCTGCATAGGCTCTTTTATAAATTATTTCATTAATAATTGAACTTTCAGTCATTTCAGTTCTTAAATTTACAATTGCTGTATTGTTCAATTTCACATATGTACCGCTTGGTATACCGATCCATTTACGTAAACTAGCCACGTAAATATCGCTTTTACTCATCTTTGTACTGAAAATATTATGTGTGACATCCACTATACTAATCACATTTGCTAAGTCGAACTGCGAATGGAGCAGCAGTTCATTATCTACATTGAAATAATTGGTTATAAAGATAACTTGTGAACTCTCTTTGTTATATTTACACGAGAAATCTTCCATATTCACTGATAAATCATGGTTGATTTTATAATATTGGATTTCAAGATGATGTTGAAGAAAGGTTGCCAAGACACTTTCGCATAAATAATTGGGTATTAAAAATTTGGTATTGCCTTTTTCTTTTAACTGTTCCACCACACTATAGAGCGCACCCCTCGTAAAACCAAACAAATATTCTTCTTTAAAATACTCCAAATTAGATTTATGGTCTTCGATTACACAATGAAACTCACTACCTATCTCCATTGTTGATCTCCCTGATTTGTCCATGAATTTTTAAACTCGACCCCACTTCTATATTTTTTGATTTTCCTTGTTTAAAAATTCTATTTCGTCACTTTCCTTGGAATTCAAAATCTCTTTTGTCATGCATTGTTTTGAAGTCTCATTTATTAATAGTTCTTTCATAGAACTATTATCCATTTTTGCTAAGGATATAATAATTTCATCTAACTTGTTTTTATTTAAAGGCATAGCCCTCCCCACATATATCCCTGGAAACACCTGATCCTCCTGTATTTCTTCCTTATTCAACAGTTCCTCATACATCTTCTCGCCTGGTCTAAGCCCAGTAAACTCAACCTTAATCTCATCCTCTGTAAATCCAGATAATTTAATGAGATTACGCGCTAAATCTACAATTTTCACTGGTTCCCCCATATCAAGTACAAAAATTTCACCATTTCCACCAAGTGTACCAGCTTGCAGGACTAATTTTGCCGCTTCTGGTATCGTCATGAAATATCTTGTCATATCAGGATGTGTCACTGTTAATGGACCACCTGCTGCGATTTGTTGCGTAAATAGTGGGATAACCGAGCCACGTGAACCTAATACATTTCCAAAACGAACCGCTGCGAACTTTGTTTTGCTTTCTTTTGCTAAATTTTGCACAATCATTTCAGCGATACGTTTTGTGGCGCCCATTACATTTGGAGGGTTTACCGCTTTGTCTGTCGAGATCATTACAAAATTCCCCACATTATACGTATGTGCTGCTTCCGCTACATTTTTTGTACCGAAAATATTGTTCTTAACGGCCTCACGCGGATTATATTCCATTAATGGAACATGCTTATGAGCTGCTGCATGATAAATAACATCAGGTTGGTACTCTTCTATGACTTCAAAAATTCTTTTGCGGTCTTGTATATCCGCAATTACTGGTATAATGGCTGTTTCACCTGTAAAGTTCTTCTGCAGTTCCATGCTAATCATATAGATTGAATTTTCACCATGACCGAGCAGTACCAGTTTCGCTGGGTTAAAGGTCATCACTTGCCGGCAAATTTCCGAGCCAATGGAACCGCCCGCCCCGGTCACAAGCACAGTTTTTCCTGTAAGCTTCTCCGCAATCGCAACCATATCGAGTTTTACTTCCTCTCTGCCTAAAAGGTGCTCGATATCGATTTCCTGCATATCGCTTACCGACACTTTACCTGTCATGACATCTTCAATTTTCGGCATGACCTTTACCTTTGCCTTTGTTACGGTACAATGATCATATAACTCTTTTATCTGTCCTTGTTTTAATGAGGGGATGGCAATAATAATTTTTTGTACGCCTTTATTTTTTACAATAGTGGGAATCTCTTCTGTCGTCCCTAATACACGGTATTCCATCAGCTTTAAGGAGACTTTATTCATATCATCATCTACATAGCCGACAATGGTATATTCATTTAAGGGATTACGGCTTATATTACGTGCAAGCATGGCACCTGCTTTACCGGCACCAACGATTAATACGCGCTTCTTCTCCCCTTCATATTTTAGCCGCTGACGATCGCTTAACATACGGAGCAAGAAACGGGATCCCCCAATCATCACAATATGCAATAGCCATGTAATGACCATCACACGGAAATAAATATTGCCATTTATTCCTTTTTGGATAAGCATCGCCATCACCACAGAAATGGTCACAGCATAGCCGACAATGACTAATTCATGAACAGAGGCAACTGCCCAAACACGGTTATATAACTGGAACAGACTGGCTGTAGCATGGTGGGATACTAGTAAAGTAATGGCGCTTATAAATAACACTTCGTTTGCGTACATATGGAATGTTGGATGTAATAACCAGTAACTAATATAAATAGCAGTGAGTACAATGACAGAATCCACTGCAAAAAATACTATATACCTCTTCTTATAATCCATTAAGTCCAACCTTTCTTGCATTGAAGGTCTAGCGAGCCAAAATATTCCACCACTTCTTCGAGCTCATTCTTTGTGGCTCACAGAAAATAAATTCTTTATTTTCTATTATTCTCGCATTATTTTCAAGTAACATATCAATAGTATCCAGCTGCTTTTGTTTCTCTAAATAGGCTAAGCCGGCTTTATAAAGGAATGGACGCGTTGTGTCATTATGTACATCTGAACCGTACACATGAACAAGATTAGCCTTCACTAAATCAAGCGCTAGTTTTTGCGTTGATTTGCCAAAATGACCACTCAAGCTGCCTGCTGTAATTTGAGCCACTGCCCCCTCATGCACAAGCTCTTCTAGCTTACTCGGTTTCTCCGCAATACCCTTATTCCGTTCTGGATGAGCGATAATGGGGACAAATCCAGCTGCAATAAGCTGCACAACCATTTTTTTTGTATACAGGGGCACTGTGTCAGAAGGCAGTTCCAGCAAGATATAACGAGAATCCGCTAAAGATAATACATGCCCTGTCAATAAATGCTCCACTATCTTATCTGTTGCACGTATCTCATGACCCGCATGAATAGTCAACGCTAGACCTAAATCGTGAATATGTTGCTGCAGGGAGGATACTTGCTCAATGACCACCTTACTGTTTGCATGAAACATTGGATGTGTCGCATGAGATGTGGAGAAAATATGGGTAATCCCTTCGGTTGCCGCTTGCTTCAGCAGTCCAACCGATTGTTCTATCGTTCTCGGTCCATCATCTACACCGTATAAAATATGACTATGCATATCGAACAATGTCGAATCACTCCTTTTTTCACAAAAAGAGGAATCGGCCAAGACCGAATCCCTTTTGATTCTCCGTAATAATGATATGGACCAATATAGTTCTATAGAACAATATAAATACTTCTAAATAGGGCAATATTTATAAAATACTTACATAATTTTATTAAATATTACCCTATTCAACAGAAATGTGTAAATCAGGAGATCGAGGAGTAGAAGAGAAAACGGGTAAGCACATGCACTTTCACGCCATCTATCCGCTTTATTTACTCGATATGACCTTCGAAGGTAAAATAGAGGATTTTCGGTTTAGTTCGGAGAGCAAAATAGCACTAGCAAAAAGAATAGCTATAAAATCATTCATTACTATTTTAGTAATTTTATCTCCTTCTTTTTAATAATTACGTTAAATTCTAAAGATTGGACAGGAATTTTCTTGATATTTGAAACTGTTTTTTATTTCTAAAGTGTTTTACAAACTAAAGAAATATTTTTTGCAGGGTATTTATTTTAATCCTTCACCATATCATTGCATTAATCAACGCTTATGCATTACTACTTTAGGAGTAGATGGAGATGCAGAGACTTTTCATAAAGCTGATAAACCAATTCATGTTTAAAATACTTCTGCAACTACTGAAATAATATGCATTTTTTCCATCATATGATACAACAAAACTGACATGTTTATATTAGGTCAAACAGATAGAATCAAACGCTGGTTTATTTATTGAATTTTGATTATTGCAAGGATTACAGGGATACCTCTAATGAAAAAGCTATAAAACACAAACAAGATAACTAAGAGCTGCATATAAATATAAAGTATTATAAAAATATTCTTCCATCTAATATACTTTTACGTATAGGAGAGGAGATAGTTATCAGAAAGTTCAGATATTTAGTGAAATTGATGCCTTAAGAGGTATCGCAGCTTTAGTTGTCGTTTTTTTTCATTATTCAACTAGATACGGTGAAATGTTCGGGTACGCAAAAGAAGACTATAATACAACGTTTGGATATGGTCACTATGGTGTACAATTGTTTTTCATTATCTCAAATATAAGCGGATGGTTATTTGAATGATTCAATTGATAACTGTCAATCCAGCCATCAAATGAGTGTTAGGATAATACATGGATGAATTTCTTCTAGTTCATATAAATTATCATCCGTTAATGCGGAAGAAAAACCGAGCAACTTTACTGTAGGAAACATTATTGCTTCATAAAAAGGAGACAAGATTAAATGTAGTGCAATATATGCAGGAGGATAAAAAGGAGTTAATACAAAAAAGCTACTTAAGCGCCGTAAAACACGGAAACTAAGTAGCCTAAATGATATTTTATACTTGTCTTACATGACTAGAACAGTTTGCTGAATAGCTTTTTCCTTACTTCGCATACTCAACAGAACGTGTTTCTCGAATCACAGTTACTTTTATATGACCTGGATAATCCAGTTCTTCTTCAATACGTTTGCGAATATCGCGTGCGAGACGATGTGATGCTAAATCATCAATTTTGTCTGGCTGTACAATGATACGAATTTCGCGACCTGCTTGAATAGCGTATGATTTTTCAACGCCATCATAAGATTCAGATATTTCTTCTAGTTTTTCTAGACGACGAATATAGTTTTCTAGTGTTTCACTACGCGCACCTGGACGAGCAGCAGATAATGCATCCGCAGCTGCAACTAATATTGCAATAACAGATGTTGCTTCTGTGTCACCATGGTGGGAAGCAATACTATTAATAACAACTGGATGTTCCTTATATTTTGTCGCAAGCTCGACACCAATTTCTACGTGTGAGCCTTCTACTTCATGATCAATAGCTTTTCCGATATCATGTAGTAGACCAGCACGTTTTGCTAATGTTACGTCCTCACCTAGCTCAGCTGCAAGTAATCCCGCTAAGTGGGCAACTTCGATAGAGTGCTTCAGTACGTTTTGCCCGTAGCTTGTACGATACTTCATACGACCTAAAATTTTCATTAAATCTGGATGTAGATTATGGATTCCTACCTCAAATGTAGTTTGCTCACCCGTTTCACGAATCTGTTCGTCTACTTCCCGACGCGATTTTTCTACCATCTCTTCAATACGAGCTGGGTGAATACGACCGTCTTGTACTAATTTTTCAAGGGCAAGACGCGCTGTTTCACGACGAATCGGATCGAAACCAGATAAAATAACTGCCTCAGGTGTATCATCAATGATTAAATCGATACCTGTCAGTGTTTCTAATGTACGAATATTACGACCTTCACGACCAATAATTCGGCCCTTCATTTCGTCATTCGGTAACGTTACAACAGAAACAGTTGTTTCCGCTACATGGTCAGCAGCAAAGCGTTGCAAGGCAAGTGATAAAATTTCCCGTGCTTTTTTGTCTGCATCTTCCTTTGCACGTGCTTCCGCTTCTTTTGTCATCATCGCGATGTCCGTTGAAAGTTCATTAGATACTTCTTTTAAGATAACATCCTTTGCTTCTTCACGTGTTAATGCAGCAATTCGTTCAAGTTCTGTTTTCTGAGCTATTAAAAGCTCTTCCACTTTGCTTTCCATCTGTTCAATATGCTGTTGTCTTTCGGCTAGAGCTTCTTCCTTACGCTCTAGGCCTGTCTCTCTCTTGTTCAGAGTATCATCTTTGCGGTCAAGATTTTCTTCTCTTTGCAATAAACGGTTCTCTTGTTTTTGAAGCTCCGCGCGACGTTCACGAATGTCGTTCTCGGCTTCTTCCCGAAATTTGTGAGTTTCATCTTTCGCTTCAAGTAGTGCTTCCTTTTTCAGTGCATCGGCTTCACGATTTGCCTCTTCGACAATCGTTTTGGCCTGATGTTTTGCACCAGTCACTTTTGATTCATTCACTTGTTTCATGTAGAAATAGATAACAGCGGCACCGACGATGAGTCCAAGCAAAGCAGGGAGTATCATTTCCATCATTTAACCCCTCCTACTTGATCATTATGTCTGATGATTCGTTTAGCGAATATTAGATAATCTAATATGTGCCGATTCATTTCAAATGTAAGAAATTATACATGATTAATTGTATAGTTCCACTCTAGCGATGTCAAGGATTGCCGTCATATCGGGAACTCTTCTGCCTTAAAGGAATCTATCGTTTTTTGTCGAATAAAGTAAATTAAATAGATAATCTCTACCAAAAAAAGGTGATTTCATTCTGTTATTATGAAAATTTGCAAAAATGTATACATTGAAATATATAAAGCTTTCGGAATCGTGGATGACATTTTCTTTCCCCACTCTACACATAAAAAATCCCGCACAACTCAATCTGTGCGGGATTTTTATTATTTATTCTTCGCCAAGTTCCAAGCGTAATGCTTCATCCATTACTTCTTCCTCTTCTTCGACTTCAATTGCTTTTACACCTGAGCCAATGCCATATGCCTCGCGGATTTTGCCTGAGATTTCATCACGGACTGCTGGATTTTCTTTTAAGAATTGTTTTGCATTTTCGCGACCTTGACCGATACGCTCATCGCCATATGCGTACCAAGAGCCTGATTTTTGGATAATATCTAGCTCAGCACCGATATCTACGATTTCACCTTCTTTTGAAATCCCTTCACCGTACATAATATCCACTTCAGCTGTTTTGAATGGTGGTGCTACTTTATTTTTAACAACCTTAATTTTTGTTTTGTTACCAACCATTTCTGTACCTTGTTTGATCGTTTCTGCACGACGTACTTCTAAACGTACGGAAGAGTAGAACTTTAAGGCACGTCCACCCGGAGTCGTTTCTGGATTACCGAACATAACACCGATTTTCTCACGAACTTGGTTAATGAAAATAGCTAATGTGTTCGACTTATTAATCGCACCTGATAATTTACGTAAGGCTTGAGACATTAAACGCGCTTGAAGACCCATGTGAGAGTCACCCATCTCACCTTCGATTTCAGCTTTTGGTACAAGAGCTGCTACTGAGTCAATGATTAAGATATCGACTGCACCTGAACGGACTAATGCTTCTGCGATTTCTAATGCTTGCTCCCCAGTATCAGGTTGCGATAATAATAGCTCATCAATATTAACCCCTAATTTCGATGCATAGACAGGGTCTAATGCGTGCTCTGCATCGATAAATGCAGCTTGACCACCGTTCGCTTGTACTTCTGCAATGGCATGTAGGGCTACTGTTGTTTTACCTGAAGATTCTGGACCATAGATTTCGATAATACGACCACGTGGGTAACCGCCCACTCCTAAGGCAGCATCTAATGCTAATGATCCTGAAGATGATGTTTCTATTTGACGGTTTGCTGATTCGCCTAACTTCATAATCGAACCTTTACCGAATTGTTTTTCAATTTGTTTAAGCGCCATTTCTAACGCGGCTTTGCGTTCACTCACTTAATTTCCTCCTTTAGTTACGAGCTGTTTTCGTTATGTCTCTATTATACTTGCAAATGAGACAACAATCAAGAAAAAAGCGAACATATTTTCGGTGTTATTTTAAAATAAAAAATTTGGGCACCTTTTCGTGCCCAAATTCTTACCCTGTTATACAACCGCGCTCTACTAATAACCGCATTAAATAGCTTAGTGTAAATTTCACCGTGCGAATCCGATTTGAATTACGAGAGCCAGATAATTGTAAACGGTATGTATACGGTTCATCTTCTCCAATACTAATACCAATCCAAATCGTGCCGGGTGCTTCATGTCCATGTGGTTCCGGTCCTGCTGCACCGGTTAAGCCGACACCAATATCGGTACCGAACTTTTCACGTACTTTTCGTGCCATATCAGCGGCACACTCGCCACTCACTACGCTACAGCGATTAATAATTTCTGGATCCACACCGAGCTGCTTAATTTTTGCTTCCTCTGTATAGGTCACCATACCGCCAACCAATGCACTGCCAACGCCTGGGATATCTGCCAGCTCCGCTTGGAAGAGACCAGCTGTTAAGCTTTCTGCAGCAGCAATTGTTAAGCTATTCATTTGCAGCATCTCCACTGCTTTGGAGGCTAATGAATCATCATTGACGCCGTAGCAGTATTCGCCGACAATCGCTAAGATTTCTAACTTCTTTTCTTCTATTAAACGCCATGCTTCAGGCTCTGTATCTGCTTTTGCCGTGATGCGGATGGATACCTCACCATCACTTGTTAACGGGGCAATCGTGGGGTTTGTTTGACTGTCTAAAATATCCTGGATGCGTACTTCCAGCTCTGCCTCGCCAATGCCGTAAAAGCGGAGCACATGCGATAAAATAACCGCACTGCCCGTCAGTTTTTTCCCTAAAATCGGTTTCGCTTCAAATTGGAACATCGGCTGCAACTCTTTCGGTGGTCCTGGTAACAATATGTAAGTACGACCATCTTGTTCTAAATACATACCAGGAGCCATGCCGTAATGATTGGCGAGAACCGAGGAGCCCTCAAGTACAAGTGCTTGCTTGCGATTGTTGTCTGTCATATTACGACCTAATCTTTTAAAATAATTTTCAATCTGAATGAGTGCTACAGAATCAAAATGTAATCCTACACCCAAATGACGCGCAATCGTTTCTTTTGTTAAGTCATCCTTTGTTGGTCCTAATCCGCCCGAAAAAACAATGCAATCCGCACGCTGTTCAGCGATACGGATTGCATCTTGTAAGCGGCTCGGGTTGTCTCCAACGACAGTATGATAATAAACATTAATCCCTAGTTCAGATAGCTGTTTTGAGATAAATTTTGCATTTGTGTTTGCAATTTGCCCTAATAGCAGTTCTGATCCTACGGCGATAATTTCTGCATTCATAATTACCCTCCACCTTATTCAACTATTTTGAATCTAATAATACACGGCGATTTAAATAAAAGTAATCCCAACCTGACCATAATGTAAAGAACAGTGCAATATATAGCATAATCACATCAAATGGGATACCAATCATTGTAAAAATCGTATTGTGTAAAAGCAGCGCAGCAATTGCTACAATCTGTGCCCATGTTTTAATTTTTCCTAGCTGATTTGCTGCTACCACTTCACCTTCCCCGGCCAGGATTAGCCTTAACCCTGTTACGGCAAATTCGCGGGAAATAATAAGAATCACTACCCACGCCGGTGCCAGCTCTAACTGCACTAATAATATAAAAGCAGCCGATACAAGCAGCTTATCTGCTAAGGGATCTAAAAACTTCCCTAAGTTCGTGACTAAATTGTACTTCCGCGCATAGTAACCATCCACCCAATCGGTTACCGATGCAACGATGAAAATCATAGCTCCCACAAAGTGATGTACAGGCATTTCTGCACCGAACAACTCCATCGTGCCCCACCCAAAATCAAACATCATTACAATCACAAAAAATGGAATTAATGCAATACGTGAGACTGTAATTTTATTTGGTATATTCATTGCTTAAACACCTTTCATTGGAAACAAAGTAGTATGCTACTCAGCTTGTTGTAATTCAATAATAAAGTTCTGCGTTACGCGATCTGATGGCGAGACAAGCTCTTCACCATTGACAAATACTTTTGAATTGGCAGCACTACCTAATCGAATACGTACATATCCTTCTGCTGTCGCATCATATTCCGCTTTTTCGCCCGCATTGTATATTCTTCCATTGTGGTCTACACCCGAACGGTCACGGAAAGCAATCCAGCTTGCTCCTGCTAGCTCCACACGTACTTTCAACTCTGTTGTATTAGTTACTGCAAAGTTGACATCCTCGCCATTTACAACTCCTGGTGCAATCGTTTGGGTTGGTGTTTCCTCTACCGGTTCTTCCGCTGGCTCTTCTTCTGTTTCTGCTGGCGCTGTTTCTTCTTCTGGTTCAGTCGGCGCCGGTGTATCGTACTCAAATGACGGTGTCTCTTCTTCTAGTAAATCATTATTTTCATTAGATTTTGCCAAATAGAACATCCAAATTACACCGATAATAACAATAATAAATAATGCCACAATAATCTTAGGCATAGCTTCCATTGACTTGCCTGAAGCACGCTTACTCGCTAAATTACGGCGAGTTGGGCTTTGTGTATACGATTCGGTCACTTCTGCCTTTTGTGCTTCTGGTACATCTTTTTTAAATTGATCCAACAGTTCTTCTGCATCTAACCCAACAGCTTCAGCGTATTGTTTGATAAATGCACGCGCGTAAAAAGTTCCGGGCATAATTGAGTAGTTGCCTTCCTCAATGCCAACTAAATAACGTTTTTGAATTTTTGTAATGTCTTGTAAATCATCTAAACTATAACCTCTTGCTAATCTCGCTTCTTTTAAGCGAGCACCTAATTCTGTCAACAATAACACCTACTTTTTATTAAAAATTAAAGCCTCCAAAATCATTCGTGGAAGACATCGCTTGATTCTTTTCAATCATTTCATATGTGATTTCTTCATCCGGATCTGTACGCAACTCAATAATATAATCGAAGTCTTCTAGTTTATACTCCGAATGCTGGACAAAGATATCCGGATGCTCGACCACCTTCACTGTATCAGTACGCATGATTTCACGCACGAGTTGTTGATGGCGCTCATCATTTGAACGTCTTGTCACCGCACCATCCAAAATAAAAATATTATTGCCATGGAACTCATCACCGATTAATGAATGACGCACAGTTTGCTTAATCATCGTGCTTGATAAAAAAATCCAGCGCTTATTGGCACAAACACTTGCAGCAACGATGGACTCTGTTTTGCCTACACGAGGCATCCCCCGAATCCCGATTAATCGGTTGCCGTCTTTTTTAAACAATTCTGCCATAAAATCCACTAAAATACCAAGCTCACCTCGTACAAAGCGGAATGTATTTTTTTCATCTGAATCCTTTGGAATATAATGTCCATGTCTGACAGCTAAGCGATCACGTAATTTCGGAATCCGAAATTTAGTCACATGAATATGCTCAATTGTTTCAACAATGGAAATAAATCGCTCAATGGACTCATCCTTCTCTGCCTTTACTAACATTCCACGACGTGTAGCATCGACACCGTTGATTGTAATAATATTCACTCGAAGCATGCCTAGCAGCGATGCAATATCGCCTAATAGCCCTGGTCGATTGACTTGGATTTCATATTCAAAATACCATTCACCCATGGAATCTGTCCTCTCTTAAGTTAGAACGTTAGAAACTCTTATAAGTTCCATGATAGCTGATTTTCCTAGCATTGAAAAGTTCGAAAGCCTTTTTTTTCGAGAGAATATCTGGATATTGAAAAAGGGACTGCTAAAAAGACAATTTTTAGACCATCAGAAATGGTTTTTGTCTCCTTTAGTGTCAGTCCCTTCTTGCTCATTATGAAGCTCTATGTTCTACTAATTTGACGATACAGCTCGCGAGTGCCATTTTTTCATCTTTAGATGCGACTTTCCATAAATCTGCCATTACGCGCTCTTCTTCATTTTGTGGCTCAATATTATTTGCTAAATATTCGCCAATTTGTAGAGCTGCACGTTCGATCATTTTTTTAGACATGCCGTCCTCTTTGGCATCGCTCACCTTATCGCCTAGGAACTGCGTCCATTGCTGCCAGTTATCAAGTACGCTCATATGCTCGCCTCCTCTCGCCATTAGTATGCGCGAGAGGAGTGATTTATATGTACCAACCTCCGTTTAACTGCAATATTTGACCTGTCATATAATCAGCTTGGCCGCTTAACGCAAAACGCACAAGCTGCGCTACATCTGACGGCATGCCAAATTGTTGCAACGGAATATTCTCCATAATTTCACTTTGTTCTTCGACCGATAAATGACTATTCATCTTTGTGTCAATAAAGCCCGGTGCTACGGCATTGATACGGACACCGTTATAGGCGGCTTCCTGCGCATAAGCTTTCACAAATGCATGCTGAGCGCCTTTCACAGCAGAGTATACGGTCTCTAATGCCGCACCTGCTGACCCCCAAATAGAGCCAATAAAAAGAACGTAGCTTTTGGAATGCATGCGCAGTTTACTGCCAAGAAGTGCCAGTAACGTCATCGGATTTTGCACATGCACCCGCCATAGTGCATCCATTTCCGACACAGGTGTATCTTCGAGTAATGCAGTATACGAGTGACCGTTAGCAAAAATAACTGCCTGTATACTAAAAATTTGCATGGCGAGCTGTTCAGCACCGCGAGCGTCTGAAAAATCAGCTTGTACCGCTAAAAACTCCTGCGCGGGATACGTGATTGTCAGCTCCTCTACAAGCGGTATAATGCGCTCGATACCAAGATGATAATGCAAATAAAGTGACCAACCGTCAGCAGCGAGCTCCTGCGCAATGGCTTGGCCAATCGCGCCTGAAGCACCGCATACTAATGCAAATTTTTTCACGCACGCTCACTCACTGGCATGATTTTAAAGACAGTTTGCTGGTCTTCCCCTTTTACTGATTCAAATGCTTCCACAATATCCTCTACTGTTAACTGTTCAATTGTCGGTACCGCATCAAATAAATTCATATCATTAAATTTATAACGTGTAAATTGGTTGGCAATATATTCAGCTGAGTTCAGGGCGCGTAAGAAGAAGCCGATCTTTTTGCGCTTAATGCGCTCTACATCGTTAGCATTGAAAATAGACGTATCATTGGCCTGCGCCATTTTTTCCTTAATCGCCTTGATTAAAACATCCGGCTGGTTTGTATCAGAACCGACTAACGCAAAACCGTAGCCTTGCTCTAGCGAAAAATCATACGCATAGGATTCATCGATTAGTCCTTGCTCATAAATCGATGTGTAAAAATCAGAAGCACGACCGAATAAACATTCCATCGCAATGGACATTGCTAATTCGTGTTTCAGCATCGCCGGACCTGTTAAGTTGACTTCTTTTGCTTTTAAGCCTACATACACTTTAGGTTTTTGAACATCCATTTGCAGTTCGCGCTCTTTTACCGCTACTGTAGTCGGCTCTTCCTCGAATAAGCGCGACAATTCCTGCGCTTCCGGGAATTTCTTGTTTTTTTGGTTGTGCTCGATAAAGTTCATCATCTCTGTTGGGTCTACTGCACCAACGACAAATAACAACATGTTCGATGGATGATAAAACGTATTATAGCATGTGTATAAGTGATCAGCTGTAATCTGATCGATCGATTCAATCGTTCCAGCGATATCAATTTTTACCGGGTGATTATGGTACATATTTTCAATCGCTCCGAAGTATAAGCGCCAGTCAGGTGAATCGTCATACATTGTAATTTCTTGACCGATAATGCCTTTTTCTTTTTCTACTGTTTCTTCCGTGAAGTAAGGCTGCTGAACAAAATTCAATAATATTTCCGTACTCTTATAAATATGATCCGTTGCCGAAAATAAATACGCTGTACGTGTGAAGGATGTGAAGGCATTGGCCTGCGCACCGACTTCGCTAAATTGCTGGAACACATCGCCGTCTTCTTTTTCAAACATTTTATGCTCTAAGAAGTGAGCAATCCCGTCCGGCACCGTGATAGGCTCTTCCTTACCAAGCGGTACAAAAGCACGGTCAATCGAGCCATACTTTGTTGTAAACGTAACAAATGTTTTGGAAAATCCCCGTTTCGGTAAAATATAGACGTCTAAACCATTGTCCAATTGTTTATAATATAGTGTTTCATCCAGTTGCTTAAATTCAATTGTTTGCATTTTTAGTCCTCCTTGCCACATAAGAAATAAACCGCTTCTTGCTTCACTTGCCCCGCTATGCGCTGTACGTCATCCTTTGTTACCGCTGACCAGCGATTTACCCAAGTATCAATGGAGAATGCTTCGTTTAAGCCCTTGTATTGATCGAAAATTTCGATTTGACCACGCGCTGAATCCAATGCTTCTTTTAATTGGTTAATAAGCATGGCTTTTGTTTGGGACATCTCTAAATCCGTAATCTCCCCATTTTGCATTGCGACTAGTTGCTCTTGAATAACTTCAATCGCTTTCTTTTCTTTCGCTGGTTCAATCCCCGACACAACATACATTAAGCCATAATGAGAAGCGTATGAGCTAGAAGCATAGTACGCTAAGCTTTCGCGTTCCCGAACATTCATGAATAATTTAGAATGGGCATAGCCGCCAAAGATTCCGTTCAAAATTTGCATTGCTGGAAAATCCTTATCCCCAAATCGCACAGGTGTTGAGAAACCGATATGCAGTTTCCCTTGTTTCATTTCAAGCTGCTCTTTTGTATATTCAGCTGGCTTCTCTTTCGGCTCTTGCTCGCCTGTTGAATCAAATCCTGGACGATCTGCGAATGGCAATATATCGCGCAGTTTCGCTGTAATTTCTTCTACATCAATATCCCCAACAACATAAATATCGATTAAGTCATTGGCGAGCATTTCATCATATGCTGCTTTGAGAGAAACAGGTGTAACCGCTTTTACTTCTTCTATTGATCCATTTGCCGAAATAGAAGCAGGTTGGTCTGGACGTAAAATTTGCGTTAAGCGCGTTTGGGCATAACGCGTTTTATCATCAAAAATAGACTGGATACGCTCCGATACCATTGCTTTTTCACGTTCTACAATCGCTGGTACAAAAACTTCTCCTTCTAGATTCGGTTTAAAAATAGCTGTATGCAGTAAATCCAGTGCTTCATTTAGCACATTGGAATTAGACAAATATTGGTCATTGACTGTTTCAACATTCAGTAATAATATATGCTCGGCGCCCCTTTTTGCCGTATCAAAATACAGTACTGTTCCAAATAAGTCATCTAAATAACTGCGGTAGCTTGCAGATGTGGTGAATCGTTCATTTGAATGCTGCAATACATTGGATAAAACCGTACGATGTGCGGCATCCTTAGTTGTAAGCGGTCGTCTCCACTTAATCGAAAAGTTCACTGTTTTAAACTGTGTCGTTTGTCGAATATGTAAAGAAACGCCCTTTGCTAATGTCGTTGTTAAAAACAAAAAAATTCCTCCTGACTTGCATATCTACTCTATACTACTATACATGTGAATATGCGCATATTGCAAAAGTATTATACAGAAGCAGGCGTAAAGTTGAGGCAATGTGAGGTAAGTGCTTTTGAAAATGACGTGTAGCTTCAGTAAGATAACGTATAAGCCGCTGAAACGGATGTATAAGCTGCACGAACTTGGTATATTATATGCAACGTGCCAATGTGTGGTATACGCTACTTAAAGATGTTGTATAATCTTCTGACTTATTTTATCATTCCCCTAACCTGTTATATCACTCCTCCCACCCGTAAAAAATATAAAAAAACGCGCAAACACCCGTAAATGTTTGCACGTATTATTTATCGTTTTCCTTTAATATACGGTTGTCCGCCTGCTTTTGGTCCAACAGCTTTACCGATAAAGCCTGCTAATGCAAAAATCGTTAGGACATACGGCAGAATTTGCAGGAACACCTGTGGGATATCCTGAATATACGGAATCGTGTTACCGCCGATACTCAATGTTTGCGCTAAACCGAAGAATAACGCAGCACCTAATGTTCCAAGCGGATGCCACTTCCCGAAAATCATTGCTGCAATCGCAATGAAACCTTGCCCTGAAATCGTTGACGCTGAGAAGTCAGAAGATACGGTATGCGCGATAACAGCACCACCGATTCCCGCTAAGAAACCGGAAATCATTACGCCGATATATCGCATACGCCCAACGTTAATCCCCATTGTGTCCGCTGCCAAAGGGTGTTCCCCTACTGCGCGTAAACGTAAACCGAATGGTGTTTTATAAATAACGAACCACGCGGCAATGGCTACGGCAAGAGCAATAATCGAAACAATATAAACGTTCTGGAATAGAAGAGGTCCGATAAATGGAATATCAGAAAGCACAGGCACGTCAAAACGTGTAATTGGTGCCGCAATCATATCTGTTTGTCCTTTGTTATAAAGCATTTTTACCGAGAATACGGTTACAGCAAGCGCCAACATGTTGATTGCTACCCCTGTTACGGTTTGGTCAGCGCGGAATGTCACCGCTGCTACCGCCATGATCAAGGAGAAAATCATCCCTGCAATAGCTGCAGCAAATAACGCTAGCCAGTAAACATTTTCGCCAAATACATCGAAATATTCTAGGTTTACATAAACACCGACAAAGGCACCGATGACCATTAATCCTTCAACACCAAGAGCAATAACGCCTGCACGTTCTGAAAATACTGCACCAATACCAGTAAAGATTAATGGTGTAGCATAAAGGATGGCAGCAGGTACGATGAAATATAAAACTTCTAAAAAAGTCATCTTATTTTGCCTCCTTTTTCTTACTCATTTTTTCTAAGAATACGCGGATTACATAGCCGGATGCTACTAGTAAAATAATGAGTGCAATAATAATCGATACGATTTCTTCCGGAATACCTGAAGCATTCGGCATATTTAAGGCACCATACTTTAACGAGCCGAATAATGCGGCGCCGAACAGTACTCCAAGCGGCGTATTCGCACCAAGCAAGGCAACGGCAATCCCGTCAAATCCAATACCGGAGAAGCCTGCTTTAATCGATGCGTTTTGATACGTACCAAGCGCTTCCATCGCTCCAGCAAGACCCGCAAATACTCCTGAAATTGTCATAGCTAGAATAATATTTTTCTTTACGCTCATCCCTGCATACTCTGCAGCATTTTGGTTAAAACCTACTGATTTCAGTTCGTAGCCACGCGTTGTTTTTTCTAATATGAACCACATTACTAGAACCATGGCAAGTGCGACAATAATCCCTAAGTGCATGCTCGAGTTGTCTGTGATATCACGTAGCCATTGCCAACGCAATGTGGCAGAAGGTGGTACGGTTTCTGTTTTGAAGCCGCCATCTGTAATGTTTTTTATAATCGAATTTGTCACAAAGAGCGCTGTATAGTTTAACATGATAGACGAAATAACTTCGTGTACATTGAACTGTGCTTTTAAATACCCAACAAGGAATGCCCAGAAAGCACCCGCTGCCGCTGCCGCTAAAAGAGCTAATGGCAAGTGAATGAGACGTGGTAATTCAAAGGCAGTCCCTACCCAAGCTGCTGCTAGCCAACCCATTAATAACTGACCTTCCACCCCGATATTAAATAGACCTGTACGGAAGGCAAAGGCTACAGCTAAACCGGCTAAAATATAAGGTGTAATTTGGCGAATCGAGTTCCCGATAGAGTAGGCATCGCCGAAAATCCCTTGCCACAATGCACTATAACCAGCTACCGGATCGTAGCCGCTCACAAGCATGACAATCGCTCCTACAGCTAAACCAATAATAATTGAAATAATAGGGACGAGAATATTCACTAAACGATTGCTCATTTATTCGTTCCCTCCTTTTGCCAGCAATTCCCCAGCCATTAACAAACCAAGATCTTGCTCTGTTGTATCCTTTGGATTTACCGTATCCATGATCATGCCGTCATAAATAACCGCAATGCGATCCGAAACGTTCATAACTTCATCCAATTCAAATGAAACCAATAATACTGCTTTTCCTTTATCACGTTGTTCAATTAATTTTGAATGGATAAATTCAATCGCCCCGACGTCTAACCCACGTGTCGGTAAAGCTGCGATTAATAAATCTGGATCACGATCTACTTCACGACCGATAATTGCTTTCTGTTGGTTACCACCTGATAGCGAACGGGCTAATGTCATTTCCCCGTTGCCTGTACGCACATCATATTCTTCCATGACACGACGCGCGATATCATTCACTTTTTTATAGTCCATAATAATACCTTTTGAAATTGGCTTTTGGTAATAGGTTTGTAGAACGATATTATGACCAATCGGGAAATCCAGTACTAGGCCGTGCTTATGACGGTCTTGTGGAATATGACCAATACCTGCTTCCGTAACAGCACGCGGCTTTAATCCAGTAATATCCTTACCGTTTAGCATCACTTTCCCGCTCTTGGTCTTACGTAAGCCCGTGATTGCCTCGATCAACTCTGACTGACCATTCCCATCGATACCCGCCATGCCGACAATTTCTCCTCTACGTACTTGTAGATTCAGTCCTTTTACCTTCTCAATGCCACGGTTGTCCGTTACGATCAGGTTTTCAATATCTAAGATGACTTCACCAGGTGTTGCTTCTTTTTTGACTGTTTTAAATGAAACTTGACGTCCGACCATTAATTCGGCTAATTGATTGGGGTTTGTTTCCTCTGTTACAACCGTCCCAATCCCTTCACCTTTCCGAATGATGGTTACACGATCTGACACTTCCATAATCTCTTTTAATTTGTGCGTAATAATAATAATCGATTTCCCTTCACTAATCAGCAAACGAAGAATGCTTATTAACTCATCGATTTCTTGCGGTGTTAACGAAGCAGTCGGCTCATCGAAAATTAAAATTTCGGCACCGCGGTATAACGTTTTTAAAATTTCTACACGCTGCTGCATCCCCACTGAGATATCTGCAATCTTTGCATATGGATCTACGTTTAAATGATAGCGTTCGGATAATGCTTGAATTTCTTTTGCCGCTTCACTAATTTTGATAAAACCAGCCTTTGTAGGCTCGCTACCTAAAATAATGTTTTCCGTCACTGTGAAATTCTCCACCAACATAAAGTGCTGGTGCACCATTCCGATTCCAAGCTCATTGGCTACGTTCGGATCTGTAATCTTCACTGATTTTCCACGTACTTTAATTTCACCAGCTTCTGGCTGATAGAGTCCAAATAATACGTTCATTAAAGTCGATTTACCGGCACCATTTTCTCCTAGCAGTGCATGGATTTCGCCTTTTTTAAGTTGAAGGGTGATATTATTATTCGCTACGAAATTACCGAACTCTTTTCGAATTCCTAGCATCTCAATCACATATTCCACTCAAAATCACTCCCTTAGGCTTTATAATTAATAGATAATTTTTTTAATTAATACAGGAAAGAAACGAAATATTTCGATTCTTTCATCTACTAATTTAATAATAGAAATGTAACTTTAAAAAAATCATCATAGAGGGTACCCTCTATGATGATTGAGGTAGAAAATATTATTTTTCTGGCTTTTCTGGTACAACGATTTCGCCAGAAGCGATTTTTGCTTTGTAATCTTCAATTTCTGCTAATACATCCTCTGGAATAGCACCACGGGAATCAGCAAGGCCTACACCATTTTCAGCTAAACCGTAAGTGATTGTTTCGCCACCTGGGAAATCGCCTGCTTTCGCACGGTCTGCGATATCTTTTACCGCAGTACCTACACCTTTAAGCATAGATGTTAACGTTACGTTGTGCTCGCCTACTTTACCTTCCTCGTATTGGTCTGCGTCTACACCAATTACCCAAATGTTTGCTTCCGGATTTTTTTGCTTACGCTCTTTTGCTTCTGAGAATACACCGTTCCCCGTTGCGCCAGCTGCATGGAAGACAATGTCAGCACCTGCAGAGTACATTGCGTTTGCAGCAATTTTTCCTTTAGAAGCATCATCAAATACACCTGTATAGTTAACTTCGATTTTGATATCAGGATTTACCGCTTGAGCACCTGCTACAAAACCTGCATGGAAGCGCTGGATTACTGGGATTTCAGCTCCACCCACGAAACCGATTTTGCCTGATTCAGACATTTTAGCCGCTGCAACACCTGCTAAGAATGCACCTTCGTGCTCTTTGAACATTAGTGATGCTACGTTATCAGCTTCTACTACTCCATCAATGATTGCTAACATCTTGTTTGGATTTTCAGCTGCAATTTCGCTCATTGCATCTACCATCATGTATCCTACTCCAAACATTAAATCGAAATCACGACGGATTAAGTTGTTTAAGTTTGTGTTGTAGTCGGCGTCCGATTGTGATTGTAAGTAATCAAATCCTCCTTCACCTCTTGAAAGACCGTTATCTGCACCCCACTCTTGAATTCCTTCCCAAGCTGATTGGTTAAATGATTTGTCATCTACACCACCAACGTCTGTTACCATGGCAATTGAGAAATCGCCAGAAGCAGTTTCCTCTGTACCCTTGTCACCAGTTGTGTCGTTGTTCGAAGTATCTTTCGTTGCGTCGTCATCGCTACCGCATGCCGCTAAAATAGCACCAGATGCTACTACAGATGAGATTAATAAACCAAATTTACGTTTTTTCATTAGTGAGTCCCCCCAAAGGATTTTTTAGATTAGCAGGAAAAAAACCGTTCTACACCCGTTTACGAACCACATGGAAGCTGAATTTATCAGCTCTAAAATAGTTCTTTGAATAAAGTACTACGCGATCATTATCATCATAGTGAATTTGTTTTAATAATAGTAATGCACTCTCAGGTCCACATTTTAAAATTGGTGAGATTGTTTCGTGATAACCGATTGGATCAATAAATGTCACCGCATAGGCTACACGAATATTCCCTGATTTTTCAAGGGCTGAGAAAATGGATAAATCTTTATTTTTCAAAAACTGTTGCGGTAAATAGGTTGCTGGTATTTTGTCAATGCAATACACTACCGGCTCCCCATCAGCTGTTCTTACACGTTCAATTGTGATTACATTGTCATCAAGGTTGGTTTGGAATCGTTTATTGTCGCTTTCGGTTGGTTCATCTTCCGTAGCACTCATAAATACAGTACCAGGCTCCATTCCTGCCTTTTCAATCATGGACGATACACTGGATAAGTGTTCGATTCCTGATGTAAATACAGGTTTTGGATTGACAAATGTTCCTACACCATGACGTCGTACAATAACATTTTCCTCTTCCAATAGTCGTAGCGCCTCACGCAGTGTTGCACGACTTACCCCAAGTGATTTCGATAATTCAAATTCAGAAGGTAATTTTTCATTTTCCTGATAAATACCTTTTTCAATATCTGATTTTAAACGATCGATCACTTGCAAGTATAAATGACGATGATCTGTTTTAATTGTCACATTAACCACCACCAATTCTAGAGATCAGACATCTGATGTACAACAAATTCCTACTAATTCGTTGATTAATATAACACTTTTAGTAAGTAAAGAAAATACATTCCAAACAAAACCATAGAATATTTTTTTGATTTCCGTCTATTTTGTTTCTTTTCAATTATTTTTTTATCTTCTCGAAAATTCATAATATTCGCTCTTTATTCTAACATTGCTTTCGTAATCAACACTTGTCGAGGTTTGCTGCCATCCGGTGGACCGACCACGCCACGGGCTTCCATCTGATCCACAATACGTGCTGCTCTTGCGTAACCTACACGGAATTTTCGCTGAATCATCGATACAGAAGCACCTTGCATTTCTACCACCATACGTACAGCATCATCATATAATGCGTCCTTTTCATCTGAAATCTCCTGCAACGGCTCATCTGTCGGAATCATCGACTCTTCATATTGTGCCTTTTGCTGATGAATAACATACTCTACTATCTGCTGAACTTCTGCATCTGATAAAAAGGCTCCTTGCACACGGGTTGGTTTAGACGCACCAGCTGGTAAAAACAGCATGTCCCCGCGCCCTAGTAGTTTTTCTGCGCCACCCATATCTAAAATCGTTCTAGAATCGACAGCTGATGACACCGCAAAGGCAATACGGGATGGGATATTCGCTTTAATAATCCCCGTAATAACATCCACAGAAGGTCTCTGTGTTGCTAAAATTAAGTGGATCCCAGCAGCACGCGCCATTTGAGCTAACCGTGTAATTGCGTCCTCTACCTCACCTGGTGCTACCATCATTAAGTCTGCCAACTCATCCACAATGACCACAATATACGGTAATTTTGGCTGCTTGTCCTCAAGCTCTGCATTCTGCACTTCAATATGTTCATTGTAGCCTTCGATATTACGTGTCCCGGTGCTTGAAAACAAGTCATAGCGACGTTCCATTTCCGATACCACTTTTTGCAAAGCTTGTGCCGCTTTGCGCGGGTCTGTCACAACTGGCGCTAATAAATGCGGAATGCCGTTATAGACATTGAGCTCTACCATTTTTGGATCAATCATCATCATTTTGACTTCATGTGGTGCTGCCCTCATTAAAATCGAGACGATAATGCCGTTAATGCAGACGGATTTACCACTACCGGTAGAACCTGCTACTAATAAGTGCGGCATTTTATTAAGTTCTGCCAACGTAGCTTGCCCTGTAATATCTCGTCCAAATCCAATTAATAACTTGGCATTAGGCTTGTTATTTTCCTTTGCCTCCAACACCTCGCGCAATGTAACAACGGCTATTTCACTATTTGGTACCTCGATACCGATGGCTGATTTTCCTGGGATAGGCGCTTCCATTCGAATATCTTTCGCAGCAAGTGCCAGTGCTAAGTCATCTTGCAGACTGACAATTTTGCTCACTTTGACGCCCACATCAGGCAATACCTCATATTTCGTCACGGCAGGTCCTAAGTGTACCTGTGTTACTTTAGCGCGGACCCCAAAACTTAAAAAGGTTTGCTCCAGCTTTTTGGCGTTACTTTGGATTACTGCATACTCGCCACTTTGATCATGTTCTTTTGGCGGCTCTAATAGGCGCAGGCTTGGTAATTGGTACAATGTGTTTTCATCATTTGAGATAACACTTGCCTCATTATCGACTTTTCCCGTTTCTACAGGGTCATTAAACATTTCGCGCTCTTTTTGATCATTATTTGTGAAGGCAGAAATAATGGGCTCCGCTGATTCTTCTATTGTGGCAGATTGCTCGTCCCATACTTGCTCTTTCGAACGCTTTGTTTTTGGTTTTGGCGGTTCTGCTTTTTCTTTCGCTTTTCTTTTTGGCAGCTTAATTTTTTTCAAATTCGGGGCTGTTTCCACTAAGTACGGAACGAGTGCTTTACCCGTTAATAAAATCATCCCGACTAAAAACAAGACGATGGCAGCGATTTTCGCTCCTGTCGCATCGAATAAAATATGAAAGGCGCTAAATAACAGCGCACCAACCATCCCGCCTCCGAGCACATCACTGCGTGTAGCAATACCCTGTGTGCTAATCAGCAGGCGCCACGTTTCACGCAATACCGAATCATTGAGCAATAAATTGGCTTTATGCAACTGCTCAAATAATAATGCATGACTAAAAACAGCTAGGCTCGCTAAAATGAGGCCGAGCCCAATTAATACTCTTTTTTGCAGACGGACACCGCGTCTTCTGACCATTAATGTCATAGCGATAAACACCGCTAAAAATGGTATAAAGAAATGCAAGTTGCCTAGAAAGAACATGGAGATGGTTTGAATTGTTCTTCCTACAACACCTAATTCAAAAAAGGCTATAATAGCCAATGCAATAATAATAATGCCTAAAATTTCATATAGTAGCGGATTGGGTTCATTCTGGGCTTTCGTTTTAGGCTTGCCCTTTGTTTGACCGCGCTCTCTTTTATCGCGCTTCTTTTCCACCATTTTTTACACCTACCTTTAATTAAACCTAACTTGTTTACTGCCTCATCTTATTATAGACGTCTTGAAGAAAAAAAGGATTTCCCATTAGGAAATCCTTGATATCTTCATTAATATTCCATAATGATTGGAATAATCATAGGGCGACGTTTTGTTTTTTGGAATAAGAAAGAATTCAGCTCGTCGCGGATTTCTTGCTTAATATTTGTCCATTCAAATGTTTCTTTGTTGACGTACTTTTCAATCACTGTACGTGCAATGTCCGCTGATTCTACCATTAATGCTTCTGATTCACGTACATAGACGAAACCGCGCGATAAAATTTCTGGACCTGATGCAATTTTCTTCTGTGCACGGTTTAGCGTAACCACCACGATGAAAATACCATCTTGGGATAATAATTTACGGTCGCGCAAGACAATATTGCCGACATCTCCTACACCGATTCCATCGATTAAAACGTTACCAGCTTGTACACGTCCGCTCATACGCATTTTGCCATTTTTGTACTCGACAATATCTCCCTTATCCGCAATAAAGATTTGTGATTTCTGCATCCCGATCGATTGAGCTAATTTTGAGTGGGCAATCAGCATGCGGTATTCCCCTTGAATCGGGATAAAGTATTTTGGCTTCATCAGGTTTAGCATTAATTTCAAGTCTTCTTGACTGCCGTGACCTGATACATGCACTTTTTTATCGGCTGCTAAGATATGAGCACCTGCTTTTGCAATTTGGTTCATTGTATTGTACATTTGCACTTCCATGCCTGGCGATGGCGTAAATGTAATGAGTACTGTATCAGTCTTTTTCAGTTTGACATCGCGGTGATGCTTGCGCAGGATCTTGTCCATTGCTTCTAGCGGCTCCCCTTGGTTACCTGTAGCAATAATAACAATTTCATCATCCTGATATTTATGGATTTCATTCACTGGAATAAGTGTATCTTCGCCGATATCCAAATACCCTAAGCCCACACCTAACTCCACTACTTTTTCCAATGATTTTCCAATGATTGCCACTTTGCGATAAGCCGCTTGTGCCTGTGTAAATACTTGCTGTACACGGATAAAGTTGGATGCATACACAGCAACTAAAATACGCCCTTCCGCTTGATGGAATGTTTTGGCTAGACGTTCTGCAATTACTACTTCACTCGTCGTATAGCCTGGGCGCTCCGCTTCCGTAGAGTCAGATAGCAGGATAAATACCCCTTCTTCTCCGAGCTGTGCCATTTTCGCCAAATCAGGACGGAATTTACCTTGTGCGGCTTGGTCAAATTTGAACTCGCCTGTATGCACAATAGCTCCTTCCGACGTATGGAATACTACTCCTAGTGAATCAGGAATAGAATGGGTTGTATGGAAGAACGTCACATATGTCGTGTTAAAGTTCATGCGGCTTTTATTCGTTACTTCAAAGAACTTCACTTGATACGGCGCTGGCAAGTCTTTTAAATGCTCTTTCGCCAATGCAATCGTTAATTTTGAACCGTACACCGGTGCCTTGATTTTTTTGAGCATATAGGCAATCGAACCAATCGCATCTTCATGACCGTGTGTTAAGAAAATTCCTTTCACGCGCTCCTTATTTTCTACTAGGTACGTAATATCGGGAATTACGATATCAATGCCCAGCATTTCATCTTCTGGAAACATTAATCCGCTTTCTACCACGAATATTTCTTCATCGATTTCAATGACATACATTGCTTTCCCTATTTCTCCAACGCCTCCTAGCGGGATAATACGGATTACTTCATTTTTCGTTTTATTCACTTGATTTCCTCCTATAAAAAGAGCGCTTGCACTTCGTCCACTTGCAGGCTTGCAAGCTGCGCAATACGCTAAACATTGCTTTTATATAAATTTATTTTTATTACTTAATGGTTGAACATATCCCGTACAGCAATCACTTATGTCTCATTATACGTGGTGTTGAGCATTAGCACAAATCAAAAATGCGAAGTTTTTCCAAGCAATCAGAAGTTTTCATCATTTTGCAAGATTTTTAATAGCTAAGAGGGAATTTATAGGTACTTTGTTGTTTGGTTCATCGGTAAAATAAAGGACTTGAGCGTCAGGGATTTTATGTTACACCCTTCTCCCAGCATTCATTGCCGCACTCAAATAAAGATTCGCTTCTGATTTCAGAACCGAAATAGGGTATACATTCTTTAAAACAACAAAACCAGCAGAATGATTCCTGCTGGTTTTGTTTACGCTTATTACACCGCTACTTGACGGAAATGTTTAGCTTTTTCTTGATATTCATCCCAAATTCGATCGAATGCCGCTTTTTCTTCCGGCAGCATTTCCATCATTGGCAAACGGACATCTAGCGTATCAAAGCCTAATTTTGTCATGGCATATTTAATCGGCGATGGATTTGGCTGAGCAAATAATGCACGTACAAGCGGCAATAACGCACGGTGAATTTTTGCTGCTAATGCATGATCGCCCTGTTCAAAAGCTTTCATCATTAACTGCATATCGTTCCCCACTACATGCGAGGCAACAGAGATGACCCCTGTTCCACCGATTGCAAGCAATGGTAATGTTAAACCATCATCACCTGAGTATACTTGAAAGTCTGCATCCATATTTTCGATAATGTCACCCATTTGGTCTAAATTGCCGCTTGCTTCTTTGATCCACTTTATATTTTCAACTTCTTTTGACAAGGCAATCGTTGTTTCCGCCTGAACGTTCGCACCCGTACGACCTGGTACGTTATAGAGCATAACTGGCAGCGATGTTTCTTTAGCGATTGTCTCAAAGTGCGCGTATATACCGCGCTGGTTCGGCTTATTATAGTACGGTGTAACGAGCATGATGCCATCTGCTCCGTTTTCTTCTGCTTTGTGGGTCATCATAATGGAATAAGCTGTCTCGTTATCCCCTGTTCCAGCTATGACTGGTATACGACCTGCCACTTTTTCCACTGTAAAGCGAACAACTTCCATTTTCTCTTCTGTTGACATAGTCGGGTTCTCAGATGTTGTACCGCACGCGATAATAGAATCTGACCCATTGTCAATCAAATGATTAATGATACGCTCTAATTCTGGATAGTTAATCGTGCCATCTTTTTTGAACGGTGTAATCATCGCCGTTCCAATACGACCTAAGTTCATATTTCCTGCACTCCTCTATACTCTTATATTAGCTGGTCCTCAATCATAGCTTCAGCGATTTGAATTGAATTTAATGCCGCACCTTTCAGTAAGTTGTCTGCCACGATCCATAAGTGGAAACCTTTTGGATTATCTAAATCACGACGGATTCGACCTACATATGTCGGTTCCTCATCTTCTGCATAAATTGGCATTGGATATACTTGGTTTTCAATATCGTCTTGCAGAACAACTCCTGGAGCATCTTTTAATACATTGAAAATATCCTCTACTGTCGCTTCTTTTTCTAGCTCGATATACACAGACTCTGAGTGACCTGAAACAACCGGTACACGTACGCATGTAGCCGCTACATGCATAGATGGGGCTTCCATGATTTTTTTCGTTTCATTGATCATTTTCATCTCTTCATATGTGTAGCCATTCTCTGTGAATTTATCGATTTGCGGGATGACATTACGTGCGATTGGATAATGTTTTTTATCAGATTTTGCTGGCAAAACATGCGCTTCCACATTTTTGCCTTGCTCCCATTGCTCTGATTGTGTACGTAACTCTTCAATTGCAGCGACTCCTGAACCTGATACAGCTTGGTATGTAGATACAACTACTTTTGTTAAACCGTATTGTTCACGAATTGGCTGTAATGCCACTACCATTTGAATTGTTGAACAGTTTGGATTGGCGATGATTCCTTTTGGAATATCTTTTAATGTGTGACGGTTTACTTCTGGCACAACTAATGGCACCTCTGGATCCATGCGGAAATGGCTTGTATTGTCGATGACAATAGCGCCGCGTGCTGCTGCTTCTGGAGCAAGTGCTTCGGAAACCGAACCACCTGCTGAAAATAACGCAATATCCACTCCATCAAATGCTTCTGGTTTTGCCTCTTCGATTGTATATGTCGTGCCGTTAAATTCAATCGGTTTACCTGCTGAACGTGCTGATGCTAAAAATTTAATAGAAGCAAGAGGGAAATTGCGTTTAATTAATTGCTCCATCATTTTTGAACCTACTGCGCCTGTTGCCCCAACGACAGCAACATTGTATTGTTTTGACATTTTCATCTCTCCTAAATAAACATGTTACATAATGTTGGATATTGTATCATATTTTTCGTGAATAGTGTATGATTTTTCGACTATTTAAAAAACTGTATAATTATAGGTTGAAGTTGTTTTTTATGAACAATTGCCTCATGTACGGTTTCTACCATTTTACTGAAATCTGCAATCATTGAAGTAGGTTTATCAAAAGGATTATCCTGACCAAAAGGTATAAAGTATACATTTTTAGCATTTAATAGTTTCATGATATTTTGGCCATTTAACCCTAAGGCATCGTTCGTGGATATGCCCAGTACAACCGGACTCCCGTTGCGCAGCGTGGCTTTTGCTGCCATTAGGACCGCTGAATCCGTAGCAGCATTAGCAAATTTACTAATGGAGTTGCCTGTCATTGGAGCAATTACCATGCAATCAAGCGGATTTTTCGGTCCAAATGGTTCCGCTTCCATAATGGATGATACTACTTTTTCTCCTGCAAAATGCTCTATCTTTTTAATCCATTCTTCACCGGTGCCAAAACGCGTAGCCGCATGTAACACAGACGGCGTAATAATCGGTACTACGGTCGCCCCTGCATCCGTAAAGTTTTTAATTTTTGGCACCACATCTTCATACGTACAATGCGAGGCTGTAATCCCAAGTCCAATCCTTTTTCCTTCTAGCATTCGCAGTCCTCCAATATCGATTGTAGCATGAGCAAAGCAGCTTCTTTCGCAAAATATTTCCCTGGCAATGCTAGCAACGGCACATAGTCCTCGCGTGTCACGTAATATAAACAGCCCGGTTCCGAAGCCAAATCATAAATCGGCATCGATATCGCTTCATGATAGGAAGGCGTTAACCACTGGGCCGGAATCGTATTGATGAGAGCGGTCGCCTTTTTGATGGATGAAGGCTGTAAATGAATGGCCTCATAACCGGCTACCCGAGCCTCTTCTATTTGGGCACGACTGCGTACCGCAATGATAACATGTGCTCCAAGTCCTGTTAGAGCAATGGCTAAACTTTTTGCTACACGGCCAAAACCGGTAATAATAAACGTTTTGTCTCGCACCTTTTCCCCGCGCTCATACCACCATTTCACAAAGCTTTCGGCTGTTAGCATGGCATTGCGCCAAATAAATGTTTCATTTTGTAAATAATGGACGACTTTTTGTTGCTTGAGCGTGGCTGTCCATTGCTCATTGAGCCTGCCCGCAAAAAAGTTGACATGCTTTACACCGAGCAATAATTGAACTTCGATAGCTAACGGTTGAATCGGCAGCACAATATGCGTAGGACAAAAATCTAAGACAGTTGCATTAATCGTATGATCCCATTTCGCTGTTTGTTTAAAAAATACAGTTTTATTATGTGTATCCATGGCTTTCGCTAGTTCTTTCATACGTGCGTCTTCTCCTAATATGAGCCATCTTTCCATCAGGGGTTCATCCTTTTATGATGTTTTTGGAATAAAATGCGATCTTCCCCTATCAGGACAATTTCTTCCCATGGGATAAATACCGATTCTTGTTTCTTCATGAAGGCACCACTTGGTTGCATTAGCTGAAAGCCTTGAATCTTTCCTGTTTTCGGATGAAATAGACACTCTGATTCTGATAAATAGCCAAAACGGACGCCATTTTCCATTTCAATGCACTCTTTTTGTGCAAGCTCCGATAGTCGCAAATTCCCCCTCCTCATCTACTGTTACTATATGCAACATAATTTTTGAATGTGTAAATAATTTGCTAGACAATTTCAAAACAACTGTACACACTGTATATATACAGTTAGAGAGGAGAGCCATGCTTTGATTCAATTAAGCAACGCGAGCACTCAGCCTATTTATGAGCAAATTACAGATCAGTTGAAGCAAGCCATTTTAAGCGGTGCACTGCTACCTGGTGACGCCTTGCCTTCCATTCGCATGTTGGCTAAAGAGTTGAAAATTAGCGTCATGACGACAAAAAGAGCCTATGCCGATTTAGAGCGGGACGACTTTATCGAAACGGTGCCAGCCAAAGGGAGCTTTGTTGCCGCGCATAATCAAGATTTCCTGCGTGAAGAGCTACTGAAAAAGATAGAGACGCACTTACTCGAGGCAATGGCAATTGCCAAAACTGCCAATATGTCACGACAGGAGTTGCAAGATTATTTGACGATGCTACTAGAGAAGGGTGAAGGCAATACGTTCACTCAGAAGCCCACCCCTTTTTTATATACGAGAATTTTTGATAATAAATAATCTTTATAGCATGAATGCCTTTTCAGATAGGTTCATTTTTAATACTTAGTGTTATAACCATTGTGGTACAACTATGGGTCGATACTTCAGAACGTGATGTACAAGATGTTCTTATCGGCTTTATCTAAGCTTTTGTGGTAAATTTAGGGTTAATGGCTATGCAGTTGTATTTCTATTTTACGGGCAATATTGAAAAAATGAGCGGCACTGAAAGTATGCTATGTCTATTGATGTCCATACTATTCATCTCTTTCCCCATGTTTTTATTATCTCATTGGTTCACATATGCTATTTTAGTCGGACTAGCTTTCGGCTTTTTCTTACTTATAGGGGTCCTATCATTCTGCTGCCAAACATTTCGAACAAAAGGAGTTGCCTATATGACCATACTATTTTGGCTTGCATTTTTTATGCAATTAGCCGTACTTATGAATGTAACGATTTTTGACGGGAATTTGGACGGTCTCATGCTGATCGTAACTAGTGTCCTATTTTTGGGGATGTGTATCATCTATGGAAGCCAGCGCAGGAAAAAGAAATAATGCAATGTTAAGATACAACTATACGCAGGAAAGGCGGCATGATACTAGATGAAAGATTATCGTTTGTATGTTACGAATATGGATCAGTCACTCAACGTACTAAATGATCTTGATATTGAAGCAAAAATTGTAGGTCCAGCCATTCTTTTTAGTGTACCTGAGGAACAGAAAATGGACGTGATTATCCAGCTCAATCAAGAGCGTATCGTTGTCTATGATATTGAGGAAGTGTCTTAAAATACTGCCTGTCTAAAAGCAAAACTTTTAGATAGGCTTTTTATTTTTAAACTTTTTTGAGCCGTTACTCGTCTAATTAGCAGAATGGAGGAATGTGTTTTGGAAGAAATGACTGTCATACATAGCAATACAACCAATCATGAGCAACTTCTCGATACATTAATGCATGCATACGGACAAGATATTTTGCAGCTTGTGTATGCTTATGTGCACGACAAAACCCTAGCGGAAGATTTGACCCAAGAAATCTTTGTCAAATGCTATCAGGCTCTTTCTCATTATAAAGGGCAGTCCCAAATGAAAACATGGTTATGGCGCATCGCGATCAATCATACGAAAGACTATTTGAAAAGCTGGCATCATCGTCATATACAAGTGACAGAGGATGTGATTTTACAGGCTGTTCATACTTCAGATAATGTGGAACAAAGTGTTGTACAGCAAGATATTGATAGCGAGCTTGCCCAGACTGTTATGCAATTACCTGTAAAATACCGGGAATTGATTTATTTATTTTACTTTGAAGAATGGAAAATAAAAGACATCGCCCACGTCCTCGGTCGCAATGAAAACACAGTGAAATCTAGACTTCGAAAAGCGAAACAATTACTAAAGGAACGATTGGAGGCATCTGCATGGACGAACGATTAAAAGGGTTAAAAAAAGCAATGCAAACGACTACTTTTAAAGACCTTTCCTTTACAGAACAACACAAGCAAGCCGTCCAGCAACAGGTTTCAACAGAACTTGCACTGACAGAACTGCTCGCTTTATTAACTACACCTAAAACAGGGATTGCATTAACAGAGACACTTCACCAAAAAGGGGTTACTGCCATTCAGCTGAATGAGGGACTTGTGTATACGCTATTACATGAAGCAGAGCTAAAGGGCTATTTAGAAGGCTATTGGTCTGCATGCGAAAAATATTATCAACTGACAAAAAAGGGCTTGAAAGTTGTACAAAAACAGCAGGCGAAACAAGTAAAACGTGTGCCTTGGGCAGCCCGTTTACAGGAGATGGCGATACATGAATAGTAATGATTTTTTACAAATTGTTTTAGGCTATATTCAATCAAAAGAAGCCAAGCAGTCTGTTCGTTTAGAGCTAACTCAACATTTACAGAAAGCAAAAGCTGCGTGGCTTGCAAAAGGTTATAGCGAATTGGAAGCCGAAGCAAAAGCTGTTGCAGAGCTAGGCAATCCGATGACCCTCGGCAAATCGTTAAAGCGATTATATAAACCGAAAATCGACTGGTTATTATGGACATTATTTGCGGCTGTGCTACTGTTAGGATTTTTGCCGCTCCTCACTTTAGAGGAATCACAATTTACACCACAAATGATAGAATCTCTTTTTCATGAGAAAGTTGTTCAAGCGATGTTAAGTATCGTTCTCGCTATCATCATTATGTTCATTGATTTCCGTCAATGGGCTCGTTTTGGTTATTTGTTTTATGGATTGGGTGTTGGCTTTCTCATTTTTCTTTTTCTATTTACCAATCAAGCAATCAATGGTGAGATATATTTTGAACTATTCGGCATGATGTTTCATGCTTGGTATGCGCTTCCCTTTTTATGCATTGGTTGGGCTGCTTTACTGTCCAAGCCATCTTTACCGCTTTCACTCATGCTCATATTGGCACTCATCCCTATGTACTGGATCACTATTATGCCTAATTTACCTGTACTATTTATTTACTGTACCATGTTATTAATTCTGTTTCTTAGCAGCTCCTATTCAAGAAAGCAAAAGTCAATTGTCCTAAGCGGACTCTTACTTGTAATCTTGGCTAGTTTGTTATGGATATTTATCAGTTATCGCAATGGCTCTATCGCACCTTATCAGCTTGCTCGTATTTCGGCATTTTTCAACCCGGAAGCTTATGCAACATCTGAAGGGTATGTCAATGTCTTACTGAACCAGTTAATCGAACAAGCACAGTGGTTCGGCGGTAGCTCTACAGTCGTAGTAGTAGGCTCCTTCAGCCATTTAGTACTGGCTCAACTTATCCAGTCATACGGGTTAGTTCCTACGCTAGGCATTGTTGGTTTACTGTTATCAATTGCTTGGCGATTATTCCATATCTCTCAAAATATTCGCTTACCATTCGGTCGATTGGTGGTCATTGGTGCCTTAGTTATTTTCGCCACGCAATTACTATATGTCACAGCTATGACATTTGGTCTCGTGCCCCTTACCTCACTAACTCTGCCATTTATTAGCTATGGCTTTGTTTCAACGGTTTTCAATGCCTTATGGATCGGTATAGCACTCAGCATGTATAGATATGGTCGGATAATTTCATTACACTAATCAAAAAACCGCTTCTCCTACAATATCCTCTAGAAGAAGCGGTTCTTGTTATTTCGGCCCAATAATTGCAATCGCCGGCTCTGCTGTTAAAATCTGCTCAATCAAACGGTCAATGGATGCCATATCAATATTGCCAATACGCGCAAGTACATCATCCACTGAACGGTGTTCCTTATGAATCAGCTCATTGATTCCGTTGCGGCTCATATGTGCTTCTGTCCCTTCTAAACCAAGCACGAAACCGCCTTTTAACTGCTCTTTCGTATTTTCTAACTCTTCCTCTGTCACGCCGCCTGTTACCACATCGAATAATGTTTTATCAATCTGATGTTGCAATGCATCTAGCTGGGCTTTGGACGCGCTCGCATAAATCGTGAAAACTCCCACGTCTTCATAGCTTGACTGATAGCTATAGACTGAATAAGCTAAGCCGCGCTCCTCGCGTACTTCCTGGAATAATCGTGAGCTCATATTGCCGCCAATAATATTATTCAAAGCTACAAAACTAAACATATCTGGATGCTTCACCGAAATCGCCGGGAAAGAAATTGCCAGGTGTGCCTGTTCTGTATCGCGTACTTTCACGACTTCCCCTGCCGTAAAGGTTGGATAGGTTAATACCGTTTCCACTGCTTCCGGTGCTGCGTCAAATGAACCAAACAATAATTCAATTTGCTCCAGTAAACCTGGTTCAATATGACCCGCTACCGAAATGACAATATTTTGCGGTGTATAATGTTTGGCCATATAACCTTTTATCATGTTCCCATCAAATGTCGCTAATGTTGCTTCCGTTCCTAAAATCGGGCGACCGAGTGCATCATCTGGATACATCGCTCCCCATAAAATTTCATGCACATCATCATCCGGTGCATCCTCACTCATATAAATTTCCTCAAGCACGACCGCGCGTTCGCGTTCGATTTCTTCCTCTGCGAAGACTGAATTGAAAAACATATCGGCTAAAATATCAATCGCCAGTCCTGCATGATGGTCCAATACTTTTGCATAGTAGCAAGTATGTTCCTTAGAAGTGAAAGCATTAATTTCACCACCAATGCGGTCAAATTCCTCAGCAATTTGACGCGCCGAACGAGTATGTGTGCCTTTAAATAGCATATGCTCGATAAAATGTGTAATACCGTTTTCCTCTGGAGTTTCGTAGCGTGAGCCTGCATTGACCCATATACCGACCGATAAAGAACGGACATGTTCAATCTGCTCTGACACAATACGTACTCCGTTTTGACATGTAGTAACTGTTACCATTCAAATCCCCCTAATATGAAAAGAGGCTGCACCGAAGTACAACCTCTTCTTATCACTATCTTTATTCTACCGCTTTACTTTCGATGCAGAAAATAATCGCTAAATGTAGATTATTATTTTTCTTCAGCGCGCTCTTTTTCTTCTTTCAGCACTACTTTACGAGATAAGTTGACACGACCTTGCTTATCAATTTCGATACATTTTACTAATAATTGATCGCCAAGTTTTAATACGTCTTCTACTTCTTTTGTACGCTCTTCTTGGATTTCAGAGATGTGTAATAAACCATCTTTGCCCGGGAAGATTTCACAGAAAGCACCGAATTTTTCAATACGCTTTACTGTCGCCATGTAGTACTCGCCTACTTTTGCTTCGCGCACGATAGACTCGATAATTTCTTTTGCGCGTGCAATCATCGCTTCATCGGCTGAAGCAATGAAAATTGTGCCGTCTTGTTCTGTATCAATTTTAACACCTGTTTCATCAATGATTTTATTGATTTGTTTACCACCCGGTCCGATTACGTCGCGGATTTTATCAGGATTAATTTTGATTGAAACAATTTTCGGTGCATATTTCGATAACGACTCGCGTGGCTCTGCAATTGTTGAAAGCATGTGCTCTAAAATTTGCATACGACCAATTTTCGCTTGCGTTAATGCTTCTTCTAAAATGTTACGTGATAGACCATCAATTTTAATGTCCATTTGAAGTGCTGTTACACCTTTTGCTGTACCTGCTACTTTAAAGTCCATATCACCTAGGTGGTCTTCCATACCTTGAATATCTGTTAATACTGTGTAGTGCTCGCCTTTTTTCACAAGCCCCATTGCAATACCTGCCACCGGTGCTTTTAACGGTACACCCGCATCCATCATTGCCATTGTTGATGCACAGATTGATGCTTGAGAAGTAGAACCGTTTGACTCTAACACTTCAGATACACAGCGAATAGCGTACGGGAATTCCTCTTCAGGAGGTATAACCGCTAGCAATGCACGCTCACCTAATGCACCGTGACCGATTTCACGACGACCAGGACCACGCATTGGACCTGTTTCCCCTACTGAGAATTGCGGGAAGTTGTAGTGGTGCATCCAGCGTTTTGATTCTTCTACACCAAGCCCGTCGATCATTTGTACATCACCTAATGCGCCTAATGTACAAATAGATAGTGCTTGTGTTTGACCACGTGTGAATAAACCAGAACCATGTGTACGTGGCAATAAGCCTACCTCTGAAGAAAGCGGACGAATCTCGTCTTGCTTACGACCGTCTGGACGGATTTTATCTTCTGTAATCAGACGACGTACTTCATCTTTTACCATTTTATCTAAGATGGCTTTTACTTGCTTCATTGTCTCATCATCCGCTTCTTCGGCTTCATATGATTCAATGATGCGTGTTTTCACAGCTGTAATATTTTCTTCACGTTCTTGCTTGTCCACTGTTTGGATAGCTGTATTCATATCTGATTCACATGCTGCTTTAATAGCAGCTGTTAACTCTTCATCTAATTCATAAAGCGTTACTTCAAGCTTTTCTTTGCCCATTTCCGAAACGATTTGCTCTTGGAAGGCAATTAATTTTTTGATTTCTTCATGACCAAACATGATCGCTTCAAGCATGATTTCTTCTGGCACTTCTAAAGCACCTGCTTCTACCATGTTGATGGCATCTTTGTTACCGGCTACTGTTAAGTGAACCGTTGACTGTGCAGTTTGCTCTACTGTCGGATTCACGATAAATTCGCCATTGATATACCCCACATGTACGCCCGCAATTGGACCGTCAAATGGAATATCTGACACTGCTAATGCTAATGAAGAACCGAACATCGCTGCTACATCTGAAGGGCAATCTTGGTCATTCGACATAACCATTGAAATGACTTGCACTTCATTACGGAAACCATCTGGGAACATCGGACGGATTGGACGGTCAATTAAGCGAGACGTTAATACCGCTTGCTCTGATGGACGACCTTCACGTTTAATGAATCCTCCTGGAATTTTACCTGCCGCATATAGACGTTCTTCATAGTTTACTGTTAACGGGAAGAAATCTAATGGCTTTGGTGATTTTGACATTGTTGCAGTGGCTAATACCGCTGTCTCACCATAACGCACTAATGCTGCGCCATTTGCTTGTTTTGCTAACTGTCCTACTTCAATTACTAAAGGACGGCCAGCCCATTCATATGAATAGACTTTTTTGTCGTTCATCTACTGAACCCCTTTCTTTGTATGAAACCCTTATACGCTACGTTTATTATGTACCATAGTAAGTGTATCAAAAAAGCTTTTTCTATGCTAAATTTTTTAAGAAAATTCACTTATTTATTAAGATTATCATTTAGGAGAAAATAATAGTATGGTGAAGAATATCATAACATAAAGAAAAAGCGGGATGGAATTCCCGCTTTTTTTTGATTAGGATTAGCGACGTAAGCCTAAACGAGTGATTAATTCACGGTAACGTGCTACATCTGTGTTACGTAAGTATTTAAGTAAGTGACGACGACGACCTACCATTTTAAGAAGACCACGTTGAGAGTGGAAGTCTTTTTTGTGAGTTGCTAAGTGCGCGTTTAAAGCGTTGATTTCTGCAGTTAATACAGCGATTTGTACTTCTGGAGAACCAGTGTCGCTTTCGTGAGTGCGGTACTCAGCGATAATTTCGTTTTTACGTTCTTTTGTGATTGCCATGTGAATGGACCTCCTAAATAATTTAAAATATCCCCTGCAGCTAAGCAAACGTTGGAGTAACAGAAAGCCGAGCTAAGGTTTGTACAATCGTACTAGTGAATCTTACCACAATTTATATTCGCTAGCAACTATTTCACCTGCGTTTGTAAATAGTGCAGCGCTTCTTGTTTATCTTTTTCGATTTGTGCAATCAGCTCTTCGATTCCATTGAATTTTTTTTCGCTGCGGATGCGATGGTACCAGCCAACCACGACTTCTTCGCCGTAAATATTTTTATCGAAATCAAAAATATTTACCTCAATGGATAATTGCTTATTATTTGGATCTTTAAACGTTGGTTTATACCCTACATTACATACGCCATTCAGCCATTCGTTTTGCACTAAAATTTTCACAGCATACACACCTGTTGCCGGAATAAAGCAGCCTTCCATCGCCTGCACATTTGCTGTCGGAAAGCCCAATGTTCGACCACGCTTATCCCCATGCACAACAATCCCTGGTACTTCAAAAGCACGCCCCAGCAGTGCTCTTGCTTCTTCCATATTTCCCTCTTGCAACGCTGCACGAATACGAGTAGAGCTGATTTTTTCAGAGTCTACAACGCATTTTTCAATGACTGTTACACCGAAATCATCATCTGCTAGTGCCTTCATTGTTTCCATCGTCCCTTTGCCTAATGAACCGAATGTGAAGTCAAATCCCGCTGTCACATGCTCGACATGTAAATCACGGATAAAGTGCTGTACAAATTGCTCTGGGGACAATCTGGCAAAATCTGATGTAAAATTCACAACGAATACTGTATCGATATCAAATGTTTTAAATGTATCTATTTTTTGTTGCAGTGGTGTAATATAAAATACTTTTTCATTGCGTCCTCCAAGAACAATGGATGGATGCGGGTCAAATGTCATCACTGCACTTTTGTAGCCTTTTTCCTTTGCCGTATCAATAGCAGCTCGAATAACCGTTTGGTGCCCTTTATGTACGCCATCAAAAAAGCCGATTGCTAGAGAATACGGTCCTTCTGTTGATTCTAGTTGGTGTGGATACTTTAATTGAATAACTTCCATGGTGCCCTCCTACAGCTCCGGGAACATTTTATCTAGCTTCATCATCCCTTGTTTTTCAGGATGTACTTTATAAATAGCAAAAGCTTTCCCCTCAACGCCAAACACTATTTTTTCATTTTCTTCTAATAATGGATGAATCGGCAACGGTTGTCCATTAAAAATTTGTTTGCGCAGCTCATCCGGTATCTCTAAATAAGGATAATGCGATAATGCATATTCCACCGGTAAGATAAAACTTGTATCCGCTGCTTCCACTTTTTCTGCTATTTCAGCAAGTGTCAGGCAGTGCTCTTTTGTGAAGGTGCCGGATGACGTGCGCACAAGTTCTTGCATATGTGCCGGATAGCCCAGTGCCTCCCCAATCTGCACAGCTAGCGTACGAATATATGTGCCTTTACTGCATTTAATACGAATGGAGAATGTCACTTCTTCCCCGTCAAATACATCTTCCGTACTTAGTAATTCTAACTCATAAATTGTCACCGTACGTGTCGGGCGCTCCACAGTTTGCCCTGCGCGAGCATATTGGTACAATTTTTTACCATTTACTTTTACTGCCGAGAACATAGGTGGTGTTTGCTGAATTTCACCTGTGAGACTTTTTAGTGCTGCTACGATTTCTGCACGGGTAAAGGATTTCGGTGTAGCGTCTTCTAAGACTGTTTCGCCTTCCGCATCTTCTGTTGTCGTTGTGCGCCCAATCGATACAACCGCTTCATATGTTTTGCCTGCATCTGTTAAAAATTCCGCAATGCGTGTCGCCTGACCAATACAGATTGGCAGTACCCCTTCTACTCCGGGGTCTAGAGTGCCAGTATGACCTATTTTTTTCATTTTTAATATTTTACGTAGTTTAAAGACACAGTCGTGGCTGGTCATGCCTCGTTCTTTCCATAAGGCAATAATTCCGTTCATAGGGATATGCTCCTTTTACGCTTTTTGCTTTTTCTATTTCAGTATATATGCTTTGGTTGTGAGTGCAAAGGATTGTTGTTTGAGCGAAGATAAGAAAAAAACCTGCACGCAATCATAGCGGCAGGTTTAGACTTTATTTATCCTCATGCAATGAACGAAGTAAATCATCGATCTTGTTTCCGTATTCGATAGATGCATCGAATTCGAATTTAATCTCAGGTGTGCGACGTAAACGAATGCGAGAACCAATTTCTGAACGGATAAAGCCAGCAGCTTTTTCTAACGCTTGTAACGTTTCAGCACGTTCACGATCGTTTCCTAGCGATGTAATATAAATCGTTGCTTGCTGCAGGTCACCTGTTACCTCAACATCTGTTACTGTAACAAAGCCTACGCGAGGATCTTTGATTTTGCGTGTAATAATTTCACCAAGTTCTTTTTTCATTTGCTCGGCTACACGATTTGAACGTAGAGACATCAATGTCACCACCATTTCTATAGATACTCTTTAAAATAATCCAATCGTTCCCATTCCGGATTGGACTCCAAAAAGCTGATCGCACGCGCCATCTCGCGGTCAGCCGCATCTTTAGAAGAAGCGACTGTCACTAGCGCAAGACGAGCCCGCTGCCAGACGTCCTGGTGGTCAATTTCCGCAACAGAAACATTAAACTTTTGCTTTGCGCGTACTGTCATACGTTGTAAAACAGCACGCTTTTCTTTCAAAGAATGGGCAGTATGAATGATAAATTCAATTTCTGCGTAAACAATCATGATTATTTACGAGTAATTTCTTCCATAATGAAGGCCTCAATGATGTCGCCCTCTTTGATGTCATTATAGTTTTTGATTGTAATCCCACATTCATACCCTTTTGCCACTTCTTTTGCATCATCTTTGAATCGTTTTAATGAATCTAGCTCACCTTCAAAAACAACAACATTTTCACGGATAATACGTACGCCTGCATCGCGGACGATTTTCCCTTCAATTACGTATGAACCTGCAATTGTACCTACTTTAGATACTTTGATTGTTTGACGAACTTCTGCTTGCCCTACGATTTTTTCTTCGTATTCTGGGTCTAGCATACCTTTCATCGCACTTTCGATCTCTTCGATCACTTTATAAATAATACGGTGTAAACGGATATCTACGCCTTCTTCTTCAGCTGCGCGTTTTGCATTGACATCTGGACGTACGTTAAATCCGATAACAATAGCATTTGAAGCAGCGGCAAGAGTAATATCTGATTCCGTGATAGCACCTGCACCCGTATGGATAATCTTCACATTTACGCCTTCTACATCAATTTTCATTAATGATGAAGCCATTGCTTCTACTGTACCTTGAACGTCTGCTTTAACGATTAAGTTTAACTCTTTCACATCGCCTTGGCTCATTTGTTCGAATAAGTTATCCAGTGTAACGCGTTGTTTCTCAGAACGTTGTGCTTGAATCGCTGTCATCGAACGTGATTCACCCACTTGACGCGCTGTTTTTTCATCTTCGAATACAACGAAACGGTCACCAGCTTGTGGTACTTCGTTTAAACCTGTAATTTCAACTGGTGTAGACGGACCTGCTTCCTTCACACGACGACCAACATCGTTAACCATTGCACGGACACGACCGTAAGCGTGACCTACTACGATTGGGTCTCCTACACGTAATGTACCATCTTGAATTAATAACGTCGCTACAGAACCGCGCCCTTTATCAAGCTGAGCTTCGATTACTGTACCAAGAGCTGAACGTTTAGGATTTGCTTTTAACTCAGCTACTTCTGCTGTTAATAGAATCATTTCTAATAGTTCATCGATACCTTCGCCTTTTAATGCTGAAATTGGTACGAAAATAGTATCGCCGCCCCATGCTTCTGGCACTAAACCATGCTCTGTTAACTCTTGCATCACACGATCCGGATTTGCGGATGGTTTATCCATTTTGTTTACCGCTACGATAATCGGTACTTCTGCTGCTTTGGCGTGGTTGATGGCTTCAACTGTTTGAGGCATCACACCATCATCAGCTGCTACAACGATAATTGCGATATCCGTGATACTTGCACCACGTGCACGCATTGTTGTGAAGGCTGCGTGTCCAGGTGTATCTAAAAACGTGATTTTTTTGTCGCCTTCGATTACTTGATAAGCACCGATATGCTGTGTAATCCCGCCTGCTTCTCCAGCTGTTACTTTTGAATGACGGATTGAGTCAAGTAATGTTGTTTTACCATGGTCAACGTGTCCCATGATTGTCACAACAGATGGACGTTCGATTAAAGCTGATTCGTCCACTTCTGTTTCAAAGTGTGTATTTAAATCTGTAATGTCGATACGGATTTCTTCTTCCACTTCTACACCGTAATCAGCACAGATTAATTCAATTGCATCTTTATCTAGTTCTTGGTTAATTGTCGCCATGACACCAAGCATAAATAATTTTTTAATAATTTCTGATGGCTCGCGGTGTAATTTTTTCGCAAGTTCTGCCACTGATAAACTTTCATAGAAAGTAATTTTTTCTGGAAGTGGCTTTTGTGCAATTGGTGATGGTTGTGGTTTATGCGTACGGCGCTTACCACCATGGATCCCTGGCTTACGGCGTTGCTGATATCCGCCGCCTTTATTGTTGTTATTACGGTTATTTGAATTGTTACCGCCACTGCGGTTGTTATTGTTATTTTGTGTCATATTTCTATTTTGGCTACCTTTATTCTTTTTTTCGCCTACAGACGATTGATTTTTTTCATTGGATGCATTTACTGCATTCTTTGTCGTGCGCGATTCGTTACTTGTATTTGTCTTTTCAGATTTTATAGCTGGTTTTGCTTTTTGTTCTGGTTGTTGCTTAAAGACAGCATCAAGCTTTGTCACAGTAGCGCCCTCTAGTACAGCCATATGGTTTTTGACAGGTGTACCTAAAGTGTTTAACTGCTCAATGACTTCCTTACTTGTTTTATTGACCTTTTTCGCATATTCATGAACTCTTACTTTGCTCATCTGTTCACCCCCGATTATTTTTCGTTGAGTAGACTAGACATTTTCTTCGCAAACCCGTTATCAAGTATCGCAATCGCAACACGGGCTTCTTTCCCTGTAGCATGTCCCAGATCATAACGATCCCCGAAAACATGCAACTCAACGTTGTAATACGAACATTTATCTGTCAATTTCTTTCGTGTATTCGCAGATGCATCAGATGCTAGCAGTACTAGCTTGGCTTTACCGCTACGAACTTCCTTCACGACAAGCTCTTCTCCAGATATCACTTTCCGCGCGCGCGCTGCTAAGCCAAGTAGCTGCAGTAGCTGTTGACTCATAAAATAGACTCCCTACGGATGAGTACCAGTAATTCTTCATATACTTCTTCTGGAATATCCGCTTCTAATTGACGTGATAAAATATTTTTCTTACGAGCCACTTCAACCGCTTCCTCTTTTTTTGAGAGATAGGCTCCGCGTCCGGCTTTTTTACCTGTAGAATCTACAGATACTTCACCCTCTTTCGAACGCACGACACGTATCATCTCTTTTTTAGGAAGCATTTCACCTGTTGCTACGCATTTTCTTAATGGCACCTTTTTGTTTGTCGACATCAGATCATCACTCCTAGCGCTGATTATTCTTCGTCGTCAGCGTATAAATCATACTCTAAATCATTATCTTGAGGAACAAATGTGCTTGCTTCATTAGGATAAATTCCTAACTCACGCGCATCTGTTTCACTCTTAATATCGATTTTCCAGCCCGTTAACTTTGCTGCTAAACGAGCATTTTGACCACGTTTACCAATCGCTAATGATAATTGATAGTCTGGTACAACAACGGTTGTCGACTTTTCTTCTTCATTTACTTGCACATCTAATACTTTTGATGGGCTAAGTGCATTGGCTACAAATACGATTGGATCTTCTGACCATTCTACGATATCGATTTTTTCACCATTTAATTCATTCACGATTGTTTGTACACGAGCACCTTTTGCTCCTACACATGAACCAACCGCATCCACTTCTTCATTATGCGCATAGACAGAGATTTTTGAACGGTCGCCCGCTTCACGTGCAATCGACTTAATCTCTACAGTACCATCATAAATTTCTGGTACTTCCATTTCAAATAAACGGCGAAGTAAACCTGGGTGTGTACGAGATACGATAATTTGAGGACCTTTTGTCGTGCGCTCTACTTTTGTAATATAAACGCGGATACGAGATTGCGGCTTGTAAACCTCACCTTGGATTTGTTCATTTAGTGGCAGCGCAGCTTCTACTTTACCGATCATTACGTAAATATTGCGTTGATCTTGGCGTTCGATTGTACCTACTGTAATGTCATCCACTGAATCTACGTATTCTTCATAAATGCGACCGCGCTCTGCTTCACGTACGCGCTGTGTTACGACTTGTTTCGCTGTTTGTGCGGCGATACGGCCAAAGTTGCGTGGTGTTACCTCTTGCTCTACTACATCACCGATTTCATAAGCAGGGTTGATAGCTTTTGCTTCTTCTAGTGAGATTTCTAAGCGGTCATCCGCTACCTCTTCTACAACATCCTTACGTGAATAGACATGCATTGAACCTGTATCTAAATTTAAATCTACACGCACATTTTGCGCTTGATTGAAATTACGTTTATAAGCTGTCACTAACGCTGCTTCGATTGCCTCAATTAATACATCTCTTGAAATACCCTTTTGCTCCTCAAGTGCTACTAAAGCATCTAGTAAATCATTATTCATTTTTTGTGTTCACTCCTAAATTTGCTTATCTGAAAAGTCTATCGCATATCTTGCTTTTGCGATCTTTTCTTTTTCAATTTGTACATTGACTTTACGTGTTTTCACTCGAACTTCCATCGTAAGACCTTCTTCATTATATGCTGTGAGATATCCTAGGAATTCTTTCATGTCTTTAATTGCCTCATATGTTTTAACGTAAATATATTTGCCGATTGCTTTTTCAAAATCAGCATCTTTTTTTAATGGACGCTCAGCACCAGGTGAAGAGACTTCTAAAAAATAGTTTTGCTCAATCGGATCTTTTTCATCCAATACTAGACTCAAGCGCTCGCTTACTTGCACACATTGTTCAATGTCAATACCGCCTTCTGGTGTATCCACATACACGCGCAAGAAGTAATCGCGACCTTCTTTCACAAATTCAACATCGATTAATTCCAAACCAAGTTCCTCTGTAATAGGCGTCACTAACTCTTCAATAATGGACGTAACTTTATTCACTAATATCCTCCTTACGTCACTGTTTTCTTGGTAATAAAACACAAATTCCACCAAGTGTGTGGTGAAATTTGAAGTCTCAACAGCTGTCGTTTTCATCAGGAAATTTGTGGATAAGCAATAGACAACAGAAAAGAGCGGGATAAAACCCACTCTTTGCCGTGTACCTATCAACAAATTATTACATTTAGGATAGCATACATAGTCCTACATTGCAAATGAACATCATTGAACGAGCTTTTCTGTACTTAGAAGAGCGATAATTGGTTAGCATCTGGCATTCCTTCCAAGCACCCTAACTGATCCATATAATCAATTAATGTTTTGGATACGCGACCGCGTTTTTGCAAATCTTCCTTCGATAAAAACTCGCCTTCCTGTCTTGCAGCAACGATTTGTTTCGCTACGTTTGTCCCAAGACCAGGGATGGCATCAAATGGCGGGATCAACGTATTGCCATCAATAATAAATTCACTCGCCTGTGAACGATATAAATCAATCTTTTGCATCGTCAGACCACGTTCACTCATCTCCAGTGCAAGTTCAAGCACTGTCAGTAAATTTTTCTCTTTCGGCGATGCTTCTAATCCTTTGATATTGATTTCGTCAATTTTTTGTCGAATCATCGCAGATCCTTGCGTCATGGCAATCAAATCAAAGTCCGATGCTCGTACCGTAAAGTACGCTGCATAATAAAGAATCGGATAATGCACTTTAAACCACGCAATACGTACCGCCATGAGAATATAGGCTGCGGCGTGCGCCTTCGGGAACATATACTTGATCTTTTTACATGAATCGATATACCATTCCGGCACTTTTTTCGCACGCATTTCCTCTTCCATTTCCTCTGTTAGGCCTTTTCCTTTACGTACAGACTCCATAATTTTAAAGGCAAATGAAGGTTCTAAATCTTGATAGATTAAATACACCATAATATCATCACGACAACCGATTACTTCTGATAATACACAAGTACCATTTTGAATGAGTTCCTGGGCATTCCCAAGCCATACATCCGTTCCGTGAGAAAGCCCAGAAATTTGAACAAGCTCACTAAACGTGGATGGTTTCGTGCTTTCAAGCATTTGACGCACAAACTTTGTTCCCATCTCTGGTACCCCTAGCGTGCCGGTATTACAGCCAATTTGCTCTGATGTGACACCAAGCGGCTCTGGTGAAGCGAAAATTCCCATTACTTCCGGATCATCTACCGGAATGGTTTTCGGATCGATACCTGATAAATCCTGTAGCATACGAATAACGGTTGGATCATCGTGCCCGAGTATATCAAGTTTTAAAATGTTATCGTGAATCGAATGGAAGTCAAAGTGTGTTGTCTTCCATTCGGAATCTTGCGCGTCTGCCGGGTATTGCACAGGCGAGAAATCATAAATGTCCATATAATCCGGTACAACGATAATTCCTCCTGGGTGCTGCCCGGTTGTCCGTTTTACCCCTGTACAGCCTTGCACAAGACGATCTACCTCTGCATTTCTAAAGGTTAAACCACGGTCATTGGCATAGCCTTTTACATAGCCATAGGCTGTTTTTTCGGCTACCGTACCAATTGTTCCCGCACGAAATACATAATCCTCACCGAACAGGACTTTCGTATAGTTATGAGCGTGTGGCTGATACTCTCCACTGAAGTTAAGATCGATGTCCGGCACCTTATCCCCTTTAAATCCAAGGAAGGTTTCAAACGGGATGTCTTGCCCATCTTTTTTATACGGCGTACCGCATTTTTCGCAATCTTTATTCGGCAAGTCATAGCCTGAGGCAACCGAGCCGTCTGCAATGAATTCAGAATGCTTACAGCTTGGGCATACATAATGCGGCGGCAATGGATTCACTTCGGTAATTTCCATAAAGGTCGCCACAAGAGACGAACCTACCGAACCACGCGATCCTACTAAATAGCCATCTGCTAATGATTTTTTTACAAGCTTGGCAGAGATTAAATAAATCACTCCGAAGCCGTGCCCTAAAATCGATTTCAGTTCCTTTTCAATGCGCGCTTGTACAATTTCCGGCAACTCCTCACCGTAAATGCTATGCGCCATCTCGTATGTTAAGTTTGTTACCTCTTCATCCGAACCTTCAATTTTTGGTGTATATAAGTCATCCTTGATCGGCTTGACATCACCAATCATATCCGCAACTTTTTGTGTATTGTCTACAACGATCTCCTGTGCTAATTCTGGTCCCAAGAAATCAAATTCCTTTAGCATTTCATCTGTCGTGCGGAAATGCACTTGCGGATGCGGGAAACGGTTGAGCGGATTGGCTCCCCCCATCGAACCAATTAAAATCTCACGGAAACGATGATCTGTTTCCTCTAAATAATGGACATTGCCAGTTGCACAAACTGGAATATTTAACTTTTGACCGAGCTTGACTAAACGGTGAATAATATCCTCTAAATTGCGCTCGTCATGGACGGTACCACTAGCGATAAGCTGTGAGTATACCGGCTTGGGCATTACTTCAATGTAGTCATAAAACTTAGCCACTTTTTCAGCTTCTTCAGGAGTCTTATTCATAATTACTTCAAACAGCTCACCATTGGAGCAGCCTGAACCGACGATTAATCCTTCACGGTATTTTTTCAGATCGGACCTACGGATACGCGGCACCCGGTAGAAAGTTTGCGTGTGGGCAATCGATACTAACTTGAATAGATTTTTCAAGCCGTCATTATCGACCGCTAAGATCGTACAGTGGCTCGGACGCGCTTGTTTATAGCCATCCTCCCCACCGACACGGTCATTAAACTCATCCAAATAATGAATCCCTAAATCGGCTGCTTGCTTTAATAAATGCAATAGCAGCTCACTCGTCGCCTCCGTATCGTAAATCGCACGGTGGTGCTGGGAAAGCTCAATATTATAGCGTTTTGTTAAATTTTTCAGACCGTGTGATTTTAAGCCTGGATTGACTAAACGCGATAATTCTACTGTATCAATAGCTGGGTGCTCAATGCCTTCAAGCCCTGCCTTTTTATACGCAACATATAGGAAACCAAGGTCGAATGCTGCATTGTGCGCAACGACAATAGCGTCGCCAATAAAGGCATGAAAATCACGTGCTACTTCTTCAATTTCCGGCTGACCGACGAGCATATCATCTGTAATATGCGTCAGCTCAATAATTTTCGCCGTTAGTTTTCGGTGCGGATTAGAGAAGCGCTCGAAACGCTCTATAATTTGACCATTTTTAATCTTGACGGCAGCAAGCTCAATAATGGTGTCATAGACATTTGAGAAACCTGTTGTCTCTACGTCAAAGACCACATACGTAGCGTCCGTTAAATCGATATGCTGCTCGGCATAGGCAATCGGTTTGCCATCATCGACTAAATTCGCTTCTACACCATAAATCACTTTGATGCCATTCTTTTTCCCGGCTGCGTAGGCGTCTGGGAATGCCTGCACAACAGCATGATCTGTCACAGCGACTGCTGGATGACCCCATTTTGCAGCCTGCCCAATCAATCGATCTACCGATGTCACAGCGTCCATCTGGCTCATTGGTGTATGCATATGCAGCTCCACACGTTTTTTACCTTCTGGTGCTTTATCTTGCTTTGGCTGCCTTTTTATCTCTTGTATATCACGCGACATCATCACCATATCACGCGCGAAGTTATCCCACTGCACAGAGCCGCGCACACGTAGCCACATGCCTTTTTTCACGCGCTCGCCCATTGCAATATCTTCTTTATTACGTAAAAACTTCTTAATTAATAATGAGTCCGTATAGTCCGTCATTTTAAATTCCAATAAGAAGCTTCCTTTTTTCAGCTCTTTGATTTCAGCTGCAAAGACATATCCTTCAATCGTAATAGAGCCTTCCTCTTTGACAATCGATTTCATGTCGGCAACTTCGGCATTATTAATATTATTACCGATGACAAGGGGTCCTTCTGGCACATCACCTGTACCTGCTTCCTCCTTCTCACGCTCTCGGCGCTGCATATCTTCAAATGCCTGCTGTGAAAAACGCTCTTCCTCCATGCGACGAGCCTCGTAAAATGCTTCCTGCTGGGCTAATGTCTCCTCGCTCGGGTCGACTAACTGAAAATCAATCGGTACATGCGGGAATCCAATCGCTTGATAGCTTTTCGAGATTACATCCGTATAGCGCTGCTTTAATTGCATGAGCTGCACTTCATGCTCGACATTGGCTACTAGCTTATTTCCCGTCCAAATTGGCATTTGCTTCGTTAGTTGCTGCTGTAGGGGTGGGGACATTTCAGTAATAGCCTCTATTACTGTTAGCCAATAGTCATGAATTAACTGCTCTGTTACTTGAGATGTACGGGCTGAAATATGGATGGAAACGTTCGCAATATGAGCAAACTTTTCCGCAAGACGCATACGCAATAATTGATAAAGCTGATATGGTAATATTTTTTCTACTGTCATATCAAATTGCCATATGCGGCTTTTGGTATGCACTGTCATCCGCGATAATTCACCGCCTTCAAAAAACGACATATACGTATCGTCTGTCAGCTCTAACTGTTGCAACAATAATAAAAGACGATCCGTTGCTTCACTCACTTTTTTGACCTCCTCTGTTGAAAATATGCAATCGCGTTTCGCTTTTTGCGACTGCCTATTCATCATTAAGAAAGAAAGGAAACACACGTCACCGTATGCTTCCCTCCCTTATTTTTTCATTATTGGTTTGTATGGAAATATTCATGAAGGCGATCGATGACTTCTTCTTTCGCCCACTCAAATGATTCACCAGACTCACGGAATTTTACTTCCACGATGCCCTCTGTTGCTTTTTTACCTACTGTCACACGTACTGGTAACCCAATTAAGTCTGCATCTGCAAATTTCACACCTGCGCGCTCCGGACGGTCATCAAATAATACTTCGTAGCGATAAGATTTCAATAAGCCGTATAATTCTTCCGCTAATTGAACCTGTCCTTCATCTTTCATATTGACCGCTACCACATGCACATCATACGGTGCTAATTGCTTTGGCCATACAAAACCGCGCTCATCTTGGCTATTTTCTGCAATCGCCGCTAAAATACGTGAAACCCCGATGCCGTAGCAACCCATAATAAATGGCTGTGCTTTCCCGTTTTCATCTAAGAACGTAGCATTCATTTTTTCAGAATAAGTTGTACCTAATTTGAAAATATGCCCTACTTCGATACCTTCAGCAAACTTGATGATACCTTGTCCGTCTGGAGATGGGTCTCCCTCTTGGATAAAGCGAATATCAGCATACGTATTAATTGCAAAATCACGCTCTGGGTTTACATTTGTGAAGTGGAAGCCGTCTTCATTCGCACCGGCTACACCGTTACGAATCGATTTAATTGCATTATCTGCAATAACTTTCACATTCATCGGTAATTTCACGGGACCGATTGAACCTACCGTACAATTTAGTAATTCTTTAATCTCTGCTTCTTCTGCTAGTTCTACTGAATCTGCTCCTAAAGCATTTTTCAGTTTAATATCATTGACTTCATGATCGCCACGAGATAACACAACGACTAACTCGCCATCAACGTTGAATACTAATGATTTAATACAGTTTTCTGCAGGCACTGATAAAAAGGCAGATACTTCCTCGATTGTTTTTACATCTGGTGTCGCTACTTTTTCCAACTCTCCCATTGCCGTTTCTGGCGCTTTGTAATCTACAACTACTTCTGCCATTTCAATATTCGCTGCGTAATCTGAAGAATCGGAGTAAGCAATTGTATCTTCACCGATTTCAGATAGCACCATGAATTCATGTGTCCCTTTACCGCCGATTGAACCAGCATCTGCAATAACAGCACGGAAGTTCAAGCCAAGGCGTGTAAAGATATTGGAATAGGCACGATAGTAATCATCATACGTAGCGTCTAATGATTCACGCGTAGCATGGAATGAATAAGCATCCTTCATAATGAACTCGCGACCACGCAATAAGCCGAAGCGAGGACGCTTTTCATCACGGAATTTTGTTTGAATTTGATAGAGTGATAATGGTAATTTTTTATATGATTTAATTTCATCACGTACTAATGTAGTCACTACTTCTTCATGTGTTGGACCTAATGCGAAATCGCGGTTATGGCGATCTTTAAAGCGCATTAACTCTGGACCGTATTTTTCCCAACGGCCTGACTCTTGCCAAAGCTCTGCCGATTGCATGGCTGGCATTAATAGTTCCTGTGCATTGATTGCCTCTAGCTCTTCGCGTACAACTTGTTCGATTTTCGCTAATACTTTTTTGGCAAGCGGTAAGTACGAATAAATACCCGATGCGTTTTGACGAATAAATCCAGCACGCAAAAGTAGCTGATGTGATTTGACGTCGGCATCAGCTGGCACTTCACGCAGTGTTGGAATGAAAGTTAAACTTTGTTTCATAAAGTTGTTCCACCTTTTACTTGTAATAACATAAGCATAATCAAATTTAGCTTTGGGCGCAACCGACGCCCAAAGCTATTTTGTTTAGAAGAAGAATTTTTGAATATCGTTCCACGTTACGACAACCATTAAAATCATCAGAAGCACGATGCCGACAAAATGCACAAGTCCTTCCTTTTCACGGTTCACTGGCTTGCCACGCACGCCTTCTAACAGGAAGAATAACAAGCGTCCGCCATCCAGTGCCGGCAATGGCAATAGGTTCATTAAACCTAGGTTAATGCTCAGCATACCCGCCCAGCTCATTAACGTAAATATTCCATATTCTGCTACTTGTTCTGTATATTTATAAATACCTACTGGACCGGATAAGTCATCTAACTTAAACTGACCTGTAATTAAGTTCCCAATTGCCTTTACAATTTGCACTGTCCACATATAAGTTTGTTCTGCTGCATATGGAACAGCCTGCAACGGCGCTTTTTCATACGGTGTTTGATACATAATACCAATCTGCCCGTACTCTGTACCCTTTTCATCCACTAATGTATTCGGTGTGAGTGTAACCGGTACTTGTTCCCCGTTGCGCTCGACGATCAAATCAAGCTCTACACCTGGGCTTTCTTGAATAATAGTTGACAAGGTAGACCAGTCTGGTATGTCTTTTCCATTAATCGAGATTACCTTGTCGCCTGCTTCCATACCGGCAGCAATCGCAGGTCCATCCTCTGTTACTTCTGCAACGATTGGTTCATTGGTTGGGAGACCTTGCAGTAAGGCCATCAATAAGAAAATAAAGAACGCTAAAATAAAGTTGAATAATGGACCAGCAAAAATTGTCATGAAGCGGTGCCCTAGTGATTTTGAATCAAATTGACGATCATAAGGCGCAATCAATGTTTCCTTCCCATTTTCCACAATGACTGCATCACGCGCTACTGCATAACGTTTGAGATGCGGGTCTTCTCCCTCATCATCTTCGTCATATCCTTCCACCCATAGCTCTTTATTCAAATCTGCACGCTCTACTTCCAAAAACACGACGTTTGGCTGCAGATTGTTTTGATTTTGATTTAAAATAATTTTTTTCACAACGTCTTCTTCATTTGTAACAAGTGCCACACGGTAACCCGGCTGAAGCTCGACGTTATCTAAATCTTCCCCTGCCATGCGTACATAACCGCCGATCGGCAACAGACGCACTGTATAAATGGTTTCACCCTTTTGGATACCGAGAATTTTCGGTCCCATCCCAATCGCAAACTCGCGCACTAAAATTCCCGCGCGCTTTGCAAAAATAAAGTGACCTAGCTCATGAAAGAATACGAGCGCCCCAAATATGATAATAAATGCAATAACTGTTTGCATAATGTCCCACCTTCACGAGCTTTTTTGTTCGCGATTTATTCTACCATATTTCGAACCAATTTTCTTGTTTCGCTATCTACATGTAAAATCGTTTCTAAATCTGGCAATAAAATATTATTATGTGCATCCATCACACGTTCGATGCATGCTTCAATCTCTAAAAATGTAATTTTTTCTTCTAAAAATAAAGCAACAGCTGCTTCATTTGCTGCGTTCATCGCCGTTAAAATCGTCCCGCCCATACGTCCTGCATCATAAGCAAGCTTCAACGCATGATAACGTTCAAAATCTACCTCTTGGAAATGCAGCTTGCCGATTTCCGCTAAGTTCAGGCGCTTGCCGCCGATTAACGGAATACGGTCCGGGAATGTCAATGCATATTGAATCGGTACGCGCATATCCGGTGTGCCCAGCTGCGCCATAACGCTTGTATCATGATATTCCACCATCGAGTGAATAATACTTTCACGGTGTAGTAAAACATCGATATTATCATATGGCATATCAAAAAGAACATGGGCCTCAATGACTTCAAGGCCTTTATTCATCATCGTTGCTGAGTCGATCGTAATTTTAGCCCCCATGGACCAGTTCGGATGATTTAACGCATCCTTTACTGTTACACCTTGTAACTCGGCACGTGTTTTATCGCGGAATGAACCACCTGATGCCGTTAAAATTAAACGCTCAATCGCTTTTGGGTTTTCCCCATTCATCGATTGATATAAAGCAGAATGTTCACTATCGACTGGCAAAATCGGCGCATTGTACTTTTTCGCCTCCGCCATCACTAAGTGACCTGCCGTTACGAGTGTTTCCTTATTGGCAATCGCAATGTTTTTACTCATGTGAATAGCAGCCAATGTCGATTCTAAGCCGACACTGCCAAGTACCGCATTGACAAACACTGTTGTTTCGGGATGCGTTGCCACTTCTATTAACCCTTTCGTGCCATATGTAAATGACACATGGGGGAATTCTTGCTGTAAAACACGTGCGTCTTCTTCCTGTTGAACAGACACTAGTTCTGGTTTGATTTGTGTTACTAATTCTCTCGTTTTCTCGATATTGCGACCCGTAGAAAACGCGACTAACTGGAAGCTTTCTGGGTTGGCTAACACGATGTCAATCGTCTGTAAACCAATAGAGCCTGTTGCTCCTAATAAACTAATCTTTTTCATGGATGAAGACCCCTTTATTAACTTACAAAGTGCAGTAAATTTAGTAATGGTAATACAAATAATAAACTATCAAAGCGGTCTAAAATACCGCCATGTCCAGGCAAAATCTTCCCTGAATCTTTCACATCATAATGGCGTTTAATCGCTGATTCGACTAGGTCCCCCATTTGCCCAAAGACCGAGCTTACAACCGTTACCACAATCAGTAGCCACCACGCGACATCAAATGGTGCAACCAGCTGCATAATGACCGCGGCAACAACAGCGATGACAATCCCCCCAACAAACCCTTCTATTGTTTTATTGGGTGAAATTTCCGGCCATAATTTACGCTTTCCGAATTGACGCCCCGTAAAATAAGCACCTGAGTCTGTTGTCCACACAATCAGCAGTGCAAAAATAATATAAGCAAGCCCCGCATCGCGTGTAGCAATTAAATAGTAAAAACCTAATCCAACATAAATAGTGCCCATCATAACGAAAGCAACATCGTCAAAAGTAAATTGGTTTTTCACAAGTACAGAATACACTAGTAATAAAATCGATATAATCAGCATGATTTCTAATTTCCCGTAACCAGTTGCATCCAGAACTTGTTGCTCCCACTCTTTCGGCATCAATAAGGCAAATACAGCTAACAATCCTAATATGCCAGGTATTGAAGCCATCGACATATGCTTCATACGGAGCAGTTCATAAAATCCTACAGCCGCTATGACATAAACTAATAATGTAAACGGCAAGTTGCCATATACCACAAACGGAATGAATAAGCCTGCTGCTATAACACCCGTTATGATTCTTGTTTTCAATTCACTTCTTCTCCCTTCAGCCCACCATAACGACGATTTCGGTTTTTATAGCCATCGATAGCTTGCTGCAAGCAAACCTCGTCAAAATCAGGCCATAGTACATCTGTAAACCAAAATTCCGTATAGGCTAGCTGCCAAAGCATAAAGTTACTCAATCGAACTTCACCGCTTGTACGAATTAATAAATCAGGCTCCGGTAAATCGGCAGTCATTAAATAATCCGATACACTTTCCTCTGTGATATCCTCCATGCGCAGTTTTCCTTCCGTAACTTCCTGTATCATTTGTTTCATAGCGCGTACCATCTCATCGCGACTACCATAATTCATTGCAAAATTCAAAATGAGACCTGTATTTTGTTTTGTTTGTTCCATGGCTGTATGAAGTGCCTTTTGTGTATGATTCGGTAATTGCGTATGATCTCCAATCATTTGGACACGAATGTTTAGTTCCATGAGCTCTGGCAGAAATGAATGCAAAAACTGTCCTGGCAGATTCATTAAAAACTCAACTTCCGTTTTCGGACGCTTCCAATTTTCAGTTGAAAAGGCGTACAATGTTAAAACTTTGACACCTAATTTATTGGCATGCCGCGTAATCTTCTTTACTGTATTCATTCCCTCATGGTGACCTTTTACACGAGGCATAGCACGTTTTTTCGCCCAACGGCCATTTCCATCCATGATAATTGCAATATGTGAAGGAACATGTTCATCCTCAACCAAGCCTTTATGCTCATCGTTTCTTTTCTTATTTACTTTTTTGCCAAATAGCCTGTTAAACATCGTAACTCCTCCAAATGCTAGCATATAAATACGCAATTCTATCATATCAAAAACTACTTCTTCTGTCTTTCATTGTTTTTTAGCTGTTTTAGTACAGTATGCTTGTACATCACAAAATTTTACTGTATTCCTCTATCTTTATAAATTTTTTTCGATTTCCCCTATACAATAGAAAAGGCGTCCTTGCTTGTAGGACGCCTAAGTCTAAGTTAAGTTCGCTGCTAGCAATTAAACTGCTAAAATCTCTTGCTCTTTTTCTTTTGCAGCTTCATCAATTTTTACGATAAAGTCATCTGTTAATTTTTGTACATCTTCACCATAGCTACGTAGTTCGTCTTCTGTAATGTCGCCTGATTTTTCTAATTTCTTTAAATCATCATTGGCATCACGACGTACGTTACGTACCGCTACTTTGGCATCTTCTGCTTCTTTTTTCACTTGTTTAGCCAGCTCTTTACGACGCTCTTCAGTAAGTGCTGGAATCATTAAACGAATCACGTTTCCATCATTTGTTGGTGTGATTCCGATATCTGATTTCATAATTGCTTTTTCAATGTCACCTAGTACTGATTTATCATAAGGCGTGATGACTAATAAACGAGCTTCCGGTACAGCAATACCTGCTAATTGGTTTACAGGCGTTGGTGCACCATAATAATCTACATGAATGCGATCAAGTAAAGATGCATTGGCACGACCTGCACGAATCGATGCTAATTCACGACCTAAAGCTGCTAATGATTTATTCATTCTCTCTTTTGCTTGTTCTAATACTTGTTTAGCCATTAAGCATTCCTCCTTACAACTGTTCCGATATTTTCACCCATAACGGCACGTTTAATATTACCCTCTTCTGATAAGTTGAACACGATTAACTTAATATCGTTATCCATACATAATGTTGAAGCTGTTGAATCCATTACTTGTAAACCTTGTTGAATAACGTCTAAATAAGTAAGTGTGTCGTATTTGACAGCAGTAGGATCTATTTTAGGATCTGCGTTATAGACACCATCCACGTTGTTTTTCGCCATTAAAATCGCATCGGCATTGATTTCTGCTGCGCGCAATGCTGCTGTTGTATCTGTTGAGAAGTACGGGTTTCCTGTACCGGCTGCAAAAATCACAACACGTGATTTTTCTAAATGGCGCACTGCTTTACGGCGGATATAAGGCTCAGCTACTTGCGTCATCACGATAGATGACTGTACGCGCGTTGGCACTCCTAGATTTTCTAAAGAATCCTGCAAGGCCAATGCGTTCATAACTGTTCCTAACATGCCCATATAGTCAGCATTCGCACGTTCCATACCCATTTCTGCGCCGATTTTCCCACGCCAAATGTTACCGCCACCTACGACTAAAGCTACTTCTACACCTAGATCAATGACTTCTTTAATTTCACCAGCAATTGATTTAATTACGTCTGGCGAGAAACCAAAGCCTAATTCGCCGGCTAACGCTTCACCACTTAGCTTAATTACTACGCGTTTGTATTGAGACACACTCATAGTAAACCTCCGTTACTCAATTTATTTAAAAGGAAATAGTATCCTATTTCGCGAACTATATATTTTGCTCGAAAAATAGGGAACACGAATGATGTGCTCCCTAGATTTCACACGAATGTGTTGTTGTTAAATTAGTTGCCTTTAACTTGGTTCATAACTTCTTCTGCAAAGTTATCTTCGCGTTTTTCGATACCTTCACCAACAGCGTAACGAGTGAAGCCAGTTACTGTGCCGCCAGTAGATTGTACGAAGTCACGTACTTTTTGGTCTGAGTTTTTAACGAAAGTTTGGTCTAATAAGCACACGTCTTCGAAGTATTTACCAAGACGACCTTCAACCATTTTTGCTACGATGTTTTCTGGCTTGCCTTCGTTTAAAGCTTGCTCAGTTAATACTTTACGCTCACGCTCTACTTCCTCAGCAGATACTTCTTCACGAGAAACGTAAGTTGGGTTGATTGCAGCGATGTGCATTGCGATGTCTTTTGCAGCAGCAGCGTCAGTAGAACCTTCAAGTGCTACTAGTACACCAATACGGCCGCCCATGTGTAAATAAGCACCAAATGCGTCTGCATCTGTTTTTGTTTTAATTTCGAAACGACGTAATGTGATTTTTTCACCGATTGTTGCTACAGCTGTAGAAATTTGGTCAGCGATTTTCACGCCGTCTTTTTCTAGTTCTAGAGCAGCTTCTACAGATTCTGGTTTAGCAGCTAATAATTGTTCTGCTAGAGAAGCAACTAGTACTTGGAATTTTTCGTTTTTCGCAACGAAGTCAGTCTCAGCATTTACTTCTAAAAGAATCGCTTCATTACCTTGTTCTAAAATGTAAGTTGTACCTTCAGCAGCGATACGGTCTGATTTTTTAGCAGCTGATGAAAGACCTTTTTCACGTAAGAAATCGATAGCAGCTTCGATGTTACCATCTGTTTCTACTAATGCTTTCTTACAGTCCATCATACCTGCGCCAGTTTTTTCGCGTAATTCTTTTACCAATTGTGCAGTAATTGCCATGTTGAGTTTCCTCCTTAGGATTTAAAAAAATCAATATATTTAGGAGCTTGTATGCTCTAAATCTTTAAAAAAAGGTGATAAGAGGGATCATCCACTTATCACCATTTCACGTTGTGAATTACTCAGCTGAAGCTTCTTCTACAGCTGGAGCGTCTGATTCACCTTGTTTAGCTTCTAATAATGCATCTGCCATTTTTGCAGTTAATAATTTAACAGCGCGGATAGCATCGTCGTTTGCAGGAATTACGTAATCAATTTCATCTGGATCACAGTTTGTATCAACGATACCAACTAGAGGGATGTTTAATTTGATTGCTTCTGCAACTGCAATACGCTCTTTGCGTGGGTCAACTACGAACATTACGTCCGGAATAGCTGTCATATCACGGATACCGCCTAAGAATTTCACTAGACGCTCGTGCTCTTTTTTAAGTTGAATAACTTCTTTCTTCGGAAGTACATCGAAAGTACCGTCTTCTTCCATTTTTTCGATTTGCTTCATACGAGCAACACGTTTTTGGATTGTACCGAAGTTTGTTAATGTACCACCTAACCAACGTTGGTTAATGTAGTAGTTACCTGAACGCTCAGCTTCTTCTTTAATAGCTTCTTGAGCTTGTTTTTTCGTACCAACGAAAAGAACTTTACCGCCATCTTGGCCAACTTGGCGCATGAAGTCGTAAGCTTCTTCTAATTTCTTAACTGTTTTTTGTAAATCGATAATGTAGATACCGTTACGCTCAACGAAGATATATTTCTTCATTTTTGGGTTCCAACGGCGAGTTTGGTGACCGAAATGTACACCAGCTTCAAGTAATTGTTTCATTGAAATTACTGACATGTGTGTTTCCTCCTAAATGTTTGGTTTTTTTCCTCCGCATTTTTCATCTATAACAAGCTACCCTGAGCTTCAGAGCACCACTTACTATATCAAAATGCGTGTGTAATGTTAACACCGTTAGATAATATACCACAGTTGGTGTGTCAAGTGCAACAGTTTTACATGCTTTTCTTTTTGACTGTATAACTGACTGCTTTATTGATTGTGGAATTTAATTAATAGCTCAATTTCTGTTTTCCCTTTTTGTGTGCGCTTGGCAATTTCTTCTACGGAGTAGCCTTGTTCATAGAGATCAAGAACTTGCTGCTCGAAGGTCATGGTTTTTTTGACTTCTTCCGGCTGGTTCTCTACTGCACTTTTTACCTCGTACTCCTCAAAAACCTGCTCTTTTTGCTTTTTATAAACATTTGCAGCCATTGCTACTGGAACGACCGGTTTTACTACCGCATCCTGGTCATCGGTAGTAGATGTTAGCTGATCAGATGCGAAGCTTTGCATTGATGACTCTTGTTCAGCATAGGCTAATTCTTGAATCAATCGATTGTTTTCTTCTTGTATTTCCATTAAATAAGCATCGATTGTTTGTTCCATTTCCTGCATCATCTTTTGCTGTTTGCCTTCTAAGTCTTTGAGATTCGAGACTTTCAAATGCAACATTACGATAAAAAAGAAACAAAGTAATTGACTAATAAATAACGCGACTAATGCGATTACAACCATTTATTCTTCTATCCACTAAAGTCAATAAAATTCCCTTTAAACGGGTGCTGTGGTGTTGACTCCCTTTCTTTTCGTTCTTTATCTTTTTGCTGCATCGTTTGAGGGTCTTGTTGGTTACGCTGATCCTCATCCTTTAGACTTTCAATTCCCTCCGAATCATTGACAGTCAGTTGCTTTCTTTCATTTTCCCTTTTTAGCCGTTCGTTGGCATGCAGCTGTTGGTTAATCGTATTTTGCTGGTGCTGCTCAACAATCTTGCCTGCTTCAAACGTTTTTGGTAACGCAATTTGAAGTTCTACAGCTTTTAAGCTCATTCGCGTTCCCTCCTATGCATTCAACATTTCGGATGATAATAATTTTCGCAATTTAAATAAAGCTTTTGAATGAATCTGGGAAATACGTGACGTAGAAAGACCCAACGTCTCGCCAATCTCAGTCAATGTCAGTTCTTCTGTATAAAATAAACTTAGTACAAGCTGCTCCTTTTCATTTAGCTTTTGAATGTTATCTGCTAAATCTTGAAGTAGCTCCGTACGGACAACCGACTGCTCTGGTGTACGTGTCCGGTCATCCCGTATAGCAAATGCCTTTCCTTCTGACTCGTCTGAATCTTGCTGTTCATGAATAGACAGAAGGTTAGAGAAGAAGTGTTCCTGTACAGTTTGGTAGACTTCATCTACCGGCAGCTTCATATGCTCAGCCAATTCTTCCGGTGTAGCATGGCGCATTAGCTTTTGCTCAAGTTCCTCTATATGAGTATCTAATTTTTTCGCCTTTTCGCGTGCAGAACGCGATAGCCAGTCTTCTTTACGTAAGCCATCGATAATTGCGCCGCGTACACGGAAGGATGCATACGTATCAAACTTTAAATCTCTATTTATATCAAACTTATTCAAAGCATCAAATAGTCCCATCATACCTAAACTTGTTAAATCATCTCGGGATACATTTTTCGGTAATCCTGCACCAATGCGCTGAACATGATAAGAGACAAGCGGCTTATACTTTTTAATGAGCAAGTCGCCTGCTTGGGGATCCCGATTTTTACTCCAACTTTGCCAAAGTCTCTGTTCTTCCTTACTCGGTTGCGTCATTCGTACCCACCTCTCTTCAAGCCTTCCAATTCTATCTTATATTATAACAAAATTTTACTAGACTTCCATATGCGTAACTCAAACTAAATGATTCTTCTTAATTGTAATACCCCATTTTTCACAAAAAAAAGAGCCGATTTTCGACTCTTCTAAAAATTATACATTTTGTACAGATTGATTTTCCTCTCTGTGCATCATCGTTCTGACAACTTGTGCAATTTCTTCTGCATTTTCATCCTCAAACTCCATAGCTGATGTTTGATCGAGTGATGGCAAATCTAGCATTTCTCTTTCCTGCACCACAGCTTCTTCCTCTAAAGGCAGTAATGGCACAGGTTCTGGCGTATACAAAATATAGCCTAATAAATAGCGTAACGGATACGCAAGGAGAAAGACTACGGCAGCTGTCGCAAATGAACCTAGTAATATAGGTAATGGCAGAGGGAAATCGACCTGCAATGCTGCAATAAAATAAATCGTGAAACCAATTAATGCAGCCCAGCAATTGTATAAAAAGGAGCCATACATCATATTTCGCTCACTCCCTGATTCACCGTTCTAATATTTAGTTTTGAGGAAACAGGGTCAAACTCAATGGTCCTTCCGCTATTTCCTCCTGTGTCTTCTGCAATCAAGGGTATTCTATTTTTTCGCAACTGTTCTTTTACGGCTTCTACATTGCGCGGTCCGATACGCATAGAATCTTTATCCGAGGCAAATTTAAACATTTGAGCCCCGCCCGCTATTTTTGCCTTTAATTTAAAAGGCTGTACCCCTTCAACTTTCAGTAAATCGATCAATGCTTCAATACCTGTATCAGCAAATTTTGCTACGTTTAACGCTGTAGCACGTCCTAATGTTGAATCAGGCAACATGACGTGAATTAAACCCGCAATCTGCTTTGACTCATCATACAATATCACCCCGACACAAGAACCTAATCCAGATGTACGAATCGTATGAGGAGGTTTCACTACATCCATCTGAGCAATCCCAACTTTGATAACTTCATTCGTCTTTAACATCTATGCTACCCCTAGCGCCTTAAAGAGCGTTTCGAAAGACTCGGGATCTGGCAATAGGAAAAAGTGTCCTCTCACCGATTCTTCATCTCCTAGCTCCGCATCAATAATAGATGTATTGATCACAATCACATGGTCACTTATATGAGATAGCTCGATTAGCCCGATACTAATAATCGCTCCGAACATATCTATGCTTAAGCCAGGTACTGTGGGATACAGTTTTAAATTAGTGAAATCCGATAACGCAGATAAATAGGAACCCGATAAAATATTCCCCATTTCTTGCATAGCAGATAACCCTAATTCTGGTATATTGGGCGCTGAAAAATCGAATGTTTCATCGCGGATCAACCCGCGGATAAATTGATTGGCTTGCTCAATTGGCAGTACAAAAAACATGCTGCCCTCTACATCACCTTCAATACGCAGAAAAATGCCCACCACTAAATTTTCGGCACCGCCTACTAGTTCCATCATTTCATTGAAGGATACCATTTCCACTTTGGGTACGTGCATATCGATTTTTTTATTCAATAAACTTGATAATGCTGTAGCTGCATGGGCAGCACCAATATTGCCAATTTCTTTTAGTACATCTAGATGGAATGATGTAATTTTTTCATTAAAGATCATCATAATCCCTACTTTAAATTCATCATATACAAGCTATGTGACAAGTACATGATGAATAGATTTATTATTTATTTGGGTTGAGTACCTTGTCCAAGTGCAATAAGATTAGTAATCGTTTATCTAGTTTTGCTACACCCGAAATAAATTCTTCTTCTAAAGAACCGATCACTTCTGGTTGCGGCTCGATTGCTGACGATGGAATATCCAACACATCGTTTGCTGAATCGACTACGAAGCCTACCTCCATATCATTCAGTTGCACAATAATAATCCGTACATTGTCTTCGTTGTCTGAACCCTTAATACCAAAACGTTCACGTAAATCAATAATTGGTGTTACAACCCCGCGAAGGTTAATCACGCCTTTTACATAGCTGACAGTTTTAGGTACGCGTGTAATATGCATTAACTTTTCTATTCCACGTACATACGTAACAGGTATTGCGTATTCTTTGTCTGCTAGTTGAAAAACGATTACTTTAATAAATTTTTGCTCAACAGCATTTGTCATAGTGTACACCTCTTTATTCATCCTATTTACATTAACGCGTTGCAATCAATAATTAGCGCAACTTTACCATTACCTAAAATTGTAGCGCCAGAAATCGCAAAGATATTTGTTAAATAATCACCTAATGATTTCAACACGATTTCCTGCTGTCCGATGAAGGAATCTACGACTAAGCCCGCTAATTTTTCACCTTTACGTACGATGACTACAGAATGGAACTCATCATCTACCGCTTCATTGCGCGGCACTTCAAACACTTCTTCTAAGAACACAAGCGGTACTACTTTGCCACGGAAGTCTATTACTTTTTGATTATGCGCGTTTAAAATATCTGCGCTGCGAATAATCGATGTCTCAATAATAGATGATAATGGAATCGCATAAATCTCTTTTTCAATTTCTACTAACATAACAGAAATAATGGATAATGTTAGCGGCAGTTGAATCGAGAACGTAGAACCAACATCTTGAGTCGATTCGATAGAAATATTACCACCTAATGATTCAATTGTTGTTTTCACAACATCTAGTCCTACACCACGTCCTGATAAATCAGAAACAACATCTGCTGTAGAGAATCCTGATGCTAAAATCAGCTCATTAATTTGTTTATCCGTTAACGATCCAGCTGTTTCTGGTGTGATTACACCTTTAGAAATCGCTTTTTCCAACACCTTGTCACGGTTAATGCCTGCACCGTCATCTTCAATTTCGATAAAGACATAGTTCCCGCTATGATACGCGCGCAACTCGACTGTCCCCTCTTCCGGCTTTCCTTTTTGACGACGAACTTCAGGTTTTTCAATCCCATGGTCACAGGAGTTACGGATTAAATGAACTAATGGGTCACCAATCTCATCAATTACAGTACGGTCTAATTCTGTCTCTGCTCCAATAACTTCTAACGTGATTTTTTTGTTTGTATCACGAGAAATTTGTCGAACCATTTTCGGGAAACGATTGAATACTGTTTCAACAGGTACCATGCGCATCGTTAAAATAATATTTTGCAAATCACCCATCGTACGGCTCATACGCTCTACTGTCTCTGAAAGTTCTCCGTGTCCTACTTCATCGGCAATCGATAATAAACGGCCACGGTCGATCACAAGTTCTTCAAATAAATTCATTAAAATATCTAGACGTTCAATATTTACGCGAATTGTTTTGCTGGCAGCCGGTGTAGATGCTTTCGCAGCTGCTGACGTTTTCTTCTCAGGCTGTGCTGGCGTTGCTGGCACTGTCGCTGATTCAACATTTTCAGGCTTCTTCACTGGCTCTGCAGGTTTTTCTTCTATTACTTCTTTAAATGCAGCTACATCAATTTCAGTTACTTCTACTACATCCACTTCTGATACTTTCATCAGCTTTTGCTGTAAATCCGATGCACTCTCTTTTGAAATGAAAGCAACAGAGAATAAGCTATCGAATTGTTCTTCTTCTAATTTTTCTACAGTAGGTGATGATTTAATGACATCCCCATTTTTCTCTAAAATTTCAAATACCATAAACACACGAGCTGCTTTTAATAGACAGTCATCGCGTAATGTCACAGAGATTTCGTAAGCTTTTACACCTTGTTCTACTGACTGACTGATTACTGTTTTTTCAAAGTCATCATATACTAGTTTTAAATTAGTAGTAGCTGTTTGCTCCGGTGCTTGAGTTGCCTTCTCTGTGTCTGCATCATGATGCGGTGGTGTTTCACCTGCTTCGATACGTTTTAGCCACTCTACCGTAGATTGCACATCCCGTTTACCGTCACCACCGCTGGCTATATCTTGTACCATTTCTTCTAAATGGTCTACCGATTCAAATACTACGTCTAGAATATCAGGCGTTACGTGGATTTTTTCATTTCGGATAGCATCCAGAACATTTTCCATTTTATGTGTTAAGTCAGCAAGATCTTCGAAACCCATTGTAGCTGACATGCCTTTTAACGTATGGGCTGAGCGGAAAATTTCCCCTACTATTGCTAAATCATCCGGGTTTTTTTCTAACTCTAATAAATGCTCGCTGCAAGCTTGTAAATGCTCTTTACTCTCATCGATAAACATCTCTAAATATTGGTTAACTTCCATATAAGAGGACACCCCTTTAAAGCATATATTTCATAATACTTTGTGCAATATCATCAACATCGGCAACCTCATCAACAAGCTGCGTTTCCACGGCAGCTTTTGGCATACCATACACGATACAAGTATCGGCTGATTCTGCAATGGCCATTACGTTACCATTTTGTTTTAAAGCAATTAGACCTTGTGAACCGTCCTGACCCATTCCCGTCATAATTACGGCAATTTTATCGAACTCATTATATTGACTAATATCTTCAAACATTACATCAACCGACGGACGATGCCCGGAACGCGGGGGTTCCTGTTGATCTAACATAATCGCATAAGAAATTCCTGTTTTTTTTACTCTCATGTGATAACCGCCAGGTGCAATATAGGCGACACCATTTTTTAAAATATCGCCCTGTTCCGCTTCCTTCACAGAAATTTCGCTTAATTGATTTAGACGCGTAGCCAACGACTTTGTAAACCCCGCTGGCATATGCTGGACGATCAGAATAGGTGCTTGTATATCTGCCGGTATTTTGGTAATCACTTCCTGAAGCGCCCTCGGTCCTCCCGTAGAAGTACCGATTAATACAATCTTTTTGGATAACCTGTTCCACTCTGTCTTGCGTGTTTGTAGCTGAATATCTTGCTTTTTTGGTATACTGATAGAAGGCGATGTAAACGAACCCACATTTACTGGCACTTTTGTTGGTTTGGTCTTTTGAGTTTCACTTGCTGATTTCTTTAGCTTTGCTACCGGCACTGTGACTGCTTGCTCTGCTTTTTTAACGAGCTCCTCTTGAATTTTATGTAAATCAAGCGAAATGGCGCCGCTAGGTTTTGCCACAAAATCTACTGCACCATATTCCATCGCTGTTAAAGTATTTTCTTTGCCATGAAGCGTTGTACTCGATAGCATAATAACAGGTACAGGACAGGTGGACATGATTGTTTGCAAAGCTTCTAGACCATTCATTTCCGGCATTTCCACATCCATTGTCACTACGTTAGGTGAAAGCTTTTGTATTTTCTGAATAGCGTCTTTCCCATTTCTCGCAGTGCCGACAACTTCTATGAGGGGATGATCTTTAAAAAAATCACTGATTAGCTTTCGCATAAAAGCTGAGTCATCTACAACCAATAGCTTTTTTTTTGCTGAGAAGCCCACTTAATCACGTCCTTTCGAAAAGATACCTTTTAATTTGGATAAAAAGTTTCGCGATTGATTCTGCTGAGCATGGACCTCTCCATCATACTCATTCATAAATTTATTCGCCATTTGATACATCGTTTTAGAAATCAAAGCATCTGGATAAGATATGACAAACGGTACTTGCGCTTTCACAGCTTTTCGCACAACAGGATCTTCTGGTAAAGACCCCAAAACGGCAACTTCCTTTTGCAAAAACTTTTGCATTGCTTTAGCTAAGCGCTGCAAAGTTTCCTGTCCCTCTTCATAGGTTAAGGTGCGGTTACATAAAATATAAAACTGTTTTTGCGCGTCTTTTAAGTGAATGAACTTCATCATCGAATAGGCATCCATAATCGCCGTTGGTTCAGCTGTTGAAATAACGATAATCTCATCTACTGAGGCTAATAAATCAAGCGACCAATTTGTTGCCCCGGCGCCCATATCAAACAAAATATAATCAAATGTTTTTTGCAAATATTCAAAAGCTTCAATGAGTCGATCAAACATCTCCTCAGACCATTCAAGAATAGTAGACATCCCTGAACCACCTGATATATATTGCAGCTGGTCCTCCCCGTCATACATGACATCTTCAATCTTCAGCTCACCAGTTAAATATTCTCTCAAACTATATTGTACACTTTTACCTATCAAAATGTGAATATTTCCCATGCCAATATCCATGTCGACGACAACGACCTTTTTCTGTGCTTTTGCTAGTACCGTAGCGAAATTCATTGTGAAATTACTCTTCCCAACGCCGCCTTTCCCGCTAACAATCGCAATCGACTTCCCTAAACTGCCTTGACTCTCCATCATTTTCATTCTCAACTTTTCAGCTTGATCTCTCATTTACTTTCTCCTTGAAAGAGCAATTCTAATAATTTACCTGTGTCACCTGGTTCTATATCTTCTGGCACTTCTTGACCATCCGTATAGTAAGCAAGTCCTTTGTTATATTTAATCATTAAATTAAATATAGTGCCAATAGAATTTGTCTCATCGAGCTTTGTAAAAATGAATTTTTTAATTGGTAAATTCTCAAATTGTTCAATAATGGATTCCACATCACGTTCCTTGGCCGTTAACGAAACAACTAGAAATGATTCTGCTAACTCACCAAAATCAATGAGCTGTGCTAGGTCATTTACATATTTGGCTTCTTTATAGTTTCGTCCTGCTGTATCGATAAAAATTAAATCTAAATAATCTAATTTTTCAATGGCTTGCTTATAGTCTTCCGCACTATAAACAATTTCGACTGGCGCTTGCAATAATCCTGCATATGTCTTCAATTGTTCAATAGCAGCGATTCGATACGTATCTGTCGTAATAAAACCGATTTTTTTCTTTTTTTCTAAAACCGCCCTCGCGGCCATTTTAGCAATCGTTGTCGTTTTACCTACCCCAGTCGGTCCAAGTACATTGATATACTTTTTATCGTAACTTAGCCCTCCAATTTCAACCCCTCGCAGTCGATCTCTTAAATATCCTTCTGTTACGATTCTCATATCATCAAACGCAATTTCTTCTGTTCTACCCTTAAAATGACTAAAAAGCTCATCACTAATAGCAGTGATGAGCTCTATGCTTAGCTCTTGGCTTCTCAAATAATCAATAAATGACAAGAGTTCATCCGGATATTGTGATTGGACAGATTGACGTTGCAGTTTTTCCATCATCGTTTTTAAATCAGTAATCTCTTTTATTAATTCTCGATTAATTGTAGCCGCCTCTTCGGTAGCTGCCAAAACTGGCTTTGGGCTTGCGGGTTGCGGTGAGGAACTATTTAAATCAGGTAGCGATGGCATCGCTTGCTTTTTCTCCACTTGATCGATTCCTGCTACTACTTCAAAACTTTTTTTCTTTACAAGCCCAAAAAACTTTTTTGTCACAACAACTTTCGAATTTAAAATTACTGCATCTTCACCTAGGTCTGCACGAATGGCTTTCATAGCTTCAGCTATTGAAGGTGCGTTATATTTTTTCATTTTCATTCTACATTCACCACTCCAACACTTTGAATTTCTACAGCGGCATCTAATTCGTTATAAGATAATATTGGAACTTGCGGGAAATAACGCTCTGTCAGCTGTCTCATATACATTCGTATACCAGGTGAGCATAAAATAATCGGAGATTGCTCCATGAAGGATACACGCTCTACTTCTTTAGCCATGGCCTCTAATATGTGCTGCGAGTCTTGAGGATCCATCGCTAAATAATTGCCATGCTCGGTTTGCTGAATACTATCTGACACCATTTTTTCTACTTTCCCAGAAATAGTAATGACTTTTAAAGCTGATTGTCCGTTCAAAAATTGTGTGGTAATTTGACGTGCCAATGCCTGACGCACATATTCAGTTAAAATATCTATATCACTTGTCAATTTGGCATAATCAGCTAATGTTTCAAAAATAATAGGTAAATTGCGCACGGATACATTTTCACGAAGCAATTTGGCCAGTACCTTCTGAATTTCCCCAATCGTTAGCGGTGCTGGTGTTAATTCGTCCACTAAAATAGCATGTGTTTCGCGTAAATGATCGATAAGTTGCTTTGTTTCTTGACGACCTAGTAAATCGTGTGCATTCGCACGGATCATTTCAGTTAAATGTGTAGATACGACACTCGGAGGATCGACAACTGTATAGCCAAGCATTTCCGCATCTTCCTTCACCTGCTCTGTAATCCACTTCGCCGGTAAACCAAAGGATGGCTCGATCGTATCGATTCCTTCAATTGAATTATCATCACCTGGGCTCATCGCAAGATAATGGTCTAGTAATAATTCGCCTCTAGCCATTTCATTACCCTTTATTTTAATCCGATATTCATTCGGCTGGAGTTGGATATTATCTCGAATACGCACGACTGGAATAACAATCCCTAGTTCTAATGCTAACTGACGACGAATCATCACAACGCGATCTAGTAAATCCCCGCCTTGGGCTGCATCTACGAGTGGAATTAAACCATAACCAAATTCAAACTCAATCGGGTCTACACTCAATAAATTAATAACATTTTCTGGGCTTTTGATTGTATCGGCTGCCACTTCTTGTTCCATTTCCAATACTTCTTCCGGATCTTCTTCCTTTTTGCGATCCATAAGAAAGGCACCAAGTATAAGCGCTGCAGCGATGGGTAGTGTAATCCATAGTGGAATCGGTGTGAAAATCCCAAGTAAGAAAATGGTTCCACCTGCTACATACAACAGTTTAGACTGGGCAAATAATTGGTTCGTAATATCTACCCCTAAGTTCCCTTCTGAAGCGGCCCGTGTAACAACAATACCTGTTGCTGTTGAAATTAGAAGAGCTGGAATTTGCGATACAAGACCGTCCCCGACCGTTAATACCGAGTACTTGTTTGCAGCTTCACCAAATGATAGCCCCATTTGTATTATCCCGATTACCATCCCTACAAGTAAGTTTAGAGCAACCATGATAATCGAAGCAATGGCGTCCCCTTTTACGAACTTTGTCGCCCCGTCCATCGCCCCGTAAAAGTCCGCTTCTCCACTTACTTTTTCACGACGTTCACGTGCTTCTTTTTCCGAAATCATACCGGCATTTAAGTCTGCATCGATACTCATTTGTTTACCAGGCATCGCATCTAACGTGAAACGTGCAGCTACCTCTGCAACACGTTCTGACCCTTTTGTAATAACGATGAACTGGATAATGACTAATAATAAGAAAATTACTAAACCAACTATTACATTACCGCCTGTTACGAAATTACCGAATGTCTCAACAACATCCCCTGCATCACCTTCAGCTAAAATCGCACGAGTAGTGGATACTGATAAGGCAAGTCGGAATAACGTTAAAAGTAAAATTACGGTTGGGAAAATCGAGAAATCTAATGCTTCCTTCATATTCATAGAGGTCATTAACACGATTAACGCTAGCGTAATATTAATAATAATTAAGAAACTTAGTAACCAATGTGGTAGAGGGATAATGAGCATCGCTACGATTAAAATAACCACAGCTAAAACTCCTACGTCGCGAATTTTCATGATTGCCCCTCCTAAAATTTCCTGCTCTAAATTTTACGTTTAATTCGATAAACATAAGCTAGTACTTCTGCTACTGCTTTAAAAAATTCTTCTGGCACTTGATCACCTATTTGAACTTGGTCATACATCGCTCTTGCAAGCGGACGGTTTTCTACCATGATGACATCATGTTCTTTAGCCACCAGTTTAATCTTTTGTGCCACAAAGTCCGTTCCTTTTGCAACAATTCTTGGAGCATCCATACTGTTTTCATCATATTTTAATGCAATGGCATAGTGCGTTGGGTTGGTAATTACAACGTCCGCTTTGGGCACCTCTTGCATCATACGGCGCATCGACATTTCACGTTGACGCTGCTTAATTTTTGATTTAATCAGTGGATCCCCTTCTGCATTTTTATGCTCGTCTTTGACATCTTGCTTCGACATTTTTAATTGCTTCTCATATTCATATCGCTCATAAAAATAGTCTAGAATTGAAATAATGAATAGCATAATGGCTGCTGCTATCCCCATAATTCCTGATAAATAAGCTACGGTTGTTAAAGTTTCCCACGGACTTTTTAATGCCAGGGACAGCACTTGCTCTAAATTGGTCCAGATAATGATAGTTGTTACAGAACCAAGGAAAGCTACCTTTAATAGTGATTTGATTAAATTAATAATGGCTCGAACAGAAATGATTTTTTTGATTCCCTTGATTGGATCCATCTTTTTCAAATCTATCTTCAATGTTTCTGTCGTGAAAAGCAGACCGAACTGTAAAAAGTTTGCTCCAATACCTACAATCATGGCTAGCACCATAATAGGCAATACAACAAAAGCCATCTCTTTCATTGTGTCTTGATATATTTTTAATACGGTTTCAATGGAGACCGTATCTACTAATATATTGCGGTACAACGCTTGATTGAGAAAATCTACAATTTTCGCAAACATCGTAGGTGCCCAAAACATTAGACACATGAACAGAAGCAATAAGGCTAACGCTGCTGATACGTCCTGACTTTTGAGTACTTGTCCTTTTTTACGTGCATCTTGACGTTTTTTAGGAGTTGCTTTTTCTGTTTTTTCACCGGCGAAAAACTGCAAATCTAACCTAATAATAAGCTTCATCACACACCACCTAAAACTGTCATTAAGCTGCGTAAAGCGAGTATCGCCATTTCAATGACTTCTTTCATTACTTGTACTAAAACGCCCATCGTAACAATTAACACAAGAAATCCAATAGCTATTTTAATCGGAAAGCCGATAACGAAAATATTTAATTGCGGCACTGTTTTACCAGTAATACCCAATGCTAATGTTACTAAAAATAACGTTGCAATTATTGGAGCCGACATTTGAAAAGCAATGGCAAAAACCGCAGCAAATAGCTTCATGATAAATTCTACATAATTCTCACTATCTACACGCGGAAATATTTGATCAATAGGTAAGTATTCATAACTATAAAAAATGCCGTCAAGCAATAAATGATGACCGTTAATAGCTAAAAATACCAATAAAATTAAAAAGTTTAAAAACTGCCCCATTAACGGACTTTGTGCACCAGTTTGAGGATCGAGTACATTGGCCATTGCAAAGCCCATCTGGAAGTCGATAAAGCCTCCTGCTATCTGAACAGCCGTAAACACAATATAGGCTACTAATCCAAGCATCAAACCGATGATGACTTCTTTTAAAACAAGCAACAAATAAAATCCATCAATTGGAAAGGCTTCGATAGAAAACGTATAGTACATCATCCATGCTATACCGATGGAGAGAATGATTTTCATTTGAGCAGGGACAGCTCGATGCGAAAACAATGGAGCAGATACAAAAAATGCTGAAACCCTCGCTATAATTAACAATAGCACGGATATTTTGGGTACTAGCTCTTCCATCTATATCACCCTATGTATCTTACTAAGTTATTTAGGATATCATAAATATAACTTGTTAATTGAGATAGCATAAATGCTCCAAAGAAAATGATTGCCACAAAAACCGCTACAATTTTTGGTACAAAGGCTAATGTTTGTTCTTGAATAGACGTAGTTGCTTGGAATATACTAACTGCCAAACCCGATACTAATGCTACCAATAGTAATGGACCAGAAACAATTAGCACGATAAAGACAGCTCTTTCTGCAACTGAAATGACCATTTCTTGTGACATAACTTAACCTCCCCTAACCAAAGCTTTGTAAAATCGATTTCATGACTAAATACCAGCCGTCTACTAAGACAAATAACAAAATTTTAAATGGCAATGATACCATAACGGGCGGTAGCATCATCATCCCCATGGCCATTAATACCGATGCGACAATCATATCGATGACTAAAAATGGGATAAAAATCATAAAGCCCATCTGGAAAGCTGTTTTTAACTCGCTTAACACAAAGGCTGGCACTAATACTGTAATCGGAATTTCGTCAATTGTTTCAGGTCGCTCTGATTGATTGTACTCTAAAAACAACTCTAAATCTTTTTGCCGCGTATGCTGTGCCATAAATTCCTTGAATGGTCCCGTCGCTCTATCATAGGCCTCTTCCAATCCAATTTCCGAATCAAATAATGGCTCTAGCGATTCATCGTACACTTCCTGAAAGGTTGGTGCCATGATGAAAAATGTTAAAAACAATGCTAGTCCAATCAGGACTTGGTTCGGTGGCATGGTAGACGTAGCCAAAGCCGAACGTGTTAATGATAAAATAATAATAATACGGACAAAGGATGTCATTAAAATCAAAATACTAGGTGCAAGCGATAACACCGTTAATAGTAGTAATAACTTTACGGAAGTAGAGACATTGGTCGGATCGGCATCAGAAAAGATTGAGATAAAATCGTTCATTTTTTATCGCGCTCCTTTTCCTTCCATCGTTCCAATTCATCTTTGCGTTCTTTTTTCAGTTTTGCTAGACGTTGATCCAATACTTCCCCAAAATTTTCTGACTGTACGTCTACAGGTTTTTTCTTTTTAAATTTAGAGAAAATCTCTGCAATATAAGGTGTACTTGATATATCACTAAACTTATCATTGTATAACGTCAACATTTGCTGCACTTCTTGTGGGTCATCGATGACTTGAATCAGATTGATATCTTCTCCCACGCCTACAATATAAATTTTTTCTCCAATGTATAATAATTGAACTGACTTTTGTGCGCCGACAGCTTGGCCTCCAAGGTTTTGTATCAATTTATTTTGTTGATATGACTGACTTCGCTTATTTAAAAAGCGTAGCACAAATAGCAATAACCCTAATACAAATACTAAAGCAAACAGTACTTTTATATAATCCCAAGCCCCTACATTAATAGATGCCGAGTCACTAGAGGTGTCGGCATCTGTTTGCTCATCTGCACATGCTGCTGGATTTTGTAGACATGTATCCGACACCATGGCATCTATATAAGGCACAAATTGTAGATGTACTACAAATGTAAGCAAGCATGCAAAAATCAATTGTAATGCTTTTTTGGAATGCATTTTCTTAACCTAAAGCTTTTTGGATCGCTTCAATAACGCGGTCAGCTTGGAATGGCTTGACGATAAAATCTTTTGCACCTGCTTGAATGGCATCGATAACCATCGCCTGTTGTCCCATTGCAGAACACATGATGACAATTGCGCTTGGATCTGTACCTTTAATCGCTTTTAATGCTGCGATACCATCCATTTCAGGCATTGTAATATCCATTGTCACTAAATCCGGACGCAATTCATTGTACTTTTCTACAGCTTGTACACCATCTGCTGCTTCTCCCACTACTTCAAACCCATTTTTCGTTAAAATATCCTTGATCATCATGCGCATAAATGCTGCATCGTCAACAATTAAAATCTTTTTAGACATAGTAGACTCCTCCAATTAAAAACTATCGTAAGTTATTTAAACGCTCTGTTTGACTTAAAATATCTGTAATTCTAACACCGAAATTCTCATCGATTACGACCACCTCGCCTTTAGCGATTAAGCGGTTATTGACAAGAATATCGACAGGTTCACCGGCTAATTTGTCCAATTCAATAATAGAACCTCCAGACAATTCCAGAATTTCTTTTACTGAACGCTTTGTTCGTCCAAGCTCTACCGCTACTTGCAACGGAATATCTAGCAACATATTTAAATTACGCGCTTCTGCTTGAGTAATATGTGCCGCTTCAAAATTGGTAAATTGGGCTTGTTGCACATTTACAGGTTGTTGCGGTTGTGCATACATTGGTTGCTGATACATCGGTTGCTGCGGCATTGGTTGCTGATACATCGGTTGCTGCGGCATTGGCTGTTGGTACATTGGCTGCTGCGGCGTTGGTTCCTGATACATTGGCTGTTGTTGCTGTGATTGTGGAGGTGCTTGTTGTGCGACAGGTTCCGGCGGTGCTACCGTTGCAGCTTCCTCTTCGTCACTTTCTCCCATTAATGACTTTACTATTTTTTGACTAAATTTTAAAGGGAGTAATTGCATTAAATTTGAATCGATTAGTTCTCCGATACGTAATCTAAAGGAGATTTTAACCATTAAATCGTCATCCGGAATATTATTTGTGCCTTCATTATTGGAAATGTTCATTAAATCAATAGATGGAGGAGAAATATCTACCTTTTGATTAAATACTGTCGACATTGATGTAGCGGCTGAGCCCATCATTTGGTTCATTGCTTCTTGCACAGCACTTAGCTGAATTTCACCAAGCTCTGGATTCGGATTTAAACCATCTCCGCCTAACATTAAGTCTGCAATAATCGCTGCATCAGATTGTTTAATTACCAATAAGTTGGAGCCCACTAAACCAATTGTATATTGTACTTGAATTGCTACATATGGATGCGGAAATTCTTCTTCTAAACGATTGCGATTAATCATTGAAATGCTTGGTGTCGTAATATCTACTTTTTGACCTAATAATGCTGATAATGCTGTAGCAGAACTACCAAACGAAATATTACCAATTTCGCCCAATGCATCTTGTTCCAACGGGCTTAAATAATCTTCTACAATAATTTCTTCTGCAGGTGCACCTCCGGTAGGTGCATCATCATTTTTTTCTTCTAATGTTTCCCCTCTTAAGAGGGCTTCAATTTCTTCTTGGGAGAGCATTTCATCACTCATCATCGTCTCCTCCTTTCAACGGGTCGATAACCTGTACGGCCATTTTCTTATTTAATTTACCAGGTTGTACAGTAAATTTTGGTAGATCTCCAACCTTTAATATTAATGGTTCGGTAATTTTCCGATCAATTTCTAATACATCACCAATATTCATCATGAGGAAGTCTTCTACAGAAAGAGTTGTCGTACCGAGCTCTGCAATTACCGGTAATTCAGCTTGTTTTACACGGTTTTCAAGCATCCTCACTTGCTCCGGTGACATTTCTTTCGTGTTCGATTGCATCCAATAACGCACCGATAAATTTGGAACGATTGGTTCTAGTACTACGTGTGGTAAACAAATATTAATCATACCCGTTGTTTCACCAATAATGGTATTGAATGAAATAACAACTACCGTTTCATTTGGTGAAATCATTTGTAAAAACTGTGGATTTACTTCTAATTCGATTAACATCGGATCAATTTCTACTATATTTTCCCATGCTTCACGTAGGTTATCAAACGAACGTTCAAATAGATTTGTCATGATTTTCGTTTCAATCTCAGTTAAATTATCCACATTACTATGACTGGCACCTGTGCCTCCCATTAATCGATCTAGCATAGAGTAGGCTATGTTGGGATTTATCTCCATTAAAATATTACCATCTAATGGCGGTACTTCAAATACATTTATTAATGTCATATTCGGAATCGAACGAACAAATTCTTCAAATGGAATTTGATCGACCGAAGCTACGGTAATTTGTACATAAGTTCTGAGTTGAGCGGAGAAGAAAGTCGTCAGTAGACGCGCAAAATTTTCATGAATTCGCGTTAAACTACGGATTTGATCTTTTGAAAAACGCAATGCTCGTTTAAAGTCATAGACTTTAACCTTTTTGGTCTCTTCATCTTTTTTCATCTCATCCGCAGACATTTCTCCCGTTGAAATAGCTGAGAGTAACGCATCAATTTCGGATTGGGAAAGCACATCTCCTGCCATTTCCCCACCTCCTCTTTCAATCAGTTTCTAAATTATTGAATGATGAAGGAAGTCATATACACTTGTTGGACTTCTCCTGTTTGCATCAATTCGTTTACCTGGGCTCTAATCGCTTTTTCAAACAGTACTTTTCCTTGCTTACCTTCTAAATCTTCTGAAGTCATTTCAGACAATTCTTGAATGATAATATTATTTACTTGGAAAGTTCGTTGTGTGAGCTCTGCAGCCGCTTCCTCACTATCTGTTTGAATTTTTAATTGCAAGCGAGCATATGACCCATCAGCTAGATTTGTTGTCATTTCTGGAATATCTACTGATGCTAATACTACCTCTTCAATTGTGGGCTCTGTTGGTTCTGCTTCTTTTTTTAGTTGTGTGAATAGCACAAAAGCAATGACACCTATCAATGCTACGGCAATTAAAATAATAAGCATGACCGTCAGTAACTTATTCTTCTTCATCTTCTTCACCTCTTAAATACGGATTCGACAATATTTGTACTTGGCGATAAAAATTTGTAACTTTCGTACGGATCTCTTCTTCACTTTCCAATACGATAAATTTATCGCCCGTTGTCAATTTAATCGTCGTATCAGGAAAAGATTCGATTGATTCTATGTATAAAGCGTTTAGAGTAAACGCTTTGCCATTAAGGCGTGTCACTTCAATCATTGTAATAGGGCCGGACCAACTGAAGAGCCGGCCCGCCCCTCCTTTGCAATGAATCTATTATATAAAAATTATCGTTTCAAGTTAACCAATTCCTGTAAAATTTCATCAGATGTCGTGATAATACGTGACGTTGCCTGGAAACCACGTTGTGCAACGATCATCTCTGTAAATTCCTCTGAAAGATCAACGTTAGACATTTCAAGTGCACCTGATATCGTTTTACCGATTCCATTTACTGCACCAGCAGCAAATTGAGGGGCACCAGAGTTATTTGTATTTAAATAATAGTTACCGCCTTGCTTAGCTAAGCCTTCAGCATTTGAGAATTTCGCAATGACTAATTGACCTGCAAATTGTAAAGTCCCCCCTTTGTCAACGTATGACACTTTGCCGCCTTCAGTGATTTGCATGGATTGCGCATCTGTTGGAATTCGGATTTTACCTACTGTACCGTCCCCAATTGTACTAAGGAAACCTGTCTCGTCGGGGTCTTGTCCAGCAAAACCTAAACCATCTACTTCTAAACCTGTAGCTTCATCTAACATTGGCTCACTTCCTACAACGCCATCCGTTGCAGTACCGTAACCAATTACAAAATTACCGTTACCATCTACTAATGTACCGTTACTATCTAAATAGAAATTCCCGGCACGCGTATAACGAACGTTTTCAAAGCCTGCGATTACTGGGTCTTCTCCCCCAGCTCCTGCAGCGTCCGCATTGAATTTACCTACTACAAAGAAACCTTCACCCTCTAGAGCCATATCCAGTGTACGTCCTGTTGTTTGAAGAGCACCAGTGCCATGAATTGTATCGATTGCTGCTAATTGAGACCCTAAACCAACTTGCTTCGCATTGATACCCCCAGAAGCTTGTGTTGGACCTGTTGCACCTGATTGTGTTTGTGAGATTAAATCTTTGAAAACTACGCGGCTCTTTTTAAAACCATATGTGTTTACGTTAGAGATGTTGTTACCAATAACGTCTAATTTTGTTTGGAAGTTTTTTAAACCTGAAATACCTGAATACATTGAACGTAACATTTAAGTCGTTCTCCCTTCTAATTTGAAATATCGCATCAATCGGTCAGCGATATGAGGCATCCTGATAGGTCCTGCCTTAAAGTATGATTGTTCCATCAATATTCGTGAATAATTGGGACTTCGCTTCTGTACGATCCATTACAGTAATAACGGTTGCATTTTTCGCACTGACGATGAAGGCTGCTTGCTCTGTCAGCACTAATGGCTGTTTTACGCCTTTCTTCTGTGCAGCTAGTACATGACTGGTTATTTCCTGCCACTGGGCTCCGTTGATCTCAATCCCGCGCTCCTGCATCCTTTCAGAAGCATGCTTGCTAATTTTCAGTTCCTGCTGTGCATCTTGTAAATGTTCAATAAAAGATTTCCCTGGCTTCGACGCTGACTGCTTTGGTGTTAAGTTTGGATGAAATGGAACATGTTGGATAGTAATGTTGTTTCCCATGCATGTTCACCTTATTCTGTTTGTTCTACAGAATCTCCCTCATCTTTATTTTCTTCTAGCTCATTTACTAAGCTGAACTGCTCGCGTGTTAAGCGTGAACCATTATTTAAAACATACTCTATCATACCATTTTTATTAGTAATTGCTTCAATTATTGCTTGAATTTGTTCATTATTATTTGTATATTGAATCGTCTTACCAATTAATTGGCTTGCTTGGACAAATGGGTTTTCTGCTGCCGCACCTGATCCATTAGCTACAATAGATGAAATATTCCCTGGTGTAATCTCTTTCCCGCTATCTAACTTAAATACTGGTTGACCATTTTTAAACATGAGCTCTGTAATAACACCCGTGCCTTGCTCAATTATGGGTTCTCCTTTTTCATCTACCTTACTCGTTATATTATGCCATTTGATTTCTTTACCGATGAAAGTTGAATACGACATCATCTGTGTTTGTTGCTGCGATTCTAATAACTTTGTCATGGCTGAAGTCATATTTTGCATTTGTTCTAATGACGAGAACTGGGCCATTTGAGCAATAAACTCTTTATCATCCATTGGGCTTGTTGGGTCTTGATTTTGTAACTGGGTGACTAATATTTGCAAAAATGCATCTTTCCCTAATGCACCATTATCTTTTTCTGTCGTATATTTAACTTTTGACGTATTTAAATAGTAATCTTTTGAAATAGACGTCATACTTACACCTCCTCATTTATAATTTGCTGCTGTAACAGCTCTTCAAACGATGTTTCCTCTTCGTCTTCTTGCTTTTGCTCCTCCACTTCTTCCTGTTGTTGACCGAAGAAATTATTCAAGAAGCTCTGATCGCGTAGTTGCTGGTCTGTGCTTTGCAGAGACTGGGCAATATCAATACGATCCATTTGAATATTTTGTCCTGTTAAGGCTGTTTTCAGCTGGTGAATATTGGTATCAAGCAGCTCTTTCGCTTGACTTGTCGAAGCTAATATACGCGCTTGCATAATCCCATCTTTTTGGAATAATTCTACTCGAATTTGCCCTAAATTTTCCGGATATAGTTTAAGCAATAATTTGATTTGCCCTTGACTATTAAATAGCTGGGTACGGCTGATTGCTTGCTCTAACTCTTTAATCAACGCCTCGGACTGCATCGCAGGGTTGGCCGGTAATGTCACCGTAATTGTCCGTGTTGGCACTTGCGATGTTTGCGCTGCCGACAGAACTGTGCTTGGCGCTATCTCACTTTTTGTTGATTTTTGCTCTCCACTTTGTATAGTCTGGAAAACTTTTTGGAAATTCCCTGCTGTCTCTGCAGATTTTCCTTGTGTAACTACTAGTTGTGACAGTATCGTTTGTAACGATGCCTTCGTTTCTTTTAATTGAAAATCTTGCTGATAAACCGTATCTGTTCTTGCACCAATAACTTGAGCTAATTTCAGAAACTCCACTACTTTTGTCGCTTCTCTAGGCGTTACATTGGAAGGTTCGCCTTGTAGTACTGCTGCCACTTGTGCAAGTAAAGCTGGGGCTTGCTCTAGAATAGCCCATACATCTTTCAATTCAGACTCGTTATCCAAAAGCTGCGCTACGATTTCTTGTAATTCTTTAGGCGTCATATTCAGCAAAGCTGTTAAACCCTCGAGATTCATCAATTCCTCGACTGGAACTACATCATCGTTTATTTGAACGAATGTTAAGCTATCGTCAACTTCCATTCCTAACAGCTCCAATAGACTTTTTAAATCCTCGGTTTCTAGGATATTAACAACTTCCTCTACCGATTCCGTTAGGTTAGCTTCCTGTACCTCCCCGGCCCCTGGTAGGCTAGCTTTCCCTTCAGTTACAGGTGCTGCTAAATCGACTTTTCCTTCTTTGACAGATCCCGCTGAATCAGTTTCCACCTGTTTGACGAGTTGCTTCTCAGCCGGGTCTTGAATGGCTTTATTGAAAACCTTATCAAACGTTGTAGTTTGTTCATGACGCTTCGCTTGAGCGCCTTGAGCGATTTTAGGCTGATTGATTTTCGTTTGTGCTACTAATAATCCAATATCCACCTTTCTTCCTCCCTTTATTGCTGAGATAATAATTGTGTATAATGCGCTGCTTTTTTGGGCTCCATCTGTTCAAAAATAGCTGTCAATGTATTAGGCTTCATACTCGCCATAATACGCGTAGCATCAGCATCCGGCATTTCTACCAAAATAGGAGCAGCTTTTTTAGCCGACATATCCTCAAACGTTTTTAATATTTCCTTAAACTCTAACTGCGATTGCTCTTGCGCTCGCTGTAATTGTTCAATTTCATGTAATAAACGTTCCTGCTCGATAAGTAACTCCTCATTTTCTGTAGTTGCTGTTTCTATTTCTGTTTCCAGCTGTAAAATTTGCGCTTCCTTTTCTTGAATCTCAGCTTGTAGTGCCACAACTTTTTCTGAACTTAGTGATGTGTTTTCTACCACTTCTGTTTCAGAAGCTAAAAATGGCACCTTATCTTTTATATCGGCCACAAACTCAAAAACATTTGTATTTGTAAATTGAGCTGCAATTAATAAAAGAACAATAGTAAAGAGGACAGGGATTAAGAACCAGAAGAACAGCTTCTGCAAAAAACTAGGTTTTTTCTCTTCCTCTTCAACATCTAGTTGCTCTTTTACTTCAAGGTCTCTTTTGGCCATGACATCACCTAATTTCTATTTCTAAAATACGCATTCGTTGAAAGTTCATCAAGAACTGTTCCCTCAACCCGATGTTGTTCTTCTTTGAACAATTCGAAATCTTTTTCTTTCATTTTTTCAAATTTGCGTACTTCTAAATTTTTTTCCAATAATTTTTGCTCATGCCAGGTCATTTTTGTACGGGCCTGTGCGACTTTTTTTTGTACATCATCGATGGTTTTTTCCATACTGTCGATGAATTTTGCGTAGTGACTTATTTCATCAATCGAAGAGCCATATAGCAATTTTTCTTGCTGGAAGGCAATTAAATCTTCCTTCCTTTTTAGTAATTCATATAGTTTTGTGGCTATCTCCTCAAAGCTTTTGACAGATTCTTTATAAGCCATTTCCGCTTCTGTTTTTTCTTGCTCACGAATCGTTAGTACTTTGTCAAAACGGTACATATATTGTGCCATTATTTTGTCCCACCATTCGATAAGTCAATTATTTCATCCATTGTTTGGTTCAATGATACTTTATCTTTAAAGCCTTGTTTTAAAAAACCTGTTATGAGGGGCTCGTACTGAATCGCTTCATCAATTTCCCGCGAAGTTCCACGCTTATAGGCCCCAATATTGATTAAGTCTTCAGATTTAGCATACGCATAATACAATTCACGCAGGCGAGCTGCCGCTTTCACATGCTCAGGCTCTGCAATATGATTCATTAGACGACTTACACTTTTTAAGACGTTGATTGCGGGATATTGACCTTTATTTGCCAGTGTTCGGTCTAATACAATATGACCGTCTAAAATACCACGTACGGCGTCGGCAATTGGTTCATTCATATCGTCGCCGTCTACGAGCACCGTATAAAATGCCGTGATTGTGCCTTTTGTATTCGTTCCCGTACGTTCCAATAAACTTGGTAAAATCGCAAATACAGAAGGTGTATAGCCACGTGTAGCAGGCGGCTCCCCGATGGCTAGTCCAACTTCACGTTGCGCCATAGCGACACGTGTAACGGAATCCATCATGAGCATGACATCCATACCCCGATCTCGAAAATACTCTGCAATCGCTGTTGCTGTAAACGCGGCTTTGATACGCATCAGCGCTGGCTGATCACCTGTCGCCGCTACCACAATCGAACGACTTAACCCCTCTGGTCCTAAGTCACGTTCGATAAACTCTCGTACCTCGCGCCCACGTTCTCCAACCAGTGCTATCACATTAATATCTGCTTTCGTATTACGAGCAATCATACCAAGCAGGGTGCTCTTCCCTACCCCCGAACCAGCAAATATACCTACACGCTGCCCTTTTCCTACTGTCAACATGCCATCAATTGCCTTGACACCAACCTCTATTCGTTCGTTAATTGGCGGTCGCGTCATCGGGTTAGGGGGATCATTTTCTGTTGGCACAGATACTAATCCGCGTGGTAAGGGCGTATGATCATATGGTTGTCCCATGGAATCTAACACCTTACCTATTAGTTCGGATCCTACTTTAATTTCTAAAGGTTTTCCGGTGCCTTCTACTAAACAGCCTATTGAAATTTCTCGTAAGGCAGAATATGGCATTAAAATCACAATTTCATCTTTAAAGCCTACTACCTCCGCTAGCATAATATGATGACCAGTTGTCGCAGATTGGACATGGATTTTGCAAACATCGCCTATGGAACTTTCAGGACCTTGCGATTCAATCATCAAGCCTACGACACGCGTCACACGACCAAATTTTTTAAGTGTAGAGATATTTGGTATATGTTGTATTAAGTCAGCTGCTCGCATATGAATCATTCCTTACTGTCTAATATTTCCCGAAGCTTTATTCTCAACTCATTTAATTGTGTATCCATCGACACAACAATACGGCCATGATTCGTCTCAATATAACTTTCTGCACCACTTAAATCTTCATTCACAAAGATCATGAAGGGCACATCCTCTGGAAACATCTCCGCAAGCTCGTCCCGATTTTGAGTGACAACATGATGATATTCAGGAGCCACATATACTTTGATTTCTTTCATTTCACGTGCTTCCTTTAGCCCTTTTTTCACAATTGCTACAAAGTTTTCCTCATCACGTGCCAGTTCCGTCTCTATAATGCGCTCTGCAGCTGTGAGCGCGAGTTCTAAAATAACAGACTCTTGGGCTTCAATATACGCCTGTGCATTGGCGATAGCATTGGTCATCGTATCATTAGCCTGTTTGATAGCTTGCTCCATATCCGCGTTCGCTTTTTGGACGCCTTCTTCATACCCTTGAGCAAACCCTTCATCATAAGCTTGTTGCTGTAATGCAGGTTTTTCTTCTTCCCACAGTTGTTTTAGCTGTTCAATTTCTTCAAATTGCTCTTGTTTCAGTTGCTCTAATTGGGCACGCTCTAAATTAATTTGCCACCTTGCTTCTTCTAGCAACTCGTGCCGTTCCAGTAAAATTTGTTCCCGTGTTAACGGCACTTCTCGTTCTACTTGCTCGAGTGCCTCCGGATTTTGAGGTTGAAAGTAGGAGGAAGGCTGAATCTTAATTTCCTTCTCCTCGGTCGTCTGTGCCTGGATATTGCGAATAATTCTAGACAATGACGTCATCTCCTCCACCACGGGCAATGATAATCTCACCCGCATCTTCTAAACGTCGGATTACTGCTACAATACGAGACTGCGCTTCTTCTACATCACGTAAACGCACAGGTCCCATGATTTCCATTTCTTCGCGGAAAGTTTCCGCCATACGCTGTGACATATTGCGGAAGATAATTTCTTTTACTTCTTCACTCGATACTTTCATCGATAATAATAAGTCTTCATTTTCACAATCCCGAATAACACGTTGAATAGAGCGGTTATCCAGCGTAACAATATCTTCGAATACAAACATACGCTTCTTGATTTCTTCTGCCAATTCCGGATCTTGAATTTCGAGTGCATCGAGAATTGTTTTTTCTGTTTGGCGATCTACCCCATTTAACACTTCTACTACTGCATCAACGCCGCCTGTTTCTGTATAGTCCTGTGTCACTGTGGATGATAATTTACGCTCTAATACAGACTCTATCTCACTGATGACTTCTGGAGACGTAGAATCCATAATCGCGATACGTTTCGCGATATCAGCCTGTACCTCCTGCGGTAGCGACGATAGAATCACCCCTGCTTGACTCGGCTCTAAATACGATAAAATCAGCGCAATGGTTTGCGGGTGCTCATTTTGAATAAAGTTAAAAATTTGAGCCGGGTCCGCCTTACGTGCAAAATCAAATGGACGTACCTGCAATGAAGAAGTTAGGCGATTCAAAATAGCTTGTGCCTGATCTGTACCTAACGCTTTCTCTAGTACCGTCTTTGCATAGCCAATACCGCCTTGTGTAATGTAATCTTGCGCTAGCGCGATATTATGGAATTCTTCGATAATATTTTCTTTTACATTGGATTCGACCTTTTTTACGCTTGAAATTTCAAGTGTTAAACGTTCGATTTCTTCTTCACTCAAGTGTTTATAGACAGAAGCCGAAACTTCTGGTCCTAAAGAAATTAACAGTAAAGCGGCTTTTTCCTTTCCTGATAATTCTTTATCTTTCTTGGACACAGTCCAACCCCCTATTAATCCTCAGCAATCCAGCTACGTAACAATTTTGCAAAGTCTTCCGGTTTTTCTTTTGCCATTTTTTCAAGTTGTTTACGACGCACGGTTGCTTCAGTCTCTTTTTCTTCTGAAATGTCTTCTATATCTATTAATTCTTGCTGTTGTTCTATAATTTCCAATTCTTCTTGCTCTTGTTTACGTCTACGTGCACGTAAAATGAAGAATACTAGTAAGCCGATTGCCACAAGTAAAATACCACCAATTACCCAAACCCACCACGGAATTACACTGTCAGGATTGGCGTCTACTACTTCTTTACCATTGAACGGCTGTACTGAAACAACAATTCGCTCTGCAATGGCTTCTTCCGTTAGCTCACCCGCGGCATCTTCGTTGATAGAAGTACGAACAATGGTAGCTAAAATCTGCTCAATATCTTCACGTACACCTGCATCTAATGACGCTGGATCATCTGCTGTAGGAGGCTCTACCATAACCTGAATGCCTAAGTTGCGCACCTTGTATGGACTTTCTTGAATTTCGCGTGTGATACGATTGACATCATTATTGATTGTTTCTTCTACACGTTCATATTCCCCGTCACCTGCCATGCCCGCTTGATAATCTGTAAAGTTATCCGTTCCATTTCCGGCTTCTGGTACACCTGAAGCTGATGCTCCTGTCCCTGAATACGTTTCTGTAATACGCTGGGCGCTAATAGCAATTCCCTCGATATTTTCATCATCTACAGGTTCCACTAAATTTTCTTGTCGATTTTCCTGTTTAAAGTCGATATCTGTCGTTACGGATACAACTACCTTATCTTGCCCCATCATCGTACCGAGCATTTGCTGAACTTGCTTTTGAATATCACGTTCTACTTGTTTTTTAATAGCCATTTGACCTTCGACTGTCGTGCCAGCATCTGCTGACTCGACCGCCGTTAAGCTGAAGTCCTCAGAGTATTGATTCGTAATAGCAATATTTTCTGTGCTTAAATTTGGAATGCTTTTAGACACTAAATTGTACATCGTTTTGATTTGCTCTTCGGTAAATTTATGTCCTGGCTCCGTATTTAAAATAATCGCAACTGTTGAATCGTCTCCAGTTTCTGGTACGAAGATGCTTTCTTCCGGAACTGAAATCATAACTTGAGCGTTTTTAACGCCCTGTATTTGTTTGATTAAATTGGCGATGCTATTTTCAGTAGCGGCTTGCTTAATGACATTGAATTCATTATCCGTCATACCGAACCCAGCGTTTTCCGTAAAGAACGTTGTACTAATCGCACCTGTTTCCGGGAAGCCCTGTGCTGCTAGTGAAACCGTTAAGGGATCCACTTGATCTTCCGGTACTAAAATAGTCGTACCACCGTTTGTTAACTCATAGGTTGTACCTTGGGCAGTCAATACATCCGCAATTTGCCCAGCTTCAGTAGTTGATAATTCTGTAAACAAGGGCGCCATTGTTGTTCTTGTGGAAAAGTAGGTCACAACACCTGCGAATACAATAATCGCTACTAATGTACCAATGATTGCTCCTTTTTGATTTCTCGTTCGACTCGACCAAAACTTGGTCGAATCGGACTTGACTCTCGTTAATCGTTCATTCATTACGAATCCTCCGGTTATAGTGAATGCTTCAACAATTTACAATTCGCTTTAACCGTCCAATTATACACTCATTCGCATAATCTCTTGGTAGGCCTCTACCGCCTTGTTACGAACTTCCATTGTTGCACTTAGTGTGATACTTGCTTTTTGAGAAGCAATCATGACATCGTGTAATTCAATGTCACCGCCATTTATTAGTTTCTGTGTTGCTATGTCTGATTGAACTTGTGCTTCATTAACACTCGTAATAGCATCTTTTAATGTAGCCGCAAATGACTGCTGCGCATCTGCAGAGGTCATGGGCGTAGTTAACTTTGTTGATTCTGTCGAATTAACAGGTGTCGTCATTGATACTGCGTTAATTGCCATTTTAGTAACCCCCTATTATCCTTTTCCGATTTCTAGCGCTTTTGTTAACATCGCTTTATTTGCATTGAACATTGTGATATTCGCTTCGTATGAACGGGAAGCCGATATTAAATCAACCATTTCCGATAATAAATCGACATTGGAAGTCTGGACATATCCTTCTTCATTTGCGTCTGGATGTGTAGGATCATATGTTAGTTTGAAAGGGGTAGCCGAATCTTCTCTAATTTGAGATACTTTCACTCCATTTCCTACAGCTTCTTTTGAGGCTTTTCCCATCGCTATGTTTAGAAAACTACCAAAACGGGTTCCTTCCTGTTCGGTTACCACTACTTGTTTTTTACGATAAGGCTGCCATTCACCGTTTACTTGCTTGGCCCTCGTCGTATCAACATTTGCTATATTGGATGAAATGACATCCATCCGAAGGCGTTGTGTAGTTAGTGCAGAGGCCGTAGTATTCATACTATGAAAAATAGTCATGTCTATCTACCTCCCTTAATCACTGTATTTAATGTGCTTAATTTACCAGATACACGATCAATCAAGGCATTATAGTAAATTTGATTTTCCGCTAAGCTGATTTGCTCTGCATCCATATTTACTCCGTTGCCATTATGACGTGTCTTAAAATTCTCATAACTATATACACCTGGCGTTGCTTGGTCAATCTGGAATTCATAATGTCTTGTGTCCGTACGGTTGGCATTAAATCCTGTGTTCTTTTGACCAGCTTCCGCTAAGTATTGTTTAAAGCTTACACCTTGGGCTTTGTAGTTTGGCGTGTCGACATTTGCTATATTTTGGGCAATTGTTTTATTTTTTAACGTTGCATAGGAAAGTCCCTGTTCCAGGCTACTAATCGTTCCTCCAAATAAGTTCAACTTTTTCACCCCGTTATTCATAAATATTATTAGTACATACTTTTTTAACCAATACTTCAATTGTAATGAAGATGTAATCTAGTGTCTATTGTCTTTTACCAATTTTTAATAGTCTATACGGACCATTTTTCCTGAAGTTCAGAAGGTTTAGTGAATATTAAAGTCCCTAGAAACCCTGCCTCTTCCTCTTCCTAAAGTATTCAAACACTTCTGTCTTCTTTTTTCATATACCCTAATTCTTTCACTGAAAAGGAATTATTTTTTTACAAAAAATACCCAAATGCTCTTTGATGCTGAAAAAAATGCAGCTAACACTTAACATCCATTAAGTATTAACTACATTTAAAAATTAAAAGTTATTTCATTTTAATTTCTGCTAACGCTGTTAAGAACTTATCGTTTAATACTTTGATATAAGTCCCCTTCATCCCTAACGAACGAGATTCAATAACGCCTGCAGATTCTAATTTACGTAGCGCGTTTACGATCACTGAGCGTGTGATTCCAACACGATCAGCAATTTTTGACGCTACTAGTAAGCCTTCATTACCATCTAATTCTTCGAAAATGTGCTCAATTGCTTCTAACTCTGAGTAAGATAAAGAATTAATCGCCATTTGTACGACTGCTTTTGAACGTGCTTCCTCTTCGATTTCCTCTGATTTTTCACGTAAAATTTCCATACCTACTACTGTCGCACCATATTCCGCTAAAATTAAATCATCATCTTCAAATTGGTCATTAATACGAGCTAGCATAAGTGTGCCTAAACGCTCGCCACCACCGATGATTGGTACGATTGTTGTTAGACCTGAAGCAAATAAATCTTTATTTTCAACAGGGAATGCAGTGTAGTCACTGTTAATGTCGATATTTGATGATGTTTCTGTAATATTAAATAAATTTCGTGTATACGCTTCTGGGAATTGGCGTTCTTCAAACATTTTCTTCATGCGCTCATTCTCGATTTGTTGATGAATGGAAAGACCTAATAATTTTCCTCTGCGACTTACAATAAAAACATTCGCCTCGATAATATCGCCTAATGTATCTGCCATTTCTTTAAAGTTCACTGGTTTACCTGCCGATGCTTGTAACATAGCATTAATTTTACGCGTTTTCGCTAATAAATTCATTTTAATTTTCCTCCTGCAACCACTCAAGTGGTCAATTCACTAAATATTCTAAAGGTTTTTGCAATTTATATAAACTATTTCGACTCAGTTATAAGATAAATTGTGACAAATCTTTGTTTTTTACTATATTCTCAAGTTTTTGATCGACATAATTCGGTGTAATATCGATATGTGCCGGTGCAATTTCAGCTGCTTCATAGGATAGTTCTTCCAGTAAGCGCTCTAAAATCGTGTGCAGACGACGCGCCCCAATATTATCCGTTTCTTGATTTACTTCTGTTGCAATTTCTGCAATACGCTCAATTGCTTCATCTGTAAAATCAATTGTCACACCTTCTGTTTCTAATAATGCTTTATACTGCAGCACTAACGATTGATCTGGCTCTTTTAAAATACGGATGAAATCTTCTTTTGTTAGTTTTTCCAGTTCGACACGAATGGGGAAACGCCCTTGCAATTCAGGAATCAAATCGCTTGGTTTTGACACATGAAATGCACCTGCTGCTATAAATAACATGTAATCGGTTTTTACCGGACCATATTTTGTCGTTACAGTTGAACCTTCGACGATCGGTAAGATGTCACGCTGTACTCCTTCACGTGAAACTTCTGCAGATGAAGAGCCTTTACTCGCAATTTTATCAATTTCATCGATAAAGATAATGCCCGCTTGCTCTGCTCGGGTAATCGCCTCTTGGGCCAACTCGTCTGAATCAATAAGCTTATTGGCTTCTTCTTGAGTTAAAACACGACGAGCATCCTTTACCTTCAGCTTACGCTTTTTCGTTTTCTTTGGCATAAGGCTAGTCAACATATCCTGCATACCAGTGTTATTTTCCATGCCCGGCATCATATCGAACATATTGGTTGTCTGCTCTGTCACTTCAACTGTTACCCATTGATCTTCTAGTTTGCCTGCTTTTAAGTCCTCTGCTACTTGAGCACGACGACTACGTGTTTCCGCTTCTTCTTGCGGGTTTTCTTGTTCTTCTTGTTGCTGACCAAATAACATACCAAATGGATTTTGTGGCATTTTGGCTTTAAATTTAGATGGAACGAGCAGCTTTACCAGCACATCATTGGCTTGCTTTTCCGCTTGCTGTTGTACAGCTTCTGTCATTTCTTCCTTTACTAATCGGCGTGATGCTTCTACTAAATCACGTACCATCGACTCCACATCGCGTCCTACATAGCCTACTTCTGTAAACTTAGTTGCCTCCACTTTAATAAAAGGAGCGTTCATCATTTTGGCGATACGACGAGCGATTTCTGTTTTACCGACCCCTGTCGGACCAATCATTAAAATATTTTTAGGAATTACTTCCGCCTTCAATTCCTCCGATAGTAATGATCGACGATAACGGTTACGCAACGCAATCGCTACTGCACGTTTTGCTTCTTTTTGACCGACGATATGACGATTTAATTGCTCGGTAATTTGTTTGGGCGTTAAATTAAAATTTCTCATCTATAGCGCCTCCACGATAATATTATGGTTTGTAAATACACAAATATCCGCTGCTGTTTGTAAGGCAGCTTCAGCAATTTGGCTAGCAGTCATATGTTCTCCTGCATGTAGTTTTAGCGCTCTTCCTGCTGATAATGCATAATTGCCACCTGATCCAATCGCTAAGATGCCATCATCAGGTTGAATGACTTCTCCTGTCCCGGACACTAAATATAAGCCTGTTTTATCCATTACTAATAACATCGCTTCTAATTGACGCAGCATTTTGTCACCGCGCCATTGCTTTGCTACTTCAACTGCAGCCCTTTGGAGATTCCCATTATGCTCATTGAGCTTGGCTTCAAACATTTCAAATAATGTAAAAGCATCTGCCACAGAACCAGCAAAGCCAGCCAATACTTTGCCACTAAACAGACGTCTGACCTTTTTAGCTGTATTCTTCATAACAACTGCATTCCCTAATGTTACCTGTCCATCTCCTGCCATTGCACATTCACCATTGTGCTGAATGGCAAAAATAGTTGTCGCATGAATTTGTCCCATACCTATAATATGCCTCCTTTACGCTCTTGGATGCGTATTCATATATGTGTTTCGAAGATGTTCCTTTGTCACGTGTGTATACACCTGAGTAGATGAAAGATTTGCATGGCCTAATAATTCTTGAACTGTTCGTAAATCTGCCCCGTTATTTAACAAATGCGTTGCAAACGTATGACGTAGCATATGTGGATATATTTTGCTATGTATACTGGCCTCTTCCATCATAGTTGTGAGGATATGACGTACACCGCGAGCAGTCAGTGCGTCTCCACGCATATTCACAAATACTTTTGCATGTTGCTTCTGCTTCATTAAAATGGGTCTTGCCTGTTCGACATACTCTACTAAAGCCTGATGAGCGTACTGACCAAATGGCACAATGCGTTCCTTACGCCCTTTTCCCATCACTCGGATAAAACAATAATTAAAGTCCACTTGATGCAATTCCATATTGACGCACTCGCTGACACGCATCCCTGTTGCATAAAGTAATTCCAATAGCGCGCGGTTGCGCACGGACTTTGGATCTTCACCTGTTACATGAGCGAACAGCTCGTTCATCTCTTCCTCATAAAAAAAATTCGGTAATTTTTCCTCCCTTTTAGGGTGATGCAACGAAAGAAATGGTGCATCATCTAATTGCACTTCACGGTTTAGAAAGCGGAAAAACGACCTAATTGATGAAATTTTTCTAGATATTGAGGTACGAGCTAACTTTTCATCATACAACTTTGTGACATAGAGCCGAGCATGCAGATATTCCACCTCAGCTAAATCCGTTACATTTTCTTGCTGCAGAAATTGCAGGAATTGCTGTAGGTCAGCTTCATATTCACGTACTGTATGAACAGAAAAATTCTTTTCAAGCTGTATATATTTTATAAATTGGCCCAAAGCTTCTGAAGGTTGATTTAACATTTCACTACCTCCCTTAGATGGAGTGGTCAAAGTTTGATTATCTAAAAAACATCCATATTGACACTATACCTATCTAAGTCATTGTGCAAGCAAAAGTTTGCAAATTTTAAAAATTTTATGTTTTTGTTCACAATTTTTCTAAAGTTATGCTATAAATTTAGGCATGAGAAAAGCTCCTCAAGTATAAAATACCGAGGAGCAAATTGCAATTAAATTGTTCGCGAATTCTTAAAATTCCGAATTGCTTCTAATGCACGGTTCGCATGTTTCTCAGCACGCTCTGCTTTTGATTTTATACGCTCCCCTAAGTCAGGGAATAAACCAAAGTTTACATTCATCGGCTGGAAGTTTTTCGCATCTGCCTCTGTAATATAGCGAGCCATTGAACCGAGTGCTGTTTCATGCGGGAAGTATGCTAACTCTTCGCCTTTTGCTAAATGAGCCGCATTAATACCTGCAATCAATCCACTCCCTGCTGATTCTACATAACCTTCTACGCCAGTCATTTGACCAGCGAAGAAAATATTTGGGTTAGCGCGTAATTGATAAGTTGGAGCCAATACACGCGGTGAGTTAATGAATGTATTGCGATGCATTACACCGTAGCGTACGATTTCTAAATTTTCAAGTCCTGGAATCATTGAGAACACACGCTTTTGCTCCGGCCATTTCAAATGTGTTTGGAAACCAACGATGTTATATAATGTACCCGCTGCATCATCTTGACGTAATTGAACAACAGCGTATGGACGCTTACCTGTTTTCGGATCTTCCAACCCTACAGGCTTCATCGGACCAAACGTCATTGTTTTTTCCCCGCGTGCTGCCATTACCTCAATTGGCATACAGCCTTCGAAATACTTCTCTTTTTCGAATTCTTTTAGCGGTGCACACTCTGCTTCGATTAAAGCTTGGCGGAATGCATCGAACTCTTCTTTTGTCATCGGACAGTTTAAATAAGCTGCCTCACCTTTATCATAGCGGGATTTCAAATAAACTTTGTCCATATTAATGGAATCTTTTTCTAAAATCGGTGCTGCTGCATCATAAAAGTAAAGATACTCTTCCCCTGTTAGCTCTTGAATTTTCTTTGCTAAACTTTCAGAAGTTAGTGGACCTGTTGCCACCACAGTGATGCCTTCTGGAATCTCTGTTACTTCCTCGTGAATGACTTCCACAAGAGGATGATTTTTTACTTTCTCTGTAACATGTCCTGCAAATTCATGCCGGTCTACTGCCAATGCACCGCCTGCTGGTACTGCACACTGGTCGGCAGCTGCGATAATTACTGAATCTAGCATACGCATTTCTTCTTTTATCACGCCTACAGCATTCGTTAAGTTGTTGGCACGTAAAGAGTTTGAACATACAAGCTCAGCAAATTTATCTGTATGGTGGGCTGGTGTTTGTTTCATTGGGCGCATTTCGTAAAGACGCACCCTTACGCCACGCTTGGCAATTTGCCACGCTGCCTCAGAGCCCGCTAAACCGGCACCAATTACATTTACGATTTGTTCTGTCATTTCATTTACCTCTTTATTCTGAAGGCGCTTCTTCGTAATCACAGTCACTATTCGTACACTGGATTTGGACACCTTTTTTCAATTTCTTCTCCACTAATAATGCACTACATTTTGGACAAGGTCTACTAATTGGCTTATCCCACGATACAAATTCACATTCCGGATATGTGTTGCACCCGTAGAAAAGGCGTTTTGTTTTACTTTTACGTTCTACAATTTCGCCTTCTTTACATGATGGACATTTCACACCAATCGGTTTCATGATGGCTTTTGTATTGCGACAATCCGGGAAATTCGAACACGCCATAAATTTACCATAGCGCCCCAATTTATAAACCATTGGATTGCCACAGTTTTCGCAATCTTCACCGGCTGGCTCATCTTTGATTTCAATTTTCTCCATCACTTCATCCGCATGCTTCACACGTGGCTCAAAGTCTCGGTAAAACTCATCGATAATTTCTACCCAACGTTTTATTCCTTCTTCAACCGCATCTAAATCTTGCTCCATTTTAGCTGTGAACTCGATATTAATGATTTCCGGGAAGAACTCCAGCGTTGCTTGGTGGACAATTTCGCCTAGTTCTGTCGGTACAAAACGCTTTGCGTCTAATTGCACATACCCGCGCTTTTGAATCGTATCGAGTGTCGGTGCATAAGTAGACGGTCGTCCTATACCTAACTCTTCCAGCGTTTTGACAAGACGTGCTTCTGAGAAACGAGGAGGTGGCTGTGTGAAATGCTGTTTCGGCAAGATGTCAAGCGTCTTTACTTCATCTCCTACTTCCATCTCAGGCAATAACTTTGTCGCTTCCTCTGTTTGATCGTCTGTCCCTTCAATATAGAGCTTCATAAAACCTGGAAACTTCACATGTGAACCATTGGCACGGAAACGAATACCTGCATTGTCTAAATCTACAGTCACTGTATCTAATACAGCCGGGGCCATCTGACTCGCGATAAAACGTTCCCAAATAAGACGGTATAGACGTAATTGATCGCGACTTAAAATTGCCTTCAACTCTTCAGGTGAACGCATGACGCTTGTAGGGCGAATCGCTTCGTGCGCATCTTGTGAATTCGTTTGTTTTTTGGTTTTCTTTTCTTCGGTCGCTACATAGTTTTGACCATATTTTGTTTCGATATAATTCAGGGCATCTGCTTTTGCAGCCTCAGAAATCCGTGTTGAATCGGTACGCATATACGTAATAAGCCCAACTGCGCCCTCTTTTTTATTGATTTCAATACCTTCATACAATTGCTGGGCAAGCATCATCGTTTTCTTGGCACGGAAGTTTAATTTACGCGCTGCCTCTTGTTGCAACGAAGAGGTTGTAAAGGCTGGTGCGGCATTGCGTTTACGTTCTTTTTTGACTACATTTTCTACTGTAAACGCCTCACCAAGCTTCGATAAAATCTCTTTCACTTGCTGTTCGTTTGTTAATTTTATCTTTTCGTCTGCTGTACCGTAAAAATTAGCCTCAAATTGCTTTTTCCCTTTTTCAAACTGCCCTTCAATAGACCAGTACTCTTCGGGTTCAAAGTTTTTAATTTCATTTTCGCGATCAATAATAAGGCGTAATGCTACCGATTGTACACGGCCTGCCGATAAGCCTTTCTTTACTTTTTTCCATAAAATCGGGCTGATATTGTACCCTACCAAACGGTCTAAAATGCGGCGTGCCTGCTGTGCATCTACTAAATCCATATCGATTGGACGCGGGTGCTTGAAGCTTTCTAAAATCGCTTCTTTTGTAATTTCATTAAATACAACGCGACAGTCCGAATTTGTATCGATATTAAGAGCATTGGCTAAATGCCAAGCAATCGCCTCACCTTCCCGGTCCGGGTCGGCTGCTAAATAAATTTTCTTCACCTTTTTTGCCGCTGTTTTTAATTCTTGCAGGACAGGACCTTTCCCGCGAATTGTTATATATTTAGGCTCATAGTTGTTTTCTGTATCGATTCCCATCTGACTGCGCGGGAGATCTCGTACATGTCCAATAGATGCTTTTACTTTATATTTTTTGCCTAAATAACGTTCAATCGTCTTGGCCTTTGCAGGTGATTCTACTATTACTAAATAATCTGCCATTTATCTTCCTCCTTAGAGAGGCTATTCATTTTTGAAAGCAATTCCTGTTGCAAAATGTATAACAGATTGATACATAATGCAACTTTTTTTCAATTTTTAGTGTAAAATAGTTGTATTTCTTCAAGAATCTGATATCCATTCCACACAAGAATTGCTCCCTCTTTGATTAATTTATTAGTGCCTATACACAAGGGTGATGTGATAGGTCCAGGTGCTACAAATATATCTTTACCCTGTTCTAGCGCAAACCCAGCTGTTATCATAGTCCCGCTTTTTTCAGCTGCTTCTGTGATAATCAACCCACTTACTAAGCCGCAGATAATACGATTTCGTTGTGGAAAATGGACTTTTCTTGGTTCCATATGAGGAGCATATTCAGTCAAAAGCAAGTGTTCTTCTGCCATAAATTGCGCTAATTTTTTATTGCTAGCTGGATAAATTGTCTGAAATCCATGCCCTAGCACAGCGATGGTTCTGCCTCCGTAATAGATAGCACCGCGGTGAGCAAATGTATCAGCTCCTTTTGCCAGCCCGCTTACAATGACATAGTCTTCGTTGATTAATGGGGGCAGCAAGCATTTTAAAACATCTGTAGAGTAACTGGTAGCGTCCCTTGAGCCAATACAGGCAATCCTTTTCGGCGCTTGCAGCAACCTCATATCGCCTTTTCCATATAATACAGTCGGTGCATCATAAATAGCTAAGAGCGAGGATGGATACAGCTCTTCTGTATAGCACACAACGTCTATCCTTTGTTGTTCATAGTAGACAAGGAAATTTTTTGTTCTTAGTTGGGCATATTTTTGCTGAATCATATAGGCTTGCTGCTGTGAAATGCGTAATAATGCTGCAATCGTGGAGGATGAGGTTGTAAGAATATTATCAATTTCGCCAATATGCATGAGCATGTGCTGTAAAGCTCGCACGGATATGGGATAAATAGAATGTAGAGCTAATAATTGGTTTTTTGTCATGGAATCACTCCTTATAATAGAAGAAACACATGACTGTACAAGAAAAGATGTAGCACCGAAGCGCTACATCCTTATTTTAATGTGTCTTGCACTGTTCGTATAGACCTTTTTCTTTAATGACTTTAATTAATGTTTCGCCAATGTCAGATGGTGTTGGCGCTACTTCGATACCTGCTGCATTCATCGCTTTGATTTTTTCAGCGGCTGTTCCTTTACCGCCTGAAATAATCGCACCGGCGTGACCCATACGCTTGCCTGGAGGTGCTGTTTGCCCTCCAATAAAGCCTACTACCGGCTTTGTCATGTTCGCTTGAACCCACTCCGCTGCTTCTTCTTCAGCTGTACCGCCAATTTCACCAATCATAACTACCGCATATGTTTCCGGGTCTTCATTAAATGCCTTTAAGCAATCGATGAAGTTTGTACCGTTTACCGGGTCACCACCGATACCAACAGCCGTTGTTTGGCCGATGCCCGCTTGTGTTAACTGATGTACAGCTTCATATGTTAATGTACCGGAACGGGAAACTACCCCTACATGACCTTTTTTATGAATATAACCTGGCATAATACCAATTTTACATTCATCTGCTGTAATGACACCTGGACAGTTAGGACCAACTAAACGGGTCTGTTTACCCTCCATATAGCGTTTTACTTTCACCATATCCAACACTGGAATATGTTCTGTAATGCAAATGGTTAAATCCAACTCTGCATCTACCGCTTCCATAATGGCATCTGCCGCAAATGGTGCCGGTACATAAATAACCGATACATTGGCTCCTGTTGCTTTTACAGCTTCTTCGACTGTATTGAAAACCGGTACACCTTCAATTTCCATACCGCCTTTTCCTGGTGTAACACCTGCAACAATTTTTGTGCCGTATTCAAGCATTTGTTTTGTATGGAAAAGTGCTGTTTCCCCTGTAATGCCTTGAACAATTACTTTTGTATCCTTATCAATAAATACACTCATTAGTTACCCCTGCCTTTCTTAGCCTACAAGTCCTACGATTTTTTGTGCACCATCTGCCATTGAATCCGCCGCAATAATATTTAAGCCTGATTCATTTAAAAGCTGCTTGCCGCGCTCAACATTCGTTCCTTCTAAACGTACTACTAAAGGTACGGATAAACCTACTTCTTTCGCTGCTTGTATAACACCCTCTGCGATAATATCGCACTTCATGATACCACCGAAAATGTTAACAAAGATCCCTTTTACTTTTTCATCGGAAAGAATGATTTTAAACGCTTCTGTTACTTTTTCAGCTGTTGCGCCGCCCCCTACATCCAGGAAGTTAGCCGGTGAACCGCCGTAGTAACTAATCGTATCCATCGTAGCCATCGCTAGGCCGGCACCATTTACCATACAGCCAATGTTGCCATCTAATGAGATATAACTTAAATCATATTTTGACGCTTCAATTTCTTTTGCGTCCTCTTCATCAAAATCACGTAGTTCTAAAATATCTTTCTGACGATAAAGTGCATTACTATCAAAGTTGAATTTGGCATCTAGTGCCATTACTTGATCGTCCCCTGTGACAACAAGCGGGTTAATCTCAACAATAGAAGCATCTTTATCGATAAATGCCTTATACAAACCTAACATCAAATTTGCAGCTTTATTGATCAGTTTTGTAGGAATGTTCATGTTAAATGCCATGCGGCGTGCTTGGAATGGCGTTAGACCTACCACCGGGTCTATTACTTCCTTAAAAATTTTCTCAGGCGTTTGTTCTGCTACTTCTTCGATATCCATACCGCCCTCTTCTGATCCCATTAATGTTACACGAGAAGTGGCACGATCAAGGACATAACTCAAGTAATATTCTTTTTGAATATCAGAGCCTTCCTCTATGTATAAACGCTTCACTTCTTTACCTTCTGGACCTGTTTGATGCGTTACTAAAATCTTACCTAGTAACTCTTTCGCATAAGAGCGTACTTCATCTAAATTTTTTGCAATTTTAACGCCGCCAGCTTTCCCACGACCACCCGCGTGAATCTGAGCCTTTACAACCGTTACATTACCACCAATTTCCTTTGCTACTTTAACGGCTTCGTCTGGTGAAAAAGCTACTTTACCGTTTGGTACTGCTACGCCATACTTTCTTAGGATTTCTTTCCCTTGGTATTCATGGATATTCATGATACATCCTCCCGTCAGACAATTGGAAATATTTTATTGCATAATCATTTTACATAAACGCTTTCAGAATGTCTACTTTATACCTTTAAACATCAACCATTCTTATTTAAACATATTTTTTTATATATTATGCATAAAATAGCTATTTTAAGTAAAAATGAGAGATTAGTTCTATAATAAAGCTATTTACGTCTTTTTAATTCTCCATGTCTTTGGTCTAAATGATATATAAAGGCAAAAACTTCCGCTACCGCTTGATATAATTCTTCTGGAATAGATTCATTTAAATCTAACTGGCCAAGTAATTGCACAAGGTTGGGATCCTCATGAACCGGTACGTTATGCTCTGCTGCTTGTGCTAAAATACTATCCGCAATCTGTCCCTTCCCTTTGGCCACAACCTTTGGACCAGCTGATTCAGTTGGATTATACGATAGAGCAATCGCTTCTTTCCTTACATACTTTTTATCACTCATATACGTATATCCACCCCTTTTTGCTGTGTTGTTTCCCTGTTTGTACTTTTTATAGGCTTCTCTTGTATTTTCTTATCAAATTGTTTAATGAATAAACCAGATAATTGATATTCTTTGTCTAGTAATCCGGTTTTTAATGACTGCTTCAAGGGCTCTGCTAATTGAGCTAACTGAGAATCCTCATTGAAAATATTAATCGTCACAATTCGATTTTGAACTTGCATATCAATGACTGTTTCTTGCAAAGATTCCATATTTAAATAAAATAGCACACGCGCAAAATTTGCATCAATTTTCCCATCCTTATTCATGCGGCCATTCCACTGTAATGTCGCATCCATACGTTTGCCGAAAAAGTCCAGTGGTACTTGCATGACTAATTGATGCTGGTGCCCTTGATCGCCTGATAAAAGCTGCATCCCGTTTAGTCTAGCCATTAATACCTCTGCCGATTCACGCAAAGCAGATGGAATTTGTGCGTCCTGCAGCAATGCTAAAAGCTGTGGTTTGATGGATTGCGCCAACTGCTGTATATCGCCCGATTTATTATGAAGAGCCGCTTCATAACTAACCCCCAAACCTTTTAAAACTGTTTTCATTGCCTGCTCCATCGCTCTGCTATCAACTGCATTTTGGACTTGGGCTTCAGCTTGCACGACCATACTTTGCACTTGTGGCTGCGGAGAATCTACACTAACTTTTACTAAATTACGTAACAAGGCATCTGGCTCAGCACCTGGGCGAAGCAAGGATAATAGTTGCTCTTTTACAGATAATCCTTGTTCATTTTGAGCAAATAAACGGTTATCTTGAATCGTAGCATAGGCTTTGATGAGCTGTTCATTTACCTGCTTTCCGAAAATCTCCATCGTTTGCTTCGTTTGCGGTAACTGGCTAAAGCGGTCAACCAATTGAATCAGCTGGGCTTTTTGATCAGCAGTTAATAATGCGTCCTGCTGTATAAACGTCCGCACATTGGCAATCAGTTGTGTACTTTCTGCTGGCTTGGCTTGCATCACTTGTTGTACAAGCTGACCGGCTTGGACTGGCTGCTCTGTAAGTGGCAATGTTTGCGTGGGTTGTGTACCTTGCCAGTTACTTACACTGGCATTTTGCGGTAGGATGCCCGCTTCCTTTAGAATGGTTAAAGCTTGGAGACGGTTGGCCATCGTCGCATTGGCATCACTTAATGTATGCACAGCTTTCGCTAATAAAATACCACCTGTCTCAGCATCTAGTGGCTTTATAATCGTTTGCAATTGATTCAGTAAATTTGCTTTTGCCTGCTCATTTGGCATATTGGTCTGTTGTAGTTGTTGCATGAGGTGTTGAATAGTAGCATGCATACCATCTGTTTTAGCTCCTTGGACAAGTGCTTGAAAAACCTGTGTAGTAAAAGGCATTTTTAAATCTGCCATGCGCTGTATAGCCGCTAACGCATCTTGTTTGGACACCCCCTCCGGTAACCCCTTCATCCATGCTTCTGCTGTCAATAATTGCTCTCGCGAAATAGGAATTTGTTCCTTCACAAAATGGCTTAGCACTTGCTGTAATTCTTTTGTTTGGGGTAAATTCATATTTTGTAATAATTGATTCATTTGTTGCTGTGTTGTTAACGATTGCGCCATTGGACCTGTTACCACTTTCAATTCTGTCTGTCCAGCGGTACTCGTAACTTGAAAAAAGTGTGTATCGCCTGCTTTTAAAGGCGTTTCTAATTTAGCGACAAATTTATTTTGGCCTACTTGCACTTCTGCCATTTGGTCCGGGTAAAGCTTAGTAATGGTACCATGAAATACCTGCCCTTCACGTAAAGCAAGCGGCTGACTTTGTACATTCTGTGTTTGTGTAGTGACCGGGTTAAACGACATATTCATCTATATTCACCTCTTCATCATCGATTTAATAGGCTCAAACGACTTTCTATGATGCTCAGTTGGCCCAAACTCCTCTAATGCTTCTAGATGCTGTTTTGTGCCATAGCCAGCATGCTGTGCAAAGCCGTACTGCGGGAATTCTTTATCTAACTGTTCCATATATTCATCACGCGCTGTTTTCGCTAAAATAGAGGCTGCAGCAATGCTTAAGCTTTGTGCATCTCCTTTAATAATTGCATGCTGCGGCATCGCAACAGGTAACGTCATCGCATCGGCAATGACAATATCCGGTTGCACCGCTAACCCTTCTACACTTGCAAGCATGGACTGCCTTGTTGCTTCATAAATATTAACCGAATCAATTACTTCTGCTGGTTGAAAATGAACGAAATAACTAATGGCATGCTCCTTAATACGGGCAGCATAATTTTCTCGCATTTCTTTTGTTAATTGCTTGGAATCATTAATGCCAACAAGTTCTTGACAATAATTCGGCAAGACAACCGCCGCTGTCACAACAGGACCTGCTAATGGACCACGACCTGCTTCATCTACTCCTGCTAAATAAGCGTCTGCATGCGGCAAGTACGACGCATCGAACTGCAGTTTCTGTTTATGTGCCTCTAAAACGGCTTGTTCTTTCGCTAGGCGCTTCTCAAAGCTTGCCCAAGCTCTTTGTACCCCCGCACGCTCATCTCGCTGTATAGCGTCCATCCACGGTTCTAATTGCGTTGCTTGTTTTAAGGCTATTGTAATTTCTTTGATTGTTTTCATGTTTTTCCTCTCATCTGGTCACTTAGTTGTTATATCGACATTTCTTTTTATTATAAAAGAAAAACCTTCTCCACTGTTGTGAAAAAGGTTTCTTATCCATCTTCTATATATGCTTTTTTATAAAACCGCTAGTTAGTATCCTGTTGCTTTTGTTGCTTCATTAACAAATTTTTTTGACGACGCTCTTCGTTTTCTTGCGCGATGAGCTCTTCTAAACGCTCTTTTTCAACTTGCTCATCCACAAAGTCAAAGGTAAGCTTCCCTAAATTCTGGTCACGGATATCACGTACGATGAGCAATGCTACTTGATCGTAATCGATTTCGCCGCCTTGTCCAAATACTCTACGCAATTGACCGATATGGTCAAATGTAACAACTAGATCCTCATTCACCGAATCAATTTTGTAACGCTCTTCCATGCGCTCTGGGTAATGCAAGGCTAAAAAACGGAGACCATAAACAGCTAAATCTTCCATGTTCGTAATGGTATCTTTAATCGCCCCTGTAAGCGCCAATTTATAGCCAATTTCTTGATCTTCGAATTTCGGCCATAATATGCCCGGTGTATCTAAAAGTTCAATTTCTTTCCCAACCTTAATCCATTGCTGCGCTTTTGTTACACCTGGTGTGTTGCCTGTTTTCGCTAGGTTCTTTTTCGCTAAGCGATTAATGAGCGTAGATTTCCCAACATTCGGAATACCCACTATCATTGCCCGAATCGCTCGCGGCTTCATGCCTTTCGCTTTCATGCGCTCCCATTTTTCTTTTAAAATTTCCTGCGCTGCTTTATTGACAGATTGCAAGCCCTTTCCTTCAAATGAGTTAATAGCAACTGCTCTATGACCACGTTCTTCAAAATAAGCGATCCAGCGACGTGTTTCTGTTTCGTCTGCCATGTCCTGTTTATTTAAAATCAAGAGACGTGGCTTTTGGTTAATGACCTCATCAATCATGGGGTTACGAGATGATAAAGGTAAACGTGCATCCACTAATTCGAAAATAATATCGACTAGTTTTAAGTTTTCTGACACCTGTCGGCGGGCTTTCGCCATATGCCCTGGGAACCATTGTATTGTCATACTACCGAATCCTTTCTATCGACAAAAAGAAGGAGACAACGAAATATCTCCTCCCCTTTTTTACTCTACTATTTTGATTTCTTCTAGCGGCCAAAAGACAATACTTGTCTTACCTACAATTTCTTTTTGATTGACAATTCCGATATGGCGGCTATCTTTACTAAAGCGACGATTGTCCCCCATCACAAATACATAGCCTTCTGGGATCGTATCCAATGCTGGGTCGATATCCTGTAATGTGAAATCACCTGTTAAATTCCCATCCGTTATTTGTGCCTTGTACGGATCTAAATAAGGCTCGTCATACGCCTTGCCATTTATATATAATTGATCATCAATATACTCAAGTGTATCACCTGGCAAGCCGATTACACGCTTTATGTAATCCTTCCCTTCTGGTGCATGAAAAACAACAATGTCAAAGCGGTCCGGGTCTCCAATGGTATAGCCAATTTTATTGACAATCATACGGTCTCCATCCACTAAGGTAGGCATCATTGAATCGCCGTCTACAACAATTGGCGTAAATAAAAAGTAACGAATAAGTGCAGCAATTGCAAAAGCAATCAATAGGGCTTTGACCCATTCTAAAAGTTCATTTTTTTCTTTTTTCGCAGTTTCCACTTAAAAAGTCCCCCTCGTCTATCAACACCTATTGTAAACGAAATATGCGTTGTAGGCAAAAAAATCCGTTATATTCCCTTACATAAAGAAATGGAGCTTGTATACCACAAGCTCCATTCTTTAAAAAAGTTATTAGCGAATTTCTTTGATACGTGCAGCTTTACCACGTAGGTTACGTAAGTAGTAAAGTTTCGCGCGACGTACTTTACCGCGACGAGTAACTTCTAATTTAGCGATTTTTGGAGTGTGTACTGGGAAAGTACGCTCAACACCAACGCCGTAAGAAATTTTACGAACAGTGAAAGTTTCGCTTACGCCACCACCGCGACGTTTGATAACTACACCTTCGAATAATTGGATACGCTCACGAGTACCCTCAACAACTTTAACGTGTACCTTTACAGTGTCACCAGGACGGAATGCCGGTACGTCAGAACGTAGTTGTTCTTTTGTAATTTCTGCAATAATGTTTGACATTATATTCTCTCCTTCAACAGATGCTCATACCAAGACTTTCCTTGCAGCGGAACACCTTAATTCAGTGCTTTTTGCACAAATCAAAGTGTACCATATGCTTAAATAGAGCGTCAAGTAGTTTTCCTTACATTTCTTTTGTTAATTTCTTTAAAATAGCCTCTTGTTTTGGCGTTAATTCAAGTGCCTCTAATAGATCTGGGCGTCTCTCTAATGTACGCTTTAATGACTGCTCTTCACGCCACTCATCAATTTTTGCATGGTTACCACTGAGCAGGATATCTGGCACTTTTAAACCTCTAAAATCAGCTGGTCGCGTATAGTGCGGATGTTCGAGTAGCCCAGTTGAAAATGAATCTTGAATATGTGAGTCTGCCTGCCCTAGCACACCTGGCAGTAAACGAACCACAGCATCAATTACCGTCATTGCCGGCAGCTCCCCACCCGTTAATACAAAGTCACCGATGGAAATCTCGTCGGTTATTAAATGGGTGCGAATACGTTCATCATACCCTTCATAATGACCACATAAAAACACTAAATCGTCTTCTTTAGCGAGCTCTTCTGCCTTTTTTTGTGTAAAGCGCTCACCTTGTGGGCACATCAGGATTACACGCGGTTTTCGACCTTCTGTAATCGTTTCTACCGCCTTGAACATCGGCTCTGGCTTCAGTACCATCCCAGCGCCGCCACCGTACGGATAGTCATCCACTTGCTTATGTTTATTTTCACTAAACGCACGAATGTCTGACACAGCTAGTTCTACTGCTCCTTTTTCTTGCGCTTTCTTTAAAATCGATGAACCAAAAACCCCTTCAAACATTTCGGGAAATAAACTGAGTACATGTACTTTCATTATAATAAGCCTTCCATCACATGAATGATGATTTTCTTTTCTTCTACATCGATTTCTTTGACAACATCTTCAATATAAGGAATGTAATGCTTTTTGCCATCCTTTGCTTTGATTTCCCACACATCATTGGCACCTGTCGATAAAATATCCGTTACGACTCCAATTAGTTCGCCTTCTTCAGAAAATACTTCGCAATCCTTAATTTCGAAGTGATAGTATTCGTTTTCTTCTAGTTCATCCTCTGCTAACTGGTCCATCGTCACCTTTAATAAACCTTCTTTAAACGGCTCTACTAGGTTGATGTTTTCTAATCCCTCAAACGTCAGTAAAATGAAATTTTTATGATAGCGAGCGCTTTTGATTGTTACCCATGTTGGATGTTTGTCACCTTTTTTAAATGCAGCTAACTTTGAGCCGGGAGCAAAGCGCACATCCTCAAAATCCGTTGTCGATAAAACACGTACTTCTCCACGAATACCATGTGTATTGACGATGCGTCCTACATTAAACCATTCCATCATTGTCACCTCTTTATATTTGCTCATAAGTATATCGAAAAAAAGAGAAGAAAGCTTTAACGGCCTCCTTCTCTTTTTTTCAGACGGGCCATCCTTGATGCACCACGTCATGTATTAGTCCAAAATATCGACGTAAACTTTTTTCTGATGGTATCCCGATGCCGCTGAGTAAACAATTGTTCGAACAGCTTTTGCTACACGACCTTGTTTACCAATCACTTTTCCTCGATCCTCTGGATGCACAAAAAGTTTGTAAACAATGCGACTATCATTTTCATCCGTCTCAATACGAACTTCATTTGGATAATCAACTAACGGTTTCACGATTGTTTCAATCAGCTGCTTCATAAATGATACCTCCGATTATTTAGCGAATTTTTGGTTATGGAATTTTTCCATGATACCTTGTTCTGAGAACAGGTTACGTACAGTATCAGATGGTTTTGCACCATCAGCTAACCATTTAAGAGCTTTCTCTTCATCGATTTGCACTGTAGCTGGAACTGTAAGTGGGTTGTAAGTACCTACTGTTTCGATTTGACGGCCATCACGTGGTGAACGAGCGTCAGCAACTACGATACGATAGAAAGGAGATTTTTTAGCTCCCATACGTTTTAAGCGAATTTTAACTGCCATTTAATAAGCACCTCCGAATAAGTTTCACACAAGATATTATATTAGCAATGTCTTGAGTGTTTGTAAAGTGTTTTTTCTTTACAAGTATAAATTTTATTTAAAAAATGAATCTAAGCCTGGCATTTTCATTTTTTTCTTGCCTTTTCCTTGCGCCATACCAGTCATTTGCTTCATCATTTTTTTCATTTCTTCAAACTGTTTGAGCAGACGGTTAATTTCCTGAATGGACGTACCTGAACCAGTTGCAATACGCTTTTTGCGGCTTGAGTTAATGATTTCTGGATTTGTTTTTTCGGCAGGCGTCATCGAATAAATAATTGCCTCGATGCGACCCATTTGTTTTTCATCCACTTTTGCATTTTCAAGACCTTTGATTTTTCCGGCTCCTGGCAGCATTTTTAGTAATTCATCAAGCGGTCCCATCTTTTTCACCGCTTGTAGCTGCTCAATAAAGTCATCAAATGTGAAGGATTGCGTCATGAACTTTGCTTCAAGCTCTTTCGCTTTGTCCATATCCACATTCGCTTGCGCTTTCTCAATAAGCGATAGCACATCGCCCATTCCTAAAATTCGCGAAGCCATACGCTCCGGATAGAATGACTCCAAGGCGTCCATTTTTTCACCCATACCAACAAATTTAATTGGCTTCCCTGTGACAGAGCGGATCGATAACGCTGCACCACCACGCGTGTCACCATCTAGCTTCGTGAGCACAACGCCGGTAATGCCAACTGTTTCATTAAAGCTTTGGGCTACATTGACTGCATCTTGACCTGTCATAGCATCCACGACTAAAAATACCTCATCCGGTTCCTTTAACGAACGGATATCCTTTAACTCCTGCATCAGCTCTTCATCAATATGCAATCGACCAGCTGTATCGATAATGACAACATCGTGATGCTCTTCTTTCGCGTGCTCTAACGCTTGGCGAGCAATTTCTACTGGTGAAATATCCGTCCCCAGCGCAAACACCGGAATGGATAGTTGCTTTCCTAATGTTTCTAGCTGCTTTACTGCGGCTGGACGATAAATATCTGCAGCAACAAGCAGCGGCTTTTTATTATACTTTTTGCGCAGTACAGAGGCTAATTTACCTGTAGTCGTTGTTTTACCGGCCCCCTGTAAGCCGACCATCATGATGACAGTTGGCGGACGCGAGCTAAATTTAATCGGGCTTTGCTCGCCACCCATTAAAGTTGTTAACTCATCCTGTACGATTTTAATAACTTGCTGACCTGGTGTTAATGATTTCATGACATCCGCACCGACAGCACGTTCACTTACCTTTTTCACGAACTCTTTTACTACTTTTAAGTTAACGTCGGCTTCAATTAAAGCAAATCGAACTTCACGCATCATTTCCTTTACGTCTTGTTCACTTACTTTACCTTTGCCTTTGATTTTTTGAATAGTGCCTTGGAGTCGCTCTGCTAAACCTTCAAAAGCCAAATCCTTCGCCTCCTAATCCGATTCCTTCAGTTGTTCAACTAACGCTAGGCAAGCTTCTTTGTCGCCGCCTTGTTCTAGAGCGGCTGTTAATTGTTTGAGTAGCTGTTGGCGCTGTTGAAATTTTTCTAATAAGCGTAATTTATCTTCATATTCTTCAAGCATTGCCTCCGTACGTCGAATATTATCGTATACGGCCTGTCTGGATATTTCGTACGACTCGGCAATTTCCCCTAGAGAGTGGTCATCTAGGTAGTAAAGCTCCATATAGCTACGTTGCTTTTCCGTTAGCAATGCTTGATAAAAGTCGAAGAGAAAGTTCATGCGTGTTGTTTTCTCAAGTAGCACCTTAATCTCTCCATTCATATTTAGTCTACTGTATCATATAGCTTTTTAGGGAGAGGTGTCAAGGTTATTTACTTGCACTTTGGTCAAATTTTTATCATTTTCAACAGCTTGTGGTGTACAGGAGAAAAGACATGTACAAAAGTTACCAAAGAGTAGTTTCATCACCTATAAAAGGAATTTTCAATTCAATATAGGCTCTGTTTTGCCCTATTAAAAATTAAAAACGTACAGACCAGCGCCTGCACGTTTTCATAAGTTAGTCTTCTATGTTTTCTAATTCTTTTTCTAAACCTTCCGCAAATAAACCATATACATATCGTTCTGCATCAAATGGTTGAAGATCATCCATCTTTTCACCAAGACCGACAAATTTAACGGGAATGCTTAATTTATTGCGAATCGCAAGCACGATACCGCCTTTTGCTGTACCATCAAGTTTCGTCAGTACAATACCTGTTACATTTGTAGCCTCTTTGAACATTTGTGCTTGTACTAAGGCATTTTGACCTGTCGTTGCATCCAGCGCCAATAATACTTCATGAGGAGCATCTGGAATTTCACGTGAGATAACGCGATGTACCTTTTCTAGCTCATTCATTAAGTTGACTTTATTTTGTAAGCGACCTGCCGTATCGCAAATTAAGACATCGGCACCACGGTTTTTTGCTGCACGGATGGCATCGTACATAACAGCAGCTGGGTCTGAGCCTTCAGACTGTGCAATCACTTCACAGCCTACTCGCTCTCCCCATACCTGTAATTGATCAATGGCACCCGCACGGAATGTATCCCCTGCCGCTAAAATTACTGTTTTTCCCTCAGATTTTAGACGGTGCGCTAATTTGCCGATCGTTGTTGTTTTTCCTACACCATTGACCCCGACAAATAAAATGACCGTTAGCTCACCTTTTGGCTGCATATTCATCTCTGTTAAATTTTCTTCGCCTGCTTCGTATATCTCTACTAATTTTTCGGAGATGATTGTTTGGATTCCTTCTGTATTCTTGATGTTTTTACGTTGTACTTCATAGCGTAACTTATCCATCAATTCCATTACTGTTTCAAAGCCTACGTCCGCTTGCAATAAAAGATCTTCTAATTCCTCAAAAAAATCTTCATCTACTTTACGGTAACGTGCGACTAAATCGTTTACTTTGGATGTAAATGAATTACGTGTTTTCGATAAGCCTAGTTTAAATTTTTCTGTAATTGACCAGGCAGATGGTTTTTTCTCCTCGACCGGCTCTACTACTTCTTCTGCTGCTTCAGCTTCTTCGGTCTCTATCACAGATAACTCTTGAGGCTGTTCCCCGATAATCGTGTCAGGTTCTGTTTCTAATACTACCTCTTCTACCGCAGGAACGTATACTGCTTCTGATGGCTCGACTTGCTCGATTCCCTCATCCGTATCCTCTGGTTTATCAATTGATTGCTCTATGTCATCCTTTGGCAGTTTCTCTTCTTCCGCGCCAATCAATTTTTCTTTCAAACGTTTAAAAAAGCTCATTCCCTACACTCCTCCGCCTACTGCTTCTTCTTCTTCCAGCTTGACTGATACAAGCTTCGAAACACCCGATTCTTGCATAGTAATGCCATATAATACATCGGCCCCTTCCATCGTTCCTTTTCGGTGAGTAATAACGATGAATTGGGTATCTTGACTAAATTTCTTCAAATATTGACTATAACGAATCACATTTGATTCATCTAATGCTGCCTCTACCTCATCTAGAACACAGAATGGTACAGGGCGTGTATTTAAAATCGCGAATAATAAGGCAATCGCTGTCAAGGCACGTTCCCCGCCTGATAATAAACTTAAAGTTTGCAGTTTTTTGCCTGGGGGTTGTGCTTTAATTTCGATGCCAGATGTTAATAGATCCTCCGGTTGCAACAATACTAAATCTGCCTGACCTCCGCCAAATAATTCACGGAACACGCGTTTAAATTGAATGCGAATACTTTCAAAAGTCTCTCCAAAACGAGTAGACATTTCACTATCCATTTCTGTAATTGCTTTGTGCAAAGTATCTTTCGCTTCGAGTAAATCATTGCGTTGCTCATTTAAGAATGTATGACGTTCTTGCACGCGTTCGAATTCTTCAATAGCCGTTAAATTAACCGGTCCTAATTCTTCGATAGATTGTTTTAGTAATTTTACTTTGCGACGTACTGCATCTACTGCTTCTATAGGCTCAGCCTGTTCCTTTGCTTGCGGAACATCAAGCTCATAGTTTTCTGTTAATTGTTTCTCGTATGTTGACTGCTCAAACTGCAATCGGCTGCGCTTCATCGTTTGCTGATTGATTGCCTCAACATAGCTTTTGTGAATGCGTTGCTTTTCCGCTAAGTCCTCTTCAATAACAAGGACTTTTTGCTGCAACGCTTCCTTTTGCTCGCGCTTTTCGTTAATAAATTCTTGCAGCGTATCGCGTTTCGCGCTCCATTCTACAATGGCTGCTTCGATTTCCTCAACAGTTGGACCATTGGCACCGGCATCTGTAGCGAACCACTCAATTTCCTGGGAAATGCTTTGTACAGTTTCGTTTATTTTGGCTAATTGCAATGCTACATCAGCCGTTTGAATTTGCAATTGTTGCATTTGCTCTTGTGCTACAGCAAGCTGTGAACGTTTTTCACCTAGTTGGTCACGCAGGATATCCTTCTGGGAGTCTCCTTGGGCTTTGGCAATCGTTAATTGTTCCACAAGCTCATTCACTTCTGCTAAAGCTGTGACAAGCTCCGCTAGACGCATTTCTGCCTGTTGTTTTTGCTGCTCTAATGTCTCGCCTTGCGTAGACATGGTCGTTTGCTCAGACGTTGCTAAAGATACGTTCGACTGCAGTGCTTTCTCCTGCATGTCTAATTCTAAAAACTGCGCTTTTTGCTGCTGGTGTTGCGTACGATATTCCTCGCATAGAAGACGTACTTCTTCTGCATCCTGACGCATTTGCGCTGTTTTTTCTTTTTCGATTGCTACTGTGCGCTCCGCTGATTGGATTGTATGCTCCATTTCATTTAACTTACCTGTTAATGTATCCAACTCTGCTTTACGCGTGAATAACGATGATTGCTGCTTGACTGATCCGCCTGTTAGGGAACCGCCAGCATTAATAATATCGCCATCCATTGTCACCACACGGTATTTAAAGCCAAGTAAACGAGCAATTTGGCTAGCCCCTTCAATATGAGCTGCTACGAAAACATTACCGAGTAAATTTTCCACTATCGAGCGATTGGATTCATCAAACGTTACGACGTTGTAAGCCATATTAATAAAAGCAGGGTGACTTGAAACCGCGGCAATTTGCCCTTCACTTAAACGACGTGATTTCATGACCGTTTTAGGGAGGAAAGTAGCGCGTCCTGCACGGCGTTTTTTCAGCCACGCAATTGCCTGCTGTGCCTGCTGCTCATTCGTTGTCACAATATGCTGACTGGCAGCTCCTAATGCTGTCTCAATTGCTTGCGAATATTCACCGTCTACTTGGACAAGCTCAGCTACTGCTCCTTCTACCCCGGCTAACTCGCCTTTATCACGCGCTAATAATACTTCCTTTACGCCATGATAGAAGCCGGAAAAGTCTGCTTCGAGTTCCGCCAGTGTTTCACGGCGCGCTTTTAACTGTTGTTGGTGCTGGTACGCTTGGTACAGCAAGTTTTGCTTGTCCTCTAAAGCCTTGGTCAGCTGTGTTACAGAAGCATTTAGCTTTTCTAATGCTGCCTGTTGCTGTGCTAATCGCTCTTCAATGGCTGTACATTGGCTTGCAACCGCTTCTTTTTCCGCTGTAACCTTTGTCAATTGCTGTTGCAATTCTTCATAGCGACCAGACATGCGTTCTTTTGTCGCCTGTTGTTGCTGTAGTTGCTGATCGATATGCTTTAACTCATTTTTTAATGTAGCTTGTTCATTGGATAAATCGATATATTTATTTTTATTGTCTTCGATTTCCTCTTCCATCTCAGAAGCAGAACGTGTAAGTACTTGCTCCATTTGCTTGATTGATTGCTTTAACGTTTGGACTTCTGCCTGCTTTTGTTGAAAACGCTGTTTTTTCTCTTGCTCTACAAGTTGCAGTTGCTCCGCTTCTTTTTGTGCTGTTTCTAGCTGCCCTTGTAGTTGCTCCAAACGGAGTTGGGCATTGGAACGTTTTTCCTGCATAAGCGCTTTACGTCCATCCCAACGCTCTACCTCGGCAGTTGCTTCTACTAGTCCCATTTGAGAAGTATCGAGCTGGCTATCGAGCGTCTTTAACTCGGCACGCACTTGTCGCACCGATTTTTCAAGTGTCCCAATTTCGCCAGCCTGCAATAATTCCTTGGCTTCTAGATCAGCAAGCTCATTTTGCAGTTCAACTAGGCTTGCTTCACATACCGCTAAATCGTGAACGATTAATGAAATATCCGATTCACGCAATTCTTCTGTCATGCGCAAATAATCACTGGCTGCAGAAGCCTGCATTTTTAGCGGCTCTAGCCGATCATCCAGCTCATGCAAAATATCCAATACACGGTGCAGGTTTTCATCTGTTTCCACTAACTTATGTTCTGCTACTTTCTTGCGTTGCTTATATTTTAATACGCCCGCTGCCTCTTCAAAAATTAATCGACGGTCATCCGGGCGACTGTTTAAAATTTCATCGACACGACCTTGCGAAATAATGGAAAATGCTTCTTTTCCAAGGCCTGAATCCATAAACAAGTCCGTAATATCCTTCAGGCGACAATTTTGCTTATTGAGTAAGTACTCACTATCACCTGAACGATACACACGTCTCGTTACACTAATTTCTGTATAAGGAATCGCAATTCGTTCGTCTGAATTGTCTAAAATGAGTGTGACCTCTGCAAAGTTTAATGGCTTACGTGAATCACTCCCTGCAAAGATTACATCTTCCATTTTAGAGCCACGTAGTGATTTGGCAGACTGCTCCCCTAATACCCAACGGATTGCATCTGTTACATTGCTTTTACCACTACCATTTGGTCCAACAACAGCTGTTACACCGGGGACAAAATCGATGCCAATACGCTCTGCAAAGGATTTGAAGCCAATTACCTCAAGTCTTTTTAAGAACATATTATTCCTCCTCTTGCTTTAACTTTTGCATAGCACTTTGTGCCGCCTGCTGCTCAGCTTCTTTCTTTGACTTTCCGCGCCCTACTCCTAGCTCTTGCTCGTTCAGCAGTACGCGTGATACGAATGTACGGTTATGTGCCGGACCTTTTTCATCAACAATTTCATAATGTAAAGTACCATTGTTGGATTGCTGCACCATTTCCTGCAGCTGGCTCTTGAAATCCATCACATGCGAAAAAGCACCGATTTCTACTTTCGGGAATACAACGCGTTCTAGGAATGAAACTACCGTATCTAAGCCTTGGTCTAAATAAAGGGCACCTACAAATGATTCAAATACGTCAGCCAGTAATGCTGGACGCTCACGACCACCTGTCAGCTCTTCTCCCTTGCCAAGCAATACGAATTGTCCAAATTGTAATTCATTCGCAAAAATAACAAGTGACGGTTCACAAACAATGGACGCACGAAGCTTTGTTAGTTCACCTTCACTCATCTGCGGATATTTTTCGAATAAAAATTTCGATACTGATAGCTCCAGTACCGCATCTCCTAGAAACTCAAGTCTTTCGTTGTCCGTAAATAGCTTGCGACGATGTTCATTCACATAAGATGAATGCGTAAATGCTTGATATAATAAACTTTTATTATGAAATGTTACATTTAACTCTTGTTGTAGTTGTTCAAATTGCTGACGTGCTTTCTCTGGTAGCACACCTATTTTCTGATGATTTCCTTTTTTTCTTATCGTCATGGACTATCTGCCTTCCTACTCAGTTTCTATCGTTTAGTTTACCTTGTTAAAACCTTTTAAGCAAAGGTATTGTGACAAAAAAGTCGAAACATAGGGCTGAAGGTATATCTAGTCAATTTTGTGCTGGCGAATGGAGACATTGGTTTTGTCAAAGGTTTCACTTTTTTCAGCCAATGTTTGGATATCTAATTAAAACGATATTATTTCTCTATCTCTAAATTTAGAAAAACTCTGTTGAAGGTCGATGTAAATGAAAAAGACATATAAGGACGTTTACACGCTCTCATATGTCTTATTATCATTAGCTAACTTTGCTCTCGATGTAGCTGATAGCATCGCCAACTGTAGCGATTTTTTCTGCATCTTCATCAGAAATTTCCATGTCAAACTCATCTTCAAGTTCCATTACAAGCTCAACAACGTCTAAAGAGTCTGCACCTAAATCATCACGGAAAGAAGCTTCTAATTTTACATCGCTCTCATCTACTCCTAGACGATCCACGATTACTTTTGTTACGCGTTCTACTGTAGTCAAATCAGTCACCTCCCCTCAAATCAATATTTATTCCGTATTAACGGATAGTAATTTACTACATTACTAACCCGCCGTCAATATGAATCGTTTGACCTGTAATATAATTTGTACTATCAGATGCTAAAAATGCTGCTGCTTTTGCAATATCTTCCGGTTGACCAAGTCGTGCTAGGGGAATTTGCTTAAGCATCGATTCTTTAATGTCTGCCGGCAGTGCATCTGTCATTTCTGTCGTAATAAAGCCTGGCGCAATCGCATTGACTAAAATATTGCGGCTTGCCAGCTCCTGTGCAGTCGTTTTTGTTAAACCAATCACACCTGCTTTAGCAGCTACATAATTCGCCTGACCAGGATTTCCTGCAACACCTACGATTGATGAAATATTAATAATGCGTCCTGCACGTTGTTTCATCATTTGACGTGTCACCGCTTTTGTACAAAGGAATACACCTTTTAGGTTCGTATCGATGACATCATCCCACTCTGTTTCTTTCATACGCATCAATAAATTATCGCGCGTAATACCTGCATTGTTCACTAATATATCAATTGAGCCGAATGTGTCAAGAGCTTGCTTCATTAAAGCATCAACAGACTCCGCTTGTGAAACATCTGCTTGTACGGCAATAGCACGTCTACCTAACGCTTCAATTTCAGCAACAACTTCCTGTGCTTTTTGTTCGCTGCCACTATAGTTGACTACGATATTGGCACCCTGCTTAGCTAATTCTAAACAAATGGCACGACCAATTCCTCGTGATCCGCCTGTGACAACAGCTGTTTTATTTTCACTCATTATGACCACTCCTTTGCAGCTTCTACTACTTGCGCCAATGATGCTTCATCATAAACACAGTATGTCGCTGCTTTTCGATCGATTTTCTTTACTAAGCCAGATAATACTTTACCAGGACCGCACTCAATAAAGACTGTTACGCCCTCATCTAATAGCTTCTGAATATTTTGTTCCCACTGTACGGAGCTTGTTACTTGCGCCACCATCTCCTGACGAATTGATTCTACGTCTGTTAATAATGTGGAATTTACATTGCTCACAACTGGAATAGTTGATGCCTGCATCTCAACTTCCGCAATCGTAGCGGCAAGCTGATCTGCTGCTGGTTGCATTAATGAGCTATGGAATGGTCCACTTACCGTTAATGGAATAGCACGCTTGGCACCGCGTTCTTTCGCTAGTGCAGAGGCTTTTTCTACCCCTTCTTTTGTACCAGAGATGACAATTTGCCCTGGGCAATTGTAGTTGGCAATTTGCACAACATCTGTTGCACTGATTTCTTCACATACACTAGCTAGAACTTCTGCTTCCATTCCTAAAATGGCCGCCATTGCTCCAACACCTGCTGGTACGGCTTCGTCCATATATAAACCACGTTGATGTACAATTTTCACTGCATCAGTAAACGTCAGCACCCCAGCTGTTACAAAGGCGCTATACTCTCCTAAAGAGTGACCTGCTGCGTAGTGTGGTTGAATGCCTGCTGCCTTTAGCTTTTCTGCTACCATGACACCTGTTGTTAACAAGGCAGGCTGTGCATGATAAGTCAAAGTTAGCTCTTCTTGTGGACCTTCTAACATCAATGTTGTTAAATCCAAATTTAATACGGCATTCGCCTGGTCATAGAGCGCTTTGCTTTTTTCGTCGTTCGCAATGAGTTCTGCACCCATTCCTACTTGCTGCGAACCTTGTCCTGGAAAAATAAAAGCTATTTTCGTCATATTGAAACTCTCCTTTGCACAATGCTATTGTTTCGTAATTGTGTGTTGAATCGTTGCACACACATCGTGTTCCACCATAATTTTTGCTTGTTTGATGGCGTTGTAGATGGCACGTGCATTGGATGAGCCATGTGCCTTAATAACCGGTGATTTCAAACCAAATAAGGCTGCTCCACCATATTCCGAATAATCTAATTTTGTTTTTAATGTTCTTAAGCCGTCCTTTGCCAATACATAGCCCAGTTTTGCTTTTGTAGAAGAAGTAAACGCCTCTTTCAGCATGTCAAATAATGCGCCTGCTGTTCCTTCAATGGTTTTCAGCACCATATTTCCTGTAAAGCCGTCTGTCACGACTACATCGGCTACCCTATTCAATAATTCACGTGCTTCAATATTGCCTTCAAATTGCAGTGGCAGTTCTTTCATAAGCTCAAAGCTGGCTTTCGTTAATTCATTGCCTTTTTTATCTTCTGTTCCGATATTTAATAATCCAACGCGCGGTGTTGATATTCCGCGCACCTTTTTGGCATAAATATCACCCATAATGGCATATTGTACAAGGTTTTCCGGCTTAGCATCAGCATTGGCTCCTAAATCTAACATTAAAAAGCCCTGACCGTCTAGTGTAGGTAATGTTGTCGCTAGTGCTGGTCGGCTAACGCCGTCAATACGTCCTACCTTAAATAACCCACCTGCCATTAAAGCCCCTGTATTGCCTGCTGATACACAGGCATCGGCTGTGCCATCTGTCACCGCTTCAAGCATGCGTGTCATGGAAGAATCTTTTTTACGACGGACAGCGCGTGCTGGATCGTCATCGCCTTCGACAATTTCTTCGCAATGAATAACTGTTAAACGCGGATGCTCCTTTATGTATGGTTTCATTTTTTCAGCATGACCATATAGTAAAATTTCTATGTCTTGAAAGCTTTCTAGTGCTTGCAGGGCTCCTTCAACTGCCGCTTGCGGTGCGTTGTCGCCGCCCATACCGTCGACTGCTAATTTCATTGTTCATTTCCACCTTTCGTACGGTACATGATAAATTCACCTGTAAATACTACTTTATTATTTACTGTTGATGTTACATCAATAATCGTACGATTCTTTTCATCTTGTTGCTCACGTACGACTGCTTTCGTAATAACACGGTCACCCGCTCGCACTGGCTGCACGAATACAACATTGGATTTAGCCGTTAATGCTAATTCATCATCAATTACTGCCACGGCTAATGAGTTAGCTTGGGCAAAAAGATGGTGCCCTCTTGCGATGTCGTTACGCTGGAATACGTGTTCCTCGCTGACATCGAAAATGGACAGGGCACGCTGATCTAGTTCAATATCTATAATTTCCCCGATGACCTCATCTAAAGGAAGTGATTTTACTTCATTTTCATAATTTTTGGCTGCCACGTCTTTAATACGCTCTCGCAGTTCTGGAATGGATAGTTCCATGCGATCAAGCCGAATAGTTTGAACGCTTACATTAAATTGGTTTGCTAATTGTTCATCAGTGACGAATGGATTATCGGCGATCGTTTGTGTTAGCGATTGTTGGCGTTCTTTTTTTGTAAGTTTCATATCCCCGTCACCTTCTCATTAAGCATTAGCACTTGGTACTAATACCAATATACATAAAACGAATAGGGAACGCAATAGTTTTTTAATATGAATCTACCTACAACAATATGCCTAACGGATTGGTACATATAAAAAAAGAACCTTCTGCATGTGAAGGTTCTGAGTTTGCATAAAAACTGTTTATGCTTCATGACTGAATTGCCATTCGATACCATAGCGGTCTACTACACCGCCGTAGCATTTACTCCAAAATGTTTCTTGAAGCGGCATAGTAACTTTTCCGTCTTCAGCTAAACGCTCGAACACCTGACGGATATGCGCTTCATCATCCACTACATAGGCTAATGTAATACGATTGCCGCTGCTGACAGGAGGATGTCCCGGGTAAGTATCCGAAAACATAAGCTTTGCCGTCGGTAGTTGAATCATCGCATGCATGACTAAATGTTTCGCTTCTTCTGGTATTGGATAATCCGGGTGCTGTGGACTTTCACCAAATGTTGTTAGTATATAATCTTTTACCCCAAATACATCAGCGTAAAATTGTACAGCTTCTCTTGTTTCTCCCTCAAAAACTAGATATGGATGAATTGCCATCTAAAATCGCCCCTTTGTAGTAAATTAATTTGTCATTTCAATATGATATTTCTCTTTCTGAATTCTCAAAAACCATCATTAATCGATTCTTTCCCCTTCCAGTACACCAGCTTCTTCTAACGTTTTACGCAATGGAGCATACTCTTCCTCCTGCCAAAATGCCTCGCTCTCTACAAGTCGTACCGCGTCCTGCCTTGCTACATCTAAGGCGCGGTAATCATGCACTAAATCTGCCATTTTAAATTCAGGTAGACCGCTTTGCTTTTTGCCAAAGAAGTCGCCGGAACCGCGTAGCTCTAAGTCCTTTTCCGCTAATTTGAAGCCGTCATTTGTCTCGGTCATCGACATCATCCGTTCCTTGCCTTCTTCTGTTTTCGGATCAGCTAGTAGCACACAATAGGACTGATGCTCGCCACGCCCAACACGCCCGCGCAATTGGTGTAGCTGGGCTAGACCAAAGCGTTCTGCATCATAAATCGTCATAAAAGTAGCATTGGGCACGTTAACCCCTACTTCGACTACCGTAGTAGAAACTAATACATGAATACGTCCCTCACTAAATTCACGCATTACTGTATCCTTTTCCTGCGCTGACAGACGACCGTGCATCAAGCCAACCTGATACCGTCCATAAAAATAAGTAGACAGTTGTTCAAATACTTCCACTGCATTTTGCACGTCGAGCTTATCGGACTCCTCAATTAATGGACAGATCATATAGGCCTGGCGACCAGCACGTAATTCCATCTCCATTTTTGTCAGCACGGCACCTAGTTGCTCATGTTTCATCCAGTGCGTTTCTATTTCCTTACGTCCGGCAGGCAGCTCATCTATAATCGAAACATCCATTTCCCCAAACGCTGTAATGGCGAGCGTACGCGGAATAGGCGTAGCCGTCATGAAGAGCACATCCGGATGCTCCCCTTTATCCCTTAACACACGCCGTTGCTCTACCCCAAAGCGATGCTGCTCATCGGTAATAACGAAGCCCAAGTGTTTAAACTCGACATCCGGTTGAATGAGGGCATGGGTACCAATTAAAATATCGATGTCCCCATCTTTTAACTGTTGTAAAATTTCGCGACGGGCTTTTGTTTTCGTGGAACCTGATAAAATTTCTACACGTACACCAATTGGATCGAACCAGGCATGTAAATTTTCAGCATGCTGCTCCGCCAATATTTCGGTCGGTGCCATTAAAGCGCCTTGATAGCCTGCTGTCACAGCTGCGTATAACCCAATAGCTGCTACGACTGTTTTTCCCGACCCTACATCTCCTTGCAATAATCGGTTCATGCGTTGCGGAAGCTTTAAGTCTTTTGAAATTTCATTGACGACCCTTTTTTGGGCACCCGTTAATTCGTAAGGCAATGTTTCGATAAATGCCCGAACCTTATTGACATCATATTGAATGGATTGACCATATTCACTTTCACGTCTCGTCTTTCGTAACGCTTGAATGCGCAGCTGAAATGCCAGCAACTCTTCGTACACAAAACGGCGCCGCGCCTGCTTCACATGGTTTGGATCTCGCGGAAAATGCACACCTTCTAGTGCTTCTTGCATGGATAATAATTTATATTGTTCTCGCAAATATGCAGGCAAAGTTTCAGGAATTAAATGCCCTGCCTCATCCAACGCTTGACGCATAATTTTTTTAAAGCGTGCTAGCTTCACGGTATTGCGCAAGCTATAGACAGGCTCAAAATCTGTGCCGTCTTGCTTTGGTCCCATTTTAATATGGGTACCGACAATTACCTGGCGTCCTCGATCCCACTTTCCTGAAACTGTAATAATAGCACCGGGGTTTAGCTTCTGTTTTAAATAATGCTGGTTGAACATGACTACCTTTATTAAATGGCGCCCTGCAAGCACTGTAACGGTAAGGCGCGATTTCTTTCCGACAAACGACACCGAGGGGATATTCTCTACACGAGCTTCAATCGTTACTTTTTCATTATGTGGTGTTTCCGTTAAATCTTTTAATGTAAAGTCCTCATGGCGATACGGAAACATCCAGATTAAATCTTCAATTGTATGCACACCTAAGCTCGCCAACTGCTCTGCCGTTTCTTTGCCAACTCCTTTTAAATTGGCTACGGGTTCTGTTATCAACAACTTCCCCACTTCCTTCATTGACTCTTTTCTTTCAGTTTAGCACAAAACATGCGTTCTTATATAAAAAAACAGGCAACGAAATGAAGCTTTTCGTTACCTGTTTCATTATTAAGAAGGCATCGCTGAACCAAAAATCTTTTGAGCGATTTCTCGACCTGTTGGTGTAGCTGCAAGTCCTCCACGAGCTGTTTCTTTTAAGTTTGGACTCATTGCCTGACCAATACGATACATAGCGCCAATTACCTCATCACAAGGAATACGGCTCGTTACGCCTGCTAACGCCATATCGGCTGCAACTAGCGCATTCGCTGCTCCCATGGCATTACGCTTCACACACGGTACTTCGACTAAGCCAGCTACCGGGTCGCACACTAGTCCAAGCATATTTTTTAACGTAATAGCAAAGCCTTCTGCACACTGTGCTGGTGTACCACCTGCCATTTCGACAATGGCTGCAGCTGCCATCGCCGCTGCACTCCCAACCTCTGCTTGACAGCCTCCAGCCGCTCCAGAAATTGAGGCGTTATTCGCTACGACAAAACCGAACGCACCGGATGTAAATAAATAGCGAATCATCTGTTCGCGTGTTGGATTTAGTTTATGCTGGACAGCGAACAATGTCCCTGGCACTACCCCCGCAGAACCAGCTGTTGGCGTTGCACAAATCGTCCCCATTGCTGCATTGACTTCATTTGTAGCTACAGCTTTACTCACAGCATCCAGTAATAGTTCACCCGATAACGACTTGCCATTCGCTATATAGTTTTGAATAAGTACAGCATCTCCACCCGTTAGGCCTGTAACAGACTGTACCCCTTTTAAACCACGCTCCACTGCCTCTTCCATAACGACTAAATTACGCTCCATTTGCTCCATGATCGTTTCACGTGAACGACCGCTAATAAGCATTTCTTGTTCAATCATAATTTCCGAAATTAATTTATTTTCTTTATCAGCCAAAGCTACAAGCTCTCGCACGTTTTGAAATAGTACGTCCATTTCATCCCCTCCTAATTGTTAATTTTTGATACTTTCGTGATATGGGGTATATAGGATAACTGTTCGAGTATGCGTTCATCAATATTTTGATCGACTTCTATCACCATTAAAGCTGTCAAGCCTCGCTCAATTCTTGATACTTCCATATGACCGATATTGACACTATGCATGGCTAAGCAGTTCGCCACATTGGCGATACAGCCGGTACGATCTTGATGGACAACCAAAATAGCAGGCATTCCACCTGTTAGGCGCAGTTTGAAACCGTTCACTTCACTGATTTCAATTTTACCTCCACCGATAGAAATCCCCTCAACACTCATCTCTCCGCTATCGTCCCCCATCAAAAGACGTGCAGTATTGGGATGTTCTTTTGCTGCTTGTTCTGGAATAAATTCAAATTCAAGACCTGCTTTTTCTGCTTCTTCAAATGCGGTTTTAATACGCTCATCATCCGTATCATACCCAAGAACACCGCCTACTAACGCTACGTCTGTTCCATGTCCACGATATGTTTCAGCAAACGAGCCATATAAGTGAATTTTTACCCATTTTGGCTGCCGGCCAAATAGATCACGCGCTACTCGTCCGATTCGGGCAGCACCTGCTGTATGAGAGCTAGATGGACCAATCATAACCGGTCCGATAATATCAAAGACAGATGTAAACTTCATATAATCACCTTCAATTTTCTCACAATTTTGTACTTATCCTTAGTGTAACAAGGTGCATCCCAAGACACAACTTATTCATACTTTTACTGTCAGAATGTTTAAAAGATTAAAAGAAAGACTGTTTGAAAAGAATCTTCTCAAACAGTCTCTTTCTTATCCCTTCTACTCTACCGAGAGAATAAATGGATATAATGATTGCTTACCTTCAATTATTTCTACTTCTGCATCTGCAAAATGTTCTTCAATGAAACTTGCCAATTCATTAGCCTGATCCGATGTTGCATCCTCACCATAAATAATTGTAACGATTTCTGCATCTTCATCTACTAGTTGAGTGAGAACTTCTTTTGCTGCGTCCATCATGCCAGGTGTTGAAAGCACAATCTTTCCTTCTGCAAGTGCCATATAGTCATCTTTGCGAATCTCTACACCATCAATGGATGTATCACGCACTGCATATGTTACTTGACCTGTTTTCACATGTGCAAAACCAGCCGTCATTGCTTCTTTGTTATCCTCTACGGATAATTCCGGATTAAACGCTAAAATAGCTGCCATCCCTTGTGGAATTGTTTTTGTTGGGACAACTGCTGCTTCAATATCCAGAAGTTCTGCCGCTTGATCTGCAGCCATTAAAATATTTTTATTATTCGGTACTAGTAGTACTCTTTCTGCCCCAATTTCTTTTACTGCTTTAACGATGTCTTCTGTTGAAGGATTCATCGTCTGACCGCCTTCAATTACATAGGAAGCACCAATTGATTTTAATAATGTTGCAATTCCCTCACCCATGGCAATTGTCACGATTGCATAAGGCACTTTTTCTTTCTTTTGTGCTGTTGGTTCATTGACAATTGCTGAATGCTGTTCACGCATATTGTCCACTTTGATTTTCATTAAGCTGCCATATTTTTGACCGGCTGAAAGAACATCTCCTGGAGTTTCCGTATGGATATGTACTTTTGCCACCTCATCATCAGAAATGACAAGCAGTGAATCACCCATCGGATCTAGCTCATTACGGAACTCTTCTTCATTAAACGGCGCTTTACTTGCTTCTAAACGAACCATGATTTCAGTACAATAACCGAATACAATATCTTCCGTGTTCATAAAGTCCTGTACACGGTGATGCTCTGCATTGATTAAATCATCTAATGTCGCATCGTTTTTCTCTGGCAATGCTTCACCTTTTAACGATGCTAAAAATCCTTCATAAATGAACAATAAACCTTGTCCACCACTGTCTACTACACCAACCTCTTTTAAAACTGGTAGCATATCAGGTGTACGGTTTAATGATGCTTGTGCTTCTTTGATGAAAGCTTCCATTAAAGTAATGATATCATCTGTTGTTTCTGCAACTTCGACACCTTTTGCTGCCGCTTCACGAGCAACCGTTAAAATCGTACCTTCCACTGGCTTCATCACCGCTTTATAGGCTGTATCGACACCACCCTGGAAAGCTGCAGCTAATTTTTTCGCATCGACTGTTTCTTCTTTTTCGATTGTTTTACCGAAACCACGGAATAATTGCGATAAAATAACACCTGAGTTGCCACGGGCTCCCATCAGTAAGCCCTTTGATAATGCTTGTGCTGTTTTACCGATATGTGCTGACGTATGCTGCTCCGTTTCCTTTGCCCCGCCCGTCATCGATAAATTCATATTCGTACCTGTATCACCGTCCGGAACGGGGAATACATTTAACGAATCTACATAACTTGCATTTTGGTATAGGTGATGCGCACCCATTTGCACCATCTCTGCAAATTTAATGCCGTCTAATGACTTCATTCGATTCTAATCCTCCTTACGCATTCATTACACGAACGCCTTGAACAAATATATTGACTGATTTTACACTCATACCTAGTGTTTTATTGACTGTATATTTTACAGTTGACTGTACTTGGTAAGCGATTTCTGAAATTTTCGTGCCATAGCTTACAATAATGTACATATCAATATGTAAATCTTCCCCTTCTTGGCGGATGATTACACCTCTTGCAAAATTTTCTTTTCGTAAAATCTCTGTTAAACCATCACGAATTTGATGTTTTGAGGCCATGCCGACAATGCCGTAACACTCAATAGCCGCTCCCCCTGCAATTTGTGCAATGACATCATTTGAAATATCAATTTGACCGAATTCATTTGTTAATTCTACTGACATATGCCTGCCTCCTTGGGTCGTTTTGACTGTCTATATTGTACTACACAAAGAATTATTATAAAAGAAAACGTTTGGATTCGTCTAGTAATTGTTGTAGGAGAGACTTTCACTACCCCAAAACACTGTAAAGGTTTTTTTCTTGAAAGCTTACGTAAAATCTCTTGCACTCGACTTGGAGGTATGTTAAATTATTATGGTATGTGAAATATCGAACTGAAAACAAGCTTTCAGATTCATCTGTAAGGAGGGAATTTACATGCCAAAACAATGTGTAGTTACTGGCCGTAAAGCTCGTACAGGAAATAACCGTTCTCACGCTATGAACGCTTCTAAACGTACTTGGGGAGCAAACCTACAAAAGGTTCGTATCCTAGTTGACGGTAAGCCTAAGCGTGTATGGGTTTCTGCTCGTGCATTAAAATCAGGTAAAATCGAGCGCGTTTAATCGCGTACGGGGCGTCAGCTACTTCGCTGATGCTCTTTTTTTATACATAATTAAAAGGCGCCTTACAAAGCTTTAGGCGCCCTCGCACTTTACTGCGTAATATACTCTTTCATTTCTTCACGTAACTTTGCCTTTAAAAACTTGCCGACCGAGGTCTTCGGGATTTCATCTAAGAAAACCACATCGTCCGGTACCCATTGTTTCGGGAAGTTTTCAGCTAAGCTGGCTAACAGCTCTTCCTTTGTTACTGTATCTTTATACTCCGGCTTTACTACAACACAAGCCAATGGTCTTTCAATCCATTTTTCGTGCGGCACAGCGATTACCGCTGCCTCGAACACTTTATCATGCGTCATCAAGGCATTTTCCAGTTCGATAGAAGAAATCCATTCGCCCCCCGATTTAATTAAATCTTTTGTGCGATCTGTTATGCGAATATAGCCATCTGGAGTATAGACTGCTATATCACCAGTATAAAGCCAGCCATCCTTAAATGCTTCTGCAGAGCGCTCATCTTGATAATACTCTGCTGCAATCCATGGACCGCGCACGATGATCTCTCCCATCGTTTGCCCATCCCATGGCACATCGCCATTTTCGTTAACAATACGTGTTTCGACAAGCGGCATCGTCAATCCTTGTGTTACGCGTACCTCCATTTTCTCATCAAAACTATAATCTGCCATTTCTGACGTATAGACAGAGAGACTTACTAGCGGTGATGTTTCCGTCATCCCATAGCCTGTATAATATTCAATGCCCATTTGCTCAAAGGCACGAATGAGACCAAGTGGCGATGCAGAGCCTCCGCAAATTAAACAGCGGACACTGTCTAGATGGCGTGGATTTTGCTGTTGCTCTTGTAAAACCCCTAACCAAATAGTCGGCACTCCTGCTGAAATTGTGACCTTATATTTTTCAAATAAATCAAGGATTAGTTGCGGAGTAAACATTGGTCCCGGGAGTACCTGTGTTGTGCCCGATCCAACGCAGGCAAACGGCAGGCCCCAAGCATTGGCGTGGAACATCGGCACGACTGGGAGCACGGTATCTCTTTCGCTCACACCTACACCATCCGCATTCCACATGGCCATGCTATGCAATACGATGCTCCGGTGCGTATAAACCACTCCTTTAGGCATCCCCGTTGTGGCACTTGTATAGCACATGCCTGCTGCTGCATTTTCATCTAAATCCTGCGGGAACTCAAATGCATCCGAGGCTTTAGCGAGCAATTCTTCATAAGAATAAGCATTTGGCAGCGTTGTTTTGGATACATCCACGTCATCTCCACAGATCACGTATGCTTTCACGGATGTAAAGTGCGGAGCAACGGCCTCTACTAATGGCAATAACGAGTCGTCCACAAGAACAATTTCATCCTGGGCATGGTTGACCACATAAATAATATGTTCAGGGAATAACCGGATATTGACCATGTGCAAAACAGCCCCGGCACAAGGTACAGCAAAATAAGCTTCTAAATGGCGATGGTGATTCCAGCAAAATGTCGCAACCTTCGTGCCTCTTGTCATGCCCAGCTTAGATAAAGCATCCGCTAGCTTGCGTGTGCGCTTTGCGTATTCCCCATACGTAAATGTCTGAATATTCGTTTCGGAGGTGCGGGAAATAATGGTTTTATGACTAAAATGACGCTCTGCTCGATTTAAAAAACTAGTTAACGTTAACTGTGTATCCATCATATGCATAGAAATACCCCGTTTCTATTAGAATATCACCGATTTCGACCCTATAGCCCCATATTCTTAGCAATAATCGTTTTCATGATTTCATTTGTTCCGGCATAAATCGGCAACACCGCTATATCTCGGTAGCGCCGGGCAATTTTATATTCTTCCATAAAACCGTAGCCTCCGTGTAGCTGTAAACACTCGGCAGCCATTTCCCTTGCCTGCTCGGACAATTTATATTTTGCCATCGATACTTGCGTAACGACATTTTCACCCTTTAAATGGGCCTCAATTAGCTTTTCTATAAAAGCACGTCCCATTTCAATTTGTGTAGCAAATTCAGCTAATTTAAACTGCGTATTTTGAAAAGCACTAATCGGCTTGTTGAATGCTGTCCGCTCTTTTACGTAAGCAATAGTGTGCTCCAGCATATCCTCCATTGCAACAAGAGCGGAAATGCCCACTGCTAAACGCTCCTGCTGTAATTTTTGCATTAGGTAATAAAAGCCTTGATTTTCTGCACCGAGCATATTTTCAACAGGTATACGACACTGCGTAAAGAAAAGCTCTGCCGTATCTTGTCCGTGCTGCCCTACCTTTTTTAACTTTCTACCACGCGAAAAGCCTTCTGTCCCTTCCTCTACAAAAAACAGGCTGATGCCTTTATGCCCTGCTGCCGGTTCTGTTTTTGCTACCACAATAATTAAATTACTGTTGATACCGTTTGATATAAAAGTTTTGGAGCCGTTTAAAACATAATGGTCACCGTTTTTAACAGCTGTCGTTTGGATACCCGCCAGATCAGAACCTGCACCAGGTTCTGTCATCGCAATAGCTGTAATAATCGAGCCGTCTACACAGCCAGGCAAGTAGCGCTCTTTTTGTTGTTCGGTCCCAAATGCTTCAATGTATGGCACAACCACATCACTATGCAAACCAAATCCTACTAAATTAGAACCTAGTCTTTCCAGTTCTTCGGATATGATAATGTTATAGCGATAGTCCAGCCCTAGACCGCCGTAGCGCTCCGCTACCTGTGGACATAAATATCCCATCTCGCCCATTTGGCGCCAAACGTCTTTGGGAATAATTCCGCTTTCTTCCCACTGTTCATACTGCGGAGCTAGCTGTTGCTGTACAAATTTTCGTACTGTTTTGCGAAATTGTGTATGTTCTTCTGTTTCAAAGCGGTAACGCATAACACATCCCTCCTACTTTGGCTGCATGCGAATGGCGCCATCTAACCGAATAACCTCTCCATTCAGCATGGTATTTTCGATAATTGCTGTTACTAGATGTGCATATTCCGAAGGCTCCCCTAAACGTTTCGGGAATGGTGTCATCTCGCCAAGTGAAGTTTTGGCTGCTTCAGGCAATGTTGCAAAAAGTGGAGTATGGATCAGACCAGGAGCAATCGTCATTACGCGCACGCCAATTTCCGCAAGCTCCCGAGCAATCGGTAATGTCATGCCGACTACCCCGCCTTTCGAAGCACTATATGCCGCTTGCCCAATTTGCCCATCAAATGCTGCTACAGAAGCCGTATTAATAATAACGCCGCGCTGCCCGTCCTGATCCGCTTCATTTGTACACATCGCCTCGGATGCTAGACGTATCACATTAAATGTACCGGTTAAATTCACCCTTAGCACCTTTTCAAAATCCGTTAATGAATGAAGTCCTCGTTTGGAGCGGACCTTTTGTGCTACGGCGATTCCTGCACAATTGACCGCTACATTGATTTTGCCGAAAGCATCCATAGCTGTTTGAATGGCTGCTTGGACATCATCGGCATAGGCTACATCAGTCAACGCAAACCGTACTGCATCACCTAATTCTTCTACTAATGCATGGGCACGTTTTTCCTGTACATCTAAAATAACGGCCTTCCCGCCTCCTGCGACAATTCTTCTAACAGTTGCTTCTCCTAAACCTGAGGCACCGCCTGTCACGATGGCTACTACATCTTGTACTTGCATGGAAAATCCCCCTTTTAGTCTACTATTCTTTCAATAATTGTAGCGTTGGCCATTCCCATACCTTCACAAATGGCTAATAAACCATAGCGCATCTTTTCTCGCTCCATACGATATAGCATTGTTGTTAATAACTTTGTGCCAGTTGCTCCTAAAGGATGTCCAAGCGCAATGGCACCACCGTCTGGGTTTAGCTTTGCCATATCTGCTCCTACCTCTTGCGCCCAAACAAGCGGAACAGGCGCAAATGCTTCATTTACTTCATACGTATCTATATCCTCAATCGTTAAACCTGCACGTTGCAATACACGCTTTGTTGCCTCTATTGGACCTGTTAACATCAGTGTAGGATCAGACCCTACCACGGTACGCGCCACAATTTTCGCCATTGGTTTTATACCAAGCTCTTCTGCTCGCTTACTGGACATTACGACCACTGCGGAAGCACCATCACTCATTTGGGAAGCATTGCCTGCTGAAATAACTCCATCTTCTTTAAAGACTTTCTTTAACCCAGCCAGCACTTCCGTCGTCGTGCCCTCACGCGGTCCTTCGTCTATCTCCACCTCATTAATCGGTAGCAATTCCTGTTGAAAACGTTCGGATTGTATAGCCTCTAGCGCTCGTCTATGACTTTCTACTGAGTACGCATTAATTTGTTCCTCTGTCAAAGACCATTTTTCAGCTATTCTTTCAGCAGATAAACCTTGGTGGATAATTTCATAGTTTTCTGTAAGTCGCTCTCCCCTATGTGCTCCTTCCATATTCGAGAACATAGGTACTCGGCTCATGCTCTCCACGCCGCCCGCAATGACAACATCCATATCACCGCTTAGTATTGCCTGTGCGGCAAAATGAACAGCTTGCAAGCTTGACCCGCATTGCCGATCAATTGTCACACCTGGCACCTCTAATGGGAAACCAGCCATCAAGGCGGCAGTCCTCGCGATATTTGCTCCTTGCTCCATCGTTTGGGAAACACAGCCTAAAATAACATCATCCACGATACCTTTATCAATCCCCGCTCTTTGTACCACTTCCTCTAGGACATCTGCTGCTAAATCATCCGCTCGTACTTGCGCCAATTTCCCTTTCATACGTCCGACAGGTGTACGTACTGCTGCTACAATTACTGCTTCTGTCATCTCATCATCCCCCTTGTATTTATCCTTGTTGAATACGACTATCCTTCCACTCTTCCCGTAAATGATATTTCAAGATTTTACCTGATGCGTTACGTGGCAGTGCATCTGTATAAATAAAGTGTCGCGGTATTTTATAGCCGGCCAAGCTTTCTCGACAGAAGGTTTTGATTTCCTCCGCATCGAGGACCGCACCTTCTTTTGGCACGATAATCGCTGTCACGATTTCACCCCACTGCGGATCAGGCAAGCCGATTGCCGCTGCTTCTAAAATACCCGGGTGACTGTTCAGTACCTGCTCTACCTCTACGGAATACACATTTTCTCCACCTGAAATAATCATGTCCTTTTTGCGGTCAACCAATGTGATATAACCGTCCTCATCTACCGTCGCCAAGTCGCCTGTCAACAGCCAGCCATCGCGGAAAGTTTTTGCTGTTTCCTCTGGTTTTTTGTAATATTCCTTCATCACAGAGCTACTGCGAATAATGAACTCCCCGACCTCTCCCGGTATGACGTCTTCCATTTGATCATTCACGACACGTGCATTTAAAAATGGCATTGCCTTGCCTGCAGCACCCAGCTTTGTTTTATGCTCTTGTGGCATTAAAACAATTCCCCCCGGTCCTCCTTCTGTAAGACCGCAACAATTATAAAATTGATCTGAACCAAAATAATCAATGGCCGCTTGAATCATGCCAGGTGACATCGGCGCTGCCCCGTAGTTAAAGGCACGCACGGAAGAGACATCAAAGCTATCTTTTGGTACCATAAAGTACGCATTGTACATCGCTGGTACAGCAAAGAACAACGTCACTTTATGCTGCTCAATCGCTTTTAATGCTTCTACTGGATGGAATTCGCGTTGTACTACTAATGTTGCACCACCAAAAAATGTGGACGTTAAAATCATATTCAGACCAGCAGAATGGAAAGCCGGAGCAACTAGTAAATAAACATCATCTTCTGTTATCTTCTTTAACGTAGTAATAGACATATTTAAGCTGATAATATTAGCATGGGTGAAGAGAGCCCCTTTCGGCAAACCTGTCGTACCGGATGTATATAAAATTTGTGCATCATCGACCGGACTAATATCTACAGTTGGCTCCTGTTCCTCGTCGCTGTATAAGTCTTGCAGCGGGATCGTTTCTTCTGCTGCTCCCACACTGTAGACAGTAGGCTTTAAGGAAATATTTTCCACCGCTTGTAACACCGTAGCGGCTTGATCGGCATCTGTGATTACTGCCACTGAATCGGACTGCTCTACAATATACTGTACCTCTTTTGCTGTCAGACGGTAGTTAACGGGGACGACGACACCTCCTGCCTTCCAAATAGCGTAGGCACATAGCACAAAGTAATCTGAATTTCTCAAAAATAAGCTAACTTTATCTCCTTTTTTTAATCCTTGCTGTATAAACCCATGACTGTAGCGATTGATTTCTTTGTTTAATTGTTCATAAGAATACGTGCGTTCCTCGAAAATTAAAGCTGTTTGACTTGGCGTTCTGTGTGCATGGTATAACATCGGTTTTGTTAAATCCATTGCCTCTCTCCCTTTCGTCTAGAAATCACTCAATCTACTTCAGATTTTATATTATTCTGAATTTTACAGCAACAAATCTTCCCCTATAATTTCCATTACAACAAAAAAGAGCCAACATTCGTCAGCTCTTCTTCTCCTTGCGAAATACTCTTACACATGCTCTTGTCATATTACTGATCCACTTCGGTAATTGGAATGTATATACTTTCAAATAAGCTCCCCCTTAGTCCAGGCTAGTTACCATTAAGCATATGCCTTTCTCAAACGAAATAGACGCGTCCATTAATATTTCGTTGCTTGTAAATCGTGATGTCCCCAGTTCGATTTCTTCATTCGTCGTTTCATACTTCACACCGCGCAACGTTACTTGCTTCATCGGCTGCTCGTAAGCGAAGAAAGAAATATAACGATAATGAGATTTTTTTAATTGATGTTTTCCTGGCCATAGAAATTGCACTTCATTTTGGTTATTGATGATTTTGAAACGAATGGCCGGATATGTTTTTTGCATGCGATACATGGCACGCATGGCTGCTTCATAATGATCTAATCGACCGCCTGTTACCCCTGTCAGCCATACTTCTGTTGGCTGCCACTGCATGGCAAGCGTCAATGCCAAGTCGGTATCCGTTTCATCTTTTTCTGATTGAACTATCTGAACATGCTCTACTGCAGCAGTAATACGAGCGAACTGTTCAGCAGAGACTGAATCGAAATCTCCGACGATAGCATCCGGTATAATCTCGCGCTCGATTAATGCATAGGCACCACCGTCGACTCCAATCCACTTATTCGGCTGTAAAGAAAAGGCGACCTCACTAGTAGGGCCGCCTGCGCAGATGGCAATGATCATTGAATCGCTGCAAGTCCTGCTTGCTTAATTTCTTGCAATGCTTGTGCGCGATTTTCTTTGCTATAAATAGCTGATCCTGCTACAAAAATATTCGCTCCTGCTTTCGCACAAGGAACAATCGTTTCTGCTGTAATACCACCATCAATTTCAATGTCAATATTTAATCCACGCTCTTTAATAATTGCTGATAATGCCTCGATTTTCGGCAGCACAGACGGAATGAATTTTTGCCCGCCAAATCCTGGATTTACCGTCATAAACAATACCATATCCACATCTTCTAGCACATGTAAAATCGTTTCAATCGGTGTATGCGGATTTAAAACCACTCCTGGTTTGACACCAAACGAACGAATCAATTGAATGGTACGGTGTAAATGACGACATGCTTCCACATGCACCGTAATATAATCAGCGCCGGCTTTCGCAAATTGCTCAATATATTGATCCGGATTTTCAATCATTAGATGTACATCCATGGGCAATTCGCTCAGTGGACGAATCGCTTCGAGTGCAATCGCGCCAAAGGAAATATTAGGAACGAAATGGCCATCCATCACATCAATATGGATTAGCTCTGCTCCTGCTGCTTCTACTTCTTTCACTTCTTCGCCTAATTTAGCAAAGTTGGCCGCTAAAATAGATGGTGCAATTTTAATCATGATTAGTACCTCGGCTTTCGATCGATAATTTCTTGTAAAAATTGTTCGTAATGCTGATAGCGATAATCCTTTAACTCCCCAGTGCCCAGGGCCGCCTTAACTGCACATTTCGGCTCCTTCATATGCAGGCAACCACGGAATTTGCAGTCCTCCGATAATTTTGCGATTTCTGGGAAGCAACGTGTCAGTTCTTCCTTTTCAATCATATCAAAATCAAACGAACTAAACCCAGGGGTATCGGCTAGTAAACCGCCAGCTACTTCGATTAATTCCACGTGGCGTGTCGTATGTTTTCCACGCCCTAAACTTTGCGAAATAATTCCTGTTTTCAAATCTAGTTCCGGCAGCAATGTATTGAGAAGAGTGGATTTCCCGACACCCGATTGCCCCGCCAGTACCGTTGTCTTATTTGTTAAGTAGCTTTTTACGTTATCCATTAACTGCGGATCATCTTTATAAGTTTGCAGTACATCGTAACCGATTTTTTTGTAATCAGCTACATATTTTTGCAACTCTGCCTGTTCTTCCTCAGTTAATAGGTCAATTTTGGTAATGACGATAATGGGCTCGACAAAAAAGGATTCTAGTACAACCAGGAAACGGTCCAACAGAATCGTATTAAAGTCTGGCTCCTTTGCCGAAAAAACGAGTATCGCTTGATCTACATTGGCAATTGGCGGGCGAACCAATTCATTTTTGCGTGGATGGATTTTCATTACGTATCCATCCGATTCGCCCTCTTTTGTATAGTCTACGATATCGCCAACAAGTGGTGATTCCCCGCGGTTTCTGAATACCCCGCGCCCTCTGCACTGGATAAGTTCACCATTATGCTCTACATAATAATATCCGCTCAGTGCTTTTCTAATTTGGCCTTGCGCCGTCATGAAGTCCCTCCCTTATTCATATGGAATCGTTTCCTCCGCAGCTTTCCGATCATCTACGAAAATACGGTAGGTTGCCTTTTCTCCTTCAACGATTTGCATTTGAATATCAATATTTGTGTTTTCTGTAATGGTAATTTCCTCAACTGGTTCTGCCATGGTATGATTTTTGTCCTGGATATACACATGTACCACCTGTGGTATCGGATTTCCTTCCTCATCTATTTCCCCTGTATATGGCACCATAACCGATTTAAAATAATTTTTTACCGGTTTTTCTGCCGGTCCTTTGGAATAAACAACGGTGATGGTACTGCCCTTTGCCAAGCTCTTGCCAGCTGCCGGCTGTTGTGACACCACATTACCTGCCGGAACAGTTTCAGAATGAACCGCTTTTCCTTTTTGAATACGGAAACCTGATGTACGGGCATACTCATTGACTGCAGCCTCGGTAAAGCCAGCTAATGATGAGACAGTGACCATCTCTGTACCTTGGCTTACTTTTAATGTCAGTACGGTTTCAGCCAGCACTACACTTTCACCTGGAGCAGGATCTTGTTCTAATACTTCATTTTCCGGTTCATCGGAATAAACAGGCTCGACGACCACATCCTTATAACCAGCGCCTTTAGCTAAAGGTTCTACTTGCCCAAGGTACTTTCCAATATAATCTCCTACGACAGCTGTTTCTGCACCTAAGCTCACGATTAAATCAATCTCACTGCCCTTCGCCCGTGCTAACCCGGCTTTTGGACTTGTTTCAATGACTAGATCAGTCTCTACCTCGTCGTTATGGCGGGTTCTTTGCTCTCCTATTGCAAAACCTGCTGCTTCTAAAGTTTCAATAGCCTCATCTACGGATAGTTTTGCTACATCAGGTACTTCAACCTTGCTCGGTGTTAGCAACCAGATAGCAATCCCCGCCAATGCCGCTAATAAAAACAAGGCAGTAACGACAATTGGCCATTTTTTTCTTTTCTTTTTTGGCGGTGGAGGCACTGGAGCTGTCTCGACTTCCGCGGCAGGCTGTACTGGCGCTGGTGGCGGTGGCATTACGGCCTCTATTTTACGCGTTTCTGCTAACTCATCTGCTACTGGTAAGTGTTGGTCACGAATAATGGGAATCGCCTTCGTCGCATCCTCATCTAAAGGGGGCGTAAATTTTGGCTCGTGTAAACGTGAAGCAGCCAGACAAGTCTGTAAATCAGCCTCTAGTGCTTCTACTGTTTCATAACGATGGTTTTGATCTTTAGCTGTTGACTTCAAAATGACATTTTCCAATGCCTGTGGAATCGTTGCATCAAACTCACGTACAGATGGTGTTTCTGATTGTAAATGTTTTAATGCAATCGATACAGCTGACTCTCCCGAAAATGGCAGTTCTCCTGTTAACATTTCATATAATAAAATACCTAAAGCATAAATATCCGAACGATTTGTCGCAATGCCTCCACGTGCTTGTTCAGGTGATAAATAATGAACTGTCCCCATTACAGAATTGGTCTGCGTATAGCTTGTGGCATTTAATGTCGTCGCAATGCCAAAGTCGGTTACCTTTACAGTCCCCTCTTCGTCCATCAAGATATTTTGCGGCTTGATATCGCGGTGAATAATCCCATTTTCATGTGCATGTGCCATAGCTGATGTCAGCTGTTTCATGATTTGAACGCTTTTAGCAGGTGAAATAGGTGAAAACTCCTGTATGTATTGCTTTAATGTTTTCCCTTTAACATACTCCATCACAATGTAGTGCATATCGTCATCTTCCCCGACGTCATAAACATTTACAATATTGGGATGTGTAAGACTTGTCGCAGACAAAGCTTCTCGGTGGAAACGACGATGTAATTCTTCTTCATTTCTAAAATCGTAGCGTAATATTTTGATCGCTACATCACGCCCTAAGATGATATCATGCGCTAAATAAACATGACTCATACCGCCGCCGCCTATTAGTGAGCGAACTTCATAACGTTCTCCAACACGTTTTCCGATCAACATCCCTACACCTCCTCATATGTCATCAAAATAAGGGAAATATTATCCTCGCCCCCGCTATCATTTGCAAGCCGAACGAGTTTTTGACCTTTTTCTTTTAACGTCATCGGCAACGTCAAAATGGCTACCATCTCGGTAGTTGTCATCTTATTGCTTAACCCATCTGAACAGATTAATAAATAGGAATCATCCAGTAATGTGACATGATAAAAGTCAGGCTCAATGGATTTTTCTGTCCCTAATGCTTTCAAAATAAAGTTCTTTTGCGGATGATGCTGCGCTTCTTCCTCGCTGATTTCTCCGCTTTCAATCAAAATATTGACATAAGAGTGGTCACGCGTCACAAGCGTCACGTCTTTGTCCGTAAAATGATAGACACGGCTATCGCCAACATGGCTGATCAAGCATTCCTTGTCATCGATTAATGCCGTGATTAATGTAGTACCCATTCCTTGACAGCCTTCATGTGACAACGCATAGCGGTAAATTTTATCATTAATATGAGATACCGCATCACGTAGCCATTGTTCACGCGTTTCTAATGATGTAAGCTGAGCTGTCTCTGCCTGGTGAAATAATGTTTCCATTTCAGTAATAGCCATCTCGCTGGCTACATCTCCGGCATTGTGCCCGCCCATACCGTCCGCTAAAACGGCAAGTTTAAATTGATCGGGCCGCGTCAGAAACGCTACCCGATCCTCATTGATTGCTCGCTTCAATCCAATATCACTTTCGACTGTAAAATTCATAATGGTCACCTACTTTGTTTCTTCCGCTCGCTCTTGGGCACGTAATTGTCCACAAGCTGCTGCAATATCTGCTCCTTGTTCGCGACGGATCGTTACATTGATTCCATTTTTCTTTAATGTTTTTTCAAAATCAAAAATTTTACTACGAGATGTACGAATATAATCACGCTCTGGTACATAGTTAATCGGAATTAAATTGACGTGGCACTTAATATTTTTAATTAACGCAGATAATTCTTCTGCTACTTCTACAGAATCATTTTCACCTGACATTAAGCCATATTCAAATGTGACACGACGACCTGTTTTTTTCGTATAATAGCGCACCGCTTCTAACAGTTCATCTAATTTATATGCACGTGCAATCGGCATTAGCTTTTGGCGTGCTTCTTGGTTCGGTGCATGAAGCGATACAGCAAAGTTAATTTGCATGCCTTCATCTGCAAACTGGTAAATTTTCGGCACAATTCCTGACGTAGAAACCGTAATATGACGTGCACCAATATTTAAACCTTTATCATGATTGACGATTTTTAAGAAGTTCATCATCGCGTCATAGTTATCGAACGGCTCACCGATTCCCATAATGACGATGCTTGATACGCGCTCCTCTGTTTCGTCTAATTGTTGCTGCACTTTCACCACTTGTTCAACAATTTCCCCCGCCATTAAGTGTCGTTTTAAACCGCCTAATGTAGAGGCACAGAATGTACAGCCGATGCGGCAGCCTACTTGTGTTGTGACACAAATCGAGTTTCCATACTGATGGCGCATTAACACCGTTTCAATGGAATAACCGTCTTGCAGTTGGAATAAGAACTTAATTGTGCCGTCCTTTGATTCTTGCTTGACTAATGTTGATAATGTCGTAAGGGTAAATGCTGCCGCTAATTTTTCGCGTAAGCCCTTCGATAAGTTTGACATTTCCTCAAATGTTTTTACCCGTTTTTCATATAGCCATTCGTAAATTTGTCCGGCACGAAACGCTTTTTCCCCGTTATCTTGTAACCATTGTTGCAATTCATCTAGACGCAATGAATAAATTGACGGCTTTAATTCGGGTTTCTCTTTTTTTTCACGACGAACCGGCTTCTCTTCAGCCTCTCCTACCAAATCCTGAATACGTTCATCAAATTTTTGTTGATCACTCACTTAGTTGTTTTCTCCTTTTTTACGAAAGGCAGCGACAAAAAATCCATCACTACCAAAGTCTTGTGGAAATACTTGTAGCATACCACTGTGTTGTTTCGCTAATAATTTTTCCGGCAAATTCGTTAATTCCTGTGCTTCCATTTCTGGATGCGCGGCTAAAAATGCCTCGACCGTTCCTTCATTTTCGCGCTTATCCACCGTACATGTACTATAGACTAAACGACCACCGGGTTTTAATACCTGTACCGCATTGCCTAAAATCGCCAACTGAATCGTTTGCAGACTTTCTAAATCTTCCTCGCGCTTTGTATATTTAATATCCGGCTTGCGACGCATGACTCCTAAGCCTGAACACGGGGCGTCGACTAGTACTGCATCAAAGCTTTCTTTCGCTAAAAAATCTGCTGCTTTACGACCGTCAAGTGGCGCTGTTTGCACAATATCAAGTCCTAAGCGTGCTGTATTTTCATCGATTAGATCAAGCTTCTTCGGATGTAAATCCATTGCTAGAATGGAACCTTCATTTTGCATTTTCTCCGCCATATGCGTTGTCTTGCCGCCTGGTGCTGCACACATATCCAGTACCTTCATACCTGGCTCCGGATTTAGCACATTGGCAGGCAGCATGGAGCTTTCATCTTGTATCGTGATTAAGCCATGTTTGAATGCTGCGGTACGGGCCGCTTGACCGGTTTGCAAATGCAAGCACTCCGGCATGATCTCACTGCGCACTGCCTTTACGCCTTCACGCTCTAGTGTAGCCAACACATTTTCAACCGTCGCCTTTGTCGTATTGACACGAACTGTTTGTAGCGGTGGTACGTTATTTTCTTCTAGCATCGCCTTTGTATGCTCATAGCCATAGCTATCCACCCAACGGTCCACCAACCACTGCGGATGACTTGTAGCAATGGCTAAACGCTCATGATCATCCTCAATTAAATCTATAGAGCGTACACCTTCACGTAAAATAGAACGTAAAATACCGTTGACCATCGAAGCGATCCCTTTATGACCGCGTCGCTTAGCAATTTCTACAGCTTCATTAACAGCAGCATGTGCTGGGATGCGCGATAAATATTCCATTTGGTACAGGGACATACGCAATAACCAACGTACCCATAAATCTACTTTTCCGCGGATAAAAGGCTCTAGATAATAATCCAGCGTCATTTTATGCTGCAATGTCCCGTACGTAATCTCTGTTAATAAACTACGGTCTTTTGCATCAATTTTATATTTTTCAATCGTTTGATGTAACAAAAGATTGCTGTAAGCTTGGCTTTTATCGACCGTCAAAAGGATTGTAAGCGCGGCATCACGCACATTGCCATCCCAAATCTGCACTTTCTTTTTACTCATTCAAAACGGTCCCCGATCTGTAATTTTGCGCCTGTTCCGCGCAAATAATCTATTGCTGTCATACGTTTTTTACCGGCAGGCTGACAATCCAGAATGGCGATTGAACCGCCATCGCCTGTCGCAACCTCAAATGAATCCTTATGAATGGCTACTACTTCACCTGGTGCAGCATCATTTGCTGTCTGTCCTACTTGGGCCCACCAAATTTTAAAGTTGCTGCCTTCAAATGTGGTATAGGCAACAGGCCATGGATGTAAACCCCGTACTTGATTATATATTGTGCGCGCATCTTTTGACCAATCGATACGCTCCTGCTCACGACTAATATTGGAAGCATATGTGACTAATGCTTCGTCCTGTACAATACGCTCATTTGTCCCATCAATAATATTCGGCAACGTGTCCTTTAATAACTCACGACCTACATCACTCAATTTATCGAATAGTCTACCTGTATGGTCTGTATCTTCAATGGCAATTTCACGTTGCGCGATAATATCGCCCGCATCTAATTTTTCGGCCATATACATAATCGTTACACCAGTTGTCGCTTCTCCATCTATAATCGCTTGGTGAATCGGCGCACCGCCGCGGTATTTCGGCAACATGGATGCATGGACATTAATACAACCGAGACGCGGTGCTTCTAATAGCTCCTTTGGTAAAATTTGACCAAAGGCAGCTGTTATGACTATATCTGCTCCTAAATCGATAATTTGTTGCAGTTCTGCAGAGCCTCGCAATTTTTCCGGCTGAATAACAGGCAAACCTAAGCGTACCGCCTCTTCCTTTACCGGGGGAGGTGTTAATACTTTTTTACGCCCTACTGGACGGTCTGGCTGTGTCACCACAGCTACTACATCATAGCCTTCTTCATGTAACATACGTAAAATTGGCGCTGAGAAGGCTGGCGTGCCCATAAATACGATTTTCGTCAAATCTTATTCCTCCTCAACATCTGCGTATAATTCGTCAAGTTCCTCTTGCGTCAACACTCGTGTCATTTTTGAATCGAATAATACACCATCTAAATGATCAATTTCATGTAAAATGCAACGTGCTTCAAAATCTTCTGCCTCTAATTCGTAAATACGGCCTTCACGGTCAGCAGCTTCGATTTTTACGTACGTTGGACGTTTTACCATACCGAAAAGATCCGGGAAGCTTAAGCAGCCCTCGATATCTTCTGCTTCACCACGCGTCTCGATGACAATCGGGTTAAGCATTTCTAAAATATCTTCGCCTAGTTCCACAATTGCTACACGCAGCGGTACGCCGATTTGTGGAGCGGCAATTCCTACTCCGTCATACTCAACCATTGTGTCATATAAATTATCTAATAGTTCGATGATGGATTCATCGATTGCCTCGACTTCTCTTGTTTTAGCTGAAAGCACATCTGCCGGCGCTTTTACGACCTCTTTAATCATAATTAACCTCTTTCTAAATCACCGATGGATCTAAATCAATCGTGAGTTGTATTCCTTTTTTTATCCAATCTGAACGATACATTTTAATCAATTGCAATAATACCGGAATCAAATCCGGCTCTACTTTATATTTTATCAAACATTGGTATCTATATCTATTTTGAAGACGGCTAATACTTGACGTTGTCGGACCGATGACTGACACATTAAACGATAGGTTCGACCGTAAATATTCTGCCGCACGTCCTGCATACTCGGCTGCCATCATCACATCCTCATGCGAAACTTGCACGAGCGATAAATAATAATACGGTGGATAGCCTGCCTGATGCCTCACTTGCATTTCCTGTTCATAAAAGGGCTCGTATAGCTGTTCCTTTGATAATTCAATCGCATAATGTTCCGGTGTATAGGTTTGAATAATCACTTCACCGGGCTTATCGTGGCGACCTGCTCTTCCGCTCACCTGCGTCATTAGCTGGAATGTTCGCTCTGCCGCACGGTAATCCGGTAAATGCAGGCTTGTATCAGCACTTAGCACTCCTACTAATGTAATATTAGGGAAATCAAGTCCTTTCGCAATCATTTGCGTACCGAGTAAAATCGAGGCTTCCCCGCGTCCGAAAGCATCTAAAATTTGCTCATGCGATCCTTTCTTCCCCGTTGTATCGACATCCATCCTTAGCACACGTGCTTCCGGGAATAACTTGTACAATTCCTCCTGCACTTTTTGTGTACCTGTTCCAAAAAAGCGGATGTGCTCACTTTGGCACTGCGGACAGTCTTGTGGTGTATATTCTTCATGCCCACAGTAGTGACATTTTAATTTTTCATTCGAACGGTGGTACGTCAACGAAATATCGCAGTTTGGACATTCTACTACCGTCCCGCAGTCTCGGCATAGCACAAAAGAAGAATAGCCGCGGCGATTTAAAAACAGCACGATTTGTTCTTCGCGTTCCAAACGTTCGCGAATCGAGGCAATGAGCGCCGTCGAAAACATCGAACGATTGCCCGCTTTCAGTTCTTCCCGTAAATCTACCACTTGTACAGTTGGCAAAGCTTGCTGCAGCGCACGCTGTTTTAACGTTAATAATGTATACACATTCTTTTTCGCTCGAGCAAAAGACTCTAAGCTCGGCGTCGCACTACCCAAGATGACCGGGCAGTTATGATAATGCGCACGCCAAATCGCTACATCCCTTGCATGATAGCGTGGTGACTCTTCTTGTTTATACGTCGATTCGTGTTCCTCATCCAAAATGAACAGCCCCACATTTTCAAATGGTGCGAAGATAGCAGAACGTGCCCCGACAACAACCTTCACTTTCCCCTGCTGAACTTTACGCCACTCATCATATTTTTCTCCTACTGACAATCCACTATGCATAACGGCCACTAGCTCTCCAAAGCGCGAACGGAAGCGCTCATTCATTTGCGGTGTCAGGGAAATTTCAGGGACGAGAACAATCGCCTCTTTGCCTTGCGCCAGCGTATGGGAAATCGCCTGCAGATACACTTCTGTTTTACCGCTTCCTGTCACACCTTGCAGTAAAAAGGTTTCTGGACGTTTTTCATCCATAGCATGTGTAATAGCAGTGAGGGCCACGTCTTGCTCATCTGTCAGCTGCAGAGCTGTCGTTCTTTTCGCTTCTTTTGAAAAGGGATCGCGGTACACTTCCTCTTTTATAAAATGAGCTGCCTCTTTTTCAATGACCGCCTGTAAAACAGCTGTCGTCACATTCGCTGCCTTGCACACCTCATCCGGCAAAAAGACTTGTCCTGGATAATTCATCATCCATTGTACGAGTGCTTTCTGCTTCGGTGCTCGTGTAATGTCTGCTTCTATCTTCTTTAGCTGTTCGAGATCGGCGATAATTTGCACCTTGCGAACTTCTTTGATCTTCCCTTGCTGTTTGACGCTATTTTCAATTTTCACTGTTCCTAACTGGACGGCATGCTTCAGCTCTTTTAACAGATTTGCTTTTTCAAATATTTTTACATTAGCCTTACCTTGCTTATTAAAATGAATCGCTAGTTCTTCTGGAATGTCCTCGGCTTTTACCATGTGTGCAATTTTTTCGTACTTTGCGCGCAAGGCTGACGGCAACATTACCTGCAGTGCATCAATTTCGTAACAAATCGTTTGATGTTTCATCCACTTCGCCAACTGCAACATTTCCGGTGTCAACACCGGCTCAATATCTAATACTTGGGCAACAGGTTTTAATTTTTCCAGTGGCACGTCTGTTTCACTGCTCAGTTCCACCACAAACCCTAATACATTCCGTGGACCAAAAGGCACTTTCACACGACATCCAGGTTCGATTAACACTTGCCATTCTTCAGGTACCGCATAGTCAAATGGTCTGTCGACTGGATAAGCTGCGACATCAACAATGACCTTAGCAATAATCATTATAATCCTTCTCTTTCTGCGATCGTTTCAAGCAACTGAATAGCTAACTCCGTTTTTGGTAAGTGGGCAAATTTTTGCGTAAACTCCTTGCCGATCAACAGGACACTGTTTGTATCTGTTCCAAAGCCGGAGCCTGCTTCCGTTACATCATTCGCTATAATATAATCGGCATTTTTCTTTGTCAGTTTCTGTGTTCCATAGCTTTCTACATCATTGGTTTCAGCTGCAAACCCAATCAATAATTGATGCTCTTTATGCTGGCCGAGTGTGGCTAAAATATCAGTTGTACGTTCTAATTCAATTGCGGTATCTCCCGGCTGTTTCTTCATTTTTTGACCATGAACATTTTTCGGGCGATAATCGGCTACCGCTGCGGTTTTAATGACGATATCTGCTTGATTGTACTGTGCCCAAATCGCATCGAACATATTTTGTGCACTTTCTACATCAATGACCTGCATGCCTGTAGGCTTTGGTAAATTGGTTGGGCCTGATACTAGCACAACATCCGCCCCTAAATCACGTGCCGCCTCTGCCATCGCATAGCCCATCTTCCCTGTTGAAAAATTCGTCATAAAGCGTACTGGATCTACCCGTTCACGTGTAGGACCTGCTGAGACAATTACTTTCTTCCCCTTTAATGGCTGGGCTTTCGGCATAAAATGCTGCACGACAAGATCCGTAATTTTTTCTGGCTCTTCTAAACGCCCTTTCCCAACATATCCGCACGCTAAATAACCTTCTGATGGTTCGATAAAACGATAGCCGTCCGCATGCAATGTCGCAATATTACGCTTAACAGCAGGATGGTCATACATATGTACATTCATGGCTGGCGCTAGCCATACCGGTGCCGTTGCCGCCAGTAATGTCGTTGTCACCATATCGTCCGCGATGCCGTTTGCTAACTTTCCAATGACATTGGCCGTTGCCGGTGCGACTACAATTAAATCCGCCCAATCTGCCAAATCGATATGTGCGATAACCTGTGAATCTTTTTCATCAAATGTATCAAAAAACACATCATTTTTAGACATCACCTGGAAGCTCAAAGGATTCACAAATTGACGAGCCGATGCTGTCATGATCACCTTGACATTAAAATGAGCCTGCGTTAATTTGCTTACAAGTGCCACCGCTTTATAAACAGCGATCCCACCTGAAACACACAGTAAAATATTTTTCTTCATCTCAAATCCACCCCTCTAAAAATTCAGTAAAAGAAAGACAAGCTCCCAAAGAAATTTCTCCGGGAGCTATCATCATTTATTAAACTTCATCCTCGTAAATCGTTGATTCATCTTGTTTTTCTTTCTCTAATGCACCTGCTGCAACTTCTTCTAACGCTTTTCCTACCGGCTTGTAAGATACGTAGCGGTGCAAGCGCTCGCCGCCCTCTTCTTGCATTTGACGAGCGCGCTTAGACGCTAAGCTCACTAATGAATATTTTGAATCGATTTGTTTTTTTAATTCATCTACTGATGGATATAACATAATTATTCCCCTCTCAACATGGATAAGTATATTTTTTCAACACGCTCACGACGGCAATGCTCCGCCTTAATAATCGCATTTATTTTATCACAGGCATTTGTCACTTCATCATTTTCCACCACATAATCGTATAAGCTCATCATTTCAAGCTCTGCCTCTGCTGTGGCAATACGCTTGGCAATAACATCCTCTGTTTCTGTACCGCGTCCAACCAACCGAGCTTTTAACTCAGATAAACTTGGAGGCGCCAAGAAAATAAACAAAGCATCTGGTGCCTTGTAGCGAATTTGCTGTGCACCTTGTACTTCGATTTCCAAAAACACGTCACGGCCAGCGTCTAATGTCTCATTCACATATTCAAGAGGTGTCCCGTAATAATTACCGACAAACTCCGCGTGCTCGAGCAATCCACCTTGTTCGATCAGTGCTTCGAACTCTTCGCGACTCTTAAAGAAATAGTCTACACCATCTACCTCGCCTTCGCGAGGATTTCGTGTTGTCATAGAAATCGAATACTCGTAATTCGTATCTGCCTGCGAAAATAATTCTTTACGAACGGTCCCTTTCCCAACACCAGAAGGACCGGATAATACGATTAATAATCCACGTTGCTTCTTCATTGTTTACTCCCTATTATTCAATATTTTGCACTTGCTCGCGCATTTTTTCTAAAATTGTTTTTGCTTGTACCACTGCAATCGAAGCTTCGGATGCCTGATTTTTCGAGCCAATTGTATTGATTTCGCGATGCATTTCCTGCATTAAGAAATCCAGTTTACGCCCAATCGGTACTTGCTCCTCCAGCGTTTCTTCTAATTGTAAAAAATGGCTCTCCAAACGGTCGAGCTCTTCTGTAATATCTATACGCTCCGCAAACAGCGCTACCTCTGTCAGCAGGCGATCTTCTATTAAATGGCCACCCGTGAACTCTTCAATTCGTTGCTTCAAACGATCCCGATATTTTGCTACTGCTTGATTCGAATGCGCTCGAATCTTTGCCACTTGTTGCAGTAATTCATCCTTATATTGTAGCATGACTGTCTTCAGTTCTGCTCCTTCACGCTCTCGCATGCCGAGCAGTTGTTCAATTGCTTGTCCCATAGCTGCTTCAACAGCGGCTAACATTTCCTCTTGGACAATCTCTTCTTTTCTGACTGTCAATACTTGGTCGAGCATAGCGATTTCTTGCATCGTCCATGTCTCTTCTATCAAAATATTTTCAGCTAGCGCTTCTTTTGCTTTACGATACGCATCTAGCAAGGGCCAATTGATTTCGATGGATTGCTCCGCTGCTTGCAGTTCCTTTAAATAAATGATGACATCTAATTTACCGCGCGATAATGCTTTGGAAAGCATTTTTTTCGCTAGTATTTCCGATTCCATCCATTCTTTTGGAAACTTAGTATTCATCTCTAAAAAACGATGATTCACAGCACGAACTTCAACCGTCAATTGATATGATTTTGTTGTTGTGACACCCCTGCCAAAGCCTGTCATACTACGCACCAAGGTTCGTCACATCCTTCTTTGCATACTGCATCAATTATATCATATATGGAAATACTATATAGGATTGTTTTCTAGAAAACACATAAACTTTAGCATACATAAGAAAAATGCTATCATATGAGAGAGACGTTATATAATAGGAAGAAACCAACCACATATGAAAGAGGCAAGATTATGGCATTTGATGGACTATTTACACGTTCGATGAGCAAGGAGCTTTCCAAACTCGTAACGGGACGTATCACAAAAATTCACCAACCGAACGCGCTCGAAATAATGCTGCAAATTCGTGCAGCTGGCGCTAATCATAAATTATTAATTTCTATTCACCCTTCTTATGCCCGTATGCATATTACGAATCGACCGGTCGATAACCCTGCCGACCCGCCGATGTTTTGTATGCTCCTGCGCAAGCATTTAGAAGGCGGTTTCATTCAGGCTATCACTTCACCGCCTGGCGAACGAATTATTGAAATGACGGTAGAGAGCAAAAATGAAATCGGCGATGCTGTCACAAGGAAGCTCATTGTTGAAATCATGGGACGCCACAGTAACTGCATATTAATCGATGGAAGCAATAACCGGATTTTGGATAGCTTAAAGCATCTGCCACCATCTGTGAACAGTTACCGTACTGTCCTGCCTGGCCAGACGTATATCGCACCACCTGAACAGGACAAAGTAAATCCTTTTGCAGCAACCGATGAGGAAATTGCAACATTTTTTGCCCGTCCGCGTGACGCAAAAGAGGTCGTACAGCACTTCGCTGGCTTTTCACCTTTGCATGCGAATGAATTACTGTACCGTTTAGACGGTACCAATCACCCACATGTCTTCCATACATTTTTACAAGACATCGAGCAAGCCGTGCAACCAACGTATAAAGAGAATGGCAAAGTTGTGTTTTCCCCTATTCAGTTACAGCATATAGAAGGAGCAGAAACGACTTATGATACGCTCGGTGAGTTATTAGACCGCGTATTCTTTGCTCGTGCAGAGCGAGATCGTGTCAAACAGCAGGCTGGTGATTTAGAGCGTTGGTTATCCAATGAAATTGATAAATTGCGCTTAAAGTTAAAGAAATTAGACCAAGACTATGCACGTGCCAGCAACCTTGAAGAGTTCCAACTGTACGGCGAGCTTTTAATGGCCAACCTGTATCAATTCGAAAAAGGTGCCTCGTCTGTCAGCGTAGATAATTATTATACTGGTGAGTCCGTGACAATTCCGGTGAGTCCGCGTAAAACACCAGTCGAAAATGCACAAAGCTATTATACAAAGTACAATAAAGCGAAAAATGCACTTGTGATGATTGTCGAGCAAAAAAAGAAAGCGGAAGACGAAATCACTTATTTTGAAATGCTCAGCCAGCAAGTACAGCAAGCAGCACCAGCGGACATTGAGGAAATTCGCGAAGAACTAGCGGAACAAGGCTATTTACGTTTACGTGCCTCAAAGAAAAAGAAAAAACCAACAAAGCCATTACCTGAAACTTTTACTTCTTCAACAGGGACAGCGATTTCTGTCGGGAAAAACAATAAGCAAAACGACTATTTAACCTTTAAAATGGCTAAAAAGTCAGAAACATGGCTACATACAAAGGATATCCCAGGATCGCATGTCGTAATCCATAGCGATGACCCGGACGAAACCACATTGCATGAGGCAGCGATTTTAAGCTCCTACTTCAGTAAAGCACGTGAATCCTCTTCTGTACCAGTTGATTATACGGAAGTACGCCATGTCAAAAAACCAAACGGCTCCAAACCTGGCTTCGTCATTTACTTTGAACAAAAGACCTTATACGTGACACCAGATGAGTCTATTGTTTTACAATTAAAAAAGCAGTGATATAAAGAAGGGATCATTCAGCCATTGAATGATCCCTTTTTGCCTATTTATTTAATAGGTTTTTCTTCTACTAGCTCAATATTCTGTAATTCTGTAGACTCCCCGTAACTAACATTGTAATTTTTCACACGCTTATTGACAGGGATGATTTCTGTCCGGAAGTACATTGGAATAATGTGTGCTGTATCGTACATGTAGTCTTGCCAATCTTTAAAGGCATCGGCACGATATTCTGCATCCATCGCTTCTGTGGAGTCAATACTGTTCAATAATGTCGTTAACTCTTTCGTTACATAACGGCTATAGTTAAACGGTGCTTCTTCACCATATAAACCAGTAGGAGATGGATTTGTTCCTGTACCCCAAGCAGCCATATACATATCGATTTCCGGATCATCCGCTTCTAGTTTATCGTAGAAGGCATTAAATTCAATCAAACGACCTGTCGTTAATTCTACATTCAAACCGACTGCTTCCCAGTTTTGACGATAGTACTCCGTGATTGCTTCATCCGTATCGGAACCAGCCATGGCCGCTAAGTGAATGACAAGCGGTTGACCATTTTTATCTTCACGAATACCATCCCCATCTACATCCACATAACCGGCGTCATCTAAAATTTGCTTTGCGCGCTGCGGATCATACGTGTAGCCATTAAATTCCGCATCATAGAATGACGTAAACACTGGCGGAATGAGAGAGGTTGCACGAGAACGCAATCCCTGATAGAAACGGTTCGCTACTGTTTCAATGTCCATTGCGTAGGCAATTGCTTTACGCAACCCTGGGTCATTCATTTTTGCATTTTCATTCATAATATTAATCCCTTGGGCTGTATCATATTTACCTAATTTGAAACCTAAATAAGAATACGCTAACTCAGGACGACCTAACACGTCAATATTTGTCAAATCTTTTACGCCGTCATATTGGTTTGCCGGATAAGATAATGCAATATCATATTGTCCTGCACGAATGGCCTCTGCAGCAGAAGTAGGAGGTACTACTTGCAAAACAACTTTTTCAAGTTTTGGTTTTCCTTTAAAATAGTGTTCATTGGCTACATACCGGACAGACTCGCCATTGACGATATTATCGTATTTAAAGGCACCTAAGGTAACCGGATTTTTACGCACTGCATCTGACTGCAATAAGTTCTTTACTGGAATAGATGCTAATTGATGCTTTGGTGCTGCATAGCTCCATAATCCGTCACCGCCGTAGTAAATGGCAGGCGATAATTTTTTGAACTGGATTTCAATTGTTTTGTCGTTTACTTTTGTAATACCGGAAATCGAATCTGCTCCTTCGTGATACTCAACCATTCCTACAATATTCTGCATATCCGCATCGTAACGGATACCCGTGTAGTCTGGATGACCGATAATTTCATAGGAATAAATTAAATCATCTGCTGTCAATGGCGTACCATCAGACCATTTATAATCCCCCTGAATCGTTACTGTTACTTTATTGTTATCTGTATCGACATCCAATCTTGCAAGCCCTGTGTCTTTGATCATAAAGTCACGATCCACATCAAAAATGGAGTTGGATGCAAAAGTCATGATATCTGCATCATATGCATCTTCATACAATTCAGCCAATAAAATCCCTTGGAATGGCGATGAGGCTACTAGCGCTACTTGTAGCGTTCCTCCTTTAATCGCCTCCCCTTCGTTTGTTATTTCCATTGGCAAATCACTAACAGCTGTATTTTCTCCTGACCAATTGTTCTCTGTTGTGTTATTACAAGCGACTAACACTAGCATTAGCAACAACAAAATCGAAAACAATCCCCCGTTCTTTTTCATTTCCGTTCCCTCCTTTACCCTAATCTTTGTTGTGCGTCAGCCGAACGACGAAGCGCTTGGCCAACATAATTTATACCAAGCATCAACATTAATATGAGTAAAGCTGCGGGTAACCATACCCACCAGCGCCCCGATAATATTTGCGGATTCGTAGCATAGCTTACAAGTGTTCCTAGACTGGGTGTGGACGGCGGCAAGCCAAAACCTAAAAAAGAAAGTCCTGTTTCAATTCCTACATTCCCTGCAAAGCTTAATGTCACTTCCACGATTAAAATGGAACTTAGATTAGGAAGCAAACCTTTAAACATAATGACCCCATCTCTTGTTCCCATGGTTTTGGAAGCATTAATATAATCTCTTCTTCCTTCTGATAATGCTTTACTGCGCACAAGCCGTGCAGTTCCTACCCACTGGAATAAGCTGATAATTAAAATCAATTCCCAAACTCCATATTCAGGAACGATCGAAACAAACACAATAATAATCATTAATGTCGGCAATGTCATAAAGAAATCGATAATACGCATTAGCGCATTATCAATCCAGCCGCCGTAGTAGCCCATCACAATCCCTAAAAAAATACCAATGATACTCGTAATAATTGTAATGGTAAAAGCAATGAGAATAGAATTTTTTGCCCCAATGACTAACTGACCTAAAATATCCCGACCTGCTTCATCAGCGCCTAGCACATAACCATTCATACCAGGTTCTGTGAAACGCTCAATAATTTTAATGGTCATTGTTTCCTTTTCATCTATTAAAAAATAGGCAGCAAATAAAATAGAAGCAATTCCTAGAATCGTGCCAAATAGAGCAAACATCGCTAATTTATCCTTTTTAAACTCACGCCACACGACTTGAAGGCCGGTTGGAGGAGATGTTTCAACATCCACTTGTTCCTGCATTGTATCTGTTTTCATCTGCTGCCCCACCTACCTTTAGTCAATGCGAATGCGAGGATCCACAATGCTCATAATAATGTCGGATAATAAACCCCCTAATAAAGCTAAGAAACCATACAGTAAAACAAGTGCTGTAATCACACTGTAATCCCGACTTCCAATGGAGGAAACAAATAATTGTCCCATGCCCGGAAAGCCAAAAATCGTCTCGATGAAAATTGAACCACCTAATAATCCTGTAATCGTAAATCCTAAAAACGCCGCAATCGGCAATAAAGAGTTTCTGAAAATATGGCGAGAATAGACCTTATTCATTGGAATTCCTTTACTGCGTGCCGTTTTTACATAGTCTTGCATTTTTGCGTCTATTATTTCCGTACGCAAATATTGGATAATCCCTGTTGTACCAAGCACGGCATAGGTGATGGCCGGCAGCAGCAAATGATGAAATTTGCTCCACACATACTCGAAGGTTCCTCGTTCTGCATGAATGGAAACTGTTCCGCTCGTCGGGAACCATTGCAACTGATAACCAAAAACAAATAAGAAAATCAAACCCAATACGAATGTGGGAATCGCATAGCTAATAAAGCTATACAATACAATCGTTTTATCCATTATTCTTTCCTGATATCGACCTGCCAATACCCCTAACGGAATTGCGATTACGTATACTAGAATGGTACTGACAAACGCGAGCCAAAATGTATTAAAGGCGCGTTCGCCGATTAAATTTGATACCGCTACTTTATACGTATAGCTTTGGCCAAAATCTCCTTGGAAGGCATTTGTCATCCAGTTATAATACTGAACATACCACGGGTCATAGAACCCTGATAGCTGACGTAGTTCCTCAATGCGATTCGGGTCTGTTTCAGGCGTAATCAGCCCTGTAAATGGATCTCCTGGCATTTGTTTTGCCATGATAAAAACAATTAAACTTAAAACAAACAGCTGCGGAATCATTACTAAAACTCTTCTCACAATTATCTTCCACATTGCTATTCCCTCCCTGCAATGGCTAGTGCCGCTTTATGGGTAGGCGATAAATCAACAAGCGGATAGGCTTTACCGTGTTCATCATAGTATTTATGCTGTTTTTTGAGGTAGTTGAGCTCTACCTGCTGACGGATTTTTTTACGTTCCATTCTCGTTTCCGGATCGATTGAAGGAATGGCCGATAGGAGGCGGCTTGTATAAATATGCTGCGGGTTTTCATAAATGTCCTGACGTGTGCCGCTTTCTACAATACGCCCTTTATACATAACAGAAATATAATCACACATATGCTTGACCACACCTAAATCATGGGAGATAAATAAATAACTCAAACCATACTCTTCTTGAATATCCTTCATAAAATTTAGCACTTGCGCTTGTACTGATAAGTCAAGTGCCGACACCGGCTCATCCGCTATGATCAATTTAGGGTTACAAGCCACCGCCCGCGCGATTCCTAAGCGTTGCTTTTGACCCCCGGAAAACTCATGGGGATATTTTAAAAGGACATCTTCGTTCATCCCGACTATCTCTAACAACTCATTTACTCTTTTCCGCTCTTCCTGTGGCGATAAGCTCATAAAATTGCGAATCGGTTCTGCTAAAATATCCAAAACCCTTTTTCTAGGGTTCATGCTGGAATGGGAATCCTGAAAGATCATTTGAATATCTCGATTGTAGGCAGAATTTCTTTTCCGGCGCTGATTGGTTACATCTTGACCTTCATAGAAGACTTTGCCGGATGTAATTTTTTCAAGACCGATAATCGCCTTCCCTGTCGTTGATTTTCCGCACCCTGATTCTCCTACCAATCCGTATGCTTTGCCTCGGTCAAATGACAGTGAAATACCATCAACCGCATAGATATGATCAATAACCGTATTGAAGAATCCACCCCGAATCGGGTAATGAACGCATAAATCTTGAATTTGCATAAAGCTCACGTTAGCTGCACCTCCTCCTGGAAGTCAAAATGACGCCAGCATGTACAGCGAACAAAATGACCCGGCTCCACCTCATGCAATACGGGCTCCTTTTCATGAGCAGAATCATCAATCCAAGGAATGCGTGGTGCAAAACGACACCCTTCACGTGGTAATTTCATCAAAGAAGGCACGATGCCATGAATGACTTCGAGCTTACCTTGTTTTTCATTTGCTTGCGGAATCGATTTTAATAGGGAGCGCGTATAGGGGTGCTTCGGAGATCCAAATAATATTTCGACCGGTGCTTCTTCCACAACTTGCCCTGCATACATCACTGCTACACGGTCTGCTACTTCTGCTACAACACCTAAATCATGGGTGATTAAAATAATGCCGGTTTGCGTTTCGGCTTGCAGTTCCTTCAGCAAATCTAAAATTTGCGCTTGTATCGTGACATCTAATGCTGTTGTTGGCTCGTCTGCAATGATAATTTCGGGTTTGTTGGCAAGAGCGATAGCAATCATGACACGCTGACGCATTCCGCCCGACAGTTGATGTGGAAACTGTCTGACTACCCGGGGTGGATCAGGTATTCCTACTTGCTCTAATAACTGTAAAACTCGATCTGCTCGTTCTGTTTTATTTAACCTTGCATGATAGATCATTCCTTCTGCAATTTGTTCTCCTATACGCATGAGGGGATTTAATGCAGACAAGGGATCCTGAAAGATAAAACCAATAGTATTGCCTCGCAGCTTATTGAATTGATTTTCTGAAAACTGGACTAGATTTTGCTGCCTATATAAAATTTCGCCTTCTACCTTTGTATGATTGGTATGGTGCAATCCGACGATTGAAGTGGCTAACGTACTTTTACCGCATCCCGATTCGCCCACAATGGCTAAAATCTCATTTTTGTGCAATGAAAGCGAGACATTGTCTACAGCAGCATAAAATGTATCCCTGATGCGAAAACTTATACGCAGTTGCTTTACTGATAATAATTTATTCACAGGCTGCATCCCCTTACACTTCATTTTTCAGACTATTCAATCTAAATATTTATTTACTTCGAACAATAACATAAAATAGTCAAAAATAATAATTTCAAACCCTTGAAAGCACAATATTATCAATCTATTTTCCTTTCTTCTTACTTAAATAGATGGAATAAAACAAAAAAAGAAGGGGTTATTTTAAAATAACCCCTTCTTACCTTGCCCATAAAACTATTTCAATATATCACCTTATTCCCTTACCTAGCCTCCTCTTTCATTTTTAATCCAATAGAAATTTCTATTTTCTTAAGAAGTTTTTCACGCTCTATCATTAATTGTTGTGCTTGTTCCAGTGAAATCCAAACAAATTGAAGGGTTTGGTTAGGTTGCATTTGTGCAAGCTTAGGTAAATCTACCGTCGCTACTTGGGCAATTTTCGGATAGCCTCCTGTTGTTTGGCGGTCCGCCATCAGAATAATCGGTTGTCCATTTGGCGGTACTTGAACAGTTCCAAATGTAACAGCTTCCGATAAGATATCTACTTTTTCTTTTCTTGTCAGCTCTGTATCTGTACTTTCTAGTCTGTAGCCCATCCGGTCTGCATCTTTTGTTACGGTATAAGTAGTTGTCGTAAACTGTTCTATACTGTTTGCATCAAACTGCTCAATCTCCGTCCCTTTTATTGCACGAATTTTGGTATGCTGCTCAAAAGACGTCCAAGTTGTATAATCCACTGACCATCCGGGCTGCAGGGAACAATTTTCAACAGGTTTGTAGGATAAAATATCTCCTTTTTTTAAAGCTCTTCCTTCGTACCCTCCTAGCCCTGCACGCAAATAAGTACTGGCGCTATTTAAAACAGGAGGAATTTGTAAACCATCCTGCACAGCTAAATATCCTCTTGCACCTCTTTTCGCAGCTCCTAGATTTAATTGATCGCCTGCTTGCACCGCTACAGGTCGCCACATAGGTATCTCTTTATCGTTTAGCACAGGTGAAAAATCTGCCCCTGTCAATACAATGACAGTCGGTTCTGTAAAGTGAATGGCAGGTCCTATCAATGTGAACTCTAAAACAGCTGTATTATTTTGCTGCAATAATAAATTTGCTATTCTATAAGAATTTTCATCCATTGCTCCACTCACAATGACGCCATATTGCTGTAAACCAAATCGCCCTAAATCTTGCACAGTCGTTTGTAGCCCTGGCTTTATAATTTCCATTGCCATATTACGAGTCCTCCCTGTCATTAGTAATTGGTACAAAGCGAATTCGATCACCCGCTCGCAGTAGTGATGGCGGATTCTCATCTGGCAAAAAGAGCGGCGTTGTCGTGCGCCCGATAATATTCCACCCTCCAGGTGTTTCAAATGGGTAAATCCCTGTTTGCTTACCCGCAATCCCTACTGAGCCTGCTGGAATTTTTGCGCGCGGCACGTCCCTCCTTGGCATGGCAATCGATTCGTCCATCCCGCCCATAAAGGCAAATCCAGGAGCAAATCCCAGCATATAAACGAGCACATCACTTTCGCTATGGCGACGGATTACTTCTGCTTCTGTCAAATGATTATACGCCGCAACTTCCGCTAAATCCGGACCGTATTCACCGCCATATATTACCGGAATTTCTACAATCCTTCCTTGCTGCTGTGTTATTTCCATATGCTCGATTAGCGTGGATATATAATTTCTTACAATGATATCCGGCATTTCTTCATTTGATAGCTCGGCTACCAACAATGGATCGTAATATACGCAAAGGTTCGTATACGCTGGAACACCTTCTTTAAACCCTTTAAACGGGCGGTCTTGCAATAATTTGAATAAAGCTTGCACTTTTCCATGTATAGTTCGGGAAATTTCTTCCCCAAAATAAACCAATAAGGCGCTATCCCCTAATGATTTCATATAAAATTTTTGTTTCATCATTTCCCTCCGCTTTCCGTGTTTTCTAATTCATCTGAAAATTATATCAAATTGTGTCTAAGTTATGTTAGTATATATATTATATTTTTTGATTTTTAAAAAGGAGGAATATATTTTGACATTTCAGGTAGATTTAAACTGTGATTTAGGAGAAAGTTTTGGTCGCTATCAACTTGGGGAACAAGCGGAAATTTTAAAGTATGTCACTTCTGCTAATATTGCTTGCGGTTTTCATGCAGGTGATCCGACAGTAATGCGTGAAACAGTAAAGCTAGCAATTGACAATAATGTAAAGATTGGAGCTCATCCGGGTCTACCCGATCTAAATGGTTTCGGCAGACGTGAGATGGCCATTACACCGCAAGAAGCATACGATATGGTCGTTTATCAAATTGGCGCCTTGCAAGGTTTCGTTTCTTTATACGGAGCAACAATGCAACATGTGAAGCCACACGGAGCACTTTATAATATGGCTGCCAAAAATGCCGCTTTAGCGGAAGCAATTGCCCAAGCTGTTTATGATATATCGCCAAACCTCATTTTATTCGGGCTCGCCTCTAGTGAATTAACAAAGGCTGGAGAAAAATTGGGGCTATCTACGGCCCATGAAGTTTTTGCTGATCGTACATATCAGGCAGACGGAAACTTAACATCTCGCAAGCAAGCAGATGCGCTCATTACTGATGAAGAAACTTCTGTCAACCAAGTGATTCGCATGGTGAAAGAAGGAAAAGTCGCTTCTCAGCAAGGGATAGATGTAGCATTAAAAGCAGATACCATTTGTATACATGGTGACGGGGAACATGCCGTTGCATTTGCAAAATATGCACACGAAACGTTGACGCAGCAAGGAATTGTTGTCAAAGCATTTTAATCGAGGAGGATTTATATGGCAGAAGTAAAGTTAACACAAGATAAAAAAGATCGTTCGCGTCGCTCGGCCCTTATCGGAGCCGCATTCTTAATGGCCACTTCCTCTATTGGTCCCGGCTTTTTAACGCAAACAACGGTATTCACAAGTCAGTTGATGGCAAGCATGGGGTTTGTGATTTTAATTTCATTGATTTTAGATGTTGTGGCACAAATGAACGTATGGCGAGTAATTGGTGTCTCGGGTTTACGTGGACAAGATATTGCCAATAAGGTCTTTCCAGGTTTAGGCTATGTGTTAGCCACTTTAATCGTTATTGGCGGTTTAGCGTTTAATATCGGAAACGTGGCCGGAGCTGGTCTTGGTCTTAATGCAATGCTCGGCATAGATGCGATTTTCGGAGCTATTGTTTCAGCTGCAGTAGCTATTTTCATTTTCCTATCCAAAGAAGCAGGAAAATGGATGGATCGCGCAACACAAATTGCCGGCTTTATTATGGTTATATTAATGCTCTATGTAGCCATCTCTACTTCTCCTCCAGTAGGCGAAGCGGTGAAACGTACGGTTTGGCCCGAGGAAATAGGATTATTGGCAATCGTCACATTAGTGGGCGGTACAGTTGGCGGGTACATAACCTTCGCCGGTGGTCACCGTTTAGTTGATGCAGGAATTACAGGTGTAGAAAACTTAAAGCAAATTACCATCAGCTCTGTTACAGGGATTTTAGTTACGGGTGTTATGCGTGTAGCTTTATTCCTTGCCGTGCTTGGAGTTGTTTCAAAGGGATTAACATTAGACGAATCGAATCCTGCTGCTTCTGTATTCCGATTAGCTGTTGGGGAGATTGGTTTCCGTATTTTCGGTGTGATTATGTGGGCAGCTGCTATTACATCCGTTGTAGGGGCAGCTTATACTTCCGTTTCATTTATTCGTTCTTTCCATCCAGTTATCGAAAAATATAAAAACTGGATTATTATTTTATTTATCGTTGTTTCTACATCTATTTTTGCCACAATCGGTCAGCCAGTTAAAATATTAGTTATCGTAGGAGCTCTAAACGCAATGATTTTGCCGTTAGCATTAGGGATTATGCTGATTGCTGCTCATAAAACAGAAATTATCGGAAAAGTGTATAAACATCCGAAGTGGTTAACTTTCCTGGGTGCTTTAGTCGTCATCATCATGGCAGTTCTTTGCGTACGCACAATTGCTACAAATATTGGTGGGCTATTCTAATTGAAAGGAAGGGATTCAAGTGTCTCATGAAGGAACTTTACCAGCAGAATTACGGACTCTTATTCGACAAAATGAACTCATCGTTCCTACAGCAGGTATGTCAAAAGGGTATACCCAAGCGAATTTAGCAATTTTAAAAAAAGAGGATGCATTTGATTTCTTGCTATTTTGCCAACGCAATCAAAAATCTTGTCCGCTCGTTGATGTAACAGAGCCCGGCATTTTCGAAAGTACCATTGCAAAAGGATCAGATCTTCGTACAGATATTCCAAAATATCGCGTTTATAAAGACGGTGAATTTGTAGAGGAAGTATTAAATATCAAGTCATACTGGGAAGATGATATGGTATGCTTCTTAATCGGCTGCAGCTTTACATTTGAAACACCGTTGCTTGAAGCAGGAATTGGGATACGCCATATTGAAGAAGGCTGCAATGTGCCCATGTATAAAACAAATATCCCTACTACACCTGCAGGGAAATTTAGCGGTCCTACTGTCGTAAGCATGCGCCCGATGACAGAGGCCGAGGCAATTCGCGCTGTACAAATTACATCTCGCTTCCCGGGTGTGCACGGGGCTCCCCTTCATATCGGAGACCCTAAAGTGATCGGTATCGAGGATATTCACAAACCCGATTTCGGGGACGCAGTGACTATTAAAGAAGGCGAAGTACCTGTATTTTGGGCTTGCGGAGTCACACCTCAAGCCGTTGCCATGCAAAGTAAACCTTCCATTATGATTACGCATGCACCAGGACATATGTTTATAAGCGATTTGAAAGATACTAACCTAAGTGTATTCTAATCAAGAAAAGGGTGTCTTGTTGGCTTTCTCAGCTAACAAGACACCCTCTTCTATTTCCTACAGTTCGCCTGCTTTCAATTTTGCATGCCAATCCTTTAAGAATGGAATTTGCGATGCTTCAATAGTACCTGATTCATTTGCTGCTTCTACTAAATAGTCGAAGTTTGTTAATGATACATATTTCACGCCTGCTGCTTCGAATGCTTCCTCAGCTTTTGGTAAATTATATGTGTAGACACATACAACCCCTACTACTTCACAACCTGCCGCGCGTAATGCCTCTACTGCTGTAATAGAAGAGCCGCCTGTTGATACGATATCTTCTACAACGACTACCTTTTGACCTGGTTGGTATTTCCCTTCAATTTGGTTGCCACGTCCATGTTCTTTTGCTTTTGAACGTACGTACACCATTGGTAACTCTAAAATATCAGATACCCAGGCAGCATGCGGAATACCAGCTGTTGCTGTACCTGCCACGACTTCCGTACCCGGGAAAAACTCCTTAATATTTTTCGCTAATCCATTGGCTAATTGTTTACGAATCACAGGATCAGAAATAGTTAAACGAGTATCACAGTAAATAGGTGATTTGATTCCTGAAGCCCACGTGAAAAGATCCGTTGGGTTCAGTTCCACTGCTCCTACTTTTAACATAGCGTGTGCGATTTCATTTTGTAATGACATTTTATTTTTCCTCCCATAATTCACAAACTTCTTTGTATGCTGCTTGCGGATCAACTGCTCCTGTAATCGCACGTCCTACTACAATTAAGGAAGATCCGTCTTTACGCGCTCCGTCTGGCGTAGCGATACGTTTTTGATCATGTGCCTCGCCGCCTAGCATACGGATGCCAGGTGTTACACGTAAGAAATCTTCACCACAAGCATCGGCAATCGCGCGTGCTTCATGGACCGAACATACGACACCATCTAAACCTGCCTGTTTTGTCAATTGTGCATAATGTAATACTGATTCTTGCAGTGATAACGCAATTTTTTGCTCTGTTTGCATTTGTTGTTCCGTTGTTGAAGTTAACTGCGTAACAGCAATGAGTGCTGCACGCTTTTTACCTGCTGGTGTGCCTGCTTCCAACCCTTCAAGCGCACCTTCCATCATAGGCTTACCACCTGCTGCATGAACATTGACTAAATCCACACCAAGTCGTGCTAAACCTTTCATTGCAGACTTCACGGTATTCGGAATATCATGCAGTTTCAGATCAAGGAAAATATCATGACCTTGCTCCTTTACTTTTTGAACGATAGAGGGACCTTCCTGCATATAAAGCTCCATGCCGATTTTAACGAACAGAGGCTCGTTAAATTGATGTAAAAAGTGCAACACTTCTTTTTCACCTGGAAAGTCAAGTGCAATAATAGGTTTGTTGTTCATGTTTAGCGATGGCTCCTTCCGATAATTTCTGAGATGTGCTGAACACCTAGCTCATCTAATTTAGCTGGTAATTCATCGATAATGTTTGGGCATACAAAATGATCTACAAAGTTTGCTGTACCGACTGCCACTGCTGATGCGCCAACGCTCATGAAGTCAATGACATCCTGTGCACACGTGACACCGCCCATCCCGATAATTGGAATGTTTACTGCTTTGTATACTTCATATACCATGCGGATTGCAACTGGCTTCACCGCTGGACCTGATAAACCACCTGTACCATTCGCAATGACTGGCTTACCTGTTTTTTCATGGAGACGCATGCCTACTAATGTATTAATCATCGTGATTCCGTCTGCGCCTCCTGCTTCTACTGCTTTTGCAATATCCACAATGCTTGTCACGTTTGGCGATAATTTTACGTAGACCGGCACTTGTGAAACAGCCTTTACTGCTGCGACAAGCTCGCGTGCTGTCTCCGCATCCGTACCAAACTGGATTCCGCCATGTTTGACATTTGGACAAGAGATATTTAATTCCAATGCTTTGACATTTTGTGCAGTCGAGATGCGACGCGCTACCTCTACGTAGTCAGCTGTTTCTGTACCCGCTACATTCGCAATAATCGGCACATCATAGCTTTCTAAAAATTTCAGCTCTTCATTCATTACTTTATCAATGCCTGGGTTTTGAAGCCCAATGGCATTTAACATACCGGCAGCTGTTTCTGCTACACGTGGTGTTGGGTTACCTGCACGTGTTTCCACTGTTGTTGCTTTGATCATGATAGCACCTAACTTTGATAAATCATAAAGCTGCGCGTACTCACGACCAAATCCGAAGCAGCCTGATGCTGGCATAATCGGATTTTTCAACTCTAATCCTGGCAATTCTATATTGATGCGACTCATAGTGCCACCACTCCTTTCGGGAACACTGGCCCGTCTGAACATACTTTCACATAATCTTTTTCCACAGCGTCTGTTGTATTACATACACAAGCAAAGCACGCACCGATGCCGCACCCCATACGCTCTTCAAATGATAAATAGCCTTCTTTTTCTGGGTAATACTGCTCTAATGCACGTAACATCGGTAGTGGTCCACAAGAGTAAAATACATCGAACTCTGGCTTCACTTCATCGAATACTGTTGTTACAAAGCCCTTTGTTCCTTTTGATCCGTCTACTGTGGCATAGTATGTATCACCTAAAGCGGAAAACTCTTTTTCATAGAAGCAGACATCTTCTGACTGGAAGCCTAATACGTGGATTGTTTTTACACCGCGTGCATTTAACTGTTTGGATAACTCGTGCAAGGGAGGAACCCCGATTCCACCACCTACTAAAAGAGCGGTTTGACCTGGACTGACAGCTTCTACTGGGAAACCGTTACCGATTGGACCTAGTACATCGACTAGCTGTCCTTCACGATTTGTAGAAAGAATTTGGGTACCGCGTCCTTCTGCACGATAAATCATTGTAAATTCACTTTTCTCTTTATCCACATTGGCGATACTAATGGGACGACGCAGTAATGGTTCAAACGAATCAGACACCTTTACATGAACAAACTGGCCAGGAGTCATGTCCTGAACCAGTTGTCCTTGAAGTGTCAATTCGAAAATGTTCGTGGCAATTTGCGCTTGGGCAACTACTGTCATTTTCTCTTGACGAATCATATTAGTGTACTACCTCCGCTTTTGGCATTTGTTCAGCAGTGAATGTCATCGACTCGATGACACGCAGCATTGCTTCTGCTGTATCAAGAGATGTGAGACATGGCACACCATTTTCGACAGATTCACGACGAATACGGAAGCCATCACGTGCTGGTTGTTTGCCTTTTGTTAATGTGTTTACGACTAATTGTGCTTCTCCGTTTTGAATCACGTCGATTAATGTTTTACCTTTTGCACCGATTTTTTCAATTGTATCTGTGCGTACGCCTGCTGCTTCAAAGCTTTGAGCCGTACCCGCTGTTGCCATGATGCGGTAGCCAACTGTTGAGAAGCGTTTTGCAATGGCGATCGCTTCTTCTTTATCTTTATCAGCTACGGTGAATAATATAGTACCGTGCGTTTTAATTGTTGTACCTGCTGCGACGAAGCCTTTGTAAAGTGCTTTTTCATATGTCGCATCTTTCCCCATTACTTCCCCTGTAGATTTCATTTCAGGACCTAATGTAATATCTACACGGCGTAATTTGGCAAATGAGAATACCGGCACTTTCACAAATACACCTGGTTGCTCTGGTGCAAGTCCTGTTGGGTAGCCTTGTTCCACGATTGATTGGCCCAGAATCGCTTTTGTTGCGATATTTGCCATTGGGATATTTGTAATTTTTGATAAGAACGGTACTGTACGAGAAGAACGTGGATTTACTTCGATTACATAAATTTCGCCTTCGCTCAGTACATATTGAATGTTCATTAAACCAACGATGCCAAGCCCTTTCGCTAAGCGTGTTGTATAATCTACTAGCGTTTCTTTTTGTGCTTCTGTTAACTTTTGCGGCGGGTATACTGAAATGGAGTCACCAGAGTGTACACCTGCACGCTCTATATGTTCCATAATACCTGGGATTAATACATTTTCACCGTCACAAATGGCATCTACTTCGATTTCTTGACCTGTTAAGTAACGGTCGACTAATACTGGGTGATCTGGAGATGCTTCTACGGCATTTTCCATGTAATGTGCAAGCTCATCTAGGTTATAAACGATTTCCATCGCGCGTCCGCCAAGTACATAAGAAGGACGAACAAGTACTGGGAAGCCTAATTTTTTACCGATTTCTAATGCTTCTTCTTTCGATACAGCAGTCTCCCCTTTTGGTTGAGGAATGTTTAACTCTTGTAGTGCTGCTTCGAACTTATTACGGTTTTCTGCACGGTCAATATCTTCTAATGTTGTACCTAAGATTTTCACACCGTTTGCTTCTAACTTATCAGCTAGGTTAATAGCTGTTTGACCGCCGAACTGAACCACGACACCTTTTGGTTGCTCTAAATCGATGATGTGCATTACGTCTTCAATTGTTAATGGTTCGAAGTATAATTTATCTGAAATCGAGAAGTCAGTAGATACTGTTTCTGGATTTGAGTTAATGATAATTGCTTCATAGCCTGCTTCTTGGATAGCCCATACAGAATGCACTGTTGCGTAGTCAAACTCTACCCCTTGCCCGATACGAATTGGACCTGAACCAAGTACGACTACCGATTCTTTATCGGTGCGAATCGATTCATTTTCCTCTTCATACGTACCGTAGAAGTATGGTGTGTTTGATTCGAATTCTGCTGCACATGTATCAACCATTTTGTATACAGGAACGATGCCGTGCTCTTTACGGAATGCATACACTTCTGTATCTGTTGTTTCCCAAAGCTCTGCAATTTTCTTATCAGCAAAGCCTAAACGTTTTGCTGTGCGTAATACATCTTTATCATTTTTATTAGCTGCTAATGTTGCTTCCATATCAACGATTTTCTTTAATTTGTGTAGGAACCATAGGTCGATTGCAGACCACTCATGGATTTTTTCGATTGTTACGCCGCGGCGCAATGCTTCACCGATGAAGAATAGACGCTCATCGCCTGCTTTACGGATGCGCTTTTCAATCCAAGAATCTGTCAGCTCTTCTGGATGCTTCATTTCGATATGGTAGTGACCTGTCTCAAGTGAACGCACTGCTTTTAATATAGCTTCTTCGAATGTACGGCCAAGTGCCATTACTTCGCCTGTCGCTTTCATTTGCGTACCTAAGTTACGTTTCGCTGACTCAAATTTATCGAATGGCCAGCGTGGTATTTTTGCTACGATATAGTCAAGTGCCGGCTCGAAGCAAGCAAATGTAGAACCAGTTACTGGATTTTTGATTTCATCCAGTGTTAATCCAACAGCGATTTTTGCCGCTAATTTAGCAATCGGGTAACCCGTTGCTTTGGAAGCTAGGGCTGATGAACGAGATACACGTGGGTTAACCTCGATTACATAGTACTGGAAGCTATGCGGATCAAGCGCTAACTGTACGTTACACCCGCCTTCGATTTTTAGTGCACGGATAATATCAAGTGAGATATTACGTAGCATTTGGTTTTCACGGTCAGATAATGTTTGTGTTGGCGCTACTACGATGGAGTCACCCGTATGGATACCTACCGGGTCGAAGTTTTCCATGTTACATACAACGATTGCGTTATCTGCAGAGTCACGCATTACCTCGTACTCAATTTCTTTGAAACCAGCGATTGATTTTTCCAGTAAACATTGTGTTACTGGTGAATATTTTAAACCTGATGTTACAATCTCTTCTAAGTCTTGGTCATTGTAGCAAATACCGCCACCTGTACCACCAAGCGTGAAGGCTGGACGCACGATTACTGGGTAACCGATTTTTTTAACAAATGTCTTTGCTTCAGTTAAGTTATGGATAATATCCGATTCAGGTACTGGAGCACCTAATTCGTACATTAAATTACGGAATAAATCACGGTCTTCTGCTTTATGAATTGCATCCAATTTCGTACCAAGAATTTCGATCCCTAGTTCATCTAGAATACCTGATTGATCTAGCTCGATCGCCATATTTAAACCTGTTTGACCACCAAGTGTTGATAAGATAGCATCCGGGCGTTCTTTACGAAGAATACGTGATACAAACTCTAAAGAAATTGGCTCGATGTATACTTTATCAGCGATTTCTGTATCTGTCATAATAGTTGCTGGGTTTGAGTTGATTAAGATGACACGGTAGCCTTCTTCTTTCAAGGAAAGACAAGCCTGTGTTCCTGCATAGTCAAATTCCGCCGCTTGACCGATTACGATTGGACCTGATCCGATTACTAAAATTGTGTTAATATCTGTACGTTTAGGCATGTTGTTTCTCCTTTGCTGCTTCATTTTCCATCATTTCAATGAACTCATCGAATAAGTGATTTGAATCCTCAGGACCTGGTGAAGCCTCTGGGTGATATTGCACGGTAAAGATCGGGTATTTCTTATGACGTACACCTTCACAAGTACCATCGTTTAATGCTACGTGTGTTAGTTCTAAATCTGTATCTGCTAACGACTCAATGTCGATTGCATAACCATGATTTTGAGAAGTTAAATCCGTGCGACCTGTGCGTAAATCTTTCACCGGGTGGTTACCGCCACGGTGGCCGAATGGTAATTTGAAGCTGCGCGCACCACTTGCTAACGAGAAGATTTGATGACCTAAGCAAATACCGAACATCGGTACTTTTCCGATCAGGTTGCGTACCGTTTCAATTCCTTCTTGTACATCTTCTGGGTTACCAGGACCGTTGGATAGCATAATGCCATCTGGATGCCATGCTAAAATTTGTTCTGCTGATGTGTTGTAAGGTACTACTAATACGTCACAATCACGTTTATTTAATTCTCGTAAAATACCATGTTTCATACCAAAATCTACTAGCACAACACGCTTGCCGCGACCTGGAGATGGGTAAGGTGCTTTTGGTGAAACTTCTTGTACATGGTGTGTAATAAATGGTGTCTCTTGCAATTCCTTCACGATTGCCTCTACATCTACTTCTGCATCTGCTTCCGTAAGAATCGCACGTACCGCACCTTTTGAGCGGATAATACGTGTTAATTTACGTGTATCGATGCCTTCAATACCAGGAATATCTTGAGATGCTAAGTAGTCATTTACTGTTGTATCAGAGCGCCAGTTAGATGGATGGTCGGAAAGCTCACGTACTACAAATCCGCGAATTGCTGGTGTAATAGCTTCAAAATCATCGCGGTTAATGCCGTAGTTACCGATTAATGGATAAGTTAATGTAACAATTTGGCCGTAAAAGGATGGATCTGAAATCGTTTCTTGGTAACCTGTCATACCTGTTGTAAATACAACCTCACCTTGTGATGCGCGATCTGAACCAAACGCTGTGCCGTGGAATACTGTACCGTCTTCTAAAATTAATAAACGTTTTTTCATTATTCTGCCTCCTGATATGCAATGTTACCTTCGAAAATCGTTAATACTGGCCAACCTTGTGCAACACGCCCATTGAATGGTGTGTTACGACCTTTCGATACAAAACCTTCCGCATCGATGATCATTTCTTTTTCTAAGTTGATAATCGTGAAGTCTGCTGACGCTCCCACTTCGATTTTACCGTATGGTAGGTTAAAGATTTCTGCTGGTTTGGCAGCCATCCAATCGACTAGTTGTTGCAGCGTCCATTTTCCTGTTTTTACATAAGCTGTATACAGTAGTGGAAAGGCTGTTTCAAAACCGACAATTCCAAACGGCGCGCCCACCATACCACAGCATTTCTCCTCTACTGTATGTGGGGCATGGTCTGTTGCGATACAATCGATTGTGCCGTCTAACAGTGCGGCATGCAATGAATCTTTGTCATCTGCAGCACGTAATGGAGGATTCATCTTCCAGTTTGCATCGTCTGATGGAACATCCATTTCCTCTAATAGTAAGTGGTGTGGGCAAACTTCAGCTGTGACGCGAATACCTGCTGCCTTTGCATCACGTACAGCACGTACAGACTCCTTAGATGATACGTGGCATACATGGTAGCGTGCGCCTGCTGCTTCAGCGAGTAATACGTCACGTGCAATTTGTACTGATTCACAAATAGATGGAATCCCTGGTAAACCAAGCTCTACATTACGCTTCCCTTCGTGCATAACCCCGTCGTAAATTAATGAGTTATCTTCACAGTGCGCTACGACAATCATGTCTAAACGCGCAGCCTCTTTCATTTGCTCATACATTGTCGAAGCTAATTGAATCCCTATGCCGTCATCCGAGAAAGCCACTGCCCCTTCTGCTTTTAATGCTTCCATATCTGTACGCTCTTCACCCGAAATGTCCTTTGTTAAAGAACCATAAGGCAGGACGCGAATGACTGCACTATCTTTAATAAGACCATTAATGAGCTGCATGTTTTCCACTGAATCGGGTACTGGTTTTGTGTTTGGCATCGCACAAATTGTTGTAAAACCACCGCGCGCTGCTGACGCAGATCCTGTTGCAATAGTTTCTTTATGCTCAAAACCTGGTTCACGTAAATGTGTATGTACATCAACGAATCCTGGTGAAAGGAAGTTGCCACTGCCGTCTATAACTTGAATAATACCTTGGTTTTCCGGCATCGGACCATCTAACTCGATGATTTTGCCGTCCTCTACGGTTACTGTACCGTCTACTAGCTCGCCGTCTACTAAACGTTTAATATTTTGGATGTATGTGATTGCCATGTTTGTTCTCTCCCTTTCAAAATCGTTTCTAAAATGGCCATACGTGCGTACACACCATTTCTTACTTGCGTAAAGATACGTGAACGTTCACATTCTACTAACTCGTCTGCAATTTCAACATCGCGATTCACTGGTGCCGGGTGCATAATAATCGCCCCTTGCTTCATGCGTTTTTCGCGTGCTGCTGTTAAACCGAATTCATCGTGATAGCTATCTTTTGAGAAATTTTTGCTTATCGCGTGACGCTCATGTTGGATGCGCAATAACATGATCACATCACTATCTTCTAATACTTCTTCCCAAGAGTGTACAGCCTCAAAGTCGCCTTTCCAATCTTTCGGGCAAAGAAATCTAACATTTGCGCCAAGCTTTTTTAGCGCTGTTGCATTTGATTTTGCTACACGGCTATGGGAAATATCCCCAACAATTGTGATGTTCAAGCCTTCAAATGTACCGAACTCCTTGCGAATCGTATACAAATCTAGTAAACACTGAGATGGGTGCTGACCAGCGCCATCTCCAGCATTGATGACCGCACAATTAATGCCTTCTAATAGCTCATTGTAGTACTCATCTTCTTTTGCGCGAATCACGACTGCATCAATCCCAATCATTTCCAATGTCTTTACTGTATCATACATTGTTTCACCTTTTAATGCGCTTGAGAACCCTGCATCAAATGGAATTACTGTACAGCCTACTTGACGTTCAGCCATCTCGAAACTCGTTTTTGTACGCGTACTTGGTTCGAAAAACAGATTCGCGACATGATATGTCTTTGTTAGTTGGGACGGTTCACCCTGTTCAAATGCTTGTGCACGATCTAAAATGTACAAAATTTCTTCATTCGTTAAGTGTTCCATCGATAATAAATTTTTCATTTATTTGCGCCTCCGATATCTATCACTTTCACATTATTAATTATATAAGAATTCCTACTATTCAGTCTTTACATTTTAATGAAATATTGTGGTTTTTATGTTTATGAAAAAAGCCTACTTTTCATAGAAAGTAGGCTTACAAGGGTGTGAGAAACTAGAGCATCATACGATTATGTGCTTTTCTCTTCTTTCCCCTTGCTTGCCTCTCTGGACAATGTTTAAAAGGTACTGCTTATTTAATTTTCATGGATATTGCCGACACCTTTTTCACGGCCTGGCAGTAGTAAGTTTAGTAACACCCCAACAATCGCTGCTAATGCCATACCTGAGATTAAGAAGTTTTCAAACTCGACTTTCGCACCGCCGATACCGATAACTAAAATCACTGAAGCTATTACCATGTTACGGTTATTGCTGAAATCTACTTGACTATCTACAAACATCCGTAAACCGCTTGATGCGATAATCCCGAATAGTAAAATTGAAATTCCGCCTAGCACTGCCGTCGGAATCGTTGAAATTAACGCCATTACTTTTCCGAAGAAAGAGATGATGATGGCAACGATTGCTGCACCGAAAATAACATAGACAGAATACACTTTTGTGATGGCTAGTACGCCAATGTTTTCACCATATGTTGTTTTTGGCGGACCCCCGATTAATGCACTGACGAATGTCCCAAGTCCATCTCCTAGTAATGAACGATGTAAGCCTGGGTCTTTAATGTAATCACGCTCTACTACTTTCCCTAACACTAATTGGTGACCAATATGCTCTGAAATTGTTACGATCACAACTGGCACCATCGCTGCTAAAATAGTAGCTGTCATACTAAATTCATAATGTACACCTGGAAGTAAGAACTTTGGCATTGCAAACCAGCTCGCTTCCTTTACTGGTGTAAAATTGACAATCCCGATAGCTAGTGAGTATAAGTATCCCACTACCAAACCAAGTAAAATTGGCATGGCACTTAAAATATTTTTGAAATATACATTAAAGATAATCGCTGCAAATAATGTGACTAAAGCTGCCGAGAAGTGCAAGCCACTGTACTGCTTCACCATTTCTGCTACGCCTGTTTGCTCATTTACTTGCTCTACTGAGATATTCATTGCCATATCTACTGCCGTTCCTGCTAAGCCTAAACCAATTACGATAATGACTGGTGCTACAACAATTGGCGGTAATAATGCCATCAGCCATTTATAGCCTGTTTTCCAAATTAATAATGAAACAATTCCGTATACAATCCCGACTGCCATCGCGCCTATCATGGCATTGCCCGGGTTTACCTCTATTCCTGCTTGCCCAAATCCTGTTACCATAATAATTGGTGAGATAAAGGCGAATGATGATCCAAGATAAGCCGGTACTTTAAATTGTGTAATGAATAAGAAGATAATGGTTGCGATACCACTTGTTAAAAGGGCAATTGCTGTATCTAATCCTACTAGTTGCGGTACTAAAATGGTTGAGCCGAACATTGCGAATAAATGCTGGAAGCTCAGTACAATTAATTGTCCGCCGGTTGGCTTCTCATGAATGTCTAATACTGGTTTTGACATCGTATGTTCCTCTTTTCTTCGTGTTAATCTGCTTTATGAATCGTTACGATATCTTTGCCATCTACTTCTTCTAAGTTGACTACAATACGTTCCTGTCCTGCAGTTGGAATATTTTTTCCTACATAATCTGCTCGAATTGGCAGTTCGCGATGACCGCGATCGATCAGTACCGCTAATTGAATTTGGCTAGGTCGCCCTAAGTCCATTACTGCATCCAGTGCTGCGCGCACCGTGCGTCCTGTATAAAGTACATCATCCACCAGGATAATTTTTTGACTGCCAACAGTGTATTCAATATCTACCTGTTGTACTAGTGCCTCATCGTTTACTTGCTTTGTCGATAAGTCGTCTCGGTACAGCGTGATGTCTAACTCACCTGTGCGAATCGGCTTTCCTTCAATGGCTTCAATGCGTTCCGCTAAACGTCTTGCTAAAAATGCTCCGCGTGTTTTAATTCCTACTAAAATACATTCATCAATACCTTTATTGCGTTCAATAATCTCATGAGCAATGCGTGTGAGCGCTCGGTTCATTGAAGGCGCATCTAAAAGCTCCGTAATGTGTGACATGTTCTTTCTCCTTTCAATTCATTTTATGTACTGTGTTCTTCAGGCCAAATAAAAAACCCCTCTTAGCCTAAGAGGGGTTCTGAAAAGTCCATGTTGAAATAGCGCACACGTATCCCTTGCATCACAAAGAAAACGGTTGCTTCACCAGTACCTTCTCAGCCTCTCTGGACTGCCATTAAAGGTGCAATCTTTAATTGTAAATGTGTCAGCTTCTTTCGCTCTCTGTCGAATCTTGTGCTGTTCACTGTTGCTAGTATATGCCCGTTCAATAGATGTGTCAACCAAAATTAAAGAGGTCAGACAACAAACTCGAAATGTTTATCAAATATGAATTTTCAGATATATTAGTTCAAGTACTGAGAATAGTGCCTGTTTCGTCTTCATTAGGCATAAAAAAACGGAAACCAAAGCTGGATTCCGTTTTTCCGTTTATTTCTTTGAACGCATCTCTTCCAATAGCGCTTTAAAATCTTCTGGCAATTCAGCACTAAACTCTAAGTATTCCCCAGTTACAGGATGTTTGAAGCCGAGGACACCCGCATGTAGCACTTGGCCGCCAAAGTCGATTGTTTTGCGCGGACCATATTTCGGATCGCCTGCTAATGGGAAACCGATATAGTTCATATGCACACGGATTTGGTGTGTACGTCCTGTTTCGAGGCGGCATTCCACTAATGAGAAATCACCAAAGCGTTCGATGACTTGGAAATGCGTCACCGCATGTTTCCCGCCATCCACAACAGCTTGCTTTTGGCGGTCCTTCGAGTCACGGCCGATTGGCGCATCGATTGTTCCTTTATCATGAGCGATATGACCATGCACCAATGCTGTATATTTACGTGTCACGGATTTCTCCACTAATTGCTCTACTAATGATGCATGCGCCACGTCATTTTTCGCCACCATCAATAAACCTGATGTATCTTTGTCGATACGGTGGACAATACCTGGACGGGCAACTCCATTAATACCTGATAAATCGGTGCAATGATACATTAAACCGTTTACGAGTGTGCCTGTTGTATGACCTGGTGCTGGATGTACGACCATGCCGCGCGGTTTATTCACCACTAATACATCTGCATCCTCATAAACGATGTCTAAATTTAAATCTTCTGGGATGATTTCTAAATCTTCCACTTCTGGCACACTTACTTCAATAATGTCGCCTTCTTTTACTTTATACTTTGCTTTGACGTCATCGCCATTTACTTTAATGTGACCGTCTGTTAGCCAATTGCTTACTTGTGATCTTGACCAATCCGTCTGAATAGACGACAACGCTTTGTCAATACGTTCGCCCGCCTGTTCTGCCTCGATGGTAATTGTAACTACTGTCATTTTTTCACCTTTTTCTTTTCTGCTTTTTCATCTAATATAATCGCGATAAATAGCATGACAACTGCTATCGTTAATGCGGCATCGGCAATATTAAATATCGGGAAATGATAATTGATTACCGGAATCAGCACATCAACGAAATCGACTACCTCTCCCAGGAATAATCGGTCAATGAAATTCCCGACTGCACCACCTAATAGCAACATTAAACTAATTTGCATCAGCGGTTTGCCTTTTGCATCTTTATGATAGAAATAAATAATACCAATAATGACTGCGATGGTAATGATCGTAAATAACCACATTTGTCCTTCTAGCATGCCCCACGCTGCGCCGCGATTACGATGCGATAAAATACCTAACCACGGGTCCCATATACTGATACGTTCCCCTAATTCCATATTTTGAACTACTAGCCACTTTGTCCATTGGTCAAGTAGTATTGCAAACAAAGCTATTCCATAATATTTATACACAGCAAATCCCCCGTTTACGATATATCTTTCCTATCTTAACACAATTGGGCACCATGAGAAAAATTTTAATAATAGAAATATAAAACAAAAAGGATAGCTTTATCATCCCCTAGCTATCCCTTCTTCATAAGTTGTATATTATTCTTATTAAAAAACTTCATAATTCATTCCATTTCATCCAGACAGATTGAATGGCATTTGTCTTTATTTACCTTTTTATCTGTTTGTTAATCAAAGACAGCATGAATCAAGAACCCGTGCCCCATCTAAAATATGTATCTGAGCGCAGCCATTGTCACAACCCCGGCTACAACCGTTTTCGATAAGCTTTTTGTCCATACCGCTATAAGTAATGTCGGTATGAGTGCAGCCATACTCATCCAATCAATAGCCACATACTCTCCCTCTGTATCAAATAGCCCTTCGATCACGAGCGCACTTAAAATACCAACAGGAATATAAGCCAGCCAACGCAGGACAACATCAGGCATTTTGATATTGCGTACCACAACAAACGGAATAATACGCGGCAGCCATGTAACAAGGGCACAGCCTAAAATGAGCAATACCATTGCAGTAGTCGTCGTCATTTTTCAGTCACCACCCCAATTGTCGCCATGGTCATCGTCGCAATCAATACGGCTACATGTCCCGGGACAAAATAAAGAAGTACATACATAATAACGGCTAAACAACCAATTAACTTTATATAATGCATTAATTTTGTTTTCGGTACGTTCCCGAGGGTTAACACAAGCAAGGCAATAAACATCGCCACTAACGCATAATCCATCCCCCATTTTTCTGGATTCGGCAGCCACTGCCCAATCACCCCGCCAATTGTGCACGAAAGAATCCATGCACTGTAAGCCGTCACATTTAAACCGTCCATCCAGCGTCCGCCTAGTCGCCCTTCCTTCCCGCTTGTAGCAACTGCGACACCAAATGTCTCATCCGTCAATAATGTACCAAAGCCAATATTACGTAGTGTTGAATAACGGGTAAAATACGGTGCTATCGTTAGTGACATTAAAAAATGACGTAAATTCACTACAAAAATGGTAATGATGACTGCTGATACAGGAGCACCCGCTACATAGAGCCCGCAAAAAATAAACTGCGCCGAGCCTGCATAGACAAGCACGGATAAGAGGAAAATTTCCAATACAGAAATGTTGGATGCAATTCCTACCACTCCAAATGCCAGTCCGATACTAATATAACCAAGAAGAGTTGGAATGCAGTCTCTTACACCTTGCCAAAAAGTATCAGGTATTTTCGTTATTTCAACTTGACTAGTCATGTGTCATTGACTCCCTTCCCCTTAGATGTAAAAAGAACGCTGTTACCTACCCATTCGGTAACAGCGTCGTAAAAAAGTTATACGTAATAGTTCTCTACTACATCTGCACAACGCGTACATAATGTAGGATGTGCTTCTGCTTGACCTACTGTTTCAGAAATTGTCCAGCAACGCTCGCATTTTTCACCGTTTGCTTTTTCCACAACGATCGCTGTTTTATCTAGTACTAATGCATTTTCTGGTGCAGCAGCTTTAGCTCCCGCTACTTCAAAGGCAGAGACGATTGATAATTGAGCAAAGTCGACATTTGTATCTGCAAGTAACGCAGCTACCTCTTCATCAGCATATACAGATAATTTTGCTTCTAAAGATTTACCGATTACTTTCGCATTACGTGCCTCTTCTAAAGCTTTTAATATTTCATCACGTACAGCAATGATTTTTGTCCATTTTGTACGTAACTCCTCAAAGTTTGCACGCTCATCTACTTCTGGAATATCTGTTAATTGAACCGATGCTTCCTCAGCATCTATATAGCCCCATAGTTCCTCTGTTGTATGAGGGATGATTGGTGTTAATACTTTTAGTAACGTCATTAATGTGTCATACATAACTGTTTGCATCGCACGGCGATCTTTATTGTCCGCGCCTTCAATGTACACTACATCTTTTGCGATATCTAAGTAGAATGAAGATAACTCAATTGCAACAAAGTTATTGACCGTTGTATAAACCGTTGAGAAATCATAACGGTCATAAGCAGCACGGACAGTTTTTAATACATCTTGCAGGCGCATGTACATATATTGATCCATTTCACGTAAATCTTCATATGCTACGCGGTTTGCTTCTGTAAAGTCAGATACGTTCCCGTGCAAGAAACGTAATGTGTTACGCACTTTACGGTAAGATTCGGATACTTGCTTTAACATATCCATTGAGATACGCACGTCACCAGTATAGTCAACAGATGCTACCCACATACGAAGAATATCTGCACCGTATTGATCCATTACTTTTTGAGGAATGATGACATTCCCTAGGGATTTAGACATTTTACGGCCTTCCCCGTCTAATACGAAACCGTGCGTTAATAAACCTTTGTATGGTGCATAGCCATTAATCGCAACCGATGTAATTAATGAAGAGTTGAACCAGCCGCGGTGTTGGTCAGACCCTTCTAGGTAAAGATCGGCAGGATATTTCATACCGCGCTCGACTAGTACGCCTTGGTGAGATGAACCAGAGTCGAACCAAACGTCCATAATATCATTCTCTTTTGTGAACTCGCCATTTGGGCTACCTTCATGTGTGAAGCCTTCTGGCAATAACTCTTTTGCTTCTTTTTGGAACCAAATATTTGAACCATGCTCACGGAATAATGCCGAAACATGCGCGATTGTTTCCGGTGTGATAATTGGCTCGCCGTTTTCCGCATAAAAAATTGGAATTGGCACACCCCATGCACGCTGACGAGAAATAACCCAATCTCCGCGGTCACGAATCATATTATAAAGACGAGTTTCCCCCCATGCAGGTGTAAACTCTGTTGCTTTAACAGCTTCTAATAACTCATCACGGAACATCTCAACAGATGCAAACCATTGCGGTGTTGCACGGTAAATAACTGGTTTCTTCGTACGCCAGTCATGCGGGTAAGAGTGTGTGAAGAAGTTCAGTTTTTCTAATGCACCAACTTCTTTTAACTTTTCCGTAATGATTTTGTTGGCATCATCATAGAAAATACCTTCAAATCCTGGTGCTTCGTCTGTATAGCAGCCGCGGTTATCTACTGGCGATAATACTGGTAAACCGTATGCTTTCGCTACATTAAAGTCGTCTTCCCCGTGACCCGGTGCTGTATGAACACATCCTGTACCAGCTTCTGCTGTTACGTGCTCCCCTACCATCACTAATGAATCACGGTCATAGAATGGGTGCTGTGCCACAACGCGGTCTAGTGCTTCCCCTTTTACTTCTTGTACTACTTCATAGCTTTCCCACTCAAGCGCCGTTGCCACTGTTTCTAATAATTCTTTTGCGATGATGAATTTCTTTTCGCCTACTGCCACCACTGCATAGACAAACTCAGGGTTCACTGAAATCCCTAAGTTTGCAGGCAATGTCCAAGGTGTCGTTGTCCAAATAATGAACTTAGCATCTGCCGGTACGACACCTTTTGCATCTTTAATCGCAAATGATACATAAATCGATGGTGATTTAACATCTTTGTATTCAATTTCTGCTTCTGCAAGAGCAGATTCTGATGATGGAGACCAGTATACTGGCTTTAAGCCTTTATAAATATAGCCTTTTTCCGCCATTTTACCGAAAACTTCAATTTGACGCGCTTCAAACTCCGGCTTTAGGGTAATGTATGGATTTGCCCAATCACCACGTACTCCTAAACGACTGAATTGGCCTTTTTGATTTTCAATTTGCTCATAAGCGTATTTTTCACAAAGCTCACGGAACTCTGCTACTGACATTTCTTTACGTTTTACACCTTTGTTTGTCAAAGCTTGCTCGATTGGTAAACCGTGTGTATCCCACCCCGGAATATACGGAACATGAAACCCAGCCATCGAGCGGTGACGGTTGATCATATCTTTGATGACTTTGTTTAAAGCGTGCCCGATGTGAATATCGCCATTCGCATACGGAGGGCCATCGTGCAATACGTAATGAGGACGATCTTTTGTACGCTCCAATACTAATTTATTGATGTCCATTTCATCCCATTTCGCCTGAATTTGTGGCTCTTTTGTTGGTAAGCCGCCACGCATCGGGAAATCCGTTTTCGGCATTAATAATGTTTCTTTATACTCTACCATTGATAAATTCCTCCTAAATTTTTCCTATAAACAAATAAAAAAGCCCCTCATCCCATAAAGGGACGAGAAGCTATTATCTCGTGGTACCACCCTAATTTGCACATAATACATGCCTCTTAGCTGCTGTAACGTCGCAGGACACGAATACACTTACTTTGCTATTTCAGCGTACTAGCTCCGGAGTGATTTTCTGTCCTAACCGTTTTGTTCGAGCTCTCACCATCCTCGAATCGCTATACTACAGCTAAAACATACTGTCTCCATCGTTGCTTATGCATATAAACTCTGTTGTTTATTAGTATATGCAATTTTCGATAATTGCGTCAAGTACATTCCTGTTTTTACTTAGCACCTAAATTTTCATCTTTATGTTCCAGTGCTTTTTCACGATCCAGCGTAGACTCAGAAACTTCTGTCAGGGCACGGTTGTACTCCAGTAAGCTTTCCCAGTCATCTGTATTTAATAAATCAAGCTGTGCCTCGACAAGCATCTTGAAACGATTACGGAACACCTTTGATTGCTTTTTCAGCTCATCAATATCGATTGTCACTTTGCGTGCCTTTGCTAATGCTTCATTCACAATACGGTCAGCATTTTTCTCTGCTTCCTTCACGATTAACTTTGCTTCTTTTTGAGAATTGCGACGCACTTCTTCAGCTGCTTCTTGCGCTACAACAATTGACTTTTGCAATGTTTCTTCTAAGTTATTGTAATGATTCATTTGCTCCGTCATCGTCACAATTTGATCTTCTAACTCTTTTTTTTCACGAATTAAAATTTCATAGTCTTTAATAATTTGATCTAAAAATTCATTTACTTCATCCTCCGCATATCCACGGAAACTACGCGCAAACTCCTTATTATGTATATCAAGAGGTGATAATGGCATATATGAACGCTCCTTTATGATCAATCTTTAGTTTTTATTATACTCGTACATTTATTAATTAGCATTAGTTTTTCAGTATTGATACGTATTCCTTACTGTTTTTGCTCTAATTTACCTATTTGCAATCGTATTTTATCCTTCTTTGTTCTACCTTCTGTCATAACGACTTTAAAACGCCCGAAGCCACGGACCGACAAAATATCTCCCTCTTGCAATTCAAAGGCTACTTGCTCTCGTACAGTCCAGTTCACTTTTACACGACCTGCCGTGACAAGGCTTTGCGATTTTTGACGTGAAATATTTAAAATTGTCGCTAGCACTACATCTAAACGCATCGAAGATACAGTCGTTGAGCTCTCTACCCACTCTTCTTCCATATGTAAATAGACATCGGATGTGACTTCCTCTACATGTACCTTTATCTTACCCACGCTTGTCAAATTTGCTCGTACATAATCTGCTACTTCTGCGGCTATAACAAATTGCACCGTATTTTCAGCTACCCGAATATCACCAAATTTACTGCGGTCCATTCCCAACGATAACAGTGCACCCAATACATCCGGATGCTTTAATTGCACAAACTTGGAAGGATATTGGATAGTCATCATTTTCAACTGGAAATCCTCTATTTCCGGAACATAGTAAGAAGGTGCAATCATCACACGCTGACGCTCGGCTTCATCAAATAAACCTTTTGCTTGGATATGTAAATCTCCAGACTGCCTAATGACTGCTTCCACAATAAAACGCTGACGGGGATCTAAAAAGTCGGTTAATTTCGGAGCATACCGGTCCTCTACCTCACGTTGCCAGCCTATTACTTGTTCGATGAAAGGCTGTTCATCTTTTCTAAAATGCTGGACTAAATGCTCCACCTTCATCCCCTCCATCCTCAAATCAATTTTACCTTATCAAAAACAGCATCCGTTTTGACGGAAGCCGGGTTTTTCTCAGTTGGTATTCCTATCTACTAATTATTTCATCTCACTACCTAAAGGGCGAAGCTAAAAGAACTTAAACAAAATCCCCTTACAGTGTCAAACTGTACGGGGAGCTGTTTATAAAATATAGCTTAAAACAATGAAAATACCCTTCTCAATAAAGCTTAAAGCAAAAATCCCAATAATCGGCGAGAAATCAATCATGCCGATTGGCGGTATAAATTTACGGAAAAACCCTAGGTACGGTTCACACACCGCATGCAAGAAACGTCCTACAGCAGAACCTTGCAATGAAGGTATCCACGACATGAGGATATACCCCAGCAACAAGAATCTATAAATCATAAATACTTGTGCAATCACATAATAAATCATTTACTTACCTCTCTGTTTAAAATTCATCAATAATAAAGCCGGAAATTTCACCTGTGATTTCAAAATTATCTGGTGTGCATAGGAAAATATCCTTTCCGATTCGCTGAATATCCCCACCTAAGGCATATACCGCACCACTTAAAAAATCAATAATGCGCACGCCTTGGTCACGGTCAATACGCTGTAAATTAACGATCGTTGCACGACGATTTTTAATATTTTCAGCGATATCCTGCGCCTCTGCATACACTCTCGGCTCTACTAATACTAATTTTGAATTTTTAGCTGATGTTGCCTGACGTAAGTTTACTACATTATTAGTAGTTTGCGCTACCTCTTGCACTTGTTGAGCTGAAGACTGACTTATTTTTCTTTCCTTTTTGATTCGGTTATTCAATAGCTGATGATCTGTTTGTGCTTTTTCTTTTGACTCCGACTTTTCCACAAGTTGCTGGTTCTGCCCTTGCATCATTTGTTCCTCTTCTTCCAAATAGAAAAAGTTTTTGATTATATTCTTCATGCTCATGCTCGTCCCTTCTTTCGTTATCCAACAAGAGCCGTTCCAATCCTTACAAAAGTCGCTCCCTCTTGTACAGCAATTTCATAGTCATTTGACATCCCCATAGAGAGTTCTGTACAAGGTGCGTATGGCAATTGTAATGCTGCTACTTCTTGTTGAAGTTTTTTTAGCTTTTGAAACACTTGACGAATCTCAGCTGCATCTTCTACATGTGGTGCCATTGTCATCAAACCGACTACTTCAATTTTTGAAAACTTCTCTAATTCCTGAATAAACGGAATAACCTCTTCTGTTGCTATTCCATGCTTAGAAGCTTCGCCCGAAACATTTGCCTGCACAAAACATTTCACTTTGCGCTCTGCGCGTTTTTCTATTTCCTCTGCTAAACTCATTCGATCTAGTGAGTGTAAATAATCAATATGCTGAATCACTTGTTTTACTTTGCGAGTTTGCAAGGTCCCGATAAAATGCCATGTCGCCCCTGCTACATGCGCTGTTTTGCTATGTAATCCCTCTGGGCGATTTTCTCCTAAATGTACCAATCCTGCTGCGATTGCTTCTTGTGTACGTGCTATATCTACTTGCTTTGTAACCGCAATGATTTGCACATCCTGCTGTGCCTGTACGGTCTCTTTAGCTGCTAGTATCTTTTCTCGGATATTTTGTAAATTATTCTCTATTTTCGCCACGTTTTCCCCAACTTTACAACTATAGTTTTCTATATTGTATCAATCTGTTGCCCTTTTATCAATAAATAGCGGGACCTATCCTGTCTGTGCACGTACCAAAATAACGTCTTGCCCAATAATCAAAATGTCCTGTACAGACACACGTTTAATCATCTCTTCCCCGCGTGCAAATTGATAAAACTTTTTCGGTCTTGAGACAAAAAAACATTCGATATGCCCTGTTTTTTCATCCACCTCTGCATCGATGATATAGCCGATAAACTTTCCACTGCCTGCTTCAATCATTTCTTTTTCCTGCACAGCTGAAAATTTCATTAACAATCTCGATACATCCTTTCCCTCACATGGTATACAAAAAAATAAAGTAGACAAAGTAAACAAGTATCTTTGTCTACATTTTTTGTTTTTTACAGTTCACGATTTTCTTTTTGCATAATAGCCAGTGCACTTTTTTCTAAGCGTGAAATTTGTGCCTGGGATATACCTAACGTCTTAGCAATTTCGGTTTGTGTTTCTCCGTAGTAAAATCGCTTAGCCATAATTAACTGTTGGCGCTCATCTAATTTTTGCATACTATCTTTCACTGCTACATATGCTACCCATTGTTCCTCTGAGCAATCATCTTTTAATTGATCGAGCATATAAACTGGTTCACTGCCTTCTGCATAAATAGGCTCTTGCAAGGACATCGGATCTTGGATGGCATCTAGGGCATATAGCACATCTTCCGTTTTCATCTCTAATATTTCTGCAATTTGTGCTAATGTCGGTTCAATGAGATGCTCTGCCACAAACTGCTCTTTTGCTTTCATGGCTTTATAAGCAATATCCCTCAATGAACGAGATACTCGTAATGCATGATGATCGCGTAAATAACGGCGGATTTCTCCAATAATCATTGGTACAGCATACGTTGAAAAACGAACATTATGCTTCAAATCAAAATGATCGATTGCTTTCAATAAACCGATGCATCCAACTTGAAATAAATCATCTGCTTGCTCCCCGCGGTAAGCAAAACGCCCGACAATACTGAGTACTAAGCGTAAATTACACATTACCAATTGGTCGCGCACATCTTCTCCTGCTTGCAGACGAATAAATAGCTGTTTCATTTCTTCATGTTTGATAATAGGCAATGTATTGGTATCAATCCCGCAAATCTCGACCTTCATTCGAACCATCTCTTTTCCTCCGAACTTATTTTTTAAGTTCAGTTTGTCCGAATGAAACAAGACTATGCGCTACGAATCACGCCAAATTCAACCAATTATGCTATCGGTTCATTTAGATACTCACGCAAATCTAAAATAATTTTTTTCTCTAATCTTGAAATATAAGATTGCGAAATGCCTAAATGATCAGCTACTTCCTTTTGTGTCATTTCCTGGCGTCCATTTAAGCCAAATCGACATTCCATAATGTATTTTTCACGCGGTGTCAGCTCATTGATGGCTAAAAACATATGTTGACGTTGCATTTTCTTTTCGACATCTGCCGAAATAATATGCTCTTCTGTCCCCAGAATATCTGACAGCAATAATTCATTACCATCCGCATCTGAATTTAATGGCTCATCTAATGATACTTCACCTTTCATGCGATTTGTTTTTCGCAAATGCATTAAAATTTCGTTTTCTATGCAGCGCGACGCATAAGTCGCTAATTTTATATTTCTGTCCGTATTGAATGTTTCAATTGCTTTAATCAAGCCAATTGATCCAATACTGATTAAATCCTCAATCGGTGTTGCAGTATTATCAAATCGTCTTGCGATATATACAACCAGTCTTAGGTTACGTTCTATTAATGTATCGCGGGCAGTTAAATCACCCGCCATAAATGCATGAACTACAGCAATCTCTTCTTCTCTAGTCAACGGTGTCGGCAAAGCATCATGTCCCCCTATATAATATGTTTCTTGGCGTGTAAATTTTCGCCATACGCGTAAAAAAAGTTGTCTTAATGTTTGTAGCAATCATGATCCCCCTTTTTTATAGTTGGTAACATTGAGACATGTAAAATGACGTCCGTCATTTCTCCCATTTTTGGTCTGTTTTCCATAAACACAATATAATGACCTTTAAAAATCTGTTGATCCACTTTTAACTCTTGAACTTGAAGTGCTTGCACAACTTCCTCACCATGCACTGTAGAAAGAACAATCTCTCTAAAGTAATAGCTATCATCGCTACGACACTCTTGAATAGCTTTTTTTAATGAGGCGGGCAAGTAGGGTTCAACAGCTGGATATGCGACAAAATGGACGGGCATAGCACTAAGGGGTTCGACACAAGTGTTTCCTGTATCAATAAATCCCTTCAGCGAATATACTTGCTGTCCTATCTTGATTTCACAAGCGATATTCCAAGTAGATTGAGCCCACTGCCAGCGTAAACGATATAAGCGCAGCAATAACATCATGATTAATACGCCTAGCAATAACCAAATCATGTGCATGCCGGCTCTTTCGCTAGCATATGCTTGTAAAGCGGTGAGCAGACCTCCCATTCCTATACTCCCTACAAACAGCCATACGATTTGACGACGTTTGTTAGTGGGAAATGCCCATAGCAATAGAGCAAAACTAACAATAGGAGCAATCCAAGATGGAAATAACAAAAGCCCTATGCAACTGCTGAAAAAAGCAACAAGCCATTTTCTCCAAATAGGCAGCGGTACTTGTGTCATCTGACTCGCAAAATTTAAAAGAAAGCCATTATAAAGGGTGTTTAAAAGTAGAAGCCATTCACCAGTCATATACGACCTCCTATACATAAACTACCATGTGGGAAATAAATATTTTGTCAAATCAATAGAGGAAACTCATAAAATCGTTAGCCATCATTCGGGATAATTTGACAGATTTTAGAAGATTGAAAGGGGATTACGAATCTGATTTTTGCTTCACTGACAGCGGAATATATGAGCATGATAAGCCTGCCCAATGCTAATCTCACTGCCCTCATAATCGCGTCCATACGAAATTACTCGATATTTGATTATATTTCGACATCTTCCTGCTCTCTTGCCTTCATCTCCTAACAGCTACAGAATATCTAAATCCTCGCCACTGAATTTATAGCGTATTTTTCTCCACAAAAAAAGTGGATAAAGTCTAATAGTGACTTTACCCACATGTATTATTGATGACGGTTACGGCGATTGCGTAAAAACGTCGGAATATCTAATTCTTCACCAATTGGTTGACGAGATTGCTCTTGTTGTACAGGCTGTGGCTGCACTGGTTGCTGTGTTGGCTGGCTAGGTTTTACGCGGCTACCACCTAATGTCGGACGTGGCGGCTGCACTGGTGCGATGTCATCAGAAAAACCAGTTGCAATAACTGTTACGATAATTTCATCATTCAAGTTCTCATTGATAACAGAACCGAAAATCATATTTACTTCCTCATCTGAAGCACTTGCTACGATATCCGCTGCCTCTTGCACTTCATAAAGCGATAAGTTCATGCCACCCGTAATGTTCATGATAACACCTTGTGCGCCATCGATTGATGTTTCAAGCAATGGACTTGAAATCGCCTTTTTCGCTGCTTCTGTGGCACGGTTTTCGCCAGTAGCAATACCGATCCCCATCAAAGCAGAGCCTTTGTCTGACATGATTGTTTTCACATCGGCAAAGTCAAGGTTGATTAAACCTGGTGTTGCAATTAAATCCGAAATTCCTTGTACACCTTGACGAAGCACGTTATCCGCTTCACGGAAAGCTTCAAGCATCGGTGTAGACTTATCGACAATTTGCAATAATTTATCATTCGGAATCACGATCAGGGTATCTACTGCTTCTTTTAAATTTGTAATACCGCCGATCGCCTGTGTTTGGCGTTTGCGGCCTTCAAATGTAAATGGACGTGTCACGACACCCACTGTTAAAGCGCCTAAATCACGTGAAATTTGTGCGATTACCGGTGCAGCACCTGTCCCGGTACCACCGCCCATCCCAGCTGTGACGAAGACCATATCGGCACCGCGCAGCAATTCTTCTAATTGTTCACGAGTTTCTTCTGCTGCCTTTTTCCCTACATCCGGGTTGGCACCAGCTCCTAAACCTCGCGTTAATTTACCGCCAATTTGTAATTTATATTGTGCTTTAGAATTTTCTAAAGCTTGTGCGTCTGTATTTACAGCAATAAAGTCAACACCTTGTACGCCATGTTCAATCATACGGTTTACAGCATTGTTACCGCCGCCGCCAACCCCGATTACTTTAATGACTGCGCCATGATCTATACTCGTATCAAATTCTAACATGTTTTCTCCTCCTACTTTGTATCTTTACTCGAAAAAGCCTTCAAAGAATTTTTTTGCTTTGTGCATCATACCCGGTTTTTTTGTACGGTCTACAGCTTTTTCATCTGTATTTGACTGCGCCTTTGGAGGAGTTGTTTGTTTCTGCTCTGGAACTGCCGCAACCGTTTCGGGACTCCTGCCGTAAAATTCATCATTAGAATGTGCATAATGGATAAGTCCCACTGCTGTCGTAAACGCTGAGTCACGGACCCCAATGTAATCAGGAATGTGTACACGTACACGTAGCTGCATAATTTGACGAGCTAGTTGCCCGATGCCTTCAAGTTGTGCAACGCCCCCCGACAATACAATACCTCCAGGAAGATCGCGTACACCTAAACGAGATAACTCATCTAACACATGTTCAAAAATTTCTTCTACCCGCGCACCTATGATTTCAGCAATATAACGCTGGTCATATTCTTGTACAGTGCTTGTCCCTTCTACCTGTACTTCAAAAGTTTGTTCTGGTGATGCCTCCTCCATGAAAGCATGTCCATACTGTCTTTTGATTCTTTCAGCTTGTTCAGTTGATGTTTCGAGTACAATGGATAAATCTTTTGTAATCTGGTCTCCTCCAAAAGGCACTACCCCTGTATGAGTTAATAGACCATCTTCAAAAACAGCGATTGTCGTCGAACCACCGCCTAGCTCAATATAAGCGGTACCTTGATTTTTTTCATCTTCTGTTAAAGCATAATAGCCAGCTGCTAACGGTTGCAAATAAATTTCATAAATATTTAAACCAGCGCGCTCTACACAACGCAACACATTATGTAAAAGTGTCCGTGAAGTTGTAATCATCGTCGCATCTACTTCTAGACGCGTGCCAATCATTCCACGTGGATCATGTATTTCCGATAGTAAATCAACTGTATAATGTTTTGGTACAATATGCACTAGGTCCTTATCTGGTGATGTAGCAATCGTTTGTGCAGAGTCGAGTACGCGCTGTAAATCCTCATTTGAAATCTCGTTCCCTTCGCCACTTACAGCTACTACGCCTTTAACAGGTTGCAATACCGTCTGATTTGCCGGTACACCGAGCACCACGTCTTCAATCTTTAAACCTGTCATTCTTTCTGCTTGTTCTACTGCTCTTTTAATTGATTGCACGGTAGCGTCAATATCAACAATCGCGCCTCGGCGAATGCCATTAGACTTTTCATGCCCTACACCAATTACATGTAGTTGACCATTGCTCATTTCACCTATTAATACTTTAATAGAAGATGACCCTATATCTAATGATATATAAATATCTTGATGATTCAACTCGCTGCACCTCCTTAAAAATCCTCTTAAATATTATTTTATTGTAAAACTTGACTAATGTCTAAGTAAAATACCATTTGTAATCTAATTTTAACGTGCTTTTGGTAAATTTTCACTCTTTTTTAATTTATATTCTTCCCATTTTTCAATTAGTATTCTTCTAATAACAGCAATATTTTGGAATAGTCTTACCCCAAAGGCAAAAATAGCAGCTAAATATAAATCTACTCCTAGATGTACACCTAAAAAGGCTAATCCTGCGGCTAAAGCTATATTAAAGAAAAAGCCTGAAATAAAGACTTTATCATCATATATATTTTGCAATTGTGCACGAATTCCACCAAACATCGTATCAAGCGCTGCTAATACGGCAATGGACAAGTAGTTTTCGTATACAGCGGGAATCTGGATATCTGTCAAGATGCCCAAAGCAATGCCCAATATGAGCCCTAATAATGGTAACCACATAAGCTAATCTCCTTTGTCCACTGTTAAATACTTGTTATCAATTATGCGTTCTGTCCCTTGTATAGTCACATCATGCGTAGGCAACTCTACAGATAGCTGCATATTATCAATATAAAACTCATCAAAAAATGTAGAAGCAAGTAAATAGTTATATAATTTGGCAGCCTCTTCTTGCGTATCTGCTATTACACGAATGTCGATACCCGCTCGTCCAATCGGTATACTATTGACTGTTGTTTTTCCGTTAATATCTCGAATAGCCGAAAAATTCGTAAGGCGCTGATCGGCAATTTCGATATACCGTCCATTAAAGCGATATATATCATTGACTAATCGAATCAATAGCGCTGGCGGAATTTCTTTTAATTCATAGCCGAAGTCAATCAGCTCCTGCGCTGGTTCAATCGTTAAGATAACGCCTGGACCTGTTACAGCATTTAGCCCTACGGATGCTTTTAAATCCTCTACAGTATTGATTAAAATTGCCTCTGCATCGGTTACCGCATCTGTTTCATATTGCTGCACAACTTGCTGTGCTACCCGGATTTCCTCCAATAAACTAGAGTGCAAGTTTCTTTCGCTTGCTACCTTTTGTCTAATGTCCCAGATGTCCGTAGACTCTATCATTTCTGGTCTTTGAACCGTGTTATACTGGACAGCTAGCATAAAACCCATAATGAACGAAATAATCGTAATATGAATGATCATCTTTTTCGTCATACATTCAAGCCCCCTTTACGAATTTCCTTTAGTAATAGCGGGCATATGAATAAGATCTTTTTTCGCTAAGGTCACGACAACATGATCTGTTAATAACTGATCGACAACGCCTCCCGAAATTTCAAGAGCCGATAATAAAGTTTCTCCATTCCCGACGGCTTCAATGACAAAAGGCGCTGGATATTGATTTCCATCAATCGTAATCACCGGTCCATTACAGCTGATATAAGAATGAGCCTGCAGACGCTGGCCATTGATGGAAATCGCCTCAGCCCCTGCAATTTTCAATTCATTAATAACAGAGAATACATGACTCTCGTGCACAATATAGTCATTGGGGTTGGAAGAGCTATTATAGTTATGATCTTCTAGTGTAATAGATACACCTTGTCCACTCCCTGGCAATTCCCCTAATAATACACGCAATGTCTCAGCTTCTTCGGCAAGTACATCATATGTATCCTCATTTGTTTTATATGTTTGCTCATATTCCAATATTTTTGACTGCAATGCATTTAATTCATCCGATAATTCTTTATTACGCTCTTGTTGGGCAATTAATTCCTCTTGATAAGAATCTCCTTGCTGCGTATAAAAGTGAGATATGGATTCTTTGTCCCGTTTGTCTTTTGAAATATTATAGGAATAACCCAAAATAAAACCTGTCATAATACAGACCGTTAAAATCATAAAGTATTTTCTGCTCAGCCACGCACCTTTCATTTGAGGACTATTCTTCATCCTCCATCACATCCTGTCCAGCATTCATTTCAATTTCTATCGAGTATTCATCTGTATAGGAACGATAATATGACCCCACTTCAATATCTATAATGCCCTTTTCATATTGCTCTTGATTTTCAATTTGCGCAACGATGGATGGGTAGTAGTTTAACTTGCTTGCCAATGAAGTCAAATCTGCACGTACCTCATAGCCATCATTCATAAATAGGGTAATCGCGTAAGGGTCGGCTGTATCCGCACTAGCATTAATTTGTGAAATCATGGCCAGTACTTCGGGTTCTAATTCAGCTAATTCCTTGAGTAATTTTTTTAGTAAAGCTTCATCCTCAAACTGCAAAAAGACAGGTGCATCAATAGGTGTCATTACTTTTGACTCTTCTAGTAATTCACCGTTTTCAAGCAACGGATAGAAGGTATGGTCTTTTGCTAAATAGGCTACTTTTTGCCATTCTTCTATCTCAATATGCACAGTATTTAACCATTGACGCTTTACTGTGGCTTTTTCTACCCAGGCAAGTTCTTCTAAATTTTTCTCTACTGCGCCTGTGTCGATATCCCACATGGAGTCACCTATTTTTATATTTGCCAAACTTTCATATTGTGCCTCTTCTACCAATTGAGCCCCTGAAATATTCATATGTTGAATTTTGCTGAGAGGCGACTGCAGATAGATAAGAACGAGGAGCACAAATAAAAAAATAGCACTCACAATAATAAATTTGAAATTTGTCCGTTTTCGTCGTTTTTCGCGAAACGATGGAATTCGATCTTCTAAATCAATAATTTTTTCCATTAGTGCTCCTCCTTTCTCATGGTCATTTTACTAAACAAGTAAATTACGCCTACTACAAACCACAGCAACATTAAAGATGTACCGCCATAACTGATAAATGGTAATGTTACACCTGTTACCGGTAATAAGCCAATAACTACGCCTATATTTAAAGCTGCTTGCAGAGCAATCATCGACAAAAGTGCCACGATGACATAATATGCTCTCATATAGACGACTTTCCTGGCTAAATGATAGCCGCTTGCTAAAAAGCACGCAAAAATACATATGACAATAACGCCACCTATTAACCCCGTCTCTTCCAATAGAATCGAAAAAATAAAATCATTTTGTGGTTCTGGCAAATATAAATACTTTTGTCTACTTTTTAAAAAGCCGTGTCCAAACAATCCAGCTGGTCCAATTGCCATTAACGACTGCACTGCCTGAAACCCACTACCTAATGGGTCTTGCCACGGATCTAAAAATGCTTTAATTCTAGCTAATCGATAAGGTGCTGATATAATTAAAGCCGCCAACGCTCCTGCTCCGCCTAGCATACATAATAGGTAAAACTTGAATGGATACTCAGCAATAAAAAACAAGGCAAAGGCACCCATAATCAAAATAAAGGCTGAGCCAAAATCTGGCTGTAACATTAAACAGCAGATTGGAATCAGCAGCACGATAAAGTGCTTCAACTGAATAACGGCCTCTCCCCTTTTTCTATTAGCCAATAAACTACTTAAATAAATGAGTGTGGCTACTTTCGCTAACTCTGCTGGCTGAAACGTTAATGGTCCTAAGCCGATCCAACTTCTCGACCCATTACGCCAAACTCCAATACCCGGAATTAAAACTCCGATTAGCAATATAATTGAAACGATATACAATAACGTCCACCATTTTTTATGCTGCAATGTCTCCATTCGGCTCACAACACGAAACACAATCAATGCTGCTACAAAATAGAGACTTTGCTTCACATAAAAGGGGGTTTGATCTGCATAACGCACCTCACCCCAATAAGAACTAGCTGAATAAATAAAAACAATGCCAATAAGGCTCAGTACAAATGCACTTCCTACAAAAAGTCGTCTTGCCAGCGACAAAATCCTTCCTTAAGATAATTTCATCACGCAATCAATATAAACATCCCCACGGATTTCAAAACTCTCATATTGATCCCAGCTTGCACAGGCAGGTGATAATAAAATGACATCCCCCTCTGCTGATAAATCCGCAGCATAGACAACAGCATCCTCCACATTTGTAGCTGCTACTGTTTGTGTGACGCCACAAGATTTGGCAAATTCGATAAAGCGTTGACCTGTTTCACCGAAGGCTACTACAGCTTTTACGTTTTGCATCGCTTCTCTCATTTCTTCAAATGAATGGCCGCGGTCTAAACCACCTGCTAATAAAATAATTGGTTTCGTAAATGCCTCTAATGCACTCTTCGCTGCTAAACAGTTGGTTGCTTTCGAGTCGTTATATATTTTGCGACCTTTCCAATCACGCACAAATTGCATACGGTGACGCACGCCGCCAAATTTAGCTAGCACCGCCTTAATTGCCTCTAGCTCACAGCCGTGCAATAGGCATGCCGCTACAGCACAGCAAATATTTTCTAAATTATGCTTCCCTGGCAAAGCAATATTCGCACGTTCAATAATGCGCTCACCTTGCCAGTAAATTGCATCGTCATCTGCGCTGATTCCTTCTTTCGCATAGCCATTTGTTGTAAATGGCACTTTTTGTGCCTTCGATTTTGCCGCATATTGACGGACAACCTCTTGGTCATTATTGAAGATGAAAAAATCTTCTTCTGTTTGGTTGCGTGTAACGCCAAATTTAGCTTCTGCGTACTCTTCAAATGTTCCATGATAATCTAAGTGAGCGTCATATAGATTTGTTAAAATCGCTATGTGCGGCTTAAATTCACGTGTTCCCATTAGTTGGAATGACGATAATTCTGTAACAATCACGTTTTCGGCTGTCGCTTCCTTCGCTACTCCGCAGGCTACAGTTCCAATATTACCGGCGATAAGAGGCTGTTTTGCTCCTTTTTCTAACATTTCAAAAATAATAGTTGTTGTTGTTGTTTTCCCATTTGTACCCGTAATACCGATAAATGGCGCTTCACTCACTAAATAAGCTAACTCCATCTCTGTAATCACCGGCAATCCGCGACGCAATGCATCCGCAATGATCGGATTACTGTACGGGATGCCTGGATTTTTCACGATTAATTCAAAGCCTTCATCAAGTAAATCTTCTGGATGACGCCCGCAAATCACTGTAATTCCCTTTGTTAATAATTGCTGTGCTTCAGGATTAGCATCAAATGATTTTGCATCATTGACTGTGACAAATGCGCCTAACTCATGCAATAATTCTGCTGCGGCCATCCCGCTTTTCGCTAAACCTAATACTAAAACTTTTCTATGTTGTAATGCCGTATACTCAATCATTATAACGCCTCCGTTAAGACTGCAATTAACGCTACGATAAGCCCTGTTGACCAAAAGACAAGTACGACTTTCCATTCTGACCACCCTGATAGCTCAAAGTGATGGTGAATCGGACTCATTTTGAAAATCCGCTTTTTACGTAACTTAAAACTACCAACCTGTAAAATAACCGATAAAGTTTCAATGACAAAGACAAGACCGATTAGCAATAATAATAGTTCTTGCTTCACTAAAATTGAGAGCATGGCTAGTGCTCCGCCCAGTGCCAGTGATCCTGTATCCCCCATGAAAACCTTTGCTGGATTGGCATTGAATACTAAGAAACCAAGCAATGCGCCTGTGACAGCAAAAGCAAATAATGCGATATCCAATTGATCGTTAAATAGGGCAATCACGCCAAACGCCGCAAAGGCAATAGAGGCTGTACCTGCTACAAGTCCATCCAAGCCATCGGTTAAATTGACGGCATTCGAGAAGCCGACTAACCAGAAAATCATAAATGCTACATATAAGATACCGAAGTCTATACTTAAATCTGTCCATGGGATCGTAATAGTCGTATCAAAAGTTCCTATTCGCAATAATAGAAACGCTGCAATGGAGATAATAATTTGACCGATTAATTTTTGCAAAGAGGTCAAACCTAAATTGCGTTTTAAAATGACCTTGATACCATCATCCAAAAAGCCAATGACGCCAAATCCTACAAAAACAAGTAGTAAAACAATGGATTGTGTTGTGAAGAGATCAAAGAAATATCCACATACGATTGTTGCAAAAATAATCGATACTAAAAAGATTAAGCCACCCATTGTTGGTGTGCCTGCTTTTTTCAGATGCGATTGGGGCCCTTCTTCCCGAATACTTTGCCCAAATTTCAGACGGCGTAACATCGGTATACCGATTGGTGCCAATAGGACAGTCATAATAAATGCTGTCGCTAAAACTATCATGGTTGTTGCCAAACTCATTATGAAATCTCCTTTAAGGTACTAGTAAATATTTAAACATCCTTCACTATAATAGTTGTTTTGCCATCATTTTAAAAGGCTTAGTTTGTTAAGTATAAATGAATCGCATCATCTTGTTTGATTAATTGCCCAGGTGCCGGCAATTGACTTTCTATACGGTCGCCATCCCCATACCAATGAATATGATAATTATAAAACTGCTTTGTTACTTCCTCGACTGTCATATTCACAAAGTTTGGCATACGCTCTGTTTCTTCATCGCCCCACACAAACTTCTTCTCCAATTGATCTGTCGCATAAGGCAGTTTTAGAATTGGCGCGGCCTCCTCTAAAATATGCCCCACAATCGGGGCCGCTATTACACTACCAAATTGTAAATGGGACTTAGGAGAATCGACCGCTACATAAATTAATATTTCAGGATCGTTAGCAGGGGCAAACCCGATAAACGATACAATATAATCGCCATCTTTATAGCGCCCATTTTCGACCTTTTGCGCTGTTCCTGTTTTTCCTCCCACACGTAGCCCATCACGGTATGCTTGGCGACCTGAGCCATTTGCCACAACCGATTCTAGTGCTTCCCGAACAATTTTAGATGTTTCTTCACTAACAACCCGTTTTTTGGCGCGAGGTTTATTTTCTTTCAGTACTTTACCATTCGAGCCGACAATACGTGACACAATATAAGGTTCATACAATGTTCCACCATTGATTACAGCAGCTACTGCCTGCACTTGTTGAATAGGTGTAACAGACACACCTTGCCCAAAGGCAGTAGTAGCCGATTCAACAGGTCCAAACGCTTCCGGCTTAAATAAAATGCCACTCGCTTCCCCAGCAATAGTAGACCCTGTCTTTTCACCAAAGCCAAAATCATGAATATAAGCTAATAATTTCTCCGGCCCTAGTCGTCTCCCTAATTCGACAAAGCCAGGGTTGCAGGAATTTTCTACTACTTCTAAAAAGTTTTGGTGCCCATGTCCTTCTCTTTTCCAGCAGCGTAGTCTGGCATCTTCTACCATTGTGTACCCTTTGTCATAAAACTCATCCTTTAAATCTACTACCTTTTCTTCGATGGCCGCACTCAATGTAATAATTTTAAAAGTCGAGCCTGGCTCATACGTCATAAAAACAGGTAAATTTCGATTATAGATACTACTGTCGACACTTGCATACTGCGCGGGATCATAAGTAGGGTGAGAAGCTATACCTAATATTTCACCTGTTTTAGGGTTCATCGCCAAAGCCAATGCTTGATCTGCATCGTACATTACCATAGCCTGTTCCAATTCATTTTCGATGATTTGCTGCAAGGCTAAATCTACCGTTAGTTCCACAGTAGCACCCGCTTCCCCTTGTCGCCATTCATCCTCTGTTTGCTCCATCTTTTTCCCTTGCGCATCTGTAAAGAGACGAATAGCAGAAGCATTTCCTGTCAGCACATCATCATAGGCATATTCAATTCCCGCAAGCCCTTGCGTATCTGAACCAGTAAACCCGATAAGCCTAGAAAGTAGTGTTCCATAAGGGTAGGTCCGCACATAGTCTACACCGCTATATAACCCATCAATTTGCAGTTGCTGGATTTGGGTGATTTGCTCTACTGATAAATTTTTCGCTTCAGGAGCGAGCTTTGTTAAATAAGCTGGTCGCTGCAGCTTTTCTAGCAGTTTTGCTTCGTCTACTTTTAAAATAGGCGCCAATTGTCTGGCTACAGAAGCCACATCCTTATTTTGTGAACGCATAAAATATAAGGTAGGAGCAAGCTCATTCGTGACAATTACCTCTCCATGTCGATCAGCTATATCACCGCGCTGTTCCTGAAAGGGAATTTCCCTGTCCCAGTTTTCTTTTGCTAATTTAGTGAGTTCCTCATGCTGCCACAACTGAATATACATTAAACGTACTACTACAATGACCCCATATACTATGAGAGCCGCGATAAATATACGAAGCCTTTTTGACTCGCCAACTCGCCACTTCATCTACACACTCCGTTTTTATATTAATCTTATGTGATAAATTAGAAGTGTATGCGCTCTAAGATTACTCCAATGGCTGCTCCTCGGTCTCAGGAGTTATTTCTGTATCAGCAGGTGCTTCTACATACCGCTCTTTTGGTGTTTTTAAGTTTACCACAATCGGTGATGAATCAGTAACGGCCGTTCCAGCAGAAGCACTTTGACTGCTTACATATCCTTCGCCAATCAGCTCAATCGATACGCCGGATAACATTCTATAAACCAGCATATTGCGCAATGACCAATTTGTAAAATCAGGCAGTGTAATGGCACCCTCCGTTTTTAGGAACACCAAGCTGTCTTTAGGAACTTTTAGCCCTGCCTGTGGGTATTGGTCAATAATATTTCCGCCTTCGCCAATAATAATAGGTGTTAGCCCATCATTTTGTAACTCTACTTGTACGATATCTGTTTCTTTATTTTCATATTCCTCAACAGGTACCGTTTCTACATCCGCTGCATTTTCCGGATTAATATTTAAATATTTCAAACTGTTTTCCATTACGGGATTAAATACTTCCGACACTGGTTGCGCTCCTGTAATAGCGCTGCTCATATTCGGCTTTTGCACCCCTACATACATCACAAGATGAGGGTCATCTGCAGGTACCATACCTAAAAATGAATACAGGTAATGATGACTTCCCCGCTGGTAACCGCCATTTGCTTTAGGCAACTGTGCCGTACCTGTTTTACCAGCAACCTCATAACCTTCTATTTGATACTTTTTAGCCGTCCCATTTTCGGACGTTACTGTAGAAGCTAAGATTTCCCTCACCTGCTGCGCCGTTTCCGATGAAATCGGCTCACCCTTGACCTCAGGCTCCTGGTTATAAGTCACTTCTTCTGTGTTGACGTCAATAATTTTATCAATTACATATGGCTGCATCATCTTGCCATCGTTGGCAATCGCTGTAGCTGCCTGAATCAACTGAATCGGCGTTACAGTCGAACCTTGACCATAGGTAGTCGTTACTCGGTCGATTGGATTAGCGTTCAGTAGTGTCCCAACCGCTTCATTCGGTAAATTAATGCCTGTTTTCTGACCAAATCCAAACCTATTTAAATAATCATAGAATGTTTCACTGCCCATGATTTCTAGCTGATTGGCCATGGCTGTATTCGAAGATCGCTGGAATCCTTCTAAATATGTAATCGGACCCCAACCTACCTCATTATGATCTCGGATTGTGCGGTCATACAATGTATAGCTGCCTGAATTATAGAAGGCATTGGGATGCCAATTCCCTGAATCAATAGCAGCCCCTAACGTAAACATCTTCATGGTTGAACCCGGCTCTATTACATTTTCCACAATATCATTCAACCAGCTTTCTGTTAGTCCTTCACGCGTATCGGGATCAAATGTCGGACGTTGAGACATGGCTAAAATTTCTCCTGTTTTAGGATTTGCTACCACTGCCATCATCGATTCAGGATTGTACTCCTTTGCTACCCTTGTCATTGCATCTTCTAAAAAATTCTGAATGGTCTTATCGAGCGTTAAATAAATATCACTGCCGTCTTTTGCGGGTTGAATAATTTTGTCGCTATTAGGAAGCAAAAACCCATATTTGTCACTGCTATATTCAATTTTGCCATCCTCGCCAGATAGCTCTTCATTATAAGTCTTTTCTAAACCCATGCGTCCCACAGATTTATAGGTGCCGTCCTCTTGCTCCTCTTTTGTCGCATAGCCAATTAAATGTGCCGCAAACGAGCCATTTGGATAATAGCGTTTTTTATCACTGGCAAAAATAATGCCAGGCAGTTCATGCTTTTCTATCAGCTCTTTCACTTCATGGCTAATATTGCGCCCTGCTGCACCGAATTCCACTTGGTATAAATCTTTATCCGGTGTTAACTGTTCATAAATCTTATCTTCTTCCCAATTGATATATTGCGCTAAAACACGTGCGGTTTCCCGAGGATCCACAACATGTCGCGGATCCGATTTTTTCACTGTAGCACTTTCTCTAAGGACAGCGATTAAGCGATAGCTTTGTGTATCTTCTGCTACAACATTTCCATTTCGATCTAAAATTCTACCGCGATCTGCCGCTAGCAATGTTTCTCTTGCGTATTTACTCGCAGCTTCCGCTTGTAAATTATGTCCATGTACTTCACCATTCGACTGAATAAAAAAGAAACGACAAAATAAAAGCAAAAGGAGCCCCCCAAAAAGTACAAACATGGAAAAGGCTCCTTTTTGATAACGAAACTTTAGATTTTTCATTCACTCGGCACTACCTTTACATTTTTCTCATTCAATGTTAGACCAAGTGCCTGTGCTCTCTCCCATATACGCTCGTATGTAGAAAGTTCACTAACCTGTACTTTCAAATCAATATTTTGTTTCGCGATTTCTGATGCTTCGGATTCAAGTTTTTGAATTTCCATTGTTGTTGTTTGAATTTCGCCCTGTGTATTTAACAGCATCACTGCAAACACCCCAAATACGACAACAAAAGCCAGCAATAACAATTTTTCTGTTACTGTAATATATTTTAGTTTGTTTGTTTTTTTTGATTTTTTTATAGACGGTTGATGTTGTGGTTGCTCTGGTAACACCGGTTGTTGAATATAGTCTGGTTGTTTCACTCGAACTGCCATCTATTCACGTCCTTTATCATTAATTTTTTCAGCGATTCTTAACTTCGCTGAGCGAGACCGATTATTTTGCGAGAGTTCCTCTTCTGACGGCAAAATAGGTTTGCGCGTCACCAATTTTAAAGTAGGCTTCATATGTTCTGGAATGATAGGTAAGCCCGGCGGTAAATCGGGTAAAGAAGACTGCTCTTTAAATAACGTTTTACAAAGACGATCCTCTAGCGAATGGAATGTAATCACACTAATGCGTCCTCCGACTTTAATGAGATCAATTGCATCTACTAAGGAATCTTCCGCTGCCCCCAGCTCATCATTGACAGCGATGCGGATCGCTTGGAAAATACGCTTTGCAGGGTGACCGCCTGTCCGTCTTGCAGCAGCGGGAATCCCTTCCTTAATCAATTCCACAAGTTCTCCAGTTGTTTCAATTGGTTGTTTTTCACGTGCTTGTTCAATTTTCCGTGCTACTTGCTTAGAAAACTTTTCTTCTCCGTACCGGAAGAAAATACGAACTAAATTTTCATAAGACCATTCATTTACGACATGATAGGCTGTCACATCAGCTGTTTGGTCCATCCGCATATCTAACGGTGCATCATGATGATAGCTGAAGCCGCGCTCTGGCGTATCTAATTGTGGTGATGAAACGCCTAAATCATATAAAATACCGTCTACTTCATGGATATTTAGTGCGTATAGCTCGTCCTTTATATATCTGAAATTCGAATGCACAAATGTCACGCGATCCAAATAATCCGCTAGACGAATTTTGGCATTGTCAATTGCTACTGTATCCTGATCGAAGCAAATCAGGCGTCCCTTAGGTGATAATTGCTTTACTAAATACTCACTGTGCCCCGCGCCGCCTAATGTGCAGTCAACGTAAATGCCGTCTGGATTGATATTCAATCCATCTACAGTTTCCTTTAGCAAGACAGTTGTATGATCAAACATAAAAACTTTCTCCTTTTGGTTTAAAAATCAAAACCAATGATATTTTCGGCAATATCATCAAAAGATTGCGCCGACTCAGTATAGTACTTGTCCCAAGCTTCCTGTGCCCAAATTTCAATACGTGATGCCACGCCAATAATGACACATTCTTTTTTTATATTGGCATAGCTAAGCAATGTGGTCGGCAAATTAATCCTCCCTTGCTTATCGATTTCTACTTCGGTGGCACCTGAAAAGAAGAAACGAACAAACGCACGAGCATCTTTTTTAGTCATTGGTAAATCTCTTAATTTTTCTTCGAGGGTTTGCCATTCTGCCATCGGATAACCAAACAAACAATGATCAAGGCCGCGTGTAATGACAAAGCCATCACTTAACTGCTCCCGAAATTTTGCAGGTACAATTAAACGTCCTTTTATATCAACTGAATGCCGATATTCTCCCATGAACATACTATTCACCCCACTATAGATTATAATGTACCACATCCCCCCACTTCCTACCACAAAATCTCCTAACAAACGTTGTTATATCAACGATTTGAGTCTTTTTACCTCTATCACATATTCTTTATAGGTAAAAAAGACATAAAAAAAGGCACCTCTATAAGAAGAGATGCCTTTTTTTCTAATATTTCACTACATTATGCCTATTATTTATTTCTAATTTTAAGCGCATTAAATCACTGATGAAATGTTCTCCATATTCATTCATATAAAGGTACGGACTATACACTCGCTCTTGCAAGCCGGCATTTGGATTTATATGCGCTTGCACCATATTGAATCGCCGAATAGCCACATCGTGCTTTTGCAGTGTTTGTTCCTTTACCTTATTTGTTAAATAAGCTAGTTGCTGCGCATGATATGCTTTATTTTTCTCGATTGTTTGCTCTAAATGTAAATCATTTTCCTCTAGGTGCTGAGCCAATACGTCATACTGCTCTAAGAGTGCTTGTTGCATCTGCTCAATTTGCTCTAATGCAGATACTTCTTGGACGCTTGCAATAAATTGTTCTAGCTTCTCCTGAGCCTGCCCTTGCACCGCCTGCTCTACTGTTAACTCATACTTGTTTAAATAACGCTCTATTTGGCGTGGCATCAGCGTTATATGTAAACGAGGAGCAAAAATAGGCATTTCTAAATCAAGAACTTCAAATGCGCCCTTCAATGTTGCCCAATATGCTAATTCACCCGGACCTCCAACAAAGGCTAATACCGGAATCGTCATCTCCTGCATAAGCGGGCGCGTCACGACATTATTACTTATTTTTTCTGGCGATTGCTTTGCTAGAGCTAATAATTCTTCTTGATTTAGCTTTACACGTCCTTGGACATTGGAAAAGTTTTGTTCATGGCGCTGCAATAAAAAACGCTCGCCATCCTCTACATAAAATAGGTTTGCATTGTCTGCCGATGCTTCTAGAGGCTTGCCATAGCCTGCCGCTGATAATGCTTCCTCCTGCTTCACGACTACGTGTGCAATTTCCTCGCTATGCCTAATAAGATGTTCAAAATAGGCTGATTCTAATTGACGGAATGGGGCGTATGCGGCATCAATCATTAGTAATCCATACTCATTAAATAAATCGTGCATTAAGTATGTGAAAAACTCCGTAAATGTTTGACTGTTTTCAGCTGCTGCAGATACTTTTTTTAGCAGTTGCTGTGTATAAGCGGTTTCCCCAAAATCCTTGAACACAGCTTGAATGAATTTTGCCATCTCCGCCTGGTCGATTTCCGTTGCTGAAGCCATTGTTTTTTTCGCGGAGCGCTTGCCGTATCCACGCTTTTTCACTTGTCCGTCCACAATGGTATACGTATGATTGATTTCTTCTAAATCATGGTCTTCTCCTGCAATCCAAAAAATAGGCACTACTGGCGTTTTCAATAGCTCACGTTGCTCCTGTGCTAATTTCAATACCGAAATGGCTTTATGTACAGAATATAACGGTCCTGTCAGCACTCCTGCCTGCTGCCCGCCAACGACAGCTACGGCACCATTTTCTAACTCCTGTAAATGCTGCTCACTCTTAGGAGACAACCCATACGATTCCATATACGCCCGAATTACTTGGCTTAATTGCTCATTTTGATATGTTGCATGTCTTAATTTTTGGATTCTTTGTTCAAACGATGCTTGTTCATATCGATAAGTAAAAAACGAATGTATAGGGCTGTGCTGTGCCCAATAATCCGCTAATAATGTATTTTTCACTGGCAATGATATTTGCTCCAGTTCCATGTAATATACGCCTCTACTTTCTAACTCAATTACGTAATAACGAAAGCTATCCGTTTACTATGCTAGTATATTTGTACTGTTTCATTTTCTTATTGTAGCTTGTTTAACTATATTCTTAAACCCCTACGCTATATAACCTACGACATTCATGATTAATCCTACCATGCACACGATAACATACAGTGCACTTAACAACAAAAAATAAAGACGCCATATTCTCTTCAAAAGCAATGGCACATCAATCTCGTTTTTTGTACGCCAATCAAGAAATGTGACAATAAGGCCTACACATAGCATGATTCCTAACAAAAAAGATATGTATGTATTCCCCCACACACTGTACAATGCAATCAGTACCGAAAAAAACAGCACAAATACTGTAATATCTGCTGAAAAACCTAGGGCATACCGTTTTTTCATGCGCATTTTACGGAAGATCAGAAATGATAGCATCATCACAAGAACGGGGCAAAATAAAATAATAGTTAAAAAAATTTTAAAAACCGACACTACTTGCCACCACTTTCTTGCTGTTCCATCGCTTTTAATAATTGATATAGAGTTTGCAGGATAGGCATTTGCGCCCCTTCGGCAAGACCTTTCTGCAATACAGCTCCTACAATCGTATCCACCTCAGTCGGACAATTGGCTAACCGGTCTGCTAGCATGGAGGAAGTATTCTCGGCCGTCCTCTCGCATAACCCACGGACTGCTTGAAACGGAAATTGCTCCTTCATCGCAGGGAAAGCCAGCATCAGCTCTTCATACAGTGATTTTAATAACATGGCTGCTGCTTCATTTTTTACTAATACGCCATTTTTCACCTGTAGGATTGCTGTTAATGGATTAATAAAACAATTTAACAATGCTTTTTCAAATAGCATTGCTTCTGCATCTTCCAACCATTGCAACGGGAAATGCTCGTCTTCTATCGCTTGTAAAAAAGCCGCATCTTGCCTTTTCCCTCTCGCTACCGCTAACTTTAAAATACCGATTCCTCGGTGATGGACTTCAACATCGCTCGTTCGTTGCGCACCAAATTGCGCACTACCAAATACAATAGTCTGCTGCGGCAACAATAACGCTTCCTCATAATGTGCTAACCCATTTTGAATAAACAATAATGGCACATCCACTGGCAATTGCGTTAGTAACGGATAAATATTTTTTAGGGCATGATATTTCGTTGCAATAATAACAAGCCTTGGATTTTTGCTCATACTCTCCGTGCCCGTTACTTTTAGATGCCTTTTTTCGCCATCTGTAGTATAAATCACGATGCCTTCACGTTGTATATGCTCTTTTTGTTGCGGCCTTCGGGTTAGGATTGATATATCTTCGAATCGCTGCGCCAAACAGCCTGCCAATAATAACCCTACAGCACCGCCACCGATAATTTGAATTGTCACAATTCCACCTCAATACCTTGCCTGCATGAATAAAGATTGCCCGAAATCAATTTATCTCGGACAATCTCATCCAGCGAGAATCATTTCTCTATATTATAACGAATAGTCATTTTGATTTCGAGACATGCGAATTATTTTTAATAGGTCTCTTTTTTCTGCACAAAGTTCATTCCTTGGTGAAGCCATTTCACTAATTTTTCATGTTCTGTTTGTAGCTCTCGATATTTTATATCTAATAAATGATATGCTTCTGTCAATTCTTCGAAATTAGTCAATGCTAACTTCAAGTGACTGCGCATCATTTGCTTTGGACGTTTACGTACACTTTCCAGCACTTGTCCGTATTGTAATCTTAATGTTTTGTTCCAGCGGAAACCACATGCCTGCTTTGTTCTTCCGAGTTGCTGCGCTGCCTCCTCAAATGCTTCTAATTGGGTTTTGCCATTTTGAACATAACTAATTACAATTTCCGCTAGCTTTTCATCATCTGACACCGTCCACTGATCTTTACGTCTTTTTTCTCCCATTTCCCTCACCTCACATTTTTTACTACTATATGCAAAGCACCGAAAATTAGAATATGTATCTATTAAAAAAATGGGCGTCCCTTTTGAGAGGCCGCCCACACTATTATTTATTTTTTGTTAAAAATCCATTGACTGCTTCATGATGAGCTTCGCTTTCCCAAAGCTTAGCACATGTACGAATCTCTTCCATTACCCGTGCATATACATTTCGTTCGCGCCATTTGCGCAGTTCTATTTCTTTATAAGCACGGTGAACAGATGGATGAATTTTTCTCATATGCTCTATAAAATCAGCGAGTGCTTCTTCTTTTGTTCCTTCAAAGTAGACACGCATAGCCCAGCCGATTTCATATAATACCTGTGCCTCGTAGGGCTTAGCATCCACTAGCATTTTCAAAGCGCGGTCATGGCGTAGTCCACGTTCAAATAAATACGTACCGCCGCCCCAACCAGATGTAATGGCTAGCGTCCCTTGGATAAAGCCTGCTTTTGCATGAGAGGCCATCAGCCGGAAATCACAGGCTGTGGCGATTTCGCAGCCTCCTCCTACCGCGGTTCCATTAATCAGTGCAATCGTCGGCACTGGCAGCGTCGCTAAATCATAAAGAATCTTACCCATCTTGCTCAGCATCCCAAAAGCCTGTTCTTCTGTTTCCAGCGCATGAAATACAGACAGATCTCCACCTGAACAGAATGATTTCTCACCAGCACCTGTAATTACTAAAAAGCGAACATCTTCATGTTCTTTCACATATGTAATGGCTTCATTTAAACCATCCATCACTTCATCATTCACTGCATTGCGTTTTTCTTCACGGTTAATCGTAAATGTCAAAATGCCATCGTTTAAGTTTATTAAATAAGCCATCTATTCCATCCCCTTCAAAATAAATCCTTATAATCATTAACTGTAACGTAAATGACACAACTTTGACAATAAAGTTAGCGAATATTCGCTAAATTAATGATAAAAGCTGTTGAAACGCTAGAGCTTGGAAGTCACAGAACCAAAAGCAATTACATAAACCTTCACTATAAAAAAGTCTGCACCTTCCACCGGTACAGACTTATCCTATAATTCTCTAAAGAAAAGAAAAAGGTGATCGAAGAGCCATGGCCTCTTCGATCACCTTCTATAGCTGAAATACTGAATTATTTCGCTACTACTTCTTTACCTTTGTATTGTCCGCAAGCTTTGCACACGCGGTGTGATAATTTAGCTTCACCACAGTTTGGGCAAGCTACCATACCAGGTACAGATAATTTGAAATGCGTACGACGCTTTCTTTTTGCAGTTTTAGATGTTCTTCTAAATGGTACAGCCATTATTGGCACCTCCTTACAGATTATCTATTCATCTGTTTGATCAAAATACTTAGCTAAAGCAGCCAGTCTTGGATCCAGTTTTGGTTCGTCATTTTTACGTTGCAACTCAACATCTTCATCTGTCGAATAAGACCAGTTTTTTCCTCCATGCACTTGTCCCTCGGTATTCTCTTTGAATACTTGCATCGGAATTTCTAAAAGTACTAACTCTTCTAGCACTGGTACCATGTCGATTACTTCTCCATCAACATAATGGATATCGCTTTCCTCGACATTTCCGCGATTCTCTTCGTCGATCCAGCTGAAAACTTCAACTGCTTCCACTTCAATTGGATATTCAACATCTTCCCACGTGCGAGCACATGGAAGCGTCAATGTTGCAGTCATCGTAAATTGACAAGTCATTTGCGATGCACCAAAAGTACATAGCCCTTTTACATGAACGGGTGAAATGTGGCGAATGTCTTTATTACGTTTCATCACATTATCCAATTGTACTTCTGCATCAATCGGCATACCGTTTTGACGGTATTTCGATAATTGATGAATTGACCATTTCATTCATTAATCACCTCAAGACAACAATGTTGATTATATAGCTTACAAAAATAGATGTCAAGATAATTTCTTGTCACTACCACAAAACAACTTTATAATCAGTATTAATTGATATTTTGATTTTATACGCAAAATTTTCTAATAACTCTTTTGTATAAAACACTATCACATAACACTTAATTTTACTAGGAGGGGTGTAAAAATGCAAGCAGTTGGATTAGTCGTCGAATATAATCCCTTCCACAATGGACATCTTCACCATGTAACGGAGGCAAAGAGAGCGAGTCAGGCAGACATAGCCATTGCGGTAATGAGTGGACAGTTCCTTCAAAGGGGCGAGCCTGCAATGGTCGATAAATGGACCCGTACGAAAATGGCCTTAGCTAACGGAGTCGATATTGTCATTGAGTTGCCCTATGTCTACAGTACAGCTTTTTCCAATGAATTTGCACGCGGTGCGATTACATTATTAGATCTGATTGGTTGTTCCTCCTTTGCCTTTGGCAGTGAGCAAGGTACGATTGAACCCTTCCTGAACACTTTTGATGTCATCACAAGCCATCGCGAGCAGTACGACCGGATAATCCAACAAGCCATCAAAACAGGCAGCAGCTATCCACAGGCTCTCTTCTATGCTTATGAACAGCTGAAACAGCAATATCCTAATGACTATATTGACCTTAGCCAGCCAAATAATATTTTAGGCTACCATTATATAGAAGCTGCCAAACAGTTGCATAGCTCGATACGTGCCTTTACTATTCCCCGTATCGAGGCGGGTTATCATGAAGATATCGATAACACGAAAGCAATTGCCAGTGCAACAGGCATTCGCAAGGCTTTACGTGAGCACCAAGCAGTCAGCCAGTTTTTACCTGCATACTCCGCTGACTTATTAAAAGAGTGGCAGCAAAATCACGGGCATTTTATGCATTGGGAGTACTTATGGCCTCTTTTAAAATATAGTATCCTACGCCATACTCCTGCTCAATTGACACAATATGCGGATGTACAGGAAGGTCTAGAATATGCCTTAATTAAGCATGCCAAAACTAGCGACAGCTATACCTCCTTTATGACTAATTTAAAGTCTAAACGCTATACATGGACGCGCTTGCAACGTATGCTTACCCATATTTATACAGGCATTACCAAAGAACAGCTGCATGCGTTTGACAGACCCAGCTATATTCGTCTACTTGGCATGACATCTAAAGGGCAAGAATATTTAAGCACTATTAAAAAAGATGTGTCTGTTCCTCTTATTAGCCGGGTAGCTGCTGTCAAAGACCCTATGCTAGACCTCGATCTTCATGCGACGATGATGTACAACATTGGCTTACAGCAGTTTAGTGCAAAAAAAATAGACGAGGATATAAAAACCCCGCCTATTCGCTATTAAATTTTGGGCTTTAATGTGTTTAAATACTCAATTGCATCTTGCAATGTTTTGACCGGTACGATTTCCATAGTCGTACCGATATCCTTTGCTGTAGCTATGGCCGCTTGGGCATTGGACTGGTAAGAGGGCATTTTAGCCTTCACATCAGAAGGGACCTCATCATCTGGTACAAAGAAAATCTCCATACCAGCCTTATCCGCTGCTACGACCTTTTTCTCTACCCCACCTATCCGTCCTACCGTACCATCTAATAATATTGCCCCTGTGCCAGCTACTTGGTAGCCTTTTGTCAAATCTTCATCCATTAATTGATTTAAAACCTCAAGCGTAAACATTAACCCAGCAGAAGGACCACCGATTCCCTCTGCATCTACAGTTACATATGGATCTGTTGTAATGGACTTGCTCTCACCAAATGTAATGCCTAATCCAACTCGACCTTCTGTATTAGGAATTGTTTTCAAGGCAATATCTTTGGTCAGCAATTCATTATTTCGCTTAATGACAAGTTCAACATGATCTGATTCTTGCTTCTTATTGATTAGTCTTGTCAGCATATCTTGATTTTCAATTACCTGTTGATCAATCTCTACAATTTCATCACCAGGTTGCAACGTCCCATCTGCCGCTCCGCCCTCTAGAATATTCAATACATAAACGCCATTATAAGTTACTTTATAATCTAATTTCGCATATGAAAAAGCATTGTATAGGGCATTGAATTGGGAATCTGTCATTAATTTATGCTGACGGATATCGTATTCTTCCTCATCCTCTTCCTCTTGTCTTACTTGATCAATTGTTACTAAATCATAATAATCTTTCAGTTGTGCATATACATACATAAATGGAGTTGCTTGTGACATTGTGACTGTCATCATATTGAATGTTCCATCATCATCCCGGTCCCCATCATCTACCGTTAAATATTGTGAAATATCGTACGCACTTCCAGGTTTCATTACATAATAATCAAGCGGATAAAAAAACAGAAGGATCGCTACAAGGACGATGATTCCTACTTTCACCCAAGATGGTATTTTCTTTTCTTCCATTGTAAAACATACCTCCTGAACTTCAGACTATTATTCAGTGTAGCACTTCCATTAAAAGTTGACAAAAAATTGCAAAGGCGTGTGGCTTTTATTTTATTGTTTCAATTATTCATTTGCGTCGCTTTATTATTGTTATTATTGTGCTTTCCGGGGGTAGCCCATGAAGGAGCCGACATGGGCTTAGCTTTATTTATGGACGCTCTATTTCCTTATTTGCTAAGTTATTTAATATTAGTCAACTGGCTATTAAAATTGTCTGCTGCATGGCCTTTGCAAGGACGACTCTTTTATTTGAAAATTTATATGTTAAGTGCGTTCGGCGGGTTTCCCAGCGGAGCTGCCATTTTAAATAATTTAGTGAAACAGCAGGAACTCTCCAGGCGCGAGGCGAATCTATTGCTTGGTATCTGTCATGCACCGAGCCCGCTATTCGTGATTGGTTTTGTCGGACAGGACTTATTGCAGGATGTTACCTTTAGCTATCATTATTTACTGCTCGTTCACGGCTTTTCACTTGTGCTGCTTTTCTTTATTCCTGTTACTAAAAGAACTATACAGCCCATTTATTATAAAATGAGCTTTACAACAAGCATTCGCGAAAGCACACCTGTTGTATTGGTCGTAGGCTCTACGATCATTTTTTTTACAACTATTTATGCCGTGATTTCTACTTCTCTGAATCCGATCATGACAGACAATTATTTAGGCGCGATTGCTAGTTTATTAGAGTTTACTAACGGATTACATACGTTGCATTTATTGACAAGCGGGGATACATTGCGCCTGCTGGTCGTGCTGCTATTAACAACGCAAAGCCTAAGCATTCATTTACAGGTAGCTGTCATTGTAAGAGAACAGGCTTTATCTTTAAAAATGTACGCTCTCATCCGTCTACTCTACGCTATTGCTATTCCGCTACTGTACGCGCTGATTTTTATGTAAAAAAGGTCGCCCCCTCTTCGGAGTCGACCTTTTCGTTAACCATTAAATTTTTCTTTTAATGCTCCTGCTACGATGGGCGGCACCAGCTCTGAGACATTTCCGCCGTATTTCGCCACTTCCTTGACAATACTTGAACTTAAAAAAGAATACTGATTTTTTGTCATGATGAAAAATGTTTCGATGTTTTCATCGAGTACACGGTTCATGGATGTAATTTGCATTTCGTATTCAAAGTCCGAGACAGCACGCAAACCACGCACGATAGCCTGTGCTTTTTTTTGCTGCGCATAATCAATTAATAACCCTGAAGAACTTTCGATTCTGATATTTGAGAAATTCGTCGTTACTTTGGCGATGAGTTCCATTCGTTCTTCCACTGTAAATAGCGGATTTTTAGATGAGTTATTTAATACAGCTACATATACCGTATCAAACACATCAGCCGCGCGTTTAATAATATCCAAATGACCGTTTGTAATCGGATCAAAACTCCCCGGTACTACTGCAATTTTATCAGACAATGGTTTCCCCCTCTTCCCCTTTACGATAAATCGATATAATTGTACTACCATATGTCTCTTGACGCACACATTGATATGGACCGTATTGCGCCGGCAACTCGATACCTTTTTCATGCTCGCACATAATAATGGCAGTGTTTGCTAGCTTTTCCCCTTCGACTAACGTCTGCACTAAGTCGTAATACTCTTTTTTATGGTACGGTGGATCCATAAATAAATAGTCAATGACAATGTCGCGCTTCAATAAGGCTTTTACTGCACGGACAGCATCTACTCGGAAGGTTTCGACATGCTCTTCATAGCGACATTTGGCAATGTTCTCCTGTAAAACGCCATATGCCTTACTATCTTTTTCAACAAATATAGCGCGTTCAGCACCGCGACTGAGTGCTTCGATACCTAATCCGCCGCTGCCTGCAAATAAATCTACAGCCAATCCTCCATCAAAAAATGGGCCTATCATATTAAAAATGGATTCTTTTACTTTATCTGTTGTCGGTCTTGTCGTAGTACCGGTAATTGCCTTTAAAGGCATTCCTTTTCTTTCACCTGCTACAACCCGCATAGCGATCACCAAACTTTCTTATTGTTGTGCTGTTGTAGTCATTTGGATGGTTTCGTCATCCTTCAATAACTCTATTAAAAATAATCGCTGCATCCATGTTTCTTCAATATAATAATCGCCTCCTACAATATGAAGAGGAAATGACGTCGCTATATTATAACGCCGTTGATTAAATACATAGAAACCATGCTTATTGTCCGGGAAACGGAATACACGCGTTGGACTGTTGACATAATAGCCGTTTTCGCCAATCGATGTCGTGTAGCCTAATCGCTGCAACAGCGTATCGGCTGTATAAAGGATTTTCCCTTCATGGAGCAGTACGTCGATATTATCAGCTAACTGACCATTTACATACACTGATCGGTGGTCATTCACAACAAACGGGTAGGTTTCCTCTGTATCCACGTTCATCGAAAAGTATTCCGTGTACGTACCTAACACTTCTGTCAGCTGTTCATCTAATACTTGCGCCGATATTTCCTGGCCTTTTAACTGGGCGATACGCTCTTTCCAGTCTGTCTTCATTTCTTCATCTAATAATTGATTCAGCGTTTCTGCCACTTGCAATGCACGCGGTGTCCCGTATGTTTCACCCGAAATGGTCATTGCTACAATATGTTTAATCCAGAGCGGTGAATTACCGAAGTCATACTGTTGCTCCATCTGCGCCATAATGACCTGTTTTTGTACGGTTTCGACTGTAAGAGTTGGCAAGAATAGCATTCGATGCCCTTCTAGCGTGCTTGTCCCTTCAATAATCGCAATATGCTCATCACTGATACGCGCTACATCATCTATTGCAGCGCTCACTTCTGCCGATAGTCCCTTCCTTGTATAAACCGACACACCATCTGTTTTCTTTTGCAGCACTACACCGCCTGTTTGCCAAAACAGATCCTTCACAACGCCTTTTCCGCTAAACATTGTGTAATTGACTAGAGATAGTGATTGCTGCCCAATCATCGGTACTGCTGTTACCCATTGCCCTTTTGTGGCGCTATCTGTGGAGATATGGACCGTAGAAAAGCCGACAGCACCATTTTGCAGCAGCGTAAATATATTCTTCAATAACTTTGGTGACGTTAAGCCCCCTTCAACGGGAATGACATAAGAAATAGACTGCGCTTGCTTTTCTCCCGCTTTAAATACCTTTTTATCTTCACTTAAACGAGAACAGCTCGTCTCAGATTCCAAAAAACACTGACGATCAATCGCTGTTGCAGGCCATATAATTTCAACTTGGTCATCCGGCAAATTTTTAAAATGATGACGAATATCCAGTTTCCCCCCGCGATAAGTGATTTCAATTTCCTGGGAGTACGTATAGGCATCCTTTGTTGGCACATCTTGATCGGAATATACTTGGTATTGCATAAATAATAAAGCTCCCGCAGCTATAAGCAATGCTGTAAAAAAACTAATTGCAAATTTCATGTGCTTCTGCCCCCTACCTCGTGATACGATATGGTTTGGAAAGGAAGTGTCGTAAATGATTCAACAATTTATCGAACTAGGTCAAGGCTATGGTGATGTATTTGAGCTTTGTGAGCTGCTTCAAACAAATGAAGGGCGCTTTCATAAAGCCTTTATTTTCACATCAACAAATGACAATAATCAAAAGGTATGCTCAGTAGCTGTAGCGTTTAAGCCAGTCGGTGACAGTAAATTCATGCCGATATACGTATGTCGCGAAGGAATTCCTTATAATGAAGAAAAACCTTCTAAGCGTTTAGAATTGTTCGAGCAAGCATTAGCTAATATAAACGAGCGTCCTGTCACATTGGAAATCAAACACTCATCTATTTTCTCGGAACAAATTCAGTTTTATCAATACTTAATCGGCATTTTACGCATGACTCACTACATTCCACCGATGTCATAAACCTACCTTATAATCATATTCCTTTGCCTTATCCGGCTTCGCATTTTCAAACTCTGTTTTTAAAAATGGGCGATATGATTCTACAACGTCTTTCACAAAGGGAAGGCGTTGTAATTTATTTTTTGTGGCTTCAAGATCTTCTTGATTGCAATACATTACTACATATTTCAACTTGCGAGAAATAAAATGCACATGTCCATATTTTCGTAAGGACTTCGCATGCTTTAGTTGATTTACATAGACGATGATTCCTTGTCTGTCAGTCATGATAATCCCTCATTTCTACTTTGAGCATACCATACAGTTAAAATTGATAGCAACAGACTATTAGCTGACAGAAAGTAGTATTTTCCGTTATAATGAGAACTAATAGGAATTGTCCTATTGGATATCTTATATGTAAAATAAAAACCAAAGCATTGACGATATGTAAGGGGAGGCTCATGTATGGGAAAGAAAACAAAAATTGCGCTTGCTGTTGCTGCTGCTAGTGCAGCTGTGTGGGCAGGTTCGAAAGCGGTAGCAAAACCACAAAAACGTGAAGACATTGCTATTTTAAGCGGTGAACGTCCACTTATTTTGGCACAGCATGGTGGCGGACAGTTAGCACCAAGTCATACATTGCCAGGCTTTGAGCAAGCAGCACAATATGGCGTAGACGGCTTCAAGGTAGATGTACGCTTAACAAAAGATGAAGAAATCGTATTATTCCATGATGCATCAGTTGACCAAACAACGAGTGCCTCAGGAGAAATCAAAGACTTCACATTAGCTGAGTTACGTGAGTTAAACATCGGCGAAAAATTCCAAGACCTTGAAGGAAACTATCCTTATCAAGAAAAGCCTGTGCACATCGTAACATTACGCGAACTGTTAGGAGCATTTCCCGATAAAATTATTTACATCGATATTAAGGATGCACCAGATACGTATGAAGGAAGCTTGATGCCATCAAAATTATGGCGTCTATTAGAAGAATTACAAGACACAGGTCGCATTATTGTGACATCTACTTATAGCGAGCAAATTGATCGTTTCAATCTATATGCACAGAACCGTGTGGTGTTAGGCGCTGGTCAGACAGATGTGACGAAAGCTTATACAGCATTAACAAGTCAGTTTGGTCATTTATTCAGTCCAAAGGCTGATGCATTTTTAGTGCCTGCAAAATCAGGTGTGATGAATTTCGATTCTCCAAGATTTTTAACATTTTTACAGGAATTAAATTGCCATGTCTTCTATAAAGAAATTAACGATTTAGAAACGATGGCCCGCTTAACACAAGCAGGGGCACATATCATTACAGATCGTCCTGATATTGCAGAGCCCTTACTAACAAACGAAGAACAGGAATTTATCTAAAAAAAATGTCATTCAGAACTCAATCTGAATGACATTTTTTAAATCCTTTAGGCAGAACAGCCACAGCTACCACCTGAACCGCAGCCACCTGTACTGCAGCTACCTGCATTGCTAGCAAAGAATGGATTATCGACAGGTACTTTTACAGCCTCTGATACCGATTTACCAATAAGGAGACTCACCTCATCCAACAAATCCTGGTAATCATTTTCCGCTATTTTCAGTGCTGCTATATCATCATTTAAATCTAGCGCACGTTTATCACTTCTAATTTGCTTCATGATTGTTTGATAATCTGGATGATACTTCCCAAATCTTTGAACATCTTCGTACTGCTCCTTGAGGCGACCAAATGCACGAATTTGCGCCACCAGTTCTTCGTTGCTGTATACTGCAGCATATGCCGCACGATACCTTGCCGCTACCTCCGACGATAAAATCATTTCGCTGAGCACATCTGCTTCATCTAATATAAAAGCCCATTCGGACGTCATAATCATGAAAAATCACTCCATTCTCACACCTATCATAACAAAAACTATGATAAAGTTGGTATTAATAATATTTAAAAAAGCGAGGATTTATTTTTATGACGCCCCAACTAGCAGAAATAGAACAATTATTCCAGACGATTTTAACAGAGGCCGATACGGAGGATACCGAGGTACTCATGCATTTATTACAAGGCATCCGCGATAAACAAACAGGCATTCACCGCCGCTATATCAATGCCGCACTTCATATGACAGGGAGTTTTTATCCAGATCATAGTATTGTCCGTATCCCCATTACACCCGTTATTCACAATACAATTAAATTGCCGCACGGTGGCATTTTAGCTACGATTGCTGATGCCGCAATGGGCGGGCTTGCTTCTCGTGCAGTCGAAGAAGGTAAAAACGTGGTGACAACCAATTTAAATATCAATTATATTGCTACAACAACAAATAAAGAACTTGTTGCAAAAGGCTATTTTATTAATAAGGGCCGCAGTATGCTAGTGATGGAATGTGTAATCGAAGATGAAATAGGTAAAAAATTAGCGACTGCTACCGCTACTTTTTTCGTTATCAAGCGACGCCAGTAACTCTTTTACATACGCTATATCCGAAAAAGGGTATGTCTCGTTTCCAATAATTTGAGTCGTTTCATGTCCTTTTCCTGCGATTACGACTGCATCGCCAACTTGTGCTCGCTTAATGGCATGCTCAATAGCTGATGGACGGTCTAATAGCTCTATATAGGGTTGTAGAGCAAAAAAACCTTCTCTAATTTGGGCATTAATTTTTTCAGGATCTTCTGAGCGGCTGTTATCTGTCGTCAAGACAATATAATCTGCGAGCTGAGAAGCGACAAGTCCCATTTCCTTACGCTTCTCCTGATCCCTTTCTCCTCCACAACTAAACACGACCGTAATCTTGCCTGTTGTCTGTTCCTTCACTACCGTTAATAATTGCTTCAATGCATCAGCCGTATGGGCATAATCCACGATGACCATACGTTCTTTATAAGGAAATAGCTGCATGCGCCCTGGTGGCAATGATAAGTTCGCTAAGGGCTCCTTTAATTCTGCCAGGGAAAAACCAAGCATCAGAAGCGCAGAAACAGCTGCAGCAACATTTTTTAACTGATAATCTCCTACTACAGGCAAGGTCACAACTGCCTGTTGTTCTTTGTAAAACAGGCAACATGTAGTTTGCCAAGGACCAGTAGCTATTTTTTGAACAGATAAATCGGCCTTTGCTTTCAAACTAAATGACATTTTCTTCTTTCGTGACAGAATGCCAATCCCCCGGCAATAATCATCGTCTTGATTCACAATGAGCTGTTCACTTAATTGCATCAATCGCTGTTTGGCTAACTTATATTTTGTCATGGAACCATGATCTTCAATATGATCAACACTTAAATTCAAATAAATACCTAACGCAATCCGGGTTGAATCAAGACGATATTGCGCCAGCCCCATAGATGACGCTTCTAACACTACATAGTCAATCCTGTTTCGCACAGCTTGCTGCAATAATGGTTGCAAGTGCTGTGGTTTTAATGTTGTCAAAGATTCTACTGCTACGGGAATTTCATTATTATTTTCATATATTCCAATCGTTCCTATGACCATTGTGCGCTGTTGCAAGGCAGTTAACAGTTGACCGATAAAATGACTTACTGTCGTTTTGCCATTTGTTCCTGTAATGGCAATGACGGATAATGCCTCTGCGGGATTGCCGCATAGTTTCGCATTGGCCATCGCATCAAACGTTTGACAATTAGGCACCCAGACAATCGGGACTGGTAAACGTGTACGATCAAAAAACTTTTCATCGTCAACTACAATAACGCTGGCTCCATTCGCTATCGCTTGGTCTATCCACTTCTTCCCATCGCTATTTCTTCCTTTGCGCGCTATAAAAACGTCCCCTTGCACTACTTGTTGGGCAACATCTTGCATGCGCAAGACATCCACTCGAATAGAGCCTTTCACTAAACAGGGCCAGTCAGACAGTAGCTCAGACAATTGCATCGACTTCCCTCCTGTTCCTACTATATGTCGAATGCCCAAAAGTGCTAAATGGCATATGCATGAACACAAGAAGAAACCGCATAGTTAAAAAGAAAGAAGCCAACGTCATATTATGTAACAATGCCTTTTCTATCAATATCTGTAGATACGAAGCTATTTCTTCGCCAATATTAAAAATTCTCACTCAAAATAGAAAAAACGGTAAAAAGCTGCTACTACTTGCTCTCTACCGTTTGCTGTTGCTCAATAAATATTTGGGTATAATAATCATAATAAACACCTGTCCCCATATGTGTATAATCCTCGCTTAACATATGCTTGCGATGCTCTGTCGAATTCAATAAACCATGTACTGCTTCAATCGCATCAAAATAAGCCATAGCAATATTTTCATTAGCCTGTTTGTACTCAATGCCCTCTGCCTGCAAGCGTTTCTCGAGCGAACCAGATGTTGGAGACTCATGTGACATATATTGCTTTAAAAACATATCTTCACTGTGAGCCATTGCTAAAGCATCTAACGTCTCAAGCCTACCCAATTCTGCTAAACCGTACTGCCTTCTAAACTTATTTACCAAGGTGGACAACTGAAGGGCACTCATTTTATTCAAGGCAAGTTGATTGCTAGAAGATAAGGGCTTTCTTTCAAGAAGTTCACCCATATATTGCATTCCATAAGGCTGATGGATTACAAGCGTTTTTCCGTCTAAAAAACGAATGCCTGCTAATACTCCACGCTCTTCATCTAAGTATAGTTGCGCATAGACTGAATCAAATTGCACAAGCAGACGCTGCCTCATATCCTGTTCGCCCATCTCAAAAATGTATACATTCTCGCCTAATGTAACAGATACCTCTGAATTAAAGCTCGTTATACGATACACATCCTCAATAGATTGTGCTATTTTATAAGGACTAATATCTGAATTCTCGGCATTCGTATAGACTTCATTCACTTTATTATTGTCTATACTAATCATCACTTTCCCCATATCATAAATCCACCATTCATTGCCATAAGAACCTATATCTCTACGAGAAGGCTCCCCATACTGTGCCAATACCTTTTTACTTGACTGCCCAATTAACAACGACAATCCTTGCTGGGGATCCGGAAATACTTCTTGATAATCATTGATATAAACATCCTCTGTTGGAATAGCTGGCTGAGGCGTATTGGGACCTTCTAACGGTACATTTGGCTCTTCAACAGTTGTATAGTAAAGGAAAATACCAACACCTGTAGCTATAATTAATATTCGAAAAAGTGCCCTCATTTTATCCTCTCCAATTTACAGCATATGTAGTTTAATTATAACAATTCTGCTAGGGTTGACACAATCTTGTCATTGCAAGAATTACCAATTTGCTCTATTATTAGGGATAGAGTATATGTATATGTACGATTTGCTAAAAGGAGGATTTTGATATGTATTTAGAAACAAAACTTGAAAATATCGTAGTTGACCAAGAATTCCTTTCAAACATCTTAAAAAAATATGGTTTAGAATGCCATGGTGCTTGGGATTACGATCGTATGGTATTTGACCGCCGCTTTGACGTACGTGAAGGTCGTTTCTACCTACGTGTGTTCTGCAGCGCTATTTCTGGCGATGTTGGCGCTCATAATGCAACGTTAAAAATTTTAAAACCTGCTATCGGAAAATACTATTATCCACACGGTGTTGAATATACGGAAGAAGTATTCCCATCTCATCTTGTAAAAGAATGTCAACAAATACTGGATGCAGCAGCTAAAGAACTAGCTGAGCATGGAATTTTAGCACAGCTATAAGATGACCGGCAGCCACTATTGGTTGCCTTTTTATTTACCTTTTATATGTAAAGGGGTGTTTTATAAGTATGCATACTTATAAAACACCCCTTTATTTTTAGAATCCGAGAATGGCTTTAAATACAGATGTTGTTTCGCCGCCTTCGTAAATAACGTAAAGCAAGCAATACACCATCACCCCTGTAATAGCTGTGAAGAACCAGATAATACTTGAAATGGGACCAATACGACGGTGAGTTTTTAAATTATTTTTATATCCCGTCCATAAACTAATGATGCCAAATACCGCTCCTACTGTCGCCAAAGTGATATGGAACACTAAGAAGAAAGTATAATAGCCTTTTAAATTGTCTGGACCTCCGAAAGCCGTGTTACCGATAAATATTGTACGAGAAGCATAAATAATAAAGAAAATAACTGCAGCTACACCAGCTGCATACATTACTTTTTTATGTTGCTCCACTTTACGTTTTGCAATTAAAATCCATCCAATAGCTACTAAAATAGCACTTAGTACAATAAAGCCTGTACTAATTGTTGGTAAAATTGGTACACCCATTTTTCTAATCTCCTATCTCTGCTAACCAAAATTAATAATTCACACGGTCTTGGAAATCACGTAATGCTTGTTCTGTAATTTCATTTTGATTCTTACGCTCACTCTTCCACCATTTGTTAAATACGCGGAATAAAATGACTCCAAAAATAATTTCCTGGACAATTTTCATCAGGACACCACCGATTTGCTGGTCACTTCTAGGATCCATATTATTAAATAATTCCGGACCCGATAAATTTAAACCTGCCAGCGTATCTAACGGGACACAAAGCGCCATTGACTGTAACCAATATTCCGCTTCATAGAATGTCGCATATAATGGCTCTGATGCGAAAATGATGAGGGCACAAGCTGGAGTGATCAATACAGCATTCCCCGCTATATAAGCTAATTTATTAATATTCTTCATCTTCGGCTGTCCTTCTAATTCAATTAAAAGCGGCCAGTACATTAGACAAGCTGTAATAAATAATAGCACTGTATAAATCCCATGCAATGTCATGCTGAGCTTCACTACATCAAAAACGGATGGTAAATGGTAAAAACTAAATAAAAAAACGAAGGTAAATAATGAAATGAGTGGTCTCGTCAAAAGTTTGATCACGCTACCAATCACCGGTGCTTCTATTACTTTACGCCAGACCCAAAGAGGAATGCCCTTTATAAAGAAAATAGGAGTTAATAACAATAAGAAAGCCATTTGCGTCATATGCATCGTAAACGTAATATGTCCCATCAAATCAATCGGCGAACCTTTTAGAATATACAACATCACCATACCTAAAACAAAGTTCACTGCCTCACTTTTTTGAAGGGGTTCACTACCTCGAATTTTATGTCGCCAAGTCGTCATAGCTAAAAAATAAAGAACTGTCACAAGTACTAATATAAGAAAATAGTATGGACTCCATAGCGCTTGAAAACCAAATATACTTATTGACATAATTTTGCGCTCCTTTAAATTTCAATACTTTTATTATAGAACGGGTGTTGATAGAACTCAATGAACATCGTATGACAATTTATTTAGTGTACTGCATTTTAATACGAGACAACCAGTTTGACAATGACTGTTATTTCGTTTACATAAAAAAAGTGTAAGTAAAGCTGAAATTCAGCTCTACTTACACTTTCATGCTCTATTTTCCTCTTACCACCAAATAATAGTTGTAAAGGCAACAAAGAATGTGAATGCGATAAGCGCTCCGCTCCATATGAAGAATTGAACAATTCCGATATGTGGCGCTGTTTTATCTTCCATATGCATGAAAGAATATAATTGTTGTACAACCTGTACACCCGCTAATAATAACACTAAAGGTCTGATGAAGTTTGGTGCATAACCTGCAGCCGTCATCGCAAACGCTACAAGTGTTAAGAAAATCATAATCGCAAACTGTGTTACTTGATTTTTCATATATTTCGCATTTTGTTCGCGATCATACTCATGCTGTACATGTGAACGTGTTTCGAAAGATGTATCGTGTGCCATTATCCTAACACTCCCATCAAGTAAACGACTGTGAAGATGAATACCCATACTACGTCAATGAAGTGCCAGTATAGCGAAGCCATAAAGTACTTCGGTGCGTTGTATAAGTTCAACCCACGTTTAGCGTTTCGAATTATTAAAGCTGAAATCCATACTAAACCGATAACTACGTGCAGACCGTGCGTACCTACAAGCGTAAAGAACGCTGAAGAGTAAGCCGATTGCGTATAACCAAAGCCAATGTGTACATAATGATTGAACTCATAAATCTCTAAACATAAGAATCCAAAACCTAAAAGAACCGTTACAGCCATCCAAGTTTGAACACCTTTAAAGTTATAGTTCTTCATATGGTACATAGCATATACAGATGTTAAAGATGAGAATAAAAGTAGCATTGTCATAGCAAATGCTAATGGTAATTCATATAAATCTTTTGCTGCGAACTCCATACCTACAGGACCTTGATCCTTTAATGCTAAGTATGTTGCGAATACGCTGGCAAATAAAACTGTATCAGACGCAAGGAAAATCCAAAGCCCTACGAATTTATTTTTTCCTTCTTGTGTTGCTGTTTCAGCATGCTTTGGCCAGTTTTGTGGAGTAAATTTTTGATTAATATCCATTAACGTTTACCTCCCTTAGCACGGAATTCAGCAAGTGCACGCTCAGTTTGTTCTACTTCTGCTTTAGTTACATGATAACCTAAATCATCTTTAACTGAACGAATAATCATACATGCTACAGTGATGCCTAGACCACCGATTAATAATGTTAGTGATCCTGCTTTAGAAAGTGAGTCTGCAGTTCCTGCAATTGCCTGATCACCCCATGGGCTGTATAACGCACCGAAAGCAGCAATAAATGTACCGATTGTCATCCCTAGAGGAATGATAGAGTTGTTTGGCATATGGATGTCGCCTAGTGGCTCAGCATAAACCATACCTTCTTCATTGCCTTCTTCTTTTTCAATCCAGTACGGGTCAAAACCACGAACAAGTGGTGTTTGTTTAAAGTTATAGAATGGCAGTGGAGTTTCCAGTGCCCATTCAAGTGAACGTCCATCGCCCCAGTAGTCGCGGCGGTTAACTGGTGGTGATTTAATAGAAAGTAATACGTTGATAACAAGCAATACTACCCCTACACCCATCATAATCGCACCGATTGTTGAGATCATATTGAACGCATCCCAACCTTGGTCTGCCATGTAAGTGAATACACGACGTGGCATCCCCATTAAACCTAAGAAATGCTGTAAGAAGAACGTTAAGTGGAAACCAATGAAGAATACCCAGAAAGTAAGGACTCCTAGTTTTTCACTTAATGCACGGTTAAATATAATCGGCCAGTAGAAGTGCGCTGAACCGAATAACGCAGTTACGATACCACCTACGATTACGTAGTGGAAGTGAGCTACGATGAAGTAAGAATCGTGTAATTGGTAATCAAGTGGAGCAGTTGCCTGCATGACACCTGTTACACCACCCGCTACGAATGACGGGATGAAAGCAAGTGCATAAAGCATTGGTACTGTAACTTTAATAGATCCGCCCCAAATAGTTAAGATCCAGTTGAATACTTTCATACCTGTCGGTACGGCAATTGCCATTGTCGCAACGGCGAAGATTGCGTTGGCAGTAGCACCCATACCAGTTGTGAACATGTGGTGGGCCCATACCATGAATCCTAAGAAACCGATCAAGATTGTTGCGAATACCATTGAAGAGTATCCGAATAAACGTTTACGAGCGAACACCGGAATAATTTCAGAGAATAAACCGAACGCTGGTAATACTAAGATATATACTTCAGGGTGACCAAAGATCCAGAATAAGTGTTCCCAAACGATTGTGTTACCACCCATTGTATGATCGAAGAAATTTGCTCCGAACATACGGTCCACTAACATTAAGAATAAACCTACAGTAAGTGGAGGGAATGCGAAAAGAATTAATGAACTTGAAACTAATGTAGTCCAAGTGAATAATGGCATACGCATGTATGTCATACCTGGCGCACGCATCGTAATGATTGTTACGATGAAGTTAAGACCTGAGATTAGGGTACCTGCCCCAGAAATTTGTAAACCAAGTACATAGAAGTCAATACCATGTCCTGGAGAATATAAAGATAATGATGCATAAGAAGTCCAACCTGCATCAGGTGCTCCACCTAAGAAGAATGATAGGTGAAGGAAAACTGCACCAAAGAAGAACATCCAGAATCCTAGTGAGTTTAAAAATGGGAATGCTACGTCACGCGCACCTATTTGGAGCGGCACGATGGCATTCATAAATCCAAATATAATTGGTGTTGCGGCTAGGAATAGCATCGTCGTACCATGCATTGTTAATAATTCATTAAATAGGCCAGCTGACATGAAATCATTATTCGGAACCATCAATTGGATACGCATTAATATTGCTTCAAAACCAGCGATTGCAAAGAACAGAGTACCGGAAGCTAAATAAAGAATAGCGATCTTTTTATGATCGACTGTCGTTAAGAAGTCCCATACCTGTGCTCCAAAGCCTTTTTTCTGTGCAACAGAGCTCACAACTTTTACCTCCCTTAAAGTTTCTCTCTTTATTTATTAGTCTTCTACTTTTAATGTCATTAAGTATTCAGCGATTGCTTGTGCTTCTTCCTCTGTAACATTGTATTTACCAGTCATTAAGTTACCTGGTTTGTTTTCTTCTGGATACATGATCCAATCAACTGTATCTTCTACAGTATGATCCTTGAAACCAGCTACACGGTTACGGTCACCGAATGCTGTTAAGTTTGGTCCAACCCCAGCACCTGCTACTGCAGAAACTGCGTGACAGCTTAAACAGCTATTTGCGAATGCAGCTTCACCAGCATCTGTAGAGTTAACATCAGCTGTAGCGCCTTCAGTATCTTGCATTGCTGCTACCCAAGCATCGAATGCTTCAGGTGATAAAGTTTTTACTTTGAAATCCATTAAAGCGTGTGAAGGACCGCAAAGCTCAGCACATTTACCATAGAATACGCCGTCTTTTAAACCTTCAGACTCTTTATCAAACTGTAAATAGAATTTGTTTACGTTTTCCACGTTTGTATCCATTTTACCGCCGACTGCTGGAATCCAGAATGAGTGCTTTACATCAGCTGCCTTTAGATTGAAGTATACTTTTTCACCCGTTGGCACTACAAGTTCTTGTGCTGTAATAATGCCTTGTGCTGGATACTCAAATTCCCACCAGTATAATTTTGCAGTTACATTTACTGTAAGTGCAGTTGGATCTCCGTTCTCATTTACCTCATCCATTGCAGCAACGTCTGCGAATTTATAAGTAGCTGTTAATGTAGGAACGGCTAAAATTAATAATAAGATGATTGGAATTACTGTCCAAATCACTTCAAGTGTATGGCTACCTTCCACTTGTTTCGGCATAAAGTTTTCGCCTACTTTTGCACGGCGGAACTTTGCGAAAGCCACTAGATAGATAGTAGAAACAACAATAACTACGAACGTCATAACTACTACTGCTAAAATAAGAATGTTCAGCTGTTCTTGACCGACTGGACCAGATGGTCTCAATGTGGAAAGATAATCTTCACCACAAGCTGAAAGGAAAACTGTTAAAGCAGCTAGCAATCCAAATAGACGCCATTTCTTAAGCCCTTTCATCATAGCTTAATAAAACCCCTCTTTCTTTGTTGTATTTTCATGTGTAACTAGGACAAATGTTCTCGTAAATTTCCTTAAATTGAATTTACATGAATAGCTTATCACTGAATGTCGATGGATAATAGCCCAACCTTTGCTCAGTTCATGAACAAAATTTGTATTTTTTAGACATTTTTTAAAAGTGGGTAAACTACTTTACTGAACTTTATCCCTAATTCCTCCACATGTCGGTACTTGACCGTCAATAACAAAATTTCACCTACACAAAATGACACTAGCTTGTCTATCATTCTTCTAAATATTGGTCCTGAAACAAATAATTCCCTTTTCTACTGAGTAACAAACCACAATGATGTACGATGTTAATGAAATCGATTGTAACTTTATGAATGCAGTTATAATCAATACATATGATGTCGCCTCTCAATCAGTATAAAGGAAAGAGAATAATAGGATAACCTGCTAGCCTTTCATTTTTGTAAGCATATTCCGCTAACTCTAACTATAGCGAAATTTGCTAATGATTTCTACACGTTTCCTAAAATTTCAATGAAAGTTTAATGAACGGTTTAATGGAATAAAGTAGGCGATAAACAACATATCTATAGTAAATCATTTTCCAATTCGATTTGTGAAGGTTAAAAGACGAAATTATGAACAATTTGTGAAAAACTTTCCTTAATATATATCGTTTTCTTAATAGAAGTTGTCTTTTAGTAGTTTATTCGCTATCATCTTAAATTATAGACGCTTACAAAAATAGCGATGATTGGAATAGAGGTGGGTAGCTAACTTGCAACAGAGTAAATATTTAAAATGGCTTGCTATGGCCTCAACAATTGGTATGTTGTTTATTTTAATCGGTGGGGCTCTCGTTACCAAAACAGACAGCGGATTGGGCTGTGGTCGAAATTGGCCGGACTGTAACGGATCATTGATTCCAAAGGAAATTACAACAGAAGTATTGATTGAATTTTCACACCGTCTTACAACTGGTGCTGTTTCCTTTTTCATTGTCGCGTTAGTATTTTGGACATGGCGCTCACTTGGACATATTAAAGAAGTAAAATTTTTAGGATTTAACGCTATCTTCTTCCTTGTTTTACAAGCTTTAATTGGTGCGGCGCAAGTTTTATGGGGTCAAGGTGACTTTATTCTTGCCTTACACTTTGGCATATCTTTAATTTCATTTACAGCCGTGTTATTACTTTCTATGATTGTATTTGAAGTAGATACGAAATTCGATGCGGATAAGGTATTTATTAGACCAAAATTAAAATGGCATATTATTGGCGTTACGCTTTACTCTTATATTGTTGTGTATACAGGAGCACTTGTCCGTCATACTGATGCAAGCCTAGTTTGTCCTGACTGGCCATTTTGCCGTAATAATCAACCATTTGCGTTGCCTTACAATATGTATGAATGGGTACAAATGGGTCATCGCCTTGCCGTTCTATTAATTGTTATTTGGATTTTCTATATTACATATCATGTAATGAAAAATTACAAAGAACAACGTGTTCTTTACATAGGCTGGATTTTAGCATCTCTCATTGTTATCGGACAAGTATTAGCAGGTATGCTAGTTGTACTAACAAAACTCAACTTACTTGTTGCTTTATTGCATTCACTATTAATCACTTTATTATTCGGTTTATTCTGCTATATGCTAATGCTCGTTTACCGCAGTGATCGAAACTCAAAATAGGATGAGGCTATGTGCCCCATCCTATTTTTTATTAGCTTAATTCAATTAATAAATCGCCAGTCGAAATCGCGTCGCCTGCTGCCACGTGAATTTCTTTAACGATTCCATCTTTTGTTGCTTGCACTGTTGTTTCCATTTTCATCGCTTCTGTAATCATTAAATGATCCCCGCGTTTTACCGGACTACCTTTGGATACCACTACCTTGAGTACCGTACCAGGCATTGTAGCACCGATTTGATCTGGATTGGACGGGTCTGCTTTTGGTGCTTGATTCCCTGTCACTTCGACTGTCATATCTTGCACGATTAACTCACGGGATTGCCCATTGATTTCAAAATACATGACACGTGTGCCATCATGTTGCGGCTCGCCAATGGATACTAACTTGATGATCAATGTTTTTCCTTTTTCAATTTCTACACTGATTTCTTCTCCCAGACGTAACCCATACAGGAAAGTCGGTGTGTCAAGGACGGAAATATCCCCAAACTGAGCATGCATCGCCGCATATTCTTCAAATACTTTCGGATAAAGTGCATAGGCTAACACATCTTGGTGGCTCGGCGCACGGCCGATTTTCTCTTCTAGCTCTTTCGCTAATGCGTCAAAATCTACTGGCGCAAGGAGCTCCCCTGGTCGTACCGTAATTGCTTCCCGGTCTTTTAAAATAACCTTTTGCAATTTGGCTGGGAATCCACCATGCGGCTGCCCTAAAGAGCCTTGGAAGAACTCAACTACAGAATCCGGGAAGTCTAAAGCCAATCCACGTTCGTAAATGTTCTCCTCATTTAGCTCATTCTGCACCATAAATAATGCCATATCCCCTACTACCTTAGAAGAAGGAGTAACTTTTACGATATCGCCAAACATCATATTTACGCGCGAGTACATCGCTTTCACCTGATCCCAGCGATCGCCTAGCCCTACTGCTTTTGCTTGCTGCTGCAGGTTACTGTACTGACCACCTGGCATTTCGTGTACATACACTTCTGAATGGGGCGCATTCATGCCACTTTCAAAGTCCACGTAGTATTTTCGCACATCTCCCCAGTAATACGATAATTTTTCCAGTGCTTCAACATCTGCTCGCAGCTGACGATTATTACTGCTCATCGCATAGTATAACGAGTTCGCGCTTGGTTGCGATGTTAAACCGGATACGGCTCCTAACGCAGTATCGATAATATCTACACCTGCTTCAATCGCACGGGCATACAGGTAAATTCCGTTCCCGCTTGTATCATGAGTATGCAAGTGAATCGGTAAATCTGTAGCCTCTTTCATCTCCGAAACTAAACGGTAGGCTGCTTCAGGTTTCAGTAAGCCAGCCATATCTTTAATGGCTAGCAGATGTGCACCTGCTTTTTCGAGTTCTTTTGCCATGTCTTTATAGTATTGCACCGTGTATTTCGCACGTGAATCATCTAAAATATCGCCTGTGTAACAAATGGCCGCTTCTGCTACTTTGCCATTTTGGCGGACTTCATCAATCGCAACTTCCATTGCCTTTACCCAGTTTAGCGAGTCGAAAATACGGAACACATCAATGCCTGACTGTGCAGCTTCCTGAACGAACGCACGCACGACATTATCCGGGTAGTTCGAGTAGCCTACTGCGTTACTGCCCCGGAATAGCATTTGGAAGAGGATGTTCGGAATTTGCTTGCGCAGTTGCTCTAAGCGTGCCCATGGATCTTCTTTTAAGAAGCGGTAGGCCACATCAAACGTTGCGCCGCCCCACATTTCAAGCGAGAAGTAATTATGCAGAAGTTGGCTTGTTGCCCCTGCAATTTCAAACATATCTTTTGAACGTACACGCGTAGCAAGGAGGGATTGGTGCGCATCACGGAATGTAGTATCTGTTACTAGCACATCCTTCTGTTCCTTCACCCATTTCACGAGACCGTCTGCACCCTCTGTATCTAGAATTTGTTTTGTTCCTGACAGCGTTTGCGGTTCAAATTTCGGCATCGTTGGTTGCACAAAAATAGGTTTTGTACGTTTTTCTACACCTGGGAAACCATTTAATGTTACATTTCCGATATAGTTTAGTAGTTTTGTCCCGCGGTCCTTTCTTTCTGGGAACTCAAATAATTCTGGCGTTGTGTCGATAAAGCTTGTATCAAAACGACCAGTGATAAACTTTTCATGTACAACAACGTTTTCAAGGAAAGGAATATTCGTTTTGACACCGCGGATACGGAACTCACGCAGATTACGTTCCATTTTCTGTGCTGCTTCCTCGAACGTCATCCCCCATGTCGATAATTTTACCAACAGCGAATCATAGTGAGGTGTCACGACAGCCCCTTGGAAGCCGTTCCCTGCATCCAGACGCACTCCAAACCCGCCAGAAGAACGGTAAACCATTAGTTTTCCTGTATCTGGCATGAAATTGTTTTTCGGATCCTCTGTTGTAATACGTGACTGAATCGCATATCCAAACAGCGGGATGTCCTCTTGCTTTGGCATCGCAATATCAGATCCGAATAAGTCATTCCCTTGTGCAATTTTAATTTGGGCATGCACAATGTCGATACCAGTAATCATTTCTGTAATCGTATGTTCTACTTGGATACGCGGATTTACTTCGATGAAGTAAAATTCATCGCCCGCCACTAAAAACTCGACTGTTCCCGCATTTAAGTAGTTAACATTTTTCATTAGCTTTACGGCTGCATCACAAATACGATTACGTAAATCCTGGGAAATCGAATTGGATGGAGCTATTTCTACCACTTTTTGGTGACGGCGCTGAATTGAACAGTCACGCTCGTATAAATGCACGATATTACCATGTGCATCTCCTAAAATTTGAACTTCAATATGTTTTGGTTTAATAATAGCTTTTTCTACATATACCTCATCCGAACCAAACGCCGCTTTCGCTTCTGATTTCGCTCGTTCATAGGCAGAGGCTAAGTCTTCTGCGCGTTCGACTAAACGCATTCCGCGGCCACCGCCGCCCAATGCTGCTTTGATCATAACTGGGAAGCCGTAGCTCTCCGCAAAATGTTCCACTTCTGCTAAATTGGCAACTGGTCCGTCTGTTCCTGGAATAACAGGAATATCTGCCGCAATCGCTTGTTCACGTGCTTTCACTTTATCACCGAACATATCTAAGTGTTGTGATGTAGGACCAATAAAGATGATCCCTTCTTCTTCACAGCGACGCGCAAATTCTACATTTTCTGATAAAAAGCCGTAGCCTGGGTGAATCGCATCAACACCAGCATCTTTAGCGATGGAAATAATACCATCAATATCTAAATAGGCATCAATAGGTTTTTTTCCTTCTCCTACCAAGTATGCCTCGTCTGCCTTGAAACGGTGGAATGCGCCATTATCCTCGTGTGAATAAATAGCAACTGTTTTTAAACGCAGTTCTGTACACGCGCGGAAAATCCGAATTGCGATTTCGCCGCGATTTGCTACTAATACCTTGTTAATTTGCACCATTCTCCAACTCCCTAACTACTTTTTTTATCTCTCTTATCAAACATAGAAACATTCATTAGTATTCCCATGGCTAAAGAAAGTATCAATATAGAAGTACCGCCATAGCTTATAAAAGGCAGCGTTACTCCGGTTAACGGGATTAATCCCGATACACCCCCAAGATTAATAGCAGCTTGGATGCCAATCCAACAGCCGATCCCTCCTGCAATCATACGAGCAAGCGGATCTTTTGTCGTCATAGCAATCAATAAGCTTCGGAAAACAATAATTCCCAGACCGATTAGCACAATCAATACGCCGCCGATTCCTAACTCTTCGGCAATGATCGCTATAATAAAGTCATTATGCGGCTCTGGTAAATATCCTAATTTCTGTGTTGACTGTCCAAGACCTACACCACTTAGGCCGCCTTGTCCAATCGCTAAAAAGCCATTTATGATTTGATATCCTGACCCTTCCGGAAACTCAAATGGATTCGCCCATACTTGCAGACGTCCTATACGGCTTTCATTGAAGAAGGAATCATATTTAAAAAGTAACGCAATCGCCCCAGCAATTGTTCCTACAACTCCTAATACCATGAAGAACTTGACAAGGGAGCGCCCTTTAATATCACTTAAAAATAAAATACAAATTGCGATAGCAAACAAAATGATTGTGGCACCTAAGTCCACTTCTGTCGCTACGCAAATTAAAATAACAAGCCAGACTAAAATAGGCTGCCAAATATCTTTCGGTTTAACAAGCTGAATGGATGAATATTTTTTACTCTTATTATAGAAGGAGCCTGCTAAATATAGAATAATGAATAATTTGGCAAATTCGGACGGTTGAAAAGAAACACCCATAATTAAAATCCAGCTTTGGGCTCCTGTCTCTGCCAAACCGATTCCTTTCACTTTCACCCAAACAAAGAATATAATAGTAGCCATAATCGCAAAAAACATTACTATATTACGACTATAGTGTTTATAAGGTATAAATGCGCCTACGATAAATGCACAGGCTGCCACCGCTAAATTTGTTAACTGCTTATCAAAATAATAATCCGGTGAACCTTCTTTCCAGATTCCTACCATTAAGCTGGCGCTATAAATCATAACTAAACCAAATATACATAAAAAAATGTAGGTGAAAAACAATAGATAATCGAAGTTCCGTAAGTATGTAGCAATATATTTTTTCATGTGTAAACCTCATCCTAGAAAAAAAACTCAAACGCGCGAAAGCTGTTTGAGTTCTTCTTTTATTTGCATAAGAAAATGCAACATCGCGCTCAATGAAAAAGCGAAATGTGTCACTTTAATCTGTATAAGCATCATGGAGCAAAGACAATTCTTTTTCTAACGCATCTAGAATCTCTTTACCCTGCTCACGTTGAATTAAGCCTAACTTAACAGCAAAATCAATTTCGCGAGATAAGCCAAACATTTGTGTATCTAGTACTTCTTCGTACAGTGGACATTGAGGCATCGTCAAATTATCCATCTGCACCTTAATTAAACGCGCAATTTTACTTGCATCTGCTTGTAATAACTGTAATGCTTTCTCCTCGAAGGAAGCTTGTGTATTCGTATCCATGAGGACGCCCCCATTATTTGATATTTCTTCGATTCTATACTAATAAAGTTTATCTTTTCGTACTTAAAATTGCAAGTAAGATTGTACATGTCTGCAAAATTGATTTACTATTTCTACTTTTATAGAAAAAACGGTATACTGTATGAGGAAAGAATACAGAGGGAGGATATTTTATGACTTCAATTATTCCAATTAAAGGTGCGGTTACATATAAACTAACTTTAGATCCAACAGTGTGGATTTTTGACGACCGTCGTTTAGATTTAAAAACATATTTTGTAACGGAAAGATCGGTGGAGGATTCTGAGGAAAAATACTTACGCGATGTGGGTGCTCACTGGTCACGTGAAATTATGGAAGGTGCAGTATTTCCTCCTACATTAAAGACAGAGCGCAAATTCGACCGTAAAGGCATGCAGACAGGAACATTTGGCATGGAGCTAAAACCATTTTTAAAGAATGCTGAAATTTCTGCTGAAGCCACAACTGTCGTATTGGAATGTGCAAATGGCAGCGAGCATAGTTTCACAATTGAAGAAGCGGGTTCACTTATTTTCAAGTTCAGTCAGGATGGTAAACCAATCACTGAAGGCGGTCCTGTGCATGTGCTGTTTGCAGATGGTTCAAATACAGAAAATCCCATCACGGACGTGGTCGCTATTCGCGTTCAGTAAGGAGGAGCTTATGCGCGTCAAATGCGTTATTTGTGATACGATCCACCAACTACCTGACGATTTACCGTTAGCTAAAAAGCTGCGTAACCGTCCAATTCATACATTTATGTGCGATTCATGTAATGATCGCATTGCAGAAAATACTGGAAAACGTTTAGCCACTGGTAAATTTAAATTTTATCGTACTTCATCGAAAATGGATGAAGAATTTTAATTAATAATAAAGAAACAGCCTTTTTTAGGTTGTTTCTTTTTTTTATAAATTGTATAATACTGGAAAAGGAGGAACAAAAATGAACAAATTATTCAAAGCATTAATTACCCTGGTACTAGCCTTTAGTATTATTGGCTTTATCTCGCCGTCCGCAGATGCTTCTTCTTTCCGTGAAGTAAAGACTGTGAATTCACAAAGCGGCGTAAGCGTTTATGAACAAGCGACAAAAAGCTCTAAAAATCTTGGACAACTTTCTTCAGGCACATTAGTGACACAATATTCAACAGCGAATGGCTGGGCTTATGTGGAATCTCAAACATTAAAAGGTTATGTAGATGTGAAATTTTTAAGCACACCAAAGCATACTATTAAAATAGCGAGTTCCAAATCAGGTTTAGTAGTAAAGGCAACACCATCTCGCAGTGCAAAAACGGTAGCCAACTTAAAATACAGCATGATTGTCAAAGATTATGGACCTGTAGGCGGCGATTGGTCATTTGTGCAATATGGTAACGTGACTGGCTATGTGGCAACAAGTTTCATCGGCAATGCAGCAACGAAAACTGCCTATGTAAATTCAGGTAGCGGTGCTGTCGCACGTAACATTGCAAGCCCAAGTGGTGCCTCAGTTGGTACAATCGCAAACGGTACAAAAGTAACTGTTTATACAACACTTGCTGGTTGGTCATTTGTCAAAGCAGGCAATATCGAAGGCTATGTAGCAGCCAATTTCTTATCAGCAAAAGCACCAGTAAAACCTCAAGTAACAGGTGGCTTATTACCAATTCATAACAAGGAATATGAGTATTCGCTTTCTTATGATAACGAGTCTGATTCTCAATTTTTCCAATTAAATAAAATTAGTAATAGCCGTGTTTTAATCAGCGCTGACGATGAGACGTTATATGAATATCGTGTCATGAATAATACAATGAATATCACACTAGTAGATGAATATACTTTCGCTATTCCATTGCCTTTATCTGAAGGCAAAACATGGTCTGGATCAATCGGTGGCGTTCCAGTTTCTTACAAGGTTGAATATATCGATGGTTCAGCAGAAACAGACAATATGGAATTTTCAAATGTCGTAAAGGTTACGTTTAAAGATAAGACAAATGAACTTTACGGTGAGTTACATTTAGCACCTGGCTATGGTGTCGTATGGTTAGAAATGAATGAGGAAATGCAAATTATTTTAGAAGATGTATTTTAAGTAAAAAAATGCCCTAAGCTCTAAAGTGAGCCTAGGGCATTTTTTATGAAGTTTGCTGCGCTTTTCTTTCATCTCTTTTATCGCGCCACATACGTGATTTATAAATAATTAAAATCAACGCAGCCACAATCAATCCTTCCACCATTGGCAGGAAGAAGGCAAAGAATGTTAACATAATGCATCCTACAAATAAAAATGCATAAATAATAATATTTTTAATGAGCGGCAATTCGCGCGCAAAACCTAGTTTGAACACAATCGCTGATAAAACGAATACAAGGACGAACGTAATATAACCAGGGACTGTATAATCCACTTCTCCAGCTGCATTTACGCTAGAAAAATTTTCGTAAACGTAACGTGTAATGCCTGACATACGATTAAATGCACGTTCTGTCTCGGCATCGACAGTCGCAACAGAGGCGTGTATAAAGTTTAGTGCTACATTCAACAACATCCTTCATCCCTTCCCAAAGCTGAATTATGCTTCTAGTTCAGCGTTCTTTTTCTTTTTAGCAATACGCTCACGTTCGTTTTTATCTAAGATTTGCTTACGTAGACGGATTGATTCTGGTGTTACTTCTAAATACTCATCATCACCTAAGTACTCTAATGCTTCTTCAAGTGTTAGGATACGAGGCTTTTTAATAACGTTCGTTTGGTCTTTGTTAGCAGAACGGATATTTGTTTTTTGTTTTTGCTTCGTGATGTTTACAGTAATATCTGCATCACGGTTATTCTCACCAACGATCATACCTTCATATACTTCAGTCCCTGGTTCTACGAATAATGTACCGCGGTCCTCAATACCCATCATACCATAAGTCGTTGATTTACCATTTTCCATTGATACTAATACACCTTGGTGACGTCCACCAACACGACCTTGCACGAGTGGCGCATAGTGGTCGAATGTATGGTTAATAATACCGAAACCTTTTGTTAATGACATAAACTCTGTCGTATATCCGATTAAACCACGAGCTGGTACGTGGAATATCAATCGAACTTGTCCAGAACCGTTGTTAATCATGTCTAACATTTCACCTTTACGTGTACCAATTGACTCGATAATAGCACCAACATTTTCTTCTGGTACATCGATTTGTACGCGTTCGATTGGCTCAGATTTCACACCGTCAATTTCACGAATAATAACTTGTGGCTTTGATACTTGTAGCTCGAAGCCTTCACGACGCATGTTTTCGATTAAGATCGATAAGTGAAGCTCACCGCGACCAGAAACTGTCCATGCATCTGGAGAATCCGTATCTTCTACACGTAATGATACGTCTGTTTGTAACTGGGCACGTAAGCGCTCCTCGATTTTACGAGAAGTTACCCATTTCCCTTCACGACCTGCGAATGGTGAGTTGTTTACTAAGAATGTCATTTGTAAAGTTGGCTCATCGATACGTAATGGTGTTAACGCTTCTTGATGCTCAATTGGACATACTGTTTCACCTACGTTGATGTCTTCCATACCTGAAACCGCGATTAGGTCACCAGCTTTAGCTGTTTGAACTTCTTCACGCTTTAAGCCGAAGAAACCGAAAATTTTTGTTACACGGAATTGTTTAACCGTGCCATCTAATTTCATTAAAGCAACTTGTTGCCCTACAGAGATCGTGCCTCGGAATACACGACCGATACCGATACGGCCTACGAAGTCGTTATAATCAAGTAATGATACTTGGAATTGTAATGGTTCTTCTGAGTTATCTACTGGTGCTGGAATTGCTTCGATAATTTTTTCGAATAGACAGCTTAAGTTTTCTTCTTGTGCTGCTGGGTCCGGATCTAATGATGCCGTACCGTTTACACCTGAAGCATACACTACCGGGAAGTCTAATTGATCATCTTCTGCACCTAATTCAATGAATAGCTCCAATACTTCGTCTACTACTTCTAATGGACGAGCAGCATCTTTATCGATTTTGTTTACTACCACGATTGGTGTAATTTTTTGTTCTAATGCTTTCTTTAATACAAAACGTGTTTGAGGCATACAACCCTCATACGCATCGACAACTAAACAAACGCCATCTACCATCTTTAAGATACGTTCTACTTCTCCACCGAAGTCAGCATGTCCAGGCGTATCAAGGATGTTGATACGAGTACCATTATAGTTTACTGCTGTATTTTTTGCTAAAATTGTAATACCGCGCTCACGCTCGATATCACCTGAATCCATTGCACGTTCTTCTACACGCTCATTTGAACGGAAAGTTCCTGATTGCTTTAATAATTGGTCTACTAGTGTCGTTTTACCATGGTCAACGTGCGCAATAATTGCGATATTGCGAATGTCTTGACGTAAATTTGTCATTATTCCACTCCATATTCTTTTTTCAATTGTTTAACTGTGATATTATAGCACATGTAGAGTGAAATGTCTTTTCTGAAAATTATCACTTTGTTGTTGCTTAATATAAATGTAGGGAGGGGTATAAATGAATAAAGCAAAATTTGTTATGTTTATATACTCACTAGCTGCTATTCTATCAATGGTAGGCATAGGAGTTGCTGTATCGTTCATCTTTATGGCAGGCACAGACCAATACGATACAGCAGGCATCATTGGTGTGTTCGCTTGCCTGTTCGCTATGTGTCTAATTTTTGTCATGGGGTTCAAACAAAAGAAAAAATTTGTTCAAGCTGGACTTTTATAATTTCATGTCCATCTGATCTTATATCAATCGAAAGCCACTCCGTTTTTTAAAAAACGAAGTGGCTCTTTTTTATTTAAGATCTAAATAGTGGTCGATAATATGCTGATGAATGGATGGGTTAGCGATAATAAAGCCATCCGATTCGGTTAAGCTGCATGGTTGCCCCGTTAAATTGGTAGCCAACGCACCAACTTCTTGCGCAATAATCAGTCCACCGCCAATATCCCATGGAGCTAGTCTCATGGAAATATAGGCATCCAGTTTGCCGCTCACTACAAAAGCAATTTCCATTGCAGCCGATCCGTAAGAACGCGTCCCTCTTACAACTTGAATCAGATCAATCAATTTTTCATGATGCACCTTTGAATTGGGTGTGACCCATGCCGCGTTGATGCCAATTACTGCTTCTTCCAATACTAAAGATCGTAGTTTACGAAGAGGTGTCTCATTGTACCAAGCCCCTTCCCCTGTAATTGCATAAAACAAATCGTCTGCCATCACATCATATATGTAGCCCAACATGCCCACACCATCTCTATAAATACCAATGGTAATCATGAAATGACGATGCTGCTTCACAAAGTTCATTGTGCCATCAATAGGGTCAATAATCCACACAATACCTTCTAATGTTTTTGGATTTTCCCCCATGCCTTCCTCGCCAATTATTTTATGTGTGGGGTCAAAGTTTTTAATTTGTTCAATAAAAAACAGCTCTGTTTCCCGGTCAATATTTGTTACTAAATCTTTCGCACTCGATTTGGTTTCGATTTCTAAATCATATGAATAGGCTGCTCGAATTCTGCGGCCAGCTTCTATTATAATTTCCTTTGCAAATGTATCTAATCGTTGTAAATCCATCTTGCTTACCACCCTCCATCTGCTACGCTGTTATACTTTTTACAGTATATACCTAGTATAACAAAAATCACTTGCTGTCCGAACCATCCAGCAAGTGATTTTTAAATCGGTATGAAATTTTGATTATGCATAAGCATGCAAACCTTCTAACTCCTCATGGATCTCTTTTAAACGTTTTTTAGATTTTTCCATTTCTGTCATATTATCTTCCTTCATTGCTGCGTAGAGTGATGCTAGTTCGTAATCAATTTCTAATCGCAGGATCTCTTCATATTGCTTTTCGATATCCATTTTGCGTATAATTTTAATCATCTGCTTCATTATTATCACTTCCTTTGAAAAAATTTTTTAACAAAGCTTTTATTACTAAAATTTTTCCCAAATCTCAATTAAAATAAACATTTTTTTCGAAAGGAGTTGACAAATTTGTCAAGTTTAAATTGGACCAAAGAAGACTTCCAAGTGTTTCAAATAGAAGGTCTAGAATCACGTATGGAGGCTTTAACTGCACTTATTCGCCCAAAATTCCAAGAGCTAGGCGAAACATTTGCTGCTTATTTTAGCGCTCAAACAGAGGATGAGTTTTTCCATCATGTAGCGAAACACGCACGCCGGACAGTCAACCCCCCTGCAGATTCTTGGGTAGCCTTTGCCCCCTATAAGCGCGGCTATAAAGCTCTGCCCCATTTCCAAATTGGCTTATGGGAAAGTCATATCTTTATTGTATTAGCCGTTATTTACGAGGTACCGAAAAAAAGGGAAATGGCTGAGCGCTTATTGCAAAACATCAACACCATTAAACAATTACCAGATCATTATGTGCTCTCAGGTGATCATACATCACCGCACGTAACCTCTCTTGCAGATGACCGCACAGAAAATTTGGAAAAGCTGTTACTACGTTTACGCGATGTGAAAAAGGGAGAATTTTTATTGGGTCGCCATCTTTCGGCAGAAGAAGCGGTCAATCTTACTTTTGATGAGTTTATGCAATATGCGGAAAAAACATTCAACGACTTATTGCCAATTTATAACATCATTGTCGGCAAATAATGCAAACAAGCGACCTCTTAATGGGGACATCTGTTTTTTATTAGAGAAAAGCGATTCTTCATGAATAAAAAAACAGCAGCCGAAGCTACTGTTTTAAGCGGATCACTTGTCCATCCGCTAATTCTTTTGCTAATTTTACTGCCTTATAGCTTACATAACCGCTCGCTTGTTCAAACTCGCGGAAAATTGTTTTTTCTTCTGCTTGAGAAGGAACGATTTCTTTAAATCGACGATAGGCAGCTAAAAACTGCTCGCGTTTAATGCCTGTTTCATAAGCAGCTTCTACCACTTCAAAAAACTTTACGACATCGACCATCTCTTGTGTTGTCCAATCCGTTGATAATGGGTATGAGTATTCCATAAAATCCCCGCTTTCTTTATACTTGTCCCCATTTTAAACGGATTTCTTTAGCTTGTGCAACCATTCGGTCTATCAATTCCTGCACAGTAGGTACATCTTGAATCAGACCTGTCACTTGTCCAGCCCAGCCGAAACCTTGCGCAGCATCCCCATTATAAATATAACGAGTATTTGCTTTTCCGCTTATATGCTCTTTCAATGCCTCATAGGTAGGCGTCTCTGCTTCAATTTTTAAAATTTGATCCGTAAATTCATTACGCAATGCTCGTGCTGGGGCTCCGAGCGAGCGCTTAATCACTGTTGTGTCATTTTCCGCACTTGTCACTAATGCTTCCTTATAAACTTCTGAAGCATGCACGCACTCCTGTGTGGCAATAAAACGGGTACCCATTTCGATGCCCTCTGCACCTAATGCATGAGCAGCCATCCAACCGCGGCCATCGCCGATACCACCCGATGCAATGACGGGGATTGATACACTATCGACTACCTGCGGAACAAGAACCATAGTACCGACATCATCCCGTCCTAAATGACCGCCTCCTTCTTGCCCTACAACCATTACTGCATCTGCGCCCAATTCCTCTGCTTTTTGCGCTTGACGACGAGCTGCGACCAAAACAAGTTTTTTACAATTGCTATCTTTTAAAATATCGAAAATCGGTGCTGGATTACCACCTGTCATTGTCACAACAGGCACTTCCATATCACGCGCTACCTCTATCATTGGCTCATACCCTTGACCATACATTCCGATGGCAAAGTTGACACCAAAGGGCTTATCTGTCAATGTACGTACCTTTTCGATTTCGGCACGCAATGCTTCTGGATTAGGCAAGCTCATCGCGGTAATTTGGCCAAGACCGCCAGCATTGGAAACAGCCGCTGCTAACTCTGCATAAGCTAAGTAGGCTAGTCCCCCTTGGATAATTGGATACTGAATGTTTAAAAGTTCCGTTACACGTGTTTCCCAGTTCATCTTTCTGTGTCCCCCTTTTATATAGATCACTGCAATATATTTAAACTATTGTCTAGCGTCTTTTTTCACGCCAAAGCAACAATAATTTCCCTTCATACATATCTGAATAAAACATAACACCTCTGAAAACCTTATAGTTTACTCTTTTAAAACAATAATTTGCGAAACAATATAAATTTTGTTAGTTTAGTTGTAGTCATGCTTCGTTTTAGGTGCTATAATTCTTTTGTTTTAATAAATACAATTAAGTGAGGTGGTACCTGCGTTGTCACAGTTAGAGACTCCTTTGTTCGACGTTCTTTTAAAACACAGAAACAGACATCCTATTCAATTTCATATTCCCGGTCATAAAAAGGGAACAGGTATGGACCCTGCTTTCCGTGAGTTCGTCGGCGACAACGTTTTATCAATAGATTTAATCAATATTGCTCCACTAGACGATTTACATTCACCGAAAGCAGCTATTAAAGAAGCGCAAGACCTTGCTGCTGAAGCTTTTGGTGCTGATTACACATTCTTTTCCGTTCAAGGTACTAGTGGCGCTATTCAGACGATGATTTTAACTGTCGTCGGTCCAGGTGATAAAATTCTTGTACCACGGAATGTTCATAAATCAATTATGTCAGCTATAGTGTTTGCTGGGGCTATTCCGATTTTTATCCATCCAGAGGTTGACACAGAGCTAGGTATCTCTCATGGCATCTCGCCGGAATCTGTGGAAAAGGCCCTTGAAAAATATCCAGATGCAAAAGCTGTCTTAGTTATTAACCCGACTTATTTTGGTTTTGCAGCAGACTTAAAGAAAATTGTGGATATTGTACATGCCCATGGTATTCCTGTTGTTGTAGACGAAGCACATGGTGTTCATATTAAATTCCACGATGAACTGCCTATTTCTGCTATGCAGGCAGGTGCTGATATGGCTGCAACAAGCGTTCATAAACTAGGTGGCTCTATGACCGGCACATCTGTTTTAAACATTCGAGAAGGTCTTGTATCAGCTAAACGAGCGCAAGCTGTTTTTTCTATGCTTACGACAACATCTACATCCTATCCATTGCTGGCATCACTTGACTGTGCACGTCGCCAGTTGGCTGTGGAAGGGCATGATTTAATAGATAAGGCATTGCACCTAGCGAAAGATACACGAAAGCGTATCAACCTGATTCCGCATTTAACGTGTGTAGGACGTGAAAAACTGCATTCCTCTGCTACATTTGATATGGATCCTTGCAAACTATTAATCAGTGTAAAAGATTTAGGTATTTCTGGACATCAAGCTGAGGAATGGTTACGCAAACAAGCTAATATCGAAGTCGAGTTATCCGACTTATATAATATTTTATGTTTAGTAACCCTTGGCGATACAAAAAAAGAAATGAACCTCTTGGTGAATGCCTTAATACGTATGTCACAAGCGTTTGATTCAGAAGCAACCATAACAATCCCGAATGTCAAAGCACCTGAGATACCAGCACTAGCGATGTCTCCACGCGATGCTTTCTATGCCGAGACGGAAGTGATTCCGTTAGCGGAAGCACACGACCGTATTTCAGCTGAATTTATTATGGTTTATCCTCCAGGTATTCCAATCTTTATACCGGGGGAAGTCATTACAGAAGACAATATCAAATATATTCAAATGAATATAGAAGCAGGTTTACCTGTACAGGGACCTGAAGATGTAACACTAAAAAATATTCGCGTCATTAAAGAACGCCGCGCGATTTACTAACTGTTAGGGGCTTAGTTCCCTAGCAGTTTTTTTACATGACAATCATCGCAAAAATAGGACAAACAAATGCTCCGATTACGGCACTCAGCCCCATGGATAATGAACCGATCGATAAATCTTCTTCGCCATATTCTTTGAGTTTTGCTATCCCTACTCCATGGCAAGCGCTTCCCATCGCTATCCCCCGACTAATAGCCGTATCAATATGAGCAAATTTAAATAGGATAGGCCCTAAAATGCCGCCTGTAAAACCGGCAATCATCACAAGTACCGCTGTCAGTGGCGCAATGCCTGTTAGTGAATCACTTACCTGCATAGCTACCGGTGTCGTTAAGGATTTAGGCAATGCTGTGTAAATAAATGTATCGCTGGCCTTAAATAATAGAAGGAGTGAATACACACTAATCAAGCCGGCAAACATTGCCACAAATAAACTGCATAAAATAGAATATTTATACTTAAAAATTAACTGGCGCTGGTTATACAGTGGAAAGGCTAAGGCTACAACAGCCGGACCTAGCATCAACTGAATAATATGACCGCCTTCCATATATATAGCATATGGAATATCCGCCATTAACAAAAAAATAACCGTTAAAATGGTCACCGTTAATATTGGTAACAGAAACGGGTTTGGAAATTTATTATATAATTTCTGCCCAAGTAAAAATAAGATAACCGTACTAATAATCACGACTAGCGCTATCACTCTGCATTACCTCCTGTTCCATGCTCAGCTCCATGATTGGTTCCTCTTTCTCTATTAATTGCTTTCTATGCTCCAGCTCTGTTTCCTTCTTTTCAATCCACTGAGCTGTTTTCCCTGTGATAAATAAGGTCACAAGAGTACTCAAAATAACCGCTAACATCAATAAAACACCTGCTAGGGTCGATAGCTCGGGATATTCGATAATCCCAACTGTAGTGGGGATGAAAAATAATGTTAAAAAGCTGATCAAAAATCCTGCTCCATTTTGAATCCATTTCACCTTAACAATATTTAACATAAGACACACCCATAACAGCACCAACCCAATAATACTCGGAGGAATGAACACACCTGTCCATTCGACAATTAATACACCAGCATAATAAAATAACCAAATAATTAAAATTTGCAGGATGATACGTAAAACATTCATACCCCTTTCCCCCAATCTCTTACCTACATTCTACGACTTACAAAATTTAATGTCTATTGGTTTTGACATAAAATAGACATATTCTCATATGAATTCATGCTATTTTAAGAAAATTTGGTAAATTCCTAACATTATTTATCTGCACAAGTTTAAAAATAAAAAAGCGCATTGTATAAGAACAAATTTATACAATACACTCAGAATATATATATGCCAAACCCCTCGGCGACCTTCCATTCAGAAGCGGATAAACATAGCAAGTATTGCAGGATACGGGTATTTACCTGTACTCTAGAAGACCCTGACTTTTGCACTACTTTTTAGTACATATTTCATAAAGCGCCACCCGAACCTCCATCGATATTGACTGCTGTTCCCGTTACATACGATGCTGCGTCAGAGGATAAAAATGTGATGACATTGGCGGCTTCTTCCGTTTCCCCGATACGACCTAGGGGAATCGTCTCGCCTACTTTTTTAGAATACTCTGCCCACGACAGTTCTGAATCATTCTTTTGCCAACGTTTCTCGATTTGGTCACTGCGAATAAGACCAATACATACCGCATTGACGCGAATATTATAAATTCCTAAATCCTTGCTCATAGCTTTTGTCAACGCCAAACCTGCCGCACGGCTAACCGTTGTCGGAAGTGAGCTTGCTGGCGGTGTTTTCGCTAATACGGCTGCTACATTGACTATGGAGCCGCCGCCCTGTTTTTTCATATGAGGGATCGCTGCCTTTGCACAATGAATAGCGCCAAATAGCTTTAAGTCCAAATCAGAATGCCAAAGCTCGCTTGACACATTTTCAAAAGGATTCGCAGATGCTGTTCCTGCATTATTTATTAAAATATCAACTCGTCCATAAACTTCTATTGCCTTCTCTATCACTTTTTTGCAATCTTGTTCTTTCGATACATCGGCTGCTACCCATAAAACCTCTTGCCCTGTTTCTTTTAGAATGCACGAGGCTGCTACTTGCAGGTGTTTTTCGCCACGTGCACAAATAATGACTTTAGCCCCTTCTTGGACGAGCTGCAAGGCTGTATGAAAACCTATTCCTTTACTGGCCCCTGTAACGATTGCTACTTTATCTTGTAATTTTAAATCCATTTTTCGTCCCCCTCCCATTTCATTATAGCGAGGGTTGCGAATCTACAAAAATTAAATCCTCTTTTTCCTTTTAAGATATAAAAAACGCAGATCAAGTTTTTTCAACTTGATCTGCGTTTTGAACTGCTTATAAAATTATTTCGTTACGATATGGATTGGGTTGCCTAGTAATACTTCAGCAGCTTCCATCGTGATTTCACCTAATGTTGGGTGAGCGTGGATCGTTAGTGCTACGTCTTCAGCAGTCATACCTGCTTCGATAGCTAAGGCCATTTCAGAGATCATATCAGATGCACCAGCACCTACGATTTGCGCCCCGATTAATAAGCCATCTTCTTTACGTGCTACTAATTTTACGAAACCTTCTGTTTGGTTAAGTGCTAATGCACGACCATTTGCTGCGAATGGGAATTTCGCTGCTTTTACTTCGATTCCTTCTGCTTTCGCTTGCTCTTCAGAATAGCCTACAGTTGCAAGCTCTGGATCTGTGAAGCATACTGCTGGAATCGCTAAGTAATCTACGATTGAATGTTCGCCTGCAATTGCTTCAGCTGCTACTTTACCTTCGTAAGAAGCTTTGTGTGCAAGTTGAAGACCTGGTACGATATCACCGATTGCATAAATATTTGGAACTGAAGTACGGCATTGCTTATCTACTTCTAGTAAACCACGTTCTGCAAACTTAATACCTACTTCTTCAAGACCCATTTCGTCAGTGTTTGGACGACGACCTACAGTTACTAATACATAATCAGCTTCTACTGTTTTTTCTTCGCCACCAGCTTCGTAAGTTACGATAACGCCGTTTTCGTTTTCTTCTACGCCTTTAGCTGATGCGTTCACAACAACTTCTACGCCTTTTTTCTTCAAGCCTTTTTTCACGATTTGTGTCATTTGCTTTTCGAAACCAGCTAAGATGTCTTTACCGCCCTCGATAATCGTTACCGCCGAACCTAAGTTAGCGTATGCTGAACCTAACTCCGTACCGATGTAACCGCCACCGATGACAACTAATTTACCAGGAACTTCCGGTAAAGATAAAGCACCCGAAGAGTTGATTACGCGCTCAGTGAACTTGAATGTTGGGATTTCAACTGGACGAGAGCCTGTAGCGATGATTGCATTCTTGAACGTGTAAGTTTGTGCATTGTCGCCATTGATTACACGTACAGTGTTTGCATCTACAAAGTAAGCTTCACCGTTTACGATGTCTACTTTATTCCCTTTTAATAATCCTTCAACGCCGCCTACTAATTTAGAAACAACGCTGTCTTTGAATGCTTGCGCTTTTGCCCAGTCAAGTTTTACGTCTGTAGCTACTACACCCATATCTTCAGAGTGTTTTGCATGCTCATAACGGTGACCTACTGAGATTAATGCTTTTGATGGGATACAACCTACATTTAAACAAACGCCACCTAGTGCGCCTCGTTCTACTAATGTTACCTTTTGTCCAGTTTGAGCAGCACGAATAGCTGCTACATAACCTCCAGGACCTGCCCCTACGACAAGAGTATCAATTTCGATTGGGAAATCTCCAACTACCATTTTATTACGCCTCCATTAATAAAAGTTCTGGTTCACTTAACAAACGCTTCAAATGATTTAAAGCATTTTGTGCAGTAGCACCATCGATCATTCGATGATCGAAGCTCAATGATAATGCTAACACAGGTGCGGGTACAATTTCACCATTTTTTATTATTGGCTTCTCAGAAATTCTTCCTATACCTAATATTGCCACTTCCGGATGATTGATTACTGGAGTAAACCATTGTCCGCCAGCCGATCCAATATTTGTGATGGACATCGAGCCACCCTTCATCTCTTGTGGTGCTAGCTTTCCTTCGCGTGCTTTTGTTGCCAATTCGTTAATCTCGCCTGATACCGCAAATACGGATTTACGATCTGCGTGTTTAATAACCGGAACTAGTAGTCCGCGCTCTGTATCAGCTGCGATACCTACATTATAATAATGTTTTTGGATAATTTCCTGTGTTTCATCATCTAACGAACGGTTGAATTCAGGATATTCGCGCAACATCGATACTAAAGCCTTCACAACGTACGGTAAATACGTTAATTTAACACCTTTCTCTGCTGCGATCTCTTTGAATTTCTTGCGGTGTGCAACTAATGCTGTTACATCGACTTCATCCATCAATGTGACATGTGGCGCTGTTTGTTTTGAATGTACCATTGCTTTGGCGATTGCTTTACGGATACCAGACATTTTTTCGCGTGTTTCTGGGAAATCCCCTTCTAGCGTAACAGGTGCCGATGCCGCCGGTGCAGTAGCTGCTTCGTCTTGCTGCACTGCCGTTTCCGCTGTTTCTTGAGTTTGACCGCCATTTAGGAAGCTTTCGATATCTTCTTTTAAAATACGACCATTTTTACCTGAGCCTGATACTTCACGAATATCAACGCCTTTTTCACGTGCATATTTACGAACAGATGGCATAGCTGCCACACGTGCTGCTACAGATACTTCATTCGCTGATACGACCTCACCTGCAGGTACTTGCGCTTCTGCTGGTGCTGATTTTTCTTCTACTGGAACAGGTTCTTTATCGATTTCCTTGCCTGTTTCAGCAGTTGCTTGCACTTGTGCTTCTGTTTTTTCGTCACCTTGTTGTGTTGGTTCTGCATGATCATGACCTTTTAGTTGTAAGTCTTCATAGCCTGGTGCATCAAAACGAATCAGTATATCGCCTACAACAGCGACTGTATCTTCCTCTACTAATACTTCTTCTACTGTTCCCTCTACAGGCGACGGAATTTCTACGACCGCTTTATCATTTTGTACTTCACATAAAATATCGTCTTCTTGTACTTTGTCTCCCGGTTTTACAAACCATTTTACAATTGTGCCTTCATGTATACCTTCACCGATATCCGGTAAACGGAAATTAAATGCCATTTGAATTCACCTCTTCATTAGAATGTTAAAACTTTTTTCGCTGTTTCTACGACATCTTTAAAGTTTGGCAACCATACGCCTTCCGCTTGAGGGAATGCATAAACCGTATCCGGTGCTGCTACACGTAGGACAGGTGCTTCTAAGCTTAAAATCGCGCGCTCTGTAATTTCAGCTACTACATTCGCTGCAATACCTGCTTGTTTTTGTGCTTCTTGCACAACGATAGCGCGTCCTGTTTTTTCTACAGAAGCAATAATTGTTTCAATATCTAAAGGTTGGATTGTTCGTAAATCGATTACTTCTACTGAATAGCCTTCTTTTTCAAGTTCTTCTGCCGCTTTTAAACTTTCATGCACCATTAAACCGTAAGTGACGATTGTTAAATCTGTCCCTTCACGCTTCACATCCGCTTTCCCTAGTTCAATTGTGTACGATTCCTCCGGTACTTCTTCACGGAATGAACGGTATAATTTTAAGTGCTCTAAAAATACAACTGGGTCATTATCACGGATGGCCGAGATTAATAAACCTTTTGCATCGTACGGTGTAGACGGTACGACTACTTTTAAGCCCGGTGTTTGTGCCATTAACCCTTCTAATGAGTCTGAGTGCATCTCCGGCGTGTGGACACCGCCGCCAAATGGCGAACGAATCGTTACCGGCATATTATATGTGCCGCCTGTACGGTAATGTGTACGGCTCATTTGACCAGCAATTGAATCCATTACTTCGAATACGAAGCCGAAGAACTGAATTTCTGGCACGGGACGGAAGCCAGTAAGGGATAAACCTACCGCTAAACCGCCGATTCCCGATTCAGCAAGTGGCGTATCAAATACACGTTCCTTGCCAAATTCTTTTTGAAGACCTTCAGTTGCACGGAATACACCACCGTTTACCCCAACGTCCTCACCAAATACTAATACGTTTTCGTCGTCTTTCAACTCACAACGAAGAGCATCTGTAATTGCTTGAATCATTGTCATTTGTGCCATGATTACTTCGACTCCTTCTCTTTGTAAATAGCTAATTGCTCTTGTAAGTTCACCGGCAATTCGCCACGGTACATATTTTCAATCAGCTCTGAAACTTTTTGCTTTGGCGCTTGGTCCGCTTTTTTAATCGCTTCTTTAATTTCCTCTTTTGCACGCTCAATTACTTCTTCTTCTTTTTCTTTTGACCATAAGCCTTTTTCTTCCAAGAACTTACGGAAACGAACGATCGGGTCTTTTGCTGCCCATTCATTATCTAAATCGCCTGTACGGTAACGAGTCGGGTCATCCCCAGCCATTGTATGCGGACCGTAACGGTATGTCATCGTTTCAATTAACGTTGGTCCTCCACCGTTGATTGCACGCTCACGAGCATCTTTTGTTACTTTATATACCGCCAATGCATCCATCCCATCGACTAACACAGATGGAATACCAGCTGCGATTCCTTTTTGCGCTAATGTTTTACCAACAGACTGAACAGAACGTGGTGTCGAAATCGCAAATTGGTTATTTTGAATGAAGAAAATAGCTGGAGACTGAGCCGCACCTGCAAATGTAATCCCCTCATAGAAGTCGCCTTGCGAAGAACCGCCGTCTCCTGTATATGTTACCGCTACCCCTTTAGTACCGCGCTTCTGTAAGCCAAGCGCTACGCCCGCTGCTTGGATGTACTGTGCACCAATGATAATTTGCGGAGGGTAAACATTGACACCTTCAGGAATTTGGTTGCCAATGAAGTGACCACGGCTAAATAAAAACGCTTTCCATAGTGGCAATCCGTGCATGACAATTTGCGGAACATCACGGTAACCTGGTAAAATCCAGTCTTCTTTTTCCAGTGCATACTGCGAAGCTAATTGAGAGGCTTCCTGACCAGCTGTCGGCGCATAGAAACCTAAACGTCCTTGACGGTTTAATGAGATAGAACGTTGGTCTAAAATACGGACATATACCATGCGGCTCATCAACTCTACTAGCTCATCATCCGATAAGTCTGGCATCTCTGATGGATTTATTACTTCCCCTTCTTCATTTAAAATTTGAAACATTTCAAATTTATCTTCAATTTCACGTAACGTCACAGTTGGATCAAATTTCTTTTTCCCCATAATATATTCTCCCTTTCAACTGTATTATTTTAAAAACATTTTTTATTAGTACACCAATACTTAAAACTCAGTATAAAGAATAAATCTTAATCGGTCAATCATATATTATCTTTGTTATTCGCCTTTTTCACTACTTCTTCATAAGAAACCAAAAACCTATCTGTTATATATCAATAAAAAATCTGTACTATAATAACTAATTTTGAGGGAAAATAAATTCCTTCCCCTTTTCACTATTCCCAAACAGAGAAATTCAACACATATTTTGTTGTTTTTTATTGAAGTCGTTCATCCGTGTTGTATACTTATTGGTAAGTAGAGATTGAAAGGAAGTATTGAGCATGATTTTAATGAAAGATATCGTTCGTGAGGGCGATCCTGTTCTACGTACCCGTGCCGAGGAACTTACTTTTCCTTTAACACCTGAGGACCGTCAGCTTGCAGATGATATGCTACAGTATTTAATAAATAGCCAAAATCCTGAAATAGCAGAAAAATATAATTTACGAGGCGGTATCGGCCTAGCTGCCAACCAGGTGAATAGCTTAAAGCGCATGTTTGCCCTCCACTTGGAAGATGAAAAAGGTGAGTTAATTAGCTTTGTTGCCGTTAACCCGCGCATTGTTAGCCATTCTGTGGAGCAGACATATTTAACTTCAGGTGAAGGGTGCCTATCTGTCGACCGCGCTATTCCTGGGTATGTACCGCGCTATGCACGCATTACAGCCAAGTTCCATACAGTAGACGGCGAAGAAAAGAAAATGCGCCTTAACGGATTGTCAGCCATTGCATTCCAGCATGAGCTAGACCACTTAAATGGTGTGATGTTCTTTGATCGCATTAACGATAAAGAGCCTTTTGCTGAAATCGAAAATGCCACACCATACGAACGCTAACACACTGAAAATGCTTTATACAAGCGTTTGCCCACAAAAAGAAAACCAGGAGCTCTAGTAGCCCCGGGTTTTCTTTAGATAATGTGCAGTTCCTTCATCGCCTTGTAAAGACCGTCATCATCCACATGCGGAGCGATTATATCTGCAACAGCCTTCGCTTTGGCATGTCCGTTCCCCATCGCTACTCCTATTCCAGCAGCCTCCAGCATTTCTAAGTCATTCAGACCGTCTCCAAACGCTATGGCGTCATCCATCGTTTTCCCGACATGAGCAAGCAGTTTTTCAATGCCGCGTGCCTTTGATCCATCCTTCGGCAAAATATCACAAGAATACGGGTGCCAACGGACAAATTGAACATTCGGGAATTTTTGCCTGTAAAGAGCTTCATCCTTCTCTTCCATAAAAATAAGCGTCTGGTAAACAGGTTTTGTCGCATAAAAATTCGCATCAATTCGTGGATAAGGATATTTTAACGTTGCCAAGCTGTCTCCCACTTTTAAATGACCATCTACAGAGGCAATCATTTCTTTTTCATCTAAAAAAACAACCGGTTCATTACGCGCTGCCCCAAAGGCAATAATTTCTTCTAGCTGCTCGCGCTCTATTCCATCTGTAAAAATAACTTCGCCTTTATAGACAACATATTGTCCATTGAATGTTACATATGTATCAATCTCTAACTCTTCTAGTAACGGCTCAATCATAAACGGAGCACGCCCTGTAGCAATGGCTAGTTCGTAGCCGTTAACGCGTGCCTGCTGCAATGCTTTTTTGGCTGATGACGGTAAACGCTTATTGTGGTCGTATAGCGTTCCATCTACATCAAAAAATAAAACTTTTTTCATCTTTTTCTACTTCCTTTCGCAACGTAAATAGCCCTTTATAAATATCTGAAAATTCCGTATATTAATTCATAAGGAGTGATGTTCCATGCTAAAGCGACTCAAAAAGAAATGGCTAAAACAGTTAAAGGGCATCCTCGGGAAAAAATCGATTGCTTAAGTCCTTCAGTTTTTGAAGGGCTTTTCTTTATTTTAAGGTAGCTGCGTGATAATATAAAGGAAATGCATTTTACAGTGTCTCCCTTTTCTCTTCAATTATTTTTGCAAATATTCTTTCAGACAGCTTATTTACACAGTAAAGAACTGGTAAAGGTCGAGACAAGATGCCATTACACTGTACGTAATCAAAGGAGAGTTATGATGATTTACAAAGTTTATTTCCAAGAAAATGTGAATGAAATTCCAGTTCGCGAAAATACAAAAACAATTTATTTAGAAGCTTCATCAGAGCGCGAAGTTCGTGACTATTTAAAAGACCGCAATTATAATATCGAACTTGTGCAACTATTAGAAGGGGCATACCTTGAATATGAACAAAACAGCCCTAACTTCCGTTTGGAGAATGCTTAATCGATTATGAAGTTCGTTAAAAACGATCAAGCAGCTGTTTTCGCACTTGGCGGACTGGGCGAAATAGGCAAAAACACTTATGCAGTACAATTCCAAGATGAAATTATCATTATCGATGCAGGGATCAAATTCCCGGAGGATGATTTATTAGGAATCGATTATGTCATTCCTGATTATACGTACCTAGTACGCAATGTCGATAAAATTAAAGGTCTATTTATTACACATGGACATGAGGATCATATTGGCGGTATCCCTTACTTCCTGCGTCAAATCAATGTACCAGTGTATGGAGGCAAGCTAGCACTTGGCTTATTACGCAATAAATTGGACGAGCATGGTCTGCTACGCACGACAAAGCTCATCGAGATCAAAGAAGAGGATGTCATCAAGTTCCGTAAAACATCCGTGAGCTTTTTCCGTACAACACATAGTATTCCCGATGCATTCGGTATAGTGGTCAAAACGCCACCTGGGAATATTGTGCATACAGGAGATTTCAAGTTCGACTTTACACCTGTGGGTGAGCCGGCTAACTTAACAAAAATGGCTGAAATCGGTCGTGACGGTGTTTTATGTTTACTATCGGATAGTACAAACGCTGAAGTACCTAACTTTACGATGTCTGAACGTAAAGTAGGCGAAAGTATCAATGATGTATTCCGTAAAGTGGATGGACGTATTATCTTCGCCACTTTCGCATCGAATATCCATCGTTTGCAACAAGTAACCGATGCAGCTGTCGCACATGGACGAAAAATCGCTGTTTTCGGTCGCTCGATGGACAATGCGATTACGATTGGACGAGAGTTAGGCTATATTACAGCGCCAAAAGAAACATTTGTCGATGCCCAAAACTTAAATCGTTTACCGGCCAATGAAGTGATGATTTTATGTACAGGCTCCCAAGGGGAACCTATGGCGGCATTATCGCGAATTGCCAATGGTACACATCGTCAAATTCAAATTCAACCAGGCGATACGGTCGTATTCTCATCTTCACCGATTCCTGGTAACCAAACAAGCGTCAACAAAATTATTAACTTATTATTCCGTGCAGGTGCAGAGGTTATTCACGGCTCTTTAAATAATATCCATACCTCAGGGCATGGCTCTCAAGAAGAGCAGAAGTTAATGCTGCGCTTAATCAAACCGAAGTTCTTCATGCCGATTCACGGTGAGTATCGCATGCTAAAAATGCACACGGAACTTGCTGTAGATTGTGATGTGCCTGAAGAAAATACATTTGTTATGGAAAATGGTGACGTGCTTGCCTTAAGTGCCAATGAAGCACATGTAGCAGGTCGCATCCCTTCCGGCGATGTGTATATAGACGGAAACGGGATCGGTGATATCGGAAATATTGTATTGCGTGATCGCCGTATCCTTTCTGAAGAAGGCCTTGTCATTGTAGTGGTAAGTGTCGATTTGGAGAATCAAAAAATCGTCTCAGGTCCAGATATTATTTCTCGCGGCTTCGTCTATATGCGTGAGTCTGGCACGATGATTAATGAAGCACAAAAGATGCTTGCACAGCATTTAAATTCAACAGTTCAAGAAAAGTCTACACAATGGACAGAACTGAAAAGCGAAATTACTGACGTGTTAGGACCGTATTTATACGAGAAAACAAAGCGTCGTCCAATGATTCTACCAATTATTATGGAAGTATAAACAAAAGGACTGCCCAATCGAAACGGGCAGTCCTCTTTTTATTATAATGCTTTTTTCATAAATCGGTTGATATCTACATCTGCGCCGATTACAAGCAGTATATCCCCTACTAAAATTGGCTCTGTCGGCATGGGAGAAACGATAATCTCTTCTTCTCGCTTGATTCCCACGATGTTAATACCATAGTTTGCACGAATATCCAAATCAGCAAGCGAACTGCCCGCAATGCGCTCACTTGCGCGCAATTCCATAATGGAGTGTTCGTCAGACAACTCTAGATAATCGAGCACGTTATTCGACATCATATGATTTGCAAGACGTATGCCCATATCCCTTTCAGGATGCACAACAAAGTCCGCACCTATTTTTCGCAATACTTTTTCATGATAATCATTCGTCGCCTTGACTGTAATTTGCGGCACGCCAAGCTCCTTCAAAATAAGCGTAGTTAAAATGCTTGCTTGAATATCCTCACCAATAGCAACAATGACATGTTCAAAATTCCATAAACCTAGCGATTTAATGACCGCCTCATCTGTTGTATTTGCCACTACTGCTTGTGTTGCAATTTGCGCAAAATCATCTACTCGTTCTGGAGACCAATCAATCGCCATCACATTTGCTCCTTGTGACACTAATTCTTTGACAATACTTCCACCAAATCGACCTAAACCAATGACAACAAATTCTTTTCTCATATCTATTTCAGCCCCTACATCATTTCCTCAATTTTAGCTTATCCCACACAAAAACGCTATTCAGACGCGAATCTGAATAGCGTTTTCGCCATTTAAGAAACTCACTTTTTTACGATTTTTTCTATGTGATGTATTATGAAGCGTTCATTTGTGGCAGCTCCTTGATAGTAGCGGAGACCATTCTCATCGAAGACATAGAGGCTCGGCACAAAACGATTGCCGAATCTTTTGGAAAGCAGATAATCCTGATCTAAATAGAGCGGGGCTTTCACATACATTCCCTTATATTTTTGTTTAATTTCCTGAGGGTTTTTATCGGCTTCGGAGAGCGGCATATGCACAGCGATAAGATTAATATCTTTATAATACTCGCTTAAATAACGCGCTACATTAAACACATGCACACATTGGTGACAGCTAATGGACCAGAAAAAGACAATGGTTACCGCACTGGATGACCGATGGTAATTATCATACAGTGCAGTCATTTCTTCAAAAGACGGCAAAGGGTCTCCTCGTCTTATTACGCTCCCTCCTCTGCCGATACTATATGTAAGTTTTTTATAAAGTTGCCTGTCCTCGAGACCAATTCAGCAGACATAATCCCCTATGTTGTAAATTCTGAAGCAAACATAAAATCTCATCTATATTCCGTCCCTGTTATTATAGAAGACCATTTAATACGGAACCTTGCCTTGTGGACTAATCAAAAAGAGTATATACCATTTTCCATTTCGTAAATATTATTATAGGAATACTTTTCTAAAAGTTTCATCAGCTATTACAGACGATATTTTAAAGTCTGGCACTCCACCTCAATTCCCTTTATACCTCTTAATATTTTACATAATTTGTAAATTTATCTTCTTCCCTTATCTTCCTTTTACATTTTTAAATATTTTTCTGAAATACTATTGAAATTCATGATAAAGTCTGTATAATGGGTTTTGATTTGTAAACTTAAAGTTTTGTAAAAGTAAACTTTTATACTCATTGTTTAAAATTACTAAACTCTCGGGAGGAGGCTGCAATCAATGCAAATTGGAGCCAAAATTAAAGCGTTGCGTATCAAAAAAGGATTAACACAAGAAGAGCTTGGTGAACGGACTGATTTAACAAAAGGTTACATCTCACAACTTGAGCGAGACTTAAATTCGCCATCCATAGAAACACTGTTTACATTGCTGGAAGTACTCGGTTCAAAACCAAAAGATTTCTTTGACGATAGCTCGTATGATCAAGCTGTAGTATACACGAAGGAAGATCAAACAGAGCATATAGATCACAATAAAAAATATACATTGCAATGGCTTATCCCCACTTCGAACGAAAAGGAAATGGAACCTGTTATTTTGACATTGCAAAAAAATGGTCAGTTCAAGCATTTCGAACCTTCCCTGGCCGAGACATTTATTTATGTGTTAAAAGGACGCATTCGCGTGGTTATAGGGAAAGAAGAATATATAGCAAGCGAAGGTCATGCTGTGTATTATGAAGCGTCTTCCAATCATCAAATTTTTAATGCTCATAACGGGATGACAAAATTGCTGCTGGTAGCGACAGAATCTTATTTATAAAGGAGGACTCCCCTTGGAAAACACAATCATTCGTTTTGAAAATGTGACAAAAGCTTATGACGACGGGACAGTCGTTTTGAAAAATATTAACTTTGAGTTAGAGCGGGGTAAATTTTATACCCTTTTAGGTCCTTCTGGCTGCGGAAAAACTACGATTCTTCGTATTATAGCTGGCTTCACAGATGCAACAACAGGCGATGTCTTCTTTAACAACAAACGCATCAATGATGTACCTGCTAACGAGCGTCAAGTGAATACCGTATTTCAAGACTATGCCTTATTCCCTCACTTAAATGTTTTTGAAAATGTAGCATTCGGCTTACGCATTAAAAAGGTAAAAGAAGCCGACATTGCGCAACGTGTTGAAGAAGCTTTAAAATTCGTCAACCTAGCAGGCTACGGTAGCCGTGAAATCAGTGAAATGTCAGGTGGTCAACGTCAGCGTGTAGCAATCGCCCGTGCCATTGTTAACGATCCGGAAGTGATTTTATTAGACGAACCATTATCAGCACTGGATTTAAAGCTCCGTACAGAAATGCAATATGAGCTACGCGAATTGCAGCAACGTTTAGGGAAAACTTTTATTTTCGTTACTCATGACCAAGAAGAAGCATTAGCGATGAGTGATGAAATTTTCGTTCTATCAGAAGGAAATATTATGCAATCAGGTACACCAGTTGATATTTACGATGAACCGATTAATCGTTTTGTGGCAGACTTTATCGGTGAATCCAATATTGTCGATGGTGTCATGATTGAAGACTATAAAGTGCAATTTGCAGGCGGTGTCTTTGAATGTGTAGACGCCGGGATGAAGCCAAATGAAAAAATCGATGTTGTCATTCGTCCAGAGGACTTGGAAATTACTTCTGTAGAACAGGGCAAGCTGGTAGTACGTGTCGATACACAGCTGTTCCGCGGAGTACATTATGAATTATCGACTTATGATAAAGATGGCAATGAATGGCTTGTTCACTCGTTGAAAAAGGCAGAAGTAGGCGCAGAAATCGGTTTAGACTTTGACCCAGAGGCAATCCACGTCATGCGTCTAAATGAAACAGAGGAAGAATTTGATAAACGTTTAGAAGCTTATGGAGAAGAAGATTATGTTTAATAAGTCGACAAAAGGTGCGTTAACGCCTTATTTCATTTTCATTGCCTTGTTTGTTATTGCACCAATTGCCTTAATTATTTATTATTCAATGCTGGATTTACACGGCAATTTTACACTTGCCAATTATAAAAATTTCTTCACATCAACTTATTTATCGATGACATTAACGAGCTTTTGGTATGCCTTTTTAATTACATTCTTTACGCTACTCATCGCATACCCAACGGCTTATTTATTAACAAAAACAAAACATAAGCATCTATGGCTCATGCTGATTATTATTCCGTCTTGGATTAACCTGTTGTTAAAAACATATGCATTTATCGGGATTTTCGGTTTATACGGTCCGCTGAACGCTGTCATTGAAGTATTTGGTTTTGATCCACAGCAAATTCTCTTTACAGATTTCAGCTTTATTTTCGTATCGGTGTATATTTTTATTCCGTTTATGATTATTCCAATTTTCAACTCATTGGATAAATTAAATCCATCATTTATATATGCAGCGCGTGATTTAGGGGCATCGGCTTGGACAACTTTCCGCCGCGTCGTCTTTCCATTGACAATTGACGGTGTAAAATCCGGAATCCAAGTAACGTTTATTCCTGCATTAAGCCTGTTTATGATTACGCGCCTGATTGCAGGTAACCAAGTGATTACACTCGGGACAGCTATTGAACAGCAATTCCTCGTTTCTCAAAACTGGGGAATGGGTTCGACAATTGCCGTATTCTTAATTTTATTTATGGTAGTTATTATGTTGTTTACAGGTCAAAAAAAGAAAGGAGGTCGCGCATAAATGAACAAGTTATCTGCCGTGTCTAAAGCATATTTAATTCTGGTGTTCACCGTGCTTTATGCGCCGATCTTCTATTTGATTTTTTATTCATTTAACAGTGGGGGTTCGATGAATAGCTTCGAATCTTTTACACTCGAGCATTATCAAGCTGTGTTTGATGATACGCGTCTTATCGTCATTTTACTGAACACAGTGCTAGTAGCTTTATTGTCAGGTTTAATTGCAACAATTATCGGGACGCTGGGTGCTATTGGTATCGTGTCGATTAAAAACAAGAAAATGCGCAGTACCTTACTTTCTTTAAATAATGTACTGATTGTCTCCCCTGACGTTGTCATTGGTGCGAGCTTCTTGATTTTATTTACAATAATCGGGATCAAACTCGGCTTTGCTTCCGTTCTTGTTTCACACGTAGCATTTAGTGTACCTATTGTAGTATTAATGGTTTTACCGAAATTGCTAGAAATGAATGCTTCTCTTATCGATGCAGCACGCGATCTTGGTGCAACAAAACGCGATGTGCTAACGCGCGTTATTTTACCCTATATTGCACCTGGTATTTTCGCTGGCTTCTTTATGGCGATTACGTATTCATTGGATGACTTTGCGGTTACATTCTTTGTCACAGGTAATGGCTTTTCGACACTATCTGTTGAAATTTACTCAATGGCACGTGCCGGTATTTCATTAACGATTAATGCAATTTCCGGCTTAGTATTCTTGGTAACTGTACTAATCGTAATCGGCTACTATTTTGTAGTCAATCGCGGCAAAAGAACGGAGGCTGGCAGATGAAACAACTCGTGCAGGCAACGATTGCCATTATGATTGCATGCTTCCTGTTATTCTTCGCTGTACGCTCACTTGAAGCAGTTGGTTCGAATGGTTCAAGCGATACTTTGACTATTTACAACTGGGGTGAATACATCGATCCAGACTTAATCGCTCAATTTGAAGAACAAACAGGTATACATGTTATTTATGAAACATTCGATTCGAATGAAGCAATGTATACAAAAGTGCAGCAGGGCGGTTCTTCTTATGATATCGCTGTGCCTTCTGAATATATGATTGAAACAATGATTGAGGACGATATGTTGGTGGAGTTGGATCATTCCTTACTGCCAAATGCTAAGAATATCGATCCATACTTTTTAGATTTACCGTTCGATCCAGACAATAAATTCTCCATGCCTTACTTCTGGGGCACAGTTGGAGTTGTGTTCAATCCGACAATGGTGCCAGAAGATTTAACCTTTGAGTCATGGGAAGATTTATGGGATGAGCGCCTAAAAAGTAAAGTATTTTTAGTAGATGGTTCTCGTGAAGTCATTGGTATGGGCTTAAACTCTTTAGGCTATTCTTTAAACCTAAAGGATGACGAGGCATTGCGGGAAGCTACGGATAAATTAAAGCGGCTTACACCGAACGTCAAAGCTATAATCGGTGATGAGATTACACCATTAATGATTAATAACGAGGCTGCCGTTGCGTTAACTTGGTCTGGTCAAGCAGCGGATATGATGTGGGAAAACGAGGATTTAGACTTCGCTGTTCCTACTGAAGGCTCTAATCTATGGTTTGATAATATGGTCATCCCTAAAACGTCGGATAATATAGAAGGCGCACATGCTTTCATCAACTTTATGTTAGATGCAGAAGTAGCAGCAGCCAATGCAGATTACGTCGGCTACTCTACACCAAATGCAGCAGCCATGGAGTTATTAGATGAAGAGGTCGTGACAGATGAACGCTTCTACCCAGACGAAGATTTGCGTGAGCATCTTGAAGTATACGAAAACCTCGGTCTTGAATGGCTCGGTAAATACAATGAATATTTCCTTGAATTTAAAATGAGCTTAAACTAATTTTTAGCTGTCTCACCATGTAAAAATGGTAAGACAGCTTTTTCATCCTAGATACTACTTTAAAACTAGTGATTTCTCCGTTGATTGTGATAGACTGTTTATACTATTGATTAAATGGAATTACTTACCGTATTGGAAAGGCGGTTTTTTATGACGCAAAAAACAAATAACGTAGCTCTTTACATACTGATGTTCAATATGTTCATTACCATGGGTGGCGTTGGCTTAATTATCCCGGTCATGCCTAAGTATTTAGAGCTTTTTAATGCTGGGGGACAAGTGTACGGTTTATTAATCGGAGGATTTGCACTTGCCCAGTTTTTATTTTCACCGATTGCCGGTGATTTATCAGACCGTTACGGGCGAAAAAACTTTATCATTTTTGGCTTAGCACTCCTTGGAGTTTCGCAAATTATGTTCGCCTTCGCGGATGCAATTTGGCTATTATTCATATCACGCTTTTTAAGTGGAATGGGTGCCGCGTTTGTCATGCCGCCAATTATGGCGTTTGTAGCGGATATCACGACATTTGAAGAACGAGGAAAAGGCATGGGCATGATCGGGGCTTCGATTAGCCTTGGCTTTACAATCGGTCCAGCTGTTGGTGGTTTATTATCAGGCATCAATTTAACATTCCCGTTCTATTTCGCGGGGGTTTCAGCATTTTTAGCCGCATTACTATCCTATTTTGTCCTACCAAATATCAAACCGAAAGTAACGGAAACAGCACCTGTACCACGCGAGAATCTAGTGAAACAAATGGTCAAGTCGACAAAAGCACCATACTTTATGTTCCTGATTGTCGTCTTTACATTTAGCTTTGGTATCGCGAATTTCCAAGCAACTTTATCATTATACCTAAATGATAAGTTCAATTATTCACCATTTGATATCTCCGTTATTATTACAGTTGGTGGTTTCATCGGAGTACTGTTACAAGTCTTCGTCGTGGACCGTTTATTCAAGAAGTACGGAGAAATGAATGTTATTTTAGTCAATTTATTTGTTGCTTCGGTGATGATTTTATTGGTTATTTATGTTCATACCTTCTTTATGGTTTTACTTGTGTCCACTTTATTCTCAATCGCCACGACGTTCATCCGTCCGGCGGTTAATACGCTTATCAGTAAAGTAGCAGGCAATGAGCAAGGCTTTGCAGCAGGAATGAACAATGCTTATATGAGTCTCGGTAACATGTTTGGTCCAGTTCTTGCTGGTGTGTTATATGACTGGAATATGAACTCGCCTTATATTTTGGGCTGTATCGTGCTATTTGCTTGCCTGATCATGGCATGGAGTTGGACGTATACGAAAGCACCGTATCTATTCAAGCCCTCTAAATAAAATAAAAGGGTCTAGAACATAATTGGCTGCAATCGCGAAATGTCTACAAAATATAAATGAATATCTATTATTTCAATGAATATACAGAACCTTATTTCTTCTCTATTCATAAAAGCAAAAACATCATCAGAAATCGTCTGATGATGTTTTTTTATAACTTTAAAATAAATCTGTTTATTATTGCTGCAAAATCCTAAATAAGTATCTTCTTTGAAACTTCCGCTAATTTTTATTTTTTCTTTCTTATAGTTTAAAAGGGTTTAATAAAGGTTATAAAACACTATAGCAAAATATTTAAAATAAAAAATAGGAGATGAATAGTATGAGTTTCATTTGGTTTTTAATAATTGGCGGGCTTATCGGTTGGCTTGCAGGTATAATTTTAGGAAAAGATATCCCAGGCGGAATTATTGGCAATATTATCGCAGGTATTATCGGTGCATGGGTTGGTGGTATGCTTCTTGGAAGTTGGGGTCCTAAAATTTCCGATTTCTATATCTTCCCTGCTCTCCTTGGAGCAATTATACTAGTGTTCATTGTGAGCTTCATTATGAAATCATTGCGTAAAGCTTCATAAACCAATAGATCTTTTCGTTTATTTCTATACGGTTAAGCGAAGCAGATGTAGCCAACAATAAATGATGACTGTTTTTATCATAAGAAGGCGGCCTTCCACAATCTAATCTGTGGAGGACCGCTTTTCCTTTGTTCTTATTTACTTAACAACCCTCGGCTTCGTGAATTCAAGAAGAACAGAACGGCTTATTCAACAATAGCGCCCGATTGTGAAATAACAAGATAGTGGTTACTCCGTTTTCCTTGTAAAACTAACGCTACCCGTTTGTTGAATAGAATGACTCAATTTTTAGATAAATTTATTATTTTTCAAGCCACTTTATTGAAAATTAAAAAACTTTGTTACTTAGATACATTTTTTACTTTTATTTCAGCCTCTTTTTTATAATGTACGAATAAAGCTTTCCGCAAACTGTGCATTGAATGTTAGTAATTGCTCATTCGGATTCATTTTTGCATGATGTAAATTATACGGACAATCAGCTCCACTCCAAAACATTGCCCCAGGAATCGCATCGACAAAATACCCGAAATCCTCCCCTGTCATGGCAGGCGGACATAGATAATCTATCGCCCCGTCATATGTTTTAGCGAAAGCAAGCAACTTCTCTGCGCAATGCGTGTCATTCTTCACTTCATAATACATCGATCCATAATCAATGCTCACTTCGCATTCATAAGCAGCTTCAATCCCCGCACAAATCGCTTCAATACGTCGCTTCACTTCCATCATCGATTCAGCATTTACCGTACGGATAGTACCTTCTAAACGGGCATGTTCCGCAATGATATTTTGCGCTGTACCTGCTGTCATCTTCCCTACTGTCACTACGACGCTATTCATCGGATCAATATTCCTGCTCACAATGGTTTGCAGCTGGACTAATAAAGTAGCAGCCGCTACTGCCATGTCTCGTGTAAGGTGCGGATAAGCAGCATGCCCTCCCATCCCCTTTAAATCAATAAACAGCTCAGAAGTATTGGCAAAAAGCAACCCTGGACGTGTGGCGATTGTGCCTACGGGATATTCCGGCGCGATATGTAAAGCATAGATTTCGTCACATAGTAAGTCTGGGCGCTGTTCCCGAAGCCATGCTAGCATCGGCTCTGCACCACCTGGCCCTTCTTCAGCCGGCTGAAAATAAATCACCACATTTTGTTTAGGCTGTGACATCGCAAAAGCCCGAACCAAAGAAAGAGCAATTGTTATATGGCAGTCATGACCGCAAGCATGCATCTGACCTTCGTGAGCAGAAGCATAGCTAGCATGTGTCTCCTCTGCAATAGGTAAGCCATCTATGTCTGTGCGCCATCCAATTGTTTTTGCAGGATTTGTTCCTTGAATATAGACGACTACCCCTGTCCGCCAAGTCGTAACATGCATACATGACTGCGGTAATTGTTTGATAAATGCTAAAATGTACTGCTGGGTTTTATATTCCTGGAAACCTAATTCAGGAATCCGGTGTAAATCCCGACGCACTTTTATTAAATCCATAGCCATCCCACCTACTTAGATTGTACGTAATGCCTCTATAACCTCTGTTTTCGATTTTGTTTTTTCGTCTATTTTCTTCAGGACACGGGCAGGTACACCGCCAACTACTGTGTAGGGTGCGACATCCTCAATGACAACCGCACCGGCCGCAACGACGGCACCTTTTCCAATACGCACCCCTTCCAACACAACAGCATTAGCGCCCATGACCACGTTATCTTCTACAACAACCGGTTTTGCACTCGGTGGCTCTACTACACCCGCCAAAACAGATCCTGCACCGATATGGCAGTTTTCACCTACAATCGCGCGTCCGCCAAGCACTACTCCCATATCAATCATTGTTTTTGCGCCAATTTCAGCTCCAATATTAATAATTGCTCCCATCATAATAACCGCATTGTCCCCAATGGATACTTGATCTCGAATGATTGCTCCCGGCTCGATCCGGGCATTTAGATGTTTTGTATCTAGCAGCGGAACACCAGAATTTCTTCTGTCACTTTCTATTACATAGTCCATTACTTTATCCCCGTGATGTTGTAAAGCATGTTCGATTTCCTTCCATTCACCAAAAACGATAGCACTATTTCCTTCGCCAAATACTTTAGTTCCCTCACCAAATGACAAATTTGCGACACCTTCGCCCTTTACGTACACTTTCACTGGTGTAACCTTTTTTGCTTTTGAAATGAAATCAATAATTTGATGCGCATTTAACTTTTCTGTCATTTACTTTACAGCCCCTAAACATGTAAGATTTTCTAACATGAAATTATTGTACTAGATTTCCTATTAAATGGCACGCATTAATTTTTATAATCATATAAACAGCGGGCATGTTCCTTTACTACTTTGATGAAAGCTTCTACTTGCCGCAGCTCGAAAGCTGATTCATAGCCGATTAACCATGTATCACGTGTTAACCCCAAATCCTTTTCTGTATGCGTGAGAGGCGTTTTATAAATATTTTCACTGCCGTTTAGCGTAATCGATGGCAAAATAGCATAACCGATACCATTGAGAGCCATCTGCTTACATGTTTCAATTTGATCGACAATGATTTGATGTTTTGGATTTTGATGAAAATGGCGCTGCCACCACTGCAAAATTTCTTGGTAATAATCCGAATCGCTTTTAAATTGAATAAACGGACGGTCAGTTGTATGAATATCCTCTAAATGTTGAATTTCATGATCAACTAAATACATCATATCGCGAAATAAATGAATTTTTTTTCCTTTCCAGTCAGCCTGGCCACGCACAATTCCAACGTGGGCTTCTCCTTCATACAATGCCTTAACAATTTCTGAACTCCACCCTGTCATTAGGGAAATCTTCGTATCTGGATACAATGTGACATATTCCTTCAATACTTTCGGGAGCCAATTTTGACCGACAATGGAGGCGCAGGCAATTTTTAAAGTACCATGCACCTTTGAATTAAGTGCCTGAATTGTTTCGAATACTTCATTGCGCCTTGCGATTTGTTCTGTCGCATATTGAATAATGAGCTCTCCTGCAGGCGTTGGCGTTAAACCACGCTGTGAGCGTAAAAATAACTGTGTCCCCCAATCTTTTTCGATGGATTGCAAGCGTTGTGATAAAGCAGGCTGCGTTAAGAATAAACGCTCCGCCGCCTTTCGCATATTGCGCTCTTCAGCCAAAATTTTTATTATTTCCGCCTCTGTTGCTGTCACGACGATCCCTCCTAAAAAAAGTCGACAAAATCCTATATGGATTTTGTCGACTATTTTACGTTTCTAATTGATAAATATACCTCTTTAATTGCTTTAGTATGACACGTCTCGTCATAATTCCCATAAATGTTCCCTCTTCATCTATTACACATAGGAAAGCGTGATTAATAACTAAATCTAACGCTCGCTTAAAAGTATCTGTTATTTGCAAGTAGGCAACTTCATGTTCCATTACGTCATCCACGCGAATACTTTCCAGTCTATCATATTCAATACGTTCTAAACCTAGAATTGATTCTGTAATCATTTTAATGCTTAGCAACCCTTTTAAACGATATTTTACATCTAAAACAGGTACAGAGGAATATCCCGTACGAGTGAGTACTAGCAACGCATGCTCAGCACTATTACCAATTTGTACATGCGCTACCTTTTCAGATGAAATGATAAAATCTTTTATAGGGAGATTTAGTAAATCCTGTTTATTCGTCGAAAGCATAAATATTCCACTCCTCTAGCGCTACAGATGAATAACATGTTGCATCTATCTTCTATCATATCATATTCAATACTAAAGCGCTTACGTGAGGCAACTGTTTAGTTCAATAAATATTGATCTATTATTTCTTCAACCGGCAGAGGTCGATTGTATAAGAACCCTTGCACTTTTTGGCACTGGTTGGCCATTAAAAACTGCTCCTGTCTCTCTTCCTCTACCCCTTCCGCAATTACTTCAAGCCCTAATGTATGCGACAGCAAAATGATTGCTCTTACAATCGCTTCATTTTTCTCATCTTTTTCAATATCCGCAATAAAAGATTGATCAATTTTAATAATATCAATAGGGTACGCTTTTAAATAGCTAAGAGATGAATAACCTGTCCCGAAATCATCGACTGACACATATACTCCTAGTTCTTTTAATTCTTTTAAAATTCTTGTTGTTTCCTTTTCATTCATCATTGAGCTTTCTGTGATTTCTAATTCAATTAATGAAGGCGGGATATCATACTTTTCAATAAGCTCACGAACACTTTTCGCAAAGCCTAATTGCTTAAATTGTTTTGGTGAAATATTGACAGCAACACGCACTGGTCTATAGCCCTTTTGTCGCCATTCCTGCATATATTTACAGACAGTTTCAAGCACCCAATGACCAATTGGTAAAATCAGCCCTGAAGATTCCGCTAGCGGGATAAACTGCCCAGGTGATACGATGCCAAACTTTCGGTTTTTCCAGCGGATAAGCGCTTCAAAACTATCGATCCCTCCTGTTTGCAGATTCTTTTGCGGTTGAAAATGAAGAAATAATTCATTATAATCAACCGCTCGACGAAGGTGTGCCTCCATCAATGCTTCATTCGGGAAAGCATTACTCATTTCTTTGCTAAAGAAACGATAATTATGACGCTCATGTTCCTTCACATAGGCCAATGCTTGCTCTGCTTCATGCAATAATTGATCGAGCTTTGGCTTACGCATAAGTGTGCTCGTCGCAATACCTATAGAAATTGTTAAATAATAATCCTGTTCTTCAATATTCACAGGCTCTTCGAATAACCTATAAATGTTTGCTATGAGCCACTCTAGCTCTTTCTTGTCTTCGTATTGCATCGCATATAAAAATTTATCGCCATTTAAACGAAATACTTCATATCGTTCCGAGTGCAATTTTCTGAACCTTTGTGCCATGCTAATTAATAAAAAGTCTGCGCGCGATTTTCCTAACGATTCATTAAACTTTTTGAATCGATCGATATCGACAATAATAAGCGCAATCTTATATCGATCATTTTCTTCCAATAAGACATCCCATCGTTCTTCTAATGTTCGAAAACTCGATAAACCCGTTAAGCTATCCTCATACGACACTTGTTGTACTGTAATTTTTTCTTGTAATATAATAAATATATATTCTTCATCATTTATATAGATTCTATGCCGATGTAACATAAAGTCTTCTTGATCGAATAAATTCACAGGAACAATTTCAGCCAACTCTTTTTGCAAAAAAGGAAGGAGGGCAGACCATTTATCTTCTAAATATTGCGCAGCTGGCATATTTAGCATAGGGTTACCAAAGAGCAAAACTGCCTTTTGATTCACCGCTTCTACTAAATAATCTGCGCCCCGTTTCTTACATGCAATGATAACGTGAAAAGGGTTTAAACGCATTAAATGCTGAAGCATTGCCTGCTTGCTCCCCTCTGCAACCTTTATCATAAACTGCCCCTCCCCTCAACTAAAAACCTACCACTATTTTCTTACAAAATGACACTTTTTTCAATAAAAACATTATTCATCCGCTGATAGGCGTAGGGATTCCTGTAAAAAGATTTCCTGGCTATTAATTTTTGGTTCAATATTATGACCTTCTTTATAATGATACTTCCCATTCGAATCTTGGATACGCGCTTTTTGATTGTCTTCTAGTTGGCAAATCATAATGTACTGGATACGTTTTTTAATATCCGGTGCATAGACAGGGAACAAAATTTCTACCCGTTTAATCATATTACGTGTCATCATATCTGCCGATGATAAGAAAATGTTGTTTTCCCCGTTATGGTGGAACCAGAAAATACGAGAGTGCTCTAAGAAACGCCCCACAATAGACGTAACAGTAATATTTTCACTGATACCTGGTATTCCTGGACGCAAACAGCAAATCCCGCGAATAATCAATTCAATTTTCACACCCGCAATGGATGCTTCATACAATTTCATCATTAAATCTTTATCAGTTAAGGAATTCATCTTCGCTCGAATAAAACCATTGCCAAACTCTTTATGCAACGCAATCTCCCGGTCTATTAATTTAATAAACTCATCGCGAATATCAAATGGTGCCACCACGATATGATTGAACTTTGGCTTTTCCGTATAACCACTTAAATAGTTAAAGAAGTTCGTTGCATCAATACCAAACTCTTTATTCGATGTAATGATCGCCATATCTGTATAAATTTTTGCCGTCGCATCGTTATAGTTTCCAGTACCCAAATGTACAAATCGTTCAATTTTACCTTGGTTTCTGCGTACGACTAATGTAATTTTGGAGTGCGTTTTTAAATTATTCATGCCGTAAATAACCAAGCAGCCTGCTTGTTCTAATAGTTTCGCCCAGTGTACATTGTTTTCCTCATCAAAGCGAGCCTTCAACTCTACTAATACTGTCACTTGCTTACCGTTTTCAGCTGCTTGCTTTAATGCTTGGATAATGGGTGAATTGCCACTTACACGATATAATGTTTGTTTAATCGCGAGAACCGATGGATCTTCCGCTGCCTCCGTAATAAAATCTACAATCGGCGCAAAAGATTCATAGGGATGATGAAAGAATAAATCCTGCGTCAGTGCCTTTTCATAAATATTTTCATGTGATTCTAAATCAAGCGGCGGCTGCGGGATAAAGCTCTCGTACTCTAGGTGCTCACGCCCTACCGAAATAGTTTTTACAAATGGGAATAAAAACGTTAGGTCAAGCGGTCCATCAATTTTAAAGACATCTGATTCATTAATTTCAAATTCTTCTAAAAGATACTCTAAAACATCATCATTCATCTCACCGTCACGTACTTCAAGACGAGACCCAACACCCCATTTACGCTTCTTCAGCTCTTTTTCAATTTCAGATAGGAGATCCTGCGCCCCTTCTTCGTGAATTGTTAAATCTGCATTCCGTGTCAGACGGAAAGCTTGCGTAGATTTCACCTTGTAACCGTAAAATAAACGGTCAATATGATGAGAGATGACGTCCTCCAATAAGACAAAAGTCGATTCTGGTCCTTCAGAGGGTAATTGAATAAAACGATGTAACACAGATGGTACCTGTACAATTGCTACACGCTCCGAATCTTCCAGTTCGTCATTTGTATTTTCAAGCATAACTAATAAGTTGAGCGTTTTGCCTAGTAATGTAGGGAACGGGCGATAAGCATCCACTGCCATTGGTGTTAAAACAGGGAAAATCGTCTCTTCAAACATTTCATTAATAAATTGTTTATGTGTTGCTGATAGATCTTTATACTCTTTTAGATGCACATTTTCTTGCGGCAAGCATTCACCTACTAAATAACGAAAAATTTCCGTTTGACGACGAACTAAAGCTTGCGTACGTTCTGCGATTTTTGCGAGCTGCTCTTTTGGTGTTAACCCCGATTTATTTTCGGGCTTATGAAAACCGGCGCGCACTTGGTCCTGTAAACCAGCTACGCGCACCATAAAAAATTCATCTAAATTTGAGCTAAAAATCGCTAAAAATTTCAGTCTCTCAAGCAGTGGGTTATTTTCATCTTCTGCTTCTTCTAGTACTCGCTCGTTAAACTCTAGCCATGATAATTCACGGTTATTATAATACTCGGGTTTTGCAATCTCTTCTAATATAGCCGCATGCTCTAACGAAAGTTCCTGTTCCGGATGTAATAATATTTCTTTTAGGTTATTTATTTCTTCAAAATTTGTTGTCATAGGCATTTTCACCCTTCCTAACTAAAATAGATTTGTACCTCTTTTTTAAGCATCCGCTCAATATGCTTCTTCGTTCGATTTGTTTGATAAATTTCTGCTACTGCCCTCTCTTTTGTCTTTGCATAAATATGCACTACGTCATTTACCAGCTCTACCTTCACTTCTTTTACAACATTGCGTTTCGACACATTAAAGGCATAGACAAATTTGAGCAATGCTCCTAAATCACGTAAATCTTTCAGCTCTTCGCGACTGAACCATTCTGTAAATGGCTCGGCAAAACGTCTAAAGTAATCTTTATTTTTATAGGACGCTAATAGCGCTAATTTAACGCGGCTCTGATGATTCATACCGGCAATGGATTGATTGGCAAGTAAATAAAATGTATGTTGACTCGATGAATCCAGTTCTATATATTCGCCAATTTCAAATACCCTTGCTGCTCTTTCTAATAATTCCAAATACTCTGGCTGGAAATGAATAATTTGTAACTGCCCTAATTCCTTATATAAAGTAGTAGCTAATGTCCCCAGCGTTTGTGCTTCTTCTTCTGATCGACCATATTCAAATGCCAAGCGTTTGGCATTTTCCGCAAAGACATTGTATTTATCAAAAGCATTGACATCACCTTGCAGGACACGATTAATAATCAGCCCTTCACGCAAGCCTTTTTTGCTTAATTGAAATTCATCTGTATCGACTACTTCCATTAATGTCGTAAATACTTCTAATGCCGGTACAATAATATCGGCACGATCTGAAGATAATCCATCTAATTGTTTTAAATCTTCAAATGACTTTTTGCCCAAGTCATGCTTTAAATCCATTAAATGTTTATACTGCATTTCATATTGATGCACACCGGAAATCGGATAATTAATTTGCTGCTGATGAACTTGCGCTACGTTGCGGGCACTTCCTCCAATCGCAACAATCGGCAAGTTTTCTTTATAGATCCACGGCAATTGTTTGAATTGCTCTTTTACATAGCGATGCAGGGCTTTGCGCTCTTCCTCATTAATGATGCTGTTTTTCACAAACATTTGCTTTAAGCTTACGGTACCAAAGGGAAAGCTATGTGTTTTTTGCAGCTTTTTATTTTTAAATAAAGTGATTTCTGTTGAACCGCCACCGATATCAATTGTAATGGCAGACGGGGTGTCCATGGAATTGACAACAGCCAAAAAGCCAAAGTATGCCTCTTCCTCCTCAGATAAAATTTCTAGTTCTATCCCTGTAGACTGCTGCATACGTTGTACAATTTCCTCGTTGTTTGTTGCCTGACGAACTGCGGCTGTTGCTGCCGCTTGAATATCGGTTACACCATAATCATCTAAAATTTGCTTAAAGGATATTAACGTTTCCTCTAATAAAGAAATACCCTCCTCGCTCATTTCGCCACTCGGCAAAATATGTGTTCGGAGGCGGGCTACTGTTTTAATATTTCCAAATTCATGCAACCCTTCCTGTTGATCATATACGTACATCACTAGACGAATTGTGTTCGAACCTATATCTATAATAGCTGTTCTTAATTTTGTCATCAGTTCACTTCTTTCTACCTAAAAAATCTGCACACTTTTATAGAATATCGCATTGACCCTATTTTTAGTGTAAATTATTGTAAAAAAAGTCGGCGTACTTTTAAATGCACCCGACTTTTTTCTATTCTTTTATATTTATGTGAGTATCTTAAACGATTAATTGATCTACTCGTAAAATAAGCTCTGCAATTTCCGGTTTTGAAATTTGGCCATCCGCCCCTACTTCTTCCCCTTTATGGCGAAGGTCATCTGTTATTAAGCTTGAGAAAATAATAACCGGTAACTCTCTCAAATCTGGGTGCGTTTTTATTTTCTTTGTTAAATGGTGCCCGTCCATTTGCGGCATTTCAATATCCGTAACGACAAGCTGCACATGCTTTTTAATATCTTTATCTGCTTTTACTAATGTTTCAAGATAATCATAGGCATCTCGTCCATTTTCAAAGAAGTCCACATTCATATACCCTGCTTCCTGCATCGTATCAAACAATAATTTACGCAGTAATGGTGAGTCTTCTGCAATGATGATTTTCTTTTCCGAACGCTCACGCTTCCCTAATTTTTTCACTGATTCTACGCTAATACTAGAATCCGGATTAATATCTACCATAATACGTTCAAAATCAAGCAGTAAAATCATATCGCTATTATATTTAATAACGCCAATCACTTGGGAAGCTCCACCTTGATACATATCAGAAGGCTTTTCAATTTGATCCCATGAAATACGATGAATTTGTGTCACATTATCTACATGGAATACCACACGTTGCTTATTGAATTCTGCAACGATATATTTTTGTTGCGGGTTTCGCTCAACACCTGAAATACCCAGCACTTTAAGCATGTCCACCACCGGCAATACCTCGCCGCGCAACTGTATAATTCCTTCCACATGAGGATGGACATGCGGTATAAATGTAACATTCATCGGTTGAATAATTTCTTTTACCTTAATCACATTGATCCCAAACTTATTGTTAGCTACCTCAAACTCTACGATTTCAAGCTCATTTGTGCCACTTTCCAACAAAATCCCTTTGTTTTCTTTTTGCAAAATATATCCGCCCTTTCCATTACTTCCATAGTCTCATTGTATCACAGGCTTACCTATTCACAGAAATAGCAATCTTGTTATTTTAGTGAAAAATACCTTATATTTTTCACTAAAATTCACAAATCGCAGACATTTATCCCGTATTAACCGGTAGTAATTTATTGCTCCGTATAATATTTGATTAATGCCTGTGTACCTTTCTCCCCATAGCCTCGTGTCTGCAGTAGCTCGTACATATTTTTGGCCAGCTGCAAACCTGGCAATTGCAGATTCATGCGCTCTGCTTCTTCTAATGCAATTTTTAAATCTTTTATAATATGTTTAATATAAAAACCGGGCTGTAAATCATCTTGCAGCATGCGCGGCGCTAAATTCGATAACGCCCACGAACCGGCAGCTCCTGTCGTGATTGATTTCAGAACATCTTCCATCGATAGACCAGCTTGTAAGCCGTATGCCATCGACTCGCAAATGCCAATCATCCCCGAAGCAATAACAATTTGGTTGCACATTTTGGCATGTTGGCCCGCCCCGGCTTCCCCGTGGTAGACAATATTTTGCCCGAAGATTTCCAAAACCGGCTGTACTTTTTCAAAGATTTGCCGATCGCCACCAACCATAATGGACAATGTGCCATTTTGAGCCCCAATATCTCCACCAGACACTGGAGCATCTAAACTATATATGCCTTTTATAGAAGCAGCTTCATTAATTTCTTTTGCCAGGCTTGGCTCAGATGTCGTCATATCTACGACAATGCTCCCAACTTTTGCTGTCTGCAAAATTCCCTGCTCTCCTAAATAAACTTCACGTACATCTTGCGGGTAACCTACCATCGAAAAAATAATATCTTGCCCGACACTCGCATCCGCTGGAGTTTGTGCCCAATGAGCGCCTGCATCTAGTAGCGGTTGTGCTTTACTTTTTGTACGCGTATAAACAGTTATTGTATAGCCTGCCTTCATTAAATGCTTGACAATAGAAGCTCCCATTACACCCGTACCAATAAATGCGATGTTTTTCATCTATCTCATCTCCCTTTTCTTTCAGTGTATCAAAAAATCCAGGAGAAATAATATGCAAAAATAAAAAAGAGAGCAGTTGCTATAATAGCCACTGCTCTAAAGGGGGAAATGAGAATGTTGCTGTGTTCAAATATAATATTCCCAATTATCCTAAATTTAAACTTCATTTTAAAAAATATTTATAAAATTCTTTTTATGTTTCTCCCTAACCCTTTCATCCATTCTTCTTAATTCATATTCATTCATAAGCGCATCTAGTTTTTTGCTTAGAAGTAGTGTATTTTCATGTTGGAAACCATATTTCATTCCTGAATGAATCATGAGTGCACGTGTTTGTTCGAGTTCTAGTAATAAATTCACGTTAAGCGCCCCCAAGCGGTTTGTTTCCTCCTATTATACGATAAATTTCTACATATGGGAAATATTTGATGTCATGTTCTTGGTTGTTCTAAAAAGGTATAAACTACATTGCCGCCTTGTTTTGCCTCACCTCGAAAATGCTTGAATTGAGGATCTTTTACGAGCACTTGTCGAAATGCCAAATATTCTCCCTTCGCTATTTCGACTTGCTTTATTTGCCGATGACGTAATTGATTTAAAATGTGTTCATATTTCTCCATATTATGACCTCTTTTCGAAATTAAATTAATTGTCAAAAAACTCTTTACCTTTTTCGCAATTTGTTGCAAACTGTTAAGTATTAGTCGATGAAGGAGCTGACTGCCTGTGAAAATAGCTGAAGTAGGAAGTATTGTCGAATTTAAAGATGGATTGCACGGTCTAGTTGAAAAAGTAAATGAAAATTCCGTTATTGTCAATTTAACAATCATGGAAAATTTCAATGAACTAGAAATAGAAGAAAAAACAGTAATTAATCATAAACGTTATAAAATTTTAGAGCGAAAAGATGGGTAAATTCCACACTCCTTCAAATCTAATAGATGATGAAGGAGTGTTTTTTTGTTACACTGTTGTCTGGAGGTAATAGACACTATGCAAAAACAAAAACTGACTATTGTGCTCCTTCTTTCATTGTTGTTTACTTATACTATGCTTGTCTATACATTTAAGGAAGATGCTATTTTTTGGTACTTATATGCATTTATCTTATTGGTTGGGACAGCAACCGCATTGGTTTTCTCTAAATTTGAAGACAGTATGCCGACATGGCAATTTCTTTTATACGGAATAGGTTTTGGTAGTCTAACATATGCCCTGATTCGACTTGGCTATATTATTTTACCTTATATCGATGCCTCTGCATCAAAAGAGATTTCAAAGTTTTTGGCAACCTATGGTCCAACAAACATTTGGCATTACTTAATTCTTATTTTTATTGTTGCTATTGGTGAAGAGGTTTTTTGGCGTGGCTACGTACAGCAACAACTAAAGCATTTTCTTTCCACTAATATGGCTGTTTTAGTGGCATCTTGTTTATTCTCCCTGTCATTTTTAATTGTTGGATTTATCATGGGAGCTATAGCGGCACTGATTGTAGGCATCATCTTTGGTGCCCTGTATGAATGGAAAAAAAGTATGCCCCTCATCATTGTAGCGCATCTTATATTTATTTTGTTGCTATTTATCATTTTACCGTTCCAATAATAAATTACTACCGTTAATGCGGGATGAAATTAGAAACCAATAGATGGTCTTGTCGTCTATATCGGAATAAGGAGGAATTTAGATGAAAAAATACTCACTTTTAATAGCATCTGCTCTATCTGCTCTATTATTAGCAGCATGCGGTACAACAGAAGATGCCATTCCAGTTGAAGGGAAAACAACTGAAAGCAATTCTATAGAACAAGCTGAGACTCAAACCGAAGCAACGAGTGAAAATGACGCAGCTATAAACGAGGTTGAGAAAAAAGCTGAAATGCAAACAACAGAACCTGCAAAAGAGGCTAGTACAGCCGCAGCATCATTACAGTCTTCTAAAACTGCCGCAGCAACTGCAACTTATACAACCAGCCCTGAACAAGACTATGAAGTAATTCTGCAGGATGGATTTTCTTTAATGGCAGAGGAACCTGGGAGAGATATGATTACTTATGATGCCAACGATCAAATTTGGATGCGTGTAAAAACAATGACAAAAGAAGAGACAACATATGAAGAATTAGCACAATCTACAAAAGAAACGGCTGCAGCTACTGCCCCGGATGGAATATTCGAAACCATTTCATCGGCTGAACTGCTGGCCAAGCATGCAGATATTTTAAATGCCACAGGCTATAAAGTTGTGCATAGGGAAGACGACTTGCAAACACTAAATATTGTATTTGAAAAGTCGGAAAAACTTGTTGAACTGACAATCTTTGATACAAAAGAGGCTGCATTGACAGATACACTATTAAATATTGGCTTCTCTATTCGTTAATGCCAAAACGCGCAAAAAGTGTAGGAAAAGTCCTGAAAGACTTCTCCTACACTTTTTTGCATGTTAATATGACAAATCTTTAATGGATAAACCAAGTTTTTTTACCAGTTCAATCAATTGCTCTTTTTCCTCAGGAGACAATACGCTCATCATTTCATGGAGCTGTTGTTCATGTTTCGGAAAAATTTCCGCCATAAAGGCTGCGCCTTTCTCCGAAACCTCTGCATAGGTTACACGGCGGTCCGTTGCACAGGATATACGGTTTAAATAGCCTCTTTTTTCAAGTTTGTCCACTACATAGGTAATAGATCCACTCGCTAATAATATTTTATTGCCGATTTGCTGTAACGGCTGACGACCTTTATGGTAAAGCAATTCTAGTACAGCAAACTCTGTCGGATTTAAGCCGTTTTGCTGGAAAAATTGATTTGTCGTTTCATTGATTGCCTTTTGTGCACGCGACAGTACAATAAATAACTTCAATGATTGTTTTACATCTTCTGTTGTCATGGATGAAAAAATCCTTTTCTTTTATGTTATACATGATATTATAGCGATGTTAAAAAAGGTTTGTCAAAATTTAGATAGGGTTCGCTACTTCGATTCCAGGAAAAACAATGTAAAAGGTAGTACCAATATTCGGACAACTTTCTACTTCAATACTTCCGTTGCATTCCTCAATCATTTTTTTTACTAAGGATAAGCCTAAGCCCGTACCTTTTTCTTTTGTAGTAAAAAATGGCTCGAAAATGCTCTGGCATATCTCTTCAGACATACCAACACCTTCATCCTGTATGGCTAGTTGAATCCATGATTTTTCTTGCTGCAGGCTTATCGTAATCTTACCTTCCTCCATAGCCTCTAGAGCATTTTTCACTAAATTCATTAGCACCTGTTTTAACCGAACTACACTGCCTTTCATCATGAACGGCTGCTCTTCCGCTACTTCCAGCTGCAAAAGAATATTTTGTTGCGATGCCTCTATTGCCATTAGCTCAATTACTTCTTTTACCACTTCTCCTAAATCTATTACTTTAGGCATTTGAGGTTTAGGTCGCGATAAATAGAGCAAGTCCGTTAGAATAACATCAAGACGATGAAATTCCTTATCCATTATATGAAAATAAGGTAATTGTTCCGGCATGGCTGTATTTTTCAGCAAATCTGAAAAGCCCTTCAAAATGGTTAATGGATTGCGGATTTCATGCGCTACTGACGCACTCATTAAGCCAATCTCTTTTAACAGGTGCTGTTCTTGTAACTGACAACGCAGTTGCATACATTCTGTATACTCTACAATACTCATATAATATAATGCTTGTTCGCTGTTATATTGAATTTTCAATTTAAAAAATAGCTCTTCATCTGTATTCTTTTTGACAATTATTGAACCTTTCCCCTGTTCTCTCAATTGCTTATTCAATTGTTTCCATTCTATTTCGTTATAGAAAATATATTTTTTAAAATCTTTTATATTTTGTAAAATAATTTGATCCGTACGTTTGCTGAGCAAACGCTTAATTTTAGCGTTTGCATTTACAATGACGCCATCATTTGTATAAGCAATGACACCAACATCTAAAGAGTCGATTGTTTTTTGAGTTACGATCGGCTTGTCCCATTTATGAAGGTTTAAAAAAACAGTCACTGTCTCTTGATAAGGGTCATAGAATCCTTCTACTAAATGGATTTCATTGTTAATGGAAAAATGGGTCACAGCATAATGTTGGGTCCTTACTTGACAAATAAATGCAGTAAATTCGAATTCTTGTAGAGCTGAAAGTCGATATTCCTCATCATTTCTCTCTACTAGCATTGTTTTTGCTAATTCATTTGCATATAGGATCTCATTGTACTTTGAAATAATAATTACAGGCTTCTGATGTATGTCTCTAGGTAGCACGGAAATAGCACCCATATTTATTCCTCCCTTCATACTCTTTGTTTACTCTATATTATGAAATATGGAAATTTTATATGCTAAAAGATTCGGAATTGTTCAAAAAACGCGAGTGTCGTTCTCAAATTATTCCATAAATTTACGTTTTTTTGAATGGGTACTTTTTCCTATATTGTCCGACCACTGCTACCCTGTTACAATAAGTAAGTGAAGGAGAATGACATATGAACATTATTTTAGCTACACTAAATGCCAAGTATATTCATACAAACTTGGCGATTCGTTATTTAAAAGCCAATGCCCGTCCGCACTTCGATCCGGAACTTGCAGAATATACAATTAAAGATCCTGCTTTCAATATTGTGTCGGATCTTTTTCAGAAAAAGCCGAACGTTGTCGGTTTTAGTTGTTATATTTGGAATATCGAAGAAACCATTAAAGTCATACGGATGTTAAAAACTGTATTGCCTGAAACAACAATTGTCTTAGGGGGTCCGGAAGTATCGTATGATGTGCATGAATGGCTTCGTAAAATTCCAGAGGTAGACTTTATCTTAATGGGCGAAGGGGAAATTTCGTTCAAAGAACTCATGCATTATTTAAATGGTGACATACCGCTGGAAGATGTACGCGGTGTTTGCTATTTGGTCGATAACAAAGTAAAGATCCATGCTCAGCCACCAAAAATTGATTTACGGGAAATCGCTTCCCCATTTCACTTTGAAGAGGATATCCCGCATTTAGGGAAACGCATTCAATATATCGAGACATCCCGCGGCTGCCCGTTTAGTTGCCAGTTTTGCTTATCAAGCATCGAAGTCGGTGTACGTTACTTTAATCGGGAAAAAATTAAAGAAGATATCCGTTTCTTGATGAATAATGGCGCAAAAACAATTAAGTTTGTCGATCGTACCTTTAATATTTCCCGCAGCTATGCGATGGAAATGTTCCAATTTTTAATTGATGAGCATAAACCAGGCGTTGTATTCCAGTTTGAAATCACTGCTGACATTATGAGACCGGAAGTTATTCAATTTTTAAATGATCATGCGCCTGCAGGACTATTCCGATTTGAAATCGGTGTGCAGTCAACAAATGATTTAACCAATGATTTAGTGAAGCGTCGCCAAAACTTTGAAAAGTTAAAGCGTACAGTGACGATGGTAAAAGAAGGCGGCAAAATTGACCAGCACTTGGATTTGATCGCTGGATTACCTGAGGAAGACTATGCTTCATTCCGCAAAACATTTAACGATGTATTCGAGATGCGCCCGGAGGAATTGCAACTTGGCTTCTTGAAGCTACTGCGTGGTACAGGCTTGCGGTTAGAGGCAAAAAAATATGGCTACACCTACGTAGATGTAGCTCCTTATGAGATTTTCTCGAATAATGTACTGCCATTCAATGATATTGTGCGTATCAAACATGCAGAAGATGTGCTCGAAAAATACTGGAACGACCACCGAATGGACCGTACAATTGAATATTTAGTAACAGAGGCGTTCGATACGCCATTCGACTTTTTCCAAAGTTTCGGCACATATTGGGAGGAGCGCGGATGGAGTCGAATCGGTCATCAGCTAGATGATTTATTTTTACGTTTGCTGGACTTTTTAGAGACATTACCATATATTGATTTAAATATTGTAAAATCATTAATGCGTATCGATTACTTTGCACCTCAACAATTTATCCCGCGCAAGCTATGGTGGAAAGAGGTTGTCGATGAGGACATACGCAAAGGCATTTATCAAGCAATTCGGGCTAATCAGGCTATAGTTGGCGAAGAATTTGCTCTCATGCAAGTAAGCGAAAAAGAATTATTCAAGCATAGTTTTATTACCCCATCAAGTATCTCTTATACAGATTTACAGACAGGCAAAATCGTGCCGAAACCTGGTTATTTATTCACGTACTTCCGTCACGGACAACAACCGTATATGGCGGATATCCAACTATAAAAATTCACATTGTCGATAGAACCCTGAAAAAGTCGATTCGTACTAAATTATTTAGTAGGAATCGACTTTTCTGTTTTTAGCCAATATTGACACGTTCTTTTGGATAACGATACATAAGCTTTTTCGATTTGCCGCCTAATGTATACAGGAAGGAGATTAATCCAACACGACCAATAAACATAAGAGCCATAATGACTAGTTTACCAACAGTGGATAAATCATTTGTAATCCCTAAACTCATACCGCATGTCCCGAAAGCAGATGTAATCTCAAAAATAATTTCCGTTACTGACGCATGCGGTTCCGTTATGAGCAAGATTATAGTGGCCACAAGTACCATAAAAAGCGCAAGCAAAATTACCGCAAACGAACGAAAGACATCAATTAAATGAATTTCACGGTTAAACACTTGAATTTGTTCCCGCCCTTTTGCAAACGTCACTAGAAAAAGAATAGCAAGAGCAAATGTCGTCGTGCGTATTCCGCCTCCAACAGAGCTTGGTGAGGCACCGATGAACATAAGCACACTCATAAATAAATCTGTCGCTTCACTAAAGGTACGCACATCATAAGTGGTCAAGCCGGCCGAACGAGTCGAAACAGAATGATACATGGCTGAAAAGATTGCTTCATGCCATTTCATCCCTCGAAAGGACTGAAACATTTCCAAAATTAATATACCTAACGTACCCACTGCAAATAGAGCAGCGTATGTGGCAGTCGTAATTTTCGTAAATAAGCTAAAACGAAATCCTGGCCGCGAACGCTTTAAAAAGATTTTTACCTCGATTAATACGGGGAAACCAATTGCTCCTAATACAATTAATATCATTGTGACAAATTGTACAAAATAATCTAGATGAAACGGCTGGAGACTCATACCGGTAATATCAAAGCCACCATTTGTTGTAGCAGAAATAGAGGTAAATACACCATGCCAAATGGATTCTTCCCACGTTTCAAAATACCTTTTAAAGTGCAAGGTTAGTACCAACGCTCCGATTAATTCAATAAGGAGCAAGATTTTAGCAATTTGCTGTATGAGATTGACAACACCTGCGATATTTATTTGATTATGGTCAATCATAATTAATTGACGCTCGCGCATGCCAATCTTTTTACCTACAAGCAGCCATAAAAACGTCCCTAGCGACATGATTCCAATGGCGCCAAGCTGTAAAATGAGCAATAAAACAACCAGCCCCATATTTGTATATGTCTCGGAAATATCATACACTGTTAAACCTGTTACGCTCACGGCGCTTACTGCTGTAAATAACGTATCAATGTAAGGGACTTCCACGCCGTCTTGATGAACCCCCGGCAGTCTTAATAAGCCAAAAGAAATGGCAATAGCAGCAAAATAGTAAGAGACCAGCATTTGAAAGGGAGTAATTCCTTGTCTTTTTACTCTTTTGATACGCATAGTTCCCTGCCCCTTTCCCATAAAAGCTATACTGCAAAATTTACCATAAAATAAAAAGAAGTGCTATAGGTGAATACCACCTATGCACTTTCTTTAAGCCTTTTATGCAGCTTTTTTATTTTTTACCACACTTACTAAATATCCGCCGACTGCTAGTCCAAGTAATACAACCCAGAAAATTACTTTCCATGTTGTAGAATGAGGGAAATGCGGATCAATAATCGCTAATTGTTCATGTCCTAATGCAAGAACGGCTAATTTTACTCCAACCCACCCTACAATTAAAAATGCAGTCGTTTCAAGCGTTGGGTATTTAGCTAAAAGCTTAACGAATGCTTGTGCAGCAAATCGCATAATAATCAAACCAACAAATCCACCCAAGAACATAACAGCGAATGGACCTGCATTAATACCGCCAACCTCAAAATCGCCTAAATGCGGTAATGTCATTGCAATAGCTACTGCAGCTAACATCGAGTCAATGGCAAAGGCAATGTCAGCCAACTCTACTTTTAGGACAGTCATCCAGAAACCAGATCCTTTTTTCACCTTTAATGGATCTTCTTCTGCTTTCTTAAAGTGATTATCGTATAAATGCTTTATTGAAATAAATAGTAAATAGGCAGCTCCGATTGCTTGGATTTGCCAATACTTTGCTAAAATTGCAATTAAGAAAAGTGCAATAAATCGGAATACAAATGCCCCAAATAACCCATAAAATAATGCCTTTTTCTGTTGCTCTTGCGGCAAGTGTTTTACCATTACGGCCATTACAACAGCGTTATCTGCTGCTAATAAACCTTCTAAAAAGATTAACACGAGTAATACCCATGCATATTCCAGTAAAATTACTTCCATCTCAGTTCCTCCTTTTAATTGTTTTACCCAATTTTCTACTTTTTTTTGCAACTTCCTGAACAACCAAAATTTAGACAAAAGAAAAAGACCCATGCCTAAAAATAAGGCAAAGGTCTTGCTAAGCAATTTTATGCTAACACATCCGATGGTTCCCAACCATGTCATGACGAATGTGAAGTAAGTAATTTATACTTATAGCTACTCCCCTTTGACAGTAATGTCAATGGTTATTCAGTTCATTAATACATATATTATAGTATCTACCATATGGAAATTGCAAGAGGTTTATTTGACTGGGATAAATAATTCCTGCCGATGTTTATTCTCTTCATAGTAACGAATCAGCGTAGGCAATATTTCTAAAAAGTCTGGACATGCAATTCCAGAGTCTTTTAAAATTGCCTGCGCTTCCCGGCTATCAAAAGTCGCTCCCCAGTTTAAATAATCCACGGTTTCATACTCTACACCTAGACGTTTACGCAGCGATAAATTTGCCAAACACTTTTTGGTTAAGCTAAGCGGTAAACGTCCCACTGGCTTTTTACCTGTCATTTCCTTGACCATTACCTCATACATATCTTGCACCTTATGTGGATTTGGATCAGTTAGATGCAAGGTCTTCCCTTCAGCCTGCGGAGACATAGCAATATAAATAGCCGCTTGTATAATGTAATCTACAGGCACAACATTAATGGTCGTCGTTTTACTTCCTACAAAAGGAATAACAGGACTTTTACGCAATGTATGAATTAAATTCAAAAAGAAATACGGTCCATCAAATTTACAAATTTCCCCTGTTTTTGAGTGCCCACAGACAATACCTGGACGTAAAATTGTAATTGGTACCTCTGATTTTAAATCTTCAACACGCAGCTCTGCCTCGAATTTTGTCTCTTCGTAGTGGTTTTTAAAAGCTTGCGGTCGCTTTAATTCGCTTTCTAATAAAACACCATCTCTCCGACCAGCAACATACGCCGTACTAAAGTATATATAACGCTCTAGTTTCATTAGGCGTTTAGCAAATTCATTGACATTTGCTGTTCCGTGAACATTTACTTTCCATGCAATCTCACGTGAAACAGCTAAATCATAAATCGCTGCCAAATGCCATAGCACCCGCACATTTGCTATCATATGGTCGATATCCTGTATGAATAATCCTAGATCTGGTAAGGTAATATCTCCTTCGAATAAGTCGATTTTGCAATTTGGATAACTTTCACAAATAGCAGCTGCTTCTTTTTTGGCCTGTTGCAGATTGATTGGCAGTACAATCGCGTAAATATGTGTGGTTACATTATCCCGAAATAGTTGTCTTATCAGCTGACCCGCTATAAAACCTGGAAAACCTGTAAACAAATGCACAACCGTGTTCCCCCTCTCCTTTAAGCCCTTCTATCGAGCAATCGATAGAGAATAGGCACGATATACAATGTCAGCAATGTAGAAGTTAATAAACCGCCAATGATGACAATAGCCATAGGCTGATTCAATTCTGTCCCTTCGCCAATTCCTAGTGCAAGCGGTACTAATCCTAATGCCGTCGTTAATGCCGTCATTAAAATCGGGCGCAGGCGATCCTGTGCGCCTATTAAAATGGCTTGCTCTGTTGCATGACCTTCTGATTTCTTTAAATTAATATAATCCACCAGCACTATCCCATTATTTACCACAATACCGACTAGTACAAGTATCCCAATAATAACCGTAATACCTAATAATGTTTGAGTCAGCCATAGCGAAGCAGCCACCCCGATAACCATCAATGGGACACTAAACATCATGATAAACGGATAGCGCAATGATTCAAACTGTGCAGCCATGACGATGTAAACTAAAATAACAGCCAGTGCAATTGCCAAATACATATCGTCTTTCGCATTCTCAAATAACTCGCGATCTCCACTAAAGACAACAGCCGTCTCATCCGGCATATTTGCTTGCTCAATGGCCCGATCTATTTTCTCTGATATGCTGCTCAAAGATTCGGTTGTCTCGTACTTTACGAAAAAGGCAACAGCCGCCGCCTGATCAGAGCGACGTATAGAAGTTTGAGTAGCGGCAATCCGTATATCAGCTACTTCCTCCAACCGGACAAATATGCCTGCTGGCGAGCGCAGTTTCATTGTCCTGACAGCTTCTATATCTGTTTTATAGGTTTCGCCAAATCCTGTATAAACAGAAAGTACCTCCCCATCCTCGGCGATAATCTGTGTTGTCGGCACACCCCGCATCATCGCATTGACAGATTGAGCAATTTGAGCGGCTGTCATCCCGTAGGATTGAGCTTTTTCCCGGTCAACTTCAATTTGAATTTCATCAGCAATGTTATCTAAATCTGTCGTTACCTCTAAGATACCCGCTACATCTTCTAACTCTTGCTGTACTTCTTTTACTGTTTCTTTTAGACGTACTTCATTGGAATCTGTTAAGCGAAATGTCATCGTATTCGGCGATGTCCCCGCAGCAGTAGATACGGAGAAATCGATTTCAGCGCGCTCCCCAATCAAGGCTTGCATATCACCTTCGAGTTCCTCTGTCACTTCAAAAATAGATCGCTCACGCTGTGCAAGCGGCACTAGCTTGACATATAATTGTGCAATATTGGCGCTCGCTGTACCACGGGAGAGTGTTTGCTGGTCCCCCCCAATCATGCTAATCAGTACATCTATTTCTGGTTCTTCCTTTATGCGCTCTTCTACCTCGGTCGTTAACTGTTCTGTCACCGACAAAGATGTTCCTTGCGGCAAGGCAACTTCTACAGAAAAATAGCCCTCATCTGTTGGAGGGATAAATTCCGTCCCCGTTCTAAATAGGCTAACACATGAAATCACAAATGCAACCAGCGTGGCAACAAGCACTAGCCAGCGATGATTGATCGCCCATTGCAAAGATTTTTTATAAGACTGGTAAAATGTCGATTGGGCTCTCCTCTCTAATAAGTCACCCTTTTTCACTGTTAAAAATTTACTGGCTAGCATCGGTACAACTGTAAGTGCGACAATTAACGATGCAAATAAACTAAAGGTAATTGTCAAGGCAAACTCCGTAAAGAGCTGCCCAATGAGCCCCGTTGTAAACATTACCGGTACAAAAACTGCAACCGTTGTTAGCGTAGAAGCAATAATGGCGATGCCTACTTCCTTCGTGCCAATCGAGGCCGCTTCTTTTGGCGGCTTTCCTAATGATAAGTGGCGTTCAATATTTTCAATGACCACAATGGCATTATCGACAAGCATCCCAATCCCGATCGCTAAGGCACCGAGGGTTAAAATATTGAGCGAAAACTCTGCAAAGTATAATAAAACAAACGTCACAATAACGGAATAAGGAATCGCAATTCCCACAATAACCGGACTTTTCCATCCACGTAAAAAGATAAATAGTACAAGCATTGCAAACAAGCCGCCATAAATGAGCGAGGTACTAATATTATCAATGGCTAAGTCGATATAATCACCTTGGTCATATAAAATATCCGCCTGCACATTAGCATATTCAGGCTGCTTGAGTAATGCATTCAATGCCTCTTGAAATGTTTCAGAAACTTGTGCTGTATTGGTTCCTGATTCCTGAAGCACAGACATGAGTACAGCATTATATTCACCTGCACGCGTTATGGTTTGCTGTTCCTGCTCTACGCGCGTAACCGACCCAATATCACTGATATGGATGGTTTCTCCTGTTAGAGGATTGACAGATAAAATGAGATCTGCTATTTGTTCTGCAGAAGTAAAGGTGCTAATGACACGGGTCGTCAGCAATTGCCCCTCGTCTGTATTGACCGCTTCTCCCGGCAATGAAATATTATTGGCCTGAACAATCTGGACGATATCCGCCTGCGTGAGCCCCTGTGCTTCTAGCGCTGCCGCATCTAAAGCGATTTGTACTTCTTCGATTATATGACCAGACAGATTGACACTTGCGACCCCGTCCTGTCGTTTTAACTCGAGTTCTAATTGCTCTGCTAGCTGCCGTACATCCACATCTGCTTCTGTAGCACGCAAGCTCAATTGAATAATCGGCAACTGCGATGGGTCAAACTTCAGAAAGCTAGCTGTCGCCTCATCTGGCAAGTTCGTTATATCTAAACGCTGCAATACTTCTGATTGCACATCTTTAATTGAAGTTGACCAATCAAATTCCAACACAATTAAATTGTTGCTTTCTTGCGAGGTCGATGTAATTTTATTAATACCCGGCAAGGTAGCGAGGCTCGTTTCTAACGGCTTCGTGACTTTTTCATTCACCTCTGTCGGACTCGCTCCTGGATAAGTGGTTACCACTACCCCAATCGGCGGATTTAAATCTGGAATTAACGTAATTGGTATTTTAAATAACGAAACAGCACCTAATAAAATGACAAGCACCATTGTCACAAAGGTAAATACTGGTCGTTTTATAGAAAAATCGCTTATTTTCATTGTGCTGTACTCCCCATAAAAAGACATCCTTCTGTTACTATATTCGAGTTTTTATTCACTTTTCCCTTTATAAGCGTGCAAAAAACACTCTATTTTTTCCTTATTTTTTAAAATTTGACATATATTTACATGACCTAAAAAAACCGCCTCCATATTTCTTAGTATGGGGACGGTTCCAGTATTTTTATAACAAGCTATATAATTTGATATGCTCATTCTTTTCAGAGAACCAGCGCATAGCAAATTCATTCTCGAATAAGAATACTAAATTGTCATAACGATCTTTTACAAGCATAGATCGTGCTGAATTCATTGAATCCTTTACGTCTTCTTCATTTTCAATCCAGCGCGCCATTTTGCTGCCGATTGGTTGCATAATAACTTCTACGTTATATTCATTACGCATACGATGCTCGAACACTTCAAATTGCAATTGACCAACCGCACCAAGAATAATGTCCTCAGTATGCAATGTTTTAAAGTACTGAATCGCACCTTCTTGCACTAATTGCAAGACACCTTTTTGGAATTGCTTGCCTTTCATCACGTTTTTTGCCGTTACGCGCATGAAAATCTCCGGTGTGAATTGCGGCAATTTTTCAAAGTTAAATGTTTTCTTGCCGCCGACCACTGTATCACCAATCTGATATGTGCCTGTATCATAAAGGCCGATAATATCACCGGCACAAGCTGTTTCAACCGTTTCCCGATCGTCCGCTAAAAACTGAGTCGACTGTGTCACTTTGAATGACTTTCCTGTACGAGATAGCGTCATATTCATGCCGCGATCAAATTGCCCGGATACAATACGAACAAAAGCAATACGGTCACGGTGGGCAGGGTTCATATTCGCCTGGATCTTGAAGATGAAACCAGAGAAGTCTTTGTGCTCTACCGGATCAATAAATTGCTCATCTTCGGTAATACGCGGCTGCGGTACTGGTGCAAATTGCAAGTACGTATCAAGGAATGTCTGGACGCCAAAGTTTGTTAAAGCCGAGCCAAAAAATACAGGTGTTAAAGCACCACGACGAATTTTCTCTTCTGAATATTCATTGCCTGCCTCGTTTAATAATTCGATATCGTCCATCGCTTGCGTATAATAAGATGTAACCTTCATCTCATGATCAACAGCTAATTCGCCATTATCATCCAGCGGTAAATAACGTTCCTCTTCTCCTGTACGGAACTGCTCAATACGTTTATTATAGCGATCATAAATTCCTAAAAATTCTTTCCCCATACCGATTGGCCAGTTCATTGGGTAAGCAGAGATGCCTAATACTTCTTCTAATTCTTCAATCAGCTCAAGTGGCTCTTTCCCTTGACGGTCTAATTTATTGATAAATGTAAAAATCGGAATACCGCGCATTTTACATACTTTGAATAATTTCAGTGTTTGGGCCTCGATTCCTTTGGCAGCATCGACAACCATCACGGCACTATCTACTGCCATCAGTGTACGATACGTATCTTCCGAGAAGTCTTGGTGACCAGGTGTATCGAGGATGTTGACACGGCAACCAGAATAATCGAATTGCATTACGGAAGAAGTAACGGAAATTCCGCGTTGCTTTTCGATTTCCATCCAGTCAGACGTTGCGAACTTCCCTGTTTTTTTCCCTTTTACTGTTCCCGCATCGCGGATTGCACCACCGAATAACAATAGCTTTTCTGTAATCGTCGTTTTACCAGCATCCGGGTGGGAAATAATGGCAAAGGTACGACGTGATAATATATCTTGCTCTAAAGTCATGAATTTTCGTCTCCTTTTTTACATACTGTTTTATTTTAAAAGAGTTGCCTACTGGGTGACAACCTTTTTTACTTATTCCTCCTGATTTTTTCATCATGGTAAAAGAAATGCAAAACTTCGGTAAGATGAGATAATTTCTTCCAATATAGAACTTTTGCTTTTCGACGAGCAACAAGTCAGCCTTACCGCAATTTCTTCCTAGTCATTTTTGCGCTCATGCAAAGACCTGCCGACTTGAAAGGTTGATAAGGGTTTTCTCCAGGTTTTCTTCCAGAAAAAAAACCGCTCCCCTTCTAAAGGAGAGCGGCACTCATCTTTTTAAACAAACTTCAATTTACCGGCTTCCATCGCAATTTCAGCATCGCTATGCGGATATTTTGTATCTTCGATAATTTGGTAATCTTCGTGTCCTTTACCTGCGAAAATAATAATATCCCCCGGTTCTGCCACCTCAATGGCATGGCGCACCGCCTCTGCACGGTCACCGATACAAGCGTACCGATCATGCAGCATACCTTTCGCTAAATCACTCGTTATGCTATCAAATTCTTCGTAGCGCGGATCGTCCGTTGTTAAAATAACATAATCTGCTACAGAAGCCTTCGCTGCCATTGTTGGACGTTTTGACTTATCACGACCGCCGCCTGTGCCAACCAAGAAAATCAGTTTCTTATCAGCTGCTTTATATGGCATTGCTGCGTTGATCGCTTTTTCAATCGCATCCGGTGTATGGGCATAATCAATGAAGATTTGAATCGGCAAATCTGTCGGTACCTTTTCCATACGCCCCTTTACCGGTGGTAGCTGTTCAATTTGCTCTAGAACCTGCTCTAATGCAAAACCGCGTGCGTAAAACATCGCTGTCGCTGCTAGTACATTATAAATATTAAATTCCCCTAATAAATGCATCGAGATTGGGTATGTACCTTCTGGGGTTACCATATCGAATGACGTTTTACCATCACCGTATTGAATATTTTCTGCGCTAAATGCTGCTTCATTTTTCAAGCCGTATGTCCACACGGGGAACGGTGTCAGCTTGGCATAACGTTCGCTCCACTCATCATCCGCATTTAATATGACATGCTTATTTTTGGATAAATCTTGCCCTAATTGCGAGAACAATAAACCTTTCGCATTCCCGTAGTTTTCCATTGTACCGTGGAAATCCAAGTGGTCATGTGTCAGGTTTGTAAAAATTGCCACATCATAATCTACACCTGCAAGGCGTCCTAACTCTAACCCGTGCGAGGATACTTCCATGACCATGGCACGGCAGCTTTCCATTTTAGCACGGAAAATCATTTGCTGTGTCGACAAAGCATCGCTTGTCGTATTTGCCGACTCATACAAAATTCCGTTTAAATTGAAGCCAATCGTTCCAGACAGAGCAGACTTTTCCCCCATGCCGATTAAAATGTTATGGATAATTCCTGTCACACTCGTTTTACCATTTGTTCCTGTAACACCGATCATCACGATATCATTAGAAGGATAGTCGAAAAATTTAGCCGCTAATAAGCCTAATGCACGATTGGTATCTGCCACTATTACTTGCACCACATCACCTGCCAATGATAGCTCACGTTCTGTTACGATCACTGTAGCACCCGCATCTACTGCTTTTTGCGCATAATCATGACCATCTACTGTATAGCCTTTAATACATACAAATAATGTACCCGGTCCCACTGAACGGGAATCCATTGCAATATCTTGCAGTGTATTTGGTAATTGTCCTAGCACCTTCTTTTGCGGCAAGGCACTTAATAGTTCTTCTGTATACATCCATTAACCCTCCATTTTCAACATTGGTGATGTAATATACGCGTAAATCAATTGTGCAGTAGCATGCAGTGAATCCACATGTGTACGTTCATACGCATGGCTAGATTCAATTCCCGGTCCAAATAAAGCATGGCGTACATCATAGCCTGCACGGATAGCAGCTGATGCATCTGAACCATAGTATGGATAGATATCTAATTTATAATCAATCTGCTGTTCCTTTGCTAACGTAACAAGCTGTCGTGTTAATTCATAATGATACGGACCACTTGAGTCTTTCGCACATATGGATACCGTATACTCATCCGTCGACTGTCCGTCTCCGATGGCTCCCATATCTACTGCGATATATTCGACAACTTCTGCCGGAATATTTGAATTGCCGCCATATCCAATTTCTTCGTTATTTGAAATATAGAAATGAGTCGTATATGGCAGTTTCACCTGATGTTCTTGCAAAAAACGCATTTGTTCTAATAATAACGCTGTACTTGCCTTATCATCAAGGTGGCGTGATTTAATAAAACCATTTACATATTCAAAACGTGCATCAAAGGATACAAAATCCCCTACTTCAATGCCGATTGCCCGCGTCTCGTCTCTGCTTTTCGTCTTCGCATCGACACGTACCTCGATATGCTTGTCATCGCGCTTTATGTCACCGGCCCCCCGATACACATGCACAGACGTCTCATGCATGAGAATCGTGCCGCGTACCTCACCTGTTGCTGTATGAATGGTACATGTTTCACCTTCTACAGCATTCCAATTAAACCCGCCAATCATTGAGAGGCTTAAACGACCTGATGTTTTTACCTCTTTGACCATCGCCCCTAGTGTATCGACATGCGCAGTTAGTAATCGGTGCTTGTCTGTATTGTCACCTGGAAAAGTAGCAATAATGGCTCCTTTATTGGTCCGACGGTAAGGTATATGTAATTGATCTAGATATGTGCTGATTTTATTTAAAATATTTGTTGTATAGCCTGATGGACTAGGTGTATTGACTAAATCTTGTAGCCAGCCTACTGTTTTTTCTTCATTAAATTTATATTTCATCGATTCAGCCCCCAATTTAATTTATCATAACAAAATTCGCCATTTATCGACACAGGTAATTCATGTATGATGAAAATATCAATGTCTCTCGAGGTGCAAAATGCAGCAAACAGAAATTTTACAAAAGCGAAATTTATTTATTTATTACACATTTATTATCAGCCTTATGCTGTATGCTCTTAGCATTTATATAGGTATCTTTGAGTATCACGTCTATTTCCCTATCGTACTGATAGGAGTGGCGCTTATACTAGGCTTTTTGTTTTATGTGAGAATCTCTCCTCAAATTATGCGGGTCTGCCTATTAGTTGTCTATAATTTAATCACTGTTTTTTTAGTTATTCAAAGTCAGCATTTCATTACTTTTTATTGGTTCATTTTCCTATTGCTCATGGTGTCGATTTATCGCTCACCCAAGATTGTCATTTTATTGGCATTTATCACTAGCTTTGAAGTAGCCATTATTTTAATTTTCTTCTTTAAAACTAATACATTTTCACAAAAAGAATTAATCGATCTTTATATTTTTTATATTTTATTCATTAGCTCTGTCGGTGTTTTGCAAGCCTTTTTCATTAGAAGGCTATGGCGAAAAACAGAGAACACTAATTTGCAAAAAGAACGTCAGCTTACATCTACAGAAGCCTATTTACGCCTGTTTTTTCATCAAGCTCAAGATGCCATCGCTGTTTTTGATTTGCAAGAACGGGTAATTGATGTCAATCCGGCCTTCGAAAAATTATACGGCTGGTCACGTGAAGAATGTATCGGCAAAAAGTTAACATTAGTTCCTTCTGAATATAATGAAGCTGCACGTCAACGGTGGGAAAACCTTTTAAAAGGCGAACGTTATCACTTATTAGAAACAAAAGATATGACAAAGGATGGGACCGTTTTGGATGTCCAGATTTCTTTATCACCTCTTTACGACACAAATAATGAACTGATCGCGCTATCTGTTATTTCACGTGATATGTCCGTCGTAAAGGAGAACGAACGCTTGATTCTCCAATCAGAAAAGTTAAAGGTTGCTGGAGAAATTGCTGCCGGTGTGGCACATGAAATCCGGAATCCGATGACTGTGATTTCAGGCTTCGTGCAAATGATGAATGCTGATGAGAAATCGCCTTATAAAATGTATACAGAACTCATTCAATCAGAAATTGAACGTATTGATGTCATCATTTCTGAGTTCCTTGTGCTATCGCGTCCACAAATGGATACTTTTAAGCCTATCAAACTTGATAAGATTTTGCAGGAATTAAAAACACTCTATTCTGTTGAATGTCAACAGCGAGAAATCGACCTCACATTAAAACTGAATGATAGCTATACATCGATTCATGGCAACCCGAATCAGATCAAGCAAGTATTCATTAACATTCTGAAAAATGCCATTGAAGCCATCGATCAGCAAGGCTCTATTCATATTGAGCTCTATAATGACACGGATGAGCTGTATATTTTCATTCGAGATACGGGATGCGGCATCCCAGCTCCTATTTTGGAACGAATTTTCGAGCCGTTCTATACGACAAAATCAAAAGGGACTGGTCTCGGCATGATGATTACTAACAAAATCATCCAAGAACATAAAGGCTCTATTAAAATTCACAGCGAGGAGCAGATCGGCACAGAAATTTTAATTTCCTTCCCTAATTCACCGCTTCCATATTAAAAAGGTCGCCTAAGAAAGACAACCTCTTTATCGTTTAGGAAAAGTACTAGAAAACTTCTCCTAAACGTTTTTTATTTCATAATCGTACGCACTAATTTTACCTTCTGCTTATAAGGTGGGTATAATAAGCCGTTTGCTAGCTTATTCGAGCGATGCAAGACCGACTTACTATGTGTAAAGTTTTCAAAACTCGCCTTTCCGTGATACGCTTTCACTCCTGAAGGACCCACACCGCCAAATGGTAAATGCGGATTTCCTACGTGTGTGACCACATCATTGATACAGCCTCCACCGAATGGCAACTCCTCTAAAAAATATGCAATTGCTTGTTCATTTTCCGAAAATAAATAAGCAGCTAATGGCTTTGGCAGCTGACGGATACAATGAATGACACGCGGTAAATCTTCGTAAGCCATCACTGGCAAAATCGGTCCGAATATTTCATCTTCCATAATTGGACTTTGCCAATTGACGTTTTCTACAATCGTTGGCTCAATATATAAATCATTGACATCGGTTTTTCCCCCGAAAGTAATCTGTTCCTTTTCTCGTTCTAATAGTGCCTCTAGACGACGAAATTGTCTTTCATTGATAATACGACCAAAATCTTCGCTCGCCTGCGGATTTTTTCCGTAAAATTGCTTTAATGTCTTTTGTAAAATTTTTATGAACTTGGGATAAACCGAACGCTGAACAAGTACATAATCCGGTGCTACACATGTTTGCCCTGCATTATTAAATTTTCCCCATGCAATCCGTTTCGCCGCTACTTCTAAATTAGCTGTTTGGTCAACAATGGCCGGGCTTTTTCCTCCAAGCTCCAACGCAACCGGCGTTAACCTTTCCGCTGCTGCTTTCGCGACGATTTTCCCTACTGCTACGCTACCCGTAAAGAAAATATAATCAAACGGGGCATGAATAAGCGCTTGCACTTCTTCTTTTTCACCTTCTACTACCCGTACATAATTATCATTGAACGCTTCATTTAAAATAGTTTTCACAATGGCTGCTGTTTGGACAGCTGTTTCGGATGGTTTTACAATCGCTGTATTCCCGCCAATAATCGCACCAATCAGCGGCTCCATCACGAGCTGGAACGGATAATTGAATGCTCCGATAATGAGCACTACGCCATAAGGCTCGCGGACGATAAAGCTTTTTCCTGGCTGGAAATGAAGTGGTGTTTTTACCGCTTCCGGCTTCATCCACTCATCAATGTTTTTTACCATATAGGAAATGGAATCATAGATGACGCCGATTTCAGTTGTATATGCTTCAAATTCACTTTTGCGCAAATCAAAATGCAATGCTTGAATGACCTGTTTTTCATATTTTTTAATTGTTTCTTTCAGCTTTAATAGCTGATTTTTGCGGAAATCAACGGCTTTTGTTTGGCGTGTAAAATAAAATGTGCGTTGGTCATCAATCATTTTTTCTATATCTTGTTTTGTGAAATTCATCTTAACCTCTCCTTTTTCTATTTTGTATGCATACTTTGGGGATAATTCCGCATATTAATGATGTATAGCATTCTCATATTAGCCCTATTTCAAAGCACCATATTTTTTTGTTTTTCAGCAAAAAATCGCGGTTTTTTAACAAAATTGGTTTAAAAAATCGTAACACGTGGGTAAAGGCTTTACAAATGATACCGCTAAACAATGAGTAATAATGAAGCACTTATGTATTTTCAAACATAAAAAGGAGGCAATTATTATGATTATTACTGAGACATGGTGGGAGACAATTTTTTCAGGTGTATTAGCTATCGGAATCGATGAAAACAAATTACATCAATTAGAAGACGAGTCATTCCTTTATTATAAAGAGTGTGTGCCCGACTCTGAGGAAACAGATATGTAATGTGATATTACATATTGATCATACAAAATAAAAACAAAGGCAAAGTCATATTTTCGACTTTGCCTATTTATATGGCAAAGTATACTGTTTTTCTATTTAGTTAACATCATGCCCGCCTAAAAAAACATTTTACCACTTCCGTTATTTTTCCTTTTTATGAATATTGCATACTTCCTTATTATCGTAACAAAAATCATTCGCTCGCGGCATACTTTTCCAATTTAAAAAACTTCGTAAAAAAACTGCCCTGTAAGCTTACAAACTTACAAGACAGTCTCTTCTTACTATTCTGTTAAATTCGCCTTCAGTTTTTCTAAATGGCGAACAGTTGGCGTTAGGTTAGCAAAGAAATAGGCTTCGCGCAGCTTACGAGAAGCGACACTGCCTGCTATATAACCGGCTGAGCCATTATGGATCATATTGGCCTGCACCGCTTGCAATGTGTCATGCACCGCTTGCAAACGAATATCGACAATATCTTTCAATGTTAGCGATGATGCGACTTCCGTCAGCTCTGCATTGATACGATTATAATTTGCGCATAGCTCCGTTGCTTGCACTTGCAAATAATCGTTGCACCCGTTTTGCTTTGCCTTTACCTTCTGAATGCCTTCAGCAGCTGCTGCAATGACGCCGGTTCCTAGAGGCACTTGATAATAAATAAATGTTGGACGGATGATATCGCAAAACGACTTCCCATCCTCTGCAATGACAAAACTTTTTGAAATGAACACATTCTCAAACTTACAAGTATATGTCGCACTTCCGTTCACTCCTATAAAGCCTACTTTTTCCTTCAGCTCAAGACCAGGTGCAGCAGTTGACACAAGCACCATGACTTCTCGGTCGCCCACATCGGCAATGGCACCGAAGTAATGACGTTTCCCTAAGTTCGATACCGCAGGCAAAACACCATTGATGATATAGCCATCTGCTGTTTGTTCCGCTGATAAATGCAGCTTTTCTAATCTTGAATAATATTTCATCGGATTCGATAAGCCTGTCGCACCAAGCAACTCCCCTTGCTCAAGCTTTGGCAAAATTTGTTGCTTTAAGTACTCATTGCGACTATTACGCAAGTACGTCAATGCAGCTAAATGGCACCAAACACAAAATGCAGTCGTCATGCAGACTTTTGCCGTTTCACGAACGACTGCTGCCTCATCTTGTAAAATTGTAGCCGTATCTTTCCCTGTAGAATTAAAGAACCCTGCTTCACTCAGTGCTAGAATATATTCTTCTGCGTAGTAAGCCTGTTCATCTACTTTTTTGACGACCGGCTTTAATTTTTCCTCGATGATTTGTTGTAATTGCTCTGTATGGATTGCCATTGTCACTGCACCTGCTTTCTTAGTCTGCTAATTCAGTTAATGAAGTAATTGGTGTTTGTACTGCTTCACGTGCACGTTTTACAGCTGCTTCGTCTGGTGCATCGTAGAAGCATAAGCATTTTGTCATATCTTCACATACATACGTACGAGAGAATTTTACATCTGGCACTTCTTCATATTTCACAGAGTTTTTCTTTTTACGCTCTAAATATTTGTCCATTGTAATTTCTGCTGGGATTTCCCATTCTACTAAGTAGTTTACTTGCTCACCGCCAGCTTTTACTTCGTCTAATTCTTTACCGATTAAACGCACTTCTTTGGCTAAGTCGATGCTCACGCCTTGTGCTTCTAATGCAGACTTCGCTGAAGCCTCATCTGCTGCCTCGATGATGAAATAACCGCGTGAGAAATCTTTTGCTACTTGTACTTCGATGACATTCGCACCTTCTGTTGCATGCACTTTCTCTACTAATGCTGAAAATGCCTCTTTTGATGAAACCTCGCTAATTGTTGACTCTACTAAAAATAAACCCATTTGTAATTCCTCCTAATTGTTTGTATTTGAGTTAAAAAAATTAACTCGCAATGTATAAATTTAATGCTTATACTTATTGTCAAGGAGGGATCACTTTGAAAACACGCTATGATTTACCTTGCAATATCGCACAAACATTAAACATCCTAGGTGATCGATGGACATTGCTAATCATCCATGAACTATTGGTTGGCGAAACCAATTTCAATGATATTAAGCTAAAGCTACCTGGGCTTTCTGCCAATGTGCTATCTAGTCGCTTAAAAGAGCTAGAAGAAGCAGGCATCGTGCAGGCTGAGCTATATGTAGCTCATCCGCCACGCTATCGTTATACGTTAACCGAAAAAGGGACAGCCCTTGAACACGTATTCAACGCCATGATTATATGGGGTGCTGAACACCTTGATACCTGCTATAAAGAAATTGTAGATGCAGATAAAAATCGCGTTGAAATCGGCTACTATTCAACCGCTACCGGAGAACGAGCAGAAAATATTCTCATCCGTCCTCTTGCCTGATTATTCAGGCTTTTTTTATTACGTATTAACAGGTAGTAATTTATTTTGCGCCGCCCCAAATACGGCTTACCCATGCTTCGAAATAATGAATCAATTTATCCAAAATCAATCCGAGCACCCCAATCATAACGATGCATGCCATTACCAAATCCAAGCTCAAGGCATTTCGCGCATCGACAATCAAGAACCCAAGTCCTGATTGTGCTCCTACCATTTCACCAGCTACCAGGAAAATCCAAGCAGACCCTAACGCCATATGCAAACCATTGGCGATCATTGGGAACGAAGCTGGTAAAATGATTTTGCGCAATGTTTCGATTTCGCTCATTTCAAAGTTAGCCGCAATGCGTAAATACGTTTTTTCTACCTTTTTCACCGCCGATACTGTGGACAACAGGACAGGGAAAAATGCAGCGATGAAAATAATAACAATCGCCGGCATATTCCCAATGCCAAACCACAATACGATAAACGGTGACCAAGCAATCGGAGATACCGGTCGCAATACCTGTACAATGGGATCAATTACTTGCCAAATGAATGGCAGTCTCCCGAGAACAAGACCTAAAGCAATAGCTGCTGTAACAGCTGCCATATAGCCCATAAAGAAGCGAAACAAACTAATCTGTATATGTGTAAAGATGGAGCCATCCGAAACAATGGCTGCCAACGCTTCTCCCACTTTTAATGGCGGAGGGAAGAGAGCCGCCTGATGTCCACCGATCATAGTTGCAATTTGCCACACGACGATCAGTAAGACAAAGCCGATCGCAATCGGTGAAAATTTTCTCAATATGGCCATATTCCTTACCCTCCGTCAACTACTAATCTACAAAACTTGCATCAACAAACTCTTCATACATTGGTGGGTTTTCCGATAGACCCATTTCGATTAACGCATCACGTAAGATTGTGTAACTATCTTCTTCAATGCTTAAATTGTCATATGAAATCCACTCAAGCGATAAATCAAGTACATCTTTTTCTACTGTTAAATAATCGTCTACCACTTCATATGTGTGCTCATCCTTATGCTCAGCTAGCTCACCGCCTGCTACATAATCAGCAACGAAACTTTCCACTAATGCCTTATTATTTTCGATAAAGTCACCGCGCAGTACTAGACCGCAGTCAATCGAATCTTGCCAGATTTCTTCTGATTGGTATAACACTTTCCCGTTTTCAAGTGCCACTGACATCGCGCCAAACGGTTCTGCTACTACATATCCAGCGATACGACCTTCTGCAAGTGCAGCTGGCATTTCTGCTGGCGGTAATTCCACTACATCGACTTCGTCATAGCCAATTCCGTGCTTTTTCAGCATTTCATAAAGTAAAATATTATGTGTTGAAAAACGACTTGGAATAGCAAAAGACTTCCCTTTTAAATCCTCTACGGATGCAATCTCTTTTCCTCCGATTAATACATTGCCATCACGATGCCCCAGTGCCACCGCTTTTAAATCGACACCTTTTTCTTTTGCATTCATCGCTAATTGAATCAGTACAGAAGCACCATCAATTGCCCCTGTATTTAGCGCATCCATTAGCTCTGGCCAAGAACCGAATTTTACTAGTTCTAATTCATAGCCCTCATATGCTTCATCATTTTGCATATAAAGTGGTACTGCGTGCGTAATCGGCAAGTAACCAATTTTGATAACTGGTTTGCCTTCTTCTGTGGAGGTAGCTGTCTCGTTACCACCGCAAGCGGCCAGCACTAGCACGAAAATCAGTGTTAGCAGTCCATATATTTTTTTCATCCCATAGCCCCCTATATATTAAACTCGATTTCTGCTTTGACATTCGTGAATTGGAACTCTTTAAATATCATCTCTCGATAATGCTGAAAATCTGCATCTGAACGATCACGCGGCTTAGCCATTTGTATAGAAATTTCTTTATGAATTTCTCCTGGATTTGGTTTCATAATGAGTATGCGGTCAGATAAATAAATCGCTTCATCAATATCATGCGTAACTAAAATGATGGTCATTTTCTCACGCTGTTGTATTTGCATAAGCTCATCTTGCAAATAATAACGTGTGAATGTATCGAGAGCTCCAAAGGGTTCATCCATTAAAATGACTTCCGGTTGAATGGCAAGTGCCCTCGCAATCGCTACACGCTGTTGCATCCCACCTGATAGTTCACTTGGCAATGCTGAGGCATTATCCGCTAACCCCACCATTTCTAAATAATGTTTCGCACGTTCAGTCATCTCTTGTTTAGAAAGTTCCATCCCTTCTAATCCAAGCTCTACATTTTTAAGAACGGAACGCCACGGCAGTAAACCGTAATTTTGCATGAGCATCACACAGCGCTTGCTCGGCTTTTTTACAACCGTGCCTTCTAGCAAAACTTGCCCTGTATTTGTGTCCTCAAATCCGCCAATACAGTTTAGCAGGGTACTTTTTCCGCAGCCGCTTTTTCCTAGCAGAGAAATTACTTCACCCTTCTCAATGTCAAAGGAAATATTATGTAGTACAAGAGGACCTTGTTCCTTATATGATTTTGATACTTGTTCAACCGATACAATTGGTGTCATCGTTATCACCCCTTAAAACCAATTATTCAACTTGGTTTTATATTATATGAGTTATATTATTATACTTACTAAAAAAAAGCAACCCACAATTCAAAAAAATTCTTTATTTTCTAATAACTATTTTCAAAAAACTGCCCTATCTTTCGCAAAATATAAATAGGAGCATCGGTATGATTCCCCAATGCCCCTCTCTTTCATTTATTTCTATTCAAAAATTTATATTATGCTGCTTCTGCTTCCGGGCTTACCTCTAACTCTACTAATACAGTAATATCTTTGCCGACCAATACGCCGCCTGTTTCAAGGTTGGCATTCCATGTTAAGCCAAATTCTTCACGGTTGATGCTAGATGTTGCTTCAAAACCGTATACTTCTTGACCCCAGGGATTTGTTCCTTTACCGTTGAACTTTACATCAAACGTTACAGGTTTCGTGATATCGCGAATTGTCAAATCACCCGTTACTTTGTATGCCCCGTCGCTCCCTGCAATATTCGTAGATATAAAAGTAATTTCCGGATACTGCTCGGTATCAAAGAAATCGGCAGAGCGCAAATGATTGTCACGATCGCCATTTTTTGTGCTAATTGTATTTACATCAAACGTAAAAGCAATCGATGCAGTTGTTAAATCGGTGATATCTGCTGCAGTAATATCAGCCGTATAAGAACCAAAATAACCTTTCACTTTCGATATCATCATGTGCCTTACTTGAAACTCCACACTTGAATGTGCTTGATCTACTGCCCACTTTGCCATGTTGATGATGCCCCCTAAAAAGTTAAATTGTATGTAAGAGACACATCTCCCCTTTATCCGTGAGATGCAGCCCTGACTTATGTAGCCAGCATATTATCTACACAATTCATACAGCACCCCATTCCCCATTTTTTGTATAGACAAACGGGTTTATAAAAAAATATCATCCAGACGGATGCCTGCATGATATTTCTAGGATCATTGAACGGTCTCAGCGTTAAAACGGTTATTTTCAAAATACCCTTCATGTGACCAAATATTTTTCTTTTGTTGTTCTGCTTCCTTTTGAATAGCGCGCAGCTCATCCTCTAATGTATCGTTCGGCGGATTTACGTAACGAATCGCTCCGTACCCTTCCGATAAAATCGCTTCTTGCAATAACACACCATCTACAAACACATATGCCAGTAAACGGTCATATTTATCTGTTTCAGGACCCCGGTCGAATAATAGCTGAATCTCTTGCGCGTTTTCTAATAACTCGATTGTATATTGCTTTGCTTCTTCCGCATATGGCATCGGTTTACCTTTGTCATAATTCATCTCAGGTGTATCTAGCATTAATAAACGCACCCGCTGTTTTTGACCATCCAATTCAACTGTAAACGTATCGCCATCGTTAGCCGAAAGGTATTTAACAGCTTGAGCTGTGTTGCCCGTTGCTTCCTCTGCTGCCTGAAGCGATATGGAAGTTTCTGATGAAGCGGCTTCTTCACTTTGTTGTGCTGTTTGCTGCTCTGCTTGCTGTTTTGCATATTCTTCTTCTGTCGGCGGCTTATTGCCAAATAGTAAATATAATCCTACAGCGATAATAACCGTACCGCTTGTTATCAATGTTTTGATATCTCGCCCATTCATAAAACGTACTCCTTTTCTTTTTTCCTTTGTTGATTGTACGTGATTCTACAGAAAATTGCTACGGTCAATCCTTTGACAGTCTTCGGCAGCTAAAAAGATGAGAGTTATTCTGTTTGTCAACAGACTAAGAGTACTTCTTTATTTCCAGAAGCTCTAAGGGGAAAACTTCACTCCAAAGCAATAAAAAAACGTAAAGAAAAATGTTTCCCATTTTTCCTTACGTAATATCAGATATTATTTTCAGGTTTATCATCTGGACCGAGCGCACTAGGCGGCACATCTAAAAATGTCTCGTCTTCTTCTTCTAAATCACGCATCGTATGGGCAATACGTGCTGCTGCGCAGGCTGCAATACTGCTCACTAAATCATCTAAAAACGTATGAATACCGTTACCCGCCTTTGTGTCGAGCTTTTCAATGATGCCGATTTTTTTCTTATCTAAATGGCCGAATGTTGTCACAGCGATGCTGCCATATGTAAAAACGGCACCCAGTGCAATGGTTTCATCTACACCAAATAAACCTTCATCATTTTCAATAATGGACTGTAGTGGCTCTGAAAGCATTTTCTTTTCTGCCAGTTCATCTAGCTCCACTCCCACTAAGACAGCATGTTGTACTTCACGTTTACGCAATACACGTTCCACTGACTTTATGCAGTGTTCAAGCGTTAGGCCGACATTATATGGTTTTTGCATTTCATGAACGAGCTCTGCAATCTCTTTAATTGTTACGCCCCTTCTCGCTAACGCTGCCTCTGTAGCCTTCGTGACTTGCTCCGAGTGTATACGATGATTATTTTTATGCATAAATAAAATCCTCATTTCTATTATTAAATATCCATTGAATTTAAAAGCATTTCCTACATATTACACCTTTAAACATCAATATGATACAATTTCAATATGAATTCAGAAAAAAATAAGCAAAAATTTGTCATAAAAATAACTAGGAGTGATCATCATGGATAAAGGAACAGTGCGAGACTTTTCTTTTTACAGTGAGTCTTTAGGGGAGGAAATGCAACTCTTGATTTATATCCCTGCAAATTATACACCACTTCATAAATATAATATTCTCATCGCTTCAGATGGAAAAGATTACTTCCAATTAGGCGGCATTCCACGATTAACGGATGAATTAATTGATGAATACGAAATCGAAAACCTCATTATTGTAGGTGTTCCGTACAAAAACATTGAGGATCGCAAGCGCAAATATATTCCCTCTGGGGATCAGCATGAGGCCTACTTACGATTTTTAGCACATGAGTTAGTGCCTTACTTGGAAGGGGAATATTCTACAACAGCATTAGGTACCAATCGTGGACTAATCGGAGATTCGATGGCTGCCACTGTCTCCTTAATGGCGGCGTTAAAATATCCAAATATTTTCGGTAAAGCTATATTGCACTCCCCTTATGTAGACGAGCAAGTAATGGAGGCTGTTAAAACCGCTCAGCAGATTGATCAATTATTCATTTATCATATTATCGGGACAGATGAAGATGCAGTCATGTTAAAGGACAAAACAGTGAAGGACTTTTTAACACCAAATCGCGAGATGCATCAACTGATGATTGAGCGTGGTTACGATACATTTTATGAAGAATTCGAAGGAAATCATACTTGGAAGTATTGGAAACCAGATTTAAAGCGCGCTTTAATTGAAAATTTCGGATAATTGTTCGGCAGAGGCGAAAAATAGAGAGGGCATCTGTTATAATTGATAGTAATTCGAATTTTGGGAGGTTATGAAGTTGAAATACGGTATCGTTGCATTTCCATCAAAACAGATTCAAGATTTAGCAAACACTTATCGAAAACGTTATGACCCACATTATGCGCTCATTACACCGCATATGACTTTGAAAGATGCATTCGAAGCAGATGAAACACGGATTCAGGAAATAGCTAAAAAATTAGAAGCGATTGCAGAACGGTTTGCACCGCTTCAAATTCACGCGTCGCGCATTAGTTCATTTTATCCAACAACCAATACAATTTATTTTCGTATTGAACCGACACCACAGTTAGAAAATATCCAGAAAGCTATTCAGGAAGAAGTACAAATTGGCGAGCCAAAGCATGTTTTTGTCCCGCATATTACGATTGCACAAAAATTATCAGATGCAGAGCACGATGATATTTACGGTCAATTGCGTATGACAGGTGTCGATGAAAAAACAGTCATTGATCGCTTCCACATTTTATACCAGCTTGAAGATGGCTCATGGACAACTTATGAAACATTTAGATTGAGTGGAGCTGAATAATTACGTGCAAATAGTGAAATTAGTGACAACGGAAGAAGAAAAAAAATTAGCATTTCAAGTACGTTTAAAAGTTTTTGTAGAAGAACAAGGCGTACCGGAGCATATCGAGCTAGATGAGCATGACCAAACCGCCGCCCATTTTATTGTGCAAGAGGACAACCAGATTATCGCTGCTGCTCGTGTACGTGAAATTGAGGAAGGCGTAGCAAAAGTAGAACGTGTGTGTGTCTTAAAAGAACATCGCGGTAAACATCTAGGCATTCTGATCATGAAGCATGTTGAGCAATATGCAAAAGAACAGGGCTGGCACAAGCTAAAGCTGCATGCGCAGAGCTATGCTATTCCATTCTATGAAAAATTGGATTATGTTGTTACATCTCCAGAGTTTTTAGATGCTTATATTCCACATCGTGCTATGGAAAAGAATATTTAAAAAAGTGAGGCCACGGCCTCACTTTTTTATTTCATCATTCTTTGAATTTTACTAACGTCAATTGACTTGCCGTCCTGTAAAATCGATTGAACAATGCGATCTTCCATTTCTGCACTCACTGATTTATTCGCTAAACGGCCGACTTTACGTACGATTTTGCGTACTTGTTTTTCGCTAGAGAAATTAGCATTCTGAATCGCATTGGCTAATGCAAATACTTCTTCCATCGGTACGCCCGTTTTTTGCTCAATCTGTTTAAAAAATGAATCCACCTCTCTTCCTCCTTACATGAATGTAGTACCAACGATTATTAGTAAAATAAATAACACTACAATTAATATAAACGTCGAACCTCCGCCCTCTTCATAATAAGGTGCCGGCTGCTGACAGTTCATATTGCCTGACCAATAACCACCCATTTAGCGCACCCCCTCTCTACTTGTTAATGTATGAAACACTTACAAGTAGAACGTGGATAAATGTCTAGTCAATTGTCCCTTTTGAGCGGAATAATAAAGCGCCGATGAATCCAAATAAGATGGCCGCACTAATCCCGGAACTTGTTACCTCAAACATTCCGGTTAACACTCCTACCAACCCATGTTTTTCTGCTTCTGCCAATGCTCCATGTGTTAAAGAGTTACCAAATGACGTAATTGGTACTGTTGCACCTGCTCCGGCAAGGTCGATTAACGGCTCGTATAAACCGAAGCCATCTAAAATAGCACCCACTACGACCAACGTGGATAATGTGTGCCCCGGTGTCAGCTTTCCGACATCCAACATCAGCTGCCCCACTACACAAATCAATCCTCCAACAACAAAAGCAAATAAAAATGAAAAAATCATATAAACCTCCTAAACACAGACTTCAATTGCATGGGCAGTACAGGGAATCGACTGTCCTTGCTGATAAGATAACGGTGATAGCAGTGCCCCTGTAGCAACTAGCAATACTTTTTGATAACGTCCTGTTTTCAGTTGCAAATCTACATAGCTAAAGAATACAGAAGCTGAACAGCCTGCCCCGCTTGCACCTGCTTGAAAGCGCTTGTCCTCTCCATAATATTCTTCTCCTGCATCTCGTATTATCTTTAGATCTTCCTGACCAATTCCATCCTCTGCGAACATAGCCTTCAGTATCTTTAAACCATATGTGCCCAAATCACCGGTAAAAATGGCGTCATAGTCTGCTATTTTCTGCCCGCGCTGCTTCAAATGATCTGTAATTGTCTGATAAGCTGCCGGTGCCATGGCCGCTCCCATATGGAATGGATCTGTTTGTCCATAATCGATTACCTTGCCGACTGTCGCTGCCGCAATATACGGACTTCCATCCACATATTGGCCCACTAGCACATACCCTGCTGCTGTTACCGTCCACTGGGCTGTTGCTGGTTTCTGTGCGCCATAATCGATTGGATAACGGAACTGCCTTTCGGTTGAATTGTGATGACTTGCTGCTCCTGCAATTGCCAAATTTGAAGCTCCTACCTCTGTTAATAAACTGGCTACAATGACTGAAGAAATGGAAGTGGCACACGCAGAAAATAGCCCAATAAAGGACACTGCCAGCTCTCTTGCTGCAAAGCTAGTCGGCGTCATTTGATTCACTAGATCTCCACTCAGTAAATAATCAATATCTAAATTTTTTACCTTCGCCTTTTCCAAAAGCACTTTGCATGTTTCTCGTACAAGTGCCATTTGTCCCTTTTCATTTGTTTGCTCATACACGCGTTCATCCTCTAAAACCTTATCGAAATAGGAGAAGAAAACACTGCGTTTTTCCAATGGCCCTGCGACAGCTGCACAAGCTAAAATAGCTGGCTTTTGTCGAAACACAATTACCATGAAATCACTCCTAACGATACTAGAATGGTTTTAATCAATGCGACAGCAAATGCTGATACAACACCAAATAAAATGACGGACCCTGCAAGCTTAAACATATTACCGCCAACCCCAAGCACAAAGCCTTCCGTTTTATGCTCAATCGCTGCTGAGATCACGGCATTACCGAAGCCTGTCACTGGTACAGCACTTCCCGCTCCCGCAAATTGCCCTAGTCTTCTATATAGTCCAAAACCCGTTAGTAACATGGCAATAAAAATAAGTGTAGCGACGGTAGGATTTCCTGCTGTTTTCTCTGTAAAATTAAAGAATATGATATAAAAATAACTAATCGCTTGACCAACAGCGCATATGCTCCCGCCTACTAGGAATGCTTTCAACATATTAAAAGCTACGGGTGCTTTCGGTGTGATTTGCTGCTCTATTTGTTGATAGCGTTCTTCTTTCATTAGGTTTCCTCCTTGGCTAGGTTGCTTAGTTGTTTCACTTGCTGACGGATCTTTTTTTGATCCTTCTCCTCTTTTAGCTTCCCTGCTTCCCAATGCAATTTAAAGTCCGTAGAAACTGTCACTTTCTCTTTTGGAAACTTATCTTCTAGCTCTTTTTTTACTTGCTGTTCAATTTTTTGCTTTTTCCACCTAGACCATGGCTTCACTTGAATAGCAACCAGCATTGCCTCGTCTAGCACGACCATATTGACATGCTCGATGGATTCATGTTTTTCCAAAACCTTTTCAATTTGCTGTACGCGTTCCTCCTGTCCATTCGCGACAGTGGTATATTTTTCATCCGGGGCACTACATCCTGCTAACAGTATCAATACACAGATGAAGAAGGCGATTTTTTGCACGATGCCAACTCCTTTTTTTGCGTAGTATCGCCACTTCAAGAAATTTTATGCAAACTAAACATTCGCCCTTTTCTTTCAAAACCACCGACATATTGTAGAAAGACTTTAGTTATAAAAGGAGGTGAAAAAATGGGATGTGGTCGTGAAAATATTTCATCAGGGTCACACGGCGGCTGTGTATGTGAGGTAGTGCGCGCCATTTTAGATATCCAAAATCAAGCAGTACGAAATGATTGTTCTACATGTACAACAAACTGTTTCCTAGAGCCTCTAGGCGGTATTGTTAGTCCCGCACGTTCAGCAGCAGACACACGCGTATTTACATTAACAACAAAAAAAGGAACACCATTTATCGCTTCATATTCTTCTGAAGAATTTAATACACATTGCGCTTCTATCTTCTTCCGTGTAGAGGATATATTTGATGACTGTTGCGCAACACTGCGTGTACTTGTGCCATTAGACGATCGCGAGTGCGAAGTGGATATTTTAAATGAGGAAGGAACAGCTGTAAATCTGCGTCGTGTATGTGACGTTGTAGATTTCGCAGCTTCAGATAGCTGTATTACAGTAGATTTAACATGCTTCTGCGCCGTACAATGTATCGCTGACGTTGACTTAGATCTTTGTGACTAATATTTAAACCTCCAATTGATTAGTGGGCTATAGCATCCATGCTATAGCCCATTAGTGTTAGTTTGTGTAACGCATTATGATAGTAATCATTTTTCAAAGGCATTTCCTTTCTCTCGCATTAACGGGTAGTAACTTATTTAAGAGGCACTTTAAAAATTTCGAAATAAAAAACAGAATCACCTTACAGTGATTCTGTCCAATTCATTTCTCATAAAGTGAAACTTCAATCATTGGGGATTCTCCCCCACTGATTGTTAGTTGAACCAATCGGGCTTTTACGGGTAATTAACCTTCCGCCTACCCTTTCCACCCTTCTCAAAATCTCACCTCTGTCGCTACCGCTTTCCATACAGATAAATTACTGCCCGTTAATGCGAGATAAAAGCAAGCCATCTATCTTTCACTTTAATGTAATATAAGCAATCGATTGCGCAGCAAGCCAAACATTTTGGCTGTACGTCTTCACCAATACTTCTTCGCCACGCAATTTTTCGATCGTGCCGACTAAGAATTCACCATTCGTTAGTTGAAAATAAAGTTGGCGCTCCTTATTTACCGAACGCGAAAAATAGCGTAACTGATGTAACACCAGTGACGTCACAGGCTCCTTCTTTATATAAACGGATGTACTTTCTTCCTCCAGCAATTTTGCTGGTGGGGCTGTTTGAATATACAGCAACGGCTCTTCCAACGACCCACATCCTTTTTCATTATTGTATGCCTTTCTCTCGCCACTGTTACACAATATACTTCAGAAACGTGGTTGCTAAACTAAAGTAGATAAGTAAACTCGTCACGTCATTTAATGTAGTGATAAACGGTCCCGATGCAACGGCCGGGTCGACACCCATTTTATGCATCAATAATGGAATAAAGGAACCAGCAAGCGTAGCTACTAAAATAGAACAGCTTAATGCGCTGCCCACTAGCAAACCAATAATTAAATTATCTTTCCAAACGTAAACAATCCCCGTTACGACAACAGCACAAATCAGCCCCATCATCAGCCCAGTCATCATCTCGCGAAACAGGAGCTTTACCTTACTTGTTTCTCCTACTTCCCCTGTTGCGATACCGCGGACAGCAACGGCTAAAGCCTGTGTACCGCTATTCCCCGATGTACCTGAAATAAGAGGAATAAATAATGCAAGCAGTGCCACCTGTTCTAGCGTATCTTCGAAGCGACTCATCAAATTTGCCGTGAACATACCTAGAAATAACAGGACAATGAGCCAAGGCAAACGGTTTTTAATCGATTTGAAAGCACTGTCATTAATTTCATCCATATCTGAAATACCGGCTAATTTGGAGTAGTCATCGCTTGCCTCTTCATCAATGACATCGATAATATCATCGACTGTAATAATCCCTTGCAATACTTGATTTTCATTGACAACAGGTAACGCCAAAAAGTTATAGTCCTTCATGATAATAGCGACTTCTTCCTGGTCTGCCGTTAATTCAACCGATACAACACGATCACTCATGACATGCTGAATAAGCTCATCTTCATCAGCAATAATTAAGTCACGCAATGATAATACGCCCGTTAAACGATGCTTATCATCGACAACGAATAAATAGTAAATCGTCTCGGCATCAGGTGCCTCTCTACGCAGGACAGCCATGGCTGAACGAACAGTAGAGCTCTCTAGCACGGATACATATTCCGTTGTCATAATAGCGCCGGCCGTATATTCAGCGTAGGCTAACAACTCATTTATTTCTTCTACCGTATCGCTATCCATCATTTCTAAATAGCTTTCACGGTCTTTATTGTCTAGTTCATTTAATATATCTACGGCATCATCGGTATACATTTCTTCTAGCATCGATGCTACGTAGGATGGATCCATTTCTTTTAAAAATTGTTGGGAATCTTCATCCTCCGCTTCGATTTCGCGGAAAATAACAGCCATTTCTAGAGGAGATAAAAAATGATACATGATTTGACGTATATCAGGATCAACCTTTTCATAAAATTGTGCTTGATCATATGGATGCAACAATAAAAAGTGCTCGCGAAACATCTGAATCTCATCATTTTCTAACCATTCACGCAGCATTTCTTCATTGAATTCTACTTCGTTTTTATTTTGATCAATCATGTTCTCCCTCCTCTCGCTTTTTCCATCATAGTGTGCCTATCTACTATCCGTAAATAGCAAATGTTGAAAATCACAAAATTTTAACATTCTCTATTACTTTTCCCTAAAATCAAATATTAAAAAGCATATAAACAATAACCCGGCTTGTTTACATGCTTTGCTATTTCGTTTTATTTTAGTAAACGGGCCATGTCCTGCGGTAAACCTGCAGAGTAAATAGCTAGACCGCTTTGTTGTTCTATTTCAATTTGACGGCAATGCAGCGCTTGGCGTTTTATTGCATCGCGTCTCCCCCCATATAACTCATCCCCTGCTAATGGATGCCCGATAGACGCCATATGCACACGAATTTGATGGGTACGCCCTGTATGCAAATCGAGCACAATATGCGAGTACGGCTCACCGTTTATTGTAAACTGTGAGACAAGTGTGAGATCTGTATGGGCAAACTGACCATCTGCACGTACTTCCCGTTCAATAATACTGCCCTCTTTCCGTCCAATAGGTCTAATGATAGCTTGAGATTCCACAAATCCATGAGCGATTGCTTCGTACTGGCGGTGAATCTTCCCTTTTTGCTGCAACGTGCTTAGCATATGATGGATATGTCGATGTTTAGCGATGCATACTAAGCCTGATGTATCCCGATCTAGCCGTGTCACGATATGAACGGTTGACGCTACATCTTGCTGCTGAAAATAGCCTGCTATCCAATTCGCTAAACTGCCTTCTGGATGCTCACGAGATGGAATCGTACTTTGATACGGTGGTTTATTGACGATGATGATTTGCTCATCCTCATATAAAATATCTAAGGGACCACGCTGAGGGATTAATCCATCGCTCACCTGCTCTAACGGAAATTTGACAGTCACCTCATCTGTTTTTCTTAAGGCGTAGCGGACATTTTGCTCTCTGCCATTCACCAAGATTTCGCCACCCGCAAACTTGATATCTGTTAAAGCACGTTTGGAAATGCCAAACGCTCCAATAGCTTCGCGCAGTAATTGCCCTTCGTATTGCGCAGAAAAAGTTACCGTAAAACGTCGATCTTTATTCATTGGCAATAAACGAATCATGCACACGTTCCCAAAACGGGAATGGGCGGAAACGAGCAAAGCGGACACGCTCATTTGCTACATTAAACGTAATGGATTTCACATCGGTTTGAATCATTTGAATATGATCAATTGTCATATTGAATTGTTGATCCTTTACCGGCTTTAACACGCAATTATGATGCGCTGGCAATACAAGGGACGAGCCTACCGTACGGAACACACGGTTATTGATGGATGCCATCTCTGTAATTTGGAAGGCATTTAATGTCGGGTGAATAATTGCTCCGCCTAACGCCTTATTATAAGCCGTACTGCCTGAAGGAGTGGAGACACACAAGCCATCCCCACGGAAACGCTCAAAATGCTCGCCATTTAGCTCGACATCCATTACCAGCGTCACGTCTGGTGATTTAATCGTCGCTTCATTTAACGCTAAGTACGTATTCGATTCCGAATTATGATGATGTACCTGTACTTCTAATAAAGGATACGCTACGGTATTAAATTCTTTTTTCGCGATAGATAACACAAGCTTTTCCAGCTCAGAAGGCTTCCAGTCTGCATAAAAGCCCAGGTGCCCTGTATGAATCCCGACAAAAGCTACTTTATCTAAACTTTTTGCATAGCGGTGAAAAGCATGGAGCAGTGTCCCATCACCACCAATTGACAGCACAATCTCTGGTTCTTCTTCATCGTAAACTAATCCAAAATCTTGTAAGTATGTCTTAGCTAAATCCATCAATTCGTTTGATTGTACATCTTGGCGCGATTGAATGGAAAACTTCAAACTATTCACGCTCCTTTTCTGTATTATTTAGTACAGCTAAATCTTCTTTATATTCATTAAAGTAAGCCTGGGCCTCTTGAATTTCACTTCGAATCTGACTCATTTCTTCGTCTAAACGAAAAGCAGCCTCTGCTGCATTTTGTAAGCGATCGTTTATTTCTTTTGGGAAGGCACCGTTGTATTTATAATTCAAGGAATGCTCAATAGACGCCCAGAAGTTCATTGCCAATGTACGAATCTGGATTTCGCCAATGACCATCTTTTGACCATCAATCGTTTCTACTGGGTATTCAATAATCATATGATGTGAACGATAGCCACTTGGCTTACTATGTGTAATATAGTCTTTCTCCTCGATGACACGCATGTCCACTCGCTGACGAATGAGCTCCGTCACTGTAGCAATGTCATCAACAAATTGACACATAATACGCAGGCCGGCAATGTCTTGTAATTCTGTCGCTAACTTGTCAGAAGGCTCAAACGGTAGCCCTTTTTGCAATGACTTGTCATAAATACTTGCTAGCGGTTTAACACGTCCTGTTACAAATTCAACCGGGGAATTTGTATTATTGATAGCAAATTGTGAGCGCATGCCTTTTAACTTTACTTTTAATTCATCTACCGCCTGTTTATATGGACTTAAAAACACATCCCATTGTCCCAAAACTGTTACCTCCTAACAAATGAAGCCATTGCTCCATTCCGCACGTCTAGTCTTCTCTTTATTATACTTCATCAGCAGCGTAAAACGCTTGAAATGCTGTCTCTACCTTTGTAACAAATGTCTCGCCGTAATTGCTGTTTCCTTCTATATTATACAGTAAGCCTTCAAGCTCTTCAGCAAATTGCACGAGCTCTAGTTGACCGTCTGCATGTTGCAATACAGGGTCCACACCTCGTTGTACCATGCCCAGTAAATATGGCCACATTTTTTCATCGAAGCGAACATAGCTATATTCGCTGTCTTCCTCTACAATATATAAAAAAGCATGTGTATCTGAATCGACAATAACTTGTTTTGTAGGCAGCCACGCTGTAATATCTTCTTTTACATGAAAAATCATGTTGTTATGTATAGATGGGGCTTCCTCGATGTTATAAACTTTACGCAATGAACTTCTTCCTTTCGTATATGTATCTTCTCACCATTTTACCATACGACTCTTATTGGTGGCAGTGTGCATTTTCGAAAAGTCAAACTGAAAAAAGGATGAAAACAATGAGCCAAGAAATTGAAATTGAATTTAAAAATTTATTAACGAAAGAAGAATATGAGCATTTACTTCATCATTTTGCTGTGAGGCAAGAACAAATTCACCGCCAGGAAAATCATTATTTTGATACACACGATTATCAACTGCGAAATCTGAAAAGCGGACTGCGTATCCGGATATTCGATGATGGGAGCGAATGTACTTTAAAGGAACAGTCAGCGGAAAATATCCATCTAGAAACAACGGAACCATTATCTGACCAAACAGCCTCCCAAATGTTACAAGGCACTACTTTCGAAGCGCCTGCTGTAGAAGAACGTTTGCGCCGAATGGGTATTTCAGTGCAGGACCTTCAGCTGTACGGTACGTTAAAAACCTACCGGGCAGAGCTTGCCTATCACGGCGGAATACTAGTGTTAGACCGTTCAAATTATTTGCAAATAGAGGATTATGAAGTAGAATATGAAACGAACGACGAAAAATTAGGTTCGGCTATTTTCGATGAACTTTTAACAGCACATCAAATCGAAAAGCGACCTACTCCTAAGAAAATTGCACGATTCACGGCAGCATTGCAACAACAATTTAATGACTAGCTCTGTATGGTTCCTTGCTCCTATTAGCCATTTGTCGTTTTGGCAAACGAGAAAACTTGTGACTCTTCCCTTATACAGAGCCTGACATAAAGGAGACAAACTATGGATATCCAAACAATTCGTACATTAATGGAAATTCAATCGATTTCATCTTTTAACGTCACAGGAGAAACAAACAATCCTTCATCAACAAATTCGGATAACTCTATTTTTTCTACGTTGATGAATAATTTTTTAACAAATTTAACAGCGGAACAGCAGTCTGAAATGGCCAACCGCTTAGGGAGTTATGCAAGCATTGCAAACCTATCTGAAAAGATGACTGCGACTTCTAGTAACGGCCAAGCACTCCTATATAATGGTCAAGTAAATGTGCCGACACCTGTATTAGAAAGCTTGGCAAAAAAAGAACCGGCAACGGCTAATGCAGAAGCCAAGCCTGTTCCTGCAACTTCTAATACACCATATAAAGATATTATTGAATTAGCATCGGCTACTTACAATGTGCCAGCGAAATTGATCCAAGCTGTTATTAAGCAGGAATCGAATTTTAACCCGAATGCTAAAAGCTCTGCTGGTGCGCAAGGCTTAATGCAATTAATGCCGACGACCGCCAAATATTTAGGCGTGAAAAACTCTGCAGATCCTTCCCAAAATATCATGGGTGGGACAAAATATTTACGCCAAATGTTAGATAAATTTAATGGCAATATGACACTTGCTTTAGCGGCATATAATGCCGGACCTGGGAATGTCTCGAAATACGGTGGAATCCCACCTTTTAGAGAAACGCAAAATTATGTCCGAAAAGTACTAAATACGTACCATACTTAATAAAATTTTAACATCTTTTCCCACGAAAGTGCTCTTTATTTGTACAAATAGAGCAGCGTTGATACAATATGTTTAACGTTACTTACAAAAACAATTCGTAAAACGTTGATAATGATGGATGAGATAAAGGGGTATTCACCGATGAATAAAAAATATAAGACTCCTTATGAGGATATTGGCGCCGAAAAACTTTCGGAACTTTTACATGCTTTTTATGCGCGTGTCGCAAAGCATCCGCTGCTTATTCCTATTTTTCCGGAAGACTTAACTGAAACAGTTCGTAAACAGATTCAATTTCAAACCCAATATTTAGGTGGGCCCGATTTATATACAGCGGAGCATGGTCATCCAATGATGCGCGCCAGACACCTTCCATTTAAAATCACTCCTGCTCGTGCTAAGGCATGGCTAGAATGTATGCGTGAAGCAATGGATGAGGTCGGCTTAGATGGAAAATTCCGCGAAATCTATTACAAGCGTCTGGAAATGACTGCGCACCATATGGTAAATTCACCGAATGACGAGGAGGGATTCGATGAATAATGTTCAAACTTTATCACAGCCTACCGTACCTTCCATCACGCATAAGCCGATTGAACTTTATATTTTTATCGATCCGCTATGTCCGCAAGCATTTGCAATGAAAGGGATTTTACGTAAGCTACAGTTGCGATATGAACATTATTTTACTTGGAGATATGTACTGAGCACAGAATTATCCGCATTAAATTCGGTTACAAACCGTATGAAAGGCTGCCTAAACGGCGCCGATTTAGATATATCGCATCCCGTATTGCCTTCCATTGCTGTAAAAGCAGCTGAATTACAAGGGAAGCGTGCTGGTTCTCGTTACTTGATAAAACTCCAGCAATACGCAGCATTGCAAACAAAAAATGTAAATTCACATGCTACGCTTTTGCAAATTGCCGAGGAAATAGGTCTAGATATGAAAGAATTTGCGATTGACTTCGGTTCAAAAGAAGCCGCTCGCGCTTTCCAATGTGATCTGCACATCACACGTGAAATGGAAGTCGATGAAGTGCCGAGCATTGTATTTTTTAATGAGTGTATCGAAGACGAAGGTTTGAAGGTAAGTGGTTCCTATCATTTCGAAGTATATGAACATATATTGCAAGAAATGATTGGTGAACAGCTCGTACCACAGCCCTTGCCTGAACTAGAGGATATTTTTAAACGTTATGAAATATTAACAACAGCCGAAGTGGCAGAAATTTTTTCAATGGACTACGTTCGGACAGAACGCGAACTGAAAAAGCGTATGCTCCAACAGAAATTAGAGCGCATTACAAATGACAATGTAACATTGTGGCGCTTAAAGTAATTTGCACTTATTCTATATAACCGTTTAGCTCATCGATTGATGTAAGCTAAATGGTTATTTTTTTAGGGAACAAAAAAGAGGCGTCCTAACCTCGACAGATAGGACGCCTCTTTACACAAAGGGGATGGGAGAAATGTTCACGTTCAAACAAAGGGGTGTATGTTTGTTATGTGATTTATTTCACATCATTACTCTATCACAGAATAATGTTAACCGCAATCTTTCTGCAGCTATTTCACAAATTCGTCAAATAGAAAGCGTTTGCAAACTCTTGTTATATCAACACTCACAAAGTAAAAACCCCTATAATTTCCATAAGTTTGTGAAATCTCAGTCTATTATTCTGATATAATTTACTATTCAAGCAAAAACTTTTGTAAAGCAGCAAAAAACCACCAAATCGAGCTTTGGTGGTTTTTCTTATCAATCTTTTAACAATAACGCTTCGAGTTCTGTTAATTTTTCCTCAAATACTTTACAAGCCTGATCTATCGGTTCTGGCGATTCCATATCTACGCCTGCTGCACGCAGCACCTCGATTGGGAAATCTGAACAGCCCGCCTTCAAAAAGTTATTGATATAAGCATCGACTGCTGGTTGGCCTTCCTGTAAAATCTTTTTACTTAAAGCCGTAGCAGCGCTTTGCCCCGTTGCATATTGATAAACGTAGTAGTTGTAATAGAAATGAGGAATTCTTGCCCACTCTAATCCAATTTCTTCGTCTACTGTCATATCCGGACCGAAATATTTTACATTTAGGTCATAATAAATGTCTGTTAGACGCTCTGCTGTTAGCGCTTCGCCATTGGCATCCATTTCATGAATCATGTGCTCAAACTCCGCAAACATCGTCTGGCGATATACTGTTGCGCGGAAACTATCTAGCCAATGGTTCAATAAGTAAATTTTTTGTTGCGGATCGTCAATTGTTTTTAGCAAATGATCAAATAGCAACTCCTCATTGCATGTTGAAGCAACTTCTGCCACAAAAATGGAATAGCTTGCATACGGATACGGCTGTGCTTTGCGGGTATAGTAGCTATGCATACTATGACCAAACTCATGAGCAAGCGTAAATAGGTTGTTCATATTATCTTGCCAGTTCATCAGTACATATGGATTCGTTCCGTAAGTTCCTGACGAATAGGCACCGCTGCGCTTCCCTTTATTTTCCTTCACATCAACCCAGCGATTATCTAAGCCGTGCTGCACTGTTGTTTGGTACTCTTTGCCCAAAGGCGCGAAGCTATCTACCATTAACTGTTTTGCCTTTTCATATGGCATTTCCATCTTCACTTCTTGTACAAGCGGCGTAAATAAATCATACATATGCAGCTCATCTAGCCCTAGCACCTTTTTACGCAATGAAACATAACGGTGCAACGCGGGTAAATGCTCATGGATAGTAGAGATCAATTGATCATACACCTTTTCAGGAATAAAGTTATTACTCATCGCTGAATGGCGCGCCGAATCGTATTTACGGATGCGTGCTTTTACATTATGCGCTTTAATATTGCCGGCTAATGTGGAAGCAAACGTATTGCGGAACTTACCGTACGTTTCATATACTGCTTTGAATGCTCCCTCGCGTACCGCACGGTTTGTACTTTCCAAAAACGAAATATAGTTCCCATGGGTAATTTGCACATCCTCGCCCTGTTCATTTTTCACAACTGGGAATTCTAAATCCGCGTTATTCAATTTACTGAAGGTAGTCGAAGCCACACCTGTCACTTCCGACATTTGCGCCATCAACTCTTCTTCTACCGCTGATAACACATGCGGTCTTCCCATATTTAATTCCTTAATTGATTGGGCATACAGTTTAAGCGGCTCATAGCTTGCTACAAAGCCATTTAGCGTTTCTTCGTCTACCGCCATCATTTCCGGTGTTAAAAATGACCAAGCTGCGCTTAACTTTGCCGCCAATGAACGAACACGGCTATCCAGCGCCTGATACTTGCTATTCGTTGTATCCTGGTCATGTTTTAAATGACTGTACACATATAAGCGGTTGAAGCGCTCAAAAAGCTGATCGCTAAATTGCATGGTCTTGTATAGTTGCTCAGCACTTTCCACTACCTTGCCCCTATACTGATCCGCTGCTTGTCCTAATTCTTCAATCGCTTTAAATTCTTCCTCCCAAGCCTCATCAGACGGGAAGATAGGTGTTAAATCCCATGTATACGCCTCTTCGACTTGTTCACGCAATAAAATTTCTTTTGCCACTTAACAGACCTCCTACTAAAAAATAGAAACTACCTACATTTTCTCAAGCTTTCGTTTTGAATGCAAAGAAATCGTCATACAAAGCTTGCATGAATAAAGGGGGCTCGCAAAATGTATACAGATTTTGAATATTCAAACACTGCATTAACTGAATATAACACGCCACTGCTTGAAATGCCTCTTCTGTTTCAGGTAGCTTGCCCCATTGCAGAAAAGAATGAATAATCACTGGACGAAAAGCCGACCAGGCAAACTGATGCTGATGCTTGAAATAAAATAATAATAACTGCCATTCTGCTGAAAACACAGGAATCGCCTGGGCAAATTTTATAGGCACACCAATAAAGTATGGTAGTTGCTCTCGATTTAGACGCATCTCATAAATGGCACGCAAAAATAAGTCACTGACACCTTTTCGGCTGTAAAATAATCGACTGTGCAAAAACTGCTTTCGGTACTGTTGGTAAGCTTCGAATAATTGCTGAAATAGTGCCAAGGAGATTGGTTTAGGATAATAAAAGGGAAAAATTTGCTGTTTGAGCGGAAGGTTCCTCGTCATATATAAAAAGGAATTCCCTTGTAAATAAAGAAGTGGATAGAAATAAATAAAATGCATGGATTCTACATCATAGGTAATGAGAGTTTGTTGCTGGATAAACTGCTGGAAAAATAAATTAAAAGATGCTTTTCGAACTTGGTTTTCCATGAGAGGGATATTTGGTGTTTTGACAAGCCAAATCGGATAAATATGATGTTTTTTATAACCTTCCGTACGCTGGTAAAATAACTGTGGGTCGAGCCGGCTGCATTGAAATTCTAGGGCATATTGGTATTTTTTCTGAATGAGGAGATCAGGTCGCTGCTTTAATGCAGGCAAATAAGGCTCTAGTTTCACTTCATATAACGTGGAGAGGTGTTCAAATAATTGGCTTTTGCCAAGTAAATGAGGCAGCGACTCCCCTTCTGCAAAAGAATGGCTGCATTCGCTGTTGGCTTCGTGCGCAAAGTGCGGTATCTTCACGGCACCTGCCTTTAATCGGACAGGCTGTTGGCACTGAGGACAGAAAAATGATTCATGACGCATTTGCTGTAAGGCGGTTTTCGTTATGCTGCGCGATAAGATAATCGTTTTACCTGATTGGTCTAACGCCACTAGCATAAGAGATTACCTCCTTTTTTGATATATTACTGAAAATAAAGCTAAAAGGCAATATATTTTCTGAATATTCCATTAGTTAAATTCAGAATAAGATATCTACTTTTCTATCTGTAGCAAGAAAAAATACCATACAGACCTCCATCTGCATGGTATTTTCATCTATATTATCGAATTGTTTTTAGTGCTGTTGCCCAAGGAATTACTTGGTCTAACATTTGGTTTACTGAATCTGCTTGTACAGCTGCTGGTTTGAAGTTTGTACCGTTTTCAAAGTCTGTAAATAATGATAATGCTGGGTGTACACGTACGTCTGCTACTAATAATTCGCCTAAGATGCCACGTAAATGTTCCGTTGCACGAGCGCCTCCTACTGAACCGTATGAAACGATACCTGCTGCTTTATTGTTCCATTCCTCACGTAAGTAGTCTAATGCATTTTTTAGTGCACCTGTAATCGAGTGGTTGTACTCTTGTGCAATAAATACGAAACCATCTTGTTTTGCGATTGCTTCTGACCATGCTGCTGCACCTGATGCATCGCCGCCTGGTTCACCTAAAAGCGGTAATTTATAATCTGCGATATCGATGATTGTATAGTTTGCATCGCCGCGCTTGTCTGCTAATTCTTTTACCCATTTTGCTACTTGCGGTGAAACACGTCCTTCACGTGTTGAACCGATGATAATACCAATGTTTAAAGTTGTCATTACTACCTTCTCCTCCTGTTTCTTGCCGAATAATCTATCTAAAAATCCCATGTGATTGAATCACCTTTCTCATAAATATTCTTTTTCAATATTCTTCGTACTGCGGACCGTATCAATTGGTCGCACAACAGATTCAATATAGTCACGCTTGCCTTCTAAAAATGGCGGCAATGATAACATTTCGCCTACTGTTTCATATGGCTCGTCACCCATGAATCCTGGGCCATCTGTTGCCCACTCAAATAAAATGCCAGGTGCCACACGTGCGTATAATGACTCGAAGAAGAAGCGGTCTACATAACCAGATGTACCGAAACCGAAGCTTTGCATACGCTCAATCCATTCATGCAGAACGTCTGTATCCGCTACACGGAATGCCGCGTGGTGGACAGTTCCGAAACCTTGACGCCCCGCCGGCAATACCGTATTTTTTTCCACAATGACAGAGGCACCGTTTCCGCCTTCCCCTACTTCAAATAGATGCAGATCACCTTCTGCTGCTGTTTCGCGCATTACCATTACTTTTTCCAAAACTTCCTTAAAATAATCAAACTGCGCGATCCGAATATGAATAGGACCTAAACCTGTAATCGCAAACTCCAGTGGAACTGGACCATTTTGCCATGGTGTCCCCGCTGCTACCCCGACATTCTTTTCATCCGAAATCAGCATGTATTGTTGATCATCGAAATCAACGAAGTTAAGGACCTTTTTGCCGAATTGCTCTTTAATCCCTTTATGCTTTACGTCATATTTGTCAAAGCGTTTTACCCAATACTCAAGCGCAGCATCATCAGGTACGCGGAATGCTGTTTTAAAAATTTCATTTGTCCCGTGAGTGCCTTTTGGAATGCCCGGGAAGTCGAAGAATGTCATATCTGTCCCAGCAGAACCTTTATCATCAGCAAAGAATAAATGGTATGTTTGAATATCATCTTGGTTAACTGTTTTCTTTACTAAACGCATGCCTAATACATACGTGAAAAATTCATAGTTTTTTTCGGCACTGCTTGTAATTGCCGTTACATGATGAATTCCTCTTAATTCATTCATTAAACTTTCCTCCTTGTAAAAACTTTGTGAATTTTTATTAGTGAATATAATTTACTATTAACTTCTTCTATTCGTATTAAACTTATTTGATTATTTATCTTGAAATCGAGATATTAACCAAAAAATATAACTGCTATGCAGCAGTTCTTTATCTCGAATTCAAGATAATAATAACATGGCTATTTTTTATTGTCAACAAAAAAACGCAGGCAAAGAAATTTCTTTACCTGCGCTAAACACCTAAGCGGTGAAACTATCCGAAATATTCGATTACTTGCTCAAAGGCATTGTCTGCCATCAATAGTTTTCCGTATTCATCTAAGCGATGAATCGTTAAACGAGATGGTCTTAAATACTCTTTGATTAATGCGAGTGCATTTTTACGATCATGTTGTTCTACTAGTGCTTCAAAATCAACATGGACATAATAGCTACCTTCAAACTGGTAGAGTGAAGATGTTAACCCCGCTGACACGATACGCTTTGCAAGTGGGACAATTTCATCGATATCTTTAAACGTGAATCTCGCAGTTGTAATAGATGAATCATGATCTGCTTCCAATGATTCAAAAATGACACTTTCCATTTCGCGTAATTGTTCCGCTACTTCGCGATTTTCATCAAAATCATCGATCATCGATGTTGTTTCTACATCACCATGAACATTTGCGCGAGTCACAATAACTTCTAGACCTTGCTCCGAAGCATTAATATGAATCCATATAGGACCTTCTAAATCAAAATAGTCTTCCGTGTTTACCTCACCAATGACATCCCAAAATAGCTCTTCACCTTTTGAGCGATTGTACCAAATTTCTTCGCGACTATAACCACGATCCTCAATATCACTATAAGTTATAAATAACTTCAGTGTATTTTCATTAATGCGTTCGATGTCCATAAGACTTCAACTCCCTTCACAGTCAATTGTTGAAACACGTCTGTATTTTTGGTGATTGTCACCATACATTCTTCTGTTCAACCTATGAACACTACAAAACTTCTATAAAGCGTTTCCACTCTATATACCTATTGTATGATGTTCCGGCATAAAATGAAAAGGAAAAACATTATCCAAAATAAATTTTTTGAATATTGAAATTGTATTGTACTATATAGCCAAAATCAAGTACATTTTTTTGTTTACGGCGTCTTTCATTGAAAGAAAAAAGATGTCACATACTAGCAAATGTAACATCTTTGCACGTGTATTTAGTTGACCATGCGTTGCGCTTCCTGCAATTGGAAAGCACGTACCTTGCGAGGTAAGAAACGACGGATTTCGTCCTCATTATAGCCTACTTGCAAACGCTTCTCATCTAAAATAATCGGACGACGCAAAAGTCCCGGATACTCTTGAATCAATTCATATAAAGTTTGTAACGTTAGATTTTCAACATCGATGTTTAACTTTTGGAAAACTTTAGAACGCGTTGAAATAATTTCTTCTGTTCCGTCTTCTGTCATGCGTAAAATCTCTTTGATTTCGCTAATAGTTAAAGGTTCTGAAAAAATATTGCGTTCTGTATATGGAATATCATGTTCTTCTAACCATGCTTTCGCTTTTCGACATGACGTACAACTTGGCGATGTAAATAAAGTCACTCGCATACTGCTACACAACCTTTCTGTGTTTAAAATATTTATTACGACTCAGTAAATTAGAATTAATTTAAAGTAATACTCTATAGCCATTATACAACAAGATTTTCTATTTGAATACACTTGTACGGCAAAAAAACGCCATAACACTAAAGTTTTCTACAATTTTCTTCTCAATTACGCTATATTTCCTTTTAGCGCTTATTGTTCTATAAGTTAAATTTACCCTTATTATTTCTTTATGAAACACCAAATGCATTTAATTTTTCTCATTTGTAATGATTAAATGAGAAAAATAGTATACGTCTTCCTTTATTACCCAAACGCTGAATCGCTAGAAAAGGTTGCTTTTTTTGTACAGTATGCGTATTATTTTAATATATATGCATGAAAAAACGATGACGAAGAATAGTACATTTGAGCACTTTCTTTAGAGAGTCTGCGGCTGGTGGGAGCAGATGAAAGGACAAATGGAATGGACTTCTGAGTTAGCTTGGGGAAATATAGTATCCTGGCTCGTCTCCTTCACGTTACGAAGAAGAGTGGCCTTTTTTGGCAAGCTGGGTGGTACCGCGGATATCCAAAACATCATTCGTCCCTTTTGTGGACGCGTGATGTTTTTTTATTTTAGAGGAGGAAATTTTTAATGAAAAATATTTTTTCTGGCGTACAGCCAACAGGCACTATTACTTTAGGTAACTATATCGGAGCAATTAAACAATTCCCTGCCTTGCAGGATGATGGACAGGCGATTTACTGTATCGTCGACCAGCATGCCATCACGGTGCCGCAAGACCGGCTAGAGTTGCGCAAAAATATTCGCAGCTTAGCTGCTATGTATGTTGCAGTAGGCATCGACCCAAAAAAATCTATTTTATTTATTCAATCTGAAGTGCCAGCGCATGCACAAGCCGGCTGGATTTTACAATGTGTGGCCTCTATCGGCGAGTTAGAGCGCATGACTCAGTTCAAAGATAAATCCACAGGAAAAGAATCTGTGTCAGCCGCACTTTTAACATATCCTCCATTAATGGCAGCGGATATTTTGCTTTATAATACGGATATTGTACCTGTCGGGGAGGACCAAAAGCAGCATATCGAATTAACGCGTGATTTAGCGGAACGCTTTAATAAACGTTACAATGATGTACTGGTCATTCCAGATATTCAATTACCAAAAGAAGGGGCTCGCATTAAATCATTGCAAGAACCGACGAAAAAAATGAGTAAATCAGACCCAAATACAAAAGCAACCATCCGTTTACTTGATACACCGAAAGAAATCGAAAAGAAAATCAAATCAGCTGTGACGGATTCAGAAGGGGTTGTCAAATACGATGCGGAAAATAAACCAGGCGTATCTAACTTATTGACAATCGAGTCTGCCCTATCTGGCGTATCAATTGCTGACTTAGAAAAGAAATATGACGGAAAAGGTTACGGAGACTTTAAAGCAGGTGTGGCTGCAGCAGTCATCGAGCACTTAACGCCGATTCAAGAACGTTACTACCAGCTGATTGACTCCCCTGAACTGGACGAGATTTTAGACGAAGGGGCTGCCAAAGCCAACGCTATCGCTTCGAAAACATTGAAGAAGATGGAAAACGCGATGGGATTAGGTCGTAAACGACGATAAACATAATAGCAAGACAAATGCCCGCTAAATAGATTTCAGGTCTATTTATAATATAAGAAAGCACAGCCTGCCAGGAATAGCCAAGCGTGCGATAATTCAAATAAAGAATACAGTTCGTAATCGCCATTACACATAAACCATAGCTTATTAAAAATACGACGTAGCGAAACATTTGCCTTCTCCTTTCCATAAGAAAAAAACCAGTAGAGTATAACTCTACTGGTTTTATTTTATTCGTATTTCTTAAATAATAGACTTGCATTATGACCGCCAAAGCCTAGTGAGTTGCTAAGCGCATATTCCACTTGCACTTCACGCGCTTCATTTGGCACATAATCTAAATCACATGCTGGATCTGGATTTTGTAGGTTGATTGTCGGCGGTAAAATCCCCTCATGTAAAGCCATTACCGTAAAGATTGCTTCTACCCCACCTGCAGCACCTAATAAGTGACCTGTCATTGATTTTGTTGAGCTCATTGCTAATTTATAAGCGTGCTCCCCAAATACTGATTTGACCGCTAATGTTTCAAATAAATCATTGTATGGTGTACTTGTACCGTGTGCATTAATATAGCCTACTTGTTCTGGTACAACTCCTGCTGTCTCGATTGCCATTTTCATTGCACGTGCAGCGCCTTCCCCTTCTGGAGCCGGTGCTGTAATATGATGGGCATCCCCTGTCGTACCGTACCCTACTACTTCGCCATAAATTTTAGCGTTACGCGCTAAAGCGTGCTCTAACTCTTCCAGAACTAAAATGCCCGCGCCTTCCCCAATAACAAATCCGTCACGGTCTTTGTCGAATGGACGGCTCGCTGTTTGTGGATCCGCATTTGTTGTAAGTGCTGTGTTTGCCGTAAAACCTGCAATCGCCATGTTAACGATTGGCGCCTCCGCTCCACCTGTTACCATTACATCTGCATCGCCGCGCTGGATTACTTTAAATGCATCGCCGATTGAGTTCGTACCTGATGCACATGCTGTTACAGAGCAAGAGTTCGGTCCTTTTGCCCCAAGATAAATCGACACTTGGCCTGCTGCCATATCCGGAATCAGCATTGGAATGAAGAAAGGACTCACACGGCGTGCACCGCGCTCCTGGAATGTTAAAAATTGCTGTTCATATGTTTCCATTCCGCCAATTCCTGAACCGATCCATACACCGATACGCTCAGCATTTGTTTCGTTAATTTCAAGTCCAGCATCCTTCTGTGCCATTATTGACGCCGCTACTGCAAATTGCGTAAAGCGGTCCATTTTACGTGCTTCTTTTTTCTCTACAAACGGTTCAATATCAAAATCGTTTATTTCGGCTGCTACTTTTGCATTGAACTTTTCTTTATCTACACGTGTTAATTCTCCAATGCCGCTTTTTCCTGCTTTTGCTGCTGCCCAAGTTTGTTCTGCTGTGTGACCAAGCGGTGTGACCGCTCCCACTCCTGTTACAACTACTCGACGTTTCATTTGAATTCTCCTTTCTTATTTCCCCCATTTTAATGCGATAGAGCCCCATGTCAATCCGCCACCGAACCCTACCAATACTAAAATATCATCATCCTTGATTTTTCCTTGTTCTAACTCTTCTACTAAGGAAAGACCAATGGATGCAGCTGATGTATTACCATATTTGTTTACTGTAATGGACACTTTCTCTGATGGCAATCCTAAGCGCTCGCGAGCGGCTTCAATAATACGAATATTCGCTTGATGCGGTACTAAGAAGTCGCAATCTTCTTTTTGTAAGCCTGCTTTTTCCAATACTTGAACTGCTGAATCTCCCATTTGACGGACCGCAAATTTAAATACCTCGCGTCCCTTCATATCGATAAATTGTTCATCATTTAAGAATAGAAACTCTCCGCCTGAACCATCAGATCCTAAATCAAAGGACAAGATGCCTCGTCCATCTGAAACTTTTGATAATACAGCTGCACATGCTCCATCACCGAACAGGATGGCTGTATTTCGATCTTCAAAATTAGTAATTTTCGACAATTTCTCAACGCCTACTACTAATACATGTTCATACGTATTATTTTCAATATATTGGCTAGCTGTGACAAGTCCATAAATAAACCCTGAACAAGCCGCCGATATATCCATTGCTGCGCATTTCACGCCAAAGTGCTCGCCGATTTGGCAGGCAACCGTTGGAAATACCTGATCTGGTGTTGCTGTTGCAACAACGATTAAGCCAATGTCATTCATTGTGATATTGGCATTCTTCAGCGCTTTTTCAGTCGCTTTAATCGCTAAATCCGAGGTATTTTCCTCATCTGAAGCAAAACGTCTTTCCTCAATTCCTGTTCTAGTACGAATCCATTCATCCGATGTATCTAAACGCTGTTCGAAATATTCATTGGTGTAAACTGTTTCGGGTACATATCTACCAATTCCTATAATGCCTGTGCCCACTTGGACCACTCCCTTTTCTTATCACTAACGATTAGTAGTTGGTCACAATTATAGCCCACAATCCGCTTTTCTACAATGTAAATTTTTCTCATTGTTCAAAAAATGTTTGCATTCAATGATTTTCTTTTTAAAAGAGCTATGTTATGATATGTGTGATGTAATGAAACAATAGATAATCCATATTCTTCAATAGAGGTGAAATTTATGCAATACATTATCACATTTTTATGGTCGTTCTTCCTAATTACTATGTTAAACTACGTAGTAAGTGCTGTACTAGGAGTACCATTCGATTTCGTAACAGGGGCTGTCATTTCAGTAGCATTCGGAGTAATCGTTTTAATCGTAGCTGCTGTTCTTCCTACTGGGAACATCGAGCATGCTGAACACCACTAATTAAAAATCGCTTCTTTGAAGCTATATAAAAAGACACATCTTTTAAAAGATGTGTCTTTTTACTATTCTCTGTACTTACGCTCAGATGAGGAAGTATCTTTTGTATGACTTTTATTTTTTTCGTCTTCTACTTGATCATTTAATTCTTCTACAGGGATCGGATCGACCGTTTGCATGTCTTCATGCATATCAAAGAGACTTTCCTTCTCCGTGTTTACCGCATCTGGATTATCTAATTTCTTCTTTTCTGCACTCACAAAAAAACCTCCTTTTGAGTGATATACCCAAAAGAAGGTGCGCACTAACTATTTTACAACAATTTGTTCATTTTCCACACCAATTCGCAGTGTAGATCCTGGCATGATTCCGCCTAGTAAAGCTTTGGCTACTTCTGTTTCTACATAACGTTGAACGAAACGTTTTAACGGACGCGCTCCGAACTGCGCATCTGCTCCGTGCTCTACTACAAAGTCAATAACCTCTGGATCTATCATGAGTGCCACTTCTTGCTCCGCTACACGTGCCACTAGCTGCTCGATATATTTGCGTACAATCGCGCCGAAATGCTCATTGGATAAGGCATGGAATGTCACAATATCATCTACACGATTCAGAAGCTCCGGTTTAAAGTGCTGTCGCAGTGCCATCATGATGAGTTCTTCATTACCTTCGTCTGTTGGGTTGAGTAAATATTCGGATCCAATATTGGAAGTCATAATCACAACCGTATTAGCAAAGTTAACGAGGCGGCCTTGACTATCTGTAATACGTCCGTCATCTAAAATTTGCAGTAAAATATTTGCTACATCTGGATGCGCTTTTTCAATTTCGTCTAATAGTACAACCGAATAAGGATTACGGCGCACTGCTTCCGTTAATTGACCGCCCTCCTCATAGCCGATATAGCCAGGAGGAGCTCCGACTAAGCGAGAGACACTATGCTTTTCCATATATTCACTCATATCGATACGGATAAAGTGCTCTTCTGCATCAAATAATTGTGCCGCTAACGCCTTGGCTAATTCCGTTTTCCCGACACCTGTCGGACCTAAAAACAGGAAGGATCCAATTGGCTTTGACGGGTCTTTAATGCCAGAACGCGCACGCCATACTGCTTCTGTTACGAGTGAAACAGCTGTTTCCTGCCCCACTACTCGCTCATGCAATGTGTCTTTTAGGCGTAGTAATTTTTCCCGCTCACCTTCGACTAATTTCGTAACCGGAATCCCTGTCCAGCGCGAAACGATAGAAGCAATTTCCTCTGCTGTAACATCCTCACGTAAAATGCGATTGTCTGCTGACGCCGCAATCTCTGCTTCCAATGTGGCAATTTCCCCTTCTAAAGCTGGGATTTTACTATATTGTAATTCTGCTGCTTTATTGTAATCACCACGCAGCTGGGCGTCTTCTGTATCACGGCGGTATTGATCGAGCTGTGTTCGCTTTGTCTGCAAGTTTTGAATCGCATGCTTTTCAAGCTCCCACTGTTTTCGCATTCCTTCTGAGGAAGCGCGTAACTTCTCGATATCCTCTTGCAAAGTAGCTAGACGTTTTTTACTCGCCTCGTCTTTTTCCTTACGCAAGGCTTGTTCTTCGATTTCCAGTTGCATTAAACGGCGTGTTACCATATCAAGTTCTTGCGGCATCGAGTCAATCTCTGTACGAATCATCGCACATGCCTCATCAATTAAATCAATCGCCTTATCCGGCAGGAAGCGTTCTGTAATATAGCGATTTGACAACTCTGCCGCTGCAATAATGGCACGGTCATGAATCGTTACCCCGTGGTGCACTTCAAAACGTTCCTTCAACCCGCGTAAAATCGATACGGTATCTTCAATAGAAGGTTCACGCACAAGCACCTGCTGGAATCGACGCTCTAGTGCCGGGTCTTTTTCGATATACATACGGTATTCATCCAATGTTGTTGCACCGATACAATGCAGCTCACCACGTGCAAGCATCGGCTTCAGCATATTGCCTGCATCCATCGCTCCGTCCGTTTTACCTGCACCGACAATCGTATGAATCTCGTCGATAAATAAAATGATACGCCCTTCTGATTCCTGCACTTGCTTCAGTACACTTTTCAGGCGTTCTTCAAACTGTCCACGATAACTTGCTCCTGCAATTAAAGCACTCATATCCAGTTCATATAGTCCTGCATCTTTCAGACCTTCCGGCACATCTTTGCGCACAATACGCTGCGCGAGCCCTTCCACAATCGCTGTTTTACCGACACCAGGCTCCCCGATTAATACTGGATTATTTTTTGTTTTGCGCGTTAAGATGCGGATGACATTCCGAATTTCCTCATCGCGTCCAATGACAGGATCCATCTTTCCGTTTTTGACTTCTTCGATTAGATTACGCCCAAACTGCTCCAATGGCGGGCGATTATCTTGTGTTTGATTAAATTGCATATTGATCCCTCCAAAAAGTTTGACCATCTTTGACTAATTTAATTATAGATGTTAAACCCATAAAATGCAAAAAAACCGCCTAGAAATGAGGCAAATTCTTTTCATAATAACTGCATAGGGAGTGTTCGCTTTACCGCCAAGCTGTAGTACCTAAGTGCAATAACCTTGTCTTATATGTGTCTCTTCACACTTATTATTGCATAACACTTCAAACTCTCCCCTAAAGCAGTTCTACTTTATACCTTTCCAAATAAAAACCCCGCAAAACTTTTTCCGTTTTGCGGGGAGATTTTTTAGCGTACGCCTAATGCCATTTTTGCATAGCGTGACATCATATCTTTCGTCCAGGCTGGTTGCCAAACGATGTTGACCTCTACTGATTTTACTTCCGGTAAATCACTCAGTGCCGTCTTGACTTGATCGACAATCATAGGACCCATCGGGCAGCCCATAGATGTCAATGTCATCGTTACAATTCCTTGCCCTTCTTCCGTTAAATCTACATCATATACTAAACCTAAGTTTACAATATCAATCCCTAATTCAGGGTCAATTACGTTTTCTAAAGCACCTAACATGCTGTCTTTCATATCTTGATCGATTGCCATTATGCTTCACCCTTTCGCTTGCTTGTGTCAATATCATATCAGAAGTAAAGATTTATTCCAAACGTTGTGCAATGAATCGACACATTTCCAGCATTCCCGCACGCGATACAGCGTGGCCTGCTTTTTTGTCGACCACATAATGAATAGCGCCGATGTTATTAGTTGCTACTAATTGTTCATAGAATGGATAAGTCATGCTAAACGGTACGACTGCATCATTTGCGCCGTGCCAAATATAAGTAGGTACCCTTTCTAATACACCTGGCTGATCCTTTAGATTATATACTTCAAGGATATGCAGGATTTTTTGCTTTTCCTCTTCAGAAAGCCCTAAATCAATCCCTTGCTGCTCAAATTGCTGAAGCTGGTGCATGGCAAGCTCTGTATAGCTCATCGTGCCCATCAAGATTCCCGCTGCCTCGATAAAATCATATTGACGCAAGCAGCCCGATGTAACGATTCCACCCATCGATGTACCTGCTAGTCCCACTTTTCCAGTAAAGCCGCGCTTTTTTAATTGCTCATGTAATTGAGCTACTTCTTTTGTGCTTTTTAGTACAATTTCCCAAAAGGAATTGGCTAATTGCATTTCACTATAATCTTTTGCGCGGTCCCCGTGTAAATCCGCATCGGGTAAAACAACGCGGACGCCTTGGTTCACTAAGTTAAATGCATAATGTAAGTTATGTTCCTTTGCACTTGTAAAACCATGGAGGAAAATGACGATTGGGGCATCGTCTTTCATATTTTCCGCGTACGTGTGGAGCACGGGAATACCCGCCCAATTTTCTTGCTGCACAATCACTCTAGCCCACTCCTTATCTTATTCTCTCCATTAGCGTAACAAAAAATGTGGGCTTTAGTCATTATTTTTGACGAACCGAAAAGGTTAACGCTAAAATGAACAAATGTAGAAAGGAGCTTTACTATGAAACAACATTTAATTGTCGTTGATTTAGATGGCACTTTATTAACGGACACACAAACGATTTCCTCATATACAAAGCAAATGCTGCACCAAGCTGAACAAGCCGGCCACCGGGTAATGATTGCAACTGGGCGTCCGTTCCGAGCTAGTCAAATGTACTATCATGAATTAGGCTTAACAACACCGATTGTTAACTTCAACGGAGCCTTTGTTCACCATCCGAAAGATAAGGCATGGGATGCGATGCATTCGCCACTTTCGATGCATGTGGTCCATGACGTGGTCGATTCTGTTCATAAACTTCATTATGAAAATTTAATCGCTGAAGTGAAGGACGATGTGTACTTGCACAATGATCGTCGGGAGCTGATGCATATTTTAACAAATGGTAACCCTCGTATTAAAACAGGGAATTTAAAATTAAATCTTATTGAGGACCCGACGAGTTTGCTCATTCAGGCAGACGAATTCAATGTACCCATTATTCGCCAGCATTTACAAGATGTGCATGCGGAGCTTATCGAACATCGTAAATGGGGTGCACCGTTCCCGATTATTGAGATTGTACGCAAAGGTTTAAATAAAGCGGTTGGTATCTCAAAAATCGCACACGAATTAGAAATTCCGCGCGACCGAATTATCGCTTTTGGCGATGAGGACAATGATTTAGAAATGATTGATTATGCGGGAGTAGGCGTGGCGATGAGCAACGGTCTTCCTGAGTTAAAAGCAATCGCGAACGAAATTACCTTTAGCAATAATGAAGACGGTATCGGCAAATTCCTAGCCGAGCGCTTAAAGCTTGAGCAATAAAAAATATAGCTTATTCTTCCATATTAGCTTCTCTTTTGGAAGAGAAAAACAACATTTACACATCCAATTGACAGACCAAACAACAAAACTTTGGTCTGTTTTTTATTGATCAAGAAATTTACTCCTGTGCAAAGAGTAGGCATTTCTAACAAAGCCTTTTAAAGTAAATGATATAATCTAGCTAAGATAAAATAATGGGTGGTGCTAGTATTGATCAAGATGATGAAACAGGTTGATGATGATGTTTTGTATTGGGAAGTTTGGCAAGATGGTAAAACGCTAATAATCCATTACGGTCATGTGGGAGATACTGGTGAGACTGAAGAGAAGAAATTATCCCTATTTCAAAAGGGAGAAAAATTAATGGACGAATTAGCAGAAGAAAAAGCTAATGAGGGGTACGAGTATTTAGATGAAGATGAACTATCCGAGCTTGTTGTTCAATACAGTTACGAAGAAAACCAGATGGAAGCAACTCTCGAAAAGCGACATCACGTGGAAGATTTACTAAATGAATGCTTAGGTTGGACAGGCAACGGCTCTTGTGATGGCGGAGATATAGGTAGTGGAACGGCTAATATTTTCAACTATGTGGTAGATGTTGAGAAGGCAACGCGAACAATTCTAGAAGAATTAGAGAATAATAACTTACTTGAAGGAGTAAAAATAGCTTATTTAAACCCTGAAGACGAGGAATATATCGCTTTGTATCCAGAAGGAGCCGATTTTTCCCTAATGTAAAAGAGCACTGAGATGTCTCAATGCTCTTTTTCTGTTATTTACTATGCGAATGAAATTGCTAAAAAAGAGTATTTTAGGCAATTGAAAATTAATTTCCCCTCATAAAGAGAACCATTCATTTTTTCTGTCCAGCTCTTTTTTCCATCATCCCTTAGCCGCTTTACCTGCATCTTGCTCTGCTCGGCGTTTGCGACCACGTTTAATGACAATATATACAAATGCAAAGAATAGTACATATACGACACCCAGTGCTGCTACATAAGAGATTTGAATACCTGTCTCGTCAATCACTTGGTACACTTCTATCGTTTCACGGTCTTGAATAATAGGATACTCTCCCTCTTTGTTCAGACGGACGAGTTCTTCATCTTCACCGATTTTACTGCGCAGCTCTTTTCCTTCCCCTAGCTGCTCCGTTGTTAAATCAATACGCTGCGTTACACTCGTATTATTCACAACGATAACCCAGTGCTCTTTATCTGACTTACGCTCAAATACGAAGAAGCCGCCTTCATTTTTCAAGACGTTAAACTCACCCGAACGAATCGTATCAGACGTATTGCGCAATGTTTGCACCTTTGTGATTTTATCAACTAATTCTTCGTCTGTTTTAAAGTTAAAATACTGATGCGATTCCGGTCCGACTGCACCGTTCATGCCAATTTCTGTCCCGTACTGTGTGACAGGAACACCTGGTAATAATAATGTTGTTACTAGCGCTAGTGGTAACCGGTTCGGTGGATAGTCATTTCCTTCAGGTCCCATTACCTCATATGTAAAACGGTCCGTCCATACATTGTCCATCATGATCTGCGTAGGCTTTTCATCTTCTGTTACATACGTCGGTACATCTTCCGCCGACAAATCTACATTCTTAAAAGCATCTTTAAAAATACGATCATAATCGCTATGGAAGTTAGCATCGAAATCAGCATTACTTTCACCATTGGCAATTACATAAATAGCAGGATCAATATTTTTAATGGCTGCAATTACCTGATTCAGAAATGCCGTATCTGCCTCTTCAATATTTGTTAAACGCACACCGTCAAAGCCATACGTTGTTACATATGTGACTACTGAATCGATTAATGCTTGCTGCAGCTCTGGATTTGTCAGGTCAAACTTTGCCACGCCATCTGCTGCGGAAGCGATCCAGTCAGCGTTTTCTGCCCACTCATGATTGGCGCTAACATTGGATAATGGGAAATCGACCATTACTTTTACATCATTTTCATGATAATGCGCTACCACATTTTTTAATTCTTCCTCTGTGCCAAAATGATCTTCAAACTGCGTAAATGTTGTCGGTAATGACCCATCATATTTCTCGGTTTCAAAAATAGCCCCGATCGAAATCATTGTATAGCCCATCTTTAAGATATGATCTGACTTTTTCACTAATCCGCTAAAGTCACCACCCGCAAAATCAGCTGGATCTTGGGCGTTGACATTAAAATCATTGGATGCCGTTCCATTAAAATAACGGTCCACTAATACATCATATATACTTTCATCTGCAATAGTGCGTGTTTCTTCTGCCTGCGTCGGGACAACAATGCTAGACGCTAATAATAGCGCTGCTGCCGTCGTGTTTATCCACTTTTTGAATCCCAAATTAACCCCTACCTTTCAAACAGTCCAATATATATTTTACCAAAATTATAGGCCTCAGGATATGACATTTCTACAAGAATAAGAATTATTCGTGAACGTAAAAAAGGGGCCATTTCTAAAGAATGACCCCTTCTTTTCCATCTTATGCAAGGAAGCTACTTCCCATTGGTAATTTAAATCCGTAGAATAAAGTAAGGAATAAGAATACTGCAAATAAAATCCAGAATAAACCGTTCTTTTTGCCTTTATTTTTCTTCACAAGTACCATTTCCATCATCGCAATTGTTAAAATCGCGAATAAGAATTTCATATCATACCCCATACCTGTTGCATCGGTACGGAAGTTGATTCCATACTCCCAATAAAGGGCTCCACCTGTAATAATCATTAAAATATAGAATAAACGTAATGCCATATGCACACCTTTAGACTTCGAAATACCAGCTGCTGCAATAAAGAACAAGATTAAGCCGATTACCCAAGTCGTAATATGTAAGTGCGTCGTACTAACTAAAAAGTCCATTTTTTCCACCTCATATTTTTTCTTTACATGCAATATCCTACCATGTAGCGAGAATGTGTTCAATATTTTCGCCTTGTTAATAGATTCATATAAAGTGAAGCTTCAATCAGTGGGGGTGCCTCTCCCACTGATTGTTAGTTGAACTTGAACCAATCGGGCTTTTACGGGTAGTTTACTTCTCGACCTTCTCAAACTTTGAAGTGGGAATCTCATCTCTGTCCATACGCTTTCGATATAGATAAATTATTACCCGTTAATGCGGGATAAAAATAACTTTATCCTCTGAACGATTGCGATATTCCCTCTGTCGAATTCCAGTACAATGCTACGTACTAAGCTCCACTAAAAAAGAGCCGTCCGTAGACGACTCTCTTCTATTAATTATTCAAAATAGTTTACTAAAGTACCGATGCCTTCGATTGAAATTTTCACTTCATCGCCTGCTTTTAAGAATGTTGGCGGGTTCATCCCTTTTCCTACCCCCGCTGGCGTACCTGTTAAAATAACATCCCCTGGCTCAAGCGTGACATATTTTGAAATCGTTGCAATAATATCCGTTACCGAGAAAATCATATCCTTTGTCGAACCATTTTGGCGTACTTCCCCGTTTACTTTTGTAACAATAGATAAATTTTGCGGATCTGGAATCTCGTCTTTGGATACTAAAAATGGTCCTAATGGACATGTACCCTCTAGGCTCTTTCCAAGGAAGAACTGTCCGTGCCCGTACTGTACGTCACGTGCTGAAATATCGTTACCGATTGTATAGCCAAATACATAATCATAAGCCATCGCTTTCGGGATATCCTTCCCGCGCTTGCCGATCACAATCGCCAATTCCCCTTCATAATCTAACGAATCTGTTTTATCTGCATGAACGGATAATGTCGTTTCATCTGCTGCTATAGCAGTTGGCGGCTTCGTAAAAATCATGATTTTTTCCGGAGCTGCTTCTGAACCCATTTCAATTGCATGATCATTGTAATTTTTCCCTACACATAAAATATTTTTTGGTGTTCGCGGAATCGGTGCTAACCACTCGATATCTGTAAAATTGTATTTAAAGCTATCTGCATTTTCACTCTTCTGAGCTGCTTCAACTAATTTTCGTGTTTGTTCAACAAAATCAAATCCTAGTGAAATAGCTTCGATAATGGTAGACGGGAAGGACGCAAGAACATTTAGCTCTTCTTGTATCTTTAAAACATCCCATACGGCTTCTTCTCTCTTTACTTTTGGACCGAATTTTACTGCTCCGTCTAACTTAAACGATAATAGTTTCATAATATGAAAACGCTCCTTCTTTCTTTTTTACATCATACACCAAATTTTCAGAAATATCCTCATTTTTCTACATTCATTTTGTGATACGTCCATTTTTTCACGGCCATTTCCAGCGGTCCTTGTTTGAACTTGGAGAGCCAAAGCTCTGCTAAAATCAGCTGAATCACATAAATCGTTAGCGCGATATAAACCATTGTCGGCACATCAAACTTACCATAAAAACCAAGACCATATTGATAGAATAGCAGGGTTCCAATAATGGATTGCAAAATATACATCGACATCGACATACGCCCCATTTTTTCAACAGGCCGCAACAGCTTCACCGCCAGCGGCAGCAGACAAATAACGACAATTAAGGCCGCGTAGCCAACTGCTAATAACGGTCCACCTAGATAGATTTGCACAAAATTATATAGATAATTATTGGTCATAATATACGGTGTGCTTTTTAAAAATAGCCCCCCCGCTACACCAATGACGGCTGCTATCACCCAAGCTACCTTCAGTTCCTTCGCACGCTCTACCAACTGCCATTTTGCGGCTGCTGCGCCAACTAGCATATACGGCAAAATAACAAATAACGATAGTATCCACATCAATGGACTCATTTGCACCGATAAATCCGTTAAACGCTGTGTAAAGGCCTCAAAATAATTCCCTGTCGCATAGGCTACAATCGCATCCTCCACCTTCATGATATCTAAAGCGGTCTGCTCCAGCTCTTGATGCAACATCCCAGCTAAGCCTAGTCCCGCTATGTATAGCCCTTGAAATAAACCGGTTAATATCACAGCAATTGCAATCATGAGTGCTGGACGCAATCGCAACATTGCAAACAGGAAAAACCCGGCAAATGCATAAGTGGCAATAATATCGCCCCACCATACAAAAAACGCATGCAGCATACCGATCACAAATAAAATAGCGAGACGTTTCGGTATAAATCGGTATACGCTTTTTCCTGTGCTTTTTGCCTTCGCGTATTGCATTGCTAAACCATACCCAAACAACATAGAAAATAACGGGTAAAAACTACTTTGTACGTAAATTTGCAAATTTTGATACCAAATAATATCGATTGCTTCCACAAACCATGTTTTTAAATCAACATGAGGCTGCGGAGAAGCAAACGCAAAAATATTGACGAGTAAAATCCCAAGTAAACAAACACCGCGAATTATATCCAGCGTCCTTACTCGTTCATTTCCCGTTGTTGGCTGAAGCTCCAACTAACATCCCCCTAACATCAAACAACGTTTTCAAAGAGTCCGCGAACTTTCACGTTCGCGGTTCTTTCGTCAAAATTCTACAATTTTTCCTATCTCATATAAATATAGCACGCGTTCATCTATACGGATATTTTTTATTTGCTCAATGGCTTCTGCATAAATTTCAAGCTGGCGCTCATAGCGATTGCGCATTTCTAGGTCTGGCTCTTCATCAAACGGCGGGCGAATGGTATCGGTTTTATAATCCAGCAGTACCCAACGCCCATCTTGGTCTTGAAACAGACAGTCAATAATCCCTTGCACAATTTGTGCATCGCCCTCGTGATCCGTACGACTCAATGTAAAAGGCACCTCACGCAGTAGTAATGGTGCTTCTTTAAAACGCTGCCCAATTGGTGTACGGAAGAAGGAGAGCACATCATCCATATTCACTAATTCCGCCTCAGCCGGGCGCAGCAATTCTTTCTCCACAAGCTCGGCTAAATAAAGATTTGCCTCCGCTACATCCGCAAAGCCTTGCTGCGGTACATGCTGCATCACTGTATGCACAACCGTTCCGAGCTCGGCTTTTGACATTCGCTTCTCCTGCAAAAATAGCGGACGCCTTGCTACCCCTTTTGCTGCCATTTGACGTTGCTTTCGTTCCTCCCGGTTCGTGCGGATAATTGCTGTTGGCTCCTCTTCCTCCATACGTCTTAACAATTCAAAGCGCTTAATTTCAGAAACCGATGTTTTCGATTTCTTTTCTGTTGCTTGTTTGTATGGATAAACCGCTGTAAAACGATGGGTTAAGGTTTGGACGAGGGCCGGATTCGCTTCCCTTGCAGAAGGCAGCTGCTCTTGCTCTTCTGTTTCCTCTTCCCCGAGGCGGAATGCATCATTTGCTAGCACTTGGATCTTCCATAGCCCCTCTTTTAAAATTGCTGCTTCCGGCTCATTTTCTGAAATAGAAAGCGTTAAGAAATCCTCATGCCGGGCAACAGCCGGCCCAATCCAGTCCAGATAAGACATGGCCCCCGCTCGCAAGTGATCCGGCAAGACAACATCCTCAGGTAAGTACTGCATCTTTTCCCACTTCTCTTTTGTCTTTTCCCAGTCCTTCACGGAGCTGACTAAAATCAGCTTCTCTTTGGCACGTGTCATCGCCACATATAAAATACGCATCTCTTCCGCTTTTAGCTTATTGAGTTTATGCTCCTTCATGGCTAAAAACGGCAATGATGTATACATGACACGCAGCTCGGGATCGATTGTTTTCACTGCGAGCCCAAACTTCTGATCGAATAAATACGGACTATTAAAATCCAGCATATTGAATTTACCGGATAAACCTGCGACAAAGACCACTGGGAACTCCAAACCTTTTGAGGAGTGAATGGTTACTAAACGAACAACGTCATCCGTCTCCCCGATCGATTTTGCGAGACCTAAATCGTCCCCGCGTGACTTCATACGGTCGATGAAACGCAGGAAACGGAAGAGTCCGCGGAAGCTTGTTTTTTCATAGGCAAGCGCACGGTCATGTAGCGCACGGAGATTAGCTTGACGCTGCTTTCCGTTGGTCATTGCCCCGACCATTTCATAATAATGGGTCTCTAAATAAATGCGCCACAGTAAATCGGCCAGTGAACCGCGACGGGCGGCATTTCGCCATTCCATCAATTGCGCTAGAAAGTTACGCAATTTTAACGCGGTCTCGCCTGTTGGCACGTCAGATTTCACATATTCCTTTAACGCCTCGTAAAAGGGCACATTTGCCTTTGCCAAACGAATCTCTGCCAGTTCATTTTCTGTTAAACCGATAAATGGTGCACGCAACACTGCAACTAGCGGAATATCTTGATAGGGATTATCGATGACTTGCAATAAATTCATCATAATCATCACTTCGATGGCATCAAAATAACCTTTCCCCGACTCTGCATACAACGGAATCCCTGCAGCTTTAAATTCCTCCGCTAAATCAGCGGACCAACGCATGGAACGCATCAAAATCACTATATCCCTATACTGTAACGGACGATATTCTTTCGTTTTTGCATTGTAAACTTGATAGCCCGAGTCCATCATATGCTGAATGCGGCGGATGATATAGCGTGCCTCTTGCTGTGATTGCAAAATCGCTTCTTCATCTTCCTCTTCCGTGTCTTTTTCACCCTGTAGAATGACCATTTCCACCGGTACGGACTCTGCCGGGTAGCCTTGGCTATATTTCAAGGCAGCGCGGTCATCATATTGAATCTCCCCAACATTCTCGTCCATTACTTGCGAGAAAATATAGTTCGTCGCTTCGAGCACCTCCGACCGGCTACGGAAATTTTGGTTCAGGTCTATTTTACGGCCAGACTCCTCTGGCTCTGCTGAAAAGCGGCTGTATTTATCTAAAAATAGTTGCGGTTCCGCTAGACGAAACGCGTAAATAGACTGCTTGACATCCCCAACCATAAATAGATTTCCGTTCGTTTCATCCCCGGATTTCATCAGCTGTAAAATCGTTTCCTGCAGCAAGTTCACGTCCTGATACTCATCGACAAGCACTTCCGCAAAACGCGCCTGAAATTCTTTAGCCACAGCAGATGGTCGCAGCATATCGGCTTCTTTTTCTGTTAAAATTTCCAGCGCGTAATGCTCTAAATCGGAAAAATCAACTAAGCCGCGTTCTAGCTTTGCGGCTTTAAACGCTTCGCTATAGGCAATCGTCAGCTTCATCAATGTTTCAATGGTTGGCTTCATCATATCAATTTCTTTTATTAACTGCTGCGGACTGCGGATAAAATACGTATCCTTTATGCCCTTTATTAAATCCTTCGCCATATCACGTTTACTTTTGGCAGTAGCCTGCGCGTCTTTATCCGGGTTATCTGCCTTTTTAATCGTTGGCAGGCGCTGCCATTCTGCTCGTTGCATATGGTCATACAGCTCCTGCCATGTACCATGCTCCACTAAATTGAGAGCGACTCGCGCAAAAGCCTCTTCCTCAGCAGCAAGTACGCTGTACGCTTGTAAGCCAAACGTATCCACCGATAGCTTGACCATTTCCTCTAATGCCTGATGAGCTGTCTGCAGCGTATGCTTCATCGATTCCTTTAATTGTGCAACAAAATCTAAATCTTCAATTGTTACATCCTCTGCCAAGTCATACGCTTTCGGTAAACTATTCAGCCATGCGTAGGGGTCCGGCTGTACACGCGACATTTCATATAATTTATCAATGAGCTTTTCTATTTGCTGATCATTTCGATCTGATGTAAAGCTATCCACCAGATGATATACCTCATCCTGTGTCAGCCCCTCAAGCTCACCGCTATACGCCTTTTCCAACACTTGTGCCAATACATCATCACGCAACAGCGCTACCTCGTCCTGACCTGCAATACGGAATCCGGGATCGAGGTCAATCATATACGCATACTGACGGCAAATAGCTAAACAAAATGAATGCAGCGTCGAAATCTGTGCCTTCCCGATTAAGCTAAGCTGTCTACGCAAGTCCTGGTTGTATGGGTCCTGACTAATCGCTTTTTCGAGCGCTTCTGCCATCCGGTGGCGCATTTCGGCAGCGGAAGCATTGGTAAAGGTTACGACTAGCAATTCATCCACATCAATCCGGTCATCCCCTTGGGAGGTGATTTTTTTGATTAACCGTTCAATCAGGACAGCCGTTTTCCCGGAGCCAGCAGCGGCAGCAACTAATATATCCGTCCCCTTCGCGTGGATGGCCAGCCACTGATCATCTGTCCATGTCACATCATTCGGTTTCATCGGTATTTGCATAACCTGCTTCCTCCTTTATCTTTTCAATGACCGCTTTGGGACTTTGTTTATTGAGCGTTTTATACGCTTGTTGTCCATCTGTCGGATCGAACTGACATACCGCCTTAAACTGACAGTAATCACAGGCTGTTCTATCCTTCAATTTAAATGGTGCAATGGATGTTTTTCCTTGGAATATTTCATTGCCTGCCTGGCGGTGCTTTTCTCTTACAAACTGCCGAATCGCTGGCATTGCTGATTCATCAATTGTTTTGGAAGCCGCCGTTAACTCTCCTTTTTTCGTGACACCTGCCGGAATAACGATAGAGTTGCTACCTTCTGCAAGCTCGGCATCCATTTCCTGCAACACTTCTAAATCGCTTGTCAACAAACCGTTCATTTTATATTTTTCTAATCGCGCAAGCTCGCGTACTTGCTCTTCTACCACTTCATTTAAACTAATGAGCGGGTCATGCACATGCACATACAGCATCCCTGCCGGCACGACAACAATGTCCTTAGATAAATCCGGCAGCAATCCATGTGCATTTTTCAGCGCCACGTCTAAATAAGTCAATAGCTGTAATGACAGACCGTAATATACTTCATTCAAATCGATTTCACGGCTGGATGATTTATAATCCAACACCCGTAAATAAAGGGCTTCCTCTTTTTCTAGTACATCGATCCGGTCAATTTGCCCAGCCAAATACATTTTACGTCGCTGCTCTAATTCAATTTCTAACGCTGGTAAAGGAGACATTTCTTTTTCTTCTGTTGTCTTGCCATCGCGCTTTCCGAATGGCTTTTCATACGCGACCGGTTTAAAATGAGACACCTTGGCATGCTCCATTAAAGCATAGAGCGTCCGTGCTACTACACGGATGAGTTTTTCTTTAATATATACATAGCGTGAGCTGCTTTCTAAAATATTAGCAGAGAACACGCTCACCAATGGATCGACGGTTTCCCGCGCGCGATGCAAGCACTGGGCGTAAGAGGTTGGGGGTGCTTCGGGGCTGGCTAAAATTGCCCGCAAGGCCTCATGGAATAAATCCCCCATCGCAAATGTCTCCAGCTTATATTCCATCCGATCCTGCAACTGGAGACCGTATGATGTAAAATGCGCAAAGGCACAGCGATAAAAGCGTTCAATGCGCGACACACTTGCCTGCAATTCCTCGCCGTATAATGCTTGTGTATGCTCTTCCGTTAACGTTTCCGCTATATTTTTCTTATAAAGCGGCTTCATAACATGTTGCAAAATAGCTTGCCATTGTTCATCCTGCTCATAGAAAGCCTGCAACGCCACCCATTCATCTGCTAACTCTCCCGTCAGTTCTGCATGCTTCAACTGCATTGTTAAATAAGCGATTGACGGGCTTGGATGACGTAAATAACTAAGGACACGTGTTTCATCTAGTTCTTCAATCGGGTCCACATACAACCGAATATGCGGCAATGTTTGCTTTCCTTCTACTTCAAATAATTTATGCAGCCTGTTGACATAGAGCGAAGGAATTAAACCTTTTCCTTCTTCATCCGCGCTCGCATACGTAATGTAAAGTCGCTCGGACGGGAAGCTCATCCCGCGGTATATTAAAAATGCTTCCTGCAATAGTTTGCTTTTCGAATTTGGCGCTAGCTCGATTTGGCTTTCCTCAAAAGACAGCCGTTCGGCATCGCTCAAAATTCCTTCTTTCTCTATCCGAATTGGATAAACACCGTCATTGAAGCCGATAATAAACACGACCTTCATATTATCAAAGCGCGCAAAATCAAGTTGCGACACAGTCACTTCATCAACAGTTGGTGGAATGCCTGTAAATTGTAAGGCATCATAACCCTCTTCTAATATTTGAATGGTCTCTTCTAATGTCACGTGTTGTTCCCCGAACATTAAGACAAACTGATCGAGCACGTTCACCCACTGATTCCAAGCTTGGTCATGCTCACTCGCAAATGTATAGGCATGGTCCTCTAGCTCATGGCTTTTTAATAGTTGTAATTTTTCATACACTTGGAGTTCTTCAACGAATCCGTAAATCGCCTTTGCCATATCCAGACCTGTTGTAGCTTTCTTTATCCGCTGCTCTAAATGACGAAGCGGCGTGCGGATGATATCACGCGTTTGCTGAATTTGCTCCTGCTTTTCAAGCTCGGCAGACGTTTGCACCACATTTAATTTTTCGATTGTTTTATAACGTTTATATACCCAGTAACGCTCATCATGCCAACGATACTGCTGGATGCCGCGAGCAATGACGAAATTTTCTAGCTCATCAATCCGTTCTCGCTGCTCATTCATCTGGCTTTCTACAGTAGCTAAATCCCCTTCATAGCTTGCAATCGGGCTAAATAAGTCGGTCTTTACTCCTCTGAAAACCGGTTCATATTGCCAGTTTGACTGAATCGCTTCAAGAGCTGAACGTGTCAGTTCGATTAGCGGATGATGAAGCATCGGGCGTTTTTCATTTGAGAAAAAGGGAATGTCGTGCTGTTTAAACAGATTGCCAATTAAAGCATCATATACGTCTGGTTGACGATACATAATTCCAACGTCCCGGTAACGCACTCCCTCTTCTTGGACTAAACGCAGGATTTCCCGGGCAATACCCATCACTTCTGCCCGGCGGTTTGCTCCCTCCAAGATTTGCACAAAGCCCTGTGCTTCTTGTCCTACAGGCTCCGGTGCATGAAATTGAAGCTCCACATGAGCTAGATCTTCATTTGTAAAACGATGCTGCTCTGTTAAGTGAACACGCGGTTCAATTTCAATGCCATTGTCCAATGCTTCCTGCACCAGCTTGTCATAAGTTACGGCTGCTTGATGGTATAAGTTTTCTGGAATGGCAGCATCTCCCGCTTCTTCAAACGGCAATACTACAGTCACACGCTTAGCCACTGCTAAAAGTTGCTGGACAATCGCAAACTCGCGCTTTGTAAATCTGACAAAGCCGTCCAGATAAATATGAGCATCCTGGATGTTCTTGGCGTTGCGCAGTTGTTCGACTAGAATGGGATAAAAGCCCTCCCCATCAATATAGCTATCCCCAATGCGGTCCTCTAGTTCCCGTATAATAATTTGCAGGTCCTTTAACTTAGAAATAAGCGTACGTGATACTCGTTCGTTCCCTTCCATTTCTGCAATGATGGGACCAATTGTTTCACTTGTAATGTCATATTGACTGAATTCGCGAAGCAATTGTTCTACTTCCTGCGTAAAACCGCGCTTTCCTGCTGCTTGTCTAAATAATGTCAATTCTTCTTTATGCTCTTCTAAAATACGGCGCAGCATCATCCGATAGCCAAAACTATCGATCCGGTCTTTTGCAATACCGCCTGTCTGTTGCAGGATAAACCAAGCTAAACGCTTAAATGGCAACACTTGCGCTCGCATTATACCTTTTACATCATACTGATTCGTCAAGGTATATTCTGTCGTAAATGACATCTGATCTGGCACTAATATATAGATAGGAGGCCCAAATGGGTGTTGCTTTAAATCCTCCACAATTTCGTGATGTATAAATGTTGTTTTCCCTACTCCGGCACGTCCTGAAATAACGCGTAGCGACATAGAATCCCTCCTCACTTAATTTCTATTTTATCGTAACTACCAACCAAAAGGCTCACAAAAAAACTGTCAAAAAATACTTCCTTAACACTACACGTTGCGACGTCTATTTTGATAAAATAGAAGAAACGACCAAGGGGGAATTCAAATGAAAACAAAAACACTAGCTGGAGCATTTTTAGCAACTGCTTTACTCGCTGGCTGCGGCTCAGATGAAGTGAATGAAGATACAGCAAAGATTCAAGAAGAAAACACCCAACTAAAACAGGAAAACGAAGAGATGAATGCTAGACTTGCAGAACTAGAACAGCAGTTAGCTGAGTTAACGGACACGACATCCACACCTCCTGCGGATACAGATGCGACTGGAAAAACATATACAATTAAAACAATTGAAAGCAATAGTGATTTAACAGCATATAACGTAAAAGAGATTACGGTGCAGGAAACAGCTGACAAGAATGTCTATGAGCAAGTATTGGCTGAAATCCTTCCTGAAATGCCGGTGAATCACGTAACGGTTAACGATGACCAAACTGTGACAATTGACTTTAGCAAGGATCATTTAGTAGGTCCCCATATTACATCATCAGCGCAAGCAGCTGTATTTATGGATAAATTGAGTTACCTGTTCGCCGAGAACTTCCCAGAAGTAAAAGGCTATTACTTATACTCAGATGGCAAACCTGCTATTATTGGTGAAATGAGCGAGTTTACAGACATGATTCCAAATGACCAAACAGAACCTGTAACAGACTATTTACAAGTCGAGGGCGAATAACATTAAGGAGGCTACCTAGTAATCAGGTAGCCTCCTTGTTATCTATTACTATTTTTACGCGCTTCCCTAATATCGCGCAAATCACGCTCTACTCGCTTATTTAACTGCCGCTCCACTAATTTGCCGACACCCCATAATAAAGCAAGTACTGCAAGCGACAAAATCAGTTTGATGGGACTTGTCAGCAGTTCGGTTATATCTTGTCCTACAAAGCTCATCGCAAAAATCATCACTAGCTTCCCCAGCATCAACACAAACAGATAAAATCGGGTGCGGATATTCGATAAGCCCGCTACAATATTCACCAACACAGAAGGCGTAAACGGAAAACACAGCAAGACAAATAGTGGACTAATCCCGTTCATATCCACCCAGCGTATCAGTTTTTTTACTTGCTTACTCTCTGTAAAAAAACGCAGTTTCTTTGATTTTCCAAACCTTCTTACGATTAAAAAGACGAGATAAGAGCCGATGACCGTTCCGCTCCAAGAAATAAAAAATCCCCAAAATAGACCAAAGGCATTCACGTTCGCTATAACGATGACCATTAACGGCAAAAACGGGAGGAATGCTTCTAAAATCGGCAACAATAAGCCAGTAAACGGACCGAGCCTGCGATAGTGTTCCTCTATCTGTTCAATATTATCAATCGTCAGCCAATCTAGCATCCCTTCACCACCCTTATATTTCTTTACTAGTATTATAGCAAAAACAAAAAGACTGTTTGAAAAGTTTCGTGTCTACTTTTCAAACAGTCTATCCTTATTTTGCTAATATTAAACCAATGCTATGATGGTCATCACTATGAATCACATGCTGTGTCAGGCGCAATTCTTTTTGATAATCGAGCACCTCTAGCTTACAATGGGCTGCGTTAATCTGCAGTGCTTCGTATAGTTGCCGCTCATTGAACACATCCTGCCCGTTCACACGCTTAATCATCTCACCTGCTACTAAGCCCATCTTCTCTGCAGGAGAATCGGGTAATACGGCGATAATCATTGCTCCCTTTGTCGTTGGCGCTACTACATACACATCGTTACGCTCCTGTAATTTGAACTGGACAGCGATAAAGATGCGGCACAATGCCCCGATCATCAGAACGATAAACGATACAGCTGGCGCAAAGAAGCCCACAATGCCGCCTACTACAAGTAGCACCCCCATAGGTAACACTACTTTCGCTAATTTCGGATAAAAGTAGACCGGCAATGTTTTGCGCGTTACTTGCTGGAAGCCAATGATGAACGGGAAACATACAAAACTGAATGCCGTCTCACCTAACGTAAACTGTGGCCAGTATGGCACAAAGGACGGGATTACATCACCCGGTATCAGTACAATCATCGGCAATATCCAAAGTTGTTTCGATAAATACGCTGCTGCTTGCATTCCTCGCTTTGTTTGTTCCATTCTTGGCGTAGCAAATCGAGGACCGTAGCGCCGGATCAGCACTGCCTCGATTATGACGAAGAGCCCTGCTGTAATAACAAACGGCGGAATCGCTTCATCTAGCCATTCCATGCCCGCTATTGTTGTACCGAAAATTTGAAAGGACGTCTCCGTCATGTCTAACACAAGCATTAATACAACTGTCACTGCAAATAGAACAGCTGGCGACAATAAATGAAAGACAAAGCTGAGCATCGCTACAAGCGTCACTATGATCAATACAAATAATAAGGAGGGTGCCAGCACCACACCTGCTGCTATCATAATCACAGACATGATCAGCGATAAACCAAGCCCTGCCCATAAACTATTTCTCAACTCTGACCAGCCATTTAAAATACGAATATGAAAAGATTGGCGTTCCTTTTTCACACGCCTATACCCTAAATAAATAGCAATCAATATAGCCATATACAGCAAGGGGTTCACCCAAAATAATCCGATTGCTTGCAATAGATCGAATAACATCTCCAAATTCATACTAACACCTGCCTCTTTCCTTACCCCTTCCATTGTATCAAATGCAATCTATGTTGCGTACTGAAATTTAATAGCCCAAATGATGCATTAAATAGCTAATCCCCATCTGTAGTGGCAAATCATTCTCTACCTTTTCCTTATAGCGCTTTACTTCCTTTTGTAGTGCCTCCGCAAATAACTCATCAATTGCTTCTCCTTCATGGATATCATACTTCTTACGGAAGTCGATCACTGCTTCTTGCGTTGTCTGATCGAAATACCCATCCTGCCTTACAATTTGGAAGCCAAAACCATGCAGAACTTTTTGTACGTAGGCAACTTCTTCACTAAAGTCACCCAGTTCAAATGAACCTTGAATCGGTACAAATTCAATTGCATAGAGAGGGTGCTGCTCTACTTCAATATCCGGTGTCACGCCTTTTTTGTGAATCCATTTCTTTTGTGGCGTAAGCCATTTATTCGTCGACAGCTTTACTTGCCCACCGTTTGTTAATTTCCAAGTTTCTTGTACTGTTCCTTTGCCGAAACTCGTCTTCCCAATTACCGTTCCCAGTTTCCAATCTTGCATCGCGGCAGCAAATACTTCACTGGCCGAAGCTGACCCCTCATTTTGCAAGATGACAATCGGCCATTTTTCCAATGTCGTTTTCAATTTCTCCTCATCTTTAAAAGCGACTGTTTTGACAGCCTCCATCTTCCCAGCACCATTTTCCATATAAGCGAAAGTTTGCTCAGCCTTTCCTAATGTGCTAAGTAAACCTGCTACACTATGTAAATAGCCCCCTGGATTATCTCGCACATCAACAATAAGCCCCTCGATATCTTCCTTCTGCAGTTGCTGAACCGCTTCTAGCCACTGCTCTACCGTATTTTCCGCAAAGAGCGATACGACAATGTAGCCAATCTTGACATCCTCCACCTTTACGACCTTCGCTTCTACTGTCTTTGTCTTCATCTCCGCCCGCTTGACCACCACTTTAATATGCTTTTCAATGCTTGGTCTGTATAGAACTAGCGATACTTCTTCCCCTGCTTTTCCCTGCATAAGCTGCATCACTTCACCCATGCTTTTTCCCTCTAGCCGCATATCATTCACTTGGACAAGCTCATCATTCGGACGGATTCCTGCCTGTTCCGCGGGTGACGATTTCACCGGAGAGACAATGATAAATTTCCCGCTCGACTCTGCTATTTCGACACCGATACCTACTCGTTTACTAGCCAACGACTGCGCTTGAATCGCAGCTTCCTCTTTTGAAAAATATGTGCTGTATGGGTCCTTGATTGCATTGGCCATACCGCGCAGTGCCCCTTCTACTATTTTTTCATTGTCTACATCGTATACAGAATATTTATCGATAAGGGCAAACATTTCCTCAACAACAGATAACTCCCCCGCTCCCTCCACCGTGGTAAATTGCTGGCGTATGATGGTATAAAGCGTCACCAAAACAATCGCTATCGATAAAACAGTAAAAAGACGACCCTTCGATATGTTCCTCACCTCTTCTTTAAATTATGAGGCGGCTTTCTGAAACATACACGAAAGGTCAAATTTCGAGATTAATTTAATTTTTGTACGTAATCATGTACCGCAGATTCATCTAACGGTCCGACAATATAATGTTGAATCTGGCCGTCCGTATCGATAAAGAATGTGGAGGGAATCGTTAATACCTCATATAAATTGAGGGTTTCTTCCTCATTAGCGAGTGCAATTGGAAATGTTAAGTTAAAGCTATCGATAAATTGCTGTACCTTTTCTTCACTTTGCTCTCTGTACGTTGCATTGACAGCGACAATTTCTACATTATCCGTTTCGCTATACTTCTCATAGTACTCTTGCAAATGAGGCATTTCTGTTCGGCAAGGCGGACACCAGGTCGCCCAAAAATTAAGGATGACTTTTTTCCCTCTCAGCTCGGATAGTGTCAGTGTCTCCCCATCTAATGTTTGCAACGTGAAATCCGGGGCAAGCTTTTCCTCCACCTGTTCCTCTTGGCCAAGATAGGCAACCGTATTCTGTGATTTCGTCTCTTTTTGGAGAAATCCGTAAAGCGCCATGCCAATGAGCACGAGCACCAACACAAGCCCAATATTTTTTTTCATCATTCCTCGCCTTTCCTTCTAACTTCTTATAGCTAGTATAGCAAAAAAGCCCATCAAATTTGATGGACTTTTTTTGATTTTATCACGTATTAACGGGTAGTGATTTATAGTGGAATATAACGCAGAGGATTTTGTGCGTTGCTTCTGCTGCCATTCCATGCACCGTTATGAATTTCAAAGTGTAAGTGCGGACCTGTAGAACGCCCTGTTGAACCCATTGGACCAACCTTTTGGCCTTTCGACACGACTTGTCCATTACTCACGCTAACACCGTTTAAATGAGCATATACCGTCGTCCATGTTTGACCTTCGATAGAATGGGTAATCATAACTACATTACCGTATGTCGATAATGGTCCTGCGTAGGAAACAACACCATCTGCTGCTGCTACTACTGGTGTCCCTGTTACGTTGGCAATATCGATTCCGTAATGGAACTCATTGCCAGCACCGATATCACGCCAACCGAATTTTGATGTTAAACGACCATTTGCCGGCTTTGACCACGTACCTGCTGATACAGCTGGAGCATTGTCATTTGTTGTTGGAGATTTGCTGCTACTGCTTTTTTGAGATGCTGCTTTTTTTGCTGCTTCTTGACGTGCGATTTCAGCTAAACGCTTTTGCTCGGCACTGATTTGAGATGCAAGCTCTTGGTCGACATTCACTGCCTCTGAATACTCTGTTTCTAATAATTGTTTTTCAGATTTCAAGCGCTCTTGCTCTGCTTCTAACTGGTTAATTAAACTATTTTTCTCTTGTTTTTGTGCATCCAACGAAGCTTTTAATTTTTCTAGTTTCGCTTGGTTTTCTTCTAATTTTTTCTTTTCATTTTCTAGCTTTACTTTTTCTTCTTCCAATTGATATTGGTCTTCTTGTTGCTCGCGCATAATTTGACGGTCTGCATCAATTAAAGTCGATACCGCTGAAAAACGGTCGATAAAGTCTACGAAACTATTGGCGCCTAATAGCACGTCCAGATAGTCAACGGAACCTGTTGCTTGAATAGCACGTGCACGTTCAGCTAATAGCTCGTTACGTGCCTCGATTTTTTCTTGCAATAATTGAATGTTAGCTTGCAGCGCTGTGATTTCTTCATTCGTGATATTAATGCTGATTGTTACCTCTTCAATATCCACATTCGTTTTTTCAATTTCAGCATTCAATGTTTGAATTTGTACTAGCAATTGATCTTGCTTTGATTGGTTTGTATTGATTTGTGATTTCTTTTCGTTAATCGATTTATTTAATTCACTTTGTTGCTGCTGTACTTCTTTTTGTTTTTCTTTTAAGGCATCTAGTGTTGTTGCACTTGCTGGAGCTTGTACAAATAGTAAAGATGCTGTTAATAGCGCGCCCGCTTTCCAAAGACCCTTTTTCACCTACAACGAATCTCCCTTCAAAATCAAACTTTTAAAAACTTACGAACGGACATAAAGCTGCCCCACATACCGATAATCAAACCGATACCTATGACAAGTACACTCACTTGATATAAAAGTGGCGTTACTGGCAATAACTCCAACATATTTCCTCGTAGACGTGGTGCTAGAATATCGTAAAGTTTATAGTACGTAATTGATACGACAATCACCGGAATAATCGATCCTAATAACCCAATCCAGATTCCTTCTAATACAAACGGAATACGAACAAATGAATTCGTAGCCCCTACTAATTTCATAATCTCAATTTCCTCACGACGCGCAAAAATCGTAATACGAATCGTATTCGAGATTAAGAACATAGCAGTAAACAATAAACCAATAATTAAAATAAACCCAATATTTCGGCTAATGTTTAAGAAGCTAAATAAGTTTTCAACCTTCCCTTTCCCGTATAGCACTTCATATGTATAATCGAGCTTTTCAATCTCCTCGGCTACTTTTGCTGTTTGCTGTGGATTAATCGCTTTCACATAGAGTACATTATGCAGTGGGTTACTTTGTTCGTATAAGCTGAGTTCTTCACCAAAATCTTTTATTAAATCTTCTAGCTCTTGTTCCTTCGTCGAATATGCCACCGATGCTACATCCGGCATATTTTGAACTTGTGCGAGCAGCTGCTCCTCTGCCGCATTCTTTTGTCCTTCTTCTTCTATAATTTCAATCAATACGCGAATTTCTACATCGTTTTCTAAGTCATCCGCTATATGATTTAAATTCATCATAATCACTGAAAAGACACCAACTAAAATAAGTGTCACCGTTACTGCACTAAAGGAAGCAAAGGTCATCCAACCATTTCGTCCTAAAGATTTAAAACTTTCACGAAAATGCCGGCCAATTGTTCTACCCTTCATAGCCGTAGTCACCTCCGTATTCATCACGTACAATTAAGCCGCCTTCAATGGCAATAACACGTTTCCGGACAGTATTCACGATATCCCGGTTATGTGTTGCCATCACTACTGTTGTACCGTTTCGATTGATTTCCTCAAATAAATCCATAATCTCCCAAGACGTTTCTGGGTCCAGGTTCCCTGTTGGCTCATCCGCAATGAGTACCCCTGGTTTATTGACGATAGAACGCGCAATCGCCACACGCTGCTGCTCTCCGCCCGATAACTCTGTTGGCAGCATACGTACTTTATGCTTCAGACCGACAAGATCCAATACTTCCATAACACGCTCTCTGATTTTTTTCGGCTCTTCTTCGATTACTTCCATTGCATAGGCCACATTTTCGTACACTGTGAGACGCGGCAGCAGTTTGAAGTCTTGGAATACAACGCCTAGCTGTCGACGTAAGTGCGGTACACGTGCTGACTTTAAGGTTGTTAAATTTATGCCGTTGACCATCACTTCGCCTGATGTCGCTTTTTCTTCTCTATACATTAATTTGATGAATGTCGATTTACCTGCGCCTGAAGGTCCGACAACGTAAACAAATTCGCCCTGTTTTATTTTTGTCGAAATTCCGTTCATAGCGACAACGCCATTCGGGTACTTCTTCGTCACTTTCTTCATTTCTATCATGCAGTGTTAACCACCCAACTGTTTATTGATTCAAGCCCTATTATAGCATTTTAGACCGACATTTTTATTACAGTTTGATTTCAATCTGGCGGCTATTTAATACAAAATCGTCATTTCCGACAAAATTCCGATTATTTTTTTGTTAGTTTCTATCTAAGATACTTGCAATATGTCAATTTTCCTTTTTAGGGGAAAAAAGAGAAAAGGAGAGATGTGGAATGAGATAGTTTTATTGTAAAAATGGCGGTGCTTGTGTCTGCAGTAAACGTCAGGAATTATATAACCTTGCGAAAGTGTCTTATAAATCTGTGAAAGTATTGTATCGCTGCCCCTACTTATACAATAACGCATCTAACCGCCCTGTTCCACCATAAATTTACAAATAAAACTCTATTAGAAGCAATTGCTTCTAATAGAGTTTCTTATACGTCATATTATTTAATTAGTTGCTGTTGTATAGCGAACGATAATAGCACCTGTACGCGATTCGCCCACTAACTTTAAGACATGAGAGCCTTCGACAATTTTATCAAATCGAATTGTTTTCAGTAAGAACTGGTCTTCTTCCGAACGCATGGATACATCCGGTAAACTCACATCGCCGCGCCCGAAGTTCGACATGATTTGTCCGTCTAATGAAATATTTTTAGGGATATATATTTCTACCGAGCCTGCTACCGTATGAGCTCTTACTTTATATGCTTTTGGTGAAGTCGTTGTGACCACGACATGGCCGTTTACCGACTCTGCCTCCACTTCACGAATCTCCCCATCAATATAGATACGACCGTTTACTGTTTCTGCTTCCAAATCATTGCCGTTTACACCATGCGCTTCAATGGCACCGTTAGCTGACTGTAAATCCATATGCTCAAATTTCACATCTTCTGCACGTACTTGTCCATTATACGTTTTTGCCTTCACTAGCTTGGCATCGACCTGCTTAAAGGTAATCGCACCATTTAACAAACGTGCAATCAATACATCATAATGTTTTTCAGGTAATGTCACTGTGACATCTACATGTGCTGTTTTGATACTTGTAGACACTTGGATTTTACCTTCTTTTAACTCCACAAAGTCCTCAACAAAATGCTCAATTGTTTCCTCTTCTGTTTCTTTCTTTGCTGCTTTCACATGAGCCGCGATTTGAATCACAGGATCTTCGCTGCGGATAAAGGCAACTTGGCCATTTGGAATATCTAGTTCCACGCCGCGAACTTCATCCACATTAAATGCGTACATGCGATCAAACTCCACTCGCTCGCCGAATGGGAAATCGGCATCCTTCACTTTAGACATCGTCGAATTCATCATTGTCATTACGCGACCACTAAAGTCAGATAAATCATGACGCAACTCCTGCATGAATTCTTCCATCTTTTTATTAAAGTCCTTATTCCCTAGCTTCCCAAATAAATCTTCAAATGTATTCGTACGTTTTTTTGTTTCCTCAAAATCTTGTTCTGTCGTTTTGCTATTTGTTTCAGTTTGCTCCACATTTTCTACATAAGTAGAAGGTGGCTGTGGCTGGCTTTGCTGTCCTTTTGACAATGCCTCTAATAAGTTCAATGCTTCTTCCGCTGAAATCGTACCGTCTTCTACCAATTTTAAAATCCGTTTACGTTCATCCATAAAAAAAAGCCTCCCTTTCATCATATAAATCATTATACGATGTGGGAGGCGAAAAAGTTTCGTTTCTACTCTAGTTATTTTGCTTTGGCTTGTTCAATTTCCTGTGCCATTCGTTGGCGATCACGTTCTAAAATAGGCTTCAAGTACTTGCCAGTATAGCTTTCCGGCACTTCACAAATTTCCTCAGGCGTACCCGTAGCAATAATCGTGCCGCCTCGTTCGCCGCCTTCCGGACCTAAATCAATCGTGTAATCAGCGGTTTTGATGACATCTAAATTATGCTCAATCACGAGCACCGTCTCTCCATTGTCCACAAGACGCTGCAGTACCTTCAGTAAACGCGCAATATCCTCAGCGTGCAGACCTGTCGTTGGCTCATCCAAAATATAGAATGATTTTCCTGTGGAACGGCGATGCAATTCAGAAGCCAGCTTCACGCGCTGCGCCTCACCGCCTGATAAGGTTGTTGCAGGCTGTCCGAGCTTCATATACCCCAGTCCTACATCGACAATCGTTTGCAGCTTGCGATGAATTTTTGGTAGATTTTCAAAAAAGACAACCGCATCTTCAATCGTCATATCTAAGATTTCTGCAATATTTTTATCCTTATATTTCACTTCCAGTGTTTCCCGGTTATAACGCTTGCCGTGGCACACTTCACACGGCACGTACACATCCGGCAAGAAATGCATCTCAATTTTTAAAATCCCGTCTCCGCGGCAAGCCTCGCAGCGGCCGCCCTTAATATTAAACGAGAAGCGCCCTTTTTTATACCCGCGCACCTTCGCTTCATTCGTAGAGGCAAATAGATCGCGAATATCGTCAAAGACCCCTGTATAGGTAGCTGGATTCGAGCGTGGTGTTCGGCCAATTGGCGTCTGATCGACATCAATTACCTTCTCCAATTGCTCTATACCTGTAATTTCTTTATGCTTTCCAGGTTTAATCTGCGCACGGTTTAATTTTTGAGCCAATGCTTTATAAAGAATTTCATTAATCAACGTCGACTTACCAGAGCCGGAAACGCCGGTTACTGCAATAAATTGCCCGAGTGGAATATCCACATTGACTTTCTTTAAGTTGTTTTCGGCTGCGCCTTTAATCGTCAGCTTCCGGCCATCTGACTTGCGGCGTTCGATTGGCAAGGGAATAAATTTCTTCCCGCTTAAATATTTGCCTGTCAGGGAGCTTTCCGATGCCATCACTTCCTGCGGTGTACCTTGTGCGACAATCGTACCCCCGTGCACGCCAGCACCTGGTCCAATATCGATTAAATGATCTGCCGCAAGCATCGTATCCTCGTCATGCTCTACGACAATCAGTGTATTGCCTAAATCACGCATGTCCTTCAGCGTCGCAATGAGACGGTCATTATCACGCTGATGCAGTCCAATGGAAGGTTCGTCCAAAATATAGAGAACCCCCGATAATCGGGAACCAATTTGCGTCGCTAAACGGATGCGCTGCGCCTCACCGCCCGATAATGTACCGGCCGCACGTGACAATGTTAAATAATCCAATCCAACATTGACTAAAAAACCTAGGCGCTCATGAATTTCACGCAAAATCAAACGGGCAATTTGCGCTTCTTTTTCTGTCAAAGTTAGCTTTTCAAAAAATGCTACCGCTTCTTGAATGGATTTTTCCGTTACTTGGGCAATATGCAGGTCATTAACTTTTACTGCCAATGTTTCGGGCTTCAAGCGGTCCCCTTCACATGTCGGACACGGCTTCTCCGTCATATACTTGCTCATCTGATCCCGTACATAATCGGATGAGGAGTCTTTAAAACGGCGCTCCACATTTTTCAGCACCCCTTCAAACACCATTTGCTTGGAATGAGTACGACCGTATTCATTCGTATACGTAAAAGTAAATGAATCGGTACCCGAGCCCTTCAAGAGAATATTTACCTGCTCTTTTGACAACTCTTTGAACGGTACATCCATTGGAATACCATAATGTTCACACACTGTTTGCAATAAAGTCGGATAGTACTGAGAACTTGTCGGCTCCCAAGGTAAAATCGCATGTTCTAGTAAGGTACGATCTTGATCCGGTATAACTAAATCCGGATCGACTACCATACGCATACCTAAACCGTCACAGGATGGACATGCACCAAATGGACTGTTAAATGAAAACATACGCGGCTCCAATTCACCGATAGAAAAGCCGCAAATAGGACAGGAATGGTGCTCACTAAATAGCAACTCCTCCTGCTCCATCACATCCACAAGCACACGCCCTTCCGCTAAACCTAGAGCTGCCTCTAAAGAATCGCTTAAACGCCCTTTGATACTTTCTTTTATCACGACCCGGTCGATGACGACTTCAATCGTATGTTTCTTATTTTTCTCCAGCTCAATATTATCGTCTAGCTCGCGTAGCTCTCCATCAATTCGCACACGCACATAGCCCTGCTTTCTCAAGTCCTCAAGCAACTTCACATGCGAACCCTTTTTTCCTTCGATAATCGGGGCGAGCAGCTGCATTTTTGTACGTTCTGGGTATTCCAGCAGGCGATCTACCATTTGCTCAATCGTTTGCGAGCTAATCTCGATGCCGTGATTTGGACAAACAGGTTTGCCGATTCGCGCAAATAATAGGCGCAAATAGTCATAAATCTCTGTTACTGTCCCGACAGTGGAACGAGGGTTACGGCTGGTTGTCTTTTGGTCAATGGAAATAGCTGGGGATAAACCTTCAATCGTATCTACATCCGGCTTATCCATTTGCCCTAAAAATTGACGCGCGTAGGCCGATAAGCTTTCCACGTAGCGGCGCTGTCCCTCCGCATAAATCGTATCGAATGCGAGTGACGATTTCCCTGAACCTGAAAGCCCCGTGAGCACGACTAATTGATCGCGAGGAATCGTTACATTGATGTTTTTCAAATTATGTGCCCGCGCACCTTGTACTACTATTTCTGTATTTTTCACACTGGTCACCTTTCTGCCTTCAGCTCAAAAATTGTATCGCGTAAATCCGCGGCACGCTCGAAATCCAGTGCCGTTGCAGCTTCCTTCATCTCTATTTCAAGCGATGCAATCAATGTTTCGAGTTCGGCCTTTGTTAGCTTTTTCCCTTTTGTTGCCTTCGTCACATAGCTTTCTTCTGTCTCCGCAGCATGTGTGGCACGAATGACATCCGGGATTTTCTTAATAATGGTTTTCGGTGTAATTTGATGCGCTTCATTGTAGGCTTCCTGCAACGTTCGACGACGCTTCGTTTCCGAAATAGCCTTGTCCATGGAATCCGTCATCCGGTCCCCGTACATAATCACATGACCATTGGCGTTACGTGCGGCACGGCCAATCGTCTGAATAAGCGAACGCTCCGAACGTAAAAAACCTTCCTTATCTGCATCCAAAATAGCCACTAAGGATACTTCTGGAATATCTAAACCTTCCCTTAATAGGTTAATCCCAATCAAAACATCGTAAACACCTTGGCGCAATTTGCGAATGATCTCAATCCGTTCAAGTGTTTTGATTTCTGAATGTAAGTACTCGACCTTCAAGCCCATTTCCTTTAAATAAGATGATAGATCCTCTGACATTTTTTTCGTCAATGTCGTAATAAGCACGCGCTCATCATTGGCAATACGTGCTTGAATTTCATCGATTAAATCATCAATCTGTCCTTCAATTGGACGCACATCAATCGTTGGGTCCAGTAGCCCCGTCGGACGGATAATTTGCTCGACCATTTCCGGCGTATGCTCCAGCTCATAAGGACCCGGTGTCGCCGAGACGTAAATTGCTTGCGGCACCTTTGACTGAAATTCATCGAACGTTAACGGACGGTTATCGAGTGCAGATGGCAAACGGAAGCCGTGCTCTACTAACACACCTTTTCGTGCCTGGTCGCCGTTATACATCCCCCGTACCTGCGGCAATGTCACGTGACTTTCATCGACTACTAGTAAAAAGTCATCTGGAAAGTAATCCAATAACGTATATGGCGTGGCACCTGCTTCACGCAATGTTAAATGACGTGAATAGTTTTCAATACCCGAACAGAAACCCATTTCACGCATCATTTCTAAATCATAATTTGTACGTTGCTCGAGACGCTGTGCTTCGAGTAGCTTGTCCTCCGCACGCAGCTCTGCCAATCGTACTTCTAGCTCTTTTTCAATATTTTCAATCGCCTTTTTCATCTTCTCTTCACGTGTAACGAAGTGGGATGCAGGGAAAATAGCAACGTGTTCGCGCTCCCCCATTACTTCCCCCGTCAATGCATCGACTTCGCGAATCCGATCAATTTCGTCACCGAAAAACTCTAGACGAATACATTTTTCATCACGGGATGCCGGGAAGATTTCCACCACATCACCGCGTACACGAAATGTCCCGCGTGTAAAATTAATATCATTGCGCTCATACTGAATGTCCACTAAACGACGCAATAATTCGTTGCGTTCCAGCTCCATGCCTGTTCGGATTGACACGACCATCTCTTTATATTCTTCCGGTGAACCTAACCCGTAAATACAAGATACCGAAGCAATGACAATAACATCCTTTCGCTCAAATAGCGCGGATGTTGCAGAGTGTCGCAATTTATCGATTTCATCATTGATACTCGCATCTTTTTCGATAAATGTGTCGGTTTGTGGCACATACGCTTCCGGTTGATAGTAATCGTAGTAGCTGACAAAGTATTCGACAGCATTATTCGGGAAAAACTCTTTAAATTCATTATATAGCTGTCCTGCTAATGTTTTATTATGAGCCATCACCAATGTGGGCTTATTGATTTCTTTAATGACATTGGAGATGGTAAACGTTTTACCTGTTCCTGTTGCACCAAGCAATGTTTGATGACGTTTACCTTCTTGGAGCCCTTGGACCAATTGTGCAATCGCTGCTGGCTGATCCCCATTTGGCTGGTAATGGGATTGTATTTCAAATTCATTCATCACATAGCCGCCTCTCAGTGTTGTTTCCTTTATTTTATCATACCCTTGTTCTTCAAGCGAACATATATTCCTTTTAAGTTTTCCCCATGCAAAAAGCGTATAAACAAAGTTTTGATTTTGACTTTGCTTATACGCTATTGGAAACCGTTATCCATATTCATTTTTTCCCTTAACCTTCCGATTCTGTTTGTAGTAATTGTAATTCTTCGCAATACTCGTAAAATGCCTTTTCATCTCGCTCGTCCAAGGCTTTGTCGATTAGCCGATGCAGCTGCTCTACACGTTGCACCCGTTGCAAGCTCCCTAAAAACAAATCTAAATAAATATCATTTAGTAGCTTTTCCCCCTCTGTTTGCTTTGGATACTGACCAACAGCACGTAAAAAATCTGTGTAAGAATAATATTTATCCATTGATATCACCCCGATACCCTTTTTTTTATTATACATAATTCCTCTATCATTTTGCAATATTTTCTGAATAATAAATAAATTTTTATATTTTGTACTGGAAAAATATTGCATTATAAACCTTTTTATGTAAAATAAGAAATAATTCAAATAGAAAAGGGGGAACTATTTTGATATTACACAAATATTACCAGATTCATCGTGAAACTTATTTAATTAGAACCGTCCATGAAGCAGAGCAATCCTATGCACTCGTTTATGAAAAAGGCCAGCAGCTTTATGTGCAAAACAAGCCCTTAAAAATTATCGACGCTGCCTGCCAAGCAATCGGTACAAGCTTTCAAACATCCGCCGAACGCTCCCGCCAAATACTAGGCAATAAACTCAAAGTGCCCATCATTGTAGGCTACGAAGAACAAAACCCTTTTATCATGTTTCCCGTTTACTCACCTAAGTCCAACCACAATATCTGGATTACCTATAACGCGATTATCAACGTTACCAACCATAAGAAAAAAATCACCATTACCTTTAAAGACGGTACCGATATCGACCTGCCCATTCTCATGTCATCCTTTAATAACCAATACGTAAGCTCCGCCATGCTTTACCGCTATATTGAAGAAAACTTAAGGCAGTTTAATCTGATCAAATAAGTCATTTGCGCTTTACTCAAGACGTATGTGATTGTCTACGTCTCTTTACAACTTATGTTTTTCACTGCTCCCATTGCTGAAATGCCCATACGTCTTTTCCCATAAAAAAAACGCCTAGCCCATAGACTAGACGCATTGTATTTACGCAATACGAGAACGTAAGTAAGCATTAATGAAGGCATCCAAATCGCCATCCATTACAGCACCAACATTGCCCGTTTCTTCATTTGTACGGTGATCTTTTACCATCGAATAAGGGTGGAATACATACGAACGAATTTGTGAGCCCCAACCAATTTCTTTTTGCTCACCGCGAATTTCGGCCATTTGTGCTTCTTGCTTCTCGATTTCCAATTGATACAATTTCGCTTTTAACATATGCATCGCTTTTTCACGGTTTTTAATTTGCGAACGTTCCGCTTGGCACTGTACAACCGCGCCTGTCGGGATATGCGTGATACGTACCGCTGAATCGGTTGTATTGATATGCTGACCACCTGCACCTGTTGCACGGTACGTATCAATTTTTAAATCTTCCGTACGAATTTCAATTTCGATTTCATCATTGAACTCCGGCATCACATCACAAGAAACAAATGACGTATGACGACGACCTGCAGAGTCAAACGGTGAGATACGCACTAAACGGTGCACCCCTTTTTCTGCTTTTAAGTAGCCATATGCATTATGACCGGAAATTTTTAACGTTACAGATTTAATCCCTGCTTCGTCCCCTGGTAAATAGTCCAGTGTCTCCACCTTAAATCCGCGTTTCTCTGCCCAGCGTGTATACATACGCAACAGCATCGAGCCCCAGTCTTGGGACTCTGTACCGCCCGCACCAGGATGCAGCTCTAAAATGGCATTATTTTTATCGTAAGCTTCTGATAACAGCATCTGCAAATCAAAGTCCGCCATTTTCGCTTGGAACTGCTCTAGTTCTGTTCCGAGCTCCTCCTGCAAATCATCGTCTGGATCTTCCTTTAATAACTCCACTGTCATCTCCAGGTTTTCCTGCGTTGCCAGTAAATCCTTGTATTCATTGACGATTGCCTTAATTCCGTTCGCTTCGTTAATAATCGTCTGTGCCCCTTGCTGGTCGTTCCAGAATTCCGGCTCTAGCATCAGTTCGTCTAACTCTGCAATACGTGCCTCCTTGTTTTCTAAGTCAAAGAGACCCCCTAAAGTCCGCTAGCTTAGTAGCTGTATTTTCAAGAATATGTCTTGCTTCTGCCAATTCAATCATTCAAAATCCCCCTCATCAAATCAAATTTGCCCGGCTATACCGGGCAAATGTCTACCTATTTTTATGCAGAGCTTACACTCTACATGTTTTATTATTTCCCTACCCCGTGACAGTTTTTATACTTCTTGCCACTGCCGCATGGACAGGCATCATTACGACCGATTGTTTCCGTTTTGCGGATTGGCGCCTTTTTCGGTTTTGCGGCCCCTTCTTCTTTCGGGTTAACCGCTTGCCCTTTCGCCACTTCTTCACGCTGTAAGTTATTGCGAATTTCCGCTTTCATGGCGTATTTCGCTACATCTTCACGAATGGCTGCGACCATATCCTCGAACATCGCAAATCCTTCCTGCTGATACTCACGCAGCGGATCGTTTTGACCGTACGCACGCAAATGAATCCCTTGGCGCAATTGGTCCATTGCGTCGATATGATCCGTCCACTTGGAATCAATCGCACGCAGTAAAATAACTTTCTCAAATTCACGCATACGCTCTTCTGTCATTTGCTGTTCTTTTTCCTCATAGCGTGTACGAACAACTTCTTTTATGACATTGCCGATTTCCTCCGCTGTTAAGCCTTCGATATCCGAGAGCACGAGTTCATTTTCTCCTAGTAAGTTGGCTCCTACATAGTCCAGTAAAGCTTGTAAGCTCCACTCTTTTTGCTCCCCTTGTGTATGCAAGGCTACAGCATTGTCGATGGCTTCATTGATCATGCTTTCTACTAATCCGCGCATATTATCTGTGTTTAATACTTCATCACGCTCTTTATAGATAATTTCGCGTTGCTGACGCAGGACATCATCGTATTGCAGTAAACGTTTCCGTGCATCGAAGTTATTTCCTTCTACACGTTTTTGCGCTGACTCGACTGCACGCGATACCATGCCTGACTGAATCGGCTGTGAGTCGTCCATACCTAGCTTCGTCATCATCGCTTTCATCTTATCCGAACCGAAACGACGCATTAAGTCATCCTCGAGCGATAAGTAGAACTGAGTCACACCGGCATTCCCTTGACGCCCCGAACGACCACGCAGCTGATTATCGATACGGCGCGATTCATGGCGTTCTGTACCAATAACGGCTAATCCACCAAGCTCTAACACGCCTTCACCCGGTTTAATATCCGTACCACGACCTGCCATGTTTGTCGCGATTGTCACGGCACCTTTATTACCTGCACCGGCAATGATTTCCGCCTCGCGCTCATGGTTTTTCGCGTTTAATGTATTATGCGGAATTTTATACTTGGATAGTAATTTTGAAATAATTTCAGATGTCTCAATGGCTACCGTACCTACCAGTACTGGCTGCCCTGCTTTATGACGCTCTGCAATATCACGAGCCACTGCTTCGAATTTACCAGCCATTGTCGCATAAATTAAATCCGGCTTGTCATCACGGATAATCGGTTTATTCGTTGGAATCGCGACCACTTGCATATTATAAATATTGCGGAATTCCTCTTCCTCCGTTTTCGCTGTACCTGTCATACCTGATAACTTTTCATACATACGGAAGTAGTTTTGGAATGTCACAGTTGCCAGTGTCATCGATTCATTTTGGATGTCTAATCCTTCTTTTGCTTCGATGGCTTGGTGTAAACCGTCCGAATAACGACGACCTTTCATTAAACGACCTGTAAAGCTGTCAACAATGACTACTTCGCCGTCCTGCACCACATAATCTACATCGACATGCATCGATGCATGCGCTTTTAATGATTGGTTAATCGCATGGTTTAAACGAACATGCGTCAAATCGAATAGATTATCGATTCCAAAGGCACGCTCTGCTTTTTCGATACCCGCCTCTGTTAATGTAACGCCTTTCGTTGATTCATCATAGTTATAGTCCTCATCTTTTTTGAGCATGCGGACAAAGGCATTCGACTGCACATACAGCTGTGCCGTTTTTCCCGCTTGTCCTGAAATAATCAATGGTGTACGCGCTTCATCGATTAAAATCGAGTCAACCTCATCGATGACCGCAAAGTAAAGCGGACGCTGCACTTTGTCTTCTTGGTACAGCACCATGTTGTCACGCAAATAATCGAACCCTAGCTCATTGTTTGTCGAATAGGTAATATCCGCATCATAAGCTTCGCGCTTGTCTTCTTTTTCTAGGCTATTTAAGTTTAAGCCTACTGTTAAGCCTAACCAGTTATACAGCTCGCCCATTTCTGTCGCGTCACGTGTTGCTAAATATTCGTTTACTGTAACTACGTGAACGCCCTTCCCTGTCAGGGCATTTAAATAAACAGCCATTGTCGCTGTTAACGTTTTCCCTTCACCTGTTTTCATCTCTGAAATATTTCCGTCATGCAGAGCAGCCGCTCCCATGATTTGCACACGGTACGGGTACATCCCTAGCACGCGCTTTGCTGCCTCACGTGCCACCGCAAATGCTTCCGGTAACATTTTATCTAATGTTTCACCATTTTGATAACGTTCCTTAAACTCTGGTGTTTTCGCCTGTAATTGTGTATCAGAAAGCGCGGCAACCTGACTAGCAAGCGCCTCTACTTGATTCGCAATTTTTTCTAATCGCTTTATCTCTTTTTTATTGGGATCAAACATTTTATTTAAGATGTTTATCATGAATTGTCACTTCCTGTTTAGTATCAAATTACATTCTACCATTTAGTATAGAGTCGGTGCAAATTGCCCCCCTATTTTGAAAATAAAAAACGACTCCTGCCAATGTGAGTCGTTTTAATAGCGATGCTATTTTTACGCTTCTAGTGCGCGTTCGCCGTGCCGGTTGAAGCCTTGACGATCATACCCGGCACGGTTAAAGCCGAGACGATCCAGTCCATTTTTGTCAAAGCCGTCTCGGTCGTACCCTTCCGCATCATACCCTTCTATATTATAGCCTGCGCGGTTATATCCCTGGCGATTATAGCCTGCCTCATTAAACCCGTGCTTATCAAAGCCGTCTCGGTCATAACCTAATCGGTTAAATCCATCTTCTTTAAAGCCGTCTCGACTGATCCCTGCCACATCATAACCTTGTTTGTCATATCCTTCACGGTCAAAGCCATCCCAGTTAAAGCCGTCTTGATCATACCCATCGCGGTCATATCCCTGGGCGTCAAAACCAAGTTTATTAAAACCATCGTGGTCATAGCCTTTTTTATTCCAGCCATCACGGTTAAACCCTTGGCGGTCAAGACCTTTTGCATTAAAGCCATCTTGATCATACCCATCACGGTCATACCCTGCTTGATTAAAGCCACCTCGGTTATAGCCATCGCGGTCCAATCCTTCCCGGTTGAAGCCATCTACCGCAAAGCCTTTGTCATCAAAATAAGTACCGTTTTTATGCTTGCCATTCTTCGAAAAGCCGTACTTGTTAACACCCTTCCGGTTAAAGCCATCTTTATCGTAGCCTTGCTTATTAAAACCGTCCTTATAAAATCCTTCCCGGTTCCAGCCATCTTTATTAAAGCCAAGTGAATCATACCCAAAGCAATCATAGCCGCCAATATACTTTTTCCCTGTTAAATGAACCCCCTTGGCATCAAAGCCATTCGCGTCATAATACTTGCGCTGTTTGGTACGGCCATTGACACCGAACCCCCGGCAGTCATAGCCTTCATCATCATATTTTGTCCCGTTTTTATGCATCCCGTACACATTGAAGCCACGCTCATCATACCGTTCGGCAGGTGAGCTGTCTTCATTTAAGAAAGATCGAATTTTATCTAGAAACTTCAACAGTCTACACCTCGCTTCCTTCATACATACTGTCGTTTCTAGCTAAATATGAACATCGAAAAACACGACATAATTACCTAGCACTTATCACTCTTACTATAGCATATTTCCTACAATTTTATTATTAAAAAGTAGCTATTTTCATATTGAATAGCTACTTTTTCCTACATTTTTTCTACAAATTTTAACCACTACAAGCAATCCCAAGATAAAAGTGATCCGTAATACCTTTTATTTTATCAACAAAAAACTACCTGTAAAGAGAACTTCTCTTTACAGGTAGCAGGTCCATATTAATTCGTTTCAATTAAACCGTATTTCCCATCTTTACGCTTGTAAACGATGTTCGTACCGTCCGTTTCAGCATCTGTGTAGACATAAAAATCATGTCCCAGCATGTTCATTTGCAGCACGGCTTCTTCTTGATCCATTGGTTTTAAATCGAACTGCTTCGTACGAACGATTTGGTACTCATCTTCTGTTGATGAATCAGTATCTTGGCCTGTTTCCTGTGCGAAATAAAGACCTACACCTTCGCGCTCACGGAATTTACGATTTACTCTTGTTTTATGTTTGCGAATTTGACGCTCTAGTTTATCAACGATTAAATCAATCGCTGCATACATATCTGCGTTTTGCTCTTCAGCACGTAATGTTAGATTTTTCATTGGAATCGTTACTTCTACTTTGGACTGCTTATCATTGCGAACTTTTAGGTTTACATTCGCTGTTGCATCCATCTCATTATTAAAATAGCGTTCAATTTTTTCAATTTTACTTTCTACGTGGTCGCGAATCGCTGGAGTTACCTCGATGTTTTCGCCTCGTATGTTAAATTTTAGCATGTAAACTCCTCCTTCAATTACGGCTATATTAGTATAGTTCGACATATGTCCCTTAATTCCTCTTTTTAAAAAAATTTCTTTACCTATTATTCATTTAGAAAGAAGGGACACTTATTTTCTCCTCGTCTCCTTGCGTCTGCGAATTTTCAGCTGATCCACAATCGCTTTTTCCAGAGCCGGTTGGTCATTAAAGATGACACCATACTGATACCCGTTTCCGAGATTTTTACTCCAAACAATTTCACCAATCCCTTTTAACTCCTGTTCGTCAATCACAAAAAATACTTCTATGTGCAAGTTTCCTGTACGGTAGACAGTAAGATCAAAATCACTGCCCATTTTAATGCCATGCGGACTAATATCAATGATTTCACACGCAATACGATTATTTTCCAACTCGACTGCTTTTCCATCCACCAAGACACTGAAATACGATTGAATTGGCTCGTTAAACACTAAACGAAACCCTTCATTTCTTTTAAAAATCATACGTATACCCCCATACAACAGTAGCAACATCTATTGTTTATTTTCTTTGCCAAACAGTAGAATGTTACTACATATTTCCAACCTAGTTTTGTTACATATTATAAAACAGCTACCAATAAAAGGCTATCAGATTGTTTTTGAACAATCTGATAGCCTTTAAATCTCACTTCTTTTTTAATGTATAGAAGACATTGCCTGCTTCTTTTAGGATATGGCGTTTATTTTTCGGTTCCTTATACTGCAGGCTTCGTCTTTTAATAATCATATCTCTAATAAAACTCGCTCTACTTAATTTTGTAATGACGCTTGCTTTACTCATTCCCACTGCAACTGTTACATTATCACCTAGTATAATAATTGTTTCTTTTTCAGAAACCTCTTCTGAACCGATATAGTGGTCTAAACAAACCATCATATAATCAGCAGTTTTAGCTGTTGTAAACGGTACCCACATTTTTTCTCGAATCCAAAACAGTTTCAAATGCGTGCCCCCTATTGTATCCTTAATGAGTTTTTTATTAATACAAAAACCTGTACCTAGACGTCTTTCATTATCTTTAATTAATTGGCGAATAGAGGTTGTTACTAAAATATCTCCTGTTTCTTCCGTTACTACTGCCACTTGCTCATTGTCTCTTACTGTGTCATACATGACCATCGCTTCATCTCGAATGTAGTATGTGTTGACTGTTTTCACTATTAATCCCCCTTTTTCTTTTCGAAACCATACACAATTTGTTCAAAAAGGAGTATACTGAAAATAGACAGGATACTCCTGTTATGGAAGCCTCTGTATACCCATTGTCTGTGCGGACTATGTATACAGAGGTTTTTCGCATGAGTCGGCAACTCTTCTCACCTCTTCACCACCCCCTCTCCTGTGAGCCAGTTCATAATGCTTGCTAGTGCTTTCCATTTATTTCGCATAAAATACAATGAACCTTTTACCTAACATCTATAATGAAAGCGCTATCATAAAGATTGTTTCTTTTTCTAGCTCATATATTTTAGTACCTACATACACGCGAGAATATATGCGTATTTGTTAGATAGCTCGATAATAAATATTAGATTCTGCGTATCTGGTGTACATCAATCTTCCTTGGTACCAACTCTCCTTACCTTATAAGTCGCGAGATGCGGATTCCTCCCTTTTTTTCTATTCTATAGCTTTAATCAATCATTTGACTATTTTGTAAATATCGTATGTTACTGGATAACTGACAATTTTTCTCGTTATAGGGTTATATAAATGGATAAATTTCCATTAATTATGTCACCGCATAAGTACTTTTAAGTAACCCAGTAATACAATTACCTGTACATAGGGTAACTTATTCCCTTTGATGAAGGATGACAAGTCAAGACAAGTGCAATTTGTATACCTGAAAGGTCGGAAACCTACCTTTCTCTGTTGTGGCTATTCTTTGGAAAAATGTAAAGCTATTGACGAAAGAATGTTTCTGCAATAGATGTAATTTCTTCTGGAGTAGTAATATGTGATTCTTTTCACTTAATTTGATAGACTACCTTCAAATAATACGATAAACAAGAATTCATATTGTGATAAGCTTTATAAGGTCGGAGGATGTTTTGGTGACTCTAGTTGTGTTCATCTCGATTTCTATCTCATTTTGCCATATTTCAAATTCTAGATTAGAAATTTGTATCGATAAATACAAATTATGTAAGATCTTGATTAGCTTTTTTACTTACTAGCTAGGATTCTGTATGTACAAAGTTTCCTTACTAGGTAAGGGATACTTTATAAATTAAAATATACTTTTACGAGCGTAAGATTATCTGGTAAATTATAGTAATAAAAACATTTATAATATCCATAATAATCCAATAAATGAGTATTTTCAACAATTATCTGAAAATTTATTACCTTTGTTTATATAATAATAATTTTATAAATTTTCCACTTTACGAATAATGGAGAATAGTTCTCTATTTTTAAAAATAAGGACATCATTTTAACACGCATAACCGCATATTGAAGATTTTTTAATCAAACAGATAACAAAAAACCATTTGGAAGAAAGACACCCTCCAAATGGTTTTACTAAATGTATTAAATCTGCTGCATATTGCTACCGCTATATTGCTGCATACGGTTAATTTTAATTACTTCTTGCCATGTATCACGGAATTCCGTTGTTAAGCCGAGGACTTCATCAATAATAGCTGTATCATTATTAATATTCGCTTCGATTAAGCGGCGGTTCATATAGTCGTAAAGAGCTAACATTTGCTCCGCAACAGCTTCTTCCATTTTCAATGTAGACATAAGCTCCCCAATAATAGCCTGAGCCTTCTGGATATTCGTGTTTTTTTCCTGAATATCTTTTTCGCCAACTGCTTTTTTTGCCTTCATTAAAAACTTAATGCATCCATTATATAGCATTAACGTTAATTCCCCAGGTGAAGCTGTTGTGACACTATTCTGTTTGTATGCATTAAAAGCAGCTGTATTTTGTGCTACCATTGTAAACACTCCTTTATAAGTTAAAACGCGATTTTCCTACACGTTATTATTTCTTTTGGTCATAATATTTGCCATCCATCACATGGACAGATGCATAGGGATTATTATATTGCACTTCACTTTTTTTCGATGTTTGAATATTTTTTAAATCTTGCTTGAGCTCGTTCATAATGGATGCCAAGCGTTCCTGAATCCCTTTGTCGAGCTCCTTTAGCATCGCATGCTGCGGATTGGTATCATGTAGTGATACATTAGCCTGTTGAAGTAAAGTGAGCAGCTGACCGCGTTCTTCTAATAGCTCATTAACTATTTTTAGAAATATATCACGATCCTCACTTTGTACCGCTTCTCCAAGATGCTGATACAACTTAGCGGAAACTTGAAGTAACTGTTGGTCTAACGCCATCATCTCGTCGCCTCCACTATTTTAGTAATACTGGCTCATCAATGACGCAGATTGACTGTTTGCCTTATTAATCATCGATTCCATCGCACCAAATTGTTTCCAGTAGCGGCTTTCAATTGCCTTTAATTTATCTTGCCATGCATCCAGACTTTTATTCACATTACGCAAATGTTTCCCTAACGTATATTGTGTTTCCGTCATCGAACCACGGCCTGCACGCCCATCGATTTTCTGCTCGATTGCATCCATCTCATCACGGATTTTACGCATAAATCCTCGCGTATTTCCCTGCACCGTTGTCCCATCCGCTTTTGTGATAGTTGCGGATTTTTCCCCGTCCATCGTCAGCAATTGCACAACCGCATCTGGATCTTCCTCCAATGCTTTACGCAGTTTCGCTTCATCGATTTCAAGTATACCGCCACTATTATAATCTTTTGAAGTCCCAATCCCGATTGTATAGAGGGCATTGTATTTTTGATTCGTGACCCCATGATTTGTTTGATACACTAAGCTGCGCATTGATGATAGACCACTCGTGATAATGGAATCATTTCGTAGTAAACCACTCTTTGATCGGTCTTCCCATAGTTCAATCTCTTTTTCTTTCATCTCTTTCTTTTGAAGAGCTGTTAACGGCTTATACTCCCGATATTTCGACTCTCTTGTTTTATCGGTTAAATCTTTGATGAATCCATTATAGGTTGTGACAAATTCCTTAACTTTAGTGATAATTTCGGCAACGTTTGTCGTAGCAGTCATAGTTACTGGAGAAGCTGGTACTTTATCTGTCGGTGCAGGACCTACTTGGTCTTTCGAGATTTTAGCTTCATTATAACTCGTTTCAGCCGCTGCTAAATCAGTCATTGCTGCTTGAGCGTTTGTTAATTTTGTATTTGCTGCATCCTTGGCGACATTTTGCAGCTGCACATTCTTTAGTTTTTCAAAAATAGCTGCATCATTTCCGAAAAGAGCCTGTTGTTCTGGTGATGATAATTCATTGTAATTATCCTTAGCAGACAGTATATCCTTTGCCTCTGGAGATAATTTATCGAACATTTCACCTGCAGTCGAACTTCCAATGACAATATCACGAGATTCTTTTAAATCCTTCTCCGCTGTCTCGACACTACTTTCGTGTTCGATAATTTTATTATTAATTCCTGTTTTTACCGCATCTAAGTTGTCTTTAAGTTGCTCCTCATTTTCTACCGGATTCGTTATAGTCAAACTGTAGGTAGTAGCAAGATTGTTTATTAGATTTGTTAAATTAGTACGCGCTAGGTTAAACTGTGTATTTTCTGCAGATTGAAATTTATTATGTGTAGCGACCTCATTAAACGTGGACTTTAGCGTCACATTATAGCCACTCATTGCAAAGCTGTTTGTTGTACGTTCTGTCGTAATTCCATTTAATTCAAAACGAGCATTCGTACCACCCTCCGCTAAAATTCCTGTGGATTTTCCTACTAATGAACCGAAACCTAATTTACCAAAAACATCGGCCCCCGATACTACTTGAACTTCAGCACCTGCTTTATAATCTCCTGTATTTTTCGCAGTAATTGACAATCTGCCATTTTCAAAAATCGCTGTTACGCCCGCATCGCTTCCGTTAATTTTGCTTATGAATTCACTAACCGTTGTATTCTCATCAAAAGTAATGTCAGTCGCTTTCGCCGCTAGCTCACCATTCACTTGAATCGCTTTTAACGAAACTGACGTACCTGTAATGCCTAATGTGCTTAACTTTGTAGCACCTGTCGCATTCACCTGTACATCACCTACACCACGTGCTGCTTTAGCTAATTGAGATACACCTTCGATTGATAAGGTACCTGAAGCTGCACTCGTTGCTACTACTTCTACTAAATCGGAATTCGAGCTTGTCGCTGTTTTCATATTTAAGCTTTTTAAAATAAAATTATCCGCAATATACGTGTCGAACGTCGTCATTTTTTTGTTGACATCGCGATACGCATCACGCTGCCATTCGTAAATTTGCTTTTGCTGCTCGAGTTTGTCCATCGGCATTCGTTCAGCCATCATTAACTTTTCTACAATCCCATCTATATCCATTCCTGATGCTAAACCACCAACACGCATCGTTGACATATAATCTCCTCCAAACTACTTAATCATTAGATTTTTTTATCGACAATCATTCCTACAAGCTTTTGCATTTCATAAAAGACATCAAGCATTTTTTTTGACGGAATTTCACGGATGACCTCATCTGTTTCCGTGTTTACAAGCTGAGCAAAATATTTATCTAATCCTTCGTGCAAAACAAATTTCAGCTCGCTATTGTTAATCGTAAAAAATTCATTCATTGAATCAATCGCCTGCTGTAATTTTTCTTTTGTTCCTTTTATATCAGCTTCATTTTGAATTGGTTGCTCCTTTTGAACTTCTGATTGAACGGTAACATCTTCCACTGACTTAGTTTGCACAGAACGAGCCGCCTGTACTTCTGTCGATTGCTGTGTCATGTTTGGCAGTGAAATACTCGTAGAATCAATTCGCATTTATACCCCTCCGTTATCATGGCTTCTTATTGTATCTTATCGGCTTCATTTTTATTTTTTTTATGATTGTTTGACAGATGATGAAATAATTTAACCAGATTTATTAATTGTAGAAAATTCGTAGCTGATTCTCTAACTCAGCTATTTCAACTTTCAATTGTAAAAATTGTTCATTTAATTGACGCTTTTCGCTTTCTAGTATTAATTTATCCTGTTTGGCTATTTGTTCAGCTATGTACTTCATTTTGTGTAATTTGTTTTCTATTTGTTCAAACAACGCTTCCCTTTGTTTTATCCATTGTAACTGCTCTTCTAAAAACGCTTTTTCTTCTTTTTCGCTTGTCATAATATCCTCCTTCTAATTTCTGTTACTAATAATTAACCCCATCTTTATTGGAGACAGGGAACAGTTTTATAGGCTTTATATGCTCATTTAATTTCAGTATTCAGTAAAATTTTATCATATTTTTTGATTATAAAAGTTCTAAGTCAAATATTGGATACGGGGATTCTAGTAACACAAATCACTGCACTTCTTTCTAAGATGCTATCTTCCTTTTTACACCGTTCAACCTGTTCTTCTAAAAATCCCCACCTCTTACTAATCCTTATCCATGAGTCGCCTCCTAGCGAATAGCATTTAGATTTCCTCTATATAAAAAGAGACTCTAGCAATGCTAGAGTCTCTAAGTATTCAAATATTAACGCAATAATTGAAGTACACCTTGTGGTTGCTGTTTAGTTTTAACAGCTTCAGAAAGAATTAAGTTCTTAGTTTGGTTCATCATTTCTTTCGCCCTATCTAAGTCCCGGATAAGGGATTCCGCAGCAGTTAAGTTTCAGAAGATGTGTTCAAGTTGTTGATTGTGTGCTCTAAACGGTTTTGAACTGCCCATATTTTATAATATTTAGAATAGTATAACTTAATATTATAGTCTAAAGATGTTAAAGCATTTGAAGCATCTGCTGGTGTTGATACGTCAATACTAGCAATTCCAAGTGCAGCAGAATGCATATCGTTAATACTGAAAGTGTTTGTTTGACCTTTATTAGCACCAATTTGAATCTCATTCCACCGTTACCAGAAGCATCAGTTTGGGCGTTTGATAGACCAAGATCACTTACTGCAGTTTTTCCCTCTAAATCAGATAGTTTTACCGCACCAGATTTACTAATAATTTCTAAACGACCATTTTTAGTAGAATTTACTTTAATCGCCTCTAAGAAACCTTCATCTCCAGCTGACTTACCTTGAAAACCATTATATGCATCAACTATAGTTTTAAATATTGCTACCAATTGACTAGCTGTAGTTGCCATATCAGTTGTTCCACCTGTAGTAGCTGCTGTTGTTGCTTGGAATCCGTTCGCACAATCGCTTTTATTCATTTATTGGACTTTTTCAGTGCTCTCGTACAATACCGAACTCATTTCATTCGAGTTGCCTAATGAAATAACCGTGTCTAACTTTTAGGGGGCACTTCAAAATCGGAATAAGGGACGATTGACTAAACGTTTTACTAAGACCTTTATTATTGAAATGCGTTTCACAATGCGCATGATGAGTGATTGAATCATCGCACCATATTTATATTCACGTGGAGCACCACGCAACGTCTTTTTTGAAAAGAGATGAAAGGTTGGTTGTACCTCGAAAGTAGAGAGAATAGCATCAAATCGGCGCGAACTTTCCATATCGAATAATTCGTGGATGTCAAACAGGCTAATTTGTTTTATAATAGTCATGAGGCATTCACTTCAATCGGGTTAGGTTGTTTAGTCGCTACCATTATACCTAATTTAGGAAGGTGCCTCCTTTTTACTTGTTTGAAACCCTTAATACCGAAGGGTTGAGGAGAATTATAAAATTAACTCAAAAAGCTAATTTATGAAATTGATTTATTTGTAATCTTTCATTCTTTCTCGCATCATCCACTCACATAACAAAAAATCCTCTTCATTGTCTATATCATATGAACGATATTTAGGCATTATATACGCAATTGTCTGGTCGCTCATAAAGTTTTTACTTTTTTGTAACCATCTTGAATCCGCAACATAAACTGCTCCATTTAGAGAATAAACAGTGGGTAATTCTTGACGACGGGGAATCATTGCATATTCTGGAATAAGCGGTTGCATCTGTTCATCTTTTACTAGCAGGTACATCCAATAAGGTGAATGTGGTGGTTCTGTTACACTTACACAAGAAACTCCCTCACATTCATTCAATTTTTCGATGCATTTATCAATATCGTCCGAAATTCTTAATGGTGAAGTAGGCTGTAGAACAACGACATAATCATAACCAGGAATTTGTTCAAGTACGTGCAGCGTTGGTTCAATTCCATGTGTTGTATCCAATGCTAAATTTCTTGGTCGCCTAAATGGAACTTCACAACCATATGATTCAGCTACTTCAATAATTTCTTCATCTTCTGATGATAAAATTAATCGGTCAATGTATTTTGATTTTTTTGCTTCTTCAATTGTCCAGAAAATCAATGGTTTTTCTGCTAACAAACGAATATTTTTTCTTGGTACACCTTTTGAACCACCACGTGCTGGAATAATAGCCAAAACTTTTTTATTATTAATCATAGAGTCCTCCTCCGAAATCTACATTCGCCTTCTCAAAATCGCCCTTTTGACCTATATCCATCCAATATTCTCTCAATGGAAATGCCGACACACTTTGTCCCAACTCAATTAGCTTTTTAAACAATTCTGGCATATCGAAAAATTCATTCTTCGGAATGTACTCAAGGACTTCTGGATCTAATACATAGATACCTGCATTAACAAACCAACGTTGAACTGGTTTCTCTTCAATTGAGAGTAATTTATAATTATCAGTTTTAATTACTCCATATGGTACCTCATAATTATACTCCCTTACACACATTGTTCCAACTGAATCTGACTCTATATGAAAGTCAAGTAACAGCTCATAATTCAATTTTGTTAATATATCCGCATTTATAACAATAAATGGTTGTTGCGGCCTATTATGAATCAACGACAATGCTCCAGCTGTTCCAAGTCGCTTGTTCTCTTCAAGATAAGTAATATTTACACCTAAACTATTACCATATTGAAAATAATCTTGTATTATTTCTTTTTTATAATTAACAGCCAAGACAAAATTAGAAAAACCATAGCTTCGAAAACTTTCAATAATTGTTTCTAATATTGGCTTACTACCAACTTTTAACATTGGTTTAGGTATTTTGTCTGTGAGTGGGCGTAAGCGTGATCCTAACCCCCCAGCCATAATAATAACTTCATTTTCTTTTGGGAATACATCTTGAACCTGATCTAGAAAAAAAATATCTACAACTTGATTTTGGTCATTTGTGATGGGCAACTGTTTACGATTTTTCAGACGTAAAACCTCTTTGTAATAAAAAATGCTTTTTCCTTCTTCAACAACTAAAGGGGAAGTATTCATCACTTCTTGAATTTTTGACTCAAGAGTTAACCCATTTAATAATCCTCTCCGAATATCACCATCTGTCACTGTACCAAGAAGTTTATTTTCATCATCTACAACTACTGCAAATTGAAGGGATGTTTTGTCAATAACTTTCATCGTTTGAAAAATAGTCATGGAAGGGGCAATAAGAGTTTCTCTCCACTTTTGCATTTCATCTACATCCTTAAATTTAAAAATAAATTATATGTATAACATCAAATTTTTTATTTAAAAAAGCTATTCTTCACTTAATTTCCAACCTGTTCTAAATAAATAATTCATTTTGCTGGTACCCCTTTTACAATTGAATTTTTAGGGATATCTTTAACAACCACTGAACCTGCACCTATTATAGATTGACTACCTATATTAATGTTTTGTATAACTGTGGCACCAGCACCTACATGTACACTATCATCAATATTTATCCCCCCTGATAAAGTTACACCCGGTGAAATATGGCAATGACTACCTATATGACAATCATGATCTATACTGGAACGTGTATTAATAATTGTATTATCACCTATATATACAAATGATTGAAGAATTACTCCAGGCATAATTTGTACCCCATTCCCCATATGCACAGAACGAGAAATAATTGCACTTTCATGAACAACAGAGTAAAAAGAATAACCTTTATCATAAAACTGATTAAAAATATTCATACGAATACTAGTAACACCCACTGTTCCTAAACCGAGTACCAGCATGATATCGTCAGGAGGATACTGAAAAATAATACTATCATCCCCTAAATAGCATAACCCAAAACGATTTTTTTCCATTTTGGGTGCAGTAAAACCTACTATCTCAATATTTTGTGCTAATAACATTTCTGTCAACACAGCTGCATGTCCACCATTTCCAATCATAATAACTGATTTACTTTTCAACAGTATCACCCTTATTACTATATTCGTATTAAAAGGAATTATAAAAGACAAAGCTAAAAAATATAATAAGTGTTAATTAAAAATCATCTTTATTGATTAATTCATCATATAAAAGGGTCCTTTTCGCTTTTTTACCTAATATAAAATTAGCATATTTAGGAGGAATACCGGTACCTGGCCGTTTATAATCTAAATCATCTATTTCAATAATTTTCCCTTCTTGAATATCTTTTGCAGCTACAATACTACGTCGAAATGATGGGATTTTTATTTCATCTTGATCTGTTAATGCTCGTCTATAACTTCCTAGTGCATTAACAATACGAGTACTACCTAAAACAATCATTTTTAATTCCTTTAAATCTGCCGATACTTTATGATCCCAACCAAACATTTCCTTATCTAATGTAAAATGTTTTTCAATTACAGATGCACCTAAAGCCACCGATGCTAAAGGTATTTCAGTACCGATAGAATGGTCTGAAAACCCAACACTATAAGGTGCGAAATATTGCTGTAACATTGAAATATTACGGAGATTTATATCTTCATCTCTAGGTGGATAGTTAGAAACACAATGTAGTAATATTATCTGATTATGGTACCTTTCAATACAACGTACAGCTTCATCAATTTCAGACATCTCAGCTAACCCAGTTGATAATATTATCGGAATTTTTTTTTGTGCAATATACTCCAAAAAAGGTAAATTATTTAGGTCCATAGAAGCCACTTTAATAAATTTGACATGAAGAGTATCAATTAAAAAATCAGTCTCATCATTTGAAAATGGAGTACATCCAAAATCAATACCAACTTTATCACAGTATTTTTTTATTTCCAAAAACTGATCCTTTGAAAAACTAAATTCCTCTACTATTTCTTCTAAATTATAGTCGTCACGTTTACGATAATCATCTTCTAAGAAATAGTTTTCATTATAAACTTTTTTAGAAAATATAGAATTTTTGGTCCACGATTGAAACTTTACACAATCAGCTCCTGCTTCTACTGCATTATCAATTAGTTTCTTAGCTAGTTTCATATTACCATTATGATTTGCTCCTATTTCGGCAATAATATATGGCTTTGAAAAATTTTTAATTTGTTCAAATTGAAATGACACTTCTTAATACCTCACTTTCTGGAATTTGTGACCACCAAGGGAAATAATTGTAAGTATTATTTTGCATAAACTGCATAAAGTTCTCTTTTTTATTTTTATTTTTTAAAATTTCATTTTTAATCTCTATTAAAGAATCTCTTTCGAATCTAAACCAAGATGAAATATCGGACATGTTTGTGTAATGAATAATTTTTACATCCAATAACCATAAATACTCTTCGAATACCCTTCTGTTCTTCAATGCAATATTATTATCATGCCAAATATACTCTGTAAAACTATCCGTAATAAAATAGGCTTGATTATTAAGTAATAAATATGAAAAAATGGTCCAATCAGCTACTATTGTTCTGTCATTAATAAAAATATTTTCAATGTTTCTAATCGCTTCTTTTTTAAACGATACATGTGAAAATCCAATTAAATTATATAGTTTAAGCATTTCAAATGAAATTTCTTTACTCCCATTTAAAGCTGAAGAAAGCAAGCCGTTTTTTATAAGTATTCCGTTTTGGGTCACTAACTTTAATTCATTAATAATAATATTATGATTTAGCAAATTTTTTTTAGCTACTTCTATACGATTCCAAGAAAACAAATCATCTATATCTCCAAGAATAAATGCGTCATAGTCACTATTTTGCATCCACTTAAAAGCTTTAATTCTATTTTGGGCTATCGTCTTAGCTTGGTTAGGCACTATTTTATAAAATAATGAACTATTCAAAAATATAGCCAAATCTGCTTCTGAACATCCATCATTGAAAATAACTAAATGAAAATTGGGGTCGGTTTGTTCTAATAATGATTTAATAAAATCCGAGAAAAATTTAGCGGATCCTGGATAAACAAATGTAACAAATGCTGTTTTCATTCCCACTTTCCCTCCCCTATTATAGGTGTACTAGGAAGGTTAATAATCTTTAGTTTAAGAAATTCAGTTACCGTTAAATCCGCTTTAGGACATGCATTATACATTTTGAGCTCATGAAGTGGTTTCCAAATTGGTCTTGCCATTACTCCTAATTCATTCAATGTCGATAAAATTTTATCTCTATTAAATTTTTTTTCATCAATTAAGATAGTTTGTAACCAGTAATTACTTTTACTTAAGGGTGGTTCTTTAAATACTGAAACACCATTTATATTAGAAAAAAGTTGTTCATATTTATAGGTTAATTTTCTTTTTGAATCAATAAACTCATCTATTTTTTCTAGTTGTGCACATCCAAGAGCAGCGTTTATATTTGGCAATCTATAATTAAACCCTATCTCATCATGACAATAATCCCAACTATGTGGAACTTTAGCAGTTGTTGTAATGTGCTTTGCGTAATTTGCTAAATTTGCATCATTTGTTAAAATGGCCCCACCGCCACCTGTAGTGATAATTTTATTACCATTAAAGCTAATTGCTGCAGTACGCCCAAATCCACCAGTTGGTCTCCCCTTATAATAGGATCCAAGAGATTCTGCAGCATCTTCAACAAGGACTAGATTGTACCGCTCACATAATTCGATTAAAGGGTCAAGGTCAATGGAATGACCAAATGTATGCATTGGAACAACTGCACGAATTATTCGCCCTGTTAATCTGTTAATAAGCTGCCCATTTTTAGTTATTCCTATTTTTTGTATATGTTCTTCGAGTTTTACGGGATCAAGCCCTAATGTTTGATCAGAAACATCAACAAAGTGAGGGATTGCCTGTAAATATGAAACTGAGTTCGCTGTTGCAATAAAGGTGAGGGCAGGCATAAATACTTCATCATTTGGTTGGACACCAACGACCTTCAGAGCAATATGTAGTGCAGCAGTTCCATTTACAACAGCAATCGCATACTTCACACCTGAATAATCCGCAAGTTTTTTTTCGAATTTTTCAACGAATTCACCAACAGAAGATACCCAACCTGATTTAATACATTCAGTCACATTCTCTAATTCTTTTTTTCCAAATGTAGGTTCATGTAAAGCAACAAATTCTTTACCACTGTGTATTCTTTTAATATCTTGAGCGATTTCGTGCCAATCAATACTCATATGTTGTACTCACCTATTCTATATCGAGATAAGTTTTTTGGATTCACAAACCATTCTATTGTATCTTTTAACCCAAGTTTAAACCCATCTATTCCCTCATAAGAAGGCTCCCAACCAAACAATTCTTTTGCTTTTCTATTGTCTGCCCAAAGGCGATCTACTTCACTTTTCTCAGGACGAAAACGATTTTCATCTGTTTCTATTTCCACTTTTTTCCCCATAATCTCTGCAATTATTTCTGCAGTTTTACCAATTGAAACTTCGTAATTACTACCTATATTCACCACCTCACCTATCGCTTTATCACTATTCATAATTGATATAAATCCGCTAACTGTATCTTTAACATAGTTAAAATCTCTAGTTGGGCTTAGTGCACCAAGTTTGATACATTCTTTACCAGACAATAATTGTGTGATAATTGTTGGAATAACCGCCCTAGCTGATTGTCGCGGACCATATGTATTAAACGGTCTTATTATTGCAACTGGTGTTTCAAATGAACGATAAAAAGATATTGCCAATTGATCAGCACCAATTTTAGTCGCCGAGTACGGTGATTGTCCTTGTAACGGATGCAATTCATCAATTGGAACATATTGAGCAGTTCCATACACTTCACTAGTCGATGTGTGAACGACTTTGGACACACCAAGTTCACGAGCTGCTTGCAATACATTAAGAGTCCCTTTTATATTCGTATCTATGTATGTATCCGGTGAATGATAAGAGTAAGGAATAGCTATTAGCGACGCCAAATGTAAAACTGTATCACAGCCTTTCATCCCCTCTCTTACCCCATACGGATCACGAATATCACCTGCAAATACTTCAATTTCATCTTTTATTTGTTTTTCTAAACAATCCAACCATCCCCATGAATTAAAGGAATTATAGTATGTAAAAGCACGAACATTATAGCCACTACGGACAAGTTCTTCTGTCAAATGAGAACCAATAAACCCATCAGAACCTGTTACTAATATTTTTTTTTGATTCTTCATAAAAATAAACTCCCTTAACTCGAAAAATAGCTTTCTATTGCCTCATTTAAACACTCTTCTATTTGACTTATACAAACAATAACTGGAGTTAAAAATCTCTCATGGATTTCTTTGTTAACCAACAAATTTTTAACATTAAGAACCGGTTCTATATTATTTGTATCCCACATAGCTTTTAAGACTATTGATTGCAGGTTATGTCTTAATAAATCATGATTTAATATTTCTGTCATTATAAGATCAGTTCTTTGTAATTCCTCTACTATTTTTATTAGTTTTTTATTTGAACTAGAATAAGTTATTTTTAAACTTTTAATATTCTCAAGTTGATTAATACATTTTTCTTTCAAAAAAGCTAAGTAAGATAGTTCATTTTTCAATTCATTTCTTAAATCTTGTTTATTTATATCATAGTTTTTTATACTATTAATTATTACTTGAACCGATTCAATGTTCTGACTACAGTAGACATCTATAGTTTCTTTTAAAGATTTCTGTATTGTAGAATTAATTTTTGCCCCCCCCTCTGTTGCGTTAATTACAAATAAATCATATTGATTAATTTTTGCTTCAAACCATTCCTTAAAATAAATCCAAATATACGTAGACCTAACTTCGTCATCATTATATCCTTGGACTTTATAATCTTGTATTAAAGATGGTTCTTTCTCATCTTTCACTTTCTTATCATAGATTGTACCAGATGCATGTGTCACACCTTCTGTAGAACCATAAGCTAAATCTTGACCTACAAGAATAATTGGGGAGGCTCCAAGATGCATAGCTAAACCAAATGCAACATGCGCACATGATGCACCCATTTCTACATTAGTTCCTTCTCCCAAGCCCAATACCCTATGAATCCATTTATATTCTGCTACACCTGCCCTCATAGGTAGCATTATCTCTCCATTAAACTCTCTAAATATTCTTGGGTCTAAAACTGGAGGTCCTACTAGGGTAACTTCTTTTGGAATACTCTTGTCTTTATAAAAATACTCGTATATTTCCTTTTCCCTTTCAATAGAACAAACGAAATCGGGTACAATGCCCTCTAGTAGTAATTTATTAACAATAGTATCTACCGCAATAATTATTGCTCTATTTTTCACTCTTTTAAGCTCATTGATATTTTTATTTAGGGAAGGACCAGCTGATACTATAATAGCTGGTTTATCTTTATATACATTTTTTAATCTAGAAATATCCTTTGATTTTAAAATCCATTCCAGATTTTCTAAATTATTTTTTAGTCCACCTAATCCATCTTCAATACTATTACCTACAGATAAAATTACATTTCGAACAATTTCTCGTATTATTTGAATTATTCTCTTAGTTGTTTCATATTCATACTTTCTGTAGTAATCGGTTTGGTAAAAGTTAATGTTCTTTGCTAAGCCAATTAAAGAATGTTTGCTAATAAACTCACGTGTGAAGTTACTTAATTGTTCTAATTTATCTGAAAATAAAACGATGTTTTTATTTTGAAAGATTTTTAAATCTTTTTTGTGTAAGACATGATTAAAAAAGGATAAATTCGGTTCTATTACCACTATATAAGAATCTTTATTTATATTTTTATATAATTTTTCTAATTCAATAACAGAATTAATACCAATAGAGAATATAATCTCCTTTTTTAAGGGATTATTTTGAAATGACTTATCATAAGTATCTTCTGTTTTAAATATTTTCCCATTTATATCTTCAAAGTATTCTATTCTTGAATTTTCTGAGGTAATAAAAGTATGTGTGATTGAAGAGGAGTCTATCCCCCCTATCCAGTGCATCTCATTTTTTTGTAAGATATTTATATTTTTGTCGAACACTTTTAACCCCACCTTCTTTATTATTTGAACCTTAAGTTAAGTTATGTATAAAAATAATTACGTTAATTAGCTAAGGCTTATTGATATAATATCATATAATTTCTAAATTTCATGAAAATAAAAAGAAGAGCAAGGAAACCCTGCTCCTCTTCTTATTATTAACGTAACAATTGAAGTACGCCTTGTGGTTGTTGATTAGCTTGAGCAAGCATAGCTTGAGCAGCTTGAGAAAGAATTGAGTTTTTAGTTTGAGACATCATTTCTTTTGCCATGTCTACGTCACGAATACGAGATTCCGCAGCAGTTAAGTTTTCAGAAGATGTATTCAAATTGTTAATTGTATGCTCTAATCGATTTTGAACCGCACCCAGTTTTGAACGTTCTGAAGATACTGATTTAATTGCAGCATCTAAAGATGTTAATGCATTAGAAGCTCCAGATTGTGTAGAAACGTCAAGACCTGAAATTCCAAGAGCCGATGAACGCATATCATTAATACCAAATGTAATTGTTTGTCCTTTGTTAGCTCCAATTTGGAATGTCATACCACCATTTGCAGATGCATCCGTTTGTGCGGCTGCAAGCCCAAGATCAGAAATTCTAGTTGAGCCAGTTCGATCTTTAAGCTCTATAGGACCATTTTCACTTGTAATACTAAATCTACCATCCTCTGTAGATTTAAGTGTAATTTGTTCAAGATATCCATCTTGTCCAGCTGTTTTACCTGTTGCAGTATTATATGCTGTAATTGAAGCATTCACTGCTGTTTGTAAGGCAGTTGCTGTTGCAGACATATCAGCCCCGTTTGCTACAGCTGGAATATCCACTTTTAATAAAGTTCCATTTACAAACAGGTCCGCTGATCCAGTTGTAATAGCTTTACCATTATATTTGTTCGTACCAGCTGTACCTGTTGCACCACTTGTCATTCCCTCTACGACTCCAGCTGTTCCAGCTTTAACAATAGAGTTAGTTCCTTTACTTCCACTTTCAATAACTAAATTTGTTCCATCAGAATATCCTGTTACGTGCGCTACATTTTTACCAGAAGCATCTATTGCTTCATTGATTTTTTTAACTATTAGCTCAGCTGCTGCATTTTTAGAGTTCGCATCAGTAGCAGCATTTTTCAATGTCGCCTTTTCGTCAGTTGATAAGTCTTGCCAGTTTACTTTAATTTCAGTTCCATCAATTGTAAGAGTTTCTTGAACGAAGTCAGCTGAAGTAGTTGCGTTTACAAGTGCTCCACTTATTTTTCCGCCTTCTAATTTTCCTACAATTGCACCTGTCGTTGTATCTTGTCCAACTGAAGCACCTGCAACAGATTTTAGGTTACCATTTAATAACTTTTGAGTATTGAACTCTGTTGTATTACCAATACGGTCGATTTCTTCTTTTAATTGTTTTACTTCATCTTGAATCGCTTTACGGTCATCAGCAGTGTTTGTACCGTTTGCTGATTGGTCAGCTAATTCACGCATACGTTGTAAGATTGAGTGTGTTTCGTTTAATGCACCCTCAGCAGTTTGGATCATTGAAATCCCATCTTGCGCGTTAGCTGCTGCTTGGTCTAAACCACGAACCTGTGCACGCATTTTTTCAGAGATTGCTAAACCAGCTGCGTCATCTCCAGCACGGTTAATACGTAAACCAGAAGCTAATTTCTCCATTGATTTAGATTGTCCAGCTGCTGCAGTATTCAACTGACGGTGAGTGTTAAGAGCAGCGATATTGTGATTGATTCTCATTTTTATTTCCTCCCTGGAATATGAGCCCACTTCCTTGTGAGCAATTTTTTATTGGTAGAAGAGAACCAGTCCGGCCGGTCCAGCTCCTCTTGCTAACACTATTGATATCGGATCGATTTTTTTTTGTTTAATAGTTTCTTAAATATTTTTTTAATAAATTTAAGTTTATTTTTTAGCTAACTACTACTTTAATTTCCCTAGTAAGTCCCTGCTTTTCATTACCGACTCCGTATTAACATCCGAGATATCCTGTCTCAGTTCCCCGCGCACAATGCTAACATGTTGCGGAGCACGGATGCCGATCTTCACCTGCTCGCCTTTTACTTCTGAAATGATAATTTCGATATCTTCATCAAGCCAAATCGTTTCCCCTGCTTTTCGGGACAGCACTAACATACACTCACCCCTTTTGGCTTTCATCAATTAATTTATGGCGAATAGCATACTGTTCATTTTCAAGAATCATCTGTTTAGCCTTTTTATTGCTCGTATTAAGAACAATCGGTGCTTTTAAGTTAATCGTTGAGTCTGTTAATGTTTCTTTTAATGAAACAATCCCAAAAACAGCGACCTCTTGCTCACTCTTTATAGCGAGTGCCTGAATCGTTGCCCCGTCTAACTCGAAGTTATAATCTGTAACAGTTAGAAACGGATTCGTTATCATAAATGCTAGCTCTGGTGTTTTCGTCGACTGCAAAACACGGAATACACTTTCTTCTGCTAGAGAAAGCAAGGTAAATTCCTTTTCCTGCTCAAAGCCTGGTAAACCGTGCTCAAACAAAATAATTTCTGACGGATTAATTTCGATTTCACCCATATAAGCTGTTTGAATATTCATCATAATTATCGTCTCCTTTTATAAAAGCCAATCGATTTTTAGGGAAGCATATTGCTGCATATCCACTTTCACTTTCCCCGGTGTATAGTTATGAATTGGCTTATTGATTTTCGTATTATTGATTACCTTTTGAGGCTCCACCCGGATATCAACCGTACCAGGTTCAAAATTTATTTTTACACTGTCCGGTTTCGGGATAAATTGTATACCTAAACCTGAGTATGGCTGTCTTCCTCTTCTTTTTGCCTGATCCACGATTGGATTGCCGCCATTTTCAATCCGCATCAACTCGCTGCCTTCCTGCGCTCTTCTGCCCATACCTTCCAAGGCATCCTGTTTACTGTACGCAGCCATCTCAGCTGTCCGAGTACCGGAGCTTTTCAGATCCAGGCTTTCCCGCATTTCCAAACTATCGATAGAGAGCTTCGGTTTTGTAGTCTGTATGGACATTTCAGCTTTCGGTTGCTGTAAGTCCAGGTCGGCTTTCGGCTGTTGGATTTCCTGGACTGGTTTCTGAATGGTCAGTCCTATTTGGGCTTTCGTTGACTGAATTTGCATTTTTGGGATATTCATCATTTTCCCCCTTTAAAGAAAGCGCTTGGCACATGGTGTCCAAACGCTTTTCATTATCTTAAAAAGTCCGTTAATGTCGGCTGAATAATCCTTGCACCAACGGATAATGCCGCTCGGTGGATCGATTCCTGTGTAATCATTTCTGTAATCGTTTTTTCATAATCAATGTCCTCATTCTCAGACATCCGTTTCGTCGCAATTACTTCCTGCGACTGTAGCCTTGTATCCATTAACTCCACACGGTTTTGGCGTGCCCCAATTTCTGCCCTTGTTTCTAACAACTTATTGATATTCTGGTCAATTGTTGCAAGATGTGCTGACAGCCCGTTACCTGAAGCTGTTCCTTGGATTGCTGTGCTAATATCATTAAACATCGTATCAATCGATTTGAAGACGTCAATCGGTGTCGAATTGATGCGCATCATAATACCATCAAACACCTCGATCTCTACGGTCTGCTTTCCAAACGTCGGGTCCGCTACATAATCTGTTCCATCGAAGGGTGCTGTTGTTGTTTTTGTCCCACTAAAAATATAGCGGTCCCCAATTTTTGTATTCGACAGATCCCGTACATGGGCCTTCAGCTGCTGTAGTTCACTGTCTACTTTTTTTCGATCATCCGGCGTCATCGTACCGTTTGAAGCCTGTACCATTAATTCATTCGCTCTCTGCAAGACCGATCCTATTTTGTCTAATGTATCGTCTGTTGTATCCAGCCAGTTATGAGCCTCACCGATATTACGTGAAAATTGTTCCACGCTATTCAATTCCTTACGATACGTGATCCCTTTCATGGCAGTGACCGGATCATCGGAAGGACGTGTTACTTTTTTCCCTGTATTAACCTGCTCCTGCACTTTGCCGAGCTTTGCATAGCTATTCGATAAGTTACGTAGCATGTTACCGGAAAGCATTGATTGTGTGACGCGCATCATTTATCCCTCCCTATAATCCAACACGACCCATGCCGTTAATAATTTTCTCCAATGTTTCATCCACAACGGTAATCATACGAGCACTTGCATTATAAGCCTGTTGGAATGTAATCATATTCGTCATCTCTTCATCAAGCGAAACCGAACTCACAGAATCTCGACGTTCCCTTACAGCCTGCTGAAGTGTTCCGGCATTGTGCTCAAGGCGTATTGCCTGCTGGCCATCTACACCAAGCTGTCCGATAAGCCCTTCGAAATAAGTCTGGACACTGACTTTACCTAGATCATTCAGCTCTTTGAATTTCATATTGGCTAGTAAAAGTGCATTCTTCCCGTTACCAGGCTCTGCATCTGCATTGCCAGGTATTAAGTCTTTTGAGTCCGATGCGGCAATTAAATTCGGATTATCAATTATCGACTGCGATACAGAAATATTCTGTGCCGTGATGGTAGTATTAAGCGGATCTTTACTTACAAAAAAGACTTGCCCTGCGTTCCCCTCAAGGTCCGTTCCGCCTGTATGAATAGCATTAAACTCCTTAGCAAATGCTTCTGCCATCTTATCTAGCTTACTAAGCATATCCGGGAACAAGCCTTTTTCTGTTCCAGCACCGCCACTGTTATCCGTGGAATAGCCATAAGCATTGACAAGCGATTTAAATTTACCTAGATCACTCAAATTAGTGATGTCGGTATTTACAACTGTCTCTGTTCCGTCACTGGCCACTTTTACAACTTGGATTCCTGTCATCATACCAGTTGGTGTTATGCCATCTGATGCCGAAGCGCCAGAGTTTCGCAACTGAGCATGCTCTTTCCCGTCTACAAGATTTATTTTGGAACCATCTTTTAAAATCAGTGAAATTGTGATTGGACCTTCTGCAATCGCCAGTGCCTTCCCGCCAGATCCGCCTTCTTTCCGTTTCACTTCTACCGGAAAGTGCGTGGACAGCTCGTCTACTAATTTGTCACGAGCATCATATAAATCATTCGGCATATAGCCATTCGGTTCAACTGACTGAATTTGAGCATTCAGGTCGGCAATTTGCTTTAAAATCGAGTTCGTATCCTTCATTAAAATACCGATTTCCGTTCCCGTATTCTCCCGAATTTGCTGGATGGAGTTATACATATAGTGGAAGGAATCAGCAACGGCCAAACCGCGCTGTACCACCACTGCACGGGCGCCGCCATTTTCCGGTCTTACATTTAAATCCTGCAATGAATTCCAAAACTTATTCAATGATTCCGCCAATCCGTAATCAGAAGGCTCTTTTAAAATATCTTCCATTTGACCAATCGAGTGAGATCTTGCTTGCCAGTATCCTAATTTATTCGTTTCCTGCCGGTACTGTTGGTCAATAAATGAATCACGTACTCTTTGAACAGAACCTGCTTCTACGCCTGTCCCTAAATGACCTGGGTATGTTGGTGAATTCAGTCCTGGCATCGGATAACCTGTAGTCGCTTGCATATTCACACGTTGGCGTGAATAGCCTTCTGTATTGGCATTTGAAATATTATGTCCTGTTGTATAAAGCGCGGACTGCTGCACAAAAAGCCCTCTTTTGCTCGCTTCGAGTCCCATAAATGTAGAGCGCATGAAAGTTCCTCCTCTATCTAAAAAAGGGCTGGTATTTACTGCATAAACACCCTGCCCTATCCGTTATGCTTGTGAATCATAGTATGATTTTTTGCCGATATTTGTCTTACCGCGCACCTCGGCACCCGAGTAATTAAAAGTACCTGCCTGCTCTGGCTGCGGTCTGAGCATATCTAGTGTTAAATTGACAAATTGCAATGATTGCAGTACAAGCTTTTGATTTAAATCATTTTGCACTTTTAACTCCGTGACCACCTGCAATAATCGGCTGCGCACATCCTGCAGTTCTTTTGCTTCCTGTGGTTCAGCTGCTTCGATCAGTTCTGCAACAGTCGGTGTGCCAGTAAAAGCAATTCCTTTTGCTCGCAGGTAATCCGTTACCATTACTTGGCGCTGTTGCTCTAGTGTATCGATGGCGGCTACATGTGCCTGCTCATTTTTCAGCAGAACATCGACCTGTTCCATGTCATTTGATTTGATGAATTCTGTTTTTTTGTTTGCGAGTTCCAGCAAGCTTTTATGCATCTTTTCCAGCTTTTCCAACGTCGCAACGATTTGGCTTACTGACATAAGCAACTCCCTTTTTTAGATACGATAATAACTCAGCATATCCCCCGCAATTTTACGGGCATCCACCTTATAGGCTCCTGATTGGATGTCTGCTTTCAACTGCTGGACACGTTCTGCACGTGCACTTGTTAATTCAGATGTAACCTTCATATCCTTCGCAGCCGTTGAGATTTCCAGTTGATCCTTAAAGCTTTGCGCGATTTTATTCGTCTCCGCTGGGCGATTTGCACGAGTATATGGATTTATATTGTGCATGCCAACACCAGTAATTTTCATTATGAAAACCTCCCTTTCATTTTTCCTTGTCTTCTTATATTTCGGTTGTATGTTTTAAATGTTAACTACTCCGCTCAAAAAACCTTCACAATTCCTATTCCGCTCTACAGAATGAACTATTTAGCCAGGCTGAAAAAGCTTGTATGAGACATCCATTTTTCAGGACTTCTATCCTATCTTTATTTTTCGACAGACTTCCACTGCTCATTTTCCCTTTTTTTCAAAAACAAAACATGCCCGACTCTGTAATGAGCGGGCACATTCTTTATTCCTTTTTATCTCGATGATAAGTCGCACGATCCCGCTGTCGAATACTTTCCCTGAATTCCTTCGCTGCCTCAAATGTACGCAAATCCGACTTGATATCGTCTTGGCAGTTATTACACAATTTCCCTGTTGTTGTTAATTTTCCGCAGTTGTCGCACGGATAACCTAAATTCGGGAACATTGCCTGATGCAATCTGCCTTTTCTTACCCATTTATACAGCATCTCTCGTTCAACGCCTGTTGCCTCTTCAATTCGTTCTACCGTTGCCGCACGGTTTTCGCGCTTACGCAGAAAACGGTATACAATTTGATACAGGTCTTCCTCTTTCTGACCGCATGCGTGGCACACTTCGCGTAGTCCAGTATAGTTAAAAAACGCCCCGCACATCGGGCAATTACGTAATTCCGCCATTCCATTCCCTCCATCTTCCAGTCCTTCTCATAGTCTTTAGTTTACTACACATGCTTCTTTTTCGGGAAGAGTATTTGCTGATTATCCCCGAATTAATGTGGAGGCTGTGACCGATGCTGCCCCAGCCTCTAGTAAAGCATTTGTTGCATGCTGTATGGTTGTGCCTGTCGTATAAATATCATCAAAGAGAATATAAGACTTTTTTTCTACTGTGCCCTTCACTGAAAATAAAGGCGCTACACTTATTCTTTCGGCACGATTTTTCTTACTTTGACTATCCGGCGTGTTTTTTTCAAGAAGATGAATAAACGGGATATGTGCTTCCTTTAACAATTCATCCACCTGCGCAAAGGTTCTTGCTATCCGTTTGTCTGGATGCATCGGGATCGGCACAATGATTCCGCGCTGGTTTTTCAGCAGTTGATGAATATGCATACGGAATACTTTAGCCAGCACAACATCCTGCATGAATTTGTAGCGGTGCAAAAAATCTTTCATTGCTTCATTATATTGAAACAAAGAGGTATGCCCTTTCTCTGCCCGAATCGAATGTTCGAATTTCCCCTCGCATTTTTCACAAATCACAGGGGGAAACTTTTCAATTAGCATGCTCCATGAAATTTGGCAGTGTAGAGTTGTCCCGCAAAGCAAGCAATCATATACTTCCTGTTCCATAGGGAAAACCCTCCTTATTCAGTTTCATGATTTCCTCCCGCGCCGCATCCATCTCCGTTGTTATGCCGTGATGAAAAAACACCACATCCCCTTCTGCAAAATGAATATGACGTCCCACACGCCCACTAATTTGAATCAGCGCGGCGGCTGTAAAAATAGCACTTTCTGCCCCGACAACGGCAACCTGTACACCTTTAATGGTGATGCCGCGCTCTAAAATCGTGGTAGTTAATAGCCCTTTTAGTTGTCCGTTCCGCAGCTGCAATACTTTCTCTTTCCGCTCTGTATCTTCTGCATACACCGCCTCTATTTTTTCATCTACTACTTGAAACAGCGGAATCGCATGTGTCATTAATTCAATCGTTGGAAAAAAGATAAGGAAAGGCTGATTATCAGCAATACAACTTTTCAGCCACGTTTCTAATTTTTTCGGTATTTTATTTTTCAATAACTGCTTGTCGTAACGCCATAAACTTTCAAAACGCGGCACCGGTAGCGGGCGATCGTGATAGCGCTTTGGAATATAGGAAGAGCCGGCTGCCTTTTTCATCTGCAGCAATTGACCGGAAGGAGTGGCCGTCACGAAAGCAATCGGCGCTTCCACACGCTTTGCTTTCTGGACCGCTTTTTGCAATGCCTCGTCAAATGTATAAGGGAACGCATCGGCTTCATCGACAATCATGACGTCAAACGCATCTTCAAAGCGGTACAATTGGTGCGTCGTTGTGACAATGAGCGGGGCATAGCTATGCGGGACATCGGCTCCCCCGTACAGCGCATGAATCGTTGTCTGCGGGAATACTTGCTGAAAACGCGGTGCTAGTTCTAGCACGACATCAGTCCGTGGTGTCGCCACACAAACGCGTTCCCCTCGCTTCAATGCCGCATAAATAGCTGTAAAAAGAATCTCTGTTTTTCCAGCCCCGCAGCATGCGTGAAGTAAATGCTGACGTTTCAGGCGCATGCTTTCTGCCAGTTCCTGTGAAGCACGCGCTTGCAGTGGGGTAAATTGGCTTTGCCAGTCGAGTATATGATTTCTCAGGGGTCTAACGAGAGGACCACACCATGTAAGCAGTTCTGTGCATTGACTCATTCTCCCCATATTGATACAGTGCCGGCAGTAAACGCATTTTGCTTGGCATTTGTTACAATCAAATACGATGAAGTGCTTGGTATGATGGCACCTGCTGCATCTCGGTCCCTCTTCAATGGCTCCGCGCACCTGTAACCAGCCTTTTCGGATATAGAGATTCACCTTCCACGGTGGAAATGGCGCCATCTCTCGCTTCCATAGCCTTCCTGCAAAAAATTGCTGTACATTTTTCTCCAGTAAAAATCCTTTATATTTTCTTTCCCCTTGTGACTTTATAAGCATATGCTTCCTCCTTAAATAAAAAAGCGGTCTCTACTTTTCAATCGTAGAAACCGCTAAAATTATTCATCTAATTTTTTCATCCAGCCTAATGCTAGGCTGCCTTCGCCTAAGTGCGTACCGATAACAGGACCAAAATAACCGATTGTAAACGTGACTTGTGGGAAGTCGCGTTCTAGCTGTGCCATCCACTCCTTGGCCTCTTCCTCGCGATTGGCATGAATCACTACTGCTTGGAGTGCTCCGTGCTCTTTTGTTGCTTCCGTTAATAATTCCTCCACACGGCGCAGTGCTTTTTTGCGCGTACGGATTTTTTCGAAAGGAACAATCTTTTTGTCCACAAAGTGCAAAATCGGCTTTACTTGCAGGAGCCCGCCAATTAACGCCGATGCCGCCGATAAACGACCACCGCGCTGTAAATGCTGTAAATCATCGACAATGAAGTAGGCACGCATCGTATGCTGCAAATCGTTCAATGTAGCAAGAATCTCTTTTGCCGATGCACCTTTTTTCGCCAGTTTCGCTGCTTCCATGACAAACATCCCTTGAGGACCGCATGCAACCTCACTATCAAATGCATGCACATCAATTCCTTCTACCATATCGCCTGCTTGGACTGCTCCTTGGTATGTGCCGCTGATGCCGCTCGATAAATGAATCGTCACTACCTCATCATAGTCTTTGGCTAGCTGCTCAAAAAGCTCGACAAATTTCCCAATCGGTGGCTGGGTTGTTTTCGGAAATACCTTTGCTGTACGCACCTTATGATAAAATTCTGCTGCTGTAATCGATACTTCTTCTTCATAAGTACCATCTTCTAAATTAACGCTCAACGGGATCATATGAATACCGTATCGGGCGCGTTCTTCTGGTGTTAAATACGCTGTGCTATCTGTTACGATTGCCGTTTTCATCAAACCCACTCTCCTATTCTCACTAGTTTACCTCATTCACCAGGCAAAGTGAATATGCGGGAAACGAAATGTTGGCTATTCACTGAAAAATGACAGGGGCTTGCTATTGAAAAAGCATTTCCTCTATTTCTGCTGCAATCAAACAAAAAACTGCCCCATCACACGAGACAGTCTTTATCACATTATTGATTTTCTATATAATGCACGCTTGACACTTTCCAAGCGTCGTTTTCATTTACAAATACCGTCACTTGACGTCCATTACTTGATATGGGTGTATTGGTTGCCTTTTCCGTCATTGAAATCGATAAATTGGCATACACCTGCGCCTCGGATTCATTATACTTCACGATTGTTACATCTTCTGCCTGACGGTTGACTGTATAATTATCAAAAACCTTTTTCGCCTCCACCAGGTCTGCCTCATAATCAAAGCCCTTTGCGTTTCTCGCTGTTGTTGCCGCGTAACGGTCAATATCTCCCGCATTGAACGCTGCAATATATTCATCAAAAGCGGCTACCACTTCTTTCTTTACATCTTCCGGTATATCGGCAGCTTCCTTGATGTTGCCGCCTGCTATCTCAAATCCTACTGTACCTTCTTCTATCACTTCCCGTGTAGACACTTCCTCTTCCTTGTCTCCACAAGCAGCTAATACGAAAACTGACACGAGTGCCAATAACCATTTTTTCATTGTAAAACCCTCCCGCGCAATATTGTAGCATACATCGCAAATTATTTGACGGCAAAATCTTGAAATAGTTGCATGCAAAAAGAGTTATTCGAAAAATATACACTTTTCGAATAACTCTTTTTCATTTTCTCTATCGTACTTCTACCCAGCCATTTTTAATGGCTGTCACAACAGCCTGTGTACGGTCATTGACATTCATTTTTTGTAAAATGCTCGAAACATGGTTTTTTACCGTTTTCTCTGAAATAAATAACGTTTCTCCGATCGTACGGTTGCTTTGACCATCTGTTAACAATTGCAATACTTCACATTCACGCTTCGTTAATAAGTGGAATGGGCGGCGAATTTCTGTTTGGTGGAAATTCCCTTTATTTTCATGCTCTGACAGGCGGCGGAACTCGGCTACTAAGTTTTTCGTTACTTTCGGATGCAAATAAGATCCTCCGTTCGCCACGACTTTAATCGCCTCGACAATTTCATCGGCATCCATTTCTTTTAGCATATAACCAAGAGCTCCTGATTTTAACGCATGTGTCACGTATGATTCGTCATCATGAATCGACAGCATAATCACTTTTGCCTCTGGGTAATCTTCTATTAAATCGGCTGTTGCTTCAACGCCATTTTTACCTGGCATATTAATATCCATCAGCACAACATCCGGTTGGTGTAAGCTATATAAATTTAAAACGTCTGTCCCGTCATCCCCCTCAGCTACTACTTCAAACGTATCTTCAAAGTCTAAAATACGTTTTACGCCTTCGCGGAATAATTGGTGGTCATCTACAATAATAATTTTCGTCATTCATATTACCCCCTACAATTTATCATGTCTCTTTTATTTGTGAATATGGAATTTTGAACATTATGATTGTTCCTTTACCTAGCAAACTATGAAGTTTCATCTCGCCATCAAGCAAGTCGATACGCTCCCGCATACCGATTAAGCCGAAAGATTGCTCTTTCACTTCCTCCATCTCAAATCCGTTCCCATTATCCTTCACGACAATATTCACGGCTTCTTTCATCCATTCCATCTTCACATCTATATCTTTTGGTTTAGCATGTTTCAGACTATTCGTTACACATTCTTGTACGAGCCTAAATATCGCCACTTCTTGCTCTGAAGACAGCCGACATTCCTGTCCCGATGATTGATAATGAATCATCACACCAGGATTGTATTCCATCACTGTCGACAAATACTTTTTGAGTGTCGGTCCAATCCCCAAATCATCTAGCGCCATAGGTCTTAAATCATATATGATTCTTCTCACTTCTGAAAGAGCATTTCGTACCGTAACTTTCAACTCAGATAACTCAGCTATCGCCTGTTCTATACCTTTTTCCTTATAGGAACGTTCAATTAAGGACGAACGCATCAGTACATTTGCCATCATTTGAGCCGGTCCATCATGAATTTCTCGGGACAATCGTCGTCTTTCTTCTTCTTGAGCAGCGATAATCCGGATGCCAAAATCTTGCTTTATTTTTGCTTGCTCGAGTGCTAACCCTACATTCTTTAAATCAGAGGTTAAATAGTTAATGACAACATTGACTTGATTGACAATGTGGTCGGCACGTTCAATCGTATCATATAAAGCTTTCATCCGCCGTTCTAAATCATCACGCTTTTCACGTAGCTGTTTTTCCTTTTGACGCGTTATCAATAATTTAGTTTGTAAATCGTTGGCGTTTTCATAGGCTATACGAATCTGCTCCTCTGAAAAGTCCTTAAAACCCTTACTCACTTGGACGAGTCTTTGCTTAGAAAGTTGCGACTTTCTTTCTAAATCATCCGCTTCATTAATGATGAGGCTAATTTCATAGCGTACAACTTCTAGTTCATTTCGCATTTCTTCAAAGCTTCTTCGGCTTTGTTCGCTTATAATAAAGATATCGTCTTTTGAACTCGTAATCGTTTCAAGCATTCTATTAAATATGATATCTAATGAGGCAATATCTAATCTATCATGTGATTTCATTATAGTTCCCCCATTTTATATAGCTGCTGCCATTACAGTCATACCTTATGTATTGGACGTTAAACAAAGAGCATAACCTTACACTATTATAGCATTTCCTCTAAAATATTTTTAAGCTATTTTCACAAAACTCGAATTGTAATTTTTGTAATGTAAAGGAGACATTAGACATGAGAAAAGACTATAAAACTGTTAAAAAACAAGGTGAAAAGGAAATCATTATATCAAAATCCAGATTTATCTGTTATGTTGCGCGGACCGAATCGGAAGAAGAAGCCTTGGCGTTTATTCATGCTATTAAACAAAAACATCCAGCTGCTACTCATAACTGCTCGGCCTATTTGATTGGTGAGCATGATCAGATTCAAAAGGCCAATGATGATGGGGAACCTAGTGGTACTGCTGGCGTCCCTATATTGGAAGTATTGAAAAAACAAGAATTAAAAGACACAACAGTTGTAGTGACACGATATTTTGGCGGCATTAAATTAGGCGGCGGTGGCTTGATCCGCGCGTATGGAAAAGCGACGACAGAAGGCATTCAAGCTGCAGGTACCGTCGAACGCAGGCTTCACCACCTGATGAAAGTGGCGATTGATTATACATGGCTAGGAAAAGTGGAAAACGAAGCACGAAATTCTACCTATCCACTGCACGATATTCAATATGCGGATGCTGTCGAACTTTATATTTTTGTGCCAAAAAACGAAGAAGATGTGTTTGCAAATTGGATGACGGAATTAACAAATGGACAAGCAGCCATTACTTGTGTCGATAAGCAATTTATTGAATTCGATATTGCTTAAAAGTAATTTTCATTTACGCCCCCTAAAAAAGCGGGTATAATTTAATTTATTGAACATTCGTCATCGATATATACTAGAGGAGAAAATATAATATGAGTAAAACAAGAACTAGCCGCAGAAAGGGGCGACCAAAATTACGCCTCTTTCTAAAAATAGCGCTAATTTTAGTAACATCTGCCTTGATTTGCGTGTCTGCCTATGCCGTTTACTTAACAAAGCAAGCCGAATCAGCTGCTAATAATGCATACGAAACACTGTCAGATCGTGAAAAATCAGATAAACGGGAAGTAAAAGTCGAGCCATTGGAAGACAATGTTTCTGTTTTATTTATCGGAATCGACGATAGCGAACAGCGCGGACAAGGCGCTGAAAATTCTCGTTCTGATGCTTTAATTCTAGCAACATTAAACAATAAAGCAAAAACAGTCAAATTATTAAGCATTCCTCGCGATTCATATGTTTATGTTCCCTATGTAGGATACAAAGATAAAATTACCCATGCGCATGCGTATGGAGGCTCTCTCGCCACAATCGAAACGGTTGAAGAATTACTCGATATTCCAATCGATTATTATGTGCGCATGAATTTTAATGCCTTTATCGAGATTGTCGATGCTTTAGATGGCATCGAGGCAGAGGTACCTTATAGCCTGCATGAAAAAGATGAATTTGACCGCAATACGGTGAATTTACAGCCAGGTTTACAAACACTGAACGGTCGCGAAGCTCTTGCGCTAGCACGTACACGTAAGCAGGATAATGATCTGGAGCGTGGAAAGCGTCAGCAAGAAATTATGAAAGCAATCGTTTCGAAAGCTGCTTCCGCTTCTGCTCTTTTAAAGTACGATGATGTGTTAGAGGCTGTTGGAGACAACATGAAAACAGATATGACGTTCAAAGAGATGAAAAGTCTTTTGTCTTATTTTGCATCTGGTATGCCACGTATGGATTCAGTAAATATTGAAGGTTACGATGACATGTCCACAGGAACTTATTATTACAAGTTCGATGAAGAGTCATTAGAAGAAGCAACGCAAATTCTGCATAGTCATCTCGGTCTAGAAACGGAAGATTCCGTACAAGGTGTCGGTGCACCTTATGCAACGGAGTCTATCGATAAAGTGGAAAACGATACTTTTTCTAAAACAAGATAAATCTCTAAGACTTGCTCAGGCTGTAGATAAACTCTTTTTAAGAGTTTATCTACAGCCTTTTTTCATTCATAAGTATATAGGACTTTAAATTTTCTAACCTTCAATTTTATGTATACCCTATTGATCAAAAATGGAAATAGAAAACTCTAAATACTAAAAGTTAAACAACTTGTATTATCTAACCATCTTTTACATAACCTATATCTAACAATTCATTTTATCTTTGTTTACCCACTTTGATAAGTTGGTTAAACACTGGTTACACGTACAAAAAACCGCCATCTCTACAGATAGCGGTTTGAAACATTGTTATTTATTAAACATACGCACGAAATTAATGAGCGGGCGATAGTTTTTCCCGGCCAAGCCGATCACTTCTACAAAGACCTCGATTGCTACGAGTAACACGATAATCAGCAGCATCGCGCCCCAGAACGTTGCCATTGAGAAAATCACCGCTGCACCGCCAAACATGATGGCAATCGCATAAATGATCAATACCGTCTGACGATGTGAAAAGCCTAAATTCAATAAGCAATGGTGTAAGTGTGATTTATCTGGATCTGACCACTTCTTCCCTGTACGTAAACGGCGAACAATCGCAAAGAATGTATCGGAAATAGGTACACCTAGCATAATAACAGGGATGATTAATGAAATCACGGTTACGTTTTTAAATCCGAGCAAGGCAAGAACCGAAATCATAAATCCAAGGAATAACGCACCTGTGTCCCCCATGAAAATTTTCGCTGGGTGGAAATTATAGAATAAAAATCCGATTGTTGCTGCTGCTAAAATGGACGCCATCGCGATTACGATACCATTCCCCATAATCATCGCCATAATAGCTAATGTCCCTAGAGAAATAGTAGAAACTCCAGCTGCTAATCCGTCTAATCCATCGATTAAGTTAACAGCGTTTGTAATGCCGACAATCCATACAATTGTTAATGGAATACTTAACCAGCCGAATGAAATTTCTCCCGCAAACGGTAAGTTAATTTCGTTCATTTGGATGCCACCGACAAATACTACGATACATGCCGCGATAATTTGCCCTAGCAACTTTGCCTTGGCTGAAATCTCACGCATGTCATCGACGATTCCCGTAATGACAACAATCGTTGCACCGATTAAAATAGCTAAAGCATATGGGCTTTCAAATCCCGTCATCACTTTCAAGAATATAAACCCTATTAAAAACGCTGCATAAATTGCCAATCCACCTAAGCGTGGCATAATGCGCGCATGTACTTTACGATAGTTAGGTGCATCTACAGCACCAACGCGGAAAGCTAACCGCTTCACAAGTGGAGTAAGTAAAATTGACGCAACAAACGCCACGACCAAAGACACGTAAATCATGTCTATCCTCCTTAAGGTAATTATTTTTTCATTTTCCTATTTTTATTGAACAATATTTTTCACTACACATTATAGCATGCCCGTTTTATAAAATATACTATTTCTCACCTGTTTTATTTATCCAACTCTCATACTCTCTACTTATTTCATTAGTTTTTTGAAGCAGTAGTCTTTATTCTGGAAATTTGGTAAAATATTTTAGTGCCTAGGTATGAATCTTAGGCGTTGAAAAGGAGAGTAAACGATGTTCTCAATTTTTAAACGCAATACCGAGCAGACAAGTGCTCGAGAACTAAAGAAATATTACAAAATTGTCAAGGAAATCAATCGTCTTGAAGAGAAATTCGCCCCGATGACAGATGAAGAACTTCAACACATGACGATTCTATTTAAAGAGCGCTTAGAAAGTGGCGCTCAAGTACAAGATATCGTGCCAGAAGCTTTTGCGGTGGTGCGTGAAGCTTCAAAGCGTGTATTAAACATGCGTCACTTTGATGTACAGCTAATCGGCGGCCTTGTGTTAACAGAAGGGAATATTGCCGAGATGCCTACGGGCGAAGGGAAAACACTAGTTGCTTCCCTGCCTTCTTATGTGCGTGCCCTTGAAGGCAAAGGTGTCCATGTTATTACCGTTAACGACTATTTAGCAAAACGTGACTTTGAGCTAATCGGTCAAATCCATCGCTTCCTTGGCTTAACAGTTGGTTTAAATGTACCAATGATGGAACCAGATGCTAAAAAACGTGCGTACCAAGCAGATATTACATATGGTGTCGGTACGGAGTTTGGTTTTGACTACTTACGCGATAACATGGCTCATACCATTGCCGATAAAGTACAAAGACCTTATCACTTCGCCATTATCGACGAGGTAGACTCGGTTCTCATCGACGAAGCAAAAACGCCGCTTATTATTGCAGGTAAAATGATGGCCAACGCAGAGTTGCACCACATCGCTGCCACGCTAGCAAAACGTTTCAAAATCGATGAAGATTATGATTTTGATGATGAAACAAAGGCAACAGCTCTTACCGAGCAAGGTATCGAAAAAGTAGAAGCAGCGTTCGGCATTGATAACCTTTACGATTTAGATCATCAAACACTGTATCACTATGTAATCCAAGCTGTACGTGCACATGTCATGTTCCAGCGTGATGTGGATTATATCGTACGTGACGATAAAATCGAGCTAGTTGATATGTTTACAGGCCGCATCATGGAAGGTCGTTCCCTTTCTGATGGTCTACACCAAGCGATTGAAGCGAAAGAAGGCGTGACAATCACAGAAGAAAACAAAGCACAGGCTCAGGTCACGATTCAAAACTACTTCCGTATGTACCCTGCATTATCGGGCATGACAGGGACAGCAAAAACGCAAGAAAAAGAAATTTTAGAAGTATACGGCATGCGTGTTATTCAAATACCCACAAATCGTCCACGTAAACGTGTAGACCAGCAGGATATCGTGTTCCAAACGATAGACCAAAAATATGAGTACGTGGCACAGGAAGCACTGCGCCATCATGAGAAAGGGCAACCTGTTCTCATCGGGACTACTTCTATTCTGCAATCAGAGGAAGTGTCGAATCGATTAAAGAAATATGGCTTGCCGCACCAATTATTAAATGCTAAAACTGTCGAACAAGAAGTGCAGTTAATTTCTGAAGCCGGACAAAAAGGGCGTATTACGGTAGCGACTAATATGGCTGGTCGTGGTACGGATATCGTGCTTGGTGAAGGTGTACATGATCTTGGCGGATTATGTGTTATAGGAACAGAAAAGCATGAAAGCCGTCGTGTCGATAACCAATTGCGCGGTCGTTCTGGTCGTCAGGGCGATCCAGGAGAAACGCAATTTATCCTCTCTCTTGAAGATGATATGTTCCGCCGCTTCGCAAAAGACGACTTAGAAAAGTTTAATAAAAAAGTAACAGTAAATGACATCGGCATTGTACAAAATAAGGATGTATATGAACTAATCGAGCGTACGCAGCGTATTGTCGAAGGTGCACACTTCTCTATGCGTGAATACAACTTAAAATTAGACGATGTAATCAACGACCAGCGTCGTGTTATTTACGATTTACGCGATAAGGTATTGCGCGGCGATGATTTACTCGGCATGCTAAACGTAATGCTAACGGAAACGATTGATTTTGCCATCCGCGAAAATGCCCCTGAAGAGTTATCACCGCTTGAATGGAATCACGATAAAATGGAAGCTACGTTAAATTCATTGTTCCTGACACCTGTTGCCATTAATCGGGAGGAAACGAAAGTATCACGTATTTTCAAAAGTATCCAGACTCAGCTAGACGAAGTAAAGGCATTGGTAGAGCAATACGGGGAAAATGAACGTATGATGGCAGTCATTCCGCGTGTCATGCTCTCTTATATTGATATCACATGGGTCAAGCACTTAGAGCAGATGGCGCACTTAAAAGAAGGAATTGGCTTGCGCCATTATCAGCAAGAAGATCCAATGCGCATTTACCAACGTGAAGGATTAGAATTATTCGGCAAAAACTATCAAGAACTGCGCCGTCAAATCGTCGAAGATCTCATCATCTTTATGAAAGACTTAGAAACTCAGGAGGATATGTAATATGGGCTTATTTTCATTTTTCAAGAAATCAGATAAAGTAGGTCGCGACTCTGCGATTGATTCAAAAGAAATTCTCGAAGGCAAATCCGAGTTAAGCACAAAATCAGAAGTGAAAACAAAGCTGTCATTCCATCCTGACTGGCAGGTACCACAGGAGCAACAATACGTATTCAACTTTTTAGCGAATGATTTACAGCCTTTAAAACCGAATCAACTGTCATTAGCAGCAATCAGCATTGAAGAAAGCGAAGGTTCAGGCGCATGGAATGTCAAGGCATTCTTCCGCTCATCCCTGTCTCAACCGATGGAATTAGGGGAAATTGAGTTATTATTATTAGACAAGGACGGCAATCGTCTAGCTGCTAAAACTTTTGATTTCAAAGAGCTAGGGGTTATCCCGCCAAATAGCGCACGCCCATGGGTATTTGAGTTTGGCAAATCAAGCTTAGAAACTGAAACGCTCCCTGAAGAAGGTTGGACAATCGCCTTCAATCTGATTTCTCTACGTGGTCATCAATTAGATTTAGATGATACGTGGAAACAGCAATTACCAAAAGAGCAACAAGAAAAGTTAGCGGAAATCGTAAAAACATTACCGAAGCTTGGCAAAACAGAAGTAAACTTCACGGGTTTACAGGTACAGCATAATGAAGATAATTCTCTGCATGTTTCTATTTTTATCCGTAATGGAAATGATAAAACCATCAACCTAGAACAGTTGCCACTCGAGATCGTTGATGCGAATGGCAAACAAATAGCGAAAGGTTCATTTAAAATGGACCCTGTCTTATCTGTAGAGGCTAATTCAACAAAACCATGGACATTTATTTTCCCAAGCGAATTGGTAGATGCACAAGATGCAGATTTCTCTCGTTGGACAGCACGTGTAACACAATAAGGTAAAACAAAAATAGACATCTCTGACATTCAGAGTTGTCTATTTTTTAATGTTTCATTCAAAAAATTAAAAATTCTAAAATTTTAGGTTTATTTTAGTTTGTACCGGGTATTTACTCTATAAAATAAAGAAAAGCCCTCCTACATTACGTAGGAGGACTATAGATTCGATTCATTAAATTAGTCTACTTGTGCTACACGTTTTGCACCGATATAACGGTTGCCCCAGTAATATTTATCATTGATAGACGTTACGGATACACCTTTACTGCTTGAAGAATGGATGAATTTGTTGTCTCCAATATACATGCCTGCGTGCGTTACACGCTTGCTGCCTGGCGATGCGCCAAAGAATACTAAATCGCCCACTTTTAGGCTTGCTTTATTCACCCAAGTGCCTGTGTTATACATGGAACCTGATGTACGTGGAAGGTTAACACCTAATTGTTTATATGTGTATTGAAGATAGCCTGAGCAATCGAAACCTTTACGCGTTGTACCGCCATACACATATTTGATACCTAAACTAGCTTTCGCTGCTTCTACCAATTCAGATGATGAAACTGTTGAAGCTTCTGCTTCTGCGTCTCCTACTGGAGAAAAGAATATTGTAATTGCCGCTAAAAATGCAAGAATGCTACTTTTTAATAAGGTATTTTCCATTAGATTAGACCCTCCAAAATAGTTGTTTATAATGAACTGTGAGTATTGTTTTCTTAGTTGTTACTAGATTACCATGGAAAAAGCTGTTGTAACATTACAGTTATGTAACAAGTGATTACAAATTACCATATAGGAGGACTTTTGCCATAAAAGCAAAATAAACCCTATGAACTCAATGTCCATAAGGTTTATTTAGAAATTCCCTAAAATACTGATTATACTAAAAGACATACTTTTGTATATCATCCGTAACATTTGTAATATAAAAAATCCTGACTTCTTTTCTATAACAGAACACCTGGTCATCTTACTTTATTTAACATGGGTAAAGCGCTTAAAGGCTACAAAGCGAGAATCCCAATAGTTGTAGCTTAATTTTGTAATCTCTACGCCGTTAGAACTTGCGTGGATAAATTGATCATCCCCTAAATAGATTCCCATATGCGAAATAGTCGCAATATAAGTATTTTTAAAAAATACTAAGTCGCCAGGCACTGGCTTGTCCACTTTTACCGTGTCTTGCATAAAGTAGTTAAGACTGCTTTTACGTGTTATCTCAAAGCCTGCATTTTTATATACATAATTGACAAATCCACTGCAGTCAATGCCTTCAGGCGTGTCCCCTCCAAATACATACGGTGTGCCAATCAATGTATTAGCAACCGATAGTACTTGGCTGTATTTTTTAGAAGCCGAGGCTGTTAAGGTCGCTGTATTTACTTTTTCCTTAGCCAGCTGCGTCTGGATCGCTAAATCCACTGCCGATGATGCGGTATCTGCCGAAGCAATATTGTTAGAAGATGGATTATTTGGCAAGACCGCCGTTTGCCCCATACTAACATCTTCATTTGTTCTGATTTTTAATATTTGTCCCACAAAAATAGTATCGCTCGCTAAATTATTCCAAGCCTTTAATTTCGATAAGGTTGTACTGTTTTTTGTGGCAATTTTAGTAAGAGTATCCCCTTTTTCTACTTTGTAGGTAACAATCTGTGCTGTTGTTGCAGTAGGTGCAATAACAACTTTTTTAGCGTTTTGCGTTGCATTTACCGCTTTTATAGGAACTTTTAGGCTTTGTGCTAGATAAATAGCATTGTCCTGCAGATTATTCAATTTCTTTAAATCTGCAACCGTCATACCGTATGTTTGGGCGATTTTCGTTAATGTATCGCCTTTTTGGACTGTATATGTTGAAGTTGAAGCTGCCCCTTCATCTGCAGGAGCTACCAGAGCTAATGTGAGTGTTGCTGTCGCTATTAATAATTGCCACCTTTTCATTAGTACAACCTGCCCTTCTATTTTCCTTAATATCGTATACTATAATACTAGTTTAAAATATTCTCTATGATTTTTATATCAGTCGATATTCCCTAATTAATAGAGTCTTTGTATCTATATGGAAGTCCACGCTTCTTTTTTTCGAAAAATGAAGTTTAATTGTTAGAAAACAGTAGGCAATCTCAATATTATATGCTAGAATAACTTCTCGGGCGCACAATCTAAATTGTTTGAAATTTTCAACTATTTATAAATTAAAGGAGTTTTTTTCAGATGTTCAGCGGTAAATTTTTTAAACAGCATATTGCTGTTGGCTTTATGCTATTTGCTTTATTTTTAGGGGCAGGTAATATTATTTTCCCCCCTCAACTAGGTCAACAAGCTGGTGAGCAATTTATTATTTCAATCATCGGTTTCTTAATTACAGGGGTTGGGTTACCGTTATTAGCGATTATTGCAGTTGCTAAAAACGGTGGTGACTTACAAATTTTATCAAACCGTGTTCATCCTGTATTCGGAATTGTCTTTACATCCATTGTATATTTGTCCATTGGACCATTATTTGCGATTCCTCGTACAGGAACGGTTTCATATAATATCGGTGTTATTCCTTATTTAACTGAAGCACAGCTAGAGAGCTGGGTTCCATTATTTATTTCTACATTGGTGTTTTTTGCCATTACTCTTTACTTAGCTTCAAATCCAACGAAAATTGTGGATCGTGTCGGGAAGCTATTAACACCCGCACTATTCATCGTCATTGCTTTACTAGCCATCAAGGCATTCGTGACACCTATCGGACCTTTTGGTGATCCACAAGGTGCATATGTAAAAAACGCCTTTACGGAAAGCTTTATTCAAGGTTACTTAACGATGGATGTTCTTGGAGCATTAGTCTTCGGGATTGTGATTGTACAAGCCTTAATCTCGCGAGGAGTTACAGATCGTAAGGAACAAGTAAAAGCTTCTGTATTCGCAGGAATTATCGCTGCTATTGGTCTTTCCTTTGTATATATTTCTCTTTCTTATATTGGTGCAACAAGTGTTTCTCAAACAGGGTATTTCGATGATGGCGGTCAGGTAATTTCCGCCGCGGCACAAGTTTTATATGGTAATTTCGGTAATATTGTATTATCAGCTGTTATTATTTTAGCTTGTTTAACAACTTCAGTTGGTTTATTATCAGCGAATGCTTCATTCTTTGCTCGTGTCGTGCCTGTGATGTCCTACAAAGGTTATTTAATCGTCTTTACTATTTTCAGTTTTGCTATTTCAAACGTCGGCCTGGCTAACTTAATCAAGATTTCATTGCCAGTATTGATGATGATTTATCCAATTGCAATTGTATTAATGATTGTCGCATTGTTTGCAGGCAGCTTCGGTCATGCTCGTATCATCTATGCATTACCATTAATCATCGCTACCATTGTCGGTTTAAATGACGGTTTAAAAACAGCAGGCCTTACATTTGCACCGTTAAATAATTTATTAGACTTACTGCCTTTGCAGGCACAAAGCTTAGGTTGGTTACTACCTTGTGCCATTGCAGCCGTTGCAGGAATTGTTATTAGTATTCTGACAAAAAAATAGAGATTTCTCGCTATTTAGCCTAGGCTAAATAGCGTTTCTTTTCCCTTAAAAGAGATTTCTAAAAAATTTGATAAATATTTATGTGATTCCCTGATCGCGATATATAATAGAAGAAAGAAATGAGGTGCTTATATGAGAAAGCCATTCCAGTTTTTATTATTTACATTATTATTTTTAGCTTTACCGTTATCTGTAAATGCAAAGCCATTAGATGAAGTAAAACAATACGTAGCAGAGTACTATAAAGGTGAGCTAAAGGGTGATTTACATAAGGCTACTACGATTAATGAAGTAATTGGTTTGTTAGATCCATATTCGGCGTATTTCACTGCAAAAGAAATGAAAGAGTTTGAAGACGCTATCAATATGAATTCCACTGGGTTAGGGATTATTATCGAAAAGCATGACAAAGGTATTTATATTGCCAAAGTACTTAAAGGAGGCAGTGCAAGCAAGGCAGGGATTGTTGCTGGCGATATCATTACCCATGTAGACGGTGTGTCTTTACTCCCTTTGACTGTAAATGAAGCCTCCTCGCGCATTACAGGGCCGGAAAATACAAAGGTAACACTGACACTCATAAAGCAAGATGGAAAAACGCAAACACAAACACTCGTACGTACAACTTTTTCTGTACCTAATATAGATGCCGCGCTGCTTTATGGCAATATCGGCTATATCGCTTTATATTCTTATTCGCAGGATGCTGTTAGCCTAGTACGCGAAGAAATCAAGACATTAACAAAGCAAGGCGCTACTTCTTTTATTTTTGATTTACGTGATAATGGCGGTGGCTATGTAGAAAGCGCGGAGCAAATTATCGGATTGTTCCCTCAGGCACACAATGCCTATTTACTGGCAGACAATGAAGGGCAATTTTTAATACGGGCGCAGCGTCAAACGATTCAGTTTCCTGCTGATACCTTTGTATTAATCAATGGTCTAAGTGCCAGTGCTTCAGAAATGACAGCTGCTGCACTGAAAGATCAATCAGCCGCTACCTTATACGGGAAAACAACGTATGGCAAAGGAACAATGCAAGCGTTTATCCCTCTTTCTGATGGCAGCTATTTAAAGTTAACAGTAGCTGAATTTTTCGGACCTAAAGGTACAAAAATTCAAGCAAAAGGTGTGACACCGCATAGAGAAACAGCAACAGCATTAGTAACAGCGCATTATGATGCGATCACAGCCAAATATAAAAACTATCGACAAACGGCAGCATTGAAAAATGTGCCTACAACGAAAACATTTACAATCACGCTCAACGAAGATGTGAAAAGCATTAGTGAAAATACTATTGCACTTGTCACATTAGGAGGGCAAAAAGTGGAGGTCACAACAAACATCACAGGGAATAAAGTAATCGTGACACCAAAACAAGCTTTAAAAGCTAAGGGTGAATATGTACTGCTTGTGCACCCTCAAATGAGAGGCGCAAACAGCAGACTAAAAAAAGGGACCTCTACTTATATCACTGTACAATAATGAAAAAGACGTCATTCGCACACAGAATGACGTCTTTTTATGTATTACATTTTACCCGACTAACTCTTTCTCTTCCACAAAGTAAATACTGATAATATTTTCTGCTAATTGTTCTGGAGTTGCTTTTTTAGTGAGTAAAAATGTGAGGGTTAAACGTTCGATGGAACCGACTATACTTTCAGCTAATAGCTCTGTCTCCAATGTTTCAAATAACGGATAATGTGCTCTCTCTTGATTCAATATATGTATGAAATGTTGGGCTAGTTCATTTTTCACTTCAAATGCTTCATCCGAAAAATAAAAACCGATTTTCGTGAGCTTTGGATTTTCCAGAAAATAATAGAAAATATTTTCTAGTTTATCAGCCATTTTCTCGCGGCCGCTTTTTATATGGAGACTATTTTCTTCATATCGATCTTCAAAAATGCTATATAAGCGTGATTGGAACTGAGTATTTAAATCTTTAAATAAGGAATCCTTGCTTTCAAAATATAAATAAAATGTCGGTTGAGTTAAGTTAGCAGTTTTTACGATATCACTGATTTTTGTTTGATAGTATCCATGAGTTGAAAATAGTTCAATCGCCTTTTCTAGCAGTAACTGTTTACTCCTTTCTCCGTTCGAATTCACTCTACGTCCTCTTGGCATCTGTCTCCACCCTTATCTCTCTAATATTTTTTTGATAACGCGATTATTACCAATATTGTACAGCCATTATATATTAAAATATTTTTAAAATAAAGTCTTTAGTCATAAAATCCTTAATTGTATATTATGTAAATAGTCTAACCTGTTATTTTTTAGTATTTTACAATATCTAAACTAAAATGCCCAAAGACTAGTCCTTGGGCACTTTTTTATTTAAAGATTTTTGACTTGAACTTTAAATAGAATGTTTCAATTTCTTTGATTTGGAACATCACATATAAAATGACTGTGCTTGTACCAAAAATGACTACCCCCACAATGAATGTAAGCCATTTTAAATCGAGAACTAAATATTCGCTCGAAATATACATGATTCCAATCAATGCAATAAACGGAACAATCGGCTTTACAAGCTCACTTTTAGGTAAACTAGCACCGAGTCTTAAATCATACTTGATCGCCGCATAAATTACTAACATCACCGTATTAACGATGGAACTAATCAGCGTACCATAAGCAATGGACTCAACCCCGTAGCCAGCCTCTGCATACACATACATCACCACAATATTTACGGCAAAGACATTTAATAAACTTAGCACGACAGGTGTCATGGAATCGCCCTTTGCATAATAGAAACGTGTAATATACGTATTCGCTGCCAGGAAGAACATCGATAATACAAAGATTGCTACGACCGGTGCCGTCACAGCCGTTGTTTCCGCTGTGAATTTATTATATTCAAAGATGACTTGCACTAGATTTTCTGCGTAAAAATAAGAGAAAATTGTTACAGGCACTAATAGTAGCAGCAAATAATGCAACCCTTTTCCATACAGCCCTTTAATGGACTCATGGTCATCATCTGCTTCCTTTTTACTTAAAATTGGGTAAATAACAGTCGTTACAGCAGTAATTAAAATCGACTGCGGGAATTGCGTGAGACGTGAAGCATAGTTTACGATCGAAATCGCACTATCTCCAAGTCCTAGGACTCCTACGAAGAAACGCTGTAACACAGAATAAATCTGAATCGTCCCGCCACCAATCATAATCGGGAACACCATAATCCATAAATCTCTTGTTGTATGGTTGCGAGTAAACGATACTCCTACACTCGGCGCTTCCAATTGGCGATAACCGCGCGCTAAGAAATAAATCATAATCGCTGCACTTACTAAAGCACTTACACCGTAAGCAACCGGACCAATCACATAAGACAGCCCTACTGCAATTATCAGAAAGAACACATTGTAAATTAAAATCGCAAAGCTAGATAAATGATACTTAGAGTTTACATTTAAAAGCCCGCTGTACCATGAAGCTAACATTAGTAAAACGGAAGATGGCATCATCCAGTAGAATAAATGCTTCATCAACTCAAACTCTTCTGGAGAGATTGAGCTCGCTTCATTAAACATATTTAAAATTGGCGTTGTCAACAGTAGCGTAGCCATCGTCATCAAGATACCTGTCAGAGCCACAATCGTAAAGGACTGCTTAACAAACAGGGACTGGTCGGTTGTTTTACGATTATAGAGGGAAATAACCGCTGTTGTAAATGCGCCGCCAACTACTAAATATAAAAAATTTGGAATCATATACGCTGTAAATATACCATCTGCTACTGGAGATGAACCGTATTGATAAGCAATGACCATTTCACGCAGGAAACCAAATACACGCGCAATAATATTAATAACCGCTACGGCTCCTATTACTTTTAAAAATTTATTCATCGTGCTTCGCCACCCTTTACAGCAGATTCGTAAAGTGCTAATACACGCTTTGTGATTTCTCGCTCACCATGTTCATGCAACACACGCGCCGCAGCTTCCTCATTATAATAAGAAGCTTTTGGTGTTTGAATCGCCTTTAGCATTTCCTCTGAAAGAGCAGGGGCATTTTGGGGCTCTACTAAATGTCCTACCCCGTCTTCTAATAATGAAACTAAGCCACCAACCCTTGAGGCGATTACTGGTGTCCCTGTAGCGATTGCTTCTAGTGCAACAAGTCCAAACCCCTCTAAATGGGACGGTAACACAAATACATCACTCGCTTGAAACCATTTCACTAATTCTGCTTGAGGCTGAGGATCGATAAATTGTACACCCTCCCCTATAAGTGGATCAATTGTCTCCATAAATTGCGTATCGCGACGCGAACCGATAATAACAAGTTTCACAGGGCGGTCTGTCTGCAACTGCAACTGTTCAAAAGCAAGCAGTAATTCCTCTATTCCCTTTTGTTTGATGACATTTCCAACAAATAAAAAAGTAAAGGCATCCTGCGCTAATCCTAGATATTCTCTTGCCTCGGCCTGATCGCCTGGTTTGAACACCTCGCAATTGACCCCCATACTGCACACTAAAATTTTCTCTTGCGGGATATGGAAATCCTCCTCAATTTGCTGGGCTAGAACGGGTCCTACAGCAATCACATGCTCACTCTCTTGCAAAATCAGCTCTGTCCAATTACGAATACGCTCATTTTTCTTGGCCATACGCTCAATATCTCCACCATGAGCCGTGACAATGTAAGGGATTTTGAACATTTTCTTAAGCATCAATGAAAAAATACCTGACGGAAATACGTAATGTGCATGCGTCACAGATAATTCTTTTTTATGGCGAAATGCTGTTGCAATCGTTTGCCGCGCCCATTTACTATATTTTGAAATCGTATTTTTCTTGCCTGTGGCTGGGTTATCGTTCGCTGCCACGACAACGTCTATGCCTGCTTTTTGTAAAGCTTTTACTTGATTTTTCACAAAAATACCGAATGATAGATGCTGTTTGGAAGGATACATATTGCTAATTATTAATATTTTTTTCATTTACCTTCACTGCCTTCATCATCAATTGTTGTCCTTGCATCGATTTTTCGTGCAATTCCTTAGAGATTTCTTTCGTTTCTTCAATTACGGTTGGCCAATTGCGCGCAATCTCTTCATATAAAGAAATAAGCACTTGGTTCCCTTGCGCAATTTGTTCCGTTGTACAGCATCGATTTTCTTGACCAATCATCTCCATAAAATCCTTTACTTTGTGATGATACGATATCGCAACGATCGGTGTAGCCGAATCTGTCGCTAAAATTAAGGAATGTAGGCGTGTCCCGATGATTACATCTTGTTTAGAAGCTACATCAATAAGTGCGGTCGGTTTTAAGTTTTGATCTATTAGTGTTGTTCTTTTCGCATATTTCATTTTCTTTTGAATATCTTTTGTGACTGTAACGTCTTGCGGATACTTCGTCGCAAAGAATGTGAGTTCAATATTTTTTTCCTCAATCAGAAAATCTAAATTAGCTGCCATCCCGGAAATATACTGATCATATATTTCGACGTCACCGCTTGGCCAATAGTTCGCGTTATAAATAGGCACAGCCGAAAGTCCTACCTTTTTTGGCGCCACTGCATAGTGGTTTTTTGGCTGATAAAGCGTAAATGCAGGATCTCCAATCACCTCTATCGGCTTCTTGACACCAATTTTTCGCAATAACTGCTTTGATTTCGGGTCGCGAACCGAAATATTCTCCGCATGACTACACATCAACCGAATCATTAACTTCCCTGACAATGTATCAAGGGGTCCGGCACCACAGCCATAGACAATATAGGGGACTTTACATTTTTTAGCGATTAAAGCATATGTGCTATATAGATGTGCCTCGCGACGATAAAAGTCCATCAAAATTCCGCCGCCACCAATGATTAATAAATCAAAGCCGGCTACATACTTTTGATTGGTGACATATGTAGTATAGAACGTCTTGTACAAGTTACTTTTACGGTAATATAACGGGTAGCTCTGGACACCGTAAAGTTCGGACGTCTGCTGCGTATTATTACTGAAAACCGTAATATCCGCGCTATTTACGGAAAAGGTTTGCTTAACTTGCTGGATTAGCCCTAACAGGATAGACTCATCACCGTTGTTATCATTTCCGTAGTTTCCTACGATTCCAATTTTCATTCCATTACATCCTTTAGTTTCAAATTATAATACAAAAATTATAGCATATCCGATAGCTATAAATGAAATGAGAATCCTACGAAAGCAATAGGATTCTCACTTTTTTACGTTAATTTAAGACACGATATAGGAATAGCCCATAATGCATCCGTGTAATGGCCTGATTTGGTTTAAATGTACCATCTTCATACCCCGTTGTAACATCATTTGCCAATAGCGTACTAATGTATGGCACTGACCAATGATCAGCTGCTACATCGCTAAATGTCTGCGTAGATGTTCCTTGCAGTTTAAAGGCATTGACGATAATCTTTGCCATTTGGGCACGTGTTAAAATACCGGATGGATTGAACTTGCCTTCGAACCCGTCAATAATACCGGCATTATAAACGGCTGCAATTTCCTTATAGTACGTATACGTTGTTGGTACATCTGCAAAGCCTGAATCGACCACATTTTGTGTATCAAGACCTAATACACGTGCAATGATTACCGCTCCATGCGCACGGCTTAATGTATTGGACGGTCTAAATGTGCCATCCTCATACCCCGTAATATATTTATTATTGACTAAAAACGCAAGTTCTTTTGCATATGTGTAGTTTGCTGGCACATCTTTGAATAGACCTGCCGCTTTGACTTGCACTGCCATCTTCACTGTTTTTGTACCTAGTTTCGCTACAATAGCACCTGTACCAGCTTTTGTCGCCACAAATCTACCATTTGCTGCAATAGTCCCGATACCGCCCTCGACTGACCACTGAATTTGGGAAGCATTATAGATGACATCTTGTCCAGCACTATCCTTAACATTTTGAAGAGTATAGTTTGCACTATCTCCCTCTCCTAAAGATGTCGTACCGCTAATCGACATCGTTGTTGGGGCATCTACTACGTTCACAGGGAACGACTGGAACAATGTACCGTCATGATACATATTTAATTCTTCACGCCCTGCTACTGTTGGTGTAAATGAATACCCACTAACATTGAGCGTACCATTTTTTGAATTGAACGCCAACCTTCCTTCATGCGGAATGGTATTGTAGTTAGCATCCATGACATACTGCACTGATATTGTTGACGTCGTACCGACTAACATTGTTCCGACATTTGTACGTGTATATTTAATATGCTTCGCTGGTGTAAGCGGTGCTGTGCTCACTGCTTGCAATATCGCATTAACTGCACGCTCTGAACCGCCTGATGGAACATTCGCTAACGACACAACATTTGTGCCGTATTTACGAATTCCCATGGTTGTTGAGCCGCCGCCGTCTAAATTGATTGCTGTATCCACACCAAGAGAGATTAAATAATTCGCTAGCTGCGACATATTCATGCCCTTGCTTGCTGTTTGTTTGCCATCCACTGTGATGAGGTGAATTGTCTTTTTATCTTTACTAAGGCCGACAACTGTTCGTGCTGTCACTTCTGTCGCACGTGCACTAGATGTATTCATCATAATATAAGGCGCGCCATTGCGTACAAGCATCGGACCGGAAGCAACGATATAATCCGCGTTATGCCATTTGCTATCTACTGTAAATGTTGCCGATACTTCCGAGCCGATTGCCAGCTCTTGCAAATGTTCTGGTTTATTGTACGGCGATGTCCCCTGAACGGAAATGACAAAGCTGTTTTCCGGGATATTCGTAATACTCTGTCCGTACGGCGTGATTGCCTTTACTTTTCCGGTAATCGTATCACCAAAGCTAATATTTTTTGTACTCTTTTCTGTTTCTACTAAAATTTCAAATCCAAATTGGTTACTGCCTGTGGAAGATTTATAGTGTCCTGATGTGAAAATAATCGTTTCCCCTGCTTCACGCTCCCGGTTCATTCCACTCATCTCATAGTTATTGCCCTTCGCTTGTAGCGTAATGTCAAAATCAAAATAATCAATAATACCTTGCCCGTCTTTGACCCCAAAAGCTGTCGGCACATTCAGATATTCATGTGAGCCTTTTGATACTTTTCCTCCATTAATAATGCGATTCTTTTGCGCAATTAAAAATAAGGGATATCCCTCTGACATATCGAAGAATGCTGCATTGACGGCACCAACAACGCGATGCCCAGGAGCAATATTTTGTGTTGCCAATGTTGTTGTACGTATACGGGAAGCAAATGGCGTTGGTAGGCCCAACGTCACATTTGTCGTAGCATCATTTAGATTGACAGCTAAATGATTGATCCGATTCGTACCTCCACTTGTATGCGTATATTTACTATATTGAACCCCGCTGGATAAAGGGTATTGTTCATTCACCGTCTGGTTAGCCCCAACAGAGCCTGCTGCCATCATTAGAAAAACAAGTGATAAAATGATTAATTTAAAAGACTTGTTCATTATTTTCTCCTCTGCTATATATTTCCCTATAGCATAGCAAACAACCAATGAAATAGCTATATTGCCATTTTCATAGAAATAAAGTATAAATATTACCAACCTTAGCCTACTTTTTTCATGAAAAATTGGAAATCTACTATTATAAGTACTCCTTCTGCCCTCTGTTGCGAATAACATTTTTTTGCTAATATGTAAGTAGACTTAAGGAGGAAAAATAACATGAAAAAATATATCCTTTTCCCTCTTCTCCTGCTATTATCGTTTTCTATTAGTAGTCTTGCCAGTGCTGATGATATGACAGGCAATACACACGAGCAAGGACTACGTTATTTAATGATTAAGAAAGCACTCGTAGCAGATGACCAGGGAAATATTTATCCAAACCAAATTGTCACACGTGCAGAATTTGCTCATTATTTATCACAGGTAATGAATTTGCCCGTAGACAACTCGAAATCTTTTTCTGATGTACCGGCAAGCTTTCCTTACTATCAATCTATTCAAAAAGCTGCCGCTGCCGGAATTATCACAGGTTATCTAGACAATACATTCCGACCTGATGCGCCGATTACGCGTGTTCATATGGCGGTGATGATTGAGCGTTCATTGCAGTATATGAATAAATCGATCTCATCTCCAAAAGCTTCTGTTTTTGCGGATAGTCACCAAATCGGGAAAAACTCTACTCATGCAGTCAATGTCGGTGTCGAGCTTGATATTATTCATGGCTCTAAGAAAGGGAATGCAACTTATTTCTTCCCTTATAATAATGCAACGCGTGGACATGCTGCTTCCTTTATCTATCGTATGATGGAGCATGCGGGTGACCCTGCTACGAATCTACCTTTATATGAAGTAAAGGAAATCAAAAACAATCAACTAGTAGCCACTGGACGTAGCGCTTATTCTTATGAAGGTGCCTTTAGCCTTGTGACAAATCAAAAAACACAGTTTGTAACAATCGGCGACAAAATTTACTATATGCCAGCAGGTCTTGGCTATGCTGTATCCAATAAATATATTGCCCTGTATTCAGAGACAATTAAAGACCCGATGGCTGTAGCCGCTAATACAGAGATGCAGTTTATCAGTACAGATGGTCGTACGGCACGTGTTAATTTATCTGGTCATGTCGGCACAGTATCCGTCAATGATGTTACATTGATTCCATTTGCCACATCAAAAGGCCGCTCTTATTACCGTAATGAAAACGGGGAGCTTATGCATTATTTAGTAAACCAGACAACAGGAGCAATCACGGGGAGTTATACTTCCGGAAAAGCACCTGCAGGCATGCTAGCCAATACGAAATACTTTAGCTGGGATGGCATCTACTTTTTACAAGGCAGCCAATCCATCGAGTATTATAACTACTATCAATTTTTACCGATTATTTCAAAAACACAATATACAGCAGCTGAAATCGACCGTTATATTGCGTATGCTTTAGCACAACGCGAAAAAATCAGTTCGAAATATGCCAATGCCACAACACAAAGTAAATTGATTGGTCTTGGGCCTATCTTGAAGAAGATGGAAGAACAATACGGGATCAATGCGATGATGATTTTATCACTTGCGATTCATGAAAGTGATTTCGGTATGAGTAATCATGCGCAAACTTACAACAACCTATTTGGTCTTTATGTATATGATACAAATCCATTGAATATGGAATTTGCCTCAGTAGAAGCGAATATCCTGGAATACGTGCAAGAGTTTTTATGGAAAAAATATATTCCAGCAACAGCACCTTTCGCGAACGGGGCTGTATTCGGCACGAAACGTCTTGGGATGAATGTGAGATATGCATCCGACCCTCACTGGGGTGCAAAGGCTGCCGGTCACTATTACCGTGCTGACCGCTACCTCGGTTCGAAAGACGCAAAAAATGCCTATACGATTGGCATGACGACAACAGCGGGCTTAAATATTCGTTCAGGTCCAACTGTAAATCAGCCTATACTATATCGCTATACGCGTACAAGCTTACCACTGCTCATCAAGCGCAGCGCTAACAGTGAGTGGTACGAAATTTACGGAGAGTCACCAGGGCTTCCGCCAGCCTATGTTCATAAGGCTTATGTGAAGGTTTTGCAAACTACTAAATAAAGCAATCAGCATTTTTATACTGAATACTTATGAAGCTAGGACGAAACTCTAGTCAATATTAAAAGCATGCACTATTTATGTTCTGTAAATAGTGCGTGCTTTCTTTTATTTTAAATATAGAAAAAGAATAACTTCTTCTAAAATTTGAGTATTCCCTATCCAAAATTTAGTTAGAGCCACGCCCCTCAGGAAAGCGAGCGGTGAAGCGAAAATCAGGGATTCTATATTATTTTTATTAACAACTTTGTTTTTTAATACTGTAAAATGGTTAGCATTTCAATACTAACTGCTATTTTTATCTCTCCATTTACTGTAAAATTAAGGAGTCCTATAATCAAAAATAGATGGAGGTTCTATATGAAGAAATTATTAGCTATGCTTTTAGCTGTATGGATATATAGCATTGTTTTCAGCTCGCCTGATGAAGCGAATGCAAGCACAAAAAAAATCGGCGTCCTCTTCTCCGATCAAAATGAAACCTATATGTATTCAACAAATCCCGGAGGCACATATACACCTCCTCACTTTACTTACCCAATGTCGGTCAGTCCAAAGGTGCGATACAGCTCTGCTCTGAATAAGTCTACAAAAATGTATGCTTTTTATCAGGAACAGGGATATGATGTCCATAAAATTTATGATGCGGATTTAAACAGTTTAGGGCGACTTAGCACATACGATGCGATTGTGCTGCCTTATACAGTGATGCTCAGTCATGCACAACGCCAAAATATTCGCAACTATGTTTACGGCGGCGGAAATGCGCAATTCTTATTCGGGACAGCCCGAAACGAATTAGCAAACTACCAAGCAAATTCCAGCAAGATGGATTTATCTCCGATGATTTATGAAGTGTTAACATATATTTGGGAATGGGATAATTTAACGGAAGTGTTCCAAGGAGAATTTATCGATGATGTCATTTTAAACAATATGATGATTGCTAATAAACCGGGAAGTACGCATCCGATTTTAACAGGAGCTTATAAAATCACAGGTCGTTCCTCTATTCAATTAAAGGAATCAGGTCAAGAGTGGATCGAGAGTGTGAAACCTTGGTCTACTTCGAATGCTCAAACAATCCTTACGTATTCAGATTATTCACTGTCCCCTCCTTATAGCGGGGGCATCTTAACAGAAAAAAGCAAGAATGTTTCAAAGGGGCAAACACCTGCTTTACTGGCTATGCAGCACGGTGCGGGTCGGGTTGTTTATTCCACATTTAAAATTTATGATTTTATCCAGGTAGAGAAAGGTGCTCATAAGTGGAAAGATACCTCGACAGCGCATTTAGCAGATGGTAATACACAAGGGGCGCAAGATGCACAGGCTGTTTTAAAATCGTCGATGGATTGGCTGTTAACACCAAATACTGCGTTTCAACCTCGTAAGTATGATGTAAAAATTTCAACATCTAACTTAGCGGCCAATATGACACCTGGGAAGAAATTTGCTCTGCGTGGGTCTGTAACCCTGAAAAATGCCGGAAATGTACCGGCGCGCGGCTATCTGAAAGTCGAAGCATTAGACGCCAACAACAAGGTTTTAGGTCAATATTCAAAACTGTTAACAGGTTTATCTCCTGACAATAGCACACACTCTGCCTATACAGAGAAATTTGAAATTTTACTGCCGGGTACGATTAAAGACGGTGCCTATACGTTAAAAATTTCATTCAAAGAAACACGCCACGATAAACCGAATGCCGGCTATGTCACACGAGCTGAAAGGTTAATAGTAACGAAAAAAGGAAACTACGGCTCATATGCAAATATCGCTGGCTTTAAAGATGTCAGCTCTGGTTCACATTTGATAAATATTAATAATGCAGCGAAAATCGGTATTATCACGGGATATAGTAACGGTACCTTCTTGCCTTCAAATAATGTTTCCCGCCTGCAAGCTATGACGATGATGCTGCGAGCTATGGGTGCCGCACCTTCTGCCACTGCGACATTGCCTGTTTCGGTAACAGATTTGAAAAAGGGTGCTTACGGCTATGATGTTATGGCCACAGCTTATCAGTTAGGTTTAGTAAATATCGAAAAGGACAATAAAATCAACGCTTCCGGTCCAATGCGTCGCGGAGAAATGGCACAGGCGCTAGTAAAAGGCTTCCAGCTCGCTGGTTCTGCTGAGATGAGCTTTACAGATATCGGCACACCTAGCAGTTCTGCACAGTATCATCATATCGCTACCCTGTATCATCACCGCATCACAACAGGAAAAACCGCTACATTATATGGTCCTTATGATCCGGTGACACGTGCACAGTTTGCGACATTTATTATGCGTTCACTTGAGAATTCTTCAAAATAACAGATTTCGGCTACCTGATTTAGGCAGGTAGCTTTTTTGTAGGATTTATTTTGTTCTAGAAAAAGCATGCTGGAATGAGTATTCGCTTTGCAGGTGGGCTATAGTGCATCTCCATGGCAAGCATAACGACAGCCTCTATTAGCAATAGATACTACTAAAATGCTTTCAGAAAGAATATGCCTTTTCTTCACCGGATATTAGCTGATTGTAGTGTAGCGCGAGACTCCACGGGGATCAGCGTGCGCAGAAAATCCAATTTTGGATAAGCGAGAGCCAGCCAAAATTTAGTCGGAGCCAAGCCCCCGGCAAAGCAAGCAGCAGAACGAAAATCAGCGACTCATGAATATTTATTTATTGTTTTTTAACCATACAAAAAAGCTACCTAGAAATAACCTCTCTAGGTAGCCCCTTGTTAGCTATATAAACGCTTCTTCTCTGTTTTCTGAATCGCTGAACCTAATATGACAAATCCAAGCATCAAGACAAAGATTAAATCGAGCAATCCGGTATGCATGGAAACCGTGAATAGCGTCACCGTAAAGGCATACGCAACAGAATGGAATGACTTCACACCTGCTTGCTTGATTTTGTTGTACACAAGCGACACGATCATACCATATAGCAAGAATCCGAATGCCACTAATAGGTAACCGCCATCCAAGAACAATTGCCCTACATAGGTTGGCGTTGTTGTACGACCTGGACGCGTAATATACTTACCATCCTCGGTACTTAGGGAGTTTACCACTTCTGTTACCTGCATACGAGGCGAAATTTGCTCCCCAGGTAAAATCGTTGTGAAAATGCCTTTATGCATCTCCCCGTTTAAATACCCTTCATCATCTGTATATTCGATGATTTTACTTAATACAATATGGCCTGTCACCATCTCTTGGTTGATGGCACGGATCCATTTCGGCGTTAAGTTAACGCGGCGCTCGGCAGAGATTAATCTGTCAACCTCTTCTTCTTCCATATGCTCACGGTCCGGCTGTGAACGGTCATTAAAATCTTTTGACGTATCTTCTGTTAGGACACGCATGAAACCGAACATCGCAAAGGAAAGACCCACGACAGCGATAAACGCAATGAACCATGTAAGCTTCACACGTTTTACGCAGTAGTGGAAAATAATTAAACCTGTAAATAACATGATTACTAGCGGTGTACGGTAACCCATTAATAAGAACAATACCATGACCGCCGCAAAAGCACACGCATACATCAGCGCTTTTTTCCAAGTCATTTTATCTTCTCTCATCATACGGTATGATAATAATAGTAAAACCCCAAACCATAATAATTGACTTAAGAAGTTTAATTTCGGGTCGAGACCACGGCGAACCGATTCATCCGATAGCCCAACGTTACCTTGGAAAATCATAGCACCATAGGCTACTACTCCAATCAATGTGAGTAATATTACAAAGTGAATGACATATTTCCCAAGCGAAGACAACCCGAATGTAGGGAATGTCCATCCTAGCTTATCAATAATCCATACGCCAATATAGTAACATAAGATGGCTAAAATAACGGACGGCCAAATGGACGCTTTTACATGGAATAATTCAAAACGATGAAAATCAAACATACTTAAGAAAAAGTATAGCGCTAAAATAAATGGCAAAAAGAAATAAGGTGAAAACGTATCGATTTTATTTACTTTACCTGTAAACTGCTTAATATTTTGAAACATAATACAACTTCAACATCCTTTGATGTCTACCTTCCCTCTCTAAAATTTAACTTCTTGAATTATATCATAGAATCTTCCTAGAATTTATAAAACATTGCAAAATAAATAGTTGCCTTGTAAATAGACGTTACAAGGCAACTAAAGGTTACATTATTGTTGATAATATTTTAGAATACCGTTATAAATCGACTGCGCATAGATTTCTACATATTGATCTGAGATTAGTTTTGCACGGTCAGCACTGTTTGTAATAAAACCAAGCTCGACTAATACTGCTGGCATATATAGGTTGCGGATAACATAATAATCTGCTGTTTTCACGCCACGATTATTCATATTGGCATTTTTCACGATTTCATCATTGATAAACTTCGCTAAAATAGCTTCTTCTTGTGAATTAGAAATTGTATTATAGAAAGTTTCTGTTCCGTTTGCTGCAGAGCCTGCCGCATTGGCATGGATACTGACGAAAACTTCACCATAGTTGTTAGTAGCAAATTTTGTACGTGCATCTAAAGTTGGGAACGTGTCGCCAGTACGTGTCATTTTCACATTTGCACCAGCAGCTTTTAATTTTTGCTGTAATTTTTGCGATACTTTTAAAACGACTTGTTTTTCTTGTGCACCACTGCTTACGGCACCTGGATCTTTACCGCCGTGACCTGGGTCTATAACAATAATACGGTCAGCTAGTACTGAACCCGATGTATTTTTTAAACGTAAATAAATCTTATTAATATAGCCTGTTTTACCGTTGTACTTAACTTTTGCCCAGTTTCCTGAAATGGACACGACATCCACTTGTGCACCGCGGTTAATCGTTGCTACAATCGTCGATGTTGCATTGGCTTGTGAACGGATGTTTAAGCCATTTGCTGTAGCAAAGCCTATTGTTTTAACAGTTGGCGCTGGTTGCGAACCGCTATCCGAAGAGCCTGTATCTGACTCTGTATCCGATTCATTCGTTGTAGTGCCTGGTTTATTGGCATACTGTTTGAAAATGTAAGCATACTCACCATTATAAGCAACTTTGTAATAAGTTGACGTTTCTTCGTATAAATTAAAAGTATAGCCTTTATTTACTGTCCCCACCACATTACTTGAACCTGTAAATGTAGCTGTTGAACGAATGTTTAAACCATTTGTGTTGGCTACAACTTGTCCGATAATCTCCGCTCCGACAACTGGAATGTTTAAACGATATTTTTCTGAATCAGCACGTGCAATAAAACGAGCAAATTGAACACGTGTTAAATTGCTATTTATTTTAAAGCGACCGTCATCTCCATTTGTAATGCCGTTATAATATAAAGCCGCAACATATTTATAATAATTATGGGTTTTAGGAACATCTGAGAAGGGTATAGGTTCACTAACATACTCATCAGGATTTAAATCAAATGCAAGCGCTAGACCTTTTGCGATGACATCGCGAGTAACCGGAACATTCGGTTCGAATTTAGTACTTGAAGTACCTGACATATAACCTAGCTTGACAGCACGTTCTATATAGCCTGATGCTTCTAACTCTACTTTAACATCTGAGAAAGAAGACTTGGAAACGATTAACGGCTTGTGACCTGCCGTTAACACTAACATTTTGGCAGCTTGTGCACGTGTTAATGTATTTCCCGGTTTAAAATATGTTTTACCGTTTTCTTTATATCCTTTGATGACACCTAAACCATAAAGATAATTTACCTCATTATATGCTTCATGTGAGGTAGGAATATCAGCAAACTGCTGATTAGCGGATGCGTGTTGCACACCAAACATTGACAAGACGAACATTAGGGCGACTAAAGTAAAATTTTTAAAAGACAATGTCTTTCCTCCTTCTTTCAAGCAACTCTATAATACCATAGAAATTGTGGTGAATAATAGAAAGATTTACTAGATTCTGATATTTTTTTAATAAAAAATCATATTTTTATCACAATTTCAATAGTAGGTTGTTGGAAATAGTATATCTATCATGAAAACAAGCTTTTAATGGCGAACAAGGAAATCGACATAAAAAAAGAAGAGAAGCGCTTGTTAAAAAACTTCTCTCCTATCTATCTATTAATATGAAGGTAAGTAACCTAGTTTAATAAATAATAAGTTATTATTATAATTTTGCAGCACGTTCTAAGAATTTATTCAATTGTGTATGTCTCACATAGTCGCTTCCACCGTAAGTACCGTTTGCTTTACCAGTTGTTACACCATTTGAAGCTAAAATTTGAATATATTCATAAGACCAGTGCGACTTAGACACATCAGGGAATGTTAGTTTGTTAGCGCCCATTTTCATATCAAACGCTTCTACTAATATTTTCGCCATATGATTGCGTGTTAAAGGCGAGTTCGGGTTGAATTTATTATGCTCGTCCCCTGTAAAGATTCCTGCTTTATGAAGAGCAGTTACGGCTCCGGCATATTTAGAATTTGATTTTACATCAACAAATGGCGATGCCGTGTTCGAAGTATCAAGCCCTAGCATTTTTGCCAATTGCAATGCCACTTCTCCGCGTGAAGCAATGACAGAAAAATCAATTGTCTCCTTTTTAACTTCTTCTGTCGCTGATGCAACTTCACCTGTATTGAATGACGCTACGCGTTTTGCGCCAATATAACGTTTTGACCAATAAGAAGAACCCATTGAGCTCACTTTTACGCCTGCTGATTCAGCATTGATAAATTTATTGTCACCGTAGTAGATTCCTACGTGCGATACACCTGAACCTGACGTGTTAAAGAATACTAGATCCCCAACTTCTAAATTTTGACGAGAAACTGCTGACCCAACACCATATTGCGCTTTTGATGTACGTGGAAGTGAAATTCCTAAATTTCTAAAAACTGCTTGTGTATAGCCTGAACAGTCAAAACCGTTAGCAGTTGTTCCGCCATATACATAAGGTGTACCCAGATATTTATTTGCACTTGAAATTAATTGTTCTTGAGTTGCTGCTTCTGCAGAATGATTTTCTGCTCCTAAACCTGTTACGATCATAAATGATGCGAATACAGGGATTAACCATCTTTTCATAATATGTAAGTTTCCCCTTTCAATCTTACGGTGCTTCTCTCACGAAATCTATCGTAACATACATATTAAGAGTTTTATTTTTCACTTGTGTAACAGTTTCTAAAAAAACCAAAAAAGCACATTTATGCTATAACACCAGGCATAAACGTACTTTTTTAACATTTTTTCATAAAATTAATTTCACATTTGTAATGTTCTTGTAATACAAATCCCTTATTTTAGGCACTCATTTCCTTGAAAATAGTTGAACCCAATAATATTTTCCATTATTACCTTTCGCCAACGCAATACCCGTATGAGTATAATTTGCCGTTAAAATATTTGCTTGATGACTAGGAGACGCAATCCACGCCTCTACTACTTGCTGAGGCGTTTTATACTGCTGTGCCAAATTTTCACCAAGTGCGCTAAAAGAATAATCATAAAGGGTTACTAAATCCCATGTATGCCCGTAATAAGGCGAACGATGACTGAAATATTTATTTTCCAGCATGTCATACGCTTTAATAACGGCCATTTGACGAAGATGCGGTTCTAACGTTAACGCTGGCAATTGATGTTTTGCTCTATACTCATTGATTAAACGGTAAACAGCTTGCACCGATTGTTCATGCTCGACTGGTGTCATAATATATTCTTTGCCTAATACATTATAGGCGATTTCATAACGTTTCAGCTGTTCCTCAAATGCCTGTGCCTCTACTATTATTTTAGCGAGCTGCCCCTTGCGCAACGATTCGAATGGCCCGAATCGCCCATCCAGCTTTCCTTGAAAAATACCTATATCCGTCAACGATTCGATATAATCTTTTGCCCAATATGTACGCTTCACATCTGGAAAGGACGCTGTGTTTTGATTGTCTACTTCTATTTGAAAGGCTAAGGCCATCATTTTCGCTATTTGCGCTCTTGTGACATATGCGTCAGGTTTTAAATAAGCGGCATTGTCTAACACCCCGAGCTCCACTAATTTTTGAAAAGCCGCATATTGCGGATGATTTTTTTGTACATCCTTCGCTAGAAGCGGCTGTTTTGCATCGAGCGGGATAGCACGAGCTTGGATAATTGCCTGCACCGCTTCACTGCGTGTCACCGCATCAAACGTATTGAATCGCCCGTTTTGATCAAGTGGCATGATTTTTCGCTCAACCACCTTTTGAATATAAGGGTTTGCCCACGATACTTTTCCAATCTGGCTATTTGCTGCAACCCCCGTATAACTCGATAACCCACATAACACACATAGGATGATACTGCTTATCCACCATTTCATATCGCCCGCCTCCTCATTTTCAAGATGGAAAAATTCGCCCCTTGCTAGATTTCACAAGGGACGATTATCAATAATTTATTTAGAAGAAGAAAGAGAAGTCGTTTAACTGTGCTTCATATTCTTCTAATAAGAAGTAATTACCCACTAATCTCTTTTGAGCTGTCGATAATTTATCATATGCCGCACGTGCTGCCTTTACTTTTGTTGAGAAATTGCTCGCATTTGGATTAATTTCCGAAATCATTTGCTTCACTTTATCGACCGCACTTGCTTCTGCTTGCGATGCTTTTAAAATATCGTAGTTTGTTACCTGCTTCTTCATAGCTGCTGGAAGTGAATTGTATAAAGCCATTGCCTCCGCTACCTGTGCTGCATAATCACGAGATGCAGGCGAAATAGCAGCAATTTTCGCGATGACTTCCTGTACGGTATCAATGCCATTTTTAGCTTCCTGTAATGCAGCGAAGTTCGTCACATATTGCTTTTCAGCTGGTGACAATGTATTGTACGCAGCAAAAGCGGCTTGCACTGCTCCTGTAAAGTTTGCATTAGATGGCTTTAAAGCGGCAATCATTTTGTACACTTCAATGGCTGGAGCAACACTCTGCAATTTCGACATATTCGGAATCATTTGACGTTCCTCGGCTGTTAACTTATCCAATGCTGCCGTCGCCTTATCATACCCTTTTACTAAGTCGCTTGCAAATTGTAAATTGTCGATGGCATCAATGGCTGCTTGTACATTCTTGATGCCTTTTTCATAATTTTGCAGCTCTTTATAACGTGTAACAGCTTTTTTCTGCTCGGCTGTCAGCGCTTCGTATGCTGCTCTTGCTTCTTTCACCGCCGCCATATATTGCGATGGCAATTTTGATGCAATCTCTGTAATTAACTGATCTACCCAGTTCCCTGCCCCCACTGTTTGTTCGTATGCCACTAGCTTATTATAGTTTGTCACACGTGGACGCTCTGCTTCCGATAAGGATTCATACCAGGCTCTCGCTTCCTTCACCTCTGAGGCAAACGTTGCACTATTTGGCTTAATTTTATCGATGGCACTAATGGTTTGAGCGACTGGATAAACCCCTGTAAACAGTACTTCGCGGTTATAGATCAGTTCACGCGCTTCATAATCTACTTTGTCATAGCCCTGAATGGCCGCGCTGTACTTTTTCACGAAGTCAGCCTCGTCAAATCTTGGACGCGCTAAAATCTCTTCTAGTTCCTTGATTTGATGAATAACGGTCATTACAGGTTTTAGCTGCTTTTCACGATCCGTTAATGTTTTGTAGTTTGCCACTAGCTTTTGGAATGACTTATCCTTCACTGCAAGGGCGTCATACGCTTCACGTGCTTCGATTAATTTTTCTACATAATTTTCCACGCCTGGCTTCGCCGCTTCGATCAAGTTCATGACATGTTTAACATCTTGAACCCCACTCTCAGCATTTGTAAGTCTCGGCAGTAAGCTTTCCACATATCTCTTTTCTGTAGCCGTCAGTTGATTATACATCATACGAACTCTTTCTAGATCATTGATATAAGTGTTTGCTGTTGGCTTTAATTTATTCAGTGCTTCTACTAACTCATACACTTTAATATACGGTTTCAAGCCACTCGTATAATTATATACATAACTTTTTTGCGCACCCGATAATTTTTCATAGGCGCTTAAGGCTGCCGAGAAGCGTTTTGTGTAATTACTATTAGACACATCTGCCGCTTTAATCACATCTTGATTAATTAAATCCACCACTTTTAATGCAGATTCCACGTTTTTCTTCATATTTTTAAAGTCATTGGAATTTTTAACTTGTTTTTTAAAATCATTGGCTAATTGATTGTAGGCACTCTCGATACTATTTATTTCATTAATGAAATCGATTGGATTAATTATTTGGGCTAGCTTATTGATACGTTCCACTACTTTTTTTACTGCCTCATTATTCTCTTCGGATGTGCTAAGTTGTTTGTCATATTTTTTTATTTGCTCAACCATTTTTTTAACGGTTTCTGTATCTTCCGATTTCCATTTATCACTATTAGCAGCAATTAAAGCGTCGTATTTTTCGCGTGCCTTCGTAAGAGTGGTCTCAAAATCGGCATTGGTAGGCTTGAGTGATTTCATCAAATCATCGAATTCTACTAGTGTTTTCAAATCTAAGGCTAAATTTATATAGGTGGCTGGTATATATTTTTTCTCTGTTTCGGATAATTTCTCATAAGCACTTACGGCTGTTTTTGCCTTTGATGCAACGTTAGGAGCTGTTAGATCGACTGCTACGAGTTGTTTAATCACATCTGCCGGCTTTTTCACGACTTTTTCTAGGTCTGTTAATGTTTTTAGATTTTTTACAAGCTTTTGCGAATCTTTACTACTTTCCCCTAGCTTTGTATACTCTGCGCGTGCATTTAGAATCGCTGTATATTTAGCCTCTAAATCTGCTAATTCCTTCTTATCATCTTTAGCTTTATCGATTAACGTTTCTACTGCCTCTGCATCAGCAATTTGCTGTTTTTTGGCTGCTATTTGGTCGGTTAAATCCTTCAATAGAGCTCGAAGTTTCTCTTCATCCTTTGTATATTTATTGGTTGTTGCCGCTTTCTCTTTAGCTTTGTCAATCAGTTCGTCGAACAACTTAGAAGCTGTTCCTCCCGCTCCTGTACTGCTTAGTAATTTGTCTAATTCCTCTACCTTTGTTTTATAGTCCGCCGCTGTCAATTTTAAGGCATAAAACGCTGTGACTGCATCGCCAAAGGGCTTCAAATATTCCATACGATAGCCATTTGTGACAAGTAGTCGTTTTTCGCCGTCAATTACCTCATACTTTTTGTAAGCTGAAGCAACAGAAGTCCCGAAACCTTTCGTATTGGTAATCTCTAATTTATCAATGGTCGTTTCCATAGAGGCTGAAGACTTTTGGATCTTTTCCCAATTTTGCAACTCTTTATAGTTATAAACTACTTTCTTCGCTGCACTATCTAACTTTGTGTAATTAGTACGAGCAGCTATAATGTCCGCTGCTGTTTTAATCCCTTTAATTTCATCAATCACTGCCACCGAATTGGCTGTTGCTGCTACAGCCTCTTGCAACTTAATATAGTTCCCATTTTTGACAAGGGTTTGACTTAGTTGATCGTTTGCTAAACCATCGTAGCTTTTTTGAGCTGCTTCTACAGCCTTGTGATATTCTTCCGTAGCTGCTGGTTTTAATGCATCGATTTCTAACATGACTGCTAATGCTTTGTCGTAACGAGTTAGCTTGCCATTTATTTGTGGCGTATATAAATCTGCTACTGCTTTTTGACGGGCGTTCATTTTATTGAAAGTCGTTTGATGCTTTGTCAATTCACTTTGCAATGTTACCCCTGTTTTAAAAGCTTTCGTTGGAATAGCTTGTACTGCTGCGTTTAATGCATCTGCCGCTTTTAAATCATCGTTAGCTGCTTTCATCATTTCGCCTACTGTACGTGTACTGCCATTTGGTTTATGGGCATTCACAATCTTTTGTACTGTCGCTGTTAATTTTTCTTTATAGGCTTCATTTAATACCTGCATTTTTTTACGGAATTCTGTTGGGTCTGTCACTGTATCTAAATTCGCTAATTGGCCAGTTCCCGTAATATATGTTTCAATAAAACTACGCGCCAATGCTGTATGGTCGGATAAATCTTTTAACTTTTTAATTGAAGCTTCTAGCTGATAGGCAGCCACGTAGTTAGGAAAAGCCGTTGTATAATCTGTCATCCCTGCAAAGCTGGCACTAATAAAAGCAGCTAACTGAGAATCTGCATTTTCCATTGCATCATCGATCACTTCATCAAGATTTAGACGCGCTAATGTAATCGCTTTTTCAATAGCAGTGACTTCTTCTCCTAGACGTTTCACCTCAGTAACTAACGTTGCGTTATTTTCTGTTAAAACAGAAACATCACTTTTGAACTTCGCTGTGCGACTTTGTAAGTCTTGAATTTCTCGTAAATACTCAATTTTAGCAAATAAAAGATCGTACTCATCTGTAGAAATCGTTCCTCTACTTTCTAGGCTATCAATTAAATCTTCATATACATCATAATTAGCCACAGCTGTTTTTTCATTTAACGCTTGGACATCCTGTAGACGAAGATCACTGATATTGACTGATACGACATTGTATGGAATAACTTGTGTCTTCTGCTGGGCCGCCACTTCTGGTATTTCAGTTAGTAAAGCTGGCGCTAATAATAGCCCCGCTAAAACGCTCACGCGCGCTGTCTTCTTCATGTATGTTCCCCCTCAAATAAACTGTAATTTTCTTCCTATATAAATTCTCCAGGTATATATCGTCAAAATCCTATCATTTTCCACCTAAAAGCAGAAATTTAATATAATTTTAATATTCAGTCTTAGAAACTATTGTCCTAGCATACTAATACCGCGCGTAGTTATATATACTTTTTATTTCAGTTCGTTATGTATTACAAGTAAAAAAGTGTAGCCCAACCTCAGATATCGAGGTGCGCTACACTTGAATAATGCTATCTTTATTGAACAATTTATATTATTGTATATCAATAATCGTTAACTCTTCTTGATCTGTACTTTCTATCGCACGATATAAAAATTTCGCTAATTGGCCGCGTGATACTTCTTTGTATGGATCAAAAGTAGTCGGTGATGTACCTGTTGTAATATTGTAATTAACCAACGTTTGAATATACTGACGCGTATTGGCATCGTTGATTTTATTTACATCGGTGAATTTTGTAGTAGAGGATGAAGCTACATCTAAATCAAATGCCAATGTAATCATTTTGCCGATATGGGCACGTTTCACAGAAGAATCCGGTCTAAATTCTATTTTGCCATCCGCTCTTTTAGAACCACTAATAATGCCTGCATTGTATAAGGCGGCGATCGCACCATAGTATTTATTTGATTTAGACACATCCACAAAGCCTGGGTCCTTTACATTGACTTGATCGATTCCTATGGCATTGGCAATGAACAAGGCTGTCTCTGCACGTGTAGCCACTTGTGATGGAGCATACTGCGTACTTGTACGTCCTGTAATATACCCTTGATTATATAATGAATCGACTGCTTGTTGTAGGTCTTTATCAACAGCAGGAATATCTTTAAACGGTGTCGCTGCCTCTGTTGGAGCTACTGCTACATAAGCAATCGAGCTTGCCGCTAGTGCTGTCACTGCCGCATATTTTAAAAACGATGACTTCATTTTTGGATACCTCCAATTTGGTATTTTATTCATCATAACACAAATATGTATGTTTTTTATCATTTATTACCTTACATAATATTTTTGTAAAGTAGGATTGTTTTATAGATTTACCGGGAATGATAGATAGAAGTTTGCTATTTTTTTGGTTATAATTAGTAGGCTAAGAGATTTAGAGATATTTGAAAGGATGATTCTGTATGGTTTTGGATTACCGTTTTTGGCACTTTTTGATGAATCCATCTTCTTTAACATACGCACTTGAGCAACAAGAGCAGTCTGCTAAATTACGAGGATATAAAAAATGCTTAACCCTTATTTTTTTAGCAACGCTTGCGGTGTTTGCTATCCGCAATATTTGGGGGATGCATACAGAAGGGTTAACGACATTATTTGCACAAGGTTTAGATGACCGATACATATTTGCACGTCTCATTTCACTAAGTGGAGCGCTGCTTTGGGCGATTGGCTTCTTTGCCTTCCACTATATTGTTTTTTCTTATGTACTACATGCGATAACAGACATACCGGTGAAGTGGATAGCCAAAGTACAGCTATATACTATTTTCTTTATTCTACTAGAAAAATTAATCACATTTGCTGTGTTTGCGATTGCTGGATTTACGACTCCTTTGACATTCTTCTCTCTAGCACCTATGACTGCTTATTTCTATCAAGAAGAGTTTGTATTATTTTTCTTAAATCAGCTTTCGGTAGCGACATTCATCATGGTAGTCATCCAATATAAATTTCTCTCCCAATGGTATGAAGGAAATAAAAAATCTTTATTGGTAAAATTGATTGTGATTCAAATTGTCCTAGCACTTATCATTGCAGGCATCAGTATGCTGCCAGTGTATGGTTGGATTCAAGGGGGGCTATCATATGTTTAAGCCAACAACATGGAAAGTCGTATCAGTGATTATCACTGCATTAGTCATCGTCAATGCTTATTTAGTATTACGTACGAATGAAGTAATTGAAAAATCCTACTATCTGAATAAAACCCAGCTAGCTGTTAGCGATACGCATACGAAGGAATTGAAAAAGGAAGGCATTCTTTCTGCTAGCAACCATATTCGAATTGCATCGGATATCCAAAATATTGAAGAGGTATTCATTAAGCGCGGGGAGACGATTATGGAAGGTCAGGAATTAGCCCGCTATAGATCGGATGCTGTAGAAACCGAGCAACAAAAGTTGGAAATCGAACTGCAAGCTTATGAATCGGAGCTAAGTGAGTTAGAAAGCATTTTATACGATTTAGAAGATGAATCTGGCTATTCTTCTCCCTCCACCTCTACTGACAGTACATCGTTAGGCACTGCAGGATTTTGGAATTTAGACTTAACATTAGAGTTAGGCATCGATCAAAATACACCAACTGCGGAAGGCGAGGCAATTATTAGCCGCCATATTGCTGAAACGCAGCGTCAAATTGATATTTTAAATAACCGTCTGTCTAGCTTGGAAACAGACCAAGCACTTGCTTCCCCGACAAGCGGTGTTGTCGGTGATATCTTCCAAGAAGGCGATACAATCACATTCATTTTATATCCTGAAGAAAAAGCAGCGATTGTATATGTCGATGAGGAGCAGTGGCAACGTGTAGCTCTTGAGCAAGCTGCTCAAATTGTCATTCGTGCCGGCGAAGAAGATGAATGGATCGTAGATGGTACGGTAACAGAAAAGCAGCAAATCCCTGCTGCCAAGTCCATTTGGTACAAGGAAATGAAGAAACACAAAAAAATCGATCCATCCGAAACGTTATATGAAGTCCAAGTCACACCACTCGAATATATTGATAACTATCCGTTTGGCGAAAAAGTAGATGTCACAATCATTACCAACGAAGAAGCCGGCAGCTTTATCGCCCGTGAAGACTGGGTAATCGACTATGAAATTGAAGACATCGGAGACACACATATTTACACACTTGGCTATGACGGTCGTACCCGTTTAACACCTGTAAATGTGGCGTTCGATAAAAAAGGGATTATTGAAGAGCCTGTTAGAGAAGACTTAATAGCAGAAGAGCCTCTCGAAGAAATCGTAGAAGAAGAACTGGAAACAGAAGTAGAAACAAAACCAGAAATCATTACAGTGGACTTTACTGAAAAAGAAGTAGTAGAGGAAGAAAAGGAAGAGCTGTACGATGTTACAGTATTTACGGGAGCAATCGAGGATTATACCGTGCTGTTAGACGGAAAGCCCCGCAATATTTATGCACCTACCTTCCGCCCGTACCCAATCGAAAAATTCACTTGGGATGAAGTCGGGCCGCTTACATGGCAAGATGTTGTCTTTTTTGCTATTCAACCTTAAAACAGAAAGAGCCACATGCGATATTGCATGTGGCTTTATTGTTTCTCCAAATCTACCATCAAATATGTTCTTTAGTTCGTTTTTGTATCCCTTCCCCATAGCTGTTTTCTATCAAAAGCCTAGCTTTTAGAAGCTTCGCCCTTCTGTTTACCAAATCCAGGAATACAATAGGCTGGTTGAATAGATACTTATTCCCCTACTTACAATCACCAATTATCCTAATTGTGGTAAAATAACATTTAAAGTAAATCATAAATATACTAAATTTGGGAGGTTCCTTATGAAAACAAATAAAGCATTATTATCCGCATTGACACTTGCACTGACCACTCCTGCCATCGTTCTACCACTACAAGCTGATGCCACTGCGCCAATATTTACTGATGTGCCTAATACACATCCATACTACAAAGAAATTAACGCTATGGCAGCAACAGGAATCATTAAAGGAAGTAACGGTAAATTCAATCCAAAAGCGAATGTAACGCGCGCCCAAGCAGCATCGTTTACATTACGTGCAGCAAATTTCTATAATTTACGCATTTTTGACTCACGTAACATAGGAGTTACAGACATTTCGCCGCAGAGCGAACATTCTAAAGGCTTACAAATGCTTGTAAATTCCCTTCTACTTATACCGAAAGACAATAAAATCGAACCAAATAAACCATTGACTCGTGGCGAGATGGCTCGTATTTTAGAACATGCTTTTAATCTTACTCCTTCAAAGGAACATCCGCTAACAGACGTGTCGCCGCTTTATACGGAAGCAGTCTCTGCACTATATGAAGCAGGAATCACGACAGGAAATAACGGCAAATTTAACGAAAACGAACCCGTATCACGTCAACATTTCGCTGTATTTATGTCTCGTGCCATTGAATACTTCAACAAGTATCCAAAGCGAGATTACGTAACAATTAACGATTCGTATAGCGATGCAAACAACATCATTCTACATTGGACACGTTACACACCGAAAGCTGGAGGTGACCACCGATTAAATCGTGATTCATGGAAGAGTTTATCAACCCGTCAATTTTATGCATCTACATTGCCGGCAATCCTAAAGGAAAATCCCGATTTATACATTACGGGTATTAATGGCTATACTTTGCTGAAAGAGAAAAACTGGACGAACTCAAACACAAAGGGGCTATATGCACAAATTCAAATTTATATAGATGATAATTATGCTAATTTCAGTTTCGACCCTTATGAAGAAAGCTCATTCGAAATCATAAAAAAAACTACTAGAGAAACACTCCCGGAAAAGGTAAATAAGCAAGCAGTCCTTACTGAATTAGAAAAGAAATATAACGAAATCAAAGCTTCGGGCAGTAAAGAAAGAAATATTTCAACAATCCAGCTTGGTGGATCAACTACAATGACACATGGTCTTTATGTAATGGATGCTAAAATTCCGCAACATCATTATTATATTGATATTCGATTCTAATACTAACCAAAATAAGAACCATCATTTTTATAAGCGAAAATGATGGTTCTTTGTCTATCTTGATTAGCCTTGAAGCCTCAACTAGATGAGTATAATTTTTATATTTCGAGCTTACATATTAGAGTGCATATCCAACATTGCATATACCTGTTTTCTTAACGATACACACTAAGTTTCGAGAAGTTAGCCTTATTGCCATATAAGTCACGAACGTCTCGACCTGTTCTTAAATTAATAGTGTACGTTCCGTAAGTCGAAATATTTTCAGCGAACGTAAGAACAATCTTCGTCTGATCTGTCGGATGGTTGCTTGCTGTTTGCTCAATTAATTGCCCTGCACTGTCATGCACTAAAAAGGCATTAGGATCCATCATCGCGATAGCTTCATTATAAGTAATGGTTATTTCCCTAGTTCCGGTTTTCGCGGCACTTTGATAAACAGGCGCAATGTTCTCATTTAAATAGGTACGTTCATAATAAAAATCCATTTCCAGCACAGATTTTTCAGCCGTTAAGTTCGACACACTTAAATAGGGAGAAACGGGAGCCGAAATCGTATTGGCTACAACTAGTTCTACCTGCTTGGGATCACTCTTGCTTACCTGAGCCGATTGAATGGTATAACCAGATAATGAATAATTTGTGACATCCGCTGCTTTTTCTTCATCTACTGGATAATTAAATTGTAAGAAAATACGATTGCTGTCTACAATCGCTGGATTCGTACGAGAGGTCTCGACTGCTAATAGTTTTAACTGCTCTGTATTATAGAAATAATCCTTCCCACGAACAAAGGATACGGCTGCTGGCTTTACCTGCACCGCGTATTCATTTTCTACGTCCTTAAAGACAAGATCACCTCTATAGAGTGCATGTTCGAAATCAGTCGGCTGCAGTAAGTTGGCGACTGGAATTTTTACCTGGTGATCACCTGCTGGATAGACGCGGGCTTCATACTGAGACAGCATATTGCTCACCTGTCGTCCTTGCTCATATTGTCCATTTTCCCATAACACTTTTGGGTCCGTACCTAATACGACCGGACGATCGAATGTCACAAATAAATATTCTTTATTGTACTCACGTATCACCTCTGTCCCAATAATTTCTGCCGGTCGATTGTCATACGTAAAGCTGTATCTTCTATTAATAGTTGCGGATTCCCCAGATACATCATAAACATAGCTGTATGTTCTCGTTTTGATCATCACATCGCCTTCTAAATAATCATCCATTGTCAAAATAAAGGACTTTTGATCAGCAGACTGCTCGAGCTCTTCCACATAATAATGCTTTTTGCTCGATTGGAATGTCAAATCGTAATAGCCAATTTGTCTGACAGCTTCTGAGAAAGTCAGCTTTATTTTTTTAGCTCCTACCTGTTCCACTTTAGATAATTTTGGCGCGGTACCATCCTTTGTATCGCCCCATACTTTCTGGATCGTCGTTGTCAGCGGAGATGGATTTGTTAGATTTCCTGCAATATCCTGCATATAAGGAAACTCCACATAAATTGGTGTTGTCGACCAAATCACGTTCCCATTTGCTTTCGCGTTTGATAAATCAAAAGTTACATAGTTGGCAAAATAAGAATATGCTTGATCATAAACAGAAGAAAAGCGACGGTTCTCTTGGAATGTGGCCTTTACATCGGTGACAGGCGTACCGTCCGCCAATCTGTAACGAATCGAATACGTAGAGTAATCTCTATGAATTGGCTCTGAAAAATCAACACGTACTTTGTAATCTCCTAAATTTGTAACCTCTTTAATACGTGGTCCTTCATGATGCGCTCCATAGTAAATACCTTCTGTATAATCGAATAAACCAAAACCATCTTCCGTATGAATATTGAGGAGTTCGATTCGGTAATTTGTATTCACAGGGATATTTTCTCCTAATGTTACCATAAACGTACGATGGTCTTTACTCAGCTCGCCTCGTGTTAATGTATATTGATACGTACCGGTAGCAGGTTTTAATTGTAAGACTTTTGCGAGGTCATCCGCATGATACGTATCCTTTAATGACACCTCCCGATTAAATTCAATGGCAAATTGCCCGGAATTGATAAAGGAAGCATTCACTACTTTTAGTTCTTTTGGTTTGTAAGTGACAACCTGTGTATATGTACGACCTTGTAAGCGGAAAGTGACGCTTCTTGGCACATGCTCTGTCAGTGCTCTCGTTAATGTAACATTGTGCACTGTATCATCTGTTAAGATTACAGTTAGGCGCGTCGGTGATAGGACCTCAATACTGGATACACCGATGACATTCGGTTGATTGCGCACCGGTGACTTGATTTCTAATAAATGATATAAGAAATGCGCAAATTGACCACGCGTAGCAATATTTTTCGGATAAAAATAAGCCTCTTCCCGAGCTTGTCTATAAAAATCATAATAATCAATAACATTAATCGCTTTTTGTGCTTCCGCTGTGGCTAAATCTAAGTCTAAATAATCTTTTAAAAAGCGCTGCTCCTCTACATAGCTGATGTAATCAAAGCCGTCTATTGTAGAAAGTGCACGCACTAATACGAGCGCCATATGTTGCATACTTAGCTTATCGGAGGCTAATAGCTGACCTTGGTTCCCTGTAAAGATCCCATGGTCATAAACAAGCGCCGCATACCGAAGTAGCTCATCCTGCGAATTTGGTGATAAATCACGGAAACGCATATAGGTTTTATAATCACTAGGCACTGTATAGCCCTGTGAGACTAAATATTTACCTAACATTTTGACGACATCCGAGCGTGTCAGCTGCTTGGTCGGCTGGAAGAGCCCTCCCTTATAGCCATGAATAATGCCTTCTTTGCTCAATTTTTCAATAGCTTCTTTGTATTCGGAATACTGAATATCTGAAAAGCTAGCCGCATGTGCTGTCGGTATCATCACTGTTCCTGCTACAGTGGCCGCTGTGACTGTGGCTAGGAACGGGAATAGTTTATTCTTTTTTTGCATGGGACACTCTCCTTGAATTCAAAACGACATTTTCATATATATCGACAATATTGTTACTTTTTTCATGCATGATAAGGAAAAGGATAGGCGAACACAAAAAACAGCATGCAGACAACCGTCTTCATGCTGTGCCTATATTACTTTTATTCTAAGCTTTCAAACGCTTCTTCTAGCTGTGGCTTGAGTACCGGTGCTAATGTTTTAGCATAGGCTGTTGTAAGGTGATTATCATCCCGATACACGATGACATTTCCAATCACAGCCGGACATGTGTCATCATTACAAAAATAATCCGATAAATCACCGTAAATCACATTAGACGGTAAGCCTTCTGTATTTTCCCAAGGCAAGACATCTGATAGTCCTTCTCCACGAGGCACACCACAATTAGCAGCATCTGCCTCCCTCTCTAAACAAGCTGGAGCAGCCTCTTTCATCCGAGGATTATCACGAATCGCAAAAATAGTCGTAATGCCCTCTAATTTTTCCCACTGACCAATATAGCCTTCTGGTACGATATCACGCTTATTTAAAGTAGAAGTTGTAAACACTAAATCAGGCGGGTTTGCCTTTAGCTCCTCTATCAAATTCGTATTCCATTCAAGGCATGTTTCCGTTAGATGATTTTCCGCATCCTGATCTGTAAAACGACAGCCGTCATGATTGTATAAATCGATTTGGAAATTCATTTCTTCCGCCAGTATCTCAAGCGTCGGGAACCAATGGCCGGAATGTGACCCCCCTACCAATGCCACGACATAGTCCGGGTCATCCGTCACCCCGTAAGAGCACTTCTTCACTTCAACTGAATCTTTCCCTAGGCATTCCTTGTCCTGATAGAAGGAAGGAAAATCATTGACCACATTTATAAAGGATGGATAATAGCCCACATCTTCTGCTGGGGTAACCTCCTCATAAATCGCGGCTGCTCCTGGATAATCCGTTGTTTGCCCCTGTACTGTGTCGATTTGCATATATTGTACAAGTAAGAAATAAACTACGAAAACCGGTAGCAAGCTGCTCGACAATACAAGCACCAACTTTCTTTTTCCTTGCCGCACATCCATTTTCCTCACTGGCGCTTCCACTAAGTACGTCGAAATATACGATAAAATCACCGTCAACAATAAAATAAGACACCCGTGAAGGAATGGCACAGACGGCGTATTAAAATAAATCTGATAAAAACGCAGCAGCGGCCAGTGCCATAAATAAAACCCATATGAAAGGCCACCTAAAAATGTAAATAATTTAAAGCTTAAAAATTTATCTACACCGAATGTTGTACTGTTTTCGGATGCTACTAGGACAAGTAACGCCCCGCTAATCGGTACGAGAGCCATATAGCCTGGGAAGACTGTCGATACCTGCAATACAACTCCTGTTAAACAAACAATGGCTAAGCCGACCCAGCCCATCACTGTACTGAACCAACGATGCCATTTGATATATGGTAGTAACAGGGCAAACATCCCCCCGACGCTAAACTCCCATACGCGGGCAAATGTATCAAAATACGCCCACGGCTGATTGGTATTGGTTTTATAAATAGAGTAGCAAAGTGAAAGAACAAACACCCCACCCAAAACGACCAGTAACGTTTTACGAGTCGGTGTTTTGAATACTTTTCGTGCCAATAAAAACGTCATAAAAATGAGCAAAGGCCATAGCACATAAAACTGTCCCTGCAGAGACAATGACCAATAATGCTGAAACGGACTTGCCTGTTGTCCCTGTGCTAAATAATCTACTGCATCCAGTGCTAGTCGCCAGTTTTCAAAGTACAAGGTCGATGCAAGCAAATGATTGATAATTTGTGTCCACTGCCCCTGTGGAATAATAAAAATGGCAGCAATCGCCGTCACAAAAAGCACCAAGAGTGCTTGCGGGAATAAACGTTTTGCCAAACCTAATAAAAATGACCAAAAGCCGACAGAGCCGCTTCTTTCTACCCTCGATAGTAAGGACATCGTGATTAAAAAGCCAGATAACACGAAAAATACATCGATTCCCCCTGATACACGGCCAAACCAAATATGATAAACAGCCACTAAAAGAGTAGCTACTGTGCGTAAACCCTCGATTTCCGGGCGGTAACGCTTTTCAGGAATTTTTAGCTCCTTCATTCGATTCCAACTCCAAACTTACTATGTAATCCTATTCATTATAGCAGAGTATAACAGCGCATCCCACCCGTTTCCCTACTCCTGTATATACCAAAGAGCTGCCCCGTAAGTAACCCCCTTACGTTACAGCTCTTTTTGCTAGCGATTTACTTTTGTTAACTCAAAGTTATAGCCTTCTACTTTAATTTGCAGCAACCCAATTTTCGGTGCAAAGTAATATTTTGTAACCATACCGTAAGCGGTCAATGTGACTTCTAGTACATTTGTAAACGTACCACCCTTCACCTTATAGGAACCTAACGAACGAGCTGTATAGCTTTCATTGCCATCATCCTTCCACTGAGCACCACTTTCAAGCGGTAAAGGCAATACCAGTTCCGGCTCACCGAAGTTTTCTAGAATGAACTCTTGATCTTCTAGGTGTAGCGTATAGGCCCTGCCCATCGTACTTACTAGACTGCCATTCTGTATTTTATAGGTAGCTGTACCACTGGTAGATGTGTAGTAAAGTGATTGAAAGCCGGAGAAATCAAAATAATCTGTTGTAAAATAGCCCTCTTTTGCTGTTAAATGCCTTGCCTCTACAAAGCGCGATGTGGTGTCAGCTACACCCATAAATATAGACACTACGTATCCCGTGATATTTCCATATTGGACAAAGGAATAGCGATCTGTCACTTTCCCGAAATCCTCTACAATCATGTTATAGGTTAAGGTAGCTAAAGTTTTGGCTGTCGGTAATGGGAATTCTTTCACTACTAATCCACCTTTTGAGTTGGCAATCTTAAAAAAAACCCGTATAAGGATATCCTTATACGGGCTTTCGTCATTTACGATTAAGGTTTTTGTACTGTCACAGGAGCGAAGACTTCTACGTAGTTACCTTTTGCATCCTTCACTTTGAATTTAGCTGTATCTACATCACCATTTGCTGTTTTAGCTGGTTCAACTGTAATTGTTTCAGCTAATTGTGCAGTTGTGAAATCTGATGCTAATGTAATTTCTACTTTTTTCGCATCTGTACCTGATACAACAGCACCTGCTGCAGCTTGTGCTACTGTTTCAGTACCTGCTTTTACTAAAAATGCGTCAACTTGTTCTACTGTAACAGCCTCTGAGAATGTTACTGTCACTTTGTTGTTTGCTGTAATAGCTGCGCTCACAACTGTTGGACGTACGTTTTCAACTAATTCTTGGTTGTTGATTAATACTGGCTCCATTACTTTTGTAGAGTTTGCAATTTTCACATCTTTAACTGTGATATTACGCACACCTGTAAATGTGTTTGAGTTAGATTTTAAGTGTAAAGTCGCTACTTGCGTTGTGCCTGATACTGCTGCTAATGAAATAGATTCGATTTCAGCACCTGGAATAGAATAGTTTGCTTTGTTAATTGCTGATGCTCCATCTAATTTATGTCCAGCTGGTACTGTGAATGTTGCTAACACTGTATCTGGTGTAGAACCTTGCGTTACTGTTACACCTGATACTACTTCAGTGTTTTCTGTAACTGCTGCTTCACCGTCTTGTCCGCGTGTGAATGTTACAGCTGTTTCTGTCATTGCTACTTCAGCATCGCTCTTCACTGCTGCTGATGTAAGTTTTAAGTTATACGTAGCACCTTCTACTGATAATGCTGCATCTGTTAATGGTACTAATACAACTTTTTTGTTTGTTGCATCTGCATATTGAGCTGTAGCTGTAACGTTAGTTACTGCTGTTGTTACATAGTCTTTTACGTATGAACCATTCACTGTCACAGCGCCAACTGTTACATCTTTATCGAATGTTAATTCTACGTATTCTTTGTTATCTTGACCTACTACTAGTTTAGCAGTCGCTTTTGGTGCTGCAATATCTTTCTTGAATGTAACAAGTTTTGTTAAATCAGCTGTGTTTGCTTGACCGTCGATATCTTGTGCTTTACCAGCTTTTACTGTTACTGTTTGTAGACCGTCTAGTAAGTTTGCTACTGTTACTTTATATTGTGTAGCTGTTACTTTTTCGATTGCTGTTACTGTGTTATTTGTTACGGCAATTTCCGTACCATCAGCAGTAAATGCAAAACCGTCTAAGCCTTTTGTAAAGTTCACTGTGAATTCTTTTGCACCTGTTTGTGTAATTCCACCCAATGCTGGTGTTACACCGTCAACTGCTTCTTTTTTCACTGTTACTGACGCTGGTTGTGGTGTAATTAAGTTGTTATTTGTGTCTACTACACCATTGAATGTAATAACAATATCTTTACCTACAACGATATCAGCAGCTGATAAATCTACTAATAATTCATCAGTTTTTGATAGAGTTAAAGCTGGGAAGCCTGTGATTGCTGTTCCGTCTGCATATTTAGCAGAAATCGTACCACCGCTTACTGGCTCAGAGAATTTCACTTTTACTTTGCTTGCTGAAACGCGCTCTGTACCTGTAATAGAAGGTGCTTTTGTATCTGCTGCAAATGTTAAGATTTGGTCGAATGAAGCAATTTCAGTTGCTTTGTCTTTTGCTTGCACGTTTGCTACTTTTACTTGGTAGCGTTTAGAAGTTGGGTTATCTACAGTTACGACAACTGATTTTCCATCTGCTGATAATGTAGCTGCTGTTGCTGTTGTTGTCACTCCGTCTAATGAAGCGAATGTATAGTTACCATGTGTTTCAGCTGTTGCTTTGTCTACTTCTTTGTTAAATGTAACTAATACTTGTGTTGCATTTAATGGAGCTACTGATTTTACGAATAACTTTTTCGCTGCTTCTTCTACTGCTTCGATTTGAGCTACAACTTCGTCAATTTTCGCTTGGAAAGCAGCTGCTTCTGTAGCTGTTACTGTTTCTGCTTTTACTGCTGCATCAAGTTCTACTTGTGCTGTAGCAACTAAAGCTTTTGCTGCTACTAATGTATCTGCTGTTACTTCTTTTGGTAATGCATCAATAGCTTTTTCCAGTGAAGTTGTTTCTTCCGTTAATTCTGCAATCACGTCAATTGCATTGTATAAAAATGTTGCAAAGTTCGCGCGTGATACGTTGTTTAATGGTTTGAATTGGCTAGCTGTTGAAATTTCTAAAGCGTTTAATGCTGCGATCGCTTCGCGTGCTGCTGTTTTAGCTGTTGCTAAATCTGTTACACCGTGGTCTAAGCCTTCTGCTGCTTCTACAAATGTAATACCAGCGATTGCTTCTGCAGCGCGGTCTAATACGACTGCCATGTTTTGACGAGAGATTTCTTTAGAACCTTCTAAAGCACCATTGTTACCTGTGAATACGCCAGCGTCATAAACAACTGCTGCATATTTAGATAACTCTGTGTCTTTTGCTAAGTCTACATCAGTAAAACGCTTTACTGTAGCCCAGTCTGCAGGAATTTCTTTGCCTTGCTCTTCTACTAAATAGCGACCTAGTAATTTAACAACTTGGCTGCGCTTAATAGGTGCAGTCGGGTTGAAAGTCGTTGCAGAAGTACCGTTTACGATTCCACGCTCTGCTAATGAATTGATTTTATCTTGTGTTTCTTGCGCATAACCACCGATATCTGTGAATGTTGATTCGTTTGCTGATGCTACTGGTACGATTGCTGATGCTACTAATGTAGCTGTTGCTGCTGTTGCGACAAATTTTTTATATTTAGTAACCACTATTATATTCCTCCAAATTCTATACCTAACTCATCTACCAAAATTAACTTTTAAAACGCTATTTTTCTAAGATTGGTAGCAGTTCGAATTATATTCTTAATATTTTGAAGCGTCAATCGCTAAAAATTGGTAAAGGAGAAGAGGATTTTAGGTAATATATCACGGTATATTACCATTAATTAGTGTTAAAATAAAAGGTATATTATAACAAACATGGAAGTGATAAAAAAGAAAAGATAAGAAAAAACTTACTGAATGCTTATTCTGATAAGGTTTACCCCTCATTAAATATGGAATAACAATTCCTTATTTTATAACATTAATTACTCGCAAGTAATTAATATACATTTTTAAAATACACTTCCAATGGCATACTCTCATTTAAGTTATAAAGACCCATATTCAAGGTTATTTTTAATAAATAAATGTTTCTCTAATTGTGAACATTTTGAGTCTTTTGTGAAAACGAACAATCAGCTGCATGACAGAACACTAACTTTCGAAAATTACTAATCATCATATAAAAGATCTTTATACGTTTAAAAAAGGGACCACACCTGTTGGGTATCTGATTTTAAACTGATTCGTAAACCCGTATTCAGTTAACACTAAACACCTCTAGTATTTTATATGCGTTATTTGATTATGGCTTACGGTGAAGCTATCAGAGAGCGATTTATTCCTTACATTATCTATAGTCACAATACGCAAACTAAGGCTAGTAATCATCATATACTAACTATGACATAAGACCGAAATAGAAATAGCCCTTCACTCCATTGTTGGAATGAAAGGCTATAATTATAGTGTTCATAAATATTGTATATAATTGAATCATTCGTTATTGTGGGTTGATTGCCGAATCTACGTTTGGTCACAAACCAAAGGAATTCATGAGCAAAATTCCTCCAATCGTTCAGTAACGGTACCCGACAACACACTACTTACTCTCCTAAAAGTACTTTGACAATATTCACCCAAGAGCGTCCTTCTCCAACCCAAACCTCAACCCTAAGTTTTGAATAAGTACCATTAGTTACTGGAATCTCAAAAGTAGATTCACCTATTACCATTTGAGTAGTCCGTCCAATTATCTGTCCAGATTCATTATAAAGTATATAGGACTCAGTGGAATCTGGTTGAGCATATGCAGTTACTTTAACCTTACTGAATGTTTGAGGCTGTGCAAAACTAAGTTCAATCAATCCATATTGACTCCCTGAATTCCACCCCGTAAATTTTCCAGCAGTTATAGGGTTACTGCCAAATATACTTGAAAAGTTTACACTACTAATGATAGGATCTATCCAAGGTGTATCTATAACATTAATGATGAATGTTGCGGCTATTCCTGCTGAAAATTCTATTGATACCGCAACTGGACCTACTACTTTGGTAGCCAGGTATTCTTTCTTTATGGTTAGCGTATTTCCTGTTAACGTATAATCCGTATCTGCTGTTAATATTGATCCGCCTACTTTTACTGCTGTTGTTGTGCTCAAAGTTGAGTTTGTTGTATAATCGCTATTCTCGTCTTATGCATTATAACGAGCCTTCACGATGCAGGCGGCTTTCACCGTACACAGATATCCGTCAATAGTGTTCTTTTATACTCATTTCCCTCAATACAATTCTATGATAAATTAGTTATTTGTATAACTTCTTAGCCACTACCTTCAACTAGGTGTGCTTGTATTAAATAAATGTACAAATAAACATTCATCAAAATCTCAAATTCACTTAAGAATTTTATATGAACTACTTATCTCAAGCGTATTAAGAATATATTTTTTGAAGTATCTTCTAAAAAAGCCTGAAACTTTAGTATCTTCGGTCCTTACATCGAAACAAGCATATGGAATATCCAACTCTATTTGCTTCTTAATAACTTCACCCAACAATGGTCTAAGTATATAATTATTTCGCTTATCTTCTCGTATAAATAATGAGGTTATAAATAAATATTCATTATTTTCAACAACACTTGAAATCCACCCTATTATTTCATCGTGATAGTAAATCCATAAGCTAGTTGCATTACTTATTTGCCCAAAACTGTAGGCTTCAATTGGCGATAAGTGTTTGGGAATCCATTCTGCTTTACTTATTAGTTCGTAATCCTCAGATTTAATTTGATCCCAATTTTTAATAGAGTATTCATTTGGAAATATATTATTTTCAATCCATTTCTCAGATTCCATTTCTTTTACATTAATAACAAAGTGAATTTTTTCTGAAACTGGATTTGTCCATTTTTGTTTTTTTAAAGTAAACTTTACATTCGCACTCGTTTCAGGGAATATATTAGTGAAAGTTACATTTGCACCTTTCCCCTTTAGTTCTTTTTCTGCATATTTCAAAAGTTTCTCTTCTATATTTCGATTACTATATTCTTTTTTTACATTTATAGAATAGATGACTCCTAATTTATTAGACATTTTATACTCCGCTAATATTAATCCTACAGGATAGTTTTTGTCTAACGCAATTCCGATTACAGAGGAGTCCTTTGTCAAATCTGAAAGTAAGAAATCCCCTCTTGAATGGCTAAATTCTGTTAGAACATCTTTTACGTTACTTGAGTTTAACTTTTCTATTAACAACTGTAACACCCTCTATTCGATATGATAAAAACTTAATATAAAAAGGTTCTAATATTCATTAAAATAAAACTGGCATTTAAATTAAAATATACCTAGTAAAAATTATAAAAGTGAAAGTACTATTGGTAAAATTAATTCACTAAAGCACTTTCACTATTGATTAAACTATTTTAATAACTTACATTAGTTTTTTTATTTATGGACTGTTAACTGAGGCTACATGTGCAATATCTGAAGCTAATCGAGTATTATTTGCTTTTAGCCTAATATGAATATGTTGTCCAGTAGTCGCTGGAATATTATCAATATAAAAACTACCTGCTAATGATACTGTTGTTGCCCCTGACCAACCTGCATTACTTGCATCTACAGTCGAATCACTGCTAACAAAATATTCATATGTTTCATCATTAACTAAACCATTTAACTTTGTGTAACCAGCTCCGCTACTTCCTTGCATTCTTCCTGGATTAGGAGTAGTTGGTTTTGTTACTGTGGCTACCATTCTAAAGTTAGAAGGATTATTTTTTTCTCGGATATAAACATTTCCAGGAGCAGTGAATGCAACTGTTGTATTTGTTGCAGAAGCATCAGCCCAAATTCCATCAATACCGTTTGTAGAATCTAAGCTGTACTGCATTGCTAACGATGTGCCAGTAATTTCACTATTGGCAACATTAACTCCAACACCTGTTAAAACCAAGCTATTCTCACCTTATACTATTCAAGCTTTATAGTGAGCCTTCACCATACGAGCGACTTTCATCGCATATGGCGATCCGTCAATAATAAACATTTAAACTCTAACAAATATTCAGCAATATTTTGGGAAAATAAGCTTTTATCAAGAGTCTACTACTGACTGGATTCCTTCGCTCCTGCTAGTTTTACCCTTCTCACATGTTACCATGCAAGTCCTAACGGCTAGCAATCAACACTACTATGAACCCGCTGCCATCTTATATGCTTCACTGGTGCTAACCCACCTCTTCATATAAGACTTCAAACGTTCCGTCTTGTCTATCCCTTCTTTTAATGACCTTAGGTTTCTACTCCATTCCTAGAGAAAGATTCGTTTAACAGTCTCAATTGTTCGAATCTCATCTGTACCATCTCAGCTACAGTGACTGATGATAAACCCCTAGCGCTATTTGTATCACCAGCTACCTCTAGAACCTTCTACATAGATTCGTTCTCCTAACCATAGCCATTTTTTAAAGAGCCCCGCCTTATAATCTGTATAAGTACGACTTCACCTGACTTCACCCCTTCAGCTTGTTAGAGCCTCACTGGATGCAGGAGGATTAGGCATATGACATTTAGACTGTTGTCATAGACAGGTATCTCACCTATCTATTCAACAAGACAGTTAGAAAGCTTCCTCAATATATACCATAAGGAATACTTTCCACTTCTTTCATTCATATTAAAACATGAATTTATAAAGTAACGTTTCGTTTAGTTTTGTTCAGGGGTTACTGTAATTCCAATATTATTCACTGCTTCTGCTTCATTACTTGAAGGGTCGATATTCCAACCTTTAAGAGCAGTTAGGTTATCCCCAACAGTACCCTTACTATCAAATCCAGCTAATCCTTCAATAGTTACACTATCAGAAGCAGTTAATATTACCTTTAAAGTTCCTTCTTTGTAGAAATATTCACCTGCTGTATCTACATCTTCTAAAGAAGCTACAAGAACATATTCACCATTTAATGTATGGGTAGCTACTGTCCCTTCGGCATCACTATAAATTAGTTTCTTTAAATTAAATATCGAGTTTTCCTCGATGTTACTTAAACCTTTAATTTCAAGGATATTTGAACCTTCCTCATAATTCACAATATTAAATGTCGCGAGGTTTGCTGTATCAAATGTTAATTCTACTGTATAAGTTTCTGAATTTCCTGATGCATCTGTTGCCACAATCTCAAAGCTGTATAACCCTGCTGCTTTTACCTGTGCTAATGTCGGTGCCCCTAGGAAGTTCCAGTTAAATACATACGTGTTTTCCGTTTACTACTGTAGTCGTACCTGATAACCCTTGTAGGCTAGATGTGATAGTTACAGCTTCATTAAATTCAATGACACCCGCTACCGCACCCGGTATGCTGGCTACATTCTCATTTGATAAATCGATCGTTAGTTTCTTATTGTCTAGGCTCGCCGTCCCATAAGTACCTTGACCGCCCGCTGTTAAATAGCCTGTCTCTTTTAATTGTGGTTTGGCTACATCGACAGATCCACCCCCCCCCCCTGTGCTTGGTACCTGTGGCGGACCAGTTATAACTCCCCCAACAATAATACTTCCGATTTGGGAAGCTGTTAAACCATAGTTAGTAATAATCGTTGCAGGTGTTGCCCTCTCTGGAAGCGATAATTCATTCACTCGTGGTAACATAACACCTAAAGTAACAGTGGCCAGGGGATTTTCAACTACTAATTTCTCAATTCGCCCCGAGTTATTTAAAAACAAATTAGTTAAATTAGTTAAAACTAATTCTGTAACATTTATATTCCCTGTAATTTCTACCGGAGATGTGGATTCTATCCTCATTTTTGCAACAGTTCCAGTTACATTTGCCGTTTGAACGGCCCCAGCAAATGTAATGAAAGGAATGGTTGTATTGGATTCGATGGAGATATTATCATGCCTTACATAAAGTGCTTGATATATCGCATTGACTAACTTTAATCTTGCTCCAGTTTCATTCGTTTGTACAAACTTATGGTTTAGAGAAGCTACTGTACCAACGATGGCATTATCCATTACTAAATCTTTGGCAATTTTCACACCATCTAATAGAACTTCTGAAGTCACATTGGAAGTGATCGTTGCACTTTCCGTTACATTTGCATTTTTTACAGCGACATAGTTTGCATTGATCACTAACGAACCAATGGATGATTTAGTATCGAATACAAGAACCGATTCTGCAGTACCTGCGTTATT